>CAVZIK010000006.1:0-3560348 GCA_963775295.1 uncultured Actinomycetes bacterium
TGGACGCCATCTCCGGCCCCGCTCCTCCAAGGTCTTCACTGCTTGCTCGACGAGCACACCAGCAATGGGGGCCGCCACGGCCACGGCGACCTTGCCGACCGCCGAGGTTGGTCTTGCCCGTCGTATTACCTGTTCGACCCGCTTCCGTGTCTGCCGCCCGGAAACGCTGCCTATCGGACCGGCCATTCCGGTGCCCCCTTTTTTGGGCTGACTCATGATCAACCTCTTACACCGCTACCCGATAGACGCTCTTCCCATCTCCGTAGTACGAGTCATACACGTGCTGGAAGGCCAGGTCCATCTTCTCGGCACGAACGCTGGGGGTGAAGGTGGTCGGCAGTCCGCTCAGGAAGTCCCTGATACAGAGCTTCACCGAAGCCCGGGCCTGCTGCTTCTTGCGCCAGTCGATCACCAGCTTCTTCCGCTTCAGGGTGTCCAGGAGCTCGCGGGCGACGGCCTTCACCTGTTTGATCTCGGCATCTGTCAGACTGAGCGCCGGTTTGGCGAGGATGTCGAACAGAGCCAGCTCTTCTTCGCTCAGCTCCTCCCGGGTGGCGCGCTGATCCTCGGTACTCAGTGATTGGGCGAAATCGACCAACTGCGCGAACAGTTCCTCGATGTTAAGGGCTCCGTTGTTGTACTCGGCAATCAGTTCCTCGAACTTCTCTTGGTAGTCCAGGCGAGAGTGATTCAGACGCACCATCTGGGCCAGCTTGCTGTTGAGAGTGCCGCGCAGCTTCTCGGCCTCGACGTGTTTCTTGGCGCCGACGAACTTGGCGCGGAGCGCGTCGAAATCGATCTGACTGAGGTCGACCAGGCTCTCGGCCCCGCCGGGGGACTCGATCGCATAGCCCTGGGCCTCGATCGAGGCTTCCAGTAGCTGCACTACCTGCTGCTCCACCGCCGAGATATCGGGCTGCGGGGTGAGAGAGCGGATCATCTCTACCATGACCGCGAGAAGCGCGCACTCCGCGGCCAGCTCGCTTGCGGCAGGGTCGGGTAGGATCGCTCGGTAGAGGAGAAGAGCGCGGGCAGCGAGAGCAAGAAACCCACGCTTGGACTCATCGGAGACGAGCACCGCGTCCACGGCCTCAGTGAGCAGCGCGATCTTGTTGAGCCCCGCAGCTTGCCGAATGGCCTCAGGTTCGCACCCCACGCTCCGGCAGAACTCGGTCGCGAAGGATAGGGCTTTGCGCAACTCCTCCACTAACTGGCTCTTATCCGCGACCGGTGAGTCGCCGGGCTCAACACGACCCCCACTCCCGGTGCCGTAGACAGCCAGAGCCTTCTCCAGATTGCGGAAGATGCCCACGTAGTCGACGATGAGACCGTTTTCCTTATCTCCGAACACCCGGTTGGCCCGAGCGATGGTCTGCATGAGGGTGTGGTTGCGCATGGGCTTATCGAGATAGATAGTGGAGCACGAGGGCACGTCAAAGCCCGTCATCCACATGGCGCAGACAAAGACCAGACGGAAGGGGTCAGAGGGCTTCTTGAACTTCTCAGCGAGATCCTCAGTCACCATGCGCTTGCGGTGGGGGATGATGTCGACGCCCTTCTTGGCGAGGTCGGTGATCTCGTTCTGGGCCTGGGAGACGACCACCGCCATGTCGGTCTCATCCATGTAGGCGATGGTCTGCTCGAGTCTGTCCTTGTCCTCGGGATCGGTCGTTGCGGCCAGCTCCGCCCGCAACTCCCCCAGTCGGGCTGCCCAGTGCTTGCGCACCTTGTCGTACATGCGTACGGCCGTGGCCTTGTCGATACTCACGACCATGGCCTTGCCCTGGTAGCCCCGGCCCAGGAAGTGGACGACGATATCTTTCGCCACTGCCTCCAGACGGTCATCATCGGTCAGGATGTAGTACTGGCGGGCGAACTCGCGCTCCAGCTTCGCCTCTTGGGCTTCGTCCAGCTCAGCCTCTTCCAGGAGCCGCTCCATGTCTTCGTTCAGATCGGCATTGGTGAGCTGCATCTCGGGAATGCGGTTCTCGTAGTAGAGGGGGACGGTGGCCCGATCCTGCACGCTTTCCCGGAAGTTGTAGATGCTCACGTAGTCGCCGAATACCTGGCGGGTCTTCTCCTCGGTCATCATGAGGGGGGTACCGGTAAATCCGATAAAGGCCGCGTTGGGAAGGGCGTTACGCATGTTAAGCGCGAACGTGTCGTACTGGGAGCGATGGGCCTCGTCGGTGATGACCACAATGTCGCGGCGATCCGAGAGAAGCGGATGGCGCTCACCCGGAGCATCGGTGCGGAACTTCTGAATAAGCGTGAACACGTAGCGGTGCTGGTCTGCCAGAAGCTGGCGCAGCTCCTCGGCACTGCCGGCGTGGGTCTCGGCGCCCTTAACCGCTCCGACGGCGGCGAAGTTCTTGTAGATCTGCTCGTCTAGCTCTTTGCGATCGGTGACAACGACGAAGGTCCAGGCCCCGGGAAGCCTTCGCAGCACCTTCTGAGCGAAGAAGACCATGGAGATGCTCTTGCCGCTTCCTTGGGTGTGCCAGAACACCCCCAGCTTACCCCGGTTGGTCTCCAGCTCGCGCAGGGATTCAAGAGCGGCGTTCACCCCCAGGTACTGGTGGTTCTTGGCCGCCACTTTGACCATCCCGCCGGCGGCTTCCCGGTAGAGAACGAAATTCTCCACGAGATCAAGGAGCCGCCCTTTTTCGCAGGTGCCCCGGATCATTGTCTCAAGCGACACCAGGGGGGCCTCTTCCTCAGAAGCCACCCGCTTCCACTCGCCGAAGTGCTCCCATTCGGCGGTGATGGTGCCCACCCGGCTCTCCGAGCCGTTGGAAAGGACGACGAGCGCGTTGGGCCAGAAGAGCTGGGGGACGGCCTGTTTGTAGTCGGTCAGGTTGTTGTCGTAGGCGTTCTTCAGATTCTTGTGGATTGCTTTCAGCTCGATGAGAACCAGGGGAATGCCGTTCACAAAGCCCACGAGATCGCAGCGGCGCTTGTACATCTCCCCGGTGACCCAGAACTGGGAGGCGAGGAAGAAGTCGTTGTTCTCGGGATGGTCCCAGTCTAGGTAGCGGACGGTCTCGACCTGGTCCTCGCCGTCGTCATCTGAGGAGAGGACCACCCGATGACCTTCTTTGAGTAACTGATAGACCTCGCGGTTGGCTTCCACCGAACTCATGATGCTGCGGTCGCGTGTTAGCTCCTCTATGGCAAGCGCGATGCTGCCCCCAGTCGCTCCTGGGTTGAGGCGCTCGAGTGCGGGACGGAGTCGGCGGGTGAGGACTACCTCGCTTTTGGTCTCCCGGCCCAGGGTGCCAACCGGCCCGAAGGTCTCGTGGTAGCAGTTGAGGGTCTCCCAGCCCAGCTCGGCGAAGAGCGCGATGGCCGGCTGTTCGACGAGGGTGTCTTCGGAGTAGTCCGCGAGCATGACCTAGCCTCCGCGCTGAGGGTGGCACTCAATCACGCGGCATCCTCCCGTGCGCCGATGTGAACTTCAGAGACGTCGAGTTCACCGGAGATGAGCATGGGGAGAAGAAGATCGCGGGTTTGTCGGAGACACGCGTTCTTTCGCTGAATAGCAAGAACGAGACCCAATAGGGGCTCACAAACAGCCTCGAAATCGCGCATAACCGCGTCGTCTGGAACAAGAATTGGGATCTCGCGGAATGTTCCGCGCCTAAGCTCTTTGAAGGTCGCTCCGCTGGCCAGGCTCTCAAACACACCCACGTTGGCCGTCAACCAGAGATATAGGTAGCCGAATGGCAGCTCTCGGCTCGGCACACATACAATGAATCCCTGATTCGTTGCGGCTTCCGTGATATTGATCGCCACTACGCCCACCGTCGCGCGACTAGTCATCATCACGCAAAACGGCGGAAACCGCTTGGCCGAACAGTTTCGCAGGGCCTCCTCGGTGATCTTGCGGGAAGAGTACTGCATGAATACTGACGCGGAAGCCGTGAGATCAGATGGCGTGTACCAGTTGATCGAGCCATTCTCAAAATAAGATTCCACCTTCGTGGAAGGGGTCCCTCCGCCCAGCACTTCGAGTTTCTCACCGACCGGGTCCATTGCCCATCCCCCGGGAATCATCCCCAGTGGCGAATCGACCATCTTGATGTTCCTGTGTCCAGGGAACCGAAAGTCAACGAACCACTCCCTATACAACGACTGCGCCATCTCCTCCAGAATCTTGATGCGACGCAGGTTGTTCTCGATGAGGTCGTCGTAGGCCGAAAGGATGGAGGCGATCTGACCCTGAACCTTCTTGGGAGGCAGAGGCACCTCGAGGCGGGCGAGAATGCCCTGATTGAGATTCGAGATGTTTGTGCCGCCGCCATGAGATGTCAGTGCGTTCCGAATCATCTCAGTGCGGAATGCGTAGGCATAGAAACGAGGGCAGGCATGCTTGGAGGCAAACCGCGCCCTGATGGTGAACGCCGAATGCGTGAGTGGTTCGGCCGCCCCCGAGATGAATAGGCTGCGACCTATCAGACGTCTGTTGCCGTTGGACCTTACAAAGACAACATCTCCATCTCTCAGCAGATGATTATCTGTAATGAGCCCTTCGGGGTCAATTTGATCCAACGAAGAATAATCCGGAACCGTGTGGTCTTGGAAATCCGAAACCCCGACGATTCTGATTCCGGTGCCAAAGTTGTCTTTGGTGAAGTTGACGCCATTTCGAAACTCGGCAAGCGTCCCTAGAGTGACCAGTGGCCATCTCGAGATTGTGCCAGTACTGGCTCGCGTCACTATCGGCCTGCCAACAATTCCGTCACGTTCCGGGCAATTCGCTTCTCCAGCGCATGCGCCTCGGCATTCAGCCGCTCCAACTCCTCGTTAAGCTCTTGGAGATGCTCGAAGAAGTCCACCCCATCGTCTGGCCGCTTGGCGACACCCACGTAGCGGCCGGGGTTGAGACTCCAGCCCTGGGCTTCGATCTCGGCCAGCGTCGCCATCTTGCAGAGGCCGGGCACGTTCTGGTAGCAGCCGTCGGGGAAGGCGGCGGAAAGGAGCTCGCCGCTCCCATCGGCAGTCTCCGACTCCTCGCCCCGGTAGAGCCGCACGATATTGGCGAGGAACTCCAGTTGCTCCGGGGTGAAATCCCTATGGGCCCTGTCAAGCTGGCGGAACGTATCTCGCGCGTCGATGAAAAGCACCGTGTCTCCGCGGGAAGCGGCTTTCTTGCCCTTGTCCAGAAACCAGAGCGTACAGGGCAGGGTGACCGTGTAGAAGAAGTTGGGACCGATGGAGATCATCACATCCACGGCGCCTTCGCGCAGAAGGCGCTCGCGGATGAGCTGTTCGGAGCCGCGGGCGTCGCTGGCCGAGTTGGCCATGACAAAGCCGGACCGCCCGGTGGCGTTAAGGGCACTGAAGAAGAGCTCGATCCACAGGTAGTTGGCGTTATCGGGCTTGGGGAGACCGAAGGGGAAGCGGGGATCGTCCTTGATCCGCTCCTTATCCACCTTGTTTACGTTAAACGGGGGATTGGCCATGACGAAGTCAAAGCGGCCAACACCGGAGTGAAGGTCCTCGTAGAAGGTGTTGGCCTGGCGAATATCGGCGGAGAGCCCGTGCACGGCCAGGTTCATGCGGCAGAGGCGCACGGTCTCGGAGATGCGCTCCTGGCCGAAGAGGGAGATCTCATCTGCCGGGTTCTCGCGGTGACGCTCGATGAAGTGGGCGCTCTGTACGAACATGCCGCCCGAGCCACAGGCGGGGTCGAGGATGCGGCCGTGGAAGGGCTCGATAATCTCCACGATGAGCTTAACGATTGACGTGGGAGTGAAGAATTCCCCGCCCTTCTGCCCCTCGCTCATGGCGAACTTGCCCAGGAAGTACTCGTAGATCTTGCCGAAGGCATCGCCTTCTATCTCAATAGGAGCCAGGAGCCGGAGAAGCTCGACGAGAATGGAGTTTTCGAGGCGGTTATAGGTCTTGGGAAGAACGTCCTTGAGGTCCTCGTTCTCTGCCTCGATGGCCTTCATGGCATCGGAGATGGCCCCGGCCACGTTGGCGCCCTCGGGCAGCTTCAGCAGGTTGGAGAACCGGGCCGCTTCCGGAACATAAAGGACGCCGCGGGCCTGATATTCGAGCTTGTCGAAATCTTCCGGGGCGAGGCCTTCCCCAAGTGAGGCGCTGTGGGGAGCGTTGTTCGTCGCGACACCCGCCGCTTCTGCGCGCTCCGCTTGGAGCGCCTTCTGGAGCGCGGCGAACCGGGAATCGGCATAACGGAGGAAGATGAGCCCAAGAACAGGCATGGAGTATTCGGAGGCCTTGAGCTTGGAGTTGGCGCGGAGCTGGTCGGCCGCTCCCCACAGGCGTTTCTCGACTTCGTTGTTCGTCATGCGCCCTCCGTCGATGGCCAGCGGCTGGCTATCACCAGACAACCTGACCTCGGGCTGGCGAGCCATGCATCATCGTACCTCGTAAGGTGGACAGACAGAACCCAGTTTCTGACCAAGTGCAACTGCGGGAGCACACGGGGCAACACATCGGGATGGTCCAAATCCCGGACCTCGTCTCCGGACTCCAAAAGAAGCCGAGGGTCCCGCTTTCCAGGGCCGGACGACCATTACCCGCGCGCTTCAACATCCCTTCCAAGCTAACTTCTCGCTTTCAAGTAGAACTCAGCGCGAGGCTCTGCTTCCACGACGCCCCCCGCTTCCGCAGCGGGTCTGGCTTCGGACCGGGCCAGGCCGCCTTCGTCGAATCCGTGATCCCCTTGGACGCGAGGATGGGAACGCGACTATGATGTACTCCAGTATCGGACGAAGCTGACGCGGAGCGCAGCGGCTCAGCCAAGATACAAGGAGTATCTGGCATCCCTGCGGAAGACCACTGCTCGGCGCGTCATGAGGCTGGTCGGAGGAGGGGATCGACTTGGCTCGCCACACCGCGAAGTCATTGTTCGCGCTAAACATCGTCGGCGCCGACGAGTGTCTTGCGTTGTACGACGGACTCCAAAGGATTCAGGTCGCGGCAGACATCGACTGGCTGCTACGCGCCTCGGTGGTGTTCTCGATCTCCGCTCTAGACGCCTACTTCCACGACAAGGTCAGATACCGCGTCGGCCACTTCAGCATTGAGAGTTTCCCGCCGGCTCTCGCCAAAATGCCAATCAGACTCGGCGACTTGGCGACGTGGGAGTCCCATAAGCGAAAGGGCAACGCCATTCGTAATTGGGTGGTCTCACAGATGTCTTACAAGTCACTGCAGAATAAGGAGCAGATCGCTGACGCGGTGCGGCTTTGCGGCGTCGAGGGATTCTGGGATAAGGCTTTTCCGAACCCCGAAACACGGCGAGAAGCCTTGGCCAAGCTCAAGACCTTTGCTGATCGCCGGAATGACATTGTTCACGAGGGTGATCGACTGTCTGCCCGAAACAGTGGGAAGCAGTTGCAGTCTATCGATCTGGCGTACAGCGAGTGACTGCAGAAAGTTCGTAGCCGAGTTAGTAGATGCTGCAGACGCCGTCTGCGCATGGTAGCGGGCCACCCTTCCCTTTCCGTGCATGGCCCGCCAGTCCGCTTTCAGGATGTCGGCTAAGGCAAGCCAATTTTTTGCTTCAAACCGCGCACTTCGACCTGGATTCAGGGAGCGGCACATGCTCGAGAGACTCGATAGTGTGAAGATGGTCGGGCTGTTCTACGACTACACCCATTCCGCAGACTGCCTACTCGGGGAAATCACGCTCATTTATGGTGAGAACGGGGTTGGAAAGTCCACCCTTGCGGCCATTCTGGACTCATTGCGAGAGCGGAACTCCGGGGAGATCCTCAGGCGCAGAACCCTTCCCGGAGACGTCGCCCCAACTGTCGCAGTCGCCTTGGACGGAAAGGTTTACACCTTTGACGGACTGGGTTGGGACGATCGGCCCCCGAACGAGACCCTTGACGTTTTCTATCCCGGTTTCGTGTCGCGCAATGTCCATGCAGTCACCGGCGTCGACCCTGAGCAGCGGCGCAACCTGTGCGAGCTTGTCCTGGGTCGAAGCGCAATTGCGAACGTCCGAAGGCTCACTGTGGCCGACGGTGAAGCCAGGGACGCGCTGTCTGAGAAGAACAAGATCGAGGCGGATATCCAACTGCTAATCAAGAAGCCCGACACGTTGGGTACATTCCTCGGCCTCTTGAACGACCCAGACATCGAAGCGCGACTGGACAAGACGCGCTCCGAGCAGAAACAGGCGCAGAGCAGGGAGACCATTCTCGCAAGAGCCGTCCCCCAAACGGTGTCTCTGGAGATCATCGATCGGAGCGCGGTCGGCGAGTTTCTCGAGAAAAGCGCCGACCGCATAGGCATAGGCGTAGAGGCGTTGGTAAAAGAACACATCGCCGAGCATCTTGGTGCCGACGGCGAGAATTGGCTCGCTCGCGGTTCGAGATACATTACTTCCGACAACGTTTGTCCGTTCTGCGCGCAGGACCTCGGCGGGTCAACTCTTGCCAAAGCAATCTGTTCCTACTTCGGCGCCGAGTACCGGGCACACGGCGAGTCTCTATCGGCGGAGATCCAAGGGCTGCGCGAACGATTGAATTTGGCAGCGTTTTCGCGTATTCGCGCAGAAGTCGTGATCCAGGTCGCGGTGGCAACCCAGTGGACCGACACAATCTCAGTCGATCAGGCAGCCGTAGACGCCGCCCTCATCGACGCGGAGGCTGCGTGGATGCGAGGCACAGCCAAGTTGGAAGAGCTCATCGCCCTTAAGAAGTCCCACCCCCTTGAGGGTGTGGATGCGGTCCTCATTGACTCCGCATTTGCGGACTACCGCGCGGCCACTGGGGGCCTTCTCCAAGTTAACCGAATCCTGTCCGCTAGCCGAGAGATGGCAGAGGGACAGAAGACGGTACTTTCAAGGAGTGACACCGCCGAGATTGCTGAGCGCCTTTGCCACCTGGAAAACCAGAAGGTGCGGTTTGAACCCCTGGCACAAGACCTCATTGCCAGGAGAAGTGCTCTGGTCGAGAAACGTTTGAAGCTCGACGGAGAGAAGACCGAGCTGAAGAAGGCAATTGACGAACACGCAGCCAGAGTGGTCGGCAAGTACCAGAACGGAATCAATCACTATCTTGATTTCTTCGGGTGCGACGTTCGAATCGAGTCTGTTGAGCCGAGATTCCCGAGTGGCAAGGCCAGCGTCCAATACAAGCTCAGGGCGCATGGGCACGAAATACCGCTTGGCTTCTCCGAAGACGAGCCATGCTTCGAAACCGTGCTCAGCGAGGGGGACAAGAATACTCTTGCGCTTTCCTTCTTCTTCGCAAGGCTCAAGGACTGCGAGACCCTTGCCGGACGCGTCGTTGTCCTCGACGATCCCGTCAATAGTCTGGGGAGCTCTCGTCGTGGTCTAATTGAGGCGGTCATTCGCGACCTCCGCACTCGTGGCGCCCAACTTATTGTCTTGACGCATGATGAGCGCCTGGCTGCGCTCATGTGGCGAGACAAAAAACTCAAAGACATCGTCTCGCTGCAGGTCGAGAGGACTGCTCGCAATGGCAGCCGACTGAAACCCTGGGACGTGGAACGAGCGACGCAGAGCGAGTACGTGGAGAACTACCTCACCCTGGTCGACTATCTTGGCAACGGCGGCGACCACAAAAAGGCGGCGGGGTGTATCCGTCCATATCTGGAACAAAGGCTTAGGTACCTTTACCCCGGACCTCCGTTCCAGACTCGTGACTCCTTAGGGCAGATGATTGGAAGGATACGAGACAGCGTACCCGGCGCGCGACTGCATGTGCTACAAGCGAAGCTCTCTGATCTCGAGTCAATAAATGACGCCGCACTGCCGAGCCACCACGCAACTGATGACGTTCCCGGCATGACTCCCCTGTCTCAAGAGGGCGTGCGTCTCTTTGCGCAGAAGGCGCTCGACGTCCTAGGGTAGCAAGGCTGCAAGCGAGACGGATTGCAGACCATGACGATCTCGCTTAGCGAGCCCTTGGCTCTCGCACTCCACTTACCGCAGGGCTCAGGCACTGCCTCCAACAACAACGCCGTTGAAGCAACGTATTGGAATTACGCGCAGGTGTGTCCACAAACGGCAAGGATCACCGACCACACAAGGGAAATCACGCCGGCGCGTGTACTTTCGGTGAACATCTCGGCCCACCTCAGCTTGGTCTGCCCAGACTGCCGCTTCGGCGAACAAGAAAGCCCCGAAAAACGGGGCTCTTCTAGTGAGCTGTGATGGACTCGAACCATCGACGCTCGGACCTCAGGTCCGACTCTGTGAATTGCCCTGGGTCCATTAGAGACTCAGTCGCCTGGGTCGGGCACCGCGCGCTGAACCCACGGGACCTGCAAGTCCGCCGCTGACTCGCGGGCAGCTCTCCCAATGTCAACGGCCTCGATAGCTGAATGATGATGGCTCGCTGATCGGCCGAATACTCCAGGCCATGGCTTCGTCCAACGCGCCCCAACGCATCCTATTTACCGGCGGTCTTGGCGGCCTCCTCAACCCACTTGCCAAAGGCTTCGGCGTTGGTGTACTTGTATGCCTTGAAGCCGTTCGCCTCGATCTGCCCCGGGATCACCCCCGGTGATCCAGTCTCGCCGTCGGAGTCTTTCAGATGATGAATCTGGACGGCCAAGAGTCCATTCCCGCGCCGCCGGATTCACATTGCCAACGACCGACCATTCTTGCCCGTGCGAGGTTCTTGGTTCAATCTCTCGTGGACCTCAGGATGAGCATCTGGTCGCGGATCATCCCGGATCTCACGCGGGAGACGGCGAACCGAGCCTGGAGAGTTCATCCCGTCGTCCAAGAGGACCGACCCGGTCTCACCCGCAGCTTCCTAGCGCTCCACATGAAGATAGCCATCCTCTCCCTGTTCGAGCTTGAAGCCCGTCCCCTCTTGCAGGAGCTGGCGGTAGATATCGAATTCGTAAGGAGCCAGAAAACGAGGCGGTCTCACGGGAGCGACCGTCCCGCTGGATGACCCTGGGGGAATGGTCTGCGTCGGGTAGGCGAAACCAGACGGAATCCTGTCCGGAATGGGAATCACGTACCTGCCGTCATCAAGGGGAACAACGCGAGCATGGTGTTCCCACAGGTACTTGATCACCTGGTAGAGAGGGTCGCCATTATCGGCCGCCTTCTCGATATAGTCCGGCACTGGGCCACTCGCTGCGATTCCGGGTTGCGTACCGTTGGGGACAATCATGTCTTCCTGTTGAGTGGTTCCATCACTCCCCTTTGTCCGGAGCGTCGTGCCAGAGGTGGGGGAGGTCACCGGCAAGTCATCGCGCTGGATAGCGGAGGCGACGAACTCGGCTAACCCGCGCACGCCGTTTTGGCCCAGAGGGGGCCAGAAGGGCTTGGCGTCTTTCTTGAGAATTTGAGAGCTGACTGTGACCTGGAGTTGATCTGCGCGCAGGAGGTACGCCTTGTAGAGAAGACCAGCGGGGTCCGCGACCACAAACCCGTCGCCGAAGGAGCTACTGAAGCCCTCGAGGGCTAGAGCGCCGTCTTCACTGATCTTGTCGATTGCCAAGGGGCGTTCTTGACGAGTTATCGTCACCGTGATGGATCCATTGCCCGTTTCCCCGGCGTCGATAGGCGCGTTATCTGCGGCACCCGGCTCAATCTTGATGACCATGCTGGGTCCGACCTCAAAATACTCAAGAGCACTCACCACTACCCAGTTCTCGAAAGAGTACTGGCGAAGGATCGCCTTGCTGAGATCTTTCGCCCAGGTGCTTTCCCGGTGCCGGGGATACGGCCCCGCCGGGAACTCCTCAGCCGATGCCACAGGCAGCCCAGGCGGGTAGGGATTGGCAAGAAGAGCGTGTGAGGCGGTGCCCGGAAATCCAGCGGTACTCTTAGACCCATCCGTGATGACTAGAACGGGTTGTTGTTTGCCGAGGTGGGTGACACTTTCGAAGATACCTATCCCAAGTGCGACGACAACGACAACCGCAACCGTCGAGAGGATGAGCACGCGAGAAGTCATCCGCCTTCTGCTCGTAGACTTCGAAGCCGCGGACTTCACTCCCTGGCGCGGAGAACGAGTCTTCCTGGCCCATCGCTCGGTCGGGGGTAGGGCGAGGCGCTCCTGGACACCCTGCCACTTGTCCGCCAAGGATGTGAGAGGCACGAGACCGTTGAGTCTGCTTCTCAGCTCGTCCTCTGATATGTGCAGAGACATCATTCAGCCTCCATTGTGCGTCGAAGCGTATTGCGCGCGCGGTCAAGGTGTCGTTTCACCGATCCTTCGGATATGTCCATGGACTCGGCGACCTCCCTCAGGGTGAAATCGCCGACGTAGTGAAGAGCGACCACAGTCCGTTGCCGGGTCGGAAGAGCTCGGACCGCCCGCCAAAGCAGAGGGTCAGTCTCGACAGGCAAACCTCGAGTCTGAACGCTCAGTTGCTGGCCCAGCCGAGAGAGCAAGGGCATCCGTCTTTGCAGAAAGCGTTGGCGGTCACGGACCAGGTTGATGGCCACCTTTCGCACCCAGGCAACCTGGTGCTCATATGTTCCGACCCGCTCCCAGTCCTCACACAGTCTGGCGAAGGCTTCCTGCACCGCGTCCCGTGCCAGGTCGGGATCTGCGGTGATCAAGCTGAGGGAACGGGTGAGAGGCTCATAGTGCTCTCGAAAGAGTGACTCGGGTGAAGGGTGGTCCGAGGTGTCCGCCCGATTGAGGCTTCGCTTTGGACCCAGCACGTTCCAACTGAACGTCTTGGTCGCCTCATCGATCAGCAAAGGACTAGCGTCGCGCGGCGGCATATTGCTGAAGAGGTTCTGGAGTGCGATGTTCAAAAAGTTACCCCTTTCCCAGGTCAGTCTGTTGACCGGGGCCAAGTGCAGATCTCCCATTGGTCCTACCCTTAACGTCTGGGCGGCTGTTTCGGTTGACACCCGCCAATGAGCGTCCCCCCGACTGGCGACGCGGGCGCTCAAGGCGTGGTCAACTTGCCACCATTTTGGGCAGGCAGGACGCGGAGCTGACCTGACCCGCTGAAATCGGTCCCCGAAGCTTATGAATTAGAACCGACAAGGGAGGAGGCTGGAGTTACCCCGTTTCCGTTGACACCTTCCTATTAGACAGCCAGTGCTGCCCGATCTCCGTTTCCTAGCATCCTCTCGAACTCTGCCAGGCTCAAGTAGCCGAGTGATGAATGTCTCCGATCACCCGCATCGTGACTCCCATCCGGCCAAGCGTTCGGGCGATGAGCAAGTGCTTGCGCCGGACCCCGGGACACCTCCGCATTCTTCGTAGATGGGGCCCGGTGCTTCCCACCGGAGGACTCGGGCGGAATAGTAGGGTATGAGGACCTTCACGCAGTCCTTCCCGACCCCGACGACCCCGAGAACGATGAGTGCAGCCACTGGGTCGGCAAAGGCTTTGACCCGGAGCAGTTTGACCGCGGGGCGGCCAACGAGCGGCTTTGGACGCTACGGTCGTAGTTCTTCAGGATCTTGGTCGGCCGCTTGAAGAGACACCAACTCTGGGCTCCCGATACCCCACTGGGTATGGCGGCGTGTACTTTCGGTGAACTTCTTCGAGAGAATTAACGCCGCGCGCTGATCGGGCCAAATCTGCCAACGGAAAAGCCCCGCAAAACGGGGCTTTCATAATGAGCCGTGATGGACTCGAACCATCGACCCTCGGATTAAAAGTCCGGTGCTCTACCAACTGAGCTAACGGCCCACGCAGGAGGGTGAGTTTAGCCTTCGACCGCCTGCCTGTCAACGCGCCCTTCCGCATCACGTTATGAAATCCTAATCTAATTCTTACTCTTATCTTATTCTTGGCTGCCTACACTATGGCCAAGTCAAACCGAGGTGCGGTACGCGTCACGAGCGACAGGCAGCATGCTCCGCGCTGGTCGGCCTCGCTCACGAAAAGGCTGGTGCATGGCGTTAGTCAAGAAAAGGCTCGTCACTTTCGCTCTGGTCGCCTCTCTCATGCTTTTCGGCGTCGTGTCCGGGCTCTTCTTCCCCAGTTCAGCCCTGGCCTGGGACAACTGCCCTAAGGGACTCGTAAACGATCCCTACCCTGGGCGATGCGGGCGCTACGTTGATACGAACGGCGACAGCATCTGCGACCTGTCCCAACCGAGGCCGGCGGTCTCCACGACTACCACAACCCAACCTAAGACAACCACGACCACCGCTCTCGCCGTGACCACGACTACCGCGGGCGAGCCCCCGACAGGCAACTGCCCGCTCGGCCCTTGCATCGGTTGCGGCATTTGTTTGGGCATCGGCACTTTGGTGGCTGGATCCTCGAACGCGGCGACCGCCGAGGCCGCTAATACCGGCAACACCTACGCCATCTCCGGCGCCGCTGCCGCGGGAGCGGCCGTGGCTGTCGCCACGAGTTCTGCGACCACTTCCACCACCACGCCCACCTCGGGCGGTTCCGACGGTTCCGCCAGCGCCGCCTCCACAGGCTTGGATTCGGCCGACCAGGTGACCCCCGGCTCAGGAGGTTCCTCACTCGTGACCCACTACAATGTCAGCCCCATAGCCATCGCGTTCTTTCTTGTCTACGCGGTGAGTTTCGCCCTCTACAAGACCAAGAAGATCAAGATCCACGTCCACCGCAAGATCTGGAACGTCTTGCTTCTGGCGACATTTCTCATCACGGGCATCTTCGGGCTGGTCCTCACCATCCAACTCGACTACGCGTTGCCGTTCACGCTCCCGTTCAACCTGCTCTTCTGGCATGTGGAGGCCGGCGTGGCGATGACGCTCATCTCGCTCTTTCACGTCGGCTGGCATTTCAACTACTATCGGAACTTGCTGAGGTCCAGCCGGAAGAAGGTCAGGGCGGCGCGCGAGATGGAGTCCGTTCCCGTGGCCGACCAGCGGCAACGGGCCTGGCAAGAACGCGAACATCGCCGCAGGGAGCGTGAAGCCCGGCGCGGAACCATCCCCCGGCGTGAGTTCGAACCCGAACTCTGACGTCAGGAGGCAGCATGAGAATCGACGTCCTGCAGCACGTGCGGTACGAAGGACCGGCAGCCATCTCCGAGTGGGCCCAGTCCCGAGGGCATGAGATCCGGATCACCGACGTATCTTTGGCGGATCCACCGCCAGTCGAAAGCATCGAACTCTTGGTGATCCTGGGCGGCCCGATGAATATCTACCAGGAGGCGGAATATCCCTGGTTGGCAAAGGAGAAGGCATTCCTCAAGGCTGCGATCGAGGGGGGAAAGGTCGTCTTGGGTATCTGTCTCGGCGGTCAACTACTGGCCGACGTTCTCGGCGGCAAGGTCATCAGGGGTGATCACATGGAGATCGGATGGTTTCCGGTGGAGATCACCGAGAATGGACATCACTTGGAACTCATCGATGGCTTTCCAACGCGGTTCATCGCCCTGCACTGGCACGGGGACACATTCTCCATCCCGCCGGGATCGGTGCACCTCGCCTCGTCGACCGCGTGCAAGAACCAAGCGTTCGCCTACGATGGCGGCCGAGTGATCGGGCTGCAGTTCCATTGGGAAGAGACCAGAGACTCGCTGTCCCTGCTGATAGACAACGCGTCCGCCGACCTTGTCCCGGGTGAGTGGATAGAGACCCCCAAGGAGCTGCTGGCTCCCTACGCGCCCTTCGAGTTAGGACACGACTTGCTGTTCCGCCTGCTGGACCGCATGGCCGAGAAGGTCGGCGCCTAGCCCGGCCGAGCCCAGGGCGAGCGGAACCCCAAAAGCAGCCGAGCCCGATACTCGTCCGCGAAGCGAGCCCGCATTGGAGTACGGGTTGCGGGAGCGGACGAGTATCGGGCTCGGCCCACTCCTAGTGTTTGAAGTGCCTCCGCCCCGTGACCACCATGGCCATTCCCCGCGCCTCTGCCAGCTGCAGAGACTCGTCGTCGCGCTTCGATCCACCCGGATGAATGACGGCGGTAGCACCGGCATCCGCCGCAACTTCCAGGGCATCCGGGAAGGGGAAGTACGCATCCGATGCCACCACGCAGCCGGCGAGTGGGAATCGGGCCCGAACCACCGCCAAATTGGCTGAGTCCACACGGCTCATCTGCCCGGCGCCCACGCCCACGGTCATGAGGTCTTTGACCAGGATGATGGCATTGGACTTGGTATGCTTGGACACCCGCCAGGCAAAGAGCAGATCGCCCCACTCCGCTTCCGTTGGATGTCGGGTGCTGATCACCGTCATGTTCTCGCGCTCGTCGACTTCGCAATCCCAATCCTGCACGAGCATGCCGCCGTAGATGCGCTTCATGTCGAAGCTGTTGCAGGTGTCGCGCTTGAGCTGTCCGCCGAGGATGCGGATATTCTCTTTTACCGTGAGAACCGCGAGAGCCTCGTCCGTGTAGCCCGGCGCCCACAGCACCTCCACGAAGTTCTGGGAGAGCAGTTGGGCCAGTGACTCGTCGACGACCCGGTTGACCACGATCACACCGCCAAATGCGGAAACCGGGTCGCAGGACAGGGCTTTCTCGTAGGCGGCGGTGACGTTCTCCGCCAGCGCGACACCACAAGGGTTGTTGTGCTTGACGATCACGCAGGCAGGCAGGCTGAACTCCTCGAGGGCGCGCCTGGCGGAATCCAGATCGAGCAGGTTGTTGAACGAGAGTTGCTGCCCGTGAAGCTGGTCGAGGGCCGCGATGGGCTCACCCTCCGGGTTGAGCTCGGAATACCAGGCCGCGCGCTGATGCGGGTTCTCGCCGTATCGCAGATCCTTGAGCTTGACCAGGTCGAGCATGAGATTCTGGGGAAAATCCTCCTCCTGCTCGCCGAACCAAGTGGCAATGGCCGAATCGTAGTGGGCGGTGTGATGGAATGCCTTGATGGCGAGTTGACGACGTGTCTGCAGCGTCAGGCCGCCTTCGTGCTCCTTCAGTTCCGCCAGAATCGCATCGTAGTCCCGAGGGTCCACCACGATACCCACGCCCCGGAAGTTCTTCGCCGAAGCACGCACCATGCATGGACCACCGATATCGATGTTCTCAACAGCCTCGTCCTCTTGGACCCCGCGCTGCGAGGTGACTTCCTCGAAGGGGTAGAGATTCACCACGACCAGATCGATGGGCTGTATGCCCAGGTCGGCGATGGCCTTCATGTGACTGGGACGGTCCCGATCGGCAAGGATGCCGCCGTGGATGGCCGGATGGAGGGTCTTGACCCTCCCGTCCATGATCTCAGGGAACCCCGTCACCTCGGAGATGCCGGTTATGGGAAGTCCCGTATCTCTGAGGAAGCGAGCCGTTCCGCCGGTGGAGACGATCTCGACTCCAAGCTCTACCAATCCCTTGACGAACTGATCGAGACCCTTCTTGTCTGACACTGAGACGAGTGCCCGCTTCACCTTCACCCTTGTATCCTCCCTCGCTCTTTGCCCGGTCCCGCTGCCGGGCAGCTATTACTCTTTCTCTCTAGGACACCCGCACCAGGCGGGATCCAGGAAGCGGCGGCTGGACCTTGCCGGCCGCGATCATTCGTATAGTCCGGGGCAACAAGTCATGCTCCACTTTGTGGATCCGTTCCGCCAGGCTCTCGGATGTGTCTCCATCCTCCACCCGCACCGGCTCCTGCGCGATCACAGGCCCTGAGTCCATCTCGTCCTCCACGAAGTGGACGGTCACGCCCGTGACCTTCGCACCGTAGTCGAGGGCGTCGGCGATGCCCCTCGTCCCCGGGAATGCCGGCAGCAGAGCCGGGTGCACGTTGATGATCCTGTTGCGGAAGGCTTCGATGAACGACGAGTGCAGCAGCCGCATATACCCCGCCAGAACCACTAGGTCGATGTTGAGGTCGTTGATAGCGGCAGCCACGTGCAGGTCGTGGGCTTCGAGCGAATCGTACCGATCGAACGGGATGACGGCTGTGGGGATACCGGCCGCCCAGGCCCGCTTGACAGCCGGAGCATCCTTGACGTCGCTGATGACGATAGCGACCTCGATAATGGGGATACGCGCCTGGATGAGCTCGTCGTCGTCGTCAACCTGGATGGTCTCGTCGATGGCCTTCCTGTGAAGCTTGTCTATGATCGCCTGCAGATTCGTCCCCTTGCCCGAGGCCAGCACGGCCACCGTATACTTGGGCACCAACTGCTTTTCGCTCAATTCGATTGAACAATCCTTGCTCACAACAATCCTCCCAAGGTCACCTTGGCGTCCCCCGCGGTGACCTCGCCTAGACGCATGACAGTCTCTCCGGCGTTCAGCAGGCGCACCACGGCGTCCTCCACGGCCGGCGCAGGCATTACGAGAACGAAGCCGACGCCCATATTGAACGTACTGAACATCTCCTCATCGCCGATGTCGCCAAGATTCTGGATGGCGCGGAACATCGGCGGGATCTTCCACTCGCTGAAGCGGAGACGGGCGGACAGACCGTCCGGGATGACTCGGGACAGATTCCCGATCATGCCGCCGCCGGTGATGTGCGCCATCGCCCGCACTGGGACGCCCGCCTCGAGAAGGCCGAGGACACTTTTCACGTAGATGCGCGTGGGCTTGAGCAATGTCTCGGAGATGGTGTCCTCGAAGTGGGGAAACTTATCCTCGAGGCGGCAGTCATTGACATCGAGCACTCGCCGCACGAGCGAATAGCCGTTTGAGTGAAAACCGCTCGACGCCAGACCGATAACGACGTCGCCTTCGGCCACCTGCGAACCGTCTATCATCTTGCCCCGCTCGCCGATGCCCACGCAGAAACCCGCGACATCGAACTCCCCGGCGGAATACAACCCGGGCATCTCTGCCATCTCGCCGCCCACGAGCGCGCAGCCCGCCCGGCGACAGCCCTCGGCCACACCGGCGACTATTTGAACCATCTCGGAGGGCACGAGTCTGCCCACAGCCACGTAGTCGAGGAACAAAACGGGACGCGCGCCGACGGTCAGCACGTCGTTGACCGACATGGCCACCAGATCGATACCCACCGTGTCGAGTCTTCCCGTCTCCTGTGCAAGCAACAGTTTCGTGCCCACGCCATCCGTGGCCGTCACCAGGACCGGGTGGGATAGATTCTTGGGAACCTCGTAGAGACCGGCGAACCCGCCCAACGACCCGATCACGCCCGGGATGTAGGTGCTTTCCACGTCCTCTTTGATGAGCCGGACGGCTTCCTCCCCCGCCTCGATATCCACTCCTGCGGAGCGATAGCTGAGTTCGTCGTCATCAGGGAGACTGGGCACCGTTGTCCTCCGTCATAGTTGTGGTGGTCGTGCTTGCGTGCGAACCGAGATTGAACGAGGGAAACTTCACCGGAGTAAGAAATACGATGACGCACGCCACGGCGACACAACAGGCCGCGGCGACACCCAATAGCTTGCGACTGCGCTCCAACGCCCCCAGAAGGGCACTTAAAAAGAAGCCGCTCAGCAAGAAGAATAGAACGACACTGATGGAACTTTTCACGCGACCAGCGTACCAGAAGGAGCCATAGCTCGATACCCGGACGGACCCGGCCGCGCGGCCTCCCGTTGTAGGTGGAGGGCAAATAGTGCTAGAGTCCGGGCAGCAAGCATGGTGCCTCCGCAGTCAGGCTCCGGTACGTCCGGAGCCGAGAGGGAAGCCGGTGAGATTCCGGCACGGTCCCGCCACTGTAACCGGGGAAAACCCGGGAGTCAGATACCTGCTGTAGAGGAGGAGCAGACGCTTTCCGTGGAGGAAGCGCTCTCCGTCCCGCTTTCGCGGGGCGCCAACTCGGTTCGACCGTCTGGTCAGGCCGGGGAGTAGCCAACCTGCTCTCCACCATCTTGCTGGTCGTGACCATAGGTTTAACCGAAAGGAGTCCGCATGCTCGGACACCAGGCGCCACGCCGCGAGCCGGCCTGGCTACACTCGCCACGCGCCACCCGGCGCGCGATGTTCCACTACCCGCCGCTGTCGATCGTCTTGCTCACCGCCGCACTACTGCTGGCCGGAGCGTCACTGCTGCTCGCTGGATGCGGTTCTTCCGTGGCGGATGAGACAACCGGCTCGACCGTCGTGGTCACGGCAACGGCGGCCGGTACCGCTGAGCCGACAACCGTTGCCGCCGCGCCTGACGAAGGAACCTTCCCGGTGACCGTCGTGGACGACGACAAGGCCAGCGTGACGATCGAAACCAAGCCCATGCGCATTGTCTCCACGGCGCCATCGAGCACCGAGATCCTGTTCGCCCTGGGCCTCGATGACCGCATAGTCGGGGTTACGTCGCTGGACGACTATCCTCCTCAGGCCGCCAAGGTGGCCAAGGTGGGCGATTTCCAGGTCAACACCGAGGCTGTCATGGCCCTCAGCCCGGACCTGGTCGTAGGCTATGCCGGCGCCGAGGATGCGCTCAAGCCGGTGCAGTCGGCGGGCGCGTCGGTTGTCATCCTCAACCCGACCACGGTCGACGGGATCTACTCCAACATCAAGACTATCGGGGCAGCGACCGGCGCCACCGGCAAAGCCGCGGAACTGGTGGATTCCATCAAGGCTCAGATCAAGCAGATCGCCGATGCCGCTACGGCTACCGGAACGTCCCCGAAAGTGTTCTACGCGGTAGACAATACTTTGTGGACGTGCGGACCTGGTTCGTTCGTGGACGATATGTTGAAACTTGCACACGTCACGAACGTGGCCTCATCCGGCGCCGACAGCGTGGCGGTCCAAGCCTACTACCAGTTCGCTCCCGAGCAACTGGTCGCCAGTGACCCCGACATCATCCTCATACCCAACACGGCCTACAAGAGCGTGGACGAGTTCACGAGTGACGCCCGCTTCTCCTCGCTTCGAGCGGTCAACGACGGGCACGTCTACCTCATCAACGACGTGGTGGTAACCCGGCCGGGTCCCCGAATCGGAGACGGGCTGAAGACGTTGGTGGATCTCGTACATCCCGGAGCACTGTAGACCCTAAGGGACGGGGCGGGCCACTGCGGCCCGCCCCGTCCCAGTCTGAACAGGAGCCGCCCAAGTGGCTGTGAGCACGCACCGGCGCAACGTCTACCGTCTGGCAATGGCGGTCTTGGTCGCCGCGCTCGCGGCCGCCATCGTCAGCGCAAGCATCGTGGGCGCGGCCGGCCTGTCCGTGGGGGAAGCGTTCCGGGCCCTATTCGCGCTGTTCACCCACGGCCCCGACGCCGCGGGCGACTTTCCCTCGTGGGCTCCGCGTCTCATGTTGAGCCTCCGACTGCCAAGGATCGTTCTCGCTCTCGTCACAGGCGCTGCGCTCTCCACTTCCGGAGCCGCTTTTCAGGGTGTGTTCCGCAATCCGCTGGCGGAACCCTATCTTCTCGGAGTCTCGGCGGGAGCAGCACTGGGAGCGACCATCGCCATCGTCTGGAAGCCCCTCGGTTCTCTCGGTATCTATACTTTGCCCGTCCTCGCCTTCGTAGGTGCGGTGCTCGCCGCATTCCTGGTTTACCACCTGGCCACCTTCTCCGGCCGCACCAGCGGCGCGTCACTCCTGCTTTCGGGCGTAGCGGTCGGCTCCACCCTGACCGCAGTGACATCGTTCCTGATGGTGGCCACGGAGCGCGACCTCCACACGGTGATCGTCTGGCTCATGGGCGGCATGAGCACCGCGACC
Source organism: uncultured Actinomycetes bacterium (assembly GCA_963775295.1). GTDB lineage: Bacteria > Actinomycetota > Thermoleophilia > RBG-16-64-13 > RBG-16-64-13 > JAMDEO01. The sequence continues at coordinate 21,460 of CAVZIK010000006.1, forward strand.
TGGACGAAGGTGTACATCACCCTGCCTATCGTCGCCGCGGGGTTCTTCTACATGTATCTGATGTCCAGACGGATGAATCTCCTACTCATGGGAGAGGAGAGGGCGCGCGAACTCGGGGTCGACAGCCAGCGGACGCGACGCAATCTCATGGTTGTAGCGGCCCTGACCACGGCGGCCGCGGTGGCCTTCACGGGCCTGGTGGGTTTCATCGGCCTCATGGTGCCGCACATCATGCGCCTGGTCGTAGGCCCGGATCATCGGCGGCTCCTGCCGGCTACCGCCCTTTTTGGAGCGCTCCTTCTCCTTTCGGCCGACACGGTCGCCCGCACGGTGCTCGCCCCGGCCGAGATCCCGGTAGGGATCATCACCGCGGCCGTCGGCGGTCCGTTCTTCCTCTACCTACTTCGTGCGCGCAAAGGCGCGTGAGGAAATGAGCGAGAAGGCATCTTCCGTCTATGTGGTCCGGGGCCTTGAGGTGGAGTTGGGAGGCAAACGTGTCCTCGGCCCGATAGACCTCGAGATCGGACAGGGCGCATTTCTAGGCGTGCTGGGCCCGAACGGCTCGGGCAAGACCACTCTGCTCAGGGCTCTGAGCGGCGGGGTCCGGCCGGCCGGTGGTTCATTGTTGTTCGAAGACCGACCTCTCCAAGGCTACCGGGCTACGGAACTGGCCCGCAGGGTGGGCGTCGTTCCTCAACAGTTCAATCTTGACTTCAATTTCACCGTTTCGGAGATGGTCGCCATGGGACGGTACGCGCACAGGGACGAGGCGGCCGACGGCGAAGCCGTGGCCGCCGCGCTCCGCACCACCGGGCTCACCGATTTGGCGGACCGGCTCGTAACCGAGTTGTCGGGGGGCGAGCGCCAGCGCGCCCTCATTGCGCAGACCCTGGCTCAGCAGGCCCCCACGCTTCTCATGGACGAGCCGCTCAACAACCTCGATCTGAACCATCAACTGGAGGTGATGCAGCTTCTACGTTCGTTGCACGAACAGGGCCGCACCGTCGCCGTGGTGTTGCACGACCTCAATATGGCCGCCCAGTACTGCGACGAACTGCTTCTCCTAGACAGGGGAAAGTTGGCCGCCCGTGGAGAACCGGAGGCGATCCTCGATCCTGCTGTGATCATGGAGGTCTTCCGAGTACGGGTGGCCGTGCACCGCCAAGGCAAGCGACCCTACATCACGCCTCTGTGGTCGCGTTCTCGGGAGGAGTCGCGCCACGAGCAGCAAGTACGGATCCACGTCATCGCCGGAGGTGGGGCGGCCTCGGAGTTGCTCGAAGAACTGGTCTTGCACGGTTTCGCTCCCACGGTGGGCATAGTGAGCGTCTTCGACACCGATTACACCACCGCCCAGAGATACGAGTTGGAGGTGGTGTCGGCCCCGCCCTTCCAACCCTTCCCGGCAGAGGCCCTCAGGCAGCACGCCTGCCTTGTGAATGACGCTGAAGTGATAGTCGTAGCCCCCATCTTCTTCGGCCCGGGGAACTTGGAGCCTTTGCGGGCCGCCCTTCGGGCCGCTCAGGCAGGCAAGAGAGCGCTCGTCATCGACAGTCCCGCCGCGGAAGAACGGGACTTGAGCGGCGGAGAGGCCGCCAGCCTGTTGAACGAGTTGGTCGCCGCAGGTGCCAGCGTGGTGACGGGGAGCGCCGAGATCATCGAGAGGCTCTGCGGCCCGGAGCCGGCCGACACGAGTTGCCGGGAGAATTCCTAGAGCCGAGAGCCACCGCCGAGTTCTCTATCCCTCGCTTCGAGCTCGATCATCCGCCTCCTGAGGGCCACTTGCTGTCTACCGATCCAGAATAGGTAGCAGGCAAGGAGCGCCCAGATCACCGCGTAGCCAACGGCGAGATAGGCCATGCCGTTCATTGATCACCTCCCCCGTCCTCCTCCGACAAGGCCAAGGCATCGAGACGGGTGCTCAACTCGACCATATGCCAGCGCAGCAACAAGAGATAGACGAAGAGCAGGGTGAACGCGGCCAGACAGACGGCGAGAACCCAGGCCATGCCTCCCGCGATGGCAAAACCACCGCTGCCGAGAAGACGCGGATGCACCGTTCGCCACCACCAGATGGAAAGGAACACTATCGGAACGTCTATCCAGCCGACAATGCCGTACACAGCGACCAAGCGCGCCCGCTTATGTCCCGGGTTGGCCAAAGACCGCAGCAGCAGATAACCCACGTAGATAAACCAGAGGATCAGGGTGGTGGTGAGGCGGGGCTCCCAGGTCCAATAGACCCCCCAAACGGGCTTCGCCCAGAGCGGCCCAGTGATCAACGTGATGGTGGTGAAGACCACGCCGATTTCAGCCGCCACCCCGGCGACGCGGTCGTAGACCAGTTTTCGAGTGACCAGATAAGCGATACTGAAGCCGAAGACACACGTAAAAGCCGGGCCGAGAGCAATCCAGGCGCTCGGCATGTGGAAATAGAAGAGGCGCTGCACGTCCCCCATCTCCACTTCCTTCGGGGCCAGGACCAGCGCGGAGATCAGGGCGAATACCATGAGCAGCCCCGTGACCGCGCCCAATATCTGGAGTCCCGCGTCGCCCGGTCGGCTCGACTCAATGTTCGAGGATCGTTCCATCGTCACTCCACCACGAAATCGAAGGTCGCTATCCCGACGGCCAGGAAGATCACGTCATATATCAACATGAGCACCGGCCAGAGGCCCAGGCCCGCCCAGGGCTCCTGACCGAGCAGCACTATGGAACAACGCGCGGCCGCGACGAGTATAGGCACCAACAGGGGCAGGACCAAGATCGAAAGCAACGCGCCGCGCGTCCGGACACTTACGGTGATGGCCGCCAAGAGTGTCCCAACCGCGGCGAGGCCCACGGTCGTGAGCAGCATCACCCCGAGAAGGGCGAGCCACTGCACGTTCAGACCGACATCGTACAACACGGTGAAGAACACCAGCACCACAAAGCCGCTGCCGAAGGCCAGGATGAGACTCGCCATGAGTTTGCCCAAGTAGATGACGGTGCGGCTGACCGGCGCTAGGAGAAGACCTTCCAGGCACTGAACCTCCTTCTCGCCCTCAAAGCTGCGCCCAACCGCGATGAGACCCGGGAACAGAAAGGCGGCCCAGAGCACGCCCGAGCGAGCCAAGGCAGCATCCCGCGTGCCCGGCTCAAGGCTGAAAGCGAAAACGAGCACGATCAGGAACCCCAGGAGGACCATGGTGACCACGCCGCTGAGAGTGCGCAGCTCGCAACGCAGGTCCTTCTTGGTGATGGTCCAACTGGCGCGAAGCACGCTCCTCATCGCCCGGCCTCCCCGGCGCCGCGCGGCGCGGCGCCCGTTCCCCCGGACCGCGGCTTTGTCCCCAGAGACACCGCGTCCCGATAGCAGGCGAGGAATTCGTCTCGCCCGTGATCGCGCGCTCCGCACTCGAGCACTATCTTCCCGCCGGCCAGCACCGCAACCCGGTCCGAAAGACCCAGGCCCTCATCGACGTCGTGGGTAGTCATGATTGCGGTCCGCTCGCCGTCGTTGAGCCCTCGCAAGAAGGTCTCAAGTTTCTCGCGCGCGTGGTAGTCCAGCCCGGTAAAAGGCTCGTCCAAAAGCAGAAGGCGCGGCCGATGCAGGAGCGCCCGGCCGACCGCCATTCTTTGTTGCATGCCGCGCGAACAGGCGGACACTTCTCGGTTGAGGATGGGACCGAGTTCGAGTTCGTCGGCAATCCGGCGGATCGACGCCGCCGGGTCATCCAGTCCGTACAACTTGGCGAAGAATTCCAGATTCTCCTGTCCGGTGAGTTGAGGATAGAGATAGGGATGATGCGAGATGACCCCGATAAGCCTTCGCAAAGCGTTGGGATCGCGCTGGGCGTCGACGCCGGCCACGTGGACGCTCCCGGAGGAAGGCTTCAGCAGCCCGGCGATGATCTTGAGAAGAGTAGTCTTGCCGGCGCCATTCGGACCGAAGATGGTCACGAACGACCCGGGCCGCACGCCGATGGTGACTCCCTTGAGAACCTCGCCCACCCCGAAGGTGAAGCGGAGACATTCCACTTCGACCGCAGGCATGGACCTACGCCCCCGCTCTCCGGGCGTTCCGACTCGCCGGCTGCTTCCTCCCCGGTTCCCGTCCCGGCCACATAGCCATAAGACCGCCGAACGCCATGATCGCGCCGCCAACCCAAAGCCAGCCTACGAGGGGATGGAGTTCCAGGCTCAGAGATACGGTCTCTCCCTGCTCGCCTATCGCTAGGATAGACACGTAGACGTCTCCGCCGATAGAACTCCTTCGCGCCACCCGAGTCCAGGTCTGATCGGAGGCAGGGTAGTAGTCCAACGACGGCCTCAACTCCCCCGCGGCCTTCCCGTTGATCAGAAGGCTCAGGATCGCCCGGTTCTCACTCCTGTCTGGTCCGTTGGAAACCTGGAAGTCCTCATAGACCACCTCTACGTTGCGCAAGGTCAGAGAGCTCCCGACGGTCAGGTCGCCTTCAGTCGACTGTTTGTACGACCACGAACCGGCCAGCCCGATGATCAATACCGCGAGCCCGAGATGGACCACGAAACCGCCGTAACGCCGGCGATTGCCCCAGACCAGCCTGCCGAAATCGACGACGGGATTGCCCCGGTTCTGACGGTGAATAGCGCGGTAGCCCTGGACATACATGATAAGGATTGTCGTGATGGTCATCGCGGCAAGGGTGAACGCGCCTGCCGGGTAGCCCTTGCGCACGCCGAGGGCCAGAAGCAGTACGAGCGTCAGGACTCCTACGCCGGTGGTGATCCCTGCCTCTATCGAGGCACGGCTCCACGAAGCCCGAGCCGTGCGGAGAAAGGGACAGTAGGCCATCAGCGCCAGAAGCACCAAACCCAGTGGGGCCGTAACCACATCGAAGAAGTTGTCCGCCAGTACCACCTGTCCGCCGCCAAGGGCCTGATAGATCGGCGGGAAGACCACGCCCCAGAGGATCACGAAGGTGATGACGGAAAGCACGACGTTCGTGTAGATGAAGCTCGACGGCTCGCTCAGCGTGGGCGCGGGAGCGCTCCCAATGCGCAGGGACGTGAACCCGCGCGCGATAACGGCGACGGCAACCATCAGCATGACAACCATGAACGTGACGAACCACGGAATCATCGCCGGCTCTTGGAACGCGTGCACCGACGCGGCCACGCCGGAACGGGTGAGGAAGGTGCCGAACACGGTGAGCAGGAAGGTGATGGCTGTCAACGAAGCCATCCACACGCGTTGCGTCCCCTTGCGCTTGGCCATCGCCGTCGCATGAAGAAGCGCCGTAGCGGTGAGCCACGGGATCAACGAAGCGTTCTCCACCGGATCCCAGGCCCAGTACCCACCCCAACCAAGCGTAACGTACGCCCACCAGGCTCCGACAACGTTGCCAATAGTGAGGAAGATCCAGCCGGCCAAGGCCCAACGCCGTAGCGCCCCAAGCCAAGTCTCGAAAGCCGTCTTGTTTGTGAGGCCGGCTACAAGGATGGCGAAGGGCACCGCAGTCGCCACGTACCCCGCGTACAGCGCGAGCGGGTGGATGACCATGCCGGGGTTCTGGAGCATCGGATTGAGGCCGAGTCCGTCTGCCGGAGCCGGCACCGGGTTGGCGGCGAAGGGATTGCAGTTCGGGCCGAAGAGGAGGAGAAGGCTGAAGAAGAGCCCCATGGCCGAGAGCGTGGCCACAAGGTAGGGTAACATGCTGCCGGCCAGGGACTTCACGCCCTCGCGTCTTCGAATATGCCGTGACGCCGCCACTGAGAAGGCGGCAAGCATGAGTAGCCAGAGGAGCAGCGAGCCGGCGTTGCCCGCCCAGAAAGCGGAAACGGTGTACCAACCGGACAGAGCGCGAGAGCTGTGCTCGTACACGTAAAGATTGCCAAAGTCCCTGGCCATAAAAGCGGCCAGCAGGAGCAGGGAGGCTCCGGTGACCGCGACCAGCAGAGCGTACAGCGACCAGAGGCCAACCCGTTCGCCCAGCGGCCGACGGCTGATTCGCCCCACCAGGGAGCCCAAGAGCGCTACGAGACTTGCCAGCGCGGCAAGGAGGAGGAGGACCTCGCCCGCCTGGCTCAAGGAGCAGCCTCGTACTTGCTGGGGCACTTGGCGATGAAGGTCCGGGCCTCGAAGGTTCCGTTTGTCAGGCGGTCGCCTTCCACGACGACTTCGGTGTCGGCCAGGTTCTTGAACGTATCGGGCAGGGCGCCGTCGTACACGACAGCAAGATATTCCGAGGTCTGATCGCGGTCGTGGATCCGGAACGTGATGTGAGTGTTACTCGAGTGCACCAGAGAACCCGCCACGAGTTCCCCGGAGACTCGCACGTTGTGCGCGCTCGATAAGGCGTTGAGTTCAGAGACCGAGTAATAGTAGACCGCCCCACGTCCGAGCCCCAGCCAGAGCAAGACCCCCGCGGCCACGACGACAACCGCGGCGGCGATGACGACCTTGACCTTGCGCGAACCCAGACGTTTCATGGTGAGCGACAGTCTACAGGCGCGGCGGATGCACGAAAAGGGTGTTGAACGCGTGAGCGAAAGGCTTGTGCCTCGGTCAGCGGGCTCAGCGTTCCAGTGACTCGCAGGCCTCGTTCTCATAGCGAAACTTCGACAAACGAAGCGTCTCCGGCACCTCGCACGGATAGTCCCCGCTGAAGCACGCGGTGCAGAAACAGTTCTCACCTCTCCCCGCTCTGGTCGCTCGCAGAAGCCCGTCGAGGGATAGGTAGGCGACCGAGGTGGCCCCGAGTTCCTGACTGATTCCATCGACGCTCTTTCCAAAAGCGATGAACTCGTCCTGGTCGGCCATGTCGATGCCGTAGAAGCAGGGGAAGACGATCGGGGGAGAGCTTATGCGCAGGTGCACTTCCTTTGCCCCGGCCTCGAAAAGGACGCGCACGAGCGCCCGCGTGGTGTTCCCTCGGACAATGGAGTCATCTACGACTACGAGTCTCTTACCCTTGATGGCCGAAGTGAGGGGGTTGAACTTCATGCGGATACCCAGTTTGCGCACCTGATCGTCCGGATCGATGAACGTTCGCCCGATGTAGCGGTTCTTGATGAGGGCCTCCCCATAGGTAATGCCGCTGCCTGCCGCATAGCCTATCGCGGCCGAGTTGCCCGTGTCCGGCACGGGTATCACGAGGTCAGCCTCCACCGGGGATTCCCCGGCGAGTTCCTCGCCCATGCGACTGCGGGCCGCGTACAGCGTCTGGCCCTTCATGACCGAATCCGGACGGGCGAAGTAGATGAACTCGAACACGCACAAGGACTCGCGTTCGCGCCTCACCACTTGCTCGATGTGGTAGCCGTCCTTATCGATCCAGCAGATCTCACCCGGCTCGATCTCACGCACCAACTTGGCGCCGATGATGTCAAGGCCCGATGACTCGCTGGCCATGCAGTAGCGGCCGCCCAACTCTCCGAGTACCAGAGGGCGGATGCCGTAAGGATCGCGGAACCCGATGACCTCGTCCTTGGTCAGCAGGACCGCGCTGAAAGCGCCTCTCAGCCTGGGGATGATCTCGCGGATGGCCTCATGGATGTCGCGCGAAGGGTGCTCCACCAGTAATGCGGCGATGACCTCTGTATCGGACGTACTCTCGAAGACGTGTCCGTTACGCAACAGATCGTCTCGCAGTTGGTCGGTATTGACCAGGTTGCCGTTGTGGGCGAGGGCGATGAACGACCCGTTTCGGGTGCGCGCGAACGGCTGGGCGTTTCGCTTTTCGTTGGCTCCCGTGGTGGAGTAGCGCACATGTCCTATGGCCAGCTGGCCGGGAAGACTCTGCAGAATCTGCTCCTGAAAAACCTGAGAAACCAGGCCCATGTCCTTGTGGACTATGATCCGGGAACCATCGGTGACGGCAATTCCGGCCGACTCCTGTCCCCGATGCTGCAACGCGAACAGTGCGAAGAAGGTAAGTCGGGCGACGTCCATCTCCGGGGCGTAGATGGCAAACACCCCACACTCGTCGTGGGGTGAGTCATCCTGCCAAGGATCCCGCATCAGTCCCCCCTGGCCCGAGAACGAGCCCCTTCGTACGTCACCGATCTTCCCACTTTTCGTCCTCGACAGGGTCGGCCTGCCCGATATCCCAGGCCTCGGAGTCATCGCGTGCGGACGCTACCGCCTGCCGCGAGGTGCAATCGGGTTCGCAACCCGGTATCTCGCGATAGTCCAATTGGCTCTGGCAGACCCTGCACACGCACGTGTCCGGCAGGTACCCTTTGATGAAAGAATCGCGTGCCCCGCAGCGAGGGCACACGATGGGCTTCTCACTCATCGCTCAATCCTCCACAAGAATGCGGCGCAGAACTTCGGCATATGCCTCTTCCACCCCGCCCATGTCTCGACGGAAGCGATCTTTGTCCAGCTTCTCCTGAGTCTGTGCGTCCCACAGTCGGCAGGTGTCGGGCGAAATCTCGTCCCCCAGCACGATGTCGCCCGCGGCGTCGCGTCCGAACTCGAGCTTGAAGTCGACCAAGATGAGGCCGCGTTCTAAGAAGAACTTCTGCAGAGTCTCGTTGATCTTGCGGGCCATGCGTGTAGCCTCGGCCAACTCTTCGGGGGTCACCACGCCCAATTCTTCCAGGTGACCAAGGCAGAGCAGCGGATCGTGAAGAGCATCGTCCTTGTAGTAGTACTCCACCAAGGGAGGCTTCTTGAGGGCGGTACCCTCGGGGTAGCCGATGCGATTGGCGAGCGAGCCGGCCACCACGTTCCTGACCACGAACTCGACCTTAAGCATGTCGAGGCGCCGGATGCGCATGGCGGTGGGAGACTCGGTACCCAAGAAGTGGGTCCGAACTCCGGCATCTGCGAGCAAAGTGAACAGCCGGGCCGAGATCGTGTTGTTCATCCGCCCCTTGTCTAAGATGGTGCCCTTCTTGAGGCCGTCCTGGGCAGTCGCGCTGTCCTTGAAATCCTGGATGTAGACGTCGGGATCATCGGTGGCGTAAACGATCTTTGCCTTGCCCTCGTGAAGTCTCTCAAGGCGGGTCATGAATCACGCTCCTCGTCTTATCCAGGCTCAGCGACGTGGATGAGAAATGTGCCGCCGGCGGGGAACCAACCAGGTTGAGATTCTACCAGCTTCGTCCCCTGTTACCACTCCAGCGCCGCCACCCGATCGAAGATGACACCCATGTGCCGAAGTTGGTGACTCGGATCGAACAAGCCCTCGATCTCGGCAACCGGCAGACGGCTGGTGACCTCCGGGTCGGCCTTGAGCAGTTCGAGAAACGAGGTCTTCTCTTCCCAGGCCCTCATGGCGCTGCGCTGCACGATCCTATAAGCGTCATCGCGCAGAAGTCCGGAGTTGACGAGTGCCAACAGGACCCGCTGGCTGTACACCAGACCGAAGCTCTTCTCGATATTGGCGGCCATGTTCTCCGGGTAGACGTTCAGCTTGTCGATCAGCCAGCAGGCCTTCTTGAGCATGTAGTGAAGTAGGATAGTGCTATCGGGAAGAATGATTCGCTCCACGCTCGAATGGCTGATGTCGCGCTCGTGCCAGAGGGCTATGTTCTCGAACGCCGCCACCATGTTGGCCCTGATCACCCTGGCCTGCCCACAGATGCGCTCGGAAATAATGGGGTTCCGCTTGTGCGGCATAGCCGAGGAACCCTTCTGACCGGGAGCGAAATACTCCTCGGCCTCGAGAACCTCGGTGCGCTGATAGTGACGGATCTGGAGGGCGATCTTTTCCAAAGTGCTCGCCAGAAGCGCCAGAGCCGACATGAACTCCGCGTGACGATCGCGCTGCACGATCTGGGTGGAGATGGGCGCCATACCAAGATTCAGGATTCCCATGGTGATCTGCTCCAACCGAGGATCGACGTTGGCGTAGGTTCCCACCGCCCCGGATATCTTGCCCACGGAGACCTGTTGGGTCGCCCGCTGCAGACGCTCCAGACCCCGCTGCACCTCGAAGGCCCAAAGTCCGAGCACCATCCCGAACGTGATGGGTTCGGCGTGCACCCCGTGAGTGCGGCCGATCATCACGGTGTCGCGATGTTCCAAAGAGCGCCGCTGCAGGATGCGGCCGAGCCTCTTGGTCTCCTCCTCGAGCAGCGCCCCCGCGCCCCGCATCTGGAGCGCCAACCCGGTATCGAGGACGTCGGACGAAGTCAGCCCATAGTGAATGTATTTCGACGAGTCACCCACGTTCTCTGCCACGCAACTCACGAACGCGATGACGTCGTGGTGAGTCGTCTCCTCGATCTCGTTCACCCTATTCACGTCGAACGCAGCCTTGGCCTTGATGTCCGCCGCAGCGCCCTCGGGGATCTCACCCAGTTGGGCCCACGCCTCGCAGACGGCGAGTTCCACGTCCAGCCATGCCGCCATCCGCGCCTGATCGGTCCACACGGCCTCCATTTCCGGGGTCGAATAACGGGGAATCATTTCTCACCGGCTTCGGGAGGGGTGGCCAAACCGGCGACCCGAAGGATCTTTGCGGCCAGAATGGCGGCGTTGCGGGCACCGTTTATCGCCACGGTGGCCACCGGAACGCCGGCCGGCATCTGTACCATAGACAGAAGGGAATCGAGCCCGCCCAGGTCGGAGGTCCGGATTGGGACCCCGATGACGGGTAGATCGGTCATGGACGCCACCACGCCGGGTAGCGCGGCCGCCTTCCCCGCCCCGGCGATAATCACCTTCAGACCGCGGGATTCGGCAGAGAGGGAATATTCCCGCACCCTGTCCGGATCGCGGTGCGCGGAGATGACCTTGACCTCGTACCCGATGCCCCACGCTTCGAGTTCCTCGGCCGCACCGGCCATTGTCTCGGAATCGGATTGCGAACCCATGAGTATTCCCACCAGCGGCTGATCCGCCATGATCTCCCCTTTCTGCAGTGGCTGGTATCCGGAGCGAACCCTCAGCCGGCGCGCTGCGCTTCTCGTTGCTCCGCCCGCAGGGCGATGTCGGAACGGTGTTGAGCCCCGTCGAAGCCGATCGCCGCCACTCCGGCGTAGGCCCTGGCCCGAGCCTCCGCGAACGAGTCGCCGGTGCCGGTCACGGTAAGAACGCGGCCGCCGCTGGTCACCAGGTCCCCGTCGGACCGAGCGGTGGCGGCATGAAACACTTCAACCCCGGGCAACGCGGCGGCGGCGGCCAGACCGCCGATGACGTCACCCTTGGAGCTGGAAGCCGGATAGCCCCGCGAAGCAAGGACGACGCCGACTGCGGCCCCGCTGCGCCACTCAACCGAAGGCAGATCATCTCCCCGTGCGGCCGCCCAGAGCAACTCCAGCAAATCCGACTGCATCCGGGGGATGATGGCCTGTGTCTCCGGGTCGCCGAAGCGGCAGTTGAACTCGAGGACCTTGGGCCCGTCGGCCGTGAGCATGAGACCGGAGTAGAGAACGCCCCGGAAGTCGATGTCCCGTCGCGCGATCTCGTCCACCGTGGGCCTGACCACCGTCTCCACCAACGTGGCGTAGAGGGCGTCGTCCACCGAAGGAACGGGCGAATACGAGCCCATCCCGCCGGTGTTGGGACCTTTGTCTCCGTCAAGGGCACGCTTGTAGTCCTGGGCGGGCGCCAGCGGGAGGATCCGCGAACCGCTGACGATAGACAGCAGCGAGAGTTCTTCTCCCCGGAGGTATTCCTCGATGAGGACCGTCCCGGCCGCGTCGCCAAAGCGTCGCTCAACAAAGCACTCCCCCAGCGCAGCCACTGCCTCCGCCGCCGTAAGCGCGACGATCACACCTTTGCCCGCCGCGAGACCGTCGGCCTTAATGACGATGGGAGCGCCGTGCGCGGCGAGATAGGCTTTGGCCTCTGCGTACTCGGTGAAGGCTGCTGCCTTCCCGGTGGGTACTCCCGCGGTGCTCATGACTTCCTTGGCGAAGGCTTTGGAACCTTCCAAACGAGCCCCGTCGGCGTTGGGTCCGAAGACCGCGAAACCGCGCCGCCGAAGCTGATCGCCAAGTCCGGCCACCAGTGGCGCTTCCGGACCCACTACGACCAGGTGGACATGCTCCCGCTCCGCAAACGCGACCATCGCCGGCACGTCTTCGGCCTTGATGTCGACGATCTCGGCATCGGCGGCGATGCCGGCGTTGCCGGGGGCACACAATATGCGCCCGATGCGCGCGCTGCGGGCCAAACCGCGGACCAGGGCGTGCTCGCGGCCTCCGCCGCCGACAACCAGGACATCCAAGCGCCCGTCATCGGTCATGCCCGGCCTCCTCGCTATTCTGCAGGGCGGGAGTCGGGGTGGGGCACCTTGATGGTTTGGTGCCGCTGCGACCCCACCGATATCAAAGCGATGGGAACGTGTACCTGACGTACGATGAAGTTGAGATAGTCTATGGCTTCCTGGGGCAGATCGTTGACCGTGGTCGCCCCGGAGATGTCGCTCTTCCATCCCGGCATTTCCTCGTACACGGGTTCCACTCCCGTGAACACCGTCTGGGTCGACGGCAGCTCCTCCAGGATCTGGTCCTTGTAGCGATACGCGGTACAGACCTTGATGGTCTCCATCGTGTTGAACACGTCGAGCTTGGTTATCGCCAGTCCGGTGAGCCCGTTGACTCGGGCCGCGTAGCGGAGTTGGACCAGGTCGAGCCACCCGCAACGGCGCTGGCGGCCGGTGGTAGTGCCATATTCGTGGCCAATCTCGCAAATCCGCCGCCCGATATCATCATGGAGTTCGGTGGGGAACGGCCCCTCTCCCACCCGGGTGACATACGCCTTGCTCACGCCCCAGACCTCGTTCAATTCCACCGGCCCAATCCCGCTGCCCACGCAGGCATACCCGGCGACCGGGTTGGAGGACGTCACGTACGGATAGGTCCCGTGATCGAGGTCCAGCATCGTGCCCTGGGCGCCCTCCAGAAGAACCCTCTTCTCCGAACGGAGAGCGTGCCACACGAGCAGTGATGTGTCCTCTATGTAGGGCCGCAGCGATTCCGCCGCAGCAATATAGCGTTCGCAGTCCTCGGGCAGGGAACTTACGTCCTGGTCATAGGCCTTGGCCATCATTTCGCCCTTGGCCTCCATCGCGGACTTGACCTTCGCGCGGAAGTCCTCTGGATCCAGGAGGTCCTGGATGCGCACGCCTTGGCGGGAAGCCTTGTCGGCATACGCAGGACCAATGCCCCTGCCGGTGGTGCCGATCTTTCCCATGCCCAATCGAGCTTCTTGTATGTGGTCCAGCATGACGTGGTAGGGCATGATGAGGTGTGCCTCACCCGAGATCTTGAGATTCGCGGTGGAGACTCCCCTACCCTCCAGTTCGTCGATTTCCGCGCGGAGAACCGTGGGGTCTATCACCACCCCGTTGCCGATGACGGCGACGACGTCTGGAGAAGTGATGCCCGAGGGTACGAGATGCAGGGCGAATCTACCCCGATCGTTCTCGACGGTATGACCGGCGTTGTTGCCGCCCTGGTAGCGGACCACCATATCGGCGAATTCGCACAGCAAGTCAACGACCTTGCCCTTGCCTTCGTCGCCCCACTGGGCGCCCACTATACACAGAACCGGCACTATTCCTCCCGATTGTTACTGGTCTGGACGCGGCCCCACCAAGACCGTCGCGCGGCCCGAAGGCCCCCGCAGGGACAGTTTACACCAGGCCGATGACCGCCCGGGCGGCGACCAACCCCGAGGCCGAGGCCTGAACCAACCCCCGCGTGACGCCGGCGCCGTCCCCGATGGCGAAGAGTCCTCCGACCGGGGTCTCCAAATCGGTGCTGAGAGCCAGCCGCGAGGAGTAGAACTTCACTTCCGCCCCGTAGAGGAGAGTGTCGCGCCCGCCGAGCCCGGGCAAGAACGCCTCAAGGGCGTCCAGCATGTCAACGAGGTCCCGCAGATGTCGATAGGGAAGAACGAAACTGAGATCGCCTGGAGTGGCGGCCAGGAGTGTCGGCTCTACCAGACTGCGCCGCAGCCTCTCCGGTGTAGTGCGATGACCGGCGCGAAGGTCGCCCAAGCGCTGCACCAAGATATCCTTGCCCAGCATATTGGCCAGCCGAGCGATGTGCTTGCCGTAGGCGATGGGCTCTTTGAACGGCTCGGTAAAGCGTGTGGATACCAGAAGCGCGAAGTTGGTGTTCGCGGTCTTTTGGGCGGGATCGGCATAACTGTGGCCGTTAACAGTCACGGCGTCGCCCCAGCACTCGGTGCATACGACTCCGTGCGGATTCATGCAGAACGTACGGACCCGGTCCTCGAAATGCTTGGAAGTATAGAGAAGCTTGGGCTCGTACAACTCGGAGGTGACAGGATCGCCGGCCACAGCGGGCACTTCCACGCGAACGCCGATGTCGACGGCATTGTTCATAAGGGGGATGCCGAGGCGACGCGCCTCTTCGGTGAGCCACTCCGAGCCCTCGCGGCCCGGGGCCAGGATCACCAGGGGACTCTCGTAGGTGTCGCCGGACGCCGTCTCCACGCCCGTCACCTGCCCGTCCTTCGTAAGAACACGCGCGACGGAAGAGTGGGTGAGTATCTGGATCTTGTCTTCCAGGTCCGCGCGCATGGCGGCCAGAACGTCGGCCGAGCGTTCGGTCCCCAGATGTCGCACCGGCGAACGCACTAAGCGCAGGCCCTGCTTCGAAGCGAGATCGGCCCATCGGTCGGTCACTTCCGGATCGTCTCCATATAGTCGATCGGGGGCTCCGAACTCGCGATAAACGCCGTCGACATCTGCGATGAGTGCGAGCAGTGCAGCCAGGTCCTTGTACTCTCCCAGCCACCCCCCGACTTCAGACCCCAGGGTCAGCTTGCCGTCGGAGAAGGCCCCAGCGCCGCCCCAGCCCGAGGTAATGTCGCAAGTAGAGCAATGCGCGCAGTACCCATTGGCCCGCGCCGGGCAGCGCCGCTCGGAAATATCGGCGCCTTTTTCCAGGAGAAGCACCCTAAGCTTCGACTTGCGAGACAGCTCCAGCGCGGCAAAGATGCCCGCTGGGCCTCCGCCCACGATGACCACGTCGAACCGCTTGCCGGCATCACTCATCTTTTGCAGCCCGCCCTTGCTGAAAGTCCCAGTTGTCTATGCAGGAAGGTTCCTGTCATTGGTGTTACCGAACCGCGTGTAGCTCGGGGCGAAGGTCAGCTTGCAGTCCCCGATAGGTCCGTTCCTCTGCTTGCCCACGATGATCTCGGCCTCGCCCTTGGGCGCGTCGCGGTTGTAGATCTCTTCGCGGTAGATGAAGAGAACGACGTCGGCATCCTGCTCGATAGCGCCCGATTCCCTCAAGTCGGACAGCACAGGCCGGTTGCCGGCCCGCTGCTCCACCTGCCGGGAGAGCTGAGAAAGCGCAAGCACGGGCACTTCGAGTTCCCGGGCAAGCATCTTCAAGCCCCGAGAGATCCTCGAGATTTCCTGCTGCCTGTTCTCGACGTTAGCGTCCCCCATCATCAGCTGCAGGTAGTCGATGACGATCAGCCCCAATTCCTTGTGTCGAGCCCGGAGGCGCCGGGCTTTGGCTCGGATCTCCATAAGACTCACGGAGGCGCTATCGTCGATGAAGATGGGCGCCTTGTGAAGGGGGGTGCATGCCGCCGCCAGCCGGCTCCATTCGCTCGTCTGCAAGATCCCCCTCCGGACCCGGAAGTTGTCCACCCGCGCTTCGGAGCACATCATCCTCTGGACCAGTTCAAACTTGGACATCTCCAGGCTGAAGATAGCCACGGCCTTGTCCTGATCAACTGCCACATTCCGCGCGATATTGAGAGCCAGGGCCGTCTTCCCCATGGAAGGCCGAGCCGCTAGTATGACAAGGTTCGCGGGCTGGAAACCGCTGATGAGGCCATCTAGATCGCGGAAGCCGGTCTCACAGCCCACAGTGGGATGACCCTCGGTATTCCTACGCTCCAGTTCCGCGAAATTGTCGTTGATGAGTTCGCTGATTGGCTCAAATTCCCCAGTGATTCGTACCTGGGATATCTCGAACACCATCTGCTCGGCCCTATCGATGAGTTCCGCAGGCGGCTGCTCCCTGCGGTAGCCCATCTCCGTGATCTCGCCCCCCACCTTTATGAGGGAGCGCAGATAGAAGTTCTCGCGGACTATCTCGGCGTACTGCCGCGCGTTTGTCGCCGCGGGCACCGCCGTTACCAAGCTATGGATGAAGGCGCGGCCGCCCACCACGTCGAGGCTGGCCCTGTTCGCAAGTTCCTCCGACACGGTGATGGGGTCCACGGGCTCGCCGCGGGAGAAAAGGTCCTCGATGACCTCGAAGATCTTCTGGTGGGATTGCCGGTAGAAGTGATGCGGGCGCACGATCTCGCTGACACCAGGGATGACGTTGGGCGTAAGCATGCTGGCGCCCAACACCGAGACCTCGGCATCCAGGTTCTGAGGAACCGAGTGCTCCTGGCCGGATGTTCCGCCCCAGCCGCCCATATTAGCCATCATCTCCACGTGCGCCCCTCTTTCAAATGGGGCAAAGCCCCGGCTATTCCTTCGAGCCCTCCGGAACCACGATGACCTTCATGTCCGCCGTCTCGACGCTCCCGTTGACTTCGACCTTGACCATGAACGTGCCAAGGGTCTTGATGGGGTCCTCCAGCGAGACGTTGCGCTTGTCGACCCGGATCTTGCGGGCCGCGAAGATGGCGGTGGCGATGTCCTGGTTGGTGACCGAGCCGAAAAGCCGCTCGCCCTCTCCCACTTTGGCGGGAATGGTCAGGACGGTCTTGGCAAGGGTATCCCGGATCTGGTCGGCCTGCTCCACCTGGCGACGCTCGTGATCCGCTTTCTCCTGCATTTCCTTACGAATGACCGCTATGCGGGCAGCGGTCGCCCGCTCCGCCAGTTTACGAGGGAACAGAAAGTTGCGGGCGTAACCGTCGGATACATTCGCGACTTCGCCCTTCTTACCCAGATTGTCGACATCCTGCCTAAGGATTATTTCCACAAGTCACTCCTTCTAGATTCACTGCGCCGGACCAGCGCCCGGCGTCTTGAGGGCAAACCGCTTGCGGCAGTCCAGCCACGTATCGAACAGACCCAACAACCCCGTGAGTTGCAGCAGTGCTTGGGCCAGCACAGCCACAACATACAGCGCGCTTCGAGAGCCCCGGCCCAATTGCCGGGTCGTGCCGTACCAATGGACCAAGGCCAGCCCCTGGTAGAAAAAGAATGTCTGTGAGACCAGCAGCACATTCAGACCCACGTACAATAGCGCGTACTGCCATCTGCCCGCCCCCCTGGAAACGACGAGGAGCGCAAGGCCGATAATCGACGCGTAGGCGGCGGCCCAATGCATCCGAAACCCGGTGAGGGAGAGCCGCACTTCCACTCTCTCACGCAGGCGGGGAAAGATCGCGTGAGCGAGTACGATGACGCACCCGGCCAGCAACAACGACCCCACCAACAACAAACCCGGGACCAGATACGGCAGCACGTCGAGCATCTGCCGAAGCTGACTCGACACCAAGGCGGTGCTGGCCTGACTCACGCCCATCTGGTTGTACGCGGTAGCCGCGTTGTCGATGGACGCATTCGCCGCGTTGCGGAGAACTGTTGCGTCGATGCCGAGCGCCAGCCACATGACGGCACCCCAGGCGACGAACGCCACCGCAGCGGCGGCCGCCGCCAAGACGAGCGTCCTGCCGAACGACCAGAACCTGCGAATCGCAAGCCCAAGCGTCACGCCCATGGCGAGAAGAACGAGAGAAACGAGCGAAGCCATCCCCACGTCTGCAAACACGAACGCCAGTCCTCCGGCTATGAGCACCAGCAGCAAGGCGTACGGCAACCCCCACCTTGCCAAGAGGTGGGCGACCGGAAGGGCGAGGAACGGCATGATCACCGCCGGTCCGAGGGGAAGAAAGACCATACATACCCCAAGGACGACCGTGAGCGCCGTGGCCTTGCCGAACCGGGTGAACGCGGCCGGGGAACGCGTCATGGTTGGATCCGCGAGTCTCAGCGGCTGCTGTAGGGAAGCAGCGCCACTTCGCGGGCGCGCTTGATCGCCACGGCCACTTGGCGTTGATGACGCCGGCACGCACCAGTGGTACGACGCGACCGGATCTTGCCACGCTCGGACATGAACCGGCGGAGAGTACTGAAGTCTTTGTAGTCCACAGTCTCCACGCCCTCTTTGCAGAAAAAGCAGTACTTGCGCCGGCGCGAACCCGTAGTGGGACGAACGCGCCTCGGCGGCTTCTTAGGATTTGCCACCTTGTTCTACCTCCTTGCGGAACGACTAAAACGGAATGTCGTCGCCCCCGAAATCGATGTCACGAAAATCGTCTTGTGCCGCTGCATCCGAAGCCGGCTTAGCATTGCTTCGCGCAGCGGGCTCGCGGACCTCACCGCCTTGTCCACCAATGAACATGACAGTGTCGGCGATGATCTCCACCTTGCTTCGTTTCGTACCGTCCTGGGCGTCCCAGCTACGCTGGTCGAGACGGCCGTCGACCGCGACTTGGCGGCCTTTCGAGAGGTAACGGGCGCAATTCTCGCCCTGCGTACCCCACACCACCACGTCGAAGAAGTTCGGCTTCTCCATCCATTGGCCGGATGAGTCCTTGTATGAGGAGTTAACCGCCACCCCCAGTTGGCACACCGGTGTGCCGCCCGGAGTCTGACGGAGCTCGGGGTCGCGGGTCAGGTTGCCCACAAGGGTCACGTGAGCGATACCACGAGCCATGCTGTCCTCCTCAGTCTAGGCTTCTTCGCCGGCAGGCGCAGCCGGAGCAGGCTGTGCGAAGCCAAAGGGTTTTTCGTGCCTGATAGGCATGAAACGCAACACGCCGTCGGTGATGCCGAGAACTCGGGTCACCTCGTCGAGCGTCTTTGCGGTCGCCTGGAAATAGAGAATGTAGTAGACGCCATCAAAGGTGTCTTTGATCTCATAGGCGAGACGACGCTTGCCCCACTCGTCGATCTTCACGATGACGCCCTTGTCACCCGTGATGATCTCTTTGGTGCGGTTGAGTACCGCGATTCGCTCTTCATCCTCCACGTCTGCGCGCAGGATCAGAGCCAGCTCATAGCTGTTCAGTTGGGTCACCTCCTACGGTCTTAGCGGCCCCGGCCTCACTGCCGGAACAGGGGTGCAGTATTGAATTGTACTCGCGCGACCGGACAGATCTTCCAAGGAAGTACCTCTCCTTCGACGCACGAGCAAGGGAGTATACACCGGACGTGCTAGGGGCGCCACGAGCAGTGCCCGTGACGCCCTCATCCCTCTCGATATCCGGCCTCCCAGAGCCGGATCGCCACCACTTTAGGACCGGGCGTCCGCCGTGGGATCCACAGGAGCCGGAGCCCCGGGGGCCGCTCCGGACGGGTTGGGCAGGCCGCCCCAACCCTGGGGATACGGCTGGAAGCGTGCCGCTTCGCGCTCGCGCCGCCGCCGGGCGGCCGCTCGCCAGAGCCGATAGGCTACGTACGCAATGATCAGCCAGCACGATCAAAACCGGCACCAGCACTCCGAGCCCGCGGACGATCGCGTTGAACGCGTTGACGAGATTGTGCAGCCCATCAGTGAGAGCCTGAGTCATACCCCAGGTGCTTGCGGGGGTCACAATGGCGCCGGTTTCATAGATGCTCAAAGTCACAGTCGAATAGCTGGTGTGCTCGTCGAGGTACCGTTGACGGCCCCTCAACTGTTCCAGCTCCTGCTGGGCGGCGGTGAGCACCTGCTGCACTTGGAGAACCTCGTCCACCGTCTTGGCCTTCGCGAGCAAAGCTAGAACGGCCTGAACGTGCGCCTGGGAATTAGTGATACGCGCCTGCAGATCGACATATTCCTCGGTCACGTCTTGGGTCTGGACCTGGCGATTCTTCACCTCCCCGAGCTTGGCAGCATCGCTCAACGCCTTGTCGAAGGACGTTGACGGTACCCTGATGGCGATGGTGCCGCTCTTGAGGCTCCCCTCCTCGCCGCTTGCCTGCGAACTCGAACTCACGAGGTAGCCCCCGTAGCGATCCGCTATCAACAGCGCTTGGGCGAATGCATTCTGGAACTCACCGCTCTTCACCTCGACGTCCAACTGCGCATCGCTGACGATCTTCTGCCCGCTCGCCTGCTGAAGCACCGTGAGTTCCGCAGTGACGTCACCGCCCACGGCCTGGTTCGAATCTTCGACTACCCCAGCGGCGGGTTCACCAACCGAAGGGGCTCTTGACGCCGTATTCGCCGCGGCCGTGGTAGAGACGCCCGCGAACGCGACTGACCCCGGCGACGATTCGCCGCCAGACGTCTTGGAGGCGCATCCCCCGACTCCGACGACGGCGGCCAGCGCCACGACCAGCGCGACAACCGCAGCGATGACCCACCCCCTGCGTGCATAGACCTTGCCCATCATGCCACCCCCCATGTAGACACCCCGTCGGCCTTGTGACGAAAGTGTCGGTTTGAGCGGTTCCGCTCCATGAGGCGGTCGGAGATGGCACATCGAGGCGGGGCCCGCGGCTACTGCCCCGCGAGATACCCCTGAAGAAGGCCGTAGCAGCCCGTCAGCATCATGTCCCCGTGCAGAGAGGCTTGGGTCAAAGGCAGTCGCATGGAGGAGAACTCCCGCCGCCTGGGACCCGTCACCAGGATCTCGGCCGCCGAGAGGTCCAAGGGGGCCATGACCCTCAGCGTCCCATGTCCGCCATCCGCAAAGACTTCCGCATTTTCGAGTTCACCCGCCGCGAACCGGCGTATGTAGGCTTCCATCTTCGCGGGGTCGAGCATCGATGTGTGGTGCTCGAAGACGCCGTCGATATTCTCTCCATCCACGAATGCCATCATGGTATGGCTGTTGCCAAAGTTGACGGCGAGGCAGGGCGTCTTGGAAGCTGCCAACGAAGCCCCCCACAACGCCGAAGGCCCAGTGTCGCCAACCACGAGGGGGATACCGGTATCGACCAGATCACCTGCGGCCCGCATCCGGGTGAAGTACTCGGGGATCTCGTCGCGTCGATAGAAGAACCCGGAAAGGCGGCTGGAACGAGCTAGCGTAGCCGCAACTTTCTCAAAACGAAAGGTCCGGTCGCTCTCACCGGGGCCGGCTCGACCGTGATCCTGGACGGCCAAGGCGCATCCGTCGATCGGGGCGGACTCGCCTACGAGTTTGAGCGCGTCAAGGAGTTCAGAAAAGCGCACGTCGCCGGTACGGACGTGTGCGGCTCCCGCCTCCACGATCGAGGCCACGTCCACGGGTTCCACCAAGACGACCCCCATGGCTTCGACAGCTTCTAGGTCGTCGTTGAAGCTGCCGGCGGCGTCGGGAGTGGCGTAGAAGGCGAGCCCGAGAGCGACGTGTCGTCTCATGGCGGCGGCGTCCGCGCCTCCCCCCATGAGCGGACCCTCCAGCACCACGGGCAGACGCCGCGACGCAGCCCGGTCGATCTCACCGGCGACAACCCTTGTTCCGGACGGCACGATCAGATGGGTCTGGTTTTCGCCCCCGCAGCCGCTGTCCCACAGAAGCACATCCGTGGTGCCGGCTCCGACGTCGATGGCGAGGACCCTCATCGAGAGGCCACGTCCCCAACCAACGCCGCCAGCGCATCGGCGGTGACCACCCCCGACGTGCTCTTCACGAAGTTTCCCGACGAATCAATCAGCACGAGAGTGGGTATGACGCTGATCCCATATCCACCGCCGACGTTCCCCGAGTCCAGCATCAGCGGGAACGAGTATCCACCTGAGGTCATCAGATCCCGGATCGCTGCATCGGTATCTCCCACGGCCACAACCAAGAGACCCGCTTTCTGACCATTGTCTCGATAGAACCTATCGAGTTCAGGCGCCTCCGCCCTGCAGGACGGTCACCAACTCGCCATGAAGGCTAGCACGAGAGGCTTGCCACGGTAGATGCTGAGAGACACACTTTGGCCGTCCAGCGTGGTTCCTGAGAACTCGGGGGCCTGTGCGCCCTTGTCTGCCCCTGCGGAGGAGCCGCATCCCGCCGTAAACGCGACCACCATGGCAAGGACCAAGCCCAAGACGGCAACCGGCGTGGAGAACCGATGGAAGGTCGTGTTTCTCACTCGATTGCTGTCGTTGATCCGGAACTCGTCATCGCTTGCGCTTCTTGCTCGTGTTGGCCATTGCGAGATTCTTCCGCCCCGCGGGAGTCGTCACGGCCACGGGCAAGGGCTTCACTTGCTCTAGGGTTGGCCGAATGCGACCGCGCGTCTCGAACCACCACACGCCGGCAAAACCGACCACGATGAGTCCGATACTTATCCACTGCTGCTGAGTGAGACCGAGAGCAACAGGCTTGTTGGTCCGGATGAATTCCACCAAAAACCGCTCGATGCCCGCCATGACGGCGTAGGCAAAGATGAGGCCCCCCTCCCGCTTGAAACGCGGGCTCACGACCCAAGTGATCAGCGCGAAGATGACAAGCGAGGCCCCGATCTCATAGAGTTGCGTGGGATGCACCCTCACCGTCGTAGGGGGAAGACCTTTGGGAAAACTGATACCCCAGGGAAGACTGGTAGGAATACCGTAGTCGTCACCGCGGAGGAAGCAGCCCACTCGTCCGACGGCGTAACCCACCGCCACGGCTGACGCACCCGCGTCCATGACTCTCGCCAAGCTCTGCTTGGCGACGAGCGTGACGATAACGACGGCCACGATGGCGCCGAAAAGGCCGCCGAACCAGACCAGTCCTCCGCCACTGAGAAGATTGCCCGGCCATTCGCTGGGGTGAAGAATAAGGTAGTGGATCTTGGCGCCAGCCAAGCCGCCGATGACAGCCGCGATGAGCAGACCGTAGATGAAGTCGGGTCTAACTCCGCGCTTCTTGAACTGCCAATGGGCCACAAAACCGGCCGAGATGAAGGCGAGGGCCATCATGACCCCGAAGGAGTTCATCGTAAAACCACCGATGTGAAAGAGCTCAGGGTACATTCGGCTCCCTTACTGCGAGTTGATCGAAGAGGTCGATCGCCACCGCAAGACTTGCAGATACAACATGGGAATTATCTCATGCTGGAGCAAAAGAAGAGCCCGCGTGCGCTCCAGCGCACACGGGCCCCGAGTACTACTTGAAGATACGCGCCGGGACCGCACGGGCCCCATCAACCAGCTCAGCTGAACCCCGAACGCGGGCTGCAGCCACGCGGCTCGCACTTGCCCCCATCCGAGCACGATGGGAAACTGCCCAGCCCGGTTACCCCACCGAAGCCGGTGAAGCGCTGTTCGACTTCTCGACCCCCGCAATCCGGACAGACCTTGGCATCATCCTTGAGGAAACCAAGGACGAAGACTTCGAACTCATTGCCGCAGGAGCGGCACTTCAGATCATACGAGGCCACTGCCCGTCCCCTCTCCGTTGCCACCGCCGATTGCATCGCTCAGTTCGGCCAACTGATCCTCTATCCAATAGACGCTGATGGCAGGGGGAGACTTGACCGCATTCCCCACGAGCACGAGCGGCAATCCCCTTCCACCGGCGAGGGCGGTCTCCAGAGCGGGATACTCGGAGCGCGCAGGGTCATCGACATCGATGTACCTCAACGGACGCATTCCGTCCATCCGCCTGCTGAAATCCTGGTTCAAATAGCCGACTATCTCCTCCAGAGATAGAGAAGGACGTCAGCCTCCGCCCCTGCGCTGGGAATCCATTACCCTGGAACCCATGAGGATCAATTGTGCTTCCGAACTACCCATCGATCTTCTCCCCCGCTCCGGCCTCAGGCCAGACCAAATTCGGATTCGTAGTCTTTCTGGTTGCGAGCTCCGATAAGCTGGGTCTTGAGCGCACCACCATCGAACATGATGACGGTCGGGATGCTCATAATGCCGTAGCGTGCAGCCAGCTCCTGATTCTCGTCCACGTTGACCTTCACCACGCTGACCTTGCCCGCATGATCGGCCGCCATCTTCTCGAGAACCGGTCCAACCATCCGGCACGGGCCGCACCAAGGCGCCCAGAAGTCGACGACGACGGGAACTGCCGACGTGGAGATCACTTGGTCAAAACTTTGGGCGTTGACTTCCTGTACTTCTCCACCGCTCATGTCATTTCTCCTTGTTTGGGACGGACCGGCCAACCGGCCCTTCTACAATATTAGCTCAGCCGACGTGATCGACCGGTACCCCTTGGTGCCAGAATCTCCGTCGCCTGCACATACCCATGGGGGTATATTAGCAAACACCGGGGATTGTATCAACCCGTCAAACGCCAGGCCTCGACACCGGCACCACCATGTTGTTACCCCCAACCCCCATCGGCTAACCTAGCGGAAGTCACGAAGAGTACCTGGCGGAGGCTGATGACATGAGACTCACATATTATGGCCACTCTTCCTTTCTAGTGGAGGCTGGCGACGGAACCCGCGCCATACTCGACCCATATCGGTCAGGCTCATTCGACGGCGCTCTCCGTTACGCGCCCATCGACGAGCCCGCGGACGTGGTGATTGCGACCCACGAACACGACGATCACGGTGCCACCGATACCATTCCCGGAAAACCACTGGTTCTCGTCCATCCCACCTCGGCAACCGTGGGCGCGCTCCGGATCACCGGCGTACAGGTGGCTCACGACGAAGCGGGCGGAAGCAAGAGAGGGCGGAATACCATCGCCGTGCTGGACGATGGCGATATCAGGCTCGTCCACCTCGGGGATCTGGGCCATTTGCTGGACAAGACCGCTATCGAGGCGATCGGCAGGGTCGACGTCCTCATCGTACCGGTCGGAGGCTTCTTCACCATAGACGAGGAACAGGCGGCCGCGGTCGTGGAGTCTCTGAGCCCGCTCATCGTCATCCCAGTCCACTACAAGACGGACAAGGTCGATTTTCCCATCGCGCCGGTCGACGGATTCTTGAAGATTCAGAAGAACGTTCAGCGGTCGGCGGCGTCCACTCTAGAGGTCACGGACAAGACACTGCCGGCGGCCCGGTCGATCATCGTGCTCTCTCACGCTCGCTGAGATGGACACTCTCTACTACGTGCGTTCCGACTCCCTGGGAGCGGACCCCAAGATCGGCGCCCTTCTGGCCCAGGCCTTCTGGAACTCGTTTCACGAGCGACTGGAGGAACCGGCAGCAATCGCGCTTGCCAACAGAGGGATCTTCCTTGCGATGGACGATTCTCCGGTACTCGAAGGATTGAAACGACTGGAGGAGCAAGGCTGCGAAATCTACGTCTGTGGAAGCTGCATGGACTACTACGGTGTCCGTGAGCGAATGGCCGTCGGACGGCCGGGCTCCATTCCCGTGCTACAACAGTTGATGTGTTCTGCGGCTAAAGTCGTGACCTTCTAAAGAACGGTGCAGCGCCAGGGAAGAACCGCGATCGTCACCTTTGACAGCACACACCACGCTATGGCGGCTGAGGATATCCTGCGACATCAGGGGATCAGGCTCGAGGTCGTACCACCGCCTTCCAACTTGAGCGCCGGCTGTGGACTTGCGCTGAGGGTCAATCTAGAAGACGTGCCGGACGTGAGAGAAGCCCTCGCGGGCCGGAATGCAACCTACGCAGCCATCCACCTGCTGGACCAGGAGCAAAGAGCCGTCGACAAGCTTGGGTGATAAAGTACCTCGTCCACTCGATTTGCGGGAGTGAGAGTCAGAAGGGAGAATCGTGGCCGCCTCCTCTGAAAAAGATGCGCCCGTGACCACCAAGAAGCCGGCCCGCGCGGATAAGCGGGGGCGGATCCTCAGGCTCAAGCCCGGGCCGCTTCGGCGTGCGGTCATCCTGGTCATCGTCCTCCTGATCGTCTACGGAGGAGGCAGCATCGCTTCGAAGATCTGGACGGACCTCCTTTGGTATCAAGAAGTGGGATTCACCTCCGTCTTCTGGACGCCCGTCTGGGCTCGCCTCATTGTGGGGGTCTTTTTCGCCGTTGTCTTCTTCGTCATCTTTTACGGGAGCCTCTGGCTCGCCCGCAAGATCTCCCCCAGGCTGATGCCGGTGCGCAGCGCCCAGGACGGCGAGGTCTTCGAATTGGCCTCAAGACGGCGCTGGCCCGGAAGATTGATGCTGATCGCCTCGGTCGTCATCGCAATCGTCATCGGCGCGCTGTACAGCGGTCGCTGGGAGCAGGTCTTCCTGTTCGCCAACCGAACCGCCTTCGGCTACGCGGACCCGCTCTTCCACAAAGACGCGTCCTTCTTCGTCTTCACGCTGCCGTTCTGGAAGACCTTGGTGAACTACGCGGGGCTCATCCTCCTCTTCACGTTCATTGCAACCGGTTTCACGTATCTTGTCGATCGGGCTATCGTTCTGGGCGGTGACAACCGGATCAAACTCGCACCTCACGTAAAAGCCCATCTCTCCGTCATCCTTGCGCTGGCCATGGTTGCCAAGGCCGGGGACTACATGATCCAGAGTTGGTCGCTAAACCTATCTCAATCGGGTGTGGTGTACGGAGCCGGGTACACTGACGTCCACGCCCGCCTACCGGTGCTCCACTTCCTGGCCGTCGTCTCCCTCGTCGCGGCCGGGATCTTCCTGGCCAACATCAGGTACCGGGGTTGGAGATTGCCGGCGCTCGCAATCGTCCTCATGCTGCTCACCTGGGCAATCGCCGGGAAGGCTTATCCGGCACTCATTCAGCAGTACCGGGTCTCGCCCAACGAGATAACGGCCGAGTCGCCCTACATAGCCAACAACATCGAGGCGACTCGCTGGGCGTTCGGGCTCAACGACATAAGCACCACCTCGCTGACTGCCGACAATAACCTCACCGTTCAGGACGTCCAGAACAACTCCGGCACCCTGGACAACATCCGTCTCTGGGAGCCGCGTCCGGCCCTGTCCACCTATTCGCAGATACAGGAGATACGGCTCTACTACGCATTCAAGGATGTCGACGTCGATCGGTACACCATCGACGGCAAGTACACCGAGGTCCTGCTAAGCGCCCGCGAGCTCGATCAGACCCAGCTGCAGGCTCAGTCCAAGACTTGGGTCAATCTGCATCTGACTTATACACACGGATACGGATTTGTGATGAGTCCGGTCAACGAAGCCGGCCCGGATGGACTTCCGGTTCTAACGGTCCGTGACATCCCGCCCAAGACAGACACCGACCTCAAGATCACCCGCCCCGAGATCTACTACGGCGAGCTGGGCAGTCCCTACGTGGTTGTGAAGACGAAGAGCCCCGAGTTCGACTATCCCAAAGGAGACACCAACGTATCGGTGACATACAAGGGAGACGGCGGCGTCCCTATTGGAAACAAGTTGGAGCAGCTTGCATTCAGCTTCCGGTTCGCAACCGCCAAGCTGCTCTTTTCCAGCTCCCTGGCCAGCGACTCCCGCATCATGTTCCGAAGGAGCATCACCGAGCGGGTGCAGGCACTCGCCCCGTTTTTGAAGTACGACAAGGATCCGTATCTGGTGCTGCGCGCCGACGGCTCGCTTGTGTGGATGTGGGACGCCTACACCACGAGCGATAGGTTTCCTTATTCGCAACCGCGCAACGGTGTGAACTACATGCGCAACCCCATCAAAGTGGTCATCAACGCCTATGATGGCAAGGTGACCTTCTATCAAATCGATGCCGGCGACCCCATCGCAAACGCTTGGGGCAAGATCTACAAAGGACTCTTCACCCCGGGCGACCAGATGCCGACCGACTTGCGTGCTCATGTGCGTTATCCAGAAGACATGTACACCGTCCAAGCAAACGTCCTGGCCACGTACCACATGAACGATCCGCAGATTTTCTACAACAAAGAAGACGTATGGGAAATACCC
This sequence comes from uncultured Actinomycetes bacterium, assembly GCA_963775295.1. Classification (GTDB taxonomy): domain Bacteria; phylum Actinomycetota; class Thermoleophilia; order RBG-16-64-13; family RBG-16-64-13; genus JAMDEO01. The sequence continues at coordinate 49,072 of CAVZIK010000006.1, forward strand.
ACGGAGCAGTACGCCGGGGAGAACACACCAGTGGTTCCCTATTACGAGGTCATGACCCTCCCAGGTGAGACCCAACCCGAGTTCTCCCTCATCCAGCCTTTCGCGCCCCTGAGCAAGGAGAATCTGGCGTCGATGCTGGTGGCTAGGCAAGACGGTGCAAACTACGGCAAGCTGGTCTTGATCGATCTCCCGAAAGACAAGCTGATCTTCGGACCCTCGCAGATAGAGGCTCGGATCAGCAACGATCCGGTCATCTCGTCGCAATTGACCCTGTGGGATCAAGCCGGAAGCACGGTGATCCGCGGCAACCTTCTGGTGGTACCTATCAACCAGTCGCTGATGTACTTCGAGCCCCTCTATCTCCAGGCGACACAAAGCCCCATTCCGGAACTGACTCGGGTCATCGTGACCTACGGTGACAAGGTGGTCATGGAGCCGACACTCGCCGACTCGCTTACGAAGATCTTCGGTGCCCCGATCGGAGGCGGGACCACAACGACCACCGGGGGCGGCGGTTCCACCACTACGACAGGCGAGACCACGACAACCACCGCGGTATCGCCTACTACGACGGTGCCAAGTGGTACCACGACCACTCTATCGACCGACGCCGCCACCCTGATCGCACAGGCCGAACAACATTACCAGGCCGCTCTGGCCGCCCAGAAGGCCGGCGATTGGGCCGAATACGGGCATCAGATCGACTTGCTAGGGCAGGTACTCACCGCGCTGCAAGCGTTGAACCACTAGACGTCCTGCGGTTGGGCAGTCCACCCGAGCCGCCGGCGCACGCCGGCGGCGGCCCGCATGACCCAACCTATGCCGCCGTCGTGGCTGTCGCCGTGCCAACCCTGTTTGGGCTGCGGCGGATTCGGCAATACAGTACTGGAATCAGCCAACAATCGAGACCACGGTGGGACCCATGAACAAGGATGACCCCCCAGGGTTGCGACGCCTTCAGAGCGAGGTCGACAAGATGTTCCTCGAACTGCTCCGGGGCGAGCGGTTACCCCGATACGGCAAGGCCGCGCTACGGCCCAATGCAGATGTCTACTTCGACCGACGAGCCGGAGCGGTCGTCGTCAAACTCGAACTGGCGGGAATCGACCCCGACAAGATCACGCTCGAGATCGACGAGGGCGTCCTCCGCGTGAGCGGCACTCGTCTCGACGAGCGGCATCCCGATGCGGTTTATCAGCAAATGGAGATCGACTACGGACGCTTTGAGCGCGCCGTTGCGCTTCCGTCCGAAGCCGATCCAACCCAAGCCAGTGCCAACTACAACGCCGGTTTCCTGGAGATCCTGATCCCCATAAAGGCACGCTCTGCAAGCAAGCGTATCCCCATCAGCCTCAAGCAAGAATGCGCTCCGGAACCGGATGAAGGCGGGCAGATAACATGACGGCGCGAGAGACAGATTTCGGTTCCCTGTTGTATCCGGAAGAGGACGAGTCATCCTCCCTTGAGATACCGGGCGAAGACTTCGTCATCTTGAGGCAACCGGGCGATACCGAACCGGTCCAAGGACCCCGCGACATCCCCATACTGCCGCTCAAGGATACGGTGATCTTTCCAGACACCTTGATGCCGCTCGCGGTAGGACAAGCCAGATCTGTGAGGCTCATCGACGAGATCCTGCGCGGCGACAAGCAGGTGGGCCTGGTTGCGGTCAAGACCCCGGACATCGAGAGTCCCGGGCCAGAAGACGTCTACAGCGTAGGTGTTCTCGGAAGCATCCAGAAGATGATCAAGACCCCGGATGGCACGCTCCGCATCATAGCCCAAGGCATCCGCAGGGTGCGGATCGACCATTTCACGGGCGAGGAACCCTACCTCACCGCTGAGGTGCACGAGCTTCCCGACGTGGTGGAGGCGGGCACGGAGCTCGAAGCCCTGCAGCGTAACCTCGTGTCGGTGTACACCAAGATCATCGAGCTCGTTCCTTATCTGCCGGCGGAGTTGGAAATGGCGGCCGCCAACATTGAGGACCCTTCGGCATTGGGTTACTTCATCGCCTCGACGATGCGCCTCAAGACCGACGAGAAGCAGGAACTCCTCGAAGAGGTCGATCTCTCCAAGCGTCTCCGGCACCTCACCAGCCTTATGAACCGCGAACTCGAAGTGCTGGAACTCGGATCCAAGATCCAGAACCAGGTTCAATCCGAGATGGACAAGTCCCAGCGGGAGTACTTCCTCCGGCAGCAACTCAAGGCCATTCAGGACGAACTCGGAGAGACCGACGAGACCCAGGCGGAGACCAACGAACTCAGGGACCGCATAGACCAGGCCGGACTCCCCGAGGAAGTGGACAAGCAGGCCCGGCGCGAGCTGGATCGGTTGTCGAAACTTCCTTCGGCGGCGGCGGAGTATGGCGTGATACGCACATACCTCGATTGGATCGTCTCGTTGCCGTGGTCGGTGACTACCGAGGACAACCTCGACATCGGCCACGCCCGCACGATCTTGGACGAGGATCACTATGACCTCGAGGACGTCAAGGACCGCATACTCGAGTTCTTGGCCGTCCAGAAGCTCAAGAGCGGGGTCTCCGGACCCATCCTCTGCTTTGCCGGCCCTCCCGGCGTCGGCAAGACCAGCCTGGGCAAGAGCATCGCCCGGGCGATGGAGCGCAAGTTCATCCGTATCAGTGTGGGCGGGGTGCGCGACGAATCCGAGATCCGCGGTCACCGCAGGACGTACGTGGGCGCCATGCCGGGCACGATCATTCGCGCGATCCGCGATGCCGGCAGCAGCAACCCGGTCTTCATGATCGACGAGATCGACAAGATGGGCTCCGACTGGCGGGGAGACCCCTCGAGCGCCATGCTCGAGGTACTCGATCCCGAGCAGCACAGCACGTTCCGCGACCACTACCTCGACCTTCCGTTCGACCTTTCCAAGGTCCTGTTCATTTGTACGGCCAACATGCTCGACACCATCCCCGGCCCGTTGCGGGACCGAATGGAGATCATCTCCATCGCCGGCTACACCCAGGAGGACAAGCTCCAGATCGCCCGCAAGTATCTCGTCCCGCGGCAGATAGACAGAAACGGCCTCAAGGAAGGTCAACTCGAACTGACGGACGCCGCCCTGCGCACGGTCATCGAGAACTATACCCGTGAGGCTGGGGTCCGGAATCTGGAGCGCGAGGTCGGGACGATCGCCCGTAAGTTCGCCCGCATGGTCGCCGAGGAAGAGAAGGAGAGCCTCGCCGTCGACCAGGAGCAGGTTCCAGACTTTTTGGGCAAGAAGAAGGTATTCCGAGAGACCAAGCGCCGTACAGGTGACCCGGGAGTGTCCACCGGCCTGGCCTGGACGCCCACCGGGGGGGATATCCTCTTCATCGAGGCACGGGCGATGCCGGGCAACGGTCGATTGATTCTCACGGGACAACTCGGGGACGTCATGAAGGAATCGGCTCAGGCGGCTTTAACATTCGTGCGCAGCATCGCCGACCGATTGGGCGCAGACGCCAGGTACTTCCAGAAACACGATATCCACGTGCACGTGCCAGCCGGGGCGGTGCCAAAAGACGGACCCTCGGCCGGTGTGGCCATGACTCTGGCCCTGGCAAGCATGGTCTCAGGACGAGCGGTGGATTCCGGTACGGCCATGACCGGAGAAGTGACCCTCACAGGGCAGGTCCTACCAGTGGGTGGGATCAAGGAGAAGGTCTTGGCCGCCAAAGCCGCAGGCATCACCCGCATCTACCTGCCGGACCGCAACGAAGCGGACATCGACGAGATCCGGGGTGAAGATCTGCTCAAGGGAGTCGACTTCGTCTTCGTCGACCACGTGGTCAGCGTGGTCGACGGCGCACTCGTAGCAAACGTCAGTGTGGAAAAGGTTGCGGCCGGAGCGGCGTCAGGAAGCAGTGTTGGAGGAGCTTGACGACCTACTCGCCGAGGTAGGAGACGATTCGCCGGAGAGGACGAGACGTAGACAAGCTTTTCGTGGAGCCCCGTGCGCCTTCCTATTTCAGGGTCGCCGACCTCAGGGAAGGCCGCGGGAGGAGAGCAGACGGGCGGAGACTTCCGACGGCCCGAAGGGAGCGCGGGTAGCGGCCGGGCTGTGGAGCGGACGACCGTTCTGCGCTCGCTGGCAACGCCGGACGTACATCTCGGGGACGGCTTCCCCATAGGCTGAGTGGCCGCGGTCGACGTGAACGAAGGCGTGATATCTCCCGCTGGCGTGGGCTACGACATCAACTGTGACTGCCATCGAGTGATGACCGTAATGGACCGCGCGGGAAGCTCTCCCAGGGTGGCACGGCTTTGCCCCCGGCGGCAGTCAAGGGCTGAGCCATGACTGGAGCCTCTGCTAGTTCTTGCGCAGGCGCTGGGTAGCCGCCCTACGAAGCCGGGCCGCTTCCCGAACGGGGAGAGATTCGCTCAGCTTCATGAGGACGTCGGGGGGAACCCGGTCGTTGAGGGCTTCCATGACTGCATGGACTGCGCGAGTAGCCTCTTCGCGGGCTTGATATGAACCCGCCTTCTGCACCGCAGAGGCCAAGGCCTCCATCTGATCCTTGACCGCACGGCCCTTCTCGCTGACCAAGTCTCGGACCGAATAGCTGATCCTGAACTCGAGTACGTCGCTGTGCTTGTAGTGAGTCAGTCGCTGTATGACCCGCAGGAGCCCGCTCCAGACCAAGTGGGTGGAGAAGCGCCCAAAACTGTAGCGGCGGCGGCCATTCAACACCGCGAGCCCAGATCCGTTATTTGACACCGGTATCCCTGTGTTAGTGAGTGTTTTCATGGTATTCATAATACTCCAGGAAGCCGCCGCCGGAAAGGCACCCCGGAGACGGGCGCCCCGCGTAGCGCAGCCTACATAACGCGTCCAGGTGAGGTGGTTCAGTGATGGCGTTCCACCTTGAAACGATAAAGGCGGATCTTGTCTACGTCGGGATCTATCCCCCCTTTGTGCGCCGTAATACGCAGTTGCTGCTCAGGAGTTTCCACGCCCTCGAGGTCTGGCAGAAGCAAGGCCTGCCGCCCGTCGGTGGTCTGGACGATAATGCCGTAGACTTTCGGGTCCAGGTCCTGCAACCCCGAGACCTCTTCAGGCTCGCCGAGAACGTCCACCGAGATATCGAGACTGCTCAATTCGCTCTTGTCGAGCGGATAGAAACGCGGGTCGCGGGTAGCGGCGCTGATGGCGTTCTGTACGATTTCCTCCTCAATTGTCGAACGCGTGGGCTGAAATGTTCCGATGCAGCCCCGAAGCGAGCCGTCCGGGCGGTGCAGACAAACGAACACCCCCGCCTGCCGTGGCGCGAGCCCAGCAATCTCCTGCGCGTCCACGACTGCCCGATCCGCAACGTAGTCCGCGATTGCGCGCCGAGCGAGCGCGACCAAAGCGTCGGGGCTCTCTCGCGTCGGTTCGCTCATGGTGTCACCTGCGCCTTCTCGTCGCCCGTCACAATGTCCACTGTCCCCACCATGTACCCCACTCCGAAGGGCCCTTCGTACGATAGCAAGTGATTCTTGAAACTGCCTCCGGAAGACTCCACCGAGTCCACGACTCCGGCCAGCACGGCGAGCGAGCGGTATCCGCATTCCCCGGCCGCATGCACCAGACCCGCGTCGATGGACATGAGTGCCTCCCAATCTCCCCGGGCGAACGTGCCGGCTACGGCATTGTCGAACTCGGGCGCGCGCGGATCATAGCCTGCGGGCGCCCCGGGGAGGAGGCGGTGGCTGAGATCGGCGCTTGCAACGTACACGATCCTCGCCCGGCTCGCTAGCATGACCCGCCCCACCGCTTGGCCGAAACGTACGTGCTCCTCAAGGCTCAGATAGGAGAAGGAGAGCAGAACCAGCTTGGCAGACCTTCCCAGGCCCTCCATGACGTAGTACAGCGGCACCATGGCCCCGTGATCGAGATCGACCACTTCGGCCGGAGAGGCCGTGACGACCGTGGGGATGCCGTGCGCGGCGGACTCATCGATGATCGCCTTGGCAAGCTCTTGGTCAGCATCTGCCGCCAGAGTAACCTGAGGCGCTCTGAAATAGGCGAGGGAGCCCCGATAGGACGATGCGAGCGAGATCCCCATTTGCGAGCGGGCCAGCGGACTGTGGGGAGAGAGCAGCACGATGGTATCGGGCCTGAGACGCTTGGCCTCTTCACCGACCGCGCGCATGGCCTTGACCGTGGCTTCCACATGAGCCAACTCGGCCCCACCGACCTCAGGAATGATGATCGCAGGATGTGGAGTAACAAAACAGCCCACCAATGACATCGCTCATACCTCCTTCCGAAAGCCGTGGTCGTCGCCCCCGCCGCCCGGACCGCGTAGACCCGCGCCGATATCTCCGGCGATGCGGCCGGAACAGCGCGGACACCTTCCGGCTTGCGCCGCGTTACGTCGGAGGCTAAAACCCTGGCGTTCCACCACAGTCTCGCCGCACTCCGGACAGACAGTCGATTCCGACGAATGGCCGGAAATATTGCCCCCGTAGAGATATCGAATACCTTCTTCCCGTCCTATCCGCAAGGCCCGTTCAATCGACGCGACCGGTGTCGCCTCCGCGTCCATGAGGCGATAGGTGGGGTGGAAACGCGACACGTGCCAGGGAATGTCCGGAGACACCGACACGAGAAATGCCGCGAGCCGCCGCAATTCCTCTGGGGAATCGTTGTGGCCGGGGATCAGCAGGGTGGTCACCTCCACCCAGACGCCCATCGCCCACAGGCGCCTTATGGAATCGAGCACCGGTTTGAGCCTAGCTCCGACCACCTTGCGGTAGAACTCGTCAGAGAAGGCCTTGAGGTCCACATTGGCAGCGTGCAGGTCCCCGTCAATATCGGCTAGGGTCTGTGCCGTCATGTATCCGTTGGTGACGAAGACGTTCTTGAGTCCGGCGGCAGTTGCAAGCCGGGCGCAATCACGCGCATATTCGTAGAAGATCGTGGGCTCGGTGTAGGTGTATGCGACGCTGCGGCAATCCGCATCGAGTGCCGCCGCGACCAGGGCTTCCGGGGAAAGAGGACGCCCCACGATCCGCCCTGTGTCCTGCGGCATCTGGCTGATGTCCGCGTTCTGGCAGAACAGGCACCGGAAATTACAGCCTACGGTCGCGACGGAATAACTTAGGGTGCCGGGAAGGAAGTGAAACAGGGGCTTCTTCTCTATGGGATCGATGGCAGTCGAGATGGGACAGGCGTAGACCAAGGTATAGAGGACGCCGTCGATGTTCTTTCTCACACCGCAGAGGCCCAGTTCGCCCAAGCCGATGCGACAGTGATGAGCGCAGAGGAAGCAATGGACGCGCTGATCCCCCCGCCACGGCTCCCACAGAGAGGCCCGCACCGGTTCGATCTGCCCGACGTCGCTCATGGCTCTTGAACCTCCTTGCCGGCTTTGAAGGAGTGCCGCCCAGGTGTGCCGACTCCATCTGTGTACCCGCCAAGAAAACTCACAAACAGGGCGCGAGCGCTGCGATCGAGCGGGTTACAGCGAGCCGGGAGCCATGAACCGCCGGCGAAAGCGTGTCACCGGGGCCATCCCCATGCGGCCCAAGTTGAGAAAGTAGTCCAAAGCGCGCAGATGATGCTCCACTCGCCCGGCGGCCACCAGCCTCACCAGGTTCTCTCTAGTGGGAACCTCATCGACCACGATGTACGCGGAGCCGACTTCCGTGGAGCGGTGAGCGTCGCTGCCGGCCCCGGCGGGCTTGCCCATGCGAGCAGCAAGAGCGGCCGACTTGAGTGCAACTCTGGAACCCAGAGCGCGTCCGTTCACGACCTCGATGATGTCGACAAGGCCCGCAACGCGAAGTCGTTCGCCTGGAGAAACGGCCCCTCGGCGCACCTTATCGAAGGGATGAGGCAGGTAGACCAGCCCTCCCTGCGCCCGTATCCTCGCGACCGCTTCGACCACGGACAAAGATCTGGGTATCTCCTCCGACACGAAAAGCCCGATGACCTCGCCGACATCGGTGGCCAACTCCACGCCTGGGATGACCCGCGGCAATGTGGGATCGGCGGCGGCGAGGGCAGCGCCCTCAAGCGCTCCGCGCACCGTGTTGTGGTCGGTGATGGCAATACAACCTATCCCTCGGTCTCTGGCCGCCGCCAGCAGCCGGGCCGGGGATTGCACACCATCTGAAGAAAAGTGGGTGTGATTATGGAGATCCAGCTTCACGCCGGAGCCCAACGTGGTCACACTTCCGGGAACGACCCACTGATTCGACGACGCCTGCGATCACGCAGCATCCGCTGACCTCCGCCCTCGGAGCCGGTCCGCCGCTCGCCCTCGCGCCTATCGATAATGACCTCGACGCCCTCCACGCCGTCGAAGCGCTGCTTGAACTCCTCGAAGTACTTATCCGCGAGTTCACGTGGAATCACATAGTAAATCACCCGCCGCCACCTCCAATCCTTGCTCAAGTACTATCATAGTGTGTGCTTTCCTCATGTCCAAGGGTCGCGAGTACCGAAGTTTGCCTATGACTGAGACCACTAACCATAGCGCCGAGGGCCCGCTCCTCAAGAACCGGTACAGATTGGGCCGGGTTTTGGGACGAGGCGGGATGTGTATCGTCTATCAGGCGTGGGACACCCGCCTCGAGCGTAACGTTGCCGTCAAGCGCCTCGAGCCGTCCCTCAACGAGGATCCCCGAACTCGGGCGCGTTTCGATCGCGAGGGCCGCGCCCTGGCGCAGCTCTCTCACCCAAACCTGGTCACGTTGATTGATCGTGGCTCCACCGACACCGAGGAATACCTGGTGTTCGAATACGTCGAGGGCCGCTCACTCAAGGAACTCACCCGCGAGGGACCACTACCGATCGCCGATGTTGGCAGCATCGCCGGACAGGTGGCCGAGGGACTGGCCGCCGCCCATTCGGCAGGCATAGTCCATCGCGACGTCAAGCCCCAGAACATCCTCATCGACCGCCAAGGTCATGCGAAGGTCACCGATTTTGGCATCGCCACCGGTCCTGATTGGACCAGGGTGACACGCGCCGGCTCCATCATCGGAAGCGCCCGGTACATGTCGCCCGAGCAGATCAGGAGCAAACCGGTCGACGCCCGCTCCGACATCTACTCGCTCGGAGTGGTGGTTTACGAGATGTTGGCCGGCCATCCTCCGTTCGACGGCACCAACATGCCCGAGATAGCCCGGCAGCATCTGAACCTTTCGCCGCCGCCTCTTTCGGAGCTCCGTCCGGACCTACCTCCTGGTTTGGAGAGAGTAGTCATGCGTTGCCTCGAGAAACTGCCGGAGGATAGGTTCGTCTCTATGGACGAACTTCTGGGGGCGCTGGTGGGTCTCGGCCTGTACGCGCCGCAGCACGCTCCCGAGGTGGCGACCTCGCACCGCCGTTTGCGCCGACGCAGTGAAGATGACGGCCGCAGAGCGCGCGTGTCTCCCGGTGGCACTTCGTACGACTCCGGTTCTCTCCGCGCCGAAGAGGGCACGGAAAAGTCGGGGGCCGATCGCGAGCGCGAACGCGCCCGCGCCCTCGCACGTAGACGCAGGACCGCGCGGAGGGTCAAAATCGGCGGAGGGTTGGCGGCGATCGTTGCGCTGATAGTCATCGCGGTCGTACTGCTGGCCGTGTTCTCGGGAGCAAAGGCTCCCGACGTCGTCGGGCTCACCCTCGATCAGGCCCAGAAGAAGGCTGAAGACGCCGGGTTCCAGGTGAACGTCTCCGACGCTGATCAGGTACCGTCCTTCGACAAGCCGGCCGGCACCGTGCTCGAACAGGATCCTGCTGTAGGCGGCAAGTCCGACGACAACATTCTTCATCTGACCGTCACCAGGACACCGATCGCTGTGAAGGTCTCGAAGGTGCAGGATGTCGACCCCGAGGGCGACGGCCACGAGAACCACGATCTTCTGCCCAATCTCACCGACGGCAAGAAAAGCACCAGTTGGACCACCGAGTTCTACAAGTCCGCCACGTTCGGCTCCACCGGCAAGACGGGCGTCGGCCTGGACTTCACGCTCGCCGAGCCGGCCACCATCATAGAAATCTCATCGGCAGTGGAGGGTTGGTCGGGCGAGTTGCTCCAGAACGTGTCCTCCGGGCCTGGCGCCCGTCTGGCGACACTAGACGGAAAATCCACACAAATCATCACGCTGGGCCAAGCGCTGACATCCTGCCGCATCTGGATAACTCAACTGACGGAACTGACCAGTTCTCGGTGGGGCGTGGACCTGTCGGAGGTACAGTTCTACCGGTAGGGGAGCCGAGAGCGGCGTCTACTCCACGGTGAAGCGTGTAATGCCAAGGAGTCTAAAGAACACCACGATTGCGGCCACCACGACGATGACCAGAAGTAGGAAGAGCCAATCGTTTCGCCGGATGGTCATTCGCTCGCGGAAAGTGCGATCGGGAAAGGCGCCGAAGGCCCGAGCATCCATCGCCAGAGCCACGCGGCCGGCTTTTCTCACCGAACCGGCGAGAAGCGGAATGGCATAGCGTCGTAGACGCCCCCAGGCGTGGAGCACCCCCCGCGCTTCCCTCACCCCTCTCACTCTCTGCGCCGCCCGAATCATTTGGTAATCCGACTGGAGGAGAGGAAGCATCCGGTATCCCACCATAATGCCGTACGCCACGCGATAATTGAGACGAACCTGGTGGACGAGGCTCAAGATCAAGCACTGCGGCTCGGTCGTGCGCACGAATACGAGAGACAGCAGGGCAAAGCACATCAGGCGGAGCCACAGGGTACCGGCCGCCCAAAGAGCGGGCTCGGTGACCTTCACCGGCCCAAGCCAGATCAAAGCGCCGGCCGCGGAGTTTCCCTTGTTGAAGAAGAGGTTCCCAAGCAAGATTGCCACCCCCGCGATCAGGAAGACGATGAGTGGTCTGAGCTGTTCCCTGAAACTCAGGCCACCGAGGTACTTGCCGGCCAGCAGCGTGAAGAGAAAGAGCACCGCGGGCGTCACAGGGTCGAAGATGAACGTAAGGACGAGGGCGGTCAGAACCGCCGCGAGCAGCTTTATGCTGGGATTCCTCGCCGACAGGAAGCTGGTGCCAACCCGCGCTTGTCCGACTGCAACGGGGCTTCGGCCACCCATTATGTCTCCTCCTCGGTAGCGACGCCCAGGGAGCTGCAGAAGAGGTCCTGCGTATGAAGGCCGTTCGCCGTGCCCGCTTCGAGGTGCAGCCGGCCGCTCACCTGACCAAGCGCCGGCATGGCGAGCCCCGCCTCTTCCACCTCGGCCGGCAGACGGAAGAACTCCGTGGGCGTTCCGGAGAACATCACCTTTCCTCCGTTGAGCACCAACAACGAATCGGCGTTCTCGGCCACCAGACGCATGTCGTGAGTGACCATGACCACCGTCCGCCCCTCCGCGCGGAGAGCGTGCATCATCGTCATCAAGCGTTGCGACTGCAACTCGTCCTGCCCCAGCGTCGGTTCGTCCAAAACCAAGACCGATTGTCCCCGGATCAACATCGCGCCGACACTCAGCCGGCGTTTCTGACCCTGGCTCAAGGAAAACGGATTCGCCTCCGCCAGTGATAGAAGTCCGAGTCGATCGAGCCAAGACTCCACGAGAGACCGCTGTTCGGTGGACAGTCTGCCCGCGTGTCTCCGCCCCGACCGCGGAGCCAGGCTGAACGCGAGTTCGCCGAAGACCGTATCCGTGACGAACTGGTGCTCCGGGTTCTGAAACACAAGACCGACCCGGTCGCTCACCGCCCAAGTGGGCAGCTCGGTGATGTCCACGCCCTCCAAGAAGACCTTCCCGCGGGGCGCTCCCCTCGCGCCGGTCAGAAGCGACGCCAGCGTGGTCTTGCCAGCGCCGTTGCCGCCGGCGATGGCAGTGAAACCGGCGCGACCGATAGACGTGGTGACGCCACTCAGGGCTTGATGTCCGTCGGCGTAGCGATAGTCCAATCGATCGGTCCTCATGATGCACCTAGTTGGCGGCGTCGGCGCGGCGTCGGATAGGGCGGACGAGGCGCGACGCAGCCGGTCGACCAGCCCCGGAGTGGCGATCAAGGCAGCCACCGTCTCGTCGACGCTGAGAGGACTACCGGGGACCTCCCAGCCCCGCGCACGAAGCGCAAGAGTGAGTTCGGCCGTCTGAGGGCGCCATACTCCCATCTCCTCCAGATCACCCGCGCGTTCGTAGAAGACGGCGCGAGGATCCCCGTGACAGAGTAATCTCCCGCCCGGACCCAGGACGAGCACCTTGTCGACCCAATCGATGATCTGATCGAGCTTGTGCTCGATGATGAGGATGGTGTGCCGGCCGTCGGCTGCCAGGGTCTTTAATAGGCCGAACAGTTCGGCCGTGGCTCCTGGGTCGAGGTTCGCTGAGGGCTCGTCTAACACCAGTAGGCGGGATCCCATCGCGAGCACGGCAGCGATGGCCACCCTCTGCTTCTCCCCACCGGAAAGGGTACCCAGGTGGCGACGTCGGTAGCCGCTCAAGCCCACCTCCGCGAGGGCGCGGTCGATTGCCCGCTCGATCTCCTCGGGAGCGCAGCGAAGATTCTCCAGACCGAAGGCGATCTCGTCTTCCACCGTGAGAGTGCAGAACTGGGCATCGGGGTCCTGGAACACCAACCCCACCTCCTGAGCGAGCAGGTGCACCGGATGTTCTTCGACGATCAGCCCAGCCACGTTGACCTTGCCTTCGTACTCTCCCTCAACCAGATGCGGAATCAGACCGTCCAGACAGAGAGTCAACGTGCTCTTTCCCGATCCGCTCGGTCCCAAGATGAGAACTGTCTCTCCTGCGGAGACCGAGAACGTCAGTTCCGAGAACGCCGGCTTGATCCGGGTTGGGTATCTGAAACCCAATCCGGTCACGGAGAGAGTCGAAGCCGAACCAGCCGTACTCAGATCCTTTTCGCCTGTCCCCGGGAGATAGCAAGCCCAGAGAACACTCCGGTCCGCTCAAGAGACTGACCGAGAAGCTGCGACAGACCGCCGCCCAAGATCACCGAACTGATAACGCACATGATGGCTGCGATGCCGATACTGGCCCAGCTGAACTGGGAATAGTAGCTGTACGTGAACGTGTCCAGCAAGATGCTGAACGCCCCCGCTAGAGCCGCCGCTCCGTAGAGCCAAACCCCGCTGAAATGCTTCCAGCGACCCGCCCCGAACACGATCTCGGCACCCGCTCCCTGAACCAGCCCACTCGCCATTGTCAGGATGCCCCATTGGTTCCCCATCGCCATGCTTACGAACGCGGCCACGACTTCCCCGAGAAAGGCCGCTCCCGGGCGACGCACGACGTACGGCACGATCAATCCACCGACCATCCAGACGCCGACAGATATGTATTGGACAGGGAAAGGTATGGCACCGAGCGCCGCGGACCACAGCAGCCCCCAGGCCCAGAAGATGACCCCCACCGCAACAGCCAGCACAGCCGCAACGACAATGTCACGGGTGGTCCAATCCTCATAAAGCCCTCTGAAGATGCGGAACTTTGTGAAAGAAGCCTTGATCGACATCACTTACGCTCGTCCTCCCGAAACTCTTTCGACATCCGATTGAATATCCGACACGAGCTCGTCGCTCGGCATACCGGCGGCAAAGGTGGCCGTCATCACGGCCGGTCCGAACTCCTGCGCGGCACGAAACGCCGCGCGTAGAGCTTGAAACACCTGGTCCTCGTCTCCCTGGAGGAGCGTGCTCAGGTTGCCCACCCTCACGGAACAGTGCTCGGCGGCAGCCTTGATGACGCCTTGCACCGGAGCGTCTATGTCCATCTGCCGTAGTGGGTAGACGGAGAACTGGCAGCCTACGGTCGAGACATCCATGTATCCGGGGCCTTTGGTCGACATAGGGGTTACCTCCCTCGGTAGTGGAAGACGAGCAGCAGACCTTCACCGTGCCCGACCCGCGCGTCGGATCCCGTCATGACGTTGCTGACCCCCCGGGTGGTCGCTTGGAGCAGACTCGCTCCGGAGAGTGGGTAGAGAAGCCCTTCTGTCGTGACATCCTCTACGACGGGCGTGAGCGGAAGGAGCGAGACCGTATCGCCCACGGAACCGGTGAAATCGACGTCGTTGTGAGCGAGAAAGGCCTCGTGCCACTCGTCCACGAGGCGGACGTGCCTGTCAGCGAGCCACGGCGAGGTCAGCAGCAACAGGTTACCAACCAGGTGATCGAGGCGGGGTCCGCCCAGCGCGCCGAAGACGACGATCTCGTCAGCACCACGTTCGACCACCAGCCGAAGCGCCGCCTCGGTGTCGGTCTCGTCTTTGGCCACCGGGAGCAACACGATATCCACGCCTTTGGCCTCGAGATAAGATCGGGTGCGAGGGCTGATGGAATCGAGGTCGCCCACCAGCATTTGCGGCACCACGCCCATTCGGGAGAGAGTGTCGGCCCCCCCGTCGACGGCCACCAGCCAATCGGCGGATGATATGACGGCTTCGTCTGGGTCGCCCACGATATGGGCTCCCGCGACGACAACTGCGCGCACGTCTTCCTCCTCGGTCGCGCAGAGGAACATAGGGCCGGAGTCGCCGATTGCCCCGGTGTGAGGGCAAGGCCTAAAAAGAACCGTTACTTCCCTTCGCTGGCATTACCCAGATCAGGTTCGCAGGGTCTGTGGCAAAGCCACACTCTCAGCTGTACGCTCCCCTAGCAAGGTAAGTCTGAACATCGAGATTATAGCACCGGCCGCACGACCGCCCCCGTTTCCGATTCGACGAGCATGGAGAAGGCCGGGCTCTCGGCTTCCGCAATTGAACGAGAGCACACGTGCCGACGATGCCGACGCGCTACTTCCAGCGCTCCCTGTTGACGGTATGCATGTCGCACGCCACCGGGCAGTTCAAGCCGCTCTTCGTCCCAAGCACCTGTTTGGCCGTGCCTTGAGTACCCTCGGCAGCCAGGCTCTCTTCGTCGACCATGCCGGTCTCGAAGGGGCTGGCCGTGTCGTAAACCATAGCTGCCCGCTGCTTCAGAAGTCCCCATCGGGTCCAGACGTGGTTCTGCGCCCTGTCCATGATGAGGCGTGCCGTCTCGGGATGAGACTTCTTGAGCATGTTGAAACGATTCTCCCTGTAGGCGTAGTCGGTGACAGGGCGTGACGGCTCTTTCATGTCGATCTGCAAGGGGTTCTTGCCCTCGATCGCCAGACGCGGGTCAAAGCGCCACAGGAACCAGGACCCAGTTTCCACCGCGAGCTTCTGCTGTTCGTAGCCCTTGGTCATGTCGATGCCCATGTTTATGCAGTGGCTATAGGCGATGATGAGGCTCGGTCCGTCGTACGACTCCGCCTCGGTGAAGGCCCTGACAGTCTGAGCATCGTTGTAGCCCATCGCCACTTGGGCGACGTATATATTGCCGTAGGTAGAGGCTATCCCCCCTAGATCCTTCTTGCCTGTGAGCTTGCCGCCAGCGGCGAAAAGCGCCACGGCGCCCATGGGGGTGGCCTTAGAACATTGACCTCCGGTGTTGGAGTAAACCTGCGTGTTGAGGACGAGCAAGTTGATGTTACGGGTTTGGGCGAGAACGTGATCCAGGCCACCGTATCCAATGTCGTAAGCCCAGCCGTCTCCTCCGACTCCCCACACGCTCTTCTTGACGAGGAAGTCGGCTGCAACGATCATCTGGGCAAACTTGCGGTCTGACTCCGGGTTCGCCTCCGCGGCCGCCAGGATGATGGCTTTCAGCTCCGCCACTCGAGCCCTCTGCGCAGCGATCTCCGCCTCATCTGTCTGCTTCGAAGCGAGCAGGTCGTCGGCAAGTCGGTCGCCAACGATATCGCGGAAAGTGTTGAGCATTCCCCGAGCTAGATCGGACTGTCGATCGACGGAGAGGCGTAGGCCGTAGCTGAACTCAGCGGCATCCTCGAAGAGCGAGTTGTTCCAGGTCGGTCCCCGGCCGTCTCCGTTCTTCGAGTAAGGTGTGGTGGGCAGATTACCCCCGTAGATGCTCGAGCAGCCGGTCGCGTTGCCGATGAGGAGGCGATCCCCGAAAAGCTGAGTAAGAAGCTTGACGTACGGCGTCTCGCCGCATCCGGCGCACGCACCGGAGTATTCGAACAACGGCTCCAGAAGCTGACTGCCCTTGACGCTGCTCACGCGCACCTTGGCGCGATTCACGTAGGGGATGCTCTCGAAGAACTCGTAGTTCACATGCTCCGACTCGCGGAGCGGCGGCTGGAAAGCCATATTGATTGCTTTGCGGCCTGGATCGTTCTTGTCCTTCGCCGGGCAGATGGTTACGCACGCCCCGCAACCGGTGCAATCCTCTGGAGCCACCTGGACGGTCCACTTGAGGCCGGGATACTCCTTGCCTCTGACGTCTATGGATTTGAAGGTGTCCGGAGCATCCCCGAGAAGAGCCGGATCATAAACTTTCGTGCGGATGGTGCCATGCGGGCAGTGGAAAGAGCACTTGCCACACTGGATGCAGACACTCGGATCCCACACGGGAATCTCGAGAGCGATATTGCGCTTCTCCCACTGGGTGGTATCGGTGGGCCAGACCCCGTCGACCGGTATCTGACTGACCGGCAACCGATCACCGTGGCCGGCCAAGATGGCGGCTGTGACGGTCTGCACGAACTCAGGCGCTTCTCCCGGCACGACAGGCAGCATATCGATGTCGCTCGTGGGAGCCGCTGGCACCTGGAGCGCGTGAAGGGCGGCAATAGCGCTGTCGACCGCGGCGTAGTTCATCTGCACGACCTTGTCGCCCCGCTTGCCATACGTCTTGTTGATGGCGCGCTTGATAGCGGCGATGGCTTCATCTTGAGGCAGGATGCCCGCAAGATAGAAGAAGCAGGTCTGCATGATCGTGTTGATACGACCGCCCATGCCGGTCTCTTTCGCGACCTCATAGGCATTGATCGCGTACACCTTCATCTTGAGATCAATGATGCGTTGCTGCACGTCCTTCGGGATCCTGTCCCAAACCTCCTCAGTGGGATAGGGCGCGTTGAGCAGGAAGGTCGCTCCCGGCACGGCCGCGGAGAGCATGTCGAAGCGCTCCATGAACGCCCACACATGGCAGGCGATGAAGTTGGCCTTGTTGACCAGGTAGGAAGACCTGATGGGCTGGGGTCCAAAGCGAAGATGGCTGACCGTCATCACCCCCGCCTTTTTGGCGTCATACACGAAGTAGCCCTGGGCGTAGTTGGGAGTGTCCTCCCCGATGATCTTGATGGAGTTCTTGTTGGCTCCCACGGTGCCGTCCGAGCCCAGACCATAGAAGAGTGCCCGAACGACGCTGTCGGGCTCGGTGCTGAAATGCTCGTCGTAGTCGAGGCTGAGGTGGGTTACATCGTCCTTGATGCCGATTGTGAAGTGCTTCTTGGGCTTGTCCTTGGACAGCTCATCAAATACAGCCTTGACCATACCCGGAGTGAACTCTTTGCTGGAGAGACCATAACGGCCCCCGATGATCTTGGCGCCACGATCCGATTCAGCCAGAGCGTCGACGACGTCGAGGTACAGTGGCTCGCCTGACGATCCGGGCTCCTTGCAGCGGTCGAGTACGCCGATGCTTCTGACGGTTGCGGGAAGAGCTGCTAGGAAGTGTTCGCTGCTGAAGGGACGATACAGCCTGACCTTGACCACGCCAACCTTCTCTCCCAGGGCGGTGAGGTACTCGACAGTCTCGTGAGCGGCTTCGGCGCCCGAGCCCATGAGCACGAGGACTCTGTCGGCGTCGAGAGCCCCTACATAGTCGAACAGGTGATAGCTGCGGCCCGTATGGGCGGCGAACTCATCCATATAGTCCTGGACAATCTCCGGGCAGGCATCGTAATACCTGTTGACCGACTCCCGGCCCTGGAAGTAGACATCCGGGTTCTGGCTCGTGCCGCGGATGGTCGGACGGTCGGGACTCATGGAACGGAGACGGTGCGCCACGACCAAATTGTCATCTATCATGGCCCGTATGGCCTCGTCGCTCACCAGTTGAAGCTTCTGGACCTCATGCGAGGTACGAAACCCATCAAAGAAGTGAATGAAGGGCACCCGCGAGCGCAGAGTGGCGGCGCTGCCCACCAACGCCAGGTCGTGCGCTTCCTGCACGGAGTTCGAAGCGAGAAGCGCGAACCCGGTTTGACGCACGGTCATGACGTCCTGATGATCGCCATAGATACTGAGGGCCTGGCAGGCAAGAGATCTTGCGGTCACGTGCCAACAGGTGGGAGAGAGCTCACCCGCGATCTTGTACATGTTGGGAATCATGAGCATGAGCCCTTGGCTCGCCGTAAAAGTGGTGCTCAAAGAACCGGCCTGCAGCGCCCCGTGCACGGCGGCTGCCGCACCGGCTTCCGACTGCATCTCGGCGATGTTGGGGACGACCCCCCACAGGTTCTTCCCGCCGGCGGAACTCCACGCGTCGCAATGCTCGGCCATGGGGCTTGACGGAGTAATGGGGTAGATAGCGATCACGCCGTTGACCTTGTAGGCGACGTGCGCGACCGCCTCGTTGCCATCCATCATTGCGGTGCTCTCAGCCATCCGAAACCCTTTCTAGCTGGATCATCACGACGCCCCCCAAAGACCCGCGCTCGGATCAGAAACCCGGGCGGACCTGCAAACAACGACAGCAGACTTGGCCGAAAAGGCCCCGGTCCTGCCCGGGGCAACCCTGCCGACCCACCCATTATAACTATTGGAAGGTGACGGGACGACGCTCATTTTGGAACGCCGTCCCGCACAGTGACGAGCTAGGCCGGAGGACGTACCGGTTTGGTCCGGCCGCCTTCGAGGCTGATGCGAGGGAGCACCTTTTTCAAGGCACGAGGCAGATACCAGCTTATCTTGCCCAGCATGGCCATGCTGGCAGGTACGAGAACCGACCGGATCAATGTCGCGTCGAGAAGGACGGCCACCGCGAGACCGAATCCAACCTGCTGAAGCATGACCAGGTTTCCGGCCGCAAAAGTCGAGAAGACGACGACCATGATGAGAGCCGCGCCGGTGATTATGCGACTTGTTGCCTTGAGTCCCACTGCGACGGCCTCGCGACTCTTATCGGTGCGATCGTAGTGTTCGCGGATGCGGCTGAGTAGAAACACGTGGTAGTCCATGCTCAAGCCGAATAGTATGCAGAATAGGAAGATCGGCACCCACGAGCCCACTGTCGGGGTCTGCTGGAACCCGAACAATTGGCGCCCGATGCCCTTCTGGAAGACCAAGACGAGCATGCCGTATGCGGCTCCCACCGACAGCAGGTTCATCAAGATCGCGTTGAGCGGCACGACGATCGACCGGAACACGATCATCAAGAGCAAGAACGTGAGCCCGAGCACGAACGCGAGCACCGCGGGCGTCAGCTTGTTGACGAGACTCACCGAATCGCCGTCGAGCGCGGTCTGCCCGGTCACGTGGACCGTGGTGTCGAGTTTGCCGAAGGACATGGGGATCAGATCGCTTCTCAGGTCCTTGATGGTCTGGTAGGCGGTTGGGGAATCAGCGTCAACCGACAATGGAGCACTTATAAGCGCGAGATCCTTGGCTTGGTTCCAGGTCACGACGGAAGTGCCGGCGAAGTTGCTCGAGGCCTTGAGACGCGCCTGGAGATCTGCGATCGCCTGGTCGACCTGGGCGGTCTCCTGAGTGTCCACGACTATCTGGACGGGGGTAAGCATCCCCGCGGGGAAGTTCTCCACGAGCAGTTCGTAAGCAGTCCGCCGATCACCGGGCGGAAGGGTGTCTGGTGACGCAGCCGCGCCGGTCTTGAGCATCAGCGCGGGGGCTGCGATGGCAAGCAGGATGACAACCGTGAGAATCACGCCGACAAGAGGTCGAGCCAGGATCCCCTTCGTGATCTTGCCCCAGAACCCCAGGTAGACAGTGCGAGCGGAGTGCACCCGCTCGCCGTCGTGCTTCTTCCTATGCCAGCGCACGAGCGGCCAGTTGACCCGATCGCCAAGGACGCTGAGAATGGCCGGGACGAGGGTAAGCATCGCCAGGACCGCTATCCCGACAACGAGTACGGCGCCGAGACCGAGGCTACGGAAGGTGGTAATGGGGACGATAAACAGTCCCATGAGGGCAAGCATGACGGTCGCGCCCGAAAAGAGCACGGCCTTACTGGCTGAGCTCCCGGTGGCGGTGATGGCTTCGATCTTCCCGAGGCCCTGACGCCTTTCCTCTCGGTAACGCTCGATTATGAAAAGGGCGTAGTCGATACCCACGGCGAGCCCGATCATCATGATCACGTTGATGATGAAGAACGATTGAGGAAGGAACAACCCGATTACGGAGATCGCTCCGATGCTCGCGAAGATGGCGACCAGGGCGAGAATCAACGAGACTCCCGCGGCCATCAGGGCGCCGAAGACGAGAACGAGGACGAGCAGGGTGATCGGAAGCCCGATCATCTCGGCTTTGCGTAGGTCGCTTTCTGCTGTGCTCGTGAATTCGTGCCCAATGCTGGAATCGCCGATCGTAGCGACGACGTAGCCCGCTGTATTCTGCGCCTTGACCGTCGCCAGGTAGCCGGCCATGTTACCGTCCACCTGTGACGAAGTGCCGGCCAGGGTCACGACGATGAGTGTCGTGTGCTTATCGGCCGAGACGAGAGATTGGGCAGCGCCGGCGTCGAAGAGCGAAGCCTCGTAGTAGTTGTAGGCTTGGGCTACCGTGCCCGTCTTTCCGACCAGAGCGGCCGTTGTGTTCTGAACCACCTTCTGGAACTGCGCGTCGTCGATCGTCGCCGCGTCCGAGTGGACGACGACCGTCTCGGTCGCGCCCGAAGAGGCGGTGGGAGTTCCGGACATCTTCTGGTCGAGGAGCGTCTGTCCTTGGACGGAGTCCGGATTGTTGAGTAATCTCATCTCGTCCCCGGCAAGTGCGGTCTTGAGACCTGGCGTAGCCACCGCCGCCAGCACAATGAACAACAGCCACACACCGATCACCCACCATGGATGACGTGCGCTGAAGTTGGCGGCTTTTCCCGTGGTCAACGGGAACTTCATTCTCTACCCCCGATCGAAACTGCGAGGTCGTCTCCGTCCGCATCCAACAGGCCGGGCACGTCGGCGCCGCGCGAGTCGGGAGCAAGCCTGAGTAACATCTCATCCACTGCACCAAGGAGAGGCCGCAGTTCAAGCGCCTCTCCGAATTCCAAACGCAAAATGTGAATTCCCACCATGAGAGACACAAAGAGAGAGGCCAAGCCGCGAGCGTCGATAGTCCGATCGAGCGCGCCGTCTTCCTGCGCCTTCCGGAAGAGACGCTCGGTCAAGAAGACATACACGTCACGAAGCTGTCTGCCGCTGCCGAGCGAAGCCGTGGAGTCCCGAGAATCCGCCAGGATACCTTCCATGACGAGGATCGTCTCGTCGCGCGTCAGTGGCTCCATGAGACGCTTTTCGAGGATGAGGCCGGCGCTGCGCAGAACATCCCCCGGTCCTTCGTATGCTCCGAACTCGGTGCCGAAAAGCGCACTCGTGCGCCGGGCGATGCCGTCGAACACCGCGGCGATGAGGTCATCCTTGCCCGGGAAGTATGTGTAGAGAGCCCCGACGCTCAAGCCGGCTTCCAGAGCCACGTCCTGCATAGTGGCGAGCGAGCAACCCTTCTGTGCGAACACTCTGGTCGCGGCCGTCACTATTCGTTCGCGCCGTGACTGGAATTCCTCCGCCGTCACCCTCGACACTTGATCCTCCGAACTCTGCACGACCTAAACAAACACAACTTGAATGAACGTTCATTCAAGTTGTGGAAGCTTACAGGCTGGGTATCCATACGTCAAGACGGACGCTCGGCATCGAGGCCCGGTTCCATCGGTGGAGGACTCTTTTCCTTCGACCGGGCACTCGTGTGCAATCATGTCCGCGTGCACGATGCCCTCAACTGAACCATGAAGTTCTGCACGGGAGTCCACAGCGATGGCCGACGATGCTCTTTTCAACCCGGACAGGGCCAAGGGTCTCAACGACCACGGTCGCCTTGCGACGCAGGTGAGCAAGGAATCGCTCGCCCACCTTCTCGATCTCCGCGGGCAAGAGGATATCGCAGACCTGGGTAGCGGCACCGGCTTCTACACCGATATCGTGGCCGGCTTCACCTCGGGCATCGTCTACGCGGTGGAGTTCCAACCACGAATGATCGATGCTTACCGCGAAAGAGGCCTTCCCAGCAACGTGCGCGCTGTCCAGGGTGACATCCGGCGGCTCCATCTCGCCGAGAACAGCATCGACGTCGCCTATTCCATCGCCGTGTACCACGAGATTCGAGGCGATCTGGGGCTGAGCACTCTGCTGCCGGCCCTTAGGCCCCCAGGACGTCTGGTAATCATCGATTGGCGAAGCGACCCCGAGTCGTGGGAAAGCGGCCCTCCGGCCCGTCTCCGCTTCCACAAGACGGATGTGGTGGATACGCTGCGCCCCTTCTTCGGCACTGTCACAGCCGAGAACGTGGGCAGGTTCATGTTTGCGGTGGTGGCGCGCGACAAATCTTCGGAGGAGTCATGAGCGAGGCCGCCATCGTCGAACTCCTCAGGCAGCACGGGCCGCTCACCGGTGCGGAACTGCAGGAACAGACAGAACTCGAGCCGCTCGCGCTGTGGCGTTTCTGCGTCAGCGATCCCCGCGTCGACGTTCGCACACTCGGCCGCCGTTATCTGCGCCTTGATCGGGCCGTGGACGGCTACGCTCGCCTCTCCCCATCCATACGGAGGGAATTCTTGACCTATACGCTTCTCGATCGCAAAGGGGTGGAGGCGAGGATGGAGGCCCGAGCCCAGACCCTGTCCACCGAGATCCAGCGCATCAGCGACACCAAGCGCCGCCTCGCTTCACAGACCGTTGCGACCTTGGTCGAAGCACTGGCAGACCGGGAGGAAGTTCTGACGAAGACCTGCTTCATCCTGGGCGGAGACATCGTGTACAACATGGCCCACCGGGTACCCCGCCCCGAGCACAGCACGGGAAAGCTCGTGCGCGGATCCGACCTCGACATAGTCATCGTCACCGACGATTCGCTGGGCCAGGACGTGCGCTCCGCATTGGACGACGCGATCTACCAGAAGAAGTACTTGCTTCTCATTAGCCCGAGCTATCGGGAAGAACTCGACTACCTCATCAAGGACATGACCACCGTGCGCACGCAGGTCTCGTTCGACACCTTTGAGCACATGGTGGCCTGCAAGATCCTGGATGAAGGCGAATTCCTGCACGGCAGCAAGGAAATCTTCGATGGCATCAAGGGCCTGCTAGCGGAACGAAATATCCCGCAGAAGCTGGAGCTTCTTCAGAAACGGGCCGCCAATACCCGAAACAGCGCCGAGCATGTGTTGAGGCAGGCGGACGGAGAACAGACTGGAAGCCGGTACCTGAATCTCTTCTACACCACCGACGAGAGCGACGAGATCTACTGAGGCCCGATCTCATCGCGGATGATGCCAGCCAGCAGCTCCGCCAGTTCGCGGATGACCTCCGAATCCAAGCCCTCGACCATGACCCGGCACATCGACTGGGTACCGGAATATCGGATGAGAAAGCGGCCCTCATCCCCCAACAGCCTTTCCGCCTCTTCGGTGGCATCGCGCAAGCGTGGGATCTCTTCGAGCGGGGGCTTCGAGACGACGTCGACATTGATCGTGGTTTGTGGCATGACCGTCATGATGTCGGCGAGATCCGACAAGGCACGGTTCCAGAATCGCATCGCCCCCACAAGTTGGAGGCCGGCAACGATGCCATCGCCGGTGGTGTGATGGCGACGGAAGATGATATGGCCTGATTCCTCGCCCCCTACCGCGGCATCGATCTCGTTCATCAGCTTGACCACGTACCGATCGCCGACCTGGCTCGCAGCGTGCTGCACTCCCATGCGGGAAAGGGCGCGGGTCAGTCCCAGGTTGCTCATCACTGTGGTCACGACCACGAGGTTGTCGAGCCAGCCTCGCTCCCGGTACATCTGGGCGCACACCCCAATCACCTGGTCGCCGGTGAGGCGGTTGCCAGCCTCGTCGACTGCGATAAGCCGGTCGCCGTCGCCGTCGAAAGCAAGTCCCAGATCGGCACCCACTTCGCGGACTCTAAGGCTTAGGCCCTCCGTGTGCTCCGACCCGCAATCTCTGTTGATGTTGATGCCCGAAGGCTGGTCATTGATCACGGTCACAGATGCACCCAAGGCGGTGAACACCTGGGGCGCAACCCACGAGGTCGCTCCGTTGGCGCAGTCGAGCACGAGCTTCAAGCCTATGAGGTCATCCGCCGGGAAGGAGCTCCGGCAGAATGCGGCGTAGCGGGCAACCGCGTCTTGAATCTCGACGACGGTCCCGATCTCGGCCCCCTGGGCCTGAACGGTCGCGTCAACCCCGTCCGCGATGAACGCCTCCATGCGCTGTTCGTCGTCGTCGGACAGCTTGAGGCCGTCGGCCGCGAAGATCTTGATACCGTTGTCCTCAAATGGGTTGTGTGAGGCGGATATTACGACGCCCGCCGCAGCGCCCGAATCCCTCAGAGCGAAAGCCACACCTGGGGTGGGAAGAACCCCGACCTTGGAGACCTCGCCCCCAGCCGAGCAGATGCCGGCGACCAAGGCCGCTTCGAGCATGGCTCCGCTGAGACGTGTGTCTCTGCCGACGATCACCCGCGGGCGCCGGGACTTCTTCTCCTGACACAGGAGCACGACCGCACGGCCCACAGCCATGGCTATTTCCGGCGTCATAGGCGGCTCGTTGGCCACCCCGCGTATGCCGTCGGTGCCGAAGAGCCGAGCCATCGGTTAAAGGCCTTCCGCAACAGCAGTCTCGGCCGTCTCGGGCAGAAAGCCGACCACCTCGTCCACGATCGCTTGCAGCCAAGCGGTGCCGGCCACTTTGGTGGGCAGATCGAGGGAGGCTACGGCATCAGAGTACGCGGTCAAAGCGGGAATCCTCGACCACCCGGAGAGAAAACGCTCGCGCGCTCGCGCTCCCGCGGCATCCGGCCTTCCCGTGAGCAAAGCCGTTTGAAGATGGGGCCACTTGTCACAAAGCCGTCGATAAGCCTCCAAGGACTGTGCCTGGGCCGCAGTCTCTGGGCCTGCAGAACGCCCATCGGGCGCGCCTTCGAGAGCCTCCGCGACCTCTCCCAGGCGCCGGAAGCGCTCGTCGATGATCGTGTCCAATTTCTCCGCGGCACCCGCGCAGCAGGCCTCCTGGTAGGGATCGCCCATCATGAGCGTAGCACGAGCCACTCGGTACCAGGCCTGTAGAGCCCGGATGTTGCCAAGGTAATGAAGGTTGTTCCGGAACAGACGCCCCACTCCAGCGTACGTGCCGTTGCGAAACTTGCGGGAACGGCCCCCGGCGGCGGGACGACCGGTAAAGAGAAGCCCTTCCTCCAAGACGTCCTGACGACAGACCACACCGGCAGCGACTACCGTGCCGAAGCCGATGCGTGTGGGTCCTACAAGCCCCCCCTGACCACCCAGGAAAATGGGGGGTTGATCGAGCATGACCCCCCGCGGCACGCTGCCGAGCAGAGATGCTGTCGCTTTGTCCTGGTTGGGAGTGAAGTTGAAATGAATGTACGAAGAGCCCACCTCGCTGTGATTCTTAGGCCCGGTCCCCCCGGCCATGAGACAGTCGCAGAAGTTCACCAGGCTACCCACCGTGACGAAAGGGAGCAAGACCGTCTGTTTAAGACCTACGCAGTGTGCAGCACTGGCCCGCTCTTCGAGCACTGTCCCCGGCCGAACATGTGCCGAACTGCCCACACTCGATCCATCGAGAAAGGTAGAGTCTGAGAAGAAACCACCCTTGAGCGACACGTCCCGCCCGAGCTGGCAGTCCTCCACCGTCGCTGGGCCTTCCTCTCCGATAACCGAGCCCGGTCCGATGGCGGTCTTCGCTCCGCGCACACGGCACCCGGCGTGAATGACGACCCCAGGGGCGATGCGCTCCGGGTCGACTTCGACGCCTACACAGACCGACCCTGGACGGTGAACGATCACGCCTCGGTCCAAGAGGGCGCGGATGGCTGCATCTGTATTGGCACTCATATCCAGTTCGTACATGGCTTCCAGTATAGAGGCTCGCGTGAACGAATTCCCAGGCGACAGGGCGCTGAGGACGGCTCAATCATCCTCGTGGAAATCGGCCGAACGATCGCGTTTCCGGCGGCTCCGTAGCCGCTTCTCCTCCAACCGCCGTCGATTGACGCTCGATGGAACCGAGACCTTGATCCGGACTTCTTCCTCGAGCAGGGCCGCCCGCACAAGGTGGACGAACCTGCGCACCGCCTCCTCGCGGTTGGCCAGTTGGGTACGGTGCCGCTGGACGATTACACGGAGGATGCCTTCCTTGTTGATCCGCCCCCCCAGACGTTCATGCAGCAGCAGACGCTGCTGTTCGAGCAGGCTCGGAGATCGGTCGACATCGAATAGGAGAGTGACCCTGGTGTTGACCTTGTTGACGTTCTGACCTCCGGGGCCGCTGCTCCGAGAAGTCGTGAACGCCAATTCCGCGTCGGGAATATCGACACCGTCCGCGATGAAGACCACTGGACGCCCTTTACCTCGCGGAGAAAGGTTTCACGATCCAGAACCGCCCAGGAAGTCCAGCTGATCCATATACATCAGGATGCACCGTCCCGAAACCACATCGATGCCGTGATCCCGGCAATATTCCACCGCGGCCGTCGACTCGGCTCCCGGCTGCATCCAGACACGACGTATCCCCTCGCTGGCGGCCTGCTGCACGACCTTCTCAGTGCTCGCCGGGGGAACCACGACGACGATCTGCTCGACGCCTTCCGGCAAGTCGGCCAAGCTCGCATAGCAACGCTCGCCGCCTATCTCGCTTGTCGCCGGATTCACCGGGTAGCTCTCCTCGCCCCGAGCCTTGAGACGCCGATGGACGATACTGCCGTACTTGTCGGCATCGCGAGACACTCCGACCACGGCCCAACGGCCTCCACCAAAGAACTCATCCATCTTGTTTCTATCAGCCATCGACAACCTCCGTCGAGAGCGACACCACGACCTCGACGGTCAGGTCCGCGATCGATACGAGCACCTCTCGTGCAAGACTTACCACTTCGGCCGACGGCGGAAACTCCTTGTTCGGTATCGCGATCACCGCAAGACCCGCGGCGGCGGCTGCCCTTATGCCATTGGTGGAGTCCTCCACCGCAGCCGCCCTTACAGGTTCGGCCCCCAACCGAGCACAAGCGGTGAGGTAGACGTCGGGCTCCGGCTTGCCGTGTTGGACCTCGTCGGAAGACACCAGTACCCGGAAGTACGGCCGCATCCCCCTGACATCGAGAGCCGTTTCGATCAGCTCCAGCGGGGATGAAGACGCGATGCCTAGCTGGAAGCGGCTCGCCAGGCAGGCCACAGCCGTGGCGGCGCCCGGATAGACTACGAGTTCGTGTCGATACCGCTCACGCAAGTCCCGCAGGACACCTTCGAATATCTCTTCCGCGGGCAAAGGGATCTCGCATTTATCGCGCATGTAGACCGACCACTGCCGGGAGTTGTCGCCCATCACCGCATTCTGATCGGCTTCGGACCAATGGCCGCCGTTTGCAACAGCGAAATCCCGGCGGACCGCGTGCCACACATGCTCTGTGTCGAAGATGACGCCATCCATGTCGAAGACCACTGTGTCGATGGTCACAGACTCTCCCCCCCGCGGATTCACGAAAGTCGGATTAGACGGGCGTCGGGCTGCAATTCACGGACCAGATCGGCGATTTCCTCGTGACAGGTGAAGAAAAGGATCTGGTGCCTCTGGGAGAAATCGATGAGCAACTCAGCCGTCGTGCGTCTGCGCGCGGCATCGAAGTTGACCAGCACGTCGTCCATTACGAGTGGCATGGGCTCCGCCCGGCGGGCGAACTCCTCGGCCAAACCCAGACGGAGACACAGATAGAGTTGTTCCGCCGCCCCCCGGCTCAATTCGTCGGGTGTCTTCAACCGCCCGTCGCCGTCGAAGACGACGATACTTTCCTCGTCGGCCGAGCGCTGTACCCGCACATAACGCTCCTGCGTCACTCGATGAAACATTCGCGAGGCCTCGGCCAGAACCATGGGCTGACGCTCCTGTGTGAACTGGGCCAGGGTTTCTCGCACCAGAACGCTCGCCAGCGCATTCACCCGCCACTGCTCCAGCGCGGCCTCCAGTTCCGCCCTCAGCCCCTCAAGTTCGGTCTCGAAGAAAGGAACATCTGCGGACTCCTCCAACTCTCTCAATTGTCGCTCGATCTCACCTTCGGCCTTCGTCAGCTCGTCCGCTTCGGCCCGTCCCTCCTCGATCTCCCGCCGGGCCTCCTCCAGCCGCTCATCCCAAACCGACACCTCGCCACGGGCCAAAGCAGCTCGGAACGACTCGGCTTCGGGTCCATGGCCCACGGTCTTGATCAGCATGCCCTCCCCGACAGACAGGCCTTGCCGGAGCGCCTGGCGTGTCTCAAAGATCGAAAGCTTGTGGAGGAATTCGGCTTCATCACTCGCGCCCGCCTGTTCCAGCAGTTCACCCCAGCGGCCCTCCGCGGCGGCAGCCTCATCTCGAGCACGCTCTAGCTCCACCTCTAGTTCACGGTTAGCCTTTGCCAGGTCGCTGGCCCTTTGGCGGATGTCCGTCTCGGCACGGCACGCATCCGCAAGGGCAAGGAGCGCTGGTTCCACCGCTTGTCCGCTTCTTTCCCCCGCTTCACTCGCGACATCGACTCCCAGCGGCCCCGGCGCTACAATACCCATCCTCCCGGCAACGGCGACACGAGCCGCTTGGATTAGTCTGAGGCTCTCGTCCTCCCAAGAGGCTGTGTCCTCCTCGAGCCGTTGGAGAAGGGCGCGATCCTCGTCCCGCCTGGCACCCAGCTCTTTGGCGGCGGCCAGACCACGCAGGTATTCGTCCACTCCTTCCCGGGAAAGTCCCTCGGGAAGCCCCCAGTCGTTCATCTGTATCTGGAATTGTTGTTCGACGGCACACTGCTCGCCACTAAGCCTTTCCACGCGAGTCGACGCGAGCGACTCTTCCAGCAGCGCGTCCTTGAAACGCTGCTCGGCCCTGGCCAGAACGACTGACTGCTCGTTCCATCTCGCGACCTGAATGTTGGCCTCCATCAAAGCAGCGTCGATTGTCTCCAGCTCGCGCGCATCTCTAAGATCCGCAAGTCCGAGCACAGCCGCCGGTTCCGCGAGTTCGGCTTCGAGCCGGGAGACTTCGCCGCGCAATCCGTCTTGCGTCGTCTCCTCTGCGCGCAGTGGGTCCACAGTGAGGCCTGCGCCGCGGCCATCATTGCCGCCCCCAATTCGACGCAGAACCGCCAACACGGCAGTCGCGATCAGGGCGACCACAGCCAGTAGACCGCCGATCGTTGCGAGTGGAACCCATCCGGAAAACGCCGCGACGACTGCGACCACCACCAGCATCAAAGCGAGGACCGCGGCGCCGAACGTGAGACCGGTGGAGGGCACTCGAGCCTCCCCCCGGGTACGATGCCTCGCGGCAATAGCCGCGGAGGCGGACACGCGACCGTCCAATACGGCCTGGCTTGCCCTCAGATCGGCGATTCCGGCTCTGACTACCCGGAGCGCCTGAACGCGGCCCGCGAGCAACTCCGGATCGGGGTGGGGCAGTGCATCCAGAGACTCGTGCTCCCGATCTCGTTCCGCCTGGGCCCGGGCGCGCTGTACGCCGGCGAGTTCCAGGTGTTCGGCAGCTTGCCTGGTCTGGCTCGCAACCTCGACCAGCTTCGAACGCCACCCTCGGATCTCCTCAAGGCGCGGCAAGGAGGTGTCTGTAGTCGCAAGCGACTCCTCTCCGACCGAAGGCCCGAGGTCTCGCAAGGACTGACGCAGCCGGTCCTCGAACAGAGTGACCCGGCCATGAACGATTTCGCGCTCCTGAAGCCTGTCCTTATAGAACGGCAGCAGCCCCACCTGTCTCTCGACCGCGGCCGCCAACTCCCATATGCCTTCGAACATGCCTGCGCGGAGTTGTTCGAGTTCCTCGGCCCTTCGCGCCCATTGCTCTTTTACCCTGGTGAGGGCGCGCTGAGCCGCCCCAAGCCCTTCTTTGACCTCGGCGAGTCGTCTCACGGCGTCCGGGACAAACACGTCGACAGACTCCAGGGTGTCGAGTTGCTGACGGCTCGAGTCGATGTCGACCCAGACCGGCCAAAGATCGAGAAGGCGTTGGTGAAAAGTCTGAACGGTTCGCAACTCCTGCTCTCGAGCGTTCAACGATTGAAGTCGCAACCGAACGGACCCCTGCTGCTGGACCAAGTGTGGATAAGCTTCGGCCAGGGCGCGCGCTTGTTGCAACGTATGTTCACACGTTGTCATTTCGCTCAAGATTCGGTTTATCTCCCCTTCCAGAGACCGCGGCTTGAGCAGCTGGCCGCAGGTGCGCTCCATCCCCTGGACAACCTGGCGAACAGAGGGACCTGCTCCGCCCACTCCGGCTGCGAATATCCGGGCGCGCACCTGTTCGCCCGTGAGAGAGTCGAAATCACGCAGTTCGTCCAGGCTGAAGGCGAACACGGTCCGGAAGGTTTGCGCATCGACTCCCCCGATGAGTTGCTGAAACTCCGCGTCGCTCAACTCCGCCGAGGAATCGGTGCCAGCCCCGAGGGATATACGGGCGGGTCTCCCCACCTCCCGGTCTATAGCGATGGTACCGCCACCAGTCTCGAGGAAGACCCGCCCCCCATGCCGTCCGCCGGCCAGCGGTGGATAAAAGGCCCGCCGGTTCTTCGCGGGGCGAGGAAACCCAAACAAGACCCCCCGTAGGAAAGCCAGAAGAGTGCTCTTCCCGGCCTCATTAGGACCATAGAGCACCGTGAGACCTGGAGGCAAGTCCCGGATCTCGTGCGAGCAGAACACTCCGAACCCGTCGACGGACAAACCGGTCACGCGCATGGTGGCACCTCGGCCTCGAGGGCCTCGACGGCGAGAAGGGCGGCGGCCTCCAACAGTCGCCGGGCCTCTTCCTCGCTTGGAGGCGCACATCGTCGCAGAAGATCGACGGGGGAAGTGGGGGTCATCGCCTCTCTCAACCGCGTCAGGCCGGTTGGATCCTCGCGCAAATTTTCGGCGTGCGCCAGCAGGCTGGAAGTGAAGTCGTCGCGCGCCCTCACCACATCGAGATCAATTTCCGCGGTCGTGCGATCGCGGAGATCCTCCCACCACATTGGCGGATCCATGCCGGCAAATGTGTCTCTCAGATCGCGGAGCAGTTCATCCCGCGCTCCGGGCATGGTCAGGTCGGCGTGTTGGGAGCCGCGTCCGCGAACCGTCGCCCGCAATAGAAGGGCGCGCTCCGGCTCCGCTTCTCGCAGCTGGAGCGCGCCTCGGACCAGCTCGCTCCGGAGTCCGGCCAGATCGGCCCCGTCAGCAAGTTCGCAGAGATCCATGTCCAAGGTAACAAAACGCACCGAGTCGGTGGCCAGGAACTGCACTGAACACACGTCGAGGCCCTCGACCTCAACCAGCATCACACCTTTGGCCCCGAGTTCGGCCGGTTTTACACTCCGTCCCTGAGTATTTCCTGGGTAGACCACCCATGGGCTCCGCTCCCTCAGAATCGCCGCACGGTGGACGTGCCCCAGCGCCCAATAATCGATGGCCGCGGCCGACAGGTCGGCGAGAGAACACGGGCTGTATGACGAATGCTCGGGTTGGTCCCCGACACTGCAGTGAAGCAGGCCGATTCGCAGCCCGGCCCTGCCGTCCCTTCCAGCCCCCCGCGGAAAGCGGAGGGCCAGGTTCTCGGTCACCTCTCGTCGACCATAGCTGAGCCCGTAGACCGTGGCAAGGCGCACGCCATCCACCTCCACCGGTGACTCCTCCGCCACTTCCCCGGCGCCGAACACCGTGACCTCGGCCGGCCACTCCCGTATGGCCGACCATCCGCCCAGCGGATCGTGATTGCCATGAACGATGAAGCTCTTGATGCCGTGCTCGGCTAGGAGTTCCAGGCCCCGGAGCAGCCGCATCTGCGCGCGGACCCCGCGCTGCTCGCCATCGTAGAGATCGCCCGCCAGCAGAACGAAGGCCACCTCGTTCTCGAGAGCCGCGGCCACCACGCGGTCGAAGGCGCGGAGGGACGCGTCGCGCAACAACGTCGCCATCTCCTGCGACACCCGAGCCAACCCCTGGAATGGTGTATCCAGGTGAAGATCGGCTGCATGTATGAAACGAAACCCCATCGCACTCCCCGCGGAAGGCTCGACGCTCCTCCTTACTATAGCGGTGCCGGCGGACAAACGACGCCCTCTCTCCTCTCTCCGCGGGTCTGATGCAATCACGCCCACTTTGCTAGAATCAAAAATAAAGGAGGTCCGGCGTGATCGACTGGGATCGCAAAATCGCGGGCGAGGGCCTGAGTTTTGACGACATCCTTCTGATCCCCGCGGAATCGGGGGTCCTTCCCAAAGAGACAGATGTGCGAGGTCGCTTGACAAGCAAGATCGGCCTCAACATACCCCTCCTCTCGGCAGCCATGGATACTGTCTCCGAGACAGCTCTGGCCATTTCGTTGGCCCGGGAGGGCGGCCTCACCATCATCCACAAGAACCAGCCGATAGATCGGCAGGCCGAGATGGTGCGCAAGGTGAAGAGGAGCGAGGCCGGGATGATCGTCGACCCGATTACGCTGCCGCTCACGTCCACGTACGGCGAGGCCGAAGGGCTCATGAGGGAGTACCGCATCTCGGGCGTTCCCATCGTTCATCCGGATGGCAAGCTGGCGGGAATCGTCACCAACCGGGACACGCGGTTCGAGACCGATCTTTCAAAGCCCATAACCAGCCTGATGACGTCGGACCACTTGGTGACGGTGCCGGTGGGCACCACCCTCGATCAAGCCATTGAGCAGTTCAAGATCCACAAGATCGAGAAGCTCCTGGTCGTCGACGACGACTTCAAGCTTCGCGGTCTCATCACGATCAAAGACATCACCAAGATGATCGAGTTCCCCAACTCGTGCAAGGACGAACTGGGCCGGTTGCGAGTAGGCGCAGCGGTGGGCGTAGCCAAAGACACCGACGCCAGGGTAGAAGCCCTCGTCGAGGCGCAGACCGACATCATCTGCATAGACACCGCCCACGGACACTCCCGCGGCGTCCTCAACGCCGTGGCGGCTATTCGTGAACGCTATCCACAGATCCAACTCATGGCAGGAAACGTCGCCACGGCAGAGGGCACGAGAGCGCTCATCGAGCGCGGGGTCGACTGCGTCAAAGTGGGCATTGGGCCTGGTTCCATCTGCACCACCCGCGTCGTCACCGGCTGCGGAGTGCCCCAGATCACAGCCGTCTCGACCTGTGCCGCAGAAGCCTACAAGTACGGCATCCCCATAGTCGCCGACGGCGGCATCCGCTACTCGGGCGACGTGGTCAAGGCTCTGGCGGCCGGGGCCCATAGCGTGATGATCGGCTCTTTGTTTGCGGGAACCACGGAGAGCCCCGGAGAGCGCGTGCTCTGGGAGGGCCGAAGCTACAAGGTATACAGGGCCATGGGCTCCGTGGGAGCGATGAGCGTCGGGCACAGTGCCGACCGCTATTTCCAGGAAGACCAGAAGAAACTCGTTCCAGAGGGCATCGAAGGCATGGTTCCCCACAAGGGTCCCTTATCCGACGTGGTCTACCAATTGGTCGGCGGTCTGCGTGCGGGGATGGGCTACACCGGATCGGGAAGTATCGAGGAACTGCACAAGAAGGCGCGGTTCTTACGCATTTCTCCCGCCGGTCTGGCCGAGAGCCATCCCCACGACGTGCAGATCACCAAGGAAGCACCCAACTACGAGCGGCGGCTGCCTTTCTCCTAGATAGCGTCCTACGGGGCTACTGCTCCACTGCGTTTGCAGTGATGTGTGCGGTAACCCCGTGGGCTCTGCTTGTGACTCGGGAAACGCCCGGTGTCAGTGGCCATGGTAGGCCAGCGTCTGCGACACCACTTGCTCGACTTCCGTCACCGCACGGCGGTCGAGCTTTAGTCCGTCCACTTCGGCGAGTGGGCTGTCCAGCAGCGTGCGCAAGGTCGCCAGCGCACCCGGGGTGAGTGCGAAGCACGATTGGGAGCCTGTGACCGCGCATGTCTCGCAGACCAATCCTCCCAGGGATGCTGAGAAGCCGAAAGGCCGCTCCTGGTCGCCGCATATCGCGCAGCCCGAGGTCGCGGGGGCGTAGCCGAGAAGGGCCAGCAGTTTCAGCCGAGTGGCAAGGATCACGCTCGAGGCGGCTTCCGCATCTGGGGCCTCCGCCAGCCGAGAGATGCCCCGAGCCAATAGGTTGAAGGCTTGAACATGCCCCTCCTCTTCCGGGAAGAGATGACGGACCGCGCTGAGAAGGCGCGCGCCCTCTTCCATCCTGAACAGCTCGTCCCTCACGCCCTGGAAGGTCCGAAGCGTCTCCACACCGACTACGGTGTAGAGCCCTCGCCCGGCGTAGAGACTGACCCGCACCAAGCTGAAAGGCTCAAGCCGCCCGCCCGTCTTGGATTTGGTGCGACGCACCCCTTTGGCGATGGCACCGAGCCGTCCGCGGTCGCGTGTGTAGAGCGTGAGGATGCGATCGGCCTCACTGTATCGCATGGAACCGATGACGAGCGCTTCGGTGGTCAGGAACCGGGATCCCATGTCCCTCGATCTCGCGGCTGAAGACTCAAGGCTTCACGACAGGGAGAGGCCCGCAGCCTAGTCTCGGTCGGCGGAGAACTCCTTGATGATATCCACCGCGTGAGACGTGCCGATACGAGCGGCGCCGGCGTTGATCATGAGTTCTGCGTCCTCGGCCGTCCTGATGCCTCCGGAGGCGTCGACCCCCACGCTCTCGGGGAGAAGGTCACGGAACAACTCCACATCTTTGGCGGTCGCCCCACCGGGAGCTTTACCCGTGGACGTCTTGATGAAATCGGCTCCGGAGTCCTCCACTATCTTGCAGACGAGGCGCTTGAGCTTATCATCCAGGTAGTAGGCCTCGACGTTGGCCTTGACGAGCACCAAGCCCCTACCGGTGTTCACGCTGGTCATGCGCACGTTGCGGACAACACTGCGCAACTCGTCGCGAACGTACCGAAAATCGCCCGAGAGCATGGCGGGGATGTTCAGAACCACGTCGAGTTCGTCGGCACCCAGAGCCACAGCCTGCTCGGCTCCCATGACCTTGGTCCTCTGTGAATCGGCTCCATAGGGGAAGGAGACGACGGTCCCGACCTTCACGTCGTAGCCCTGAAGTAGCTGCCGCGCGACCGGAACACAGTAAGGAAGAACGCATATCGAAGCGAAATGATATGAGATGGCGTCACGGCACAACGCTTCAACAGCGGTCACCGTGCTCGTTGCCTCGATAAGAGTGCTGTCGATCGTCTTGGCTAGTTCTTCTATTCTCACGGCGTCCTCGTCTCCTTCGTAGGCCTACTATCATACACTGCCTGGCAAGCCTCCCTCCGCAAACCGCCACCGCAGGATATATCGATCCTCTCCCTCGCCGTAGAAATCGGGAACGAACGCATCCTCGACAAATCCTGCGCTCTTGTAGAGGTTCATCGCCCTGAAGTTTTCGGGTGCGACCGTTAGGAGCAGTCCTTCTACCCCCATTCCGAGACACTCTCCGGCCACAGTCTCCAGCAGTCGCCGGCCCAGCCCCATACCCTGCCACGCAGGCCGCACGTAGAAGCCCACCACGTAGCAGAAGCTCGGTTCGTCTAGAACCCGCATAAGCTGGCACGCCCCGACCATATCGTTGTCGCTGAGCGCGAGGAACACAGCTCCAGCCTCGGCCAGAACGGCGAGGTCATAGTTCCGCAGCCCGGCCGGCCCGAAGGCTTCGTGATCGTGCGCCTCGAGCACAGCGAGTGTCCGATGGTCCGGAAGCCGTAGCCGGGTGAGATTGAGCGGCGGGACCCCGCCCGAAAGGGTCATGGCTTCTCACCAAGCGCGGATATGGGGACGAATACCCAGCGCCCTAGTTGCTTGATCAACAGGGGCAGTTCCGGATCGACGGCGGCAAGTTCGCGCAAACACTCGGGGCAGGGAACGACGCTATCGGAGGGAAGATTCAGCGCGAGCGCCGCCGCGTCGATGTCACCACCACCCGCCGCTCCGTGTTCAGTCAGAGCCGACGCGGCGGCATGGCATCCGCCGGAGGAAATATCCCCTGCCGAACAACCTGTGAAGATCGCCCCGCTCTCGGTGAGCAATGCCACGGCTTCCACCGCGTGGTCCGACAAACCGGGAGCCGGCAGCGCATCCTTGGCCGCGTCTATGAGCCGGCCCAGTTGAGGAGACAGCTGGTCTTCGCGCAATCGTCACCCTCCCGCCGTCAGAACCACAACTGGAATATAAGCATCGTGACCACTATCCCCAGGATGGCCCCCAGTACAACCTCAAGAAGAGAGTGTATTCCCGTCTCCACCCGGGACTGCGCCACAAGAACGGCCATTATGAAGGTAACGGCGCTCACCAGCAAACCGCCGCTAACCGAGGCGGTGACAAAGGTCACGGCAGTCCATCCGGCGAACGCCAGCGCGGCATGCCCCGACGGCAGCCCGCCCGAGAGCAAAAAGATCCGCCCCTGCGCGGCTTTCACGGCTATCACTGCGATCACCACGACCGCGAGAGCGACGAAGGTGAGATGGGTGGGTGACCGGCGGACGGCGGAGACCAAGTCCAGAGAGAGGCCGGACACTTTGTCGGAGAAGACGAGATACGCCACCGCCAAGGCATTGATCGCGGCTATCAAGACAGCGCCCGCGGACACGTCCTTTGCGATCTTCGCCCGCGGATCGAACTCGTCCGTGATGATGTCGACCACGGCCTCCACGGCCGTGTTGATCATCTCGGCGATAAGCACAAGACAAATGGTGGCGATCACGACCACCAGTTCGAGTCGAGAAACATTGACGAAAAGGCTCGCTATGAGAACCAGGAAGGCCACCGCGAAGTGGATCTTCATGTTGCGCTGATGGCGCACCGCGTGCACGAGCCCCTGGAAGGCGTGATTGAAGCTCTGCAGTAATGTGGTTTGCCGACGTTTGGGCGTCATCGAGCGAGCCTGAAGGTCCCTAGCCCCATCAATCACCCTCGGCGCAAAAGAGAGGCGCGCCCACGCTCGCCGGTCCGGCCAGAAGCGCCTGTTCGCGCTCTCTCATCTCGCCCTCGTCCACCTCGTGATCGTACCCGAGCAGGTGAAGCAGTCCATGCACGATGGTCCAGGCTAGCTGCCGGTCCACCTCATTGTCGTCTTCTGCCGCGTATCGACGGACGACCTCGGGACACACGACCAACTCTCCCAATTCTCGCGGAGTACTCTGTCCGCCGGGGCCAGGGTTGTTTGCTGCGTCGTCGCCCGGCCAGTCCCCGACGCCGACTTCTTCGGTGAACGAAAGTACGTCGGTGGATTCGGCCAACCCGCGATAGCGCAGGTTCAGGTCGGCGATAACCGATTCTTCCACAAGGACGACCGTGAGGGCGCCTCCAGTAGCTTCGGCATCAAGCACGGCCCCCACGAGAGCACTCACGGCTTCCGAAGAGACGCCCCAAGGGCCCTCATTCAGTACGTCGACGAAATGCGCCATTATCGGTCGCTCGGGGGCGCACCACCGGATTCCGGCCCGTCGCCTGGAGGCTCGGGTTTGCGCGTCTTGAGGGCCGCGGCGCTGGGAGGCACACGGAGCCGCGACTGTGGCGGCGGCACCGGCCCGCCTGGCAGATCGACGAGATGGACGGGACCTGCTTCACCATTGCTTGCGGGAACCGGCCTGCGCTCGTGTTGATCGTTTCTCTCAGGGTAGCTAATGCGGTGCCCGACCAAGCCTCTGAGGCTGATATCGAACGACTCCTGGATCTTGTGAAGATCCCCCAGGGTCAGATCCGACTCGTCGAGCTGACCATCCTGGATCCTCTGCTTGAACACTTCCTGAATGACGCCCTGAATTTTGCGACGGGTAGGATTCTGGACGGCCCTTACGGCCGCTTCCGTACCGTCGGCCAGCATGATGATGGCGGCTTCCTTGGAATGCGGCTTCTCTTCCTCGTAGCGGTAGTTTTCCTCTTCCACCGGCTCCCGTGAGACTTCCTGCGCCTTGTGATAGAAGAAGGCCATGACGGAGGTACCGTGGTGCTGCTTGATGATGTCGATGACCGGCGCCGGCAGGCCGTGGAGCTTGGCGAGATGCTCGCCGTCGCGGACGTGCGCGGAGATGGCCAGCTTGGAGAGGTTCGGGCTCAAACGATCGTGAGGGTTGTCCACATAGATCTGGTTTTCGACGAAATACTCCGGACGGATGGTCTTGCCGATATCGTGGTAATAGGCGCCCACTCGGGCCAGAAGTGGATCTGCTCCAATGGCCTCCGCCGCTGCCTCCGCTAGATTCCCCATGAGGATGCTGTGGTTGTAGGTACCAGGCGCGACCTGCAGCAGCTTCTTCAGCAGGGGCTGCGCCGGATTGGCCAGCTCCAAGAGCCGAAGAGGCGTGGTCAGACTGAACACAAGGTCGAGAATTAGCAGCAGGAGCACCGTCAACACCCAGGCCAAC
The DNA here is from genome assembly GCA_963775295.1 of uncultured Actinomycetes bacterium. GTDB lineage: Bacteria > Actinomycetota > Thermoleophilia > RBG-16-64-13 > RBG-16-64-13 > JAMDEO01. Next base: position 87,451 of record CAVZIK010000006.1, read on the forward strand.
AGACCCTGGGCAAGCCCCCACACGCTCAGACGAAGCACCGTACCAAGCCCGCTCTCGCGAAAAAGCTCAACAGAAAAGGTGGCGAAGGCGGCGATCAGCATGACCAAGGCTCCCGCGCCGAGAAGTGCGGCCCGTTGCACGACCCGGGACACGAGGTAAGCCGCAAGTGCTCCCACGATGAGCGTGGTTAATGCATAGCGCATCTGCAGGTCCGTCAGCAACCCCACGTTGAGCGACATCAAGGCCACCATGAGGAAGGCGCTGCGCGAGTTCAGAATGATGGCCACCACCATGCCCAAGCCCGCCGCGGGGATGAGATAGGGCGACAGCGGATGCAGGATCAACAGCCGGGCCACAACGGTGAAACCCAGCATGAGACTTACGAGCGCCAACAGCATGATATTTGCCAAACCTGCGGATTTGTTGAACCGATGCAGCAAGCGGAAAAGGACCGTTGCTTCCAGCAGGCAGACGAGAAAGATGCCGAGCCAGACCTTCCACCCGGATCGCGTCTGAGTGATTCCTAGCGCTGTAAGCACAAGCGCCGTCCGCGCGGTAATGACATCGCCTTTCTTCACTACCTGCTGACCTTTGGGGACGGCAATGGCCACAGGCGCGACTTCATTCATCGCAGCCTGCCTGCGAGCGAGAGTCTGCTCTTGGTCGATCACTTGGTTGGGCCGAATGAATCCGGCGGCGACCTCATAGACCGCCGTCGACGCGTCGGGCGAGATGGTCAGAGCATTCACAATCGAGCGAAGCTTCTGTTTGGCGGCGTCCAAACTGGAGCTGGTGATCTGGAGAGCGAACACCGGCCTCAGCGCACCCACCGCCTGCTTCAGAACGAGGTCATATGAGTCCGGGGTGGCTGTAAGCAGAAATACCAGGGTTGCCTCCGAGACCGTCGCCGGGGCAGCCGCCTTGAGTTGAGACACCGCCTCCTGCTGCGAGAGAGAGTTGCCGACTTCTGGGCGCAGACGATCTGCGACGGCGAAGAATGACTCCAAGTCCGCGGTCGCTCCGGCAAGGGCTCGGGGGTCCGGAGCATATACCGGTTCAACGAGCCCCCCCACATAGGACTTGAGATCCTGCGTCGACTGGGCATCGAGGACGGTGACGCTTTCAGAGGCGATAACGCTTCGCGAGGCCGTCTTTCCTGGCTCGAACCCGTACAGCCACGGCATGTAGGCCGTCGCGATGATGAGCGTGAGACCCAGCACGAGACAGCCGAAGAGCACGAACGCGAAGCGGCTCGAGCGGCGCCCGTCTACCCATTCGCGATAGGCCGCGAGACGTTCGCGCATCAAGAAGCGGTACCTTTCCATGGATGGATTCTCGCTTAGGAGTCAGGCCGGGCTGCGTTACGGCCACCGCGGCGCCTGTCCGCGACCCCGTGCGCAGTGCCCCTGTGGGGGGGTTGATGTTGTTCGCCGTATTCCTTGTAAGCAGAAACGATGTCCTGAACGAGCCTGTGCCGGACCACGTCCTGGCTGTCGAAGTAGACAAAGCGGATGTCCGCAACACTCGCCAGCACTTCCCTCACGTTCACAAGGCCGGAATGCTGGCCCCGCGGCAGATCGATCTGGGTGATGTCGCCGGTAACGACCATCTTCGCCCCAAACCCCAGGCGGGTGAGGAACATCTTCATCTGTTCGGGCGTGGTGTTCTGAGCCTCATCCAGGATTATGAGCGAGTCGTTGAGTGTCCGCCCTCTCATGTAAGCGAGCGGAGCCACCTCGATGGTGCCTCTCTGCAAGTGGTCGGTCAGACGGTCGGTGTCCATCATGTCGTACAAGGCATCGAAGAGCGGGCGCAGATATGGGTCGACCTTCTCCATGAGACCTCCCGGCAGAAAACCGAGCTTCTCCCCTGCTTCCACTGCCGGCCGAGTGAGAATGATCCGCGCGACGTCTCCGGACAGCAAGGCCGAGGTGGCCATCGCCATCGCCAGATACGTCTTCCCGGTGCCGGCAGGCCCAATGCCAAACGTGATGGTGTTGTTGCGGATGGCGTCGATGTAGGCCTTCTGGTTCACGGTCTTGGGCCTGATCCGCCGTCCCCTATGTTCCAGAACGAGGTCTCCGACGATACCTTCGAGATCTCGAGCCCAATCGCGGCGTCCGGTGTTGAGCGACGCGGCAAGCTCAAGGGTGGCACGATCGAGGTCCTGACCGGCATCAAGTAGAGAGACAAGCTCCTCCACCAAAGCCTCTCCGCGTTCAACCTCCGCGGGGGTGCCCTCCAGCAAGAGGCGGTTCCCCCGGAGACTGATATCGCAAGAGAGCAGGTCTTCAAGGGCACGAAGATGAACGTCGTTCTCACCCACGAGCAACGCAGCCACCCGATTGTCGAGGTCGATCTGCCTACTGGAGCCCTGAGTGTTCAGACGGCCTCTCCCCCCGCAAACGTCCGCGATCTCCGCCGAGGTTCCTCGACCGCGCTTCACGCGGTCAGACGCTCCTTGACCAGACGTGAAGCCAGCTTTCCATCCACTCGGACGCCGCCCTGCGCCATGACGGCGGCCATGACCTTGCCCATATCTCGCACGGACGAAGCGCCGGTTTCGGAGACAACCTTGTCCACAAGCGCCGTCACCTGGGACTCGTCCATGAGCTTCGGCAGGAGATTCTCGATGATACGCGCAGCCACCTCTTCGTGGGAGGCCAGGTCTTCGCGCCCACCGGCCCGAAAAGCCTCGATGGACTCCTCCCGGCGTTTCAACTCGCGCCGCAGAACCGACTGTTCGGCGGCTTGGTCCAGTTCCTGGCGGGTCTGCTTGGCCTCTTTCTGCAATTCGTTCACGATCATGCGAAGAGCCGAGACCCGTTCTTTGTCGCCGGCCCTGAGCGCCGCCTTGACGGCTTCCTGGATGTCGGTAAGAACGCTCACCGCATATCACCAAGCTTCTCTCCGCCGAGGATGTGGAAATGGAGGTGTTGCACTTCCTGGCCGCCATCGGCTCCGACGTTCACCACGGCGCGATATCCCGACTCAGAGATGCCAAGCAGCGCGGCGACACGGGCGATGAAGCTGAGAAGTGCCTGCCCCTCGCAATTCCTCCAACTATCGATGTCGTTCAAGGAAACGATGTGCTCGCGAGGGATCACCAACACATGCTGCGGAGCTTGCGGGTGGATATCGCGGAAAGCGAAGAATACGTCATCTTCCAGCACGACGTCGCTGGGAATGGCCCCACTGGAAATCCTACAGAAGATGCAGTCGTCCATGGGATTTGATTATACTACCAATCCCCCATAGCAAGCCGCGTCACGGCCGCCGCCACGGGCCCGGCGGTCTCCGTGCGCAACACCCCCCGACCGAGCCTGGCAACCCGCGTCCCAGCCGCGCGGAAGGCCTCCATCTCAGCGGACGTCCAGCCGCTCTCAGGACCGATCCAAAGGGCTATCCGTGCCGCGTCGACTTCCGCAGAGACGACTTCCCACAACGTCGCCGGGACGCCCGGTTCCAGGACGACCGAAACGGTATGGTCTGCGGCCAGCCGCTCGAGACCCGCCTCGACCGTGGGTGCCGCCGCTACCCACGGAATCGCCGTCTGCTTGCTTTGCTTCGCAGCCTCGCGCGCGATCCGCCGCCACCGCGTCAAGGGACCAGCCTCATCCTTGGTCGAGTCCTTGCCCCGCGCCGTGGGGGAGCCTTCGCTACGTACTAACAAGAAGAAGCTCGCGCCCACCTCCGTGCCCTTCTCAACCACCAGATCCATCGCGGACGGCCGAGCAAAGGCTTGGGCTATGCCCACTTCAACCCTGTATGACGCCCCGGCAGCGGCCGGTTCTATCTCGGCGGACAGCTGAACCCGCACCGGATCGATGGCGCAGGCGACGACTGCGGCATAAACCCTGCCGGAGGAGGCTACGATCTCGCATTGATCCCCTTGCCGAAGGCGCAGGACGCGGGAGGCGTGATACGAATCATCGGGGTTGAGTTCCAACTCGCTCACCCCGACCGGCTCGGCGTCGAGGAAGAAGCGGGGAGAAAAACCCGAGTGCCTTGGACCGCCCACCGTCGTGGCCGGCCTTAGTTTGAAGCCTTGGTGCCGCCGATTAGCCCCAATGCCGCCTGTACCGTTTCGTCCACGTTGGGGGTGTTCGGATTGTCCGGCGCCACCACATCGGGGGCAATGCCCTTCTTATTGATGTCGCGACCTTTGGGCGTGAGATAGACGGCCGTGGTGACCTTGAGGGCTCCGCCGTTACTAAGTGGCTCGAGGCTTTGCACCAAGCCCTTGCCAAAGGTCGTCTCTCCCACCAGGGTGGCTCGTTTGTCGTCCTGCAGAGCCCCCGAGACGATCTCCGACGCGCTCGCCGTGTACGGATCGGTGAGAACATACAGCGGCACGTTGGCGTACGCCCCACCGGTGGCGTCGTAGACCTGTTCAGGAGAATGGAGACCCTTCGTGCTGACTATCTCCCCACTGGGAATGAAGATGCTGGCAACGTCGATCGCCTCGTTCAACAGGCCGCCGCCGTTGCTGCGCAGGTCGAGGATGATGGCGTCGACCTTGTCGGTGTCTACCGCCTTGCGAACTTCCTCCCTAAGGGCTTTGGAAGAGCCGTCGGAAAACGTGAAGAAGCTGATGAGTGCAACCTTCTTGCTTCCCACCGTCAGCATCTTGCTTTCCGTCACCGGTATTGCGATGGCTTTTCTAACGAGGGTGTAGTCGGTGGTCACGCCGCCTGGAGGGAGCTGCGAGGAATCCGCGGTGGTATCGAGGGCCTCGGTCGTGCTGGTCGTCGACGTGCTGGTGTTTCCTCCGGCGGCGCCGCTCGAGGAGCCGGTGGTCGTGGTAGTGGTTTCAACGAACGGAGGGCGATACAGTTTCAGAACCACCTGGGAGCCCTCGGCCCCTTTGATCTTCCCAACCACCTCGTCAAGATTCAATCCATCGGTGGTCACACCGTCCACCCCGATAATGACGTCCCCCGACTTTATCCCTGCGAGGTCCGCGGGACTCCCTTTGAACGTACTCACGATGGTGACAAGACGGTTCTTCATCTCCACCGTCATGCCCACGCCGGTATAGGAGCCAGAGGTTTCCTCCTTGAAGCTCGCGTACTCCGTTGGGTCGAAATACACAGTGTACGGATCGCTCAGGCCCGCAACCATGCCGTTGATAGCGTCCGTCTTCAGCACGGTTGGATCCACCTGTATGTAGTATGTGGATTCCAGCTTGTTCAGTATCTCTTGCTGCAGTTGGCTGTCGGCGGTGCCTGCGCCCGTGCCCGTCCAACTGGCAGGAAGGGTGCTCCTAAGCGCGCTCTCCACGCGAGGCTCGAGGCCTAGGATCATGCCGCCGAAGATCAGAATCAGGGCCGCCACGAAGCCGGCCAAGACGAGTAGGGGTACCTTTGTGCTGTTTCGCATCTGCTTCAACTCTCCTCTAGAGCGACTCCGGCACCGTGGACCGGGGGTCAGAGATAACCGAGTGGATTGACCGGGCTACCGTTCACACGCACTTCGAAGTGCAGGTGAGGCCCCGTGGAGTACCCCGTGCTGCCAACCTTGCCGATGACTTGGCCACGCTTCACCTTCTGACCCACTTTCACGAGTATCTGCGACTGATGAGCATACAGCGTGGCGAGACCGCCGCCGTGGTCGACTATCACGCACTTACCGTACCCACCCCGCCAGTCGGCGTACACCACCGTGCCGTTTGCTGCCGCATGAATAGACTCGCCCATCCCGGCGTGCAGGTCTACACCCGTGTGCATCTTCATGACGTGGAATATCGGATGCATCCGCATGCCGAAGGGAGACGTGACCGCGCCGTCGACCGGCCAGGCGATAATACCCTTGCCCGCGGTGGGATGACCGACGCTCGCGGTGCGCAGAAGTGCGGTGATGTGGTCCGACTCGGTCAGCAGGTTATCTTCCTGTTTATTCCACGCGGCCTGGTTCTTCTCGGCCGCCGTGACCACCTTCTCCTTGGTCTTGCGAGCGCTCTCCAGACCGGCGAGCGCGGACTTCCTCTCGTCGGCCTTCGCCTGAAGATCCTTGGTGACCCTTGTCTGCCGCTGCTCGACCGAAGCCACCTGCGCCTTCCGCTGCTCGAGCGCTTCCTTCTGGGCGACGACCTTGGCCTTGAGATCCTGTATCTGGGAAAGAATGCTCTTGTCCTGGTTGACAACAGCCGAGAGCATGTCGATGCGGCTCACCATCTGCGACAGGGACCCCGGTTCCAGGAGAACGGCCATGTAGGCCAACCTTCCCCCGGACTTGTATACGTGGGCAAGCCGGTCGTCAAAGACGCCTTGCTGCGTCTGCAGATCCGTCTCCGTCTGACTGAGCTGGGCCTGCGTACGGGTGAGGTCCTTGTTCAACTTGTCTAGTTGCGCGCGGACGCCGGCAAGCTGATCGGCCGCCGAGTTCCATGCGGTCGTGGCGATCCGAACCTCTTTCTCCAGACCGTCGATGTTCTCGTCCAGGGCGGCGATGTCGCCAAGGGCGGCCTTCTTGGCCACCTCCGCCGTGGCGATCTTGGCGCGCACTTTCTGGAGTTGGACTCGGGTGTCCTCGAGCTTCTGGTTCAGCTCGCTGGATGTCGCCGCCTGAGCGGCGCCTTGATTGAGAGGACCTGCCGGGAGGAGCAAGATCGCGGCGACCAGGAAGACGATTGCCAACCCGGCCGCCACGATTGCTCCAGGCGAACCAAAGAAACTATGGGCGCGATCTCTCATTGCAGCCACGGGACAAGCCCCCAGGCAGGATGGACCCGCTTTCAGACTTTCAGGAAACGCCGCAGTCCGATGCCCGAACCGACCGCGCCGATGACTACGCCGACAGCCAGCAAGATGATCGTGACCATTATGTACGGAACGGCATCCAAGGGGACAGCCATGAACGGCAGCCCACCCCTGATCTTTCCGATCAGGAAGCTGTTGAGGACGAGCACCACCACCGCGGCGGCCGCGGCCCCAACAAACCCCACAAACACACCCTCGATTAGGAACGGCCAGCGGATGAACCAGTTGGTGGCTCCCACCAGTTTCATGATCTCCACTTCCCGCTTGCGGGCGAAGATGGACAGACGGATGGTGTTTGAGATAAGCAGGATGGCCACGATGCCCAGCAGGCCGATAAAGATGAGCAGGAAGTTCCTGGCCTGCGACGTGACGCTGAAGATCTTGTCTGCGATCTCCTTGCCATAGTTAACCTCGTCCACGATGGGATTGCCATCGAAACGCGCCGCCACAGCGCCCACGGTCTGCGGATCCTTGAGCGAGATCTCGAATGAGCCGGGCAGCGGGTTACCGGTGAGTCCCTTCAGGATGTCGGGGTCGTCCTTGAAGTCATCTTTAAGACGCTGCAAGGCTTCGTCCTTGCTGACGAAGACCGAGCTCTTCACTTCCGACCAGGTCATGATCTTGGTCTGCATGGCCTCTATGTCGGCCGCCGTGGGATCGGGGTCGGTCTTGAGATAGACCGTGATCTCCACCTTCTGTTCCACTTCCTTGAGAAGGGCGTCGGTGGTGTAGACGAAGACAAGGACGCCGCCCAAGACCAAGATGGACAAAAACACCGTCACGAGGGCGGCAATGGTCATGAAATAATTGCGCCTCAGAGACGCGAACGCCTCCTTGAGGAAGAAGCTAATCCTCCCCATAGCCGCCTCGTTTCTGGTCGCGGACAACCTTGCCCGCGTCGAGCGCGATCACGCGCCGGCGCATGCGGTCAACCATCTCTCTGTCGTGAGTGGCCATGAGGACGGTTGTGCCTGTCTTGTTGATGCGGTAGAGCAGCTGCATGATACCCATGGAAGTCTCGGGATCGAGGTTCCCGGTGGGCTCGTCGGCGATAAGGAGCGGCGGGTGATTGACGAACGCCCGCGCGATCGACACCCGTTGCTGCTCTCCACCCGAAAGCTCGTTGGGATAGCTGCTCGCCTTGTGCCCCAGTCCCACCAGCGAAAGGATCTCCGCAGCCTTCTTCTTCGAAGCACCCGTCGCCTGTCCGGTCACCACGAGCGCGTACAGGACATTGTCGAACGCGGTCTTGTTGGTGAGCAACTTGAAGTCCTGGAACACGCAACCGATGTTGCGACGCAGATATGGAACCTTCCACTTGCGCAGAGTCGCCAGATCTCGCCCGCCAACTGCTAAGCGACCCCGGTCCGGCTCCAATTCTTTGATGAGTAGGCGGATGAACGTCGATTTTCCCGAACCGGACGGCCCCACCAGGAAGACAAATTCGCCCTTCTCTATGTGAAGGCTGACCTTCTCGAGACCTACTGTACTGGGAGGGTAGATCTTGGTTACATCTTCAAACCTGATCACGTGCTACCTGTTACCTCCGTATTCGGGTATCTGGCAAGTATTCTCCGGAGTGCGACGAAAGCCTCCCGCGTGGTCGCCGACTGCTTCAGCCCCCGAGCTTGCCAACAGACCGCTGCCAGACATACGCTCGAATGAACTCATCGATCGCACCGTCGAGCACGGCTTCGACATTGCCCTTCTCGTAGTTGGTCCGATGGTCCTTCACCAGAGTGTAAGGCGCGAGAACGTACGAACGGATCTGGCTCCCCCAGGCGATTTCCTTCTGTTCGCCCTTCTCGCGCGCCATCTCCTGCTCACGCTTTTCGTGCTCGAGCAAGACCAGCTTGCCCCGCAACATCCGCATCGCCGTTTCGCGATTCTGAAGCTGAGAGCGCTCGTTCTGACATTGCACGACCGTCTTGGTCGGGACGTGCGTAATGCGGACCGCCGAGTCCGTCTTGTTGACGTGCTGCCCGCCGGCTCCCGATGACCGGTACGTCTCGATCCGCAGGTCTTTCTCGTCTATGTCCAGTGCAACCTCTCCCTCGACCACGGGGGTGATGTCCACGGAAGCAAACGACGTGTGCCGTCTGCTGGCCGAATCGAATGGGGATATACGAACCAGGCGGTGGACCCCACGCTCAGCGGAGAGCAATCCATAAGCGTTCTCTCCGTGTACGGTAAACGTCGCGCTCTTGATACCGGCTTCATCCCCTTCCGAAGCCTCATTCAACTCTGTCGGGAAGCCCCTTCTCTGCGCCCAGCGAAGGTACATCCGAAGTAGCATCTCAGCCCAGTCTTGGCTCTCCGTCCCCCCGGCTCCGGGGTGGATGCTGACGATAGCATCGCCTCCATCGAACTCGCCGGTGAAGAGACGCTGTTCTTCGAGCCGCTCGACGTTAGACCCAGTGTCGGCGACTAGTCGTTCCAACTCTTCGACCAACTCGTCGGGAACGTCATCATTGCCCGTTTCCTCCGCGGCCATTTCGAGCAGGGCCTCCAAGTCGTCCACCTGTCCGGCAAGACGCGTGTAGTCCTCCAGTTTGCTCTTGAGGCGACTGTAGCGAGTGCTCAACGACTGCGCTTGAGCCTGATCATCCCAGAAGTTGGGGGCGCGCATGGTCTCCTCGATGGAGGCGATGTCGCGACGGACTGCATCGGGGTCAAAGATAGTCCCTTGCCCACAGGAGCTTCTCGCGAAAGATCGCCAGCTGTTCCCGAAACTCGGCAAGGGACGGCGTTTGTCTATCTGTCTTTTCTACCATCATCTACCCACGGAAGTATAGCCTAGGATGAAGAACCGCAGCATTTCTTGTATTTCCTGCCGCTGCCACACGGGCAAGGATCATTCCGCCCCACCTTCGAGCCCACACTCCGGGGAGCCACGACGGTACGGGTGGCCTGCTGTGCGGCGTCGTACGCCTCGGCCGAACTGTCGCTCATCCTTCCGGTGCTGACGGCCGCCGCACCCGCAGCGGAGAAGTTCTGCGCCAAGCCGCTGTCGCCGCCGCCGGAATAGGCGAGTTGTTTTGGAGTCGAGACCGCCTGGGCCGGCTCCTCGCGGACGATCTCCAGGTGGTACAGATACCTGACGAAATCCGACTGGATGGATTCCATCATCTCCTGGAACATGTTGAAGCCCTCGTTCTTGTATTCGATGAGGGGGTCCCGCTGGGCGAGAGCGCGAAGGCCGATACCCTCGCGGAGATAGTCCATCTCGTAAAGGTGGTCGCGCCACTTGGAGTCGACGGTGCGGAGCAGCACCCATCCCTCCATCTCCCGCATTGCCTCTGGGCCGAACCGCTCCTCCCTCTCAGCGTAGATCTTCATCGCGTCTTCGATAACCTGATCGGCCACTTCCTCGGCATCAAGACTGCCCGGTTCACCGAACGACTCCAACGTAAGAGTGGTGGGGAAGAAGTTCCTGAGGACAGTCAGCATCTCCTCGAGTTCCCATTCCTCGGAAAAACGCGAGGAGCCAGTAAACACCGCCACTTCGTCGCGAAGTATCCGCTCGATGATGCCCAACACGTCCTCACGTAAGTCTTCTCCGCCGAGGACGCGCTGTCGCTGCCCGTAGACGATCTCGCGCTGCTTGTTCATTACGTCGTCGTACTCGAGAACGCGCTTCCGGATCTGGAAGTTCTGCTCTTCCACCTTCTTCTGTGCACTCTCGACCGATCGGGAAATGAGGTTGTGCTCAATGGGAACGTCCTCTTCGATGCCCAGGCGGTCCATCAACCTGTGTATGCGCTCCCCGCCGAAGATCCGCAGAAGGTCGTCATCGAGAGAGATGACGAACTGGCTCGTTCCCGGGTCGCCTTGGCGCCCGGAACGGCCGCGGAGTTGGTTGTCGACCCGCCGGGCCTCGTGCCGCTCCGTGCCCAGCACGTACAACCCGCCCACATCGGTAACGCCCTCGCCAAGCTTGATGTCGGTACCACGACCGGCCATGTTCGTGGCAATGGTGACTGCGCCCGGCTGACCGGCCATGGACACGATCTCCGCCTCTTTGGCGTGGTGTTTGGCGTTGAGGACCTCGTGGGGCACTCCCCGGCGTTTGAGCATCTCTGAAAGATGCTCAGACTTCTCCACCGAGATGGTGCCTACCAGAATCGGCTGCTTTCGCTGATAGCAGTCCGCTATAAGTTCAGCCGCGGCCTTGAACTTAGCTTTCTCGGTCTTGAAGATGAGGTCGTTGCGGTCGTCGCGGACCATGGGTTCGTTGGTGGGGATGACCACCACTTCCATCTGGTAGATCTCGCGAAATTCGTCGGCTTCAGTAGCGGCAGTGCCCGTCATGCCCGCGATCTTCTCGTACAAACGGAAGTAGTTCTGCAGGGTGATGGTCGCGAGGGTCTGGTTCTCCTCTTTGATCTTCACGCCTTCCCGAGCCTCGATGGCTTGGTGCAGGCCCTCTGAGTACCGCCGGCCCTCGAGAACGCGCCCGGTAAACTCGTCGATGATCTTGACCTCGCCGTCCTGAACGAGATAGTCGACGTCGCGGCGGAAGAGCGATGCGGCCCGAAGTGCCTGCATGAGGTGGTTCACGAGCTGCCCGGACAAATCCTCGTAAATGTTGTCGATGCCTAGTTCCCGCTCGACTCGCTCCAATCCCTTCTCGGTAATGGCCACCGTGCGCTTCTTCTCGTCGACCTCGTAGTCCTCGTCCTCCCCCTCTTTCAGGCGACGGGCAATGCGGGCGAAGTCGTAGTAGGTCTTGGCGGCGCGCTCACCCGGACCGGAAATGATGAGCGGAGTACGGGCCTCGTCGATGAGAATGGAGTCCACCTCGTCCACGATGCAGTAGAAATGGCCTCGTTGCACCTGCTGCTCAGTGCGAAGGACCATGTTGTCACGCAGATAGTCGAAACCGAACTCGGTGTTGGTACCGTACGTGATATCGGCCGCGTAGGCCTCCCGCCGCTCCGGTGCTTCCATGGCATTCTGGAGTGCGGACACCTTGAGACCGAGAAACTCGTACACTGGGCCCATCCAGGCGGCGTCGCGGTTGGCCAGGTAATCGTTGACAGTGACCACATGCACACCGTGACCCGCGAGTGCGTTGAGATAGACAGGTAGCGTGGCCACCAGGGTCTTACCTTCGCCGGTCTTCATCTCGGCGATGGAACCCCTGTGGAGTACGACTGCACCCATTACCTGAACGTCGAACGGCCGCATCCCTGTAGCCCGCCGAGCCGCCTCACGGGCGACGGCGAAGGCTTCGGGCATGAGGTCGTCGAGAGTCTCGCCCTGCTCAAAGCGCTGTCTGAACTCGGTCGTCTTGGCCCTGAGGGCCTCGTCCGACAGTGGAACGATGCGCTCGTCCCACGACGCGACTTCGGCCACCGCGTCCTCTAGTTGCCTGAGTTTCTTGCCCTCTCCAAAACGGAGGACCTTGTCAACGACTTTGATCATCGATCACGCCTCTCGAATAGAGACAGCACGCGATACCCCGAACTCCGGGGTCGCGACCATTAACTTTGGGCTTCGATCAGCCCGTAATGCCCGTCGCGCCGGCGATAGACGACTGCCGTTTCCTGGCTCTCGGCATTTGTGAACACGAAGAAGTCGTGTCCGACGAGTTCCAGCTGGAGAGCCGCTTCCTCCGGGGTCATGGGCTTGATCATGAACTGCTTGGTCTTGACGATACGAGGGGCCGGGGTCTCTTCCTCGAGGGCCTCGGCTCCTTCGGAGACGGTGAACCCCTCCGAAGCAAGAATCTCTTTGTGCGCGCCTTGAGAGCGCGAAATCAGCTTGCCTCTGTACTTCTTGACTTGTCGTTCGAGCTTGGCGAACACGAGGTCGATGGAGGCGTAGATGTCCGGGGAGGCCTCGCGGGCCCTGATGACCGGGCCTTTGGTGAAGATGGTCGCTTCGACTACTTGATTGTCGGAGATACTGGGGTTCTTCTCCGTCCACAGTTCCACTTCGCAGCGAGACCCGTCGGCGAGATATTTGCCCAGTCTGCCCATCTTCTCCTCGGCATATGAGCCGATGGCCTCTGTGAGGATCAGATTTCTGCCTTTGACCGTGAGATTCACGCCGGTCCTGCTCCTTGACTCGTAATCAACCGCCTGCCGGGGATGAGCGCCGGGACGGCGTTCCGTCCTGTTTCGAACGATGAAAGATACCATATCCCTCCTTCAATCGTGTCCCTCCACTCCCGCTACCACAGCCCGAGAGAACGTGAAGACATGAACCGGAAGCCCGGTCTGCGAAGTGAGAACGGACGAGACAGCTGTGGCCGTCGCCCCCGTGGTAAAGACGTCGTCCACCAGCAGTATTGCGGAATACCGGCAGTCCGCGGCCTCGCCCGCGGACTGCCCGAGCACCGTCCACCACCTTGGATCCATTGTGAAGGCTCCTCGAAGATTGCTCAGCCTATCCGCCTTTCCCAAGCCCTTCTGATGCCTCGTACCCGCGGTCTTCGCGGCAAGTTCGCCGCAGGGAAGCATGGGCGGGCCGCAAGCCAGCCGCCGCGCCAGGATCTCGGCCTGGTTGTAACCTCGCGCGCGCTTATTCGATCGGTGTGCGGGCACCCACGTGACAAACAAATCGTCCGTCGTCGAGATAGAGGCCACGTATTCGGCGAACGCCGTCCGGGCCAGATCGGCCATCAGACGACCCAGGACAGGCTGCCCACCGAACTTGAACTCGGTCACGAGCCGGCGCACCACTCCTTCATGCCGAAAGCCGCTGCGCGCGCTACGGTAGACGAGCTCCTTTTCCATACAGACCGAACAGCGACCGGAGACCAGCGGCCTTGAGCCCGGCTCACCGCAACGACGACAACTTTGCGAACCTGTGTCTATCAACGTATCGGCGCAGGATTCGCAGAGATGGACTTCGAAGTCGCCGCAGCCGACGCAACGCGGAGGAAAAAGCACCGATAGCAGGGGCTCGGCGACTGATTCCCGGCACCATCTCGCGAAGAAGCTTCGTTTGCTTGAGGGCCCAGAAGCCGGATAGGTCGAAACGGAAGTGCTAGAACCCACAGTCGTGTGCCGTAAAACGTTGTCCCAGTGCTCCGCCAACCAGCACGGAGCCCGCCGGGACCAGCGAACGGGGAAGGACCACTCCGCGGACTATGTGACATCCCTTCTCCACGACGCAACCGTCGCCCACGACCGTGGGCCCCTCAATGACGACGTCCTCCTCTAGACGGCAACCCCGCCCGACGAGAACCGGCGGCTCCAAGCGGACGGATTCGTGTATTTCGGACTCGCCTTCAATCCACACTCCAGGCCGCACCTCCTCGCCGGGAATGTCGACCGCTACTTGCCCCGTCAGGGCGTGGGCGTTGCCGCGCAGATACTCCTCCAGATTGCCCACATCATTCCAATAACCGGCGACCGCTTCGGCGTAGAAGGGGATCCCTTGCGTCAGAAGATCGGGGAGGAGACGGCGGCCGAAATCGTCGAATTGGCCGGCGGGGATGTGCTCGAAGATCTCGGGCTCGAGAACGTAGATGCCGCAGTTGCACAATCGCGATCGGGCCTGTTCCGGCGTGGGTTTTTCCTGGAAGCCGACCACCCGACCGTCATCGTCGGTGACGACCACTCCGTACAGACTCGGATCATCCACCTCTTTGACCGCCAGCGTGGCGATGGAACCGTTGCGCTTGTGGGCAGCGATGAGACCGGTAAGGTCGATATCGGTGAGAGCATCACCACTCATGACGAGGAAAGTGCCGGTACCCAGGAAATCCTCGTTATTCTTTACGCCGCCGGCCGTCCCCAGCAGTTCCGGCTCGAACGAGTAGCTGATGCGAACCCCCGCTGCTGTTCCATCCCCGAAGTACTCGCAGATAATCGTGGGAAGATGGTGCAGGTTCACGACAATATCGACCAGCCCGTGCCGACGAAGCAGCCGGACTATGTGATCAAGCGCAGGACGGTTCGCGATAGGAGCCATGGGCTTCGGAACCAGATCGGTAATGGGGCGAAGCCTGGTGCCCTTGCCCGCAGCCATGATCATGACCTTCATGGACCCTCCTTATCCGCGATGGGCCGACTCTATAGGCGGTCCGGCCAGCCCTTGGCCTCGAATTCCCTCAAGCTCTCCTGAAATGGGGGTAGCGCCACCCCCCGCTCGGTGATGATCGCTGTCACATTTCGCGCCGGTGTGACATCGAAGGCCGGGTTGCGGACCTTCACCCCAACTGGAGCCCAGCACGTCGAGCCGAACCCGACGACTTCAGCGGTATCGCGTTCTTCGATGGGAATCGCGCTCCCATCTGCAAGCCGGCGATCCACGGTGGAGAATGGAGCCGCCACAAAGAACGGAATGCCATGTTCCTTCGCCAAGACAGAGACACTGTACGTGCCGATCTTGTTGGCCACGTCGCCGTTTGCCGCGATGCGATCGGCCCCCACCACTACGTGGGTGATGAGACCCTTGCTCATGAAATAGCCGGCCATATTGTCCGTGATGAGTTCCACCGGAATACCGTCCCGCATAAGTTCCCACACCGTCAAGCGCGCACCCTGTAGCAGCGGGCGGGTCTCGTCTGCCATCACACGCAGCCGAGGATTGCGGGCGAAGGCCGACCTGATGACTCCGAGGGCCGTACCGTACCCTGCCGTCGCCAAGGCGCCCGCGTTGCAGTGAGTGAGCACCACGGGGTCCTCACCCCGGATGAGATCGGCCCCGTACTCACCTATGGCGCGGCAGAAAGCCAGATCGTCCTCGTAGATCCGGACCGCCAATCGCTCCATCTCCGCCGACATCTCGGCTGGCGAAAGGTCGTCCCTGCCCCAGACCCCCTCCATTTCCTTCAGTGCCCAGGGAAGGTTATAAGCTGTGGGTCGGGTTTCGAATAGGCCTTTGGATGCAGCTTGGACGGCCAAACGGAAGTCGGCGGCATTGTCGCCGAACTGCTGCAGGGCGGTCTGAGCCGCCAAGGCCATGCCCATGGCGGCGGCCACGCCCAGTGCCGGCGCACCGCGCACTCCCATGGTGCAGATCGCGTCGGCGACTTCCTCCCAGGTGCGGCACTGAAGATAGGTTTCCTGCAGGGGCAGGAGACGCTGGTCGATCATCACTACCACTCCGTCGCGCCACTCCACGGTCCGCACGCCCTCCGCGCAGCCGGTCTGCGGGGCGGCGGGGCTTTTTGCCCCGCCGCCCCCATCGTGTTCAGGCACCATGCCGGTCAGGTCCCCATGTTCCAGCTGCCCAAGTATTCCACCTGCTCCGCCGTGAGGACATCGATGTCCGTACCCATCGAGGCAAGCTTGAGTCGGGCTATCTCGGCGTCCATGTCCGCGGGCACGTCGTAAACCCGTTTCTCCAGCTTGTCCGCATTCTTGACCATGTACTCGGCGGCCAGTGCTTGGTTGGCGAAGCTCATGTCCATCACGCTCGAAGGATGCCCTTCGGCCGCGGCCAAGTTGATCAGACGCCCCTCACCGAGCAGATAGACATTTCGCCCCTCGGCCAGGGTGAACTCCTCCACATACTCGCGCATGCGCCGCCGGGCCACCGACAAAGCCTCCAGCGCCGGGATGTCGATCTCCACGTTGAAATGACCGGTGTTGGCAACAATGGCGCCATCCTTCATCACCGCGAAGTGCTCCTTGCGGATTACGTGGATATCGCCGGTCGCAGTCACGAAGATGTCTCCGATTGGAGCGGCCTCCGCCATGGTCATCACTCTGAACCCGTCCATGACAGCCTCGAGAGCCCGCAAAGGGTCGACCTCGAGCACAACGACATCGGCTCCGTGACCTTTGGCCCTCATCGCAACCCCGCGGCCGCACCAACCGTACCCTACGATCACGACGACCTTGGAGGCGATCAGCCGGTTTGTGGCCCGGATGATGCCGTCGAGCGTGGACTGCCCGGTCCCGTAGCGATTGTCGAACATGTGCTTGGTCATAGCCTCGTTGACCGCGATGATGGGGTAGCGGAGCACCCCTTCCTTCTCCATGGACTTGAGACGGATGACCCCGGTAGTGGTCTCTTCGGTGCCCCCGATGACACCGTCGGCAGCGTCGACGCGGTCGGTGTGGAGCAGTCCCACGACATCGGCTCCATCATCCATGGTGATCTGTGGCTTCGAGTCGATCACGCTCTGGATGTGCCCGTAATAGGTGTCTCGGTCCTCGCCCTTGATGGCGAAAGTGGAGATCCCGTATTCCACCACCAGCGCAGCCGCCACATCGTCTTGAGTAGAAAGCGGGTTCGAGGCGCAGAGCGAAAGCTCGGCGCCGCCGGCCTTGAGGGTCCGCATCAGGCTCGCGGTCTCACTGGTCACATGCAGGCAGGCGCCAACACGAACACCTTTGAGAGGCTGCTCCTTCGCGAAACGTTCGCGGATGAGGGCGAGCACCGGCATCTCTTTCTCGGCCCACTCTATCCGCAGGACCCCGGCGGCCGCCAAACTCCTGTCCTTCACATCGTGCTCGATCACCGCATATCTCCTTTGTCTACTCTTCCCTTGCGACAACAACGGCCGCGGCCAGGCGAATCCCCAAATGGGCCGCTAGCAACGCGACCGGTACCAGCTCGGTAGTGACCGCCGCCAGACCCTGCTCGCGGACCATCCGCGATTCGAATCCCAGCAGCCGTCGATCGTCGCGCACTCCCGCGACCACACCTTGTTCGGCCGACAACAAGGCCCCGCTCTCGACCCTGTCCAAAACCATCAACGGATCGTACATCCCCGCGACGATTGGGAAACGCGGCCCCAGCCTGTCGTCATTGCGACCGGTCAGGGGCGACCGCCAAGTGAGATTGACGTGATCCCTCACCGCGATCACCCGTCTGGCGGCACAGGGCAGAACGGCCTTCCCCGCACAAACGTAACCTACCACAGGAGCAGACGATTCGTCCTTCGCCACATATAGATCGGGGTCGAGTCCCAGCAGCGCCTTTCTCAAGAGGTAGATCTCGCTTTCGCTCATAGGACGGCGAAAGACCATCTCGTTCAGATGACTAAGCGCCACCGTTTCTCCCTTGGGTCCGGCCAGCCGCCGCGCTATTCCTGCCGCATCAGCGTCCCTTGCAGGATCCGCCAGTGGGCTCAGCAAGACCCTCACGAAGAGGCCTCTCGGATCACGGATCCATATCCCAGCGGCCGCTCAGGGCTTGGGGATCGTGATCATCGATTCGGCCACGGCAAGCAGTTCATTCTTACTGACGAGATAGGACAGCGTGTTCGACACCCAGTAGAGCACCCCGTCCTGCTTCCACCAGATGTGATCCACTTTCTGGTTCGTGCCGACGATCGTGAACGTGACGCCGTCGTGCTGAACCTGGGTGCCCTTACTGGCCGCGGGCGCATCCACCCAGGTGGTCTCGGTAATCCCCATGTACTGGTCGGTCTTCTGGCCATCCTGCCGCAATCGATAGATCATTCTGAACGCCGGCTTGGTGCCGCCGCCAGTATCGATATCGTAGGTTGGGCCCGTCTGCGGCATCCGGTCTGTGTACTTGAGATCCGTCGGGAGGAAGGCGGGCCCCTGCACGGCGAAGGGCACTATCTTCGCCAGAGCCTTCCATTCGCCGCTATTGGGAATGGTGTCCGGTCCGGGGGGCAGCGCGAAGCCGGCCGGCAACGCGAAGTCCTCGCCCAGGGAGAGAGTCACCCGGGCAACGGTACTGGTCCGGTTGATCGAGTCGGTCCCGACAGCGTCCGCGACGAGATGGGCGTTGGATGATTGGCCGCTCGGATAGCTGACTTTGGTCACCTTCAGGCTGGAAGTGTCGGCGGTGCCCACGTTGATCACCTTGGCGCCGAGGCTTGCCAGCCATGCGGAGGCCGCGGCGCCTTCGCCCGTCCTGCCATTGGCGTTCAGGACGTCGATCTCGATCCCCGTGAGGTCGATCTTGGTAACAGTAGTCGTGGTCGCATTCGAAGAGCTGCTCGATCCATTGGTCGTCGCCGTGCTGGAAGAGCCTACTGAGTAGGCGGCGGGCACCGTCAGGAAGTTCTCCACCGCATTGGCGATCGTCGTGTTGCTCGCAACCACATACGAAGCGTCGCCGATCATCTCAGTGCCTGCCACGATGCTGACCTGCCGGATTCGGTTTCCGTCGAGCCTGATGCCCCAATAGGCCAACTTGAGGATATCCGTCGTCCCGAGATCGGTGCTGATGTTCTTGAACAGCGCTGAAATGAGACCGGGAAGTTTGAAAGGCAGATTCCATCCCATCGCTTGCTCGCGCAGGGCCGCCATAAAACGCTGCTGCCGCTCCATCCGCCCAAAATCGTTGTTCAGATCGTGCCTGAAGCGCACATAATCGAGAGCTTCGCTCCCGTTGAGAAGTTGATATCCAGGAGCAAGCTTGATCAACTCCCACTGGGGGTTGTCGTTGTAGTAGCGGCGGTCGACATCAACATAGACGCCGCCCAGCGCGTCTGTGATGTCTTGGAAGGTCTGAAAGTCGACCTCCATATAGTGGTTGATGTCTACGCCGGTGAGCTGTTCGACGGTCTGAATGGTAAGCGCCGGTCCTCCGTAGGCGTAAGCGGCGTTGATCTTGTCCTTCCCGTGGCCCGGTATGGAAACCCTGAGGTCACGCGGGATCGACATAACCGACAGATAGTTGTTCCCGGGATCGACATGCACCACGATGATCGTGTCAGAGCGTCCGTACTTCTCAGTCGTCTGAGCTCGATGGTCCGATCCCAGGACGAGTATGTTCATGGCCGACGGAGATGCCGGCACGTCCACGGTGACGGAGACGAGGGTGCTGCTGGGCTTCGCGGTGAGGACGGTCTTCACCTGGGGGTCCACGCGGTTGTTGGATGCGACGACCTCTCCGCGGAACCAGAGGTACGAGCCGCCGGCGATCGCCAGGACGACCAAGATGAGACCGACGACGCTCCACAGAAGGATGCGCTTCCATCTCTTTTTAGGACGGCCCTCAGTGTCGTAGACCGTATACTGCTTGTCGCTCAGAGAAGGCCTCCTGCCGCTGTTACGGACCGCTCTACTGCGACTTCGGAATCGCAATCATCGACTCGGCCACCTTCAGCAGTTGCTTCTTGGTCAGATCGTACGTCAAGGTGTTCGAAACCCAGTAGAGAGTGTTGCCCTGCTTCCACCAGATGCGTTCAACCTTCTGATTTGTTCCCACAATGGTGAAAGTTGTACCGTTGTTCTTCACTTCCGTGCCCTGACTGGCCGCGGGCGCTCCCAACCAGGACGTCTCCATAACACCCATGTACAGGTCGGTGACTGTGCCCACACTGTTGGTAAGTCGATAGACCATCTTGAGCGCCGACGTGCTGGAATCTCCGGGTTTGATGTCGTATGTCTCCCCCTCGGTAGGCCGGCGGTCCACATACTGAAAACCCGGCGGCAGGTAGCCGGGGGCCATCACCGGGAACGATGTGGACGCCGCAAAAAGGCTCCACAGGTGGGCGTTCTCGATCTTCGTGGGATCGGTGATAAATGCCGTGGAGTCCTCGGTGGTCGTGGTAGTGGAAGCTTCGCTCGGGATAGAGCTACCCGACGAGACGGTGGAGGCTGTTGAGCCGGTTGCGGCCGGAGGCGTTATCAACTGCGTAACCGCCTCTTCCACCGCCCCGGGGGCCGCCACCACGTATGAAACGTCTCCGATCATGGGAGTGTCACCGGTAATGCTGATCTGACGGATGCGACTGCCGTCGAGTCTCACGGCCCAGAGAGCCAGCTTCTGCAACTGCATGGCAGAAATCGTGGTCTCCACGTTCTTGGCCAGAGCGCTGATCAAGCCCGGCAGCTTCAATACCAAGCCCAAGCCCGAGATCTGCTCGCGCGCCGCGGCCAAAAAGCGCTGTTGCCGCTCCATCCGGCCGAAATCCAGATTCTGGTCATGTCGGAAGCGAACGTAGTCGAGGGCATCGCTCCCGTTGAGTAACTGATACCCAGGGGAAATTTTGATCGGCTCGTACGTCTGGTCAGCGGAGTTACGGTAGTAGCGCCGATCGACGTCGACGTAGACCCCACCCAGAGCGTTGGTGATGTCCTCGAAGGCCTGGAAATCTATCTGCAAGAACTGATCAATCTTGACTTTCGTCAGCTGCTCCACTGTCTGCATCGTGAGCTCGGGACCACCATCCGCGTATGCCGCATTGAGCTTGCCCGTGCCGTGACCGGGAATCTCCACTTTGAGGTCCCTCGGCAGGGAGAGGACCGAAAGGTAGTCTTTGGCCGGATCGACGTGGACGACCATGATCGTGTCGGACCGGCTCTCCACTCCCTCGTCGTTGTTGGCTCGCTTGTCCGAACCGAGCACGAGGATGTCCGTGGCATCAGGGGGATCGACCGCCCCTGGAAGAGTCTCGCTAACAGCATTTCTTATTCCCGGGTCGTTTGTCCCGGTGTTGGCGAGCGTGTTGTACAGCCAAAGATACGACCCGCCGCCGATGGCCAGAATGAGGACGACAACCCCTATCAACGACCAAAGGAGTATGCGCCGTCGCTTGCGCTTGCGTAGGCCATCGACGGTGTAAACGGTGTAAGGCTTGTCGTTCAGCGGTCTCCTCCGCTGTTGCACTGAAGTGTTGATTCTAGCGCGCAGCCCCCCCGAGAACCAAGATCAGCGCCGATTACAGGGGTCCGATCCGTGACCGGCCCGTTCCACTTCCGCACCCAGCATTCCCAGTTTCTCCTCAAAACGCTCGTAGCCCCTGTCGATGTGGAAGACATCGCGAAGCTCGGTGGAGCCCTCGGCCACGAGACCGGCGATCGCCAGAGCAGCCCCCGCGCGCAGGTCGGGACAGCGGACGATGGCTCCAGTCAGGGTCCGCCCTCCGCTCACAACAGCGTGATTGCCGTCCACCCGGATCTCGGCGCCCAAGCGGATCAACTCGTCCACGAAACCGAAGCGATTCTCGAAGACGTTCTCGGTCACGAGGGAAACGCCGCTCGCAATAGAGAGGAGCACCATCATCTGGGCCTGGAGGTCGGTGGGGAAACCGGGATAGGGAAGCGTTGCCACGTCGATTGCCGAAAAGACACCCGGGTCGCCGATGGCTCTGATACTGCGCGTGTTCTCCTGAACTTGAACGCCCGCGGCGCGCAGCTTGAAGAGAAAGAGCTCGAGGACGTGCGGGCTGATACCGGTGACTTCCACGTCGCCACCGGTGACCGCGCCGGCGATCAAGAAGGTCCCCGCCTCGATGCGATCACCGAGCACCGTGTGCTCCGCCGGGTGCATCTCACTGACCCCATTGATACGGACGGTCGAACTCCCAGCCCCCTCGATGTCGGCCCCCATGCTGATGAGGAACTTGCACAGATCGACTATCTCCGGTTCGCGGGCCGCGTTCTCAAGGGTGGTGGTGCCTTCGGCCAAGACGGCCGCCATCAACAGGTTTTCGGTGGCGCCGACGCTCGGGTACTCCAGGAACAGGTTGATCGCCTTGAGCTTCTCGGCCCTGACCTCGACGAACCCATGGTCGGAGCGGATTTCTCCCCCCATGCTGGCAAGTCCGCGCAGGTGGATGTCGATCTTTCGGGGACCGAGGTTGCAACCGCCGGGCATGGCCACCCGGGCGTGTCCGAAACGCGCCACCAACGGTCCCATGATCTGAATGGAAGCCCGCATCCGTTGTACCAGCTCGTAGGGGGCGACGTGCGACTGGACAGCGGTGGTGTCGACCGTCATGGTGCTGCCTTCGAACGTGACCACAGCGCCAAGATGCTCCAGCACCTCGCGCATGGTTGCGACGTCCTGGATATCCGGCACGTTGTGAAGAACGCTGACGCCGGGCGCAAGCAGACTCGCAGCCATCAACTTGAGGGCCGAGTTCTTGGCCCCGGATACCGAGACCTGACCCGACAGGCGTCCACCTCCCCGGACTATGAGCCGAGGCTCCCCGGAGTCCTTGGTCATGACTTCATCCCGGAGAGGGCCTTACGCCATTTCGGCGACTTTGAGCCTGTTCCTCGCGCGGCGAATGGCAAGTTGCTCCCTGAACGGATCGACTTCTTCTCCTTCGGGGACCGTGCCCAAATGGTACATTTCCAGGCGCTTCATAGCCCTATCGAGAGAGCGTTGCACGCGCTCCACATCAATGTCCGCCGCTTCTTCCGCACTGTCGGCAAGGACGATGACCTTGTTGAATTGTACCTTGGCAAAGCCCTCGGAGACAGCGAAACTCAGCCACTGTCCTTCTGTGGTAAGTGCCCGAAGCCTTCCGATGCTGAGTTGAGCGACCACAGGGGCGTGGCGAGGCATGATCCCCATCTCCCCGGTCACCGCGGGAAGCACCACCATGTCGACGTCGCCCTCAAAAACCATTCCCTTGGGCGAGACGAGCTCGAACTTCAGACTAAGGCTGTCTTCCTGGGCCACCGTTCAACCCGCCTAAGCCGTTGCGGCAGCTTCCGCCACCTCGGCCGAATCGTCGCCGCTTTGTGCCGCTTGGCCAATACGCGCCGCCGCCAATACGTCGTCGATGCCGCCTTGCATCCGGAATGCCTGCTCGGGAAGGGCGTCGTGTCTTCCTTCGAGGATCTCCCTGAAGCTGCGCACGGTCTCTTTGAGCGGCACGAACTTGCCAGGGATACCGGTAAACTGCTCCGCCACGGCAAACGGTTGCGAGAGAAACTGCTGGATGCGGCGGGCCCGACGGACGGTAACCTTGTCTTCGTCGGAGAGCTCGTCCATGCCCAAGATGGCGATGATGTCGCGAAGGTCCTTGTAGCGTTGGAGGATCTCCTGCACCCGGGTGGCCACCTCGTAGTGCTCGTCTCCTACGACCTGCCGGCTGAGAGCGCGGCTGGTGGAATCGAGCGGGTCCACAGCGGGATAGATGCCCATCTCAGAGATCGCTCGGCTGAGCACCGTGGTGGCATCCAGGTGAGCAAACGTGCCCGCCGGCGCAGGGTCGGTGAGGTCGTCGGCAGGCACATAGATGGCCTGCACGGAGGTGACCGAACCCCGCCTGGTGGAGGTAATGCGCTCTTGCAGCTCGCCCATCTCTGACGCGAGGGTGGGCTGATAACCCACAGCCGAAGGCATCCGTCCCAGAAGGGCCGATACCTCCGAACCCGCCTGGACAAAACGGAAGATGTTATCGATGAAGAGGAGCACGTCCTGACCCTGAACATCGCGGAAGTACTCCGCCATCGTCAGGGCCGACAGGGCCACACGCAGACGAGCACCCGGGGGTTCGTTCATCTGTCCGAAAACCATGGCGGTCTTGTTAATGACGCCCGATTCGCTCATGTCCAGATAGAGGTCGTTGCCCTCGCGGGTACGCTCGCCCACGCCGCTGAAGACCGAGATGCCGCCATGGTGAGTGGCAATGGCGTGGATGAGTTCCAAGATGACAACCGTCTTGCCCACGCCGGCGCCGCCGAACAGGCCGACCTTACCGCCTTTGACGTAGGGCGCCAGGAGGTCGATCACCTTGATGCCGGTCTCGAGGACCTCGGTGGTAGGCTCGAGTTCTTCGAACGTGGGGGCAGGACGATGGATCGGCCAGCGCTCAATACCTTCGGAGAGAGGCTCACCCTCGTCGATCGGCTCGCCCAGAAGGTTGAAAAGACGACCAAGAGTCTCCTGCCCCACAGGCACGGAAATGGCTGCGCCGGTGTCGAGGACTTCCATGCCCCGGGCGAGGCCGTCGGTGGAATCCATAGCCACGGCCCGTACCTTGTTATCACCGAGGTGCTGCTGGACTTCGGCAATGAGATGGATGCGACCGTGCGGCGTCTCGACGTCTACCTCGAGCGCATTGTAGATGGCGGGTAGAACCTCGGGAAACTCTACGTCGAGCACCGGCCCGATGATCTCTACGATCTTGCCTTTATTCATCGCCTCTGCTGTCCTCCTTTATCCCGAGAGCGCGTCGGCGCCTCCCACCACTTCCAGGATCTCCTGGGTGATGGACGCTTGCCGCAGTCGGTTCATGGTCAGGGTCAAATCGTCGATCATCTCGCTTGCCGCGTCGGAGGCGTTGCGCATGGCCGTCATGCGTGCCCCGTGTTCGCTCGCCATACTCTCCAACATAGCCCGGTAGATGCTGATCTCCAGGTACGAAGGGATGAGGTCGTGAAGGATCGTGGCTTCAGACGGCTCAAAGATGAAGTCCATGTGCTTGCCTGCGTCGGCAGGGGCGTACTGGACGGCGATCTCCTGCTGTATGGGCAGGACGACTTGTTCGACGACCACTTGCTCCACCGGGCTCTTGAAGCGGTTGTAGATGAGATGGACCCGGTCGATCTCGTCGTTGCTGTAACGCCAAGCTACACGATGGGCGAGCGCCTGGGCGTCGAGAAAGGCTGAGCGATCCGTGATATCCGCATAGGTGTTGTGAGGCTTATAGCCCTGAAAACGTAGGGTATTGATCCCCTTGCGGCCCACAGGAACAAGGTGCGTGTTTATGCCCTGTGCCTTGTACTTGTTGAGGAGATCGGTGGCGTGACGCACGATGTTGGAATTGAAAGCCCCGCACATACCCCGATCAGCCGTGAGTGCGATGATAGTCGCGGTCTTTACTTCCTTATGCTCTCTGATCAGCGGAGACATGCTTGCGTCGGCTTCCAGGAAACGAACGAACCCCCCGATGAACTCCAGCATGTTGTCCGCGTAGGGACGGGTCGCCTCAATGCGCTGCTGGGCGCGCCGAAGGCGCGCGGCCGCCACCATCTCCATGGCCTTTGTGATCTTCCTCGTATTTTGAACGGAAAGGATCCGTCTGCGGATGTCACGTTGTGATGCCATGTGTGTCTAAGCGCCTGGTTCCTGTCTCGAAATCCCGCTCACGCTACCTCCGCAACCTCGGCGGGCTCGCCCTCTTCGGTGTTCCAAATCTCTTTGAAATCCGCGAGAACCGCGCGGAGCCTGGCCTCGTTTTCGGCGCTCAAGTCTTTGCTCGACACGATCTCAGCACCGATCTCGGGGTGATGCTTGTTGAGGTGCTCACGCAGCATCCCGTTGAACTTGGATACCTTGGCGACGGGAATGTCGTCCGTGTATCCCTGCGTGGCAGAGAAGATGATCATGACCTGATCCTGCACCGGCCATGGCGTGAACTGTGGCTGGTTCAACGTCGCCACGAGACGTTCGCCGCGCGCCAGGCTCCTCAAGGTGTCCTGATCGAGTTCGGAACCGAACTTGGCGAACGCTTCCAACTCCCGGAACGTGGAAAGGTCGAGACGAAGCGTCCCCGCAACCTTCTTCATGGCCTTGATCTGCGCGTTACCACCCACCCGAGACACGGAAATACCCACGTTGATGGCCGGACGAATACCCGAGTAGAACAGGTCGCTCTCGAGGAAGATCTGGCCGTCGGTGATGGAAATGACGTTTGTCGGGATGTAGGCGGAAACGTCTCCCGCCTGGGTCTCGATGACGGGAAGAGCCGTCAGTGAACCCCCGCCCAGCTTGTCGCTGAGCTTGCAGGCCCGCTCCAGCAGACGGCTGTGCAGGTAGAAGATGTCGCCGGGGAATGCTTCCCGGCCCGGCGGACGGCGCAGCAGCAGCGACATCTGCCGGTAGGAATCGGCGTGCTTGGTAAGGTCGTCGTAGATGCACAGGGCATGACGACCGGAGTAGGTGAAGTATTCGCCCATGGCCGCCCCGGCATATGGAGCTATGTAGCGAAGGGGAGCGCCCGCGGACGCCGATGCCATGATGACGATGGTGTAGTCCATCGCACCGTGCTCTTCCAAGCGAGCCACCAGCCCGGCCACGGTGGACGCTTTCTGACCGATGGCTACATAGATACAGATTACGTCTTGGCCCTTTTGGTTGATGATGGTGTCCAGGGCGATAGCCGTCTTGCCGGTGCCCCGGTCGCCGATGATCAATTCACGCTGGCCGCGGCCGATTGGAATCATGGAGTCGATGGCCTTGATACCAGTTTGCAGCGGTTCCATCACCTTCTGCCGGGCGATCACGCCCGGGGCCTTGAACTCGACCGGCCGAAATTCCGTGGTCTCGATGGGGCCTTTGTCGTCGATGGGCACTCCCAGCGGGTTGATTACCCGTCCTATGAGCGCCTCGCCCACAGGAACTTGGATGACCTTGCCGGTGCGCTTGACCTCGTCGCCCTCTTTGATGAGGGTATCCTCCCCCATCAACACGGCCCCGATACTGTCTTCTTCCAGGTTGAGCACCAACCCCGTGACGCCATGGGGTAGCTCGAGCATCTCAGAGGCCACTGCGTTCTCCAGCCCTTGGATGCGCGCCACACCGTCGCCCACCTGCACCACGGTGCCCACTTCCTGGATATCGATCCCGGCGTCGTACTGCTTGATGCGGGATTTAAGGACGCTGGTTATCTCCTCAGGACGCAGCTTCAACTGAACCCTCCAAGCTAGCCATAGGGCTGGTCAACAATTCGCGGAGCTTCTCGAGCCGGCGGCGAACGCTGGCATCCGCGACCTGGTCGCCGATACGCAGTCTGAGCCCTCCCAAGATCTCCTCATCTACCGTCATGGTCAGTTCGACCGTCTTGTCGAGCGACAGCTCGAGCTTGGCCTTCAGCGCGTCCTCAAGGGAGTCCGTAAGCGGGACCGCCGTAACAACCTCCACGTGCACGAGTCCCTGCGCCTCTTCTACCTGCTCCACGAACGCCTCGTACGCTCCGACCAACTCGGACTCCCTATTCTTGTCGACGAGCAGCCTCAGGAAATTCCGCACCAGTTCGTCGCCACCTTCGGTGAGCTCGAGCAAGGCATCCTTCTTGCGGGCGTCGGATATCTCCTCAGCCACGAGGAAGTGTCGCAGCTCGCTCGAGGACTCCGCAGCCGTTACGAACACTCCCAGGTCGCGGCGCACCTCCTCCACGCGGCCTTCTTCTGTGGCCGCCTGATAGAGGGCCGTGGCGTACACGCGTGCTATTTTGCCCTGGTTCAAGACTATTGCTCTTTAATTCTCGCTGACCTTATGCAGGTCGATGTCGTTGATGGCTTCCTGGATGAGTCTCAGCTGATCTTCGCCAGACAGGCTGGTACGAGCCACACGCTCCGCGGCAGCCATTGTCAGATCGGCCACTTCTCCCCTGATCTTCTCGAGAGCGAGAGTGGTGTCCCGCTCGATCTGGCGGCGGGCCTTGGCCAGCGTCGCCTCGGCCTGCACCCGAGCTTCTTCCAAGACTTCGGCCTTGCTCGCTTCGCCAAGCTTACGAGCTCTGTCGAGAATGCTCTCGGCTTCCTGACGGGCCTCGGCCAACTGACGCTTGTAATTGACCAAGAGCTGCTGTGCATCGTCGCGCAGCCGCTCCGCATCATGGATAGCTTGATGGATCTCGTCCTGCCGCTTCTTCTGAAGGCGCATGAGCGGATTGAACGCGTATTTGTAAAGCATCGCGACCAAGACCAGGAAGGTGATCAGCGACCAAATAAACAACCCTGGATTTATCTCAAATATCTGCATTCTTTCTCCTGGCCTCTCCTGCGTTCGTGCGCGCGAAACCGTTCCGAAAGTAGTTTCCCTAAGTCCTGACCACGAACAGCAAGATGATGGCGATAACGAACGCGTAGAGAGCGAGCGCCTCAGTGAGGGCCATACCGATGATGAACACCGTACGGATGTCGCCGGAAGCTTCGGGCTGCCTGGCTACTGCCTCAGCCGCATGGCCGGTCAGATAACCGATGCCGATGCCCGGGCCGATCGTAGCCAGGCCCATGCCGATACCTGCGGCAAGGTTAGCAGCGGTTGCGGGGTCGAGTGCCATGGTGATGTCCTCCTTGATCCAGGGTTGTCGCTAGTGGCCAGCGTAGATTGCCGATTCGATGTATACGACGGAGAGCAATGAGAATATATAGGCCTGAATGAACGCCACGAACACCTCGAAAGCAGTCATGATCACTACGAAAAGGGCGGTCGGAACGATGATCAAGCCGCCGTATTGCAGCAGCAATCCGAGCATGACCAGGATGATCAAGTGTCCGGCGATCGTATTGGCAAAAAGCCGGACCGAGAGCGATAGGGGTTTGAAGAACTCACCCATGAGATGCACCGGGAAGAAGATGAAGTTGAGGGGCCTCGCCATGGCTTTGGGAACACCGGGCGGGGTCAGCCAGGACCCCAGGTAACCGCGCGCTCCGTGCCGATGAAAGCCTTGGTACTGCACGATGAAGAAGACTGCGATCGCCATGCTGAACGTCACGTTGATGTTCGCGGTAGGCGTGTAGGGCTTCAGAATCTCGGGTTTCGGGATCAACCCGACGAGGTTCGTTACCAGGATGTACGAAAAGATGGTGAGAATGAGGTAGTAGTACTTCTTGCCCTTCTCGCCGATCTGGCCCGTGAGGTGACCTGTTGCAAAGTTCAACAGGATCTCTGCGACCGTCTGAAGCGTGTCAGGCTCCTTCCTCATCCTCCTGGCGGCGATGTAGAAGAACAAGAACACGATCAGCGCGGAGAGCCACATGTAGATTACCGCGTTGGAGATTGAGAAGTCGAAGGGGCCCACTTTGGGGATCGATACAACGGTCTGAACGTTCAGCTCGCTCAGAGCCTCAACTATCTTGCTTCCGCCGCTTTCAGCCAGCATCAGGGTCTCCTATTTGGCCCCGGTGACGCCCGTCGAAGGCGGCACCCCATGGCGCTTGGTCGCTAAGCTGTACAACCAAATGCCGTTCAGTATGGTGAACAGCACCACGAACGACAGACAAACGGCCAGGATGTTGAGGCTAGACCAGAGCCCAAGAGCGACCAGGATTCCCGCCAGCACCGCAAGGCGTACGATAAACCCGACGATAGTGACGAGCGGTAGCATGAAGAACTTGCGCTGAGAGGCCCACCGCTGAAGCCTCATCGACAGGAAGTGATACGTCACCGCCAGTGCAAGACCGACAACCACCGATATCACCGCTAGCCCCAGAGCGTCCTCCCCTCAAGCATGCTTTCCCGCTTACGACTCCGATCGCCCACCGTCGTCGGCGGCGTCCTCGCGCGTGTTCAGTGTTTCACCGAACAGCGTCGCCGCCATATACGCGAACCCAAGCCCTGCGCCTACGAAGACCCCGCCCACCATGAGCCATGGCGTCGTTCGCAGCCAGCGGTCCAAGAAGTAGCCGGCGGCGGCAAAAATCAGCACCATAGCGACGAACGTGAATCCGAGACTGCCCGCTTGCCCCGTTATCGGCCGTGAACTCTTGCTCACCAGCTCGACGCTCGCATTATAATCAGGCCCCTCCGAAATCGCAAGAAGAATTCACCCAGTCCCGATACCCGAGCGGCCCATTTTCGTAATCTGTTTATACAAGAAAATGGAATCTACGACATCTTGAGGAGTCGTGTCCCCGCTTCCTCGAAGACTTGCATGGCCAACTCGTCCGGATAGGCTCCGGCAAAATAGACCGTCTCTACGGCGGAGTTCACCAGCATCTTCGCGCATACGACACAGGGCTGATGCGTGCAATATAGCTCCGCCCCTTGGATTGCCACGCCGTGATACGCGGCCTGAATGATGGCGTTCTGCTCCGCGTGCAGTCCGCGGCACAACTCCTGCCGCTCTCCCGAGGGGATGCCCAGTTGTGCCCGCAGGCAGCCATGTTCTGAACAATGACTGAGTCCGCGTGGGACCCCGTTATAGCCGGTGGCAAGGATCTGCCGGTTTTTCACGAGGACAGCGCCCACCTGCCGCCGCAGGCAACTGGACCGCGTCGCCACCACCCGCGCGATCTCCATGAAATAGTCCTCCCAGGCGGGACGGGGTGCACACTGGTCCCCTTCGCCCGCGGCAGCCATCACGAGTTGAGGTCGCGGTATAGTGGGAACGCCGCAGTCAATTCGCGGCTCCTGTGCTCGAGCCTGTCGAGATTGCTCTCGGTGGGCTCCTGGGTGAGTGTCTGCACGATGATCCGGCCCACTTCCCTCATCTCATCCGGACCGAATCCGCGCGTAGTCATGGCCGGAGAACCCAAGCGAAGACCCGAGGTGATCGTAGGCGGCCGCTCGTCATACGGGATGCTGTTCTTGTTGGCGGTGATACCGACCCGGTCGAGCAGCTCCTGGGCCAACTTCCCAGTCATCTCCATGCCCGTGAAATCGACCAGAAGCAAGTGATTGTCGGTTCCCCCGGACACGAGTTTCAACCCGCCCGCAAGCAGAGTGTCGGCCAAGGCTTTCGCGTTTTCTACCGTGCGCCTTTGCTTGGCCTTGAACTCCTCGGTAGCTGCGAGCAGGAAGCAGACCGCTTTGCCGGCGATGATGTGCTCCAGGGGACCGCCCTGCAATCCCGGAAACACCGCTTTGTCCAGCCGGGCAGCGTCTTTATCGAGACAGAAGACGGCCCCGCCCCGTGGCCCCGCGAGGGTCTTGTGCGTGGTGGTGGTAACCCAGTGACTGTACGGGAACGGGGACTGATGCACCCCGCCGGCAACCAGACCGGCGATGTGTGCCATATCGACCATGAGATCAGCGCCTACCTCGTCCGCTATCTCCCTGAAGGCCGCGAAGTCGAAGGCGCGCGGGTACGCACTGGCCCCGGCGACTATGAGCTTGGGCCGGTGCTTGAGCGCCTGAGACCGGACCTCGGCCATGTCGACCAAGCCGGTATCGCGTCTCACTCCGTAGTGATAGAAGGCGTACCCGCGCCCCGAGAAGTTGACCGCATGCCCGTGCGTGAGGTGGCCTCCGTGAGCCAGACTCATAGCCAATACGACGTCCCCGGGCTCGAGCATAGCCCAATAGACGGCCTGGTTGGCCGTGGAGCCGCTGTGCGGTTGGACATTCGCGTGCTCCGCGCCATAGAGAGCCTTGGCCCTCTCAATGGCTAGCGCTTCCACTTCGTCGACGACGTCGCAGCCACCGTAGTACCGCTTGCCCGGATAGCCCTCCGCGTACTTGTTGGTGAGGACGCTGCCCATGGCTTCCAGCACCGGGACAGGCGTGAAGTTCTCAGACGCGATCAGTTCGATGTTCTTCTGCTGGCGGGTTAACTCACGCTCGATCATGTCCTTCAGAACCGGATCGACCTGAGCGAGCGACAGGTCTGCGTAGCTGGCCGCGCCTAGATCACTTGTCAATTTTGATCGCCTCCCACATGTGTACCGGACGCTCTTCTAGCAACTGGAGGAATCCGTCTCCACGCCCTTGTAACCGCCCCGGATCATCTGCAGCCTCTCGGCATACTTGCCACCCTGGAAATCCTCCTGGAGCCACGCACGAAGCACGTCCACGGCCGCCCCGGCCCCCAGAACCCTCGCTCCCAGGCAGAGGATATTGGCGTCGTTGTGGCGCCGGGCCATGCGGGCAGAGAAGGATTCGCTGACTGCGACGGCCCTCACCTCCGGATGCTTGCCGGCGGCTAGGGCCATCCCCAGACCGGTACCGCAGACGAGCACTCCCATGTCCAGCTCGCCGGAGCTCACAGCCTGGGCAACCTTGTCGGCGAAGACGGGAAAGTCCACGCGACCCGTGCTGTACGTCCCCATATCGACCACCTCGTGGCCCGCTGCCGCCAATTCGGCCACCAACGGCTCTTTCAGCTCGAACCCAGCGTGGTCGCATCCAAACCCATAGCGCATGCCTCAGCCTCCTCCAAGAACGGAGCACAAGAATATCAGATGAGGGCGGCGGCCCCGCTCGAACTGGGACTGTCGGCGACGGTCTTTCGCTCAGCCCAGCGCGTCGATGCGACGCAGCACGTCGTCCCCGGAGACCGCGCCTTCCCTGAGGATTACCGCCCTTTCCCCCTTGGACAGCGGTCGCAGATCGACGACTGTGGAGGCAACACCTTTGAGACGGGCAGCCTCGTCGGGGACCACGGCCGCCGAACAATGCGCGAGCAACCTGAGATCCACTTCGGAGAGCCCGGCTGCGGCCGGCTGTCCGGTGACATTCGCGCTGGTCGCCGCTACCGCGAGACCCGCAGACCCAAGGAAACGCAAAAGGGA
Organism: uncultured Actinomycetes bacterium; assembly: GCA_963775295.1. GTDB lineage: Bacteria > Actinomycetota > Thermoleophilia > RBG-16-64-13 > RBG-16-64-13 > JAMDEO01. Next base: position 120,023 of record CAVZIK010000006.1, read on the forward strand.
CGGCTGATCGGGCACCCGGATGCCTAGAGAGTCCTCGGTCCCCACCAGCGGCGGCCGCGGCACGGAGGTCGCGACCACGAATGTGAAAGGTCCGGGCAGAAGCGCCTCGAGCACCCGGCTCGCGGAGGCTTCGAGGTCGGGCAAGGCCTCTTTCACGGCTTCCACCGAAGAAAAGAGCACTGCCACGGGACGGGTTTCACCCCGCCCCTTGGCATTGAAGAGGCGTTTGACGCCCTCCCGCGAGTCCCACGACGCGGCCAGTCCGTACACCGTATCCGTGGGAAGACCGATAATCCCACCCGACCGGAGGGCCGAAGCAAGAGCGGATAATCGCGCACCGTCCAGGGCGGACATATCGAAGATCTCCGTCCCAGGCAGGGCCGCCTCCACCATCCGCTCTTTGTTGGAGAGGTCCTTGTGGATTGAGATCGCCGCGAAACCGACGCTACCCGCCATCGCAGCCACGGCCCCGGCTTGACCGTCTCCGACCTCGACAATCATGGTCCCTCCGGGCCTGAGGACGCGGGCCGCCTCGGACAACAGACGACGTAGAACTGCCAGCCCGTCCGGACCGGCCTCCAAAGCCGCGAGCGGCTCGTACGATTTGACGTCAGGTTCCAGCCCCTCGATGTCGGCGGTGGCAATGTAGGGCGGATTACTCACGACGAGACGCAGGCTGTCATCGGGCACACCCGAAAGCAGGTCGGACCGGCGCAAGTCGACGAACGGGGTCAATCCAAGAGAGTCCCGGTTGCGTTTTGCCACCGCGAGCGCCTCGGCGCTGAGATCGGTGGCCAGCACCCGGAACCCGCTCTCTTGGGCGATGCTCAGCGCAATAGCCCCGCTACCGCAGCCGACATCGGCGATGAGGACGGGCGCCTCGGCTTCATTCGTGGCGGAGGCGACCCCCGAAGGAGCGGCGTCAAGCAGGGCTTCCAGCAGAGGTTTACGGCGCAGAACGCCCAGCGCGATGTCGACGAGTTCCTCAGTCTCCGGCCGGGGGATAAGAACGGCCGGTGTAACCTCGAGAACGAGGTGACGGAAGTGGGCGCGTCCCAGAATGTAGGAGACCGGCTCGCGCCTGCCGCGCCGCGCCATCAGGCTACGGTAGTCGTCTACCTCGTCTGAGGCCAGTGGACGATCATACTCCGTGTAGAGATGAATCCGGTCAATGCCGAGGACTTCCGCCAAGAGCAACTCTGCGTCGAGTCTTGGCGAGCCGGAGCCCTTTTCCCTGAGGTACCCGGTGGCGGTCTCCAACAACGTCCCGATGGTCCAACCGTCCATGGAACGGGCCTCCTAAGGGCTAGAAAGCAGCGGCGGCCAGTTGCTCCGCCCGCTCGTGAGCCTGCAGGGCGTCGGTGAACTCCTCCAACTCGCCCTGAAGAATCGACTCGATGCGGTACGAGGTGAGCCCGACGCGATGGTCGGTGACCCGCCCCTGCGGAAAGTTGTAGGTGCGCACCTTCTGCGCCCGGTCGCCCGTGCCCACCTGGCTGCGTCGCTGTTCCGCCTGCTGCGCGTCCTGCTGAGCCTGGGCCATGTCATAGAGCCGAGCCCGCAGGATCCTGAAAGCCTGCTCCTTATTCTGCAGCTGAGACTTCTCATTTTGGCACGACACCACCAATCCCGACGGTATGTGCGTGAGACGCACCGCGGAGTCAGTGGTGTTGACGGACTGGCCTCCCGGGCCGGTCGATCGATAGACATCTACCCTTACGTCGTTCGGCTCGATATGGATCTCAACATCCTGCACCTCGGGAAGCACCGCGACCGTGGCGGTGGAGGTGTGAATACGCCCGGTGGATTCGGTCACCGGTACGCGTTGAACCCGGTGCACTCCGGATTCGTACTTGAGAGCACCGAAAGCTCCACGTCCCTTGACCTCGAAGATGATCTCCTTCACGCCGCCCAGGGTGGCCTCGGTGGTGGAGAGGATCTCCGTCTTGAAACGTAACCGCTCCGCGTAACGCATGATCATTCGCTGGATCTCGGCCGCGAACAAAGCCGCCTCGTCACCGCCGGCTCCCGCCCGGACCTCCACGATGGCGTTCTTGTCGTCTCTGGGATCTTTCTCCAAGACAGCCAAGCGAAGCTCGTGTTCGAGAGTCTCCACCTTCTCTCTGGCCGCAGACTTCTCCTCGGTGAGGTACTCCTTCATGTCCGGATCCAAGCCACCTTCGCTGAGCATGGTGTCCGCATCCTGCATGGATTGCTTCGCTTCGCGGTATGCAGCCGCCAGTAGGTGAGCGGGCTCCAAATCCGAGTGGGCCTTGGACAGCTCCGCAAAGCGGCTCTGATCACGCAGCACGTCCGGATCGGACAGCTGCTCGAGCAGGGTCGCGTACTTCTCTTCTATCTCGCTTGCCAATCGTTCAATCATGATGACGAACTCCGAACCGCTCGGACGCGGACTGTTAGGCGGGTGCCGGTACCGTTCCCTCGACGCTCTGCCGCGAGGCGGCGTCCATCGCCATGACTTCTTCCAATGCCGCGGCCGCCACCTCGAGTTGGTCTATGGTGGGCTGCCTTGTGGTGAGCCGTTGGAGTTGAATACCCGGCCAAAGCAGAACGCGAGCGATGGGTCCGTCGGGATGCTTGCCCAACCATTTTATCCCCACCTCATACGAGATGCCCACGATGAAGGGGATACCGACGATGCGCGAGAGAACTAGATACGGCAGGCTGGGCTTGCCGACGATCGCGAACAGGAATACGGCGACGACCATCACCATCAGCAAGAAGCCGGTACCGCAACGCGGATGGAGCGTGGAGTACGGCCTGGCCTCCTCAGCATCCGGTCTGCCGCAGGCTTCGTAAGCATGGATGACCTTGTGCTCCGCACCGTGATACTGGAACACCCGCCGCAAGTCGGGGATAAGGGAAATCCCCACGATGTAGAGGATGAAGATGGTGATCCTTATCAGCCCCTCCACGAGATTGAACACGAATGGATTGGAGAAAGTTGATTCGAAGGCCTTGACGACCACCAACGGCACGACGACGAAAAGACCCACGGCCATGGCGACCGACACCAACACTGTGACAGCCAGTTCTTTGAAGCCGAACGCGCTCGGGTCGGTGGGCGCCTTCTTGCCCGACTTCGCAGAGGCTTCTGCTGCCACCGCCATCTCCGGAGCAGTATCGGTCTCGGGGGCAGACGTCTCTTCGAGGCCGATGTTCGCCGATATACCCAGCGCCTTGATGCCCAGACTCAACGAATCATATAGCGCGACGACCCCCCGAACGACGGGAAGCCTGAGCAAGCGGTGACTGGAACCGGGCGGATCGAGCGGGTATGCCACACGAGCGATACCGCCAGACGGTCTGCGTACCGCCACACCCCAAGAATTGCGGCCGCGCATCATCACACCTTCTATGACAGCTTGTCCTCCAAAGGTGTGATCGTGGGCACACGCGGCCGGTCCGTCGAGCGATTTGCTGCGGTCTGACGAACTCATGCCAACGGCGACACGGACCTGAGCAGATCCATGGCCTCTATCTCCGGCTCGGAATAGGGTTCCCCGCAGGACATCTTGCCCTCCGGACAGCCCCGGCCCATGCAACCAGGCCCCGTACCGTCGAAGAGAACCGGAGCGATCGAAGCCACCAGATACCGCATGGCCCAGGCGAGCCGGTTGATCTCCCACTGGGCGCGGCGGCAGCAGCGCAAGGAGAAGAAATGCCTGAGTTCGCGTGCGTTCATGGTCACCACGATCTTGGTCTCGGCGGCATTGGGAAGGACAAAGCGGGCGTCTTCGAAAACGGATTCCTTGCCGCGCCCCTCGGCCAGCCCCAATTCGACCAGCCGCTCGTAGGCCCGGCGGGCGTCCCGCATGGCCTCGTAGAACACGTCTCGTGCTTCGGGCGACTGAGCGATGCGTGGCGGAACGACGAACTCTTCGTCGCCGCTGAAGCGGACGTAGCGCTGCGACTGCTGACTATATGAGGCGACCCGATGCCGCACCAGCTGATGCGAGCACGCCCGGGAAATCCCGTCGATCGCGAAGGTGAAGACGGCGTGCTCGAGTGCGCTCATGTGGCCGGAACGCACCAGACCGCGCACCAACCGACTCACCTCGTCATCGGGCATGTCGGTCTTAAGTTCAGCCGCACTCACAGGCGCATAACAGAGCCTCCCGGCGGACGCTACGGCCCGTTCCGGAAAGGGGGTAAACTGCAGAAGGGTGACTCTCAGATCGGCAGACACAGCCGATCCACGGTCACTTCGTCGTCTCGGCGCGGCGATACTTCTTGTTGAATCTCTCGACCCGACCGGCGGTATCGACCAGTTTCTGCTTGCCCGTGTAGAACGGGTGGCAGGATGCGCACACGTCGACTTTGATCTCGGGCACTGTCGAGCGGGTCATAAACGTGTCGCCGCAAGAGCAGATTACCTTGCTGTCCATGTAGTCTGGATGTATGTCTTTCTTCAAGGTGCCTCCAATGACACGGCCTGAAAGGTATGAATCAAAAGGCACGATATGATACCACGCCACGCCCGCCTCGCTACTCCGCCAGGAAGCCCCAGGCTGCGCGCACAACTTCCACAGCCTCCTCCAGTGTGTGAATCTCGTCCGCTTCCCAGGCAAGACGGGCCTCCCGCAGCAATCGGCCCAGAATGGGCCCCTGTGTGAGGCCAAGGGCTGCCATCAGGACCGCACCGTCGAAGGGCGGATCCGGAAGCCCGGCCAGTCGTTGCGCCCACCGCTCGAGCAGTAGGTCCGCCGGCGAGCCCGGCTTGAGAACGGTGAACCCCGCCGCGGCGGGTGTGCCCGGTCCGGCGGCAGCCGCGGCGGCAACGAGAATCACTTCGGGTTCCCAGGGAGCGGTGTCCCAGAAGAAGGTCGTCGCAGTGCGGGGAGTGGCGCTCACCTCGGAGAGAGTCTCCAGCACCGCCCCCCCAACTCTCTCCGAGCGATCGTGCCAGCCTGCGACAGTCCGCATCAGCGATACGGCCGCGCCTGAGAGCTTGAGCCGCCGTCCGATGACGGCCACTTCGTGCGGAGACTGAAGGCGCAGCAATCCGCCCATGCGCAGAGCAGCGACGCGGGACAGGGTGCCGTCTACAGGTACAGTCATCCGTCTCACAAGAGGCGGCGCCCACACCGCTTTGCTGGACCAGGGACCCCCCGAGATCATGGCATCGAGCACCTTGAGTGTTGCCAGTGCATCCCCCACGGCGACCTGGGGCAGGAAAGTCCTCAGCAAACCCAGGTCAGCCAATCGGTCCACCGCAGTGGCGGAGTCCGCACCGTCCAGGGTGAGCGCGAGTTCGGCCACGATCCTCTCGGGGGCGGATCGGATCAACTCCCCGGCCTGAGCACGAACCAACCGCTCCAGCGCGGGGGCCATGTGAAGACCGAGCAAATGGCAGAAGCGAACGGCCCTCATCAAGCGAAGAGGATCGGAGGTGAAGATCTCGTCCGAAACCGCGACGAGAACGCCGGCGGCCAAATGTTCCCGACCCCCAAAGGGATCGATGACCTCGCCTTCGGACCCGGCACGAACGGGGATCGCCATGGCGTTGATGGTAAAGTCCCGCGCAGCCAGGTCATCAAGGATACCGGCACCGCGCATTCCGGCGACGTCGATGTGACCTTCGCCCCCTAGGACGCGATATGCGCCGTGACGCGCGGAAAGAGCGAACCATGGTGACCTCAGCGACGCGGACACTTCCTGGGCCACCTTCGCCGGGTCGTCTGCCACTACGACGTCGAGATCGGGAGAGATGCGCCCTGACCACCGGTCGCGCACCGTCCCGCCGACCAGCCAACCCTCGCTTCGTCGGCGGCGCAGGGTCTCTTCCAGCACCTGCAGCATCATCCCGAGTTCTTCCGAGGCCCTACTTGGAGCGATCCTTCAGTTTGCGAAGGCGCCTCTCGTAGGTGAACTTGTCGATGCCGTACGCGACGGCGGTATAGATGATAAAACCGGCCACCGGCATGATTACGTATGTCAGAGTGGTAGTCCCCGGCTGTTTCCAGAGGAAACGGATGACTAGGAGATAGAGCACGGCCAGTATGACTCCTTGAATGGCCGCCCTCTTGAGAGTCGGTGGCCGCAACGCCGGGGCCGAGCGGGTGGAACGGGTCGGGCGCGAAGACCTCTGACCATAGGTCTTCGCGCGATTGGCCGGCTTCGCGCTGACGGGGGCCTTCGGGAAGGCCTGGCGGGCCGCTCTACGTGTTTGCTTCTTGGACATGATCCTCCGTCGGGCCGCTGGCGGCCACTGTCAGGCTTTACTGTCTGCGATGGCCCGAACTATGTCACCCCTGGTGACGATGCCCACCAGTCGGCCATCTTTCACGACCGGCAGGCGATTGACTTTGTGATCGGCCATGAGAGTCGCCGCGTCGTAGACCGAAGCGTCCGGCGATATCTCCTTAATGTCCGTGCTCATGACTTCCGCCACCTTTGTGCCGAAGGCCTTGCGGAAGCGCTCCTCGAACTTGGCCACACTTTGCAGATAGATGACGCTCTCGAGAAACTGGATGTAGTAGGGAAAATGGAAATCCGCATCCTGGAGGATGACGTCGGCCTCGCTGACCATTCCCAGAACCTTGCCGTCGCCATCCACCACCGGCACTCCGCTGATCTTGTGCTCCGCGAGCGTCGAAGCCAGATCCCGTACCGTCATTTGCGGAGAGACCGTGACGACCTCGGCCTGCATGATGTCCCGCACTTTCAACTTGTCCATGAAGGCCTCCTGTCATAGGTCCTAACGGCAACGACCTCCGGCAGAAGCTCGATGAGGTCCCCGGCAAGGATACCTTGTGGATCAACTTGCGCACCCATCCGTCCGGCCTGGGCATGGATCCAAGCACCGGCATACGCGGCCTCGAACGGCTCCACCCCCTTGGCTAGCAGCGCCCCCACCACCCCCGAAAGGACGTCACCGGTACCGGCCGACGCCATCTGAGGCGGACCCTGAGCGATCACCCGGGTCTCTCCCGAAGGTGAGACCACAACAGTTGACGACCCCTTCAGGAGCACGACTTGTCCGGTAGCCTCGGCGGCCGCACGCGCGGCCCGCAATGACGAAGCAGTCAGTTCGCCGGCCGGCAGCCCCTGCAATGCCGCCAACTCACCAACGTGAGGTGTCAGCACCAGACCCTGCCGCTCCTTCAGACGGTGTGGCTCGCCCGCGAACGCCAAGAGGCCGTCGGCGTCGAGCACGGTGGGCAGGTGGCTCTCCAGGATCACGCGACGCACGGCGGCGGCCGTGTCCGAGCTGCGTCCCAGGCCGGGACCGACCACCAGAGCTCCCAGCCGATCGTCGGCAAGCACCTCCAGTGCAGCCATCGGGTCGTCGAAGGAGGCACCCGGGCAAACCTCCTGCATGACAGTCTCGACCAAGCGGCTGCGCAATCCCTCCGCCGCGCCGGCGCTCACCAGGAGCCGCACGTAGCCGGCTCCGGTGCGATACGCGGCCTGCGCCGCCATCCAAGCGGCACCGGGATAGGCTCGCGATCCGGCCAGCACAGCCACGTAGCCGGCGCGGTACTTGTGGTCGTCAAGCCTGCGCCCGGGGACGTTCACGTCCTCTTCCGTCACTACCCACAGATCTGGCTCGGGTTCCAAGAATCCCGGAATGCCGATATCCCACACCACGAGTTCTCCAACCGCTTCGGAGCCGGGCGGGCACACCAACCCCGATTTAGCCGCGTGGAACGTGATCGTGACGTCGGCGGCCACCGTGTCTTTGACGATGCTCCCCAGTGTCGCGTCGACGCCCGAGGGAACATCCACCGCGAGCACCGACACGCCACGAGCCCCCACAGAATTGATGAGCCGAGCCCACTCGGCCGTTCTTCCGCGAAGCTCGCCTTTGGCCCCTGTCCCCAGAAGACAGTCGATCACCAGTTCGGACTCGTTCCACAGGTAGTCGGGAACCGAGCCCACCCGCAGGTTGACCCCGGCCTTCTCAGCTGCATGGAAGTTCAATGCGGCGTCCGGACTGAGTTCCGAGGGGGAACCCACCGCGACTATACAAGCGACCGGATGTCCGGCCAGATGAAGCTGCCGGGCCGCCGCCAAGCCATCGCCCCCGTTATTACCTGACCCGCATACTATGAGGGTGTGACGGTCGGGGAAGCGCGATTGCACCAGCGCACTCACGCCGAGAGCCGCCCGCTCCATAAGTACAGGCCCCGGGATCCCGATGTCCTGGACAGTAGCCCGGTCCAACTCCCGGATTTGTGCGGGCGTGAAGGCCGCCGCTCGGTCGGAGAGATCATGGAACGAGATCAAACCGGCTGCACCCGGAACATCTTTGTCCCCGGGGTCTTGGCGTCCTTCGTGGACGCACCCGCACTCACGATCATCACTCGAATAATCCATGTCCGCTCCTTCCAAGGAACGCGCGACCACAGCAATACACGCCCCTGCCAGCGAGTCGACGTGCGACAACGAGACGCCCACGGCCTCTATACCCAGCGAATTCGCCAGCGAAGCCGTCCGACCCCGCAGAACGATCTTCACCTGCGGTTCCCCGACCACTTCGATCTCGTGCCATGACAGGATCCCGCTGCCCAAGAGTTTACCAACCGCCTCTTTTGCCGCGAACCGAGCAGCTAGGTGAAGGGGCGGCTTCCCCCGGGCTCGGCAATACTCCGACTCCCCCGCCGTGAACAGTCGTGCCTCCAGTGCGGGATGCCGCTCCAAAGCCTGCCGGAAACGTTCCACCTCGACCAGATCGAACCCGCATGCCGCTCCCCGGCCCGGGCGCATCCCCACCTTCATTCCACCGTAACTGTCTTGGCCAGGTTGCGGGGTTGATCGACCTTTTCGCCGCGGTGCTTGGCGACGTAGTACGCGAACAGCTGCAAGGGGACGACAGTGAGCAGCGGCGAGAGCATCTCGTCGGTCTTAGGCACGAACAGCACGTCATCGGCGACGTCCATGACCCCCTGGTTGCCCTCCGACGCAACGGCGATCACGCGGGCGCCCCGCGCTTTCACCTCTTGGACGTTCGACATGAGCTTGTCATAGACGAAACTGTCCGTCGCCACAACCAAGACCGGGGAGCCGTCCTCGAGAAGGGCGATGGGACCGTGCTTCATCTCTCCGGCAGCGTACGCGTCGGTAGGTATGTAGGAAATCTCTTTGAGCTTGAGTGCGCCCTCGAGCGCCACCGGGAGTCCAATATTCCGGCCTAGACAGAGAAAGAACTTGCTGGGGGCGTAGCGCCGCGCCACTTCCTCGACCTTGGCCGCGGCCCCCTCTTCGAGATAGTCGCCGAGAAGTGCCGGGATGATACGGAGTTCTTCGGTGTAGCGCCGCACCTCGGCGCGAGATAGATGACCTCGTGCTTCGCCCATGTGCAAGGCTAGAAGGATCATGGCCAGTTCCTGGGTGAGGAAGGTCTTGGTCGCTGCCACCCCGATCTCGAGGCCGGCACGGGTGAACAGGATACCGTCGGCCTCGCGGGTTGCCTGCGATCCCACGATGTTGGTCACCGCGAGCACCCTAGCGCCCGCCTTCCGGGCCAAGCGCATGGCGGCCAGGGTGTCGGCGGTCTCGCCGGACTGGGTGATGGAGATGCATAGGCAGTCTTCTCCAATTACCGGGTCGCGGTAGCGGAACTCAGAGGCAACTTCGACCTCCACGGGGACCCGCGCCCATTTCTCCAAGGCATACTTGCCCAGAAGCCCGGCGTGATAAGAGGTCCCACAAGCCACGATGACCACTTGCTTGATTTCTCGGATAGTCTCGACGGTGAGTCCGAGTCCGTCGAGTTCGACGCCTCCGTCGGGCGAGATCCGCTCTACCAGAGTATCCGCGAGCGAAGTGGGTTGCTCGTGTATCTCTTTGAGCATGAACGTCTCGTACCCTGCCTTTTCCGCTGCTTCCTCGTCCCAGTCCACGTGCTTGACTTCGTGCACGACCGGGGATCCGTCTAGGTCGAAGAGTTCTACAGTGTCCCGCGTGACCACGACCACTTCTCCGTCATCGGGGAAGATCACCGAGCGGGTCTGCGCTAGGAACGCCGGAATCGCCGAGGCCAGGAAGTTCTCCCCTTCACCGAGCCCCACCACCAGCGGCGTCTCCTTGCGCACGCCGATGATGACGTCCGGCTCATCCACCGCTATGGCGCAGTAGGTGAAGTGTCCTTCCATCTGCCGGTATGCGTCGACCACAGCGTCGTGCAACGAACCCCTGTAAGCCCGCTCGATGAGGTGGGCGACCACTTCCGCGTCGGTCTCAGACGTGAACTCGTGCCCCTCAGCCTTGAGTTCGGCCCGAAGGGCGATGTAATTCTCGACGATACCGTTGAGCACGATGGCGAAATGCCCGGAACAATCGGTGTGAGGATGAGCGTTCTCGTTGGAGGGCTTGCCATGAGTGGCCCAGCGGGTATGGGCGATGCCCATCGTGCCGCCGTCGTCCATTTGATCAAGAATGCACTCGAGGTTGTCCAGATTACCAACCGAGTGCAACAGCGCGAACTGCCCGTCCTGCACCACCGAGATGCCCGCAGAATCGTATCCTCGATACTCGAGCTTCCGAAGCCCGCGGAAAAGTATGTCCCTGCAGGGCCTGTAGCCGATGTAGCCAACGATTCCGCACATCAGTATGCAACCTCCAGTTTCGCGAAATCCCTAGAAGAGCGTCATCCTCACATAGGGCGAAGTCCAGGCCGAAACGAGCGCTTCGTATGACGGGATCATGTCGATCATGTCCCCAACGCCGGCCTCCGGATGTTCTTCCTCTTGCTCCACCACCAGATAGTCCGCGGACCGTCCCAACTCCCGAAGCCCGGCATCGACGAATCTGACGGCGCCCGAGCCAAGGTCTTGCCTGCCCACTCCCAATACCAGACGACGTCGACCCCCCTCGCGAACCGGTTTAGTATACCCCTCGAGCACTTCCGCCCGAAGCAGGCAGGCGTCGGACGAGCACCCGGGCAACCTCCGGTAGAACAGCGCATCTTGCCCGAGAAGCAGAGCTTCCCCGCAGCGCAGTTCCGTCACCTCCTGCGGCAGCCTCACCCCCTCTGCCAACAGCCACAGAAGGCTGGAGTTTCCGCCGGAGACGCGAGGCACAGACAGCCCAGCCGCGCGCAGTACCGTCGCGGCTTGCGAGATTGCGCCCACGGAGTCCCGAACACCATCCGGCGTCCCGTGGAAGCAGGCGTAGTTGGTGGAGATGCCTGCGAGTTCCAACCGCGGATCGGCGGCGACCGCAAGGGCCAGCTCCTCCAGCCGCTCGAGAGGCACGCCCTCTCTCAGATCACCGGTCTCCACCTGCAGCATCACCTTTCTCCTGAACTGAGGCTCTCCGGCCTTTCGGACTATCGCCGCCACGGCCGAAGCGCCGGCGATGGAGGAGATGTAGGTGACGTCCCCAGGCTCAAACTCCTGGTCGAAAGACGGGAGGTAGATGCGGTGGAGTTCCACGCCCGGCATTGCCGCCCGCAAACGCCGGAGATTCTCGTTTCGCGTATCGGCCAGAGCGACGGCTCCGGCCGCGAGCATCGCCGCACCCACCCGGGGCTCGCCGAGGCATCCTTTTGTCACTCCTACGAGGTCGATCCCGTGCGCGCGAAGCATGTTTGCCACCGTCTCAGTATTGCGACCGATGGCCTCGATGTCTATCAGGAGAGCCGGCATGTCCTGCGACCTTCTCCTTTCCTGCGGGGAGCCAACTGCAAAAAGAAGGGCGGGGAATATTTCTCCCTCGCCCGAGTATTCCCTGGAACGACGGAGGAGCGTATGGAGCCTGCCTCGGCGGCCACCTCACGATCCTTCCGGAGGCCCTATGTACTCCTTCGTCCGAACAAACGGGCCGCCGAGCGCAAGCTCGGCGGCCCGTAGGAAACATAGTCCGTGAGCGAGGGCCTTAGCGCTTCGAGAACTGCGGGCGCTTACGGGCCTTCCTGAGGCCGGCTTTCTTACGCTCCACCATCCGCGCGTCGCGAGATAGATGCCCCGCGCGCTTCACTTCGGTCCTGAGCGAGGGATCGGCTTCCACGAGCGCACGAGCGAGACCATGCTTGAGCGCCCCGGCCTGGCCCGACTTGCCACCGCCATGAAGCTGAGCGATGACGTCGTATCGAGAATCGGTACCTGTCTCCACCAAAGGTGACTTCACTATCAGCATGAGGGTCTGCCGATTGAAGTAGTCCTTCGCGTCCAAACCGTTGCAGGTGATCACTCCCGTACCCGGCATGAGACGCACGCGGGCGACCGAGGTCTTCCTCTTGCCCGTCGCCGAGTAGACTACTGCTGCCATGGCAACTCCTCCGGACGCTGGGCGGCATGGGGATGCTTAGGCCCGGCATAGATCTTAAGTTTGCCCAATTGCTGAGCGGCGATCCTGTTCTTGGGCAACATGCCCTTGACCGCCTTGCGAATGACCTCGGTAGGCCGGCGCTGAAGCATCTCACCAAGCGTTCTGCTCTTCAGGCCGCCGGGGTAGCCCGAGTGGCGATAGTAGACCTTGCCCGTCATTTTGTTGCCCGTCACCGCGATCTTCTCAGCATTGACCACGACGACAAAATCCCCGGTGTCAGTATGCGGGGTGTACTGAGGCTTGTTCTTGCCCCGCAGTACAATAGCGATCTCCGACGCGAGACGGCCAAGATTCTTGCCCTCAGCGTCGACGACCCACCAGTTGCGCTGGACCTCGCCGGGTTTTGCCGAATAGGTTTTCACAGTGCCTCCTTAAAATGCGAGCGCAGATAATAGTGGAGAGGACGGGGCGCTGTCAAGCGGACGCGCTCGCAATCGCGTCCGTTGTCTCCAACTCCCGAGCGGAATTCCCGGGATCGGCTACAAAGCTCGCAAACATGACGTCGAGCCAGTGGGTCGAGATCTCGGGTTGGAGGAACTTTGTGAACCCCATCGTCTGAAAGACGTCGCCCGCAAAAGCAAAGCCGGTGATCAGCCAAGCCACCTGCTCAGAGTCGACGTGGGCCGCGATGGTACCTTCTTTCTTGCCTCGCTCGACTATATGCGCGAACTCCTTCAGGGTCTCCAGATGTTTGGCTGCCAAGGTCTCTCGCAGGCCTTCGCCGGGTGCTCCGGAGATGAACTCCAGAAGCAGATGGGCATGGTGCTTCTCCCCTTGGCCCGCCCATAGTTCTATATGGTGATCGCAGATCTCGCGGAGCCGCTGCAATGTGTTCTCGTCGGATGCCGTCATCCTGGAGGCATAGATTCGCTCATAGATCACATCGAGCGCGGCCAGAAGGATGGCCTGGCGGCTCTCGAAATGGGTGTAAAGGGACGCTTGTCTGATACCAGCCCCCGCGGCAATGCGGGCCATTGTGACCCCTTGCAGGCCGTGCTTCTGAACCAGATCGAGAGCAACGTCGACGATCTGACGCTTCCTGGCGTCGGCAGTCATGCGATGGGTATGTCGGGCTGACCCGTCGTCCACTTTCTTCCTTTTTTCGCCGGCAGTTGCGGGAGTCATTTCTGAGAGTATCACGCAAGCCGGCGAACCGGCGGAGATTCCAGGTTTTGCGCGTGGTTTGAGCACCCGTTCACCTTGACAAACCGGGGCGCACCAGGTAGTTTAGCCCAAACAACAACCTGTCGCCCGGTAGTTTAGCAGCGGGGCCGTGAGAGCCGACCGAAGCCGCAGCCGCACACCGACGCAGGGTTGATCGACAGGGAGCGTCATCTCGCGTGCTTGTCTCTTCCCTCAGACGATGGGGCAGACCAAAGGACACCGAAATGGCGGAAACACGTCGGTTGACCAACCTCACAACCGGTGGCCCGGTTCACGTCGACGTTCAGGACGGCAAGATTCTACGTATCGTCCCCCTGGAACTCGATGCAAGCGATGGTCCTTCATGGACGATCAACGCCAGGGGCCGCAAATTCACCCCTCCGAGAAAGACCACCCTTTCGTCGTGGACGGTCGCGCATAAGTCGACGATCTACTCGCCCAAGCGCATCCTCACTCCGCTCAAGCGGGTTGACTTCGACCCCAAGGGCGAGCGTAACATCGACAAACGCGGTGTCTCCGGCTACGAGCCCATAAGCTGGGACGAAGCCCTGGACATGGTCGCGGACGAGATGATCCGGCTCAAGCGCGAATACGGCCCGGCCGCGATGGCAACCACCCCCTCGTCTCACCACATGTGGGGCAATGTGGGCTACCGGTTCAGCGCGTACAACCGCTTCATGAACCTCTGGGGAATGACCTACATCGAGCACAACCCGGACAGCTGGGAGGGCTGGCAGTGGGGCGGAGACCACATGTGGGGCTTCAGTTCACGCCTAGGTATCCCCGAACAGTACGACCTCTTGGAAGACGCTCTGAAGAACGTCGAGATGATGGTCTTCTGGTCGTCCGATCCCGAGACCACCTGCGGCGTGTACGGCTCTCACGAGAGCACATCCAGGCGCCAGTGGCTGAAGGAGCTCGGGGTGAAGATGGTGTTCATCGATCCTTATTTCAACCACACCGCCGGCCTCTACGGCGACAAATGGTTCGCCCCTCGCATGGGTACCGATGTCGCCTTGGGTCTAAGCATCGCGTTTGTGTGGCTGACGGAGGACTTGTACGACAAGGAGTACGTGGCCTCGCATACTCACGGGTTCGATGAATGGAAAGATTACGTCCTCGGCACATCGGACGGCGTTCCCAAGACCCCCGAGTGGGCCGAGGGTGAATCACTCATCCCCGCCCGCGAAATCCGGGCCCTCGCCCGGGAATGGGGCGCCAAGAAGACCATGCTGGCTGCGGGCGGTGTGGGCGGCTGGGGCGGCGCCTGCCGCTCGTCCTACGGCGCCGAGTACGCCCGGATGATGATTGGGCTCGCGGCCATGCAGGGCCTAGGTAAGCCGGGCAGCGGCATTTACTCCACTGCTGGAGGAGCACCTGCCGACAGGTCCTTCTGGTTTCCCGGATATGCCGAGGGCGGTATCTCCGCCGACACCGCCAACACAGCGTCGGGATTCCGTCTCCAAGCGCGTATGTGGCCCAACGGGGGCAGCATCTCGAACCCCCAGCACGGTCCCGAGGGGCAAATCGGATACCGCCTGAGAATCCCCGAGATGATGAATCACGAGAAGCTCGAGTGGCGCAGCAAGGGTTTCTGTGGCGGCTCCATCGAGATGCAGTTCAAGCAGTACCAGTATCCGGCCTCCGGATACCCCCACATCCAGATGTACTACCGCTACGGCGGTTCCTTCATCGGGACCATGACCGAGACGAACCGCTTCGTGAGGGGTTACCGCGAGGGCAAAGTGCCTTTCGTGGTGAACCAGTCCATCTGGTTCGAGGGCGAGACGCGTTTCGCTGACATCATCCTGCCTGCGTGCACCAACTTCGAGCGTTGGGATATCGGCGACTGGGCTCACCCCTCAGGCTACGGGACTCACAAGTTCGACCAGGTCAATCATCGCCTCATCGTGCTCGAGAAGAAGTGCATCGAGCCACTGGGCGAGTCCAAATCGGATTACGAGATCTTCAGGCTCTTGGCCCAGCGCCTCGGCTTCGAAGAGAAGTACACCGAGGGCGGCCATACGGATCTCGATTGGGTGAAACGGGTGTTCAACGCCAGCGATCTGCCGAGCCGCATCAGCTGGGAGGACTTCGAGAAGAAGGGCTACTACATGGTGCCCGTTCCGGAGGATCAACCGACCACGCCTGCCCTCCGCTGGTTCGCCGAGGACAGGCCCAAGGACACCCCAGACTGGGGACCGCCTCCCTGGGACCAGATCGGCGGCAAAGGCCTACAGACCCAGACCGGCAAGATCGAGTTCGTCGCCAACAGCCTCAAGCGCTTCTACGAAACCGACGGGGTCGACCCGGAGCGTCCGGTCATGGGGCCGCAGTACATCGAAAGCTGGGAAGGCCATCACACCGGCGAACTAATCGACAAGTATCCATTGGCGATGGTTTCACCTCATCCGCGTTTCACCTTTCACACCGTGGGCGACTCCAAGGACTGCTGGAGCAACGACATCAAGGACCACAGGGTGTTGAAAGACGACGGCCACTACTACTGGATCATGCGGGTCAACTCCAAAGACGCAGCTGCACGCGGGGTCGCCGAAGGCGACCTCATCCGGGCCTTCAATGACAGGGCCTCCGTGATTTTGGCCGCTCAGGTTACCGAAAGGGTCGCGCCGGGCACGGTCCATTCCTATGAGTCGTGCGCGGACTACCTTCCCTTGGGCGAACCGGGCCATTCGTCCGACACCGCGGGATGCATCAACATGCTGACGTCAAAGCGCTTCATCACACCGACTTCCCCCGGGCAGGCGCCCAACTCGTGCCTGATCCAGGTAGAGAAGTGGGAGGGGTAAAAAGGCCGCCCGCAGCACCGGATAGCCCGCCCCTCGCCAGCACATAATGGGACGCCGCAAGGCGTCCCATTACTTTTGCCCGAATCCTCGGCAGACCCGGTCTTCTCCTCCCTCCGTGAGGAAAGCCGCGCACGGCCTTCACGAAACGCGGCCGCACGGGCAGCTGAGCGAAGATCGTTCTCGGCGACCAGTAAGTTAGTAGCCACCAACAAAACACTCTGTTATCGTTTGCGGCGCCAGGCAAGCCAGACTCAAGGACGGAAACATGGAGGAGATCCGCCGCCTCACCAACCTCACCACAGGCGGTCCGGTGCACGTCGAGGTCAAGGATGACAAGATCCTGCGCATTATGCCGCTGCAGCTCGAGGAGAGCGATGATCCGGGATGGAGGATAAGGGCTCGGGGACGCGAATTCACTCCTCCCCGAAGGAACACCATCTCTCCCTGGACGGCCGCGCACAAGTCAACCGTCTACTCCCCCAACCGAATCCTTACCCCGCTCAAGAGAGTGGACTTCGATCCCAAAGGAGACCGCAATATCCACAAGCGCGGCGAGTCGGGCTACGAGCCGATTGGCTGGGACGAGGCTTTGGACATGGTCGCGGACGAGATGATCCGTCTTAAGAGAGAGGTTGGACCCGCGGCGATCCTAACCACTACAGGCTCGCACCATCTTTGGGGAAATCTGGGATATCGGTTCAGTGCGTACAATCGCTTCATGAACATGATGGGCTATACCTTCGCCGAGCACAACCCTGACAGCTGGGAAGGCTGGCATTGGGGTGGCATCCATATGTGGGGCATGAGTCAGCGCCTCGGCATTCCCGAGCAGTACGACCTCCTGGAGGACGCGCTTCAGAACAGCGAGATGATCGTCTACTGGTCTGCGGACCCGGAGACCACGGGCGGCGTCTACGGTGCCTTCGAGAGCACCATACGCAGAGACTGGATGAAGCAGTTGGGCGTCAAGATGGTCTTCATCGACCCCTACTACAATTCCACGGCAGGACTCATCGGCGACAAGTGGATGTCGCCGCGCCTGGGTACCGACGTGGCTTTGGGCCTGGCCATTGCGTTCGTGTGGCTCAGCGAAGGAACATATGACAAGGAATACGTGGCCACTCACGCGCACGGCTTCGACGAGTGGAAGCAGTACGTCCTTGGAGAGAGTGACGGCCTACCCAAGACACCATCTTGGGCCGAAGCCGAGTCGGGGGTGCCCGCCCGCGACGTCCGCGCGCTGGCTCGCGAGTGGGGCGCGAAGAAGACCATGCTCTCCGCCGGCGGCATGGGAGGCTGGGGCGGCGCTTGCCGGTCCGCCACCGGCAACGAGTGGGCCCGGACCATGATCGCCCTTGCCGTCATGCAGGGTATGGGCAAACCTGGAAGCAACCTGTGGTCCACCACGTGCGGAGGCCCCTTCGACAAGTCCTTCTGGTTCCCCGGCTATGCAGAGGGAGGCATCTCCGGCGACCTCGCAAACACGGCGGCGTTCATGCGCTTGGGAGCTCGGATGTGGCCCAACGGCGGCACCTTCTCGAACCCGCATCACTCACCTGATGGCCAGACCGTCTCCCGCCTTCGCATTCCGGAGGCGATGAGGCACGAGAAGCACGAATGGAGGGGCAAGGGCTTCTGCGGGTCGACGATCGAATCCCAATTCAGAAAGTACGAATACCCGGCGTCGGGTTATCCGTACGTAGGAATGTACTACCGCTATGGCAACTCCTTCATCGGCACCATGACGAATACCAACCGATATGTCAACGCATATCGGGAAGGCAAGGTGCCCTTCGTGGTTAATCAGTCCGTTTGGTTCGAGGGCGAGACCAAGTTCGCCGACATCGTACTGCCGGCCTGCACGAACTTCGAGCGATGGGATATCGGAGACTGGGCCCAAGCCGCCGGGTATGGATCGCACAAGTTCGACCAGTGCAACCACCGGACTATCGTGTTGCAGAAGAAGTGCATCGAGCCGCTCGGGAAATCGAAGTCCGACTACGATATCTTCGCCGCGCTCGCTGATCGAATGGGCCTCGGCGACATCTACACAGAGGGCGGTCACTCCGACCTCGACTGGGTGAGGCGCATATTCCATGCGAGCGACCTGCCGCAGCGCATCTCGTGGGAGGAATTCGAGAAGAAGGGGTACTACGTCGTTCCAGTGCCCGAGGACAACCCCCGCACCCCCGCGTTCCGTTGGTTCGCCGAAGACAAGGTCAAAGACACCCCCGACGGCGCTGCCTTCTGGGACATGGTCAAGTTGAAGGGCCTGCAGACGTCAACCGGTAAGATCGAGTTCGTATCCAGCAGCCTCAAGCGATTCTACGACACCGACGGGATCGACCCAGAACGGCCGGTCATGGGCCCTCAGTACATCCCAAGCTGGGAGGGCCATCGCACGACCGATCTTTACGCAAAGTACCCTCTGCAGATGGTCTCGCCCCACCCACGCTTCAGCTTCCATACCATGGGTGACCTGAAGGGCTCTTGGAGCAACGACATCAAAGACCACAGAGTCCTGCACGAAGACGGGCATTACTACTGGATCATCCGCGTCAACACCAAGGATGCGGCTGCGCGAGAACTCAAGACCGGCGATCTCGTCCGGGCCTTCAACGACCGGGCCGAGGTCATCCTCTCGGTTCAAGTAACGGAACGCCTGGCCCCAGGGACCGTGCACGCCTCGGAGTCTTGCTCCGACTACCAGCCCGTCGGCGAACCGGGCCACTCCGCCGACAAAGCGGGGTGCGTCAACCTGCTGACCTCTAGTCGCTTCATCACTCCGACCTCAACGGGCCAGGCGCCGAATTCCTGTTTGATCGAGATCGAGAAGTGGGAGCGCTGATTCAGTCCGTTTAGGGGGCGCCGGAAGGCGCCCCCTTCAGACTCTACTTGACCGGCTCGTCGCCGCTCTTGTCTTTGCGCATCTTGTCGATGAACTCCATCCAGGGGCCTTCGTCCTGGGCCATCCGCTCGCGGAAGTAGGGCTCCATCTCGAAGTGGTCTTCCCGGTCCATGAAGACCCAGAGAGGATGTGGTTCCAGCGGCGGGCAACCGGCGGACCAGTGTCCCACACCCTTACCACGAAAGCGCTTGACACAATCGCCAATGAGGATAACGTCGTTGGGATCGACGCCTTGGGGCATCTCTTCGTCCTTCTTGGACCCAAAGACCACGTGGCAGCCGGCGTTCTTGTCGTACTCTCCCAGGGCCTTGAGCTTCTCCATGGTGAAGGCAACCAACGACTCGCAACTACTACAGGCATTGCTGTTGTAGAACGTGTATTCGGGCCAGGTCTCAAAGCCTTCGAGGTACGGGAACCACAGTTGCTTGTGCACCTCTTCGATCGTCCGGCCGACCACTTCGATGTCTTCCGGATCGAAGTTACCGAGGTTGCGATTCGCAGCGGCCTCGAAGTACTTCACTTTTTCCGTGGCAAGGCCAACCATGCGGCAGGCGGTCGCGTCCAAAGCCACAGGGTCCTTGCTGGCCACAACGCAACCGAAGTCCACTGGAATAGTTGTATGCGGGCCGAAACCCTCAGCCGGCCTAATGAGGTCGGCTATGGAGAGATCCGCCCGGATCACCGACCAGACGTCCATCATGGCCGCGGCCAAATCCGTCATGTGCATCTGCTGGTGCGTGATGTCCTGGACCACGCCCTTCATGTTCTTGAGAGCGCAGGTGAAGACCATGCTGGCATGGCTTTTGAAAATGGGCAGATTGAAGAGGTGCTCAGCCTCGAGCAAGAACCGGGGGAGCTTGACCTTCTTGAGGTCCGAATGAGCGTCCCGGATGGGGATGTTGATAAGGTCCTTCTCGCGCTTGATATCGATCAACCGCGCGCCGGCCGCCTCTGCCGCCGCGCCTATGCCACTCACATCCAAGACGTGCATGGAGTCACAGCCGATAGCCGCGGCCTCCGCCACGATGACTTCCTTGGGCTTTGCCTTCATCACCTCTTTGATGACGGCGGCGACGAATTCCGGGCTCGTGTTCACGGATGTCTCGGCGAGGGCAGGATGGCCCGCGTTGGGCTTGAGGACAACAGTACTCCTGGGCTTTACGAGGTTCTCGACTCCGCCCAGCAGAGCAAAGACCTCGGCCACCATCTTCTCGGGATCGTCACCCTTGGAAATGGCCACGATCGACTTGGGCATCTCATACCTCCGCTAGTGGATCGTTGAAATTGATTTCATTCTTTAAGATCAGCCGACGTTCGGCGCGTCGCGGCGGGTCGGTTGTTGTTAACGACCGATAACAAACTTCTTCAACTATGCAGCAGTGACGGCCTCTTGTCAAGACCGCCACTGGCAACAACCCCATCCGCGAAGAGTGACTCAGCGGATGGGGCAGGGAAGGCGAGCGAAGCCGGTTGGCCCGCGCGGACCCCCTTAGCGCCGTGCCCAGCGGCAGCATGGGGCGCCGTCCGGGCCGGGCCGAGCGGCCGCCTACTTCCTTCCGATTATGGGCTTGCCCAGCGGCAGGACATCCCTACCCCCCGCAAGATCCCTGTAGATGGTAGCTGCCATCATGTACCAGGCATTAAGGGCGCAGAGCACCAGCACGACACCAGCCGCAAAATCCCACTTCCCTTCCGCAAAATGACCTATGTCCAGAAGAATGAAGCCCAGAAATAGTAGGGCAAATGTGGAAGTCATGGCCTTGTGGACCCGCAGTGCGCCGATGAGAAGAATTCCTGTGAAGAGAGTCCACGCTATCAGGTACCAACCCACGTCATGCTCGGTGAGCGTGTAGATTCCGAAGTTATTCAACAGCCAAATGATTCCAAGGCCAATCCAGAAAGAGCCGTAGCCCGTAAAAGCACAATATCCAAAACTGTTGTTCATCTTCTGCTCTTGGAACCCGGCAATCAACTGAGCCAACCCGCCAAAGATCAACGCCATGGACAAGACTGGACCAATGCCGCATAGCCCGAGATTATGAAACTGCAGCAGCAAGGTTGTTAAGCCAAAACCTGCCAAACCGACAACGGCAGGACTAGCATTGTTATGTTCGGACACGCAAAAACTCCTCGCATTCATAGTCTAGTAGAATTTCGTGGATACACAGGGTCCATCGCACCAAGCGCCCACATGCGTCACGTTATGAAAGCCCTCCCCCCCTTGCCCAATCGCACCCTGCGGCCGCGGGTACTATGGTCAGTTCCGGATGCGCATCGGTCACCCGGTGTGCGAAACCCGCTGGATGGTATCACAATATCATTTCGCATGGGGGATCGGGAGAGCGCGATTGAACTCGCGACCCAGCGCAGGATAAGGAGCGGAAGACCGGAAAAGTCTCCGTCGATGTTGAAATAAACTTCTGTCGCGCTCTACCGAGCCCAAATCCGCGTCAGCGCTTCGAGATCGGCCCTTGGCACGGCGAGGGTCAGCGACTCGATCCTTCTAGTACGGCGTAGGCGTCGCCACATGCATCTTCTTGCATATCTCCAAGCCCTGCTCCGCAGTTACAGCCGGAAACACCCTAAACGAAAGCAAATCGTCCCAAGCAGCCATGGACGCCACTATGCCCGCAAGACCGTCCGTTTCCACAACCGCCACGAGTTCTGGTTGAGCTGGGTCGGTGCCCTGGAGCCAGTACTCGGCTATCGGCTCGTATCCTTCGGGATACACCCATCCCCTCCTACGCTCCAAGCGTTCCTTCATCGTGCCCGGTTTCGCAGTAGCCAGGATGACGAACAACATGACACACCTCCCCTTTTCGGCCGTACACCTTCATGATAGACCGACTCCCTACCGAGTCAATCAGCGGCGAGCCCTGCAAAGCCCTTGGTCACGGAGCTGCAGTTCCCGGAGGCGCCGTCTACCGTCGGAACCTGTTGCTGCGGCAACAAAGCCGCCGAACTTGAGTAACAGCGATGGCTTACCTCTGAGGCCAGAAGCAGGAGGCGTCTTCGCCCCCCTCAAGCAACAACTTGACGCTCTTGCTCAGGGCCTGGGGATCCATGGGCTTCTCGTCGAGCCTGCCCACAGAGATCATGTCGTCCTCGTGGTAGGCGCAAATCTGCGCCGCCCTCCCGACAATGGCGAGCAAGAGGATAGGCAGCGAGAATCCCCGCGCCCGGATGAGGCGCGCCGTTCGCAGACCTCCGTCCGGACCCCCGAGCATGCAGTCGATGAGGATAAGGTCCGGCGCCGATGCCTCAAGAACCGTCATGCCTGTCGCAGCGTCGGACGCGGTCAATACGACATGGCCCTCTCGCTCCAGGACGATACGGCCCGCGTCCACCACATCGAAATCTCCGTCGACAATCAGGACACGAGCCATCGCACCCTCCTCTTGTCCGTATCACACGCCCCGCCACGGCCGACCGGGCCTCAGCCGGCCAGACGTTCCGATTCGTACTTTTCCACCTCCACCAAACAAGAGTTGGCGGCGGTGGCGTGCGACTTCTTGATCTGCATCCGGCTGGGCGTGAGGGTGTTCACACAGCCGCCGCGATCGTCCGAAAGACCGGGAGCGCCGGTGGGATCGTAGACCGCCGAAGATTCGTAGGAGTGGACGAGTCCGGGACGCACCCGCTCCGTGATCTGCGCGGCGCATATGACACCACCACGATCGTTGAACAGGCGCACCAAATCGTGCTGACGAATCCCTCGGACTTCGGCGTCGGCCGGGCTGATCCGGGCGATCCAGTAATAGTATCCATCAATGAGCACGCGATGATCCAAGATGTCGTTCAGGGCGCCACTCTTGCCGTCGTGGTGGGTGTGGAACGAGAACCGCGGATGCGGGGTGATCAACTGCAGCGGATACTTGTCGAACAGTTCAGCGGCGTGCGGGCCCTCCCACGACTCGCGCCAAGTCATCACAGGCGGCCGCTCGGGGTCGTTCGGGTCGAAGCGCTTCAAACTCGACGACTCGAACTCCAGCTTGCCCGACTGGGTCTGTAAACCACGTTTCCACTCCTCGGTGTAGTCGCCGGGAAGCGGTGCCAGCTCTGGCACGTCCTTGAGCCTGTCCTCGGCGAACCAGCGATAGGACACGGGATCACGGAGGTCCTCGGGGAGCGGCGGGACCACGTAGTAGCCCTTGCGGAGGAACGCCTTCCAGGAAGTGACCCGCGGCAGGTCCGTCGCTTCAAAGAGACGGCGGCACCACTCGATCTCGCTGCTGCCCTCGGAGAAGGCGTTGCCGAGTCCGAGACGCTCTGCCAGTTCCAGGAAGATCTGGAAGTCGGATTTTGACTCGCCCAGGGGTTCGATGCACTTGTGCTGCATCACGGCAACCCTGTGGTTGCACTGTGTGAAGGCATGCTCGGCGTAACCACCGGGGTTGGCGAACTCACCGATGTCCCAGCGCTCGAAGTTCGTGCAGGCCGGCAGGATGACGTCCGCAAACTTGGCCTCGCCCTCGAACCAAATGGACTGGTTGACGACGAATTCCAGGTTCTCCGACGCGTACATGCGGGCGTAGCGGTTCGTATCGACCATGGTGCCGATATGGGAGCCGCCATACTTGTAGTACATCTTCACGGGGGAGTGGCCGGGAGCCGGGTAAGAGAAGCTTGCGAATTGCGTCTCGATGGTCTTACCATCGCTCCAAAAACCTTCGGCGTGGCCATCCATGATCGCTTCGGGGATCTTCAGGCGGGGCACTGCCTGCTTCACTGAGTTCATACTAACGAGCTGAGGCATGCGTTGATACATGTGTAGGGAGAGTCCGGTAGCGTCCAGATCACCCGACATCCCACCCTCGGCGTAGCCGGGGAAGTAGAAACGGGTGTCGAGGGGCGCGCCCTGCTGCAAGCAACCCATGTTTATGCCGGGTTTCCCCAGTCCTTGCATGGCCATGAGATAGACCATGCCCCGGGCCCAGTCGGTGCCGGTCGCAGTCCGGCATGCGCCGCCGAAGCCGATGTAGCCACCCGGGGAAAGATAGGTCTTCTTGCTGCCCCACTCCCGAGCGAGCGCGCGCAGGTCCTTAGCCGGCACGCCTGTCTCGCCCTCCTGCCATTCCGGCGTCTTGGGAATACCATCCTGTTCGCCCAGCACGTAGCTCTTCCACTTGTCGAAGCCCACGGTCCGCTCGAACACGTATTTCTTGTCGTAGAGGTTCTCGGTGATCCACACGTACGCGAGCGCGAGGACCATCGCGCTGTCGGTGCCGGGTCGCGGGGCGAGCCACTTGCCGCCCAGCCAACCGGCCGTGTGATTGAAGTAGGGGTCGATGTGGACCATCGGGATGCCGAGTTCTTTGAGCCACTGCCGGCGGATAGTCCCTTCCTGGGCTCCGTAGACTCCGCTGGTGGCCTCAGGATCGCTGGACCAGAAGACGATCATCTCGGCATTCTCGAGGAGGTCTTCCACGGTGCTGAAGGTCTCACCGCCGCCGAGACGCGTGCTCTGTCCCCAATGATGTACGGCTCCCCAGTACCAGCCCTCCCAACTGTCGGGGTTATGTGCGATGGGTGTCCACCCGATCGAGTTGAAAAAACGGATACGCGCGGAGAGCCAGTAACCGATGGCTCCCCAGTTCTGATGGGAGCCGCTGCCGTTCATGATCGCACCGGGTCCATGATCGCGCTTCACCCGCTTGATCTCCGACGTGACGAGGTCGAGCGCTTCCTCCCAGCTGATGCGCTCGTAGCCGGAGACGCCGCGGTTCTGCGGATTGCGTTCTCCGTTGGGATCGAAATCAACTCGCTTCATAGGGTAGAGAAGACGATCGGGCGAGTAGATCAGCGACTTCCAGCTCAGGGTGTGCGGACTCACCGTCGTCCTGTGCGGCGGGGAGAACTCCTTGCCTCGGGCGTGGACAGTCCACGACTCGGCATCGGACGCGTCAAACTCCACGGGAGTGATTCGGAGGATCTTTCCCTCCTTCACGTACACGAAGACGGGGCCGCCGTTGGAGTTGTTGGTGTAGCGGGTGACGCCCCCCTTCATCTTCACGCCATAGACGTTCCCGGCCGACAGCAACATGGTGAGAGTCGTCGTGAACCAAGTCACCAGATGGTCCTCGCCGGATACTTCCAGTTGGAAGGTCTTCGCTGCGCTCAGGAACTCCAACTGATCGCGCTTAGGCCGAAGGGTACGCGCGGCCACGGCGGCGTCCTGGAACGTCATGAGGACGTCCGGTTTGGGATGGATGCCGTGCCTCGAGGTCACCTTCCCCAGATTGAAGACGTAGTAGCGCCCCTGCGAGTCGTCACGCAGCTTGACCTGTGCCACGAGATTTTGCCGTCCCAGCCACTCTCTTACTTCTGGGTATCGAATCCCTTGGAGTAGCATCAGTTGGGCGAGACCCCAGGTCGTCACCGCGAAACGGATTCTGTTGATTATCTTTTCGATAGAGTGCATCAGCTTTCCCCCTCTACGAGGATGGTCCCCAGACTGACGCTACGCCCCAATACCGCAGTCATGGCGCTCGGCGCGAGATCATCAAGCGCGATGTCTACACGGTATTCACCAGAATCCGCTTTGAGCCCATCGAACTTGAAGTCACCAAAGGCGTCGGTGGTAAGAGTCTGCAGGGGCGGTTCGTCGGCCGTCGCGCCGCCGCTGGTGAGGGTCACCAGCGCACCGGGGGCGCAATCCATGACCCCCTCCCGCTCCACCGCGACACTGCCCGCGATGAAGCACGACTCGAAACGAGCAAGGTTCTTGTACCAGACGCCGGTGCCCTCCGCGCTTCCCGGGTGGAGGGTCGTGAGACCTTCCGCCTCAACCCTTGCCGCGAAAAAGACGTCGTCCTCGTGGACAAAACTGAGGGCGCCGGGGCCGCACGACTGGACGCAGCGAGGCTTGCTCCACCCATCGTCGAGAAGATGGGCACAGAGTGTGCACTTCTGCGGGGCTGAACTCTCTTCGCTCCAAGTGATCATCCCGTAGGGGCAGGCTTCCACCAGTTCGCGTCGGCCGGCGGCTTTGGCGGGGTCGATGAGCACTATCCCGTCGGGTCTCTTGTGAATTGCCCCGCCCGACTTCGCGACGCAGGGAGCGTCGGCGCAGTGCGTGCACAACGTCGGCCGGTAGGCCACGTCGATAAGCGGATACTGACCCCGCTCATTGCAGGGTAAGTGTATCCAGCGCTCCTCGTGCTGTGATTGCGGCCGCGAATACCCCGGCCAGTCATTGCCGACGTGCTCGTCCTTGCAGGCCATAAAGCAGTTGTTGCAACCCTGGCAGCGGGCCACGTCGACTATCAGGTGCCACTTCTTCATCTATCATTCCAATCTGGATGGCGACCGCCCGGGGGAGGCTGCGAGTGCCGCGCTGACGTACCGGGCGTCCTGTTGGTTGCCTAGATAAACTACCTACTAACCGGTAGTTTGTCAAGACCCCGTACGGACGCTTTAAGGGATTTTGCAGCTGTTTTCAAACAGAGAAGCCCGGTCCGACGCCAAGGCGCGGGACCGGGCTTCACAGGTGGCTGGGTGCTGCCGGAGCCGGCCGGGCGGCGCCGGGCGGCGCCCTTAGACTTGCTCCAGCTCGATAAGCGTACCCTGGAAATCTCCCGGATGGACGAAGACGACCGGCTTTCCATGGGCGCCGGTCTTGACATTCCCAAGCACCCTCTTGCCCTCAGCCGTCATCTTCTCGACCGCGGCTTCGATGTCCTCAACTTCGAAGCACAGGTGATGGATACCACCGTTCTTGTTCTTCTCCAAAAAACTAAGAATCGGCGACGTCTCGCCCAGGGGCTCCAGAAGCTCCACCTTTGTATTCGGAAGCACGACGAAACTCACCGTCACCCCGTGCTCGGGAAGGGCCGCGGGTGTCGATACATCGGCTCCCATCACATCCCGATATGCTGCCATGGCTGCCTCGAGATTGGGAACGGCGATGGCCACATGGTTCAACTTTCCTATCATCCTCGCCTCCTGAGCGATCGATTCCAATGGAGCGACGGAGCTATTCTCGCCCGCCCACGCCTCTATGGAGAAACACGTCGAGCAAACGGCGAGAAGCCGTCATGGGGAGCATCTTGCCGGTGACCACCGCCCGCTCGATCTCATGTAACTCGGCCTTCACGGCCGGGTCGCGGCGCAGGACATCGAGCAGGTCTTCAGCGGTCTCGCTCCAGAGCCACTTAAGTTGCTGCTGTCCGCGCCGTACGGCCAACTCTCCGCTGTCGCTGAGCGCCTGGCAGTACCTCTCTACCGCGCTCCAAACCTCGGGCAGGCCTTCGCCGGTGAGAGCCGAGCACGTCTGCACTGGGAATTTTGCGGTCTCGCCCGGAGCGCTCTGAGCCGCCCGAGCCACTCCGTAGTCGAGCGCAGTCTGCTCCGCGGCGTTCTTCAGAGCCCCGTCCGACTTGTTGACCACGACTATGGCCGCCAACTCGACGATCCCGCGCTTGATGCCCTGCAGATCGTCGCCACCACCCGGTTGCAGCAGCAGGACGAGGACGTCGGTCATATCGGCCACCATGGTCTCGGACTGTCCCACGCCCACGGTCTCGATCATGACCACGTCGAATCCGGCGGCCTCGCAGAGCAACATCGACTCGTGCGTGCGTCGGGCGACTCCGCCCAACGTGCGCCCGGCCGGGGATGGGCGAATGAAGGCATGCGGATGCCTCGCCAGAGCCTCCATACGGGTCTTGTCGCCGAGGATGGAGCCACCCGACACGGCTGAGGAAGGATCGACCGCCAGGACCGCGACCCGGTGACCCAACGAGATGGCGTGCAGCCCGAAGGCCTCGATGAACGTCGACTTGCCAACTCCCGGCGGTCCGGAGATGCCTATGCGCAAGGCTTTGCCGTCACCAGGTCCGAGCAATTCGAGGATGTCGAGAGCCTGGGCCCGGTGGTCCGCACGGGAGGACTCGGACAGGGTGATCGCCTTGGCCAACGCCCTTCTTTGTCCGTCCGCGATCGCCCGTGCCAGAACCTCGGGACTTCTGTCGGTGCTCAAATCGAAGACCTCGTCATCTCGCGCCGCCGACTGCCGTCGCCGACATTCCCGGGCTCTCGCTAGCCTGCCTGTGGGCGCTTCGCACGAAGCTGTTCAATTATCTCAGCCGCAGCTTCCGGAATCTTGGTACCCGGGGGAAAGATCGCCGCTACGCCTTGCCGGAGCAGCACTTCGTAGTCCTGCGGCGGAATGATCCCGCCCACTACCACAAGAATGTCCTCGCCGCCCAGCTTCTTGAGCTCTTCGATCAGTTTGGGAACGAGGGTCTTGTGACCAGCGGCCAGTGAAGACACGCCGACCACGTGCACGTCGTTCTCCAGGGCCTGCTGAGCCGCTTCGGCGGGCGTCTGGAACAGCGGTCCCATATCGACGTCGAAACCGGCATCGGCGAAGGCGCTGGCTATCACGCGGGCGCCTCGGTCGTGACCGTCTTGCCCAAGCTTGACCACGAGAATCCGCGGACGGCGGCCTTCCTCTTCCGCGAAAGCCCTGACGTCATCCCTGATCTTCATAAAGGCATCGTTCCCCTGGTAGGCTGCCCCGTATACCCCGGAAATCGACTTGACCGTCGCACGGTGACGAGTGAAGACCGTCTCGAGCGCCATGGAGATCTCACCCACCGTGGCCCGCACCCGAGCTGCATCGACGGCCAAGGCAAGCAGGCCGTCCGCGCCAGTCTTGGCGCATTCAGTCAAGGCCTCCAGAGCAGCGTCGCAGGCCTTCTGGTCGCGGGCCGCCCGCACCTGCTTCAACCGGCGGATCTGGGATTCCTGAACTTTCGCCGTGTCGACGTCGAGGATGGGGATCTCCGTCTCTTCGGGGGACAGATACTTGTTCACCCCCACCAGCACGTCTTGCCCGCTGTCCACCCGGGCCTGACGACGGGCGGCCGACTCCTCGATACGAAGTTTCGGCAAGTTGGCGGCTACAGCCTTTGTCATGCCCCCATACTCTTCCACTTCGTCGAAGAGCTTGCGGGCCTCCCTCACCAGTTCGTCAGTGAGGCTTTCGATGTAGTACGAGCCGCCGAGAGGATCGACCACCTTGGTGATCCCCGTCTCCTCCTGGAGGATGATCTGGGTGTTCCTGGCGATGCGGGCAGAAAAGTCGGTGGGGAGCGCCAGGGCCTCGTCGAACGAGTTAGTGTGCAATGACTGCGTGCCCCCTAGGGCGGCGGCCAACGCTTCGACCGCGGTCCGCACCACATTGTTGTAAGGATCCTGGCCGGTCAGGCTCACGCCAGAGGTCTGACAATGGGTCCGCAGCATGAGCGATTCGGACTTCTTAGGCTGGAAAAGCTCCTGCATGAGGTCGGCCCACAGGAGACGCGCAGCACGTAGCTTGGCGATCTCCATGAAGAAGTTCATGCCGATTGCGAAGAAGAAGGAAAGCCTCGACGCGAACGAGTCGACGTCAAGCCCCGCACTGACGGCCGCCCGAACGTACTCGATGCCATCTGCGATGGTATAGGCCAATTCCTGCACGGCCGTGGCACCAGCCTCCTGCATGTGGTACCCGGAGATGGAGATGGGGTTGAAGCGGGGCATGTTCCGCGAGGTATAGCCGATGATGTCGGCCACGATACGAATGGACGGCTCCGGCGGATAGATGTAGGTATTTCGGACCATGAACTCTTTGAGGATGTCGTTCTGAATGGTGCCGGCAAGCTGCTCGGTCTTCACGCCCTGCTCTTCCGCGGCCACGATATACATGGCAAGGATTGGCAGCACCGCGCCGTTCATGGTCATGGAGACGGAGGTCTTCTCAAGCGGTATCCCATCGAAGAGGATCTTCATGTCCTCCACGCTGTCGATAGCCACGCCCGCCTTGCCCACGTCTCCCTGGACCCGCGGGTGGTCCGAGTCGTAGCCGCGGTGAGTGGCCAGGTCGAAAGCCACAGAGAGACCAGTCTGGCCGGCGGCGAGGTTGCGCCGGTAGAATGCGTTCGACTCCTCCGCAGTTGAGAAGCCCGCGTACTGGCGGATCGTCCAGGGACGGCCGGCGTACATGGTCGCGCGGGGACCGCGCACGTACGGAGGCAGGCCCGGCAGGCTGGCGATATGTCCGAGATCCCGGGTATCCTCGCCGGTGTAGAGGATTTTCAGTTCGATCCCCTCGGGCGTATGCCAGTTGAGATCCGAGACCGGCCGTCCCTTGATCTCCTTACCCGCCAGGGCGTCCCACTCGCCGGGCGTCGGCTCTGGAAAACTCGCCATTTGCTGGATCCCTCCTGTTGAACGACACGACAACTGCGTATGCACGTTTCACAGCGTGAAAAGTCGCGTTCGACTTTATGTGACTCCGTATATTATTGCGCGAGCAGAGCCCCGCGCCAAATCGGTAGCGCCGAGACGTGAATCAGGCACTCCTTCGGCTTCTTGAGACCGTGCAGTAGAGACGTGTGGTCCTGTCCCCCTTTCTTTCGAGTGCGCGGTTAGTGTACGATGATTAACACATACACCAACACTGATTCCTCGGCGCATCGAGCTGCTGGAAGGGAGTAATCGTGTCGCGCGAAGTAGTGGTCCTGGGGGCCTGCCGCACTCCTGTCGCCCGGTTCATGGGCGCACTTTCCAATATCCCGGCCTACAAACTCGGGAGCATCGCTATCGCCGAGGTCCTCAAACGCTCGGGAGTCTCGGGCGAAGACGTCGACGAAGTCATCATGGGCAACGTCCTCCAGCACGGGCAAGGTCAGAACCCCGCCCGCTTGGCGACCATCGCGTCGGGACTTCCGGAATCGGTTCCCGCCTTCACACTCAACAAGCTGTGCGGATCGGGAATGAAGTCCGTTCACCTGGGCACTCAGGCCATCCTCCTCGGTGATGCCGAGTGCATCGTGGCCGGCGGCATGGAGAACATGACCCTTGCTCCGTTCACCCTCTCCAAGCAGCGCCAAGGCTACCGCATGGGCGATGCCACTCTGGTCGACAGCCTGCTGGGCGACGGCCTCAACTGTGGCGTCCTCGGATACCACATGGGCGTCACCGCGGAGAACATCGCGACCAAGTACGGCCTCACCCGCGAAGCTCAGGACAGGTTTTCGGCGGAGAGCCAGCGCCGGGCCGTGGCCGCCATCGCGGCCGGCAAGTTCAAGGACGAGATCGTGCCCGTGGAGATCCCGGGCAAGAAAGGGCAGACGATCGTCTTCGACACTGACGAGCACCCGCGCGCCGACACCACCTATGAAGGCCTCCAAAGTCTCAAGCCGGCCTTCAAGCCCGACGGAACCGTCACCGCGGGGAACGCCTCCGGGATGAACGACGCCGGAGCGGCGATCGTGTTGGCCTCGCGCGAGTTCGCCGAGAGCCGCGGAATCAAGCCGATGGCCCGCATCGTGTCGTACGCATCGGCGGCGCTCGATCCTGCATATATGGGCTGCGGCCCCATCTTCGCTACTCGCAAGATCCTGGCCAAGTCCGGCATGGCCATCGACCAGATGGACGTGGTAGAGGCCAACGAAGCCTTTGCCTCCCAGGCCCTGGCCACCGTCGGCGATCTCGGCCTGGACATGACCAAGACCAACCTCTACGGCGGGGCCATCGCGCTGGGCCATCCCATCGGGGCCTCTGGCGCCCGCATCCTCATCACACTGATCCACGCGCTCCGGCGCGAGGGCGGACGATATGGCCTGGCCACCATGTGCATCGGCGGCGGGCAGGGTGTCGCGACCATCATCGAGGCGCTCTAGAGCAGACAGCGCTCAGCCACCGCGGGCGAGTCCGCCTGCGGTGAAGGACCGAGAAGTCTTCTCCGGCGTCGACGCTCTCCTTCTCAGGCCTTCGGCAGCGAGATCACTCCCAGGCTGACGCTCGCGGGGAGATCGACGCGGGTCTTGTACTCCTTGTAGCCCGGAGCGGACAAGGTCAACTCATACTCTCCGGCCTCGAGCTTGTCCACGAAGAAGTCGCCGTAGTTGTTCGAGACAGCCTCGCCGACCGACACACCGCCACGGTTGACGACCGCGCGGACTCCCTCGGCGCACTCGTCGGTATCTCCAAAGACCGCCGTCCCACCGATAAAGGCCTTCGTCCACTTGTGCAGGTTCTTGTAGTAGACCCGGGGCTTCGCGCCCAACTCTGGCTTGAAGACCTCCAAGTTCTCGGACGTTATCAGCTTCGCGAACTCGTCCTCCTCGGCCAAGACCAGCTTGATCGTACCCGTGGGGCAGGCCTGCGAGCAGCGGGTGTCCTTCCAGTCATCGTCCATGAGATGCGCGCATCCGGTGCACTTCTGCGCCACCTGCGCCTGTTCGTTCCAGTAGATGACGTCGTATGGGCAGGTCGCGACGATCTCGGGATGGCCCTTTGCCTTCACCGGGTCGATGATGACGAGACCGTCTTCGCGCTTGTAGATCGTGCCGACGGGCGAGTCCTTGATACACGGCGCGTCGTCGCAGTGGAAACAGGGAACGGGCATGTAGGCGATATCCACCATGGGATACTGGCCGCCTTCCTTCCGCCCGATGTTCATCCAGCGCTGCCCGTACCAGGGCTGAGCCACGGAGTACGGCTGGAAATCGTTTTCGACGAACTCGTCCTTGTCGGCCAGGAAGCAGTCGTTGCAGTCGTGGCAGAGGGACAGGTCAATGATCATGTGCCAGGTCTTCATCAAGCCTCCCCTCCCCACTTCTCGATCTGGACAAGGCAGGAGTTGTTGGCCATCGCGGTGGAGGTCGGGGTGATGAAACGCTTCGGGGTCAGGATGTTGATGCACCCGCCGCGATCGGGGGAATGCCCCGGTTCCCCCAGAGCGTCATACTCCGACGAAGACTCGTACGAGTGTACGGTTCCCGGAGGGACCCGCTCGGTGACCTGAGCGGCCAGGATCACGGAGCCTCGGTCGTTGAAGGCTCGCACGAGGTCTTCCTCGGCGATACCCCGTGCGGCGGCATCCTTGGTGTTTATTCGCATGATCCAGTAGTAATGTCCGTCGATCAGTGTCCTATGGTCTTTGACCTCGTTCATCCAACTGTCTTTGCCGTCACCCATCGTATGGAAGCTGAACTTTGGATGCGGGGAGACCAGTTGCAGCGGATATTTGCTGTACAGGTCGGCGGTATGATGACCTTCCCAGCTCTCAAGGTACTGCGGCCCCATGGCCGGACGTTCGGCATCGGTCGTGCCTGTCGCCGCGAGCCGCTTGAGACTGGACGCCACGAACTCGATCTTGCCGCTCATAGTCTGCAGCCCCTCGCCTTTGATCTGATCCCAGGGTGCCGGGCCCCAGTCGGCGGTGTTCTTCGCACGACCCTCCGCGAACCAGCGGAGCGCGGGCGCAGACCTCTTCTCTTCCGGCGCCGGCACCACGTAGTAGCCCTTTTTCACGAAGTCATCCCAGGTGATCACCGTGGGAAGATCGGTGGCGTTGAAGTAGTCCTTCACCCAGTCGAGGTCGCTCTTGCCACCCATGCTGAAAGCGCCGTAGAGGCCCATCCGCTTTGAGAGTTCCGCAAAGATGTCGTAGTCGGACTTCGACTGGCCCAAAGGCTCGATGCACTTGTGCTGGAACACGATCACTCGATGATTGGCAAACTGGTGGGAGTCGGCGATGTAACCGGAGCAGTTCGCGAACTCGCTGATGTCCCAACGCTCGAAGTTCGTACAGGCGGGCAGGATGATGTCGGCGAACTTGGTCTCGCCCTCGAACCAGATGGCCTGGTTGACCACGAAGGGAACCTTGCCCTCCCGGTAGGCGGTGACGTACCGGTTCGTCTCGGTCATCGTCCCGAAGAAGGATCCTCCATAGCGGTAGTACATGCCGATGTGGGGATAGCCTTGGGCCGGATACGAGTACTTCTGGAACTGACTCTCGATGTGGGAGCCGCAGAAGCCCTTGCCCCGCCACTCCAGGTTCTCGTGGCGCATGGCCTCGGGGATCCTGAGGCGCGGCACCGTCTGGCCCTCAGTGGCGGTGTGCGGGTTGGTCACGCTCCCGCCGTTGGGAAACATCTTGTTCTCGAAACGGAAGCCCGCCGCGGAGTTGTTGCAGTCGCCGGAGATGCCGCCTTCTGAGTACCCGGGGAACATGAAGCTGCAGTCGAGCGGTGTCCCGGAGGTCGTCCCCCAGATGTTGCTGCCCGGCTTGCCCAGTCCTTGCATGGCGGCCAAGGCCACCATGGTGCGCGCCCACTCGTTGCCGTACGAGGCTCTGCTTGCCCCGCCCATGCCGCCGGGGCCGCCGGCAGCCAGCATGGTCTTCTTCGAGGCCCATTCCCGCGCCAACGCCCGGATGTCACGAGCGGAGATCCCGCTCTCGATCTCAGCCCATTCGGGTGATTTGGCGACACCGTCACTCTTGCCCAGCACGTAGTCTTTCCATACGTCGAAATCGGTGGTCCGGTTGGCGACGTAGTCCTTGTCGTACAGACCTTCGGTCAGCCAGACGAAAGCGATCGCAAGGCCGAAGGCCACGTCGGTACCCATACGCGGCGAGAACCACTTGTCACCCAGCAGGGCGCCTGTGTGGTTGAAGTAGGGGTCGATGACGATCATCTTCACGCCAAGGTCTTTAAGCCACCGGCGTCTGATGTTGCTGTCGTGAGCTCCATAGACTCCGCTGCAGGTGGCCTCGGGGTCAGCCGACCAGTAGATGATCATCTCGGTGTGCTTGAGGGCGTCTTCCAGTAGCCCATACTGCTCGCTGATACCCAAGCGGTGGCTGTTGCCCCACATGTGCATGGCGCCCCAGTGCCAACCTTCCCAGCTGTCCGGGTTGTGGGCACCGTAGCAGCAGCCCACGAGGTTCATGAAGCGCTGATACACGCTGTGCCTGTAGCCAACGTTCCCCCACAAGTGGTGGGATCCCGTGGTCGTCAGGATCGCAGACGGCCCAAGTTCGCGATGGAGCCGTATCATCTCGTCAGCCACCATGTCGAGCGCCTCGTCCCAACTGATAGGCTCGTATCCCGACGTCCCTCGGTTCTGCGGGTTGCGCTCTCCCTTGGGGTCGAAGTCGACCCTTTTGAGGGGACTCAGGATCCTCTTTGAAGAGTAGATGGTAGATCTGTGCGCGACGGTCCACGGGGAAGCCGTCGTCTTGCGCGGCGGCGTGAACTCCTGGCCTCTCGCCGATATCGTCCACGAGGCAGCGTCCGAATCGTCGAACTCCATTGGGGTGATTCGTAGGATCTTGCCGTCTTTCACATCGACGAAGACCGGCCCGCCCGTCGTGCCATTGGTGTATCTGACCACATCTCCCATACCGTGACCACCTCCGCTAGCTGAAACCGCGACGCGGCCGCCCCCCGAGGGGTGCGGCCGCGTCAAAGTCAAAGACCGTGTTAGCTCAACCTATTCCTCGACAATGGCGACGAGCCTCACCATCGAACCATCGCCGCCGACCCAGCGGATGGGGAAACCGGCGATGGTGACTCTCATGCCGAGCACCTCGTCGATGTCGCCGCCGACGTTCTCAAATCCCATGACATGGTTGCCCAGAAGGATATTGTGGCAAGGCTCCCAATCCGGAAAGTCTTCCAAGACGGTTCGGCCGGTGAGCTCCTCGTACTCGGCGCAAATGTCTGGAAGCAGAGGGCCCGGGCCGTGCGGTCCGATCGCCGTCGCCAGCGGGTGATCGAGCGCCTGCTGATCCACGCCGACCGCCTTGACGCCCTTCTCCACCAGCCAATGCGCTGCGCTCGGCACCAGACCTGGGGAACGTGCAAAGTAGTCCTTGTTGTCCGCGAACTGAGCGTGCATGTGCGTGTGGATGATGACGATATCGTCCTTCTCGATCTTGGGCGTAGCTTTCTCGAGATCCTCCGCAGTGATCGTCTCGAACGGGCCTTTGGGACCGACGTCGACGATGACACCGGTGCCGAAGTACAGATCGAGAGGAATCTGCTCGGTCGACCAGTCGCCCGCGATCACGTGGATTGGCGAGTCAGCGTGCGTGCTGATGTGCATCGGATGCCACAGCCACTGGGTGAACACGCCCGATTTGGCGTGGTAGTGAAAGCGCTCGATCTTGATGTCGGGGAAATATGGCCACAGCGGCGTGTTGTGGCCGAACGGCTGGCTGAGATCCACGAACTTCTTGACTTTCATTGGCACTTTACCTTACCTCCAGAATCCATTTTGGGGCCCTTCGGCGCGTCGAACATCTCGCAACCTTGGCCGGTATCCACAAACAGAGAGTCAATCGACTTGAGGACCACAATTTCATCCTTGAACTTGACGGCTATGTCGCCGGTCTTCACGGCCGAAGCGATGGAGAGCAGATCCAAACTACCGGGGAGAACAGCAGCGCCTCGTCCCCATGCTCGTTAGTTAACGGTCATGAACACCATAACCAACACTATGACCGTGCGTTACCGGTTTGTCAAGATTGGACCCGCCGGGCTAGGTTTCTACTTTGTCCCCTTCGCACCCCGCCGGAGTCGATATCCGTTTAAGGATTCGTCCGTACATCTCCGCCGAGTTACGCTGCGTGAATTCGTGGTCCAAGCCCTCCAGGTAGCTCAGATCCTCCCAGTAGATCCACGCATAGAGATCGGCGACAGCTTGCTTTGAATCGACATCGCGCGCGATGGACCCTTGGACCTTGCCCTCTTCGATGATCTCAGCCACTTCATCGAGCATCTTGGTCCGTCGGGCGTGCACGTGCTCGCGCACTCTGTCTTTGGGGATGTATACGGTGAACTGAAACATCGGCGCGTTGAACCCTTCGATATCCTGGGAGAACATCGAGGCGTGAACGGCGCACATCTCCTGCAGACGCTCGAGAGCGCACGGGTTGTTCGAAGAACTCACCCACAGTGCGAACCGGTCCATCATGGTGTCGA
This sequence comes from uncultured Actinomycetes bacterium, assembly GCA_963775295.1. GTDB lineage: Bacteria > Actinomycetota > Thermoleophilia > RBG-16-64-13 > RBG-16-64-13 > JAMDEO01. Next base: position 156,967 of record CAVZIK010000006.1, read on the forward strand.
AGGCCGCTATGAGAATGTCGTCCCGGCTCTCGAAGTGACGGTAGAGGGCTGCGCTCGACACACCCACAGCCGCGGAGATGCGCGACATGCTCGTGCCCTGTATGCCGTGTTCCGCGACAAGACGCAACGTTTCCCTGGTGATCTGCGCCTTTCTATCGCTGCCTCGCACCCGCGCCCCCAGTTGACCTGGAGAAGCGAGCGACGATTCGGTGCCATCCTGCGCGACGTGGGCTGTCTTGGGCAAGGACGTCCTCCCTCGTGGGACAGATAGGTTGGTTATGGGTCACTAAGCATGCTACACCGCGACAATTGCGGGGGCAAGGAACCCGGCATGGCAAACTCTTCTCAGAACCGTGCGAAGTCGCGAGTCCGCCTGAGTTCTTGGGCTCTAGTACTTTACGTCCCAGAGGAAGAGTCCTTGGGCCGGAGCCGTAAGACCAGCATGGTCCCTATGCGCCCCGCTGAGAAGGACGCGAAGATCCTCGAGGCTTCTCTTGCCCAGCCCCACCTCCACCATCGTGCCAACAAGGACGCGGACCATGTGCCGCAGATAGCTCTCGGCCTCGATCTCTAAGACAAGAACACCCTCTCGGCTCCTCTTCCACGCGCAGCCGAGCACCCGGCGATTGAAGAAGGTGTGTTCCGTCAAGGTGGGAGTGAACGCGCTGAAGTCGTGCTTACCCACAACGAGGGAAGCAGCCTCCCGAACGGCCCTCAGATCCACCGGCCCGGCAAGCCACCAGCAGTACGGCTTCCAGAAGGGGGAGACCGAGGGCGCCACAAAGAGATGATAGCGGTAGGTTCGGCTTATGGCGTCCTTGCGGGCGTCGAAGCCCGCTGAGGCCCGAGTCAGACGCGTCACCGCAATGCAGGGAGGAGTAAGTGCGTTGAGCGAAGTCAACAACCGGCGAGGGTCCGTATCCTTCGGAAGGTCAAGGCTAACCACTTGTCTGCGGGCGTGGACGCCGGCGTCGGTCCGCCCGGCGACACGGAGCCAGGGCGGACGGCCCACGGCGGTCGTGAGAGCGCGCTCCAGGTATCCCTCCACGGTCGGCAGTCCCGGCTGCTTAGCCCAGCCATGCAGACTGGAGCCGTCGTACTGGAGGTCCATGCGAAATGTGTGTTCGTCCTTCATACACACCCAGAATACAGAGTGCCGGGGCAGGTGAACCTGCCCCGGCACCACTCGTTCTCTCTACGTGAAGCGATCGGCTCTAAGGCTGCAGAACCCAGACGACCGACCACTCGTCTGCTGTTACACCAACTCCAGGTAGACCATCTCGGCGGCGTCGCCAAGGCGGGGCCCAAGATGGATGATCCGGGCGTAGCCTCCCGGACGGTCTGCGTATTTGGGAGCGATCTCGTTAAACAACTTGTAGGAGATCGACTTGTTCCGCAGTTGGGCGATGGCCGTACGCCTGGAGTTGAGATCACCGGCCTTGCCCATGGTAATCATCTTCTCGACCATAGGCTTCACTTCTTTGGCGCGAGCCTCGGTCGTCTTGATGCGTCCATGCTCAAGCACAGAGCAGGCAAGATTGGCCAGCATCTGCCGGCGATGATCCGGCTGCATGCCGAACCTTCTCCCTTTCCTCTGGTGCCTCACGCTACTCTCCTCTAAGCTTCAGATTGTTCTTAGCCAGACGCTCGCGCACTTCTTCAATGCTCTTGCGTCCGAAATTTGGGATGCACATGAGCTCCTGGTCAGACTTGGCGACGAGATCCCCGACCGTCTCAACCCCCTCACGCTTGAGACAGTTGTAGGAGCGGACACCAAGTTCCAATTCCTCGATAGGAGTGTCGTCAAAACCGGCGTAACGGGCCGTCTCGGCCGTCGGTTGATCGTAGCCGGCTACCGGGAAATCGCCCGCTTCGTCCTCGTCGGAACCTTCCGCGAATAGCGCCAGGGCGTCCCGCAGCACGGCTGCAGCCTTGGCCACGGCGGCCCCCGGTTCCATTGCGCCGTTAGTCTCGACCTCGAGCGTCAGCTTGTCGAAGTCGGTGCGCTGACCGACCCGGGCGGGCTCAACACTGTAGGCCACACGGGTCACAGGCGAGAAGATGGAATCGATGGGGATGACTCCCAGCACCGTTTCCGGCCTCTTGTTGTCATCAGCAGAGGCGTAACCGCGGCCTCGGCTGACGGTCAACTGCATCTCCAGCCTTCCGCCATCTTCGAGGGTGGCGATATGAGCCTGAGGGTCCATGACCTCAACCATGGCAGGAAGCTGGATGTCGCCAGCCGTCACGGAGCCGGGACCGTCCTTCACCAAGCTCACCTCATGCTCATCCGCTTCTCCATGAAGAACGAAAACGATCTTCTTGAGATTCAGGATGATGTCGGTGACGTCTTCCTTCACATGAGGCACCGTCGAAAACTCATGCTCAACGCCGGTGATCTTCACCGCAGATATCGCTGCACCCTCGAGAGAGGAGAGCAGGACCCTGCGTAGAGCGTTCCCAAAGGTATACCCGAAACCGCGGGCCAGCGGCTCTACTATGAAGCGGCCCCGGTTCTCAGTGACCAGTTCATAGTTAGTATGCGGGGTAGCGAAATCTAGCAATCGGCCCTCCTATCTCCACGCGCTTGCGACGCCAGCACCAGTCAACATTCTCGTCCGACCATTCATCACTTGGAATACAACTCGACGATGAGCGACTCCTGGAGGGGGATGTCGATGTCAGTCCGTGCAGGCGGACGAAGGACTTTACCCACCATGTTGTCGTGGTCGGCCTGCAACCAAGCCGGCACCGACGCCGTGAGGTCCGTAGCATCCTCTATGACCGCCTTCAGACCCTCGCTCTTGAGAACTGCAGCGATGATGTCGTCCGTTTTGACGCGGTACGAGGGGATATTGACCCGACGGCCGTTGACCGTGAAATGGCCATGGCGGATGAGCTGGCGGGACTGCCGGCGCGAGGCACCAAAACCAAGTCTGTAAACCACGTTGTCGAGCCGCGCTTCCAGGAGGCACAACAGGTTCTCGCCCGTAATGCCAGGTTGGCGCGCAGCCACCTTGTAATAGTTGCTGAACTGGCCCTCGAGTACGCCGTAGTAACGACGAGCCTTCTGCTTCTCGCGAAGCTGGGCCAGGTATTCGGATTGCTTGCGCCTGCGGCCGCGGCCATGCTCGCCCGGCGGATACGCACGCCTATCGACGCCGCACTTGTCGGTCAAACACCGCTCACCCTTGAGGAAGAGCTTCTCGCCTTCACGGCGGCACTGCTTACACTGAGGAGATCTATCTCTCGCCATACTCGCTACTCCGCCTTATACCCGACGCCGCTTCTTGGGGCGGCAGCCATTGTGAGGAATGGGGGTGACGTCCTTGACACTGGTCACATCGATGCCTGTGGCCTGCAGGGAGCGGATGGCGGTCTCGCGTCCGCTTCCCGGTCCCTTCACATAGCAGTCCACTTTTTGCAGCCCGTGCTCCATCGCCGCTCGAGCGGCCTTCTCTGCCGTCACCTGGGCAGCGAACGGAGTGGACTTACGCGAGCCCTTGAAGCCCGCCGAACCGGCGCTCGCCCACGCGATCACATTGCCCTCTTTGTCGGTGAGGGTTACCAACGTGTTGTTGAACGACGTCTTGATGTAGGCGTTGCCTACCGCGATGCTCTTCCGCACCTTGCGGCGCCGCCCACGCGGACCGGTGGTAGTGCGTTTGGGTTTCGGCATATCTCCTGATCTCCGTCCCTAGATATCCTTGCGAGCGGCCCCTGAGGAGCTAGACCCGCACCTTCTTCTTGACGCCCACAGTCGGCTTGTGACCCTTACGCACCCTGGCATTGGTCTTGGTGCGCTGGCCCCGAACAGGCATACCGCGACGGTGTCTGATGCCTCTGTAACAGCCGATCTCCATGAGACGCTTAATATTCTGGCTACGGTCGCGTCGCAGGTCACCCTCAACCATGACGTTGTCTTCGATGTAGCCGCGCAAGCGGACCTCTTCGTCCTCCGTGAGATCCTTCACATAGGTGTTCGGATCGATGCTCACGGCTGACAGGATCCTATTGGACAGTGAACGGCCGATCCCGTACACGTACGTCAGACCGATCTCAACCCGCTTCTCCCGCGGGAGCGTGACACCAGCGATACGAGCCATACGCTACTCCTGCCTAGCCTTGCCGCTGCTTGTGGCGCGGATTCTGGCAAATAACCAGTACCACGCCCCGCCGCCGCACTATCTTGCACTTTTCACACATCGGTTTCACCGACGCCCTGACTTTCATCCGACAACCTTCCTCTACTTGAAGCGATACGTGATCCGACCCCGGGTCAGATCGTATGGCGACAACTCGACCTTCACTCGATCCCCAGGCAGGATACGAATGTAATTCATGCGCATCTTCCCGGATATATGGGCAAGAATCTCCAGTTCATTGTCCAGCTTGACTCTGAACATGGTGTTCGGCAAGGCTTCGACCACCTCGCCTTCGAGCTCTATTGCTTCTTCTTTAGGAGACACGATCAGTCACCCATATCACCTCTGCCCAAATACCGGCCGCCTATCTTAGCACAAGGCTCCAACCAACTAGCCTTCCACTACTTCAGAAATTGTAAGGATACGAGGTCCTTTCTTGGTTATGGCCACCGTGTGCTCGAAGTGAGCGGAAAGACTCCCGTCCTTCGTGTAGATGGCCCACGAATCGTCGCCCATCTCCACTTCGTACCCGCCCACGTTGACCATTGGCTCGATGGCTAGCACCATCCCTTCGCGAAGCTCCGGTCCCTGCCCCGCCGGCCCGTAGTTCGGCACCTGAGGGTCCTCGTGCATCTCGCGGCCCACACCGTGGCCGACCATGCTCTGCACGACGGAAAACCCATGGCTCTCTACGTATGCCTGCACGGCATGTGAGATGTCGCCGACGCGATTGCCCACCTTGCACTGGGCGATTCCGCGCATGAGCGATTCCTCCGTCACCCTAAGCAGCCGCTCGGCGACCTCGGATATCTCACCTACCGGGAAAGTCATAGCAGCGTCCGCGATGTAGCCTTCCATGGTCACACCGACGTCCACTCCCAGAATGTCCCCCTCCTCAAGGCGGATCTTACCGGGAATCCCATGGACGACCATGTCGTTCGGAGACGCGCAGATGGATCCCGGAAAACCCCGGTAGCCCTTGAACGTAGGCACGCCGCCCTTCGACCGAATGAACTTCTCCGCCAATGTGTCCAATTCTTTCGTCGTCACCCCTGGTTTGACCTCGCCGGCCAGAAGCGTGAGGCAGCTTCGCAGCACCGCTCCGGCGCGCGCCATCTTGGCTATCTCCGCTTCTGACTTGCGTATGATCACTATTCGTCGCTCTTCCTGATCCTGGCTATTCGCCCGCCGGGCCCAAAGCCTCGCGGATGGCCACGTACACATCATCGGGCGATTGCGCGCCGTCTATGCGAGCCACCAGGCCCTGCTGATCGTAGTAGTCGATCAACGGTTCGGTCTGATTGCGATAGACCTCCAGCCGGTTTCGGACCGTTGCTTCGGTATCGTCGTCGCGCTGGTAGAGCTCACCCCCGCATTTGTCGCATACGCCTTCGACCTTTGGCGGGTCGAACATCACGTGAGACGGAGCCTGGCAGGCCCGGCAAATGCGCCGACCTGAGAGACGTTTCACCAGATCTTCAGAATCCACCAGGATGACCAACGTCTTGGTCAGGGCGCGTCCCAAACCATCAAGCGCAACGTCCAAGGCTTCGGCCTGCGGGATGGTCCGCGGGAATCCGTCCATCAAGAAGCCCTTGGCGGTGTCCGGTTCTTGGAGCCGGTCCTTGACTATGCCGATCACCACGCTGTCCGGGACGAGTTCGCCGGCATCCATGTACTTCTTTGCTTCGAGACCCATCTGGGTCTGATTCTTCAACGCCGAGCGCAGGATGTCACCGGTGGAGATGTGGGGGATGCCGTACTCCGCCACGATGCGGCTGGCCTGCGTCCCTTTACCCGCTCCCGGCGGTCCCAACAGGATGAGATTGAACTGGCTCACGTAACTATTCCTCCCTTGTATTCCCCGAGCACTATTTGAGGAACCCTTCGTAGTGCCGCATGAGCAACTGAGCTTCCATCTGCTTCATCGTATCCAGCGCCACACCGATGACGATGAGGAGCGACGTGCCTCCGAAGTAGAAGGGGATGCTGAGGCCCCGGATGAGCGCGGTGGGCAGTAGAACGATCGCCGCGAGGAAGAGTGCACCCGGGAACGTGATCCTGGTGAGCACCCTGTCGAGATAGGCAGCCGTGGGCCTTCCCGGGCGGATGCCGGGGATGAAGCCTCCGTACTTCTTGAGGTTGTCTGCCTGATCGATGGGGTTGAACTGCACCGCCGTATAGAAGTAGGTGAACAGGACGATGAGTATGACCTCGACGACGATATACCACCAGGTCGATGGGCCTATCGCATTCGCCAAGCTCTTGGCCCAAGCCCACGGAGCCATCTGGCCGAGGGTCACCGGGAACAGCAGAACCGACGACGCAAAGATGACCGGGATTACGCCCGCCATGTTGATTCGCAACGGAAGATAGGTGCTCTGACCTCCATAGACCTTCCGGCCTACCACCCGCTTGGCGTACTGCACCGGGATACGGCGCTGTCCCTCCGTCACGTAGATGATGGCCGCAACCACGAGCACCGAGATGACAGCCATGAGAACCCAGTAGGCCGGGTTGAGCGTGAACAGTTTCTGGATGCCACTTGGGAGCCGGGAGACGATACTCGCGAAGATCATGAGCGAGATCCCGTTGCCGATGCCGCGCTGAGTGATGAGTTCGCCCAGCCACATGACCAGAGCGGTACCCACCGTGAGGGTCAGAACGATCAGGAAGAAACGTAGCGGGGTGAGCGGCGCGCTGGCCGGAAACGCTCCGTAGCTCCTGAACAGAAACACAAAACCGATCGCCTCGATCAAGGCCAGCACCACCGTGAAGTAACGGGTGTACTGGTTGACCTTCTTCTGACCCGACTCCCCCTCCTTCATCAACTGTTCCAGGCTGGGGATCACCATGGTGAGCAGCTGCATGATGATCGAAGCCGTGATGTACGGCATGATCCCCATGGCGAAAATGGCGACCCGTTGAAGGCCTCCACCGCTGAAGAGGTTGTAGAAGTCGAAGACGCCCCCGCTGCTGAACATCTCCTTGATGGAGGCCACGTCGACCCCGGGTACGGGGATATAGCAGCCCAGGCGGTAGATCGCGATGATCAACGCCGTGAACAGCAGCTTCTTCCGAAGGTCCGGAAGTCTCCAGGCATTAAGCAAGGATTGCAGCATTAGGAATTCACCCCTATGGTCCGCAACTCTTCAGTCAACACTCCGTTAGATCACTTCGACCGTTCCGCCGGCCGCCTCGATCTTCGCCTTTGCGGCGGCGCTAAAACCCTGCGCCATGACGGTCAGTGAATACGACAATTCTCCGCTGGCAAGGATCTTAACTCTCTCGTCAGCGTGCTTGATGATGCCTTTCTCGACCAGAGACTCCGGAGACACGACCTCGCCGGCCGCGAAAACCGCGAGACGGGAGAGGTTGACGGGAGTCATATACGTGCGGAAAGGACCCATGGGCATGGCCGTCTTGGCAAAGGGACCGCGCAACTTTGGGGTCCTCATGTGCAACGGCATCTGCCCGCCCTCGTACCGGGGGGAGATCTGACCGCCGGACCGCTGCTTGGAGCCCTTGTGACCCCGGCCCGAGGTCTTGCCCACGCCGGAACCTTCGCCCCGGCCGACCCGCTTAGGGCCGCGCCGGGCCCCAGGATCGGGCCGCAGATTGTGAAGGAAGATTTCTCCCATAACTATTTCTCGTCCTTGATATCGACTTCGGACACCTCGAGCATGTACGAGACCTTGTGAACCATGCCCCGGATGGCCGGAGTGTCTTCGTGGTAGACCGTCTGATGCATGCGAGTGATGCCAAGGGCATCCAGCGTGCCCTTGTGGTCCTTCTTACGGTTGATCCTGCTTTTGACCTGAGTGATCTTCAACATCCGGTCACTCTCCTGCAGCAGCAGGCGTCGGCGGTGCGGTCTCCGCGGCGATCCTGGGCGGCATGCCCAGAACCTCTCGGACCGTCTTGCCGCGCTGCAACGCGATGTCTTCAGGGCGACGCAGAGAGCGAAGACCCTGCTCCGCCGCGCGCACCATGTTGATGGGGTTCGTAGTGCCCAGGCACTTGGCCAGGACGTCCTTTACCCCGCCGAGTTCAAGCAGAGCCCGAACACCGCCACCGGCGATGACGCCGGTACCGGCGGAAGCCGGACGCAGCATGACCCGGCCGGCACCGTACCGGCCCAGCACCTCGTGGGTGATGGTGGTGTTGTGCTTAGGCACGACAAATAGGTTCTTGCGTGCGTCTTCGATTGCCTTCTGGATGGCCAGCGGTACCTCTTTGGCCTTGCCATAGCCTAGACCTACCGTGCTCTCGCCGTCCCCGACCGCGACCAGCGCGGTGAAGGAGAAACGCCGACCGCCCTTGACCACCTTGGCCACGCGGTTGATGTGGATTACGTTCTCCTGAAGGTTAAGTGAATCTGCCTTGATCTGCGCCAAAGTGCTACCTCTCTCTCCCTCAGAAGTCTAGGCCGGCCTGGCGGGCGCCATCCGCCAGAGCCTTGACTCGACCGTGATACAGATACGATCCCCTGTCGAAGACCACACGCTCGATCCCAGCGGCCTTGGCACGCTCCGCCACGAGCTCGCCGACCTTAGTGGCTTGGTCCGTTTTCGACAGCTTGGTGTCGGTCAGGTTGATGCTACCCGCCGCAGCCAGCGTTCTGCCGGTCGCGTCGTCGATCACCTGGGCCCAAATCGCCTTGTTGGAGCGAAACACCGAAAGCCGCGGGCGCTCGGCGGTGCCGCGCACCCGGCTGCGGACACGGAGCGCGCGCCGCGCTCGCGTCCGGTTCTTGGTATCTTGAATGCTCATTCTGTCCTCTTCCTACTACGCCCGCTTGCCGACCTTGCGCCGCACCACTTCGCCCTCGTAACGGATACCTTTGCCCTTATAGGGCTCGGGCTTGCGAATGGAACGGATCTCAGCGGCGATTTGGCCCACCCGTTGCTTGTCGATGCCCGTGACCACGATCTGCGTAGGGACGGGCACCTCAAACTCGATATTGGCCGACGGTACCACCAAGACCGGGTGGGAATAACCCACCAGGATCTCGAGATCGTCGCCCTTCTTCGAAGCCCGATATCCAACGCCCACGATTTCGAGCTTCTTCTGGAATCCCGTGGTCACTCCTGTGACCATGTTCGAGAGCAGGGTCCGGGTGAGACCATGCAGAGACCGGTTGGGACCGGTGTCGTTCGGTCTGGTGACGGTCATGACACCATCGGTCAGATCGACAGCCATATTGGGGTGAACGTCCAAGGACAGTTCACCTTTGGGGCCTCTGACGGCCACGTTGTTACCGACGATCGTGACGTCCACGTCGCTCGGTACTGCTATGGGTGCTCTACCTATTCTTGACATGCCATTACCAAACGAAGCAGACGACTTCGCCGCCAACACCTAGCCTCTGCGCTTCACGCGCTGTCATCAGACCACGCGAAGTGGAGATGACGGCGGTGCCGAGGCCACCAAGGACCTTGGGCAGATTATCTTTCTTGGCATAGATGCGGCGACCCGGCTTACTGACCCTCTTCACCTGCGAAATAACGCGGCGACGACCGTCAGTGTACTTGAGTTCGATCACCAGGTTGTCAAAACTGCCCTCTCGAGAGACAGAGAAGTCGGCGATGTAGCCCTCGTCCTTCAGGACGCGGGCCAGCTCGACCTTCAAAGCCGAAGACGGCATCTCGACCTGAGCGTGGAGCGCTTTGTTGCCATTGCGCACCCTGGTGAGCATATCGGCGATGGGATCGGTATGAGACATGACCCCTCCTACCAGCTCGACTTGGTGACCCCAGGGATCAATCCCTGGTGGGCCAGTTCACGAAGACAGATGCGGCACACGCCAAACTTGCGAAAGTAGCCGCGAGGTCTTCCACAACGGTGACACCGGTTATAGCCCCGGACGGCGAACTTCTGCGGGCGCCGTGCCTTAGCGATCATCGATTTCTTTGCCATTCGCTGATGCTCCTATCTCAGCTCTCTCGGAAGGGCATGCCCATTAGTTTCAGCAATGCCCGTCCTTCCTCGTCCGTCTTTGCGGTGGTCGTGATGGCGATATCCATGCCGCGCATCTTGTCGACCTTGTCGTATTCGATCTCAGGGAAGATGATCTGCTCCTTAACGCCCATGTTGTAGTTGCCCTGCCCGTCAAACCCCGAAGGTGCGATTCCACGAAAGTCGCGGATCCGCGGTAGGGCGATGCTCACCAGACGGTCGAGCATCTCATACATGCGATCGCCGCGAAGAGTAACGCGCAATCCCACCGGCATGCCGGCGCGCAACTTGAAGTTCGCGACCGATTTCCGAGCCCGACGCACTTGGCCTTTCTGGCCCGTGATCTGGCCGAGTTGTAGTGCCGCTTCTTCCATGGCCTTCGCGTCGTGAATGGCCTCGCCTATGCCCATATTGATGGTGACCTTGGTCACCTTGGGCACCTGCATGACGTTCGTGTAGCCGAACTGCTCTCGCAGCGCGGGAACGATCACGGTTTGGTACTTCTCTTTTAGTCTCGGAGTCACCATCGCTAACCCTTATCGACCTGGACGTTGCATTTCTTGCAGAAGCGAACCTTGTCTTCGCCTTCCACGCGCACGCCCGTCCGGACCGCTTGGCCACAGCCGGGACAGACCAGCTTCACATTGCTGATGTGCATGCTGGCTTCGCGCTCGATGACCCCGCCTTGGGGCGTCTTCTGCGAAGGACGCACGTGCCGCTTGATGAAATTGACTCTCTCGACGACTACGCGCTCGTCCGCGGCCAAAACGCGAAGAACCTTACCCCGCTTGCCGTTTTCCTTGCCCGAGATCACCTCGACGGTATCGCCTTTCTTGATGCGAAACTTCTTCGCGTGTGCCCCTTTTGCCGCCATCACAGAACCTCCGGCGCCAGCGAGACAATCTTCGCGAAGTTCTTCTCGCGCAACTCACGACCGACGGGGCCGAAGATCCGGGTCCCCCGAGGGTTCATCTGCCGATCGATGAGAACGGCAGCGTTCTCGTCAAAGCCGATGTACGTGCCGTCCCGGCGTCCATACGCCTTCTTGACCCGCACCACTACCGCCTGAACGACATCGCCCTTCTTAACCGAACCGCCCGGGGTGGCCTCTTTGACCGCCCCGACAATGATGTCGCCCACGCACGCGTAGCGACGCCGTGATCCGCCCTTGATGCGGATGCACAGCAATTCCCGTGCGCCCGTATTGTCGGCAACTTTAAGTCTTGTCTCCACCTGTATCATCGTGTTTCACCCATCTCCTGGTGGGGCTACTCGGCCCGCTCGAGCACCTTGATAAGGCGCCAAGTCTTGTCCCGCGAAAGGGGCCGGCATTCACGCACTAGGACGGTGTCGCCCAACCGCGCTTCATTTTGTTCGTCGTGCGCTTTCAACCGCGTGCTGCGACGCACGATCTTCTTGTACTGGGCGTGAGGTTTGGCTGTGCTCACCTCCACAACGATGGTTTTCTCCATCTTGTCGGAGACGACCACACCCTGCCGCTCACGCTGCTTGATTTCTTGCTGCTCGGCCATCAAAGCTCCCTCGCCCGTTCCCTCGAGGATTGCACCGTCATGATCCTGGCGATGTCCTGGCGCACCTGGTGCAACCGGCTGGTGTTTTCCAGTTGACCGGCCGCGTGCTGAAACCGCAGGTTGAACAGCTCTTCGCGCGACTGCTTGAGGCGTAGAGCGAGTTCCTCGTCAGCGAGTTCGACCAAGTCTTTAGACTTCAATGCCCTGGTCCTCTCTGGTCGCGAATCTACATTTGATCGGAAGCTTGTGAGCCGCCAATCGGATAGCTTCCTTGGCAAGGTCCTCGGAAACTCCCGCCAGCTCGAACATCACGCGTCCCGGCTTAATCACGGCAACCCATTGATCCGGCGAACCTTTACCGGAACCCATGCGGGTCTCCGCCGGCTTCTTGGTGATCGGTTTCTGCGGGAAGATGTTGATCCACACCTTCCCACCCCGTTTGATCTTCCGAGTCATAGCGATACGAGCAGCCTCGATCTGCCGGCTGGTAATCCAGCCCGGCTCCAAAGCCTGCAGGCCGTACTCGCCGAATTGGACCGTGGTCTGGCCCTTCGACTTGCCGGTCATGCGACCCCTGTGCTCTTTGCGGTGCTTAACCCGCTTTGGTAGTAGCATCTCTCATCCTCGTTTTTCTCCAGGCCAACCCGCCATCAGGTCCACGGCCCCGGGTGTTTCCCTACCCAGGACAGTCGCCCGGCTAGGCCCGGGAACCGTCACCCTATACGGGCCTCTGCTTGCCCACGAGAGCCTAGATCGAACCCCTCGGGCATGATCTCGCCCTTGTTTATCCACACTTTGACGCCGATCTTGCCAAAGGTCGTGTTGGCTTCCCAGAAACCATAGTCGATGTCTGCCCGCAGAGTATGCAGCGGGACTCGGCCTTCGCTGTAGCCCTCGGTGCGAGCCATCTCAGCCCCACCCAGACGGCCGCCGGACCTGACCTTGATGCCCACCGCGCCGGACCGCATCGCCGATGTGATGGCGCGTTTCATAGCCCGCCGGAAACTCACGCGGTTGGCAAGTTGCTCAGCGATGGACTGAGCGACCAGACTCGCGTCGAGTTCGGGCCTCTTGATCTCGACGATGTTTACGTGCACCGCCTTGCCGGTCATGTCGTGGAGTTCACGCCGAAGCGCGTCCACTTCCGAACCCGACTTGCCGATGACGATGCCCGGCCGTGCCGTGTGGATGTCTACAACCACCTTGTTTGTATCCTTGCGGATGATGATGGTAGACAGACCGGCGTGACCCAGCTTGCGTTGGATATGTTTGCGAATCGCCAGATCCTCTTGAAGGTACTGGGCGAAATGCTTCTCGGTGTACCAGTGAGCCTTCCAGTCATGGATGATGCCGAGACGCATGCCTCCGGGATGAACTTTCTGACCCACCTGCTATGACTCCTTTTTCTCGCCGACACTCACGGTGATGTGGCTGGTGCGCTTCCGAATCCGGCTGGCGCGCCCCATCGCCCGCGGCTGAAACCTCTTGATCGTGGGGCCGCCGTTGACGAAGGCCGCCACCACATAAAGATCGTCTGCGTCGAGGTTGTTGTTGTTCTCGGCGTTGGCCACCGCAGAGTCGAGCACTTTGCCCACCAGTTTAGCGGCGGCACGAGTACTGAACATCAAGATGGCCTTGGCCTCGCTCACTTTCTTGCCCCGAATGAGAGCGGCCATATCACCGGCTTTGCGCGGGGAGACCCGCACATACTTCGCAGTAGCGTTGACCATTGCCCTACTTCCTCCTCATGCGGCGCTCTTTGTTGCCGCCATGACCGCGGAAGGTGCGGGTCAACGCAAACTCGCCCAGCCTGTGCCCCACCATGCTCTCGGTGATGTAAATGGGCACGTGCTTGCGGCCGTCGTGCACCGCGATCGTATGCCCGATCATCTCCGGATAGATGGTGGACGCCCGCGACCAGGTCTTGAGCATCCTCTTCTCGCCGGTCCCGTTCATCGCCTCGACCCGCTGCATCAGCCGTTCTTGGACGAAGGGAGCTTTTTTGCTTGAACGTGCCACGGTGCTCTATTACCTCCCTTTTCCCCGTCGTCTGACGATGTATTTGCTCGTAGGATTCTTCTTCTTCCTGGTCTTGTGACCAAGAGTAGGCACACCCCAAGGCGTAACGGGGTTGCGTCCTGGAGGGGTGGAACCTTCACCACCACCATGCGGGTGGTCGACCGGGTTCATGGTAGTGCCACGAACCGTGGGACGAACGCCCATCCAGCGCTTGCGTCCGGCCTTACCGGTCGTGAGGTTCTCATGCTCGGCATTGCCGATCTCCCCAACGGTGGCGCGACACTCCAAATGGATCATGCGCATCTCGCCCGAGGGGAGCCGCAGGATCGCGTAGTCGCCCTCTTTGGCCATTACCTGCGAGGAGGTACCGGCCGAGCGGGCGATCTGGCCGCCTTTGCCCTTATGCATCTCGATATTGTGCACGGTAGTACCCACCGGAATATTCCGAAGGGGAAGCGCGCAGCCTATCCGGATGTCCGACGCCGGACCGGCTTCAATCGTATCGCCCACGCCCAGCTTGTTGGGCGCCAGGATGTAGCGCTTGTCTCCATCGGCGTAGACGATAAGGGCGATGCGGCAGCTGCGGTTCGGATCATACTCGATCGAAGCCACGCGACCGGGCACGCCGTCCTTATTGCGTTTAAAGTCGATGATCCTGTACAGCCGCTTATGACCGCCGCCCTGATGCCGTGTACAGATGCGACCATTGTTGTTGCGGCCACCCTTGCGCATCGCCGGACACGTTAGTGACTTCTCCGGTTCGCTCTTGGTGATCTCGTCGAAGGCAGGCGTAGTCGCGAACCTGCGTCCGGGAGATGTCGGTTTATAACTCTTTATCGCCATTCTCGGTTATCGCTCCCTCTTCTACGTCGCGCCGAAGAACTCGATCCGGTTGCCCGGAGCAAGCTCGACCACAGCCTTTTTCCAGCGCCTGGTAGAACCGGCATGGGCTCCCCTGCGCTTGGGCTTCGGCTTGAGATTGATAGTCTGGACACCGATAACCTTCACCTTGAAGATCTCCTCCACGGCCGCACGGATGTGAGGCTTGGTGGCCCGGTAGTTCACTTCGAACGAATACCGATTGGTGTCGATCGCCCTGTAGCTCTTCTCAGAGATGATGGGCCGGATGATGATCTCCCGTGCATCCATTAGGACTCACCACCTTTGGCCAGGCCACCTTCCAAGAAGGACACGGCGGCTTCGGTAAATAGAAGGCTCTTGGCCCACACGTAATCCTGCACTTCGGCTTGACCGACTGACAGAACCCGAGTACCGGCCAGGTTGCGGAAACTCTTGAGAGCAGCGATCTCGTCGGTGCCCACGAGGACAAGAAGGGGAGACTCGAGCTCGGACTTCTTGATAATGGCCGCCGCCCGATTGGTGGAGGGCTCGGTAAACTCGCCTCCAGAAAGCACCCGGACCGTTCCACCGGCCACCAGGTCGGCCAAAGCCATACGAAAGGCCGCTACTTTGACCTTCTTGTTCACCTTCATGGAGTAGTCGCGAGGAATGGGCGGGAAAGCCACGCCGCCGCCCGTGAAATGGGCGACTTTACCCGAGCCAACACGAGCCCGACCGGTGCCTTTCTGCCGCCATTGCTTCGCGCCGGTGCCGGCGACTTCGCTGCGCGACTTGGCGGACGCGGTTCCCTGGCGGTGCCCGGCCAGCTCGGCCGTGACGACGTGATGCAGCAGACCGATGTTGATCTGCTCCTGCACCAGGCCCTCCGCCAGATCATGCTGGCCGACAACCGCGCCGTTGTCGTCAATTCTGTCGATGGATGGCATAGGTCTAACCCCTGATAACTACCAGGGAACCCTTGCTCCCCGGGATGGCGCCTTTGACCAGCACTAGGTTCTTGTCCGGGTCGGTCGCGACCACGGTAAGTCCCAGCTGCGTGACACGCACATTCCCCATCTGGCCCGGCAGCTTCGTCCCCGGAAATACCCGGGACGGGTCGGCCGACGCACCGATGGAGCCAGGGGCGCGATGAAAGTGAGCGCCGTGGTAGCCGGGACCGCCGGCAAACCCGTGACGCTTCATCACACCCTGGAAGCCTTTGCCCTTGCTTACGCCCGAGACCTTGACCTTGTCTCCGGGAGCGAAGGCTTCGACCGTGACGGCGTCGCCGACTGCCAGATCGCTCTCGCCACGAACCTCGACGAGATGACGCTTGGGAGCCACACCGGCCTTCTTGAGATGTCCGAGCAGCGGCTTGTTGAGCCTCTTGGCCTTGACATCACCAAAGGCAATCTGGGTGGCGGCGTAGCCGTCGTTCTCGACCGTCTTCTTCTGAGTCACCTGGCAGGGACCTGCCTCGATGACCGTACAACGAACGACCGAGCCGTCTTCACTGAAGAACTGGGTCATACCCAGCTTTTTACCTAGTAGCGTCTTCATCATAGTTTGATTTCTATATCCACGCCCGCGGGCAGATCCATGCGCATCAGCGAGTCCACCGTCTTAGGTGTGGGCTGATGGATGTCGATCAGGCGCTTATGCGTCCTGATCTCGAAATGCTCACGCGAGTCCTTGTCCTTGAACGGGCTGCGAATCACGCAGTACACGTTCTTTTCCGTCGGCAGGGGAACCGGCCCCGAAACGGTGGCGCCGGTGCGCTCGGCCGTCTCCACGATACTTCGGGCGCTCTTGTCCACAAGCTCGTGGTCATAGGCCTTCAGCCTAATGCGTATTTTTTGTTGCGCCACCGAGCGACTCCTACTTGATGATCTTGCTGACAGCGCCGGCGCCCACGGTACGGCCACCTTCACGGATGGCAAACCGCAGGCCTTCGTCCATGGCAATCGGGGTGATCAGTTTGGCTTTGATAGTGGTGTGGTCGCCCGGCATGACCATTTCCACGCCCTCTTCGAGAGTACAGTCGCCGGTGACGTCGGTCGTACGGAAGTAGAACTGCGGACGATACCCGTTGAAGAACGGCGTGTGACGACCACCCTCCTCGCGAGACAGCACGTAGATCTGAGCCTCAAACTCGGTGTGAGGCGTGATGCTCCCCGGATGAGCGAGAACCATGCCGCGCTCCACGTCTTCGCGCTTGATGCCGCGGAGGAGCACGCCGATGTTGTCGCCGGCGCGGCCTTCGTCGAGCAACTTGCGGAACATCTCGACGCCGGTGGCGACGGTCTTGGTGCTTTCGGGATGCAGACCGACCATCTCGACGGCTTCGCCCACCTTGACGATACCCCGCTCAACGCGGCCGGTGACCACGGTGCCCCGTCCCTGGATGCTGAAAACGTCTTCGATCGGCATCAGGAAGGGCTTGTCCACGGCGCGTTCCGGCTCGGGGATGTAGCTATCAAGAGCATCGGCGAGCTCGAAGATGGACTTGCACTTGGTGCACTCGCGGTCGCCGCAGCCATGCTCGAGGGCCTCGAGAGCGGAACCGGTGATGATGGGGATCTCATCGCCAGGGAATTCGTACTCGGTAAGAAGCTCGCGGACCTCCATCTCGACCAGCTCGAGGAGCTCCGGATCGTCGACCATGTCGGCCTTGTTGAGGTACACGATGATATACGGCACGCCCACCTGACGAGCAAGCAGGATGTGCTCGCGGGTCTGTGGCATGGGGCCGTCGGCGGCGGACACTACCAGAACCGCTCCGTCCATCTGGGCGGCGCCGGTGATCATGTTCTTGATGTAGTCGGCGTGACCCGGGCAGTCGACGTGGGCATAGTGCCGTTTTTCAGTCTCGTATTCCACGTGGGCGGTAGCAATGGTAATACCGCGCTCCCGCTCTTCCGGGGCGTTATCGATCGAGTCAAAACTCCGGAACTCGATGTTGGGGTTGTTCGCCGCAAGGCATTTGGTAATAGCCGCGGTCAGAGTGGTCTTCCCGTGGTCTACGTGGCCGATGGTGCCAACGTTGACGTGCGGTTTGGTCCGCTCAAATTTCTTCTTCGCCATTGAATCCTCCCTTTCTACCTGAGTCTCTCAGGCGGCCGCCGCAGCCAGGCAGCCGGTTTGCCTTGATTAGTCTGTGGAACTCCTGCCGCCCTGCTGGGCGATTATCTCTTGCGCGAGGGCGCTGGGCACCTCGGCGTAGTGACTGAACTGCATGGTGTACGTCGCGCGTCCCTGGGTCATGGACCGAACATCGGTAGCGTAGCCGAACATCTGTGCCAGCGGAACGGTCGCTCTGATGACCTGTGCGCCGGCCCGCGGCTCCATGCCGGTGATGTGACCGCGGCGACCACTGAGATCGCCCATCACGTCACCCATGTACTCTTCAGGGACGACCACCTCGACGTCTTCAACCGGCTCAAGGAGCACGGCACCGGCCTTCTTAGCCGCTTCCTTGAACGCCATCGAACCGGCGATCTTGAACGCCATCTCCGAGGAGTCGACCTCGTGGAAAGAGCCATCGATGAGTTCGACCCGGACGTCCTCCACCGGGAAGCCGGCCAGGATACCTGTCTCCAAGGCCTCGGTGATGCCCGCCTGGACGGCGGGCACGTATTCCTTGGGCACCGCTCCCCCCACGATCTTGTTCTCGAAGGAAAATCCGGCCCCGTATTCGTTGGGTTCCATCTTGATCACCACGTGACCATACTGACCCCGGCCGCCGGTCTGACGCACAAAGCGGGCCTCGGCCTTGGGCACCACTTTTGTGATGCCTTCGCGATAAGCCACCTGCGGCCGACCGACGTTGGCGTCCACCTTGAATTCGCGTAGCAGACGGTCGACGATGATCTCCAAGTGGAGTTCGCCCATGCCCGCGATGATCGTCTGTCCGGTCTCCTCATCGGTGCGCACCCGGAACGTGGGGTCTTCCTCGGCCAGTTTCATAAGGCTGTCGGAAAGACGGTCTTGATCAACTTTGGTCTTGGGCTCAATGGCCACGAAGATGACCGGCTCAGGGAACTCGATGGACTCCAAGACTATGGGCTTGTCGGCATCGCAAAGAGTGTTGCCGGTGGTCGTGATCTTGAGACCAACGGCGGCGGCGATGTCGCCCGTAAACACCTGAGTGATATCTTCGCGATGGTTGGCGTGCATCTGTAGGATGCGGCCAATCCGCTCCTTCTTGTCCTTGCTGGAGTTGTAAACGTAAGAGCCCGCTTTCAGCGTGCCCGAGTAGACGCGGAAATACGTCAACTTGCCTACGAATGGATCCGACATGATCTTGAAGGCGATAGCCGCGAAAGGTTCGTCGTCGTCTGCATTTCTCAACACAGTCGCACCGTTGTTCGGGTTGGCACCCTCCACCGCAGGCACGTCCACCGGCGACGGTAGATAATCCACCACCGCATCCAGAAGCATCTGAACGCCCTTGTTCTTGAAGGCGGACCCGCAAAGCACCGGGATCAAGGCGATATCGAGGGTGGCCTGGCGGATCGCCGCCTTGAGCCGATCCTCGCTGATCTCCTCGCCCTCGAGATAGTCCATCATCAGCTGGTCATCATGCTCGGCAAGCATTTCAATCATGTGGATACGCTCGGCCTGAGCCCGAACCAACAAATCTTCAGGGATGGACACTTCGTTCCACTCCACGCCCATCTCGTCCTCATACATATAGGCGACCATGCGGACCAGATCGACGATGCCGCGGAAGGTGTCCTCGCGGCCGATGGGCAACTGGATGATCAGAGGGTGAGCGTGCAACCGGTCGATCATCATCTGCACACCCTGCATGAAATCGGCGCCCACCCGGTCCATCTTGTTGATGAACGCGATACGGGGAACGCCGTACTTGTCGGCCTGACGCCACACGGTCTCAGATTGCGGCTCTACGCCCGAAACGGAGCAGAACAAAGCGATAGCGCCATCGAGAACCCGGAGCGACCGCTCCACCTCCATGGTGAAATCCACGTGCCCGGGTGTGTCTATGATGTTGATGCGATGATCGCGCCAATCGCATGTCGTAGCCGCCGATGTGATGGTAATGCCCCGCTCCTGCTCCTGAGCCATCCAGTCCATGACAGCGGCACCGTCGTGGACCTCACCGATCTTATAGGTGCGGCCCGTGTAATAGAGCATCCGTTCGGTAGCCGTGGTCTTACCGGCATCGATATGGGCCATGATGCCGATGTTGCGGACCATGGCCAGCGGATGCTCCCGTGCCATTTTCGTGTCAGACTTATGTGCTGTTGCTTGTGCCAAAACTACGTAACCCCAAACCTGCGCCTGCGCGCGTTATTACCAGCGGTAGTGAGCAAAGGCCCTGTTAGCCTCGGCCATCCGCAGGAGATCCTCTTTCTTCTTCATGGTAGTGCCACTGCGGTTGAAACCATCGAGCAGCTCGCCGGCCAGACGTTCGGCCATGCTGTGCTCGCGACGAGCCCGGCTGTGAGTAACGATCCAGCGGACCGCGAGTGTGTACGAGCGACGGGTCGGTACTTCGATCGGCACCTGGTAGTTGGCACCACCGACTCGGCGGGATTTCACTTCGAGGGCCGGACGCACGTTCTCCACCGCTTCTTTGAGGACACCGGCGGGATCGTTACCGGTGCGCTCGCGCAGAATGTTCATCGCGTCATACATGATGTGCTCGGCGGTGGACTTCTTGCCGTCGAGCATCATGCGGTTCACCATCTGCGTTACCAGACGGCTGCGATAGATGGGGTCCGGCTGGATGTCCCTCTTGGGCGCCTTATTTCTTCTTGCCATGGCTCTTGTGCCTTCCTATCCCTACTTGGGCCGCTTGACGCCGTACTTGGAGCGGCTTTGCTTGCGATTGGCCACTCCTGCTGCGTCGAGTGCGGCCCGGATGATCTTGTAGCGGACACCCGGAAGGTCTTTGACCCGGCCGCCGCGGATGAGAACCACGGAGTGCTCCTGCAGGTTATGCCCGATGCCCGGGATATAAGCGGTGACTTCCATCCCGTTGACCAGCCGCACACGCGCCACTTTCCTAAGGGCCGAGTTGGGCTTCTTGGGTGTCGTGGTGTAAACACGCGTACAAACGCCCCGCTTCTGCGGTGCGCCTTTGAGAGCGGGAGTCTTCGTCCTATTGGACTGCTCCTGCCGCCCCTTACGGATCAACTGGTTGATCGTCGGCACTTATGCTCCTCGTCTGCTGCTAGCTTGATGCAATTTCAACCACTGCGCGCGCAAGCGTAAATCGCGCGTCTGGACGCGCAGCGGCCGCGAAGTATAACAAAGCCTTCCGGCGCCTACAAGAACCAGGTCGCTGCGTCGTCTTCTCCAAACTGCGCTTGCGGCGACGTTTGGCGGGGACGACGCAGCTCCCCAGTCCGTCAATCTGCTTCGTCAAACCCGTCTGCTCCCAGACCGTCGCCGCCGAGGAGACCCATTTCTGGGACAAGCGGCTCTCCTCCTCCGAGGAGTTCGTCTCCGTCGACGTCCATCTCGTCGCCCGTGAGCGTCCACCCCTTCTCAGCCAGACGTACCCGCACCTCTTCGAGGCTCTTCTGTCCCAGACCCGGGACGGCGAGCAGTTCCTTGGTGGTGTGGGCGAGCAAGTCGCTCACCCGCTCGATACCGGCCCGGCTAAGGACCGAGTGAACGTACGTGGGAACGTCGAGATCGTCCACCAGCATGTTGTACGCTTCGGCGTCGGACGAGGTCCCCGTAAGACGCGCCCATTGCTGCTCTGGCGTGAGAACCGCCTCCATCTCGCCCCGTGGACTTCGCGCGTCGCCGAAGAGATCCATCTCGGCGGGGACATTCGCGGAGACCAGTTCGATATTGCGATAGGCGCGAAGGCCTGTAGCGGCTGGAATCAGCTTGCCGATGATGACGTTCTCTTTGAGACCGCGCAGTTCGTCGATCTTGCCTTCGAGCGCGGCGTCGGTGAGCACCTTGGTGGTTTCCTGGAAGGATGCGGCCGACAGGAAGCTCTCTGTCGCAAGGGACGCCTTGGTAATACCGAGGATGATCTCCTCGCTGGTGGCGGGTTCATTCCCCGCCGCCTCGACGCGTCGGTTCTCGTCGTCGAAGATAAGCCGATCTACCATGCGGCCCGGCAGGAACGTCGTGTCACCGGGAGTCTCAACCAGCACCTTTTTGGTCATCTGCCGGCAGATGAGCTCGACGTGCTTGTCGTCGATCTGCACGCCCTGCTTGTGGTAGACCTCCTGCACTTCGCTCACGATGTAGCGGGCGGTCTCGAGGGCCCCACGATACTTCAGCAGTTCGTGCGGGTTGAGCGAGCCTTTGTAGAGCTGGTCGCCCGGTTTGACGCTCTGTCCGTCCTCGACCATCAGTTCGGCCCTACGGGAGATGGCGTAGCTGTGAAGTTCCTCGCCCGTGTCGTCAATGATGTTGACCTTCTTGGCCTTATCAGACTCTTCAATCTGCACCGTGCCCGCAAACTGCGTGATCTTGGCCTGCCCCTTGGGCTTGCGCGCCTCGAACAGCTCGACTACGCGAGGTAGACCATGCGTGATGTCGGCGCCGGCAACACCACCGGTATGGAACGTACGCATTGTCAACTGCGTACCCGGCTCACCGATGGACTGGGCGGCGATGTGCCCCACCGCTTCTCCGATGGCGACAAGGTCGTTCGCCGCTAGAGAGCGGCCGTAGCAAAGCTGGCACACGCCTATCTCGCTCTGACAGCCCAGGACCGACCGCACCTTCAGCTTCAGTCCCGCGAAGGCTTCGGCGGGATAAAGCGCAACGATCTTATTCAGATTGCGCTTATTGAGCATCTCGTTCCGGCCGTAAACGACCTCCCCCGTAGCGGGATCAGCCAGAGGCACTGCCAAAACCCGACCAAGCAGCAGTTCGTTGAAACGATCGCCCTTGCGCAGGGACATCTCGATATAGTGCTCGGTGCCACAATCGTGCTCGCGGATGACGACCTCTTGAGCTACGTCGACCAGACGCCTGGTAAGGTAACCCGAGTCGGCGGTACGCAGAGCGGTGTCGGCGAGACCCTTACGGGCGCCGTGCGTAGAGATGAAGTATTCGAGTACACCGAGGCCTTCCATGAAGTTGGCCTTGATGGGCCGCTCGATGATCTCGCCCTTCGGCGAGGCCATGAGTCCGCGCATGCCGGCCAACTGCCGGATCTGTTTGAAGGAGCCGCGTGCTCCCGAGTTGGCCATCATATAGACCGGGTTCAAGCGGCGGAAGTTCTGCTCCATGGCGTCGGCCACTTTCTCAGTCGCCTCGGTCCACAGCTCGATCACGCGCTCGCGACGCTCGGGGTCGGTGAGATTACCACGGTTGTACTCGTCCTGGATCTGGCGAACCCGTACTTCGTAGCCCTGGAGGATCTCCTCCTTGTTCGGCGGCACTACGATATCGTTCTTGGAGATGGTGACACCGGCCACGGTCGCGTAGTGAAAGCCCATATCCTTCAAGACATCGAGGAGATGGGCGACCGCGATAGCGCCGTAGTACTCCACCAGGTCGGACACGAACTCGGACATCACGTTCTTCGTGAAGACTCGGTTCTGGAACTCGTAGTCGTGCTTGCGGATGGAACCTTCGGGGCCTGCCTTTTCCCAGTCGTCGAGGAAGTACTCCTTCAGCGAAGCCACCACGGAGGAGTTGAACAGAGCCCGGCCGACGGTGGTGAGGACACGTCCCTCTTCCCAACGGAAGATGACGGGGTCCTGGATACCGATACGTTTTTCCGCGTAGGCATGCTCCACTTCGGAGACGCTGCCGAACGGACGCGGCTTCGGGCTGAGGTCTTCGAGAGCCTTCGCGTCGTACGGATTGATCTTTGTGAGATCCGGGCCGTCGAAGTAGGTCATGTAATAGCAGCCGAGGATCATGTCCTGGGTAGGAACGGCGATGGGCCGACCATGCGCAGGCGAAAGGATGTTGTTCGAAGAAAGCATGAGGATGCGAGCCTCGGCCTGCGCCTCTACGGACAGCGGCAGGTGTACGGCCATCTGGTCGCCGTCGAAGTCGGCGTTGAATGCGGTGCATACCAGCGGGTGAAGCTGGATGGCCTTGCCCTCGATGAGCACCGGCTCGAATGCCTGGATGCCCAGGCGGTGGAGCGTCGGAGCCCGGTTCAACATGACCGGATGCTCGGAGATGACTTCTTCGAGTATGTCCCAGACTTCGGTGAACTCGCTCTCCACCAGCTTCTTGGCCGCTTTGATGTTCTGCACCTGCTTGCGTTCCACAAGACGGCTCATGACAAAGGGCTTGAACAGCTCGAGGGCCATGGTCTTAGGGATGCCGCACTGGTGCAGTTTCAGCTCCGGGCCAGCCACGATGACCGAACGGCCGGAGTAGTCTACGCGCTTGCCCAGAAGGTTCTGGCGGAACCGGCCCTGCTTGCCCTTGAGCATGTCCGAAAGCGACTTGAGCGGCCGGTTGCCCGGACCCGTGACGGCACGACCACGACGGCCGTTGTCGAAAAGAGCGTCCACCGCCTCTTGGAGCATGCGCTTCTCGTTGTTGACGATGATCTCGGGAGCGCCGAGGTCGAGCAGGCGTTTGAGCCGGTTGTTGCGGTTGATTACCCGGCGGTAGAGGTCATTGAGATCGCTGGTGGCGAAGCGACCGCCGTCGAGTTGAACCATGGGGCGCAGTTCCGGCGGGATGACGGGAATGGCCTGCAGGATCATCCACTCGGGACGGTTGGTTGACCGGAGAAAGCCTTCCACCACTTTAAGACGCTTGACCGCCCGGGACAGCTTCTGACCCTTAGAGGTCTTGATGATGTCGCGAAGCGAGGTAGCTTCGGTCTGCAGCTCCACGGCCGCCAAGAGTTCGCGGATGGCTTCTGCACCCATGCCGCCGCGGAAGTACACGCCGTACCCGAAGGGGCTGCCGTACTTCTCTTTCATCTCCCTGAAGAGCGTCTCATCGGTGATGATGTCGCCCTTCTTGATGGCTTTGAAGGCGGCCCACAGCTCGCGCACGCGGGCGGCCTGCTGATCGGCGTAACGCTCAAGGTCACGCAGCCGGGTGTCAGCTTCGATGCGGAGCTCGGAGGCCCGCTTCTCGGTCTCTTCCTGAGTCCACTCGGAGAGCGGAGTTTCATCGAAACCGAGAGCAATCTCGTCATCCTCATCGGGAGTGGAGTTGCCCAATAGCACCGAAACACGCTTGTCGCGTTCGGCCATGATCTTGACCTTCTGCTCGTCCCTGGACGCGAAGACGTTCTCGACGTCGGCCTGGACCAGGTCTTCCAGCTTGCCGCCGTCACGCTGACGCTTGTCGTCGTCGACGAAGGTGACGATGGAGGCCGAAAAATAGAGCACACGCTCCAGCTGCTTGGGCGAGATATCGAGGAGATATCCCATCCGGCTGGGGACGCCCTTGAAATACCAGATGTGGCTGACCGGGGCGGCCAGGTCGATGTGACCCATGCGTTCCCGCCGGACTTTGGCCCGGGTGACCTCGACGCCGCAGCGCTCGCAGATGATGCCCTTGTAGCGCACGCGCTTGTACTTGCCGCAGTAGCATTCCCAGTCCTTGGTGGGACCGAAGATGCGTTCGCAGAAGAGACCGTCCTTCTCCGGCTTGAGCGTCCGATAGTTGATGGTCTCCGGCTTGGTCACTTCACCAGACGACCACGCCCGGATCTGTTCGGGTGAGGCTAGGCCGATCCTGATGGCATCGAATTCGTTGATATCTATCACGGAAAACTCCTATTCCGCGTCGTCGGCGAAGGAAGAAAGCTGGGCGGCACCCGAGTCGAGTTCCATCTCTATCTCGTGAGTCTCGATCTCGGGCGCTCCTTCAAACTCGTCGGTCTCTTCCTCGTCGTCTCGTTGCTCGTCCAGCTCCGACCCCGTGTGGGTACGGACCAGAGCGGCCTGCGCCTCGGCGGCACGTTCCTCCGCCCGATAGCGGGCCGAGAGGTCAATACCAAGTTCCTCGGCGGCACGTAGCAGATCGTCCTCTTCCTCGGCCACTTCGAGCGCCCCGCCTTCCTCGCTCATGACTTGGATGTCGAGGGCCAACGACTGCATCTCCTTGAGGAGCACCTTGAACGATTCCGGCACGCCAGGCCTGGCGATGTTTTCCCCTTTGACGATGGCCTCGTAGGCCTTGACCCGACCCTGCGTATCGTCGGACTTGATGGTGAGCATCTCTTGGAGGGTGTAGGCGGCGCCATAGGCTTCCAGCGCCCACACTTCCATCTCCCCGAAACGCTGCCCGCCGAATTGGGCCTTGCCGCCGAGCGGCTGCTGTGTCACCAAGGAGTACGGACCGGTGGAGCGAGCGTGAATCTTGTCGTCCACCAGATGGTGAAGCTTCAGCATGTACATGTAACCGACAGTGATGTTCTGATCGTAGGGCTCACCTGTGCGGCCGTTGTAGAGCCTGACTTTTCCGGCCACACGCGTGCCCCGGTTGTTGTCGAGGCTGATAGGCATCTTCACCGTAAGCGGATCGCCGGCCCGCTCCGGATGCGACATAACCCAGCCCATGAGAGCTTCGTCCACGTCGATCTGGGTTGCGCCGTCGAACACCGGTGTGGCAATGGGGCTCGGCCCCTTGCCTGTAGAAGCATCCGCGACATCGTAGTACTTGCCGACCAGCTCAATTTGCTCCGGCGTGGTCAACTCGTCACTGTCGGCGACCGCAACCGCATCCATGGAAGTGTCGTTGCGCTTCAGCTGATAGAAGCCGTGGTGCGCCGCCCAACCAAGGTGCGTCTCCAGTACCTGACCGATATTCATGCGCGAAGGGACGCCCAGTGGGTTCAGGATGATATCCACGGGATTTCCATCTTCCAAAAACGGCATGTCCTCTTCGGGCACGATCTTGGAGATAACCCCTTTGTTCCCGTGCCGGCCGGCCAACTTGTCGCCTTCGGCGATCTTGCGCTTCTTCGCCACATAGACCCGCACCAGGCGATTGACGCCCGGCGAAAGGTCGTCCCCTGCTTCGCGCGAGAATTCCTTGACGTCGATGACGACGCCCTTCTCGCCGTGAGGCACCTTGAGCGACGTGTCGCGGACTTCTCGAGCCTTCTCCTTGAAGATGGCCCGTATGAGTTTTTCTTCCGCGGTGAGTTCCGTCTCACCTTTAGGAGTGATCTTGCCCACTAGGAGATCGCCGGAAGCCACTTCGGCCCCAATGCGCACGACACCGAACTCGTCGAGGTCGGCGAGCGACTCCTCCGAGCGGTTGGGGATGTCGCGCGTGATCTCCTCGTCACCCAGTTTGGTGGACCGGGCCTCAACCTCGTACTCCTCGATGTGCACCGAGGTGAGGACGTCGTCCTTGACCAGCCGTTCGCTAATAACGATGGAGTCTTCGAAGTTGTAGCCTTCCCAGCTCATGAAGGCTACCAGGAGGTTACGGCCCAGTGCGAGTTCGCCCTCTCTGGTAGAAGCGCCATCGGCCAAGACCGTCTTGGGCCCCACCTCATCGCCTACGTTCACGACGGGTTTCTGGTGGATGAAAGTACCCTGGTTCGAGCGCTCGAACTTGAGCAGTTCGTAGGACTCAACGTCGCCGTCATCCGTCTCGATGAGGATACGGTCGGCAGAGACCCCCCGTACTCTTCCCGGCTTCTTGGCCAGCAGCACGTCGCCGGTATCCACCGCCGAGCGGTATTCCATGCCGGTGCCGATGAGAGGCGCTTCGGCCTCGAGCAGCGGCACAGCCTGGCGCTGCATGTTGGAGCCCATAAGCGCGCGGTTTGCGTCGTTGTGTTCGAGAAACGGTACGAGAGCCGTGGCCACCGACACGATCTGCTGCGGGGAGACATCCATAAAGTCCACAGTGTCCCTTCGGGCGCTCACGTACTCGCCCCCCGGGGCTCTCGCCAAGACCGTATCTTCTACGAAGATGCCGGTCTTTGGATCGATAGGCGCGTTGGCCTGGGCGATGGTGTGCTTCTCCTCTTCATAAGCCGTCAGCAACCTGATCTCGTCGGTCACCTTGCCGGCGGCCACGACCCGATATGGGGTCTGGATGAAGCCGAACTCGTTCACTGTGGCGTAACTCGAGAGCGAACCAATGAGACCGATGTTCGGGCCTTCCGGCGTCTCGATGGGGCACATGCGTCCGTAGTGGGTGGGGTGGACGTCGCGTACCTCGATGGGGGCACGCTCCCGGGTGAGGCCACCCGCGCCCAGCGCCGAGAGTCGGCGGCGGTGAGTCAGCCCGGCCAGGGAGTTGGTTTGGTCCATGAACTGCGACAACTGAGAGCTGCCAAAGAATTCCTTAAGAGCCGCGACCACAGGGCGGATGTTGATGATTGATTGCGGCGTGATGGTATCCACGTCTTCCGTGGTCATCCGCTCCCGGACCACGCGCTCCATGCGGTAGAGCCCCACACGGAAGGCCTCCTGCACCAACTCGCCCACCATCCTCAGGCGGCGGTTGCCGAAGTGCTCGTATTCGTCCAGGCGATTGGCCACTTCGTCCCACGGCAGGCTGGGGGCCACCTCGGCCAGGTCACGAGCCTCTTCGAGAAGATGCTCGTGATCGATAGCGAGCGGCACCTGCACCAGTTCCCTTACCAGGGCGACGATGTCGGCCTTCGTGAGAGTGCGGATGTCAAGGTCGGTGTTGAGCCCTAGACGGGCGTTCAGCTTGTGCCGGCCCACTCGCGTAAGGTCATAGCGCTTCGGATCGAAACAGATGTTCCACAGAAGGTTCCGGCTGGCCTCGAGCGTGGGTGGCTCACCCGGGCGCTGCTTCTTGAACAGTTCAACCAGCGCTTCCTCCACCGAGCGGACGGAATCCTTCTCGAGTGTGGCCTTGATGAACGGGTTGCCCTCGAAGAGGTCGAGGATCTCCTCATCGGTGCCTTTAGAGAGAAGACCGGGTTCGTCTTTGGTCCTCTCAGAATCGATGCCGGCCAGAGCCCGCAGGAAGACGGTCGCCGGAAGCTTACGCTTGCGGTCGATGCGGACCGAGACGGCCCCGCGCTTGTCTATCTCGAACTCGAGCCAGGAACCGCGAGCCGGCATGAGGTTTGCGATCAAGACCTGCTTCAGCGGATCCTTGGCGGCCATGACGTAGGCCCCCGGTGAACGCACCAGCTGGGTGACGATCACACGCTCGGTTCCGTTGATGATGAACGTGCCCTGCTCCGTCATCATAGGGAAATCGCCCATGAAGACATTCTGTTCCCGAATCTCGCCGGTCTCCCGGTTCACGAATCGGATCGTAACGAACAGGGGAGCCGCGTACGTCATGTCCTTGTCGCGGCATTCCTTGAGGGACAGCGGAGGTTCGTGGAACTGGTACTCCCCAAATTCGACAGCGTAGTTGCCCGTGTAGTCCTCGATGGGGTTTATGTCATCGATGGTCTCCCGAAGGCCTTTGGTCTTGAACCAATCAAACGATTCGGTCTGGACAGCAATCAGGTTGGGAACGTCAAGAATCTGCGGTAACTTAGAGAAAGATTTACGCGGTCTGGGAGTCTTCCTTTCGCCCAAAGGGGATCACTCCTCGCATCCAGGGGTTTTTGCACAGGGTTCAACGCGCAAACTTGCATGTTATCACCCGGGTTCTCATGTAACAAGCCCGGTTGTGGACGTAGGTCGCCCACAACCGGGCTCGATCTTCTCGCTTGCCGGTTCACACCTTCGCGGAGACCGGCCCGCGACTAGACTACTTGACTTCGACGTCGGCGCCGGCTTCCTCGAGTTTCGCCTTGATTGCCTCGGCTTCATCCTTAGTGATCGCCTGCTTGACGGGGTTGGGAGCGCCGTCGACCAGGTCTTTGGCTTCCTTCAGACCGAGGCCGGTGAGGGCACGGACCTCTTTGATGACCTGAATCTTCTTCTCGCCGGCAGCCTTGAGGATGACGTCGAATTCCGTCTGTTCCTCCACCTCGGCGGCAGGAGCGCCAGCGGCGGCGGGAGCAGCCATAGCCATGGGCATGGCGGCGCTTACGCCGAATTCCTCTTCCAGAGCCTTGACCAGTGCCGACAGGTCGAGGACGGACATCTTCTTGATCTCTTCGATGAGTTCTTGCGGTGTCATCTCAGTTCAGCTCCTTCTAAAATCTTTTCACAAAAAATGATTCGTCCGCTTCAGGTGACTTAGGCGGCGGTTGCTTTCTGTTCCTGAACTTGGCCCAGAACGATTACCAGCCCGCGGATGGGCCCGACCAGAACGTTCGCGAGGCCCGCCAGCGGCGAGGCCAGGGCGCCAACCAACTGTGCGATGAGTTGGTCGCGAGAAGGTAGGGTCGCCAGCACTTCGATGTCCGCAGTGGTCAGCAGCGTACTTTCCAACTTGCCGCCACGGATGGCAGCCTTCTTCTTCTCCTTGATGAAGTCCTGGATGGTCTTCGCCACCCGGACCGGGTCCCCGTGGCAATACGCGATAGCCGTGGGTCCCTTCAGGAGATCGTCGAGACCCTCGATACCCACGTCAGCCGCAGCGCGCTTCGCCAGCGTGTTCTTGACCACTCTGAGGCTCGCATCGACCTTGGCCAGGCGGGCGCGAAGTTCGGTGGCTTCGGCAAACGTGAGGCCCCGATAGTCAACGAAGTAATATACGTCGGTAGACTTCAGGTCCGCGGTAATCTCTTTGACCGCTTCGACCTTTCCTGGTTTTGGCATATGGTGTCACCTCCTTCGAAACAAATCGTCCACCCCCGATAGCAGAGGCGGACGATGACGGTTCAGACTCTTGCGGAGTCGTTATGTCGGTCTCACTCTGCCTCGGCTGGCGGGTTGGTCCAAAGACCTAACCGCTTTATGCCGCCCACTGCGGCACCAGCTGTCTCTGGCGGATAGCGGGCAGCAGTATACCACGCACGGCGGTGATGGCCATCCGTAATCTCCTCGAGGTGGGCGCCATATGGCAATCGCCCGCTCACGCGACCCGTAACACCACGCGAGCCTGCTCCGTGGGGGAATGCGATATGGCGGTCACCCCGCGGTGATCGACGGCGTCGCTTCCGTCCGCCGTTTGCATGTTGCAAGCTTGTCATCGGGACGGGGTGATAAGAAATCAGGCCCGGCAACCATACGGTCGCCGGGCCTGATGAAATCCGATCCAGTGGCCTCACGGCCTAACCGCCGTACTTAGGCTTCGTCCTCCAGCATGGCCCGCGTCTTGGACGTATCCATTGGGATGCCGGGACCCATGGTCGAAGTCATGCTGATGCTGCGCAGGTACTTGCCCTTGGCTGCGGCCGGTTTGGCGCGCACAATCTCTCCCAGCACCTCCGCGTAATTCGCCACCAGCTTCTCGGCCTCGAACGATTTCTTGCCGACGATGAGGTGGATAACGCCGAACTTGTCGGTCCGGTACTCGACCTTACCGGCTTTCATGTCTTGGACGGCCTTGCCCACCTCAAAGGTCACCGTTCCGGCCTTGGGGTTCGGCATCAGGCCCCGAGGACCGAGCACACGACCCAGCTTCCCGACTACACCCATCATATCGGGGGTGGCGATGGCGGCGTCAAAATCGAGCATACCGCCCTCGACGAGAGCCGCCAGGTCTTCGGCGCCAACGATGTCAGCCCCGGCCGCCTCCGCCTCGGTGGCTTTCTCGCCCTTGGCAAACACCGCGACCCGAACGGTTTTGCCGGTGCCGTGGGGAAGCATGACAGTGCCTCGCACCTGCTGGTCGGCGTGGCGGGGATTGACACCGAGCTTGATGTGGACTTCAACGGTCTCGTCGAAGTTAGCGGTCGAAAGAGACTTCAACAGTTTGGCGGCTTCCAAGGGAGTATAGATGCGGCCGACCTCGACGGCGCTCTTCGCTTCCTTGTAGCGCTTGGAATCTCTACTCATCTTCGTACCTCCTGGTGGTCCGACGGGCTCCCAGCCCTCCCACCTTCACAAGCCCGCGGTCGCAGGCTTTATTCCACTACGGTGACTCCCATACTCCGCGCAGTGCCGGCCATAATCTTCATGGCGGCTTCGATGTCGAGCGCGTTGAGGTCGGGCATCTTGACTTCGGCGATCTCGCGGAGTTGCTCCTGTGTGATCTTGCCGACTTTGTCTTTGCGCGGGTTGGCGGCGCCCTTGGCGATACCGGCGGCCTGGCGGATGAGCACCGCAGCCGGCGCGGTCTTCAGAATGAACGTGAAGGACCGGTCTTCGAAGACCGTCAGTTCCACTGGAACTACCTGGTCGATACGGTCTTGGGTGGCCGCGTTGTAGGCTTTGCAGAACTCCATGATGTTGACGCCATGCTGACCCAATGCAGGGCCCACCGGCGGGGCAGGACTGGCCTTGCCACCCACGATCTGCAACTTGACTTTCGCCCTTACCTTCTTAGCCACCTTGGTTCTCCGTCTCTATCCCAGATCCGCGGTCCTACCGACCTAGATCTTCTTGACCTGCTCAAAACCCAGCTCGGTGGGTGTATCCCTGCCGAAAATAGACACCATGACCTTGAGCTTACTCTGTTCTATGTTGACTTCGGACACTTCGCCCGTGAAATCCGTAAGAGGCCCGCTGACCACGCGCACCTGATCGCCCACCGAAAACTCCGCCTTTGCCTTGGGCTTCTCGACCGTGGACGTATGCAGAATGCGATCCACTTCCGCCGGCATGAGCGGGGTGGGCTTGTTCTCGGAGCCCACGAACCCGGTGACTCCGGGAGTGTTCTTCACCAAGGACCAAGAATCGTCCGTGAGGATCATCTTTACCAGAAGATAACCAGGGAAGATGCGTTTTTCGACCTGGATCTTCTCGCCGCCCTTGGTCTCGACCACCTGCTCGGTTGGGACCACGATCTCCTCGAAGTACTGAGCCTGGTTCATCGATTGGATTCGGTGCTCCAGGTTCGTACGAGCCTTATTCTCGTGGCCGGAGTACGTATTGATGACGTACCACTTCGAGTCCATGGAGGTAGCAGCTCCCAGCGATGTTCGACTTTGGTCCATGGATCAGCCCAACCCGACCGCGCGCACGATGATGTTCCAGATGTAGTCGAAGGCACCGATGAACACGCCTGCGATGATGACCGCGATGATGACCACACCGGTGGATGTGAGGAGTTCCTTCCGGGGCGGCCAGGTCACCTTGCTGAGTTCGACCTTGACTTCACGGAAGAATGTGCGGACCCGCCCCACAGGCTTCGTGACTACGGTTCCCCGCGGGGCTCCACTGGACCGCACGACAGACGTGCGTGCGGACGAATGCGACAGCGGATTCCGAAACCCGCCGGACTGTTTGGCCTGAGCCTTGTTGCCTGAGTTGTCGCTGGCGCTTTTTGTCATCGCCTCATATCCGATCCGGAAGAGTGTTGGCAGGGCAGGAGGGATTCGAACCCCCAACATCCGGTTTTGGAGACCGGCGCTCTACCGTTGGAGCTACTGCCCTTCGCCTTACCTCGCGATCCGGCGCTGGTCTACTTAGTCTCTTTGTGGACCGTCACGCCTCCACACCACTTGCAGTACTTACGCAGTTCGATCCGCTCAGGATCGTTACGCTTGTTCTTCATACTGGTGTAATTGCGCCGCTTACACTCTTGGCAAGCCATCGTCACCCGTACCCGCATTACTTCACCACTTCCTAGTGATTAGCGCTCGTGCATGCTACCACAAACCAAGGTAGCGGCGAGAGGACTCGAACCTCTGACACGCGGATTATGATTCCGCTGCTCTGACCGACTGAGCTACGCCGCCCCCTCATGGAGCCCCCATTCGGATTTGAACCGAAGACCCCTTCCTTACCATGGAAGTGCTCTGCCAACTGAGCTATGGAGGCCCACTGAACCTGCCGGCGGCCGATCGCCGCCGCGGCCCTACGCCGCCGCTGTGGGGTCATTGTGGTGGGGGGAGGAGGATTTGAACCTCCGTAGGCTGCGCCGACAGATTTACAGTCTGCTCCCTTTGGCCACTCGGGCATCCCCCCACGCGCGGAACCCCTCGCGGAGGCGAACACGCATGATACCCAAAGGCATGGGTCATTTCAATACTGGAGCGGGTGCATATGCGGCTCCGTCGCTTCGACCGCAAGGCTCATGCGTAGGGAGCCACTAAATCTGGCCGCGAAGCGCGACAGAAGCCTCGGTCAGGGCTAGGCGCGGACCCGCGGAACCGTGATGCTGGCTTCGGTGAGGAACAGAACCTGAGCGTCCGGTCCTTGAGTTCGAAGGGCGGTATCAACGGCCGATTGGACGTCGACAAAGGGTCGCATGAACATGGAGGCGACCTTATCCTCAGGAAGTGACGTGACCGCCCAGATCTCACACCTTTGCAGGATCGCGGCGACGCGTGAAGGCTGCTGGACTCCTAGACGGTATTCCTCGAGGTTGACCTGAGCGAGAGCCTCAACGGGAGAGTTCGCTGCTGACAGCATGTCGTAGAGGGTCTGGTTCTCTCCCAGGCCGAAGGGGCACTCGGAAACGACGATCAGGATACCGCCGTCCGTCACCGCGGCCGCTCCGCTCTGAATGGCCTTATTCGTCTGATAAAGGTTGCAGTCCATCGGATGGGGAGCGACGCTAACCACCACTTCGTACGGCCGATCGATATCCAGGACGAACTGGCGCTCGGCCACCGCGACCGCTTGTCTGAACGTCTCTTCAAGAACGCCGGCCGAAACGAAACCAATGTCGTGGTCCCTGTCCAAGACCATCTGGATGGAATAGATCGCCTTGTCTGCGGTCCCGATATCCAGGGCTTCCTGGAGGTCCTCGTGGACGGGATTTCCCTCCAGGACCAAAGTCCGGGAGCCCGGCTGCATGGAAAGCCTGTGGTTGGCCCAGACTGTTCTGTAGCCGGCCAACCCTGGAAACAGCGACTTGCGCCCCCCGGTATACCCGGCGAAGTAGTGCGGTTCCACCGAGTTGATCAGTATCACGCTGCGAGCCTCAGCGAGAAGCCGGTTAACCTCCACTTCTGTGCCGCGCGAAGTCCGTCCGATGGATACGAGTTGGCCGTCGTCCTTGGAGTCGTGAGAGCATATGCGACCTGCGTACGCGCCGGCTATATCCGAGCCCAGGAGATGCTCAACCTCCGCGGGCAGCGCACAGCGATGGGTCCCCGTGGCGATGACAAACGACATTTCCCTCTCGGGGTGTCCCGACCAATCCTCAAGCCGGTCCCGTATGACCCGCAACACCCGCGCGGAGGGAGTGGGTCTGGTGGCGTCGTTGATCACCACCAGCAATGGAGACTCCGCATGCTCGAGGAAACCTGCCAGGTTCCCTTCCGGCCGTTCGATTGCGGTGCGCAGAACCCCTTCGGGATCTTCCGCCCTCGCCACCTTCGCGCCGAGCACTCCCGCTACCCGGCGCCGCTCCACATCGACCGGAACGGTCCCCACAGACCAAGGAACATCGATGCGCATCCTCGAGCTCCTGACTCTCGGTCTATTGGGCCTCGGACATCCGCCAGATGCGAGAGGCGGCTTCGGCCGTTTCTCGTGGAGTCCCTCCCACAATGACCCCGGCGGCCTCCAGAGCTTTTATTTTGGCGGCCGCGGTACCCTGACGTCCGGAGATGATGGCCCCGGCATGCCCCATACGCTTCTCTGGCGGGGCGGCCTTGCCGGCGACAAAGGCGACTACGGGCTTGCGCATGGTGGTGGATATGAACATCGCGGCCTCTTCCTCGGCCGTGCCTCCGATCTCCCCCACGAGAAGCACGATCTTGGTGTCCGGGTCAGTTTCAAACAGCATGAGCATCTCGTTGAACGAGGAACCGATGATGGGATCACCGCCTACGCCCACGCAGGTGGAGACGCCGACCCCGAATGATGTCAACTCGCTCGCGATCTCATAGGTGAGGGTGCCGCTTCTGGACACGACGCCGACGACGCCTGGACGATATACGTATTGGGGCATGATGCCCACCTTGCTCTGTCCCGGAGTGATGACACCCGGACAGTTCGGTCCGATAAGTCGACATCCTTTGGAGCGCACGTGAGCGTAGACCTTCACCATGTCGAGCACGGGTATTCCCTCGGTGATGCACACGATCAGCCTTATGCCGTTATCCGCAGCCTCCACGATGGCATCCGCGGCATAGGGGGCGGGTACGAAGATGATCGAGGCGTTTGGACTCGTGGCCTCCACCGCTTGACGTACCGAATCAAACACGGGCACGCCTTCCACGTCCTGGCCGCCGCGGCCCGGAGCGGTGCCGGCCACAATCTTTGTACCGTAGGCCAGCATACGGCCGGTGTGGAAGGTGCCTTCCCGCCCGGTGATGTTCTGCACCAGGAGTTTCGTGGCCGAATCGATGAGGATGCTCATTTCGCCACCCCCAGCTCGTCTCCCCCGCGGGCAAGTGAGACGACCATCTCGGCCGCTTCTGAGAGGGCGGTGGCCAACTTCACCGGGGACTTCATGAGCAGTTGCCGCCCTTCCGCGGAGTTGGTGCCGATGAGGCGGGCAACCACCGGGACGTGGATCTTCCCGGCGTCGAGATGATCGAGCAAAGCTTGGGCCACGAGATCGCAACGAGTGATGCCGCCGAAGATATTGACAAAAATGGCCCGCACGTTGGGATCGGCCAGAATGAAGTCAAGGCTGTCCCCCACGCGCTCCAGGCTGGGACCTCCTCCGAAATCAAGGAAGTTGGCGGCTTTGCCACCGTGCAGTTCGATGAGGTCCATGGTGGCCATGGCGAGTCCGGCGCCGTTGACCATGCAGCCGATATCGCCGTCGAGCTTGACGTAGGTGATGTCCTTCTCCCGCGCCTCCACCTCGACGTTGGCTTCCTCGTTCACGTCACGCAGCGCAGCCAGATCCGGATGACGGAACAGAGCATTGTGGTCGAGGACCATTTTGGCGTCAAGAGCGATGAGCTGTCCGTCCGGGGTGAGGGCAACCGGATTCAGCTCGACGAGAGAACAATCGCACTCCACAAGAGCTGTGTAGAGTGCTTCGGCAAGACCGGCGAACTGCCGGCCCTGGTCGCCTTTCAAATCCACAGCAAGAGCGAGATCCCGAGTCTGATACTGGGAAAGGCCGATCTGAGCATCGACGTGCACTCTCGCGATGTCACCCGGAGAGGAGTCGGCCACCTCCTCGATGTCCACTCCACCAACGGCGCTCGCCATGAGAGCAACACTACGTTGCGAGCCCCGGTCGAGAAGGGCCCCGAGGTAGTATTCCCTGACGATGGGGACCACCCTGGTCACAAGGACCTTGCGCACCACGTGGCCCTTGATGGTCGACCCCAGAAGGCCGCATGCGTGCTCGCGAGCTTCCTCCGGGGACCCGGACAACTTGACGCCGCCGGCCTTTCCTCGGCCGCCGGCGTGGATCTGAGCCTTGACAACGACCTTGCCGCCGAGTTCCCGAGCTATCTTCTGGACTTCATTGCAGGTCTCGGCCACCACGCCAGGAGCAAAGGGTACGCCGTATCGCGCCAGGACTTCTCGCGCCTGGTACTCGTGAGTGTTCATCTATTTCACCTCAGGCTGAAGCCGTTTGACGCAGCTCCCGGCGGCAGACGTCTCGTCTCTAAACTACCGATTCGACGACCGTGGCGATGCCCTGCCCGCCGGCAATGCACAGTGTAGCAAGCCCATATCGGCTGCCGCGTCTTCCCATCTCGTGCAGCAGGGTGGTGAAAATCCGCGCGCCCGAGCAACCCAGCGGATGCCCAAGCGCGATCGCACCGCCGTTGGGATTGATGTCGGCCATGCGATCGGCAATATCCAGGTCTTTGATGACGGCGAGGGCTTGCGCCGCGAAGGCTTCGTTCAGCTCGATGACCCCCATGTCGTCAAAAGTGAGACCGGCAAGCTTCAGCGCTTTGCGCGACGAGGGCGCCGGGCCGAAGCCCATAATCTCGGGCGGTACGCCCGCGACAGCTTGGCTTCTGATGTAGCACATCGGCTTGAGACCCCTGCGCTCGGCCTCTTTCGCGGACATGACCACCGTACATGCGGCCCCGTCATTTCGCCCGGAAGCGTTCCCGGCGGTCACGGTTCCGTCCTTCTTGAAAACCGCCGGCAGCTTCGCCAGAGCTTCCATGCTGGTTCTACGGGGATGCTCGTCCGTGTCGAAGATGATGGGATCACCCTTCTTCCGGGGGATTTCGACCGGGACGATCTCTTCCGCGAACTTGCCCGACTCAATCGCGGCGAACGCCCTCTCCTGGCTCTGTAGGGCGAAAGCGTCTTGCTCCTCGCGAGCCACGCCGTACTTCTCCGCCAGGTTTTCGGCGGTAAGACCCATGGTCAGGTTCCCGTAGACCTCATAGGGCTGAGACCGAGGCTGGCTCTCCGTGTTGGAGTCGACCAGAACCGCGTTACCCGCGCCATATCCGTAGCGCGCATTGCGAAGATAGTACGGGGCGTTGCTCATGCTCTCGACGCCACCGGCGACGATGATGTCGGATAGGCCCAGCATGATCTGCTGTGCAGCGTTGTTGATCGCTTGGAGGCCGGAACCGCATTGACGCATGACAGTGTAAGCCGGTACCTCGATAGGTATGCCGGCCTTTAGGGCCGCCACCCGGGCCAGGTTGGCCGCGTCGGCGCTCTGCTTGGCCTGGCCGAAGATGACCTCGTCGACCGCCTCGACCTCAACCCCAGCTCGCTTGAGGGCATCGATAATGACGATCTTCGAAAGATCCTCCGGCTGCACGTCCTTGAGACCGCCTCCCAACCGTCCGCCGGCTGTTCTGGTGGCACTGACGACTACGACTTCGTTCATTTGCTCACTTTCTGCTTAATGATTGATCAGTTGAGGGGCTCGAGGACGACGGCACCAAGGTCCACGTCGGTATGGGTCACCACTTCAAAGATCTGGGGTGCATAGCCGACGTGGTCGATGCGCAAACGGTAGGCGATGTTCTTGCCAAGGCCCTCGAACTCAAAATCCCCGTAACTGTCGGAGAGGGTCTCTTGCGTTCCCCCTTCTCCCTCCAGGGTGATCAACACGCCTTGCGCGCACTCGCCTGGAACGTCCCTGCGGACGACCTCCCCTGCGATAAAGCGTTTCGGCAGGCCGATGTAAGTGACCAGTGGCGAGGTTTCGTGCTCCGGGTGGAAGACTTCCGTCGTCGCAGAT
Source organism: uncultured Actinomycetes bacterium (assembly GCA_963775295.1). GTDB lineage: Bacteria > Actinomycetota > Thermoleophilia > RBG-16-64-13 > RBG-16-64-13 > JAMDEO01. The sequence goes on from CAVZIK010000006.1 coordinate 195,431, forward strand.
GCCACGAGTTTCGCGATCTCGCTGGTGGGATCGTCGAGGTCGCCAAAGGTCATAGCGAGGTTCGGGCAGGCCTCGACGCAGCGCGGTTCCTTATCGCCCGCATCGAGACGATGAGCGCACATGGTGCACTTCTGCGGGATTTGGAGCTCTTCGTTCCAGAAGATGACCCGGTACGGGCAGGTGTTGACGATGTCCCGCTGGCCCTTGGCCTTCTGCGGGTCGATGATCACGATACCGTCTTCGCGGCGATAGACCGCTCCATCGGCGGCGACGTTCATGCAAGGAGCCGACTCGCAGTGCATGCACGGGATGGGAAGATAGTCGAGCTTGGGCCTCGGGAACTTGCCCCTCTCGATCTCCTTGACCTGCATCCAGAACTGGCCGTCCAGAGGCTGGGGAGCCGAGTACGTGTCGTAATCGTTGCCGAAGTACTCGTCACGACAGGCGAGGAAGCAGTTATGGCACCCTGTGCACTTGTTGATGTCAATGACTATTCCTAGGCGCGCCATTGTACTAGCCCTCCCATTTCTCGATCTCGATGAGGCAGGAATTGGGTGTCATCCCCGGCGCATTCTTCGACATCATCCGGCCGGGCGTCAGGATATTGACGCAGCCGCCCTTGTCCATAGAATCGGCTTTCCCCGGCGACAGAGGATCGTACTTGGCCGAGGAGGCGTAGGAGTGAACGACTCCCGGACGAACCCGCTCCGTGATCACAGCCGCGCAGATGACAGATCCGCGATCGTTGTACAAACGGACGAGGTCGTTGTTGTTGATGCCCCGTTTTGCGGCGTCATCCGGGTGCAACCTCGCGGGCCACCACGCGTAACCGTCTTTCTTGATGCGATGCGTCGGGATGTCGTTGAGCCAGTCGGTGTGCTTGTCGTAATGGCAGTGGAAGGTGAACCGCGGGTGCGGCGATAATAGTTGCAGCGGGAATTGCTTGGCCGCCTCGCTGGCGTGCCCTTCCCAGCTGCGGATGTACTTGGGCATCACAGGACGTTCCTCGTCATCCGGGAAGTACTGCTGGAGGCTTTCCGACACGAACTCAATCTTGCCGCTGAACGTACCCAGCTCCTTGCTCTTGTCGCCAATCCGCTTGGGGTTCCGGAGATCGGGTGTGTCGCATTCGCGGCCTTCAGCGAACCAGCGAAGACCCGGCGTGGCTTTGTAGTGGTCGGCGGTGTTGATGATGTGGTAGCCCTTGCGGTCGAACTCCTCCCAGCTGACGGTCTTGGAGAGATCCGACGTCTCGAAGAAGGCCTTGCACCAGTCGAGTTCGGTCTTGCCGTCGGTGAACTCCTCTTTGATGCCGAGACGCTCGGAGATGTCGGCGAAGATTTGGTAGTCGGACTTGGACTCGCCCAGCGGCTCGATGCATTTCTTCTCACGGACGATTACACGGTAGTTGCAACCGCTGCTGGCGTGTACGGTGTATCCGTTGACTCCCGCCCATTCACCCAGGTCGTCACGCTCGAAGTTGGTGCACGCCGGCAGAATGACGTCGGCCATGCGGGTCTCGCTGTTGTACCAGATGTCCTGGTTGACGACGAACTCGAGCTTCGGGCTCTGATACATGCGCACCCACTTGGAGGTGTCGCTCATGGTGCCCATAAAGGAGCCGCCGTATCGGTACCACATCTTGATCTCGGAGTAGCCTTCCATGGGATACTCGAAGTGAGTGAACTGCTGCTCGAGGCTGTTACCGCAGAAACCCTCGCCGTACCAGCTCACCGGCGGGTCAAGAATCGCGTCCGGCACGGTGAGGCGCCACAGACGCTGCCTGGTGGGGTTACCCGGGATGTACTTGGCGGTCTTGGTGGCAGCGGAGACCCGGCCTTCGGGTTCGCCGTAACACGGGAACCAGATGCTGGTGTCGGACGGAGCGCCCATGGTCGTGCCCCAGATGCTGCGGCCCGGGGTGCCCAGACCTTGCATGGCCTGGAGAAGGACCATCATCCGGGCCCATTCGGTGCCGTACGCTTCGCGGCAGGCACCGCCTTCGCCACCGCGGGAGCCGCACGATGCGACGGTGCGCTTTGAGGCCCATTCCCGAGCCAGGGTACGGATGGTCCGAGCCTCGACGCCACACTCGGCCGCTGCCCATTCCGGGGTCTTGGGCTGGCCGTCAGTCTCGCCCGTGATGTACTTGGTAAACGATTCGAAGCCGATGGTCCGGCTCTCGATGTATTCCTTGTTATAGGTGCCCTCGGTGAGCCACACGAAGGCGATGGCCATAGCCATGGCGGCGTCGGTGCCTGGGCGCGGAGCGATCCATTTGCCGCCCATCGCCGCATTGGTGTAGTTGTGGAACGGGTCGACGAAGACCATCTTGACGCCTTGTTGTTTGAGCCATTGGCGCCAGATGGCCGAGTCCTGGCCGGAATAAGTGCCGCGGGTGGTGTCCGGGTCGTTGGACCAGTAGACGATCATCTCCGCGTTCTGCAGGGCGTCCGAGAGCATGTCGTAGGGCTCCGGCATGCCGAGGCGCCAGAAGAAGCCGTAACTATGAGTCGCGCCCCAGTGCCACCCTTCCCAGCTGTCCGGGTTGTCGAGGACTGGGGTGAACTCGAGCAGGTTCATGAAGCGGGCGAAAGGGCCCATCTTGTAGCCCACGATGCCCCAGTTGTGGTGGGAGGAGGTGCAGCCGCTGATGGCCGACCCGCCGTAGGTATCCTTGACCCGCGTGATCTCACCGGCAACGAGAGTGAGAGCTTCGTCCCAGGAGATGCGCTCATAACCCGAAACACCGCGGTTCTGGGGATTGCGCTCGCCGTTGGGATCGAAGTCCACCCGCTTCATGGGGTAGAGGATCCGTTCCGGCGAATAGAGACGGCGACGCTCAGCGTGCACGTACGGAGCGAGAGTGACCTTCTTCGGCGGCGAGTACTTGTTGCCTCCCGGGGCTTCGATCACCCAGGGCTTGTAGTCGTTTTCGTCGGCGACCAAGGGGCGGATCCGCGTGACAACACCATCTTTCACGTAGACGGATACGGGTCCGGAGTTGGTCAAATTCGTGAACACCTGATCAGACATATGTCATCGGCTCCCATGACATCGAAGGTGACGACCAACCGTGAAAGGCGCAGCAATGCCCCTCTGCGCCTACGCCGACCCGCCGCCGCATTCTATAATATTGTGATATCGTCTGATAGCACTGCTGGTATCATAGAGGATACGACACCCGAAGGCAAGTATCTCAGATAGCGGTGCCCTGCAGTATACCCCCGCCAAAGGGGAGAACAGAAATGACGCCAACCAAAAAAACGCCACCAAAAGAGCCCAGAGAACCCGCGGCCTACTTTGTCGACGCGGGCGGCGAAACCGATCCTTTCCTCGTGCGGGCTCTGGCTCGCGGCTTGTCCATCTTGCGGCTGTTCGACGTAGATCATCGTGAATGGACCATCGACGAGATGGCCGAACAGACGGCCCTCCTACGCATGACCGTCTATCGCATGGCACGCACTCTCGAATCGCTGGCGTTCTTGGTTCGCGATCCCGTGACCAATCGGTACCGCTTGGGACCGGCGACACTCGCCATGACCTATGTTTCCGAAGACCATTCCGATCTTGTCGCTCTGGCCCGCCCGTTCTTGGAGGCCTTGGTCGAGGAGACCGGCGAATCAGTCACGCTCGCCATCGAGGTCGATGGCATCCCGGTCTGCGTTGACACTATCGACACTCTCCGACCTTTCAAGCGTCAGACCGCACCCGGCAGAATCATCGGGGACATTGCGTCGGTCCAAGGCAAGATGTTTGCGGCGTTCAAGCCGGTCCGCGAACGTGAAGCTATCCTCGCTCGGAGTCACCCCAGGCTGACGCCGAACACGATCACTGATCCGGTGGCTCTCGCGGATGAGTTGGAACAGATCCGCCGCGAAAACGTCGCCCTCGACATCGAAGGACTTTATTTCAGTACATGTGCCGTTGGGGCGCCTGTGCGGGACCAGATGGGCAACGTTATTGCCGCCATCGCAGTGGTCGTTCCGACCGGCCGCTTCGGACCGGAGGAGCGCGAACACTGCAAGCGAGCGGTCCAATCGACTGCGCTGTCGCTGTCTGCCTATCTGGGGTGGAACCAGGGAATGGGGGCAACCACCTCCAGCACTTAGGGCTCTGAAGCACCCGCCGGGTGACCTGTCGGCCTTCGCGTCGCCTCCCTCAAGGTGAGTATGGCTATGCCTAGCAGGATGAGCGCCATGCCCGCGGCTTCGGCCCAGCCGGGGCGCTCGGCCAGGATCACCCAGGCGAACGTCACTCCAAGGACCGGGTTCGCGAGACTCGCCAGTCCGGTAGTGCCGGCCGGAAGGACCCGTAGCACGAACAGCCAGAGCAACCAGGCCACTCCGTTGCCCAAGAGAACGTTGTAAGCAAGGGCGGCAATGAACTTCGGCGTCCAGTCCGGCATGCCTCCACCGGTCACGAAGGCGACTATGACGAGTGGGATGGCGCCGATCACCATCTGCCAAGCGGTGAGGGCAAAGACATCCACTTTGTGACGTCTGTGGATGACCTTCGCTACCACTGCGCTCCCGGCCCAACTGATACCAGTGCAGACTGCAAGCGCGCTACTCAGAGCGCCGTGCAGTTTCCAAGGGCTCAATATGAAAAGCAATCCCCCCAAGGCGAGAACGACGCTCACCCACGCAAACCCCCGAACCTTCTCACCCAGCGCCGCCCAGGCCATCAAGAGAAGCCAGAACGGCATAGTGTATGTGAGGACGGAAGTTTTGCCGGCTCCGCCACTCACGAGGGCCCACATAACGAAGCCGGAAAACCCAGTCGTTTGGAGTAAGCCCAGGAGCGCCGTCCAACCCAGAACCTGTGGGCGGACAGGGCGACGAAGAACCGGGAGCAGGATCAACAGAAAGACGGCGGACAACGCCGCTCGTATTGCCGCAAACACGAATGGATCGGCATAGGTTACGCCCACCTTCATAGCGACCCAGGCGAACCCCCATAGGAAGGCGAGAACAATCAGCGCCGCCACCGCCAGTCGCCGGCTGTGGGTAACGGATCTCTGAATCGGCTGTTGCGGGTTCTGTGTGATCATCCGCGCTTCGTGAAGCGGCGCACGGCCGGATTGCTGGGCTGCGTTCCACTCTATCAGCCGATACCGTTATCGGTGGCGAAAGAAACGGGGCTCCCCGGCCGAACGGTCGAGGAGCCCACCCCGCGGGCTGACTAGCCCCGGTATGAAGAATCCGGCGCTAGAGAAGGTTCATATAGAGTTCTGCCGCTTGAGCCGTCGTGATCTCCCGGCAGGCAAACATCTTGACGGCGGGGCCCCTGGTCTCGGCAAGTTCCCTGGCAAGTTCGGGGATCTTGTCATCGTTGAGACCGACTTCGGTGAGGGTCTGCGGCATATCCAGGTCGAAGAGCAGTCTGCGCACCGCCTCAATGGACATCTCGCCGGCTTCGATGTCGGACAAGCCCGCGGTCTCTTCGCCCAACAGTTCGGCAACGGCGGCGAACTTGGCCGGATCGGTCATGAGGTTGAACTGCATCACCTCGGGCAGGAGCAGCCCGGTGGCGCGGCCGTGAGCAAGACCGGCCATGGCGCCGAGAGTCTCGTTGCCAAGGTGGGCAAGGCCCGGGCCGGTGGCGGACATAGCCAGCATCGCGAACGAAGCAGCGATAGCCATGTTGTAACGATCCTGAATGTAGAACGATCCCTTGGCGACGGCCCTGCGCAGGCTCTTGCCGACCATCTCGATGGAGAAGGCGGCGAACATATCGGAGACAACGCTTGCGTTCGGCGACGTGTAGGCCTCTACCGCATGCGCAAGCACGTCCATGCCTGTGTCGGCGGTGATCCTCGGGGGGACCTTGGTAGTCATAGCCGGATCGATGATGACGACGTTGGGAAAGTTGTTGGGAGTCATATAGGGATAGTGAACGCCGTCGGCGACGTCGTTGTGGATAACCGCCCAGGCGCTCCACTCCGAGCCGGTACCAGCCGTAGTGGGCACCGCAACGATGGGCAGATTCCTGGTGAAGGGCTTCCATTTGATGAGATCATCGGGAGTCAGATCCGGGTTCCCGGAAAGATGACCGGCGGTCTTGGTGGTATCCATGGTGCTGCCTCCACCGATGGCCACCAGCAGTCCGTAGCCCTTCTCCCTGATGACCTTGACGAGGTCGAGGATCACGCTCACAGGCGCTTCGGCGCCGGTGCCGTCGAACACGTCGACGGAAATGCCGCTTCCCTTGAGAACCTCAAGGGCCACATCCACGACACCTGCGGCGACGAGCCCCTTGTCGGTGATAACGAGTACATTGTCGGTCCCGTAACCTTTGACCACTTCCGGCAGCTTGTTGATGGCGCCGACCCCAAATAGAGTCCGCGGGATACTGATCTCGATCACATCCGTGTGGCTCAACATGGCGACTCCCTTTCGATCCGCCGCTCTGCCTCGAGCGGTCACGACACTTCGCACCGTGATTTCTTGTCTCTGCGCTCTCCGTGTACTAGCATAGACTAAACATCGATATTACACGTCTGTAACGCGGTACGTCAATATCAATAACGGGGTTGGTTTAGGCAGGAACGTTCTTGTCTTTCCGGCAGGGCAAGGAACCAAGAAAGGAAGCAAACGTGGCACTGAAGTACAAGGTCTTTCTCCACAGTTACTTGGGCTTCAACAGCAACTCCACGCTGATTTACGGCGATAAGGACGCGATCCTGGTCGACGCCTCTCAGCTTCTCAGTGACGCACACAAGATGGTCTCCGAGATCATCCCGATGCGAAGGAACCTAACACATATCTATGTGTCGCATTTTCACCCCGATCACCATTTCGGTCTCGAAGTTCTACACTTCGCATTTCCCAACGCCAAGATCGTCGGCCTGCCCACCGCGGTCAAAGATATCGTCTTCACCTCCACCGACAAGGTCGATATGTGGGCGATCGATCGCTTCGGTCCCAACATCCCCAAGAGGACTACCATCCCGATGCCTCTCCACGAGCCTCGGCTCGAACTCGAAGGAGAGGAACTCCTTCTCTACGACGATTGGGAAGGCGACAGCATCGACAACTCGGTTGTCTGGGTGCCTTCCATCAAGGTCCTTTGTGCGACGGATGTCGCTTTCCACGACTGCAACCTGTGGCCCATCGAAAGTAACGTCGAGCGGCGAGTAAAATGGCGCAAGGACATCGCCAAGATGATGGACTTCGACCCCAGGATCGTCATCCCCGGTCACTGCGATGCCGCCAAGATCCAGATCCTTGAGGAAGTGCAGGAGGACACCTCGAAGACCTACACCGACTGCGTCGACTGGTCTATCAGGTACCTCGATGTTTACGACGAGGTCTACAATTCGGCCAGAACTGGAGCCGAACTCGTCGACATGATGAACAAGTACTACGGGGATGTCAAAGCCGAGGATTTTGCGATCCACTGGCAGGCCAGGCTCCTATTCCCCGATAGCAGTCCCGACTGGCTCACACCGCTGCCCGGAAAGCCCGGCGAGATCTTCCTGAATCCCAGCGGCGGATACGACGGCGATCCGCCCAAGGAGTAGCCGAGGTTCCGCGCGAAGGGGCCGCCGCGCACACGCGCGGCGGCCCCTATTTCGTCGCAGTGGCAGAATGGGGCGGGCGGCCTACCGGCCGCCCGCCCCATAGTCCTCCACTTCCGGCAGGGCTTGTCAGGCGAGAGAAGCGACTCCAAGCTTGTCGAGGGTCTCGGCGCTGGGCTTACCGGTCTTGACGTCCCAGCCCATCGCGGCGAAGTAACCCTCCTTGAGATCCTGGAACGGGATGCTCGTACCCGCAGCCGGGCCAGCGCTCAATGCCGCTTCGAAACGCTTGGGCAGCTTGAAGGCGTCCGGGGTGACTCCCTGCCTCACATTGAAGATCTGACGCATCGTCAGGATCCTCTTTCCAGTCTCGAGTCCTTCCGTCCAGTCCATGTCCCAGCCTGTGACGGGCCGCATGAGCTCCACCACGGGCGGAGCGTAGAAGTGAGCGTAGAGGTTGCAGAGACCGGCGGAACTCAGGAGGATGTAGTAGGCGTTGCCCCGAGTGAAGTAGTCAGCCTTTTTATCCCACTCACCGAACAGTTCCTTGGCACCGGATTCCAGCACCGGATCCGCGCCCAGAGGCGCGCCCTGCTCGAGCATGGAGGCCCCGACGTAATTCATGTGGTTGGCGGGTTGAGAATCGCACATATAGATCGTGCCCTGGGACGGCGCCATGCGTGGATCGTGGAGCGGTAGCTCGCGCCCACCGATGTTCATGGCATATCGATCGCTGCCCTTGCCTATCCTCTCGGCCGCCCATTTGCTGCCGTCGGCCAACACCGCACCGAAACCTTCCCTGTGGGCCATCTGCCGGGTCAACTCCACCATGGCGGCGGCGTTCCCCCAAGTCAGCTCGAGTCCGTTGGTGTCGGCAGAGGTGATCAGGCCGTTCTCGTAACATTCTATGGCGAACGCCACGGTTCCACCGACACCGATCGTGTCTATGCCCATCCGGTTGCAGATCTCGTTAGCCTTGATAACGGCCTCGAGGTTGTCGTTCCGGCAAAGCGGACCGAAGGCTGCAAGGGTCTCGTATTCGGGACGGTGCGTCTCGTCCTGGGTCGCAAAGGGGCCTTCCTTGACCTCAATGATGGCCCCGCAGCGGATAGAACACGAATGGCACGCGTACGACTTGAGCTTGTACACGTCCATATTGGCGCTGTCGAGGTTGTTACACGTGGGAAAAGAGTCAGTGCCCGTCTGAGTCCAGTTGGTGGAGGGGCAATCTCCGATGGAGAGAAGGAAGCTGCAGCCAGCGCCCGTTCCCGCGGCGGTGAGTCCCTGGTGGAAGGGACTCTCCTTGATGGCCTGGCTATAGTCCTTGTGAATCGCCTTGAGACCCGCAGAGTCTGCGACCGCGATCCGGGCGCCTCTGCGGCTGCGCACCGCGACGGCTTTTAGCTTCTTGGAGCCCATGACAGCCCCCACGCCCGACCGCGCGGCGATGCGGCCTTTCTCATTCACGATACCGGCCAGAAGCGACTGCTGCTCACCGGCCGGGCCGATGCACGAGATCTTCCAGAGACCCGGGCCGCCCAACTCCTCTTGGAGCATGTCGTCGGTCTCGTAGGTGTCCTTGCCCCACAGCTTGCTTGCATCGACAAGCCGAGCCTGCCCGTCGTCGATGACGAGGCACACGGGTTTCTCAGAGATGCCCGAGAAGAACACCGCGTCGTAGCCCGCCATTTTCAATTCCGGCCCGACGGTGCCGCCCGAGTTGGAGTCGGCCCAGCCGCCGGTGACCGGGGACTTCGCAACGACGGTGAACCTCCCCCCGCCATACACGCCGGTAGCGGTAAGGGGCCCTGTGGTGAAGCCCAGCATGTTATCCGGGCCGAGTGCGTCGACCCTTTCCTTCATCCGCTCCAATAGAACTTTGGCGCCCATCCCGATCCCGCCCACACAAGAGCGGTAAAACGCATCGTCCGGAGTCTCTTCCGTCATCGTACCGGTCGTGAGATCGACGAACAGCATCTTCCCTGCGTAGCCGTAAGCCATGACTGTGTTCTCCTTCCCCTGCGGTGGCCGCCGGTGAACCGAGCCGGCCGGGCACACCCTTTATGTTCCGCTGACAGACACTTCCCCACGAAGCCTTGCCGAATTCGGCGGCGCTTGGCCGCCTCGGCGGATCTGTCAGCCTGCTCGGTTCGAGTAGCCCAAAAATGCGGACAAAGTCGCGGCCGTGGCCTTAACTGCCTCCGCGAAGCGCTGCCTCTCCTCCAATCCGAACCGTCCCGTCGGAACCACCAGAGAGACCGCGGCGATGACCTTGCCCAATTGGTCGCGCACCGGCGCCCCCACCGCGCACGTGCCCACATTCCGCTCTTCGACGTCGAAGGCTATATCGTCACGCCTGACCCTTTCCAACTCTTCAGATAATTCATCAGGCTCGGTGATAGTTGCGGAGGTGAGGCGGGTTCGCGGCATGGCGACCAGTTCCGCTCTCTCTTCTTCCGATTTGAATGCAGCAAAGATCTTCCCGTTGGCATTCGCGGTGTCTCCAATGATCCGGCCGACCGCCAATTCCCTCTTCAAGGGCCTGGGTGTGTCGACCATGAAGACGCTGACCGCCACTCCGTCGACTTCGACGGCAAGTGTGGCCGACTCCCCGGTCTTGGCAGTAAGGTCCTCCAAGTAGGGACGAGCGATCTTCACAAGTTCCGAGTAAGACTCTGAAAGATAGGTCGTGGCCAGGAGCGCCGGCCCGAGGTGATACCGACTTGTTACCGAATCGCGCACCAGATAGCTGGCCGCTTCCATCGTCCTTATCATGCGATATGCCGTCATTCGGGGAAGACCGGCCCGCTCCGCGATCTCGTCCAAAGTCCACTCGCGGTTCTCGGCGTCGAACAGCCCAAGGACCGTGAGCCCTTTCGAAAGAGCACGCACTAAGAACGCGCTCCCCCCGCCGTCTCCCTGCTTATCGCGCTCTACTACCTTACCGCGTGGTCTAGCCATGGCTCCCAACACTCTCCAAGCATGTCAGATGTGAAGAGTTCATACCGGATTACATTATATCCCAACCGCACTCCGTTACGCGAGGTCTTGCCCCCTTCCCACGCATCAGATACCAACATCCCCCCGAGCCGGCCAATGCGCGCATTCAAGCAACTACGGAGCGGGCCTCTACAAGAAAGCCATCGCTCCTCCGTCGGGATACAAAATAGTGCCGGTGATGAAGTCCGACGCGGACGAAGCTAGGAACACAGCCGGACCGACGAGATCTTCGACCTCTCCGAAGCGCCCCATCGGGACGTTCTTCAGAAAATTGGCGTAGCGGCCGTCCCTTTCTTTTTCCATGATCTCTGCCGTCATGGGGGTCTTCGTGTTTATCGGACCGAGAGCGTTCACACAAATGCCGTACTTTGCGAACTCCACCGCCAAGGTACGGGTAATCATGTCCACCGCGCCCTTGGTGGCACAGTATCCGGCGTTACCGCCGGCGGCGGCACGTTGTCCACGCACGGACGAGAAGTTGATGATCTTGCCGCCTTTACCCTGCTTGATCATTTGGGCACCGAAGTGCTTACAGGTCATCATGAAGCTCTTGACGTTGATGTCAAAGAGCGTGCTCCATTTGTCCATAGGGAAATCGACGGCGGGGCTTTTCACGTTCCAGCCATGAGCGTTGATGAGGACGTCCACCGAGCCCATATCGGCCACAACCGACGCCACCAGTTTCTCCACATCGGCCTCGTCGGTGGCCATGACCTGGTAGGTCTTCTTCACTTCCATGCCGGTCTCCGCCTTGAGCCACTCGGATGCGCTCGCCATACCCTCGGGAGACACATCAGCGAGGGCGACAGTACCGCCATACTCCAACATGCCTTTGGCCACAGCCCGGCCCATGCCGCCGCCACCGCCGATCACGACCACATTCTTGCCTTCAAGGGAAAAGAGATTGGCTGCCATTGTTTCTCCTGTTGTATTTCTTTGAGGATGAACGTTTGTCCTATTGCTCAGGGCTTGGTGACTCCCAAGATCTCACGCGCCTCTGCCGCATCAGCGATCTCGCGACCGGCGAGTTTACCCAACTCCACCGCGCGGGCCACGAGTTGAGGATTCGAAGCGAGCACGCCCTTGCTGAAGAAGATGTTGTCCTCCAGTCCCACCCTGAGACCGTTGCAGCCTTCGGCGAGACCGATGAGCATGCAGGGGACATGGCTTGGGCCGATACCCGTGATGGACCAAGTGGAACCCTCGGGAATCTTGGGCAGCAGGTAGGCGACGGACTCTGCATTGCCGGGCATGCCGCCGGAAACGCCCAGCACGAGTTGCACGTGACAGGGCGGTTTAAGAAAGCCCTTCTTGATGTAGTAGTTTATGTTGCCGATCATGCCGGCGTCGAAGATCTCCAATTCGGGCTTGATGCCGAGTTTTTGCGTGATCGTGCCCAGCTCCTCTAGAAACTTGGGCTCGTTCAGGAAGACGTAGCTGTTCGCCCAATTCATCGTTCCGGGATCGTATGAGCACATCTCGGGTTTGACCAGTTCGAGGTGGCTCATACGCTGCTCGTAGCTGAACTTGGAACCAGAGGTGGTGACGTTGATGACCGCGTCCAGCCCTTCCTTGGCCAGGGCGGCCCGCACCTTGCCGACGACCTCCACGAAGATGTTCTTATCCATTGTGTTGACGCCGTTCGCGTCACGCACGTGGATGTGAAGCACGGATGCGCCGGCCTTCACACACTCCAGAGCATCGGCGGCGATCTCATCCGGGGTGATGGGTACAGCGGGGTTCTGTGCCTTCGTAGTGCCGACTCCACAGAGTGCGCAAGTTACGATGAGTTTGCTCATGTCAGATCACTCTCTCCTTATCAAGGGACGCATCTGGTTTCCGGGAATCAGATGCGTTTATAGATGAGTTGTTTGGTATTGGCGAAGACGTCGATAAGCGCGGCGTCGCGGGCCTTCAACACTTCGGCCAGCGGCCGGTCGCTGTAGTCGAAGAAACCCTTGCCGCTCTTAACACCCAGGTCTCCACGCTCCACGGCTTCACGCAGGCTCTTGGGCTGGTTGTCAATGGGAGCTTCCTGAAAGTCAGCGTTCTGAAGGTTGTTGTAGCTCAGATCGAGACCGGTGAAGTCATAGCGCTGAACGAAGCCCAAAACCATGGCCCTGGGAATGATGCTGGCCTTGACGGCCAGATCGAGCTGGTCGGCCGTCATGTAGCCGTTGTCGAGCAGAAAGAACACCTCACGGCCGATAATCCGCAGGAACCGGTTCACACAGAAGCCGGAAACGAATTTCTCCATGACCACTGGTGCGCGGTCGACTTTCTTGAGAAGCTCCACCACAAGATCGACGGTGCTTTGGGCCGTGTTCTCGCCCTTGACGACTTCGACGAGAGGTATCACGTGCGGCGGGGCAAACCAATGGGCGATGACCGTCTGTGGCAGTCGCCTCTCCGGCATCGCCTCGTAGATATTGAGATAGGAGGTATTGCTGGTGAAGATGGTCCGCTCGGGGCACACGCGGTCCAATTCATCATAAAGAGCCTTCTTGGCGTCCAACTTTTCCGCGATACTCTCGATCACGAAGTCCGCATCGGCGGCTGCTTCCGCCACCGATTGGGTCGGAGCGATCCTAGAAAGAGCCGGAGCCACGGCATCCGCCGCCAGGAGTCCGTGCTCGACAAAGGTCTCCATATTGATCTTGGCCACAGACATGGCCTTCTCGAGCGTCTCTGCTTTACGCGAATACAGCGCTACGTCGTAGCCCGCCGTCGCGAACACCTGAGCCAAACCGGGCCCCATGGTGCCCGCTCCAAAGACCGCGACCTTCTTCACATCTTCGACTTTCACAATCGCCCCTTGGTTCGTCTCTACCTCAACCGACACTGATTAGCACAGCTGATATGGATATACCGACTGGCATACCAGAAATACCGTGACGCAGTTCATCGTAATATAGACGGAGGCACAATTCAAGGAATGAAGCGGCGTCGGACGCGTCCCTGGGCGGCCCGGCCGAGTGGCGTCGGACCCACTATCTATGCCTCTTCTTCCCGAAAAGCGGCGGGCCCCGAAAGCGTATGCTTTCGGGGCCCGCCGCGACTTCGGCGGGTCTCCGCCGAAGACCGTGCGCCTAGACGTCCTGCATCAGGGCTTCGGGGACGAAGCCGTATTCCTCCGTACGGAAGACCTCTTCGGTGAGCTCCTCGTCCTTCGCCTTATACACCTTGCACAGAAGGCAGGTGAGGTCGGGCGAGCCGTACATCGGGTCAAGGTGATCGTTGCTTGTCAGCACGTTGGGGTTCGAAATGAACACTCCGTGATAGCCCTTGGCCGGCTCCTCAGGATAGAAGCAGTTGGCAGTAGCCATGAGGACGCCTTTCTTAATGCCAGGGAATGCGCGCAGCTTCTGCCGGATCCGACCCCGTGGGGATTCGATCCAGATGATGTCGCCGTCTTCGACGCCGTACTTGGCAGCCGTTTCGGGATGCATCTGGCAGGTCGGAAACTCCATGAAGCTCCGCAGCCAAGGGATGTTGCGGTACTGCCCAAGGAAATAGAACGGCTGGCGGTAGCCGCTGCTCATCACAATTGGGTATTCCTCGAAGAGATCGGGCCGTGATATCGGGCTCTCACCGGGCTCCTGGAACACCGGGAGGGGATCGTACCCGAGAGATTCTAGATGCTTCGACCAGAATTCAAACTTGCCGGTCGCCGTTGGGAAGCCGCCTCCCTCTACCCAGTAATCGGTCTTGTACTTGTAGTAGACCTGGTCCGGACCCCAACAGCCGCTTACGAGACGCTCGCTGAAATCCTTCCACTTCATGGGGCCGCCGTCGGGCGCGTTTCCCCTCCTAAGCTGATAGTCGAGCATGTCGGACTCGGTGTCCCACCATTTGTCGGGGACGACCCGCTTGCCGATCTCGTTGAAGATCCAGGCGTCGGATTTCGCTTCTCCGGGCGGATCGACGATCTTGTTGTGCGCCTCGATCATGAAGCGAGGATGCATGTCGTAGACATCGTCGAGTTCCAGCCAGTGAGCAGCAGGCAGCACGATGTCGGCAGCTTCGGCCATGGGCCCCATGAAGAGGTCGACGTGTACCATGAATTCGACCTTCTCGATGGCCTCGACGACTTCTTTGGTGTTGGCCATGTGTACGATCTGCTGCCCGCCAACGCTCATCCACACTTTGATGGGGCTCTTGCCGGCGTTGATGGCCTTGATCATCGTGTCCGGATTACACGTGCGGGTGGCACCCATCTTGAACCTGTCGCCGCCGATGATCTTGCTCTTCATCTCGTCGGTGATGGGCAGCTCGAGGTTGAAGTCCTCGATGAGGCCCGTATCTGGAAGCACCCAGCTGACCATACTGCCCGGCCGCTCGATATTGCCGGTGAGACCCATCAGACAAGTGATGGCTCGGATCGTGTAGCCGCAGTTGGCCTGCCGCTCGAGCGAGCTACCCACCTGGATGGTGCCAGGGGTGTCGACGGCATACATGCGAGCCGCCGTAGTGACGTGCTCCTTGGGGATCCAGCAGATATCGGAAACCTTCTCGGGGGTGAAGTCCTTGACCCGCTCCCTGAGTTCCTCGAAACCGAAGGTCCAGTTGTCAACGAAGTCTTTGTCCCACAGTTCCTCTTCGTAGATGACGTTCATCATGCCCATAGCGAGAGCACAATCGGTGCCCGGCCGCGGCTGAATCCACAGATTAGCCCGGGTCGCATAGGCGCTCGCGCGTGGATCGATAATAATGAGGTTCTTGACGTAGTCGAGCGACCTCATGTACCAGTAGCACATCTCAGAATCGGCGCTGCTGATCTCAAGCTGCTTGGCCCACATGATCTGGGTCTTCGGGAACTCGCCGCCCCACCCATGGTAGTCGCAATACAGCCGACCGTAGCCCGTCACCAAGGCGTAGAGACCAAGCCTGGGGCTGTGGCACACGTAGCCCGGCGTGATGGCGTTGCCCGTGCCGAGTGAGCGCGCCATTCTCATCGTGTAGCGGTTATACCCTCGGCCCGTACCTTGGGAGATGGCGATGGTTTCCGGACCGTAATCCTTGATCGCCGCCTTCATCTTGGCTTCGATGGTGTCGAGGGCTTCCTCCCAGGAGATCCTCTTCCACTTCCCCTCGCCCTTCTTGCCCACTTGCTTCATGGGGTACTTGATGCGATAGGGGTTGTCGATATGCTGGATGCTCGAGAGGCCCTTGGAGCACATCGTGCCGCCGGTGAGGGAATCGGGATTACCCTCGATGTGGACGATGACCCCGTCTTCCTTCGTAACCTTGACGCCGCAACCGCCGTGACAGCTCTTGCAAGTCGAATAAACGATTTCTCTGTTTGCCATCAGTGTCTCCTCAACACAAGCCTATAGCTCTAGTAAGCGGAGGCTCTAGGAAGTATGGGCCTGTAGATGCCGACTTTCAGCACGCCATACTTGAGGGAGAACGCCCCGATCGTATGGCAGACGATCGCGAATACCATGAGGGGCAGGGTGGCCTCACCAATAAACAGTGTGACGATGGAGATCACCAGCGGAACGGCGATGCCCAGCAGCACGATGCCCCCCCAGAAAACAGCCGCTATTTTGCCGACGACCAGTTCCCTGACGGACAACTCGCCCGTGGTGGACTGATAGTTGGCATTGATCAGATACGTAAGGATCAGAACGGCGTTGACGATCAGCGTGATCCGGCTCACAGACTCCACCGCGGTGGTGTCGATGCCGCCGGTCACCAAGCCGACCCCGATAACGAGAGCTAGACCGTCGGCGACTCCCATGATGAGGAACACCACGGGTAGAAGACCGGTGTTCCAAAAAGGAACGCTCTTACAGAAGCTCATGGCGAATCCGCAGTAAACGGCCGTGAGCACGATGAAGATGCCCCCCAGGACCATGAACACCCAGTTACCGGCGTTCACTGCAGACGCAGCCCCGCCGGCCACCAGGTTCCAGTGCAAGAGGGCGCCCAGAACCAACTGGATGGCTCCGAACGCAACGAAGAAGGCTGTGAAGACCACACCGCGCGCGAACCAAGAGGTCCTCCAGGCCTTGCTGAATGGCGGAAATGCCCGCCAGAATCTAAGAGGCTTCCCTAGGTAGAAAAGGTGTAGCGGGAACTTGAACAGCACAATGATGAGCCATCCAAAGAGCGCTCCCCACCAGCTGTTGACAAAGAGCGAGACTAGGTACAGTCCCGAGCCCAGGGCAGAAAACACCTCTGCCAACCAGACCATCAGCCCCTTGCCGTCGATCCATTCGGTCTGCCGCATGGGCTTGACCATCCACTCATGCGTGACCATCCATTGACGGGCTGTCTTTGCATTCATGTAACGTCCCCCGGCCTATTCCGCGTTCTTCTTGGCGAGTTTCGGTTTTGACTCACTGTAGACGGTGCTCAGATGCTGAATGTGGCTCCCTGTTTGACACTCGACGGGAGCTTTGTTGGAAGGAGCATTGCCGAGCTTGTAATCGATGTAGTACACCGAGGGATCGGTGCCGTATTCGGTGTGCAATTGAAAGCCATTGCGTTCGCGGATTAGCTTCGACACGTTGCTCTCGGGATCGTCGAGATCGCCGAAAGTGAGAGCCCTCGCCTGGCAGATGTTCACGCAGGCGGGAGTCGCGTCTCGGTCGATGCCGGGCTTGAATCCTTTCTCCATCCCGGAGTCGATCCGCTCTAGGCAGAAGTTGCACTTTTCGGTGGTGCCCACTTGATGCGGGTACAGCTTCTTGCCCTTCTTCTCAAAGCCGGTCTGGGCATGTTCGGGGAAGTAGTTGGGGTTCTTCTTCTTGGACAGGAAGTTACGGTTCTGATACGGACACGCAATCACACAGTACCGGCAGCCGATGCACTTGTTGGAGTCGATAGCGACGATGCCATCTTCGCGCTTGTACGAAGCCTCAGTGGGGCAGGCATCAACGCAGGGAGCATCCGCGCACTGGTTGCATCGCACCGGGTACGTGGAGACATCCACATTGATACCGTCGTCCGTTTCGAGAGCGATCAGCCTAGGCCAGGTGACGCGAAGCGGCAGGAAATGCTCGATCCTGCACGCAGCAACGCACGCGTGGCATCTAGTGCACTTCGCGAGGTTGATTACCATTCCCCATCTCATCTTGTGTTTCTCTCCCCCTGTTCGCTGATTGACTTCACGTCTGCAGCACCAAACGGTTTATCAGGCAGTAATTATTCTAACATGACGTACCGATATCTGCATTCCATTATTCGACAAAACCACGCTTTTCACAGCTGGTCGGGGAAACTAAAAACTGTTATCGAGTATTGACATCTGCCTGAGCCCCATAGGCAGCATAACTCCCGCTCGGTCGCCGGGGCGACCTTCGACGGAACTTTTCATGCCCACGACCAACCATGACGGCGACGTATAGTTGAGATACAGTTCAGGCTCACATGTCGGCACGCATCTGGGCATCGGCGCGCGGTCATTGCGCGGGAAATTCATCCGCAAGAAGGGCGCCCGAGTCGCAAGCCGCCGGGGCTGAGGCGCAAGCGCCCGAAAGGCCAATAGCAAGCCGGGGCAAAAGCCGGCTCGGCAACTAGTAGTCCTTCAGGATATCCACCACAATGTCGGTCGCCTTGAGGGCGTACTCACGCGTGATCGTAAGCGGGGGCATGAAGCGGAACACGTTTCCGTGCCGGCCGCAGGGTGTCATGAGTACGCCCTTATTTAGCAGCCGCATGGCTATCTCCCCGACCTTCTCGCCCGGAAGCGGCTCTTTGGTCTCCCGGTTCGCCACGACCTCGCACCCGATCATGAGTCCCCGGCCGCGTACCTCGCCAATGCATTTGGCCTCGTCCATGCCGGCTATGAGGCGGGCCTTTATTTCCCCGCCCAGCGCGGTCGCCCGTCCGAGCAGGTCGCTTTCGGGGTCCGTGATGAGGTCGACATTGGTCATGCAGACTTCGCAGGCCAGAGCGTTGCCGGCGAAAGTGCTGGGCTGGGAACCCGGAGTCAGGCTCTTCTCCATATCGGCTCGGTACGTGATCCCGGCCATGGGAATATCCCCACCCATGCCCTTCCCCCAGGTGAGGATGTCCGGTTGGACGCCCAAGTGCTCGATGCACCACATTTTCCCGGTCCGACCCGCGCCGCACTGAACCTCGTCAGCAATATAGAGGGCCCCGTTCTTCTCACAGGCTTGCTTGACGATCTGGAAGAACTCCGGCGGCGGAGCCACGTAACCGCCCTCGCCCTGCTGGCTCTCCACGATAACCGCGGCCACATCGTCCATCCCCGTGTACGGCGTGTTCATGATGTAGTCGATATATTTGGCGCATTGCAGGTTGCACGACGGATAGGTCATGTCGAAAGCGCAGCGATAGCAGTAGGCGTATGGAGCGTGGGTGACCCCTGGGATGAGCGGACCCCAACCGTGGCGATAGATGTTGCCGGTAGTGAGCGCCGAAGTTCCGCACCACACGCCATGGTATGCACCCTGGAAGGCGATGATCTGAGAGCGGCCGGTGTGACGGCGGGCGAACTTGATCGCCGTCTCAACCGCGTCGCTGCCGGCCTGGAAGAAAGAGGTATGGCAGTTGCCGCGTAGTCCCGCGGGCATGATGCCCGAAACCTTCTTCGCCAGCTCGATTCGCTTCGGGTTGGTGATGTCGGTGGTATGCATGATAGTCCCGCTCTGACGGTGGATGGCCTCCAGCACTTTAGGGTGGCTGCGCCCGACGGCGTTGACCGCAACCCCGGCGGCCATGTCTATATAGAGGTTCCCGTCGGCGTCGATGGCCGTGGATCCTTTGCCCTGCTCCAGGATGACCGGGAAGTCCGCGCCCCCCCGAGTGAAGGCCTCGTACTTGGCCGACTCCGCCATGAGGGCAGCCACTTTGGGCCCGGGAACCTGCGTGACCATTTTGGGGGCGTCGGGAAACGACAGTTCCTTGAGTTCGGATTCAGATATCATTTTCCTATCGTCCTTTCGGGTCGGAGGTCCTGAAGCGCGAACAAGGCCGGGGGGAAAGACTTCTTCCCGGCCGCCTCAGGTCGTTCTTTGTCGCGGTCCTACAGATTCGAGGTGTCGACGGCGACGTAGTCCATGCCCACGCCCTCCGCAACCGCCCTGCAGACCAGCTTCCCCTGCAGAACGTTCAGACCCTTGGCAAGCGACGCGTCCGCTTTGAGAGCCCCTTTGTACCCAAGGTTCGCAATTTTGGAAGCATAAGGGAAGGTGGCGTTCGTAAGTGCGAAGGTGGATGTCCGAGCCACACAGCCCGGCATATTGGCCACGCAGAACAAAGTGACCCCATCAGCGCGGATCACCGGGTCCTTGTGAGTAGTCGGAACGGCCCCCTCGACGCACCCGCCCTGATCGATGGCCACGTCTACGACGACCGATCCGCGACGCATCCGAGACATCATGGACTTGGTGACGACCTTTTTGGCTCTGGCCCCGGGGATCAACAACCCGCCCACAACAACATCGGCTTCGACCACGGCCTTCTCCACGTTCAAATCGTTTGAAGCAAGAACGGTCAGCCTGCCGCAGAGCACGTCCGCCAGGTAGCGCAACCGATCCAGGCTGATATCGAGCACCGTGACATTGGCGCCCATTCCCAAGGCGACCTTGGCTGCGTTGATGCCGACGGTTCCGCCGCCGATGATCGCTACGTTGGCGGGATGGGTCCCGGGAACACCGGCAAGAAGAACCCCACTCCCACCGTTCTCTTTTTGCAGCCAGTGAGCACCGACTTGGATTGCAAGCTTGCCGGCCACCTCACTCATGGGGGTGAGTAACGGGAGCGAACCGTTGTCGAGTTGCACTGTCTCGTACGCGACCCCGATCACTTTGCGCTCGAGCAGAGCCTTGGTGAGTTCCGGGGCCGGAGCGAGATGAAGGTAGGTGAACAGGATCTGGTCCTCGCGGAGGAGCGGATACTCCTGAGGAAGCGGCTCCTTGACTTTGACGATCATGTCGGCTTCCGCGAACACCGCTTCGGCCGTGGGGCGGATCTGCGCCCCGGCCTCCACATACTCGGCGTCGCAGATCCCGGAGCCTTCCCCTGCCGAGGTCTCGATGACGACCGTGTGTCCGTCGACGGACAGACTCTTGACGCCCGCGGGGACCATAGCCACCCGATACTCGTGATTCTTTATTTCCTTCGGTACGCCAACGATCATCTCAACCTTCCAGATAACTCGTGTTTAGACCATCCCGGCCTCGCGACCGTCCCCACCAACTTACAGGACCGCTGTCTAGTTGTCTAGCCCACCCACTTCGGACTCTTGGTTCGTATGGTTCTTGGGTCCCGTCGGCGTGCGTCCTGCGTCGGGTTCGGAGAAGAACGACAGCCCATTCGACACGCAGGGGGAAAGCCGCACATGCTCGCGTAGCTTTCCCCCTGCTGAACACACTCAGTCCCTTCTGGTCGTGACTGTGAACGTTTCCTGCGGGACGTTACTCGCCCAACTGCACCTGCGGGTAGGTGTAGATGGGCACCCACGTGTCGATACCGTCGACGTTCTGCACTTTTAGGATGTAGAAGTCGCGTGTGCCGACATAGGCATCTTTGTAGGGAGTCATCGTCACCTTGCCGGCCGGAGTGTCCATGGACATCGTCGACATGGCCGCTATAGTCTTCGCGGGCGTAGCATCGCCTCCGGTGGCCTCAAGAGCTTTGGCGAAGAGCATGACCGCCTGATAGCCGCCGAAGACCTCGGCGTTGGGATGTTCGTTCGGGTACAGCTTCTGATAGGCGGCGACAAAGTCTTTGTTCAGCTGGTTGTCAATGGTCCACGCGTAGAAGTCGCAGGCGACCATGCCCAGACCGAGATCGCCGAGTTCCGCTAGTTGCTCGTCGGTGAAGTTGTTGGACATGGGAACGACCAACGGCGCCTTGATGCCATAATCGTTGTACTGCTTCACGAAGGGGACAGCTCCGTTGCCGAAGATCCAGAATAGGGTGCAGTCGGCGGACTTCAGCGTGGTGAGATAGGAGCTGAAATCCACCGAGTCCATAGGCACATAGTTGACGCTGGTGATGGTGCCCCCACCCTCGGCGAAGCCTTTCTCGAACCCGTCCTGCAACTGATGAGCGGCCGTGTCGTCGTAGTGGATGCAGTTGGCAGTCTTGTACCCGAGTTGCTCGGCGCAGTACTTGCCGAAGTAGTAGCCCTGCGAACCGTACAAGCCGTTAGGCATGAACGCCAGTTTGTTGGCCGTCGCGAGGTTGTCGCTCGGCTGGCCCACGATGGAACACTGCGGGATCCCGCTTGATTTGGCGAGGTAGTCCGTTACGGCCTGAGCGGCAGGCGAGAAGATGGGTCCAGCGAGGAAGCTGATCTTGTCGCTCTCCACGAGTTGCCGGGCCTTGTCCACGGCCACGACCGGATCGGAACCGTTGTCCGCCTTCACGTACTCCAGCGGATGGCCGGCGGCTTGGTTGTTGAGCATTGCAAGAGCGGTCAGGATTCCCTTCTGCGCTGTGGCGACGTCGTAGGCCATGAAGCCGGTGAAGCCTTCGTCGAAGCCGATCTTGATGGATGTGCCCGCTGCAACTGCTCCGGTCGTAGCCGCCGTGGAGCCCGCGGCAGTTGCGTCCGTCGCCGCCGGAGCGGCCGTGGTCTCAGTCGAATCGCTGCCGCACCCCGCCAACGCCCATACAAACCCGGCGAGCATCACCACCAGAAACATAGTCAATAGCCTCTTGCTCATCAGTCAGTCCTCCTTCACCCTTCCGATCACCCGATCCGTCGTTGCTTCTATTCACCCACTCCGAGATACATGCTCTTGACGCTCTCGTTGTCAATGAGTTCGGCTGGAGCCGATTCGTGAACGATGGTTCCCTTGCTCATGACGTATGCATAGTCCGCGACGCTCATGGCCATGCCGAAATCCTGCTCTACCAAGAGGATGGACTGCCCAGCGGCCCTCAAACTATCGATCACTCTGAAGACCTCCTGCACCACGACCGGAGCAAGACCTTCCGACGGTTCGTCGAAAAGCAGCAGATCGGGGTTGGTCATGAGTGCCCGCGCGATCGTCAGCATCTGTTGCTCACCGCCGCTCAGCAGGTTCCCTTTGTTCTTCCGTCTTTCCGCCAGCTTCGGGAAGACCTCGAAGACCTTCTCGAGCGTCCAGGGATCGGCTTTACCGCCAGTCCGCGCGGCCATCTTCAAGTTCTCGACCACAGAGAGAGACTGAAATATCATCCGACCTTGCGGAATCAGACCGATGCCAAGTCTCGCAATCTTGTGTGGCTGCATGCCCACAATGTCCTTGCCGTTGAGCAGAATGGCACCTTTGCGCGGCGGAGTGAGACCCATGATCGACCGAATGGTCGTGGTCTTGCCCATGCCATTGCGACCGAGCAGCGCGACGATAGCTGCATCCTTGACCTCCAGGGAGACGCCCTGAAGAATGTAGCTATCCCCATACCAGGTGTGGATGTCCTGGAGCTGGATCATAGCTTGCCCCCTGATCCAGCTGTCGATGCCTTGTGGCTGCCCATGTAGATGTCCTTGACCAGCTGGTTGCCGCGGATCTCGTCGCACGTGCCTTCACAGGCGATCTGTCCGTAGTGCAACAGGATCACCCGCTCGGCGACACCAAACACCAGATCCATGTCGTGGGCGATCATGAGTACCGTGATCTTGGAACCCAACTCCCTGATGCGCGTGGTGATGTCAGCGCTCTCTGCGGTAGTGAGTCCACAGCTGGGCTCATCCAGCAGCAGCAGTTCCGGCCTGCTGGCAAGACTGAGGGCGATCTCCAGCTTGCGCTGCTGCCCGTAAGCCAGCGAGCTCACGACCTCGTCCCGGAGATCCCACAGTTCGACCGACTCTAGAAGCTCCCGAGCCGCCGTCTTGAGCTCACGGTCGCCCATCATGTGCCGAATGATCCCATAGCGACCCTTGTGGACACCCTGCAGACCGATGAGCGCATTCACCTCGACGCTCTGATATGGAAACAGGCTCACGATCTGAAAAGAGCGGGCCATGCCCATGTGGGTGCGTCCAAATACGGAAAGGTGTGTGATCTCCTGGCCTTTGAAAATAACTCTCCCGCCCGACGGTTTGAGTTGACCCGTGAGCAGGTTGAACAGCGTGGTCTTGCCGGCTCCGTTCGGCCCGATCAGCGCCACGCGTTCGCTCGGCTCGACGTTAAAGGTCACGTCGTTGACGGCAGCCAGCCCCCCAAAGTGGACCGAAAGATTCTGGACCTCAAGAAGCGCCACGGATTAGCCTCCTCCAGTACTTGAGAATCCCCACGCCCAATCCTTGCGGGACGACCATGATCGTGAAGACGAACATGGCGCCGAATATGAGAGGCCAACGCTCGGGCAGGTAGAGGCTGGACAGGTATTCGACCCCCACGTAGATCACACTCGCCACGAGCGGACCGATGAAGGTGGTCGAGCTACCGAGGATGACGATGAGGAAAGAGATGTCGCTCGTGCTCATGGCCAAGCTGTTGGGAGCCATGACGCTGCCGAAGTAAGCGAACATGATACCGGCCATCCCCCCGAAGACCGCGGCGATGATCCAAGCGGTGTACTTGTAGAGCCAGGTGTTGTATCCGAGAGCCTGCATGCGCCGCTCGTTGTCGTGAATTCCACGCAAGGCGTAGCCATAGTGCGAATTCACTATCCGATACATGATGTATATGCTGACGGCGGCCACCACGAAGACGAGGTAGTACAGCCGCCCGGACGTCACCCGGAATCCCAGGCCCAGGTCCGGCTCGTGAATGCCGGCAAGACCGGTCGATCCGCCGGTGAGGGGCCGAAGGGCAATCGCCAGCCGAGACAGGAGCTCACCGAAGGCGATCGTGGCCAGCAAGAAGTAGATGGGGTTCGTGTTGCCCGCGCCGACTCCGAACACTCGGAAGGCCGGGACGCCGAGAATGGCGGCAATGACGGCCGTGACCACCAGAGCGAGGATCAGGTTGATCCAGAAGCTGGAGATGCCCACCTTGAGGATGAGGATCCCCGTGGCATAGCCGCCAACGCCGAAGAAGGCGGCGTGGCCGAAGCTGGGTATATTGGCATACCCCCAGATGAGGTTCAGGCTCATGCCAAACAGCGCATAGATCATCATCTTCGTGACCAGACTGGCGACGAAAGAGGGAATGAAGGCCGGCAGCACGAGGACGATGATGCTAACCACGAGCATGGGCGCCACAATTTCGAGAAGCGGGCTCCGGCTCCTTGCGACTGCGCGGGCAAAGCCCTTGGCAGCGACGGTTTCGTCAACAGTTGGTTTGCCCCGAGTGTCACTCATCAGAACACCTTCCTACCAATGAGTCCACTGGGCCTCACCAGAAGGACTATCAGAAAGACGATGTATGAAAAGAACAAGGCCACTTGAGGGACGTACGCCTTGCCGAAGGTGTCGAAGAGGCCGATGACGAGCGCCCCGAGCATAGTGCCTTGGATGTAGCCGGTGCCTCCCACCACCACCACGATGAGCGTGAGAAGTAGAAGATTGTCGCCCATTGAGGGATAGGCACCCAAGATGGGAGTGCCCAGAACGCCCGCCAACCCGGCCAGAGCCATCCCCAGCAAGAAGACAAGCGTGCTGACCAGGCCATAGTTGACGCCCAGGCTGACCGTCATGTCCTTGTTGTCCATGCCTGCCCTGATGATGGCACCGGCGCGAGTCCTATCCTGCATCCACCAGAGCACGGCAAGGATGACTAACCCGATGAGCACGATGAAGAGCCGGTAGATCGGAAACGACAGCCCGCCGATCTTGATCACGCCGACGAGGAGATGTGGGGTCTGCATGATCTTGGCCCGGGGTCCCCAGATCCAGAGGACCACGTTCGCGATCATGTAGCTTATCCCGATGGTGAGAACCGCCTGCTCCGGGACCTTGTTATACAAGTGCCTCAGAAAGAAGTAGTACAGACCGAGGCCGATGACCGCCAGCGCGATGAAGGCGAGGATGATAGCCACGACGAAGTTACCGAGACTGGCCACGACCTGGAGACCGATGTAGGCGCCGAACATGAACAGCGCCCCGTGCGAGAGGTTGAGGACGCCCATCACCCCGAAGGTCAGAGAAAAGCCGGCGGCCAGCAGGAACAGAATAAAGGCGTACGAAAGTCCGTTCAGTCCCGTCACTAACAGCTGACTCATGGTCTCC
The DNA here is from genome assembly GCA_963775295.1 of uncultured Actinomycetes bacterium. Taxonomy (GTDB): domain Bacteria; phylum Actinomycetota; class Thermoleophilia; order RBG-16-64-13; family RBG-16-64-13; genus JAMDEO01. The sequence goes on from CAVZIK010000006.1 coordinate 221,035, forward strand.
CCCGATTGACGCAAAGACTACTGTTAGCCCCCCGCGGGCTGCGCCGCACCACCGGCCCGATATTCGGCCAGAGCCTCCGTTCGCACTCTAGCAAAGCTATGGCTAGTTGTCTAGCCCGGTAGCCGACCCATTGAACACGTGCTGATCGGATGTCAGCCACGGGTGGATCCATTATGGCCTCCAGTGCTGGGGGTGAACGCTCCGTCGACTTCTACCGGAACTGCTGTGGGGCAGATTGGAGAGGCCGTCTATACGATATGCCGGGTTGCCTCTACCGCCACCTTACCATGCGTGCAGGAAGGGCGGGAAACTGCAGCACGCAAAAAGACCGAGCACCAATGCTACGTCGGGCCGAGGCTATAATGCAGGCCATGGAGAACCGCTTCTACTCTGTACAAAAGGCCATTTTCGAACGCTTCCCTGGGTACATGCGCGGCGTGGTTGTCGTTCACGGTGTTGCCAACGGACCTTCCCGTGAGCCGCTCATCCAACTCCTCCGCGACGCGGAAGAGAGCGTCCGAGCACGCCTCGAGCTTGAGCACCTCACGGAGGATCCCCGCATCAAAGCGTGGCGAGAAACCTACCGTTCCTTCGGCGCGAAACCCAGCGAGTACCGCTCCTCCATCGAGGCCATGGCGCGTCGAGCCCTGCGTGGCGATGCACTGCCCTCTATCAACGCTCTGGCCGACATCGGCAACGTCATCTCGTTGCGCCACCTCCTGTCCGCGGGTGGTCACGCTATCGATGTCATCGAGGCCGACATAGAACTCCGCTTCGCCACCGGGCAAGAACTCTTCGTGCCTTTCGGTGGTGAGGAGCCCGAACACCCACTTCCCGGGGAAGTCGTGTTCGTGGAGGGCGACACGGTACTCACTCGGCGGTGGACGTGGAGGCAGGCCAATCACACGCTCACGCTGCCCGACACCACGGCCGTCGAGTTCAATGTAGACGGTCTTCCGCCGGTTACTCCGGAAGAGATCATGGCTGCCTGTGGTGAGCTGGCCGGACTCGTCGGTCGTTTCTGCGGTGGAACCAGCCGAATCGAGATACTTAGCGAGGCCAACCGGGTGGTATCTCTAGCGCCCTAGCGGCCTTCGGCCGGCACCACGCCCTTTGACGAAGTCAGGCGCGGCTGGGAACGGCGCGCAACTCCTCTGCAGACAGACCCCAGGCCTCACCGGCAGCCACGTTCGCTCGCACCTGCTCCGGCGTGGTTGCGCCCGCTATGACGGTGGCCACTCCGTCTTGGGCGGCCAGCCAGGCAAACGCGAACTCTAACAGCGAATGACCGTGATCCGCCGCGAACTCCGTCAGTTCTTCTATGTAGGCGAATGTCTCGGCCGTCGCCAAGGCCGCGTGGCGTTCCACCGTCGCCAGACGCGATCCGTGCGGAAACTCCCGCCCCTTGTGGTATTTGCCCGTAAGCAGACCGGATTCGAGGGGAAAGTATGGGACAACGCCCATGCCCTCACGACGCGCCGCCGGGACGATCTCCGCTTCTACATCCCGGGCAAGAAGGTTCCAGTGGATCTGGCAGGCGACGAACCTCGCCCTTCCGGGCGCGGCGGAGGCGCGCCCGGCGTGTTCGATCTGACGCGCCTCATAGTTGGAGCAGGCTGCGTGCGTAACCTTTCCCATCTCGATCAACTCGTTCAAGGCCTCCAGCGCTTCCTCCACAGGTGCCTCCGGATCGGGATGGTGCTGGTAATAGAGGTCGATGTGGTCGGTACCGAGACGACGCAGGCTGATGTCACAGCCTTCGTGAATTCTGCGCCGAAGTAGCCCTGGCCGGTAAGCCTCGCCCCCGGGACGAGCGGCAAACTTGCTCGCGACAACCGCCTCGCTCCTCCGCCGTCCCAGAGCTTTGCCCAAGAACACTTCGGAAAGGCCGCCGCCGTAGCTCTCGGCGGTATCGAAATGGGTTATGCCGGCATCGAGGGCGGTCGCAACCACGGCTCGGGTCTCGTGCTCGTCCATCCTTCGGCCGAAATTGTTACACCCGAGTCCCACCAGGGATACCATGGGACCCTCGGTGCCAAGTCGTCTCTTCTCCATTGAGAGTCCTCCTGAGTGCTGGCGGTCGCGAGCGCCGGGCGAACGCTTCCTCACGATTGTTCCCAGGGACGGCCGCTGTCATTCACGACATCGGAGCGGCTCTACAACCTCAGGATGAACTCGACCAGATCGCCCACGCTGATACCTGAGCGGTCCGGTCGAAGATCGATCGTGGTCTCAGGCGCTCCCGGTCGCCCGCTCCTGTGCCCGGACCTCCGCCAATTCGGATTTCCATTTGCTCTCCCTCAGGAACAGTGCAAGCACGGTCCCGATGAAGAATACGCCCGCGGCCAGCAGGTACGAATAGGTGAGCGTGCCGAAAACGTCCTCCATTTTGCCGGCAACATACGGTCCGATCACTTGGCCGATACCCAAGAAGATGGTCACGAAGCCAAGGGAAGCCGAGGCCAGCACCGGACCGAACTGATCTCCGCAGCCTGCGCCCACGATCCCGGGGACGGCCAGAGAACACAGCCCGTACACGGCGGCGGAGATTATCAGACCGGCGGTGGTGGGCCAAAGCGCAAACAGCAGCGCGGCGATCGCCTGGATGAGACAGTTGATGGCAATCGCGCGCCCGCGTCCGATGCGGTCCGAGATGCTGCCCCAGAGCACGCCGCAAACAAGGCTGGTGATGCCCATTATCAAGAAGATATTACCCGCGGACTCGCTGCTGAAGTGGAGATCCGTGGTCAGCCGCTTCTGAAAGAACGTGAAATAGATCATGTAAGCCACGGCGAACATCATGTATATGAAGCCCAGATGCCAGGCGTACCGCGAGCGCACGATTCCCTTGAGATCGAGCCGCGTCTTTGGGGCCTTGACCTTAACGGCCGCCCCCGTCTTGCTCGGAGCCGACGAGGCCGAGTAGGGCCGGTCGCGTTGGAGAACCACAGTCAGAACCCCAACGACAAGTGTCATGGCCGCAAAGAAGTACCACGCCGTTCTCCACCCCTCGGCGCCGCCACTGGCTATGATGCGAGGCACGATCGGTCCGGTGATCACTAACGCCAGTGCCGACCCGGAAGTAACGATGCCGGAAGCCAAGCCCCGCTGACGCACTCCGAACCAGGCCGACATGAGAGCCACGGAGGGAACGAGGCACATGCCCCCGCCCAAGCCGGTCAGCAGGCGGCCGGCGGAAGCGGAGACCATGCCGCTGGCCAGGCCGGTAAGCAGCATCCCGAGGGCAGCCGCCACCGTCCCGATGCTGACAATCCTTCGAGGACCATAGCGTGACGCGAGAACGCCGCCGATCGCGCACATGACCATGTATCCGCCAAGGTTCCACGAGGCCAGCGAGCCTGCGGCCGCGCTGGTGATATCGAGGTCCTTCTGCATGGAAGGCAGGATGGCACTGTAGCCGAAGCGGCCAAAGCCCAAAGCGCCGAACACGCCCAGAAAGCCCATGGTGAGAACAACCCACTTGTATTTAGGACTGCGCGTGAACGGCACGATGCCCCCCTCCCCAACCCAAATTCCGCTGTCTGACAATCGCCGGCCCAGTCCCTCTTAGCCGATACTTAAATATCACTGCACATAATACGCGATATCAGGATATGACGTCAAATGATCAAACTTATCCCACAAATGGGTAAGGGGGAGTGACAGGCGAAGCTCATAGACGCGCCCGCGCGCCTGCCCCACGAAAAGGGCAGACACGCGGGCGCGACGAGACTGATGGGCTTAGGCGGTCACCGCCGCGGCGGTGACTCCGAGACGGAACGCGTTCAAGTTGACGTCCACCGTCTTCTGGGGCACAACCCGCCGGATAACAGTCTCCCAACTCTCAGGCCTAAAGGGTAGTGCGCCTGAGACGGCTCCGAGCATTACGACGTTTGCCGCTTTGATCGTCCCAGCCTGCTGCGCCAGGGCATTGGCGTCGACGCGACTCACGCGGGGCCAGGCAGCAGCGATCTGGGCGTCGATATCGGCCGGATACGTGGCCAATCCCGCCGCAACGGGGCTCGGGTTGATCTGAAGAGAGTTATAGATGAGAAGCCCACCGGGGCGCAGCCAGTGCAGGTACCGCAGTGCTTCGAGGGCTTCAAAGCCCAGAAGAATATCCACCGTGCCGGGAGTGACCAAGGGGGCGGCCACCTTGTCCCCGAAGCGGAAGTGGCTGGTGACGCTGCCTCCCCTTTGGCTCATGCCGTGGACTTCGCTCTGCTTCACGTCGTAGCCCTCGGCCATCGCCACTTGCGACAGGACGAAACTGGCAAGCACCACGCCCTGGCCGCCGACCCCGCTCAGCAGCAGATTGGTTGTTGGCCGAGGAGCGCCGGGGGCTCCCTGAATAGTCGCCGCCGCGCTCATCGGTCCTCCCCTCCTTTGGACGCCTTCAAACCCGTGCCACCCGGAGTGGGAGGCAGAATCGCCCCTTCTTTGCAAAGTTGGCTACACACACCGCATCCGGCACACTGCTCGGCCTGGATCTCGACCTTGCTGTCGCCTTGCTCGTCCTCGTAAAGGTTGAGGGCCATGCAGCCGGCGCGCAAACAGCGCTTGCAGCCGATGCACAAGTCGGCGTCTATAGAATAGGCCGGTTCCTTGATCCTGAACTGGAGGACGCAGGGTGCCTTGGCGATCACCACCGAAGGCTCTTCCGCAGCGAGCTCCTCGCGAAGAACGCGCTCGGACTGTTCCAGGTCGTAAGGATCTATCTCCACCACCCGTTTGAGACCCATGTCGCGGCAAATCCCAGGAATGTCCACCATTCCGGCCGGCTCCTTGAGAAGCGTCTTGCCGGTGCCCGGGTTCTCTTGTCCCCCGGTCATGGCGGTGGTGCGGTTGTCCAGGATCAGAGCCAAGACCCGGCTTTGATTGTAGGCCACGTCCATCAGCGAGTTGATCCCCGTGTGGAAGAAGGTGCTGTCCCCGATAACGGCGACGACCTTATCCCGCGGATCCGCCGGCGGTGCGAGGACCTTGGCCATGCCGTGGGCCATGCTGATACTCGCACCCATGCACGTACTGCAATGCATCGCTTCGAACGGCGGCAGCGCGCCAAGCGCATAGCAACCGATGTCTCCGCTCACAAATACCCGCAGTTTCTTGAGGATGGTGAAGATGCCACGATGGGAGCAGCCGGGGCACAGCGTGGGCGGGCGGCCCACCAAATTGTCCACCAATGGTTTGGGGACAACGAGCAAGCTCTCGTCCACCCCCGGAATGCCAGCCGCGTCGAGACATCGAGCGACCAGACCGGGATCGAGTTCGCCGCAGATGGGAACGATGTCCTTGCCTCCATCGACCTTGACCCCTTGCAGGCGGATGAGATCCTCCAAGAAAGGATCCAGTTCCTCGACAACGTAGAGCTTCTCTACCTGGGAGCGAAAGTCTGCGATGAGCTTCGGGGGTAGCGGATACGTCAGGCCCAGCTTGAGGATGCTCGCTTCCGGGTACGCCTCCCGGGTGTAGGCATAGGCTGCGCCTGAGCAGATGAATCCCACGCGCTTGTCGCCCATCTCCACCCGGTTGAGCGGGCTGGTCTCCGCGTATTCGGTCAGTATGGCCAATCGCTGCTCGATAATGGGGTGACGGACGGTGGCGTTGACCGGCATCATGGTGTACTTGGTCCAGTTCTTCTTCATTTTAGTGAGCGGCTCGAGCGCCGGTCTCTCGCCCAACTCCACGATGCTCTTGGAGTGCGATGTCCGAGTGGTGGTGCGGAAGAGGACCGGCGTGTCGTAGTTCTCACTCACGTCGTAGGCCAGCTTGACAAAGTCTTTGGCCTCACCGCTGTCCGCAGGTTCGATGACCGGCACTCTCGCGAACTTCGCGTAGTTCCGGTTGTCCTGCTCGTCCTGGGAACTGTGCATTCCCGGGTCGTCGGCAGACACAATCACCATCCCACCCTCAACACCTGTGTACCCTACGGAGAAGAAAGGATCGGCGGCCACGTTGAGACCGACATGCTTCATGGTCACCAAGACTCGGGCCCCGGCCCACGAAGCCCCCGTGCCAACCTCCATGGCCACCTTCTCATTCGGTGACCATTCGCAGTAGACATCTTCATACTTGGCCAGATTCTCGAGGATCTCAGTACTAGGCGTGCCGGGATAGGCGGCGGCCAGTCGAACGCCGGCCTCCCAGGCGCCTCGGGCGATCGCCTCATTTCCGGACAACATCTCAGACATATCTTCTCCCTCGTTAGGTAGTTGTCGTTGAGCCGCGGTAGTCCGCGTACCAAGCCATGCGATCCAGGACTTGGGCCACAGCCCGCGGAGAGGAAAGCAGGACTGGGGAGTAGCGGCCACCGGTGTCGAACGTGGAATCCCGCATGGGGGTGTCGGGCACGTTGATGATGGGTTTCCCGGTCGTCACTATCAGCTCGGCGACTTGTTCCATGAAGGCCGTCTCCCAAGGGCTGAAGCCCGCATAGGAACCGTCGGCCGACATCTCACGCTGATCATCTCCAGCGTTTGGCACCCCCAGAACGGAGAGGACCACAATCGCGTCCACGTCCTGGCACTTAGCCACGGCACGAAGAACCTTCGGGCCTACGTCTCCACCTGCGGAGGCAACCATATCCAAGGGGTTGCGCCGGCTGTAGAACGGCGGAAGGATCGCGTCGATCTCTTCGAACACGGAAGCGGGCAGTTCGGCGAGCATCAGCCCGTTCCGGGCCGCCTCGTCCGCCATGAGCACGCCAACGCCGCCACCGTTGGTAACCACCGCCACTCGGCGTCCCTTTGGCAAGGGAAGATAGGCGAACGCAACGCCCAGGTCCAGCACCTCCTGAGTGCTCGTGCAGGTGACCACCCCGCTCTGACGGGCCGCGGCCAGGAATACAGCTGCAGAGCCGGCCATCGCGCCGGTGTGCGACGCCGCCGCCTTGCTCCCGAAGTCGGTGAGGCCACCACGCAATACGACCACCGGCTTGACCTGGGTCGCGCGGCGTGTGGACTCCATGAATTGCGCGCCGTCGTCGACGCCTTCCAAGTAAAGCAGCGCGCACTCGGTCGCGGTATCGTCGCGCAAATAGTCGAGCACGTCGAGGGCTCCGACCTGCGCCTCGTTACCGACGCTCACGAACTTGTCCATGCCGATGCCCCGACGTTCGCAGGTCTTGGTCATCTGGACCCCGATGTTGCCCGATTGCGAGGCCACGCTCAACTTGCCCGTCTTGGGGTGCAGGACGATGAACCCCGTCGCGTGCAGCCTGCGTTCGTTGGAGACCAACCCCATACAGTTTGGTCCGATGAGGGTCACGTTGCCATCGGTAGCAATGCGGGCGATCTCGCGCTCCGCCTCCGCCCCCTGCTCTCCGGTCTCGGAGAAACCCGCCGCGATGGCCACGGCTGCCGGAACGCCCTTGGCAGCACACTGCTCGAGCATGGGAGCAATCTGTTTGCCCCCCACGGCTAAAAGGGCGAGATCTGGAGTCTTGGGTAAAGCCTGCAGGTTCGGGTAGGCCTTGAGCCCAAAGATGGTCTCGGCTTTTGGATTCACCGGATATATCGTTCCCGTGTAACCGCCGTCTAGAATGTTGCGCAAGGCGGAACCGCCCCACTTGATCACGTCCTCGGAGGCCCCCACGATGGCCACTGAGTCGGGCGAGAGCACTGCTTTCAGGTTGGGCTTGAACGTGCGTGGCACCCGCGCGACCGGCACCTCCGCCGAAAGGATGATGAGCGCGTCGGCAGCGACGGGCGTCCCGCCGTCGATGAGCAGCGGGTTCACGTCGATCTCCGCCACCCGGGGATGATCCAAGGCAATTTGCCCAACGGCCCTGATGATGCGCGCGAGTGCCGTCTTGTCCACCTCCGGATACCCGCGGAACGGGCCGAGGAGACGGTTGGCTCTAATGAGGCCGGGAAGGCCCGCGGCATCGGCCTCGCTCATGGGAGCCACAGCGAGAGCCACGTCGGCCAAGGCTTCCGTCAGCACCCCGCCCAGTCCGAACGCCACCACTGGCCCGAAGGTCGAGTCACGCTTCAGACCAACCATGAACTCCCTATTTCCGGCGACCATCTGTTCAACGATCACAGCCTCCAGCGCGCCCGCGGCGCGCTCCTCCAGCAAGCGGTACGTAGCGGCGACGGCTTCCGGGCCGTCGACGTTGAGAACGACCAGTCCCGCTTCGGTCTTGTGATGGATATGGGAAGCGACGCCTTTCATGACCACCCTGCCACCGATGCCCGCGGCAGCCTCGACGGCCTCAGCTTCGCTGGAGACGAGCGCTCCCCGCGGCACGGGGATGCCGTAGGCTACGAAGAGCGACTTCGATTCCCATTCATCGAGGGCGGCCCTGCCCTTGACGACCGCCTCTGCGATGAGTTTTGCGGCTTCTGCTGCTCCTAAGGGCATTGATGACGCATGCATGGCGTGTCCTTTGACCCCTTGTCTCTTCTACTGGTCTATATGATAAGGCATTATACCTTTCTCGTCAAACCAGGCCCCGAGCTGGGTCAATGAAGGGTCTGAGCCTGCACGTCCGCTGGAGCCGACCGATGTGTGATCTCGGAAGTACCACCGCAGCATTGCGGCGCGGTGGTTCGCCCGGATGTCGTGGAGAACGTATCTCTTTACCGCCTTGGGTCGCCTACACGTTGCAGCGAAGTACGTACATCCCCTGATGAGACGTATCGATGAAGATGTTGCCGCGATTGTCCACGATCACGTCCTCGGTGGTGGCAATGTTCGGGCCGGGGAATAGGTCGCCCGACTCATTGTTGAACGCCCATTCTTCTGGATCGGGTGGGATGAAGTAGGCGATCTCTCTAGGCACGTAAGCGTCCCCGATGTCGTACACCCGCAGGCCGGCGTGGAAGTAGCAGCAGTAAACGCGGTCGTTGCGATCTTCCAGCGCAGGATGGTAGTGGGGTTCGTGGATGTTGTGCGGTCCGAAGGGACCAGCGCCCACTCCGGGTATCTCGTTGAAGTTCTTGTAGGGCCAGTCCTCTGGGATCTCCGGGTAAGGAAAGACGGAGATCAAGGTGGGGTCGCTGGGGTCGGAAATCTCGACCATGCCGATGAAGTTCAAGGGCTGGGCCACTCCCGCCATGATCTTCTCGTTGAAGTAGGTAAAACGTTCGCCCTCGCTCGTCATCACGGCGTACGGGCGCTGAGATAGCGGCAGCACCGTATGACAGCGGGCTCCGCCGAACTTGCCGGCGAACGGTGGGTGATGCCGCAACTGTCCCACCAACTTGGGCAAGGTGATATCGGAGATGTCGAGAATGACCATGCCGGCGCCACCCCAACTCACGTATGCGAGATTGTCCTTAGGATAGGCAGGCCCGTGCATCACCGCCCCGTCGAGCAGGGCGAGTTGAGGATCGCCCGGGGGCGGAGGGCCTTTAGGCTCCATAAACCCGGCGGCCCATTGGTCGGGCATCCACCAGCGGCCTACTTCCACGGGGTTTCTCGGATCGACAATGTCGAGTATGCGGTAAATGAAACCCGTGAAGCCCTTGCACGACGCGCTCAGGTGGATATAGCGTCCGCCGTTGTAGAAGAAGCGGTGGACGCCGCCCCCGCCCCCGGCGTCCGTGTCCCACTTGGACAGCAACTTGGGATTGACCGGGTCCTTGACGTCCCAGATCATCACGCCTTCCTCGTAGGGATCGCCCCAGTTGGTGCCGTGAAGCATGGGCAAGGTCCCCCCGAGCGCCAGGATCAGAAGACCGTCGGCCACCTGTATCTTGGGAGTGCTCTGTCCGGCGAGATGGGGCCCGGGAACGAACTTCAGGTATTCGGGCCTACAGGGGTCGGTTACGTCGACGATGGCGAAGCCGGGTGTTTGGAAATGTGCGGCATAGAGGTAGTACCTGCCGGCGACCTCCTGCATTGCCATCTGGAACCACGGCTTGCCGTCGAGATCGAGATACGCGAGAACATCGATGTTCTTGGAGAATGCCTCTTTCCCGGCCATGAGTCCCTACCTTCATCCCGCGGGTCGCGCCTTGGGTGCCTCTTCCATATGGTCTATATGGTAGATATTTATACCTTGTTGTCAAGGTCGCAGCGAAAATGCGTCTTCGTAATCGTGGGGCGCGTCGATCGCGCGGGCGCCATCGCCACGCCGCGGGCGGCTCCGTTCCCACAAGCGACCGCTTTGGTATAGTGAGCATTCCAGAGGCCCAAGACCCCAGAGTAGTCGACCGGTGCGGAGATCCATCATCGAAGCCGACCAACAAGTTGAGCAGCAGATATCCCTCGTCCCAGAGACGGCAAGTGACAGCGCGGTCCGTTTCTTGAGAGCGATGATCTTCTCGGGCGAACTCGGACCGGGGGATCGACTTCCTCCCGAACGCGATCTCGGAACCCGTCTTGGCATCTCGCGCATGACCCTGCGCCTGGCCCTGAAGGCCCTCGAAAGCACCGGTTACATCGTCACCACTCGCGGCTCTCGGGGGGGTTCACGCGTGACCGACGCCGCCTCTCTACTCGACTGTTGGAACCAGTGGATGCGTCATCACGCGAACGAGCTCGCCGACATCTTCGAGTTCCGGATCACTGTGGAGTCGCGTCTCGCCGCTCTTGCCGCCGAGAGACGGACCGACGGCGACCTCCAGGCCATGGAGCGGGCAGTTCTGCGGGAGCGCGCCCACCGCGATTGGTCTTCGCTCTTCCGGACCGACATGGACATCCACAAGACCATAGCCCGAGCCGCACGCAGCCCACGCTTAGAAGAAGCCATGCTGTCGGCACGAAGTGAACTCTTTGCGCCGGTGGACCTGGCCCAGTTGGAGCAGAGGGAACTCCAAGTACACGATACCCACAGCGGCATCCTTCAGGCCATCCGGGCCCGGGACCCCATTGAGGCCGCGGAGCAGATGCGCGGGCACATCGAACTCATACGCGACCTCACCTACACCGCGCTCACGAACGCCGGAATCACACCCCCGGCTTCTTGAGCCTATCCTCCCAACCCGGCACGTTCCAGCCGAAGTAACCCTGACGATCCACCGCAGCCTCGAGGCTGTCGGGGTCGAGGACGGCCGCACGGGGGGAGATATGTCCCGGCGTCACAAAATCGTAGACGATCCGTTCTGTCGTGACCATGGAGAAGGTATCTTTGCCATCGACGAAACCCGCGTAGCCGCTGCGGAGCGCCTCGTAAAGGGCCGGCTCTCGGCGCAGCCGTGCCAAGTCTTCGACGCTTCGGAACCAGATCTCCTCCACGCCGGCGTAGTGCCCCACATTACCGAACTCGAACAATGTGCCCTTGAAGACCGCGGGATCCATGGGCACGTGCAAGTCGATGACGTGTTTGCGTATCAACCCTTCCGGAACGAACCCGATCATGCGGCGTCCGTGCTCGCGCCAGCGGACGTTGAACTCTTCGTGTGAAAGCTCCGGGAGCTTGCGGAGCCAGTGCACCAGTTTGACGCCGCCACCATAGAATCCCTGCTCTTCGTATAGTGTCTCCCATTTGAGTAGTTCCACAGCAAAGGCATCGTCGCCGAACTTGTGTGGCTGCATGCGGTTGGGGTAGTCCTCGTCGGCGAAAGGCAGGCCTATGGCCTCGAAATTGTCCACCCAGTGATCAGCCATATTGTCCCAAGCCATTTTCGAGAGCGGAAAGATAAGCATCCCGTCTTCGATCCCGCTAATCGAGTAGTGCTGAACGTAACGGCGGAAGCTGTCCATCACCGACGGGGTGAGCAGCATCAGAGAAACATGGACGATGCCCCATTCAAAGAAGTACCGCTCCTGACTGACCTCGGGCTTCCGGCGCGCGGCGAGAATGAATTTGAGCATGGTTCCCTACCAGCCTAGAGGATCCGGTGGACGCCGCAGGTGACGCCCACCCCTTCCTGCTTGCCAATGGTCACTGCAACCATGACATGACCGTCGTGGGTCCGATAGGTGTCGCGCACGTCACCTTCGGCCACGCCAACCGGCCTCACGATAAACCGGTCGCCCGTTCCCAGTAGGATCTCACCCTTGATTCGAGGGCCCCCAAACCATCCGTCCTTTGCCCGAACGACGGTCTTCTTGCCCCGGAAGGTCTCGCTTCCGTCGTAGAAGTCTTCCGCATCCGCGTGGACTCTGCGCAGAAACGCGCTCGTGGGACCCATCGTCGGGAAATCCATGCCCTTTCTCCAGTCTGGAAAGCGGTAGTCCGCCGTCGACCCTGATGTCTGCGCCGGCACCCTTGGGTCTACCATCGCGCCTGCCTACTCTTGGACTGGATACTCTCGACAAAGCTTCTCTTTGTTCTTGACAGTGGGAACGACGATTTCCCCTTCGACCTCATCGAGACGGAACCACCACTTGTTGGTGTATTCACGCGGATCGACGAAGTTGTTGGCGATGTTGCGTTCACGCTGCTCATCGACTGTCTTGTGGAGCCATTCGAGACTCCCGTCCCACTCGGCCCAGTCGCGCGGCTCCATGTCGGGCCGATTCCACGGGCAGATCTTCGTACAACGCCCGCAAACACAGCCTTCCTGGTTGAGGACATCGAAATCGGAACAGGTCCGGGAATTGAGCTTCCATGTGTAGTAGCCGTTGTAGAGAGTCTGCTTGCCCCGAGTAATCGAATGCGAGGGGCACTGCTCGGCGCACATGGTGCACTGGTCGCAGTAATCCTGCAGACCGAAATCGACGTAGCCATCGATTTCCAGCTCCAAATTGGTCAGGACGGCGGCGTACTTGCAGTTGCAGCCCAGGAACGGATTCAGGATGATGCCCATCCGAGAGACCTCTCCCATGCCGGCCTCCAGTACGATCTGCGGCATGAGGGTGAGGTAGTTGTTCATGTTGGTGGGCACGGCGTCGATACCCAGACGGCGCAGATAGTTTGCCGCGACCTCCGTCGCGAGAGCAAGCTTCTGATACACCTGGTAGCTGGTGGGGTCGACGATGTCGTCCCATCCGTTGGAAGCGTTGAGCGTCTGTACGTACTTACGGGCTGCGAACACGATGGCGTATTTGTAAGGAGCCTCGACCTTCTTCCGCATGATGTTCTCGCTGTACACAGCCGACTGCGGCAGCGGCCCGATGCGGACGATGTCCGCGCCCAAGAAGTAACCCAGAGCCTTGATATGGCGGCTCATGACCCGAGGATCGTCCGGGATGGGAGCCCTCTTAGGCGCCACGGGGTTGCGACGCTTCTCATACTTGTTGATGTACCACTGAAGATCCTGCAGCGCTCCCCCGATGGGATACCGGTTCGTCATCCTCTTGAATTCCCGCGAGATGTCTTCGCCAAAGTCGCCCATGAGCGATTTGCTGAAGACGCTCTCTCGCTCCGACCGGCGCTCGATGGGTCCGGGTATTCTGTTGGTCGGCTTGTCTACACGCTTGAGAAGGTGGTCAGGATACGGACCCAGTTGGGCATCGTTGTACAAAATGTCGTGGTACTTCAGTCTCTCCATTGCAAAAGGTGCCTTTCCGCCCGGCAGCGACGCCGCTACGTTTGTGGTGGTCCCGGAAGGGACGATAGAATAATAGGAATTCTAATTCCCAAAAACAAGAGCCGGAGCCCATCGAACCCGCTTGAAAGGCTGATAGGATGGACCGCATGAGCACGATGGTTTCGTCGGCCGTTCCGCCAAAACAGCTGCGTAGCAGGCAGACTCTCGACCGCCTGCTGGATGCTGCGGAGGCCGTCATTCGGGAGGAAGGCATCTCCGAACTGACGGTGGTTAAGGTGGTCAAGCGTGCGCAGTCGTCCGTAGGAGCGTTCTACCGACGTTTCCCCGATCGGGACGCTCTTCTCTTCGCCATCCAGGAGCGCAACCACGCGCGCGCCCGCGAGGTATACGACGCGCAGTTAGCCGAGTTGGAGCGAGGCCGAGCTTCATTGGAGGAGACCCTTACCCAGCTATTCGCACTCCGTGCCCAGCAAGTTCTCGAGGATGCGCCGTTGTTGCACGCCTTCGTGGTCCAGGAAGCGGTCTTGCCCCTGTTCCAGCAGGAGGGCCGCAAGTTCTATGCCTACTGCCGCTCGACCATGACTCACGTGCTGTTGTCGCACCGCGAAGAGATCTCTCATCCGGAGCCAGAACTTGCGGCCGAGATGGTGTGCCGCACCTGGCTAGGACTCATGGAGCAGGTTGTCCTTTATGGGGCAAGTCCGTTCGATGCACATGCGCGCTCCGGTGACACCGCTACGTTGGTGGCCGAATACACCAAAGCCATGTCCGCGTACTTAAGAGGACGTCCCGCCTCGTCGGCCGGTTGCGCACCGCTGGACTCCGATTCCAAGCCGCTGGCTTCGGCGACGGCCGAACTCTAGACCGGGGCCTCCCGTTGCTCGCCCGCCTCGGTGCTTCGGCCCATTCTGGAGCAAAGGACTCGCGCCGCCGTGCTCCCGGTGGCACAATCTAGATTGTGTGCGCGGTCAAGGTCGCCAAAGGAGACGTCATGCAACGTTTCACCCTGAATCTGGAGTTCCCTGACCTGCAGCCTCATCAGTGGACAGAGTTGCGAGGCAGAGCGGAGACCTTTCTGCGCGACGACTCTGGAGGAGAGTCCGGTTTGGACGACCAGGTCGATGGTTGGGACATGGGTTACTGGCTCTTCAGACTTCTTCTTGGCGGCTGCAACGTGATGGACGTGTTGGGGGAGGATAACCCCGTCAAAGCGAGCTTCGATTTCGAGGACTCGACCAAGGCCGCGGACTGAATACATCGCGATCGATCAGAAGGTCTGCTTCTCCAAACTCGCACTGATGCCGCCGTCCCTCTCGACGGAGGCAACGAGAGCGACATCCGCCATCGGTTGACCACTCCGGTCCTTGATCCGTATCGCCATCCGCCCAAGCCCCTGATGGATCTCTTCGCGCGACAGACTCACGCTGACCATTCCGTCTCCGTGGTCTACCACGAGATCGGCCGGTTGGACGAACACATGGGGGTTCTCAAGCGTCTTCCCGTCCACCCGCGCGGCGGTGATGGTCGCGACGGCGAAGTCTGGCCGGTCCTCGAGGGGAGAGACTAGGAGATGAAACTTGATGGGACCAACCAGCATGACGCTCCTTTCCCTGATCCTGCCGTGTCGACTGCGCTGGCCGTTCGGCTGATGCATCTTAACGGAGGCGGCCGTCCCGGTGAGTTATCACGATACGACGATAAAGTCGCCAGCAGCTGACAAAGAAAGCCGACGCGGGGAATCGAACCCCGGACCTGCTCATTACGAGTGAGCCGCTCTGCCATCTGAGCTACGTCGGCGCAACGAGCGGTAAGTTTAGAAGGTCAAGCGACCCCTGACAAGCGGTAATGCCAACGAACACCCGCCGAACGCGGCCGTTCTTCTAGGAGTCCCCCCCCGACGAGTCTCCGCCGCCGCCTCCATCGCCAGCGTTGCCGCCGACTTCTCCTGGGGCGCTGTTGCGCCGACGCGGCCTGCGCCGTCGTCGTGGTCGTTTGACTGCTCCTTCACCGGCTTCGCCAGAGACACGTTCTCCACCGGCCTGACCTTGCCCGGCGGCCGCCGCTTCAGACGATCCTTCACCCGAACGGTTCGGTCTTTGCCCTAGCCTATGACGGGGATTGCGCCTCTCTTGTTGCGCGGAGTTCGCAGCGATGCCCGCCTCTCCCGCCGGGACGCCTTGTCCGTCGGTCGCCGGCGCGCCGTCGGACCCCCTACCCCGGCCTCCCCGCCTTCCCCGACTGCGCCGGGACCGAGACCTTCCTTCGGTCTTTCCCTCGCCGTCGCCGGAACCCGGCTCGGTAGTAGATGCACCGGCCGCACCAGACTCAAGCCCTTCGGGCCCCTCGGGCGCGTCGTCCTGGTCCACCGCGGACTCCAATGGAGCGCCAAAACGGATCTCCGGCATCGGAAGCACCTGGGGCTGTTCCTCTTCACGAGCGCAATTGAGGCAGCCATTCTCATCGCATTCGCAGGTGCTGAGCCTCACATCAGATATGGAGCCATCCTGGAAACGCACGACAACGGCGTCCTTGAGAACGTTGTATCCGATGATCGCGCCTTCTATGTCGCCGGTCTTCACCGGGGTGCCTTTCGGGGGTGCTTCCTTGCGGAAGGTAACGTACTGTTGCTGCTCGTACTTGAGACAGCACATGAGACGTCCGCAGAGCCCCGAGATCTTCATGGGATTCAGGGGAAGGTTCTGTTCCTTCGCCATACGGATGGAGACGGGATCCTCGTCGCCCTGGAAGAGACTGCAACAGAGATGCCTTCCACAGGGACCCAAACCTCCCACCATTCGCGCTTCTTCCCGAGCCCCAATCTGACGCAGTTCGATGCGCATCTTGAGGGTTCGAGCCAGATCGGCTACGAGCGCACGAAAATCGACTCTCTCATCGGAGTAGAAGCTGAATGTGATCTTCTCCCCGCCGAAGGAGACATCCGCGTCCACGAGCTTCATATCCAACCCGTGGGAAGAGATGAGCTCCCTGCACGCGATCATGGCCTCCTTGCGAAGGGAAGCCGCGCTGGCCTGGGTCTCGAGATCTTCGCCGGTGGCGACCCGAACCACTTTCTTCAGGGGTGCCTGGAGTTCAGAGTCGTCGACGACATGGGGGGGCTCGACCACCTGGCCGATCTCGGTGCCCCTCATGGTTTGGACGACGACACGGTCCCCCCGGGATAGCTCGAGTCCTGCGGGATCAAAATGATAGGTCTTGGTCCCGTTGTGGAACAGGACCCCTACAACATCGGCCACTGAGTCAGGGCCTCCTTAATGGTGCGAAACATATCACCGATAGCGCATCGGGCGTCAACATTATACCTAAGGCGCTCCTGCGCCAGACAAACTGCCAACACAGCCTGCGTGAAGCCGAGCACACTCCCGGATACAGCCTGGGCACGAAGCTCGGGAAGACGATCCTGGTTGAGGACCGCGGCCTCCGCCTGAACGGAGACCGCAGCCAAGTCACGATACCAGCCTGCATAAGTCTTGGTCACCCCATGTAGTCCCTGAGTAGTCAGGCGCCGCTGCTGACGCTTGAGCTTTTCGTCGTGCCGCTTCTTCAGCCAGTTGCGTGTGCGAGCGTCGCCGGCCCACTCGAGAGCCTGCTGCAGTTCAGCGTCCGCAGACGATACTCTCTCCAGCGCCCTGCACTCCACGGTGACCATCACCTCGTCCACTGCCGCTTGTGTCGCCATGAGGCCCGCGGCGGGGAGATCCCGAGCAAGATCCAGCAACAATTCCCTCTGCCTACGCGCGCTTTCAGAGGTGGCCAGTTCCCGGGCGTAGCTGAGGTTACCCCCGGCCGCCCGGGCAAGAACCTCCGCCTCTCGGGGAGATAGTCCGAATCGACCCTGGATATCCACTATGGTTGCCTTCAGAGGTACCGGAGAGAATGCGACCACCTGGCAGCGAGACACCACTGTGGGAAGCAATCGCTCCGCATGATCCGTGACCAGGATGAAGTACACGTGAGGTGGCGGCTCTTCCAGCGTCTTGAGGAAAGCATTCGCCGATTCCGTGTTGAAGCTGTCGGCTTCTAGAAAAACGTACACTTTCGCGCGGGCCTCGAATGGCCGGTAGACGGCGTGCATGTTGATGGCCGTGATCTCCTCTTTCCGGATGAAACTGCCTTCAGGAGCCACGATCTCGACGTCCGGATGGAGGCCCTGCCTCACCCGACGGCACGTGCTGCATACACCGCACCCGCCTTCCGCGCAGGCTAGTCCAGCGGCCAGATCGAGAGCGGCGCTGGTCTTGCCTACGCCCGGGGGACCGGAGAAGAGATAAGCGTGCGACGCCCCCTGCTCCAAAGCCCGGCTTAGGATAGAAACGGCCATATCCTGGCCCACGATATCGGCAAACAGATCTTTCAACGCGCCCTCGCCTCGGCCGGTACGCTCAACTCTAATGACTGAAGAGCTCGAACTCGTTCTCGACTTCTGTTCGGACCCTCTCCTGCACATCGGCCGCCGACCCACGGGCGTCCACCCTGTGGATGCGGTGAGGATGCATAAGAAGAAGCTCGCGGTAGCCCGCTCCCACGCGCCGATGGAACTCTTCGTCTTCCGCCTCGAGCCTATCCGGCACCGCCGCCATGCGGGTGGCACGTATGTCGTCGTCGAGGTCGAGAAACAGCGTGAGGTCGGGAAACAGGCAGTCCGTCGCCCACGCGTTCAGCGTGATGATGTCGTCAGTGCCGAGGCCGCGCCCATAACCCTGATACGCGAGAGAGGAGTCGAGATAGCGATCGCAGAGAACGACCTGGCCGTCGTCAAGCGCAGGCCGGATGATCTTTTCCACAAGATGTGCGCGCGCCGCCGAATACAACAACGCCTCGGCCCGCGCGGACATCCCGTGATGGAGGGGATCAAGCAGCAGACGGCGGATACCCTCGCCCACGGCGGTGCCACCCGGTTCCCGCGTGATGGTGACTACGTAGCCGCGTTCGCGTAGACCGGCGGCCAATAGATCCATCTGGGTGGACTTGCCGCAACCGTCGAGGCCCTCGAACGTGATGAAAATGCCCTTCGTCCCGCTCCCCAGACCGGCGAGAACCGACTCGTCCAGCGACGCGTCCTCCGGAAGGGGCGGCAATCCGTTCGCTGGGTCGCTATCTGAGAAATGGGGCACTATCGCTCCGGGAGAAAGTCAATCCTCGGCGTCGCTGGTCTTCTTGGCCCTCTTGACAGCGGGCTTCTTCGCGGACGGCTTCTTCACCGCTGCCTTCGTCACAGGCTTTGCGGCGATCTTCGTCGCCGGTTTCCGCGCAGGCTTGGCGGCCGGCTTCGCGGAAGTCTTAGCTGCCGTCTTGGCCGTTGTCTTGGACGCCGCCTTTGTGGAAGGCTTTGCGGCGGCCTCTGCCTTGGCCTCCCTGGCGGCTCTCTTGGCACGGTACTCGGCCTTGGTGGAGCAGTTCGGATCGAGACAGAGGATCCACGGCCTCCGGCCTCCCAGCACCTTGATCTTGGGGGTGCCGCACTCTGGACACACGTCTCCGGTACCGATGATGTCGCCCCGCTGCGGTATCGGATAGGTCTGATCGCAGTCGGGGTAGCCCTCACAGCCCACAAAGCGCTTTTTGGTCGCCTTGGAGCGGATGATGCGGATGCGGTGGGTGCCGCACTTGGGGCACTCACCCAGGATGCGGTCGTCGGTGATGCCTTCGTAGATCTTGGCCGCCATCTGCTCCTTGTGCTGTTCCAGAGAGCTGTAGGCCTGCCGCAGCAGATCACGGGAGATGCCGACCACCGCGTCCTTGGTGAGGTCGCGCTCGGAGATGAGATCCATGTCCTTCTCCAACTGGGCCGTCATCTCGGGCGACGCTATGCGAGGAGCGAATTCCTGCAGGGCCTCGGCCAACTTGATGCCCATCTCCGTGGGCTCAACCGGGTTGCCGTGCACGTAGCCACGGTCGTACAAGTTCTGAATGATGGCATGCCGCGTGGCCTTGGTGCCGAGATTGTGCTTCTCCATCAACTCGATGAGAGGCCCCTGGCCATATCTCGATGGAGGCTGGGTCTCTTTGCCCTCGAGTTGCTTGTCGACAAGATGCACCGAGTCTCCCGCCTGCAGCAAGGGCAGTTCGGAATCCTTCTGCCGCCCATATGCGTAGTAATCCATCCAGCCCGCTTGGAGCACGCGACTGCCGCGAGCAAAGAAGGGCTCACCATCCACAGTCAAGTCGATGCGATTGGACTCCATCTGAGCTTCATCGGCCAGCGTGGCCATGAAGCGGCGCGCAATCAGCTCGTACAGACGCCACTCCCGATCTCCCAACTCGCCGCGGCGCGGCGCGCCCGTGGGGTAGATCGGCGGATGGTCTGTGGTCCGTTTCTCGCCGCGACTCGGCGTGAGGGTGGGCCGTGAGAGCAACTGCCCGGCTTCTCGCTTGAATTCGCCCGAAGCGAGGATCTCGAGAGCTTCACGCAGGTCGAGCGACGATGGATAGACAGTGTTGTCGGTACGCGGGTAGCTGATGTGCCCAGACATGTAGAGATCCTCAGCTATGCGCATGACCGCCGCGGCGCTGTATCCCAACGATGTAGCAGCGCTGGTGAAACTCGTGGTGTTGAAAGGAGCCGGACGAGGCACCTTGCGCTTGGTCTGTTTAACCGCTTCCACCCTACCGGGGCCGACCAGCTTCTCGAAGACGGCGTTGGCTCGCCCCTCGTCGAGGAACCGTTCTTCCTTGTGTACAGCACCGAAAGATTGCCCGTCGCCCTCGAATTCAACCTTGACCACCCAGTAGAGCTCGGGGACGAATGCTCTGCGTTCCTTCTCCCGCTCAGCGACCAGAACCAATGTCGGCGTCTGCACCCGTCCGACGCTGAGGAACTGGCTGCCCAAACGAGACGTGGCCAAGGACACGAAGCGGGTAAGGGTGGCGCCCCAGATGAGGTCGATGTCCTGCCGAGCTTCCCCCGCGCGGGCGAGTGGCTCGGAAAGGTGATCCAGATTCGAAAAGGCCCGAGTGATCTCTCCTCGGGTGAGAGCAGAAAAGCGCGCTCTGCGGGCCACCCTGATCAACTTGGGATTCTCTTCCCCGGCCAGATTGAGAGCCTCGAGCCCGATGAGTTCGCCCTCGCGATCGAAGTCGGTGGCAATGATTAGCTTGGTGGAGTCCGCCGCCAGCTTCTTAACGACCCGCACGACCGCCTTGGCGGTCTCAGTCTTGATGAGGGGCGCATCAATGAGGGCTTTGGGCTCAACCTTGCGCCACTCCGAATACTCGGGGGGAAAGTCGACCTGCACCACGTGGCCCTTGAGTCCCACGGCCATGCTCGGCTCGCCCTCGGCGTCCGTAAAGACGTAGAACGGGATCTTGTAGAACGCCTCCTCCTTGGCACCATCGGCGGCCAGGATGCCCGCGATCTTCTTCGCGGCGTCGTTTTTCTCTGTGATGATCAGTCGCACCAGGCAAGCTCCTCGTCGGCCGGGATGTCAGGCGCGAAAGATAGCACGCCAAAGCAAGTGGAATGCAAGGACTACAAAAAAAGAGGTCGTCTTCGAAAGACTCCCGCTCGGAATCTCAGATGCCCGAAACCGCGTCGGCAACCTGCGGGAATATTGGGAACAGGCCGTCGAAACCGGTGATGCGGAATATCTTGAGCAGGTAGGGATCGTCGACCACGAGCCGGAAATCTCCCGAGTCTGTCGTCGACTGCCGCAAAGCGCTCACCAGAACCCCAAGTGCCGTGGAGTCGATGAAGTGCACCTCCGAGAGGTCTAGAATCACCCTTTGCCCGCTCGCTATGGCATCGGCAAGCGTTTCCTTCAGTCGTGGAGCGGTATAGACATCGAGATCGCCGCCGACATGGATGATAGATAGCCCGTCTACAACGTCTGTGCTGATAGAAAGATTCACGCGTATCCCCCGGTCGTCAGGGCCGTCCCGATGCCAAAGCCTGTGTCCGGCAGCAGCCAGTTATTACCAAGTATACGCCAGTCCGCACCTCTGCAAACCGGCAGCGTCCGGGTCAGAGACCTACGGAGTGGTGGACGCCGCCGTCGTTGTCGAGGCGCCGGCCCCCGTAGTCGCGGTCGTGGCAGCCCCCCCGGACGTAGTCGTCGTCGCTCCTGCGGCGGTGGTCGTCGTGGTGCTCTTGGCACTCAGCTTCGTGATCTGGTCCTGCACGGTAGAGGCCATATCGCCACTCGGCGCAAGTTCCAGATACTTCTGCCAGGCTAGAATCGCGGCCTCGGTATTACCGAGGTAGTTCTGTGCAGAGCCAAGCTTGAGGTAGACATCCGGATTGTTCGGATCCACGGACGTTGCCTTGTTGAGAACGGTCGCGGCCGATTGGTAATCGGAAAGATCCGAACTCATGTACAGATTGGCAAGCCTGATGTAGACGTCCTTCTGGCTGGGGTCGAGAGCGATGACGTTCTCCAGGTATACCGTGGCTTCCTTGAACTGGTTGTTCTGCTGAAAAAGAGTGGCTATTCCAAGCATGGCGGTGACATCAGTTGGATTCTTCGCAAGAGTGGCCTGGTAGGCGGCCAGTTGCTGTTGAGGGGTCTCGCTGGTCGCGGTGCTGGACTTGCCGCCGGTGAACAGCGAAGAGATGTTGAAACCACCCCCGCCGTAGCCGACCCCAAGGAAAATGAAACCCACCGCAAAAATAATCGCCAGGAAGAGGGCGACCCACTTAGCCCATCTGTTGATGCGCTTTCGATCGAGCAGCAAAATAATCTCCTAATCACGCTGCGGAAATGCCCATCAGATTATGCCGCATTATCGGTCCATCGACTACCTAACAAGACGCTGAAAACACGCTGCAAGTTCCGCAGCATATCAGGTCTTGCGGGCGACTACCCAACGCCACGAGGCTCCAACCCGAGCTTCGTTCGAACCGCGGCGAAGTCCGCGTCCAGATCGTCCTTGTCGCTCGGCATCGCCACTTTGTCGACGACCACGATGCCGCCCACCATGGTCAGGCGGACGTGCTCCGCCGTGGCACCCGAGACGACCCGAGAGATCAAGCCACTCTCGCCTGAGACGGGAACGGGTAGTTGCACCGCGATTAGATCCGCCTCTTTGCCCACCTCCAGGCTTCCCAGTCGATTGCGAAAACCAAGTGCTGCGGCCCCCTCCAAGGTCGCCATTCGCAGCACGTCGATCTCCTCGAGACTGACCGCACTCGGCGAATGGAGGTCGAGAGCCTCGAAGCCGTGGGCGGCACGGAGCGGTGCGCGTTCCGCGCGCGCGCGGCTCATATCCAGGGCCGCTCGCATCTCCGCGAAAAGGTCCAACGTCTCGTTCGAGGCCAGGCTGTCGGTGCCCAGCCCGACCGCGGCGCCCGCCGCTCGGAGCTCGGCCACCGGCGCGATGCCACAATGGAGCCGCCTGTTGGAGCGCGGACAGTGGGCAACGTTGGCGCCGCTGCGCGCCAGAACCGCGACGTCATTGGTGTCCAGTTGAACGCAGTGCACTGCCAGCATCTCCGGTCCGAGAACGTCGGCTTGTTCGAGAAACAAAACAGGGCTCACCCCCGGGGGCGACCATCGCTGACCTCTCCACAGTTGCGCCGCTTTGTAGGCTTGGGCTATGGCCCCCGTCCCGTACGTCAGAAGTTCGACCTCGGACTTCGACTCAGCGACGTGGGTGGCGAGACGAAGGCCCCGGCGGCGCGCGAAGCGTGCCAACTCCCGGAAAAGCCTGCGAGAAACCGAATAAGGGGCATGGGGAGACAGCCCGGGCTCCACGAGCGGCCCGCATGCGGCGGCAAGGTCGGCCAGCCGAGTCTCCATCCGGTCCATGGTTTTGGGCAGTTCCGCATCGTCCAGCCCGACAACCTCCAGGTGAATGCGGGCGCGCAGCCCGGCTTCGCCGGCGGCGCGCGCCGACGTCCAGCCCTCGAACGCGGTGTCCGCGAGGCAGGTCATACCGGCCCGCGCGCATTCTCTTGCCCCCCACCGAGCGGAAATGGCGTAGTCGTCAACCGAGAGCTTTCTTCTGGCGAGAAGAAGCCGCAGCATCCACTCCCCGAAGCCGCACGAACCGCTGAAGCCGCAAAACGCAGAGTACTCGAGATGGCTGTGGACGTTCACCAGGCCAGGCATAAGGACACATCCGGGAAAGCTACGAATTTCTTCTCCGAACCGGCGGGCCCGCAGCTCCGCAGCGGGCCCCACGTCCGCTATCTTCCCGTCCACGACGGCAACGGCACCGTAGGCCACAGGCGGGCCACTCATGGGAAGGATCCAATCGGCTTCAAGCAGCACGGGTCGCCTCCTCCGCCGCCGCGTCAGGAGGCGGAACGCTCAAAGTGCGGTCACTTGAAGAGCGCGTCGAATGCCCTGACGACCGAATCCCAGAGCCAGCTGGGAAAAATGCCGATCGCAAGCGTTGCCAACGCACTGAGGGCGAGCGCTGCCGCCATCCCCCCGGAGATGGGCCCGCTGATGTTCAGTTCTTCCTCCGGCTCTTTGAAGAACATCACGATGATCACCCTCAGGTAATAGTAGGCCGAAACCGCGCTGAGCAGCACACCGATAACGGCCAGCCAGATCAAATTGGCCCAAACGACCGCGCCGAAAAGATAGAACTTGGCGATAAAGCCGGCCGTTCCAGGGATCCCAGTCAGAGACAGCAGAAAAAGCGACAGAAGCACTCCAGCCCAAGGCGATCGTCTACCCAACCCGGCCATCTGCCCGAGTGAGTAGTCGAACTTACCCGGAGCCTGAGATTTCAGGTAGGTCAGCACTCCGAAGGCGCCGAGATTCATGAAGGTGTAGGCTGCCAAGTAGAGAAGCACGGCCTCACCCGGGTAGGAGTTCTTGCTGAACCCCATCGCCCCGACCCCTGCGAGAAGGTAGCCGGCATGGGCTATCGAGGAGTAGGCCAGCATCCGCTTTACGTTCGTCTGGACGAGAGCGAAGAGGTTACCCACCAACATTGTCAGCACTGCGAGCACGATGAAGAGGACGCCCCATTGCGCCGCGACCCCAGGGAAGGCGCCGATAAAGGCCGCCATGATCACGGAGAATGCCGCCGCCTTGGGTCCGACCGAGAAGAATGCGGCGATGGGCGTTGGAGCCCCCTGATATACGTCGGGTGTCCACATGTGGAAGGGCGCAGCCGAAACTTTGAAGGCCAGCCCGACGGCAACGAGGAACACCGCGAAAATGATTCCAGAGGTCGCCACGTGGCCGCTCAGCGCTTGACCGATTGCGCGGTAGTTCGTGGCTCCCGTCTCACCGTAAACCAGCGATATGCCGTACAACATGATCGCCGAGGCAAATGACCCTGTGAGGAAGTATTTGAGCGAAGACTCGTTGGAACGCACACGGTATCGGAAGAAGGCCGCAAGCAAGTAACTGCTGATGGCCATCAGCTCCAATGAGACGTAAAACGGTATGAGATCCCGCGAAGCGGCCATGAGATCCATCCCGATGACCGCGAACAGCAACAAGGCGTAGTACTCGCCCAGATGGCGCCGATGCGATTCCAGATACTCCGAGGACATGAGCAGCGTGATAGCCGCGCCCGCCGCGAACAGCACTTTGAAGAACACCGCCCAATCGTTGAGCACCAGCATGCCCGAAAAGGCCAACCTGTTCTGTCCCAACAAACCCAACGCCACTGCGGCCGACGAGAATAGCCCCGTCAGCGCAATTGCCATAACGACGGTCCTATCATTCTTGACGAACGGCTCCACCAGCAGGATCGCGCAGGCGGCGACCAGAATGATGAGTTCGGGGACGACGGTGATCAGGTCTGCGGCAGGCATACTAGTTCCCCCCGAACAAAGACGCAGCCAGGTGGACGAGACCGGTCCCGCGCTGAGCCAGATACGGCTGCACCTGGGAGATGATGTTCTGTGCCGGGGCCTGTATGAAGTTCAAGAACGTGTGCGGGTAGAGCCCGATCCATACGGCCATGCCGACCAGGGGCAGAAGCGTCACGATCTCTCTCGCATTGAGGTCCTTGAGGGTCGCCCACTTCTCGTTCGTCTGTTGGAACATCGTGCGCTGGTACATCCAAAGCAGATACGCCGCGCCAAGGATGATGCCGACGGAAGCGATGATCGCGAAGATCTTCGCGAACTGGAAGGCCCCCACGAGAATCAGGAATTCGCCCACGAAGCCACTCAATCCGGGCAGTCCCAAGCTACCCAGGACAAACAGGCTGAAGAAGGCCGCGGCTATGGGCATGGGTTTGGCCATACCCCCGTAGTCGCTGATGAGGCGCGTGTGGGTCCGATCGTAGAAGAAGCCGACCATCATGAAGAGCGCGCCGGTAAGCACGCCGTGGTTGATCATCTGCAGCACCGATCCTTCGATGCCCTGCAGGTTGAAGACGAACAACCCCGCCGTCACGAACCCCATGTGGCTCACCGACGAATACGCCACCAAGCGTTTCATGTCCGGCTGGACCAGGGACATGGCTGCGCCGTAGACGATGGCAATCACCGACAGTATAAGGACCGGTATCATGGCCCGCACGGCCATCTCCGGGAAGAAGCCCACGCAGAAGCGGATCATCCCGTAGACGCCCATTTTCAGGAGAACGCCGGCCAGTATCACCGACCCCGCGGTCGGCGCTTCCGTATGCGCATCCGGGAGCCATGTATGAACCGGGAACATGGGAACCTTGATGGCGAAAGCTATGAAGAAGGCTGCGAAAGACCAAGCCGCGACTGACACGGGGAAGCCGGCGTTCTGCAGCGTCAGGATGTCGAAGGTCAGGCCGCCGCCATTCTTCGCGTACCACCACACGATCGCCAGAATGGCTACCAGCATGAGAACAGATCCCACGAACGTGTAGAGGAAGAACTTCACTGCCGCGTACACCCGACGCGGACCTCCCCACAGCCCAATGATGAAGTACATCGGAATGAGCTGGATCTCCCAGAACACGTAGAAGAGAAAGAGATCCATGGAGACGAACACGCCGAGCATCCCGGTCTCGAGCACCAGGAGACTGATGAAGAAGGCCAGCCCCCGGTCCTTGATCGAGCTCCACGAGCCCAGGATGGCGACGACTGAGAGCAGCGTGGTCAGCAAGATCAACAGCATGGAAATGCCGTCGATGCCCAGATGGTAGGAGATTCCCAGACTCGCGATCCAGCTGGAATTTTCCTGGAACTGGTAGGCGGCAGTTCCGGTGTGGAACTGCGTGGCCAAGAAGATCGCGAGGGCGAGGGTGACGATGCTGGTGACGAGCGCGGTTGCCTTATAGGCGTTTGGACGCCTGCGCATGAAGACAAGCATGACCAGGGCTCCCGCCACCGGCAGGAAGGTCAGGAACGTGAGTCCCCTGAACCCCAGTTGTGTCGCAAAATCGAACTCCACTATCTCACCCTTCAGCGCAGCCTAGAGGAACACGACGACAGTCACGATGACGAACACCCCAATGAGGATGCCCAGCAGGTAGTTCTGCACCCCCCCGGTCTGCAGGGGCCGCACGCCCCGGCCCGCCGTCCGCCACAGCCACGCGGTACCGTTCACTGCTCCGTCAATGACCTTCTCGTCGAAGGCGTGCCAGAGCCAACGGGAGCCGTCGACGGCCAGCCAGACCACGGTGGCCTGGTAGAACTCATCGATGTAGAACTTGTTGTAAACGACCTTGTAGACCGGTCCGAACAGCTCACCAAAGAACTCCGGCAGGTCCTGGGCTCGGCGCACGTATATGAACCAAGCCAGACCCATCCCGACAAGGGCGACCACGAGCGAGACGAACATCAGGATGATGTCGAGGGCCTGTACAGACGGCTCACCGATGCCGAGGATCGTATTGGCCTGTGCGAACACCGGCTCGAGAAAACGCTGGATCACGCCGAAACTGCCGGGGAGCCCAATGAAGCCGCCCAGGGTCGACGCGACAGCCAGAAGGATCAGGGGCCAGGTCATGGACTTGGGGCTCTCGTGAACAAGCGCGCAGGTCTTCTCGTCGGACCTGGTCTCCTTGCCCCAGAAAGTCACGAAGACCATCCGGAAGGTGTAGAAGGCGGTTATGAAGGCCGCGATGATGCCCACAGCCCAGATGATGTAGACACCCGCCTGGAAGTTTCTCCCAAGGATCTCGTCCTTCGACCAGAATCCGGCGAACGGGAAGATCCCGGACAGAGCCAGGGCACCGGCCATGAACGTGATCCACGTCACCGGAATGCGTCGTGCCAGTGCCCCCATGCAACGCATGTCCTGCTCGCCACCCATGGAGTGGATGACAGATCCGGCACCGAGGAAGAGAAGGGCCTTGAAGAAAGCGTGGGCGACCAGGTGGAAGATGGCCGCCGACCAGGCTCCCACACCGAGGGCCATGAACATGAAGCCCAGCTGCGAGATCGTCGAATAGGCTAAGACCTTCTTGATGTCCTGTTGAGCCATGCCGATAACGGCCGCGAAGATGGCGGTGAAGGTCCCCACGATGCCCACGACCAGCATCGCCTCCGGTGCACTGGCGAAAATGATCGAACTGCGGGCGACCAGATAGACTCCGGCAGTGACCATGGTGGCGGCGTGGATGAGAGCCGAAACAGGTGTGGGGCCTTCCATGGCATCGGGAAGCCACACATGCAGGGGGAACTGGGCAGACTTGCCCATCGCTCCCATGAAGAGAAGAAGAGCGATCGCGATGAGCACGCCATGCCCAGCGGCTCCGGACCCCACCTGTTGGAAGACGCCGATGTAATCGAGCGTGCCGAACGTCACGAATATGAGCATCACGCCCAGGCCGAAACCGAAGTCGCCGATTCTGTTGACGATAAAGGCCTTCTTCCCGGCGGCCGCCGCTTCGGGCTTGTGGTAGAAGAAGCCGATGAGGTAGTACGAACAGAGCCCCACCGCTTCCCAACCGAAGTAGAGCAGCAGATAATTGTTCGCCAGCACCAGCAGCAGCATGCTGAAGGCGAACAGGCTCATGTAGGCGAAGAAGCGGTAGTAACCCGGATCGCCGTGCATATATCCCTTGGAGTAAATGAAGATGAGCAGACCCACCCCGGTGACCACGAGCAACATGACCGCCGACAACTGGTCGATCTGGAAGGCGAACGGTACCTGGAAGCTGCCCACCGAGAACCAGCGCCACAGCTCGATCACCACCGGGTGTTCGGCCCCACGAATCTGGATGAATGCGGCGATTGAGAGGCCGAACGAACCGGCCATTGCCAGAATGGGGAGCCAGTGAGCTTCGGACTTGATCCACCACTTGCCCAGGAGCAAGGTGATCAGGAAAGCCGCCAGCGGCAGGACGGGTATGAGCCAGACGTAGTTCGCCACCGAGCCTAGGCTCCTCTCCGGACAGCGTCCCGACGGTAGGCCGTGATGGGCGGGCGCGGGGCAAGGCCGCAGGGTGCGCTCGTAGCCGGAGCGCCACGGGTGCAGCTGAGAGCGAAGTATGACGCTGTCCAGCGCGGACTCGTCGGCCGGGATGTTGTCGGGAGAGGAGCCATTAGCCTTTCATCCCGTCGAACAGGTCGACCATGAGCGTTTGTCGGTTGCGATAGAGGGTGGTGGCAATAGCCAGGCCGACAGCCGCCTCGGCGGCTGCCACGACCATGGTGAAGAGCACAAAGTTCTGCCCCGTCAGGTTCTCATGAAAGCGACTGAAGCCGACCAGGTTGATGTTGACGGCGTTCATCATCAGTTCGATGGAGAAGAGGATGATGAAGAGGTTGCGCCGAGTCAGCACGCCGACCGCCCCGACCATGAACAGCACCGCCGAAAGGTAGAGATACCAATCGACCGGGACCGCCATGCCTGAAGGATTGGCTCCCATTAGGCTACACCTCCTCCTCGACGGCATCAGCCGATGGCTCGGCGCCGGGTTCCCAGGCGCGAGTGGACAAGCTGGCCGACTTCTCTTTCTTGACCAGGATGATGGCTCCGACAAGCGCCACAAGAAGGATCACCGAGGAAATCTCGAAGGGCAGCAACGTCTGATTGAACAGAGCGTTGCTGAATACCCGTGTGCTCCCCCCGGCGGCGGCGATGGCTTCAGGGCTGAAACCGCCCTTGGCCGAGACGAAAGTGATGCCGGCTAGGATGACCACAAACTCCACCAATACCAACACCGACAACACCAGAGCCACCCAGCGCTGCCCGCGATGTGTTTGCTCCTGCTCCTGGAATGTGCGCAGGTTGAGAAACATGACCACGAATACGAATAGAACCATGATCGCGCCCGCATACACGAGAATCTGGACCATCGCGAGGAAGTAAGCCTGGGTGAGGAAAAAGATCGCTGCGACGTTGATGAACGTGAACACCAGCAGTAGGAGCGCATGGATGACGTTGCGCCTCGTGATAGTGCCGATGCCTCCAGCCACCGTCATCACCGAAAAAACTATGAAGAGGATCTTGTCGACCACAGTCGTCAGCCCTCCCCCTGCCCAGGTTTGCTGGCACGAAACTCCGCCGCGGTTATGCCGGGCAGAGGCTCGACTGCGGCCGGAGAACCCTGCGAGAAGACCTCTTTGTGCGCGAATTGTTGGTTCGCGATCAGCTTCTCCTTAGTAAGGAGGAAGTCGCTCTTGTCGAATGTGGCCAACTCGTATTGCCTCGTCATCACGATCGCGGCCACCGGGCACACTTCCTCGCACATCCCGCAGAAGACACAGCGGGAGAGGTCGAGTTCGAAGGACGCCGGACGGCTATGTCCCTCGGGCGCTTCCTCGCCCACGATGCTGATGCAACGCGAGGGGCAAATGGTGGCGCAAAGCATGCAGGCCACGCACTTGGTCTCGCCGGTCTCGGGATAAGTCAGTAGAGCTTGGACTCCCCGGAAACGCGGGTATGTCTGCAACTTCTCCTTGGGGTACTCGACCGTGACCTTGTCGACGACGAAATAGGTGCCGGTCACCGACATCCCGCGAAGAATGTCGATGAACGCCCCCTTCTTCACTATGTCTTTGAGGCCCATATCAGCCCACCAGACTCACGATGATGGCTGTGACCACCAGGTTGGCGATCGATAGAGGAAGCAGAACTTTCCAGCCCATGACCATCAGCTGGTTGTAGCGATAACGAAAGATCGTCCACCTAACCCACATGTAGATGAAGATAAAGACGCAAATCTTGATAAAAAGCCATATGGGCCCTGGAATGAAGTCCAAGACGGTGAGCGGCGCCCGCCAGCCTCCGAAGTACAAGGTGGAGGCGATCGCCGAGACGACCACCATATTGACGTATTCGGCGAAGAGAAACAGGCCCCAACGCATGCCGGAATACTCGGTGAGATAGCCCGCCACCAGTTCCTGTTCGGCTTCGGCCAGATCGAACGGGGTGCGGTTGAGTTCCGCCAGGGTGGCGATGAAGAAGATGAGCCCGCCGACAACCTGCGGGATGAAATACCAGTGCCAGAAATTGCCTACCTGCCCATTCACGATGTCCACCAGGCTCATGGAGCCGGCCATCAGCATGACTCCGACGACCGAAAAGCCCATGGCAAGCTCGTAGGAGATCATCTGAGCTCCCGCGCGCAGGCCGCCCAATAGAGAGAAATTGCTGTTCGAAGACCAGCCGGCAAGAACGATGCCGTAGACGCCCAACGCGCCCATGGCCAGGAAAAGAACCAGACCGGCATCGAAATTGGCGATCACATAGTCGAACCGATAGCCGAACAAGTTGGGAGAGCCTCCCACTGGGCCGAATGGCAAAACGGCCATGACCAGGAACCCCGGGATGAAAATGATATAGGGCGCCAACCTGAAGACCAGCTTGTCCGCCCGCGCCGGGATGATGTCCTCTTTCGAGATCAGCTTGAAGATGTCGCCGAACGATTGGAACGACCCCCAAGGGCCGAGATAGGTGGGGCCCACGCGTCCCTGGAAAAATCCTGCAAACTTGCGCTCGAAGAAGATGATGAAGGCGACCATGGTCACAATGAGCACAGGCATCAGAATCGCCTTGATGACGAGGAATATGAACTGGGCGATCGGGTCGCTCATCGGTCACAGTCCCCCAGGACGACATCGATGCTGGCAAAGATCGCCACTACGTCGGCCAGCATTTCCCCCCTGGCCATGGCCGGCAACACCTGGCCGTGGTAGAAGCTCGGGGTGGAGAACCGGACCCGGGCGGGCTTCGCGCCGCCCTCGGACCTGATATAGACGCCCATCTCTCCCTTGGGGACCTCGATCGCTCGGTAGACCTCACCTTTGGGGGCGTCGGGGCCGTGGAAAACCTGGTAGAAGTCGTGAATCATCGCGCCCGAATCGCGAAGAACGTTCTTCTTGAGAGGCAGAGTGTGGGCTGAATCTTTGGCCAAAAAAGGACCGTCGGGCAGATTGTCCAGGCATTGCCGGATGATCTTGCACGACTCGCGGATCTCTTTCATACGGACGAGGAATCGGTCGTAGACGTCGGCGTTGTACTCCACCGCCACCTCGAAATCGACCTCACCATAGGCCGCGTACGGCTCATCCTTCCGCAGGTCACGCACCACTCCCGCCGCACGCAACGGCGGACCTGTGACCCGCCACGCGAAGCAATCTTCCGAGGTGAATATCCCGACGCCCTTAGCCCGCTTGTAGTAGATGCGGTTGTTCTTGACTATCCTCTCGTACTCGGCCACCCGCTTGGGCAGGAAGTCGATGACCTTGCGGCACCTATCGACGAAGCCATCCGGCAGCTCCTTTGCCACCCCGCCGATACGGGCGAAAGAGTGGGTTAGACGGGCTCCTGTGAGCATCTCCAGCAGATCGAGGATGTATTCCCGGTCGCGGAAGCAGATGCAGAAGAAGGTTTGCGTGCCCAAGTCCATGATGTGGATGCCCAGCCACATGATGTGGTTGGATAGGCGGCAGAGCTCGCTGGCGATGGTGCGAATATAGCGGCCCCGTGCCGGCACTTCCACGCCCATGAGCTTCTCCACCGCCTCGCAGTAGCCGTGGTTCATGGCGAACCCGGCTATGTAGTCCAGCCGATCGGTCATGGGGATGATCTGGTGATAGGTCCGATCCTCGCACAACTTCTCCACCCCACGATGGAGGTTGCCGATCTCCGGGCGGATGTCGACGACGACCTCGCCGTCTAAGTCGAGGACCGCGCGATACACGCCGTGGGTGGAGGGGTGCTGCGGGCCCATGCTGACGGTCAGGATCTCGCCGGACGTCTCCACGTTCTGGCGGTTGCGCGCCTTCCGGGCCTTGAGTTCCTCAAGCGTGGGGCGCTGTTCGGCAGCGGTCTGGGCAGTCGCGTCGTGGGATTCCAAGTGATCCACGTGATTGCTTTCCAAAGGCGCGCTCACCTAGATCTTCCCCTCGAGGTGGGTGCGGATGCGCCCGCGGATGGTTCCGCGCATGGGGAAATCCTTGCGTAAGGGATGGCCCTCGAAATCCTCGGTGGTGAGCAGACGGCGCAGATCGGGATGGCCCTCAAATACGATGCCGTACATCTCCCATGCTTCGCGCTCGTCGAACCCGGCAGATGGCCAGAGCCCGGTGAGGGTGACAAGAGCGTCGCCTTCCGCCAAGGCAGTCTTCACCCGCAGTCTGAGGCTGTGGGCGTGCGACACGAGGTGAGCCACAACCTGCAAGGGCGCCTCGCGCCGTTCCGGAAGATGGTCGCCCAGCAAGCTGTCGAGCTGATCGAAGGCCAGACCCGGCTCTTCCTTGCAGAAGGTCAGCACCTCAAGCCAGTCGGCCGCAGCCACCACATAAGTAAGTTCGTCCCGGAAAGACGCGATCTCAAGAAGCCGCGGCCCAAAACGGTCCTCCAGTATCCGGGGAACGGTCATGCCTTTTCCATCTCTTCGGCCAGAGCATCGCGCGCCGGGATGCGGCGCAGGCCGTCGTAAGCGTGGCGACTCATCTTTACGCGGTCGCGAATCATCTCCAGGCCCTGCCAGAGGGCCTCGGGGCGAGGCGGGCAACCGGGCACGTACACGTCCACTGGAATAAGGCTATCCACTCCTTGGACCACTCCGTAGGTGTCCCAGATGTTTCCGGAGATGGCGCAGGAGCCCATGGCCAGGACCCACTTGGGGTCTGGGATCTGCTCGTAGAGACGAACAACCCGAGGCGCCATCTTGGTAGTGCACCATCCGGCCACGATCATCCCGTCGGCCTGACGCGGCGAAGCACGCATGGCCTCCATGCCAAAACGGGACATGTCGAACCGCGAACCCCCGAGAGCCATCATCTCGATGGCGCAGCACGCGAGACCAAAGAGCAAGGGCCAGAAGGAAAAGCTGCGACCAAAACCGAGGATCCGCTCGATCTGTACCGGCATCGCGAAACCGCCGGGAAGTCTCACGGGACCTCCCATAGTGTCATCGAGAGCGGCCTGCACCTCCGCCTCCGTAGCGGCTCCGAGCGATTTCTGCCGAGAGATCAGATCTCGCATCTTCGCAATCTCGCCATGCGTGGGGTCAGGAAACGCGCTACCGATCATTCCCACTCAAGGACGCCCTTCTTCCACGCGTAGACGTAGCCCACGAGGAGGATCGCGATGAAGACGAACATCTCGACGAGCGCCGGAGTACCCAGTTCTCGTAACGAGATCGCCCATGGATAGATGAATACAGCTTCCAGATCGAACAGCACGAAAAGCACTGCCACCAAGTAGAAGTGAACATTGAAGGGCGCTCGGGCGTCGCCCGCAGGAACGACGCCGCACTCATACGGTTCGGTCTTATTGGGGTTCTTGCTCGAGGGCATAAGAAAATGCGACACGGTCACGAACGCGACTGCCATGGCCGCGCCGATGACAAACATGATCGCCAGCTGTATGACCAAATCAATGGTCGGGTTAACCATGCGTCCACCTCATCAGGCTCCGTGCCCTATCCCAGGGCAAGCCGATTCGGCCGCCGCAGCACGGTCCGACGATAACAAATCGCTGCGCCGCTTTCAACGTTCCCTGAACGTCGTCGGAACAATCGCGAGAGACGCGCACCTTGCGCACTCCGGGAACGTTGCGCTGAGCTATACTGTCCAGCACAGTGAGGAGTATCGCATTGTACAAACAGACTACGCTGCCTTTGTTGAGCCGCGAATCCGGGGAGCACAGGATCTCTTGAGCAAAGACAGGGAAAAGGCGATGCCCCTGATGGGGCATCTCACCGAGCTTCGCAAGCGTCTTACCTATGTGGCAATCGTTGTGGTGGTTTGCTGCATAGCCGCCTTCGTGGAAAAGAAGTACGTGTTCGCGATTCTCATGCATCCTCTCCAGAGCACTCCCTATGCGAACGAGAAACTTCTCGCCTTCAGCGCCACTGAGCCTTTCATGGCGATCCTCAAGATTTCCATCTATGCCGGGCTCCTTATTTCCCTGCCCTTCATACTTTGGCAGTTCTGGGCTTTCATCATGCCGGCGCTTTACGAGAAGGAGAAGAAGAGCATCTTCCCTTATGTAGCTCTGTCCACAGGCCTTTTCCTCGGGGGCGTGGTCTTCGGCTACTACATCGTGCTGCCGGTGGGTCTCAAGTGGCTGCTGAACTTCAGCGCCGATCAGTTCACAGTCATGCTGCACGTTGATCCTTATATCAGCTTCATTTCACTCTTCCTGCTCGCCTTCGGCACGGTCTTCGAATTGCCACTAGTCATGATGCTGCTGGCCTGGTCCGGTCTCGTGGATTACAAGAAGATGCGCAAGGTGCGAAAGTGGGCGGTGTTGGCAAACGCCATCGTGGCGATGGTCATCACCCCCAGCCAGGATCCGGTCAGCATGATGCTCATGCTGATTCCGCTGCTCGTCCTTTACGAGTTCGGTATCTGGCTGTCCATGCTGGTCGCCAAGCGGAAGGCCAAGCGGCGGGAAGTCGCCGTGCTGAGCGAGGGTTAGCGCCCGTTCGAGCTTGTGAGTTCTGGGCCATGGTGTTACCATCGTACCTATGGTGAAAGACGAGGACTCGAGGGACCATCGCCAATCCGAGCAGGCGGCGAACCGGCTCAAGCCTGTGAGTCCCCGCACCATTTCCGACCAGGTCGCGGAGCAGCTTCGTTACCTCATCAATTCCGGTGAATACAAGCCCGGAGACAAGATCCCAGGGGAACGTGACCTTGCCACGCGTATGGGAGTGGGGAGACCCGCCGTCCGCGAGGCGTTGCGCGAACTCAAAGCGCACGGGCTGCTGATATCGGGGCGTGGTGCCCGCGGGACCGTGGTCTCCGGCATGCCCAACCCGCAGTTCACGACTCCCATTTCGTCTACGTTGGGCAGCGGAGCCGAGCGCATCATCGAACTCATGGAAGTCCGCAGCGCCGTGGAGATCGAAGCAGCGGGGTTAGCGGCGCGCAGGGCAACCATCGAGGACCTGCATCGACTCTCCGACATCCTCGCCAGCCCGGGGGACCTGATCACTCCTGAGGTGGATGTGGCCTTCCACGCGGCTATCGCGGAAGCCACGCACAATCCTCTTTTCGAAACTGTGATCCGAGAGCCGGTGGACCTCTTGCACGACCACATGGCCGCGATCCTTTCGGCCTACTACGCCGAACCTGGCGGTGCCGCGGCGCTCCAGCAGCAGCATGACGCCATCCGCAAGGCGATCCGCTCGGGCAACGAGCAGAAGGCCCGCCAGGCGATGCGCCACCACCTTGATTACGTGGCGCGTGGTTTGGCGCAACTGGTCGGCGCGGGCCGCGTGATCCGCCTTATCTTCATCAACCTAGACGGCACCCTGCTCTCGGGCCCACGACGGATGTCGGAGCGGGCGAAACGAACGATCGCCACCGTTAGAGAGGCCGGCGTCGAGATCGTGCTTGTATCGTCCCGACCGCCCCGCGCGGTCCGACCCTTCCATCAACAATTGGCGCTACAGACCCCCTTGATTGCCTGCAACGGAGCTCTGCTGTGGAACGTTCAGGCCGCCGCCGGGCTGATCCACGTGTCTCTGGACCCGGGTTTGGCGGCAGAGATCGTCGATCTGGGGCGGCGGTTCGGAGCCTCCATGAACATCGAGAGCGACGACGAATGGTTCGCGGACCGGCTCACCGCCGTTCTGAGTCAAGCCATCCAGAATCGAGAGATAGCGGGACCTGACACGGTGGGTGGGCTGGAGAAGGTGCTCCAGGCCGGCGATCCTATCGACAAGCTCTACTTCGATCTTCGGGACATGGACGTTACAGCCGCCGGAGCCGCGCTTGACGAAGTGAGGCGGACCTTCGGGGACAGGACCACCATATACGAGACTACCCCCGGCTTCGTCGATATCACCTCGGTAGATGCGTCCAAGGCCGCCATGGCGCAGCTGCTCGCGCGCCAGATGCAGGTCCCCGCGGAGCAAACGATGGCCATCGGCGACCATGATAGTGACGCCGCGCTTCTCCAATGGGCCGGCATCGGCGTGGCGATGGGAAACGCGACCCCTTCGGCCAAAGCGTCGGCTGACGTGATCACGTCGTCGAACCTCAGGGACGGCGTAGCCGAGGCCCTGGAACAGTGGGTACTGGGCCGAAAGTCCGTGAGAACGATGCCATCGGTACCCAACCGGGACCTACTGTCCACGTAGGAAGTCTCGGCGGCCGCTAACCGCTCCGCCTTCATCGAGTTGAGAGAGCCGTCTCAAGCGCCTCCCAGCCCGAGAACCCCGCTCAAGACCAGCACCATGAGAACCAGCAAGCTGAACCCCGCGAAAAGCCAGGCACGGTCGCGGACGAACGCTATCAGCAGGGCCACAACGCGTGCAGCGGGAGTAATCAGCAGCACAAGCAGGCCGAGAGAGAAGAATCCTCCGGCCTCGAGATGCCAAAGTGCGCGCGGTATGTCCGCGATCGAGGTGTGTCGGGGTACGGGCGTCCCGCTTCCCAGGGCGGACAGAACGATACCCACCAGTAGTAGGAAGACCGCCGCCAGAAGCCCCGTCCGCAGCAAGTTGGCGATCAACAGGTTGAGGGCGTGGCCCCTGACCCCGCCCTTGTCGTCCGAGGCGCTCATCGAATGCTGATCCCTGCGGCCGCCAGGATCATCTGCACGGCAAGGATGAAGAGGATGACCGCCAGCACCGTCACCAAGACGGAACTCCGGATCCTCATGGTAAGTTTCGAGCCGAGATACGCCCCTGCCGTGATTCCCAGCACTACCGGCACGACGACCACGGGATCGACCAGCCCCTTCGCAAAGTACACGATACTCCCCGCGCAGGCTGTCACCCCGATCATAAAGCTACTGGTGGACACCGCTGCACGGGGAGGGATTCGCATGGCCATCACCATCACTGGGACCTTGAGAAAGCCGCCCCCTACTCCCAGAAGTCCGGACACGTTGCCCGCCACCAAGGAGACGAGTAGACCCGCCCACATTCGGCGAGGGCGGTAGCACACCTCGCGCTGCAGACTGCGGTCGTAGTAGCAGGCGCCAAAACGCCCCAACTCACCTCCCACGGACTGCGGTGCTCCCGCAGTGCGCTGACGGAGCGCCATGTAAAGCGAGACGACGATCATCACGCCCCCGAAGATGCCGCTCAACACCGCCCTACCCAGAGCGGCCCCCACCAAGCCGCCGACCAGTGCCCCAATGGCCGTCATGGTCTCCAAAGTCATGCCCAAGCGCATGTTCGTGAGGTCCTCTCGCACGTAGGCGGCGGCGGCCGTCGTGGAGGTTGCCACGACGGCGACCAGACTGGCCGCCACTGCGGTGTGAATGGGGACTCCGAGGAACAAGGTAAGGGCGGGAATGATGAAGACCCCGCCGCCCAATCCGACCATCGACCCAAAGGTCCCGCCGAAAAAACCCACCAAAGCCAAGAGTGTCACGTGCGTCATGGCCCGATGTTATCAGGCAACCTTGTCAAGAACCGCCAATACACATAAGGTTTACTTGTTGGGGTCGAGGACCGTTCTGAATATCTCGCGTAGGCGGAGGTGCTTGATGTACTGCAGCGCTTGTGGTGAGAAACTGCCGGATGACGCTCGATTCTGTCGCAAGTGCGGCGCTCCGGTAGGCCTTCCCGTCGTGCCACGGACCGACGTTCCGATCGCCCCACCCACCGAGCAGCCACAAGCCTCTGAATCGTCTTTGATCCAAGCGACAGTGATTCGCACCGTATCAGCTCAAGCCGCGGTTGCGCAGCAGTTGGCGACTCAGCCTCCGACGCAGCCAAAAGCCACGCCGCCGACCACAGAGGCCGAGACAGGGCACGGAGGAGGCTTGGGCGGGTACCCACCTCCAGGGGGCGGGCGACCTGAACACGGAAAGAGATGGGGAATGTGGATGGTCATCGCCGCAGTGGCGGTGGTTGTGATCGCACTGGCCGTCACGGTGCCACTTGTGCTGGCCCGGGGAAGCGGGGAACAGGTGACCGTTACGTCCGTGGCCCCTACTTCGACCACCACCGTCAGCGAGGTGACCAGTACGCTCGAGGCCACGACATCCTCGTCCAGCACTACGACCAGTACGACGGTCGCGGCGGGATTCCCGGGCGACTCGACAGGCCAATGGGTTGAGATGGACATCCCAGGGGTACCCAGCCAGGTGGTCGCCGTGGCGGTCTCCGACGACGGGCTGGTTATGCAGACCCAATCTGGTGACACTTTGAAGCTGTACGCCCACTCCTTCGTTTCGGGGAACACTCTGGAGCTTCCCGTGGGTATGGGCGACGTGGGGTGGATAGACATCGACAGGAACACTGCGGTTTGGTGGGAGGGAACCTACGACGACGCCACCGGCTCCTACGCCGATCAGCACATCTACTCATACGCGTTCCCGGACGGTCCCAGAGTGGAGGTGGCAGGCGGAGGCAAGAACGTGGGCTATCCGCAGATCGCCGGCATCTGGGTCACCTGGGTCGAAAGCAGCCCGTGGGATGTAAACCCCGATGAATTCTGGCGCATGCCCATCTTTGGGGCTTTCGTCTCGGTGGATGCGGGATCAGCCAACGAACCGCAGCAACTCGCGCCTTCGGCCATAGCTTCCATCATGGGCGACGCCTCGTGGAGTTACAGTCTTGGAGAAACGTACCTGGCGTGGGAACAGGCCGCCGCAGTCGGAAGCCTAGACACCGGCAGTTACGTCATTGATCTCATGAACCCCGCGTCGGAACCGGTATCCCTCGGAGTCAACGCGTGGAGACCGTCAATCTCAGGCAGCAATATCGTCTATTGGGACAACGGGATCAAGCTTCTCAATCTCGACTCTGGCGACACGCAGGACATCGATACCGATGGCGACTTCCCCACGGCCGCGCCCACCTTTGTGACCTATTTCCGGCCGGTTCAGAACGGGGACTCCACGAAATATGAGATCGTGGCCCGTGGATTCAACGACGGCCATGAGCAAGTGCTTGCTCAGCAAAACGATCCGCCGTGGCTGTCACAGCCGATTTCGGCGTGTGGTCAGCACGTGGCTTTCGTGGCCAACGAAGCCCTCCACGTCTTCGAATGGAAAGGTAACTGAGGATGAGAGGTTTCATCACTGATCCCGAGGCTCATGGAGGCCTGCGACTCGCGGACGACCTCCCGGAACCAGTGGCCGCCGTTAATCAGGCTCTGGTCGAGGTTCGGGCATATTCCGTAAACCGGGGCGAACTGTTCCTTCTCAAGGCCCGTCCCGAGGGCTGGCGTCCCGGCCAGGATCTCGCCGGCGTGGTGATGCAGGGCGCAGCCGATGGCAGCGGCCCGGCCGTAGGCACGCGGGTCGTCGGTCTCGTCGATTGGGAATGCTGGGCCGAACGGGTGGCCGTCAATACCAGCCTTACTGTCCCCCTGCCCGACGAGGTCGCTTTCGAGGTGGCGGCCTCTCTCCCCATTGCGGGAATCACCGCGCTACGAGCCATCCGACAGTGTGGTCCGCTGATCGGAAAGCGGGTGCTTGTCACCGGCGCGACTGGAGGGGTCGGCCAGTTTGCGGTGCAACTGGCTCTCGAAGCCGGCGCACGGGTCAGCGCGCTCGTCACCGGCCCGGAACGAGTAAAGGACGCACAAGCGCTTGGCGCGCAAGACGTAGTCACCACGCTCGACCGAGAAACCATCGGCACGTTCCACGCCATCCTCGACGGCGTCGGCGGGCAAACCTTAACCGACTCGATCCATCTGCTGATAGCGGGCGGCACAGCGGTCACATATGGGACAGTCGGCGGAGCGGCTTCGCTGGCCCTACTCGATTTCCCGCCCGGAACTCCCAGTCGTTTGATCCCCCTCTACCACGCATACCCTTTGGAGACCCGCGGTGAGGATTTGGCGGTCCTCGTGTCTTTAGTGAGTGCGCGTCGAATAGAGCCGTTGCTGGGCACCGTTACCGACTGGGAAAACACGAGGGACGTTTTGCAGGCGCTCCGCAACAGGGAAGTGAGGGGCAAGGCCGTCCTGATCCGCACGTAAGGACCCTCGGCACGTCGCCTGCGTCTGGCAGGAAGCGGTGATTCTTGCTCGTATCAATCTAAGTGGGAGGGCGGGCCAAATGCCCGCTTTCAGCACTCCCCTCCTTAAGGCAGAGCCAGTGGCACGGCTGCCTCGTCGACAGGTTGTACGGCCTATGGCGATGCCACCCATTGCGGAAGGGGCGCTTGAAAAAGCGTCCCTTCCGTCTATTGCCGCCGCCGGAAACCTGGGTCTGGCTCGGGGGAGCCCGAGCGGCCAGGCGGTTGCAGTTCCCATTGACCCGAGAAAGGCCCCGACCCGTCCGCGCGACCGGAGGCGGCCAGCGCTTCGGAAACCAAGCTCTCCAGCGTGGAACGCGGCAGGCCGTAGACCAGGACGGCGAGATCCAGGTGGAGCGAACCGCCGCGCGCCAACGGTCGCAGTGTGTCGGCACGCTTGCCCCCAGGCTCCCCGCAGCGGGCGCCGAGGCGCAAGGACGTCAAATTGCAGTGGAAACGGGCTTCTTCAGCCCGAGCGTGGCACTTTATGTGCCCGATGAGCGAGGCGCCCGCGTCATCACAGCGGCGCCCGATGTCCTCGATAAGTGACGCCACCATGCCCTCCGGATCCGCAACTTGCTCTTCGGCGATGAAGAGAGCCGTCACGGCGTAGGGGTCGAGTAAAGAAGGGTTCGTCATCGGGGCTCATCTGTCTCAAGCCGAAGTCGTCGTCCGAAATTCGCAAGCGCCGCCGGGTCCAGAGCGGACAACCGCCCCACGTGGGCTTCGGGATTGAGACGTCCAGCCGAATCATAGGCCAACGAGAGTTCCCATTCGCTGCACTCGTCAACCTTAGTAATGACGATCTCATCCACTTGGGAGATCTGGCTCTCGATGAGCGGCGTCATCACCGTCATCAGCGCGTCGAGGCGCGTAGGATCCAGAACTCCGACGCTGCGCACTCGGCCCAGAGGGTCGCCCCTGTAGTAGGCCAGGGCCTCAACTACCCCGCCCGGCGTAGCCACCCCACTCGCCTCCACGACGATAACTTCCGGCTGATGCTCTCTGGTTAGCATCTCCATGGTCTTGACAAGATCGATCCCAGTCTGGCAGCAGATACAACCCGAGGTTATCTCGAACACCTCGAAACCGCCATCGCGCATAACACTCTGATCCACTCCGATCTCGCCTATCTCGTTGACGATAAAAGCGGTCTTGCACCCTTGAGCAGCCAACTGCCGGGCCAGAGCCATGATCAGCGTGGTCTTGCCCGAGCCCAGAAATCCGGAGAAGAGTAGGACTTCGGGCTGGATCACGTCGCTAGCCCTTTCGACTGTAGGAGCCCCAGGTCCACTCCTTGACCAGAGGCATGTCGTCGCCGTATTCGCGGATGTACTCGCCGTGATCGACGTGGATATCGCGCACCAATTGGCGCACATGGGCAGCCTTCTGGGCCAGCCCCGGGACTCGGTCGATAACGTCGCGAGCCAGGCTGAAGCGGTCGACTTCGTTCCTCACCGTCATATCGAACGGCGTAGTGGTACTTCCCTCCTCTTTGTATCCGCGGACGTGAATGTTCGCGTGATTGGTCCTTCGGTACGTGAGGCGGTGGATCAGCCAGGGATAACCGTGATAGGCAAAAATCACCGGGCGGTCGACCGTGAAGAGACTGTCGAACTCCTTGTCCGCCAGGCCGTGTGGATGTTCCTCCCGAGGCTGGAGCGTCATGAGATCGACCACGTTGACGACCCTGATCTTCAAGTCGGGGAGATGGCCTCTTAGGAAGTCAACGGCGGCCAGCGTCTCCATGGTAGGAACGTCTCCCGCGCAAGCCATCACGACATCGGGGGCGTATTCGCCGTCGTTGCTCGCGAACTCCCATATGCCCAGCCCGGCCGAGCAATGACGGATGGCCGAGGCCATGTCGAGCCATTGTGCCTCCGGCTGTTTGCCCGACACGATCACGTTGACCAGGTCACGGCTACCGAGGCATTGGTCGGCCACAAAAAGTAGGCAATTGGCGTCGGGAGGAAGGTACACACGGACGACGGCCGGTTTTTTGGTGAGAACGTGATCGATGAAGCCTGGGTCCTGATGGGAGAACCCGTTGTGGTCCTGCCCCCAGACGTGCGATGTGAGCAGGTAGTTGAGCGAAGCGACCGAGCGTCTCCAAGGGATCTCGCGGCAGACGTCGAGCCACTTAGCGTGCTGGTTGAACATGGAGTCGACGATGTGGATGAAAGCTTCGTAGCAGGAGAAGACACCGTGACGGCCGGTGAGGAGATAACCCTCCAGCCAGCCTTGGATCGTATGCTCGCTCAAGATCTCCATAACTCTGCCCGAGGGAGAAAGACAGTCGTCGCCGGGAATGATGAGGGCGTCCCAGGCCCTCGGAGTAACCTCCAGCACGGCGTCGAGGCGATTCGAGCGCGTTTCATCCGGGCCGAAAACCCTGAAGTCGCGCTTGTCCATGTTGAGACGCATCACCTCAGCGAGCAGATCACCCAAGACTTTCGTAGACTGCGCAATTGATGCGCCCGGGGCCGCGACTTTCACGGAGAAGTCCCTGAAGTCAGGCATTTCTAGGTCCTTCAGCACCAGACCGCCGTTGGCATGCGGGTTCGCACCCATCCGCCGATCGCCTGTCGGAGCAAGCTCCGCCAACTCCGGGATGAGGGCGCCCTCCACGTCGAAGAGCTCCGCCGGTCGATAGCTGCGCATCCATTCTTCGAGGAGCCTTACGTGCCCCTCGTCCATATCCGAGAACGGCACCTGATGCGATCGGAAGGTTCCCTCGATCTGAAGACCGTCCACAACCTTCGGTCCGGTCCAACCCTTAGGCGTGACGAGGACGATCATCGGCCATCGCGGACGCTCGATTACGCCGTCGACCCGAGCCAGGCGTTGGATCTTCTTGATCTCGTCCAAGACATGATCGAGTGTGGCAGCCATCAACTGATGAACTTTGACCGGATCATCCCCCTCGACGAAACAAGGGCGATAGCCGCAGCCTTCGAGGAAATCGGTCAACTCGTCCCGGCCTATGCGAGCGAGGACGGTGGGATTCGCGATCTTGTAACCGTTGAGGTGGAGGATAGGTAGTACAGCCCCGTCGGTGGCGGGGTTCAAAAACTTGTTCGACTGCCATGAGGCGGCCAGGGCGCCCGTCTCGGCCTCGCCGTCACCGATGACGCAGCACGCGAGCAGATCTGGATTGTCGAAAACAGCTCCATGAGCGTGGGCGAGCGAGTAACCTAGCTCGCCCCCCTCGTTTATGGAGCCGGGAGTCTCCGCCGCCACGTGACTCGGGATGCCGCCTGGGAACGAGAACTGCTTAAAGAGCAGCTTCATCCCCTTCTCGTCCCGGGAGACGTTCGCGTAATACTCGCTGTAGGTCCCCTCGAGATACACGTTGGCCACCATCGCGGGCCCGCCGTGACCTGGCCCGCACACGTAGATGACGTTCAGATCGCGGGCGTTGATCACCCGGTTGAGGTGCACATACACGAGGCTCAGACCGGGACATGTCCCCCAGTGCCCGAGTAACCTGGCTTTGACGTCCTCCTTGATTAGCGGGCGACGAAGGAGGGGGTTGTCTCGGAGGTAGATCTGGCCCACCGACAGATAGTTTGCCGCCCGCCAGTAGGCGTTCATGCGCTCGAGTTCCTCGGGACCCAGGGGCGTCAGAGTTTCAAGCTCCAATGTATCGTCCACCTCAATCCTCCTTGATTCGCCCGTCTACGCCTCTTACCTCCGGGCCACACCCGAAGACCAAGGCGCGCGTGTGTCTTGCGATCATCAGGTCCTCGTTGGTGGGGACTACTCTTACCGTGCAACCGCCCCCGGGTCTGCTGATGACCGGGGCGTTGGCCTCGTTGGCTACTCCCTCTAGAAAGATGCCCAGATACGCCAGCGACTCACAGATCGCCGCTCTGACGGGGGCGGCCCTTTCTCCGATGCCTCCGGTGAAGACTAGGACGTCCAGCCCACCGAGCGCGGCGCTCAGGGATCCGACGGTCTTCCGCGCTTCGTAGCAGAACTTCTCCACTGCCTGGGCGGCGCCGGCATCGACGGCGCGCATGTCGAGGAGCGTCTCCATGTCGCCGGTCTTGCCGGAGACGCCTCTCAGCCCGCTCTCCTTGTCCAGAAGCTGCTCCAGGCCCTGGACGTCGTAGCCCCTCTTTCGCATCAGGTA
The DNA here is from genome assembly GCA_963775295.1 of uncultured Actinomycetes bacterium. GTDB lineage: Bacteria > Actinomycetota > Thermoleophilia > RBG-16-64-13 > RBG-16-64-13 > JAMDEO01. The sequence goes on from CAVZIK010000006.1 coordinate 265,801, forward strand.
GAGCAACACCCCGGGGTCCATATCCCCCGTCCGGCTGCCCATCATGAAACCCCCGAGCGGCGTCATCCCCATGGTCGTCTCGAGAGGGGCGCCGTCGAGGCAGGCCGCCATGCTTGCCCCGTTGCCCAGATGGGCCATGATCATTCGGCCACTTCCGTCCTCCCCCAAAACTCCCCGGACATATTCGTACGAGAGACCGTGGAAGCCGTACTTGTGTACGCCCTCGTCGTAGAAATGGCGGGGCAGCGGTAGTCTACGCGCGACTTCTGGCATGCCCGCATGAAAGGCGGTGTCAAAGCAGGTCACCTGTGGCAGCCCGGGATATTGAGCGCTGAAGGCAGCGATGACGCGGAGGGTCGTGGGCAGGTGGAGCGGCGCCCAAGCGATGTGACGCCGCAGATCCTCCACGAGGTATGGAGTGAGGATTTCCGGAGCGAGATGCTTGGGCCCCCCGTGGACCACCCGATGTCCGACGGCGTCGATTTCGGGGAGCGCCGCCGCGGACAAAGCGGCTAGAGCTTGGGTGATGGCAGACTCGTGATCCACGACGCCCAGAGGCCGCTCCGCAATGACCGCGCCCTCTCCGTCGACGAACCGAAGACGCCCGTCCTCCTGACCCAGATCCGTTACCGCTCCTTTGGCCAGCATCGCTTCCGCGTCACCCGCCATGGAGTAGACGTGGAACTTCAGCGAGGACGACCCGCTGTTGACGCACAGGATATGACGAGTGATCGTCGTGCTCATGTGATCGACCTCCGGAACCCTGGGGCCTGCACGTTCAAATGGTGATTTCGTTCAGAGCAATTGGATGAAGGCGCCGGTCACGGGTACATGCCCGATCACCCGGGTGATGTGGCCGCTGCCGTGTGTGTCTTCGATGAGCGTCACCTCTCCTGGACCGGTGCGTCCCCGGCGCCCTTCCACAACCTCAACCTCGATGATCCCGACCAATTCCACGAAATACAGCCAGCGGGTGCGGCATGCCGCACCCCTACACATCCCGGGGGAATGTTGACAAAGATGACCCGGGCGTCGGGCTGCGGCTCGGATAGATTTGTCGGGGCCGCCGGAGGAGCAAAGCCCGTCTGGTGCAGAAGAATGTCTATCTCGCCAAATTCGGAGTTCCCCATCGCATCCGCATACAGTCGAGCACACTTCACTCGCTCTTCTCCTCCGCCTCTTTGAGTTCCGCCCAGCGGAAACAGTCGACTGTGTGGTCATTCACCATCCCCGTGGCCTGCATGTGCGCATAGACGATGGTTGGACCAACAAAACTGAAACCGCGCCGCTTCATGTCCTTGCTCATTCGCTCCGCCTCGGCAGTCTTTGCCGGGATCTCGGACAGGGTCCGCCACCCGTTGTGGATGGTCTTACCTCCAACGAAGCTCCACTGGTAAGCGGCGAAGCTACCGAACTCCTCTTGGACCTGGAGCACAGCCCGGGCGTTCTTGACCGCGGATTCCACCTTGAGCCGGTTCCGCACGATGCCCGGGTCGGTCAGAAGCCGCTCCACATCGTGGGGACTGAATGCGGCCACCTTGACGGGGTCGAACCCGGAGAACGCCTCCCTGTAGTTTTCCCGCTTCTTGAGGATGGTAAGCCAACTCAGCCCGGCTTGGCCTCCTTCCAAAATCAGGAACTCGAACAAGAGGCGATCGTCGCGCACCGGCACTCCCCACTCCTGGTCGTGGTAGGAGGTGTACAGCGGGTCGGTTCCCGCCCAGGCACAGCGGCTCATTTCCAGCGCTGCCGGAACACTTTCGCCGCGCCTCCAACTATCGGGTCGCCGTGAGCGAAACAGGCTACCTCAAAGTCATATTCACCCAGGCCGCGGAGGCTCTCAAGACCTTGGGCGAAGTCCTCGTAGATGGGTGAGGGCACGAGGTCGTGCACGTTCTTTGCCGCGTCGCCCAGGAAGAGCACGCCGCCGTCGCCCGACCACAGAAAGACTAGGTGTCCCACTGTGTGCCCCGGGGTGCCGAGCGCCTTTGTCCCTCCCGCCACCGGCATCTCTTCTCCGGAAAGAACTTCTTCGTCAACGGTCGCCGCCTCGAACGTACCAGGGGAGTGGCTTATTACCTCGTCGACGAAGGCCTGGTTTTCGGCGCCCGGCGCGACTTCATAGGGACGGAACGCAGTCCCGGACCGGACCATCTTGGCATCTGCCGGATGCATCCAGACCCGGGCGCCCGTGGCGGCGACGATCTCAGCAATCCCTCCGGCATGATCGGGATGACAGTGAGTGACGAGGATGTCTCTGATGTCCTCAGGATCGCGACCCAGCGAGCGGACGGCTTCGTCGATGAGGGCCATCGTGCCGGGAAAACCGCTGTCAATCACGGTCAGGCCACCCGGTTGGTCGATGATGAAGACTTTCACGTCCCCATTTTGGACGTAATACACGTGCTCGGTCACCGGTAGAGCAGGCATGGGACCTCTTCTCTTGAACCATATTTGTCTTTCCGACCCAAGTGAAGCTTAACGTAGAGCGAGAGCCGCTGTGAAGTCCCTCAACGCGTAGGGCCGCGACCTCGATGAGGTCGCGGCCCGGATCACTCCCCGCCCTTTTCCGTTGGCCGAGCGAGGCGGACTTACGGCAAAGGCAAGGTCTTGTCTTGCGTGGGGATGCCGCTGTCGGGGCATCCCGCGTTGCTGACAATGGTGAGTTCCCACGGGTAAGTCGTGCCCTTGCGCCACTGACCGCCGGTCTGTGGCGTCTTGTAGACGTTCTCGATGATATGGCACGGACCAACTTTGTAGGGCTTCGTGGCTCCAACAACCGGCGCGGTAAAGTCGATGAGGCCGCCGATAGTCTCCAACTTGGTGGTCTTGACCGCCTGGATGATCGCTTCTTTATCATCCATGCTGGTCGCACGTTTGACCGTATCAATAGCCATTTCGAAAACGATGAAATGGAGCAGGGGCGGGGTCCACTGCTGGTTGTTGCGTTTCGTAAACTCGTCCGCGAATTGCTGACAGGTCTCGTTCAAGAGAGCCGAGGTGAACGGGTAGGTGGGGTGCCACCAGACTTCGGTGGTCAGGTTCTCGGCGATGTCACCGATGGCCTCTACGGCGTCCGGAAACAGGATGGGTTTGGCATAGCTGGCGATCTTGGGATTCCATCCCTGCTGCTTGCACTGCTTCCAAAAGTTGGTGAAATCCGGGGGAATGAAGATACCCACGCCGATCTCGGCTCCGCCCTTCTTGAATTCCGAAATCTGAGCGGTGAAGTCTTCGGTGAGGTCTTGGAACTGGCTGGGGACGATGGCCTTGAGGCCGAGGGCATCCCACGCGGCCGCCCATTCAGGTAGCCAGCCATTGCCGTCGGCGTCGTTGGGCCACATGGCTCCGACGACATTGTTGGTCGGAACCTGCTTCCACATGTCGGTGTAGTTAGCCATGGCGTCCTCGACGCCCCAGAACGTGTGGTAGGTCCACTTGAAGACGTCGGTCAGAGCGGCGCCGCGGCCGACCATGTACGGCTGCCACGGGCAGTCATTCGTTATGCACGGTGTGCCGAGGGCTTCGCACTGATCTGCGACGGGCGAGACGGTGTCGGGAGTCGACGCCGCCGTGATGATGTCGACCTTGTCGTTGTTGATCAGGTCACCCGTGACCTGCGCGGCCCTGTTGGAGTCGGACTGGCTGTCTTGCATGACGATGGTGATGGCGTGCGTCTTGCCGTCGCCGCCGACAACGCCGTCCTTGACGGCTTCTTGAGCCCGATCCATGCAGTACTTGTCGGGGATGCCGAAAGACGCCAGCGCGCCCGTCTGCGGCGTCACGAAACCGATCTTGATTTCGCGGCCCGCTTCCGCGCCAGCAACCACTGTAGTCGCCGTGCCGTCTCCGGCGGTCGTGACAGGACCGGCCGTCGTGGCGGTGTCGTCCGAGCTGCCGCAAGCGGCCACGAGACCCCCAAGACCTCCACCCACGCCTATCGCCGCGCCCGCGACTCCCGCCAGCTTGAGAAACTCGCGGCGACTGACCGACCGTCGTGCACTTGCGTCATTCTCTAGATCCTCACCCATATTTTCCTCCTGATCTCAGTACGTCGTTCTCGCATTTCTGGGAGACCCTATCGCCCGTGACACATTAATAATGTGATATTCAATTGTCAAGAGAACCGGCGTTCGTTTTCATCTGTTATGGTGGGTCCAGGGGAGGAAGACGGCCAAGGACCCGGGGGGGTGAGATGGCAGTTCACCGGCGTTTGGAACATGAAGCCCGAAAAGAGCAGATCATCCATGCCACTTTGGACCTAGTGGCGACGCACGGAGTCAGGGGAACGACCCTGTCTCGGATCGCTGAGGCCGTGGATCTGACCACCCCCGCCCTGTACGCCCACTTTGCGAACAGGCAGGAGATCCTTCTTGCCACCCTCGAAGTCGTCTTCGAAAGAATCCACGCCATTCATCGTTCCGCCGCTGAAGGCACTGCTTTGGAGCGCCTGTACGAGATAGCCCGCCGGCACACTGAATTGGTCGCTTCAAAGGAGGCCGGGTTCCTTCCGGCACTGTTCGAGTTCATAGCCGCGCCACCGGCCGAAGGTCTGAGGGAAGCTCTGGGGGCCAATCATCTGCGGCTTGTGTCGGAACTCGCCGAGGTGGTGAGGGAAGGACAAAGGGAAGGGACGATAACAGGGACCGCTGATCCGGAGCAGATCGCGTGGCTCCTGGTCAGCCGAGCTTGGACCGAGGATGTGTCGCAGCTGATGGGGACCACCGACGGCTGGAGCAAGGCCCGATCTGACCGGATGCTCGAACTCATCCTCGGTTCGATAGCCGTCGCGCGCACTGTGGGGCCGAGCAATACCGCGACCCGCGATGTTGACGCGCCGAGCTGACGGCCTTGTCTTACACGGCTCGGGTGGCTGTCCCCCGAATCGCGGCCGCCTCTACGCAGGGTACTGCGATAGAGTCGAGTATCAAGTCCAGCATCTCGTTGGAGCGACGCTCGTTCCAGTGGGCGGACAGTCCCATGAGAGCAGCGATGTCCTCGGTCCAGGCCCGACTTACGAACATCCACGCGATCTGTTCGGGGTCAGCGTCCTCCCTTATGCTGCCCTCTCGCTGACCACGTCTGGCTATTTCCGCGAGCTCCTCCACCAGCACCATCTCCCGCGCCCTCAGAGCCTCCCGTAAGTCATCTTCAGGAGACGCGGCGATGAATTCGAAGAGAGGGAACACGAAGCCTTGCTCCGCCGAAGCAACCAAGCGTGTGTGGGCCAATCCCATCTCGCGCAGATGCTCCAGAGCGTTTTCTCGGTAGGTGAGGCTGCGCGTCTCCCGGATCCTCTCGAACAGGAGATCCAAAGCCGCTATGAGAATCTCCCGACGATTCCGAAAATGAGCGTAAAGTGCAGGATATGTTATGCCCACTCCAGCAGCGATACGGGTTAGGGTCGTGCCTCTGACCCCATGTGCGGCCACCGTGGCCAAGGCCACGCTGATTATCTGTTCCCGTCGCTCTTGGCGAGTCGGACGACGTGTTTGCGCCATGTCCGCCTTTCTGCCGACGCCCTTTACCATGGCAGACTAACATAGCAGACAGGCGGCGCTCAGACGGCAGCTTGACAACTTAGTAATACATTATTAAATTGGGTACGTGAGCTTTCATGTAGAGGATGGACTTGGGGGGGAAGCGCCCCGACTGAACGTCAGACCAGCAGTCCGAAGTGGCTTGACTACACAAGCAGAGGGAGGTCTCATGGCGCGCTATGACCGCATAGTCAGGTCGACCGCTTGGTCGCCCGGCCCGGGGTGCCACGGCGGGTGCGGGATCAAGCTGTACATCAAGGACGAGCGGCTGGTCAAGGTGGAGGGCGACGAGGAACATCCCTATAGCCACGGCCGACTTTGCTCCCGCATGCTGGCCCTCACCCAGTTCATGTACCACCCCGAACGCTTCACTCATCCGTTGCGCCGTGTCGGAAAACGGGGTGAGGGAAGATTCGAACGGATCAGTTGGGACGAGGCGCTCGATACGGTCGAACAGAAGTTCAATGCCATCAAGGCCGAGTACGGCCCGGAATCCGTCATCTTCGTCCAGGGTACAGGCCGCGACATAGGCGGTCCCATCTCCTTCCTGTGCTACTCCTTCGGCAGCCCCAACTGGGTGCAATTGGGCCTCGCCGGTCACTCCTGCTATACACCGCGCCTGGGGGCCATGATGGCTACTCACGGGGATTACGCGGTCCTCGACGCCGGGCAGTTCCTCCCTGACGGCATGGACGACCCGGAATACCAGGTCCCCGAGGTAATCCTCATCTGGGCCCAGAACCCGGCCGCCGGTTGCCAGGACGCCTTCTATGGGCACTGGGTCACCGACTGCATGAAACGTGGCTCCAAGCTCATCGTCGTCGATCCTCGTTGGACCTGGTTTGCGTCGCGGGCGGAAAAGTTCCTGCAGCTTCGGCCGGGCACGGACGCAGCCCTTGCGATGGGCATGCTGAATGTCATCATCTCCGAAGGGCTTTACGACAAGGAGTTCGTCGAGCAGTGGACCTCGGGGTTCGATGCACTCAAGGCCCGGGCGGCCGAGTATCCGCTCGACCGGGTTTCGGAGATCACCTGGGTGCCCGCGGAAGACATCGCCGCAGCGGCCCGGATCTACGCGAAGGCCAAGCCGGCCGCCGTGCAGTGGGGACTGCCGGTCGACATGGCTCCTTCAGGCACCACCGTCTCACAAGCGATCACACACCTGTGGTCGATCACGGGCAACCTGGACGTGCCGGGAGGCAACGTCATCGCCAAGCCCGCTTTCGGCGTGACAACCTATCCGTTTTCCACCCAGGAGCTCCACTCCATGTATGGAGAGGATTTTGTGCGACGCCTGAACGAGAAGCGTATTGGGGCGGACGAGTTTGCCATGCTCAGAAATTTCCGCGGTTGGGCGCAACCCGACCGCACGGTCGAGCAGATGCTGTCCGGCAAACCGTACCCCATCAAAGCCTGCTGGATCCAGACCACCAACATGCTCGGCGGCCAGGCTGCGGACACGAGACTGCATTACGACGCTCTCAGGGCGATGGACTTCAACGTGGTGGTCGACCTCTTTCCCAACCCCACGACCATGGCTGTCGCCGATCTCATCCTTCCAGCGGCCACCATTGCGGAGAAGGAGACGTTTCGCTCCTGGTGGAGCCCGCTGCAGGTGATGACACGGGCAGTCGAGGTAGAGGAGTGCCGCTCAGACTGGGAAATCAACCTCGAGCTCGCGAAGCGCTTCAATCCCGAGCTTCGCCGCCGCTACGACACGGTCAAGGACCTTATCAACGACCGTCTGACGCCTTCCGGATACACCTTCGACGATCTGAAAGAAGGCAACTGGAAGTTCCCCGACAAGGACACGCCCTCACGCCCCTATCGTCGTTACGAGAAGGGACTTCTGCGCCCGGACGGCAAGCCGGGTTTTCGCACGCCGACGGGCAAGCTCGAGCTCTACTGCACGAGTTTCGAGGCCTGGGACATGGATCCACTCCCCTTCTTCACCGAGGCTCAGGAGAGTGAGGTCCGGACCCCAGAACTCGCCAAGAAGTACCCCCTGGTAATGGTGACGGGAAGGCGCTCCCCCGTGTTCTTCCACGCCGAGCACCGGAACATCCCCTGGCTTCGCGAGTGCGACCCCTATCCCATCGTCGAGATCCATCCCGAAACGGCCGCCGAACTAGGTATCGGCGACGGAGAATGGGTGGCAATCGAGAATGACCGCGGGCGAATCAAGCGGAAAGCCAAACTCACCCCCATCATGCATCCGAAGGTGATCAGCGTTCCGCACGGGTGGTGGCTTCCCGAGACCGACGGCCGGGAGCCCAATCTCTACGGTATCTGGGACCTGAATTGCAACATCCTTGTCAACATCGGCCCGGGCGACGCTTCGGGCTACGGCGGAGCGCCCTACAAGACGACCCTCGTTGCTGTGAAGAAGATCGTGGAAGGAGGGGAGTGAGATGGGCAAGAAAGGGCTGCTAATCAACTACGACTACTGCACCGGGTGCCACGCCTGCGAGGTGGCGTGCAAGCAGGAGCACGGATATCCCGCCGGGGTTTGGGGAATCATGGTGAAGGAGTTCACCCATCAATCCGGCGACAGGGTGCAGGTGGACTTTCTTCCCTTCCCTACCGAGATGTGCGATCTCTGCGGAGCACGAACCCACGAAGGCGAACAACCTTCCTGCGTCAAGCACTGTATGTCCGCTTGCATGACTTATGGGGACGTGAACGACTTGGTGAAAGTCCTCGAGACTACTCCGAGGAGCGCGATCTTCGCGCCCAGATGATCGCCGATACTTAGACGAGGCAGCCGCAGAATGAGCGGCGGCGCCAAGTACAGACCGACGTGTCTCTTCGAGAGCCGGTCGGCCGAGTCTCGGAGATGCATCGGAGATCCTGTTCGCAGGAAGTTGGGCCGTGGGCTAATCTGGTATTTTTGGCAGCACGCCCAAAACTTTCGTCTTGGAGTTTCCTTTGACTGATCCGACGCTTACCGATTATGGCTTCATCCGCCCCCGGAGGGCACTTGCGCATAGCGAGGAGGAGGCTGTATCGCTTGCGGCCGAGATGGGCTACCCAGTCGCCCTCAAGATAGAGTCGCCCGCCATCCTTCATAAGACCGACATTGGTGGGGTTGAGCTCGCGCTGACCTCCGGGGAAGCCGTGCGCGCCGCCTACCGGCGGATCATGCGAGCGGCAGCGCATCATGCTCCTGAGGCTCCCGTCGAGGGAATCCGCATCGAGGAGATGATCACCGACGGTTTCGAGATCATCATCGGGCTCAAGCGCGATCCTCAGTTCGGACCGGTCGTCATGTTCGGCCTCGGTGGGATATTCACCGAACTTCTCGAGGACGTCAGCTTCCGAGTGCTCCCGCTTACCCGGGATGATGCGGCCCAGATGATCGCCGAGACAAGAGGGTCGCGAATTCTCCGGGGCTTTCGCGGTCAGATTCCCGTGGCGCCCGAACTCCTCGTCGACCTGCTGATGCGAGCGGCTAGTTTCGGACTCGGCTTGGGCGACCGCCTGGAATCGGTGGATTTCAACCCCATAGTCGTATGGGCCGACCAGCATCGGGTGCTCGACTTCAAGGTGGTCCTGACCGCTGAGCCGGCCGAGCCCGCGCGCCCCTTCCGAGAAATCGATACCTCCCACTTGGACACTTTCTTTAAGGCTCGCTCGGTAGCGGTAATTGGGGCCTCGGCAACGCCGGGCAAGATCGGATACGCGGTTCTCGAGAGTCTGGCCAAGTTCGAATATCAAGGTGAAGTCTTTCCAGTCAACCCGGGGCGCGACAACATCTTGGGGCTTCGGGCCTACCCCACTCTGAGCGACATCCCCGAGGCGGTGGAACTCGTGGTGTGCACGGTGGACCTGGCGGTGGTGCCTGACCTCATACGCGAATGCGCCACCGGCGGCGTGCATAATCTAGTCGTCGTTTCCGGAGGCGGCAAGGAGTTGGGCGGTGAACGGGCCGTCATGGAAGCTGAAGTTCGCCGCCTCTCCCGCGATCTCGATGTTCGGGTCATCGGGCCCAACTGTATCGGCGTTTTTGACGGAATCAGCAGGCTAGATACCTTCTTCCAGCCCCAGAGCCGCATGGCGCGTCCTCCCGCCGGCAGGGTGGCGATGATGAGCCAGTCGGGCACCATTGGTATCGCCTTCCTCGAGGACATGGTCCCCTGCGGCATGAGCAAGTTCGTAAGCTATGGCAACCGAGCCGACGTGGACGAGGCCGACCTTCTGGTCTATCTTGCCGACGACCCCGACACCGGAGTGATCGCCCTCTATGTCGAGGGGTTTGAGAATGGGCGGGCCTTCCTGGACGCCGCAAGGCGTGCTTCGGCTCGCAAGCCGGTGGTGATCTTCAAATCGGGACGCACGCCGTCTGCGGCCAAGGCCGCTCTCACCCATACCGGGTTCTTCGCCGGTTCCTACAAAGTGGCTGAAGGCGCCTTCCGGCAGGCCGGTTTGATAACGGTCGACAGTTACGAGGAGTTGGTCGCGATCTCCAAGGCGCTCGCGCTTCAGCCGCGAGCCCTCGGCCCCCGCGTCGCTATGGTAGGCAACGGTATTGGGACCACGGTCCAGGCCCTCGACATCCTGAACACGAATGGACTGGAGTTGGCGACTCTGTCCGATGCCACCCTCGAGCATCTTGCCGCCGTCTATCCTTCCTTCTACATCGTGGCGAACCCGCTCGATGTCACCGGATCGGGTAGCAGCTCGGACTACGAGGTGGGGATACGGGCGCTTCTGGACGACCCGGGTGTGGATATCGTCATGCCATGGTTGGTGTTCCAAGACGTACCTCTCAACGAGGACGTGCCGGAGAAGCTCGGCCTCCTAAACCGAACAGCCGCGAAGCCCATCCTTTGCGGAGCCACCGGCGGAGAATTCACGCACCGTATGGCCGCGGCCATCGAAGCGCAGGGAGTGCCGGTCTTCTACAGCGTTCGCGACTGGGTGGCCGCCGCGCGGGGTATCGCATCGATTCGAGGCCGGTGAGGCAGACCAAGACGCCTGTCAGCTTGGCCGGCAGTAGATCGGCCAAAAAGCGGCTGCGCTACTTATACACTGTGATGGCCGCGTCCGGGCACATGAGCGCGCAGCGGCAGCAAGCAGTACATATCTCGTCGACGTTACCCGCGCAGATCTCGGCCGGATGGTGGCCTGATTGGTTCAGGCCCGGAGAGATCGCGAGCACCTGCTTCGCGCAGAAGGCCACGCACAGACCGCAACCCTTGCAGCTTTCCCTATCTATTGTTACAGAACCCATTCGGGAATCTTACAGCATTTTGACACCTGACGACCTGCAGGGCCCGGCCTTCAGTACAAGACGGTAAGCGGCCCCAGTCGCGCCTATTGGAAGTGCGTGGGGCCCGAGGAGGTGTATCTATGCTACCGAGGACTCCCCCGAACCTCTGACTCCAAGAGGATCGTCCTTGCCCTGGCCTCTTTTGTCCGCTTGGACCCGCGGGAAGACTCTCGGGGCGCCCCGCAGCGAAGCCGCGGGGCGCCCCAAAAGCGTGGCATGGGGACTAAGTAAGAGGGATATCGCCTAAGTTGATATCCAGTTCCGTAGTGTCCAGACCCTCGAAGGTCTTGACTCTCCCTCCGTGCCGCAACTCCAGGTCGAAGACGCCGTCCTTGAGTCCCTCGAACCAGAAGTCGCCGTAGTTGTCGGTCTCGATCGTGTGAGTCTCTCCGCCGCCGCTCTCTGTAAGCGTACCCGCGGCTCCGATGACAACCTCTTCCTCAACCGGGTCGTACAAGGTGCCAGCGATGAACTTCTTGGGCACGTTGAGGTAGTAGACCCGGGGCTGGACAGTATCTTTCAGCTCCGGTTTCCACACTTCGCCTGCCGCCATGAGCGCCTGGGCGTCCTCCTCGTCCATGAAACGGATCGCCAGGGTGGGACAGGCATCGACGCACCTGGGCTCAGTCCAGCCGCTGTCCAGCAAGTGGGCGCAACCCGTGCACTTCTGGGCGAGATTGAGATCCTCGTTGAAGAAGATAGTGTGGTACGGACAAGCGTCGACGCAGTTCCTGCAGCCCGTGCACTTGTTGGTGTCGATGATGACGAGGCCGTCATCACGTTTATAGATGGCCCCCGGTATGGGGCAGGATTCGATGCACGGAGCGACGTCGCAGTGCATGCAAAGGTGAGGCCGATAGGCCACCTTGACCTTCGGCACCGTGCCGCGCACCCTCTCCGTGAGCTTGAGCCAGAACTGTCCTATCTCCGGTTGCGGCTTGGCGATGGGAGCCCAGTCGTTGCCGCAGTGCTCGTCCTTGCAGGCGAACTGGCACGTGTGGCACCCGTTGCAAATCGACAGATCGATGACAAATACCTTCTTGCCCATAGTTACCTCTCCCCCTCGACCCAGGCGTTGAAGTGCAGCCCGGAAGCCGCGTCGTATTCACGTGCAAAGGGCTCGGGATACTCTCTTCTCCACCGGTCCATCTGGTCCATACTCACTCGCTCCACCTCGACCAAGAACGCGGTCGTCGCCTGGCCGGCGGCATGCCTTGAAGTCAGCGCTTCCGGCGTGATGGTATTGATGGCGCCGCCGCGATCCAGCCTGCCGGGGATGATGTAGTCAGTCCGGGCACCGTGATCGATGGACACCGCACCCGCCATAACCCTCTCGAACACGAGGGCGCCGCACAGCACACCGCCGCGCTCGTTGTAGACTCGGACGATGTCGCCGTTCTGTATGCCTCGGGCGGCGGCGTCGGCGGTGTTGATCCACACCGGTTCGTAGAGATAGCCGTCGAATCCTCTCACCTTGCCGGTCATCGCTTCCTTGCTCCAAGGGATGTCGTCGGCCTGGGCGTGTACTCTCCACCGACCGTGGTTCGAGAGGACCAGCAGCGGATACGCCTGAGCCCTCTTGCTCGACATCCGCTCATCGTGTGAAATGCCCTTCTCGATCCACTTGGGATAAGGCGGGCGCTCCTCATCGCAGGGGAAGGCTTGGTCGAGGCTCTCCGAGTAGAACTCGAGCTTACCGGTCGGAGTGGGCAGCGGATTGGCCTCGGGATCTTTGTAGAAGTCGTAAAGACCAGCGGGCCACTTCTCCCAATCTTTCGCGACCGGTATGACAAAGTAGTCCTTTTCTTGGAACTCCTCCCAGGGAATGATCTTGTCGAACTTCATACCCGTGTAGGTCTCGTGGATGAGGTCGTTGACGCTATAGCCCTCGGTGACCGCTTCTTCCATGCCGAGCTTCTTGGCCACCTCGACGATAGCCTCGTAGTCACTTTTGGATTCCCCGACAGGCTCGATGGCTTGCCGCATGAGAATGACACTCTGGAAGCTGTCGCCGTCGCGGAGACACGGGGAGATGTCGTCCACCTCAAGAGTGGTGTTTGTGGGCAGTACGATATCCGCGAAAAGGCAGTCGTTTTCCAACCAGGGGTGCTGAGCGACAACGCACTCGATCTTGGGGTCTCTGACCGTCTCGGCTATGTCGTTGCCACAGTTCCAGCAAGTCTGGCGGCAGGGGGTGTCAGTCCACATCATGTGGAACTCAGTCCCGCCCTGCTCTTTGGGGATGGGATAGGTGTACTTCTTGTACTGGTCGGAGGTGGGTTCCTCGTGTCCGCCCGTCCCCCAGAAGTCGACGGTCCCCTTCTTGATGGCCTCTTCGATAAGAGTTTTCGGAACCATCTGCTTGCCCCACGCGGTGGGAGTGCCCCTGTGGGGCTTGAGAATGCGCTCGCCGGCGGGGGTGCCCACGAGGTTCTCAAACGTACCCATGTGGTCCTTGCCACCGGCGATGATGTTCTTGGGCATGCCCGTATAGGCGATTTGGGCTTGATGGACGCCCGGTTTACCCAGACCCTGCATGCCCAGAAGCACGCACTCCAGACGAGCGGGTTCGTGCGCGTAGGGACCGCGGGCCATGCCACCGGCGAAGTAGTGCCCGATGGTGACTACTTTCTGGGCCCAGTCGCGAGCGAGGGCCTTGATGGTCCAGGTCGGGACGCCACATTTCGGAGACGCCCACTTCGGGGTTTTGGGTATACCGTCTTCCTCGCCAAGGACGTACGCTTGGATCTTGTCGAAACCGACCGTGTGAGTCGCGACATATTCCTTGTCGTAGGTGCCTTCCGTGATCCACACGTACATGACGGCAAGCTGCAGGGCGGCGTCGGTGTTGGGGAGAACAGGTATCCACTTGTCTCCGTGGATGCAGGCCGAGTAGTTGAGGTCGGGGCAGATGTAGATTTGCTTGATGCCTGCTTGCGACCAGAAATACAACAGCCGGCTGGCGAGCTGACCGCGGAAGCCCCAGTGAGTGGTCTCCGGGTCGCCGCCCCACACCACAACCATGTCGCTGTTCTCGGAGATGTCTTTGACCACGTTGTCGGCGGGCGCCATCATGCCGATGAAGCCCTTGCCCCACACGTGCTTGGCTCCCCAGTACCAGCCTTCCCAGCTGTCCGGGTTCCGCACCTGCTGCGTGAAACCGCCCATCTTGTCGAAAAGCAGCGTGGAGCAACCGTGGGGCGCATGGATCATCTTGCACTCGCCGTGGCCGTCGCCTTGCACGAGGATGCCCAACGGGCCGTACTCTTTGTGTATACGTTTGATCTCGGCTGCGAGGAGGTCGGTGGCCTCATCCCAAGAGATACGGACGAACTTGCTCTTGCCACGGTTCTGCGTGTTCCGTTCCCCGTTGGGATCCCAGTCCACCCGCTTGAGGGGGTACTTGATCCGGTTGGGAGAATAAGTCCGCTTCTTGTACGCCAGGCTCCAGGGAGCCGGGACGGATTTCATGAGCGGCTCGAAGGTCTTGCCGTTTCTGGTGATCTTCCAGGGGTTGAAACTCTCGCCGTCATACTTCTCGTCCCAATGCAACGGCCTAATGCGAATGACCTTGCCGTTCTTGACATCCACGGCGCACGGGGAGGCCCCGAAGATTCCCCCGCTCAGGCCGAGGGCCTTGAGCACCGTCTTGTCTATGGTCGTATCCGGGCCCTGTATGTTCGTTGACTCGTTCTCGTTGGCTGGCATGTAGTTCCCCCTACTCCGCCGATGTTCGCAATGCAAGCTTGAATTACAGGACTATCTCTCCCAAGTAGATAGATGTGGTCGTCTTTACTTCGAATTGCCGGTCGCCGCGGCCCGGAGCCGACACCGTGACCGTATATTCCTCGCCGCCCGGCAGGCCCTCGAATTCGAAGTCGCCGAAGCGATCGGTCGTCGCCGTCTTCCTTTCTCCTCCGCCCTCGAGATGGACTGTCACGCCCATGGCACACTCGTCGATGTCGCCAAAGATCACGCAGCCCGCCACGAAGTTCTTGGGGAGGCCGATGTAGCGCACCTTCTCGCCCAGACCGTATTCCGGGTGTGGAGTTTCTGTGGCGGTTGCGGCAAGAATCCTGGAGATCTCGCTGTCTGGGTCGTCCAGATCTCCGAAGACAAGGGCGGCGGTGGGACAAGCCTCGACGCACCGAGGCTCCTTCCACCCCTGGTCGAGCAGATGCGCACACAACGTGCACTTCTGAGCTACCTGCTCGGTCTCGTTCCAGTAGATCCTCCGGTACGGACAGCTGGAGACGATGTCTTTTTGGCCCGCGGCTTTCGTTGGGTCGATGAGCACGATACCGTCATCCCGTCGATATACAGCTCCATCTTTGGAGGCCTCCACGCAGGCAGCGTCCTCGCAGTGCATACAGGGAACAGCGGTGTAGTCCGCCTTGACCTTGGGAAACGTGCCCCGCTCCTTGTGCACGATGCGCATCCAGTCGTGACCGGTCATCGGCTGAGGCGCAGAGTATCCAGGATGGGCGATACCGCAGTACTCGTCTTTGCAGGCGAGGAAGCAGTTATAACAACCGTTGCACCTGGTGACGTCGACGACCATTCCGTATCTAGTCACGGCTCACCCCTCCCACTTGCTCAGCTCGACCAGGCAAGAGTTCGGCGCCATGCCCGGCACGTTCTTGGACATCATCCGGCCCGGGGTAAGCAGATTGACGCAACCTCCCCTGTCCGTACTCCCGGCCTTTCCGGGCTCAAGCGGATCGTACCGCGACGCTCCTTCGTAGGAGTGCACCACACCCGGCCGCACTCTCTCCGTCACGTAGGCCCCCAGAAGGACCGAGGCCCGATCGTTGAAGAGCTTGACCACATCGCCGTGTTTGATGCCTCTCGCCTCTGCGTCCTGCGGATGGATGCGGCACACCTGATAGGCGTAGCCGTCAATAGTCATGCGGTGCTCAGGAATCTCCGACAGCCAGGGCACCCGAGTGTCATGTTGGGTGTGAAACGAGAAGCGCGGATGCGGAGAAATGAGTTGAAGGGGGTATTTCTTCGCCAACTCGGACGTGTGGCCTTCCCAACTAGGGATGTATTTCGGCATCGGGGCCCGCTCGTCATCATCCGGGGTGTGCGCGAGAAGACTCTGAGAGACGAACTCCAGTTTGCCGCTGTATGTTGCGAGCTCGTTGGCCTTGTCGGTACCGCGTTTCGGGTTGCTCGTGTCCGGCGTGTCGCAGGCTCTGCCCTCGTTGAACCAACGAAGGGCGGGTGTCGGCTTGTAGTTCTCGATCTGCGGGACTACGAAATAGCCTTTCTTCTTGAACTCCTCGAAGTCCATATACTTGGGCATATCCGACCAGTCGTACATCTTCTTGATCCACTGGTCGAAGGTGTTGCCCTCGGTGAACTCTTCTTTGACGCCGAGTCTGTCGGCCAGTTCGACGAAAATCTCGTAGTCCTCCTTGGACTCGCCCACCGGTTCCACGCACTTCTGCTGGTACACGATGACACGGTGGCTGGCGCTCCCCGACGCGTGCAGGGAGTAACCGCCGGAGCTGGCCCACTCGCTGATGTCGTTCCGCTCCAGGTTCGTGCAAGCCGGCAGGATGACGTCGGCCAGCTTGGTCTCTGTGCACCACCAGCAATCCTGGTTGACCACGAACTCCAATTTGGGACTCTGATACATGCGCACCCAGCGGTTCGTGTCGGTCATGGTGGCCAGGAACGC
Source organism: uncultured Actinomycetes bacterium (assembly GCA_963775295.1). Classification (GTDB taxonomy): domain Bacteria; phylum Actinomycetota; class Thermoleophilia; order RBG-16-64-13; family RBG-16-64-13; genus JAMDEO01. Next base: position 282,299 of record CAVZIK010000006.1, read on the forward strand.
TCCGCCGTACCTGTAGAACATCTTGACTTCTGAGTGTTCGGGCAGCGGATAGGTGAACTCAGTGAAGTGTTGCTCAAGGGAATTGCCGCAGAAGCCCTCTCCCATCCAAGAGATGGGCGGACTGAGGATGGCTTCCGGTACAGTCAAGCGGTAAAGCCGCTGCTTGATGGGGTTGATGGCCGGCTTGTCGGCGATGAGGTTGAGGCCGCCCTGCGCGTAACCCGGGAATTCCAACGTATGGTTGTAGGGCGGCCCGTTGGCCGTTCCCCAGATACTCACTCCGGGCTTCCCCAGTCCCTGCATGGCCTGCAGGAAGACGAGATGACGCGCGGATTCGGTCGCGTATGCCTGTCTGCAGGCACCGCCCTCGCCGCCCTTCGTGCCACCGGCAAGCGAGGTCTTATGAGAGGCCCACTCCCGCGCGAGTGCGGTGATAGTGTGAGCCTCGACGCCGGTAATCTCCGCGGCCCAGCCGGGAGTCTTGGGTACACCGTCTTCCTCGCCTAGAACATACTTCTTGAACTCGTCGAACCCGAGCGTCCGATCTTCGATGAAATCCTTGTCGTAGGTTCCTTCTTTGAGCCAAACATAAGCGATCCCCATGGCAAGAGCTGAGGTCGTGCCGGGCCGATAAGCGATCCACTTCTCGCCCACGTGGGCCGCGGTGTAGTTGTGGAAGGGATCGAGCACAATCGACTTCTTGCCCTGTTCGCGAAGCCACAGGCGCCAGATGGCGGAGTCGTTCCCTCCGTAGATGCCGTGCGTAGTGTCCGGGTCGTTACCCCATTGGATGAAGAGCTCGGTATCTCTGAGAGCGTCTTCCAACAAGTCGTAGTGTTCGGGATTGCCCAGCCTCCAGTAGAAACCGTAGGCGTGGGTCGCGCCCCAGTGCCAACCTTCCCAGCTGTCCGGGTTATCGAGGATGTCGGTGAACCCGATTAGGTTGAAGAATCGCGCCCAGGATGAAGAACGATAGCCGAGGTTGCCCCAGTTATGGTGCGACGACGCCCTGGAAGTAATGGCTTCCGGACCGTACGTAGCGCGGATGCGCTTCATCTCGCCGGAGACCAGGTCGAGGGCTTCGTCCCACCCGATCCTCACATATCCTGATTTGCCGCGGTTCTGCGGGTTCCGCTCCCCGTTTGGATCGAAATCCACCCTCTTCATAGGGTAGAGAATCCTCTCGTCGGAGTACACCCGCGCCCTCTCCACCAGGGAGAAAGGCGCTACGCAGGCTTTCCTCGGAGGGGTATACGCCTTACCGCCTACCTCGATCTTCCATGAGGGTGCGTCGGAGTCGTCGAACACCAGAGGCCGGACGCGCGTGATCTTGCCGTCCTCCACGTGGACCCGGATGGGTCCACCACCCGTGCAGCTTATAAAGGTCTGCTCTGCCATCCCCTGTCCTTCCTAGAGCGTACCTGTGTCGTTGGCCATCATCCTGTACGAGACACTTCTAGAGGGTCGGCGCTCCGTTGAGCAGAGCCATCTCGGTAGTCGCAAAACCGTGCAGGAAGCTGTAAACATCTCTCAAGTGCTTGCCGAACGGCACGTCGTCGTCCGTCGTGCCGTAACCGCCGAAGACGCCGCAGCCGATGTTCACGGCGTTAACGCCGATCTGGTCGACAAAGGCCTTTACGAGCATGCCGCACTTCGGGTCGTAATCGAGCTTGGCATCAAAGGACCATGCGGACTTCCACAGGTATGCACGAGCCGCTTCGATCTGCATCTTCATCTCCGCGAGCTTCATCGCTACATGCTGATGTTGGATGATCGGCTTACCACCTTGCACGCGCTTCTTGGCGTAGTCCACCGCTTCCTCGTATATGGACCGGACGGTGCCGAGGTTGGCCGCGGCGCCGAGGAGACCGAATGGGGGCGGCACCCCCAGAGCGGTCTTGGACCAGTCGAACTGCGGACCGCCCCACTCGCCCTCGGTGCCCCAAGCTTCCCCTTCCTTGCCGAGGAGGTTCTTAGCCGGGATGCGAGCGTCTTCGAAGATCAACTCGGCGTTGGCCAGGAGTCGCCTGCCCAGCTTGTTGTGGAAACGCCCGATCCTGAAGCCGGGCGTGTCGGCCGGCATTAGGAAGCAACTCAGGTTCGTGGAGATGGGTCCCTTCCTGTCCGTACGTGCGTAAAGGAAGTAGAGCTTCGCTATGCCACCGCAGGAGATGTAGTGTTTAGTCCCGTTGATGACGTACTCATCGCCATCCCTGACAGCATAGGTCTGTATGGAGGCGCCGGGTTCGTCGTACAAGAAGTGCGAATCGGTGCCGGCGTCCGGCTCCGAGCGGGCAAGCCCCAGAAGGAACGTGTCGTCCTCCATGAACTTGGTGAGCCATTCGTCCCGAAGTTCCGGGGTCAGTTCCCCGATGAGCCTGGGGGATTCTGTGTAGCAGCCTCGAATCATGGTGGCGAAACCCTGGTCCGCTGCTCCCAGTTCCTCGAGGATGATTGCAAGCGTGGGGTAGTCAGCGCCAACACCCCCGAATTTCTCAGGAATGGCGGCCGTACGCAGACCCAGATCGGACGCCTTCTTGAGCAGATCCCAGGGAACGCAGTCTTTGGGATCTTTCTTCGCGTCATACTCCATCGCTACGGGCTTGACTTCGTTTTCGGCAAAGTCCCGCACCATATCGCGGATCATTTCCTGCTCTTCAGTCAATCTGAAGTCCATGCATCCATCTCCTTCTCGCGCCCCAGGATTGCTTACGACTCCCATACCGGCGTCGGTAACGCCGGAAACCTCCCCGGCCGCCGTTCGTTCGGCCGGCAAAACGACACCTCTCTCAGAGTACTTCTCGAAGCATGATAGTTCGCGCTCGTGTCGCCGGAGGCACTTCAGCCCAACTTTTCATGAGTCGCTTGAAGTATGACGCCAGCGTATAGCCGAGAGGCGTGCGTGGTCTCGGCTCAACTGCGCTTTGCGGCCAGGTCGCTCGGGGACCGCGCAGGACTCCCTTACATTCTGGAGACGGCCCTGGCTCTCTCAGCACTCTAAAGCTGGCCGATCCCGCCTCGTACGGGCACGCTCGCTCGTATGTGCACCATCAGAGCGCGCGCCGCTGCAGGCAACGGTCGGTCGCGTGGGTAGATGAGGTTGAGGTCGCGGTACAGAGGCTTCTCGAAGGGAATAGCGACCAAGCCTTCCAGAGCTTCTGGAGAACACAGCATGCTCGGCATGGGCGCCAGCCCGTAGCCCCTCCTTACGAGGGCCTTCGTTAGCTCCGGGTAGTTGGCGCGGTACGAGAACTTCGTCTCGTGACCGGCCCGTCGCAACGCGTCGGCGTATATGTTGCTCACGTTGAGCGTTGCACGCGGAAGCAGAATAGATTCTCCGGCCAACGAACCGAACGGGATGGCCGGCAACGCGGCAAGCCGATGATTCCGAGGCACGACTAGAAGAATCTCCTCCGTGAGCAAGAACTGGGCCCCTGCTCGGACGGACCCCCAAAGGGTCATGACCGCGAAGTCCAGTTCGCCCCTGACGACCGCCTCTTCGAGTTCGACGTCGTCGTTCTCGACGATGTCCACATCTACATTGGGATATGCTGCTTGAAACGACACTAAGACCGGAAGCAACAAGCGTGCCATCACACTGGGAACCGCTCCAAATCGCACGGCGCTCGGACCGGCACCCGTCTGCTCCCGGATGAGACTGATGGCGTCCTCAGTGCGGGTGATAATCGCCTGTGCAAGAGGCAGCAACAATTGCCCAGCCATGGTGCACTCTACGTGGCGGCCGTAGCGCTCGAACAGTCTGGTGCCGAGCTCGCCCTCTAAGCGGGCGATCTGCCGGCTAAGGGTCGGCTGGGTGGAGTGCGTCGCGCGCGCGGCCCGGCTGAAGCTCCGAGCCTCGGCAACCGCCACGAACGACTTGAACAAATCGAGTTCCATCTATACGACATGGTAATACTTTAGGCGACCCATGAAAAGTTCTGGCGAAAGAGTCTCCCTCCGGACGCGCGCGGACTATCATGTATCCTGCTCGGAGCCCCGGGTCAAAGGACGGGGTGTCGCCTCACAAAGGAATGGAAGACTATGAATATCGCGGTGTGCGTGAAGCAGGTGATCGACACGGAGGCCGAGCCGAAACTGGATCCCAGTTCTTGGCGTCTCGATCGAAGCGGTACCTGCATCCTTAATCCGTACGACGAATACGCAGTCGAGGAAGCGCTGCGGATCAAAGAGGCTCACGGTGGGGACGTGGTCGTGGTCTGCATGGGACCGGAAAATGCGACCGACGCGGTGCGCAAGGCCCTCGCGATGGGCGCCGACACTGCGGTCCTCGTAACGGATCCCGCTCTGGCCGGGTCGGACGCGCAGGGAACCGCCTATGTGCTGGCCGAAGCTCTCAAGGGTCTCGAGTGGGACCTCGTGCTCTTTGGGGTCCGCTCCACCGACGGTGAGACGGGCGTCGTGCCCGGAGCGGTAGCCGAGCGTCTCGGTGTGCCCCTCCTGTCGGCGCTGGCAAAAGTCGACATTCAGGGTTCCACGCTCACGGTGAATCGGGAGACCGACCAGGGCTACATTAGCTACGAATGCCCTGCGAAGGCAGTCCTTTCCGTGATCAAGGGGATCAACGAGCCTCGTTATCCGTCGATGAAAGGCATCATGGGCGCCAAGAAGAAACCGCTGGACGTCAAGGATGTAAGCGCTCTTTCCCTCGATGCAAGCCAGGTTGGCCTGTCCGGGGCGAAGACCCGAGTGCTCTCGGCGCGTTCTCCTGAGCCGCGCAAGGCCGGCGTTAAGGTGGAGGACGATGGTTCCGGCGCTGAGAAGATAGCCGATTTCCTGACGACCGCGAAGCTCGTTTAGGCTGGGGGGAAAGAACCATGAATGATAAGAAAGGTATTCTCGTCGTAGCCGAGCCCAAGAACGGCAAGCTTGCCAATGTGACGCTGGAAAGCATCACGCGAGCCCGCGCTTTGACCGACGCTCTCGGCGGCCCGGTGAGCGTCGTCGTCATGGCGGCGGAAGCTGGCCCGCTGGTGGAACAGGCGGCGCGTTACGGTGCCGACCGTGTCTACACGGTCGAGAGTCCTGAACTCGCCGTTTTCCGGCCCGGTCCGTTCACGGACGCAGCGGTTGCCGCCGTCCGGGCCGCGGATCCCGCCGTTGTCCTCTGTTCCGGCTCGCCCGACGGGAGAGACGTAGCCGCCGGCTGCACGGCCAGGCTTGGTTTGGGCCTCTTGGTGGACATCACCGGGCTGGAGGCTCACGACGGACGCGCGATCACCAGCCATCCCTGCTTCGGCGGGGGCGTGATCGTTGAGAAGGAAGCCACCACCAGTCCCATGGTCGCGACGGTTCGGCCCAACGTCTTCGCGCGCGAAGAATCTCCAGTGACGACGGAAGTGATCGCGTTGCCGGTGGAATTCAGTGCTAGCGGCCTGCTGGCGAGAGTGCTCGACGTCGTCTGCGAGAATGCCGGCATCATCAGCCTGGAGGAGGCCTCGATCGTCGTGGCCGGAGGTCGGGGAGTTGGCAGTGCCGAAAACTTCGACCTCATCGAAGCTTTGGCCGGCGAACTGGGCGCAGCAGTCGCCGCCAGCAGGGCGGTTGTGGACGCCGGGTGGAAACATCACCAGTTCCAGGTGGGACAAACGGGAAAGACCGTTTCGCCCAAGCTCTACATCGCCTGTGGCATCGCGGGGTCCATCCAGCATCGGGCGGGCATGCAGACATCGGACTGCATCGTAGCCATCAACAAAGATCCCGACGCGCCCATCTTTGCGATAGCGGACTACGGCGTCGTGGGCGACCTGCTTACCGTGGTGCCCGCGTTGACAGAGGAGATGCGTCGCCGCAAAGCCGGGTCTTGAATCGCCAAGCGGCCCGATTTGTAGGGGAATAACGGCCTTCACCAAGCTGCGAGGATGCAACGATGACTGAAGAAAGAGATGTCCTTGACGTTGACGTCCTTTACGTCGGCGGTGGTATCGCCTCTTTGAGCAGCGCTCTCCATCTTACGAATCTCGTCAAGGCTCACAACAGCAAGCCCGACGTCAAGAAGCTAGACGAACTGACAATAGCCGTGATCGACAAGGGCTTTGCTCCCGGCGCTCACGGCATCTCTGGGGCGGTGATGGATCCGACGCCCCTCAGGGAATTGATGCCCGGGTTTTTGGAAAAAGGGGCACCTCTGGAGGGGGAGGTGAAGAAGGAGTCCATCTACTTCCTCACAAAGAAGGGGAAGATCAAGGCCCCCTTTACTCCGCCGCCGCTGAACAATCATGGGAACTACGTGGTTTCGATGTCCAGGCTGAATCAGTGGATGGCCGGACTCGTGGAGGAGAACGGGGTCGATCTGTTCTGGGGCTTCCCGGGGGTAGAGGTGCTTTATGATGAGAACACGGTCGTCGGCGTAAGAACGGGCGACAAGGGCATCGATGCCAACGGCGACAAGAAGCCCAACTTCGAGCCCGGGGCGGACATCCATGCGCGGGTGACAGTGTTCGGCGAGGGCTCGAGGGGCAATCTGACCAAGGACCTCATCGCTCATTTCAAACTCGACGAGGGTCGAAACCCGCCAGCCTTCGAGGTCGGGGTCAAAGAGGTGTGGGAACTTCCGGAGGCGAGGCTTGAGCCCGGCGAAGTCATCCACAGTTTGGGCTACCCTCTTAAGGGTGACGCCTTCGGCGGTGGCTTCGTCTACGGCATGAAAGACAACATGGTCTCCGTCGGAGAACTGGTCAGCCTCGACTATTCTGATCCTTTTCTGGACCCGCACAGGGAGTTCCAGAAGTTCAAGCTCCACCCCCTGGTGAGCGCACTGCTCAGCGGAGGGAAGCTTGTCCAATACGGCGCGAAGACCGTTCCAGTGGGTGGGCTCTTCTCTATCCCCCAACTGGCGTTTCCCGGGGGCGTGATCATCGGTGATGGGGGCAATCTCTTCAACAGCCAGAAGATAAAGGGCATCGACATCGCCATGCGCTCTGGGATGCTGGCTGCGCAGACGATCGTTGAGGGCCTGGTCGCGGACGACCTCTCCGAAACCAGGCTGGCCGGTTACATGAGAGCTGTGGCTGAAAGCAAAGAAGTAAAGGAACTGCACAAGGTCCGCAACTTCCACCAAGCCATGGCCAAGGGCCTATATCGTGGCATGATGAAGGCCGCGGCTCAATACTTGTTTGGTGGGAGAGTGATCAAGGACAGGCTTGCATCTACACCCGATCACCTTCATATGAGCAAGATCGTCGACAAGTACGGCACAAGAAATCCATCGGGCGACGCGATCGGTGACCTCGGCTACGATGGAAAGCTCACCTTCGACAAAGAGACGGACGTCTACTACTCGGGGGCGACACATGAGGAAGCCCAACCGTCTCATCTCAAAGTCCTGGATCTAGATATCTGCTATGGCCGGTGTTCAGAGTACTTCGGCAACCCTTGCTCACGGTTCTGTCCGGCAGGCGTCTACGAGATGACCGTCGATGAATCCACCGGAAAGAAGACGCTCAAGGTCAACTTCTCGAACTGTGTCCACTGCAAGACGTGCGACATTAAGGATCCATTCGAGAACATCCAATGGGTTCCCCCGGAAGGAGAAGGAGGCCCCAAGTACACGGTGATGTAGCACGATGGTTTGGAATTTGAAGACCCCCGCGGATGTGACAAACAGGAGGATCGCAGTGGAAACCTTCAACTTGTGGCTGCCAACCAAAGTCATCTTCGGTCGCGGTTCGGTATCGAGACTGCCTGAGGCAGTATCTGGGCTCGGAAAGAAGGCTCTCCTCCTCACCTACGGCGATGGCAGCATGAGGTCCACGGGAACCCTCGGTAAGGTGACGGATCTTCTCGAGCAGGCGGGCGTCGAGGTAACCGTGGACGAAGGCGTCGAGCCCAACCCCGATTCCGAGTATGTGGACCGCATGTCTCACCTGGCCCGGAAGGAAGACTATTCTTTCGTGATCGGCCTGGGCGGCGGAAGCGCGATTGACGCTGCCAAAGCCGTCGCCATTGTCTCAGTCAACGAAACGAGCGTCCTCGACTACCTTCCCGGCGGCAAGAACCCGTTCATGGAAGGGCTGAGGGACGCCCTCCCCATCGTGGCCATCCCGACCACCGCCGGTACCGGCTCCGAGGTGACGCACATCGCGATCGTCTCCGACAGGAAGAACCACTACAAGCCCGGCCTCGTTCACCCCAGCCTCTATCCAACGGTGTCTATCGTCGATCCCGAACTGATGCTAAGCGCGCCAAAAGGTGTCACGGCTTCGACCGGAGCCGACGTCCTTTTCCACGCCCTGGAAGCGTACATCTCCCGCGGTGCTAATCCCTTCACCGACCTGCTCGCCCAGGAGGCGATGCGCCTCACTGTGGAAAACCTCGAGAAGGTCTACAAGGATGGCTCTGACATCGACGCTAGAGAGAAGATGGCATGGGCCTGCACCCTCGCGGGAATCCCGCTCGATAACGCGAACGTCGTAGCCATCCATGCTCTTGGACACGGCATCAGCGGGCACACCAACGCCGCTCACGGCAAGACGATGGCGGCCCTGGGCCCCGCATACCTCCGTTACACCTACAAAGCCAGCCCTGCCAGGTACGCGCGCGTCGCCGAATTGCTCGGGGAACCCACAGAGGGCTTGAGCACGATGGAACTCGCGGAGAAATCCTCGGAAGCTTTGCGCCGGTTTCTTGCCCGGGTCGACCTCGATATCACGGCGTCGAGCCTGGGGGTTACGCCAGAGCTCGTTCCCGCGATAGCGAAAGAAGCGTTCCTGATTCTCCAACCTTTGATGGACTGCTGCCTAGCCGATTTGGACGAAGCAGACGCTGCCGAGATCCTACGCATGTCCATGTAACACGTCAGCGACCAACACGGCATGATCCAGCCAACAGAACCGAAAGGAGCATCCCATGCCCAGACCAGAAGAAGTGGAAGTCGTCAAGGCAATGAAAGCCGCCGTTACCGGCGAAGAGATCCTCGCATCGTGGGCGATGCAGCGGCCGGGATATGGCAAACCCGCCGATGACCCCACCCTCGACTTCTGGGTGGATAACAAGGTGGAGATGCTTCACACCTTCGCCCAGAACCAACTCACCCAGCTGCTCGACCGGGGCATCCTCGATCCCAAGACCCGGTACCTGCTACTCGTGGGCATGTACATGATGAACAACCACTGGGAAGGCGTCCTTCCCCAGGCCTGCAATGCCAAAGCCGCCGGCGCCTCCGATGAGGAGATCATGGAAGTGGCCTTCTGCGCGTGCTACTCCGTGGGCAAAGCCAAGATGCAGGAGAGCGGCGCCTGCCTGGCCAAAGTCTTCGACAGCCCAACCTTCAAGGCCATCAGCCCGCTGAAGAAGTAGGTAAGCTCCTTCGCCGGCCATGTGCTCCCGGCTCGGGACTACATGGTCGGCGATCACATCTAGTCCTCGACGCCGAGGTCTCTATCCGGTTGCTGCATCGCTCGACGGGTGTCACTGCCTATAGAGTCGCTCGCAGTTCCCGTTTCGCTCGGACACGCGGCTGCTCCTTCGGATGTACCGATCTGCCGCCATCTCTTCTGGAGTACTTCAGGGTCTGTCGCTGTGTGTTCGGTGCGATGCTCCTGGGGAGTACTCAATACGGCTTCCTGAGTCTGCTCGGACCCGAACACGACCAAAATCTGGCCGTCGACACCCGGGATCCCGGGCAGAACCATGCCCACCAACGTGTACGGTTTGAAGGGGCGCGTCGTGGGAACGGTGTTGAGAATGACAGCCCCTTGGTCGGTCCAGATTGAAAGACTCGAGGACTCCGTCGTCTCCTCTTCCAACTTCAAGAGGCACGGATGCGAGGCGCGGACCAGTTCCGAATGAGAGGCTTCCAGGGTCTTCGTGAGCCGGCGGGTGGTGTCCTTGGGCACATCCCTGCAACATCCGCGTGCGCTTGCTCAAACGCTAGAATAGTTAGGCAATTTCGAAGTTCGAAAGGGATGCTCCTGTGAACACGACTTTCCCCAGACTGTTCGAGCCAGGACGGATCGGCAGCGTTAGCCTCAAGAACCGCTTGGTAAAGGCTCCCCAGCACACGGGACTCGCAAACCCGGACGGATCGATCACCGAAAGGCTCCTGCGCCACTACAAGGAACTGGCCCTCGGCGGCGTGGGCCTGATAGTGGTGGAGTATGCCTGGGTCGATACCGACGCCAGCAAAGCCTCCCCTTGTCAGCTCGGTATCGCTACCATCGAACATACCCCCGGACTTTCTCTGCTCGCCCAGACAATCAAGGCAAACGGGGCAAAAGCTTCCATCCAAATATCGCATGCCGGCAGGCAACGGTTCACACTGGCCCAGCCCAAGGCCGCATCCCCGGTTCCTTGGGAAGAGCTCTACGCAGCCGGCTGTCCCGCTCCGCTCGAGATGACAATAGACGAGATCGGCGAGGTGACAAAGGCTTTCGGTCGGGCCGCCAAGATGGCTCAAACGGCGGACTTCGATATGGTCGAGATCCATGCCTGTCACGGATACCTCATCTCCAACTTCCTTTCCCCCCACACCAACAAACGCACCGACTGGTATGGGGGCTCGCTCGAGAACCGGATGCGCTTCCTGCTGAACGTGATTAGAGAGGTCAAGGCGCAGGTGACGACGGACTTCCCCGTAGTGGTGAGAGTGAGCGGCACCGATTACGAGCCCGACGGTCATCCCATCGAAGAGACCATCGAGCTGTGCAAGCGCCTCGAAATGATGGGTGTGGCTGCTATCCACATGTCGGGTGGTAACCACCATCAGACCATCCATGAGGTCAGCCCGATGGGAATGTCCCTCGCACACAACGTATGGGCGGCCGAAGCCGTGAAGAAGGAGATTGGTCTCCCGGTCATCGCATCCGGGTCCATCAACCTCCCCGCACTCGCCGAGAGCATACTGGAGGAGGGCAAGGGCGACTTCATCGGGCTGGGAAGACCTATCTGGGCCGACCCCGAGTGGCCGATCAAGGCCAGGGAGGGCAGGCCGGAGGACATCAGGCCCTGCATACGCTGTAACGACGGCTGCCTGGCACGGGGAGACCATCAGGCGAAGACGGTCTGGTGTTCGGTCAACATAGCGATCTGCCGGGAGGAGGAGTTCAAGATCAGAAGGGCCGAACAGCCGCGGAAGGTCGTCGTCGTAGGCGGGGGCCCGGCCGGTATGGAAGCCGCCCGGGTCTGCGCCCTCAGGGGGCATGAGGTGACCCTATATGAGAAACGGGCCTTGGGCGGAGCGCTCATAGAAGCCTCCCTTCCTGAGTTCAAGGCGCCCGATCTGAAACCGCTCGTCGACTATCTCAGGACCCAGATGGGAAAGCTCGGCATCACCGTCATCCCTGAAGAGGCAACCCCCACGGCAATCAAGGCCGGAGGATTTGACGCGGTCATCGTAGCTGCCGGCGCCACCCCGCTCGCCTTGGAGGAGGTTTCCGGCATCGACCACGCGAAGGTGAGCACCGCCGCTGAGGTACTTCATGGCGAGACGACCCTTGGTCAGAAAGTAGCGATCATCGGAGGCGGCATCGTCGGCACCGAGGTCGGTCTGGTGGTGGCCGAGCAGGGCAAGGAGGTCGTCTTCGTGGAGATGCTCGACGCGTTCATGAACAACATTACCTTCGACGAGGCACAGGTGTACGAGCAGCGCTTCAAAGAGTTGCCGATCTCCATCCTCACAGGCAAGAGACTCGAGCTAGTCGACGACGAAGGAATCATTGTGGTCGACAACCTTGGCAAACGGACCAGCATCGAGTCCGACAGCGTGGTACTTGCCGCCGGGTTCCGCCCCAATCGATCGCTTATCGATCAGCTAAACTCGGAAATCCCCGAGATCCAGCTCTTGGAAGCGGGCGACTGCGTACAACCACGGAAGATCTTCGACGCCATACATGAGGGGCATCTGGCGGCAAGACTCGTCGTCTAGTCACTGCACCGGAGAAACCGCCGGTTTGTGCATGAGAAGACGCGGCGGAGCGAAAATATCATAGGTCGCTGCGGCGATTGTTGACTCCAGCCGCGATATCATTACTGCGTCTACGCAGCAATGCAGACCGCGCTCTCACGGGGGGGAACCTCAACCGCAAAGGAAGGTGTGATGGCACAATCCGGCTACGAACACCTGTTCTCGCCGTTCAACATCGGCAAGGTACAACTTCGGAACAGGCTGGTAAAAACCGCGGCGCAGACGTACTTCTTTGAATCCGGCGAGAACCGGGTCGGTACTTTGGCCAAGGCCTTTTACGGAGCGGTGGCCAAGGGAGGCGCCGGCCTGATCATTACTGAGACTCCCGCGATGGAGTGGCCCTTGCTGGAAGAGGGCGACAGGCGCTTCCGAATCGACGACGATAAGTACATCAAGAACCTCGCCGAACTTTCGGCTGAAGTCCACAAGTACGGCTGCCCTATCTTTACCCAGCTCTACCATCGCGGTCCCTGGGGCGGCATTTACGCCCTCATCGCACAGAGGGTGGCAGCGTCTCCGGTGACCATGTACTCGCCATTCGACGTACACGACGAGGAGCCGCCTCATGCTCTCACCATCGACGAGATCGAAGAACTCGTCGACCGATTTGCGTCGGGCACCGTTCGCCTTGCAACTGCCGGCTGGGACGGCATCGAGATCAATGCGGCGGCCGACCATCTGTTCCACAGCTTCTTGTCTCGCTTCTGGAACAAGCGCGACGACATGTACGGCCCCCAGAGCATGGAGAACCGGACCCGCTTCATCGTCAATGTCATCAAGGAAATCAAGAAACGCCTCGGCCAGGACTTCCCGGTTCAGATCCTCATGAACGCCTTCGAGATCGGCGCCGGTGACGAGGGTCTCACTATCGAAGAGGGCAAAGAGATAGCCCGTATCTACGAATCGGTCGGAGTCGATTCGCTCCACGTGCGCTATCACTGGTCGGGAATGCATCAGGGATCGTATCTCCCCGATAACCTGTTCTACCCAGAGCCGCATATTCCCATGGACGAATTCCCCAAGGAGATGGACTGGAGCCATTACGGAGCTTTGTGCAACGTTCCCTTGGCTGTGGGCATCAAAGGGGCAGTCAAGATCCCTGTGATGACGGTTGCAGGGTTCGACGCCGATTCCGCGGAGAGGGTCCTGCGCGAAGGCAAGGCCGATCTTATCGGTTTCAACCGCCGGATCTTCTCGGACACCGAGTATCCCAACAAAGCGCGGACCGGCCGGTTGCTCGACGTTCAACCTTGCACCAAGTGCGGCAACTGCAGTAGCACCTACAACGAACCACGGAAGTGCCGCATCAATGCGTGCTTCGGCACCGAAAGCTATGAGATGGCACCGCCCAGCGGCAAGAAGAAGGTTCTGGTGGTCGGCGGCGGACCCGCCGGCATGCAGGCAGCCAGGGTCGCGGCGGCGCGAGGCCATGACGTGAGCCTATGGGAGAAGGGCAAATATCTTGGGGGCTCCATGTCCCTTGCGGCCATGGTGAAGGGCTTCAAGACTGAGGACGTCCGTCTCGTCATATGGTTTCTGAGGCGACAGGTCAAGAAACTCGGGGTAGACGTGCAACTGGGCAAAGAGTTCACCATTGCCGACATCGCGGCCCAAAAACCCGACGTGGTGGTTGTGGCTGCGGGAGGAAAGGCAGCGTTGCCCGAGGTTTACGGACTCGAAGGCAAGAACGTCATCAAGAGTAGTGACCTGTACGGCATGCTTCGCTTCTATCTGCGCCTTCTCGGCCCCAAACTGCTGCGGGACGCGACCAGCGTCTGGATGCCGGTCGGCAAGAGCGCCGTCATCATCGGAGGAGCGATCCAGGGGTGCCAATTGGGCGAATTCCTCACAAAGCGGGGCCGCAAGGTGACGATTGTCGACACCGAAGGCCAGCTGGGCAAATGGATGTACCCGGAAAGAAAGACGCGGCTTTTCTATTGGTTCGATAGGAAGGGCGTGGAGCGCATCGAGGAGGCGAAGCTAGCCGAAATCACCAAAGAGGGCCTTGCCATCGAGACCAAGGACGGGGAGAAACGCTTCCTTCGGGCGGATAATGTAATCTGTGCGCTGCCTTTCGCGGCGGACCATGCCTTGGCCGATGACCTCAAAGCTCTGGTTCCCGAGGTCTACTCTATCGGCGATTGCGAAGATCCAGGCCTCATTCCGGACGCGACAGCCGCGGGCTGGAAAGTGGGCAACCAGATCTAGCCTGGCACCATATGACGAGACGAAAGCGCGACGGGCACCCCTTGGGGCGCCCGTCGCGCTTTCCGTCTATGTCCGGACGAACCGGTCTATATACCCAGGTAAGCCTTCCGAACGTGGTCACTCTCGGCCAGCATCCTGCATGCCCCCTCGAGCGCGAGATGGCCGTTCTCCACGACGTACGCGCGCTCGGCTGCGGCTAGTGTCTGACGGACGTTCTGCTCCACCAACAAGATCGTGATGCCCTCATTGTGAAGGGATTTGAGGATCTCGAAGACCTCAGCCACAACCAGAGGCGCCAAGCCGTTTGACGGTTCGTCGATCATGACCATCTTGGGTCGGGACATCAGGCCTCGGCCCATGGCCAACATCTGCTGCTCGCCCCCGCTCAAGGTGCGCGAAAGCTGACTCGCACGTTCTTCGAGCCGGGGGAAGAGTCCGAAGACCCACTTCATCGTCTCCCGCCGATCTTTCCAGGATCGGTGCGGGTAGGCGCCCATCTCCAGGTTCTCGCGAATGGACATCTCGGTGAACAAGCGCCTGCTTTCGGGTATGTGCGAGAGACCGAGATTGACTATCCCGTTGGGTGTCATCTCGTCAATCCTCTTACCCAGGAAACTGATGCTGCCTGCGGTTGGTCTCATGACCCCCGAGATTGTCTTCAGCAGAGTGGTCTTCCCAGCTCCGTTTGCACCGACAAGAGCAACAAACTCGCCCTCGTTGACGTTCAGGGTAAGATCCCAGAGCACCTGGACGCGCCCGTAGCCGGCGCTGATTTCCTTAACTTCCAGCATGGTCGCCATCCTCAGTTTCTTTGCCAAGGTAGCATTCGATCACCTGCTCGTTCACGGCGATCTCGACCGGCGTACCTTGAGCTATCTTGCGCCCATGATCGAGCACGACGATTCGGTCGCAGATGCCCATGATGGCGTGCATCACGTGTTCGATCATGATGACGGTGATGCCCCGAGCTCGGATCTGAGTGATGTCCTTCATGGCCTCGTCGATCTCGGTGTGCGTCAGACCGGCCATGAGTTCGTCGAGAAGCAAGAGTTCGGGGTCTGTCGCAAGTGCGCGGGCAACCTCGAGGCGCTTCTGGTTCGCTAGAGTGAGATCGCCTGCCGGGAGGTCCCTGAAAGACGTGAGATCCACGAATTCGAGCGCCGCCTCTGCCTTCTTCAGTGCGTCCGCCTCGCTGATGCGCTTCCCTGTTCCGAATAGGGAGCCGACCATCACATTTCTGACCACGGCAACGTGGGGAAAGATCTTCACCGTCTGAAACGTTCGGGCAATGCCGAGTCGGCATATCCGATGGGGAGGCAGACCGGTGATGGGCTTACCCTTATATGTCATCTTTCCCCGAGTCGGGGGAAGCGACGCCGAGATAAGGTTGAAGAGGGTCGTCTTCCCGGCCCCGTTCGGGCCGATGAGTCCCAGTATTTCGCCTTGGTCTACGTAGAAGTCGACGTCGGACACCGCGGCCAAGCCGCCAAAATGCCGAGTCACTCCTTCACCTTCAAGCAGGTGCACGTCGACCTCCTCTAATTCTGCGCCAAGCGTCCTGTCCCAGCCCGAAGATCCCATTGGGCATGAATACTATGGCGATGATCAGAACAACGCCGAAGATGAGCATGTACAAATCCGGAAACCGAGTGAGCAGCAACTCACCGATATAGGTGAACAGAGCGGCGCCGACGACCCCACCAAAGATTGCACCCATGCCTCCGAACATGGCCATGAGCACCGGCAGGAACGAGTTATTCAGGTCGAACGCGATATAAGGATCTATGTACGTCCGGCTGGTAGCGATGATAGCGCCGGCCATGCCCATGAAGATCGCACTCACGGCAAAAATGAGCACCTTCGTGCGCACCACGTTGATCCCGCTGTGGGCGGCAGCCTCTTCATATTCGCCGATGCTCTGCAGAGCAAGGCCGTAGCGGGAACGTCGAATCGCCAAAGCCGTGGCTATCGTCAATATTGCGACGATGAAGATCGCGTAGTACACAAGCGCGGTGCTTTCCGTCTGGACGAATCGGCCTCGGGTTCCGGTTACGATTCTCTCCACCTCGAGAACGACGTTTTGGACCAGGAGCACGAGGGCGAAGGTAAAAATGGCGAAATAGACCCCCCTCAGCCTCAGTGTTATGGCTCCCACGACCAGGGCGACGATGAAGCCCACTACTCCCGCGATGATGATGATCGCAAAGAAAGGCATCTGTCCGCTGAATACGGCAGCAATGTAGAAGCCGAGTCCGTAAAAGGCGGCCGTCGCTAGAGACATGTAGCCCGTAGGCCCAGAGAAGATCACCCAGGCAACAGTCAAGATGGCAAACTTCAGGATATCGGTCAGCAACGTCACCAAGTAGCCTTGAGTCATCGTGGGAATGAGAGCGAGCACGACGAAGGCGACCAGAAGCAGTGCCAGCGAGATGATGTTGTTCTTGTTGAAAGTTTTGGTTTTCATCTACTTACCCATGATCCCTTTAGGCCTTGACAGGAGCAGCGCGATGAAGATCACGTAGTACGCGATCATGGTCCAGGTTGGTTGGAAATAGGTCACGAGGGCGGACATCAGCCCCAGGATGACCCCACCGATCATGGCTCCCGTGATGCTGCCAAGGCCTCCCAGCACCACGACGATCATGGCGATGACCGTGTATTGAAGCCCCATGGATGTCTGAATGGTGAAGAGGGTTGCAATAAGGGTACCGGCGATGCCGGCCATGCCCAGTCCAAATCCGAAACAGATTGCCAGCACCGAGTGGATGTTCACGCCCATGAGCCCGGCGGTCGTCGGGTCTTGGGCCGAAGCCCTGATTGCCTTACCAAGCCGCGTCCGCGCCAGGAAGAAGAAGAAGGCCACCACAATGACAATGACAACCCCCAGAGCCACCAGGCGGTTGAGGGGGATCTGTGCGCTGGTGACTGACGTGTTTAGGAACTGGATAGTCTCGTTCGACGAGCCCCAGATGATCCGGGCGATGTTCTGCACGATGTACAACAGCCCGAATGACGCGAGCATAGACTGGCCCTCGAAGATCTCGAGCGTGGGAGCATTGTCCATGAGACGGCGGAAGAGCGTGGAGTGGAGAATCCACCCGAACGCGAACACCAGCGGAGCGGTGACCACAAGGGACACCAGGGGGTTGAGGTTGACGCTGCCCAGGAGCCAGAATGTGACAAACGCGCCGACCATGATGAACTCGCCGTGCGCGACGTTCAGAACACGGCCTACCCCATACTGCAGGCTGAGCCCGACGGAAACGAGCGCGTATATGCCTCCGAGGAGCAGACCTGGGATTATGATGTCCGTGAGTATTACCATTCAATATCCTTTTGCGAGACCGTCCCTGCAGGAACAGATCGCCCCGGGGGCGCGCATCTCGGCGCGCCCCCGGCGATCTATTCAGCTCGACTGTAGATCAATACCTACCTGAATCGACATCCGTGACTAGGTGCTGGAAGTGGTAGCGCCGGCCGTAGTGGTAGGCACTCCCGCGGGAGCGTCAGCCCAGGTGGGTTTCGGATAGATGGGGGCAGCGGTACGCGTGGCACCCGGATCGATGACTTGAGGAATACCCTTCTGCCACTGACCGATCTGGCCCGCGTAAGACGAGTTATCGAGGATCTGGTCGGAGTCCATGAAGGTGTCGGCGGACATGGTCGTCTTGTAATGCGCCTTGCGCATGACTTCGGCGATCGCGTCCTGATTCAAGGTTCCGGCCTCTGTTATAGCCTGCTGGAAGAATTCAAGCTCGGCCCTGTAGATCAGCGGACCCCAGAAGTCGACATTCGGAGCGCCCACGAAGGCGACGAGTTTCTGGTAGTAGGCGTCGACCTCGGGGTTCATCTGCGGGGTCCACGCGCCTTCGAACATCATGCCGTCGAGCGCACCCTTGAAGCCGTCGTAGAACACCTGGGTGGACCCGCCTGGGCCGCACAGGAATCCCTTGGGGTTGTAGCCGAGCTGCGCGCATGTCCCCAAGGTCAGGGCGCCCTCGGGCGGATACTGGAACGAGCACATGATGTCCGGGTTCTCTCCCTGGATCTTCTTGACGATACTCGACACGTCCTTGATTCCCGGCGGAACGGCGGTGTTGCTCAGGATCTTGATGTTCTTGCCGCCGAAGAATATCGCGGCCTGCGCCTGGTACTCGATACCGTGCAGGTCGTCGATGTACATGACCGAAGCCGTCTTGGCACCCAGTTCCTCAAGTATGTCCGCGAACACGGGCATCTGGTTGTGATCGGAGTAGTTCAAGAACTGGAAGAAGTACGGCAGCTTGCCGGACTGCATTTCTTTTTCAAGGGTGGTCGCGCCGCCCTCCGCGCTCATCAGGATGTACTTGTGCGCGTTCGCGACTCCGGCGGCTGCAAACAGGAACGCAGTGCTGCACGGGGCAAGAACGAAATCGACCTTGTCCTGCTCCATGAGCTTTGTAAGGAGGCGCATACTGGTATCGAGCACGCTCTGGTCGTCGTAGATCTTCAACTCGATGGGCAGCTTCTTACCAGCCACGTCGAGGCCACCGGCGTCATTAACATCTTTGACCCACAGCTTGTAGGCTGGGCCGAAGTGAGCTTGCTCGAAGAATGCGTTCACCCCGGAAATCGGCCGCGCCGCCCCGATGGTGATCTTGTCCTGAGTCGGCGGCGTCTGCCCAGCCGACACGGTGGTGGTAGCGCCCCCGCCAGCCGTGGTAGGCGTTCCACCTGCCGTGGTCGTAACCCCGGCCGTGGTGGTGGTGGTGCCCCCGCCGCAGGCGCTCAGCAGGCCGCCCAGGCCGCCGCCGACACCGACAACTGCGCCGGCGAGTCCGGCATATTTTAGGAAATCGCGCCGACTTAGCGCTTTACCCTGGAGCAAGCCCTCGTCTGTCGTTTCCGGACGTTCTTCTTCATCGCTTCTCATAGTCTAGCCCTCCCTGATCGTAGCCTTTCCTGAACACGTCGCGTCCCAACTCTCTCCCCAACCAGACACCTCGGTGATCCCAGCCACCTCCTGTAACGCTCGAAATGGTCCTCCCTCCTGGATCAGTACCGGCCATATTCCTTGGCCGTTTCGATCATCGCGCGCAGGTTTGCTTCGCTGCCCGCGTCGGCCACCGCGCCTGTGTCTAGAATGAAACCGCCGCCCTCACCGGCTGTGTCTATGAGGGTACGGCAGTACTCTGCAGTCTCCTCCGGCGTGCCCGCGTACATCAACGACAAGGGCACGTTGCCCTGAATGCACGCCACCCTTCCCACGGTCTCCTTGGCCCGAGCCATGTCCGTTTGATCGAATAACCACACGGTTTTGCCCTTGGGCAGATCCATAATGGCCTCGAGCCGGGTGTTGTAGCGCCCCTCGGCAAACAGGAACGGGATGCAGCCCTCATCGATGAGACCCATGATGACGGCCCGCAAAGTCGGCCAGTAGAACGTCTCGAACTGCTGGTCGCTCATAAAGGCGTCGGCGCCTTTGTGCAAGGGCATGAAGATGACAGGTGTGCCGAGCGTCCCGGGACGCTTGAGCGCCCAGTTGATGGCAACCGGCACCAGACGTTCGCAGGCGGCGATGACCTTGTCGGGAGTCCGGAACATGTCCATGATGACTCCCTTCGTACCCCGCAGAGTGTCCCCGAGGATATCAAAGGGGGCCTTCGACCCACCGGCGAAATAGCCGGGAAAGCCCGCACCCATTAACTCGCCCACCATCCCGAACATGCTCTGAGCCCAAGCCCCGGCCGAACGCGAAGCGGCTGCCAGACGTTCCATGCCCTCCGTCATCTCGGGCGTGCCCCAGCCTCCGAGATGGAAGGACGAAAAGGGCATCTCCACGAAGTCGCAGAACGAGGAGAGGTTGGCGAAGCCTGCGAAAGCCCCTACCGTGCGCGGCAGGTATACACGGAGCAGGTAGTCGGTGGGGTCGGCGATGAGGTGATCGTATTCCTCCGCCAGCATCCATTCCTTCTCGTTATATTGGAAGCTTGCCTCCTTGGCCACACCATGCCCCGGCCAGGAATACGACTTGTAATCCACTTCCTCCAACATCTGAGAGGAAACGGATGCGAAGAGCGGGCTGACGATAGCGTCAAGTTGAAACTCCAGGTTGAAGGCCTTCCACACCTGGGCCGCACGAGCGGGATCGGACATTGCATCGTAGGGTGTGAGCCCACCCCAGTGTCCGGCCCAGAAGCCGCCGACGAGGTTCACAGGCACCCGGTCCGGTTTCTCCAAGTTGATGGCGGCCATGATGCGGTCCACGCGTGCCCTATATTGGGCTTCCGCTTCAGGGCTGGCGAACTCCATGCCAGGATTGCGCCACAGGTCGACACGCTGTGCGCGCTTCTCTTCGGCCGTCATGTTCTTCCAAGCGATTTCTGGCATTGCCGCTTCCCCCCAACGTTCATATTGCTGCGCACAATTCGCAACTACCCAAACTACGTGGCTAAGTACTCTTTCGCCGCTCGAATCATGGCAAGAACGTTCTCATCCCGAGCTTCGTCCACCACTGCACCGACATCCAGGATGAATCCCCCACCGGGGCTCACGGCCTGGATGAGATCCTGACAGTAGGCGGTCACTTGCTCCGGCGTGCCCAATTGCAGCAGAGAGAGCGGCACGTTGCCCTGAATGCAGGCCACGCCTCCAAGGATCTCTTTCGCCCGGCGCATATCGGTGTGATCGAAGTGCCAGAGCGTCCTGCCAGCGGGCACGTCGCGGATGCTCTCCAGCCGGGAGTTGTAGGCGCCTTCGGCGAACAGGTAGGGGACGAACCCATCCTCGACAAGGCCCAGAATGACCTTGCGCAGGCTCGGCCAGTAGAACCGCTCGAACTGCTCCACGTTCATGAAGCCGTCCGCACCCTTGTGCAGGGGGATGAAGACCAATGGACCCGTCTGCAAAGTAGCGCGCCGAGTGATCCACTTGACCAGAATGGGTGCCAGTCTGTCGCAAGCCTCGATCAGAGCGTCCGGCTGCCGGAACATGTCCATCAAGACCCCGCGTGTGCCGCGTAAGGTATCACCAATGAAATCGAACGGGGCCAGAGACATGCTCCCGATCGGGCCGGGCAGCCCTTCGGAAATCAACTGGCCGAGCAATGGGTAGAAGACGGAGCCCCACTCCATGCACTCGCGTCCAGCGGCTGCAATCTTTTCGAGACTGGCCTGCACCTCCGGAGCCGCCCAGCGCATCAAGTAGGGCGGTCCAGCCACTATCTCGACCATATCCAGGGGCGAAACCAAATCGGCAAACCCTTGGAGCCCGGCCACGGTACGCGGCAAGTAGACGTGGAGAAGAAAGTCCGTGGGATCGTCGATGAGCAGGTGATACTCATCTTCCCGCATCCACTCTTTCTCGTTGTACTGGAAGCCCGCGGTTTTCGCCACGCCGTGCCCGGGCCAACTGAGAACCCTGACGTCTAGGATCTCAAATGCCCGAGCCGGGATGGCCGCGAAGATTGGGGCCATGAGCGCGTCAGGCTGAAGGTCTCGGTTGCACGAAAGCCAGGCCTCCGCCGCCCTAGGATAGTCGTGCATGAGGTCGAAAGGAGTGAGACCTCTGCTGGTACCAGGGTACAGTCCGGTGAGAGCACAGACCGGAACCCTATCGGGAACACCCTCGAGAAGAACTGCCGTTTTCAAGCGCCGCGCTCGAGCCTGATACGCCGCTTGGGCCTCAGGCCCAACGAACTCCAGCCCAGGCTCCAGAAAGGCAGCCCAGCGGCGCTGGAGTCTCTCTTCGGATAAAAGTTCGGACCACGAATCTTCGGCTGAACGCATCCCCACCCCTGTTGACGCACACTGCAGCCAATCTGGATTCACACTTGCTTCGATCTCTCCGCCCCATCCCCAAGATAGTCCGCGGTCGACCGGTCCCATCGCGATCTTAGCTTACGCCATCCACACCCTCGTGCTCTTGAGCCTCCGCCCTTCGTCGAGCAGCGGAACGCCCGGCTGCGTTCTCTTCCAGCAACCGACGATCTTCATCATAGACCCGGCGCTCTGCACAAGGCTCCTTCATAGACCAACTTTTCATGGGTCGCCCGAGCTATTACCGAGCTGCATGACTTAGACCTCGACCCGCCACGGAGCCTCAATCGCCCGCGCCGGGTCTCTGCCATCTCTAGACCCCCACCGCTTCTTTGGCGAAAGCCACAGCAGCCATGGCGTCATCGCCATAGGCATCGGCTCCGGTGTACTTGCGCACGGTGTCGTCCATCTGCCCGCCACCGATGATGACCTTCATGCCCTGCCGGAGTCCGGCGGCTTCCACCTGCTCGATGGTGGACTTCATGGAGTCAAAGGCCACAGAGAGGAATCCGGAGAGGGCAAGGACCTGGGGAGAGTTGTCTTTGACCGCTTGGACGAAGGCTTCTTCGGGTTGGTCGATACCGAGATCGATCACGTTAAACCCGTTGACCTCGAGCATGAACCCGACGATGTCTTTGCCGATGTCGTGGATGTCGCCTCGTACGGTGCCAAGGACCACGGTGCCCAGCTTCTTGGTCTGGTCTTGCTTGGCGGCGAGCCTGGGTTTTAGGATCTCGCCGATCTTTCTCAGCATCTCCCCGCTCATGATGAGCTCGGGCAGGAAGTAACTGCCTTCCTGGTAGCGTTCGCCCACCACCTGCATGGCTTCTGAAGAGAGATCAAGGATGTGGGCGGGGTCTTCTCCCTTTTCCAGCATCTCATCCACGATGCGCAGGGCATCGGTCTCTTTCATATTGGCCATGGCTTCTACTAGTTCATGGGCCACAGGAACTCCTCTCGTCCACAAAGCCGGTCCGAAGCACATCAGGTGAGTGCCGGTGGTGCTCTGCCCGTAATGAGCGATCCCTCAATAGCACCATCGGCCTCAGACTATACAAGACCCGCAGCGCCTTCGCAAGCAACCTATATAGATGATATGGTAATGCCGTTGGTGCAAGATGGCTAGCTAACTTCAAAAGTCTTGTGACGCTTGGCGAACGATGTCCCAGAACCCTTCGACTGCCTCGGTGGTGAATTGACTTGGCGCGACTACAACGTCCGGTGCTCGCCGCAAAGCGCAGATATCGCCCATGCTCGCGTTTTGGTCGAAAGGCAGGCTAGCTTGTTGTCGTCGCCCAAGTGAGACCGGCCAGAGTGGATGCCCAGGCGAAGGAGCGCGACGCGCCGGACGCCTCACGGCGGTTGAAGGTCCAGGAAGAAAAGCTTCCCGCGTATCTTCACATCGCCAATACCCTTTCCAGCCGCATCGTTTCCGGCGTGTACCCCAGCGGCAGCCGCCTTCCGTCAGGGAGACAGCTCTGCGAAGAGTTCGGCGTGAGCCCGATGACAGTACGGCGAGCGCTCACTATGCTCGAGAACCAGGGCGTCGTCTCCGGTGAGAAAGGACGGGGAACGTACGCTCATTCACAGCACCTGGGCGACTCCGTCTTCAGGCTTGACTCGCTCACCGGAGATTGGCTGGACGATTCTGCCGAGATCCGGCTGCTCTCGGCCTCGATGACCAAGGCCGACGAGGAGGTGGCTACCAAACTCAGGGTTGAGGTCGGTCAGCGCGTGATCTACCTACGTCGACTCGTGCTCTACAGCGGGAGCCCCGCGATGTATCACACCGAATACATCATCTACGACCCGCGCCGCCCTCTAGTGGAATCTCAGCTGCAACTCACCTCGCTGCACGCCTTCCTCGACTCGGGGCGCGCTCAGAGATTCCCCCGTGGTGAGTTGACCTTGACTGCGATGAGTTTGGACGCGGAGAGCGCTGAAGTGCTCGGCGAGACGGAGGGAGCCCTTGCACTTCGGCTCGAGCACATATTCGAGGAGGCCGATCGTGCTCCGGTCAGTTGGGGTTGGTTCCTGCTGCGGGCCGAGCTGTTCCGGCTCCGAGCACGGCTGGGACCCGAGTAGGACGAGCTGGGAGGGAACGACCGATGGCGACGCTTGAAGCGCTACGGATGGCACTAATAGAATTGGATGAAGATCGTACCCTTGAGTTGACACGCGATTTACTCGCCCGAAACGGACCGACCCCGCTTTCCATCCTGGCCACCTGCCAGCAGGCGCTAACGGTGGTCGGGGAGCGGTACGAACGCCAAGAGTATTACATCTCCGGACTCATCATGGCGGGTGAGCTTTTTAAAGAAGTGCTGGAACTGGTCGAGTTCCCCGCACCGCAGACGCCCGGCGACGAATCTGCTGGAACGGTCGTCTTGGGAACCGTGGCCAAAGACATCCACGACATCGGCAAAAACCTCTTCGGCACCTCGCTCATCGGGTTCGGATTCAAGGTCATCGACTTGGGGGTCGACGTCACTCCTGAGAGGTTCCTGGAGGAAGTCCAGCGGTCGCATCCGGACGTTGTGTGCCTCTCGGGCTTGATCATGGTCGCTTTCGAGAGCATGAAGAGAACGGTGGAACTCATTCGGGCCGGTGAGGCAGAACTCGGATATCGTCCGCCGATCGTCCTGGGGGGCTCTGTGATCGACGGCAGGGTCTGCGAATACTGCGGTGCCGATTCGTGGAGCACGGACGCCATGGAAGGGGTGCGAATCTGCCAAAGCCTCGCGCCTGCCGGCCGCCGCGGGTAGAGAACCTGCCGATCTTAAATGTGACCGTTGACTGCGAAAGTGGCAGCCGAAAGATCCCATCAATATTGTAGGCCACGTGTACGGCCGCCACGACACGTCCGAGCCGCTGAGGGGGCTAGGACCGAGATCTGGCGGGCCGACGCCGAGGCACCCCGAAGCCAACGACCCAACTGCGCCCCAGAACGACATGCTCGCCGAATCGCTTCCCCAGGCGAACTTCGTGACGTTGTCCAGTGCAATGGCATCCGGACGGCGACCTTCGACTCTTATCTGGCTGTGGGCTGACCGAGCCCGAGTCGAGCGTCGCTCGACGGCTCAGCGGTCGCCGCTCTCTTCCGCTCTGAGATCGTAGTGTTGCGAACGCTCGTCGAAGTGGGCCAGAAGCGCTCGCGCCTTGCTTGGAACCACGGCCACCTCATAGTCGTCCCCTGCGAACTCACAAACGGATGCGAGAGCAGCGAACTTCATGAGAGTGACGAACTCGACTTCGTCGCCCTCTTCGCGACGGAGTAGCTGAATACCCTCGAAGCCCTGAATGCAACGGCTTTGGATGCCGGCGAAGATCTCCTCTTCGAGTAGGGCCTCGTAGGGGTCGGCGTTGGCGGGAACAGTCCATCCATGCCAAATCCGCACTATCATGTCCGCTCCTTTCGGGTATCGCCGAAAACGTGATGCGCTTGTAGACGTGAGCGTACCGGCCTCGCTTTCTCCGTTTCTATCTCTACCCCTGGATGGAAGTTGGCCAAGCACGACATTGCACACGTCAAAACATATTTCACGACTAAACCGGGTCTTTGACAGCGAGAAAGGGGTGGGATATCGTCCGCTATGAGCGAGGCGAGCCTGAGAGAACGAGACTAAGGGGAGCACCCAAGATGACGGATCAGATCGAAAGCCTGCAGAAGGAATACCTCTTCCCCTGTGTCGGCACCTATTACGAGAGGCCCCTGACGCTCGTCCGCGGCAAAGACATGTACCTCACGGACGCACAAGGCATCGAGTACCTCGACTTCTTCGGCGGCATTCTGACCGTCAGCGTGGGACACTGCAACGAGGAGGTGAACCAGGCGATCATCGAGCAGAATGAGACGCTGCAACACACCTCAACGCTGTACATCAACGAACCACAAGTGCGGATGGCCAAGAAACTGGCGGAGGTCACGCCCGGCGCTCTTAGCAAGAGCTTCTTCACCTCGTCCGGCACCGAGGCCAACGAGACGGCCGTCCTCTTTGCCCGGATCGCTACCGGCCATTCCGACATCATTGCTCTCCGGCACGCATATTCGGGCCGTAGCGAGGTGACGCTCAATATCACCGCGCACGCCCCTTGGCGCCCGATGCCCAGCAGCATCGCCTACATCAAGCACGCCCACAACCCGTACTGTTATCGCTGCAGCCTCGGTCTCACCTATCCGAACTGCGACATGCGTTGCGCCCGCGACGTCGAGGAACTCATCCAAACGACCACGAGCGGCCAGATCGCGGCCTTCATGGCCGAACCCATCCAGGGGGTGGGTGGATTCATCACCCCGCCGAAGGAGTACTTCCAGGTGGTGCTGGAGATCGTGCGCAAATACGGTGGACTCTTTATCTGCGATGAGGTGCAGACGGGTTGCGGCCGCACCGGCAAGACCTTCTGCGGCATAGAACACTGGGGCGCCCAGCCCGACATCATGACCTTTGCGAAGGGTCTCGCCAACGGGCTGCCCATCGGGGCAACCATCGCCACGCCGGCCGTGGCCGATAGCTACAAGGGACTCTCGATCTCCACGTTCGGCGGGAACCCGGTGACCATGCGCGGCTCTCTGGCCACCATCGAGTTCATCCAAGAGAACGACCTGGCGGGCAACGCCGAGGTTCTGGGCGCGCGTCTCCGAGACGGTCTCGAAGCCCTGAAAGCGAAGTACCCCAGCATCGGAGACGTGCGGGGAATGGGTCTCATGCAGGCTCTCGAGGTAGTCGATCCTGGATCCGCCAATGGCAAGGCGCCCGATCCCAAGAAGGTGTTACGCGTGTTCGAGGAGACGCGGCGTCAGGGGCTGCTCATCGGCAAGGGCGGGCTCTACAGCAACGTCATCCGGCTGACGCCGCCGATGATCGTGTCCGCCGACGAGGTCGACCAAGCACTTGCCGTGCTCGACAAGGCGTTCGCAGCGGCTGGGTAGGAGCGCGCCACGGCTCGCGACCCTGTCGCTTCGTAAGAGGAACGAGCGCAGGCTGCCCCGGCTAGCCGCGCGTTTGGCTCGTCCCTAGGTAGCCCTCCAGACGCTCGCGCCACCCCTCGACCCCGACTCGCTTCGAACTCCCCTCGAAAGAGCGACCCGAAGCGAAAAGTGAGAACTCGGGGCCGTTCGCCAGATGCAGAACCAAGTAGTAAGTCTTCACGTAGTTCGATGACTTTCCAAGGTAGCCGATACTCACGCGGCCTATCTCGTCGAAGAAAGCCGTGCGACGGCGTGGGCCGAAAAAGCAAGAATCCGCGATCTCGATACGGCGCATATTTGGATCGACGGTCACCGTCTGAACCCCGCTCGTTAAGGCGCCCGCAACACCGATGACGAGCAAGAGGACGCCCAGGAGGAAGCCCGCAAACGCATCTCCACCCGCCGTGCGGAAGTCGCGCATCGCGAAGACCAGTACGGCACCGACCAACACTGAGCCGAGCGACAGACCAAATTGCAGGCCGGGCCTGCTCTTTGAAACCCACGGTCCCAACTTGATCCCCCTTCGATTGTGGTATCCGCCTCGCATGAGCTGTGCCGACGGTCGACCATATTGGGCATTATCGGCCCGGCGTATGGGCGGCGCATCAGTTCCACAGGCGCACCGTCTTCGACTATGAAGGCCACCAGCACGCCGTCGGAAGGACTGTTGGGCTCCATGAGGATCTCCCGGCCGCCAAGTTCCGCGGCCAGATCGTCGACCTCGAAGGCCACGTGGGGAAGCAACTTGACGAGATCGGGGAGTGGCGAGTCGGGATCGTACCGCATCCACTGGATGCCGAATGGGTTGCCCTGGTGTTCGGTGCGGTGCACACCGTAGGGTTCGAGATGGACCTCACCAGCCCGTGGTACATCGGTGGGTATGCCGACGTGGTGGTAGCGTCTCACTCACACTCGGCACGTCCTCTCTTCAAACGCGGCGCGACCCGCGGCAACCTACCCGTATGAACAGCAGTAGTCCGCCACCCCATCGAGGTTCAACTTGAAAGAGGAGTCGGCCGGCACTTCGAAGGATTCGCCGGCCTTGAAGGTCTGCCAGTCAGATTGACCCGGCAGAAGCACAGTCATCTCTCCGCCGAGCACCTCCATGACCTCACGAGCCTCAGTGTCGAATTCGTATTCGCCGGGCATCATGATACCGAGGGTCTTCCGCGAGCCATCGGCAAAGAGGACTGTACGGCTCGTGACCTTGCCGTCGAAGTAGACGTTGGCTTTCTTGACGATGCTGACATTATCGAATGTGTCTGACATGTGCTCTTTCTCTGTTCTAAGAATGATTTCTGTTCTTTCCAGCGAGCGAGACCCGGGCGCACCTGGAATTCTACCCTGTGAGGCCTAGCTGAAGTGCTTTCGCGCGACGCCCTTGTTGCCGGCTTGGCGGGAGCGATCATAGGGTCATCGGCGACCGCGTTGGTCCGAGCCCGCTAAGGGCCGGCACGGCGACGTATACCTCATCGAGAACCACAGATAGGACGAGAAGTGCCGTTGCCAGAAGTTTCCACCAATGACGTTCGCCGCCTCATGCTCGACGAAAAGCCTCTCGAACCCATGTACGCTCGTCCACTCGATCGCCGCGCTCAGCAGGGCTTTGCCCACCCCTCTCCCGCGGACTGCGGGCTGAGCGTACGCCGTGAGCACCTCGGCTGTGTTCGTCCGCTGGAGAAGGAACCCCTCGTCGATCCCCGAACATCGCCCCACGACGAGGTAGGCCACGGGCAGGCCGTCCTCACGATGAACGAATAGGGCGTTCCCGGCTGGGTCGCCGTCGGGCGGCTCGATGGGCACGGTGTCGTCGTCCCAGTGCTTGGCTATGAAGATCGGCGAGCTCTCGTAGTAGCGGGCCTGCTCCTGGATGAGAGAGGAGATTCTGGAGGCTTCGAATTCACGGTCCACCGCGGGAAGGTCGCCACGCGGGATCGGGGTCAGGGTGCGCAGCTCCTCTTCCACGACTGCTCCAAATCCGAGCTCGAAAAGGGTTTGGGTGAGCACGGCGTCGTGACTGAAGTGCCCGATGAGATGCAGGTTGGCTCCTTGCGCCCGAAGCTCCTCGGCAACGACCGGGTAAAGAAGTTGATAGATGCACCGGCTTTCGCGCTCGATCGAGGAGTGCGCGAAGTCTCTGATCATGGAAGCGCGTTGCGCCTTGAACGCGAAAGGCGGGGTGGCCAGCATGTAGCCCACCAATTCCTCGCCGTCCAGGAGCGCAGCACCGGAGCCCGTGAGACCACCTCGGATCTCCGCAGTGATCCACTGCCGTCTTTCGGCCGAATCCGGGGGCAGCATGGGCACAGCATCGCGCGCGTTGGCGTATGTAGCCGCGAACAACCCGACGGCAGACTCAACCAGATCCGGCGAGAACGGTACGATCGTGTAAGGCACGTAACTCAGGCCTCGATCAGGAAGGCCGGGTGGAAACCGATCTCTCCCTCCGGTTTCCGTTCACCGAAGGGCAGGCACAGCACGTACTCCTCCGGGACGCCGGGCCAGGTCACCCCAGCGAAACTCGTGAAGCCAAAACGGTGGTAGAAGTCCGGCGCGCCCACGAGCACGCAGCCAACAGCGCCCCGAGAGCGCAGAATGTCGAGACTCGCCTCGATCAAATCCGATCCGATCCCCCTGCGTTGATAGTCCGGAAGCACCGCGACCGGTCCGACAAGGAACCAGCCGGACGACGATTCCCCCACAGAGGCCGCGGAGAACGCGATATGCCCCACCACCGCGCCCTGAACTTCGGCCACCAAGGACAAGTCCAAGGCGCCGTCTTCACGGAGGGCGTCGATGATCAAGGGTTCGGTGCCGTTGCTGTGCGGCTCGTCGGCAAAGGCGAGGCTTACCAACTCTCGGATGACGGCGAGGTCTTCAGGCTGTTCGGGTCGGAACTCGGTCATGGTTCCAGAACTCTAGCGCACTTCTGCGCGTTCGTGTCGGTCCAGAAGCGCTTTCTCGCCCTCCCAGTAGTCGAGACGCTGGCCCTCCCTCACGCGAGCCAGGATTGCTTCCGCGGAGTGGTACTGCTTGAAGTAGTCGACGGCCCGTGGCGGGTAGACGCCCGAGTAATTCGAATCGATCCTGCGACAAAGGTAGGAAGTATCAACTCGTCACCGGAAGCCAGTACTCCAACACCCGATAGTCGCCGTAGAAGTGCACCTGATCGCCCTCCAGATTCTGGCCGCGCTCCCCGTATTTCTTGCGCACCTGCTCGGGCTGATCCACCGCCGAGAGGAATGAGAAAGTGAGGAGAACGTGTAGCATGCTCCCCTGGATCGCTTGGACGTTGGCCTGCAACGAAGACTGGCCGCCTCGCACTGCCGACGCCGAGTAACACGAGCGAGGCACCCAAGTG
Source organism: uncultured Actinomycetes bacterium (assembly GCA_963775295.1). GTDB lineage: Bacteria > Actinomycetota > Thermoleophilia > RBG-16-64-13 > RBG-16-64-13 > JAMDEO01. Next base: position 312,553 of record CAVZIK010000006.1, read on the forward strand.
CATCCACGACCGCGTCGCCTGGTTCCCTTGCTTGTCGAACCACCATCGCACCAACTGAGCTCCTTGCCGGCGAACGGCAAGCATCGGCGGGGATGGCACCCGGCCAGTGCCCCTCCGTTGCAGCGCCTTCTCAGCTGTTGAAGACTTTGGTCCCTTCCAAAGTAAGGGACTCCAGTCTCGCGACGCCTCCCCGTGCTCTTCGCGACGCCCACTACAGAACAAGCAACAGAATCCCGGACACCCCGGTCATGACCATCACGAAGATACGGTACGCCCGTTCCGGGATCTTGCCGGCCGCCAGGACGCCGATCACGGCGCCGATCGCTATGGCGGGAATCATGATGGCGTCGAAGGTCAGGGTGGCCCCGCTGATGTTCTTCCAGAAGAATATCTGAAGGGGGATCTTCAGCAAGTTGATGATGAAGAAGAACCAGGCCGCCGTCCCGATGAACGAGTTCTTGGGCAGGCGCATGGAGAGCAGGTAGATGGACGTGATCGCCCCCGCCGCGTTACCGATCATGGTGGTGAAGCCCGCCGCCAACCCCGCAACTATCGCGAACCACAATGCGTGGGGGTAGAGGGGCTCCTTCTTCTGCATGTCCTGCCAGACCATGAGCGCCAGCAAACCCAGGATGATGCCGCCCAGGAGATACCGAAACGAGCTGTCGGACAACCCTCCGCCCACCACCACACCCACTCCCAGTCCGACGACCGCGCTGGGCAGGAGCTTGAGCAGGTATTTCCATTCGGCATTCCTGCGATACCAGACTACTGCGAAGATGTCGCCTACGCACAGCATGGGAAGCAGGATGCCGGTCGAGGGTCTCCCGCCGAACGAGAGGGCCATCAAGGGAACGAACATCAGCGTCAGACCAGTGATACCGGACTTGGACATGCCGATCACCATGCCGCTGACGATGGCGAGTGCCCACTGATAGGCGAGAACCTGGGATATGTCAAAGTGCATGGCTGCACGCTCGCTGCATCAGGATTCCTCCGGAACGGTCGGGTCGCCCGCCAGGCATAGGAGCCTCGAGGCGACGTAGGATGTCCAGTATATCCGGGATGGAACGAACGGCCGAACAGACTTGCCGGTGAGCTGAGCCCTGGGGCGCATGCCGGAGATGCGTCTCACCGCCAACAACGCCGTGGGCGCGGAGCTGGCGCGAACGCGCTGATGGTCCGTCGTCGAAGGTGAGGTAGGCAACCTTCTCGGACTGATCCGTCTCCGGGGGGCGCTCGCTGGTCGTGGATTTGCCCGCCGCCGTCGTGTCGCTGCCGATCGATTAGGCGGTGGACGCACGCCGGGCGGTCGTGGCGGAGGAGTCCGTTCCCGACGTGGCTGCTGTCGAAGATGCCGTGGTGCCTGAGCCTGGTGTCTCCGCGCGGCCTGCCGCCAGCAGGAGAAGCACCAGCGCCAACAGTCCGAGCACGGCCAGCCAGAAGAGGGACGGCCTGCGGCGCACACGTGTCAATGCCCGCGCTTCGTCAGCCCTTGTCATCACCGCCGCACCCCCAACAGAAGGTCCGAAGCAGCCCCGCTACAACTCGTTCGGCAACTGGGCCAACTCGGCCATGGTGAACACCGGACCGTCCACGCACACATACTTCGGACCCACATTACAGCGGCCACAGATTCCGATGCCGCACTTCATGCGCTTCTCGAGAGTGGTATAGGTCTGATCGTCGGTGAATCCGAGCTTACGGAAGCTCATCAGGGAGAACTTGATCATGATGGGCGGACCGCAAAGTACGGCGACGGTGTCGGCCGGGTTGGGGTTCATCTTCTCCAGGATGGCAGGAACCAGGCCCACCTCACATTGCCAACCGTCGCACTCGCGGTCGATGGTGAGAGTGAGGTCAACGTCGTCGCGCTTCTGCCACTCGTCGATGTCGTATTGGTAGGTGAAGTTCTCCGGAGCGGTGGCGCCGTACAGGATGGAGACGCCTCCGTAGTCCGCGCGATGCTCGAGCGTGTATTCGATGGTGGCTTTGAGGGCCGCAGAGCCGATGCCACCCATGACGAAGAGGATCTTCTTGCCCTTCCAGGCCTCAACCGGAAAACCGCAACCCATCGGGGCGCGGATACCCACTTTGTCGCCCTCTGAAAGGTTGTGCAGTGCCTTGGTGACCTCACCCGCGCGCATGACCGAGAACTGGATGAAGTCCTTCTCGGATGGCTTTGAGGTGATGGCGAAGGTCGACTCTCCGATGCCGAATATACCGAGCTGGCCGACCTGACCGGGCATGAAGGAGAAACTCTCCCGAACCGCCGGGTCGTCGAAGCGGATGCGGAACGTCTTGATATTGGGGGTCTCCTGGATGATCTGGAAAACCGTCGCCACCTCCGGAAGGTACGGATTGCCGGCCTTCTTGCCGGCGCGGGCGATGCTGGCTCCAGCGACCACGTCGGCTGCGGTGAGGCGGGTCTTGCCGTTGTCAGCCATCTACGCCTCCTTCCCTTGGGCCACGGCAGGCGCGGCGTCGGCGACGGGGGCCGCGACGGCCGGCGAACCCATCACCCGCAGAACCTCGCGGATGTCGATGCGCGTGGGGCAGTGCATGATGCAGCGGCCGCAGCCGGAGCAGAGCAGGCTGTCGTATTTGTCCGGGTAGTACCAGAACTTGTGACTGAAGCGATTGCGGAAGCGATTCGACTTCTGCGCCCGCGGGTTGTGCCCGGAGGTCTCCTCCGTGTACACGGGATTGAAGCAATTGTCCCACACCCGGTAGCGCTCGCCGGTGCTCTCCACGATCTGGTCGTTGACTGAAAAGCAGTAGCAATTGGGGCAGACGTAGGTGCAGGTGCCGCACGAGATGCAACGCATGGCTAGGTCGTGCCACTGCCCACCCTCGATGTTGTCGTGCAGGTTATCGCGGATGCCTTCCAGCTCGAAAGGCTTGTCGACCTTCGTTACGGCCGCGTCGTTGACCGCTGCCGCGGCGTCGGTCTGTGCTGCAGCCGCTTCGGCGAACCCGTCAAACTTGAGCGCCGCTTCGCCCTTCTCGGTGAGAGCCTCAGCCGTGAAGCCGCCCTCGACCTGGGTGAACAGCGCGTCCACACCCTCGGTGCCGGCCGGGCTCCCACCGATGGCGGTGCAGAAACAGGTCGACCTCGGGTCGCGGCAGGTGACGGCCAGCAGGGTCGTCGCTTCACGCCGGGCGTTGTAGAGATGGTCGAAATAGAAGCCGCCGTAGCCGCCGAACACGTTGTCGGTCTGGACGAAGCCGCGGGCGTCGCAGGGACGCAGGCCGAAAATGACCTGAGCCGGAGCCTCATTGACGGGCCGCACTTCGACCGTCTCGTGGGGGATGGCCTCTTCGGCTCCGCCCTCGGCGGCGGCCTCCCCGGGCTCCTCCATCTGGTACCCGAACTTCAGGTAGGTCTCTGTCTGCAGGAAGATGAACTCTTTGGGCGACTGCTTGGCCAGCAGCACGTCGAGTTCCACCTGTTTGCCGGCGGACCAGGGCTCAAACTGAACCACTCCGTCTCTCTTGGACGGCGCAACCACGCGAACATTTTTCGCCAAATACTCGAGGAAGGCCGGCAGCTGATCCGCTTTCAGGTATTTGATCGCCATCGTCCCTCCTCTCAGTCGCCGAATTCGTCTTCGATTTTGAACGTCTGGAACACCGGCTTCTCGTCGAGCTTCGTACCCGGCTCGAAAGCGAACATGTCGTAGATCTCCTTGTTCATCTTCCGGTGTAGCAGATACAGCGGAATCTCCACCGGGCAGGCGCGGTCACAAGCCCCGCAGGAGGTACAGCGACCGGCCACGTGAAACATGTGGATCATCTGAAAGAGCAGGTTCTCCCTGGTACCCACCTTCTGGCTCACCAACTCCGGCTGCCGCGAACGGTTCACGCACCTGTCCCAGCAGTAACATACCGGGCAGACGTTGATGCACGCGAAGCAACGGATGCAGGTTGAGTAGATCCGCTCGAGCATTGCCTGCTTGTCGTCGTCGGAGAGATTCTCGTAGTCGGCGATATCGGTCCAATCGGGCTCGGTGTGCTTGCGATCGGGTTCAGGCTCCAGCGGGCCCGCTGTGTCGTCCGAGTAGACTGGATTGGGGTAACGGCAGCGGCTGCATACTTCGAGCAGCACCGTGTCTTGGGCGAATTCTTGCGTCTCCCCTCCCCGGGTGGTGACAACAACCTTGCCCTTTTCCGGGAACGAGATGTCGACCATCTCATCGGCGAACATCTTCTCCAGCTTGCGCCGGTCGACGATGCCGTCGCAGGGAACGCCAACGACGTAGAGCTTCTCCTTATCGACGAGTTCCTCCTGGAGTAGCGCCACCAGAGTGCGGCTGTCGCAGCCCTTGACGCAGATGCCGATTCTGGCGCTGGCGGGGTCGGGCATATTGCGCTTGAGGAACGTCACCAAGTTGTGGTGGCAGAGGGCAGTCCAGACCAGTTGGTCGACCTCGGACGCGTCCTTGACGAAAGCCGGCACGACCTCGGACGAATTGTGTCCCTGCTTCCAGCCGATGAAGTAGTCGACGCGGCCCTCGGACAGAGCGGCAGCCGCAAACTCGCGGATATGGTCCTGGCGGCTCACAGGGCCCTCCCTTCGCGGGGGCCGAGCTTCTGCACGCCGTTGACGAACTCGGTGACGACCTGCTGCCAGCGCTGACCTTCCGAGGCGGATACCCAGGTCCATTTGAACCGCTCCTTGGGGATGCCCAGATAATGGATCATCCGCTCGAGCAGCTCGAACTTGCGGCGGGCGTAATAGTTACCTTCGGAGTAATGGCAGTCGCCCGGGTGGCATCCGCTGATGAGAACGCCGTCGGCGCCTTTCTCGAACGCCTTGAGCGCGAACAGCGGGTCGATGCGGCCGGTGCAGGGCACGCGGATAAGCCTGAGGTTGGCCGGTTGCTTGAAGCGGCCCACACCCGCGGTGTCGGCGCCGGCATAGCTGCACCAGTTGCAGACGATGCCGATGATCTTGACGGCACGCTCGCCTCCCTGATCGGCGGCGGCTTGAGTTGTTTGTGCTACTTCGGCCATCTTCACCGCCTTTCTATGAGAGGAGGACTTCCTCGATCTGGTCGAGGATGGCGTCGGTTGGGAATCCCTTGAGCGAGATGCAGTTCACGGGGCAGGTGGCGACGCAGACGCCGCATCCCTGGCAGACCGTCTCAATGACATGGCTCTTGAAGTCACCCGGGCGCACCTCGAGTTTCTCGGGAGCGCTGAAGGGACAGACCTCGATACATTTCCAGCACGACACGCAGTTCTTCTGTTCCACGATCGCGATCATGGGGCTGGTCTTGAGCTTGTCCTTCGCCAGCAGACCGATGACCTTGGACGCAGTGCCCGAGGCCTGAGCCACCGTGGCCGGGATGTCCTTGGGAGCCTGGCAGGCGCCGGCCAGGAACACGCCGGCGGTGTTGGTCTCCACCGGGCGAAGTTTCGGGTGGCCTTCCTTGAGGAAGCCGAATTCGTCATAGGAGATATTCAGCTTCTGCGCCAGTTCCACCACACCGTCGGCCGCCATGATCCCGCTGGCGAGAACCACCAGATCGGCAGCGATCTCCACCTGCTGCCCGAGGAGGGTGTCGGCACCGCGAACCATGACCTTGCCGTTCTCCTCGTAGAGCTTGGAGACGCGGCCGCGCACGTATTTCACGCCGAACTCGGTCTGGACCCGCTTGATGAACTCTTCGTAGCCTTTGCCGGTGGCACGGATGTCGATATAGAAGACGTAGACCTCGGTGTCCATGCCCACGTGATCTTTGGTCAGCAGCGCCTGCTTCGCTGTATACATGCAGCACACGCTTGAGCAGTACGGCCGCCCCACCGATTCGTCCCGGGAACCCACGCACTGGATGAAGACCACGGTCTTGGGATCTTCGCCGTTGGACAGCCTGTGCACATGGCCACCGTACGGACCGGAGGCGTTCAACATCCGCTCATACTGCAAACCGGAGATGACATCCCTGATCTTGCCCGAGCCGTATTCGTGGTATCGCGTCTCCCAAGGGAAGACTTCCAGGCCGGTGGCGACCACGATAGCCCCGAACCGCTTCTGAACCACTTCCTCTTTCTGCTCGAAGTCGACCGCATCCGCCGGACAGACCTTCTCACACACTCGGCACTTGCCCTGGGTAAACCAGCGGCAATAGTCGACCTGGATGGCGGCCCGCTTTGGCACCGCCTGCGGGAAGGGGATGTAGATGGCCTTGGTCGGCTCCAGCCCCACATTGAAAGAGTCAGGCGCCTTGGCCGGGCATTTCTGCACGCAGATTTCGCAGCCGATGCACTTGGTCCAGTCGACCATCGCTGCCTTCTTGCGGATGTCGACGGTGAAGTTGCCCACGTACCCGGACACCTTGTCGATCTCGCAGTAGGTCATCAGTTCAATGTTCTCGTGCTGGGAGCAGTCGACCATACGCGGCGTGAGGATGCAGGCCGAGCAGTCGATGGTGGGGAAGGTCTTGTCGAGCTTGGCCATGACTCCACCTATGGTGGTTTGCCTCTCGACGATGGTGACTTTGAGGCCGGCGTCCGCCAGATCGAGTGCGGCCTGGATGCCGGCGACCCCCCCGCCGATGACGAGCACGTCCCTGTTGACCTCCACCTCGTTGGGCCACAGGGGCTCGAGCTGACGCGCCTTGGCCACGGACATCCTGACGATGTCCCAGGCTTTGTCGGTGGCTACCGGGATATCCGTGTGGATCCAGGAGCAGTGCTCGCGGATGTTGGCCATCTCGAACAGATAGGGATTGAGACCCCCGCCCTCGACGCAGCGTCGGAAAGTGACCTCATGCATGTGCGGCGAGCAGGCGGCCACGACGACCCGGTCGAGCTTCTTGTCTTGTATGGCCTTCTGGATGGCGGCCTGTCCGGGCTCGGAACACGTGTACATGATGTTCTCGGCGTGAACGACGTCCTTCAGCGTAAGGGCCTTCTTGGCCACCTCTGCGACGTCAACAGTGGCGGCGATGTTGCTGCCGCAGTGACAGACGAAGACTCCGATCCTCATGGCTTCGCCTCCGCGTCCGCGGTTTCAACGGCGGGATCGGCGATGTTCGCGGCGGCGGCGTCGGCCGCTTTGGACTCTCGTGCCGCTGCCTTGGCCGCCTTCTCAGCCGCCTTCTTCTCCTCCTCGGCCTTGACCTGCGCGGCCTCAGCGATAGCCTTCTTGATGAGCGGTGCCGGATCGACAACATTCTTACCCAGTTGCACGTCGTCGGCGCTGAGCCCGAAAGCCAAACCCAGAACTTGCGGCAGGTAGAGAATCGGCGTGTTGTAGTCTGTGCCGTTGAACTTGTTGATCTGGGCCTGCTTCAGATCGAGGTTCACGTGACAGAGCGGGCAACACACGACGACGGCGTCGGCGCCCGCGGCCAGTGCCTGCTGCAGCACCTTGCCGCTGAGCCGTCGCTGGATCTCCATCTTCGGCATGCCCACGCTGGCTCCGCAGCACTCGGTCTTGTAGTTCCACCACTTCACGTCGACGCCGGCGGCTTGGAGCAGCAGGTCCATCATCATCGGCTGCTCGTTGTCGCACTCCCCGGTCATCTCACTCGGCCTGCCCAGCAGACAGCCGTAGTAAGGCACCACCTTGAGCCGGGAAAGGTCCACCTTTACGAGCGACGCGATCTTCTCTTCGCCCACAAACTTCGTAAGGTATTCCGGCAGTCCGTAGACCATGACGTGGCCTTCATACGGCTTGTCGAGTATCTCGTTGACTTCGGCGCGGAAGGCGTCGTCCTTGTGGATCTCGATCTCGGCGTTCTTCTCCCGCTGATAGCAGGACGGGCAAGGAGCCAGCAATTCGTCACCCACCTCGGCCGCCTGACGCAGGTTGCGCGCGGCCAACGATTGGGCGAGCAGGTGGTCCATCATGTGGGCAGGAGTGGAGCCACAGCAGGTCCATTCCGGCACCTCTTTAAACTCCACGCCCAGCACGCCCAGCATCCTGCGCGTGGCCTTGTCGAATTCGGCGGAAGAGTGCTTGAGAGAGCACCCCGGGTAATAAGCCAGGGTCATGTACCCACCCCGCTTCTGGCGGCCAGCACCTTGGCTTCCGCCTTCTCACCAGCCCGGGCCTTCTCCATGGTCTTTTTGTAGATGCGGGATACCTCGCCCGCGCCCTTGGCTTTACTGGGCAGGAATTTCATCTTGCCCTTCGTCACCATGGGCTTCATCAGGCCCACGTCGCCGATAGCCATCTTCGGGTTCATGGTACCCATGTAGAACATGCCCATCATGTACAGCTCGGGCAGTCGGCCGAAGCGGGCAACTGCCCCCATGAAGGCTCTGTTGAAGTTCTTCGCGTATTCGGGAACGTCACGCTCCTGCGCGGTGGCAATGGTCTTGAGGTCCTCGAATATGCCCGCGATGTCGATGTTGCGCGGGCATCGAGCGGTGCAGGTGAGACACTGCACGCACAACTGTACCGCCTTGGAGTTCAGGACCTCGTCGACGAGGCCAACCTGGAGCATCCGCATTATTTGGTTGGGAGGGTAGTCAAAGGTGAAAGCTGCCGGACAACCTGCCGAGCAGTTGCCACACTGGTAACAGTCCCGGGTGTCCGCCTGGACCCTCGCGATCAACTTCTCCCGATAAAACGCGGCTAGTGTTGCGTCATATCGGATCAAACCAATCCTCCTCAGTGCGAAAGATGGCCCCTCTGGTGCAAGAGACCGCGACCGGCGAACCATCAGCCAAAACGGGCATGGGCCAGCACCGCGCGGTGCACCAAACTTGAAATGACTATACCATATGCAAAAGGCAGCCAGGCTCTATTTGTAGGGCGACGCCGACTGCCGCAACATTCACAGCTGAGTCTCGCCGATAGTCGCCAGGGCCGCCTCGAGACCTGCTCCGATGTTCAACTCCGCACCGAGATCAACCAGGCCGCGCCCCAACGCCGCCAGTCCTACTACCGGGTACAGGGACCGAGCCGTGACTCCCATATGGCCGATGCGGACGAGGTTCCCCGCGCTCTGACCGGCCGATATCTGCACCCCGTAGCGGGAACGCAGATGGTCTCGCACCTGCAAGTCTGTGAGGCCATCGGGAAGGGCGATTGCAGTGGTGCAGGTGGACATGATGGCCTCGTCTTTTGGCCAGAGCCGGAGCCCCATGGCCCTGGCGCCCGCGCGGCACGCGCGGGCCGCGATCGAGTGGCGAAGGATGGCGGTCTCCAGCCCCCGGTCGAGCACCCAGTCCAGGCAGGCTTCCAGCCCGAACACGTCGGAAATCGAGGGGGTGAATGGGAAGCGTCCGTCGCGGATATAAGTCTCCCGCCAATCGAGCAGCGACAGAAAGGAGTGGCGCGGCGCGGTAGGATTCTTCTCGATAAGATCCCAAGCCCGACTGCTCACCGTCATGAGAGTGATCCCCGGCGGGCCGGATAGACACTTTTGCGCACCTGCCACACAAATGTCGAGCTGCCAGTCGTCGGCCGCGAAAGGCATTCCGCCCAGCGATGAGACGCAGTCCACGAGACTCACAGCCCCATGCGCTCGGACGATTGGCCCGATCTCGGCAACGGGATTGAGCGTCCCTGAAGGAGTTTCCGAGTGCACCATCGCGACAAGCTCCACACCCGGATGCTCGTCGAGCGCGGATTCCACCGCAGGCACCGTCACCGCCTCGTCGAAAGGTACGGCCACCTCGAAAACGGTCGCGCCCCACTGGCGCAGCCAGTTTCCCATCCCCTTGCCAAAAACCCCGGACGAGAGGTTCAGGACTTCCATCCCCGGCCGCACGCAGGCCTGTCCCGCGGCCTCCAACCCCAGAACCGCTTCACCCTGCAGAAGGATGACGTCCTCCTTGGTCCGAAACAACTCGGCAGCCCTGGCGATCGTACGGGCAAAGGTTTCAAGGAACGCCGGATCGTAGTGATATACGATCGGCCTGCCCATAGCAGCCATGACTTCGGCCGAGGCCGTGGTGGGCCCGGCGCTGAGGGTGAATTCGGCAGGCTCCCACATGATCCTCATCTCCTTCGGAATGCGCGCTTCGCTGCTCTCACCGGCCGTCAGGGCGATAAGGCGTTGCCAACGCGGACGGCAGAAACGCCCGCCGCGAGAAGGCAACCAGAGCTACCATCACCGCGACGAAAGGTAGCATCAGAACCACATCGGTAGGTACGTTGATCCTCACGACCTGCAGGGCGGTGGCGATCGACAGGCAGGCGCCGAAAATGAACGCCCCGGCGAATACCCAGCCGGTCCTGCCCCGGCCCAACATCGCGACGACGATGGCGATGAAGCCCAGACCGTTCGTCATTAAGGGAACAAAGACCCCGGATGCCACAACTGACAGATACGCTCCTCCGAGACCAGACAGGGCGCCCGAAGCCAGCACCGCCCAAGAGCGAGTGTTGACGACACTCACGCCGGCCGCGTCTAGGGCAAGGGGTTTCTCGCCTGCGGCACGAAGGCTGAGCCCCCAGCGCGTGGAGCGGAAGAGCCAGCGGATGAAAAACACGAAAGCAATGCCTATCCAGAAGATCAAGGGTTGGCTGAAAATGCTCTCACCCAACACCGGAATCTTACTCAGCCCCGGGATCGGCAGATGCCGCATCTGACCCAGAAGCGGGTAGCTGGCTCCGAATTGCGCGGCGTGGAGCACGCTCGTAACCCCCTCGGCGAGAAGGATCACCCCGATTCCCACGACGATCTGGTCAAGTCCGAACCTAACGCTGAGAAGTACGACAACCAGGGAAATCACAACGCCCGCCACCACGCCGGAGAGCAACCCCAGCCAGAGCGAATGCCCGTAGAGAGCCCCAGTGTAGCCCGCGTATGCGCCCACGAGCATGTAGCCTTCCTGCCCAATGCCAAGCACTCCCGACTGCTCGCCCAGCGTCTCTCCGAGACCGGCGAAGAGCAACGGCATACCAGCCAAAATAGCGCCCGAGATCAGCGCTGAGAAGAACCCCTGGGTAAAGACTCCGCTCACGCCCCGGTCCTCAGCCGGGCTCGGCCGGTAAGTCTCCGAATCAGGTCCTTCCGGAGGCCGCCCGGGGTGCGGACGTACTGCGACACGGCCATGAACAAGAGGATCAACCCGATGAGAATCAGTACGAAGTCGTAATCGAGCGATGCCGCCCGAGCCGCTTCGTGACCTCCGATTTCCAGAACCGCGTAGAAAGCCGCCAGCGGGATCGTCGCCAAGGGACTGAGGCGGGCCAAGAAGACGAGTGCAAACAGAGCCAGGCCGAACATGGGGTTCCAATCCGCGCGCATGTACCCCCAAACCCCGAGAATCTCGACCGCAGCCGCAAGACCGACCAGCGCGCCGCTGGCGAAGAAGGTGATGATGATCATGCGCTTGACGTTTATCCCGGCGTGAAGCGCTGCGCGTGGGCTGGCCCCCAGAACGGAAAGACGAAGACCCACGGCCGTGTAGTCGACGATGTACCAGACAATTGCAACCGCAGCAACCGCCACGATGATGCCCGCGTGGATCGTCGTGTTGCCCAGGTGAGGCAGCAATTGTTTCAAGGGGACGGAATCCGTCTGCGAAACGCTTGACGTCGCGCTCCGGAATGGACCCTTGATTAGGAGAGCAGCCAAGTTGATCCCGATGAAGCTCATCATCACTGAAGTGATGATCTCGTTCACTCCGAACCAAGCTTTCAGATAGGCCGGCAGGAGCGTCCAGACCCCCCCGACAACGAAACCGATCACTCCCAACACGATCAGGCCGGTCGGCCGCGACATACTTCCCATGACTGCCGGCGCCAGCCCGGCGACCATGGCCGCAGAAAGCAAGAACTGACCGTCGCCTCCGATATTCCAAATGCCGGCCCTGAAGGCCACGATGTACCCTGTGCCAATAAGCAGGAAGGGGGCCAAGCGGGTCAGCATGCCCTGCCAGCCGCTCGAGCTCAGCAGTCCGGCTCTGAAGATGTCGCTGTAAAAGGACAGGGGGTTCCGCCCAAGAGCGACGAGGATGATGGCCCCCACGACGAGCGCCGCGAGGATGGGTAGAAGCGCTCGGCCGCTGGCGCGTGTCCAGACTGCGAGTCGATTGCTCATCGGAGGGCTCCCAGTTCTCCCAACATCAGAGCTCCCACCCTCTCCTCGATGCCGCCGCCCTCGTTGTCGACAATCCCCACCAACCGCCCCCCGAACATCACGCCGATGCGATCGGAGAGGTCGACAAGTTCGTCGAGATCGGTGGAAATCAGCAGTGCCGATACGCCGGCTTCCTCCGACAAACGCCGTATTCGTTCGCGGAGGGCGACAGTAGTCATCGCGTCGAGGCCATACGTCGGCTTGTTGTAGACGACCAGTTTGGGGTCGAAGGACAGCTCTCGCGCGAGGATCAGCTTCTGCAGGTTGCCGCCGGACAGCTTTCCGCACTTGGTGTCAAGGTCCGGGGTGCGGATATCGAACTCGTCCACCAGTTTCTGAACGATCTCGCACACTTGGGCGTGGGAGATCTTGCCGACCCGGCCCCAGAAAGGACGATGCCCGATCCGCTTGAGCAACAGGTTGATGGAGACCGACATCGACGGCACCGTGGCTTCACCCATCCGGTCGTCACTGACGAACCGCAATCCCAGTTGCTGACGTTGTGCCACGCTCGCATTGGTGATGTCGCGCCCGTTGAAGGTCACCCGCCCGTGAGCCAAGGCCCTCTGACCCACGAGAGCCTCGGCGAGCTCTTGCTGCCCGTTCCCGTCCACTCCGGCGATGCCGAAAACCTCGCCCGGGCGGATGGTCAAAGAGATGTCACGGATCCCGAGACTTTGGCGGTCGGGTTTGACGGAGATCGCCTCCAGCGCAAGAACAGTCCCTCCCCGAAGCGAGCGCGGAATTCGAGAGACTGCCGAAATTTGCGCCATCTCGGGGGTGTCGGCCACCTTGTCGGCCTCATTCCCGAACATGACCGAGAGGATCTGTTTGCGGACGGCCTCCAGGTCGTGACCTCGCAGATCTTGGGGGCCGAGTCGCCCGGCGACTCGGCCCCGCCTCAGAACGGTCATCCGGTCGGCAACTGCAAAGGCCTCCCGCAACTTGTGGGTGATGAAGACGACCGCAAGCCCCCGGCCCTTGAGAGAACCGAGCACGTCCTCGAGCTCCACTGCTTCTTGAGGCGTCAACATCGCTGTAGGCTCGTCGAGGATGATCACGCGGGACCCGGAAACGAGGACTTTGATGATTTCGACCTGCTGTCGCCGGCCTAGCGCCAGACCACCGGTGATCGCCTCCGGATCGATGTCCACTCCCAATTGCTCCGCCATCTCGAGGAATCGGTCGGCTGCCTTCCTGCGGTCCAAACGCAGACGCCCCGCCGGCCCAAGCAGCAGGTTCTCGAGCACGCTGAAGCCCGGGACAAGCGTGTTGTGCTGGTAGACCATGCCTATCCCGAGATCGAGGGCGGCCCTCGTGGAGTCGATGAGCACCGTCTCGCCGCTCACCCGGACCTCGCCGGAGTCGGGCCGGTACATGCCGGAGAGGATCTGCATGAGCGTAGATTTTCCCGCGCCGTTCTCGCCGAGCAAGCAGTGGATCTCCCCAGCATTCAGAACGAGATCAACCGAGTCGTTGGCCAGCACGCCCGGAAAAGCCTTGCTGATCCCGCGGAGTTCCACCAGCGGAATCGGGCTCCGCACCCCGTCACCCCCTCCCGCGAAGGGAGAAAGGGGCCTCGCGCCAGTCGTGGTCATCACGTGGACTCCAGGCCTCGCTACTTGATCAGTGCGTCCAGGTCGTCCTTACTTTCAATGACCGGGACCTTGATGGTACCGGCGATGATACCTTCACTTGCCCTCTGGACCTCGGTCCACACGTCGGCAGGGATGTTCTTGCTCTGGAGAAGCTTGATCCCGCCGTTCTTGAGGTCGATGGACAATGGCTTGGTTCCATACGTGCCGGCGTCGATCTGGGCCGCCGCTTGGCGGAGGACCGGCATGTAGTCCCACACGACCGACGTCAGCAGGATGTTCTTCTTGTCCAGCGAGGTCTTGTCGCCGATGACGTCGATGAACCATACCTTGTCGGCCCCGGCGGGAGGCGTGGCGGTCTCCACGGATTGGATCATGCCGAACGTGGATCCGTCCCCCATTCCGAAGACGATGTCCGCCCCGGCGGCGATGACAAGGTCGGCTGCACGTTTGCCCGCGGGAGCGTCCGCATAAGCGGCCTGTCCGGCCTGGGCCAACTGGACGTTGATGTCGGGCCTGGCAGCCTTCGCGCCAGTGATGAAGCCGCCAGCCATCTTGTCCCAGTTCAGATCGTCCGCCGAGACCACGACTCCCAAGGTCCCCGTCTTGGTCATCCTGGCCGCGACCAGACCCGCCAGATACGCGCCTTCCTGGGCGTCCGTCTCGAAGTCGGTGCACAGCCCCGGGATCAGCCCCTTCTGGAGAGCGTCAATAACCAGTGTCTTCGTGTTGGTCTCCTGAGCGAGTTGCGGACCCACGGTGTTGTAGCCGCTGGCCCATAGAATGATCCAATCGGCCTTGTTCGCCACCAGTTGCCTGTAGATGGGGGCTATGTCGCCGTACCCAGCCCCGTCGGACACCTCGATCCCGGCCCCCAGTTCCGAAGCGATTGCCTTGGCGGACTCGACTCCCTGTTGGTTCCAGCCGAAATCGTTGCCCTTCTCCGGAGCGATGATCGCGATCTTCTTGATGATGCCCCGAGCCGTCATGCTGGTGGTAGTCTCGCCACCACTTCCCCCTCCGCACCCCGCGATAACTATGGCAACGGACAGCGCAAGACCTCCGAGCGCCATCATCAACGGATTCCTCACGACGGATCGCGTCGAACTCACGAGACGCATTCCTCCCCGAGGCGCGGCGGCTCGCCCGGGCCCTCGTCTTCGAACTTCCTCACCAGAGAGTAATCGGTGCGACGCTGAGCCGGAACGAAGCCGGCCCTGCGGATGGCGTCGACCAGATCGTCGCGATTCACCTGCACCCGGAGACCGGTCGCGGCGACTACGTTCTCCTCGATCATCGTGCTCCCGATGTCATCGGCGCCGAAGCGTAGTGCCACCTGCCCGATCTTGAGACCCTGCGTCACCCAAGAGGCCTGGATGTGCGGAATGTTGTCCAGATACAGCCGCGACACGGCCAGCGTGATGAGATAGTCGACGCCGGTGGCCTGCGCGATCTGTCCCTCCAACTCGGTGTGCCTCGACTGGAAGCTCCAGGGAATGAAGGCCCGGAACCCGCCGGTCTCTTCCTGCAGATCGCGGATGGCCCTCATGTGGGCAACCCTGTCCTCCAAGGTCTCCACACTGCCGAACATCATGGTCGCGGTCCCGGGCATGCCTTGCCTGTGGGCTTCGCGCATGACGTCCAGCCAAGCCTTGGTGTTCGCCTTCCCCGGAGCGACTTGTTTTCGAACTCGATCGACGAGGATCTCAGCTCCGCCGCCGGGCAGAGAATCCAGGCCCGCCTCCTTCAGCCGTTTGATCGTCGCAGCGACGGAAAGCCCGCTCACCTTGGCGATGTGGACGATCTCCGGCGGCGAGAGGGAGTGGATGGTGATATCGAACCGCTCCTTGATCGAGCGGAACAGATCCTCGAACCAGGCGATGTCGAGTTCGGGATGGAGCCCTCCCTGCATCAGCACCGCCGTCCCGCCCAGATCGAGCATCTCCTGGATCTTCTCGAAGATGACGTCTTTGGTAAGGACGAAGGCCTCGGGGGCACCCGGCTTACAGTGGAACGCGCAGAAACGGCACCCGGAGGTGCAGACGTTCGTGTAATTGATGTTGCGATCGATGACGAAGGTTGCCATCTCGCTGGGGACCAGCGTCTCCCGAACCGCATGGGCCCGAGCGCCGACATCCAACAGGTCGCGCGAGCGGAGCATCTCCAGTGCTTCGCTGTCAGTGAGGCGCCTCACCGAGTCACCGCAGACTCATCCGGCCGCGACCTCGTCTATAAAACGGAAGTCCGGCACTTCCTCCAGTTCGCCGGCTTCGTGCGCCAACTCGTAGAAACGACGAAGCCCATCCCGGTACAGCGGAGGAAAATCGTAGCGCAGGATGGCGAAATACCGGGCCAGCCCCTTCCGGTCGAGGCGAGATCGACCGACGGCGCCCTCCACCACCTCCGCGTGATGTTCGCGACCGTAGTCCATGCACTTCACCAGTTCGTCCTCAACGGCGAGTAATTGCGCCAGGTTAGATCGAGCGAAATCCTCGCGAGCCGCCCAGACGGCATAGACCATAGGCAGACCGGTCCATTCCTGCCACATCTCGCCCAGGTCGTGGCATGTGGCGTCCGCTTCGGGGAAATACAACGCGTCGAGGCCTTGGTCGCCTATGAGAAGGACCGCGTCGTTATGTGACAGAGCCTCAGCCGTCGTTCCGCCCAGGTCCGAGTAGAGCACGTCGCGGCCGAAGCGCAACTTCAGGATTGTTTTCAGAAGCGCGACAGAGGTGGCGCTCTGGGTGCTGAGGGCCACAGTCTCGATCTGCTCGAACGGCTTGCGTGTCACCAGTTGAATACTGTCGACGGCCCCGAAGGAGGAGATACTAAGGTGGCGCGACAGCAGCAGTTGCCGATGATTTCGAGCATACGCGATCGAACTGATGGGGCCTATGTCGATGAGCCCTCCAACGAGCATGCGGTTGAGTTCGGTGGGCACGCCGGGCACCAGCTCCAACTCCGTCCCGCCCCATTGGTCGCCCAGTCGGCCCCGGGAGAGAGTCCCCCGCCTATCCAGTCCATGGTAGAACGGGTAGCAGTTGAGAAAGCCTATGTGTCCCACGCGAACCGTCATCGCTCGGGTCCTTCGAAGCGCCGCACTACCTGATACAGAGCGTCTCGTTCCACCGGTGTGCGACCGGCGTCTCGAATCACCCGGATGAGTTCGTCCTTCGCGACCGCCTGGCCGAAGGCGGCCCCAGACATGAGGGAGATCACCTCTTCGACTACGGTGCCGTCCAGGTCGTTAGCTCCGAAGAAGAGGGCGATCTGAGCCAGCTTCAAGCCCGTCATCACCCAGTAGGTCTTGATATGGGCGAAGTTGTCGAGCAACATCCGGGCGATGGCCAAGGTCTTGAGATCGTCGGTACCGGCCGTCGCCGGCAGGTGCGACAGGCCGGTGTTTGTCGGCTGGAAAGCCAAGGCGATGAAGGCCTGGAACCCGCCGCTGGTATCCTGCGCCGCCCGGAGTCGCAGCAGGTGGTCGACCCGGTCCTCGTAGTTCTCCACGTGGCCGTACAGCATGGTGGCGTTGGTCTTCAGGCCCAGTCGGTGAGCCAATTGATGCACTGCGAGCCACCTCTCCCCCGAAATCTTCTCAGGGCACACTTCTTGCCGAACCCGACCGTTCAGGATCTCGGCGCCGCCGCCCGGCAGACTATCGAGGCCGGCCGCTCTCAAGTCGGTCAAGATCTCGGCGACTTCGGCGCCTTGCATCTCGGAAAAATGGACCACTTCCGAAGCCGTAAACGCCTTGATGTGCACCGTTGGCGACAGGGAGCGGACTCCCGACACCATGGCCCTTATGGCTTCGAACGGAAGAGTGGGATGCTCCCCGCCCACGATATGGATCTCCGTTGCCCCCTGCTCGATCGCCTCGGCGGCCTTGGCAACGACTTCTTGCACCGTGAGGGTGTAAGCCCCCGGTTCGCCCTCCCGCCGGGAGAACGCGCAGAAGCGGCAGCGATTCCGGCAGACATTGGTGTAGTTGATGTGGCGGTTGACCACGAAGAATACGTCGTCGCCCACACTGGCCCGGCGGACACGATCCGCCATCCGACCGACCCGCAGCAGATCATCGGATTCGAACAGCGCGAGACCATCGCCGGCAGAAAGACGCTCACTCCGAGCAAGTTTCTCTTCGACGACGGCAAGAGGATCGAGGCGGTTGCTGGCGGGCATGGCCCGGAGTCTAGCACAACGGGGCTCCCGTCCGGATTGGCGGCTGCCGAACGTGTCTCGGATCGACCGTGGCTTGCAGCGATGTTTCGCGGATGCGCGCCCGGCCCCGCAGTTCGAGTCGAGCTGGGATAGGCCCGACTTGCCCTACACCAACGCGTGATGTACGGCGATAATCCCTCCGGCCAGGATCTCGTAGCGAACGTTCCGCAAGCCGGCCTCCTGCATCAGCGCCCTGAGGTCTTCGGGTGGAGGAAAACGCCTAACCGAAGCCGGCAAATAACTGTATGCGAACTCGTCCCGCGCTGCCAGTCTGCCCAGCACCGGCACCGCGTGATCGAACCAGAGCTCGTAGAACTGCTTGAACACGGGGATGCGAGGTTGCGTAATCTCGAGGCACACGACCTTCCCTCCGGGCCGGCAGACCCGCCGCATCTCGCTGAACGCCCGCACGATGTCGGGCACATTGCGGATGCCGAAACCTACTGTACTGGCGTCGAAACCTCCGTCCGGGAAGGGCAGTTCCAGCACATCTTCGTGGAGAAACTCCACGAAGAGTTGATTGCGGCCGCACTTCTCCCGGGCGACGTCCAGCATGCCCTCCGACACGTCCACTCCGACCACCCGGCCCTCGGGGCCCAGGGCGCGCTTCAGGGCGAAAGCGAAATCTCCGGTGCCGCAACACACGTCGAGAGCTGAGTCTCCGCGGCAGACTTGGGCCAATAACACCCCTAATTCACGCCAGCGATGGTGCAGCCCGGCGGTCATGAGGTCGTTCAGCCGGTCGTAGGAGCCGGCAATACCGTCGAACATCTGTCGGACCTTTCCGGGCTCGGGCGTGGCATCGAATCCGCTCATGGAACGTACAGGCTGACGGTGGTGAAGAACAGATAGACCACACTGATGATGCCGTTCATGGTCATGAAAGCCACTCCTACCTTCGCCAGATCGGCCTTACGCATCATCCAGTTCTCATAGAACAGAAGCACGGCGCAGATGCCAACTCCGACGAAGTACAGAGCACCGGCGTCAACCAGATACCCCACCGCGGCGAGCAAAGCCATGGCCAAGAGGTGGAACCAACGAGTCGTCCAGAGCGCGGCCGCGTTCCCGAAATCAGCTGGGATAGAGTGAAGCCCCTGCTCTCGGTCGACATCGACGTCCATGAACGCGTAGATAATGTCGAAACCGGCGATCCATAGAGCCGCGCCCAGCCCTAGCACAAACGGTTGCCACGTCACCCGTCCGGTGATGGCCACCCAAGCCCCGATCGGCCCCAGACCATCTATAAGCCCCAACAGAAGGTGGCACAGCCAAGTCCAGCGCTTGGTATACGGGTAGATGACCATGGGAATCACGACCAGCGGCCACAAATAGCGGGTAACGACCGGAAGATTGAAGGTCGCCGCGACCAGGATCGCCAGGGACAACACCGCGAAGAACCACACCTGCAGTCGGCTGAGCACTCCGGATGGAATCTCGCGAGAAGCGGTGCGAGGGTTGAGCGCGTCTATGCGAGCATCGATGAGGCGGTTGAGGGACATCCCCAGACTGCGGGCAGACACCATCGCCACGGTGATCCAGAACATACGCCAGAACCCTGGAACAGTGCCCGCGGCCAGAAAGGCTCCCGCGTAAGCAAAGGGAAGAGCGAAGATGGAGTGTTCGAATTTGATCAGGCGCCCGAAACGGATGAAATAATCCAGTGTGCCTTGAACGGCTCTGACCAGGGCGGAGCCCGATCGGGCCGCCGGGGGGTTAATGGTTTTCACCGTGCTAATCCCTCGGCGCGTGGGCCGAGCCACCTAGCCCGAGCCGCGGCCACATTTCCGTCACCCTGGCCTTGACCTCTGCCGACATCTCCACGTCGGGCGGCCATTCACGCTGGTGACCTTCATCCGGACCTTTCTTGGTGGCATCGATGCCAAGTTTGGCTCCCCAGTGCGGGTTCGGCGAAGAGTGGTCCAGAGCATCCAGAGGGCCTTCGGTCACGACGACGTCGCGCTTCCAGTCGACGTTGTTGAACACTCGCCAGGCTACCTGGGCGTAGTCGTGAACATTCACGCCCTCGTCCAGCACGACGATGCATTTGCAGAACTGCATCTGCCCCGCCCCCCAAAGGGCGTGCATGACCTTGCGTGCGTGCATGGGGTAGCGCTTGCGAACCGACACCAGCGCGCAGTTGTGGAAGCCGCCTTCTTTGGGCAGATCCATATCTACGAGCTCCGGCAAGGTCATCTGCATCAGCGGCAGGAACAGCTTCTCCGTAGCCTTGCCCAAATACGTATCCTCCATGGGAGCCTGGCCCACGATCGTCGTGGAGTAGATGGGATCGCGACGGTGCGTCAGAGCCGTGAGATGAAAGACGGGGTAGAGATCGGCCAGAGAGTAGTAGCCGGTGTGATCTCCAAAAGGGCCTTCCATCCGCAGTTCGTCCAGATCCAGGTACCCCTCCAGAACGAACTCGCTGTAAGCCGGTACCTGGATGTCCACGGTCTGGCATTGGGCAAGGTCTACGGCTTCGTCGCGTAGGAAGCCGGCGAACAGCATTTCGTCGATCATGCTGGGCACAGGAGCCGTTGCCGCGTATGTGATGGCAGGATCGGTACCGATGGCCACGGCCACTTCGAGCGGCCCCCTCGCTTCGTGATAATGCTCGGCCGCGTCCTTGTGGAGGTGCCAGTGCATCCCGGTGGTGCGTTTGTCGTATACCTGCATGCGGTACATGCCAACGTTGCGCCGACCGGTAACGGGATGGCGCGTGAATACCAGTGGCAGCGTGATGTACCGGCCACCGTCGAGCGGCCAGCACTTCAGAATCGGCAACGCCTCTAGGTCGACGGCATCGCCGGTGAGTACGATCTCCTGGCAGGGAGCGCGCGTAACAACTCTCGGTTGGAGCGCGGCCAGGTCCTTGAGCCGAGCCAGAGCTTTCAATTTCTCCCAGGCGCTCCCGGGAAGATCCATTGCCACAAGCCCGCGAACCCGGGCCGCGAGATCGTCGTAGGAACGGGCCCGGAGAGCGGCGCAGATTCGCTCGTCGCTTCCGAACTGGTTGATGAGGACGGGGAACGAGCTGCCTTTGGGCTGGGTGAAGAGCAGCGCGGGGCCCCCGGCCTTGCCCACCCGGTCGGCGATCTCGGCGATCTCCAGAATCGGATCGACCGGCGTGTCGATCACGGCAAGTTGGCGCTTGTCGCGGAGCAACCTGATGAAGTCGCGAAGGTCTTTCACGTGAAAATCGGGGCGCCTAGCGCGCCGGACCGCGAGGGCCCTCGTCGAAAACGCTGCGATAAACCGCCAGAGTCTCGGCGGCGGCTCTTCTCCAGGGAAAGAGCCCCGATTGCTTGAGCCCTTCCTCGCGGAGGGTCTCGTAGAGGTCGCCGTCGGTCAGCAGGCGGATCACGCCGTCTTCCAGACTCTCGAGCGAGGTCGGGTTGAACAGCAGAGCGGCCGGGCCGGTCACTTCGGGAAGCGAGGACGAGTTCGAGACCACGCAGGGCGTGCCACACGCCATGGCCTCCAGAGGGGGCAGGCCGAAGCCTTCGTAGAGAGATGGGAATACAAAGAGGGTGGCCGCAGAGTAGACGGCGGCAAGATCATCGTCTCGGATGAACCCAGGAAACAGAACCACCGATTCCAAATTTCGCCGTCCTACCTCCTCACGGAGGGCTTTGAATTCACCGCTTTGAGAGCCCGCCAACACCAGGGCGGGTATGTCCGCCAGCCTGCTCCGCAAACGCGCCCACGCCTGGATGAGAAAGGACAAGTTCTTTTCCGGGCGGAAATCACCCACCCAGAAGACGAACTTCTCCGGAAGCGAATAGCGATGACGAACTGCGGCCAGTAGAGTCGCGTCGGTTCTCGGATAGAACTCAGAGGAGACGCCGTTATGAATCACGCGCACCTTGGCCGGCTCCACCCGCGAATAGGCGCTCAGCGCGGACCGAGAAATCCGAGAGACCGTTATTATCCGCTGGGCATTATCGAGCGTGTCCGCTAACTGCCGCTTGTAGCGCATGCGCAGCATCGGGCTCAGGCTCCGCGGATACAGGAGCGGTGTCACGTCGTGGATGGTGGCGACCAGTGGCACCGGTGACGGAGTGGGGGCCCACGGACTCGGCACGTGAAGGATGTCGACCCCGGACTCCTCGACGAGATGACGGAACGCCGAGCGGCTGCGTCGGGCCAGTGGATCCATGTTTGCCGAGACCAGCGTGAAGGAATCCACAGGAGGGATGGCCCCTTTCTCCTCGTCTTGGCAGAAGACGACAAATTCCATACCGGTATTGGCAAAATGAAGCAACAGGTTCTTCGAATACGTGCCAATGCCTCGATACCGTATCGCCCTGGCGTCGAATCCAATCTTCACGCAGCCTCCAAAGGCCAGTATCCAGGAATTCGTACAGCGCTCAACTTATACCCGAGCCTTACCGAAATAGTAACAGAGGGCTCGAGAGCTGCTTGCACCTTTAGTCTTCGAGATTATAATGTGAGTGCACAATTGCTTTCTGAGCGAAGAGGTTAGACCCTTGCCGAACGGAGTCTCTACAGATCGACCGGTGGACCTGACCGAGCAAAGCGCCGTGCTCGAAAAGGCTCGCCGCATTCTCAACGACCACAAGCTCGATATCACGAAGAGCTGGCTGAGCCTCCTTATAAGCCAAATCGAAGACGTCGAGGCTCTCGAGAGGTTCCCTACGCAAGAGAGTATCCGGACTTCGGTGCAACTCATCGAGGGACTGGCCGAAACGCTTCGCGATGAGGCCATTCTCAAGCAGTTCGAGCCCGGGGGTCCATACTACGAACAGGCGGGCACGTTCGGCCTTCTCCAGAGGGACGAAAGCGGAACGATCGAAGCCCTGGGAGGCAGCCTCGAGGCGCTCGAGAATGCCGTGTGGGGCTGGCTGTCAGAGGGGATGCGTCGGCAAGACCGGGAGGTCCTACGCATGGCGCGCATCCTGCGCCAAGGCCTGCATCTCATCATGACAGCGGCAGCGGAGTCCTACCACAGGCGGTCCAGCGCCGAACTTGACCGTTTGGCGCACACCGATACGCTCACTGAACTGCGCAACCGCCGGTTCCTGGAACAAGAACTGGAACGGCACGTGGAATTGTACAAGCGGTATCGCCACCCATTTGGCATTCTCATGCTCGATTTCGACAATTTGAAGTTCGTCAACGACACCTTCGGACATGCCGCCGGCGACTCGGCTCTTCAGCATCTGGCGAGTCTCATGCGAATGAACGTGCGCGACGTCGACATCCCCTGCCGCTTCGGAGGGGACGAGTTCGTGGTCCTCATGCCCGAGGCGGAGAAGGCCGCCATCCAGGCCGTCGGGCGAAGGATCGCGGACTCCGTGGCCAAGACGCAACTCAAGATCGGCCGAGCATTCGCAACCCTTCAGGTGAGTTTCGGGGTATCCGCCTGTCCAGAGGACGGGGTGGAATCGGACATCCTGCTCCAAGAGGCCGACGCCGGTCTGTATCGAGCCAAGGAGCAGAAGGCGGGACGCGCCGGCAGGTAGCCCCCCTATGGCCCGGAAGTCCGCTCCGGGGTCGCGCACTCAAAGGCCTCACCCCTGAGAGTCTCCACAGCGTGGTTCAACGCGAGGGCGATCACTGCAAAATGTTCCCGGCAGGCCTTGGGACTACCCGGCATGTTGATGATCAGCGTGCGTTTACGCACCGCGGAGGTAGCCCGGCTCAACATCGCGTGCGGCGTTACGGAGAGCGAAGCTGCGCGCATGGCCTCTGCGAAGCCTGGTGCAAGGCGATCTGCGACCGCCAGCGTAGCCTCCGGTGTGTGATCGCGCGGGGCCAGGCCGGTGCCGCCCGTTGTCAGAACAAGATCGACCTCGCCGCCATCGGCGAGCGAGATCAACAGCGACTCGATGCCGGCCTGATCGTCTGGGATGACAAATGGCTCGGGGACTTCGGCTCCAATCCCCAAGAGTAGTTCGCGCAGCAGGGGTCCTGAGGCATCGCTTCGAAATCCCGCGCTGGCCTTGTCGCTGAGGGTAATGACCACGCCGCGGATGGGCCGCGCGACTCCTCCGGGACTATTCGTCACTCCCCGACCCCCAACTCAGCACGCGTACGGCGTCTCCGGGTGCGACTCTTCCGCCGCGAAGGACCCGCACAAAGATGCCCTCGCGAGGCATGACGCAGTCGCCCGCTTGCTGATAGATGGCGCAATGGCTGTGGCATTCCTTGCCGATCTGGGTCACTCGAACAAGGGTCTCTCCCATGCCGAGCGTCGTGCCGATGGGAAGAGAATAGACCTCGATGCCGCTGGTGGTGATGTTCTCGGCGAAGTCACCCGGGCCCACATCGAGGCCCTTAGCCACCATCTTGTCAATGGACTCTTGAGCCAAGAGACTCACCTGACGATGCCAGTCCCCGGCATGAGCGTCGCCCACGATCCCATGCTCTTGCTTGAGCACAGCCTCGGCAACCGGCTTCTTGCGCTCGCCTTTGGCCGCGCTGACATTGACGGTCACAACAAGGCCGGACGGCATGTCGGAAGTGACCGGGACAGCCCTCTCCTCGGAACCTTCCTCGCGGATGTAGTCTTCCTTGCCGCCGGTCTTTTCGAGGAGACGGACGTCGCCGATTATCATGCCCCTATCGACGGCCTTGCACATATCGTAGATGGTGATTGCGGCGACAGAGGCCCCGACGAGCGCTTCCATTTCGACTCCGGTGCGATCCTCGGTCCTTGAGACGCACTCGATATCGAGCCGGGGTTCATCTTCAGCGACGGAGAAAGATACGTCGACGTGGGTGAGTGAGAGCGGATGGCAAAGCGGCACGAGTTCGGAGGTGCGCTTAGCGGCCATGATGCCCGCCACCTTGGCCACAGCCAAGACGTCGCCCTTGGGCAGCGCCTGCGTCTTGAGAAGTTCCATTGTGGCCGGCGCCATCCACACCCTCGCACCTACACGCGCCGTGCGCACCGTGGGCTGCTTGCCTCCGACGTCGACCATGCGCGCCTCTCCGGCGCTATCAACGTGAGTGAGACACGGCTCCTCGCCCACCTCAGCCTCCCACCTGCGACATGCTGCGGGTCGTGCGGCCTGGGAGAACGTTCTTGTCGAACGTCTTGTGCTCGAGAGAGCGCTGTATGATGTCAAGCACTCCCGCCTCGTCTCGGGCTCTGATCGCCGGACCAGCCTCGATCTCGTCATTGGAGAAGAGGCAGTTCTTGAGTCGTCCATCGGCCGTCAGCCGCAGACGGTTGCACTCGGCGCAGAAGTGACCAGAGACGGAGCGGATGAAGCCGATGGTACCTTCGTATCCCGCGACCTGATAGTAGCGGGCCGGGCCCCAGCCGCCGGGCGAGGCGACGGAGGCCAGACCGCCGGGAATGCCGCTTGTCAAATCCTGCAAAGCCGCCATGACGTCGGCTTCATGCAGAGACTCACCCGCAGAGCGCGGCCCACAGCCGCCTACCGGCATCCACTCGATGAAGCGCACGTGAAGAGGTCGATCTTTGGTGAGAGCCAAGAACCCTGGCAACTCATCAAGCAGTTCCGGCATCATGACCACGTTCAACTTCACCGGCCGAAAGTCGTGCTCGAGAGCCGCCTCGATGCCCTTCAGCGCGGCCTGCAAAGAGCCACCCCGAGTCAAACTCCGGAAGCGTTCGGGATCGAGAGAGTCCAGGCTGATATTGACGCGGTCGAGTCCGCAGGCCTTTAGTTCCTTCGCGAACTTCGGAAGCAGGACGCCGTTTGTGGTCAGGGAGATGTCCTCGATCTGAGGAAGGGCCCGAATCATGCAGACCAGATCGGGTAGTCCCAAACGCACGAGCGGTTCCCCACCGGTGATGCGCACTTTGGAGATGCCCATTCGGGAAGCCGCCCTTATGAAGAAAACCATCTCTTCGTAGGAGAGCATCTCGTAATGGGGTTTGAACGGCACGCCTTCGGGCGGCATGCAGTATACGCACCGAAAATTGCACCTGTCGGTGACCGACAAACGGAGGTAATCGACGACTTGGCCTGCTGGCGGATTCACGGATGGCGCCCTCTGGGTAGACGTTATACTCGCCCGAGTATACACCTTTCAATAAGGTCCGCCAGCCCTGTGAAGTCATCCAATGAAAACTGGGGAACCGGGTAGTCGGGGAAGGGATGATCGCTGGTGATGCCGAGAAGTTCGTCGGGGGTGCTCACCAATTCCATACTCCTCCCGCTGCGCGACACCTCGATCTTTGGGGCGTCCTGGCGCTTGAAGCCCTCGGTTATCACCAGGTCCACAGGCTCGCGGATCTGGCGTACCAGTTCGCCCAGCGGCCTTTCGTCGTCGGTCCCGGCCACCCACACATACTTATCCGGTGACGAGATACCCACGACCTCGGCCCCTACCTCGCGGAACCGATACGAATCGGTACCGGGCACGTCGACATCGAATCCGTGGGTGTCGTGTTTGAGCACGGCGAGCCGGTAGCCTCGCCGCCGAAGCTCCTGGATGACACCGAGGACAACGGTGGTCTTGCCCGATTTCTTCTTGCCGATGAAGGACACGATAGGCAGCGGGGTCGCGTTCATGAAGGCCTGTATCCGGGGCTGGAGCGCCGCGCGCCAGCCCTCTCCAGCGGCCTCGGCCGCGGTCCGGCGGGCGGCATCCAACTCTTCGGGCGTGTTCACGTTTGCGAACAGCCTTTCTGGATCGCCGAACCGTCCGTCGCTCACGTCGAGAAACCCAGTATTGAGATCGGGATAGATGTCGAAGATACGACGTCCGCCACCGTGGATGAATTCCCGGTAGGCGTCGAGCGTCCGCTTGCTGTAAACCGCGCAGAGAGGTTGCATGAACTTCCCGTGCCGAGGTACGAAGACGTCGTACCCCTCGGACTTGTCTGCCAACTCCCAGAGAAGCCGCGAGGTCACGAATGGCATGTCGCACGCCAGACACAGAACGCGCTCGGTCGGTGCCGCCAGGACGGCCGTATACACGCCGACCGCCGAACCCTCCTCTCCGAGTGCGTCGCTGATCACGGGGATGCCAAGACCGTGGAAGCGAGAAGCTCCGCGGGTCACCACGAACACATGAGGAAAGAGAGGCGCCGTCCGGTCCCGCATCCATTCGAGGAGAGTGCCATCCCGAAAGGAGGCGAAGGCTTTGTCCTCCCCCATGCGCGAAGAAAGTCCCCCGGCCAGCAGAGCCAAGCTCATGTCCGAGCGATAGGGCTTCCAGAATAGAGACCCGGCAGGTTCATGGGCCGGGGCCGTGGTCGGGACCATGGTCGGATCTGTGATGTCGGTCATCAGATCAGAAACAGCCGAGTTCGCAGATGCGGATCTTGATCCCGGCATCATCACAGGCTTGTCCCACGAGGCTGTATTCCACGCCGAGTTTCTCAGCGAGGGCTCGGGCATCGTGACAGGTGAAGACTCCATCTTTCGCCGCCATGACGACGGCTTCTTTGACTTCTTCAAGTTCCATCTTCGGGGCTCCTAGAAGATCTGAATTCGCAACTTACTACCTGGCGGAGTCCGGTTGGGAATCCGCGCCTTTTTCCCCTTCTTTCGCTTTGCGATCGAGACTGGGCTGGCAGACACACCACGGGGCCCATTGGCAGCGCTTCATCCTCACGCCGACCTTGTTGCACGCCCTCCCGACGACACTGTATTCCACATCCAGATCCTCGGCGAGCTGCCTGGCCTCGTGGCATGTGAACTCATTGTTCTTTTTCGCAGCCGCTTGCTTGACAGCTTCCTTCACATCTTCAAAATCCATGCCCACAGGGTGCCTGCAATGCTTCATAGCGTCAAGGCCACGCCCGGAGTAGAATCGCAGCATCTGTGGATCATGGAGGGCACGGTGCCGGAGTTCGACCGAATACTCGCCGCCTACGAGCACGGTCTCAAGAAGCTGGCCGACGAGCTCATTGCGGAACTCGACCCGCCTGAAGAGGAACGGGTCCATCTCCTGTTGGTCTCGCAACTCATCCAATCACTGGTCCACACGTACGACGCCTTCCAACTCAACCGCGCGCCGGCCCTGGAAGCCAGCAAGTCCGTCATGTATGCAGCGGCCGAACAGCAGAAGCGTCGTGTTCTCAACGTTCCCTTGAGAAGCCTGGTGGAGTCCAACACCATGACAGCCTGGCACGCGCGCTTTCTAAACGCCAGCCTGGGAATGAAACGGAGCGTGATAGTGACCGGCGAGTCGAACGTGGGTAAGTCCACCCTCGTCAACGCCCTGATCGATCTGCTGCCCAAGGACCAACGCGTCGTTGTCCTCGACGATGCCGAAGAGGGGCTACCGTCGTTGCGAGGAAGGTCCTTCACCGTTCAACTGAAGGCAAAGCACGGGACCCCTAACCGCGCAACCGCCCTTCACAAGGCGACGGACATGAAGCCCAACTGGCTAGTGGTGGCAGAACTTTCGCGCCGAGACGGCCCCGGGTTCTTCGAAGCCTTGGCCGTTGGATCCTCGGGCTTGGCCACTGCTCAGACTCCCGATCCAGAGGCAGTGATTAACGACTGGCTCGCGATGAGCAAGGACGCCATGGACAATCTGGCCAAGCTCGACCTGGTGCTCGTCCATATGGGTCGCGATCAAGCCGGCCGTCCCCGCATAGAGAAGGTCCTTGAAGTGTCGGTGGAGGAGGGCGGACTCGTCCTCACCCCGCGCAAGCCCGCCTGAGGCGGCCTCAGCCTTCGACAAGATCCCGCAGTCCTTGTTCGTCCAGGACAGCTATCGCGAGCTTCTGGGCTTTTGCCAGTTTCGAGCCAGGACGATCGCCAGCTACCACGTAGTCCGTCCGCGAGCTGACGGAGTCCGTCACGCGACCTCCGGCCATCTGAATCATATCCGTGGCTTCCTGCCGCGACAGCGATGGAAGAGTACCGGTGAGCACGAAACTCTTCCCGGAAAGAGCCCCGCTGGCCCCACCAGGCGCGGGAGCTTCGACGAGCTGCGTGATCTTCAGGCCCAACGCCTCCAAGCGGGCCACGAGGTCGACGCTGCGCGGGTCGTGGAAGTAGTCCCACACGCTGGCGGCGATGACCGGCCCGATTCCCGGGGTCTCCGCGATCTCCTCCACCGACGCCCGACCGAGCGTCGCGATGCTTCCGAACCGCTGGATCAGCAAATCGGCGTTCTCGCCCCCCACGTGTGGGATCCCCAGTGCGAAAAGGACCCGTGCCGGCGACCTACCCTTGGAGGCCTCGATAGCGGCGACTATATTCGCCGCGGACTTATCACCGAGGCGTTCCAGACCCGCCAATCGCTCAGGGGTCAGTAGGTACAGATCTGCCGGGTCGGTGATGAAACCCAACTCTTGGAGTCTCTCCACCAACTTCTCCCCCACGCCGTCGATGTCCATCGCGGGCTTGCTCACGAAATGCTTGATGGCCTCGGACTTTTGCGCCGGGCAATCCCGATTCGGACATCTAACCGCGACCTCGCCCGGCACGCGCACGACCCTCGTTCCGCAGGAAGGGCACTTCTCGGGCATGTGAAACGGCTTCTCCTGCCCAGTGCGAAGATCGGTGAGGGGCGCAACGACCTGCGGGATCACGTCTCCGGCTCTTTGCAGGACGACTATGTCGCCTTCCCGCAGGTCCTTGCGCTTGATGTCCTCCTCGTTGTGCAGCGTGGCCCTCTCAACGGTCACGCCGCCCACTTCCACCGGTTCCAGTTCGGCCCAAGGGTTGAGCACGCCGGTGCGGCCCACGTTGATGTTGATCCGTAGCAGCCGTGTCTGGGCCGTGGTCGGAGGGAATTTGTAAGCCACCGCCCAGCGCGGGTCCCTGCCCACGGCCCCCAACGCGACCTGCAGGTTGCGACTGTCGAGCTTGACAACCACGCCGTCTATGTCGTAGTCCAAATCCGCTCGATGTTCCTGCCACCACTCGAACCCGGCTACGATCTCGTCGACGCTGACGGCGGCCCTTACATGAGGGTTGACCCGGAACCCTCCCTTGCGAAGCCAGTCGAGCACTTCCTGGTGACTGTCGAATTCCAGACCTTCCAGATAGCCGACCCCGTAGAACCAGGCGGCCAGGGGCCGGGACGCGGTCACCCGAGGATCGAGTTGGCGCAGAGAGCCGGCGGCGGCGTTGCGCGGATTGGCAAAAGTGGATTCGCCCGCCGCCAACCTCAATTCATTGAGTTTCGCGAACGCCTCTAAAGGCAGATACACCTCTCCACGCACTTCCACCACTGCCGGAAATGGCCTCGCCACAGGGCGCATGGACAGGGGCACGGCATTGATGGTTCGCAGGTTGAGGGTGACGTCCTCGCCTATCTCGCCGTTACCGCGGGTCGCGGCGACCGCCAGTCTCCCATCCTCGTAGCGCAGAGAAACGGCGAGTCCGTCGATCTTGGGCTCGAGGATAAAACGCAACTCCGAAGCCTCGGCTCCGGCATCGGCGCAGAGCTTCACCACCCGGGCGTACCAGGCTCTCAGCTCCTCCTCGTTCTTAGCATTCGCGAGGGACAGCATCGGTTCGCCGTGGCGGACCTGCGTGAACCCGGCCAACGGCTCACCTCCGACACGCTGAGTGGGCGAGTCGGCTGTGACGAGTTCGGGATGGACAGCCTCGAGTTCCGTGAGCCGGCGGTAGAGAGCGTCGTAGTCGGCGTCGGAGATCTCGGGGCTGTCGAGGACGTAGTAGCGGTACTCATGATGCCGGATGAGATCTCGAAGCTCTTCCAGCTTACGCGATACCTCCGGGTCTCCCACGGCCACGGCGTCCCTCCCTCCTAGAAGCCAAGTACCTCTGTCAGCTCAGGGATACTATGTACCAGCCTGTCGGGCTTTTCAGACGCCAATGCTTCCTCTGAGAACACGCCCCAGGTCACTCCGATGGCGTGAACACCTGCGGCGAGCGCCGCCTGGATGTCTGAGGGACTGTCGCCCACATAGGCTGCATCCCCCGGCGATACGGCAAGGCGTTCGAGACAGAGCAAGATCGGATCGGGCGAGGGCTTGTTGCGGGGACTCTCGTCCGCGCACACTGCTTCATCGAAGTAGCTCTCAATCCCCGTGAGGTCGAATGCCATCTGAGTGGTATATCGCGACTTCGAGGTCACCAGGCCCAGCTTCACGCCCCCCATCTGCAGAGTGTGGAGTAGGCTCAGGATGCCATCGTACAGAGTGAGCATGCGGTCGTGCTCTCGGTGATTGAATTCCCTGTACACCGCCACCAGCTCGTCCGCCCGGTCGGGGCTAAGCATCGCCATCTGCTCTCTGAGCGGCCGCCCGACATTGGCGATGGATTCTTCCCGGCTGGCTTCGCGTCCCAAGACCTGTCGGATGGCATGCTGAAACGAGACTATGATCAGTTCCACCGAGTCGACAATGGTACCGTCCAAGTCGAAGACGACAGCCCCATAGCGGGGAGCCGGCTGACTGTCACCGCTCATCGTTCTTCCTCGCTTCCACGCAGATCGAGATCCGGCTCCCAGCAACGCAGTGCGTCGAGGGCTTCATGCGACATGAGATCGAACTGTAGTGGCGTCATGGAGATGAAACCCTCTGCCACAGCCTCGAAATCGGTGCCGGGCTCACGCTGGTAGCTAAGTTCGTCGTTGTAGATGTAATACCGGCGACGATTCCCTTGAGTCTCCCGATGTTGGACCTTATCGCCGTAGATACGCTTACCCAGAACCGTGAATTTGGCGCCCGCAAGATCATCCCAGGATCGGTCGGGACAGTTGATGTTCAGTAGCGTCTTCGCGGGAAACCCGCGGCGTAGCATCACACCGAGCAGACGCTGGACGAAGCGAGCTGGTACTGCCAGGTCGTACCCCGGATGGTATCCCTCCGCCGAGATCGCAATCGCCGGAATGTCGAGCATGATGCCCTCCAGAGCCGCCGCCACCGTGCCCGAATACGTTATGTCGTCGCCCAGATTCTCTCCGAGATTGATGCCCGATACGATGAGATCGGGCTCGCGATCCAACAGACCGAGGGCGGCCATCCGCACACAATCCACGGGGGTCCCATCGGTGCTGTACGCGACGCCGCCGTCGGCGAGCTCTACCTCTTCGACCCACAGCGGCGAACGCATGGTGATGCTACGGGCCGCGCCCGAACGGTTCTGGTCGGGGACGACGATGCGGACGTCGCCGAGTGGCGCAAGCGCTTCCCTGAGAGGAATGAGAGCGGGCGAGTCGACCCCGTCGTCGTTGGTGATGACGATCAGGGGACGTCTCGACTCAAAGCCGACCAGCGGGCAGTCTCGTCCAGCCATGGCGGCGATGTCGCCGGGTCAGTCGTTCTTCGCGGTCGAAACGCCGGCGGCAGACTTCCCCGCATCCGACGGCTTTGGCACAGGCTTGTCGACCGTCGCGACGGACGGTTCAGAACTCGCTGCCGGTTTAGCCTCCGAGGAATCCGCGGACGTGTCGGAAGAACCTCCGTTAGCGGCGCTCGTGCCGGAGGTCCCGATCGCGTTGCGCTTCGCGTAGTCGGTGCTGTAGAAGCCGTTACCCTTGAAATGGATCGCAACAGGAAACAGCAGCCGTTTGACCGGCTCACCGCAGACCTCGCATTCCTTCACGGGGTCATCGGACATCCGCTGAAAGCGCTCAAATTGATGTTCGCACGAGACGCAACGATATTCATAAGTTGGCACAGTGCTGCACCTCCTGATTCTTCGGTAAAAAATTATACCGGAATGGGCTCGTTTCGTCCATGGACTTCTGGCACTCTAACGGGGAGAGTGCCAATCACCGGCAGTTCTCAGGTGGGCAAAAGCGTCGAGCTGATACTCTAACGGTTGCGGGACCAAGCGAGATAGGCCGCGACAGCCATGACCAACCAGTTGATCACTCCACGGCCCGATACGCTAAATACAACGACGTTCCAACTGACGCCGAAGCTGAGGAACCCCGCGATCACGGGCGGGATCAAGAAGGCCCAGACGGTGCTTAGGGCTGCGACGACAGCGGTCCGCAGCCCCCGATAGTGCCCGCTCGCCCGCAGGACCGCTTCCCCCACCACGTAGCCAATCCCAGCGGCCACGAAGAAGAAAAAGAAGAAGAAGCCGATTGTCCCCAGGATGAAGTAGTACGCGAAGCCTATGGCTGTTCCGGCGCCGAGGCCTGCAAGGACGGCTCTCAGAAACCGGCCCTGCTTAAGCGTCACCCGGGCCGAGCGCGGCATCCGCGCGCACTCCCTGCATTTGATGCCCACGGCCGAATAGACCATACAATCGGGGCAGAGAGGCTTTCCGCAGGCGCTGCAACTCACATAGGTGAGCCGGCCGGGATGATTGGCGCAATCACGCTCCGCGGCGCCCGGCAGCGGCTCGCGGGGCGTTTCCAACTCTTCGCTCAACTATGGCCAGACCGTTTCGTGGTAGTGATGATCATTTCGCCGGCGCGGCACACGGGGACGAGTTCCTTGCGATAGCTGCGATGTACGGCCTCGAGTTGCGCCTCGGCCTCGGAGGTAAGCTGCTCCATCTCGCCCCGTAATCTCTCAAGTTTCCGTTCCATGGCTGCCAGCTTCTCTTCCATGTCAAGGACCCGTTCCACGCCGGCCAGGTTCAGGCCGAATTCCGAGACGAGCTGCTGGATACGACGCAATCTCTCGACATCTTCAAAAGAATATAGACGCGTGCTCTTCGAAGAACGTTGCGGCCGAATGAGACCCCTGCGCTCGTACATACGAAGGGTTTGTGGATGCATCTCGGCCAGTTCCGCGGCCACGGAGATCATGAAGAGGGGTCTCATGCGATCTTC
The DNA here is from genome assembly GCA_963775295.1 of uncultured Actinomycetes bacterium. Classification (GTDB taxonomy): domain Bacteria; phylum Actinomycetota; class Thermoleophilia; order RBG-16-64-13; family RBG-16-64-13; genus JAMDEO01. The sequence continues at coordinate 346,088 of CAVZIK010000006.1, forward strand.
AAACGCCATTGTCAGCACTCCTTCTTACGCCGACCAACCCGGCCGCCCCGCGCGTGGGTCTTCCCGACGCGTCTCGGCGAACTTCTTGAGCAGATCCTTTTCGTCACCGCTGAGACTCTCCGGCGTCAGCACCTTTATGCGAGCGATGAGATCGCCCTTGCCTCCCACGCCAAGACGCGGGGCGCCTTTGCCCTTGAGCTTTAGAAGTCTCCCGGTTTGCGTCCCGGCGGGCACCTTAAGCCCGACGTTGCCCTCGGGAGTGGGGACCTTCACCGTCGCTCCCAGAGCGGCCTCGACCATAGTGACCGGAACCTCGACCAGTAGGTCGGAACCACGCCGTTCAAAGGTAGGGCTTTCCTCGACCTGAGCTATCACGTACAGATCACCGGGCGGCCCTCCCTGGGATCCCGGCTCCCCCTTGCCCTTGAGTCTAATTTTCGTGCCGTCCTTCACACCGGCAGGAAGCGGCACCGTGAACTTCTTGAGGACCCGAGCGACTCCGGACCCGCTGCAGGCCGCGCAGGGATGCTCCACGACGGTCCCCGTGCCTCCGCAATTCGCGCATGGTTGGCTGAGAGCGAAAAACCCCTGGCTCTGACTTACCACGCCGCGGCCGCGACACTGAGGACATGTCGCCGGCGCGGTTCCCGGCGCCGCCCCGCTCCCGCCGCACTCCTTGCACTGGACGGTCTGAGGCACGCTTATCTTCGTAGTCACGCCCTTCAGCGCGTCGTCGAACGAGAGCTTCACCGCTACGCTGATGTCTTCACCCCGCTGAGCTCTGGCCTGACGTCTGCCGCCGAACCCACCCCCGCCTCCGAAAAGGTTGCCGAATAGGTCGGCCCAGTCACCACCCGCCGGCTGGCCGCCTTGGTAGCCGCGGAATCCGCCGCCCGCTTGTCCACCTGGCCCGAAGGGCGAAGGTCCTGTGTCGTACTGCTTGCGCTTTTCTACGTCGGAAAGGACCTCGTAGGCACTGGAGACTTCCTTGAACTTCTCCTCAGCCTTGGGATCGTTGGGGTTGGCGTCGGGATGATACTTCCGCGCCAGCTTGCGGTAGGCCTTCTTGATCTCGTCCTGCGAGGCGGTCTTGCCCACCCCGAGGGTTTCGTAGTAATCGCGAGTCCCGGTTGCCATCTCGCCAGATCCTTAGCGGCCCGGGTCCGTGCCGCCGACGGCGTCGGGCCCAGACGATACCGCGACCTTTGCCGGCCTCAGAACCCGGTCACCCAGCCGATATCCGCGCTCCAGGACGGCCGTCACCGCCCCTTCCTCTTGATCGGAGGGCTGCATGATCATGGCGTCGTGCACCTGAGGGTCGAAATGCGCCCCCACCGTCTCGATTTCCTCCACTCCCACTCGGCGAAGCAGATCGACGAACATGTCCCTGGTCATGCGCACACCGCCCAGGACTTTGCCCTCATCATGGTGCTCTGCCGCATCCAAAGCCCGCTCAAGATTGTCGAGGACCGGCAGGAGGTCGCTCAACAACTCGCCTTGAGAACGCTCGCGGGCGTCGACCAATTCGCGGGTAGCGCGCCGGCGATAGTTGTCGAACTCTGCCCGGAGCCTGAGAAGCGAATCCGCCAAGCCGTCTCGTTCTCGCGCGAGCTCTTGGATTGCCGCCTCCTCGAAGGAGGACGATTCAGGGTCGAGAGCCTGAGCCCCAGAACCTCCGGTAGAGCCGGTCGCCGGGACCGCGTCCCCCTGTCGTTCAGAATCGCCCGGTGGATTTGCTCGTCGGTCGCCCCGATCTTCACCGTTGATGGGTATATACCTTTTGCCTGTCGTCATTCTCGTGTCTCTCGTCTCTACTCGCTCGTGCACCTTTGCATGCGTTGGGCGGGCGGCTCACGCCGCCCGCCCAACGGGATTGTCAAGTCGCTCTGATTGCAGCCTCGCTCGCCTCCGCGTCCACTGTCCTCGGTTGCTGCCCGCCGATCGTCACGGCGATCTTCTTGGGCTTAACTATCTCGGCTTTCGGAACGGAGACCTCGAGGACACCATTCTCATACTTCGCCTCGATGTTCGTCTCGTCGATCGCCTGAGGGAGAGCGATAGACCGGCTGAAGGAGCCATACCGCCGTTCGATCCGGTAGTACTTGTCTTCCTTCACCTCTTCTTGGAAACGACGTTCACCACTCACCGTCAGAACATTATCCTGTACCTCGATGCTGATGTCTGCCGGGTCCATGCCTGCCAGTTCGGCCTTGAGCTTGATGGCTCCATCGGTCTCGATCACATCAATGGACGGCGTCCATGACTGCCGCTCACGTATCTCGCCGCCACCCGCTCGGGAAAAGAGCCGGTTGACTTCGCCTTGGAGCGCGGTCAACTCGCGGAATGGGTCCCATCTTACCAGCGCCATCTCTATACCTCCTTTGCTGATGTAACCGCGGCCTGCCTCTGGCCGGCCGCGGCCGGCCGCCCGAAAGGGCGGCCTTCCGTGACTAACATTGTTACGTTACTTTTCCTCGTCGATGACTTCGTAATCAGCTTCTTCAACGACCTCGTCCTCGGCTCGGCCGGCGCCGCCGTCGGAGGTGGCGCCGGTGCTCGACTGTTGAGCCTGCGCCGCTGCTTGGTAGGCAGCCTCGGATAGCTTGTACGCTGCGTCTTGCAAAGCGGTGGTCCTGCTGCGGATCAAGTCGATGTTGTCGCCTTTTGTAGCTTCTTCAAGATCGCGGGTCGCGTTCTCGATGTCGCCGCGGGTGGCACCGTCGACTTTGTCGCCGATTTCCTTAAGAGATTTCCGTGTGGAGTAGATAAGGTTTTCGGCTTGGTTCCGCGCATCCACCAACTCTTTCTTCTTCTTATCATCCTCGGCGTTGGCCTCGGCGTCGCGAACCATCTTCTTGATCTCGTCGTCACTGAGACCGCTGGAGCTCTTGATCTCAATCTTCTGTTCGTTGCCGGTGGCCAAGTCTTTCGCCGACACATGAGTGATGCCGTTGGCGTCGATGTCGAACCCGACCTCGATCTGCGGGATCCCCCGCGGCGCCGGCGGTATACCCATCAGCTGGAACTTGCCCAGGGTCTTGTTGTACGCGGCCAGGTCGCGCTCCCCTTGGAGCACATGGATCTCGACCGAAGTCTGCCCGTCCTCAGCCGTGGAGAAGATCTCGCTCTTGCGGGTGGGGATGGTGGTGTTACGGTCGATCAGCCTTGTGAAGACGCCGCCCTTGGTCTCAATGCCGAGGGAAAGCGGGGTGACGTCGAGGAGGATGATGTCCTTGACCTCGCCGGCCAGAACACCTCCCTGGATGGCTGCGCCCAGTGCCACCACTTCGTCGGGGTTGATGCCCTTGTGGGGTTCCTTGCCGGTGAGCGAGCGCACCTTTTCCTGTACGGCCGGCATTCTGGTCATGCCACCTACGAGGATCACCTGATCGATGTCGCCGGTCTTCATGCCGGCATCGTCCATGGCCTGCTTTGTGGGGCCGACCACCCTGTCGAGCAGTTCGCGGGTGAGTTCTTCCATCTTCGCCCGGGTGAGGGTCATCTCCAGATGGAGCGGGCCACTCTGGTCCATGGTGATGAAAGGCTGATTGATGGTGGTCTCAAGTACCGAGGAGAGCTCCACTTTAGCTTTCTCTGCGGCCTCGTACAGCCGCTGGAGAGCTTGGCGGTCCTTGGTGAGGTCGACGCCTTTCTCCCTGCGAAACTCGTTCACGATCCAGTCCACGAGCGCTTTGTCGAAGTTGTCGCCGCCAAGGTGAGTGTCGCCATTGGTGGACTTAACTTCGAAGACACCGTCGCCAAGTTCGAGTATGGAGACATCGAAAGTGCCGCCGCCCAGATCGAAGACCAAGACGGTCTGCTCGTGCTCTTTGTCGAGACCGTAGGCCAGAGAAGCGGCCGTGGGCTCGTTGACAATCCGCTTAACCTCCAGACCGGCTATGACGCCGGCGTCCCGAGTAGCCTGCCGCTGGGCGTCGTCGAAGTATGCGGGAACGGTGATGACGGCCTCGGTCACTTCGACACCCAGGAAGGCTTCGGCGTCCCGCTTCAGTTTCTGCAGGATCTTGGCCGAGATCTCCGGCGGAGAGAACTGTCCGTCTTTGACCTGCACACGCACGTCGCCGTTGGGCCCTTCGACCACTTTGTACGGGACTATCTTCATTTCTTCGCTGACGTTGGAGTACTTGCGACCCATGAAACGTTTGATGGAGAAGACCGTGTTCTCTGGGTTGGTGACAGCTTGGCGTTTGGCAACGGTTCCGACCAACTGTTCCCCGGTCTTTGTGAAGGCCACAACGGACGGCGTGGTGCGACCACCCTCCGCGTTGGGGATGATGGTCGGCTCGCCGCCTTCAAGCACGGCCATTGCCGAGTTGGTCGTACCCAAGTCAATCCCGATAATCTTGCCCATTACATTTCCTCCGAAGCTCGATGCGCTTTCATTAGCATAGGGGCAGTATAAAATCTGAGTCGGGTAATGTCAAGTGTATCAGCCACTACGCGAGCAGCCCGACGTCATGGAGAGTTCCCTTGCAAGGCGGGTGTGCAAACCCCAGACAGATTGAGGTTGCATTCTGATTCTGACTCACCCAGACCGGTTGGCGGCTGGACGGCCGTGTTGGACAGCGATGGCTTCCGACAAGACGTTTCTACGAAAGATCCAGGGCCCCGGATGGGGCCCTGGATCTTTCAATCTCTCCTAGGCAGAAAGGTACCGTCTGATGGACCCTACGCGGTCGTAATGATTGCGCTGGTTCCCGTGTGGGCGTCCGTGTCGGTCCCGGTAACGGTCGTCGCCGTTCCCGCGACGGTATGCGTGGTGAAGCTGATCGTGGCGACGCCGTTGGCGTCAGTCGTACTCGTCGGATTGGCGAAGGATCCGTTTGCGTCGGACTTCGACCAGGTGACGACCTTGCCAGCTGTGTGGACCGGGTTGTTGTTGGTGTCGGCGAGCTGAGCAGTGATCGTCACACCGGCTCCCGCAGTCGGACTGTAGCTGCTGGAGGTGACAAGGTATTTCGTGGCCGCGCCCGCAACCGTCGTGATGGTGTTGCTGGTTCCCGTGTGGGCGTCCGTGTCGGTCCCGGTAACGGTCGTCGCCGTTCCCGCTACGGTATGCGTGGTGAAGCTGATCGTGGCGACGCCGTTGGCGTCAGTCGTACTCGTCGGATTGGCGAAGGATCCGTTTGCGTCGGACTTCGACCAGGTGACGACCTTGCCAGCTGTGTGGACCGGGTTGTTGTTGGTGTCGGCGAGCTGAGCAGTGATCGTCACACCGGCTCCCGCAGTCGGACTGTAGCTGCTGGAGGTGACAAGGTATTTCGTGGCCGCGCCCGGGCTCACGGTAAAATTTCCTGAGGCGTTGGCTGTAGTCGTGATGCCCGTTGGAACATCGGTGGCACCCACGAAGCGGTCACTAACGCCTGCGACCGTTGGAGTGATCAGCGTGCCGTCAACAAAACCGCCAGTTGTGATCATCGCATTCACGGTTCCAACGAAAGCGTTAGAAGTCAGGTAGATCGTACCAGTGTAGTTTATGACCGTGTTGCCAAAAGCATCCTGCGCTGTCACGCGCACTGCAAATGCCTGCCCTGCCACCTCGGCCGCATTCGACAGGAGGGTAGTTCCCCCCGACACGGTCACCGCGAATTTGGCCTGGTTGTACGCGTAATCGTTAGCAGTGCCCGCCGTCGCGCTGGTGCCGGCGGCAGTGGTGACCGTGACATCAACCACGCCGGCGATGTGCGCCGGGGACACACACGTAAGGGTGGTGGGACCTGCGACAACTACACCGGTGGCTGCAGTTCCCCCAAATGACACTGTCGCTCCGGGCACGAAACCGGTGCCCGTGATAGTGACCGAAGTGCCACCAAAGCTCGGGCCCCCGCTCGGATTGAGCAACGTGACCGTCGGGCCACCGTACGCGTAATCGTTAGCAGTGCCCGCCGTCGCGCTGGTGCCGGCGGCAGTGGTGACCGTGACATCAACCACGCCGGCGATGTGCGCCGGGGACACACACGTAAGGGTGGTGGGACCTGCGACAACTACACTGGTAGCTGCAGTTCCCCCAAATGACACTGTCGCTCCGGGCACGAAACCGGTGCCCGTGATAGTGACCGAAGTGCCCCCCGCGGTCGTCGCCTGTCCGCTCGGGTTGAGGAGCGTGACCGTCGGGCCACCGTACGCGTAATCGTTAGCAGTGCCCGCGGTAGCGCTGGTGCCGGCGGCAGTGGTGACCGTGACATCAACCACGCCGGCGATGTGCGCCGGGGACACACACGTAAGGGTGGTGGGACCTGCGACAACTACACTGGTAGCTGCAGTTCCCCCAAATGACACTGTCGCTCCGGGCACGAAACCGGTGCCCGTGATAGTGACCGAAGTGCCCCCCGCGGTCGTCGCCTGTCCGCTCGGGTTGAGGAGCGTGACCGTCGGGCCACCGTACGCGTAATCGTTAGCAGTGCCCGCGGTAGCGCTGGTGCCGGCGGCAGTGGTGACCGTGACATCAACGGTTGTGCCTATCGCACCAGCTGGCGCGGTCGCGGTGATCTGCGTCGTGGAGTTCACGACGAAGGTCGCACTCAGGGTCCCGAATCTGACGGCGGTGGCCCCCAGCAAATTGGTTCCCGTGATGATGACGGTGTTGCCTCCAGAGGGAGCACCGGCGGAGGGAGCTAGCAACGTCACCGTCGGGAAGCCGTAGTTGTACTTGCTGGCCGCGCTGGTGACACTCGTTCCGGCCGGGGTCGTGACTGTCACATCCACGGTACCCGCCGCATTCGCCGGAGCGACGGCCGTTATCTGGGTCACTGAGTTCAGAATGAAACTGGTCGCCTTCACCGCTCCGAACTTGACAACAGTGGCAGAAGTGAAGTTGGTCCCCGTGATAACAACCGAGTTACCGCCTGCGGTAGGACCAAAGGATGGATTTAGAAGCGTTACCGTGGGCAGCGCGGTGAGGAAGCCAACGGCCTTCACTCGCAGAACCATGGCAACAGCTTGGGCACGGGTGAGATTCGAGCCCGGACGAAGATAGAGATTGCCGCCACTCGGACTTCCTTGGACCACGGCCCGCGCAACAAGGTATGCCGTGTATGGCGCATGCACCGCCGACACACTGGGGGCATCGGCGAACTCGCCTAGAATTTCTGCCCCCTCGGCAGCGTACCAAGCGGTCAGGGATGGATAATTGCCCTCGTCCCCAGCTATGTGACCGCGGGCATCCATCTCCTTCTGGGCAAGATATTGTCCCAGGATCGAATTGGATTGTTGGCGGCTGATTGCCGAGTTGGGCCGATAGGTCCCGTCGGTGAAGCCGGAGATAATGCCGGCATCCACCCCACCCTCGATCCATGGGTAAAAGATGTTGGTGGTATGCACGTCGCTGAATGTGGGGGTCGCCGGCGTCGCGGTACCCAAGCCGAGCCCATCGACGGCCATCTTCGCGAACTGGCCGCGCGTGACCGCCAGAGCAGGTTTGAATGTGCCATCCGGATATCCAGCCGCCACGGTGGCGGCTTGCGTCGCGGTGACATGATAGGTATCGACCCATTGCTGGTCAGAGATGTCTGTCCATCGGTTGGCGGCCATCGCCGCGCTGGAGACTAGTAAGGCCATCAGTGCGGCCAGAAGCACCAGAACGGTGACCCTAAGCCTCCAACGTGGTTGAGAACGGTGCACGCTTCTGCTCATTTCCCACTCCTCTCCTGACTTTCCGATCGTGTTCGCTGTGCCGCGGCGCCTTCAATGAGGCGCGTTGGTTCACGCCCGAGGTAGAACCCGTAAACCGACCTGCAAGCCAGCCGCACCCCCTTGTCGAAAGAGTCCCGTGATCCCTTTACCGGCGAGTAAATGATGACTCTCCTTAACTCTAATCACTATAGTACGAGGTTAGTACAACATCATACGAGGTTTGTACAACAACTGTTCCGCTCACGTTAGGCCCGGATCCCCGCCGTCGATCGGGAACGCTCCAGTCTATATATGTCCGGGACACCCTTCAGCATTACGTGACAAGTTCGAAATCGCTGCATTCGCTAAAATACGTGTGTACATTGCCTCGCCAAGAGCACACCGAGGCAGAGCAGGGGATGGCATGAGGATCGGTCGGGAGACGCGCAGCGCCCGTCAGAGGCGAGCACAGAAGGTCCGGCGCAAGCGGATCATCATACTAATCGCCGTGCTTGTGATCCTGCCTTTGCTCACTCTGGGTATCCTCGCAGGATTGGCCGGCCTGGGCCTGCGAACTGTGGCCGCCGTCGAGAAGGACATGCCGTCCCTCGAGAACCAGAATTCCGTATCTCTGGCCGAGACCAGCCAGATCTACGCAGCGGACGGCACTCTCCTCGCATACCTCCACGGGGTCGAGAACCGCACCGTAATCAGCGGCAAACAAATCCCCGACTCTCTAAAACACGCCATCGTGGCAGTCGAAGACGAGCGCTTCTACCAGCACACCGGAGTGGACGCCACAGGCTTCTTCCGGGCGTTGGTCACAAACCTGAAGGCCAACAAGGTCGAGGAGGGCTTCTCCACCATCACCATGCAGCTGGTCGGGAATCTCTACCTCGACCGGACGGACATCTCGCTTACCCGCAAATTTGACGAGATGGCGCTGGCTTGGCAATTCGAGAAGAAGTATTCCAAAGACGAGATTCTCGGCATGTATCTGAACACCGTGTACTTCGGCTCCAATGCGTACGGCGTCGAAGCCGCCGCTCGCACGTATTTCGACAAGGACCCGGTCGACCTCACTCTGGCGGAGGCGGCCTTGCTCGCTGGGCTTCCGCAAGCACCCACGGCTTTTTCGCCCCGCTCGAACCCGACGGATGCTCTCAGGCGCCGCAACATTATCTTGCTGAAGATGTACGACCAGGGTTTCGTCACATTGGACGAAGCCCGCGCGGCCCTTCGTGAGCCGCTTACTCTGGCGCCCTATTCTCCGTACACCAAGGTGCAAGAGCCTTACGTCGTGGCATACGTCCGGAAACAGCTCATCGACATGTTCGGCGAAGACCGGGTCTTCAAAGGCGGACTCCGCGTTGAGACGACCATCAACCCGGCTTACCAGGAACTGGCGGCGAAGGCGATCTCGAGCACCCTAAATCAAAAAGGGGATCCCGCCGCGGCCATGGTCAGCATCGAGCCCCAGACCGGTTACATCCGGGCCATGGTGGGAAGTACGAGCTACGACAATTCCAAGTTTATTCTCGCCACCCAGGGTCGACGCCAACCCGGTTCCTCATTCAAGACGTTCGCGCTGACGGCCGCTATTGAGGCAGGTATCGACCCTTGGAACACCTACTACACGTCGCAGCCGGTTTCGCTCACCTACCCGGGCGCGCCAAAGCCGTGGACCGTCAAGACTTATGGCAATACCTACCACGGCACTATCAGCGTCGAACAGGCCACGTTATATAGCGACAACACCGTGTACGCTCAGATGGCCTTGGACGTCGGTGCCGAGCATATCGTGGACGTGGCCAAACGCATGGGGATCACCTCGTACCTCAACTCAGACCCAGCCATAGCTCTGGGAGGCTTGACCTACGGCGTCTCTCCTCTCGAGATGGCCTCTGCTTATGCCACGTTGGCCAACCATGGAGAGCACGTCGAACCCACGATCATCACCAAGGTCACCGACTCCAAGGGCAACGTGGTCTGGGAAGCGCAGCCCAAGCGGACACAGGCGATCTCAGCCGGCGTCGCGTACGAGGTTACGCGCATTCTTCAGCAGAACGTCCTCCACGGCACGGGCACCAAGGCCAACATCGATCGTCCGGCGGCGGGCAAGACCGGCACGGCACAAGAAAACGGTGACGCCTGGTTCTGTGGATATACTCCAAATCTCTCCACGGCGATTTGGATGGGTTACCCCCAGGGTCAGGTCCCCATGAAGAACGTTCATGGCATCACCGTGACGGGTGGGAGCTTCCCGGCGGAAATGTGGCACAACTTCATGTACGACGCCGACAGGGACTATCCCGAGACGCAGTTCAGCGTGCCTACGGTGAAAGTGACCTACGACCTCTTCTTCCACAGCACGTACGCTGTGCCTCCCACGTCGAGCACGACCAGCAGCACCTCCACCACAACGACCATCCCCACCACCGATACCACGGAGCAGACGCCCACCACCGAGGGCACGACGACCACCGGGGGCACGACGACCACTCAGCGAACCACCACGACCACCCTCACCACGAGTCCGCCCAGCACCAGTTTCTAGCGATTCCTCTTCTCGCCGTTTGCCAAAGCTTCTCTTCGGGCACGAACCTCACGAAGGCATTCCTGTATTGACAGATATGAGTCCATGCGTATAAGATTTTATGCGCGTAATGGACTAGTACCTTCTGTCATTTGGCTGGACGAGGAGCACTGATATTCATGCAACTGGAAAGATTCACTCTGAAAGCGCAGGAAGCGCTCGCGGCTAGCCAGAAGCTGGCCCAAGAACGCGGCCACGCCCAAATTGAACCGGAACACCTGGCAGCCGCCCTTCTGGACCAGGAAGGCGGCTTGGCCGTTCCCATTTTCGAGCGGATCGGTGTGAGCCACGCCGCAGTGCGGGCCGAACTGGAGAAGCGACTCGAATACTTTTCCACCGTCCACGGCGCCGCCCAGATAGGTCTGGCTCGGGAGACTCAGGAAGCGCTCGACGCGGCCCAGGCCGAGGCCGACAAGATGAAGGACGCGTATGTATCTAGCGAGCACGTCCTCATGGCATTGGCCGGCAACAAGGCATGGCTCGGTGACCTCTTCAAGCGCTACGGCATCACCCGGGATGCAATCTTCCAGGTACTCAAAGACATCCGCGGATCGCAGCGGGCGGAGGATCCCAATGCTGAAGAGAAATACCAATCTCTGCAGCGATTCGGCCGCGACCTCACCGATCTGGCCCGCCGGGGCAAACTCGATCCGGTGATCGGACGCGACGACGAGATCAGGCGAGTGATCCAGGTCCTCAATAGGCGGACAAAGAACAACCCCGTCCTTATCGGGGAGCCGGGCGTCGGAAAGACCGCTATCGCGGAGGGCTTGGCCCAGCGCATCGTCTCGGGGGACGTTCCCGAGGGTCTCAAGAACAAGCGGGTGGTGGCTCTGGACATCGGGGCTATGGTCGCCGGCGCCAAGTACCGCGGCGAGTTCGAGGAACGTCTGAAGGCCGTGCTAAAAGAGATCGCCGATTCCGAGGGAGAGATCATCACCTTCATCGACGAGATGCATACCATCGTAGGAGCGGGCGGCGCGGAAGGAGCGGTGGACGCCTCCAACATGCTCAAGCCCATGCTGGCTCGGGGCGAACTCCGAGTGGTTGGAGCCACGACGCTGGACGAATATCGTAGGTACGTGGAGAAGGACGCCGCCCTTGAGCGGCGCTTCCAGCCCGTTCTGGTGGGCGAGCCGACGGTCGAGGACACTATTGCCATTCTCCGCGGCCTCAAGGAACGCTATGAAGTGCACCACGGGGTCCGAATCCAGGATTCGGCACTGGTGGCCGCGGCCGTCCTGTCCCACAGATACATCTCCGACAGGTTCCTGCCCGACAAGGCAATCGACCTGATGGACGAAGCCGCCAGCCGCCTCCGGATTGAGATCGACTCGATGCCGTTTGAGATCGACCAAGTGGAGAGACGGATCAAGCAACTCGACATCGAACTGCACGCGCTCAGCAAGGAGAAAGATGCGGCCTCCAAGGAACGGCGCAAGATCATCGAGGCGGAATTGGCGGGCCTGCGCGAGCAGTCTGCCGGGATGAAGGCGCACTGGCAGGCGGAGAAGGAGGCTATCGGGAAGATCCAGGACCTCAAGGAGCACATTGAGAGCGGCAGGATCGACGCCGAGAAGGCCGAACGCCTGGGTGACCTGCAGAAGGCGGCCGAGCTCCGGTATGGAACCATCCCCCAATTGGAGCGGCACCTTGCCGAGGAAAACACGCGCCTCAACGAATTGCAGCGCGACGTCAGGATGCTGAAAGAAGAGGTGGAAGAAGAGGACATAGCCGAAGTCGTGGCCAAGTGGACGGGAATCCCGGTTTCTCGGCTCCTCGAAGGAGAGGTGGAGAAGCTCATCAACATGGAGGAACGTCTTCACCGGCGAGTGGTGGGTCAGGACGACGCGCTCAAGGCCGTGGCAAGTGCCATTCGCCGTGCCCGCTCGGGCCTGCAGGATCCAAACCGGCCCATCGGCAGCTTCATCTTCCTTGGCCCGACCGGCGTGGGTAAGACCGAACTGGGTCGGGCTCTCGCCGAGTTCCTGTTCGACGACGAGAAAGCCCTTGTTCGCGTGGACATGAGCGAGTACCAAGAGCGGCACTCCGTGGCCCGTCTGATCGGGGCGCCTCCCGGATATGTGGGCTATGAGGAGGGCGGTTACCTCACCGAGGCTGTGCGGCGCCGCCCCTACTCCGTGCTCCTTCTCGACGAGATCGAAAAGGCGCATCCAGACGTTTTCAACCTGCTCTTGCAGATTCTCGACGAAGGCCGGCTCACCGACGGTCACGGGCGCACCGTGGACTTCAAGAACACGGTCATCATCATGACTTCCAACGTCGGCAGCCAGTTCATCCTCGACGCTGAAATCACCGAGATCGAGATGGACGCCCGGGTGAGCGAAGTGATGCAGGCGACGTTCAAGCCCGAGTTCCTCAACCGCGTGGACGAGGTGATCATCTTCCGCCGCCTGTCGCTGGAAGACATCAAGGGCATCGTCGACATCCAGTTGCAACTGCTGCGGAAGCGGCTGGCCGAGCGGGACATCACCCTCGAAATAACCGACGCGGCCAAAGCCTACCTCGCTCAGCAGGGTTACGACCCCGCCTACGGCGCCCGACCGCTCAAGCGCCTCATCCAGCGCGAGATTCAGGACCAAGTGGCCTTGGCGTTGCTGAAGGGCGAGTTCCGCGACGGCGACACGATCATGGTTGATGAACGCAACTTGGGACTGTCGTTCGAAAAGGCCGAAGGGAAAGGGAGCGACAACGAGTCATCGTAGTCATCTCCATTTCCTCAAAAGACGGAGGGCTCCCCGGGGATCGGGGAGCCCTCGCGTCGGGGATGGGAGTATTGAAGGCCCTATCCCGGCTGCAAGCCGGACTGCGCCTCGATCGTCCTAGACAGCGGGCCCGGCGCGTACCGCGCGGCGCTCCCAGAAGATGACGCCAACGAGAAGGAGTGCAAAGCCAATGACTACCAGGAGGATGCCGTTGACTGTGAGAACCGTCGTCAAGCCGTACGCCAGCACGGCGGTGGTCATGGAGTTCTGCAGGTTCATGGCCTGAGCGTAGGTGAGTTGGGTTGGGTTGGTGGGATCGAATTTCTTCCCGCCCAGGAGATCGGAATAGGTCGGGGCAATACTTTGGCGATGTTTAATGAGCGTATCGACTGCAAGGCGTGCCTGAGAGGCATTCGAGATGATCGCGTCCGTGGGCGCGTTTTCGTCGAAAACGGCAAGAGAGATCTTCTCACCCTTGAGATTTTTGGTGACATCGCCTGCGTCGGCACGTCCGATTACGATCGAAGTGATCCCTCCGGCGAGGACTGCAATGCCCAACACCAAGACGATGATTACGGCGATCTTCTTCACAGCGGTTCCTCCCCCTCGCGATACCTCGCGCGGATAGTATTGCCGACTCCACCCCCCGTTTCGGCGTTATGCTTGGATATGCCCCCAGGGTATGGCACCGACGTAGTTTCGCCGGTATAATACCCTGGAAAGATGATCATGTCAATCGGCTTTTAGGCGGGACTACTATGATGTCGATTTCGAGCAAGGGAAGATATGCCTCCCGGATTATGGTCTTTCTCGCCTCCTTGCCCCGTGGAGCGACGGTGACCAAGTACGAGATCGCGGACACCGAGAGCGTGTCGGCCGCCTACGTTGAGCAATTGATGATGCCCCTACGGTTGGCCGGGCTGGTAGCAAGTCATCGTGGAAGAACGGGCGGGTTTTCCCTCGCCCGCGACCCCGAGACGGTCTCAGTTGCTGAAGTGTTGAAAGCAGTGGAAGGGACGGTTCAGGTTGCCCCTTGCTCGGATGCTCACGCGTGTGACCGTTCGGCCACTTGCGCCACGCGGGACGTCTGGCAGAAAGCCACCGATCTTCTCGACAACCTGTTTTCCGGCATTACCCTCGCGGATTTGGTGCGAGACGCGGCAGCCAAGACGGGCGAGGGCCAATCCCCGCCAGGTTCCTAGGCTCGGACCGCTATAATCCTCCGTCCCATGGACCAACCCACACGATTACGAAAAGGCGACACCATCGAGCTACCCATCCAGAGCCTGGCGTTCGGAGGCAAGGGTGTTGCCAAGCTCGATGATTTCGTCATCTTCGTAAACGGCGCCGTTCCGGGCGACGTAGCCCGGGTCGTCGTCACCAAGACCAAGAAGCGGTACGCGGAGGCTCGTGTGCTGGAACTGGTGTCACCTTCTCCCGACCGAGTGACGCCCTGGTGCCCGACCTTCGGAGACTGCGGCGGGTGCGTCTGGCAGAGCTTGGACTACGCGGTACAACTCGGGTACAAGGCCCGCCAGGTGGGAGAGTCGCTTGAGCACCTGGGAGGACTGCGCGGATTCGAACTTCGGCCCGCGGTTGGGATGGCCCATCCATGGCGCTACCGGAACCGGGTCGACTTTTCTATCGGCATGTCTGATGACGGCGCTGTGGTGGGATTCCGCCCTCCGGGCCGCTGGGATCTCGTACTACCGGTCTCCGAATGCCATCTCGTGAGCACCGACATGGAGGCGGTGAGGGCCACCGTGGAGACCTGGCTACGGGAGGCCGGTATTCCCGGCTGGGATCCGCGCACAAACACAGGCTTTGCCCGTCACCTGCTGGTTCGCTCCGCGCAGATGGGCCAAGAACTACTCGTCAGCCTTGTGACTGCCCCGGGAGACATGCCTGCGCCCAGCCGCCTGGTGGAGCGTCTGCGAGTCGCTCGCCCCAAAATCGTCGGTGTAGCTCACGCCGTCAACGCAGGCACCGCAGAGTTAAGCGCGGGCCTGGGATACGAGATGCTGTGGGGCAGATCCTTTCTCGTCGAGCGGGTTGCCGGAACGAGTCTCAAGATTTCCCTAAATGCTTTCTTCCAGACCAACACACTCATGGCGCACGCGCTCTATGCTCTCGTTGCCCAGGAGGCGCTGCTCGAGGACGAGGCGCCCGCGGCAGGGGGGACAAGGGGCTCCGCTCCCGTGATCTGGGACCTCTATTCCGGAGTTGGCTCCATCGGATTGTCACTCGCTCCTCGAGCCGGAAGAGTGCTTGGTATAGAGGCAGTATCCGAGGCGGTCCAAGGCGCTCGAGAAAACGCGGAACTCAATGGTATCGAGAACGCCGTGTTCCTCGAGGGGGACGTGCGCAAGATCCTCCGCGAAGTGGCCCAAGGGTTCCGCGGGCTGCCGCAGGGACTCGAGAATCCGGACGTTGTGATCGTGGACCCGCCCCGGGCCGGCCTACACCGGAGAGTGGTGGCACGGGTGGGCGAACTCGGAGCGCCCCGCATCGTCTACGTTTCATGCAATCCGGCTACCATGGCGCCCAACGTAGCTCAATTCCAGGAGCACGGGTATCGACTAGATCATGTCACCCCCGTCGACATGTTCCCACATACCCCGCATGTGGAAGCGGTGGGCGTGCTCACCCGCGACTAGTACGGCGGCTCGTCACGGAACCAATCACCCAGGTTCCGGAATGCCCTCCAAAATTCGGTCTTCGCTCGCTCTTCGTCCAGGGCTCCATCGATGTCCGGAGTGACGAGTGCACGGCAGAAGGGCGTGAGATCCTGCAGACGGCCTGGATCCCAAACTAGTTCTTTCATCCCTGCCACCCGGCCCTTGTTCACCGCGGCGAGGGTTTCCTCACCCATGATTACCAGCAGGCGGGGCTGCGTGATATGGAGTTCCTCAAGCCAATATACCGGGCAGTTCTTCTCGCCCTCGGCCAGTTCGACGTCGTGACATTTCACCACGTTAGTGCCGTAGACGATGAGCGGATTCACACCCAGTCGCTCCATGCTCTTCAGTACGGCGGTACCGGCTCGCCCGAAAAAGGCGACGCCCTCAGAAACCTCCGCGTAGCGCGGCTGATATTTCAACAGGAGGATATCGGCGAGCGGATGCCCTGAGCCCACAGTGGGGAGAAAGTCCCCCCTCTGACATTGGCGGCAATGAGCAACGCGGTAGTTCAGATCGTTGCTCTCCGCGATCGCCCGTTCCTCAAGTTTCTTGTAGATCTCGTTTGCCTCTGCGAGAGGCGGTGAGTCTTTCACGTCACTATCCAGATCGACTTCCGTATCGTGGATTCCCGGAACCGGCACGCTCTCCCGGTGCAAAAACGGACACGAGTTTCGCGACCCGGACCCGAGAGCGTAGAGACTATATTGGCGGACGGGGGGTGAATTCCTCCGGCTTGCTGCAGGCCTTCGCTACTCCTCGGGCAGCACTCGGTCAAGAGTGGTCTGGAGTAGCTTCAATGACTGCAAATACAGCAAACTTTTGCGTTTGGCGATAATATCCGCCTCCCACAGCGCGGCCATGAAGGTGACCGGATCGTTGAAGCGAGGCATGCGCAGCATCGCCGTACCCAAGCCCTGCAGCACATGGGCGTCGCTGCCCGCACCGGCCACCACGTTGTACTTTGCCGCGAAGCGTTCTGCGGCCAGGTTGAACGAAGAGAGCGCCACCTTGGCGTTGTAGATCTCGATCACGTCGATGCGATGGAGATTGTCCACGAGTGCCCGATATGAGGGAGTGGTGCGAAGGGCGTCGAACGGATGCGGCACGTAAACCAGCCCCCCCTGCTCCTTGATCAGGGAGAGGGTTTCGTCGAAACTCAGTCCGCGCGGTATCGCCTTCTCCAAGAAGAGTCCGATGACCTCACCCTCAGCAGTCTTTACCTCTTCCGCCACGATGACGAACGGATCACCGTGCGCCAACTCCCGGGCAAGAAATGCGCCCTCGATCTCGTTGTGATCCGCGATGGCCAGAGCGCCCAAACCGACCTCACGGGCAGTCGTCAGAATCGATTCGACTGTACTGACGCAGTCTTTCGAGAATGACGAATGGACGTGCAGGTCGGCGTTGATCCAATTGGGGCGGGCGAGTCCCAGTGCGCCCCAGCGAACGCGTTTGCGCGACGGCTCCTCGCCGATGCCTCGAAAGTGGAGCGAGTGCCCCGCGATGGGAGTCTTTGCCCTAAGCCCCTGGCGACCGCTGGTAGCCGCGAGAGTCTCACGATAGATGGCTTCCACTCGGGCGGCCACCGAGACCATTGAGGACTCATTCGGACTGTTCGACGCCCCCTCAACTCGCTGCGCAATCCCGGCGACCTCATTCGCCTCCTTCGCGTCGCTCGGTTGCAGCACAGATTTGATCGCTGTTGAAAGAGATCCCAACGTGCTGGGTGAGAACACCGCCCCCTTGCCATCGCTCGGAGCCCAGGCCGCCAAAAAATCGCGCGTGGGGGCCAGATCAGGCCCCACGATTGAACATCCAAACGCTGCCGCCTCCGCCGCCGACGCGCACAGCCACTCTCCTCCCAGGAAGGGCAGAACCACCGCAGCGGCGGCCTGGTAGAGCGGCGCAAGCTCCGCAGGCGTCCCAAATTCGTACAGGGCCACCCGACCCCTGAGCCTTCGTGGGGTGGGTTTGGGCAGCCATCGCTCCGTGGAGCCCCGATGGAGCGCCACGACCACACGCTCGACCCCGGGAGGGAATTCAGCCGAGAGCGCTCGTAGAAGAACGCGATAGGACCTACGAGCATCGCCGCGGAAAACGTAGAGCACAAAGAGATTGCCGCCTCCCGGGCGGTTCTCGGAATCGGTCGTCCCGGACTGACTCGGGTCTCTCAGGACAGCGCCTCTCGCCAGCCTCGTTCCGCACGGAATGACCTGGTAGCGACCGGGATAGAGTTCAGCCATCATATCCACCGCGTGTGGGAATGTGACAATGCGGGCATCCAGACGTCCGAAAAACCGGTCGAGCACGGACTGGCCCATCTCGTAGGCGGCGACGCTCACGGGCGTCATATGAAAGGTCCCGACCACGGGACTCCGAGACTCGCGCAAAGCCGTGAAGCTAAGAGAGGGCGCCATGGGCTCGTGTACGTGGACGAGATCGAAATCTCCTCCGAGCATCAAACGCTCCAGCCTCGAGGTCACGTCCACCGGAAGGCCCAGGTTCGCCACTCCGCCGTTGAGACGAACGGGAAAACTCGAGCCCACGGGTATCACGGGAATGCCGGCTTCGGGGCCCAGGGGCCCGGAGCCAGGTACCGGGAGCAGAAGCTCGCCGGGGAACCTGCCGGAGCGATAGTCGGCTAGGAGATTGATCACCTGGCCTTTGGCGCGGCGAAATAGACTTGGCACTCGGGCGACGTCCCGGGAATCGTCGGATGACGTAACAATGGTGGGGAAGTGCCCTGAAGCCTTGAGCTCCACCGCGAGATCGGCGACGTGTTGGTTCACCGCGCTCGGAGCGCTCCAGGAGAAGGGCGTCACGAGGGCTATATGGAGGCTTTCCTTCACGCGTCGACCCCAGTTGTGCTGGGGCCCGGGCGGCTGATGCCGCCCGGGCCCCAGAATCCGGCCTGATCCGACCTTACTCGCAGGCGGCTTCGCCCGAGATGAAGGCCTCGGTCTTCTGCCGCGCTTGTTCGTCGCTGTATTGGATGGGCGGAGACTTCATGAAATACGATGCGGGCTCGTAGAGAGCACCGGAGACGCCCCGGTCGAGAGCCAGTTTGGCACACCGCACGGCGTCGATGACGATGCCGGCGGAGTTAGGCGAGTCGACCACTTCCATCTTGAGCTCGATGTTGAGAGGCACGTCGCCGAACGTGCGGCCTTCCATGCGGATGTAGGCCCACTTGCGGTCGTCAAGCCACTCGACGTAATCCGAGGGTCCGATGTGGATGTTCTTCTTGCCCATGTCGTAGTCGAGCTGAGAGGTGACCGAGTTGGTCTTTGAGATCTTCTTGCTCTCGAGACGCTCGCGCTCCAGCATGTTGAGAAAATCGGTGTTGCCGCCGACGTTGAGTTGCGAGGTGCGCTCGAGACGCACGCCGCGCTCGCGCATGAGGCGGGTCAGCACCCGGTGGACGATAGTCGCACCCACCTGGGACTTGATGTCGTCGCCGATGACCGGCAAGCCCTTCTCTTCGAACCGTTGCTGCCAATATTTCTCCCGGGCGATGAAGACCGGGATGCAGTTCACGAGGCCGCAACCGGCTTCGAGGATCTGCTCGACGTACCACTTGGTGGCCATCTCGCTGCCGACGGGAAGGTAGTTCACTACCACGTCGGTCTTGGTCTCTTTGAGAATACCGACCACGTCGTCCGTTGGCCCAGGGGCCTTTTCGATGACTTCGGACAGGTACTTGCCCAGTCCGTCATGGGTCATACCCCGGTAGACCTTGACACCCATATTCGGGACGTCGCAGAACTTGACGGTGCAGTTCTTGCCACCCCACATGGCTTCGGAGAGATCTTTCCCCACCTTGGTCGCGTCGATATCGAAGGCGGCGGTGAACTCGATGTCGGAGATGTGGTAGCCACCGAGGTTCACGTGCATCAGACCCGGGACGAACTCGTCCGCTTTGGCATTGCGGTAATAGTGCACGCCCTGGATAAAGGACGAGGCACAGTTCCCGACCCCGATGATTGCTACCCGAACTTTATCGCTCAACGAATCCTCCCTGTTCCCTTTGCCTGCTCAGTTGCCGGTACGTATGGACCACGCGCTGTATCACCGTGAAGATGGTCAAAACAAGCATTATGTAGATCACGTACGACAGCACGTTGAAAAAGAGCCCCAGAGCAATGAGGATGATCCTCTCGGGCCTGCTCATGAGACCCACCTTGCACTCGAGACCCAAACTCTCCGCCCGTGCCCGAGTGTAGCTGACGAGCAGACTTCCCAGTAGGGCGAGCACCACCAGGGCGGCATCGATAGAGTGCCCGCGAGAGGCCAGCAAGTAGGCGATGGCTGCCAGCACAGCGCCTTCCGAGACCCTGTCGAGCGTGGAATCGAGGAACGCCCCGAATGGGGTCACCATCTTGGCCAGTCTGGCCAGAGCCCCATCGAGCATGTCGCAGCACCCAGCTATGAGGAAGACGATGCCCGCATAGACTAGGTGATCGGCGACGACGAGGGCAGCCGCCCCCAGATTGAGGACAGTACCTGCGATCGTTACCTGGTTAGGGGTTACTTTGAGCCACTGCAGGGCCGAAACCATCGGCGTAAATCCCCTGCGCAGCTGAACTCCGAAAAACTCTCGAATGTTCTCCATCGCCTGCTACTGTCCGGTTTGCCGGGATAAAATTGTCCCGGCAACTGGCGATTGTAACAGTATCGACCCGTTTCACAAAACGAAATATCACTCCTCGGACTCCTCCGCCTTGACCCTTCTGGGAGGTGGGGCTCCCGACTTCGCGGGTATCAGCACGATCCCATCATCTCCGGCCCACGGGGCCTTGGACATGCGGAATTGGTAGAACGTAAGCGTGTGCCTGAGCATTGCCAGCAACGGCAGGGACGCGATCATCCCCAGTATCCCGCCGATTTGTGCTCCCGCAAGCAATGCGAAGATGACGATCAGGGGGTGCACCCCAAGCGAACTTCCCACTATGTTGGGCGCGAGAATATGACCCTCCAACTGCTGGATCGCGAAATACACGATAATCACCACCAGTGCGGCCGTCGGCGAGTGAAAGAAGGCAGCTATCACCGGGGGGACCGCGCCTAGATACGGGCCCACGTAGGGGATGATCTCCGTGACCCCGGCCCAGAAACCGAAGAGTAGAGCGTACTGACCGCCCTCCGGCCAAACCCCGACCACGTCCCAACTCATGATCCACACCGCGAGTCCGCAGGCCAGTCCCACGGTCGCCCCCAGCAGGAGTTGGCCGCGGATGTACTTGCTGAAGGCACCTTGAAGACCGCGCACGTACGTTTCTTTCACGGGGGGCTCGCCCGGCACGAGTCGGCATAGAAAACGGAAGATCCGCTTGCCGTCGATGAGCATATAGAAGCTGATGACCACCGTGAGAAAGAAGTTGATGACCATCCCGGCCACGCTGACACCCACCGAGAAGAGGGTGCCCACCGACTGAGCCCCATGGGTCTGCAACCAGTTGACGATCGTAGTGGTGTTGAGCTGGAGGTTGACGGTGACGTTGTGCTTGGCCAACCAACTCTGCAGGTTTGCCAGCTGTGCGTTGAGACTGCTCAGCCAAGCGGGGATGGCGTTAAAAAGCCTCTGGAATTGGCGGATGAGTGGGGGGCCGAGGAAAATGAAGACGACCACGACCACCGCGATGAACGCGAGATAGACGATCGGCACGGCAAGCCAACGCGGGACCTTCAAGCGTCCCAGGCCCATGACCACAGGGTTGAGGAGCAACGCAAGGATCGTGGAAATGAGAAAAACGAACACCGCGTGACTGGCGACGCGACTGAAATAGAGGGCAAGGAAGATCGCAACGGGAATCAGCACCAGCTGTACCCATCGCGGTATGGTGATGCGCACCCACCCCTCCTTTGTGCCGATCTCGGGACGGCACTGATCGGCTTCATCTACAGATTATCAGCCTGGGCGCTTCGCGTGAAAAACGACGGATCGCGTCCCGACATAGCCTAATACGAGGCACGCAGCCATTTACCTGGGCAATCAAACAATGAAGTGCTAACGTGAACACGATGCCAGAAGGGATAACCGCACCAGAAGCGTGGCGTCAGGAAGAGGTTCTCCGGCGCAAACGGCGTCTTGCGACAGTGTATCGCAGACGGCGACTTCGTCTTGCCGTTGCATTCGGAGTCCTCTGCGTGGTCGTCGCGGGCATCGTTATAGCGGTCTACGCCGGTGACACCACCCAACGCGTTAACGCCCAGAACTTGCTCGCCAACGGGGTAGCCGCAGGCTCTGCACCCGTTGCGGCCACCGGCCAATCATGGCCTGCGTTCGCCCGCCTGGGCGATCGAAACCTCATCCTTCCTGTGGCCGCCGGTGACGCGACGATCATCGCTTACCAGCCGCACGGTGACGATAGTGCGGTCGCACTTTCGCCAATGGGGGATCAGGCTAACGCCAACGCGGTCGTGCGTTTCTTTCGGGGCATCTTCTCGGGCAAACCTTTGGTGCGCTACTACCTCCTGAGCGGGGAAGGCGGAGCTGCGACCAGTTCAGTTCTTATCGGCGCTCCGGCCGGGTCTCCGGTCACAGCACCCGTTTCAGGCGTTGTCACGGGCGTAAAGCAGTACAAGCTGTACGGGAAATATGATGATGTACAGATAGACATCCGGCCGGAGGAGCTTAGCGGCGACACCGTCTCGTTGATGCTCATCAGCGACCCGGTCGTGTCCATTGGCGAAGTGGTCTCCGCCGGCAAGACCCAACTCGGCAAAGTTAGAGATACCCCGCCGGAACTGGGTGCGACCTTAGCGGAGTACACTCACGATTCGGGATCGCACATCGACATGTGGGTTACGCAGGATCCGATCAACTAGAACCGGGCACAGTGCATGAAGGCACGGTATTGCTCTCAATGCGGCAATCCCATCGAGGAGCGGATGATCGCGGACAGGTTCCGCGAGGTCTGCCCCGTCTGCGACACCGTCTTCTATCAGAACCCGCTGCCCGCCGCCGCCGCTCTCGTTCTCGACGATGACCGGCGCGTTCTCTTGGTCAAACGCAAGTATCCCCCCAGTGAAGGCATGTGGTGCTTGCCTATCGGCTTCGCCGAAACTGGTGAGACCATCGCGTCGGCGGCGCTCCGAGAGCTCGCCGAAGAGACGGGGATAGCGGGGCGTATCCTACGGCTCATCGATGCCGATTCATGGAGTGGCAAGTATTACGGGGACCTCTTGGTCGTAACCTTCGAGGTCGACAAGCTGAGCGGAACCGAAATTCCCGGCGACGACGCAGCCGAGGTACAGTATTTTCCCATCGATCAGCTGCCCGTTTTGGCGTTCCCTTCGAACGAGAAGGCCATCCGCCTATGCGGGGACCTCTATCAGGATGAGTGGGCCATCCACGACTCATTCCACCGTCTGGAGGGCGGTTCGGGGGCCCAGATGCTGTCGGACAGTCTTGTCGGCTTCGTTAGCGAGCACGCCGGATATGTGGCGCGGCTCTGGCTGGCCGATGTCCGCTCCAATCGGACCACCGAGGGCTACTGGAGACTGGACGCGGACCAACTTCTTGGTGAGTGCACCTCGGGACTAAAGCTGCTGGACCGTTACCTTGAGGGCGGGACGACCGAAGAACGGCCTAAGACCTTCTACCGAGATCTGGGAACCCGGCGGTGGTCTCAAGGCGTACAGCTTCACGAGATGCTCTCGGCCATCATGCTGCTCAAGAAACAGATATGGAGCTACGCGCTATCGCAGGGCTTGTGGGAACGTCCTGTGGAGATGTACCGAATCATGGAGCTGCAGGCCCGTTTCGCGGCCTTCTTCGACAAGGCCATGTATAACTCCGCCCGGGGCTATACCCAGTAGCAGCCCGGTCCGGCCGATCACACGTTGAAGCGGAAATTGACTATGTCGCCGTCGGCGATTATGTAGTCCTTGCCCTCGACACGCAGAACCCCCGCGTCGCGGCAGGCCTTCATGTTCTTGCCGTGGCTCATGAAGTCGTCGTAAGAGACGATTTCCGCACGAATGAACCCGCGCTGGATGTCGGAGTGGATGGCTCCGGCGGCTTCGCGCGCCGTCTCCCCCGCTCGTATGGGCCAAGCGCGTACCTCGTCCTCACCGGCGGTGAGGAAGCTGATAAGACCCAGTTCCGAAAAGGCCGCCTGTGCCACTACCTCCGATGCCGGACCGGGTAAGCCGAGAGCGGTCGCGTACTCCGCCTGCTCCTCGATTGAGAGTCGGGCCACCTCAAGAGCGTCCGCAAAGGGAAAGGCCAGTATGCGTCGACCGCGGGTGAGCCCCTCGAGCGGCGACTCCGACCATTCGCCCTCGGGCTCTATATTCACTAGGATGAGCTGAGGAGTCAAGGTGAGAAACTGGTATCCGCGGATAAAGGACAACTGCCCCTCATCGAACTCGGCCTCCCGCAGTGGAGTCTCAGCCTCGAGCAATTCCTGACACCGAGTAAGGGCCTTCTTTCCCACATCCGTAAGGGGCGCCTTCTTGGCCCGTTCGAAGGCGCGTTCCACGCGGATTAGATCGAAGAGCAGAAACTCGCGGTCGAGTTCCTCGAGGTCGGCGTCAGGGTGGGCCTCCTCCCCCAGCATCGGGCTTTCGAAAGCGCGCAGGATATGCAGGTATACCTGACCGCCCGCCAAGGCGTCCAGGTAGCGCTCCATCTCGCCCTTACGCGCACTGGCTTCCGGCCAGGCCACCTCGCGCACCTTGAACTCGGCGTAAGTCGTCTTCTTAGGCACAAAGATCTCGGACAGCGCGCGGATGCGCGGGTCGCCCACGTGAACGGTCGCTATGTGCCCCTCCCCGCGGCCCTCGGCCAAGGCAGCAACCAGCGTGGTCTTACCACACCCTTTCAATCCGATGATCCGCGCTTCCAACGATCTCTCCCCGCTCGTTCTGCCATCCGGTCTCAGTGTAACCCAGGGACCGCCTCGGGATGGCTGATATCATCGGTGCGATGACCGCGTTCGTCACCGCATTCGTTCTCGTCACCATTGCTGAGATGGCCGACAAGACTCAACTTCTTACCTTGTCGCTGGCCTGCCGCTACCCGGCCCGCAAGGTGCTCATCGGCGTCGCTATAGCCATTGCCATACTTAATCTGGTCGCGGTGGTCATCGGGGCCGTAGCCGGACGTTTCATACCAGTCACCGCGGTGAAGATCGGCGCGGGGGTGATCTTTCTGGCGTTCGGCGCTTGGAGCCTGCTCGCGAAAGAGAGGACGGAAGAGGCGGAGGAATGCGAGGTGCGGAGCAACAGATATGTGATTCTCGGGGTCATTGGAGCCTTCCTTCTTGCGGAGATGGGAGACAAGACCCAGCTTGCTACGCTTTCACTCGGGGCTCGTTTCGACGGAAGCATCCTCAGTTCCGTAGGCGTCTGGCTTGGGGCCACTGCCGGCATGGTCGTTGCGAACTCTCTGGCAGTCATCGTAGGCCACACCGCCGGTCGGCGCGTGCCCGGGAAGTTGATGAAGCGCATCTCGGGGATACTCTTCATCGGTTTCGGTATCTGGACTTTGACGGGCCTGTTCCTGTAGAGATCGGGTCCGGCCCACCCAGAAGTCGCGGTCCCAATGCTCGGCCCCTCGCTTACCGTTCGGTCAAGAGATTGAGCGTGTTCCACATAACCCGTGCCACCTCGCTGCGAGGCATCGCCGCGACTCCGCTCGCTAGGGGAATGCCGTCCAGCAAATGGCTGTACTCCGCGATGCGAGCGCTCGCCTTGTGCTCGGCCAGCATGTCGTTGCCCCAGGTCTGCGTGAAGCCGGCCGGAGGCTCCGCCAGAGGACTCGGGCTCAAAGCCTGAAGAGCCCGTACGGTCATCGTTATGACATGGCCGCGCTCGATCGGTATATAGGGCTGGAAGTTGCCGTTGGTGTAGCCCTTCACGATCCCGTGTGTCCAGGCCGTCCATACATATTCATGTGGATATAGATTCATCGGGTCATCCGCGCCCAGATCGGGGAACGTCACAGGCGCGGCCATCGCTTCGCTGGGAGAGAAGCCGGCAACCCCAGCCGCATCGAGAACTCCGCAGACGAACTTGGCGTACTGGGCGCGTTTAACCGAGCTCAGCCCGCGAAACTCATAAGTCCCGTCTGCCGTTGGCCCGTAGCCCTGCACCACGCCCAAGGCCCCGAGCCCTTGAATGGCATCGAAGTAGGGGTCGCTCGGACGCACGTCGGTGAAGCAGTACAGGGTGATAGCCTGATCGAGCAAGACGCCGGTCGGATCCAGACCAGCGCTCCCAAGTTGCCAGAAGCCCTTGTTCGCCGGGTCCTCTGGAGCGTCGGCCGAGGTGATCCCCATGGCAAGGTCGAGTAGATAGGTGCCGCCTCGTCCATGCGAATCAATAGCAATGGTCACCGTGCTGCTGTCCCCGGTCGCGAAGGTCTTAGCGGTGGTATAGCCGGTCCACCACTTGTAACCCTCCTTGTGCCCGTTGTGGCCGATACCGGTCGCGGCTTCCCATTCAGTGGAGTAGAAGCCCTCCATGACCGGAGATTCAGTCGCCGCGCCGGTGAGGGCGGAGCCAGCAAAGGTAACCGCCTTGACGTCCCACGCAGAGGGGATACGGATCGCGATTAGGCCACGGATGGGAGTTGTGGCAGGCTGCTTGGCCGTTACGGTCATGGTGATGAGATGGTTGGAGCCGGCCGGCACGTCGCCGCCCATCTGTACATCGGTGATGTTCACGCAACCCGCCAACATGACCGTGGCGACGGTGAGGATCAACGCAAGTCCGCCGAGAGTCGGCAACTTGGAACCTCTAAGAGCGGGGACCCTTCCTTGGAGCGACTTCATGCGTTCCCTCCGCGTCTTCGAATCACTATCACTTGTCAGAACGTTTCTAGAGTGTGAATGGGACAATGTCAACCTGCCGGCAGGTATCCCCCCTGTCGGAGTCAAATGTTAAGTACCGAAAGCAGTGAGCGAGAAGAGAGGTGGCCAAATGAACATACGGGCATTGAGGACCCGCTTGGCTCTTCCGATGATGCTGGGCCTCCTGCTGGGGATCACGGTCGTCGTGCTAGGGTGCGGCGGTGCAAGCACAACGACCACCAGCGGCGGCCCGACAGGCAGTACCGGCGGCAGTTCTGTCAAGACGTACTCCAACGGACAATACGGCTACAGCTTTCAGTACCCAGACACCTGGACGCTCTCTGAAGGTTCTACCGCGGACGTGTCCGCTGGAGGAACGGCCGTCACGAGCGTGGGTGTCTATGATCCCAAAGGCACGATCGTGAACGGGACCGCCATAGACATGGCTCAAATCTCGCTCTACAAGCTCACCGTAACGATTGACGACTCCATGATGGCGGACCTCAAGACCGAGGTCGAAAACGTGCTTTCCAGCCTCGAGAGCAAGGCAGGTGAAATCAAAACGATTGAAGCGCTGTCCTCAACGACCGTCAATGGGATGAAGGGCTTCAAGATCACCTACAGCCTTACCAAGGAGAACGCCCCGGTCGTTTCAACCTTGTACTTCCTGTTCCTGGGCAAGGTGGAGTACCAGTTGACTGTCCAGGCTTCAGAGACCAACTGGAGCGCGAAGAAAGCCGTCTTCGACTCGATGGTCGCGAGCTTCAAACCGACGGCGTGACGGCTCCTAGCGAAGGAGCGTGTAGAGGAGCGCACAGACCTCTCCACGAGTGGCCGGGAGCATGAAGTCATAATCCGGGCCCATGCCGGCCAGTGAGTCGAGCAAGCCGGCGCAGGCCGCCCTCCGGGCATACGGATAGTGCACAGCGGAAAAGTTAGGAAACCCGGTCTGGAAGCCGGCGGGCGGGTCGGGTAGATTGGCGGCTCGAACCACCATCGTGATCATTTGGGCCCTCGTGACCGCGGAATACGGCGAGAAGTGGCCCGGCTTCGTGCCCAAGGTGACCTCGTTCTTCCAGGCTACGGCCACGTAGTGGTACGGATACAACTGCCCAGAGACATGCAGGACGTCGCCAAACGGGCACATGTCGCTCTCAGCCACGGTGTAGCCCATGGCCATGTCTATCATCTTCGCAAACTGCTGCCGCATGAGCGGGTCGTCGGGATGAAACAAGCCATCCGTAGAACCAGCGATAACTCCCAAGCTCGCAAGGCGGTCAATCTGCTCCGAGTAGGGGGTAGTCTCTGCGGACACATCGGCGAAGCGGGGAAGGGTCGTGGTAGTACTCGACGGCTCGGTCACGCTGGTGGTCGTGCTGGGCGGCGCGGTAGTGGTGGTCGTCGTGGATGAGGTGGTAGTGGTTGTGGAAGAGCTCGTCGTGACCGACGATCCGCCCCGGACCTGGGCCAGGGCTTTGGCTGCGTCTACCATTCCCCAGCCAAAATTCGAATCCCAGCCGGCGGCGCCCAGGTCATCAGCGGTACTTGTCAAGATCCCGGTGATCTGGGTGGGCGTAAGACTCGGATCGAGAGACTTCATCAGGGCAACCACTCCGGCCACCTCAGGAGATGCGAAGGACGTTCCGCTCCAGGACGCCCAGGAGCTGGAGCCGACATTGTGACTGAGTATCTCGGTGCCCGGAGCGGCAAGATCGAGAGCGGACCCGATGGATGAGAATGACGCTCGCGTGTCACTCGGGGTGGTAGCACCCACCGCGATCACTCCGGGTAGCGCGGCTGGGTAGGCGATATCGCTCGAGGGGTATGAGTTCCCGCCCGCCGCGATCACGGGGACATCGTGCGAGAGCGCATAGTTGACAGCGGCCGTCTCTACCGCTGTCGACGAGGCTCCTGCGAAACTGATGTTGATGACGTCAGCTCCGTGATCGACGGCCCAGTAGATACCGTCGGCCAAGACGTAATCGGTCGTCCCCGCGGTGTCCGCAATCTTGACCGGCATGATCTTGACGTTCCAAGCCACCCCGGCGATACCCTGAGCGTCGTTTCCCTGCGAGACCGCCACGCCCGCGACGGCGGTGCCGTGACCTAAGTTGTCTCGCCACTCAGGCCAGTCGGTACGGTGGTCGATGGCATCGTATGGACTGAGGATCCGCCCTGCAAAGTCCTGGACGTTCGCATCGATGCCGGTGTCGATGATGGCGACGACCACGTCCGGAGAGCCGGTCGTGATGTCCCAGGCCGCCGGCATGCCCATCCGGGGCAGACCCCACTGACCCTGGGCCAACAGCCCCGATGGTGGGTAGAACGGGTCATTCGGAATGAAGCACGCCGTCACTGGCGTCTCCTCTTCAGCCCAGGCCACACCGGTGACGTTCTGAACCTGCCGCAAGACCTCAGCCACCGAGGGCACCCCGCTCTGCGCGAGCTTGAGGACATACATCCCGCCGTGCCCCACAAGCTCCGGTTCGGTTAGCCCGTATCCGGACAGATCGGGAAGGACGGCTCCCGCTTCGAGACCGACGACAATGTGGTCGGGGAGATAGCTACCGCCAGCGGGCGCGGCGGCGGGCGCGATGACCGGCAGAGAGACGGCTTGGAGGCCGGGTTGAGGAATGGTGGAGAAGACAGCGCCCTCGGCGCTGTTGCCGGCAAACGCAAGCCCGAGAAAAACGAGGCCGCACACCAGCACCAGCGCAACCGCGACGGACAATACGATCCTTCTCAGGTGAGAAAACAAACGGGCCATTTGGGCAGTCATTTCTCTCCGGTTATCGGCACGGGGAGCCACCGAGTCGAGACCGGCCATCCGTCGTACACTTACGATACCTCGTCACTGTGACCGATCTCAGCCCCAGACCTCGGAAAGTATTCCAGAATTCCAAGGAAAAATACTACCCGATCGCAGGTGATGTTCCCGGAGAGTGTACCAATACGCCGTTGGCATCGCCCGACTCGGCCGCCGCGGTCTGGGTGAGGCCGGTCAACGTAACCGACCGCGCGTGTCTAGGAGAATCCCAGGGCCGCGGCGTTCCCGTGGTACAGCTGTGCCTTCTCCTCCTCGCTCATACCCAGCTCTCCGAGAAACTTCAGGCACTCGCCCATCTCTTCATACGGGTAGTCGGTCGCGAGCAGGATCTTATCCATACCCAGCGCGGTCCGCGTGCATTCGAACGCCGCCGGCAGATAGTTGCCGCTGGTGGTAACGGACATGTTCTTATGCAAGTAGAAACTCGGGACGCCGTTCAGATCGGGCACCGCGTCGGGGTCGGCAGCTTTGATGTGCGGCCGCACGAACGGGTGATCGATCCTTTGCATGAGAAACGGGAGGCCTTCACCGTAGTGTCCCAGGATCACCCTGAGATTCGGGAAGGCGTCGAAAGCGCCGCTCAATACGAGACGCATCATGGCGGTGGCGGTCTCGACACCGAAGCCGAAGGCGGCGCCGGCCAAAGCCAACCCGTAGGTACGAAGCTGCGGGATCATCGGAGCCACAGGGTGGAGATAGATCGGCACGTTCAACTCTTCTGCCTTAGCCAGGATGGGCCAGAACCGTTTCTCGTCAATGTACGAATCGCCGAAGTTGGAATGGGTCTTCCAGCCCTTGAATCCCAGATCCTTGACACAGCGCTCCAACTCCTTGGCGGCCTCTTCGGCGTTCTTAGGAGCAAGGGCGGCAAAGCCCATCAGCCTGTCGGGATGCTTGTCGATCGCGGCCGCGAGTTCGTCGTTGCACCTCTTGGCGAGGCCCGTCCCGATCGTCGGGTAGAAATGATCGGTTCCCGGAGACGTGAGAGAGACCACCGCGACGTCGATGCCGCCGGCGTCCATCTCCCGGATCCTCGCGTCGCCGAGGTCGAGCAGACGGTTCATGAGCACGTCGCCGCTAGGTTCAAAGGCATCGGGCCAATAGTAAAGCCGGCGCTTGCCGGTGGCGGGATCGTCGGCCAACCGCGGATAGACCTGGTTGGCGTACATCGCGTCGACCCACTCCTGGGTCACAAAATGGGTCTCGAGATCGATCGTCTTCACAGTCAAACCTTTCCCCGGAAGCGGACTGGTTTCAGCCTCCGGCGATGGGAACAAAGATCAACACGTCGTCGCCCTCTTGAAGAACCGTGAACCTGCCCTCGAGCACCTGGATATCCCGCCCGTTGATCATGACCCGGAGCGGGGCGTGTCCGCTGGGCCCGGTGGGCTCGATTGCGAAAGGCGCCATCTTCTCGCTCTTCTCCTCTGCCAGCACTCGGAGCAGACCCGTGACCGTGGTCCCCTCGGAGACGGCGACATCCATCTCGCCCTGGCCGAGCAGTTGCTTGACCAAGCCGACGCTGCGTACCCTCACACTGATCACATCCGGCTCCAAGGAGACTGGTGAATTAACAGGCTCAACCGGCCCAAAACCGGCGTTTAGAGGCCCAGTCTATCCGCCACGTACCCCAACCGCAACTCATCCAACTTGGACCTGGACGGCACACCCTCTCGAGTCCAGCCACGGGCGTCGTAATACTCGTCGAGCATTGCGTCGAGATCAACCTGGCTTATGAGTTGGCCTTTGGAAGGCCCATCGGGGATCGGCTCGGTCTTGAGACGCTCGGGCAGATCGTCGTCCGCCCGGCTGAAACCGGCCCCGATGTTGAAGGCTCTCGCCACATTGTTGATGCGCTCGCCCACCTGATGCACTTCCTCCGCGGTGTAGACGAGCCCAGTAGTAGCCTCCATGAGGTTGGCCGTATTTTCGAACATGAAGTCCGCGACAGCCATGTCCATGAGAAACACGCACATCGTAGGGCAGTCGGCCAGGGCGGTGCGGGCATCCTGATTCCACTTGGTGAGCTTGCCTTTGCCCTCGATGGCGAATCGGTCGACCGGGTAGGGGATGGGAATCCCAAAAATCTCCTGGAAAGCATATCCCTTGTTATGGTCGGCCCCAGTGAAAGCGGTGGCCAGGCTGAGTCCGTGGGCTTTCGCCCCCCGGACATCGTACGCGGGCAATTCCAAGCCCTTGATGTGCATCGCGTACTTCTCGGTGCCTTTACCGATCTTCTCCGCTGCGGCCTTGGTGCCGTCGGCGAGCAGATCGCCCAGGCCCTGCCGCTCCCCGATCATGTGGAGCAGCTTGATCATCGACTCGTGGTTGCCGAAGCTCAGGTCCATGCCGCCGGTGTCTTCCAAGGTGAGGATGCCGCGCTCGAAAAGCTCCATGGCAAACGCGATGGTCACGCCCGCGGACATGGTATCGAGCCCGAGCTCGTCGGAGATGCGGTCCGCGGCAATGATAGCCTCAGGATTGTCGACTCCGGTGACTCCACCGAACGAGTACAGGGTTTCGTATTCCGGACCTTCCGTGAACCAGCCGGCGTAGGGCCCCTCTTTGGCCACGCGGAGCTGGCTACATCCCACAGGACAGCCGGCACAAGCGGTCTTACCGGCGCTCAGCGCTTCGATGGCGAAACCACCGATCTTATCGGCCGGCGTGAAGACGCCCGTCGCCATCCAGTTCTTCGCGGGATATATGCCGAGAGCCTGGGTCATGTCAAGAGTGGTGGACGTACCATATCGCGAGAACTCAGGGTAGAGGACTGGGCTCTTGCGCATGCCGTCGCGCATGCGTTTCCGGGCGACATCGTACTTCTCGTGATCGGCGATCTCCATCTGCTGGTCACCGCGCAGAGCGATGGCCTTCAGGTTCTTTGAGCCCATGACCGCGCCCAAACCCTTACGACCGGCTACGCGGCGTTCGTTAACGATACAGGCCATCCTGGATAGCTTCTCGCCTGCCGGTCCTATGCAGCTGATGCGAATGTTCTGATCGTGCAACTCGTCTTTGATCGCCAGTTGAGTGTCGGTGCTCGGGAGTCCCCAGATGTTCTTGGCTGATCGGAATTTGACCTCGTGGTTCTTGATGTAAAGATAGGTGGGCTCGTCGGCCATGCCCTCGATGATGATGACGTCATATCCGGCCCGCTTCATCTCAACCGGAAAGTGTCCGCCCGTGGTCGCTACACCCATGGCCCCGGTGGCCGGAGACTTGGCGTTAATGGCCATGCGGCTGGCGCACGGGATGGTGGTACCGGTGAAAGGTCCCGGTGCATAGATCAGTTTGTTCTGCGGACCGAGTGGATCGCAGTCGGCAGGCACTTCATCGTAGAGATACTTCACCGTAAATCCCGACCCGCCGATGAAGTCCTGAGCCACCTCCACTGGAAGCGGCTCTTCTTTGAATGTCTTTGTCGTAAGGTCGATCCTCAGGACCTTGCCTGTGTAGCCTCCACGATACATGGCGTTCTCTCTTCCCCAAGGTGTACGTGAGTCACTCAGCTTCCCCACGAAGACTGTGCAACGGATTCAGAACCGACGGTTCGGGAACCGGGCTCTTCTGCGAAAAGAGGATAGCAGCCCCTACCTCCCTGAGACAAAGGGACCGCGGCCGCCATGACGACACAAGCCCTTTCTCACCTGCAAAGCCGGTACTTTTGTGTGGATTGCCAACCTACAAAGGCAACACCCTGTCCCGAGTCGAAATGTTCGGTGCCGGGGCGTTGCCGACGGCGACCAACTCCAGCTGTGTTTGGTGCCAGTTTGCAACTCGCCCCGACAAGCAAGTTTTTCGCGATTCGTTTCGGATTGGAGCACGTGTTCCTCAGCGATATACTGGGGCAATGGAAGAGGCCACGAAGCTCTACAAGGCACCACGCCAAAAACGAAGTCGCGAGTCGCTCGAAAAGCTGCTCGATGCCGCTGAGGACCAGATCCGCCACGGCGGGCTCGAGAGTCTTACGATCAACAGCGTGGTATCCCGGGTGGGACTATCGGTGGGTGCGTTCTACGCCCGGTTCCCGGACAAGACGGCACTCCTCCATGCGGTTCAGGATCGTTTCCACAACAGGCTCGAACCGCTCATCCAGGCCCAAATGCTAGCCGACGCGGCTTCGTGCGCGACTTTGGCCGAGGCATTGGACGCCGCCATCGAGGTGCTTGTATCCCACGTTACCGGGGAACGCGAGCTTTCCAGGGCCTTCATGATGATGTCTGTCTTCGATCCGGTTCTCAGAGCGCGCGGAGAGGCGGTCAACCGCCTCCGCAGGGAGGTCCTTTCCGAGATCCTCATGGCCTATCGGGAAGAAATCGGGCATCCGGACCCTGCTCTTGCCATCGACGTAGCCTACGGCATGTACGCGGCCGTCGTGCGGGGCAGGCTGATATTCGGGCTGGAGCATGAACTCTACTATGGCATAGGCAACACGGCCTTTTATGGCGAACTCAAGCGGGCCCTCACCCTCTATCTTCGCGGAGAGCGACTCGCTGCCCATTGAGACTTACAGCGCCCAGCGCGGGCGGCGCAGCAACCGCTTGGAGCAAGAAGGGCCCCGCAGCAGCGGGGCCCTTCAGCGCGCGTTTGGGGGGTTCTTCTCCTAAGCTCCGTACGCCATCGGCTGGACTGTTCCGGCCACGGGCAGTTCCGGGTTGTTCACATTGCTCACTTCTTGCGGCTCGAAGGCGTACTTCGAGCCCTTGACCCACTGATTGCCGCCTACCGGAACCTTGTAGACGTTCTCAACCGGGCGCTTGCTCTTATTTAGATCAGTCATGTCGATCGGCGCAGTGAAGTCGAGCGGCCCGAGGCAGGTGTCGAGCTTGGTCGTCTTGACCTGAGAGATGACGTCCTCCTTGTCATCAAGGTTTTTGACCCGCTTGAACACGTCCACCGCCCACTCGAACTTGGCGTACTGGGCGATGGGAGCAGTCCATTCCTCGCCGGTCGCCGTCATATAGTCGTTGGCGAGATCCTGACAGCTCATGCCGGTTATGGAGTCCTTGAAGGGCCAAGTGGGCTGCCACACGCCTTCCACGGTGGTGTTGTAGGCAATAGAGCCGATGGCGTCCAAGGTCTGTGGGAAGAGCAGGGCTTTTCCAATGGTGAGAACTTTGGGGTTGTAGCCCTGCTGAACAGCCTGTTTCCAGAAGTTGGTGAAGTCAGGCGTGATGATGGTGCCGCAGCAGATCTCGCAACCATTCTTCTTGAAGTCGGAGATGTACTTGGTGTAGTCCTCGAGCCCAACCGGATAGAGATCGGACAGGAAGCCTTCGTAACCCGCAGCCGTCACGGCCGGCGGAAGCCCCGTTTTCGAATCCGTCCACGCGACCCCGTCGGCGTCGTTCGCGAACAGGTACCCGACCTTCTTGTTGGTGGTTACCTGGCCCCACATGGCAATGAAGTTGCCGACGATGTCTTCCAAGCCGATAGCCTGCGTGTAGGTCCACTTGAAGGGCTTGTCGGGAGCGCCGCCGCGGCCGAACACAAACGGCTGCCAGGGGACGAAGTTCGAGATACAGGGGCAACCGAGGGCCTCGGCTTGATCGGCCACCGGGTTGACCGTGTCCGGGCTCCCCGAGCACATAATGATGTCGACCTTGGTGTTGGTGATCAGATCCCCCGCTACCTGAGCGGCTCGGTTCGAGTCGGACTGGCTGTCCTGGACCTCGAAAGCGAACTTGTGGGTCTTGCCGTCACCGCCGAGGATCCCGTTGGGAACAGCCGTCGTCAACGCAAAATTGGTCCACCAGTCATCGGCCTTGGCGAAGAGGGCGAGGGCCCCTGTCTTCGGTGAAACCAGGCCGATCTTGATGTCTCGGCCGGCTTCGGGCCCGGCGCTGACCGTGGTCGTCGCACCCGCAGTGGTCGCGGTCGTAGCCGAAGTAGTCGCCGATGTGGTCGTGGTCTCTTCAGTGCTCCCACAAGCTGCGATCACACCGCCGAGACCTGCGCCCAAGCCCACAGCCGCGCCGGCCATACCCGCCACCTTGAGAAAACTCCGGCGGCTGAGTGATTTGGTGTCGAGAAGGCCCGATTCCTGTCTAGGATCCTTATCTTCGTTCTCGTGCATCTTCCCCTCCGGTAACATCCAGTGTGGAACGCAATTCTATTCCCATATCCTATCACTGCCTTTCCAGGGCATAAACTCGGAAAACCGGAACTTTGGACCTTAGGAGCACGTCACCACGTATAAGGCACCGGCACCAATCTTGACAACATCCTTATGCGGATGCAGTTATACTTCTCCGGCGCCGCTCTGAAACACATCAAGTGAGGTACTAGTGACAAAGAGAGTAGTGGCCGCGGTCTTTGTGCTGATCCTCGCCGCAATGGCCGGCTTGGCCGTGGGTTGCGGCGGCGGACTGCCCAAGGACGCGCTGGCTCAGGTGGGCAGTGTCTACATTACTCAAAAGCAATTCGACACTCGTTTGGCCGATTTCGAGGCTCAATACGCCGGCCAATTCCCCGACAAGTCCACTGATCCCGACGGCTACAAGACCTGGCAGCAGCAGGTCCTGGACTATATGGTCACTTACGAGATCGTCCAGCAGAAATCGCAGTCTCTCGGTATCAGCGTCTCCGACGCAGAGGTCCAGACCGAAATCGATTCAATTAAGACGAACAGCTTCAGCGGCGACCAAGCACAGTTCGACGCGGCGCTGAAAGCGCAGAATATGACCCTGGACCAGTTGAAGCTCAACTACAAAGAGTCCATGCTGCTGCAAAAGGCCTACGACCAAGTGACCAAAGACGTCACCTCGGTCCCTGACGCCGATATCTCCGCTTACTACGACGCTCACAAGAGCGACTACTACACGGATGAGACTCGCACCGCGCGCCACATCCTGATCTCGCCGACAGCCGACCGACCCACGACTACCACGAGCTCGACCACCAGCACCACCGCCGGCACCGACACTACCTCCGCGTCGGATTCGACGACCACGACCTCCCAGTCGACGACTACAACTCTTCCACCCACGGACGCTGAATGGGCCGCCGCACTCGCTAAAGCCGAGAAGGTCCGTGCCGATCTTGTCGGCGGAGCCGACTGGACCAAGGAAGCCGCGCAGTATTCCAACGATACCGGTACCAAAGACAGCGGCGGAGACTTGGGCACGGTTTCCAAGGGCGAGATGGTTGCTGAGTTCGAGGACTCCGTCTTCTCCCTGAAGCTCAACGAGATCTCCCAGCCCGTCAAGACCATCTACGGGTACCACATTATCCAGGTCACCGGGATCACCCCGGCGAAACAGTCCACGCTCGACGAGGTCAAGAGCGACATCAGCGCCACTCTGGTGAATGACAAAAAGAGCACGGTCTGGCAGGACTGGATCACCAAGACCAAGGCTGAGATCAAAGTCGTCTACAAGGACGGCATGGAATTGACCACGACCACCACCACCGCGGGCTCCACCGAGACGACGGTGACGGGCGCTGACGACACTTCCACATCGAGTGGCGGGGCCACCACCACCGCTGCCCCAGACGACAGCACCACCGCCCCGGCCGATACCACCACGACCGCGGCTCCCGCGACTACCACCACGGCCGCGCCGTAGGATAATCTGCACCACGAACCTGGGCCCGAGCAGCCCAGGTTCGTGGTCAGTATTAACCAATCGGTCCGAGCGGAATTGGCTCCGCTCCCGGATGGATAGGTAGGAGCGTCTTCGATGACTATCTTCCTGCTGCTGGTTTCGTTCGCAGTCATCCTGGTTGGCTGCGAACTCTTCGTTAACGGCATTGAGTGGTTCGGGGTGAAGCTCCACCTGGGCGAGGGAGCGGTCGGCAGCGTCCTGGCCGCGGTGGGCACAGCCCTTCCCGAGACCATCATCCCCTTGGTGGCCATCCTTCTTACCCGCACCCAGACCGGTGACGAGATCGGAATAGGCGCCATCCTGGGAGCTCCTTTCATGCTTTCCACCTTGGCGCTTCTCGTGTGCGGTCTCGCCTTGCTGACCGGCGTGCTCCTCAAGCGCCGGACCATTCAGGTCCAATACAACAAGATCATCATGAGGAGAGATCTCTCGTTCTTCTTGGTCGCTTACGCGGTGGCGGCTCTCGTGGGGCTTTTCGACATCGGGGCATTTCGCTATGGAGTCGCGGCCGCCCTCGTGGTGGCTTACGGTTTCTACGTCAAGCGCACCTTCGCTTCAGAGGGCGACTTGGACGGTGACGTGCGCGCCCTCTATTTCCATAGCACGGCGGCATCCCCCGATCTAAGGCGCGTCGTCCTTCAGATTGTCGTCGCCCTCGCCGCCATAATCTTCGGAGCCGACCTCTTCGTGCGCGAACTCACCAAGGTGGCTGAAATTCTGGGTGCTTCCGCCCTGGCAATCTCGCTGCTCATTACACCCCTGGCCACCGAGTTGCCCGAAAAGTTCAACAGCGCCAGCTGGATGCTCCGTCGAAAGGACACCCTTGCGCTGGGAAACATTACGGGAGCCATGGTTTTTCAGAGCACCTTCCCGGTTTCCATAGGGCTGATCTTTACGAGCTGGCATCTGGGCGCAGAAAATTGGCATGGGTTACTCGCAGTGGGCTTGGCCCTCGTTTCCGGCGTCATCCTCTACACTCGACTCCGTTTCTCAAAAGGGTTCGGGGTGGGATCCCTGCTGTTTGGGGGCGTGCTATACGTAGCCTTCTTGGTCATAACCCTTCTGACCATCTAACTCACCGCGCACCTATGCGCATGCCCACGTTAGGGCTTTTTTCCAGGCAACAAGAAAGCCGCCCGGCGACCGAGTCTCGCAAGCCCTAAGGCTCCTCAAGCATCCTCGATCGCCGGGCGGCCCGGCGAAACGATCTTAGGAGATAGCTGTCTTACAGACCAGTTGCGAACCGGAAGTTCTGCTCGGGATCGACGATGGCGATGATCTGTACGATGCATCCATCGCCGCTGGGCCAACGCCAGGGCAGGACCATGAGGGTACACCGCTCACCCGTGACTTCATCCAGGTCGCCGCCGACGTTCTCGATGCCCGGGATGCCACCTTTGACCATGAGGGTCTTGTGAGCCGGTTCCCAGTTCGGGAAGGCCTCGAGTGGGTCTTGCCCGGCGTGCTCCTGCTTCCACTCTTCAATGAGGTGGGGATGTGTGGGCCCAAGCCCGTGGTTCACGAGTTTGGTCGCGATAGGATGATCATTCGCCTGGCAGCCATAGCCAACCAGCTTGAGCTTGTGGTCGATGGCCCACTGGGCAGCCGTCGAGTCCGCGCCGGGACCATAAGCGAAGTACTCGTCGGTGTCGGCCCACTTGTGGTGGAACCCGGTGTTGATCATGACCATATCGCCCTCTTGGATCTTAGGAGTGGCGTTCTCCAGATCCGCGGAGCTGATAACGCCCCATTTTTCTTTCGGGGCGTCGACGACAACGCCGGTGCCAAACATCCGCCAGACCGCATAGTCATTGATGGTCGGGGTGCATTCGGTCACGTGCAGCGGAGCATCCATGTGGGTGCAGCGGTGCATGATGCCTTCCCATTGCGTCTGGTAGACACCGTCCCGCGCATGAAACTTGATCACGTCGATATTGACGCTCGGGGTCGACGGCCACTCGGGCATGAACTGGGTGAACGTGTGGCCCAAACTGTGAACTGTCAGACCTTTCCGTCCAGCTTTGCTCCCGGGTTCGATCCGAGCTTTGCCGGTGGGATCGAAGATCGCAACCATCCGGACCGGGCACGCTTCGCCATGCTCAAACTTCCACGGGATGGCGCCCAGGGTGGCGCGACGGCCTTTGACCGAGTCAACGTCGCCGCCGACCTGCTTGATGATGGGAATGCCCGCGCCGAGCAAGGTCCGCGCCGCGATGTTGATCTCGGGGAACTCTTTCTTGGGATCGAGGCCCGTTGCTTTGGTGTATGCCGGAGCCAGACGTTTCATCTGCGGGCCGCCACGTTGGAGACCCATGTGGGTCGCCAGCGGACAATCGACGAACGGAGTGTCGATCGCAACCATCTTGGCCCCAACCTTGACCAAGTACTCTGCCGCGTCCTTGGTAAGGCCCGGAGCTTCGCCGAAATACTCGAGGCCGTCGGAGTACTTGGCGCTCCAGCCAGTGCAAATGACAACGATGTCGCCCGATTCGATTCCCGGCTTGGCACCTTTGATGTCGTCAGCGGTGATCTTCTCCCAGTTCTTCTTGGGAATGTCGAGAATCACGCCGTTGCCGAAGAACGTAGCCGGATCGATCGCCGCCAGGTCAGCGCCCTTCTGAATATAGGCGAGAGGGGCGTTCATGTGCGTCCCGGTGTTCAAAACCGTGGTGACGCGCCAGGCCAATACACCGTGCTGCGCGTGCTTCACGCCGCGCACCATGCGTACATCAGGATCACCCGGGTAGGAAGGCGCCCCGTGGTCCCACAAGTGGCTCAGTTCAACGAACTGAAGCCCTGAATAGGGATCGGTGACAACATTTGTCATGATCAGCTCTCCTTGAAACGTAAGCGTTTGTTGCCAAATCGGTTTCTCACGCGAAACCGGTAAAGCCCACATCGTCTCGAACCGTGGCCATCATCCTTGTAGCCTTGAGAATCGGTTCAGTACGAGGCATACGGGATATCAGAACCAGCAGCCGGTGGCGATATACAAGCGAATGGCCTGATACGGAGCCCCAAGTGAAATGACTATACCATATAGAGAAAGCAGCTCACAAGGCAAGGGCCGAGGCCATCCCCGTAGCGTTCTCTGCACGCCACTACGCATGGCGGTAACGTCCCCAGCTCCGTGTATGCCTCGGAACAAGTCTGGAATGAAGCCTACGTGTCCTTCTTCAGATACTCGTCAGGGATGTAGTTGTACATCCGATCACCGACGTTGTTCGGGTCGAAGTGCTCTTTGATCTTGCGTTGGAACACGTAAGGAAAGGGTTGTTTCGCGTTCGACCATTTTTCGAAGCACTGCTCGTCGGTGTACCGCATCTCGATGTAGAGGGCTTCCTTGCCCGGCGGGTAGCCAATGGCGGCGGCGTCCTTGACCGCGTCATCCATATGGCACCAGGCTGCTTTCATCGAATCCATGTCGTTTCCGTCGTACGAAACGAATTGCTCGAGACCCATGATCCCCCCGCCGGGATAGGCGCCGACGGTGCCCATCATGGCGTCGCCGCCGCTCTGCACCAGCAGACCGTCCTTGTAGTCGCGCTCAAGACCTGCCGATGCCGCGGGCACATAGCCACGGACCCAATCGGGAGTACCGGCTTGCATCCAGCTGCCGATGTAGTTGCCGGAATAGACGTAGTTGATCTCTTTGTGGCCCAGCCGATTCATGTACAAGTTTGTGAACTCGGCCATATCCTCTTCGCAGTAGCGCTGGACCTTCCAGCCACCGACTTCTTCCAGGATGGCGTCGAGCACCTTATCCTGTAGTTCGATGTCGGCCTCCGAGCGTCCGGCCATGACTATTTGGAGGGAGATGCGCATCTCCTCAGTGAGTTCGGCCATCCCCGGTTCGTCGACGATCGCTGGAACGTCGCTCAGTTGTTTGGTGGCGTCGTTGTACATGAGCCAGAACGCTGGAGCCAAGTCGGCTCCCGCCAAGTTGTACTGTCGGTGGAGTGTGTAGCCGATCTCGTTGTCGTAGATCTTGTAGTAGAGATCGCTCCAGGCCTCCCAGGTGGGCGTGGCAATGGTGTAGGCCCTGAAGGTCTTGTCGAGAGGCAGCCTATACGCGGGGACGGTCCCGTAGACCGGCCAATCGGTAGAGCCGGACCAATGCACCAATCTGACGGCACATTTGGTGTACACGCCCAACCCGCCTCGACACCCCAGGGTGCCGCGCATGATGCCGCGCACGCTCGGGCCGGGGCCTTCGCCGCAAAACCAACCGTCGCCGGAGCCCAGAGAGCCGCTGCGGACTATCTCGCCCTCGGGAGTCACCCACTCCATGCCGAGGACGTTCTCCGCGTTCCCGCCCATCCACATCGTCCCCGCGCCGATTCCGGAGTATGCACATGCGCCCGCGACAACCGAGCAGGACGAGCCGGCGCCGATGATGTTACAGCTCCAGCCTCG
Organism: uncultured Actinomycetes bacterium; assembly: GCA_963775295.1. Classification (GTDB taxonomy): domain Bacteria; phylum Actinomycetota; class Thermoleophilia; order RBG-16-64-13; family RBG-16-64-13; genus JAMDEO01. Next base: position 387,375 of record CAVZIK010000006.1, read on the forward strand.
TTTGATAGCCTCGGCGTGCAGTTGGGCACCGATCACATATGGCTCGACGACGGCAATGCCGTTCTTCTCGTCAACCTCGATCTTGTTCATGCGCCGCAGATCGAGTTGCACCGTGTCCCGATCGTCGTACATGGCCGATGCCCAGTGGTACCACCCGGTGCCGTGGGGCTTGATGCCGAACTTGTCCTTATTGGCCAGCCGCACCACCTTCTGCACCTCTTCCGTGGACGCGGGCATAACGATGGCCGCAGCCCGAGGCATGTAGTGGCTGCAGTTGGGGCGGACGAGCTCCGCGAGCATCTGCACTGCATAACCGTCCAGAACCGCGGGGTCCCGGGAGACGTTCCTCCTGCCGACGATATCCTCGAGGGCCGCATATGTCTCATGAGAGAGAGCCATGATTCCTCCTTCCCTCCTCTAGAGAGCCTGCTCGACCAACTCGAGCACGTTGATGACTTTCATCGTACCGCCCTCTGATGCGACGGCGTCCCCGAGCATCCTCTCGCAACCGGGACAGGCGGTTGCGATGGCCCCTGCGCCGGTGCTCTTGGCCTCGTCAACCCGTTTGTCTGCAGTAGCCGCCCCGAAGTCCGGGTAGGCCTGCGGAACGGCACCCCCGCCGCCGCAACACCATGCTGCTTCCCTGATCCTCTCCATCTCCACCAGCTCCAGGCCGGGGATGGCTTTGAGTACATCACGCGGAGGTTCGTAGACGCCGAAGGCCCCGTTGTACCGCGGCCGAGGTGGATCATAAATGACCGCTTGGCCGTATATCTTGGTTTCCTTGCCGTCCCAGGGGACGTAATCCTCGCCTTGCCGACCGAGATGACAGGGATCGTGGTAGGTCACCTTGATAGGCACTGGCGTGGTGAGTTCGAGCTTGCCATCCTTGAGCAACTTGTCCACCACTTGCACCGTGTGGAGGACTTCCACTTCGGGGCCCACCTTTGGGTAGAGTCGTTTGAATGTCCAGAAGCAGGTGGCGCAAGGGGTCACGACCGTCTTCACGCCGGCGTCCGCCCACTTCTTGAGAGTGGCTTCGGCGATGGATGTGAAATCGTCGCGATAGCCCATGTCGTAGGCCTTGCCTCCGCAGCAACCCTCATCAGTGTCGACGGCAAAGTCAACGCCACCCTTGATGAGAAGCCTTGCGGCCGCCTGGACGGCACCCCGGAGATTGGGATCGAACGAGTACTGGCAACCGGCGTGGAAGAGAACCTCGGCCTTCTCCCCGCTACTTGCGCCCAGCCTCTTCAGCGTCAGGCCTTCGGCCCAGTTCACTCTATTGGTCTGAGGGACGCCCGCCATGTTCCTGCTCTGACGCAGCTTGCCTATGATCCTCGGGTACGATTCTGGAACGTACCCCTTTTCATTGAGGTAATACCGGAACTCTCGAGCGGCAGACAATATGTGCATATCGTAGCGACACACCTTGCAGCTTACGTCGCATTGCCCGCAAAGAGTGCACTCGTACGCGATGTCGATCATCTCTTCGCTGACCTCGCTGCGCCCATCGGTGAGGGACAACATCGAGATCAGGCGGCCGCCGGCAGAGTACGCATGAAAGTGACGGTGATCAACGCTGGGACATCCTTTGGAAAACTCCCAGCTCTTGATGAGGTCCAAAGGTATCCATTTGCAGTATGAGCAGCGGTTGCACCGCATCCCATCTGCTCTATAGTCTTCAAGTGCCATCGTGGCTACTCCTCTTCTCCTTGCCTCAGAAGCAGAGCTTGCTGGGGTTGAGCACGTTGTTGGGATCGACGATCTTCTTCACGGTACGAAGCGCATCGCGGGACGCCGCATCCCGGTTGTACACGGGATCAGCCCACTCGCCGTACGGACGCGAGAAATAGGCGCCCCCATTGATCAGCCGCGTGCTGGCATCGGTGAAGAGGGCGCGCACCTTGTCGACGTCGTGCTTGTCGTCCGGTGCCAAGGGCAGGCTGAACTCGCAGTGGTAGGCCACGCCCTGATGCTGAGGCTGCAGATAAACGCCCACGTCGGCAACGGGATACTTGTGAGCAGCCGCTGCATCGAGCATGGTCGATAGAAATCCGGGGGCGTTCTCGAGGGTGGTGTGGAAGAAGATGTCCCGGACCGAGCCTTTGCAGCGCATCTTCCAGTGAGAAGAGTCGGCCAGCCCGTGAATGGCAGCCTCGATCCGCGAAGTAGCAAGGCCGGGAATCGCGGGGAGAAGACGCAACCCCTGAGCCGCTACCGCCTCGGCGATGTCTTTCTCAGCCACCGCCATCCGCTCCCTCGGGAAAAGGGCGCGGCCGCCGATTCCCATGAGCAGTGTCCACGACGGCAGTTGGTCTTTGAGAAATGCAATGTCGGTCGCATCGGTCCCGACAAGTGAAGCAAGGTAGGCCCCGTTGACGAGAAACAATTCGTCGGCGACCCGGATCCTGGTCAGCCGGTAGGTCAGTTCCACCAGATCCTCGAGCGTATCTGCGGTGACGAAGAGGGTCTTCTTTGGGTCGGCAAGAAGCTCGCACTTGACCGAGGCCCAAGTCACGACCCCCAGTGTTCCCTGTGCGCCGGTGAGCAGGCGATAGAAGTCGGTCTGCGCAGGCCCCTTGGGGTCGACCTGCCGGCCGCCCGACGCCCATTGCCCTTCGAGATCAGCCGGCCCCCAACCGGCCTCACCGGTGAAGAACCGTGTGCCGTCGCCCCAGATGACACCGCAATTGCGGAGCGGCTCGGGCAGGGAGTAATTGTATCGAGGGATGAGGGTCGGCTGACGTTCGAGAAGACTCCCGATGACCGACTTGTTCTCCCGAGGACACAAAGGCGGGGTGACTCGCATACCCTCTTTCGCCAACTCGGGCTGAAGCTGCGCATACGTGACCCCGGGCTCGATCACGACCATACGATTCCGGCGATCCAACCGAAGGATCCGGTTCATCCGGGTGAGGTCAACGATGACCGCCCCTGGAACGCTCGGCACAGTGTCCCCATGGAAATGAGGGCCTCCAGAACTCACAGGCACGAGGGCGGCGTTCGCTTCGTTCGCCCAGACGATCAACGCTTGCACCTCGTCTTCGCTGCCCGGGCGCACCACAAATCGTGGTTTGAGAGCAAACGCGAAACTCTCGTCGCGGCTAAGCGCTTCCAGGATCACCGGGTCGTCGACAACATGATCTCGACCGACCAAGTCCATCAGGTTCTGCTTCATCCCTTCCACCTCTCGAACCGCCTTTCGACCTACACAGACCTCGACATCTCGTAGGCGCGAACCGAAGCACGCGGTCGGGACGTCGCAGGACTCACCCCTGTAATGGAGCCATGATGATAGTCCTGCCGCATCCCGGCGACTACCGCGCAGAGACAAGTTGCATGCGCCGGGGCTGCCATTACCCCGGCGCATGAAAGGTCGAAAATGGTGACGGTCCCAAGTGACCGTCGGCTGTTGGGCTCAGCTCATGAGCAAGACGGGCTTGATCGCCTCCCCGGCCTCGGCAGCGTGCACGGCTGCGTTGATGTCGGCAAAGTCGAAGGTGGTGACGAGCCGGTCGACGGGGAACCGACCCTGCTTGTACCACTCGATCATCTTCGGAAGGAAGACCCGGGGGACGGCCGAGCCGGCCATGATGAACTGCACCCGAACGCCCTTGGACAGCAGTGCGTGTGTGCCGCCTCCCAGAGTTTCGGCCTCGGGGGCCGCGACTACGGCGAATATTCCTCCCATGCGCAGAACGCTCGCCGCCGTCACCCAGGAACTGACCGCACCCGAGCTGTCGAAGGCCTTGCCGATTCCCCGGGGAGCGATCTCGTTGATTCGGGCCACCACATCGTCCGTCTTGGCGCTGACTATGTGGGTAGCTCCCAGCTCCAGGGCTAGTTGAAGGCGTTTGGGGTTGCGGGCCACCGCGATGATGGGATACGCCCCGGCCATGTGAGCTGCCATGATAGCGGCCTGTCCCACTCCTCCGACGCCGAAGCAGAGCAGATCGTCCTGGGGACCCAGATCGAGATCGTTCAGAACTGAACCAGCGCCAGTCATGGCCCCGCACGGAAGCGCGGCGAGAACCTCCGGCGGCACATCGTCGTCATCTACCTTGACCAGAGAGTTCTCGGGCACCAACGCATAGGTAGAGAATGACGACTGCTGGAAGTAACACGCCGAGATCTCCTGACCGTCCAACTTTACGGTCTTCGAACCGTCGAGCCGACAGCCACTAAAAAGCAGCGGAAACTGAGCCTCACAGAGGTAGCGTTTGCCCGTGAGACAGTTCTCGCAGACGCCGCAAGCTGGCCAAGAAATGATGACACGATCACCAGGTTTCACGTAGGTCACGCCTGGGCTGATTTCTTCCACGATGCCAGCTCCCTCATGGCCCACTATAGCCGGCATGGGGAGGAGATGCTGCATGTTCAGATCGGTGTGACAGAGTCCTGCGGCCTGGACCTTGACATACACTTCTCCCGGACGGAGGTCATCCAACTCCACGCTTTGGAGAGAGAAAGGGCCCCCCGGCTCATGAACGACGGCTGCTGTGGCTGTCCTGCTCACCTTGACCTCCTGAGTTCGCACGCTGTGCTTGTTCCGCGAACGCCGCCAGATGACGGCCGTGCCGCGGCGCCCTCGACGCCGCGGCCCGAAATCTACTCTTTGTGACCGTTACTGCTAGCGCCTAAACGAGCGACTCCAGTGTACCCTGGACAGTCACATCAGGGGCGGCGTTGCTGACGATCTTGAGATCGAAGGGATACTTCGTACCCGGCCACATACTGAAACGGGCTGAGCGGTCGCAATGTCCGCCGGGGCGATAAAATCGACGGCCCGGCGATGGTGGGAGCCAGCTTTGTGGCGACGACTTGATCAGGCCTTCCTGGTCGTCGACGTTGGTAGTCCGCTTGGGAACCTCCGCCGTGCTTCAGAAGCGATATGTAGCAGAGCCGATTCTAAGCCCTTTGCATCTATAGGCGATTCCATTACAATTCTGCATCAATGGAGCTAGATCAACTCAGATCGTTCGTCGCAGTTGCCGAAGCTCGAAGCTTCACGCGGGCCGCCGCGCTGGTGCATCTGTCGCAGCCTGCCATCAGCCGCCAGATAGGCCGCTTGGAGAAAGAACTCGGGACTGAGCTTTTCGAACGATACGGCCGTCGCGTGGAATGTACGGCTAACGGCGAGTTGCTTCTGCCTCTCGCGCGGAACATCGTGGCCCGAGCGGACGAGGCTTCTCGTCTCATCCGCGAGCATGTCGGGATGGTCTCGAGCCGAGTCGGCTTCGGCTCCAGTGGGATCGTGTTCGCCCACCTGCTGCCCCCCATACTTGCGTCATTCCTGCGAGCCTATCCCAAGATTCATCTCGACCTCATCGAGCGAGAGGATTCGTTGTTAGAGGAAGCGGTTGCCAACGGCGAGATCGACTGCGCGATCGTCACGGGCTGGGGATCGCCCCGGGCGTCAGTCGTTCGTTTGCTCACAGAGGAAATCTTCCTTGTGGTGGGTCAAAGCCATCGCTTCGCTGGGCGGTCATCGGTCTCCCTGTGCGAACTGGCGAACGAACCCTTGCTGTTGCCCGGCCTGACGCTGAACATGTCCAATCATCTGACCGACGCCTGTCGTCGAGCCGGATTTGAACCTCGCGTCCCCTACCGAGTGAACTACCTCGAGCTTTCGAAAGTCTACGTGCGGCAGGGCATGGGCGTGGCGCTCATACCAAGGATGGGTCTCGACCCGAGCAGCCTTGAAGGTCTGATGGTAATACCGCTAACGGAAAGGCTGACCCGCGACCTCAACCTCATCTATTCTGGGGAACATCCGCTCTCAGCCGCGGCACGGGCGTTCACCATCCACCTCAAGACGAGCGTTGCCGAAACTCAGCGACGACCGCGCTGACGAGCCCCGTTGCCAACAGTGGAATAGCCGCGCGGTCAACCTGGTGACGCGGTGATCCCGGGTGTTCAGCAGTACATCGAATTCCCAAGCTCTTGATAGATGCGGGGCAAGAAGTCGCCAAACCTAGTGAATTCCTTGACGTTGTGACGAGCCAGACCCTGGACGGCTTCCACCGGTACTTGCACCCCAGGCGGCAGGCTCAGTTCCGGCTTTCCTTGCTCGGTGAAGCGGTAGCCCATCCAGAAACGGGTGCGATGGCGCAAGCCGCCGGGGACCTCATAAAACATGTGGCACATGATGGCCGGGGCGGTAATCGACAGGTCGCACTTCTCAACCGTAACCGCCCATCCGCCTCCGCCTGCGAAAGTCGCGGCCACCTTGTCGAAGAGGTCCATGTCGAAACCCATGTCCCGGGGAGACCGGAAGGAGATGTCCACGTTTTCAAATCCGCAGTCGCAGTTTTCCGTCACGTTGTGCACCACACCCCAGTTCTTTTCCCTGTTGGGAACTGCCGGGTCGAGGATGCGGGCCCGATCAATGGGGCTGAGCATGATGCCCGCGTGCTGCGGCGGGTACCAGATGCGATATCGCAGATCCTCCAGCGGATGCCAGGCAAACCACCAGTCGATCATGTCGGCGGTCACGCCAGGGTACACGATGGTGTTGGCAATGTAGCCCGCACCGTTGGGTAGGTTGCACCAGCCGATTTCGACCTCTTCGGTTTCCAGCGTCCGGACGTCGAGCAGACGGTTGATCTCCTCTGGTCCGAATGCTTTGGCCGGGTCCATAGGTTCTTCCATAGCCGCGTAGTGCCCCGGATCGGGCTGCTTTATGGGCTCGTAGTAGTACTTAGCGAAAGGCCGCGCCTCTTCCTCGGAAGTGAGCGGGGGGAGTGCGGCCTTTAGCCTGCTGTCGGCCAGATTCCGGTCGTAAGTCTTTTGCGCCCTCCATTCGGGCGCGTTCTTGTCCTGTGTCATGGCCATCCTTCCAATCATTCCTTGGGCGGAGCGTCGTCGATGATGCGAACGGGCCGCACGTAGAGGAAGAACGACTCCGACCAATCGGCGAAGTCGAGAACGCTTTCCAGCATGGCCTCGTGATACTGCCGGAACGCGCCCACCTGCTCCATGCTGTCGAGTGTGATGGACACCACCATGTCGTACACAGGTGGATCGATCATGCGGAAATGGGCTCGCGCCGCAGCGTCGTTATCATTGATCCGCGACCGCTTGCTCAGAACGACCTTGCGAAACATCTCCTGCGCGTAAGGCGACTTCGCCATGGCCTCTTCGTGAGCCTGACGCCAGAGACGATAGAAATCCTGCGGGAAGACCTCCGGCTTGCGCATGATGTAGTGCATGACCTTCAACGCCCCCTGGTTGGCCTCACCTAGACCGGGGTTGAACTTGGGCCGAGGATTGGCGACCTCCAACTCGACCTCCTCAGCCATCACGATGACGTTGGTGGGCTCGTCGGCGAAGAACTTGCCGTCCTGGTTGGCGCGCGACTGCGTAACCCCCTGCGGCTCGAGCGTGTCGATCATGTCGCGGAATTCGTCAAAATACAGCTCGACGACGCCTTCGCGGTCGACGGCTTTGTTCTTATGACTCGTGTCGCTCAGCACTCCGAAGGCGCCGTCAATGACGTGATTCTGGATGTAGCGGCTGATCTTGAAGCGTTCGAGCCGGGCGACCGTCCCGTGATAGTGCTCGATGTAGCGGAAATACTCCGCGCGCGTAAGACCCGGCCGGCGACGCGAAGCCGCCATAAGCTTGATGGGCACCGAAGACCTCCCTCGTACGACCGCCGGATATCGGAACTATAGGACTGCTACCTACAATTATCCATCCTAAAGTGAGGGCGGGCGAATTGTCAATAAGCGCTACCGAAGCGCCACGGGCGGAACCGGCGGCGGTAACTTGGAGAGCTCGTCCACCAAGCCCGAATACTTCGCGAGATCAGCGCTCACGTCGACGCGGCCGCCGTACACGGCCTGGACGGCGAGAAATACGCAGAGTGTCGTCCACAGCACGTCGCGAATAGAGAAGCGTTCGTCCCAGGAGGCGCGCATGACGGTATTCTCCAGCGCGCCCAGAAGTGCGAAAGCCATCAGCTGGTCCGAGGCCGGCAAAGACACCTTGGCACCCTCGCGCAGACCCGCGAGGTCCTCCAAAGTCCCGCGGGTCATGTCGCCATAGGACCGTTCCACGACCTTCCGCATGTCGCCGTCTTCGTGGAGCGCCTCGGAGCGAACAAGGGACATGAGGTCCGGGCTCAAGGCCTGGACTCCGAGGTAGCCCTGCACCCGAGCCAGATCGCGGGCAACGGGATCGCCTTCCTCGGCCAGACGCCCCTCGATAAACTCGTGCATCCATCCCACAAACACCCCAAAAGCCTCAACAAAGAGATCCTGCTTAGAGGGAAAATAAGTGTAGAAAACGGGCGGCGATACCCCGACCTCATTGATAATGTCGGCGATGCGGGTCCGCTTGTACCCTTTGCGAGCGAAGAGACGGGCCGCCGCCGCCAGAATCGACTGCCTGGTCTGCTCCGCCTGCGCTGCCACAAGATCCACGTCCGTTGCGCCCGCCGATGCAACCCGCGGCGCGAGGAGTTCTTTGATCCTGCGGAGAGACATTCCCTGCTCCTTCAACCGGGAGATTTCACCGAGCAGCCCCACGTAGGATTCGGCATAGACAGCGCGACTCACGGCTGCCTTTTGAGCGGTCGGGAGCAGGCCCTCTCGAACGTAGAAATAGATGGTGCTCCGAGGCACCCCCGTCGCGTGCTCGAGTTCGGTGATGGTCATTGAACGCATGCCGACTCCAAGAATAGAAGTCTGCCGTACCCCGGCCGTTGACCGTCTCGGCCGACGGCGGGTAACCTAGGTCGGAAGTTCCGGCCTGCGCCCATAGCCGCCGGCGCATACCCGCAGGAAGAGGTGCCCCGACGATGGACTGCAAAAAGGAAACGAATCTCGCCAACTGCAACTGCAGCTACAGTGGTTGTTCTCGCAAAGGGATGTGCTGCGAATGCCTCGCCTACCACGTCAGAAGCCGTGAACTGCCTGCGTGCGTGTTCCCTCCCGACGCTGAGCGCACCTATGACCGGTCGTACGCGCACTTCGTCAAGCTTGTGCAACAGGGCAAGATATAGCCGCGCCAACCCTAGCTTGAGGTAACCGAGACTGCGAAGGCTGGACTCTGTCCCAACTGGTTCTTCACCAGGCAGTGACCGGCGGCACGCACGATCGCATCCCGATATTTCTCCGGAAAGTCGGCACCTACCCGTATCTCTATGTTGACCGACTCCAGCAGGTGCGAGTCCGGGCCGCGCTCCGCGTCGATGGCCACACCTGCATCATCCAGGGAGAGGCCGCGCTCGTCCAGGAAGCTGAGGACGTGAAACCCCGTGCACGTGGCCAGCGCGCATAGGAGGATGTCGAACGGACCGGCCGCGTCCGGGTCGCCTCCGCGATCGGGAGGAAGACCCGTCTCGACCAGTAGATTCTTGCACCGGGCCTGGATTCTGGTGCTGTCCGGAAAGCCTACTTCTACGTGCATGGAAATCCGTCCTTTCGCTCAGGTCTTGTTTGCAGCACGGCTTTCGCCTGGTGAAACCGGTGATAGCCCAGCGGAGCTCTGGGCATAAGCCCAGCTCGCGCCTGCGGCCGCGAAGATTATGGCGACGATCGCGCCTATTTCCTGCGCAGACAGTTCCTGCGAAAGCACTACGAAGCCCCAGAAGGCTGCGATCGCCGGCTCGATGCTCAGCAGAACTCCGTACGTCGAAGGCCGCACTCGTTTGATGGCCGACAGTTCAAGAAAGTAGGGGAGCGCCGAGGAAAGTACGGCGACCGCGAGCCCCAACAGGAGAGCCCGCCCGTGGCCGGAAACCTCGACCCCGGTTGCGAGCATGATGGGAGTCAAGACCACCCCGGCGCCCACCAGCATGAGGACCGTGACACGCAACGGCTCAACCCGGGTTACGGCCCGCTTGGCTAGGACAATAAATGTAGCCCAGCATCCGGCGGCAACGAACGCGAAAGCCAAGCCGACGATGGTCACCGAGCCACTGGGCCTTGCCAGAAGAAAGACCCCCGCGCCCGCGAGCACCACCCAGACAACGTCGAGAAAGCGGCGAGACCCGGCTATGGCCACTGCCAAGGGGCCTAGAAACTCCACCGCTACGACGATTCCCACCGGCGCCCTGCTGATGGCCTCGTAGAAGCTGAAGTTCATCGCCAGCAGAGCCGCAGTCAGCGCCACAAGAAGCAACCGGTCACCCCTTGCAGGGAAACGGATCAAGCGCGGTCTGACCGCAGCGAGGATGATTGCGGCCAGCGCCGTGCGAAGCCAGAGCGCCTGTACCACCCCCACAGAATCGATTACGAGAACCGCAAGCGCGGAGCCGCCCTGCATGAGCAGGCCCACCACCACGACCAGAAGGGCCGCCGTTGCGGAGCTACGGCGCAGAGAGACTGCCCGCGAGGGAGGAGACGGATCTCGATAAGAGCCCATTCGGCCAAGGTAGCAGCGGCTTCCGCCAATAAGCAAACGGCTTTGTCAGGCAGACGGCGCAGAAGTCACTCTAAAGCACCAAGACCGGAGGAGGCAGGCCGTGCCAACTCCGCGCAACCGGGCAAAGTTATCAATCCTTTTCAGGCGCCAAGCCGGGGGCGGGGGTCGCTATGGGCATACCCGTCACCGGATGAAGACAGTGGAACGGAAGCACCTCGTGCTCCGGCCATCTACAAGGTGTGTAGTCGGTCAGTTCGTCGGGACCCAACGGATCTTCCGGAAATGTGGTCTTCAACAACGGCACGAATTCCGGTGAGGTAAAGGCCCAACCGTTTTCGAAAGTGCAGATCCATACGGGCCGGTAGTTCAACATCTTGATCTTCCAGACCCCGTCCCGCTTGATGTATCCGTTTTCGTAGAGCGCACCCTCCCACCATTGGCGGGACATGAGGGTGGGGCTCGGGTTTCTCTCGTAGTGGGTGCCGGCCTGCATCATGCAGCGGAACCGGCCTAGAGCGGTCTTTCGGTCGGGCGCTACGTCGACGACGTCCTGCATCTGAGGGTGATCCAGAATGAACCCGAAGACCGGTCCGTTCTTGCCGTCGGTGAAGCGATTGCGAAAGCCGTCGCAGTACATTCGTCGAGCCCCGGCGAGCCCTCGGAAGATCCCGCCGAAAAAGTGGATCTCGCAGTCCTCGTCGTAGCAATCAACAGCCTCATCGTACATGCACTTGTCTATGAAGTAGCCGTAGAGGTGATGCAGCCGGCGGATCGCATGAACGTCCTCTAGGGTCCCAAGCCGCTGTTCGATCTGGTCGACGCGCGTTCGGAGGTCGTCTTCGCTCACTGAGTCACCTCTGTTCAGTCGCTGTACGGGGCGGGGGGAGGGGGTTGCATAACATTGATCCGGTAACGGCTATACGGCATGTAGTACGTACTCGGGCTATCGGGGATGTTGTCGGGGGACCCGGCGATGCTGGCCGCCACGGGTTCCTCGACCCAGCCCTTCTCGTACGAGCACATAAAGGTTTGGCGGTAGACAAACTTCAGGATCTTCCACCAACCGTCCTCTTTGACGTACTCCATGTCGTACTTTCCAAGGCAAAGGAACTGCTTGAGGGCGCCCTCGACAGGCAGAGAACAGTAGCCGTGGGAATGCCATAGGCCTTTGGCTCTCGTCCTGTTGGAGTCGATCTCGATCACCGGGTTTACCGTCATATGTATGGCAAGATGCCCCGCCCCGATCTTCTTATCGTCGAAGATCGTCATCCAGAAACGAGTGACGCTCTCGAGCCCCTGGTACACACCACTATCTTCCATTTCCAGACTGACTCCCGGCGTCTTCTGGGCGAAGAGGCCGGGGACTTCCCTTCTTCTGCCGAAGTGGTACAGGTGCGAGTAGAGAGACTGCAGTTTCCAGATCTCGAGTAGGTCCTTGGCATAGGCCCCCTCAGCAACCTGGATCTTGAGACTCTCTAGTTCGGCTTCGAGTTGTGCCAGGGTCTTGGCCATTCTTCACACCTCGTTCGTTGTCTGTCTGAACCTGCCGGAAGGCTGCCCGGCGGAGAAGACCCCGCCTACCTTCCGCCGGGATACTTCTCGATACCTACGCCCATAGGCCAGGACATCATGAAGAACACCTGCTTGCTGATGTTGCGGATTACCATGGGCCCCTGCGAGACGTTCGGCGGTATGTATGCCCAAAAACTCTTGTTGATCACGTGCTTCTCGCCACCGATCCAGAGTTCGACCTCGGCGGAGAGGTCGGTGATGTCCTCATAATTCATGGCCACACAGGCGATAGAGGTGCCATGAGGAAGCGTATGGGGCTCCATGATCGTCTGGCCGGTCCTGGGTGCGCCGCTGGGAAGGAACCACCTGGTGTCGCACCCAAACTCGGCATCCGGGATCACCGTCTGATCTATGTAGGCCATGGGGCGGACGAATTCGGTGTCAACGGGGTACATGTACTCCGGCCTTACGATATCGGATGGTGTCCCGTAGACAATGTACTTGGCGTATTTCGATTCGGCGGGGTCGACCTCTCTGGCAGTGGGAGGAGCTTTCTTCTCCGCCTCGGCCTTTTTGGTCTCGTCGTCCTTCTCTCTCGTATACACACCGCCCGGACCCGACACCCAGTGCAGGGTCGGCTGCGTGTAGATCTGGCTGCGCACGCCCGTGCGGAAGACGGGCATGTGGGGCAGGTTGGCGGGAATGTAGGCCACCCAGCTCGAGTGCAGAGGGATGATTTCGTCGTCCATCTGCATGGCCATGGGGTCGGTGTCCCCGAAATCATCGGGATTGGTGCCCCACCAGGAGAGAAGCTCCGGGAAGCCATGAACATGGGGAAACATGCCCGGAGTAGAGAAACCCACTTTGGCAAGGTCTTCCCAAGAGACTTGGTTTGGGTAGTCTGAGGGCCATATCCAGGTGGTCTCGCCGTAGTAGGCGCCGGGGATGACCTCCTCGTCGATCCAGTGCATATGCTCCATGCTGATGCGCTTGCCTTGCGCGGCAAGCAGGTCACGCTGTTCCGGTGTGGGCCCAGGGAGCAGATGACGCTTCTCGAGCGTGGTGCATATGTACTTGTCGTATTCTCCCATCTCGGTGTTGACCCCCTCAGTTTGTGCTAAGCGTCGATGCCCTACTCGATCTCATTCCTTGTGTGGAATCGTCTCGAAGTTCATGACTTCGCGGGAATCGAAGTCCTGATCCGTCTCAAAGTAAGGTTCCCGGGTGCCCTCCGGGCCGGCCAGCATGATCTCTATTTGAATGATCGGACTGTCGATGCGGGTGATCTCCAGCGGGCAGTGGGGAACGCCAGGCGGCAGATAGACCATGGTCGGGCGGGTGAACACGTGTTTTTCCATCTCCGGCCCCATATACAGAACAACTTCTCCGCCAAAGTCGTCCGGATCGTTGGGATTCCCGCCATACCAAGCCAGGATCTCGTGAAAGTTGTGCGTATGGCAGGGATTGTCGCCCTTAAACGGTTTGCAGACGAACTGGTGCCCCATCATGAAGGGGTGGCCGAGCTGCGCGTGCCCGATCATCAGGCCGTCGAAGACGGCGCTGCCATCGGACTTCATGGTCAGCCGCATATGCGGCGGATGATGGATGAACTGATCGTACTTGCCGCTCATCTTGACCCTCTCCTCTACATGACGGATCCACCGGACACGTGGAACACCTGTCCGGTGACGTAATTGCTGACATCCGAGGCGAGAAACACAGTGGCGTTAGCGATATCTCTCGCCGTGCCGATCCTGCCCAGGGGGAACGCACTCAGAAAAGCCGCCCGCCTCGCCTCAGCCTCTTCGGCCGTCATCTCGGGCTCTCCCTCATGCAGGATGGCGCCGAAGTTGGTGGCTGCTGGGCCGGGGGCTACGCAGTTGACACGGATGCCCGCCTTACCCTCGACGTAGGCGAGTTGCTTGGTCAGGAGGTCCATCGCGTGCTTGGACATGGCATAGGTCCCCACGCCCATCCCGTACTGGTGGGTGCTCCCGGAGCCGATGTTGACGATCACGCCGTACTTCTGCACGCGCATCACCGGGACAACCGCTTGAGTTACGTTCATCGTCCCGATGAGGTTCAGTCTGAGTTGCCTCTCCCACACACTGGGATCTTGCTCATCGATGGGGACGAAGTCCTTGTGGAGAATGGCACCGGCGACATTGCAGAGGATGTCGACGCGGCCGTATTCCTGCGCTACCTTGCCGACCATTGTCTTCACAGCGGCATTGTCTGTGATGTCCGCCTGCAGGGCGATGCTCTCGCAGCCGAGGTCCCTGACGGCCTGGGCCGTCTGCTCGGTGCCCTCGAGGTCGATGTCGGTAACGGCGACATTCGCGATACCTTCCATAGCCAGGAGCAACGCAATCTCTTTTCCGAAGCCGACCTGGCTCCCGGCCCCCGTGACCAGCGCCGTCTTACCTTGAAAGCCAAGATCCATTGGTACCTTCCTACTTTGGGTGGTTGTCAGATCAGGGCCAGAGCACCTGGGCGATGTCGTCGAGGCCGAGTTCCAGAAGCTTGGCCTTGCTGGGCTTGGCCGTCTCCCTATCCCATCCCATCAGATCCAGATACTCGTTGTAGACCTGAGCGTGCGTGAAGGTCGTGCCCGCCCTAGGACCGACGGTCTTGGGCGGAACGCCCCGCAACCTATCCGGATACTTGAAGGGGCCCGTCAGGCCCTCGCGAATGTTGAAGGCCTGGCGGACGTTGGTGATGCGCGCCCCGGTCTCCAGCAGTTCCTCGGAGGTGATGTCCTCCCATCCGGCTATCATGCGGAGTGCTTCCAGCAACTGGTCGGCGTGTGGGTACGATCCGATGACGAACTGGCATAGTCCGAGCCCACTCGCGGCGTGCATGTAGTTGGTACTGATCGTGTGGTTGAGTCCGCGGCCTTCGAGCTGCGCTCGGTCGACCTCGGGAATGTCGAGGCCCGGCGGATGCTGGCCGCCACCCTGATTATGCCGACCCGGTGTGGGATCGGCGCCGTAGCCGGTAGCGAACCCCCAGCCCCCTCTAGGGTCGTGGGCGGCAATCTCTTGTCCTCCCACGTGCATGGCGAATTGCTCAGAGCCCTTACCAATCCTCTCGACGGCGACCTTCACGCCGTCCGCGATGACGTCACCGAAACCTTCGCGTCGGACCAACATCTCGGTGAGGGCGATAATGGCCTTGGAATCTCCCCAGCGCATCTCGAGGCCGCCAGTATCTTCCTTGGTGAGGATGCCATTCTCGAAGCACTCGATCGTGAAGGCCACACTGGCGCCGGCCGAGATGGTATCAACACCCTGGCGATTGCAGATGTCGCTGGCGAGGATGAGAGAGTCGAGGTTGTCGTTGCAGCAGTTGCTGCCGAACATGGCCATGGTCTCGTACTCGGGTTTGTGAGCGCCCTCCGCATAGGCATACTCTCCCGTGCCCTCCCGCATGATTCCACCGCAAGTTATGGGGCAACGCCAGCAACCGTATCTGCGTTTCTGCTTCGCCACCACGTTCGCGCCGCGGCAATCTTCGTAGTTGGGCGAGTCGATATCGGCCACGCCTGCCCAGTTCTTGGTCGGAGCGTCGTCGATCTTGCAGCACATGTCGTAGATGCCGGGCGTGCCCGCATCGTGCAGCATCTTCCAGTGCCCGGACAGAGCGCCCACGTGTCTCTTTCTCATCTCACGAAGTGCGTCGGGTGGCGAGGCGGTCGGCACCTCCATGGCGCCCTGGACGGCCACGGCCTTGAGCTTCTTGGAGCCCATCACCGCACCCAGTCCCGAGCGCGCTGCGGCGCGCCCGTGGTTGTTCATCACCGAGGCGATCAGACAGACCTTCTCGCCGGCGGGCCCGATGCATGCAACCTGAAGTTTCTTGCCGTGCTCCTCCCTGAGGATGTCTTCGGTCTCGAAGGTGTCTTTTCCCCAGATGGCGGTTGCGTCCCTCAGTTCGGCCACGCCGTCATCGATGTGGAGATAGACCGGGGTCTCAGAGATCCCGGTGACGAACACCGCGTCGTAGCCCGAGAACTTGAGGTAAGGGCCGAAGTCTCCGCCCGAATTGGCGTCTCCCCATCCTCCCGTCAGCGGCGACTTTCCAACGACCACGTACCGCGAGCCGCCAAGTCCGTCCGTACCCGTGAGCAGGCCGGTGACGAAGCCGAGCGTGGCCTCCGGGCCAAGCGGGTCGACGCCGGGCTTCTGCCGGTCGAACAAGATCCGCGCGCCAAGACCATAGCCACCCAGATACTTGCGGGCCGTCTTCTCATCGAGAGGCTCTTCTCTAATCTCTTTCGTGGAGAGATCCACCCAAAGGATCTTTCCCATAACACCGCAACCCATGCTGCTCCTCCTAATCAGTGTTCAGCGATCGGCACCAAGCCGTTAGTTGCCGGCCAGTCCCGGCAGCCACGTGGCGAGGCCGGGGAAAACGAAGATGAAGACCATGAGGACGAAACCGATCAACATGTAAGGGATCGACGATCGAAATACCGTCCCCAGGCTCACGTCCTTTGGGGACACAGCCTTCATTGTGTACACGTCCAGTCCAAACGGCGGCGAGATGAGTCCGAGTTGGATGTTGATCAAGGAGATAACCGCGAACCAGAGCATGTCGAAGCCAAGCTCTTTCGCCAGCGGGAAGAAGATCGGAGCCGTGATCATCACGATGCTGGCCGGATCCATGAACATCCCCAGGAAGAACAGGACGATCTGCGTGAAGACGATGACCATTATCGGAGAGATGTTGGCGGTGGTAGCCAGGTGGATCAGTTGCGTGATGGCACCCGTGGTGGCCAAAATGCGGCTGAAGCTGATCGAGCCGACGACGATGAAGAAGATCATCACGGTTACCCGTACGGTGTTCATGCCCGATGTGAAGACCGTCTTCCAGGTCAGTTTTCTGTAGACGGCGGCCAGGAGGATGCAGGCGACGACGCCCAAGGCGGCGGCCTCGCTGGGCGTGGCGACACCCGCGAACACGCTGCCGATAACGGCGAGGATGACTATCACGATGGGCACGATGTAGTACACGAAGGAACGAAACTTCTCGGCGAAAGAAACCTTTTCCACGCTATACATCGGCGCCAAGGATGGATCTATCTTGCAACGGACGATGATGTAGGCGCAAAACAGGAGCGCCAGCAGCAGGCCGGGAACGATGATTGCTATCAGCAAACTGCCAACCGACACCTGGCCGATGGCGCCGATGAACACCGCCATAGCGCTGGGAGGGATCAGGATGGCCAGGGTGCCGCTGGAGACGATCGGCCCGTAGATCATCGGGGGCTTATAGCCTCGAGATACCATCTCGGGAGCAAGGGTGCGGCCCAGGATACCGATGGACCCACCGCTAATCCCTATCATCGTGCCCAAGAGCACACCAGCGCCGATAGCCACAATGCTGAGCCGGCCGGGAAGCTTACCCAGAAGCTTGTCGACCGCCCCCACGATTTGGGTGCCCACCCCCGACGCGAAGATGACATCCCCCATGAGGACGAAGAGAGGAATGGGCAAGAAGACGTAGTTGGCCACAGAGCTGTAGAAACTCATGGAGAGCTGATCCAGCCCGCCCCAGCCGCCCCAGAATATCGAAGCGCCTACGATACAGGTGAACATAAATGCGAAGGAGATCGGCACGCCCGTCACCATGATGGCGATGAGAACACCGAACATTAGTATGAGGGCCTCAAACCAGTGCAATGCTGATCCTCCCTATTTGGCAGCTTCCGTGGGCTCTTCAGACCGATAGGCCCTGAAGTAGCTCACCGAGTGCCTGATCGCCTGGACGAAGAGCAAGAGGAACGCGATGGGAATGATGATCTCGATCGGCCACTTGGGAGGGTTAAGGATAGTGGCCAGTTGAAACTTGTTCAGCAAGTCATTGAGGTCCAGCCGCGCCGTGAGGAACAGCAGGAACGCACACAAGACCACCACCGCGCACGACGTGATGAAGTTGACCAGGGTCTGGGCCTTTTTGGATAGAACCTGAAGGAAAGAATCCAACTTGACGTGACCGTGATCACGGTAGATGGCCGCAGTGCCCAGGAAGGTCATCCAAACCAGGGAGTAAGTAAGGATCTCGTAGAGCGGCGCCCAGGTGAAGTCGAACAGCTTGCGGATGATGACATCCTGGACCACCGCTATCGTGGCGAAGATGACAATGACGCCAGACACAAGCAACATGACATCCATCGTCTTGTCAAAGGCCTTTTCCGTTTTGCGCAGGAAGTTCATGTCAAACCTTTTCGAGTAACCGCTAGATGTTGGCCGCGCGGAGCGATCGTTCTACGGATCGCTCCGCGCGCGGCATCAGGTTTCGCCGAGTTACGCCGGGGTGGATGCCCCTAGGGCGCCGTCACCGACGATTTGCGGCTTAGTGTCTAACTGGACCGCGGGAAGCCGGGTTTGGTCAGCCACTGTTCGAGCTGCGGGGCGATATCCGGCCATCTGGTAAGGTTTTCCGCCCACATACTTTCGTGGTACGTCTTGTAGAAGGCCTTCGACTCCGCCGGGGGGAGCGTGATCACCTTTACACCATCGGCGCTGATCTTTTGAATGGTGCTCTGGACGGTTGCGGTGAACAGCTTGGCACCGTCGATCTCAGTGTTGACCATCGCCTGGGTGATCACCGCCTGCTGAGCCGGGGTGAGACTGTTCCACTTGTCCATGTTCATGAGCATCATCCCGCCGCAGGAGGTGAAGGGCTCGTTGAGCATGGCCTTCGTGACCGGCGTGAGGCCGAAGTCCAGGATGGCGGGGATGCCGGAGTTATACCCGTCCACCGTGCCGCGCTCCATGGCGGTGAAATACTCGGTGAAGTCGATGGGGATGACGGTTGCGCCCAGAGCGTTGATGAAGGCCTTATTGGAGCCGCCCACTGAGGCAATCTTCATGCCCTTCAGATCGGCCACACCGGTGATCTCTTTGCCCAGGTAGAGCACGGTCTGCACCTGCGCCTCAGAGGCGACCGACGCGCCCAGGTAAACAATGCCGGTCTTGGCGAACCCATCCAGGTAGTACTGGAAAGCGGGGTTGCTCCGCATCTCGGCCGAGCTGTATTCCGAAAGACCTATCGCGCTCGAACCGGGGACGAGGGTGTCGGCGAAGGGGCTAAGTATGCTCGCGATATCGACGGTGCCGCGCTGCACCGCGGAGACCTGGTCGGGAGCGGGAATAGCCTCTGGTCCACTCAGCTTGACGGTCATCGCGCCGCCGGAGTACGCGACGACCTTGTTGATGAAGTCACGAGCCCAGTCGCCGCCCGGCGGTACGTCGGGAATGAAGCTGACCATCGACAACTCGATAGGATCGACGTTGGCGGCCACGGTGGTTACGGTAGGTGCCATGGTGGTTTCGGTGGGAGCCATGGTGGTTTCGGTAGGTGCCATGGTGGTTTCGGTGGGTGCCATGGTGGTTTCGGTGGGAGCGACCGTGGTGGTGGTCGCTACGCCCCCACAGCCGAAGACCACAACCGACAACGCGATGAGTAGGACGAGGCTGATGCCAAACAATGCCAGTTTCTTCATGAGAGAATCCCCCGTTCTTTCAATCACCTGGAGTCAACAGCAATCAAAGATCGTATTAAGGCCTGATCGCGCCCCGTTCCGGCAGAACCTCCTTCCAGCAATTTGGAATAACGAATATCAGCAATGAGCCATGGAGGCAAGTCGACCGCCTGGCCGCCTTGCCGCAACGAAGAATGCGCACTGCCGGTAGGCAACAGGCCCTTGAGACAGTGATCGCAGGAGCGAATCAAATTGTCAGAACCACGGACACCCAAGACGCCCCCCCTCAAAGCTAGTGCTTCCTACTAGTGTGCACTACTAGCACACGCTACTAGCAAACGCAAGCACTTTATGCTTACCTAGAAGCAGCAGACGAGAGTCCAAACTACCGGCTCCGAGGCCCTCAGTATTCCGAAAGTCGATGGGAGTTGAGCACTTGAAAGCCCCTACGAAGGAACGCCGCCCCCAAGTTTCCTCCCTCCCTTGGAAACGCATGACCGAGGAAGAAAAAAGGCGGTGTGTCACGGACGCGGTGCTCCAGCTTATTGCCAAGCACGGAGTGCAGGGCACGACCACCGCGCGGATCGCCGCTGCGGCGGGAGTCTCTGAGCCAACCATCTACCGAACCTTCCGGAACCGAAGGGAGATGCTTCTCGCTGCCGCAGACAAGGTCTGGCAGCAGAGGCGGGACGAGATGGAATCCTTCGAACCCTCGGATGCGATGGATTATTTGCGGAAGATATCCGAACACCACACGGCCGGGATCCAAAGGACGCGGGTGGTGAGGTTCCTGACCGAGTTGGCCGTCGCCCCAGCCAGTGACGGTCTCAGCGATCACCTACGGGAGAAGATGCTGAACGAGGCGCAACACCTCATCGACATAGTGGAGGAAGGCAAGGCGCAGGGGTGTATCCGCCCGGATGTCGATTCCCAGGAGACGGGATGGCGAATCATGTCTGTGCATTGGGTGGAGGCCATGGCCCGCTTGCACGGACTGGAGGACGTGGTGCTGTCTGGTTTCTCGACAAGGTCCTTCGAAGCCATTCTCAGAGACATCACGGCTGAGCCACCACCGATCGGTGTGGCGGACTCCCGCCTGGACGATCATCCGGCTGCCTAGCAGGGCTGAGTCGGCCCCGCCGACTCGGTCTTTGTCGCCCCTGCTTCCCTAATCCCCCACTTCCCCCGCTCCGCGAGCGGGAACTCGCGGTTCTCCGAGATCCCATCGCGGCATCACGGCTGCCTTCGCAAGAGTCGTCGCTTTCGTCGATCCTCGAGAGAATTCATCCAAGAAACTTGACAGGGCGTATAGCAAAGTAGTAAACACTAGTAGCAAGCGCTACTAGTGTTAGCTACGTGGCGGACGCGATTCTCAGAGGAACAGGGGGGGCTGAGTGAGCAGCGCTGGCACGCTGGAGACCCAAGGAACGGAAAGGGCACGTCGCATCGCCGACGCGATGCAACTCAAGCAGCCGGATAGAATCCCGCTGATCATGCCCATCGGCTATATGCTGGCCGAAATGGGGGGCATCTCCGACAGGCAGCTGCTCGAAGACCCAGAGAAGGCACAAATGCTGCTGGAGAGGGCGGCCCTCGAGTTCCAGCCCGATTCCATCCACGGCCCCATGCCCTCCGATCCCACCCCGCACCTAATTCTTGGCGACCGCATGACCGTCTGGCCCGGGCATGGCGTCAGCGAGAGCAGTCAATTCCAGTTCGTGGAAAGTGAGTTCATGAAGGAGGAGGACTACGACGCCTTCCTGGAAGACCCTACCGACTGGGTCATCCGTAAGTACCTACCGCGGGCGTTCGCGGCGCTTGAGTCGTTTGCCACCATACCTCCTCTCAACCTCTTCGTCTTCGGGAGCTACTTCCTGAACAACGTCGGCAACTTCGCCTCCGGGCCGCTGGCAGAGTCCTTCCGGGCGTTCGCCCGGGCCGCCCAAGCGGTCGCCGACCACGTCGAGCGCCTGAAGAGCAACCACGAGCGAATGACTGCCCTGGGTTTTCCCGATGGTTTCATCGTAGGCCCCACCATCGCCGCTCCCTTCGACGCCATGTCGGACGCCTTGCGAGGTATGCGGGGCATCCTGATGGATGTCATAAAACGACCCGACAAACTTGTGGCCGCCCAGGATAAGCTCTCCCGCTTCGAGTTGGAGTTCGCTATCGAGGCGTGCCGCGTCACCGGCGCGACCAGAGTCTTTCTGCCGCTGCATCGTGGCTCAGACGGGTTTATGTCGCTCAAGCAATTTGAGGCTCTCTACTGGAAGCAACTCAAGCATGTCCTGGTTACCTTGGTCGAGCATGGCCTCACTCCCATCGTGTTCTACGAAGGCCGCTGGGACCAGCGCTTGGAGTATTTAGCAGAACTGCCCAAGGGCAAGACCGTCGGGTGGTTCCAGGCGAGTGACATCTTCAAGGTCAAGGAAGTCCTCGGAGACACTATGTGCATAGTCGGAGGCATGCCGAACTCGCTACTGAAGGCCGGTCCCGCCGAAGAGGTGCGGGCGCACACCAAGCGAGTGTGCGAGACGGTGGGCAAGAACGGCGGATTCATGATGTGCACGGGCGTCGGCGAGCTCGCAGGCAGCGACCCAGCACTTGTGAAGGTATGGGCTGAGGCAACCAGGGAGTTCGGGAAGTACTAAGGGCGGAAGACGGAACGCCGCACGCGCAATAGATACCGGAATCAAGAGGAAGGGGCGTCATGGGCAAGTACGACGAGTGGTTCTACGAGGATCCTATCGTCGCTGGGAAGTTCGGGGACCGGTTTGTCTATTTCGCTAAGAACCACGTCGGCGAAAAGAATTACTCGATGCTCTGGAATTGCATCACCGAGCCGTTCCTAATGGTCAAGGACCCGCATACTCACGACTTCGATCAGTTCCTGCACTTCTTCAACGCAGACTCCCTACACGTCGCTGACTTCCCCGCCGAGGTAGAGATAACCCTGGGAGAGGAGCTCGAAACACACCTGATCACGGGGCCCACGGTCCTTCACGTTCCCGCCGGAATGTTACACGGGCCGCTCAACTTCAAGACTGTCGACGCCCCCGTGATCTTCATGAACGTTGCCCTTGCTCCCGAGTATCACAAGCCGGGCGAGCCCCCCAAGTGATCCCACGACGCTTCGTTTAAGGGAGGCACGGTGGACCTTAAGCTGCAGAACAAGATCGCGCTCGTAACCGGCAGCGGAAGCCCGATAGGTTACGGCAGAGCCATCGCCACGACGCTGGCCCAAGAAGGCTGCCACGTGGTGTGCGCAGACCTCAACTTGGAGTGGGCCGAGGAAACGGCCGAGATCATCCGACGTCTGGGGGGCGAGGCCCTGGCCGTCAAGGCAGACGTGGCAGATCGCAATTCGGTGGACGCGATGGTGGAAAGGGTGATCGGGCATTTCGGGCGTATCGACATCTTAGTCAACAACGCCGGCGCGAGCAGCCCGGACAAGCCCTTCATGCAAAAGTCGAAGTCCGACTGGGACTTGGACATCAGCGTCAACCTTTACGGGCAGATGAACGTCGCCCAAGCCGTCATTCCCACCATGATCGCCCATGAATATGGGCGGATCATCAACACTTCGGGCGGGCAGGGCATACCCACCATTTCCACGTACGGAGCAGCCAAGGCCGGGGTGGAGGCCTTCACCCACTCGCTTGCTCTGGAGGTGGCGCCTTTGGGCATCGTGGTCAATGGCATATCGCCCGGTCTCGGTGAAACGGGACTCATCGTTACGGCCACCGAAGAACACAAGGAAGGTTTCCGACGGATGTCGGCCCTCGGGCGGCTCTGCACGCCTGAGGATGTGGCACCCGCTGTCGCGTTCCTCGCCTCCGATGTGTGCAGCTACATGGTGGGCCAATGGTTGAGACTCGGGACCTTCTAAGGAGCGATGGGCATGGCTATCCGCAACTTCAATAGTGATGAGTGCTCCGGGTGCGGCAACTGCGTAGCCTCCTGCCCCATGGACGTCTTTCGCATGGATGAGGACGAGGGTCGCGCGGTAGCGCAGTACCCCGACGATTGCATCGCCTGCTGGGGATGCGAATCGTTCTGCCCGCAAGGCTGCATAGACATCTCGCCCGAGCGCGCTCGGGGCGAGATGGTCTCACCGTACTGACGCCTGGAGAGGGAGAGGACAGGATGAAAGATTGGGGTCCGGCGCCGACGGTGATCAACACGGACGTGCTCATACTTGGAGCGGGGGGCGCCGGCATGTGCGCCGCCCTCAAAGCCAGTGAGAGCGGCGTGGACGTATTGATGGTGGACAAATGTGGCATCGGTTGGAACGGCCAGGTGCCGATCGGTGGGGGCATACTCGCGTACGTCTACCCCGAGAAGGTGGATCGGTGGGTTGAGAATGTCACGCGCGGCAGTCACTTCTTCAACAATCAGGAGTGGACTTCCGCCTTTGGCGGCGGGATGCACAAATCGACCATGGACCTCGCGGACATGGGGCTCACCTTTCTCAGGAAGGACGGGGAAATCGACATCCTCTCCTGGGGGCCGACGAACGTCACTTTGTTTGACGCACCGAAGTCACTGGTGGCGCTGAAGAGGACCGCAGCCGCTCGCGGGGTCCGGATGATGGACAAGATCTATGCCATCGACCTCCTGAAGAACGACGACCAGGTAGTGGGTGCCGTAGCCTTGGGACTCGTCGACGGACGCGTCTACATCTTCAACGCCAAGGCCACCATTGTGGCCACCGGAAACTGCGGTTACCTACACGAGAAGACCTACGCATCCGTGCAAGGGGAAGGCCCGGCCATGGGGTACAGGGCTGGGGCCAAGATCACCAATGCCGAGTTCAACAGCATGTACGTGTGGGGCATCAAGACGCTTGGCAAAGAGCTGATGGGCATCCACTTCTATCTCTACCTGGAAAACGCCCTTGGCGAGAAGATCATGGGGAAGTATTACCCCGAACTGATGGTGGGCGAGCACGCCGTCTACACCTTCGACCCCCGAGTGATCCGCGCCATGTACGAGGAGGTCAAGGCCGGCCGGGGGCCGATCTACCTCAACCTCCAGGGGCTGACCTCAGATGAGATCGCCGGCCTAGCCGAAGAATTTGTCGAGGATCTGTCCCATATCATGGCCAACGACACCATGCTGCTTCTCAAGGAGAAGGCCGGCATCGATCCAACGGTAGAAAAGATGGAAATGTGGCCGCGACTGCTGTACACGGGCGGCGGGCTGCGAATAGACACCCAGGGCAGGACTACTCTGCCGGGGCTTTGGGCCGCGGGCGGCTCCTGTAGCAACTGCTGGACCAATGGAGCCGGCGGTCAGGCGGGGCTGGGGGTCCAATCCGCGGCCATCACCGGGTTCGTTGCAGGAAAGGATGCCGCTGCCTACGCCCTGGGTAACCAGAGACGAGATATCGATACGGCGTACGCGGATGCGACGATCGACCGCGTCGTTGCACCTATGAAACGCCCGAGCGACATTGATCCTGCCGAGGTCGCCTACAGGGTGCACGAGGCCATCGTCCCAATGAAGTACAACCGCACGCGTGAGGCGGGCAGGATGAACGAGGCCCTAGGCATCCTGGGGGATGCGAAAGAGAGGCTGCAGCGGGCGGCGGCGGCAGATTTCCACGACCTTGCCCGCTATCACTCCGCGGAGAGCATGCTCATGGCGGCGGAATTTACCTACACCGCGGCTTTGATGCGCGAGGAGAGCCGCAGTCAGCACTCCCGCGAAGACTTTCCCGAACGCGACGACAAGAACTGGTTCAAATGGATAGACATCGAGCAAGGGGACCACGGCCCTAAGCCGTCCACTCTGGACATCCCGGTGAGGAGGTACCGCTTGCAGCCCGACCACTGACGGCCGGAGAACCACGATCGTGTCTGAACAAATGGATCTCGAACGCAAAGGGGGCAGAGTAGAGACGATGATCGACAAACAGAAGTTGATAGAGATAGTCGGAGGTGCAAGCGTCATCGACGCCGCAGGCACACTGGAGTCGTACTCGAAGGATCTGAGTTTCGTCAACCAAGTCAGACCTGCATACGTGGTCAAGCCCCAGACCGCCGACCAGGTGAAACAGCTGGTCATAGCGGTAAATGAGACTCTCACTCCCTTGGTGCCGGTGAGTTCCGGCGCGCCGCATTTCCACGGCGACACGGTGCCGAGCACGGGCGGAGCCGTCGTCGTAGATATGAGCGGCATGAAGAAGATCATCAATGTCGACCGGCCTCGTCGGGTTGCTATGGTCGAACCCGGCGTGACTTTCGGCGAGTTGATACCCGCGGCAGAGAAGGAAGGCATCAGGCTCAACATGCCCCTGATGCCACGCAGCACCAAGAGCGTTGTGGGAAGTCTCCTCGAAAGAGAGCCGGTGTTGATGCCCGCGTAT
Source organism: uncultured Actinomycetes bacterium (assembly GCA_963775295.1). Classification (GTDB taxonomy): domain Bacteria; phylum Actinomycetota; class Thermoleophilia; order RBG-16-64-13; family RBG-16-64-13; genus JAMDEO01. Next base: position 413,120 of record CAVZIK010000006.1, read on the forward strand.
CAGTGGGATATCTCCGATCCCGTGGCCTGCTTCGAAGTGGTATTCGGGGTCGGCGACGACTTCCGGACCGGACAAGCAGCCGGGCCGGGCACCGTCGAGGAGCAGTGGGCAGTCGGCGGCGTACAGAAGGCGCCCTATGGGCCGCACGTCGCCACTTGGCATCGACTGGTCCAAGGAGCGCAGGGGACGATGGGTATCGCAACCTGGGCATCGTTGCGCTGCGAGTTGCTCCCCAGTCTGCAGGAGCCGTTCGTCGTCGGTTCAGCCCAGCTCGATCCTCTCCTGGAGTTGGCCGATTGGCTCGTCAGGCTGAGGATGGTAAACGAATGCTTCGTGCTCTCCAATGCCAATCTAGCTTCTATGTTCGCCCAGGAATGGTCCGCGGACTACCCGCGCCTGAGAGCGAGCCTGCCGCCGTGGACTCTCTTCTACACCGTGGCCGGCTACGAGTACTACCCCGAGGAGCGGGTGGCTACCTATATCAAGGACATCACTGCTCTCACCCAACGTTTGGGACTTGAAGCCACAAGGTCCACCGGCGGGCTTTCCGCCCGTGAGATTCTGAAGGCCGTCCAAGAGCCTTGCCCGGAGCCGTATTGGAAGCTCCGCTACAAGGGATCCTGCGAGGATATCCCCTTCCTGGCTCAAGTTGACAAGGTCCAGCATCTCGTCGAAGTCATGGACGATCTGGCGGCCAAGGCCGGCTACCCGGTCGCCGATAGGGGAGTCTACGTGCAGCCCACAGTTCAAGGAACGAGCTGTCACTGCGAGTTCAACCTGTTCTACGACCCCAGCGATGCGGGCGAGATCGAGCGGGTCAGGAACCTTTCTGTCCTCGCGACGAAGACCCTCATGGAGAATGGCGCCTTTTTCTCCAGACCGTACGGCAACAGTGCGAGCATGATCATGAATCGCGACTCTGCCACGGTCGAGGTCCTCAAGAAGCTTAAGCAGATCTTTGATCCGAACGAGGTCATGAACCCCGGCAAGCTGTGCTTCTAGGGATTCACGCACCGGGCAGACCAGATTCGATCGACTAAGGAAGGAGCAACATGGCATTAGAAGACTATGCCGGTGATATGAACATGTGCTGCCGCTGTAATGCGTGCAAGTTCATCCCTTTGCAACAGGTGAAGGGCTACAGCCACGCCAACGCTTGCCCCAGCATCTCGAAATACAACTTCCACTTCTACGCTGGCGGCGGGCGCCTGAATATGGGAGCCGCGGGGCTCAAGAGCGGGTTCCAGTACGCCGACCGCTACCTCGACAGCGTCTACAACTGCACGATGTGCGGCGCCTGCGATGTCTCTTGCAAGTATGGGATGGACATGGAGGTTCTCCGGCCCATCCAAGAACTGCGCATCAAGGCCGTGGACGATGGCCACGCACATCCTGCGCTCGACGCTGTGGTCGGGAGAATGCGTGCGACGGGAAGCATGGTGCCGGCAGGAGGTGGCAAACGAGGCGATTGGGCCCAAGGCCTCGGTCTTGTTGACGCCACCAAGGAGAAGGTGGACGTCCTCTATCACGTGGGATGTCTGACGAGCTACGACAAGGACATGCAGAAGCTTGCCAAGGCTACGGCCAGGATACTCACCAAGGCCGGCGTTGGTTTCGGAATTGCCGGCGACGCGGAGACCTGTTGTGGCGGTCGGGCCTACGAGATGGGCTACCAAGCGGACTTCCTCGCGCAGGCGAAGAAGAGCATGGAAGTCATCAGACAATCCGGGGCCAAGACGTTGGTCACCAGTTGTGCCGTGTGCTATCAGGCGTACAGCGTCCTGTACGATCGCTTCGATCTGAAGGGCGACCTGGAGGTGCTGCACACGAGCCAACTGATTGCTCGGCTGCTCGAGGAAGGTAAACTCAGCCCGGCAAACGAGCTGGACATCGATGTGACCTACCACGACCCCTGCCACCTGGGCCGCCTCGGTGAGCCCTGGATCCACTGGGAGGGGAAGAAGGTTCCCGGCGACCGTTTCGTGTTCGATCCGCCCAAGCCTTACCGACGCGGGACAAACGGAGTTTATGAGCCCCCGCGCAAGGTCATCGCCGGCCTGCCCGGCGTGACCCTCACCGAGATGGACAGAATCAAAGAGTACGCGTGGTGCGGCGGCTCCTGCGGCGGCGTCACCGACTCGAATCCCGAGTTCGCAGAGTGGACAGCCGCAGAGAGACTCGAGGAAGCAGAGTCCACCGGCGCGGAGGCCCTCGTCACCGCCTCTCCGTGGAGCGAGAAGCTCTTCTCCGAGGTCATCAAGAAGAGCGGACGCAATCTCAAAGTCTATGACATCGTCGAACTGGTCGACCAGGCCATCTAGGAAGGAGGTCGGTACATCTTGGCTTTAGACAAGGATATCTACAGCGCGTTTGCTGCTGTGGTGGGCGAGGATAACATCTGCGCCGATCCGGCGATGATGCCCGCCTATTTCGGCACCGACTTCGCCGCGGTGATCTTGCCCAAAGACACCGCTGAAGTACAAGCGACGGTGAAGCTCTGCAACAAGTACAAGTTGATGTTCCGGCCCATCTGTACAGGATGGACGGGGGTGTTTCCCGCGGGGATCGTCTTGCTCGACCTTCGGCGGATGAATCGACTCATCGAGATCAACGAGAAGAACATGTATGCGGTGGTTGAGCCTTATGTCAGCTCCGCTCAGCTACAAGCCGAGCTATTCAAGCGAGGCCTGAGCACCAACATGAAAGGCGCTGGCTCGCAGTGTTCCGCGATGCTGAGAGGTCACGGGCATTTGGACCAGTCGATGGGCGCGGACGACAGAAACCATCTGGCGGTCGAGTGGGTGACTCCAGAGGGAGACCTCGTTGGGCTCGGGTCGTTGGGATCGATGGGTGAGTGGTTCTGTGGCGACGGGCCGGGCCCGTCTCTCAGATCTCTCATCTCCAGCACCGTTCCGCCCAGCTGTACGCCGGGTGTGTTCACCAAAGTCGCGATGAAGCTCTACCACTGGGCCGGGCCCGTCCGGTATTCGCTGGCCGGGAACTCTCCCAGATATACGCTCGCCGAGAAGCCGGCGAACATGATGGCACGTTACTACAGTTTCCCCACCTTGGAGCAGATGTGGGAGGCTGAGCTCAAAATCGGCGAGGCCGAGATCGCCATGGAAGTCATGGGATTCAACGCGGCCATGGTCGCTGCGAATATCACGACCTGCAACGAAGAAGACGAAGCGATGTTCAAGCGGCTCGCTCAAGAAGTGCAGGGCTTCGGCTTCATGGTGATCATCGCCGGCAACTCCGACGGTGACTTCGCCTACAAGACGAAGGTTCTCGAGACGATCATCGCCGAGAGTCAAGGCAAGTCCCTGAAGTCGGCGGAGGATCCCGAGATAGAGGGCATCCTGCTGACACAATGCACCAGGATCAGCGGCTCCATCCGCGAGACCTTCCGCCCCGGGGGCTACTTCAAGTCTATCCCCATCATGGGTCAAAGGGACCTCACGATCCGCTGGGCCACAGGCGCCGGCAAGGCCAAGCTGCCTCTCATCGAGCAGGGTCTCATCGCCGATGACGGCGGAGGCTTCTTCGGTTGGGGAGTCGAGAACGGCCATCTGGGCAAGACCGAGATCTTCTGCAAGTTCAGCCCTATGAACCCCGAGGCCTGGAAAGGTGTCGACGCGTGGTTCGACGCACAAAGCGAGAGGGCTCTCGACGAGAAGTACTTCTCGCTCACGATGGCGCCGCCCGAGGAGATCGCCAAGAAGGTTGGCCCGGCTCTGTCTAATTACCATGTCTGGTGGCAGAAGACCATGGACATGCTCGATCCCAACGGAGTCATACCCGATGGAGGCATCAGCAAGCTGAGTCCCTGACGGCTCGAGATCCGAAGGATACGGCGTAGTTGAGTGCCAAGGAAACGCCCCGCCTCCAGCGGGGCGTTTCCTTGTTGAGCGGAATCGTCGCGCCACTTGGATGAGATGCCCCGAAACGAGGCGAGGGGCAGACCCCGGGTCCGAGCCAAGAAAGCAGCGCGGCCGATTCTTCTTCTTCGGCCCTTCCCTGTACGAGGAGCCGGAGAAGGCGTCGCCGGCCGCGCGGCCATTCAGTCGATCGCCGAACGACGTAAATATTCACTGGGCGCTATGCCACCAAGCGCTCCGATGGCTCGGGTGCACGGCCGTGCTCTTCAGATATCAGCGTCTCCACCCATTCAGGTCTGTTCCAGAGTGGGCAGCCGCCTTCGCTCTCGGCGAGGTGCTCGTCACTGTGCCTGATCTTCTTCATCAAGTTGGAGCCCAGAGCTTTGGCCAGCGGGACTTGGCGAACGTTCATGTCCGACAAGGGAGCGAACGGGCATGGTTCCAGTGCCCCTTCCGGGCTGACGTGGATGAAGCCCTTACCCGCAGCCAGACATCCGCCAAACGCCTGCTCGCTCGCCGACGACCCCAGGAAGATCCCTGGGAACTCTGCTCGGAGCAGGTCCATGGTCAACGCCGCGGCGCTGCGTTGAGACTCGCTCGGAGAGAGATGCTCCGTCCCTCCCTCAATCGGCACGTAGTCCACATAGAAGAAGAGACGGCTCCCCCTCTCGATAAGGCCGCGGACAAACACCCGGCTGGTGGTGATAGCGAAGTTCGCTCGTGTGACCATGATCGAGGTCCCGAAAAACATCCCTCGCGCCTTCATCTGGTCCATCGCGCGCAACGCATGACGATCAACACCTCCGCCTCTCTTACCGTCGCTCTCTTCCTCGTAGCCCTCGATGCTCACCACCGGAACGATGTTCCGCCGCCGGGCAAGCGTTTCGAGGATCGAGTCCTCCATCAATGAGCCGTTGGTGACGAGCACGAACAGTAGCTCTGGATGCTCGCAAGCCACATCCAAAATCTCCGGCCGCGTAAGCGGCTCACCCCCGGCTAAGACCACAATGGACACGCCCAGGGCGCGGGCTTCACCCACCACCCGGCGGAGATCTTCCTCCGTCATATGATCATCGCTCGCTCCCGCCTTGGTCCCTTGGGCTTGAACGAAGCAGCCGGGATAGCGTAGGTTGCGCTGCCGGGTAACGCTCAGGATCATCAAGGGGGGAACGTGGACCCCCCGACTCTCCCAAACTTTCCTGCGAGCCGACGCGCTGCGTTGGTAGAGTGCCGTCTTCGCGAAGAATCGCGCTCTCCCCGGCCGGCCCAGGCTCAACTTCACGGCGTCGCGGAAGAAGCCCTTGATCGAGCGATCGAGCAAGCCGGGAAGAGCGGGCCTGCCGCCTTCGGGGCGGGTGATCCTTTCTGGTGTCGATGTCGCTTTCATTTCTATTTCCCTTCACTCCCAAGGGAGCGTTCATGTCGAGTGTCGGTCATGAGACGATTCAGATTGCAATGCGAGGCCCTATTTCGCACCAGCCGTCGCGCCCACACAGCACATCGCGTCTTCCCAGGTGTCGGCCGGCCCCTCGTCGTGAGTGACCAGACCGTCACGCATATGGATGACTCTGTCACACGCTTCGGCCACGTCCGGGTCGTGGGTGACCAGGACAAACGTGGTGCCGGTCGTCAGGTTGATCTCCCGCATCATGTCGATGACTTCGGCAGAACTGGCAGTGTCGAGATTACCGGTGGGCTCGTCGCCGAGGATCACCGAAGGGCCGTTCACCAGCGCCCGGGCGATGGCCACTCGCTGCTGCTGTCCGCCGGACAGTTCGTTGGGCCGATGGTCGGCGCGGTCGGCCAGACCAACCCGATCCAGAGCCTCGCGGGCTGCTTTCTGTGCGTCGCGCCGCGACTTCCCGGCGTACTGCGCTGCCATGGCCACGTTGTCGGCGGCTGAGACGCTCGAAACCAGGTTGAAGCCCTGAAAGATAAAGCCGATCTCTTCACGGAGCAGCTTGGTCGTGGGTCCGGCGCCCATCTTGTCGACCCTGCGCCCATTGAGCCAGATCTCTCCGCGATCCGGAGTGTCGAGGCAGCCCATCATGTGAAGCATCGTCGACTTGCCGCACCCGGATGGCCCCATGATGGCGACCATTTCACCGGCCTTGATTTCCACGGTGGCGCCGCGGAGCGCGTCCACGAAATTCTCTCTGCCCAGTTGATAGCGCTTGATGAGATCTTTTGCGCTGATTATGCTTTTCATGGTGCCTTCCCCTCGTCTCGCTTCGATCAGTTTCATCACGACGGATTCTTGTACGCTGTGTTTGGCTTTCATCTTGGTCCTCGCTCACTCGTACCTAAGAGCCAGGACCGGCTTGAGACGAGCCGCGTGCAGCGAGGGATAGAATCCGCTCCCTACGCCGAGCACTACGGCAAAGACCAAGGAGCCCAGGGCCAGCCGCGGTGTAACCAGGAACAGGATCGTCCCGCTGCTACTCATGGCCGCGTTGACCACCAGTGTGGTTATCCACCCCAGTGCCAGCCCGGTCGCCCCGCCCAGGAAGCCGATGAGGGCCGACTCCACCAGGAACTGACCAACGATCTGCCGGTGGGAGGCGCCGATCGCCTTGCGGATTCCTATCTCACGCGTCCTCTCGTACACGGACATCGTCATCGTATTCACGACCGAAAGACCGCCCACCAGGAGCGAGATCAAGGCCACGCCGAAGATGATGCTGTTGAAGATCTTGGTCGCGCTCTTGAACTGATCGGTGAACGCCTTCGGACCCGTGGCGGTAACGCCGGGAACTGTGTCCTGGATGGTCGAGGCCAACTGATCCGGGTCTACCCCCGGCTCCGGATACGCGGTGATACTGGTCGCCATTTGCTCGGGCTGAATCTGCTGCTGGATCATCGCCGGCAACTGGGCGAACATGAGGTCCTGCACATCGCGCATACTAATAACCACGGTGTTATCCGGAGCGGTGAGTGTCTTGTTGTAGATACCCACCACCTCGAACGTCTTGCCGCGCAACTCGACGGTCCTCCCCACCTTGGCGTTGAGGGCCTTGGCGACGTCGGACCCCACTACCGCTTTGCCCCGGTCATCGGTCGTGAGATCACGGCCCGATGCCATGGTCAGTTTGAAACTCTCGTAGCCCTTGTTGCGCATATCGTCGCCGATGATCCCCTGCGGCACGCCCATGCTCATTCCCCCGTCCTTCTTGAGCAACATGTAGACGCTGGCCGAGGCCCGGGCCACACCGGGGACGTTCTCGATCTCCGAGATCCGCCCGACAGAGATCGGGGTGCTGCTGAAGCCGCCGGCGGAAGTGGAGCCGTCGGCAATGATCACCTTGTCGCTGTAGTAGCGCGTGCCACCGTCGATGAGGAGATTGATCTTCTCGGCCATGCTCCCCATGACGACAAGGGCGAAGACGCCGATTGTGATGCCGAAGATGGTTAGGAACGCCCGGAGCCTTCTACGAAATATGTTACGAAGAATGCGCATGATCAACCCTTCTCTCGAACTTGTCGCCTCCATCAGTCTCTCGCGACGCGTGCCGCGGCGAATCAGGCGACAGGGGAGTCTTGATGTGTCTCAATGACGGGTATTCGGCCTGGCCACCTGGGCAGTGGCGGCAGGAGCCGGCGAGCCACGCCGCTTCTCAACACGGCCTCTCTCCTACGCGGATGCCGGAGGACGGACCGGGGCGCCAGTGGCGGCGAAGGGGTAGCCTAAATCAGCGAAGTTCTACGCGCTATAGACCCTTACAGTGTCGCCGTTGATTGCGTCCACACTGATCTCCATCTCGCGGAGCGACTCGATGAGCTCATCCAGATCTTCCGGCTTGAGACTTGCCAGATCCATCGACATGCCATGCTCGGCCATGGACTTGTTGATCTGGTCGACGGCCTGGGGCGGAATGAGCGAAGTGAGCTTCAGACCGGCTCGGACCAGGGCAAGCGGGATCTTCACGTTGACGTTGTCACCATTGGCGCTCAGAACCTTGACGAAGATGAACTTAGGCGGCGCGGAGGGCCCGTGCTTCGTGGATTGCTCTGCGGTTGTGGATTGCGCCGCGCCGGACGCCAGCGCGTCCAGCAGACGAGCGGCTTCCTCGGCGGTGATCTTGCCCGCCGCCAGAAGGTCCAATATGCGGTTGCGTTCTTCGCCCATTTTGATCTCCTCCCGATCAGTTGACCGTCACGGCGACGGTGTGCTCTTTATCACGAACCGATACTTCTACACCCCGGCTCGCACCCATTACCTCGAGGCATCCCACGGCGAGGCGCAAGTAACCGTGTCTCCGGCCGGCCGTAATGAGAACCCCGTCGACCAACAAGGCTACGATCAGAGCCACGAGAACGAGCGCCAGCATAAGAGGCCACAGGATGAACAGGGGCAGCCACATGCGAAACTTCGTTCGCTCCTCATCCGCGATCTTTACGTCGACCAAACACGGCGGTAGTTTCATCGCTCCAACCTCTCTGCCGCTTCCTGAGCCGAAATCTCTCCTCGCTCAAGTAGATCGAAGATCTCGTCGTGCTCAGTAATCTGCTCGACTTGGACAAGGTTCAGCTGCTGTATCACCTTGTTGAGGCGGTTTTTGACCGTGGGGTAGCTCACACCGAATGCCTTTTCCATGTGCTTGATGGAGCCGTGACAGCGCAGGAACTCGGCCACAAAGACTTGATCTTCGTAGCGCAGACTGGCAAGGGGTGGCAGCTCGAACTCACCCGTGACGCCGATGTCGCTGCCAACGATGCGAACTCCGGTAACGACGAACGTGCGCTCGCCGGTCATATCGGTCAAGTCTTGCCACTGGCTCATCGCTCACCTCCCCAGCAAATAGAGTTTCTTCATCATTATCGGACAGATTGTAAAGAAAATCAATTCCACTCTTAACTTTATTTATTGTTTGACATTTTCGAAAGCCTAAGGACAAGAAACGGCTTTCCGCAACACTTGCGCCTGCCGGTGGCAGCCTGTTGCCGCGAGTGCCAGTCACTTGGTAGGCTGATAAATTTGGGGGGTTGAAGAAACGAGGCCACATGCGGCTAGGAGGCGGAAATGGGCGACGAACCGGTCCGCGTTATGATCGTTGACGACCACGCTGTCGTCCGCAGCGGGCTCGCCGCGTTCATCATGGCCTACGACGATCTCGAGTTTGTCGGCGAAGCAGCGGGCGGCGCCGAAGCCGTGGCAAAGTGCCGCCAGTTCGAGCCCCACGTGATCCTCATGGATCTCGTCATGCCTGAGGTGGACGGAGCCGAGGCTACCAGACTAATCCGAGACGCTTGCCCGGATGTCCAGGTCATCGCTCTCACCAGCTACAAGGAAGAAGAGTTGGTGCAAGCTGCCCTCAAGGCTGGAGCCATCAGCTATCTGCTCAAGAACGTAACGGCGGCCGAACTGGCCCAGGCCATACGCGCGGCGCACGCCGGACGTCCCACCCTCGCTCCGGAGGCGGCACAGGTGCTCATCAATGCCGCCACCCGGACCGATGCGGACGACACCGGGCTAACTGAGCGGGAACTCGAGGTGCTCAGACTTATGGTCGATGGTCTAACCAATCCGGAGATCGCGAAGAAACTCTTCGTGAGCCGATCTACGGTGAAGTTCCACGTGAGCAACATCCTCATGAAGTTGGGAGCCTCGAGCCGCACGGAAGCCGTCTCAATGGCCATACACAATCGGCTGGTCGACTGAGGCAGAAGGACGCCGCCATGCGGGGCCTTCTCAAAAGGGGCTCAGGACGGGATCCCCGAGCGCTTGCTCGGATTCTTTTGGTACCGGCCATTCCGGCACTTCTGGCCTTATTGGCGCTGTTCCCAACCGGCTGTGGCGGCTCCGGCAACACGGACGTCACCCTTCAGCTCAACTGGTACCACGAGGCCGAGTTCGTCGGCTACTACATGGCCGATGCCAAAGGCTTCTACAAGGACCAAGGGCTCGACGTAACCATCCTAGAAGGTGGGCCGGACACTCCCGCGTGCGACCGGGTGGTCGAGGGCGCAGCTACGTTTGCCGTGACCTCCTTCGCTGAACAGCGACAGCTGGTCATCGACAAACAGCCGGTGGTTGCCGTCATGTCTGCCTTCCAAATCCCTCCGCTGGTTATCTTTTCGTTGACGGAATCGAACATCGAAGAACCCGCCAACCTGGTGGGCAAGAAGGTGGGTGTGACCACCAACTATTGGAAGGCCGTCCTGGAAGACACACTTACAGCGGCCGGGGTAGATCCGACTCAGGTCACCTTGGTCGATGTGGACCCCAATCAACTCAATTTCCTTTATGACCACACTGTCGACGCCTGGCTGGGCTACGCTCAGGACGAGCCGATTAGAGCGCAGATATCGGGGCACCCTGTGGCCAACATATTCCCCGCTGACTTTGGGATCGGAGGCTACGAGGGCCTCGTCATCGCCCGGCAGGATACGATTGCCAACGAGCCCGACGCGGTGAAGCGTTTTGTCCACGCCAGTGACGCTGGCTGGCGCTACGCGGTGGAGCATCCCGAAGAGGCGGCGAAGGTCCTCACTGAATGGGCGCCCGGCAACAGCCGGGCGTTTCAGGATCTCGCGGTGAGGGCGGTATCGCCTCTCGTGGATACTCCCCAGGTTCCCGTGGGATGGATCGATAGCGCCCGTTGGCAGCAACTCATGGGCGATGCCTGGAACGCCGAGCGGCCCGGGTTCACTATGGTCTTCAGCCCCGATCGGCCTTGATCGTGAGGCTCAGGTGAAGCTTTTCGGCCTTCCGCGGGTGCGCTCGATCGGGAGCAGGCTCCTTCTATTCTTGATCCTCAGCGTCGTCCTCACGGCGGTCGCGATCGCCGCCGTGGCCATCGCAGTGGGCTCGCGTGACGCTCACAGTCGAGTGGTCGACCAACTCAAATCAGTCGTGACCCTGAAGAAGAACGAAATCCAGGCCTGGACGGGCAGCCTAAGGCTCAATCTGGACGTCGTTCTTTCGCAGGCCAACATCCCGGGAGACCTTTCCTTGCTCCCCTCGGGATCGGCGACAGAGTCCGGAAGACGGGACGCGTATTACCGAGTGCAGGACCGCTTCCTTTGGGCAGCCGAGCGGATGGGACTATTCGAGGAGCTGTTCTTCATGGACGAGAATGGCGTAGTGCTTCTCTCGACCAACTCGGGCCACGAGGGCCAGCGCCTGGGTATCAACGACTACTTCACTGAGGGGCTGGAGAACAAATACATCGAGCAACCCTCGTACTCACTTTCCCTTGGCAAGATGACCGTCGTAGCGAGCGCCCCCGTACAGTTGAACGGAAAGACGATCGGGGTACTTGCGGGACGAGCCAATCTGGTGGGTCTAAACGGGATCATGATAGAGCGGCCGGGGCTCGGGGAAACCGGCGAGACATACTTGGTAGGGTCCAATCACCGACTGCTCACCTATCTGCGACGGACGGGCTACTCCATCCCGGATACCTACATCCGCACTGCCGGAGCGGACGGAGCCATCGATCACGGCGCGGGGTCTGGGACGTATGCAAACTATGCAGGTGCTCAGGTCATCGGCGTATACGACTGGATACCGGATTTGCGCGTGGGACTCATTGCAGAGCAAGAGGAAACGGAAGCGCTGCGATCGACAAGTATCTCGCTGTGGACGATGGGGGGCGTGGCGGTACTGGCCACGCTCCTCGCCGTCCTTGCAGGCATCGCATTGACCAGGCGGATTGTCCGGCCGCTGGCCCAGCTGGGGACCGCCGCCGGCCGCATCGCGGACGGTGAACTCGAACTGCGGGCGGACGTGACCAGAGAGGACGAGATCGGCACGCTCGCTCATTCCTTCAACAGGATGACAGGGCAGCTGGGTGAGCTGGTGCACAGCCTGGAGCGCCGCACGGACCACCTGCGTGCCATCAACGAATCCGGTCGGCAGATCAGTTCCATCTTGGAACTTGACAAGCTGTTGCCTCATGTCGCTCGCCTTCTCATCCAAAGATTCGAATACCAGACCGTCCGGATCCTCGTTCTCGACCGCGAAGGCTTTGGGCGTTTGCTCACGTGCGATGAGGGACAGGAGTGTGCGGCCCCCACCGCCGTGCGCCTGGACGACTCCGTCTGCCTCGGCAACATCGGCGAGGTGGCCAAGAACAGCGAACCTCTGCTTCTCAAGGAGGGCCATGACGACAGCGGTGGATCGGAGATCGCGGTGCCTATCCAGGTGGGGGACAAGCTTGTCGGAGTCCTCGAAATCAAAGCTACCAAGACTCGCCTCCTTGACGAGCAGGATCTTTTCGCCGCTCAGACTCTGGCCGACCAACTCGCCATCGCCATTGAAAACTCCCAGCTCTACGAGCACGCGCACGAGTTGGCGGCAAGCCGCGAACGTCAGCGGCTCGCCCGCGACCTCCATGACGCGGTGAGCCAGACTCTCTTCTCCGTCAGCCTCATCGCCGAAGTCCTGCCCCGCATTTACGAACGCGATGCCGAGCAAGGCAGGGCCCGTCTGGAGGAACTACGCCAGCTCACGCGCGGAGCGCTTGCCGAGATGAGAACCCTCCTCCTCGAACTCCGCCCGGCCTCGCTTGCCGAGGCGAACCTCCCCGACCTGCTGAGACAGCTGACCGAAGCCGCAGTTGGCCGGGCTCGCATCCCCGTGGAGTTACATACCGAAGAGACGTGCCGGGAGCTCCCTACCGACGTCCGCCTTGCGCTTTACCGGATCGCCCAAGAAGCGCTCAACAACGTGGTCAAACACTCGGGGGCGGCCAGGGCTACCGTAGGCCTGAGCTGCAGCGCAACCGGCCTGCGGCTGGTGGTGTCGGACGACGGTACGGGCTTCAGAGAGGCCACGAACGTTGGAAAGCTTGGTCTCGGGATAATGCGGGAGAGGGCGGAAGCCGTGGGCGCCCGGCTCGAGATACTCTCGCAACCCGGCCAAGGCACTTCCGTGCGGGTGGACTGGCCCCAAGAGCCAAGTACTGGCCATCCAGCCAGGTTGACAACTCCCCAGCTGCCGCTGGGCGGCGTACGCGGATAAAGGCATAGTAGAGGCGACCTCATAAGCAATGCCGAAAGCGTCCGGAGAATGACTTGCACGTCCTGCTGGCCGACGATAATCTCGAGATCAGATCGGCGCTGCGTCTTTTGCTCCACGAGTTGGGCCATTCCATTTCCGAAGCTTCCGATGTCTCCGGCCTGATGGGTGAGCTTCAAGCGGGAGCGATCGACCTGCTCCTTCTCGACTGGGAACTGCCCGGGCTGATAGCGGAGGCCCACGTGAGGGAAATACGGCGCATCAACCCCCGCTGCGTCGTCGTAGCGATGAGCGGGCGCCCTGAGGCTCGGGCAGAGTCCAACGACGTGGGTATCGAAGCGTTCGTGAGTAAGAGCGATCCCCCCGACGCGCTCCTGCGGATTCTCAGGGAGACTGCCGCCCAGTAACCCGTTTGGCCCTTGACACGCTCTTGGCTATCGTGTATATACGTAGTTATGCAAATACCTGAGTTCACAAGTTCGTCAACGGGGGACATGCGTGCCATCTTTGAGATGCACGCCGAGTTGTGCAAGGCGCTGGCGAGCGAGCACCGTCTGGCTATCCTCTACTACATCAAGGATGGGGAAAGATGCGTCGGTGACATCGCTGCCGAACTGGACATCTCGGTGCACTTGGTCTCGCAGCATTTGCGGATTTTGAAGCAGCGTTTGCTCGTCCGCTCTCGAAAAGAGGGCCAAACCGTCTACTACTCCATTACCAATCCCAAGTTCGTCCAGGCCTGCGCGCTCATCCGCCAGGCGCTCCTCGAGCAACACTCGGCCGAGGGGCAATCGCTCCGTGCGGCCGAGAGGATAGAAGCCATGGGCACCGCGGGTGCCGGGGACTTAACGGAATTCATCGGATAGGGGGCATCGAGATGGGAGAAGAAACTGTGGACCTGAGCACAATCCAGTCGCAGAAGGTCGTCGACGCAAGAGGGACCTCTTGCCCTGGACCGATCCTCGCCGCTAAGAAGGGCATCGTCGACGTCAAAGTGGGCGAGATCATGGAAGTTCTCGCCACCGACTCGGGTACCCAGAAAGACCTTCCGGCCTGGTCCAAGAAAGTTGGCCACGAGTACTTGGGGCTGATTGAAGAACCCGGCTATATGAAGCTCTACGTGAAGAGACTGAAGTAGCGATCAGGGAGCGCACACGTGACCGACGTTGGCGGCGTCTCGCCCAAGATACTGGTGTTTTCTACCAACAATATATCCGATCCAGGCATTGACCTGGCAGGCAGTTCTCACATGCACTATTCCCCCAAGGTTATGGTGTTGAGCGTGCCTTGCACCAGCGGCATCAAGCCAAATTGGGTGCTCCACGCGGTGGAACAGGGTTTCGATGGGGTCTTCATTGCCGCGGACGGCGAGGAATGTGCCTACCTACCGGACTGCAGCGAGCGGACCTCGAAGATCGTATCTGACGCCCAGGAGTTGCTCGTGCAGAAGGGCCACCAACCTCAGCGCGTGCGGATGGCCGCCATCTGCTCTGTGTGCGCCGAGCCGTTTACAAATTACATGAGGGAGTTCTCGGAAATGCTCGCCGGCCTTGGGCCGGATGAGGCGGTGAAATCGTGAAGTTCGATGCGTTGATCGTGGGGGGCGGCATCGGCGGCATGGAGTCCGCCCTCAAGCTTGGCGATATGGGCTACAAGGTCCTTTTGGTCGAAAAGGAATCCAGCGTCGGTGGAAAGATGATCCTGCTGAGCAAGGTCTTCCCCACTCTCGACTGCGCCAGCTGCATCTCCACCCCCAAAATGGGGGCGACCATCCATCACCCCAACATTACCGCGCTCACCTATTCCGAGGTGGAGAGCATCCGTCGCGACGGCGAAGGGCGCTTCAAGGCAAAAATCCGCCGCAAGCCCCGTTACGTTGATGAAGCTGCTTGCACCGGCTGCCGGCAGTGCGAGATGGTCTGCAATGTGGCAGTCCCAGACGAGTTCAACGCCGACCTGGTGTCGCGCAGGGCCGCTCACATCGCCTTCCCGCAGGCGGTTCCGAAGAAGGCCGTCATCCAACGAGTCGGGACCTCGCCCTGTACCTCCAGCTGTCCGGCGGGCATCCGCCCGCACGGGTACGTTGCCCTTATCCGTAGTGGTCAGTACGAAAAGGCCTTCGACCTCGTTCTCGAAGCAACGCCCCTCGTCGGTAGCTTGGGTCGAGCTTGCTACGCTCCGTGTGAAGAGGAATGCACGCGGGGAGGTCTCGAGGGTCCGCTCTCTCTGCGCAGGCTGAAACGCTTCGTGGCCGACACGCATTACGCCAATGGACCCACGATCGTCGACATCCCCGCCCCCAATGGCAAGAAAGTGGCCATCGTTGGCTCCGGACCCGCGGGCCTCACCGCCGCTTGGCACCTGGCTCGCAAGGGTTACAAGGTCACGATATTCGAAGCGGCCAGTCAAGCAGGCGGAATGCTCCGCTTGGCGCTGCCGCCGTATCGCCTTCCAAACGAGGTGGTGGAGCAAGACGTGAGCAACGTCACGGCGGCCGGAGTCGAGATCGTCACTGATGTCCGCATCAAGGACGTGGCCGAGCTTCGGGAGGCCGGCTACGATGCGGTGCTCTTGGCTGTAGGGACGCACCAATCGACCAAGCTCGGCGTTCCCGGCGAAGATCTGCGCGGTGTCATGCGGGCAGCGGATTTCCTCAAGGCCGCGAAACTCGGGGAAGAGCTTCCCGTGGAGGGCAAGCAGGTAGTGGTGATCGGTGGTGGCAACGTGGCCATGGATGCGGCACGAACCGCTCTCCGGCTGGGTGCCCGGTCAGTACGCGCCATCAGTCTCGAGTCGCTGGGCCAGATGCCTGCTCACCCGCGAGAAATCGAAGAGGCCACCGGCGAGGGCGTGATCTTTCAAAACTCCTGCGGAGTAAGCGAGTTCCAAGGTGAAGAGGAAGTTCGGGGCGTTCAACTCATGCGCTGCCTAGCCGTGACAGATGAAGAGGGTCGGTTCCGCCCGCAGTACGGGGAAGACCTCGGTAGCATACCGGCAGAACTTGTCGTCGTCGCCGCAGGCATGAGACCGGACACCGGCGCGTTCGGGCTGCCCATCAATAGTAGCGGAACGATCCAAGTGGATCGCAACACGCTGCAGACTACTCACCCCTATGTATTTGCCGCCGGCGACGCCGTCCTGGGCCCCTCGATGATCACTTCGGCAGCCGGTCACGGACGCAGAGCAGCCTTTATGATCGACCGCTGGCTCCAGGGGCAGGACCTCGACTCGGCACAGTTCGATGTCGCGCTCCCTATGGTCGACAAGGACCAGGTTCTGGCGCGACAGGCGACGTACAGCAACCTCCCGCCCCTCCTTCCTCCGGAAGCGACGGCTCTGATGCCGGGCGAGTTCTACCCGGACGAGCAGACGATGACTGAAGAGGAGGCCCTTGCCACCACCAGCCGTTGTCTCGACTGCGGCGTGTGTTCGGAGTGCCAGCAGTGCGTGGCCATTTGCCCCGCCGACTGCATCGACCTCCACATGCAGGGTGAGGACTTCGAAGCGGAGGTCGGAGCGGTGGTCCTAGCCACCGGATTCAAACTGTTCGCAGCCGACGCCAAGCCGCAGTACGGCTATGGTAAGCACAAGAACGTCATCACCGGCATGCAGATGGATCGGCTCCTGGCTCCCACCAGGCCGTACAACGCCGTGGTCCGCCCCGGTGACGGCAAGATTCCCGACAACATCGCTTACGTCCTGTGCACCGGGTCCCGCGACGAGACGGTCGACAACCCGCTGTGTTCCAAGGTTTGCTGCATGTATTCCATCAAGCAGAACCAACTCATCATGGGCGCCCTACCTCTCGCGGACGTCACTGTCTATTACATGGACGTGCGAGCAGTGGGCAAGGGGTACGACGAGTTCTACGAACAGGCCAAGGCGATGGGCGCTAACTTCGTGCGGGGCCGCATCTCGGAGATTGAGGAGAAAGAAGACGGCAATCTCGTCCTGCACTACGAGGATATCGAGAACGGCGGTTCCATCGCGGAAGCCGAACACGACTTAGTGGTCCTCGCTGTCGGCATCCAGCCCAACCTCGACGTGCAGACACTGTTCCCCGAAGGTGGCCCGAGTCTGGACGATTACTACTACATCGGTGAGGCCGATGAAGACCTCAATCCCGGTGCCACCGACCTGCCCGGCGTCTTTGTGGCGGGCACTGCTTCGGGGGCCAAGGATATCCCCGATTCGATCCTCCACGCGGGTGCGGCGGTCGCGCAAGCGGCGGCCCATCTCGAGAAAGTGAAGGTCCCGGCATGAGTGAGCGCAGGATCGGGGTCTATGTCTGCCATTGTGGTGGCAACATCTCCGACTACGTCGACGTGGACGAGGTGATCAAAGAGGTCGAATCCGAGCCCGGCGTCGTGGTAGCGCGGACCGCAATGTTCACCTGCTCCGACGCCACCCAACAGGAGATCATCAAGGACATCCAGGAGCAGAAGCTCGATGGGATCGTGGTGGCTTCCTGCTCGCCCAAACTCCACACATTCACCTTCCGCGAGGTGGCGAAACGGGCGGGCCTCAATCCCTACCAGTACACCCAGGTCAATCTCAGAGAACAATGCTCGTGGGCCCACACCGACGACAAGGCGGGAGCTACCGATAAGGGCATCCGCTTGGTGCGCGGCGGGATCGCCCGCACCCGGCTCACCGTGCCGCTCGAGCCCATCGTTGTGGAGACCGTGCCAAAAGCCGTCGTCATAGGCGGTGGGGTGACTGGGCTACGATCGGCACTCGGCTTAGCCGAGATCGGCCTCTCCGTCTTCCTAGTGGAGCGGGAAGAGGAACTCGGCGGCTGGGTCGGCGGGTTCACCGAGATGTATCCCAAGGCGAAGAACGGTCGCGAGCTTGTGGACGACTTGGTCAATAAGGTCTCTCGGCACCCCAACGTGACAATATTCAAGAAAGCCGAAGTCGTTGGCAAAAGCGGCAGCTTCGGCAATTACAAGGTGAGCATCCAAGTGAACGGCGACGGGCGCGCAGAAACCATCGAGGTCGACGCCGGCTCGTTGATCGTCGCCACCGGATTCCAGAGCTACATCCCCGCAGAAGGCGAACTGGGATATGGGCT
The DNA here is from genome assembly GCA_963775295.1 of uncultured Actinomycetes bacterium. Classification (GTDB taxonomy): domain Bacteria; phylum Actinomycetota; class Thermoleophilia; order RBG-16-64-13; family RBG-16-64-13; genus JAMDEO01. Next base: position 431,034 of record CAVZIK010000006.1, read on the forward strand.
CGACGGAGTTCTCACTATGCCCGAGTTCAAGAACCTGGCAGAACAGAGCGAGGGACCGCTCACCTACAACAACAAGCCCGTACGAAGCATCGTCTACATCTATTGTGTGGGCAGCAGACAGCCCGAGGGGAACACGTATTGTTCCCGCTACTGCTGCACCGCGGCGGTCCATGCGTCGCTGGAGGCTTCCGCCAAGGGCGAGAACTCCGGTGGCCGCCAAGCGGGCGCTTCGCAGTTACGCCAATACCATCTCTACCGCGACATGCGCTCGTACGGCAAGTACGAGCTGCTGTACAACGAGTCTCGAAAGCAGGGCTCCGTATACCTCCGCTTCCCGGACGATGAACCCCCTGTCGTAGAGAGCGATGGGGCTGGCGGTCTCACAGTCACAACCCGCGATCTGCTCACGGGCGGAGTGGAACTCACGATCCCTGCCGACCTCGTAGTGTTGGCTACGGGCATGGTTCCACGCGAGAATGAGGACCTCGTCAAGACGCTCAAGCTGCCCATCGGCAAAGACGGCTTCTTCAACGAGATCCATCCAAAGCTACGGCCGGTCGAGACCGTGGTCGACGGCGTCTTTATCTCCGGCGCCTGTCAGAGCCCCAAGAACTCAGCCGAAGCGGTTGCCTCGGGATTGGCAGCGGTGACCCAATGCGCGGCCATCCTCAAGCGGGGCTACGCTGAACTCGATCCCTTGGTCGCGGTTGTCGACAACGACGCGTGTACATGGTGTGGCGAATGTCTGGCAGCTTGTCCCTATGACGCGCCGCAAGAGACGGAGCAGGATGGCAAGGCTGTGGCTTTCATCGACAAGGCCGCCTGCAAGGGTTGCGGTGGTTGCGTGCCCATCTGTCCCAAAAACGCCATAGACCTGCAGGGTTACACGGATGCTCAGGTCAAGGCACAGATCGAAGCCTTCATGGAGGAGTTGACCCCATGCCAGTCGTGAACCGGGAGGTCCGGGAGATAGTACGCGACGAGCATCTGATGCGTCGCCATATCCTGAAAGCGCTCAAGGAAGGGCCCTTGACCGTGCCCGAGATCGCCCAAGCGATCGATAAGCCCGCGCATGAGGTCGTGTTCTGGGTCATGGGAATGCGAAAGTACGGATACTTGGCTGAGACGAAAGAGACGAATGACGACGGCTTCTACCTCTACGCTGCCGTGGAAAGGGAGGATGCATGAGCACCCTCGTTAATCCTCAGCTTGCGGATGAGATCGGCGAAGATGCCGAGTTCAACGCCTCTGCCTGCATGAATTGCGGAGTGTGCACCGCGGTATGTCCCATGGGCATCGATATCCTCCCACGACGGTTGTTTCGCTACGTCATGCTGGGCATGGAGGAGCAAGTGCTTCAGGAGACTGAGACGGTCTACTCGTGCCTCCTGTGCAAGATGTGCGAGGTCAACTGTCCGGCAGGGGTCCACATCGCCGAGAACGTCCGCGCTCTTCGTCATCACATCAATCGCAAGTCCTTCGGGCTTTAGGAGATAGGGTCATGCCTCTTCCAACCGGCGACGTCATAGGAATTCTGGCGGACAATCTCCGCCTTCGCAGGTCGGTGCTGCCCATCTCCAAGCGTAATGCGACCAGATGGGCCCGCGGCCTCGATCTCCCCCGCGGCGGGGAGACAGTCCTCTACACCGGGATGATGTATCAACTCATCCCCTACATCGAGGGTCTGGTCAAGAAAGAGAAGAGCTACGGCGACTCCTTCTTGTCCCGGTTTACCGGTCTCGCCAGGTTGATCAACCGGGCTGTGAACGTTAGTGCATTCATGGTTCGCCCCTCGGCAGGGTTACGAGATGCTTACAACCAGGTTCCCATCGACGTGGCTACGCTCCTCAAGAGCGCGGGAGTCGAATTCGGATACCTGTATAAGGACGACCTGTATTCCGGCGCCCTGGCGTACGATCTGGGCACCGACGAGACGGTGACCGCACACGCACGCAAGGTGTACGCAGTGCTCAAGAAATACGGGGTGAAGACCCTCATCACGATCGACCCCCACACTACCAACATGCTGCGTTCGGTCTACCCCAAACTTGTTCCCGGGTACGACATCCGGGTCAAGACCTACCTCGAAGTCCTAGCGGAGAAGGACCCCGCAGTTGTCCACAAGCTGGAACGCGAACTCGTGCTCCACGACCCCTGCGTCTTCGCCCGCTACGAGAACGTCATAGATGAGCCGCGACAACTGCTGCGCACCGCCGGCGTCTCGGTGAAGGAACCGGAGAGGGCCGGCCGTATGACATGGTGCTGCGGAGGACCCGTCGAATCGCTGTATCCGGAGAAGGCAGCGGCCAACGCACGGAAACGCGTGGAGCAGCTTCGCGAAGCCGGATCCGAGATTGTCACCATGTGCCCGATGTGCCTTATCAACCTCGGCACCGCCGCGTCCGACGGCGTCACGTTCAACGACATCTCCCACTACCTGCGCCGCGCATTTGTGAACTGAATGTCCGTACTGGAGGAATGTTAAATGGATACTTCCAAGAAGACCCTGATTGTCTTCAGCGGCGACTTCGACAAGGCGATGGCTGCCTTGATCATCGCCAATGGCGCGGCCGCCATGGGAGACGACGTGACCATGTTCTTCACTTTTTGGGGACTCAACATCATCCGCAGGCCTGAAAAGGTGAAGGTGGGCGGCAAGAGCTTCCTCCAAGGTATGTTCGGCAGGATGATGCCGCGCGGCGCCGGCAAGCTGGGGCTCTCCAAGATGAACTTCGCTGGCATGGGCGTCCCGATGATGAACAAGGTCATGAAAGCCGCGGGCGCCATGTCCCTGCAGGAACTCCTCGACAGCGCCAGGGAGCAAGGGGTCAAGCTGGTTGCGTGCACCATGACGATGGATATGCTCGGCTTCAAGGAGGAAGAGTTGCTCGACGGTGTGGAATTTGCCGGAGTAGCCGCCTACTTGGCCGAGGCGGACGAGGCGAACGTCAACCTGTTCGTCTAGCACGCATCTGCCTCACAAGAACGATCGGGGCCGCGGTGGCAAGCCACCGCGGCCCCTTGTGTCTTCGCGGCGAACGTGAGAGACGTGTACCTGGGGTCGGTGTGGACAATGCACCGACCCCAGGACAGAGGAGGATTAGCTGTTCAGCGGGATGACCGGAAGCGAGGCGTGGGACTGATGACAACCGTCACGGTAGATCTTGTGCAGGGTCGTCGCGCTGTTGCATACGTGCCACATGACGTCATAGGTCTCGATGTCGGTGGGGATGTCGATGCTGGAGATCTCAACCTTGATCTGCTTTCCAGCCCGGAAAAGGTGTGACATCGGGCGAAGCTGCACCACGTACTCGTTGATTTCTCCCGGGACGACCGGCACTTCCTTGGTATGGTCGTGCGCGATCTCCCAAGGCGTTGTCCTAGTATCGTCGAGCGCCCGGTGCGAGGCCTTCAGCCAACCGGAGGCCAGAGGATAGATGGCGTCTGAGTCGGCCTCACGCACTTCCACCCGCCAATTGGTGTCGGGTTGGTCGATTGCCGCGTAGAACGTGATCCGGGGTGGGCCCGTGACCTGCATGTCGTGCGGCAGCGGCGCACTGACATAGCCCACCCGCGCCCGCTCCTCGGTCACGTAGAGCGGCTGTTGCACAAAGGCATCGGGCTCGTCGTTATAGTAGTCGGGCTCCTGGGACAGTCCGTCCAGGCTGTTGAGGTAGAAATCGGTCCACTGAGTGGTCTCTAGCGGCCATTCCTGCGCGGCCTTTAGTTGAGTGAGACCGGTGGTGTGATAGCGGATCGGGGGTTCATCCATAATCCCCGTCTCCATGCCCTTGAGCCAGTAGTCGTACCAGCGGAGCAACTCATCGTGATGAGCTCGCCAGGGACGCGTACCCATGTCCGTATATAGAAACATCTTCTTGGGGACGTTAACTCTATTGAACACGTTCATCTGAGGTTGTGAGAAGAAGCTGAAGAAGGGACCCCCCACGTACGTCGGGACCTTGATCTGATCCAGACGCTCGGAAACCGACCTCTCGCGATAGTACGGACCGTCAAGCGGGTTCAACATGAAGTCGAAGAGGATGGGGTTCTTCTCGGGGTACTTCAGGAGGTGGGCCAGATACGGGTATTGCTTTAGGTCGGGATCCTTGAGCGCATCCGCCACCATCTTGTCGAGTTCTTCTTTGGGCGTGTTCAGCATCATCGCCGACTTGACATTCTTGATGGCATAGCCGCAGCGAGCCGGATAGGTCCCGGTATAGAGCCCATAGAGGAAGATGTTCTGGACGCCGCCCTCATACTGACCGTGGTTATAGAGATCGTCGCCGAAGATCTCCCAGGGAGCGCAGCATTTGAGATGCTCAGGAGCCTCCGCCGCGATGTGTAGCTGCATCGACGAGAAGTAGCAAATTCCCGCGAGACCAATGTTGCCGTCACACCATGGTTGCTCGGCGAGCCACTCGACGATGTCGGCGCCGTCCTCGCCCTCGTGCCTGGAGAAGAGCCCCTCGTAGGCACCCTCAGAGTCGCCGATCCCTCTCAGGTCGCCGATGACGTAAACGTAGCCGCGTTGGGTGTAGAAATATGGATCCCCGGACTCCACAGAAGCCTCGAAGCAGGACTTGCCAAATGGCTGTGGCGGCGTCTCAAAGGTCTGCAGGGTCTTGCCATACGGCGACATGGCCAGCAGCGCAGGGAACTTTCCTGGTCCATCGGGGCGATAGATGTCGATCGCCAGTCCCACACCGTCACGCGCTGGAACGAAGACGTTTTCCTCCACGATTGTGCCGTACTGCGGTTGTGACGCGACCGCTTTCTGCTCTGCATTCATCAATCCAGCCCTTTCTTTCAATCACACGCTGATCCCCTGCAGCGCCGCAGGACGAAACGCCTTCGGCATCTCGGCTAATTGAGCGCTTGCTCAATAAGAACAATATACTGATAAACTGGAGCTCGTGTCAACAGGAGGCATTCGATAGGCAGGCCCGACCGGCCTAGAGTATCTTGTTATGCTTAGGTTCCCTAGAAGGAGCAACTTTGGCCGCAGGACAGAGTCGCAGACGCTTGCCTCCAGAGGAGCGCCGGTCGCAGATCGTCGACGCCGTGCTCAAAGTGGTCGCCGAGCACGGCGTTCCCGGTGCCACTGTAGCCCGGATCGCAGCGGCTGCGGATGTATCCGAGGGCACCCTTTACGTCTACTTCGGCAGCCGAGATGAGATCCTCATGGCCGCGCTCGACTCGATCTTCGCGGATATGGCGGCACTGATCGATTCGTCAGCGGGCATGACCGCTGACGAGAGGCTCACGGTGATCGCCAAACGACACGCCGAGCTCATGAAAACCGAGCGTAGCGGGTTTGCCATGCCCTGGATCGAATTCATCGCAGCCGGGCCGCAAATGGGACTGCGGGAGGCTGTCGCTCGCGTTCAGACGAGGGCGTTCGACAAGATGCTGGCGATCGTCCAAGAAGGCCAGGCTGAAGGCACGATCCGCAAAGACTTGGACGCGAGGCGCATGACCTGGCAATGGTACACGATTATGTGGGCCGAGAACCTGAGCTCCCTCATGGGGCTATCTGAGTACACAGACGCCGGTCACGCCGGGTATTCTCTCGACCTTCTCCTTCGGGACGCAACCGCAGGGAGTCAGAAGGTCAGCGCCGACACGAACCGGTAGGGGTCGACCACTTCCCGGCTTGAGGCTTCGATCTTCCGACCGCTGACGATGCCAGCGGCATCGGCTCGGTCAGTTCCTACGGGGCTCCAATATCCTAGGGCCGATGAACTCGAGTCATGGGGAAGTCTCCCTATTGCACAGACGCCTTTTCAGAGTACTGCCGGATTACGGGGTTTAGCCCTACACGATGATCGGGGCGGGGCCTTCCAGGCCCCGCCCCGATCACACACCGGCTACGCCCTCGTCACTTGATGATCCGATCAAGCAGTCGGCATCGGCTGGAACTTGTTGTTGATCGGAGTACTGGGATCCTGGGCAAACACCAGAACCTCATCGTATTTATACGGGCTTCCCTCGGGAAGCTTTATCCACTGACCAGCCGCAATCTTGATCTTGAAAACGTTCGGCACCGGGCGATTGGTCCCGGCCTTGACGGGCTGCGTGAAGTCGACGTGCCCGTTGACGCAATCGAAGTTGCTCTGTGCGATGACTTCGGGGTAGAGCTCCTTGTTGTCCACGTCGGTCACGCGTTTCAAGACGTCAATGGCCCACTCGTACTTGCCGTACTGACCGATCGGCTGGGTCCACTGCTGGCTTGTCTCCGCGCTGAACTGGTCGGCCAGTTCCTGGCAGGTCTGCCCCGTGAGAGAACTCTTGTACGGATAGGTGGGATGCCACACGTTGTGGTCAGACGCGAAGACCCCGATGTCGCCCACGGCTTCGATCGTCTGATGGAACAACAGAGCCTTGGCGATGGACAGCACTTTGGGTCTGTACCCCTGTTGCTGGCATTGCGACCAGAAGTTGTTAAAGTCCGCAGGAATCTGCAAGCCCGCGCAGATCTCGGCTCCGGCCTTCTTGAACGCCGTGATCTGAGCAGTGAAGTCCTCGGCGGGCGCGGCGTACATGTCCGGCTGGGAGACTATGGTGTAGCCGGCGTTCGTCAGGAAGGGGCCCAGCCCCGTCTTGGTGTTTGACCAGGCCACGCCATCGGAGTCGTTCGGGAAGAGAAGTGCGACCTTCTTGTTGGTCTGAATCTGATCCCAAGCCCCGATCCGGCAGGCGGCTGCGTCTTCGACCCCAAAGTGGAACATCCAGGTCCATTTAAACGGCGTGTCCACCGTGGCACCCCGGCCGAAGTAGAAGGGCTGCCAGGGAACGAAGTTGGCGAGCAACGGCACGCCGTTCGCCTCGCATTGCTCGGCGGCCGGGTTCACCGTGTCGGGGCTCGACGAAGCGAGAACCATATCCACCTTCTCGTTGAAGATGAGGTCTCCCGTCACCTGCGCGACGCGATCCGGATTAGACTGCGTGTCCATGTTCAGGATCTGGATGGGATGCATCTTCCCATCTCCACAGACGACGCCGTCCCCGATGGCTTTATTGACTACCGAGACGATCCACTTGTCAGGCCCGCCGAAAGACGCTAGCGCCCCGGTGATGGGCGACAGGGCGCCTATCTTGATCGCACGCCCGCTCTCAACCGCCGCAGCCACTGTGGTCGTAGTTGCGGCCGCACCCGTCGTCGTGGTGCCGGCCGTGACACCGGTCGTGGTTGTCGCCACCTCGTCGCTACCACAGGCCGACAGAAGACCTCCCAGACCGCCACCAATACCGAGCGCGGCCCCGGCCACTCCGGCTATCTTCAGAAACTCTCTCCGGCTCACCTGCTTCTTGCTCAGCCCCTCAGCCTCTTCTGGACCCCTCCAGGTCTTCTCCTGTCCCATTGTCAAAAGCCCCCTTGTTCTCGGAAGTGGGTGGAGCGTAATACCTGCTTATTGCACGTATCTTGGAACAATGTATCATGCCTACTGAGCGGCCGTTAATTCCAATAGCTATAGTTTTGGGACAGCCCTTGACAATCGGCGACAGCTGCTGTCTGCTATTAGGTCGGCCGTCTCCTGCTATCCCTCGGGGGTTCCGCTTTGAAGAAGATCGACATCGAGAATCACTTCGCAACCGAAGCTTACGTCGACGCCCTTTACAAGAATCCCGGTTATCCTCGCTTCGTCGACGACAAGGAAACCGGGGTCAGACAAGTCTATCATGCGGCCGATTATTGGCAGCCCTTCGGCGATACCCTGGTCGACAGGCTTCGCGATCTGGACGATATGCGAATAGCCGCCATGGACGCCATGGGGATAGACGTGGCGGTCTTGTCCCACACCGCGCCCGGCCCCGAGCAACTCGAGCCCAAGTTGGCCACGAAGATAGCGAAGGATGCAAACGACAAGCTCGCACAAGCCATAGGCCGGCATCCCGACCGGTATCTTGGCTTTGCCGCCCTCGCACCGAAGGAACCCGAGTCGGCTGTCAGGGAGCTCGAGCGTTGTGTGAAGGAGTTGGGCTTTCGTGGGTGGAATACGCACTCAAATTTCGGCGATTCCTACCTTGACGACAAGCGATACTGGCCGGTACTCGCAAAGGCCGAGGAGCTGGGCGTGCCGATCTATCTGCACCCCACTTTTCCGATCATTCGTCAGCTCACGGAGTACGGCCTAGCCCTAGCCGGTCCAAGCTTCGGCTTTGGCATCGAGACCTCCATAGTCATGATGCGACTGGTCTTGAGCGGAGTCTTCGACGTCTTTCCGAACCTGAACATCATCCTGGGTCACTATGGCGAAGCGCTTCCCTTCCTCCTCAAGCGCGTGGACCGTTCCTTCCTCCAGTACCACGTACCCAAAGGCTCGAGTTCGATGCCAGCGATCAAGAAGCGCCCCAGTGAGTACCTTTCCAACAACATGTACGTGACCACCAGCGGCAACTTCCTTGCCGCGGCGTTCCACTGCACCCGTGAGGCCTTGGGAATGGGAAGGATCATGCTCGGGACAGACTATCCTTTCGAAACCACCACAGAGTCGGGTGAGTTCCTGGACGGTCTCGGGCTGTCACTCGAAGAGGAGAGTCAACTCTATTTGGATAACGCGGTGAGCTTGGGCCTTGCGCCATAGCCCCTCATGGATCGCCAACTAGGCGATGGCGGAGCGGCATGGGAATCGAACCCACCCTGGACGGGACTACCGCCCAACACCGGTTTTGAAGACCGGGCCGGCCACCAGACCGAGCGCCGCTCCGCGCGCTCTATATCTTAGCCGCTTTGGCTGTGCCCCAACGAGGGGTGCCCGCAAATGAACGGGGGGAGGCTTCACTTCTCAGGTGAAACCTCCCCCCGCACGCACTCTCGACAATCATGGGCGTTGCGGCATCGAGCCAGGGCTGCTTACTCGCCTAGGAACACCTGCTGATACGTGTAGATCGGCACCCAGGTCTTGATGCCGCCGACGTCTTCCACCTTGAGCATGTAGAAATCACGGGTTCCGACGTAGGCGTCCTTATAAGGCGACAGCGTTTCCTTGCCTCCGGGGGTATCCAAGCTCATCGTGGACATGGCTTTGATCAGCGTTGCCGGTGTTAAATCACCATTGGTCATCTTCACAGCCTCGATACACATGGTCGTAGCCACCCACGCGCCATAGACTTCTGCATTGGGGTGCTCACCGGGATAAAGCTTCTGGTACGCGGCCACGAAGTCTTTGTTGGCTGGGGTATCGATGGTCCAAGCATAAAGGTCGCACGCGACCATGCCCACGCCGAGATCGCCTAGCTCTGCCAGTTGCTCGTCGGTGAAGTTGTTCGCCATGGGGATGAGAAGCGGCGCTGTGATGCCGTAGTCGCGATACTGTTTGACGAACGGGACGGCCCCATTGCCGAAGATCCAGAAGAGAGTGGCATCGGCGGGCTTGAGAGTGGTCAGATAGGAGCTGAAGTCAACGGTGTCGATCGGCACGTAGTTCAGACTGACTATCGTGCCGCCGCCCTCGGTGAAACCCCTCTCGAAGCCGTCCTGCAACTGATGGGACTGCGTGTCATCGTAATGGATACAGTTCACCGTCTTATACCCAAGCTGCTCGGCACAATATTTGCCAAAGTAGTAGCCTTGGCCACCGGCCATGCCCATGGGCATGAAGGCCAGCTTGCTCGCAGTTTTCAGGTTATCCGTTGGCTGGCCGAGTATGGAAACCTGTGGGATTCCCGAGGACTTGCCCAAATAGTCCGTCACTGCCTGAACGGCCGGCGAGAAGATGGGGCCCACCATGAAGTTAATCTTGTCGCTCTCGACCAGTTGTCGAGCTTTGTCGACCGCAACCACCGGGTCCGAGCCATTGTCCACCTTGATGTACTCGATTGGCCGTCCCAAAACCTGGTTATTCACCATGGCGAGCGCGGTCAGGATGCCCTTCTGAGCCGTGGACACGTCATAAGCCATAAAGCCGGTGAAGCCCTCATCGAAGCCGATCTTGATAGGCTCCCCACTGGCCGCTCCCACGGTGGTAGCCGTGTCACCAGTTGCCGGAGCAGTAGTCGTGTCCGATCCAGACACACTGGTAGTGGTAACTGCCGCAGTCGTCGTGGTCGTCGCCGTCGAGCCACAGCTGGCCGCTACGATAGCCAAAACTGCGAGCATCAGCACAAGGACGATGAGTGGTCTTATCCGCATGTTTCCCCCCTGGTTTGTGCCCTGTATCCAACATCGGATTGTTAACACGAGCATGAATATAGTCTTTCACCGAGACATTGGCAAACCGACGCCGGCTCAGCCCAAATCACCCCCAAATGCTGGCAATAATTGAAATGACGACACTTCAGTCGGGGTCTTCACTCAGCTATGTTGCGTTACCAGAAATGCATAAGTCCCGTATCAGAATGGGCACCTCTTCCGGGGCGAAACGATCCCACCCGTCGAATACCGAAGGGGGTGGTTTCATTCCACACTCGGGTGCCGACCACATTCGCAACGGCGTCCAGCCGCGACGAGGGTGCAACAGGGAAAAGCCTACCGGCGGCGGCGGCGTAGGCGCCGCGCCTCTCCCACCCGAAGGGTCAGCCCCTCGGAATCCATGTGCTCCAGAAGAGCCTGCGCATACCGGCGCGAGGTTCCCAAAAGGTCGCGCACCTCTGCCAGCGTGAGTTGACCCGTTTCTTCCATCGCAGCGATGAGCCGGCCCATCAACACCTCGAGCCGCTCGGGAGGGTAGTAGAGGTCTTCGCCCACTTTGACCAAGCTACCCTGGCGCACGAGCGCGTCAATGAGCTTCTGAGCTTCTCGCACCTGAAGGCCGGCCGCCTGGGCAACAACGGCCAGGCGAGGGGCCTCTGCTTCCGGGGCCCCTGGGGAGGGGTTCGCGAACAGCCCGAGAAGCACCTGAGCCGCCTCGGATGGGCCCGCAGCTGAACCGGCGGCCGCCTCGGCGGAGATGAAGCCGTGCTCAGTGCGCAAGACGTCGCCCGACGCCTGCAACCGGCTCAACGCGGCATCCAGAGCAGGCCACTCTCTGCCGCCCGCGAGTTCGCGTCGCAGCTCTCCCAAGGTCACATACGGGTTGAGGGCGTCCTTCTCGGCCTTTGCCAGGAGGGCCGTTCGCGCGGTCTCTGTGAGCGCCAACAGCGACGGGCCGTGGAAAAGGCGGGTCGCATCGGAACCGGCAGTTCCACCTGGAAGGGCTCGACCGTCCGCGACGATGGCTGCGACCGCTGCGCCAACCTCGCCCGTCACGAAACGCCACAGATAGGGACTGGTTTCCAGTCTCCCCCGCACCAAGGCCATCGGGAAGGCCTCCTCCAAGAGCAAAGTGGCAATCGCGTCCGGCGCTCCTCCCTCCAGCAAGGTCAGGCGGTCCCGCCATCGCCCGCCGGTGCCATGCTTGTGGGGCGCGGGGTCGATCACGCGCCCGCCGCCGACGGTGGTCACCGGCGTGACCGAACGAATGATGAACTGATCACCTGGATAGACCAGCATCCTTTCCTCGAAGCGCAATTGCGCGTAACAGGACTGGCCCGGCTCGAGCGTTTCCCGGTCAGCGAGCACCACTTTTGCCAACATTTCCGAGGTGCCGTGATCAACCCTGGCCCGGGAAACTCTGGGAAACGGCGTCGCCTCGTCCACGAGCAAGAAGAGACGCACATCCGTGAGAAACGTGGGTTCTATTACCGGCTCCTTGACCACCCACTGACCCCGCGAGACGGCCTCGCGTTCGATTCCCGTGAGGTTCAGAGCCACCCTCTGGCCCCCTTGAGCGGCCGAGACCTCGTGATCGTGTACCTCCACGCTCCTGACCCTCACGTCCAGCAGGTCACCGAAGCCGCGGGAATTACGGGGAGGAAGGATGGCTACGGTGTCCTCGGCACTGATCCTCCCAGACCACAGCGTACCGGTAACGACGGTGCCGATCCCCTTGAGCGAAAACACGCGGTCTACGGGCATCCGGGTCGCCGGATAGGCCGGACGCGGCGGCACCTTCGCGCCCACGCTGTCCAGCGCCTCCAACAGTTCCGGCAGGCCCTCGCCGGTCGTGCCACTCACGAATACGACAGGAGCCTCAGCGTATCGGGTCGTGGCAAGAAACTCTTCCACATCAGCGCGGGCGAGTTCGGCTAGATCCCGGTCGACCATGTCCACCTTGGTCACAGCGACCACCCCGGCAGGGATCCCGAGCAGCTCGATGATCCGGAGGTGCTCGCGCGTCTGGGGCATCACCCCGTCGTCGGCGGCCACCACCAGCAAGAACAGGTCGATACCCGTGGCTCCGGCCACCATGGTCTTAACGAAACGTTCGTGCCCGGGAACATCCACAACACTCAAGTGCCGACCGCTGGGCAGCGCCAGTTCGGCAAATCCCAACTCGATGCTGATGCCGCGTTCCTTCTCTTCCTTGAGGCGGTCGGTATCACGCCCGGTGAGCGCTTTGATCAGCGTGGTCTTGCCGTGATCGATGTGACCGGCCGTCCCCAGAGTGAGAGGCCTGGAGTATTCCGCCATCGTGGTCTCCGGTCTAGGAGTCTCGCTCGGGCGCCAGGCCGCGCTCGGCGCGATCGAGCAGCCGCGCCGCAGCCCAGGCTACGCTTTCCGCCACATCTTCAACCTCATCGTCATCGAGGGCGAGCACGTCCAGGTGAAGGCAGTCCTGCGAGACGCGCGCGATCACAGGGACAGGAGCCTTGCGCAGCTCCGCCTCGAGAGCCGACGCACTCCACTTGATGGTCCGCATTCCCGGCACCTCGGCAGCAACCGATCCGCCCGGGCCTCCGGCTACCCCGGTCGATCGGGCTGTGCCGCCGGGCATGCCACATTCCACCGGTAGTTCGGGGATGCGAACGCGGACGGCGTGGGAGGGCAATTCGACCAGAGGCATCGAACCCCCTCCGGCCCGGGCCTTGGACTCCTCGATCTCAAGGATGAAGCCATCGGCGCATCGGGCTTCGATCGTGCTCTGGAGCCGCGCAGCCAACGCGGCGGTCTCCGCGGGGGTCCGCTCCAGGAGCCGTAGGGTCGGCACTTCCCGTCTGGCCCGCTCGGGATCAGCGTATAGCTGTAGCGTGGCCTCAAGAGCGGCCAGGGTCATCTTGTCCAAGCGAAGGGCACGAGCCACGGGATGTCTGCGTAGCCGGTCGACGACCTCCCCCCTTCCCACGATGATGCCGGCCTGAGGTCCACCGAGGAGCTTGTCCCCGCTGAAACAGACCACGTCCGCCCCCGAACGCAGCGAAGCCGCCACCGTGGGCTCGCCCGCGAAAACTCCCAATTCGAGTAGCGCTCCGCTGCCCAGGTCATCCGCCACCACCACACCGCGGCGACGCCCCAGTTCGACCAGATCCTCCAGCCCCACCTCTTCGGCAAAGCCCATGATTCGGTAGTTGGACGTGTGTACTTGGAAGAGCAAGGCTGTATTGCCAGTTATAGCGGATTCGAAGTCCCCGATATGGGTGCGGTTCGTCGTCCCCACCTCGACCAGTTGTACCCCGCCCGCGCGCATGATATCGGGCAGGCGAAACGAGCCGCCGATCTCAACCAATTGGCCCCGCGAAACCACCACTTCCCGCCCGGCTGCCAAGCCCATGAGGAGCAGAAGGACAGCCCCGGCGTTGTTGTTGACGACAAACGCCGCTTCTGCCCCAGTGAGACGCGTAAGGAGTTTCTCCACGTGGGTCTCGCGATTACCGCGGGAGCCAGCCTTCAGATCGTACTCCAAGTTGCTATACGACCCAGCGACTTCTGCAACGCGCGCAATAGCCGACTCGGCCAAGCGGGAACGCCCCAGGTTCGTGTGAATGACGATGCCGGTGAGATTCAGGGTGCGGCACAACCCCGGGCGTGTCCAGGACTCGAGCAGTTCGATCGCCTTCTCCAGGAGCCTCGCAGCGGATTGGGTGTCATCCATGTCGCCCTGCTCGACGCCCGACATGATCCCGGCGCGCTCGGCCTCAATGGCCGCCCGCGCGGCCTCCACAACCTGCGTCCGCCCATATTTCACGAGCAAATCGGCCGCGTCGAGACCGCCCACCAGCTCTTCCACGGACGGCAACCCACGCAGTCTCTTCTGTACAGCCTCTTGCATCATCGCCTCCAGCGGTGGTTCCGCGAACCGTGACTGATTGCGGCGCGCGCTACCGCTCTCTCTCCAGGAAGAAGTCGGCCATGGACGCCAAAACCTCGCGCGCCTCGGACTGCCGCATCGGGATCAAATACGAACGAGCTTCCGCAATGAGATCCCGTGCGAAGGAGCGGGCGTAGTCGATCGAGCCGTAGTGCTGGAGCAAGGCCACCACCTCGAGCGCTTGCTGCTTGTCTTTCCCCTGGCACAGCCGAAGTAAGTCGATCAACCGCTGTCGATCGGCCGGACTCGCTTGGGCGAGACAGTGGATCACCATCAGGGTACGTTTTCCCTCCAAGACATCACTAAGGTAGTCCTTGCCCATGGTGCGTTCGTCACCGAGGATGTTAAGAAGATCGTCCTGGATTTGAAAAGCGATAGACGAATTCTTGCCGAATCCTTCAAGCGCCTTCTCCTCCTCCGCTGTAGCTCCCGCGATAATCGCTCCCACCTTGAGAGGAGCTATGCCGCTGTAATACCCCGTCTTGCCCAGGGCCATGTTGAGGTAGTCGTCCGGAGTTAGATCGTACAGATCGTCGCGGACCCAACCCACGTCGAGGGCTTGGCCCTCAACAGTGCGCGCGCTCATCTCTCCGATGACGTCGAGCACCGCGATCTTCGTCCGGTCATCGAGCAGGGAGTCTCGAACCACGATGGTGCAGACCAGCCCTAGTGCGTAGTCCCCCGCGTTGATGGCCAGCGGTATCCCGTGAAGGATATGGGCGCACTTCTGCTCCCGGCGGAGAAGGCTGGCATCCATGATGTCGTCGTGGATGAGCGCTGCCGCATGAAAGACCTCGATGGCGCAGCCACTGGCGAGCGCTTTGCGCGGCTCGCCGCCGGACGCCTCGCAGGCCAGCATGGCCATCGCCGGACGTACCCGCTTGCCGCCCCTGGAGATGAACTCGTCCAGAATGCCGTAGAGGTAGCGGTGAAGTGGGCTTCCTTCCGCGACACCGTCCAGATAGCCGTGCAACTTCACGTCGATCTCGGGGCTGACTTTAACGAGATAATCGACAAACAGATCAACGCTCATGAACGGCTACTCCGTTTTCTCGTGATAATGCCCGCACGATAGCACGTCGCCGTGTGTTGTCTCCGCCGAACCGCGCTTGGAGCGAGGTTTCTCGGCGACCATGCGTCTATCCCCTGCGAGAAGGGGATGTCTCGGCTCTAAGGAGTAATGAGCTTGAAACTGGTGAGGTCGCCCTGCACGACGATGCGCTGCTTGGCGCTGTAGATTGGGTGACAGGCTGCTAGAGAGACCTGCTCCCTGCCCAGTTGTGCCACCTGGTTGACCTCCGTAGGCAGGACGATGACGACCCGGGTAACCGTATAGCGGGCTACCGCATATGGCAGGACAAGATCGATCTCGTCGCCCACTTGGACCTTGTTGAGCTTGAAGAAGGGCGCTCCGTAGGTAGTCCGATGACCGGACACGACAAAGTTGCCCCCTTCGCCGGGAAAGGGAGTCTCGGGCCAGTGACCCGGGCCCACTTTGAGATCGCCCGTGCCGGTTCCCTCGACCATGACCACGTTCAGGCCGATACTGGGGATGATGATCTTTCCGATCGGCTTGCCAACCGTACCGGACGCCGTCGCTGCATACGCGTCGGCGGCCGTCTTGAAAGCGTCGAGTTGGACCTCGCGCTCAGCTTCCGCGGCGGCGGTTGCGGCCGCGGCCGCATCTTCAGACGTCGTCGTCGACTCACCGGTCGCGGCCTGCTGCACGCTCTGGGCTTTGATGTCGATGGGGATAAAATCGGTCGAGGACAGATCTGCAGCGGCGGAAGTGACTTGCGGGCTCGTCTGCTCCAGTTGCTGTTTTAGGTCTCTCTGTTGGAACCAAGTGTAGGCCCACGTCGACGGGACCCAGGCGAGCAGGATCACGCCGGCCAGGATCATCAAATTGGCCAACCAGCGCTTCCACGATCTGCGCCATCTCGGTGTCGTTGCCACCGTCTTCTCAGCACCTTCTGGCATGGTACGGGACAGTATAGCCCCCGCGCGCCTTTCGGATTGATGTTGCCAAGCTCTGGCAATCGGCCCTAATATGGTTCACATGCATATCCAAACCATCATCCTCGCCGGTGGATCAGGCACCCGGCTCTGGCCGGCTTCGCGTCAGAACTTTCCAAAACAGCTGTTGGCGCTCGCCGGGACTTATTCTCTTCTGCAGGAGACGGCCCTCAGATTGCGCAGCGTTCCCCCGGCCTCGGACGGATCCGACGTCACTGTGGTCACCAACGAGGAGTACCGCTTTTTGGTCGCCGATCAATTGTTGGAACTGGGCATAAAGCAACCGCGAGTGATTCTGGAGCCGGTGGGACGGAACACAGCGCCTGCGCTGACCTTAGCCGCTCTGGTACTCGATGACGGAGACCCGGACCAGTTGATGTTGGTCATGCCCGCGGACCATATCATTGCGGATGTACCCGCCTTCCAGACCGCGGTGGCAGAGGCGGCGCTTCTGGCCGAGACGGACATGTTCGTCACCTTTGGCATCGTCCCGGACAGGCCGGAGACCGGGTACGGATACATCGGCGTCGGAGACCCCATTGAAGGGGCGGCGACTGCCCGGCGATTGGCCGGCTTCCGGGAGAAGCCGGATGCTGCCACTGCGCGACAACTGCTCGCTGGGAACGATCACCTATGGAACAGCGGGATCTTTATGGTCAAGCGGTCCCTCTGGTTATCCGCGATCGAGGACACCCGACCTGACATCGCCGCTGCATGTCGGGCTGCTTTGAAAAGCAGTTCCACCGATGGGCTTTTCGTCCGGGTCGATCGACACGCCTTTTCCTCCTGCCCGTCCGATTCGATCGACTACGCGGTGCTGGAGAGACTCGACGCAGTGAGGCACACGTCCGGTGCCGCCGTGGTACCGCTCACCGCCGGGTGGTCGGATGTTGGCGCGTGGGATGCCCTTTGGGCGGTTTCCCCCAAAGACACTTGCGGCAACGTGATCCGGGGAGACGTGATCCTCGAAGACACTGCGAACTCCCTCGTGTTTTCTGATTCGCGGCTCGTCACTGTGCTGGGCTGCGACAACCTAGTGGTGGTAGAGACGGTGGATGCCACGTTGGTGGCCCGAAAGGACAGGACCGCCGACATCAAGAAGCTGGTGGTCAAGGTTCAAGAGAGTCATCTCGACCTCACTCGCAACCACCGCAGTGTGCACCGCCCCTGGGGTAGATTCGAATCACTCGACCAAGGGGAGCACTTCCAAGTGAAGCATATCGTGGTCAAACCTGGCGCCGGTCTTAGCCTCCAGATCCACGAACACAGGGCAGAGCACTGGGTTGTAGTGAGCGGCGTGGCAGACGTTACGCGCGGGGCCGAGAAGTTCCGCCTAGTTCAGAACGAGTCAACGTACATCCCTCTGGGCACGCAACATAGGCTGGAGAACCCTGGTCCCGAACCTCTCGATATCATCGAGGTGCAGTCGGGCGACTATCTGGGCGAAGACGACATCATTCGGCTGGAAGATCGCTACGGCCGCGCCTAAACGTCCCTCTAGGCCCCCCCGATGAGCCCGCGCCACATGGAGACCCGGGCCGCAGAAACAGGAAGGGGCGACATCCCAGACAGCAGTCGCTCCGGGTTGACCCGGGTCAGGATATCGATGTCTTCCTCGGTCAGCCGGCGGCTCAACGAGGCCACCACGGACTCCACCGTCCAACTGGCATGACGATGCGAGTGGGCATCGGAAGCAAGCACGGCGATGTTTCCCAGCGAGAGTTGGCGGGAGAAGGCGGCTTTGCTTGCCCGTCCGAATCCGCGTTCCAGACTCGCGGCCGTCGCCTGAGCGACTGCGCCGGCGCCGAGACACTCCCCCAACAGGCCGGGAGTTCGCTGGATGCGATCGTTTCGCTCCGGGTGCGCCAGAACCGGGGTCAGACCCGCCGTGCGCAGACGGAAGATCGTATCCCGTAGATGCGACGGCCAGCCCCAGTGGGGCATCTCAACCAGAAGTAGCTTGCCACCGCTTTCCACCGTCAACAGTTTCAACTCGTCATCGGAGGCGGTCGCAGCCACCGAGATGTCCACCTCGAAGCCGAGAAGCAACTTGAGATCGATGCCTGCGGAGTCCAGCGCGGCCCTGAACTCCTGGAGAACCTCTCGCGCTCGGCCAACGAAGGAGATGTCGACTTCCAGCAGATGAGGGGTACACACTACTGTGGTCACCCCGGCCGCAGCCGCCGCTTCCGCCATGCGCAGACTGTGACTCAGATCCGGAGAGCCGTCATCCAGGCCGGGAAGGATGTGCGAGTGAGTGTCGATCATGGGTTCGGGAAGCCTCCCGCGCAACGCGGCCTCAACCAATTGGGCCTTTTAGCCGAAAAACACCATATGGGTCTTCGATGATCCCTGCGCCCCACCGCACTTGGGTCGAGCGGGGCATCAGGCTTTACCAGGATCAGTCTTGGGCGGATAGTATATATGGATGTGCCGTAGGAAGCTCAGGGAGGCGGTTCACAATGCCAGTGCTCTTTGGTAACACCTATATCCTGCCGGCCATCATCGTGGTCGTGCTGCTCGTTCTACTTCTGCTTGTGATGGCGCTGCGAAAGCGGGGAGGCGGTTCACGCGCGGCGAAAGCGACCGTCAAGACGAACAGACGGGTCGCTTCACCGCCTAAACCTGCAAATGTCCAACGTCCTCCCGTCCACGAAGCACCCGGAGCCGGCGTCCCCCAAACCCCTAGGGCGGAGACTCAACCCACCACCGCCGAAGCGGCCAAGGTCGTGCCCGTCCGCCCCCAGACCGATCCGCTCCACGGCATGATCCTTGACATCATGCAGGGCTGGGGAGACATAACGGAAGACGACACCAAGCGTCTGTCGCTCTTTCGACCCGAGAAGGTGCTCGCCGCCCTGCAGTCCACGGAGGTTCCCAAGGAACTGAAGTCGAACCAGCATGCTCGCACCCGGCTGACACAGCTGCGCCAGTACGCATCGTCTCGCGTCGACCAAGCAAGAGGGCAGCAAGCCGCGACTGCCGTCGTTGGCTCGCCTCCGGCGATCGAAGCCGAATCGCCGGCGACTCAAATCACCTCATCCGGCCCTCTTCTCACTGACGTGCTACCCGACCCGCCAAAACCCGCCGCCGAACCTGCAGCAATCGTCGAGGGGGCTGGAGAACCGAGGCCGCCGCTCGTCGAGACCGACTACGCGGACGAACTGTCTACCTGGTCCGAGGTTGAGACCGTGGCCGAATCGCCTATTTCTCCTTCTCTGCCGGTCGGGGTGGAGACGCGACTGGAAGCACCGGCTGAAGTCCCGGTCGAGGAACCGCTGGAGGTTGCAGTGGGAACCCCGAAGTGGCAGGCCGAGGGAGATACCATGTTTCTCGATGAGCCCGAACCGGACGCCTCACCTTCCGGCCTTCGCGGTTCCGTCAAGACTGCCGACGAGCTTCTCGCGCTACCCTCGGCCGAGCGCGCGGACATGGTCGCGTTCCTCGAACCGGTCGAACTCTCCAAGGTTTTCGACGGCACCGACGACCCCGCGCTCAAGAAAGCGATTATCGACACGCTGGAACACGTCAGCAATCCGGCTTCACTGGAAGTACTTCGGCGCTGCCTCGACGATCCTGACCCGCAGATCCAATTGTACGCGTTGGAGGCGGCGGACAGGCTTCTTGGGGTCGACTAGGGTTACGTCGCAGTGTGCCGCGGACTCCGCTCGCCTGCATTTGCCCCGAAAGTCTCTCGAAGATACAAGCGGCTCCTCCTGACAAGGACTGGGAGCTGGAGCTTGCATTGACGTGACTTCGCCCATCAGGAGAGACGCGGCTCGCCGTCCCTGCTCGCTCTAGGTCTGACCGATCAGCGCTGTCTCAAGGCGGCGGCTGCGCTTGACGATCTCTTCACCGTCCAGTCCAGCGCGCCAGGCCACGAAAGCGCAGCGTTTTTCCAGATCGAGCGGTTGTTTCTTGATGTCATCCCCGGAGAGCGTGGCTGCATGACCGCCGGCCTCCTCCAATATCAGGAGACCGGCCGCGATATCCACGGAGCGCGACCGAACCGCGGCCACAAGCACGTCGGCGATTCCGGTGGCGACATAACACAGTGAGAGCGCCAGCGAGCCGATCTGTCGCACACGCATGTCACGACTCTTGCCCGCGCCCGCCATGGTACTGAGGTCATCGTAGCGAAAGCGATGACGGTCCGGTCGGCCCGCTTCGAGCAGCATGACTTCGACGACGTCGCTTTCAAAACGGGACGCGTCGGATTTCTGGGCCTCAAACGGATGGCCCAGCCCGGCCCGAACCAATCCCGCTCCCCTCACCGCGCTAAAAAAGTGCCCTCTAAGATAGTCCTGGATATGAGCCACCCGCACATCTCCGAGAGTAGCCCCGTCGG
Organism: uncultured Actinomycetes bacterium; assembly: GCA_963775295.1. Lineage (GTDB taxonomy): Bacteria > Actinomycetota > Thermoleophilia > RBG-16-64-13 > RBG-16-64-13 > JAMDEO01. The sequence continues at coordinate 451,467 of CAVZIK010000006.1, forward strand.
CAACCGCGATCGACACACAGAACGGCTCCAGTCCGCGCTTCGCATTGAGGCTGCCGTCGAGGGGATCGAGAACGACCCGCCAAGGAGCGTCCGGCGTCCCTGAGAATCCGGTCTCCTCCGATACCAGGTCGTATAGAGCGGGTGCCTGTTGCGCCAGCACCCGCATGATGGACGCTTCGCAGGCCCGGTCGATCTCCATGGTGCGATCGCCTCCTGCACCCTGCCCGAGTAGCTCTCGACCTGCTGGAGTGCCGTAAAGCGGCTGAGCGGCCGCGGCCCCAGCCGCAGCCATGTGCAGCGCGCAGTTGAGCCACCGCTCTTCCTCGCTGGTCAACGAACCACGCAAGAGGACGATCCTTTCAGTCGGGAAGGCCTTGGGTCGTTTCATGCCTTAACATATCATCCCGAGGGGCCAGCCGGCGCTACCATGGTCGGACAGAGATAAGGACCGCCGATGATTCTAAGCCGCGACCAAGCATCGATTTTGCGACCGATATTCCGCTGGGGAGTTGGAGGGGGCGGAGCGGCGGCGGCATACATGGCCTTCGAGGCCCAATGGGTTCGGTGCGTTCAGGCCGACCTCCGGGTGCCGCGACTGCCTCCGTCATGGGCAGGCCTCACCGTTCTCCACCTATCCGACGTGCACGCCGGGTTGTTCCCATCCAACGAGCATAGCCTGCGCAAGGCCGTGAAATGGGCGCTTCCGTTGAAACCCGATCTTGTCGTTCTCACTGGAGACGTACTCGGCGATCCTCGCTATTCCCAAGCCTGCCTGCGGATCATCGCTCAATTGGATCCTCCATTGGGCAAGTTCGCAGTCACAGGGAATCACGAGTTCGGCATCGCTAAGGGTCCGCTCGCACGGCCTCGGTGCACCGACGGTCTTTGGACACAGGCCGGGGTCACCCTTCTCCGCGACCGCTGCGCCATCCTGCCGAAGCGCGATCGTTCGGCCCTCGTTCTGTGCGGCGCAGACTACCTCACCGGAGGGTTCGAACTCGTGAACAAGACCGCGTCAGCCACACGGGGCGCCTTTCCTATCCTTCTCATACACGAACCGCCTCCCGCTGATTCGCCCTTATCCGAGTTGTTCGCGCTCGTCTTCGCCGGGCACACGCACGGTGGGCAACTGCGCGTCCCTACGCGCCAGGGATTGGTCCCGCTAAACGGCGAAGAAGGGATCCATCTCGGCGGCGTGTATCAATGGGGACAAGGCGTTCTGGTGGTTTCAAGGGGCATCGGCACGAGCTTCGTACCCCTGCGCCTCTTCACCAGGCCCGAAGCTACCCTTTGGCGATTGGTATAAACTTGTTTGGGATTGTTCACGCGCGTGTTCGCACGCCATCCGACAGGGGATGCTTATGACGGATCCGCGGGACGAAGTATTCTCCGAAGACCTGCAGGGAACATCGACGCCCTACGTGGACGACACCAGACCTTCCCTTTCCCACGAGGTCATAGCGACTTATGTAGCCGACGCGGCCCGTTCCGTGTCAGGAGTCCTCGACTTACACACTTCGCCATGGAAGGGCTTCTCCTCCCGGATGCGCGAAACCCACGCACAGGGCGTGGTCGTTCGCGACTGCCCGCCCGAATCGGTGGATGTGGAGATCCATGCCCGTGTCGCCTGGGATGTATATATCCCGGAGCTGGCCCGTGAGGTCGAGGAGGCTGTACGCCAACGCGTGACGGCTCTTCTCTCGATTGACCTGAGCACGGTCACTCTCTTCATCGATGCGATCGCGGGACCAATGGAGGTTGCCACAGCAGCGGAGGGCTAGGAGTGCCCGACTATCTTCCTCTCTGCACGTTTCGTCAGGCTCTTCTGCCTGTCGCCTGTCGCTCGTGCGCTTGGTGGCTCACCTCAGGAGTGACGCCCGCGGGTCAAGGCGCAGCTTGGGCCACGCGCCGGCAATGGATGACTTCACTCGAACCTAGCTGGGGCAGTACCGGGCTCGTGTGCCTCGCCGATTCCCTTCGCAGTGACCCATCCTCAATCTCAGCCGCCGCCTCCGTTCAGTGTGCTCCCGCCGCGAGCCTGCCCAGACTGCGCGTCCTACCGCTGGGACCACTCCCTCCCGATTCGGTGCTAGTCTTCTGCCTCCGCGTCGAAGAGGGCTGCGATCGTCCGCTCGCCCGTCGCCTGCTCCAAAAAGCGCTTGCCCAATTGAGGCTGCGGGGAGCCGGCGAGGTCTACGCGTTCGCGGTCGCGACGGGAAGCACGAACGGCGGCAACCATTGTGAGTTCTTCCCCTTGGACCTCCTCGAAGACACGGGATTCAGACATGTCAGAGATAACGGGGGCCTCTACCTCATGCGAGCCGACCTTGGCGGCCTAGCTGCCGTGCTCGGACGGCTCGAGGGCGCGGTGCGCAAAGCTCTGGGCAGCGAGCCCACCCCCAGTCCAGCGGCCTGGGCCCGCCGCGAGTTAACGTGAGCCGGCGGCGCAAGCCCGGCTTCCGGCGCGCTCCGATGCGAGCGTGCGTCGTCGCACTGCTGGCTCTGACTTTCGTCATTGCCCTGCCGCTTCTCATCTCGTCCTTCGCCTTAGCCCAGAACGCCGGCGAGATCTGGGTTGCGCAGGTCTCTGGAATTATCGATCCGGCCCTGTCCGGATACCTTGTGAAGACCATGCAGCAGGCCGCCGACGCGAAGGCGGCGGCCTTGGTGATAGAGATCGACACGCCGGGCGGCCTGGACATCTCGATGCGCGATATCATCCAGGGGGAGCTCGATTCAGCCGTCCCCGTCATCTTCTACGTCTACCCACAAGGATCGCGCGCGGCCTCGGCCGGCGTCTACATCCTCATGGGTGCGGACGTGGCTGCCATGGCGCCGCAGACCAACCTCGGGGCAGCGACCCCGGTGTCGTTAGGTGATGACATGGATGCAACCATGAGGGCCAAAGTTACAAACGACGCCGCGGCGTACATCAGAGGACTGGCGGGCAGCCACGGCCGCAACGCCGCTTGGGCCGAACAGGCTGTGCGCGAGTCGGTTTCCCTGACAGCTGACGAAGCACTGAGTCAGCATGTTGTCGACTTCGTGGCTCCAGACCTCCCGTCGCTCCTTCGCGCGGTCGACGGGTACGTCACGGTTCCCAAGGGAATCACTTTGCACACGGCACAGGCTCCCATCCACGAAACCCATATGGGCTGGGTCCAACGCTTCCTCCACGCCATCGCAAACCCCAATATCGCCTACGTACTCATGACAATCGGTCTGCTCGGGATAATCATCGAGTTCGCCACACCTGGAGTAGGGGCGTCTGGGATAGCCGGAGTCATCGCCCTGCTGCTGGGGTTCTATTCCTTCCAGATCCTGCCCGTCAGTCTGGTGGGAGTCGCGCTCGTCGTCCTCGCGATGGCCCTCTTCTTGGCGGAAATCAAGATCCAAAGCCACGGGATCCTCGGAATCGGAGGCGCAGCCGCGCTCATCGGGGGAGGGGCTCTTTTGTACAACACGTCGGCTCCGTTTCTGAAGGTAAGCTGGCCGGTACTGCTGATCGCGGCCCTATTCGTGGTGGGCTTCTTCACGATCGTGGTCCGCGCGGCCGCTCGAGCCATGCGCCGTCCCCACGCGACCGGCATGGAAAGCCTGGCGGGGACGAGAGGCGTTGCCCTGTCTCCGCTGGCTCCCGAAGGACAGGTGAAGGTGAGGGGGGAGGTCTGGAAAGCAAGGGCCGAAGGAGATGCGTTGGTTAAAGATGATCCGATAGAGGTAGTAAGATCAGAGGGACTTACATTGGTGGTACGTCGACCCAAGGAGGGTTCATGAGCGCAGGCGTAGCGGCGGCAATTGTCATCGTGGTCGTGATCGTGATCATCATCCTTTCCTCGGCGGTCAAAGTATTCCCCGAGTATCAGCGCGGAGTCATCTTCCGTTTGGGTCGTCTGAGTCCGCCCAAGGGGCCGGGGATATTCCTGATCATCCCCATCGTCGACCGAGTAGTTCGGGTCGACTTGAGAACCATCACCTTCGAAGTGCCGGCACAAGAAGTCATCACCAAGGACAACGTTCCGGCCAAAGTCAACGCTGTCGCGTACTTCCGGGTCACCGATCCTTCGAAGGCCGTCGTGGAGGTGCAGAACTACATACTCGCGACTTCCCAAATCGCTCAAACAACGCTGCGGAGCGTCCTGGGCCAGTCGGACCTCGACCACCTTCTCACCGAGCGCGACAAGCTTAACGCCCGCCTACAGGAAATCATCGACGAGCAAACCGAGCCTTGGGGTGTGAAGGTCAGCGTGGTTGAGATCAAGGACGTGGAGATTCCTCCGAACATGCAGCGGGCCATGGCTCGCCAGGCCGAAGCGGAACGGGAACGGCGGGCGAAGGTCATCGCGGCCGAGGGCGAATTCCAGGCTTCCGAGAAACTGTCGCAGGCCGCGGACGTACTCTCCAGGAACCCGGCCGCCCTGCAACTTCGTTATCTGCAGACGCTGGCCGAGATCGCGACCGAGAAGAACTCCACCACGATATTCCCCGTCCCCATCGATCTCATCGAGCCCTTTCTCAAAAGGCATCTCACGAGCGAGTGAGGTCCTGCGTGGGCCACATCGCCAATAGCGTGCCTTGACGTTGTCCTGACTGGAGACGCTGGTATCAATCCCGCAGAAAAGTGGCAAAACGCAGCTAGAGCGGGAGTGATACCAGCGTCTCCGTGTGGTATAAATACGCGGCTGGCACGCCGGCAGGTTCATGAGCGGGGGTATAGCTCAGATGGGAGAGCGACGCGTTCGCATCGCGTAGGCCAGGGGTTCGAGTCCCCTTACCTCCACCTTATCAGTCCGCCCGTGCGGCGCAAGGCCACACCGATCGGGCACGGCACACGCCGTCATGTCTTTGCGCCGGCGAAGGGAGAACGAAAGCCGTGTCCTCCGTGGAGTTTTCAGTCTCGACCCCGGCCCGCGAAGTCCTCGTGGATATCACCCAGCGCGTACAGGGCGCACTTGATGAGGCCGGGGTGCGCTTCGATGGCTTGGTGATCATCTTCATTCCTCACACCACCGCGGCGGTCACTGTCAACGAAGGCGCGGACCCGTCGGTCGCGCGCGACATCGTCGATGGCCTCGCGCGTTTGGTCCCTCGCGAGGCCGGATACCGCCACGCCGAAGGAAACTCCGACGCGCATATCAAGGCCAGCATTCTCGGTTCTCAGCTGGCTGTGCCCGTGGAGGGTGGGAGACTTCGGCTGGGCACCTGGCAGGCCGTGTACTTGGCTGAGTTCGACGGACCCCGGACCCGCAAGGTCTGGCTCACCCCGATGATCACTTCGATAGGAGAACCCGCATGAGCCTTGCCGCGTTTGTCGAGAACTTCATCAGGAACTTCCTCGATGATCCCGCCAAGAACAACATGGGCCCCGGAACCACGGACAAGGCCTGGGCCGATTTTCTCGTGGGGTTCTCCGGCGGCGACGACCCACTATACGTTGAGATGAAGGAACACATCGGCCCCTTCCACTGGAGCCCTTTGGAGGCTTTCTCCCTCGGTTGCGACGCTTCCGGGACAAGCGCCGATGACCTTTCGGTGATTAGTTGGGCCCTGTGCCACAGCGCTGAATCCAAGGCTTCGAACCACGGCCAGGCCTTCTATCCGTCGGAGCGTTGGGCCCGAGCTCGGATATTCGGCCAAGCCTGCAGCCAGGTGCTTCACCAGGCCCTAGGCGAAACCTTGACCGCCGCGGGCCATCCCGTGGTCGTGCCCTCGGCTCTGGCAGAGTTCTGCGAGCCCGAATCGGAGACGTTCGGACTAGCGTCATCCTGGTCCGAACGGCACGTCGCATACATCTCCGGCTTGGGGACCTTTGGGCTTTCTGGAGGCATCATCACTGCCAAAGGGCAGGCGGTGAGGTTCGGCTCGGTGATTGTTCGGGCCAGAATCCCTGCGACCCCCAGACCATACAGCGATCCTTTCGCCTACTGCCTCCACTACGCCAATGGTACCTGCGGATTGTGTGCCGACCGATGCCCTGTGGGATCAGTCACCCGGGAAGGCCGTCACAAGAAACCCTGCCAGCACCATCTCCAGCCTGTGACAGCCCAATACGTGCGCAGGGAGTACGGCTTCGAAGGCTACGGCTGCGGACTCTGCCAGACCGGGGTGCCCTGCGAAGCAGGCATTCCCCCGCAACTCAGGCCTCCCCTGCCTCCTCGTCCCTAGTGCTCGTCCTTCCAGGGCCAGTTCAGTGACTCTTCGGCCTGGACGCTCGGCGACACCTCAGGAGCTTCCGCTGGGCAAGTAGCTTCGTTGGAGACAACGCAGGCGATCGACTGCGGTTCCTGTACGGTCCGGGCCATCCTCCTTCGCCGGCGCCACAGGATTGCGCGCCATGCTGACAGCCCCAAGAGCAAGAGCCAGCCAATGACCTCAAGTACTTGGCCGATGGTGTTGGCGGCGGTCCTCCCGTAGTACAGGGTGACATGGCTCTGCGTCGGAATGACCATCATAAATGACGGCGACACCAAGAACGGCCCCTCGGCCCCCTTCACGTGCCAGTTGGGAAAGTAAGAGATCTTGATCCAGTGCGGCTGCCCGATGGCAGTGGTGTCGAAGGACAAGCTCTCGTTTTCGAAATCCTCGTTGGTAACCCGTCCCTCAGTGTTGATGGGAACGACAGGCGGCGTGGCCGACTGGTCAGGCGAGATAGATGGGAATCCCTGAAGGGCTTTCTCGCCCTTGTCGAGCACGATTGGAGTCGTGAGGGCGTCGGGGCTGAGATACCAATCGACTGCCATGTCGCGCCATTCACTCACCGGCAGGCTCACGCGAACGGGCTGATTCTTCATCACTTCCACGTACCCGCTTGCGCCCGAGATCCTAAAGATGTTGTAGTCACCAAAGGTGGCGAGAAGCTCGGCCCGGGAATCGGCGAGCACGGCGCTGGTCACCTCTGGAGTCACGGTCAGGAAGTAGGCGATGTTCATGAGTTGCAGGTGCGTAAGCCCCTGGGGCACGTTCAGCGGAGGGTATTTCACACCGATAATGGCGTTGCTAGGCTCCTTGGAAAGTTCCGCCTGGTTGATGAAGTGGAACGGCGCGGTGATGGAAGCTTCCATCAGCGTGCCCTCCATCGTGTCGAGCTTGGTCCAGTAGGGAATGAGTTCGAACGCGCGGGGGGTGCCGAACTCGTCGATCTGCTGCGAGTGCTCCACCATCACTCGGCCTGGAGCCAAGGTGTTCAAGAAGTTGTTGATCTCCTGGTACTGACCCCAAACCGGCTTGCCCTCATATCCGGAGTAGTTCCATTTGATCCAGCCGGCAGCGGTGGTGCTCGTGATGATGATCACTGCCCCCAGCACGATCGCTACCACGGGCAGGTACACGCGCCGGGCGGTACGGCCCCGCGAGCGGAAGAGATCGCGCAGCATCACTGTAAAGGGCCGCACGAACCACGTGGCCCCGTACGCGGCCCAGAAGTGTAGCGAAATGTACCAGAAGGGGAGGATCCTCGCGTTCCACAAACGCCCACTGGGGACTACCCAGAAGAGAATCAGTGTCATCACCGTGATCCAGGCCAGAGGCAGTAGCCTCTTCTCCTTTCGGGCCACACCGTAGGCCATGCCGACCAGGCCAAGCGCGGCCACCGGGAGAAGCTGCATCGGCACCAGGTCCGTGATGGAGTGGAGTTGGTCCCAGGCCATGTGGGCGGACCACTGCAGGTCCACCGCGAACGGGATGGACCAGAACGCCGACAAACAGAAACCAACGGCGGCAACGCCGGCGAGATACCCCAAGGACCGCCAACGTGGGTGCACCAGCAGCAAACCAGGGACGATGAAGACCAACACGAAGGTAGTCACGATATGAGACATGACCAGGGCCATGAGGATTAGACAGTTGAGAACGAAGAGCATGTTGAGGCGAGGCTTCTCTATCCCCCGATACAGAGTGCCCAGGAGGAGGAATACGAGCGAGAAACTCAGCATATAGCCAAATTCGCCCGCGAGCGTGCTCAGAATGTTCCCGCCATAGATGGAGTAGCTCTCCATGAGCAAGAAGACCAAAGCGAAAACCGCAGCGAGCACGGGGAAGGGCCTGCGGACGCGCCACAGCCTTCCCATCGCGTAGGCGGCGGCGGGAAGCGCAAAGACGCCCAGGACCGTGACGAGTTTAAACGCGAGCTGGTAAGGCATGAACCAGTCAAGAACGGCAATGAGCAGGAACGGGAAGGGAAAATAGAAGGTCAGCATGGGCATACCGGCGTACCAGCCGGGCGCCCACCCGGTGAGACGGAAGTGGGGCAGCAGTTCCTGAATGAGATATTGCGCCGGGTAATGGTGCGCGCCGGTATCTCCACCAGCGGTGGTCGTCAGACTGAAGAGCAGACCAGGCTTGTAGAAGATGAAAAGCGTGGTATAGATGGCCAGGAACGCGATAACCGTGGGAAGCCAATCCCACAAAGTTCCACTCTCGACCAGATCTTCGCGCTTAGGACCCAGCGTTCCCCTCCCTCCACAGTATGACCCGAAGCCTCAGCAGATTCTTCATAGTCCGCGGTATGCGACGTACTATAGACGAACGCGCCTTCCTTTTCTCCTCCACTTTCACCGGAATAGCCCGCACCACGATCCCGGCGCGACGAGCGCGGATAATTAATTCTGTGTCGAACACGTCGGTCGTAAGCACGGTCTGGGGGGCGAACCTCTGCACGACATCCCGGCTAAGGGCCTTCATGCCGTGAGTGTCGTCCATGCGCGGGTCGAAAAGTATGCGAAGGATGGTCGTGAATCCCAGCGACACCATGTGCCGGGCCGAGGAGCGCCGGTCCTCAGCTCCGGGCATGAGCTTGCTGCCCACTACGATGCCGGCGTCGGTGTCGGCCAGCAGGTCGCCCGCTGCGAGCATGAATGGCACGTCGTGGAAGTCGATATCGAAGTTGACCACGAAATCGCCCCTTCCCCGCAGCATCCCGGTTTTCATGGCTTCACCGTAGTCGGGCACCGGAACACGCAACGCGTGAATGAGGGGATTCTGGGACGCTAAAGAGTCGGCGATCGCGGGCGTCTTATCGGAACTGCCGTTCTCCGCCAAGATGAGTTCGTAGTCGACGTTGCGCTTCTCGAGTTCTCCCGTCAACTCAGAGACCTCAGCCTCCAGACAGTCCGCCTCGTTGTGGATGGGGATGACTATCGAATATCGGGGAGCGGCGAGACGTAGCATAGCTTCGGCCTCAGAGACCGATGCGGGTTGCTCAACCATCGTTGTCCCCTTTCAGAGCTGTGTGCCTGAAGGCCAGGTAGCGGCTGCCTACGAAATTCCATGCCACCGTGACGACGGCGGCGGCGAAGGCCTTGCTCATGCGCACCAGGAACGTACCTTCACCCACCCAGAGTCCGAGCAGAGTAAAGACGACCACGTTCACGGCAAGCGGCGGCAGGTTCACGAGAAAGAACAGGGCAAACTCCCGTCTGCCCCGGGCAGATCGGGCCGCTCCAAAAGTCCAATACTTGTTCCAGAAGAAACTGTTGCAGATGCCGAGCACGTACGACATGGCTTTCGCAGCAATTTCGGGCATGCCGGGAATGAGTCCTATCAGATAGAAAGCGCCAAGATCAACGAGGGTGTTTACCAGGCCAACGATGATGAAGCGGACCAACTGCCCCGCCATCCGCTCGCGACGCAGAACGCGCGGAACCATTCGCCTGTGCCATGGCTCCTGCGAAGACGCGCCCTCTTGAGTGTGGGGAAACGTGGGAACGGAACTCACAAACCCTCAACAGTCCGGTGACATGACTTGCCGGTGGCAAGCGGTCTATATGCTAACATCCCTCATCCATTCGAGCCCCTCTTGGCGACGATAACGTGAAGCGAATTACTGTGGCCTTCCGCACCCTCGGGTGCAAACTCAATCAATGCGAGACAGCTCAGATGCAGGAGATACTCACTGCCTCGGGCTACAGGCTCGTGGACTGGGATGCTCCTGCCGATATCCGGGTCGTCAACACCTGCACTGTGACGGCTAAAAGCGACAGAACGTGCCGCCGAGAAATACGTCTCGCGAAACGAACCGACCCGAACTGCCTAGTTGCTGTTACAGGATGCTATGCCCAGGTGGATCCGGGGGGGGTGGCTGCCATCCCCGGAGTCGACCTGGTACTGGGCAACATTGAGAAGCTGGCCATCGCCGAACATCTGGAGGGCGTCGTTGTCGGCAAAGCGCCGTCCACCAGGGTCTCGGCTTATCCGGAATCCCCCTGGTTCGATCAAGAGTTCATCTCCCATTTCTACGGCTATACGCGCGCCTTCCTCAAGATCCAGACTGGGTGTGATTCCCGTTGCGCCTATTGCATCATCCCGCTTGCGCGGGGGCCCGCACGGAGTATGCCTCGCGCTCAGGTCTTGGAGCAGGCGAGACTGCTAGGCAGTCGGGATTTCAAGGAGATCGTCCTCACCGGTATCAACCTGGGTAGCTGGGGCCGAGATTCCGCTGAGGGCGCGCTGGCGGAGTTGCTGCAGGCACTCGTTGAAGACAAAGGCCCCGCGCTTCGGACACTCCGCTATCGGCTGAGTTCTATCGAGCCTCTGGAAGTTGACAGCCGGCTGCTTGACGTCGTTGAGGGAGCGGGTGATCGGGTCGCGCACCACCTTCACCTTCCCCTTCAGAGCGGCTCCCCTTCTGTCCTTCGCCGCATGAACCGCCCTTATGAACCCGCAGCGTACCTCCGCATCGCAGGCGAGGTGGTGCGCCGCTTCCCGGATGCGGCCCTTGGAGCGGATGTCATCGTGGGTTTTCCGGGCGAGACCGACGCCGAGTTCGAAGAATCGCTCGCTTTCGTGGAGTCGGCCCCGCTCAACTATCTGCACGTCTTCAGCTACAGTGACAGACGGGGAACGGCGGCTTCAGCTATGGGACAGAAGATCCATCCCGACGTCATCCACGAACGTAGTTTGCGCATGCGGAGGTTAGGAGAACTAAAAGTAATGGACTTCCGTAAGAGACTGGCTGGGTCGATGCAGCGGGCCTTGGTCTTGAGGGAGAGGAGTGACGAGGGACGTCTTGTGGCCCTTACCGGCAACTATGCCGAGGTGCTCGTCACCGCGGACGACTCTCTGATGAACCGGTTTGCCCGCGTCATTCTGGATGAGCAGCGTGCCGACGGACGCTGGGAGGCCACAACCCTCGCCTTCGAGGAGGTCGATTGAGACTCCGGCAGACTGTCTGATGCGCGCCGTCGTCCAAAGGGTCGCCTGCGCTGCCGTGCAGGTCGACGGATCCACCCTCGGTAAGATCGACCGAGGGGTTCTCCTGTTGGTGGGAGTGGGCCGGACTGACGACGCCCGCGAAGCGGCGGCCCTTGCCGAGAAGATCGCTAACCTTCGGATCTTCCCGGATGGCGAGAGCAAGTCTAATCTTTCCTTGCTCGATACGGGCGGAGCCGCGTTGGTGGTCAGCCAGTTCACCCTCTACGCCGACTGCCGCCGCGGGCGAAGGCCGTCGTTTACCGACGCTGCCGGCCCCGTTCAGGCTGAAGCTCTGGTAGGAGAGTTTCGCTTGGCGCTTGAGCGGCTGGGCATACGCACCGGGTCCGGGCAGTTCGGGGCACACATGGTAGTTACCCTCACCAACGACGGCCCGTATACCGTTATTTTGGACACGCAGGATCTATCCGTTCCGGGGTCTGGGCGGGGCATGCCCGTGGGACACTGACGTGTCTTATCCCGACTACCACACGCACACTTCCCGCTGCGGCCATGCCGTGGGTTCTCCGGAGGAATACGTCCAGGAAGCTCTCGCCCTAGGACTGTCCGGAATTGGCATTGCCGACCATCTCCCTCTGCTTCCCGAATCCGATCCCACCATCTCTATGGATCTGTGCCATCTCGACGGTTACGTTCAAGAGGTTCGCCGGCTCAAGCACGAGCACCCAGGCTACGTCCTGCTGGGGGTCGAGGCCGACTATCGTCCCCACACCATCTCCGAAGTAAAGACTCTTCTCAACAGCCACCCCTTCGACTACGTCATCGGCTCGGTGCATTATCTCGGAGCGTGGGGCCTCGACGATGAGAGGCAGATTGACGAATACCTGGGTCGAGATGTCGACGACGTCTGGATAGAGTATTTGGAACTGGTCGGTGACGCTGCAGAGTCCGGGGCTTTCACTATCCTGGGTCACTTGGATCTGGCGAAGAAGTTCGGCTACCGTCCGTCCCGTGTCCTCACTCGGGAACTGGACAGACTGGTAGAGCGAGTGGCAGGCGCGGGAGTGCTTGTGGAAATAAATACGGCCGGGCTCCACAAGCCTGTTGGGGAGGCGTACCCAGCCCCCGGCATTCTCTCCCGTCTCCGTGAGGCCGGCGTCGAGATCACGTTCGGGTCAGACGCTCATCGGCCAAGCGAAGTCGGGCGCGACTTCGCTCGCGCGGTCGAGTTGGCCCGTACTGCAGGTTTCACGAGATTTGCGTCGCTCGATGCAGGCGTGGAAGGCGCTAGAGCACGCGTGCGGCTGAATCCGCTACCATCTCGGTGATGAAGGCAACCGTCATCTACAACCCATACGCGGGAAGGGGACGGGGCGGAGCGATAGCGTCCGCCGTCGATGACTGCCTCACAGGTCATGGCCTGGACGTGGCTCTTCACGCCACTCAAGCCTCTGAGGAAGCGACACGTATCGCAAGCACGCACGCCGGAGAGACGGACATAGTCGTCGCGGTCGGTGGAGACGGTACCGTCAACGAGGTCGTAAACGGCATGGCCGGCAGCAAGGCCCGCCTCGGAATCGTTCCGGCGGGGACAGTGAACGTCCTCGCTCTCGAGTTAGGGATACCCTTTCAGGTTGAACGTGCGTGCTCCATCATCGCGGGGGGCAACACGCGCCTAATGGACTTGGGTCGGGTCAACCATCGGAAGTTCATCCTAATGATGGGTGCGGGCATTGACGCGCTGACGATCAGAAACATCGACCCTAGGGCAAAGAAGCGTTTTCGTGAGTTGGCGTTCCTTTCTACGGGGCTCCGGCAGGGCTTCGCCAAACCTCCCCAGGTCTTTCTCGTCCGGGTCAACGGTGAAGAGCACCGCGTCACCTTCTTGGTGGCCGGAAACAGCCGCTATTATGGTGGGCGGTTCGGCATCACCACAGACGCCGATCCAACCGATGGTCTGCTTGACGTCCTGATGTTCAAAGGAACCAGCGTTGCAAGTCTCAGCGTCTTCTGGCTGGGGGTACCGACGGGGCTTCACCTACACAACCGAGACGTCACGTACGTCCGGGCGGAAAACGCGGAGGTTTTGCCAGTCGACACGGAACATGTGGTCTGGTATCAGACGGACGGAGAACTAGCGGGGCGCCTGCCGGCGACCCTGGGAATCGACCATCACGCAATCGAAATCCTTGTGCCATAAACCGAACGGGGTAGTCAAATGACTCAACCAGCAACTGCGGAGAAGATCTTCTGGGGGCGGATGGCCCTGTCTATGGTGGTTTTGACGGTCGTCCTGGCATTCGGCTTCGTGGCCGTCGGTTGTTCCACCTCCAATTCAGACTCAGTTACGACAAGCAGCACCGTGGCCGCCGAAAAATCCGGAAGTACGGGCACGAGCGCCCCTACCCGATTGGTTGTGGGAGGCAAGACCGCCGAGGAGTACGCAGCCCAGATCCCCGATCTGCAAAAAGCGGTAGACGCAAACCCCAGCGACCTTACCGCCCTTCAGAACCTCGCCGTGGCCCAATACAATTCGGGCAAATATGACGAGGCTGCGGCCACGTACGACAAGATGCTCAAGCTCAAAGATGATCCGACAGTTCACAACAACTACGGCAACGTACTTCGCGACGAGAAGAAGCTCGATGAAGCGCAAACCCAGTACAGGGCAGCCATTGCTGGCGACCCATCCCTCGTCGCGCCGTATATCAACCTCGCTCAGATTTTGGCGGCCGACAAGAATATCTCTGAGGCGGAGAAGGTCCTCGACCAAGGGGTCGCCCACACGGCGGGAGAGGACAAACAACGCCTGCAGGACTACAAGGCGACGATCAGTGGGGCGAAATAGGGTCCCTCCCCGGGGGGTTCGACGCTGAGCAGGACTCCGAAGCGAACGGCGGATCCCAGGCGTAGATTAGTTAGCGGTCGCCGTGAGGGCCACGCTGCCGGTGGACCTCGACGTAGTGGCAGGTCCGCTCTTCCCAAGCCCCCACATAACCGAGCCTTTGCGGCGGGGCAACCCTGTCGGGGCTATTCAAGCTGCCGTGAAGACAACCTTCATAACAAGGGCCCGGTCTCCAGCAAAGAGACCGGGCCCCTTTCTTGAAAGAGTCGCTGGGCTGCCTACTCGGCCGCCGCACTCTCGGGAATCGCGCCGCCACCCCTCTGGAACAGACCCGGCACCCTGGTAATGATGCTCATGATCCCGCCTGGCATGAACTTCATGACCAGGATGATCAGAAGACCTGAAACGATCGGATGGTAACCGCCGAAGTAGATGTCGCCATACGCGAACAGAGCACTAACGATCAGCGCCCCAATAACGGGACCGATGATCGTACCTGTGCCACCGAGGACCACCATGAGGATGGGGTAGAACAGCCAGTTCATGTTGAACACGCTGGCCGGCTCCAAGTGAAACAGGTAGTAGCCGTAGATGGACCCTGCAACGCCAGCCATGAAAGCGCCGACGCAGAAGGCGAGAACCTTGTACTTCAGAACGCTGATGCCGTGGGAAGCAGCGGAGATCTCGTCTTCGCGGATCGCCCGCAGGGCAAGGCCGATTCTAGACCGCGTGAGGAGGTACACAACGAGAGTCGCCAGGAAGGCCACCAATATAGCGACCCACCAGTAGATCCGCATGGTCGAGAACTTGCTCGCATCCAGATAGATACCGTTGGCTCCCCCGGTGATGTCTCCGCCCTTGACGAAGAGGACGTTGATGATCATACCCATGCCCAGAGTCCCGAAGGAGAAGTAGTCGCCGTGAAGCCGGGACAGCAGTGGTACCCCGATGAGGAACGCGATGATGGTCGGCGCGATACCTGCGCAGATCATCAGGACCGGATCAAAGAAATAGTAGGTCTTCGTGGCGTTATGAAGCCACAGCATCGCCATGCTGTAAGCGCCGAGACCGAAGAACGCGTTTTGCCCCAGGCTGATCTGCCCCGTGTAACCAGCTACCAGGTTCCACCCCTGGGCCACCGTGAGGTACACGCAGGTGATGAAGATGTAGTAGCCGAGATAGGACTTGTCGACGTCTACGTAGTACGGCATTAAGCCGAAGATGATCAGGACGACCACCGTTGCCCCAATTGAGACAAGGTTCCTCATCCCGACCTTTTCGTAAATTCCCTTTAGATTCATTTTGAGCGCCATCTCTTCCCTGAGTCTTTGTCAGGTCAAACTTTCTTGACCCCTGCACGTCTGCCAAACAAGCCTTGGGGCAGGAATATGAGCACCAGAATGAACACCGCGTACGAAATGGCGTCCGCCCATCCTGCTCCGATGTAGTAGGCTCCCAGGCTTTCTATGAGACCAAGGATCAAGCCCGCAGACAGCGCTCCCCACACGTTCCCGATACCTCCGAGGGCAAGCGCCACGAGAGCCTTGATGGCAAAAGTGAACCCATAGTTCGGGTCGAAAGAGTACACGGAGGCCATTACGACACCCGCCGTTCCCGCCAGCCCGATGCCGATAGCAAAGGCGACTCCGGCCACGAAGTTCGAGTTGATTCCCAGAAGCGTCGTCGCTTGCATATCGGTTGAGGCCGCTCGCACGGCCGTGCCCACTCGGGTCTTCTTGAGAAACCAGTACACGACAAAGGCGGCGAGAAGCGCGATCACCAGGGCCATAAGGCGCACGAAGGAGATGTTGATCTGACCGATCCTGATGGTGAAGCTCGCGTAGGAGGTGGAAACAAACCTCGGGTTAGCGGTCCAGACAGTCAGCATGAGGTTGTCGACCATGTACATCAAGCCGACTGCGAGAAGCAATGACACGTTCTTGTCCTCGTTCGCGGCTGCTTCCTTGAACAGGACGTAGAACAAGCCCATACCGACGAGGAACGCAACCGGCACGACAATGATGATGCTCAGATACGGGTCGATGCCTGCTAACGTGAACAGCCAGTAGGACAGATAGGCGAAGAGAACGATGACCGTGCCCTGCGCGAGAAAGATGATCCTCATCGTGCCGAAGATAAGACTGAGGCCGATGGCGGCAATCCCGTACATGGTGCCGAAGAGGATTCCGTTGATGATGACCTGAAGTAGTATGCCCATCAGACTTTGCTCCCGTAAGCCTTGACCGCCCGCTCGCCCATGTAAGCCTTCCGAAGATCCTCGTCCGCGAGCAATGCTTCCCCGGTCCCGCTCATGACGATGTTGCCGGTCTTCATCACGTAGGCCTTGTCGCAGATCTTGAGGGCCATGTGAATGTTCTGCTCGATGAGAAGGATGGTCGTGCCCTGCTCATGGAGCGCCACGATGAGGTCGAAGATCTTTCTGGTCAGAATTGGGCTGAGCCCGAGCGAGGCTTCGTCGATCATGACCAGTTTGGGCAGCGCCATGACGGCGCGGGCCATGGCCAGCATCTGCTGCTCGCCACCGGAAAGCAGTCCGGCCTTTCCGTTCTCCCGATCTTTCAGCACCGGGAACAGGCCGTACACGCGCTCGAGGGAGGCCTTGATGCCGGAGCGCGCTTTGGGGAGGTACGCGCCTAGCCTCAGATTTTCGTAGACGGTGAGGTCGCCGAAGAGACGACGGCCTTCAGGCACCTGAACGATGCCCTTCTCCACACGACGCTTCGGGCTGAGTCGGCCCAGATCCTCGCCATCGAAGATAATCTGCCCGTGGCTCGGATGCAACAGACCTGAGATACTCTTTAGAAGAGTGGTCTTTCCAGCACCGTTGGCCCCCACTAGGGCCACGATCTGACCTTCTTCGACGACAAGGGACGCATCCCAGAGGGCCCGGACATCCCCGTAGGCTACGCTTAACTCCTTGACTTCAAGCAACTGGTTCGCCAAGGTACGCCTCTATCACTTTGGGGTTACACGCGACATCGTCTGGGCATCCGTCCGCGATCTTGGCGCCATAATCCAGCACGCCCACGCGGTCGCAGAAGTCCAGAACGGCATCCACCTTGTGTTCGATCCACAAGATGGAGAACTTCCTCTCCTCTTTGGTGGCTCGGATGACGCCGAGGAGATTCTGTATCTCAGTAGGAGTCAGGCCGGCCATGGGCTCGTCGAGAAGGATCAGCTTGGGCATCGACGCGAGTCCCATAGCGATCTCGAGCAGCCGCCGGTCGGATAGCGTCAAGTGCGCGGCTTGCACGTTGAGCTTATGGGTGAGTTCGACAAGCTCGATGGAGTCGAGCGCGCGTTCTTTCGGGCCGGTAGCCAAGTTCTTGGCCCCATAGACAGCCGCGGTCATGACGTTCTCGAAGACGGTCATCTTGAGAAAAGCCCTAACCAGTTGGTAGGTTCTGGCTATCCCGAGATGGCAAATCTTGAAGGGAGCCAGACCATTGATCTCCTGCTCCCGAAACTTGATACTGCCGCCATCCGGAGTGTAGATGGAGGTGATCATGTTAAAGACGGTGGTCTTCCCGGCCCCGTTCGGACCGATGAGGCCGACGATCTCCTCTTCGTTCACGGCGAAGTCTAGATCGACGATGACCTTGAGGCCTCCGAAATGCTTCGAAACCTTATCTAATACTAGAAGCGGATCCCCCGCGGCCATGACGCTAACCTCCCTTGCCAGATGCGGCCGGCTCGAGCCCCCTGGCGACGAATGTCCCGCAAACCGAGAACATCCGGTCGAGTGTGCCTACTAGTGCGTCCAAATAGTTCCCCCCAATCGGAACCGTTTCCCCATGCCACAGCCGGCCTGTGTCGGCTGCTGGCCCAACATAGCAGGAGGCACAACCTTTGTCCAGAACAATGCGCGTGATTGGTCGGACGCCTACGCGCTTTGGTCTGAAATTACCGCAATATGATATGGCCGGTGGTAGTTTTGACCAATGACACTACGCTTGTCCTGTCGGCTGGCGGATGATCCACAGTCACACTATTATACCGGCGCGCTCAAGTGCCTGGATCCGGAGGGGTCTCGATTCCTCGGACTGTCTAAGAAGCCACTGGCCGTTTTGACTCTGGCGCTTCTCGTTCTGGGCCTTGGGGGCACTCTGACCCCGGCCCGCTGTGGATCAAGATCCGACGGCACGACGACGACCGCGGCGCAGTCCCCGACCACGGTTGCGGCGAGCGCGACACCCCCGCGGCCGCCACAACAACGTTCGATGGCTATTTCACTATCGGTGCGCCCGGCGACAGGCGGCAGTGCCATGACGGGGTACGGAGCAGAAATAGGCTCTGGAAAAGGCCGTCGCAGATGTCAATCTCAACGGTGGCGCCATAGTCGACAGCGAGCACCTCAAGCTCCTCCTCAAGTTGGTAGACGATCAGAGTGCGTCGGTGTCACCAACGTGCAGCCGACGGGTTCCATGTCGAGCCAGAAACGAGTCTTGATGTTTCCGGACGAGAGCAGCACTTGGGACCGGTTCGTCCCTTGGGGCCCGCGCCGAGCGAGCCATGAGAGACGGCTTGCTCGGCTGAATGGCCGGTGGACGAGGTCGGCTTGAGTAACGACTCAGAGGCGCGCTTTCCTTTTGCCCGCATTTGGACCTGTTCCAAATTAGGAACGCTTCGTAAGCTATTGGCTTGTAGTCGATACTGTTAGATGATAGTTTACGTCTGCGCAGACCAGGTTGCTTCTCAGGGACGCTAGAGGGGTTCGATGCCTGGAACGGTGACTTTGACCTCGCGTGTGGGGGTGTTTATCGGGACAGGGGGATCTATGGCATGACGATGCCCGAGCAGTACAGACCGCTAGGTTCTATCCAGCTATGTCCGTTGCATATTTTGGAATCGGAGGGGAATAACGTGACAAAGAAGAGATTCTTTATTCTGACTTTGGTGTTTCTGGTTCTGGGTCTTATGTCCGTGGTGGCCCTCGCCGGCTGCGGATCCAGTTCCGACGACACCGCGACCACCGCCGCTCCTAGCGGCGACACGACCACAACCGCCGCCGGGGCGACCGACACGACCGCCGCGGCGGGCGCGTTCGACGGCAAGATCACCGTCGGCGCCCTCGCCTCCATGACGGGTGCGAACGCCATGACCGGCGCCGAGATGAAATGGGCCTACGAACAGGCTGTCAAAGACATCAACGCCGCAGGCGGCGTGGACGTCGCAGGCAAGAAGATGGAGCTCGAGCTCAAGTTCGTCGACGATAAGACCGACAACACCGAAGGTGCCGCGGCCGTCGAAAAGCTGATCAAGGTTGAAGGCCTCAAACTCATCCTAGGTACCAACATCACCCCGATCAACCTCGCTGCGGGCATCGTGGCTGAGAAGTACCAAGCGTACTACCAGATATCGACCAGCTGGACGGACTATATCGAAGCTCAGAAGTTCAAGTGGGTTTCGGATGTCTTCTTCACTCCCGCGACCGCGGTCGAAGTGCCGTTCAACGTCGTGGATCTCCAGCCTCAAGCCGAACGGCCGCAGAACTGGTGCATGCTGACCGAGGACAACACTGACGGTCAAGGTCTGGCCGATGGCGCCGTCGCCACGGCCCAAGCCCATGGCTATCCCGCGCCCATGGTCGAGAAGTATACCCCGGGCACCAAAGACTTCTCTTCCATCATCCTGAAGCTGAAGCAGAAGAATATCGACGCTCTCATCCTTCTCATCTCGCCTGCCGACGGAATCACTTTCGTGAAGCAGATGAAGGAGCAGGAGTACTCACCGAAGGTCATCTTCGGTTGGAAAGGCTTCTGGCCGAGCGAGTTCCAACAAGGCTTGGGTGCCGACGCCAACTACATGGGTCACGACGGTTTCTGGTCTGAAGACAACGGCCAACCCGGCTCCAAAGCTTTGGGAGAAGCCTTCAAGGCTGATCACAATGGCCTCGACTCCGTGAGCATCGGTCTCTCCTACGCTAGTGTGCAGGTTTTGGCTCAGGCCATCACGGCGGCAGGCTCGACCGACCCGGCCGCCGTGCGCGACGCCGTATTCGGTCACACTTTCAAAGCCACCACCGTGGGCGATGTCACCTATAGCGCAACGGGTATCGCAAACGTGCCGTGCTACGGACTTTGGTGGAAAGACGGCAAGCGTATCCAGTACTGGCCCGACGCTGGCAACAAGTGGGAATGGTTCGTGCCCTGGAATCAGAGGTAACGCGCCTAGAAACTAGCGGGACCTCACAAGGCCATAGAAGTGGTCCACAGGTCTCGGTGATCCGGTGACAAAGAACCCGCCTTCTTCGTTCGATGGAGAAGGCGGGTTCTTCTCTTTGCGCCCCGTTTAGGGACGAAGCGGCCGTTCATCAGACCCGGTCTTGCGAACGACGCCATGTGTCCTTCTTCAATCACTTGCCTTGTCGAGTTCGGGCGGGCTCGGTGACACCGCATTCGGTTTTTTCTTCTCCGGAACTGCATGCTCTTACTCCAGAATCTCTACAAAGCGAGAAGGCCTAAAATCTGCCCATTAAGAACAAGAACTATCGTTTATACCCCTTCAGGTACTTGACAGGAGACGGGACGTGGACGAAAATCTCCCTTCCACCTTTCGCGGTGGGCGTGGCCGGCCAGGTAAGAGTAGCCAGAGACTTGGGGAGGCAAGCACGTTAGGGACGATAGGGCGGTCACGTTCCGACGGTGTCTATCAATCAAAGCGTTAATTGTCCAGACACGTATTTTGGGGGATATTGTGACCAAGAAGGGACTGCTCGTCCTGACCCTGTCTATCCTTGCTATCGCCATGGTATCGGCTCTGCTGCTAGCCGGATGCGGATCCAGTTCAGATGAT
This sequence comes from uncultured Actinomycetes bacterium, assembly GCA_963775295.1. Classification (GTDB taxonomy): domain Bacteria; phylum Actinomycetota; class Thermoleophilia; order RBG-16-64-13; family RBG-16-64-13; genus JAMDEO01. Next base: position 472,273 of record CAVZIK010000006.1, read on the forward strand.
ACGACCACCACCGTAGCTCCGGCTACGACGACGACTGCAGGGTCAACCGCAACCACTACCGCGGGTTCTACCGACACCACCGTAGCGGCCACCACAACCTTTGACGGCGAACTCGCCATCGGCGCGCTCAACTCGCAGACCGGCGACAACGCCATGACCGGTGCCGAGCAGAAGTGGGCACAGCAGAAAGCGGTCGACGATGTCAACGCCAAGGGCGGGGTCGTGGTCGACGGAAAGCATCTCAAGCTCGTGCTTAAGTTCGTCGACGATCAGAGCGACTCTAACCAGGGCGCAGCCGCCATGGAAAAACTCATCAAGGTCGAGGGCATCAAGCTCATCCTGAGCTCGAACATCACCCCGATCAACCTTGCCGCCGCTACCGTCGCCGACAAGTATCAAGCGTATTTCCAGATCAGCACTAGCTGGACCGACGCCGTCGCCGCCCAGAAGTTCAAGTGGGCCTCCGACGTCTTCTTCACCCCGGCTGCGGCCGCCGAAGTGCCGTTTGGCATGGTCGAAGAGAAGCCCGCCGCCGAGCGGCCGACGAAATGGGCTGAACTCATGGAGGACAATACTGACGGCCAGGGCTTGGGGGCCGGCGTGAAAGCGATTGCTGCAGAACACGGCATCACTATCGCCGACTACGAGTCCTACACTCCTGGCACCAAGGATTTCTCCTCGGTTATCCTCAAGTTCAAGCAGCAACAGATCGACGGACTTGTCATCCTCATCTCCCCGGCAGACGGTATCACCCTGCTCAAACAGATGAAGGAACAAGACTACTCGCCCAAGTTCATCTTTGGTTGGAAGGGTTTCTGGCCCACAGAGTTCATGTCGGCTCTCGGCCCCGACTCCGACTACGTCGGTCATGATGGTTTCTGGAGTGCTGACAACGGCCAGCCCGGTTCCAAGGAACTCGGCGACGCCTTCACCGCGGATCACAATGGTCTTGACTCCGTGAGCATCGGCCTCCCCTACGCTTCCGTACAAGTGCTCGCCCAAGCGATCACCAACGCCAACTCCAGCGATCCCGCCGCCGTACGCGACGCGGTCTGGGGCCATACGTTCAGCGGAACCACCATGGGTGACATCACTTACGATGCTGCCGGTATCGCCAACGTGCAGCCGTACGGCCTCATGTGGATGAACCAGAAACGGGTCCTGATCTATCCCGATCAAGGCAACCAGTGGGATTGGTTCGTGCCCTGGGGTCAACGTTAGAATTGTGCTTCTAGGTAGAGATTGCCCGGTGAAATAGCGGGCAGGTGCGTCGACTCTTGACCACCGATGAAGCCCCCCTCCCTGAGTAGCAGGGAGGGGGGCTTTGCTCTTACAACGACATGATGAGCGCTTGGCACTGCCCGTTCTTGTGGTTGTCCCCGATGAGTGATAGCGTCGCTACACAGTTGGGACGGACAACGTCGGGGGTGGCATTCCGTCCATGACCCACAGGCGAAATTGAGGGAGATGTCTATGGCGTAGACGTGTTTGATCAACTCTGCTCCTAAGGTCTTTGGCAACTGTGCATTAGCTTCGAGTATACGTTGGGGGGGTATCGTGAGAAGCAAGAAGATGCTTGTTGTAAGCCTGTTTGCACTGGTTCTGGGCCTGATGTCCGTGGCGCTCCTGGCAGCCTGCGGGTCAAGTGCGGACGACACCGCGACGACTGCTCCGCCGGCGACGACTGCGACGACCGTAGCCCCGAGTGGCGATACCACGACCACCGCCGGGGGCACTGGGACAACCGTGGGGGCGGTCTCGTTTGATGGCGATCTCGTGGTAGGCGCGGTCATCACCCTCACAGGTGGGGGAGCCATGGGTGGTGCCGAGCAGAAGTGGGCCTACGACAAGGCCGTCGCCGACATCAATGCCGCCGGCGGCGTCGACGTCGCGGGCAAGAAGATGAGGCTCGTCCTCAAGTACGTGGATGACAAGAGCGACTCGACCGAGGCCGCGGCGGCCGTCGAGAAGCTGGTCAAAGTCGAGGGTTTGAGGATCATCCTGAGTACCCAGGTATCGCCGATCAACCTGGCGGCCGGCTCTGCTGCCGAGAAATACCAGGCGTTCTACCAGTCGGTCGTGACTTGGACCAACGATTGCCGCGACCAGAAGTACAAATGGGTGGCGGATCACTTCTTTGCACCTTGGGAAGTCGCGGAAGTGCCGTTCAAAATGGTGGAACTCCAGCCTGCGGCCGACCGGCCGACCAAATGGGGCATCCTAACAGAGGACAACGCTGACGGCCAGGGCCTCGGCGCTGGCATCAAGCAGGTAGCTGAGAACTACACCTGGATGAAGGTCGCGTCCTACCAGACCTATACGCCCGGCGCCAAGGACTTCTCCTCGATCATCCTCAAGTTCAAAGAGGCAGACGTGGACGCGGTCGTGACCCTGGTTTCGCCGGCGGATGGTATTACCTTCACCAAGCAGATGAAGGAGCAGAACTTCGCTCCCAAATACATGATGGGCTGGAAAGGTTTCTGGCCGACGGAGTATTCGTCAGCGCTGGGCACCGACTCCAACTACGTCTGTTTCGACGCGTTCTGGTCTGAAGACCAGCCCAACCCTGGTGCCAAGGCACTGGGCGAGGCCTACAAAGCAGAGCATAACGGCCTCGATTCCGTGAGCATCGGCCTCTTCTATGCCAATGTGCAGATCCTTGCCCAGGCCATCACCAACGCGGGCTCAACCGACCCGGCAGCCGTCAGGGACGCCGTCTTCGGCGGCACGTTCAAAGGCACCACCATGGGCGACGTGGTATACGCCGACGATGGCATAGCCAACGTGATCCCGCTTGGCGAACAATGGATGGACGGCAAGCGTGTGGTCATCTATCCGGACCAAGGCAACCAGATGGAGTGGTTCAAGCCCTGGGGCCAGAGGTAAAGACCTGAAGCGTCGCGCGTCTGATGCGCCAGCAGGCGTCGTCGGGACGCGCGGCCGACCAGTCAGGCAAGAAGCCCCCGCCTCTTTTTGACGAGAGGCGGGGGCTTCAGTCTTCCGGGTTCAGGCCCGTGCCACCTGGATAGTCACAGGAAGCCCATTGACTTTGACGTCCTCGTGGTAGTAATTCGCAACGGGAGCCGCGTTTGCGCCGCCCACCTCCAGGCTCACCGCCAAAGTCTCCTTCTGCACCCACTCACCGTGAACCGCCAGCATCTGTGTCAGGTCGGCCGGCCCCGCTACCCGCAAATGAATACGGTCGTCGATCTGGAACTCGGCCGCTTTGCGCGTGTTCTGGATGTGATGCACCAGCTCTCGAGCAAGGCCTTCCCGCAGAAGCTCGGGAGACAGCCTGGTGAGAATGGCCACTGCGATGCCGCCTTCCCGTTCAACCCTGAACCCCTCGCGCTCGTGCGCCTCCACCACGAAGTCCTCGGGAGTGAATTCATATTCGTGTCCGTCGACAATCACAGTGACTGAACGCCCGCTCCCTACCTTGTCCCCGGTCTCATCGGCCGGGAGAGCGGCGACAGCGGCCGCGACCGCCGGCATGTTCTTGCCGAACTTCGGGCCAAGAGTGCGATAGTTGGGTTTGATGACGTAGTTCACGAGCTCGCTCGCGGAGGCCACGTATTCTAGGCCTTTGACGTTCAACTCCTCTGTCACCACGGCGGCGAGGCTCTCAATGGCGGAACGCTCCCTCTCCCGGCACGCGACCACGGCCACTTCGATGGGTTGACGGGTCTTGATCTGCGCCGAGTTGCGGGCGGAGCGGCCCAGATTAACGACCTGCCGGGCAATCGCCATCCGGAACGACAAGTCCTCGTCTATGAGTGCTTCGTCCACAACAGGCCAATCCACTAGATGCACCGATTCCGCGGCCTCAGGCGAGCGCTCGGCCACCAGATTTTGAAAGAGCTCCTCAGCGAGGAACGGCGTGAACGGGGCGAGTAGCTCACTGAGAGTCACCAGGCACTCGTTCAGTGTGAGATAGGCGGCGATCTTGTCCGCATCGGCCTCACTCTTCCAGAAGCGGCGTCGGCTGCGACGCACATACCAGTTGGAGAGTTCGTCTACGAATTCAGCAATGGCCCGGCCGGCAGCAAAGGCATCGTAACCCTCGAGCTCGGCGCTGACCTTCTTGATCAAGATGTGGAGATCCCCCAGGATCCATCGATCCATGAGACTGCGCTCGGCCACAGGCACGTCGTGATCATCGGGGTCAAAGCCGTCGATGTTGGCATAGAGCGTGTAGAACGAGTAGGTGTTCCAAAGGGTCAGGATGAACTTGCGGATCACCTCATCCACGTTCTCCGGGCCAAACCTTCGAGCGAGCCAGGGCGAGCTTACCGTGAAGAGATACCAGCGCAGTGCGTCTGCGCCCTGCTTGTCGAGAATCGTCCAAGGATCCACCACGTTGCCCAGGCGCTTCGACATCTTCTGCCCGTCGTTGTCGAGGATATGGCCCAGACAAAGCACGTTGCGGTAGCAGGCGTGCCCTGTCAGCAACGCGCTGATAGCGAGGAGACTGTAGAACCATCCACGTGTCTGGTCGATCGCCTCGCAGATGAAGTCAGCCGGGAAACGCTTCTCCCAGGTTTCCTGGTTCTCGAAAGGATAGTGCCATTGCCCGACCGGCATGGAGCCGGAGTCGAACCAGGCGTCGATTACAGTGCTGACTCGACGGGCTTCCTCTCCGCACACTGGGCAGGCAAGGATAACCTCGTCCACGTAGGGCCGGTGAAGTTCGAGACCGGAGAGATCGCGCCCCGCGAGTCCGCTCAGTTCGGCCCGGGAACCCACCACGGTGTCGTGCCCGCTCTGGCAACGCCAGACAGGCAACGGCGTGCCCCAGTAGCGATCGCGCGACAGCGACCAATCGACGTTGTTTTCCAACCACTTGCCGAAGCGGCCGTGCTTGAGATGATCGGGATACCAGTTGATTTCTTCGTTGGCGGCCAGCACCGTTTCCTTGCGAGCTGTGGTGCGAACGTACCAAGACGTCTTGGCGTAGTAGATGAGGGGAGTATCGCAACGCCAGCAGTGCGGGTAATTGTGTTCATACGGCAGTCGGGCGTAAAGGATACCGCGCGACTCCAGGTCGTCCATGATGCCTTCGTCGGCGTCCTTCACAAAGACGCCAACCCATGGAGTGATCTCAGCGGTGAAACGCGCTCCCTCGTCCACGGGCATGACCACCGGTAGGTCGTTGGCCGTGCCCACGATCATGTCATCGGCGCCGAACGCCGGGGCGATGTGCACGACGCCCGTTCCCTCATCGGTCGCCACATATTCGGCGGTGACGACTCGCCAAGCCGGCTTGTCCGGCGCGACGAAACCGAAGGGGGCCCGGTAGTGCCGGCCTTCCAAGTACGAGCCTGGGAATGTTTCCTCGATGATCGCATCCGGCCCTAAAACGGCGGTCACCAGGTCGGAAGCCAGGATCAGATACTCCTCACCTGATCTGGCCAGAGCATACTGGATGTCACTTCCGACGGCTGCTGCCACGTTGGAGATGAGAGTCCACGGGGTGGTCGTCCACACCAGAAGACTGACCGGCAGCCCATTCCGCGTCTCAGGCAGCGCGTCCTTCGCCGCCGCCGCCGGTGCCGGTCCGCTCCCGGCGACACCTTTCAACAACGGGAAGCGGACGAAGATCGACGGATCGGTCACCAGTTGGTAGCCCGAGGCAACTTCGTGCGACGACAGCGCCGTGCCACAACGCGGGCAATACGGCACAACTTTATAGCCCTCGTAAAGGAGCCCCTGCTTTGCAAACTCGGAGAGGATCCACCACACCGACTCTATATAACTGTCGGTCATGGTCATGTAGGCATCGTCCAGGTCGAGCCACATGCCGATGCGATCGGTCATACGGTTCCAATCGTCGACATAGGCCGTCACGGACTCGCGACAGAGGCGATTGAACTCGGCTACGCCGTAGGCCTCGATCTGCTCCTTGTGGTCGAAGCCCAGCCGTTTCTCGATTTCAAGTTCCACCGGCAACCCGTGGCAGTCCCAACCGGCCTTTCTCCCCACGTGATACCCGCGCATTGTCTTGAACCGCGGGTAGATGTCCTTGAACACCCGCGCCAGCACGTGATGAACGCCGGGTTTACCGTTCGCCGTCGGGGGACCCTCGTAGAACACCCACTCCGGGGCACCATCTCGGAGTTGGAGACTCTTCTGGAAGATGGAGCGCTCTTTCCACCAGCCAAGGATCCGCTCCTCCAGGGCCGGGAAGCTTTGTCCTGTGTCCACCGGTCTATAGCTTCCGGTCATGCGCTCCTCCTGTCCGCGACGCTTTCTCTTCCAGAAAACACAAAAAACCCCGCCCCGCGCTCGTGTCGGCAGGTTTCATGCCGGGACACTTGCCCGTTTCGCGCTTCCCATCCGACCTCCTGCCGGACGTAGCAGCGAAACCGGAGCGCGTAGGGACGGGGAACGACCCGCGGTACCACCCTACTTGGCCGCCGTGCCTCCACCAAAGCCGGAGGCTGCGACACTGCGACCCACTCAGCGAACGCGCCGCTCACCGGGCCTAGGCCGGTGATCCGTCACGTTCCCCTCTGTTACGGGAAGGACCCGGCCAGGTCTACTGGGCTCTCGTGGTACCGTGTTCCCACAAGGAAGAAATCGCGGGCGTCCGGTTCGGCCGTTCGGCTGGCGGCTCAGGGATGATATTCGGATGCTGATTCCTGCCGGGCTCACACCGTCCCCGGCTCGCTCGCAGGGAGAGCAGCACCTACTCGTTCCCGTCATAGCCTTTATGCTGGCGTAGTGTAGTGGTATGCAGGACAAACTTCAAGGAGCCAAGCTGGTGAGACTGACCCGTAAATCGATACTGGTGGTCGCAGTCGCGGTCATCATCGCCGCTGTAATACTTTTTGTGATCGCGCACGAGCACTCTCGCAGGGACTCACAACGTGAGGCGGCGAATGCCGCAACTCCCAGCACCGATGTGACATCGCCCTATGACCTGGCCGAGGTCACGGGAAAACTCAACCTGGACATCTTGGAGAACGCCGCATTCGTAAGCATTCTGATTCCCAACGCCGAAGGCAAGCTGACCAGCTACATGACCGACGCGAGCAGTGCGGCCGCCGAGGCTCTCATCCAGGCCGTACGGGATGCCTCCAAGATCAAATCTCCGCCGTCCCCAGCCGAGAGTTCGTCCACCCTCACCTTCGTCCTTCCGTCGCGCCAGATAGTCACTTTCACCCTCGATCTCCCCGCGGGGCTGCTCTATCGCCAGGGGCAGGCTTGGCGTCCCGAAGGCGATCTGGAAGCTCTCGTGAACGCCGCTACAATAGCGCCCCAGTAGGGCAGGGCGGTTTGAAGAATTGGGTCGCTTCATCCATTCTTAATCTTCGACTGATAGTGTGCGGCAATGCGTATTCTGCTTGTTGAGGATGAGCGAAAGATATCCGCCTACGTGCGCCGAGGGCTGGAGGAAGCGGGTCATGCGGTGGACCAGGCTTTCACGGGGCCGGAGGCTTTGCACTGGACCGATCGGGCGCAATACGACGCTGTCGTCTTGGACCTCATGCTTCCCGAACTCGACGGGATGGCGGTCTGCCGTGAGATGAGAAGGCGCGGGATCAAGTGCCCGGTACTCATGCTCACAGCGCGAGATAGTGTTGACGACCGAGTAGACGGACTCGACGCTGGGGCGGACGACTACTTGGTCAAGCCTTTCGCCATGAAGGAGTTGCTCGCGAGGTTGCGAGCTCTCGCGCGCCGCCCAACCGGAGCTGCCCAGGATACGGTCCTAACCGCCGCCGATCTTGCTCTCGACCCAGCCCTGCACAAGGTGACTAGGGCTGGCAAGCGCGTAGAGCTTTCGGCAAAAGAGTTTGCCATCCTCGAATACCTCATGCTGAACGCGGGTCTGGTGCTGACACGCAGCATGATCACGGAGCATGTGTGGGACTACGACGTGTTCCACCAATCGAATGCGGTGGACGTCTACATTCGCAACTTACGTCGAAAGGTGGACGACGATTTCGACCCGAAGCTGATCCAAACCGTTCGCGGGATCGGATACCGGCTGTCGCCAGATCCGGAAGCCTAGGTCGCCTCGATGAGGCTGCATCTACGTTGGGCACATTTGCATTCGCTCCGAACCCGATTCGGACTGATGGCCGCCGTTCTCGTTCTCACGGCGGTCATCCTGCTCTGCAGCTTCGTCTATTTCGCGGTGGCGCGGGGTCTTCGAAACTCCCTCGACGAGGCCCTTCGCGTGAGCGGGTCCCTTGCGGCGTCAACCGTGGAGGCGACGAACGGAACACTGGTCCTCCGGAATAGTCTCCCCGACACCAATACGAGACTGGATGCATTGCTCGCACAGGGAACGACCGTGCGCTATCTGAATGCTGACGGTAAAGTTCTCGGCGGCTTTGGATTCGGGTGGGACTCTCCGCCCGAACCAAACGGGATCAATCGCGCAGAGGCGGGTCAGTCGGTCTTTACTCAATCCAGTGACCGAAAGACAGACAGGGACTTCCGGGTCTACACCGTGCCGGTAATGTCGGGCGCTTCGGTCGCCGGCTTTGTCCAGGTCCTACGCGACCTCCACGGCCTTCGAGATACGCTGGGAGAATTGATCGGGGCCCTCTTCGCGGGAGGCGCGCTCGTGACGGTGGGCGGTGGCCTCGCCGCTTACTTCCTTGCGCGTCGGGCGCTCTCTCCAATTGAAGCCATCACGCGCACCGCCCGGCAGATCTCGGCCCGCGATCTTTCTGCTCGCCTCAACATGCAAAAGGCCCACGAGGAAGTCAGCCAACTCGCTGACACTTTTGACGCGATGCTTGGGCGGCTGGAGGAGTCCTTTACTCGTGAACGACGCTTCACCGCGGACGCCTCCCACGAATTGCGCACGCCGCTTGCCGCCATGGAAGCCATCCTGAGCGTGATCCGCTCGGAACCGCGAACATCAGCGGAATACGAGCGAGCGCTCGACGACATCGCGGACGAGACCGCCCGTCTCCGCACCCTGACCGAGGAACTACTCCAACTGTCCCGAGGGGCGCAGCTGTCGTCCTCGGATCTGATCCCAGTCGACGTGTCCGTGCTCGTCGAGGACGTCGTCGACGCGTTACGTCCACTGGCCGTCGCGAAGGCGCTTTCGCTGGACACCCGCATAGAACCTGACCTTTTTGTCCGAGGCGACAGCGACAGTTTGATCCGCGTCTTCCTCAACCTGTTGGACAACGCTATCAAGTTCACTGAGGAAGGCGGCATCGTGGTCGAAACGCACTCGAGCGGGGATGCGGTGATCGTCGCCGTCAAGGACACGGGCGTCGGAATCCCCCCAGATCGCTTGGGAGACATCTTCGATCGTTTCTATCGGGCCGACCCCTCGCGTTCCACTCCGGGAAGTGGTCTCGGTCTCTCGCTCGCGGCACAAATCGTTTGCGACCACGCCGGTGACCTGTCCGTCCAGAGCGAAGAGGGGGCCGGATCTACCTTCTCCGTGCGTCTTCAGAGGTTCGAGCAACCGGGGCCGTAGATCGCGAGAAGGGACCAGCCCAGTAACGGGGCGGCTACCTCGTGAGCGACGGAGTCAGCGCGCGGCGCCTCTTCGGGACTCGATGCAGCCTGGCCTTTCCACTCTTTCGCATGGCTTCGGCGTAGCTCGTCTCGAAGCCCACCATCGTCCGCTCGACGGCGTGCTTCTGGATCATCCTCAAACTCGCCTCGGCCATCTTCGCATGCAATCGGGCATCGCTGAAAAGAAGGGTCAACTGCTCGGCCAGCATGGCGAAGTTTCCGGGCTCGAATAGAAAGCCGTTACGCCCCGTGTGCACAAGCTCGGGCAGCGCGACGGCGTCCGCGGCCAACACAGGCAACCCCGACGCCATCGCCTCCATGGTGGCGATGCTTTGCAGCTCGGCAGTGCCGGCAAGGACAAAGGCATGTCCGGCGCAGTAGAAAGCAGCCAGGTCGTGGTCGGAAACATATCCCAGAAAGCTGACACGACGAGATATCTTAAGCTCGGCGGCAAGGTGTTCCAGTCTTTCGCGGAGCGCTCCTGTCCCGGCGATCGCGAAGTGGATGGCGATCCTGTCCGGCATGTGCGAAATCGCTCTGAGGACGACATCCAGGTTCTTTTCCTTGTCCAATCGCCCTACATAGAGCAGAAGCGGGACAGGGGGCAACCCGTGCTTCTCTTTAAACGAGGCCTGGACGCGGTCCGGGCTGAAGCGCTCGAGATCGATGCCATTGGAGATCACTCTGATCTCCCCGTCGAATCCATTCTTTTCCATGTAGCCGGCGGCGCGCGCCGTGGGGGTGGTCACCAAGTCAATATTTTCGAAGATCCCACGGAACTTGCCCCAGAGCTTGTGTTGGAGGATCGCGTCCATGCGGGCTGGAAGGTGGGCGTAGTGAGTCAGATTCTCCGGCATGAAGTGATTCGTCCCCACCACCGGGATGCCCGCCGTCCTCGCGTTCCTTATCATGGATCTGGAGACGGGAAAGTGACCTTGGACGTGGACGACATCCGGCTGAAAATCCCTCAAAGCCTTGCTGGTAGTCCGGTCCATGCCGACCGGAACGACGACCCGCATTCCCTTGTAAACGAAAGCCGGGACGGACCTGACTCCGTATACTTTGATGCCCTGCACCTCATGGTATCCCGACCATGCCGACATTCCCGGGGCAACGACGAGCACGTCATGCCCACGGTCCCGCAGACCCGTTGCCAAACGCTGCCCGAAGATCGAGGCGCCATTGACGTTGGGATAGTAACTGTCGGTGGTGATGAGGACTCTCATCGCTTTATGTACCAGCCTTTCGTTGCGAGACTCATTATTGGAGACGCTTGGCGAATCGCCGCGGAATCACGTACGCCATGACGGCGAGAACCACCGCGAGAACGGAGATCAGGGAGGCGTAGTCGAGGGCGGAACTGGCCTGAGCGTAGGCCTTGCCAAAGTAGTAGCCGAACAGGAGAAGCACGAGGCTCTTGGGAAGCGTCGCAACTAGGTTGAAGGCGATGAACCGGCCCGCCCGCACCCGGGCGGCTCCGGCACCCACCAGGATCAAAGCCCCCACACCCTGTGTCACTTTTCCAAGAAGAAGTGTCTTGCCGCTGTGCCGCTCGAAGTGCCGCTCCATCCGCGAAAGGCGAACGGGAGTCACCCCGAAGTACTTGCTCCACTTCCAATCAACCACGTGGCGACCCCAACGTCCCGCGGCATACCACATGAAATCGCCTGTCAGGTCACCTGCTACAACAACCAGATAGACGAGGAACGGATTGACATAACCGATACAGGAAAGATAGCCCGCGATGACGGTGACCAGCGGGCCTTCAAGAACTGACAAGGGGAACAGGCTCGCGTATGTGTACGTCGCCAGTAGGGCGAAAAGGTGGGAGATCGTGATGATGTGGCTACCTCGTCTTGCCGTCGAATAGTGCTGAGATTCGATCTCACGCAGTAATTTCGAGTGTAGTGGCCTCAGATGAAAGGCGCGTGAAGCCGGAGAAAGTTTGCCCTTCCGTGTGTTCAAATAGGGTCATCGTGAAACGTCTGACGCCATATCTAGTTCTCGCCGTCTTTCTAGCCTTGGTTGCGGCCGGAATTGCCTTCGGAGAATTCCGAACCGTGCTCGCCAACGCGGTCACCATCTGTCTCAGCTGCATCGGGATCGGATAGCGGATGTTCCGCTCGCTCCTCTCGCGACTCTCCCGGAGAAGATGGGCGCAGATCCTCGGGACCATCGGGCTGAACGCCTACCTGCCTGCGTTCTTCACAGGCACCATTGTCCAAGCGCGATCGAAGGGCATTTGCGTGCCTGTGCTGAACTGCTACTCCTGCCCCTCGGCGGTCGCCGCCTGCCCGATCGGATCCATCCAGCACTCGCTGGCATCCGCGCGGGTTCGGGTGTCACAGGGGCAGATCCAGGTGGGCCTGTATGCCCTGGGTTCGCTGGGAGTCGTGGGCGCGCTCGTCGGGCGCTTCCCTTGCGGATGGTTCTGCCCCTTCGGCCTTGTGCAAGAACTGCTCTACAAGATCCCCGGACCTAAGCTGCGAATACCTCATGTTCTCAGCTATGTACGCTATGCAGTTCTAGCGCTGACAGTGTTCATCTTGCCGTTTCTGGTCCTCGACGCCTTCGGCTACGGCGACACCTGGTTCTGCAAGTGGATATGCCCCGCGGGGACTCTGGAGGCCGGGCTGCCGCTGGCGGGAGTCAACGCAGGGGTCCGCTACCAAATCGGGTTGCTGTTCGCCTGGAAGGTGGCTTTGCTCTTGTTGTTTGTCGCCTGGATGATCGTCAGCATGCGCCCGTTCTGCCGCACCGTATGCCCACTGGGCGCCATCCTGGGGCTTTTCAACAAGGTGAGCTTCCTGCGCCTGAAAGTGGATGCGAGCAAGTGCACCGCCTGTGGCAGCTGCAGACAGGTATGTCCGGTGGACTTGGATGTCCCAAAACGGCCTAATAGTCCGGACTGCATCCGCTGCCTCAAGTGCGTGAAGATTTGCCCGGAGAGCTGCATACGCTACGAATTTCCGCCAACAGTGTCGCCCGCCCCGTATGAAGGTACAATCTGCCAGGACACTTCTGCGCGGAGCGATTGATGATCTATTTGGACAACGCCGCCACTTCGTGTCCTAAGCCTCCAGAAGTGGTGACGGCGGTTTCGCAGGCTCTCAGCGACGTATGCGCCAACCCAAGCCGCGGTGCGTACGAGCTGTCGCTCCTTGCCTCACGCAGCCTGATGCAGACCCGTCGTGCTGTTGCCGGGCTCTTCAACATCCGGGACGAGTCACGGGTAGTCTTCACACTCAACGCCACCTATGCCCTCAACATCGCTCTAAAAGGATTGCTCGGGTCGCGGGCACACGTAGTGACGTCCTCTATCGAGCACAATGCCCTTGCTCGTCCCCTGGCCACTCTTGAGCGGCAGGGGGTCGAGGTCACGCGCGTCCCTTGTAGCTCAGACGGCACGACGGATCCCGATGATGTCCTTGCGGCCGTCAGGGCCGATACCGCCCTGGTCGCCATGACGCATGCTTCAAATGTCCTGGGAACCGTCTTGCCCATTGCGCAAGTTGGTCCGCGCCTTCGGGAGAGAGGTGTGCCCTTATTGGTCGATTCGGCCCAGACCGCGGGCAGTTTCCCCATAGATGTTGAAGCCATGGGTATCGCTCTGCTGGCTATCTCCGGGCACAAAGGCCTCCTGGGGCCCCAGGGGGTGGGCGCGCTCTACGTCTCCCCGAAACTGCAAATCGGCACCCTCATCGAGGGCGGAACCGGCAGCCGGTCAGAATCTCTGGAGCAGCCCCGCATGTTTCCCGAGCGCTTCGAACCTGGCACTCCAAACAGTCCGGGCATCGCCGGACTGGGAGCAGGCATCAGGGTAGTCGAGGAACGGGGTGTCGTCGCCATTGGAGCATATGAGGATCGGCTCGCAGGACGGCTGAGAGGGGCCCTCGCGAACGTCCCTGGAATTCGTCTCTATGGACCTGCGGCGAAGTCTCGTGCCTCAGGCTCGGCTCCCGACACGGCCCCCATAGTCTCAGTTGCCTTTGAGGGTCTCAGTTCCGGCCAGGCCGCACGCGTCCTCGACAGAGAGTTCGGCATCGCGGTCCGCGCGGGTCTTCATTGCGCCCCTGAGGCCCATCGCGTGGCGGGAACCTTGGACACCGGGTTGGTGCGTCTCAGCATCGGGTATGCCACAACCGAGGCAGAGATCGACTTGGCCGCCGGGGCCCTTGAAGCGATCGCAGGCAAGCCCAGCAATCACTGGCTTACAGAATGGGAGAAGCAACATGCCCGATAGGATCTTCGGCTCCTCGGAACCCGGCACCGTGACGGCCTCGGGTCCTGCCGTCCTCCAGGACGAGGAGATGCAGGAGGTCGCCCGTCGAGCTGCACGCATTGCTTCCGGGATCGCCTCGGTCATCCTTGGCAAGGAGGAGGTCATCCGCGCATGCGTGGTGGCATTGCTCGCTGGTGGTCATGTCATCGTCGAAGACTTCCCGGGCGTCGGCAAGACCCTTCTCGCCAAATCTCTGGCCCGATCCATAGACTGCCGCTTCGCCCGCATCCAGTTCACGCCCGACCTTCTCCCCAGTGACGTCACGGGGGTCAGCGTCTTCAATCAGAAGAGCGGGGAGTTCGAATTCCGTCCCGGCCCAATCTTCGCGAATATCGTCCTCGCCGACGAAATCAACCGCGCGTCGCCGAAAACGCAATCCAGCCTACTGGAGTGCATGGAAGAGCGCCAAGCGACCATCGATAACGTCACTCATCTTATAGACGCTCCTTTCATGGTGATCGCGACACAGAACCCCATTGAATACGAAGGCACATATCCTTTGCCCGAGGCCCAACTCGACCGCTTCATGATGCGTCTTAGCCTCGGATACCCGTCCGTCGAGGCGGAAGAGGCGATCATCCACGAGCAGACCTCTCACGACCCGTTGGGCGAGCTGAAACCGGTGCTCGATCACCTCGAGGTACTTGCCATGAACCAGGCGGTGACTCGGGTGCGGGTCGCACCGGCCTTGCGCACGTATGTCGTGGAGATCCTGGCCGCAACCCGAGCGCATCGCGAGGTGTATCTCGGCGCCAGCCCGCGGGCAGGCATCTCACTCGTGCGGGCCGCCAAGGCTTTGGCGCTGCTCCGTGGGCGGGACTTCGTCGTTCCCAAGGACATCAAAGACCTGGCAGTCCGGGTCCTCGCTCACCGCATCATGCTTTCGCCCGACGCAAAGGTGCACGGAATCGGGGCGGAAACACTCGTGACCAGGTTGCTCGAAACGGTTCCGGTGCCACAGAGCGGGGGCTAGGGCATGCCTCGCCCCACGAGTCGGGGCTACGCACTGCTAGCTCTGGCGGCTGGCACTTACGCCGCAGCCCGAGTCGTCGGAACATGGGAGTTGTATCTGTTCGCCTTCTCATTCTTAGCCGCAGTGGTCATCTCTTGGCTGCTGGTGATCGCGACGGGACGAAGGATCTGGGTGAAGAGAACCCTCGCTCCGGAGCGGCCCGTGGCCGGAGACGAACCCGAGATAACCCTCTCTATCAAAAATCGCAGTTTGCTTCCAGGACCGCAGTTGACGCTCCGTAACCGCGTGACGACACTGGCGCAGGAGGACTTGGAGACAGAGGTGGGGAGTCTTGGACCGCGGGGTGAAGAGACCCTGAGGGATCGTCTTGGCAAGGTCAATCGGGGAGTACACGTGCTGCCGGCGATCCAGTCCATTGCGGAGGACCCTTTGGGTGTTGCCCGGGCCCCCCACAAGGTCAGTGATCCCTTGACCGTCACGGTCCACCCCCGCATCGTGGTCCTCGACTCCTGTGCGATCTACCCTGATATTGGGCTCCGTCACGACTGGAGTGGTCAACACGGGCTACTCACTCCGGGAGCCTCCGAGTTTCGCGGGATACGACCCCACCAGCCCGGGGAGCCACTGAGCCATATAGATTGGAAGAGCACTGCCAGGACCGGGATCTTGATGCTGCGAGAGATGGAGGAGCCGGCCGGAAGCGAGGTCACCCTTCTTCTGGACGGCACTTCTGAAGAGGTCAGCGGAGAAGCCCCGAACAGCAACTTCGAGTTGGCGGTGCGCGCCGCGGGCAGTGTCGCCGACTTCGCCCTGAGGGCCGGAAGAAACGTCAACCTTCTTTGCCATGAGCGGGTTTGGCGGCAGACGCGCCTCGCGGCCGGGGGGGCGGGGCGGCACGCCCTCCTGGACGCTCTGGCGGAAGCCAAGCCCAACGCGTCTACTCCGTTCGTGAACGCCCTGCGCCACCTTCACGCAAATGGAAGCTATCTGCTGCGCGCTCAGAACGTGACGTTAGTCAGCATATCTCTCAGCCATCAACTCGTGCGCGCCCTTATCAATCTCCGTGAAGACGGGGCGCGACTTTCGGTACTCTACGTGCCCAGCCGTTCGTTCGAGAGATCCGCGAGCGGACCCTCCACCTTGTTGCCCTTTTTGCCTCCCCGTGACAGCGCTGCGGCCCAAATCCAGGACGGGATGTTGCCAGCGGCCGCGCTCGACGCGTTTGAGTCGGGCACTGTTCTCACCGCCGAGGCGCGCAGTCTTCTCATGTCCCTGGCCTCTGCGGGAATCCCCAGTCTTACCATCGATCAGGGCGACGACCTGATTCGCACTCTATCCCTGTGGCAAACAACCCGGCGACGCGGAGCTACCGCAAATTAGGATCATTCTGTGAAGACCGCCCCGAAAATCGCGTACTTCTTGTGCTTCACCGGGCTGGCCGCAGCGGCGGCCTTAACGCTCAACGGGGTGGTTCATCCCTCCCTCTCTGGACTTCTGCTGCGTGCGGTGCTGGGCGCAGCCATCGCCGGTGCGCCCGGGCTTGTCTACCGCAAGGTTTGGCCCGTGAGTGTGGTCTTGCTTCCTCTCCTGGCGTATCTGCTGCTCCGAACTACTGTCCCACTGCCGGTGTCGGTGGAGGGAATCGGCGGCCAGTACCACTTCTACATGCAAGCATTGCATGCCGGCGTCAACACGTACGTGTCCGAGTTCTTTCCGCTCAATCTGAGCGATCAGCCTGAACTGCGCCTATTGTTGGCCTTCTCTGTGTTCTGGCTCGTCGGAATAGCCTCGTTCGTCGGCTTGGGTTTGCGCAAGGCGGTCCCTGCAATCGTGCTGATTCTCGTACTAACCGGCTTCGGCTTCACAGTGGACACAACCGCGCGGGCCCTCTGGCCGGCCCTCCTGTTCCTCGTTCTCGCGGGATGTATGCTGGTGCTGTCTCGCGGGCTCAAACGACAGAACTGGCGCCTGCGCGACGCACTTTTGGGAGGGGTCGTCGGGATCGTGGGGGCTTTTCTCGCCTTGGCACTTCTGGTGGCGGCGCCCTCGGCGGTCGCCGAGCCGTGGCAGGACTGGCGCGCGTGGGACCCCTTCCATCAGGGAGCCTCCGTGTACAGCTTCAACTGGCAACTGGATTACCCCACACTGCTCAACCCCGGGCAGAATCTGGCCATCATGTCGGTGCAATCCACCTCACCCTCCTACTGGAAGGCCAGCACGCTAGACACCTTTACCACCACAGCCTGGATCAACTCGCAGGCCTTTTCGCAGCGACTGGACGTGACCGGAGCCGCCGGCAACTACACGTATAACCTACCGGCGGTCGAGCCGACCCCTGGGGGAAAGACCGTCAAAGAGACATTCGAAGTCCGCTCAGTCTTTACCAACTACCTATTCGTGGGCGGGGACCCTCGCAGTGTCACGCTGGACTCAAACATCGCACTGCGTACCAACGACATGCGCTCGTTGCATGTGAACAAGCCGTTGGGGCCCGTGCTCGAATATACGGTGACGGCCGTGATCCCGAACCTGAAGCCGGCCGACGTGATGGGCAAGGGCGGCAACTACCCCGACAGCGTTTCCCGCTATCTAGATCTGCCCTTCCCGAAGGTCTCAGAGATCCAGGGACCCGACAAGAACGTTGCGTGGCAGACGATCGTGCAGACTTCCGGAGCGGACTGGGGCGAGTGGGCCGACCTCTATGCTCTGAACGCAAAGATCATCGGAAACGCCGTCGACCCGTACGACAAGACGCTGCGGATTGAGAAGTATCTGCGGAAGTTCTTTGAATACTCCTTGACGCCTCCTCCCAGTTCGTACTCTTCGCCATTCGCCGCCTTCCTTTTCGACACACGCACGGGCTACTGTCAGCATTTCGCCGGTTCGATGGCCATGCTTCTTAGGTACAACGGCATTCCCGCCAGGATCGCGGTGGGATTCACCACCGGCGAGCTTCAACGAGGCACATACACGGTTACCAGCAACAATGCCCATGCGTGGGTGGAGGTCTACTTTCCCACGGTTGGCTGGGTGGCATTCGACCCGACGCCCGGCAGGAACATCCCTACTGCGAGCCCATCGTCCAGCAGCCCGGGCTTCATCAATCCGTTTGCCGAGAGCGATACGACCGGGACCAGCACCGCGACGACTCAGGTGGCCCCCAGCCGCCTTCCCGAGGAGACCCCCACCGATACCGGCTCCACTGAGACGGGGGGCTCGACCTGGACAAAAGTCTCTTGGTTGCCTTGGGTGCTCGGGGTCCTAGTACTCGCGGCCGCGTGGCCGGTCTCACGGTCGCTGTGGCGCAGAAGGGGACTGCGTCGGGGGAGCGCGGCGCAGCGCTTGCAGGCCTCTCTGAGCCTTCTCAGAATCGAGTTGGCCGATTACGGAGTGCCGGTTACTCCCGCGCACACCACCGAGGAGACTCTGCAAATCGTCCGAAGTGAACTGGGCGTGGTGCCGCAGCCGGATTTCGCCAATCGGACCGACGCGATTCTGTTCGGAAACAGATACGCAACTCGGGGAGACTTGGACGAGGCCGAAGCTCTTCGGCGAATGTTGGAGCATCGATTGCGCAAACGTCATGGGTGGGTAAGAACGTGCCTCACGTGGTACGGTGTGCCGCGACGTATCCCGGCGGAAGAATCCACCGCGTGACCCGGATCGGAGGACTTGCGACCATCGGCGTCAGACTGTCCTTCGACTGCTTGTCGGTCGCCATCCTCGAGGACCTGTTTCGCTCACATTTCCCAACCTAGGGCTGGCTGCGCGCCCCGGCTGATATACAATGACCCCGTGACAATCACCAAGGACATAACAACCATGAAGCAAATGCCCGTGTTCAATGTGGCGCGCTGTAAGCGATGCGGTATCTGCAATCATTTCTGTTCGGCCCAGGCCATAGACCTGCGCGACGACGGCATGCCGTACCTGGCCAAGCCGAAAGCCTGCACCTCCTGCGGACTCTGTCGCGATATGTGTCCCGACTGGGCCGTCCACCTGCGCGGTACGAACGTGGGCGAGACGGAGGACGTCGAACAAACCGCATAAAGAAGGTTCCATGGGAGATGTGATCTATCTTGACCATGCGTCGACCACTCCCGCGGACCCGGAAGTGGTTTCGACCATGCTGCCGTGGTATTCGGAGAGCTTCGGCAACCCGTCCACGGTGTACAGTCTAGGCGTGACTTCGGCACACGCCGTTCAGCAGGCTCGCGACTCCATCGCCCGTTCGATCGGGGCCGAGTCGGATGAGATCTACTTCACGAGCGGCGGTACCGAATCCGACAACTGGGCAGTACTGGGCGCGACGGAGGCCCAAAGCAAGAAGGGACGCCATCTTGTCACGTCCAGCATCGAGCACCACGCGGTGCTGGAGACGATGGAGTATCTCGAGAAACGCGGGTACGAGATCACCAAGGTTAGGGTTGACGGCGGCGGAATGGTCGATCCTGACGACGTGCGCCGGGCACTCAGGCCCGACACCGTCCTGGTCTCGATAATGCACGCCAACAACGAGGTGGGAACCATTCAGCCGATTGCCGAGATCGGCAAGATTACGCGTGAAGCCGGAGTTCTCTTCCACACGGATGCGGTCCAAAGCGCCGGAAAGATCCCGCTCGATGTGAACGAGTTGGGTGTGGACATGCTCTCTATGAGCGGGCACAAATTCTACGGCCCCAAAGGCGTGGGCCTGATGTATGTGCGTAAGAAGACCCACATCTCGCCTCTCCTGCATGGTGGGGGACAGGAAAGGGGACGTAGGGCGGGCACACACAACGTTCCCGGTATTGTTGGAATAGCCAAGGCCCTCGAACTGGCTTCTGGTCGCATGGCTGAGGATGCGGCCCGCGAAGCTGGGCTGCGCGATCGGTTGTGGGCCGGCCTGCAAGCCAACATCGAAGCGATCTACCTCAATGGCGACGCCACTCATCGCCTGGCGGGCAACCTCAACGTCCGCCTCGACGGCATCGAGGGCGAATCGATGATCCTCATGCTGGATATGGAAGGCATCTGTGTTTCGTCCGGCTCGGCGTGTACCACCGGGTCGCTTGAGCCCAGCCACGTCCTCCTCGCTCTAGGTATCGCCCAGGAGAACGCCCACGGTTCCCTTCGAGTGACCTTGGGCCGCAGCACCACCTCCGAGGACATCGACCATTTCATCGCGGTGTTTCCTCCCATCGTGGCCCGGCTAAGGGAGATGTCGCCCATCTGGTGTGCTAACTGCGCCTGCAAGCAAAGGAACTAGCCATGTACTCAGAACTGGTAATGGAGCATTTCCGCAACCCCCGGAACATGGGGAACATCGAGGACGCTGACGGCGTAGGCGAAGTCGGCAATCCCCAGTGCGGTGACATGATGCGCATCACTATCAAGGTCAAGGACGAGATCCTGGAGGACATCAAGTTCCAGACCCTTGGCTGCGGTGCCGCCGTCGCCACCTCGAGCATGGTCACCGAGATGGCCAAGGGCAAGAAGTTGGACGAAGCTATGGCCATCTCTAACAAGGCGGTCGCTGAAGCCTTGGGCGGCCTACCCCCTGCGAAGATGCACTGCTCCAACCTCGCGGCCGACGGTCTCCAAGCCGCGATTGAAGACTACCGAGCCCGCCAGGCGACGAAGGGGAGCTGACTCGAGGAGGCGACCGGCTACCCGCTGATCCTGTACACCGCATTCGAATTGAACGGTAAGGTCCAGCTTCTTGCGGAGGCGTCCCACGCCTACTACGAATTCGCCGTGCCGCTGGACGACCGGCTCACCGATGAAGAATGGACATCCCAGCTGGACGGCGGCAAGGCTCCGACCCGCACGGCCTGGACCGATGAGTGGATCGTGGGTAAGTAGGAGGCCCGGAGTGCGCCGCGGCGTCTAGCGAACTCCACCTGGCGCGCCACGCCCCAAGACCGTCGTGCCGTCGGTCGTGAGGCGAAGATGGAAAGACACGGGCCCAGCCTCAGGAGCAAGGAGTTCAAGCAGGGCATCGCGGGCGATTCCGGTAACCGCATGGCCCTCGAAGCCGAGTCCTACGGCGACGGCCGACTCCACCATAACCACCGACCGACACCACGTCTCGCCCGCGTAGATGACGTCGAACGTTACTGAGAACGCATCGGGGGGCTCAGCCTGATCCAGAGAGACGAACTCGATATCCATGAAGATCGCCATATTGCCGCCCGTCCCGGTCTAGACACTACGCACACTTGGAGTAGCCGCAAGCCCTGCAGACCATGCAACCACCCTCGTGTTCGATGGCGCCACCGCACTCGGGGCACGCACCCTGCGCATACGCAATGGGCATCTCAAGTTGACCGACCGCCTTCGAGCTGTTGCCGTTAGCCAAGTGGTACTTGTCGGCCAGAGCCTTGCCGATGGCATCGGGGCAGGAGAGGATCTGGTTGGGCCCGAAGCCTAGGGGCACATGGCACCGGATACCTCGTAACTGTTTGACGATCTTATCCGGAGGGACCCCATATCGGAAAGCCAGAGAGATGAGCCGCCCGATTGCCTCCGTGGAGGCCGAAGCGCAGCCGCCGGCTTTCCCCATATTGGCGAACACCTCACGCGGGCCGAAGTCGTCCTCGTTGACCGTCACATAGAGGCTGCCGCAGCCGGTAACCTTCTCCCGAGTCTCGCCGCGCAGGACGGGCGAGCGGCTCGGGCGAACGGGCATGATCGGTTTGCCGTGCGGACCGATCTCCATCTGCACGGCTTCACCTACCTCGGCGCCTTTGCGTTTGACCCCGCCTATGTTGAGGACCTGTTCCTGCCGCGAGCCATCCCTATAGATGGTGACTCCTTTGACGCCAAGTTCGTAGGCGAGTAAATAGACCCGCTCCACATCCTCAGGCCGCGCTTGGTTAGGAAAGTTGACCGTTTTGGAGACGGCATTGTCAACGTGATCCTGAAAGGCCGCCTGCATTCGGATGTGCCACTCGGGCGTAACGTCGTGAGCGGTGACAAAGACCTTCTTGAGATCCTCGGGCACATCCAAGTCATGAAGACCGCCGACGGCCGCAACACTCTTCATAAGCTCCTCCGAGAAGAGGCCGCGCGCTTGGATGACCTGCTCAAAAGCCGGGTGAGCCTCCGGCAGCTCAGTGTTGTCCATGACGTTGCGGATATAGGCCAAGGCGAAGATCGGTTCCACTCCGCTGGAGCAATTGGCGATGATGGAGATGGTGCCGGTGGGAGCAATGGTGGTGAGAGTGGCGTTTCGGACCTGCTTACCCTTCAGACCCCAGGTGCTCTCCTCCCAGTTGGGGAACACACCCCGCTCACGCGCCAGATCTTCGGAGGCCTTGACCGCCTCCTCGTGTACGAACCCCATCACCTCATGTGCCAAGCGGATCGCTTCGTCGGAGTCGTACCCAACGCCCAGCTCGACGAGCATGTCGGCCCAACCCATTACTCCCAAGCCGATCTTACGGTTGCTCTTGGTCATCGCGCCAATCTCCGGCAGCGGGTACCGGTTCATGTCGATGACGTTATCCAGGAAGTGGACCGCCGTCCTGATGACCCTGCGCAAACGGTCCCAGTCGATCCCTCCATCATTGACCATGAGAGCGAGGTTGATCGACCCGAGGTTGCAGCTCTCGTAGGGCAGCAGCGGCTGCTCGCCGCATGGGTTGGTGGACTCAATCTCGCCGAGCTGCGGGGTCGGGTTGTCGCGGTTGAGTCTGTCTAGGAAGACGATGCCCGGCTCACCGTTCTTCCAGGCGAGATCGACAATCAGATCGAAGATCGCTCTCGCACTCTTTCGTCCCACTTCGGCGCGGTCGCGCGGGTTGCGAAGCGCGTAGTCCTCACCACTGAGGACAGCGCCCATGAACTCCTCCGTGACCCCAACCGAGATGTTGAAGTTGTTGAGGATGTGCTCGTCTTCTTTGGCCCGAATGAACTCGACGATATCCGGATGGTCGACCCGGAGAATGCCCATGTTGGCCCCTCTCCTGGTACCCCCTTGCTTGATAGTCTCGGTGGCCATGTCGAAAACGCGCATAAAGGACACCGGGCCGCTTGCTACGCCCATGGTTGACTTGACCAGGTCATTCTTGGGCCGCAAAAGGCTGAAGCTGAATCCCGTACCTCCACCCGATTGATGGACGAGAGCAGCATCCTTAATGGCTCCGAAGATGGAGTCCATGCTGTCCTCGACGGGTAGCACAAAACAGGCCGAGAGCTGCTGAAGTTCCCGTCCGGCGTTCATGAGGGTGGGGGTATTCGGCAGGAATTCGAGCGAGGCCATCGTAGCGAAGAACTCCGCGATGGTTCCGTCGATATCTGCATCCGCCTGATACTGACGATCAGCCTGGGCGATGTTCTCCGCGACGCGGGCGAACATGTCCGCCGGCGTCTCCAAGGGATCGCCGGTCTCTGTCCGTTTGAGGTATCTCTTCTCGAGGACCTTCTTCGCGCTGGAGGATAGATTCTTCTCAAGGTCGGCCGACAAGGCCCGGAGCTCCGCGACGGTCATCTGATCCCCTCTTTCGCAAGCTTCTCCAACTCGTTCTTGAATTCCTCGACGCTCTCGAACTGGCGATAGACAGAGGCAAAACGGATGTAGGCGACCAGATCGAGCTCTTGGAGGCGCTCGAGAGCCATCTTACCCACCCGCTCGGACGTAACTTGATAAACCAACTCCTCACGAAGCTGACGTTCTATGTCAGCAACGATCCGCTCCAATAGTTCGAGGGGAACGCCGCGCTTGGCGCAGGCCCGCATAAGCCCACGAAGCAGTTTCTCCGGATGGAAGAGTTCGGTGTCGCCGTCGCGCTTCACAACGGTGATAGGGATCTCTTCGATCTTCTCGTAGGTTGTGAAACGCTGGCCGCAGCTGCTGCACTCTCGCCGACGACGAATGGCGTCTCTGCTCTCCGTCTCACGTGAGTCCACAACCCTACTGTCTGCAAGTCCGCAGAATGGACAGTTCACGACTCCGCCTTCCTCACGATCCGTCCGTCGGTTCGTGGCCCCTGATAGCGTACAACCGGCCAAGCGCCCCGCTGGCCCATAGTCAGCTTGCATACAACATATAGTATATCGGTGCATGCTATCACCCATATGTGGAGTGTAGAGAACGATCTGGACACTTCACCCTTAAATTCTTTGCATCTAGCGGTAAACTTCGTTCTGTACGCCGAGGGCGGCTAGATGCAACAACGACCGGCCTCGGCAACCGCTGTCGCGGCACGCGCTGGACTCACGGGCGTCCTACGGAGGATAATCCTTGCGTGGACGAACTCTTGCTCATCGTAGAGGATGACCCTTCCTTGCGGGAGGTGATCCGGCTGGGACTGGAAGGCGAAGGCTACCGGGTCGTCACCGCTCCAGACGGTCACACGGCTTTGCAGACCTTTGCGTCCCACAAACCCGATTTAGTGCTGCTCGATATCATGCTGCCCGGACTTGATGGATTCGCCGTGTGCAGGGAGTTGAGAAAGACTTCCTTGGTGCCCGTGCTCATGCTGACCGCGCGTTCGTCTACGCTGGACGTTGTGGTGGGATTGGAATCGGGCGCCGATGACTATGTGACGAAACCTTTCGAGTTCCCCGAACTCGTGGCTCGGGTCCGCTCAGTGTTGAGAAGGACCTCTGTGCGTTCGACGCCAGATAGTATTGCCGAGCCCGAGCCGGAGAAGCAGAGCGGCCACTCTGCTGATGCGGCCATCCTGGCCCTCGGTCCGCTCTCGATCGACCCCGGCGCCTTCTCAGTCTGCCGCGAAGGAGAGGATATTCCACTGACGGTCACAGAGTTCCGCCTTCTGTACGAGCTCGCGCGCCACGCCGGTCAGGCCCTCTCACGCGACCAATTGCTGGAGCTGATATGGGGCTATAGCTATCTTGGCGACAGTAGGTTGGTCGATGTCCACGTCCAGCGGCTACGCGCCAAAATTGAGGAGGATGCAGCCCATCCCGTCCTCATTCTTACCGTGCGCGGCATCGGTTACCGAGCGAGCCGCTCTGGTGGCTGAGTCGCACGCGCGCCACCAGGTCCGAGCGAAGCGTTCGTTGCGCAGGCGTGTAGCGTTCACG
This sequence comes from uncultured Actinomycetes bacterium, assembly GCA_963775295.1. Taxonomy (GTDB): domain Bacteria; phylum Actinomycetota; class Thermoleophilia; order RBG-16-64-13; family RBG-16-64-13; genus JAMDEO01. The sequence continues at coordinate 497,055 of CAVZIK010000006.1, forward strand.
TTCGCGGTTTCCATCGTGGTTACCGCATTGGCGCTCGCCCTGTCCGCCTACTTCATTACCAGTTCGACGCAAGCCGACGACGCGCTCGACAAAGCTCTGACGCAAGCGCGGTTCAACTTGCTCTTGGCAGACTCCATGCTGCCCCCGAATCCGCAACCAGCAGATTACACGACTTTTTTGAAGGCTCTAGAGATCCGAGGCGACTTCTCCACCCTCATCGAAGCCGGCTCGCAGACATACTTGTCCGGGCCTCAAGTGGAGAAGAGTCTTGTCAGTGATGAACTGGCGGCCAAGATCGCCGAGGGACGACTTGGGTATCAGACCGTCATTATGGCCGGCCAGCCAACCATCGCCGTTGGAGGGCATGTCCGCTCGGCAGACTTGTCTCTCTACTTCTTCTTTCCCCAAGGCTCCCGCTTGGCTGAGTTGACCCGGCTTCGCGACATCCTTCTCATAGGAGGAGCTATCCTCGCGGTCTTAGGGGCGTTGGCCGGTTACTGGCTTGCCCGGCGCGTGGTGGCTCCCGTCGGGGTCGCAAGCATTGCGGCGGAACGAATGTCCCGAGGAGACCTCGACATCAGGCTGCAAGAGGGCAACGACGAATTCGGGGTGCTCGCTGGCTCATTCAACCGTATGGCCGAGAACCTTCAAGCAAAGCTGGACGATCTGGAAGCCGGACAAGCCCGAGAACGGCGGTTCGTAGCCGACGTAGCCCACGAGTTACGCACCCCGGTGTCTGCCCTGGTGGGGGAGGCCTCTCTGTTGAAGGCTCGTCTGGAGACGGATCCCGGAGCTTGTCCGCTCGGGGTGGCGCAGTTGGCCAGACTCGTCAGCAACGACATAGCCCGCCTGCGCCAGCTGGTCGACGATCTTCTTGAGATCAGCCGGCTCGATGCCAAGGCGGCCGAAACGGTGCTGGAACCAGTGGATTTGGGAAGCTTCATTGGTCAACTCGTGCGAGCGCACGGGTGGTCCAACACAGTTAGGATCATCGAGGAGACGGGGCCTGCACGCGCCGCGACCAAGGAAAGTCCGGACGCGTCTCGATACATGCTTCGCACCGACAAGCGACGGGTGGAACGGATCCTCGTCAACCTCATAGAGAATGCTCTCCGGCACGGCTTGATGCCGGTCACCGTCGAGATTCATCGCTGGGAAGACCCCGGGAGCCCAGAGGCCTTGCTGCCGAAGGACCCCGCCGGGGCCATCCTGAGCATCGCTGTGACAGACAGCGGTCCCGGCATCCCCCAGGACCACTTGGGCCACATCTTCGATCGTTTCTACAAGGCGGATCCGAGCCGTTCTTCCAGCCCCGGCAGCGGACTGGGGCTTGCGATTGCTCGGGAGAACGCTCGCCTTTTGGGCGGCGATCTGGTCGCGGGGAATGCGCCCCACCGCGGGGCTAGCTTTATTCTCACACTTCCGATTTCCAACTGAGGTGGACCGGCACTTAGTCCGTTCGTAACACGATCGTTACCGAATTGCCGCACGGCTGTGACGTCCGGGATCAAGAATAGAAATGCAAACAGTTGAGCGGGCTGGCCGTCTGAGGCCCGAACGAGGAGGGGTGATGAAGCATTCGATGACCATCACGATTGCGGTCTTAATACTGCTGTCGGTGCTTCTGTCCGCAGGAGGGTGCGGCGTGGGAAATGGCGTGGGGGACGGCGGGACGGTCAGCACAGGCTCGGCCAGTTCAGAAACGACCGTTACTATCGCGCCCCAAGAGACCACGACCACGCTCAAGGCCCTGACCACCACAACGAGCGCGTCTCCCGCCCAAGAAACCATGACCGTCAATGTCTACTACTCACGAGACGAGAAGATGTGCGCGGTGTCACGGGTGCTGCCCAAAACCGTGGAGGTTGGCGCGGCCGCGATGAAGGCGCTGCTTGAGGGCCCCACGTCAGACGAGAGGACCGCGGGTTTAACGAGCACCATCCCGGACGGGACGACCTTCCTCGGACTGACCATCGCGAATGGCATTGCTACAGTTGACCTGTCCAAAGAATACGCTTCGGGCGGTGGCAGTCTGTCGATGGCCATGAGACTAGCCGAAGTGGTCTTCACCCTCACCCAGTTCGACACCGTCAAGGGCGTAAATTTCCAGCTTGACGGAGAGCCGGTGGAGGTATTCGGCGGCGAAGGCATCGTACTCGACCACCCGGTCAACCGCTCCGATTATGAAGATCTCTCCCCGGCGATCCTGGTGGAATCACCAACGCTGGGGCAGACGATCAGCAGCCCACTCCGCATATACGGAACGGCCAATGTCTTTGAGGCAGTGTTCAAGATCGATATCGTGGACTGGGACGGGCTGATCATCGCCGAAACGACGGTCACGGCCAGTTCCGGAACCGGCACGCGAGGTGCCTTCGATATCACCATCCCATTCAAGGTCGACAAGACCGGCAGCGGCTCCATTATCGTGTTCTCGGAATCGCCCAAGGACGGCTCGCAGATCAACGTGATCGAAACACCGTTGCAGCTCAAGAAATAGCGCCAGTTCCCTATGACGGCTCCCACAGCAGGAGCCGCCCCCGAGGTCGGCTAGAGCGGTCGGCCTCGAGGGCGGCTCATCTATTTCTTGCTGCTCGACATTTGCCCCCGACCCATGCCCGCCGGGCCTGCACGGCGAGCGCGATGGTAGCTCTGAAAGACCAGTGTCGCTTGAAGCCGACTAGCGACTTCCAGCTTTCGGAACACATGGTTCGCGTGAGTCTTCACTGTCTTTTCCGTGATGAAGAGCTTGGTCGCGATGACTTTGTTGGGCATCCCAAGAGAGATCATCTTAAGGACCTCTCGCTCCCTGTCGGTTAGGGACTCGACACGCTCCAGTATTCCGGAAGTCAACTCGTCGCTTGGCAGCTGCAGGGCCCCCGTCGACGAAAGTGCGCGCGGGCGAGGGAGGCCGAGAGAAACATCAGTGGGATATGTTGATCCCCGTGCCAATTCGTGGAAGTAGTCCTGCAGCCGGCGGGGAAGCCCAGGTAGTATCTTCTCCCTTAAGAACCGGCCGGCCTCGAAACGATCGCAGAGAGCAAAGATTGGGATAGCGAGCTGAGCTTCCTGGCGGAAGAAGTGAACGTGCTGATGTTCTTCCGCCAGTTTCATGCATTCCGTCAGCATCCGAGCGGCTTCGTTCTCCCGCCCCGAGATGGCGCATAGCCAGCCAAGGTAGAGGAGTCCGGGGGTCAGGGAACCGATCAACCCAAGTCGCCTACTGACGGCGACCGTTTCCTCCAGGGCGACTCGTCCCTCTTCCTCCCTCCGAAGATGGACTAAGTCTATGCCGGCTCCGGTGGACGCGCGGATGCGTTCGAACTCCGCTAGCCGCCGTGCATCGACAATTTCAAGCGCGTGTTTGTGGTGCTCAAACGCAAGACGAGGATTCCTGTTGCGACGACAAAGGTCGCCAAGCATATCCTCAGCCCAGAACAGCTCCTCTGCGTCATCGGCTCTCCGGGCAAGTTCCTGGGCCTCCCGAATACGAGCGAGCGCACGGCGGTAGTCCCAAGCGCCTAGAGCCGCCGCCGCCTGGTTCAGAAGGGCGGACATCTCCACGAACCCATACCCCCGTGTGCGAGCAAGCTTGAGGCATTCTGCAGCGTGAGCCTCTGCTGCGCCGTATTCTCCGGTGGCGCATTCCAAGATTGCAGCTCCATTGAGCGCAAACGCGCGCAGTGGGCTACCCGCCGAAGAACAGGCGTCCAGAGCCTTCCCCGCCCACTGCTTTGCAACTCGATAATGACCGAGTGAGTGGAAGAGTCGAGCCCGGTGTTGGGCGAGACGGGCCGCCAAAGCCGAGCGCTCAGAGGGAGGGACGAGTGCAAGAGCCTTTTCCCAGTTCTCAGCGGCTTCGTCCCAACGACAAAGGCTAACCAGCACAAGTCCTTCGCATACCAAGACCTCGGCTTTCTCCGTCGATGAGCGGGCCAGCGGACGGCATCGCTCAAGCACAGACAGACTCTCTCGCCAGAGACCCTGGTTGACAAGGCAGAAGGTTAATCCTAACAGGGCCAAGAGCAGCCCCTCCTTGTCGTCCTTCGTCGTCGCCAGTAGTTGGGCGGCTCGCTCATAGGAACTTCTCGCGAGAGTGTAATTACTTCTTTGTTGTAGGATTCGAGCCCTGGCTACGAGCAGCCATGGTTGCCCTTCCAGAGCGCTTTCCGGAATCAAGTCATACCACGCCTCGCGAACAAAGTTCGCCACGGCATTCAGTGATGACACCGCCAGCGTTCGCAACTGGCCCGCGGCTTTGTCCCAAGCACACGCCCGAAGATAGAGGTATGCGGCTTGATATGTCTCCCCCTGACGCTCAAGATGGCTTGCGGCCCTTTGCACCAACTCAAGCCCCGACGGGTCACGCCACGCCTCTCGCTCGGCAAAGCCCCTTAATAGTGGATGGAGCGTGAAGCTTCGTCGACCTGTCCGTGCTACCAGAAATCCGCGAGCAACGAAATCCTCCAGGATGGACTCTGCCTCTTCGGGTGCGCCGGGCAGATAGTCGCCATCCCGAGGAAAGACGACCCGGGGAAGGAGACCAGCCGCCAGCAGGACCCGGGCCACATGCGGCTCCATTCCCGAAAAGATGTGCGCCTCTAGATATGTGCGCAGATCGCGACCCCTCGAGATAACGGCGACCACATCCTTGCGGCGGATGTCGGCGCGACCGGCAAGCAAATGTTGGCCGAGAAGGGCCAACGCGGCCGGCCAACCCTCCGTAAGCCGCCACAGGGCTCTCGCTTCAGAGGGCTGAAGATGGACTTCCCAGTTCCCTTGGGCCCACGCGGCCACCTCCCGTGGCGTCAGTCGAAGCTCCCGCCCCTGTAGCTTTACAAGGCGACCCCCCAGGTTTACCGACTCCAAGCCAAGAAGCACCGGCTTTCGAGACGCCAGGAGCACCGTCCAACCTGGGGGCAAACCTCGTGCGATTAACTCGAGAGCCTCCAAGACCTGGGGAGAGGAGTCGACAAGATGGACATCGTCGATTGCTATAAGGTTCTTCTGCCCTTGCCTAGCTGACATGAACTCTCCCAAGGCCGCGACCAACTCCAGAGTGGCGTCTTGAGATCTTCCTTGCCCGGGCCAACCCAGAACGGGGACCGCGGGAAGATCGACCATGTCCATACCTATCCCCGCCATTAGGCGACGTAGGAAGCTGACCGCATCACGGTCGGTCTCGTCTGTAGCGTAATAGACGGTTTGTCCCTCGGCTGAAGAGAGTAGATCTACGATGAAAGCGGTCTTCCCGTATCCAGGCCCTGCGACTACTGAGATTACGCCCCCGGCCCGCGCGGGCTCGACGAGCGCGCGCAGCCGGGGGCGACCCAGCACGAAGCCCTGGTGGGGCAGGCTGAGCTTGGCCGTGAGGACCCTTTGTGACTCCGTCGCGTCCGGCGAGTAGATCACCGGCATCCCTTGCCTGGCTCGGTCGTCGGGCTCGAAAGATCGATTAACAAATAAAGTCTCCACAAATGGCTCCAGCATGTCAATGTCAATCAGCGAAGTCCAGGTCAAGTTTCCAGGCTCTCGGCTCCACGCCTACAAATACTCGAGCCTTTTGGCGACTATGGACACGGCCTTCCGCTCCTCCCCGTCCTTCTCATAAACATCTTGGCGAAGAGAGCCTTCCACCGCGATACGGCGGCCCTTGCCTAAATGGTCCCCTGCTGCCTCTGCCTGCGAGTTCCATGCTTTGATACGGAAGAAGTCCGCCTCCTCAGCATTGCGGTCCACGGCCAAGATGAAGCTGCTAACCTTGGATCCTCCGTTGACCTCTTTGACGTCTACGTCAGTGGCAAGACGCCCGATTAGGTGTACGCTGTTCACGATCTCCTCCTTGCTGCGGTTTTGTCATCCCTTGACTGTCGGGAACCGCAGGATAATCGGAGGCTTGTCTGGGACAAATACAACCTAAGGTTGAACAGCGCCTGATATGTATTTTCGGTCGGCAGCAACCGAAGAAACGAGGCTCTGGAATCCAGCTCAGACTTGTCGACGGATAGGCCGAGCCCGGCGTAGCCACCAATTCTGCTCGAACGCCCATACCCTGTGGCCTCGGAGAGGGTTCGCCTGGACAGCCGGCCGCACAGCGTGGCCGCTTCTTTCGGGTTAAGCAAGTAGATTCGGCCGGTGTCCCCAGGAGTGGGAGACGTCGGGCGAGCTACGTTGACGAGAATTGGAGGCCGTTCGGAAAGGCGCGTCATCCGCGATAAGGAAGACCATCACGCCCAAGTTCTCGCCGATTGACCTCGGGTCTCAGCGTAGACGAACCGAGCACCGGTGATAACGACCAAAGACAGAAGTTGTCTCTTCCACGGCGCGGAAATATAGTGGTCAGTAGGCAGCGAACGCATCGAGTGACGACAACCAGGGAGCCATAATGGGCGAGCCGACAGAGACGGGTAATGTAGAGGCCAATGGAGCCGAGTTCTACTACGAGATACGGGGAAATGGCCCGAAGCTTCTACTCATTCCGGGGGCCGAAGGTGACGCCGAGGAGTATCTGCGCGTCGCAGAAATGCTGGAGGACAAGTTCACCATCCTCAGCTATGATCGTCGCGCTTTCAGCCGCAGCCCGCGTCCGGCCGGCTACGCTGGTACAACTGTCGAGGAACAAGCTGACGATGCAGCCGCGCTACTCGAAGCTCTCGACTTCGGACCCGCGGCAGTCTGGGGCAACAGCTCCGGCGCCATCATCGCATTGAGCCTGATTCTACGGCATCCAGAGAGGGTCCGAAAAGCAATGCTCCACGAGCCGCCTCTTTTCTCTGGGATGGACGACTGGAAATCGGTGCTGGCTTTTCTTAAGGATGCTACCGTCGACGGCAAGGTGCCGTTTCTGCGCATGCTGACGGGTGACGACATATACAACGGTTTCTCCGAAGGCTATCGCAAGCGCCTAGCGGCAGATCGGACCTGGATTGACCACGAGTTTGACGTATTCGAGTACTACGGACCTTCCGATGAGGAACTGGCTGCGGTCAAGACGCCCGTCGTCGTGTTCTACGGAGCCGACAGTCCTCCGTTCTTCGGCGAAGCTGCCCGCTGGCTCGGGGAGCGCTTGGATACCGAGGTCCGCGTGATCCCTGGGGGTCATGGCGTGCACTACGCGTTGCCGGAAGAAGTGGTCCGAGTCCTCGTGCCCTTCCTGACGGCGGGATAGACGGGGCGAAGTGCGCCGGACTTCGGCCTAAACTTCGGGTCAACTCCTACCGATAAGGAGGATGTAGGAAACATCGCGGCAGACTCTCCGCGAGCATCACGTCGTCAGGCTATAGGGCCTGGGAGAAGAGGGAACGTGAACGTTGGCCCGAATGGCGAGGTATTGCGCGCTGTGTCATCGAAGATCTTCTGTAAGGCTTGCGCCTCGCCTCTCGTGCAGGCCTCGGATTGGTCGCAGGAAGATGCCACGAACTGGCACGTTCGCATCTGGTGCCCTGAGTGCGGATTCGAACGCGAGGCCGTCCTTGATCGCTCTGAGGTGGCATACCTATCCTTAGCCATCGAAGGGGGATTCGCCTATGTTTTGGAAGCTCTTGCAGAGTTGCAGGACATGCCCGAGAGCAGCGGCGATCCTATCGACCTCGTGATGCGCCTCAGATCGGAGAGCATCGCTCCCGCCAGTATCTAGCCGTTCCGTCCAAGCCCAAACCGTTATTTGGTATACCTCTAGGGGTATAGTAAGGATGTTTTGCGCTATTCTATCTACGTGAATATTCCCATTTTAGGAGCGCCCCATGGACATGGAGATTTATTTCCCCGGCAACAAGAAGGTCAGCGCCGACTATCGAGGCTTCACGATTGAGACCGATCAGCCTGTTGGTGCTGGAGGCGACGGCAGTGCACCCGCGCCGTTCGATCTTTTTCTGGCTTCCCTGGGTACCTGCGCCGGCATCTATGTGCTCCAGTTCCTCAAGCAGCGCGACCTTCCCACCGAAGGTGCCGGTTTGGGCATGAGCATGGAGCGCGACCCCGAGACCCACTTGGTCTCAAAAGTGAAGATGGAAATCCGGCTGCCCGCCGGCTTCCCGGAAAAATACACGCCGGCCGTGATCCGGGCCGCCGAACTATGCGCCGTCAAGCGTCATCTCGAGCAACCGCCGGCCTTCGAGATGTCGACAAAGGTCGGCTGATCGCCTCACCCGGTCAGTGACCGCCCCAATCCATGAGGTCGGGTCCTTCCTGCCGGCGCGACAGCCGCACCAGCGCGTCTTTGTACTTGGAGTGACGCAGCCCGACAATCTCCGCTGTTAGCTGAAGGAAACGCCAGACGTCGGCGGGCACGTTGTCGAGATCTGAATCGATGAACACCAGCCCGCCGGCGACACCCGCGCCTTCGATCTCCTTGACGGCGTGGAAGACGGTCTTGCTGAGGACCATATCAACAGCGAGGTCCATGCCCTGTTCGTCAAGGCTCCTCAACAGATCGCCGTTGTCGGAGATTCGTATCGAAGGGTGCTTGCCTGGACCCAGTTCTCCCTCTGCGGGAGCCAAGTCGACAACCACCGGGCCATAGCGTCCGGGGTAGTGGAACGGGGTCACGGCGCGCAGATGCTCTCGCGCCTCCAAGCGTTTGCGAATGGCGCGATCACCGGCGAGCAATCGTAAAAACTCAACGTTGCTTAGATCGCTGGCCGCATTATCAGAAGTCTTGCCAACCACTCGTCCGCCGATCTAGGCGTCTGCCTGAGGCCAGGGCTCTTCAGCCGGAGGCGTGCCCTCATGCGACTCGGTCGCGGGGGGAGAGTAGGCGGATTGCGCCTCTGATGACGGAGAAGCATCTTCGCCGCTCGTCGGCGGAGCGCCGGCAGCGGCCTGAGCCTTGGCGGCCGCTTCGGCTCGCGCCTGCATCAACTGGTCCTCTATTCGTGACATCTCATCGAGCAGATTCTGGCGTTTGGCTTGGTCGACCTCTCGGCCGCGGTAGAAATCAAACACGAGATAGCCGAGCTTCTTGGCTGCGCTATCCAGTTGCATCTCTACCTGGAGTTCTCCGACCTTGGCTTTGCCCTTGTCGAAGGCCTTCTCTGCCTCTTTTGCCGCCCGCTCCGCGCCTGCAGTCAATTTGTCCAGCAAACTCATGAGCGCACCGTCCCCTTCATCCGCCGTCCGGAAGACCCGGAAATTTCTTTTCTCGTCGCCAATGGTGTATTCCCAATCTAACGATTTGCTAGCCTTAAGGCAACGGCGACGGGCAGTTTCTCAAAATGACGCGCCGCCCGCGAGGGTGCGACGAGGGCCCGAAAGACGAGGTGCGGTGGCGCCCAGATGCGGTCGAGGGGACGGGGCTCGGTGTTATCATTCTAGGGCATCAATCGAGAAACCGCCTGGCATTGCAGGAGAAACCATGCAGACCGTGATCCCGTTCCGCGCGTGGCGCTACGACCCCAAGAAGGCCGGGGATCTGAACCGGTTGGTGGCGCCCCCGTACGATGTGGTGGACGCGGCGCTGCAGTCACGCCTGTATTCCCGAAGCCGTCATAACGTCGTGCGGGTAGACCTTGGCATGACGACCCCCAGCGACAGTGAGTGTGACGACCGGTACACAAGAGCGGCGTCTCAGTTAGCGGACTGGAAGACGGACGGCACGCTCCTCCGCGATGTCCACCCGACCCTAACCTTCGTCCAGGAGAAATTCACCGGGCCCGACGGGCGCACCCGCGAGCGGCATGGCTTTCTTGCCCTGCTGAGGTTGTACGATTTCGGCGAAGGCGTGGTCTTCCCACACGAGAGAACTCTGTCGGGGCCAAAGGAAGATCGCTTCCGTCTGCTGCAGGCAACCGGCATGAGTTTAAGCCCGGTCTTCATGCTGTACGACTTGCCAGGGGACGAGATCACCAAGGCGTGGCTGGCCGAGGTGGGCGCGACAGAGCCGGCGCAGATCGTAGCGGACGCCGACGCAGGCCCCGGCGCCACCCAGACGAGGTTATGGCCCATGTCAGATCCCACTTTTCTCGGGTTTGCCCAGAATGCCCTTGCCGGCAATCGCTTCGTGATCGCAGACGGTCACCACAGGTACGAAACGGCACTCCGCTACCGGCAATACTGTCAGGAAGACAATGTGCCGTCGCCCGCCTGCGATTACGTCCTCGTTTATCTCAGTAACATGGCGGATCCAGCCCTTGCCATCTTTGCGACTCACAGGCTCGTCAAGGGAGTGGACCCGGCCGTCGTTGCATCCCTGCCGCAGTTGTTGTCGCCGACGTTCGAGGTCGAACGGCTTGCTGGTGAGGAGGCGACCTCTGCGGCCGCGCGCGTCGCTATCACGAACTACCTGCAAACTCATCCTCGGGCCGCCTTTGGGCTGTGGGGACCGGCGCTCAATGGAGCCTACGGCATCAGGGTGGCGGACTGGGCAGCAGCGCGCGAAGCCAACCCCGACGCAAGCACGGCGTATCAGGAACTCGACGTCACGATCCTGCAGTCGCTGGTGCTGGACAAGATCCTCGGTATCACGGAAAAAGATATGGCCTCCGAGGCAAACGTCACTTTCTTCAAGGATCCTGACGACGCCTTCGAACGCTTGGCCGCGGGGGAGTTTCAAGTCGGCTTCTTCATGAACCCCACCGGATTGGATCAGATCCGAGAGGTGGCATTAGGAGGCGAGCGCATGCCCCAGAAGGCGACATTTTTCTATCCCAAGCTTCCCACCGGCTTGGTGTTCCACGATCTCACTGGTGAGCTGTGAAGGATGAGATAAGGAGGACTCAATGAAGATTGCTTTGATCGGCGCAACTGGGTTCGTTGGTTCGGGCCTGCGCGAAGAGGCGCTCAGCCGAAAGCACGAGGTGACGGCGATCGTTCGCAATCCAGAGAAACTGCCGGTCCGTGTAGGGCTCACCGCCAAGAAGGCCGACGTGCTCGACATCGACGCTCTTGCTGAGATCCTGGCCGGTCACGATGCAGTCATCAGCGCTTTCAGCGCCGACAAGGACTCTCCGACCAAGCTCGACGACCATGTTGCCGGGGCTAAGGCCATCATCGCGGCCACTAAGAAGGCGGGCGTGAAGCGGCTACTGGTCGTCGGCGGGGCCGCGAGTCTGGAGGTCGCGCCCGGACAGCAATTCTACGATCAGCCCGATTTTCCCCCCGAATGGAAAGCTGGGGCCGGGGGCACCAGGGAATTCCTGTATCTGCTGAAGAAGGAGCCCGACCTCGAATGGACCTTCCTCAGTCCGGCCGCTAATTTCGAGCCGGGCGAACGCACAGGGAAGTTCCGTCTAGGCGGAGACCAACTCCTGGTGGACGAGAAGGGCGAATGCCGAATCTCAGTGCCGGACTATGCCATCGCCATGATCGACGAGCTGGAGGAGCCGCACCACACCCGGCAGCGTTTCTGCGTCGCCTACTAGCAACTAGCGGATGACTCGAAAGGTTCGATGCGGACGGCCCGCCCCTCCGGGCCGATCTCGACGACGACACCTTCGAGCCACACGTTGCCCGAGGCGACTTCGAAGCGCACGGGTAGCTGGGTGAGGAACCGCTCGAGCACAAGCTCCTTCTTGACGCCGATGACGGAGTCTCGGGAGCCACACATTCCAGCGTCAGTGATGTAGGCGGTCCCTCCGGGAAGGATGCGGGCATCGCCCGTGCGCACGTGGGTGTGTGTGCCCAAGACAGCGCTCACTTGGCCGTCGAGATACCAGCCCATGGCCACTTTCTCGCTTGTCGCCTCCGCGTGAAGGTCCACAATTATGGACCGCACCCCGTGCAATTGCTCGAGGGCTTCGCCGACCGCGTCGAACGGCGAGCGCGCAGGATTGAGATACAGTTGGCCGCTCAGATTGACGACGCCCAGGCGTCCCGCCGAAGTGTCGACCACGGTCACGCCACGCCCCGGATTGGACGGGAGAAAGTTGAATGGGCGGATGATCCGGGGTTGCTCGTCCAAATAGCGATAGGTGTCGCGTTGTTTGTAGACATGATTGCCCGTGGTAATGACATCGACACCAGCACTCAACAGGGCCTCGGCATGAGCGGGTTTGATCCCCTTGCCATCGGTGGCGTTTTCGCCATTGACCACGACGGCATCCACGCCGTGAAGACGGCGCAACTCGGGGAGCTTGGCGATCAGTAGCTCGCGGCCCGGTTTGCCCACCACGTCGGCGAAAAAGAGAACGATCAAGACTGCCTCCTGCCCTTCATAGACTGCGGCGCACAGTGTACCTCACCGGGGTCGGTCTCTCCCCTTCCCAATCCCCACCCTAGGTCTCATGTCCCGGCCTTGGCGGGCCTCACTAGCCTCGGGTCACACGTCACGATCAGGCAAAGGAGGAGACCATGGTCCAAATACGATCGTTCTTAGGCGTCCGAGGAGGAGTGTCGCCGGGTAGAAGGCGAAGGCGAATGGCTATGCTAGGCTCGGTGGCCGCCTTGGGGCTGGGTGCCGTTGCGGGATGCGCGCTCCTTTCGCCGGGACTGGTCTTTGGCGCAGGCCAGACCAGCGCCCCTCCCGCCAAAGTGAGCGCCGACGCGGACACCCTCACTGCCTCTCAAGGTGCGCTCCTGGCCAGACTTCCGTGGGGCGTCGGCCCGGGTCAGGTCGGTCTACAAGCTCCGGGAGAGGGTCTCGCGCGAGGTCCAGAAGCCGTGGCATTGTCGCCTGACGGCCGGATCGCGATCCTCGACTCGGTCAACGGCAGACTGGTGATCCTCGATTCCGGGGGCATCTTCTTGAAGTCGATCCCAGTCGCCCTGTCGGATCCTCGCTTTCTATCGGTTTCTGACGACACGCTGTATGTCCTCGATTGCGACGCCGACCGGCAGCTTCTGGCAATGGACTGGAATGGGAGCACGACCGGACTATCCACCCTCCCGGCGTTCGATGACGTGGTCACCGGCCTATTCGCCACAGACGCGGGGCCTTGCGTGGAAATCGCCCACAACCGCACCTTCCTGGTGGCTGGCTCCTCATCACTGAGCGCGACCGGCTTCGGCTCCACAAGTGCCGAATCGAAGCCGACACCGGGCGTGCTGAAGGCGCTCGCAGGCCGACCTATCGATGGCAGCTTGGGGTCTGTGGCCAACATATCCTTCAAGCCCGGCAGGAGCGCCGACGTCAAGCTGTTCAGGGTGGACAAAGGAACGCTGAAAGCTTCGCAGACTGCCGCATTCGCCTCAAGCCTTTACGACCGCCGGAGCCTTGAGTGCCTGGTTTCCGTCGATGGAGACGGGCATGGGGGTCTCGTGATCGGAGCTAGGATGCTGAGCAGCGATGCCGCGACGCCAGGCCGGCCCTCGTTAGTTCTCACCCGAATCAGCGCAGCTGAGGCCCTCGCCGCAGCTGCTTCGGCAAACGCCTACGTACCCCCAATCAGCGACACGATCCTGCTGGTCGATTCCCCTTTCGCCTATCTGGGGCAGCCTTACGTGGTAGCGCCGGACGGGCGAGTGATCCAACCCGTGGCTGACGATTCCGGTTACAGCCTGATGGTCTACAACCTCGGCTCCAAATTGGAGGTGACGCCGTGAGACGACATACTCGGAGCAAGCGCAGGACGGGGTTCACGGCGCTCACGGGGGCAATGTCTCTGGCGCTGGCGATGGTGGGGCTCCCTCTCACCCCGGTAGTGCCGGCGGCCCAGGCAGCGATCCCGTCCCTAACCCGGGCAGAGATCATCGCTCGGGCGGAGTCCGGTATAGGGACTTCGTACACTTGGGGCCGCGAAAGTTGGACACCTAACCTCGGTGGTGGTCTGGGTCCCGACTGCTCGGGATTCGCCCTTAAGTGTTGGGAAGTCCCGAAAACCCTGCTCTACCAGGAAGAAGACGGCGAGAACGCCGGCATCTATCCTCGCTACACCAGCTACGAGTTCTTCAACTGCTTGGGACCCTGGACCGCCCTTAGCAACAGGTCACAGCTCAAGGAGGGGGACGCCCTCGTGAAGAATGATGGCAATTCCGGTCATGTGGTCATCTACGCGGGTGGCGACGCCTGGAACTCACCGATCATTTACGAGGCGCCCGGTACGGGCCTGACCGTGCGACGGGTGAGCCGATACCTGGGCAGCGAGTACAAACCAATAAGACGAAGTTCTGTCGTGGATAGTGGCATCATCCTCGACAACCCCACGGCCAAGAGCACCGGTGGTGACGACATCGGGGGAAGCTGGACCCGGTCGACCAGCACGTCGGGTTACTACGGTGACAACTATCAGGTACACGCGGCGACCACGGCAACCGCCTACGCCAGGTGGACGCCCCGATTCCCCTCTGCTGGGTACTACAACGTGTATCTGCGCTGGACCAGCGGAACCAACCGGGCGTCAGCCATCCAAGTCAACGTCAACACCCCGTCCGGCCAGTACAAACGGTGGATCAACCAGCGGATAAACGGCGGGATCTGGGTTCTGCTCGGCCGTTACCCCTTCGCGGCCGGCTATAGCACGGGAACCGGCAGCATCAGCGTCTTTGCTACCGGAGCCGACGGCTATGTTGTGGCCGACGCGGTGATGTTCGTACCGACTCAGTAGGAGAACTCGCACACCGCTACCGGATTCTTGAAGCGGGCCGGGCGCGAAGAGCCCGGCCCGCCACAAAGACGAGAGTGACTATGCTTACCGTTCCAGCAGATTCGCCAGAAGGACGCACACCTCCGCGCGGGTGGCGTTCGCCCAGAAGTCGTAATCCGACCCGATTTGAAGACCATCGAGCAGCCCCGCGGCAGAGGCACGCACCGCCCACGGGTAGTGAGTGGGATCGAAGTTCCTGAACGGAGGCATGTAGCCGAAGGGCGCGTCCCGCAGGCCGGCGGCCCGAGCGACCATGGTAATGAGTTGAGCCCGAGTGATCTTGTCGTACGGTCCGAATGTGTCCGCAGTTTTTCCAACAGTGATACCAGCGGCGGCACACACGGCGATATAGGCGCTCGGATAGCTGGGGTCGCTGGGATCGAGTTGCGCATCCACATCCTTGAATCCACAAGCAGCCACAGGCGAAACGTGATAGCCCAAGGCTAGAACGATCATCTTGGCGAACTGCTGCCGGGTGACCTGCATATCAGGCCCGAAGCTCCCATCGCCGAACCCGGTGATCACACCTCGCTGGGACAAGGTGGCAATATCACCGGCGTAGGGACTACCGGGATCAACGTCGGTGAAAGTAACCGGCGGAGCTGGCCGAGTTGTCGTGGTCGTTTCCGGGACCGTCGTCGTGGTGGTCGGCGACACCATCGTGGTGGTCGTCGTCACGGGCGGAGGAGCCAACTGCGTAGTGGTGGTCGTTAGCTGAGTCGTCGCGGTATATTGCGTTGTGGTCGTACGCTGGGTAGTAGTCGTGGGTGCAGCGGTCGTCGTCGTCCGCTGCGTGGTGGTCGTCGGAGCCTGAGTGGTAGACGTGGTCGATGGAGACGAGCCCACACTGTGGGCAGTCGGGTCGACGTATCCGCCGAAGTCCGTAGTCCAATAATATCCGTAAGGCGAGCCGCTCACGTACACAAGCGAGACGCCCACGACCTTATAGCTGGCATTCAGCATATTGGCGTTATGACCGGGGGAATTCCTCCATCCCTCAAAGACGGCGGCCGCGGTACCATAGCCGGCAGCGATGTTTTCACCCATATTGGTGTTGTAGCTGTAACCGCTGGCAGCCATCCGGGTCCACGGGGATGCGCCGCTGGCGAACCAGTCGGACTTCACCGTGTAGTGGTCAAAGAACGCGTACTTACCCATGTCTGAATCATGCCTGTCACCGGATTCAGACAACTCGTCCGAAACAAGCAAGGGCTGCAGACCGTTGGCGACGCGGTAGTTGTTGAGTAGCTGGACAAACTGAATCTCGTCCGCACTGTAGGCAGCAGCAGCTCGCGCGGGAGACGCCAACAATCCCCCAAGTATGAAGGCGACTGCGATCAGGACAGCGAAGACAATGCCAACGATCTTGGCCCAAGTCCTTGTCGGTTGCGATTTGAGACCGAGAATGGATTCCGTCACTACCCTATCTCCGTTTCTTGTGTGCCTTTCGGGTCCGTGCGAGGAGCGCAGACAACGGTCCTACGTGTGATGTCGGCATCGTTGTCGGGAAACTTGAGGTTTTGCATAAGACTTCTTCTGCTCGGGGTGAAACGTACTTCGAGGAACTGCTAGTGGTTCGGTCCTCAGAAACCAAGCGTCTGCCGGAGTCGATACATCATCTTCGCTACCTGACCGCGTGTGGCCCGACCGTAGGCGTCAAATATGGTGGCGGTTTTGCCATCCACAAGAGTGTTGTACATTGCCGTCCGCACCGATTCCAACGCGTAGGAAGGCACATCCAGGAACGGACAGACATAGTCGGCCGGCGGAGAGGCCAGTCGGGAGTCGCCCGCCCTAGCCAACATGAGCGCCAGTTGCGCCCGAGTAACACTCGCCTGGGGTCGGAAAGTGCCGTCCGGATAGCCTTCGATAATGTGGAGAGCCGTCGCTTCTTCTACATAGTCGAACGGATAGTCGGCTCCGGTGAAGCGCACGTCGGTGAAGCTCGGCGAAGCAGGGTCGTCGATCGCAGCAGTGTGCTTCCCCAGCGCGAGAATGATGATCTTGGCAAACTGAGCCCGGGTGACGGGGTTGTCGGGATGGAACAACCCATCGCTCCCACCAGAGACGATCCCGTCGCGAGCCAGACAGGTGATCTCAACGTAGAAGCTGTGGCTCGGAGGTACGTCGGCGAAGGTCGACCCAGACAGAGTCGTTGTCGTGGGGGACGGGTGGACGGTGGTGGAGGTTGTGGAGGGCGGAACTGTCGTGATCGTGGTAGAAGACGCGGTGGTACTGGATGTCGTCGTCGAGTCGTCGTTGCCCAGCCAGTGGGCGGTCGCATCCACGGTGACCCCAAAATCCAGAGTCCAGTAGTAGCCAAAAGGCGAATCCGGGACGTGAACTACCCCCACGCCGACAACGCAATACGAAGGACCGGTCATGATCTCGTTGTGTTCGGGCGAATTCTTCCATGCGTCCATGACGCCTGAGGCAGAGACGTAGCCCGCAGCGATGTTCTCTCCCCAGCTGATCGGACTCCAATAGCCGGAGATGAACATGCGGTCACAGGCGTTGGCTCCAATCGGGAACCAGTCCGATGCCGCAGTCTTGTGGCTGAAGAAGGAGTACTTGCCCATGTCCGAGCTGTGCTTCTCGGCGGCGTCGGAGGCAAGATCGGACACCATCAGCGGCTGCAGGCCAAGGCTCTCGCGATAGTCGTTGAGCTGGTTGACCAGTTCGATCTCTTGAGTGTTGTAACTGACGGCGAGAGCGTATCTGGGTGCGCCAACGAGGACGAATCCCGCGGCGGTCACAGACAGGAGGGCGGCCACGAATATCAATCTCCAACCGACTCTCACACCTTTGGAGCGCCGGAGCAGTTGCGCGCTACTCACGCGCCGTCCCCGAACTCGGCCTTTGCTCTAACCAAGCCAGAACTCTCCTTCTTCTCTGTTCGGCTCGAAACCGCGTCCGTACCCTAGTCAGCAACAGCGGTGATATCCGCGCTAACAGATGCCGTCCGGCCCGCTGGATCGGTCGCTACCACCCAGATCTTGTAGGCCCCGGCCACCAGCGCGACGCCTCGGCTGTCGGCAAGCTGTGTACTTATGCCGGTCCAGGTAGCCGTCGTGTTGTCGTTGAAGGTCGCCAGCGGTATATCGGTCAAAGCTAACGTCTGGGCCGTCGGCAGCACGTAGACCCTCTGACTTGCGATGTGGGGCGAGGCAGAAACCGTCCACTCGGCATGGAAGTCGCGCCCGTCAATACCCGTGTTGGTGTCGTTGTCAGCTGCGGTCTCCCCGGTCGGTGCCAGGGGCTCATCGTAGAGGGTGAACGCCAGCGACGTTGTCTGGGTGTAGTGCCCCTGACCGGCGCCGGTCTTGGCCAAAGCGGTACCGACCTTGTCGATCGCCGTCAGCCGCACTTTGTAGTGAGTCAAGTCCGCCCCGGACATCGCCGGAGTCGTCCAGACGTAGCTCCCCGTCGATCCGGGCGTGAAGGGGGCGGCAGCCGCAATGGTGCTCCAGTTGTCGCCGTTATCGTCCGAGTACTCGATCTTCACCGATGCCGGGGCCGAGACATCGGATAGCGTCCAGGTGATGTTGAAGCTTGTTGAGTCCGGCACTAACTGCGCTGCGGTGGGAGCCGTTATGGTCACCACCGGAGCCGCGTTGTCGATCACGACCGGCCGGGTGGACCCCGCAGTGTAGACCAACGGGCTGCCGGCGCCGAGGATGCTCTGGTTGCCAGCCCTGTCGGTCGCACGGACGGCGAACAAGTAGCTACCGTCGACGATCCCGTCAGTGGGATAGACGGCAAAGCCCGAGCTCCCCAGATCGCTGGAGATCAGGGTGAAGTCGGTCCACGTGGTGGGCGGAGTGGTGTTGGGAGCGTAGAGAAACTCAACCTTGGTCACTCCACTCGCGAGGGTGCCTGCGGCGCCGCCTGTCGTATCGGTCGCAATACCGCCAAACTGTGGACTACGATTCTCGGAATAGAACACGCCGTCGACCCCCTGCGCCACCAAGGACCCGGCGGCGATCTGGGCAATCGGGGCAGTGGTGTCGACGGTAACCTTGGTAGTTGCCGTGGTCAGCTGGTTGCCGGCGTTATCGGTCACAATGGCCCGGAAGAGATACTGGCCATCCGCCAGTCCCGCCGCCAGGGTGCCGGTGGTCGGCCACACTGCCACATAGAGCGCCGTGCTTGCCTCTGGCGCGGTGTCGATGGAGACCGACTGCCAGGCGGGCGTCGTGACATCGGCGGCGACTTGGAAGTCCACCTGCTTGACCCCGCTTCGATCGTCGGTCGCGGTCACGGTAAATGTGGGTTTGGCGGTGTTGACGGCCGCATCCACTTCTTCGTCGGTCACAACAGGAGCCGTGATGGCAGCCGTTGGTAGCACGGTGTCGAGGACGTACGAGACCGCCATCGAAGCAGCAGACAAGAGCCCAGCCCCGTTCTTAACCTTTGCCGTGAACGAGTGGGTGCCATCGGTCAGGGGAGTGACGAGGTCGGCGTAGAACCACCCGGCCGCGTTCGTAGTGAGGTTTTCGGTCAGTTTATTCGTCGCACCGCCGAAGGTGTCGTACACGGCGATCGGACTGCTGACGATCGCCATGCCCTTGACTTGCGGCGTGGCATCGTTGCCTATGTAGGCACTGACACCGGTCTGGGTGACCGCCTTCTCACCAGTAGCCACGACCGAGAGATTGGTCGGAGCCGGGGGGGCTTCGGAGAGCTCAGACGCAG
Organism: uncultured Actinomycetes bacterium; assembly: GCA_963775295.1. GTDB lineage: Bacteria > Actinomycetota > Thermoleophilia > RBG-16-64-13 > RBG-16-64-13 > JAMDEO01. Next base: position 516,266 of record CAVZIK010000006.1, read on the forward strand.
CGTCCGCCACCCGTAACACCATCGCTGCGGCCTGAGCCCTGTTCAGGGTGGCCGTCGGATTCAGCTTACCAGCGGCGGATCCTTGAACCACTTCACGATAAACCAGGTAGGCCGTGGTCGCCCGATGATCAACGGCTATCGACGTCCAGTCCGAATAACCTGAAAGGTAGAAATCCCCGTTCGCCGCATACCAGGCACTCAGCGTCGGATAGGTGAGACTTCCGTCTCCCTTGATGTACCCCAGCGTGTCGATCTCGATTTGAGACAGATAGCGTCCCAGGATCGTGTTCGCCTGCTGGCGGCTGATGTTGCTGTTCGGGCTGAACGTGCTCGCCGTGGTACCGCTTATCATGCCCGCGGCCTTGGCGCCCTCAACGTAGACATAGAAGGTGCTGCCCTTGGCAACGTCGTTGAAACTCGCTGTGGCAGGATTCGCGGTGGGGACGTCGAGCCCGCTGACCGCCATTTTCGCAAATTGGCCCCGAGTAACGGAATTACCGGGTCTGAAGGTGCCGTCCGGGTACCCATCGGCCACGGTAGCAACGGCGGCGGAAGTCACTCCATAGTTTGTCGCCCAATAGGTGTCCGAAGCATCCGACCAAGGCGGAGCCGCAAATGCCGCGCCGGCGACAATCAAGACGAGCAAGGCGGACAGGATAATGGTGGCCGCGAACTTCCCGGAGTTGAGTCTCATCTCTACCTCCCATTGCCAAACACGAGCGACGCGCGCACCGGGGTGCCGCAGAACGGGTTCAGTCTAGCACGGTGCTCCGGCGTGCGGCCACGGGCACCTTCCCGAAGCAACGATTCCAGGGCTCAGGCAGAAACTGTCACTCGTCTGAGTGCATTTTCTTCACAAAAGGGCCTTCGCACCGGGACCTTCGATGCTGATCCTGCCCGGTCCGGCAATTCTGCCCGACAAAAAGAAGGAGGCCCGCCTTGCGGCGGGCCTCCTTTCAGGGTCAGCTAGGCCGGCCCTTGGGTTCGATCAACTGGTTCTAGGCCTCAGGAAGGGCGTAGAGCCAATTCGGGATGCCGTCCGTGTCGATGCTGGTCGCGAAATGGACCCACATGTGGTCGGTGCCGGTCCACAAATGGCTAACTGGCACAAAGACCTCAGCACTGTTGTTGAAGACACCACTGCCTATCGCAGTGCCATCCGTCGTCAGGAGCATAGTGGCAGTCATGCCGCCTAGTCCTGGGGCGTAGGCATTGGGTGGCGTATGGTTCAGTGCAACGGTTTGCGTGCCCGCGGTGAAGTCCGCGAGATCACCGGTATCGTCATCGGCGACATTCAAAGCCCACTGGACGATGACGGAGCCCGAGGTGGCCGCACCATCGGTGGCAACGACCTTCTGCACACCCCACGCGTCATCGGGCTGAGTCCACGTAAGCGTGTACTGGCCTTGAGCGTTGGTGGCGAACGTACCGGTCGGGTCGGTGAGAGTCACAGCGGGAGTGCTCGTCGCGCTACTTTCGAGAACCGTAGCGGTGAGGGTTACGTCTTCGTTCGGCATGGGATTGCCGAATTGGTCAAGGACTGTAGCCGTCACGCTGGCGGATTCGACTCCAGCGGCACGCACCTGTGAAGCGGGAGTGAGGGTGATGGTGGTGGCAACCGGAGCCGCCCATTCCTTGGTCACCGAGAAGTGCTTCCACAGCGTCCCGTCGGGTGCATAGACACTCACGTTGACGATGTCGGTGTAGTCCATGCCTACCGGGAGATCATCCGCTTCCTCGTCCAGGACGAGATCGACGTGGGCGGCACTATCGAGGGTCTCCGTGTTATTCACGGCACCGTTCAAAGTATAGCCCCATGCCAGATCATCATCGGAGAGGAAGGTGAACGGAGCAACCGCGGTGTTGGTGTCTCGCACGTAACCCCAGATCGGGTTGGTGTCGACAAACCTGTCGGTGTCAGTAATGACGGCAGGTGCGTTCAAGGCGAACACACTGTTCGCAGGTGCCTCGGTATTGTCGTGCGCCGCATTTTTGAAGTGTGCGTACGGATGGTAGGTATCCATCGCGCCGCCAGTGGTCACCGTGCCTTGCTGCACGAGCTGCCACACCACTTTGTAGCCGGGGAGAGCGTTCCCATACTGGTCGAAGACCTCGACAGCCAGAGTCTCCACGTTGGGGCTGACATTCGCCTCGTCCACGCCCGCTTGCTCACCAGCTGCAAGGTCGTAGCCGTCCCAGTCAAGAATCGGATTCATGTACTGGGTGCCATCAACCGGAGCGGCGGCACCGCTCACGCCGAACACATGAAGGTTCGGAGTCGTGGCGTCAGGGAGCCAGACCTTCTCGGCCATATCCCACAGAAGTTGGTTCCAGTGGGAGGGCTGAGTCGCGATGCCGTTCTCCGGGTTGTCCGCATAATCGGCAACCACGAAGACGTACTGATCGCCCTTCACGGTCGAGTTGATGGTGACGGAAGCCATACCATTGGCGTCGGTCACAGCCATCGGCGGAGTGCCAGCGGGAGCGGTGATGGAGCCGACAAACTGCGGCTGGCCATATTCACCAGTGCCCAAGCTGAGCGCAAGCGGAGTGTCGGAAAGAACCGTGGAGTCTTCGTCACCGATATTGTTAAAGAAGTACACGTTCTTGCCGGGCAGGGTCTTCCACACGACCAGGATGTCGTCGCCGTCATCGTCGCCGCCGAGAACCGGAGCGTACATCTCACCAGCGGTCAGAGTCGCGTCGGCGAAGCGGGTGACGTAGATCGCGTTGCTAAGATCCTTGGCGAGAGTGTCATCCGGGCTAGCAGTGGTCGCAAGCACCGTCTGCACCGGGAGATCAACTCCGGCGGCCTTGGGGGCGCCAACGGTGCCGTCCTCATTGATAAGGAAGCCTGTAGCCGCTTTGGCACTGGCGCGGTTGACGACCAGGACTTCATCGTCGTTGAGACCGTTGTTGTTGACGTCCGTGGAAGTCCAAACCCATTTCTCGCCGGAAACCATGGCACTAAAGGTGTGCGGGGTGTTGACGAGGTTCTCGGAGTAGACATAGCCGTCGTCGAGAATGGGATTGCCCTGAGCATTCAGTTCGGGCACGAACGACACATCGTCGATCTGATACCACTGCTTGGTCGCCGTGTAGACGTAGGCCGGCATGCCGGACTTGTCTTCCACTTTGGCTTCGAGGATGGTCTGGCCAGGCTCGCTGGAGTACACCATCACGGTCGCGGTGCCGTCAGCACCGGTCACGGATTGGACGGGGGCTTTGAGCTGACCCACGCCTTGGATGGTCCATTCGACCTGGTAACCCGGGATGGGGTTGCCGAAGACGTCTTTGAGCGTAAGCGTCGCAAGTTCATCTTCGCCAGTGTTGTCCACGTTGCTCGCGAACACCAGCGGACCGGTATCGCCACCAATGATGTGGGGGATCCAGGTCTTCCAGGCGTAAGCGTCATCAGTGGGCTGATCTTGCCAGTTGATGTGGTTGGTCCAATCATCAGGATCAACAGCCGCGTGGCGGACGAGTTGCTTCGGATACGGGTTGCCGTCATAAGTGGCGACAGCCTGCACCAAGGCGGTGCCGGTCATCTCGGAGTAGAGCGTGACCGTGCTCAGACCGTTGGCATCCGTCATGCCGGTCGCCTTGGTCGCCGGAGTAATGGCAACGCCATCAACCTTGGTGATCATGCCGATCGACGGGATGGGTGTCGGAGCGGCTTGCGCGAGAGGCAGGATGTTCATACCCGCGTAGTAGCTGATGAGCGAGTATTCGACATCGATTCCGGCCATCGTGCGAGGCACGTAGCCCTCAGCGATCATGTCGAGTTCGTCCGCGTAGCTCAGATCGCCACCCCAGTTGACACCATCAGTATTGGCGATGTCGGTGGGATCGGCAAGCGGATCGACTGCGTTGTACCAGTCGTTCGGGCCGGAGGACAGCGGGCCGGGGCCGAAGACGACCACGCGGAAGGACCACGTGTGAGCTTCGCCGGCGTTGTTCTCGGATTGATTCAGTTCGTCGGGATCAGCTTTGCCGGTCGGGTCTGTGAGGTAGACCTCGTCCAGAGCAACCCAGTAAGCCGTGTAGACAAGGGTCTTCAGCGTACCGTCGACGGTCATGACCGTGGCGGACACTTTTTCCGTGCCGGGCTCATGGGAGATCAGGTTGCAGCTGACCATACCAAAGCTGTCGGTTACGCCCGCTTGCGGGGAGATGTTTCCGACGTACAGCGGGTTCGCGTACAGGGTGTCGAAGTCGACCAGGACACCTGCGGCCGGATGGCCGGCGGCGTCGGTGACCTTGAAGGTGACCGTCTTGGTTTGACCGATGAGGTTCTCGCTCTTGTCGGCGGTAACCATGTCGATCATTTCGGCGGTCCATTGTGCCGGCGGGACCTTGGCTTCAGCCCGGATCAGGAAGGCAGCGCCTTGGATACGGGTGAGGTTCGCCAGGGGAGCCAGGTTGCCGAACGCGTTGCCCTCGGTGATACCCATGTCGAACGCGAAGGCGACTTCAGCCTTGAGAGAGGCCGAAACGCTGGCGGCGTCACCGAAGTGACCCAGGAGAACATCGATATCGGCGGCCGAGTACATCGTGGCAAGGTCGTAGCCCTGCGCGTCGGCGATGTAACGGGAGACGATAGCGATGGCTTGCTGCCGGGTGATAGCGGCGTTCGGGCTAAACGTAGTAGCCGTGGTGCCGTTGATCATGCCGGCGGCTTTGGCGCCTTCGATGTACTGATAGTATTGGCTGCCTTTGGCAACGTCGGTGTAGGACGCGACGGCCGGGTTCGCCAGATCGACCTTAAAGGCCGCAACAGCCATCTTCGTAAACTGCGCACGGGTGACGGACTGGTAAGGTTTCCAGAGTCCACCGACGTAGCCATCGGAGATGGATGCAACCTGGTTGTCGGTTATCGCGTATTTCGCGGTAACCGTGTCGGGCAGATCAGACCACGTACTGTCAGCAAAGGCAGTCGCGGTGAAGCTCAACACCAGGATCAGGGCGAGGACGGCCAGAATCGCGACCTTGATGGTGCGTTTCTGCATGTGACCACTCCTCAATTCTTGTTTACTCATAGCAAAATGGTTCTTGCCATTTCCTACTTGTGAAGCGGTAGTGTAGGAAGAAGAACGAGTCACCTCCTTTCTTCTTTGGGCTCACATCCACGCCTACCAACGTGAAGTGGCAAACTCTGTCGAGGCCTTGGGCGGCAAGAGCCCGCAGCCGTTGCAGACAAGCAAAAAAGTGCAGCGAAGCTGCACGAATTGTCGAGTATAACGCTAACGCGCCTTGGGAGTTGAGCGAAAGCCCTTTCGTCTTCATCGCCATCGTCACGATCCCGCGTTTATCGCGATTATCTGGGCCGAGCCACCCTTCACCTGGACGCGCACGAAGAAGTGCTTGACCGTCTCCACTAGTTCGCCTTGACCGTTCACAATCCTGTCGTTGATGGCAAGGCTGACGCGGATCACGTAGCTGGAAATAATCGTGCCGTCGGCGGGCGCTTCGTAGTCATAAGGTTGATTCAGCGACCTCACCATTTGTGAGAGCTGAGGCTGAGCGCTGGGTGCCACCAACGACCCGACACCCGAGGTATTGCCGCTGATCACCAGCTGGGCCAGGTAGGCCGCGGCCGCTTCAGCGGACTCTATACGCTGCTGAGCCGCGTTCTGCTGCTGGCCGGTAGTTTCCGTAGAGGTGGGCTTAGTGGTCGTGGGATGCGTGGTGACCTTCGTATGACCGGTCGTCGCGGTGGTATTGCTCCCGGAAGTGGAGGTGGTATCTGTGGACTGCGTGCTCGGCTGCGTGGAGTCCGTGGTGGACGAACCGCTCGTAACCGGGGTGGTGACGGTCGTGTCGGGCAGAGTGGAGTCGGTGCTCACCACAGAACTGACCGTGGTAGAGGTATTGACGACCACAGCCTCGGGAGCACCGCCGCCAAGGGTAGCGAGCACGGTGGCAATGACGGCCACGGCCGCGGCAGCCCCGCCGCCAAGAGCCCAATGCCAGGTGCGAATGGAACCCCGGCGCGGCCCACCGGTGGAAGTCTTGGCCGCAACAGAAGCGGCCGGCCTCACGGGCCTACGTTCCATCTCGCGCTGCAGAGAAGCCCAGCCGCGCTCCTTGGCGCCCGGTGGGACTTCTGTCTGTTTGAGCGCGGAAAGCTCCCGGCTGAGCACTAGAAGCGAATCGTCGATGACCATGTCTACACGCGAAGGCGCTTCCTCAGGGGAGGGCGCTACTGGGGAGGCCGGAACGACCCGAACACCACGCTCTTGGCGCTTGCGCTTGGGATCTGCTCCGTGTCTGTTGAATATGCCTCTAAACATAGGTCATCAGAGGCTATATTGCCGGCACGACACAAAAGTTACGGAATCAGCTGCGACCCCTCACGTCCCAGAACACTCCTGAGCGTGGCCAGCCCCCGCAACTGCAGCTGCTTGACCGCTCCCTCGGTGCGGCCCACCACGACTGCGGTCTCGGCCAACGAGAGCGAAAGCATGTACCGCAGCATGATGACCTCGCGCTGCCCATCGGGTACTTTACCCAACGCCCTGGCCACCGCGACCCGCAACTCACGTTGCTCCGCCGTCGCGTGTGGACCGGCGCCGTCGGCCATGAGCTCCTCCGCCGCGTCGAGATCCACGGGGCTGGGGGAGCGGCTCTGGCCGCGCTGGAAAAATGCTATCTGCTTCTGAGCGATGCCGTACAGCCAGGCAATGAAGGGCTTGCCTTCATCGTTGTATCGGCCGAGGCCGCGGACCATGCCCAAAAAGACCTGGCTGGTGACATCCTCGGCAGCCGGGGGCGAGCCAAGACGGAGAAGAACGTATCTGTAGATAGTGTCGAAGTGGGATCTGTACAAAGCCTCGATCGCGGACTCTTCCCCGCGACGTGCGGCGTCGACCAGTCTGCGCTCGTGGCGGCGATCATGGTCTGAGACCTGGACGTCCGGCAGCAAGGTTGAGGAATCGCGCCCACCGTCGGGCACCGCGCCGGTTGCCGCGGGCAGAGCCATCTCACCGGAGGGATCCAGATGGGCGCCATTCCCCGAGAATGGATCCGGTGTCCCCGAGAACAGGTGTGGGCGACGAGGCTTGGCCATGTTGGTAACCATGATAGACGATGCGCCGCTAGAGCCCCGGTGAAACGTAGGCCTCCATGCGCCCCATGAGATTGTCTGTCATCTTCGCAACGTGGTCGCGGGTGGCCGGTGAGGAGGGGTTGAAGCAGAGGATCCCGTTCACCCACGTCCCGTTCAGAATGCCGGCGCTGTAGGCGGCCATCACGTTCATATACAGAGAGTCGGGCGAGTGGGAGACGGGAACATCGGCGAAGACCCTGGCATTCCCGGAGTAGAGGGGCAGCGGCCTGCCCGCGGCCTGGGCTCCGCGAACGATCATTGCAGCTAGCTGACCCCTTGTGATGTTGGCCCCGGGACGGAAGGTGCCGTCGCCAAAACCGGCGACGATCTTGAGCGCCGCCGCCTCTTCGACAAAGTCATACGGGTAGCCCGTGGGCGACAGCGGCACATCCGTGAAAGTGGGGTGGTCCGGGTTGTCGATAGCCGTGGTATGCAGCCCGACCGCCAGCATGATCATCTTTGCGAACTGGGCACGAGTGACATTGTTACTGCCCTTGAAGAACCAGAGCCCGGAACCGCTGGGAATCTCGTAACCGCTCACGACGCCACGAGCGAGAAGATGGGCCACGTTGTCGTAATAAGGGTCGCTGCCCGCTTTGTCCAGAAACTGTATGCCTCCTGGTGGATCCGAAGCGCCGCTGTACTTGAACCCAAACGAGACATCCTGACCCACCGCTCCGCGAGACCAGATCACAAGCGTATGCCGGTCGTAGCCGGCGGGGCCGCTGACGGTGTCGCCCGTAGCCGCGTTGTCGAGAACGAGGCGCTTGATGTTCGGATAGAAGGCGCCCTCGGAGTCCCAGGAGACCAGAGCCGCCTGAAGAGGCGCGCCGTCGTCGCCGTCTATCACCGCTTGAAACACAGTCGACGTGTCGCTCGCCGGGAAGTTGAGGTAAACGGCTCCGTAGTTCTTCACGTCCTCGGTGCCACGGACGGGTGAGGCTCCAGTAAGTCCGGTGATCCCCATAGCTACGTCAATGTCGTCAAACACATAAGGCCAGACCCGGGGGGAGCGCGTGTCCAGGAACCCCGCAAGGATCCAGTCATCGAACACCGAGTCGAAATCATCGAAGATACCCAGCCCCTGAAAGACCGCGTTTATTCCCGCGACTCCGTCCAGGTGCTGCTGCACCAGCGCGTTGATGAATGCCGGACCTTCCCGTCCGGCCAGATAGCGTACGAACGAGTAAGACGCTCCATAGCTCGCGCGATCCCCACCGCCCCAGAACGTTAGGTCAGTGTCTGAACTGTGGGTGAAGGCGCCGAGCATGCTATCGGCCCGGTCGTCGTATCCGCAGAGGTGCTCGGCGTACATCGCCAGGCCCTCCTCCAGCCATTGCGCTTGCGCGGAGCCGTGAGAGAACGTGTCGAGCATCACGTTCTGGTAATGGATGATGAGATGAGCGAACTCGTGAGCCGCGACGGCAACCGCGCTCCCCGGTTCCAGACTAAGGGCTCGATCGTTGAGATAGAACATCTCCCGCCGGTTGGAGTGGGCCTTGTTGTTAGGATCGCCGGCGGGCGGGTCGATGTCGGGAGGGTAGAACGACCCGTCGACGCTTCCGGGCAGATAGTCATGGAAGTCGTAAACGAGGATGACCACATGCGAATCGCCGTCGATGCCGGGGTCGGGCTCGGAGCCGTACGCCGACGTCAATGTGGGATACACGGTGGAGTCGAACGAATTGCCAAGGGAGGCGGCGGCGCTATCCGTGTAGAGGGCCCCGTCGGCGACGTATACAACCACGTGGCTACCGACGAACTTGGCCGTGGCCTGGATCTGCGAGTACGTCCCGGTGCTCCAGTTCTCGGCCCAGAAGGTAGATACCGAGCCCACGGACGGCTCCGCGACCGCTCTTGCGGATGGGCCGGAGGGAAAGAGCGTGAGAACCAAGGCCAGAGCAAACACCAGCGCGGCGGCGACCGCCGATCTCCGGAGTAGGCGCACGGAGCGTTGTCTCGCGGCTGACATGAAAGGCATTATATCTGCTCTCGCCGGCACATATTCTATAACGGCACATGTCCGGCGAGGCCACGGTCGTTACACGTATTCGAAGTGCCGGAGTGTCGACGCCTCAGCAAAAGTCCGCATTTTCCGAGTTTTTCCATCGCGATCCGGCCCACCGGATGTCGCGGATCCACTTACATGCGCTTTATACCTCTTCGGGTATAGTGACCTCATAGTAAGGCAAGGGCTTCGCAGGTGGGGCCACTAACAGGAGACAATCGCAATGATGCGATTTCAGTTGCAGCCCGGACGTATCGATGGCTGGGAGCACCACATAGGCGGGTTTGGCATCGCCGGCATGGTCTTGATGATCATCCTCTGGGTGGCCGTGATCGCAGCATTGGTCCTCGGCATACGAGCCCTCATACTCCACAGCAGACGAAACAGACTCGAATCGACGGTTGCCGGACCCACCGGGAGCGCGGGGGTCAACGCGGAAACCACTCCAACGACGTTAGGGGCAGGAGTGGCACCCAGTGCGACGATCCCCAACTCTGGACTGCTGGCGATCCTCGAGGAACGCTACGCAAAGGGAGAGATCGATAGGGACGAATTCCTGCAGCGCAAGCAAGATCTGGGTCTGAGTTAGACCATCGAACATAGGCACCCCTCTTGAGGTTGATCACCCCTCACCTCAAGGCGCCCTCATAGCAAGCCGGAGCCCCGGTCGCACGGTACGAAAGGCCACGCGACCGGGGCTCCGGCTTTCTGTCGAAACAGAGTGGCCATCGAACTTAGTCTCCAAGTCGACAACCGCGAGCCCGTCGCCGGTGCCGAGATCTTGTAGACGTCCAAAGTCTTGCTGCCGTCACCTCCCGAGCTGAGACCAACTAGTCCGCCAGGTCGAGTACCCGGCAGAGGATAACGGCCACGTGCTCGCGCTTGATGGCCTCGTCCACCCTGAGGAATGTGGCATCCGAGCCGCCCGGGTCGGGGTAGCCCTGCAGAATCCCCTGTTCCTTGAGATAGGTGGCGGCGGCCCAGTACGGACTGGTCGCGGGAACGTCCGCGAAACCGGGCGTCGTCAACGGTAGCGCAGCGGCTTTGTCTTCCCACCCGAGCGCCTTGCACATCATCGCCGCCATTTGGTCGCGACGCATGATGGTGTAGGGCTGGAATCCGGTGGACGTCATACCCGTGACCAGACCTGCATTCTTCGCGGCAGCGACCCAGTCGGACTCATCTCCCAGTGTCCCGATCTTCATGGGGACGTCGGTATAGGGCGAGGTCGTGACGTCGACCAGGGGGATGGGATTTTCGGGGTGCATGATGTTGTACAGGCCGACCGAGATCTTCGCGAACTGCCAGCGGGTGATGGAGCCATCGGGCTTGAAGAGACCCCCGTCATAGCCGCCCATAAGTCCGGACGTGACCATCCGCGCGATCTGCTCGTGATAGAGGTGGTTGGCACCCACGTCGTAGAACTCACCTGGAGTCAGGTCTTGGCCGCCGGTGATGCTGAGGAAGAGGGTCGAGCGCATCGTGCTGTAGCCGAAAAGAGCCCTGAAGGAAGAGGCGGTCACCGTGGCGTTGCCGCTGTCTCCGATGAGGCCGAGAGTCTTCACGTGACTGTCGGCGTCGGCAGTGTCTCGGGCTATGATATCGATGCGCTTGATCAGCCCGACATTGACGGTCTTCTTGGTGACGCTGTCGGTAAGATGGCCGTTGACCTTGGCCGAGAGGTCAGCGGGAGAGACGGTGTAGGTCCAGTTGTATCCCGGTCCGGCGGCGTTCTGGCTCGGCGGTGGGGCTTCGAGACTCCACGGATCGGGCTGGGAGACGATGTAAGCCGGCACAGTGCCAGACCAGGCAGTCGTAGTGGTGTAGCCGCCCGAGTGCGCGGAGAAGTAAGCCGTGATGGCCTTCCCTTGATAGGTGAGGATCTGACCGGCGGTATCCTCGGCGGCCTGAGCAATGCCGGGATTGCTCACTTCGAAGGTGTAGCCTCGGTAGCATTGGTCGTTCTGGTTGTCGGCGAGGGTGGCGTTCTTGGCCACCGCGTAGGTACGGGCGGCCACGGCCTGCGCCTTGACGGCTTCGGGCGCGTAGGCGGCAGCGCCGGGCGTGGCCCAATCGTAGTCCACCTCAGCGATGCTGCGGACGTATTTCTCGAGAAGCACGAAATTGTAGACCCAGAGCTTCCCGGCCACGTCCGAGGGCTGGACGCGGATAGTGCCCCAATATTCCCGGGGCGCGATCGCGGCGGCGGCACTGGAGGTCTTCAGTTGGACCGAGATCCGTCCTTCGGTCGCGGCGCCGTCGGAGTTGCCGTCAGTCCCAGCCTCTGCCGCTTTGGGCGTGACTTCGACGTAATCGAACGGTCCCTGGCTACCGGCGGAGGTAACCACCTGCACCTTGCCGCCGCTACAGAACACGTCCAGGAAGGAGCCCGCCGGGATCTCTTCGGTAGCGTCGCCCGCAGACGTATGCTTTGAGAGAGTCATGGCTGTCACCGAGGCCCTCAAATCCACCTGATAGTAGTCGTCGGTGTTGCCGCTCTTCCAGGGCTCGCTCGAGATGCGCACTTTCAGGGAGGTGTCGGGGTCGGCAATGGAGGTGAGCGTGGTGCCCGGATAGTAGAAGGCAAGGATCTTGTCGAACGTGACGCCTTCGCGAGCGGCTTCCCACGCGCCCCACTGGCTCATGCCCACGCCGTGTCCCCAGCCTCGTCCGGTGAAGATGAAGTCGCCTGACGCCGCTCGAACGGGGGGCGCAGCCGCCAAACCGACCAGGAACGCGGCGCAGAACAGCGCGGCTGCGATGGTGGGTATTAAGAGACCTCGGCGCCTCGACAAGATAGACAGAGCTTTCACAAACGATCCTCCCCAGCAAGCGCGTCGTCCGGGATGCGGTTCCGACACGACGCGGCAGATAACGTTACTCGGTGGTGTAGACCGTGGTCGACCACTTCAGGTACTCGAGGATGCCGTCGGCAATCCCCTGGGCAGCAGTTTTTTGGTAATCGGGCGTGACGAGCTTGGCTTCTTCTTCAGCGTTGGTGAGGAAGCCGACTTCGGTGAGCGCGGCGGTCATATCCGTTCCAGCGAGCACGGCCAGATTGATCCAGTGAGTGCGTGCTCCACGATTGTACGACTCGATGGCGTCCACAAGATTGCGCTGGATGGAATCGGCCAAGAGTTGCCCTTGGGCGGAATACTTGTCGGGTGTGCCCCAATAGAATGTCTCGGTACCTTCGGCCTCTGCATCGCCGGCGGCATTGTTGTGAACGGCCACGAACAAGCTTGCCTTAGCGTTGTTCGCGATGTCGCATCGGCCCTGGAGGCTGGGAAAACTGTCGTCGCAGCGGGTCATGACGACCCCGACACCCACGGCACGCAGATCCTGCGCTAAGAACAGGCTGATCGCCAAGTTCACGTCCTTCTCGTAGGTCCCTGCCACGCCCACGGCGCCGGTGTCGCTGCCACCGTGCCCCGGATCGACGCAAATGAGAGGAGGCCCATCACCGTCGGGTCCGTCGGCTCGGCAGAACGCGTCGACCACTATCCGGTACCCATACCCGTCGGACGGGGCCAGCGACATTACCCGAAAGTTCTTGTAGCGAGCCAGATCCACTGAGATGCGCACGGTGCGAGGCCTGTAGGTCTGCTGACACACGGAGACGGCTTCCACCTCCACGGAGTCGATGGCCTGGCTCAGAGTGCCGCCGATCGCACCCCCGGTGTAGTCGATATTGAGTTTGCCGTCGGGTGAAACCGCGGCGGTGACCGTGCCCGGCGCACGGGAGAGGTCGATGACAACCCGGGTCTTGTCGGGGTAGTTGCTGGAGGAACGGATCTGAGTGACCACAGTACGGAGACTAAGTTCCGCTCTGAAGACCACTAAGCAGAACTGCGCCCGCGTGATACCGTCCTTGGGATTGAGACAGCCGTTCGAGCCTCCGAACAGCCCCTTCTGCACGGCCAGGGTCATGTAAGGACGAGCGACGGTGGCAATATCGATGGCGTCGGAGAAAGCGCCCAGCACCTGCTCGATCTTCGACTCGGAGAGCTTCTGGGCGTCGGCCTCCCAGCCCAGCGCCCGTACCATGATTATGGCCATCTGTTGCCGGCTTAGCGTGGAGTAGGAGCGGAAGGCTCCGTCCGAATAGCCGGTGATCCAGCCTTTTGCTGCCGCCGTTTCCACGTAGTCGTGATAGACCGCGTCGAGATCGGCGAACACCGGCCCGTTACTCGCAAGCGGCAGTTCCTGCCAGAGAACGAGAACCTTGGTAGCCTGACCTCTGGTGAGGGTCTGTTCGGGGCCGAACGTGCCGTCTTTGAACCCGGAGATGATCTGGGCTCCGGTCATGTACTCGATGGCGTCATGAGCCGGAATGCCTGTGCTGACATCCGGAAAGCTGGAGGGATGTGCCTGCGCGCCGGCCGCCCCTGGGACGAACAGCAGCGCGGTCGCCAGAAGAACCACAGCGAAGAGGGCTCCTCCGAACCCAAACCTGGAAGGCACCGGGCGCCTCAGACCGTCCCGGCGGAATATGCGCCCCATCAGCACTTCTATGAGTCCGACCCTCCTTCGAGCAACCGCAGGACCCGAGCCATCAGGGTGATGGCCTGAGCGCGATTGGCGTTCTCCGCGGGCCGGAAATATCCGTTCGCATCACCGCACATCAATCCCAGGTATTTCACCATGACAACCGCGCCCGAAGCCCAGTAGCCCTGCGGCACGTCGTCGAAGATCAGATAGGCCGCCGCGGCGGAATTAGCCCAGTCGGGGTTGGGATCGGATCCCATGGCGCGGCAGATCATCGTGGCCATCTGCGCCCGAGTGATCAGGTTGTCCGGGGAGAACGTAGAGCCGTCGCCCGTGCCCTGAACCAGACCCAGACGAGCCGCCGCCTCTATTTCTCGATAGGCCCACTCATCCGCGGGCACGTCCCTGAAGGTCGGCGCCTCCGAAGCAGCGCTCTGGGTGGAGACGGCACCGCTCAACGCGTCCGGCGCCATGGCCCGCACGAGGTAGACCGCGAACTGAGCGCGCGACACCATGCTGTAGGGATGGAAGTGCCCGTCGGAGCTGGGTGTCACCACACTCGCATTGACAGCCTGAGCGAAATCGGCGTAGTACCAGTCGGTGGTGCGGACATCGCTGAAACCCGAAACGTTCGCTTTTGGCACCGTCGTGGTCGTCGTAGGCTTGACGGTGGTGGTCGTGCTCCTGGCGGTCGTGGTCGTCGTCTTGGCTGTCGTTGTGGTGGTCGGCTTGGTTGTCGTCGTGGTGGTCGGCGACTTCACCGTCGTGGTGGTCGTGGTGCTCGCGCCTGGAGCTGTGGTCGCGGTCGTCAGCGGCGGTTTACCTGCCGCAACCCATTCAGAGAGCGTCGGAGCCGCCTTGAGACTGGCATACGGGTCGATCGCGCTGGGCGGCCGAGTCTGGCTGCCGGTGGCCGCGACGTAGCCACCGCGATGGATCTCGAAATGGAGGTGACTGCCGACGTCTTCCGCGTTGCCGCTGTCACCGACGTAAGCAATGATGTCGCCGCGATGCACGCGCGAGCCGTTCTTGAGTCCGGGGGCGTAGGCGTTCTGCGTCCCGCCCTTGCCGTCGTCCGTACCCGGTGTGTCGTTGTTGATATGGATATAGAAGTAATCGTTGCCGTCATCGCCTCGGAGAAGGATGTTGTAATAGGGCTGGTTGTTGTAGCTCGACAGCTTGCCGGTGAAGTTCATCCAATCGAGGGTTCCGTCAACGACAGCAAGCAACGGCGTCATTTTGGGGGCCATGAGGTCGTTGCCCGCATGGGTGCGTCCGCCCGAGCGCGCCGCGCCGAAGGTGTCGGTCAGGGAAACCCGCTTTTCCATAGGATAGAGAATAGGCACCACGACCGAACTGGCCGCCGGAGTAAGAGTTACAGACTCCGCTGAGCTTGAAGCCGTGGGAAGGATCACGAGGCACAGAACGACAACCAGCAGAACCGCCGCCACCCAAAACGGGGAGTGAAGCTTCAGTCTGCGCTCCGCAACGGCGCAAAAGCTCCCCGGCGGCTGCGCCAGGCGTCTCTCCCCATGGTTTGATCCTGTCGCCGCCATACTTATCACCACCTGCTTACGCCGGCAGCTGGACTTCTCCTGCCACCCGGCTCACCGTCACCGCAAGGGCCGTTCCTCTTGGAACCAGGCCCCGTTTCGTTGAGCACGGCGCTTGAAACCGCGCGCACGCCTATCGGCTATTTCGGCAAGTTCGGGCATTCTAACAAGCCTCGACGTCAAGAGGAAGACGCAGACCCTCCGGCTCCGCCCTTGTGCACGCGCCGGAAGACCCCCCGCAGCATGCCCGTGATTTCCGTGAATTCCGGCACTTTGAAAAGCCGGGCAAGCAGCAGATAGCTTCCCGCGCCCACGACGATGCCGACGATGAGCCGGACAACGAAACCATCGGTGCGTGCGGGCAATTCCTGGGAAAGAACGAAGTCGACCGCCCAGATGACGAGCCCCATTCCAGCGGAGATGCCGATGACGCCCAGCAAGGACTTGAAGATGCCGCGAAAGCCAATGGGGCCAATCTTCCGGCGCAGAAGGTGGACCAGCACGAAGAAGTTGACGGAGAGGGCGACCGAGGTGCCCAGGGTCAAGCCGCTCACCGCCGCTGCCGCCGAGAAGGACAGGATTATGCGCATGAACAAGTACGAAATCCCGATGTTGAGGAACACAGTCGCAGCGCTGATCTTCACAGGCGTCCGCGTGTCGTGATAGGAGTAGAACACCCGCGTGAGCGTATCTCGACCCGCATAGCAGTAGAGCCCCAGGCACTCGAAGAGAAGCACCCAAGCCGTCCGAAAGGCGTCCTCCGAAGTGAATTTCCCATTCTGATAGATGGCTCCGATGAGCGGGTAGCGCAGGATTATGATGCCGATGGTCGCCGGAATCATGAGAAAGCCCATCAGCCGCATGGCGAAACTGAGGGTCGCCTTGACCTTGTCGGGCGAGTTCGCCGCCACCTGCTCCGATAGGAGCGGGAAGATCGGAACGGTGATGCCCGCCACGAACAGTGCCAGAGGCAGTTGAAAGAGCTTGTCGGCGTAGTTGAGGCTGGAGATGGCTCCGCCGAGCAGGACGGAGGCAATGATCTGATCGGAGAATATGCTGATCTTGCCGACGGCCGATCCCAGCAACACCGGCCAGACCATCCCCCCGACCTCACGAACCGCCGGATCGCGCCACTTGATCCGCGGCGTGTACTTGATGCCCTGGTCGCGCAGTCCCGGCAGCATGAGCAGGCAGCCGGTAACGGAACCCACGACGCTCCCGACGGCGAGAGCCGTGATAGATAGAGGCTTCGCCAGAGCCACCAGGACAATCACAGTGGCGAGCGTACCGATCGCTGGCGAAAAGGCCGCAAGTGCGAAGCGCTTGAGCGAGTTCAGCATCCCCATGAAGAGGCCGGCTATAGAATCGAAGACCAGGCCAATCATGAGTATCCGCAACAGGAAGGTCGCCTGACGTGAAGTCTCCGCCCCCACCCCAAAGCCGCCCACTACGTACACGAGGTAGGGAGCGATGATGGTGAAGAGGACAGCCACGCCGAGCAGGGCTAGAAAGATGATGTTCCCCAGGTTGACCGAGAGTTCCCAGGCCTCCTTCTTTCGACCGATCGTGATCCGATACGTGAGCACCGGGACGAATGTGGCGGTGAGCGCGCCGGCCACCATCAACACGACCAAGTAGGGCACTTTGTAGGCGAGGAAGAAGGCGTCGGTGAGGTTGGTCATCCCGAAGAAGTGAGCGGTGACGATGTCGCGAACGAGTCCGAACACTCGACTGAGCAGCGTAGCGGCCACGATAACCAGGGCGGCCTTGCCCACCACGGTGCGGACTGAGGAACCGGTGACCTTTTCCGTACCTACCTCGCCTGGATCGCTCACGGGATGCGCCTTGACAGGGGAGATCGGCCCGAAGCGAGTTGCACGGCCAGCATCGCGGTACGCCCGGCTTCCGCTCGCAGCGGTTCCACCGAATATTCGAGCGCCGAACGGCGCTTATCTAGATGCGCGGCTGTATCCAAAATGGCATCGACCAACCGAGCGACTCCCGACGCAGTGCGGGTCATAGCCTCGCTATCAACCTGGCCTGCCTCCAAGTCGTCCACTCGCACCATCCACGGCGTCTGTCCGGTCTGAGCGGCAAAGGCCTTCGTTTTTGGGTCGTAGTCCAGGACGACGGATGGGGTCCCGGCCGTGGCGGAGAGTATGCCGCCGTGAAGCCTCATGGCGACGACCAGTTCAGCCGAACCCAAAACGGCTGCCAGCAGCGCCGGCGATTCCACCGGGGGTAGGACGTGGGCGCGGCCGGCCAGTGCAGGCGGCGCCGCGATCGTCTCGCAAACAGGCAGGTCCTGCACCTCGTGGAATGGCACACAGAGAATGTCCAAGTCCAGAGCGGCCGCGACTTTCTCCAGCGCGACGCCCAGACTATCGAGATAACCCGAGCGCCCCAGCCAGGACCGAGCGCAGACGGCGAGGAAGCGCGAGTCTCCGTCCAGTCCGACCGCCGACAGAGCCTCCCGGGCCGCGCTGGCCGGTGCCGGAGTGAGGGCGTACGCCGGATCGGGAACGATCAGTTGCACCGGTGCGCGGACACCTACCTCGTACGCGAGGCGAGCGGACTCCGGATCTCGCCACGTCACGGCTTGGGAGAGCGAGCCCGCGATCGCCACCGCCCGTCGAGCGGCCCGGGTGTGCAGCGGCCCGAGTCCCTGCGCGTACCACATCACCGGAAGTCCTTGCGCCCGGGCCATGAGAACTACGGACAAGAAGTAAGGAATAGGTCGCAGCTTCCCCTCCCGCAGCAGGAACGAGCGGCCGTGGAGTTCGAAGTCGGCCTCGTGGAGGAAGCTGCCGCCGCCGCTGATGAGCAGGTCGGCGTCTTTGATCGCTGCGTGCAACATCGCCGGCGAGCGGAGGCTGGTCGACTGGGTCTTCAGATCGCGGCCGGCAAGGGAGTGGCGCCGCTCAGTGTCCGCAGGATCGAACGAAAGGATGGTGAACTGCGCCTGCAGATCTCGGCGCTCGATCTCTTGGAGAATGCCGGCCAGAATGGCCTCGTCTCCCGCGTTCTTCTCCCCGTAGTAGCCGCTGACGAGATATCTCAAGATCCGCCGTCCGCGTCGATGCCCCCGGCGGCGCGCGCCCGGCCGCGGCGCGGCGGGCCATAATCGTCGGAAGAACCCAGCACCACCTGCGCCGCATAGTGGAGCAACACGCCCTGGCGGCGAGCACGGCGGGGATTTGCCGCCAGTCGATACAGCCACTCGACTCTGGCCTTCTGGGTCCAAGCAGGCGCTCGCTTCACCGTGCCGGACCACACGTCGAAACTACCGCCGACCCCCAACCCGACTCCCGCGCCGAGTTCGTAGCGATGGCGATAAAGCAAGACCTCCTGCCGCGGAGCCCCCATCGCCACGAGAACGATCTGCGCGCCCGACTCCTTCACCACTCGGACGACCTCGTACTCTTCCGACACCGGGAAGTATCCGTGGTGAGTCCCCGCCACCAGCAGGCGTGGCAGGCGCTCCACCTGCCACCGTGCGGCTTCTTCGGCGACTCCCTCGGCGGCCCCCAGAAAGTAGACCGACAACCCCCGTTCAGCCGCCAATTCGAGAACCCGTTGGGCCAAATCTATCCCCGGCACACGCGCGGCATGAGACACGCCTTGACGACCTGCGGCCCATACGGCGCCCACCCCATCGGGGTAGCAGAGATCTGCTTCCAAGAGAGCCTCTGCGGCGTCAGGATCCTTTTGAGCCCGCATGACCAATTCGGGGTTGAAGGAGACCGCGATCCGGGTGCGCGACGGCAAGTCCGGTTTCGCATCGCCCTGTTTGACTTTGCCGGCATTCTCGATCACCCAGCGAGCAGCTTCCTCCAGAGTAACCGGGTCGAGAGAAAACCCCTGGACCGAGATGGGCCCCGCAAGGGCAGGCTCCGCCCTGGACGTGACTTGCGACGCAGCCGCGTTCGGCGCAGCCTTGGCGTCTCCGAGAGACTTCCTGTCGCTCGCGGCCGTGGCTGCATTCGCGTAGATATCCGCGTAAGCGGCGGCCGCTCGAAGATGCGAGTGATTCTCGACCACGTAGACCCGAGCCGAAGCGGCCATCCGGGCGCCGAGGTCAGGGGCGGCAGCCAGGCGCAAAATGGCCGCTGCCAGGGCACGCGCGTCGGCCGGAACCAGCAGACCGGTCTCCCCGTCGACTACCATCTCGGCCAGACCCCCGACATCGCCCGCAATAAGCGGCCGTCCCGATGCCATCGCCTCCAGAGCAGACAGCGATGTAGCCTCTTCCACGTTCTCCGAGTGCACTGAGGGCACCAGCACGATGTCGGCCAAGCGGTACAGATCGAGGATAGCGTCGGGCCCCTGGCCGCCCAGAAGCCGGACATTCTCCTCCAAAGCATTTTCCCTGATGATCCGTTCCATCTCCTCCCGTTCGCCTCCTTCGCCGGCATGCAGGAGAAGGAAGTGTCCACGATCCGACGGATCCATCGCGGCCAGCGCAAGCGAGGGATAGACGACTCCATTCTTCTTGACCAAGCGCCGAGGACAGAACAGTACGATCTTGTCGTCGGGGACGTCCCAGGTCTTCCGGAGTTCGGAACGAAGGCGGGCCTCTTCGCCACGGTCGTCCAGCGGTGCGAAAACCGACGTGTCGACGAAGTTCATCAAGGTGTAGATGGACGCACTGCGTCCCGGCATCAACTTGAGGGCGTGATGGAACAACCTGGTGTCCACGGTCACCACGGCATCCGCCAGCCGAAGAGCACGCATTTCGGCCCGCATCAGGAAATTGCGCCCCGCTTCCGACGAAGTGCTGTATCCCTCGGACACGGACTCGAATAGGGGATAGCCATGCAACGTGAGCACCAAGGGAATCCGGAAACGATCGGCCACCTCGCGCAAATAGGGAATGGAGTAGACCTCCTGAGCATTCAGGACCTCCCACGGCATCTCGGCCCGGGCCAGCTCGCGTTCGGTTACACCAGCGAGGAGCCGGCCTCGTGCCTCTGCGGCATACACCATGCCCCACCCTGTACGAACGCGGTTCAACGCCCCGGCGGGCCACACCACTCCGGCATTGCTGACCAACCCCGGGATCTTGGCACCCAAGTAGAGCGCGTGGGCTTCATGTCCCGTCTCCTCCAGACCGCGAACCAGCATGGAGATGTGGGTCGTCGTGCCCCCAATCTGCCCGGGATCTCGTATCGTCGGAAGGAGAATCCTCATGAGAAGGCACTCTTTCGCACCAGCATCGCCTCCACCAGGCCCGATATCTCTTCAACACGGGCGTCCCAGGAGTTTGCGGCAGCCAAGGCGGAGCGCGCAAGTCGAGCCTCCGGCGAGTCGGAAACAAGCGCTTCGCGAATCAACTCCGGATAGTCCGCAGGCTCCGCGGCCAGCAAAACCTGCTCGGCGAACGGCGCGAGCTCGGGGAGGGCCGCCGCGACGATCGGCAAGCCCGCGGCCAGATACTCGTAGAGCTTGAGGGGGAAGATATTGCGCGTCAACTCATTCAGCTTATACGGAATGAGCGCGACATCCATGGCCTTGAGGTAGGCGGGCAGCTCCGCCAGCGGCTTTCCACCAAGGAGATGAACGTTCGGGATGGCGACGAGACGAGACTCGTCCACGTCACCCGGCTGGATAGGGCCCACGAGGACGACATGCCAGGAAGGGTCCGCCTGAGCCATAGCTTCGATGGCATCCAGGTCCAGGCGCTCGTCGTGCATCCCCACCACGCCAAGCCGAGGCGCGGGGATCGCAGCGATGTCCCCTGGCAACGGAAGGTCCGGGTCGAGAGCGCTCCCAAAATGGAAGACGTCAGCGCCATGAAGCACGTGATGGATGTTCGAGTTGAGGCGGTCTCTCGATAGCAACAGATTGCGTGCGGTCGTGATCACGAGGTCGGCCCGACGGGTCAGTTCGTCGTCGTAGGCGCGCACCACCCCTGGGTTCACATTCCCCGGAAACGCTGAGTGCTCGTCGACACAGTGATAGATCACAGCTCGCGGTGCTAACCGATCGATGAGTGCGCACGACGAGGGCAGGTATGTCCACAGCAGGGTATCTTTCAATCCAATCTGCCTCTCGGCCCAGCGAATGTAGCGGGCGAGCACGGCCTGGTTAGCGCGGTTGACCGCCGGATACATATTGCCGAAGGGCAGTAGAGGAGGTGGAGTGAGCACCCAGAGCCCCTCCCGAGCCTTGCGCAGCCGCGGCGCCACCGCTTTCCACCGCCGCCAGCGAGCCGGCACCTTCAGGGGAGCCAACATAGTCACCGGCTCCTCCACGTAGAGAATCCGGTTCGATTCAGCAAGCCGATGCATGATCTGTTGCTTGCTCGTCCAGTGAGCGTCCCAGTCCAGGGACGAGACGCAGACGATGTCTGTCCCGCGCAGCACTACCATCCTCCGTTCCCAGACCGTCCTGCCAGGACACGCTCATAGAAGCGCAACGTCTCCCGGGCGGCGGTGATCGTCGAAAATCTCTCAATCACGCGCCGACGCGAGGCCGCACCCATACGTTGCCGCAGGTCTGGATCAGCGAGCAAGGTTTCCAGGCGCGCGGCCAGCGACGCCGCCGTAGCCGCGCGGTCTTCGAGACGAGCCACGAGATAGCCGTTCACTCCGTCATCTAAGATCTCCGGGAGACCGCCCACCGCTGTGGCGACCACGGGCAGACCCATCGTCATTGCTTCGAGCACCGACAGGGGTACTCCTTCAGAGATCGAGGTAAGAGCGTACACCTGGAACTCCCGGAGCGCGGACCAGACAGGGCGGACCTCTCCTCGAAACTCCACCACTCCGCGCAGCCCTGTTTCCGCGGCTTGCCGCTCCAGCGCCGGCCGCTCGGGCCCGTCACCCACGACGACCACCCGCAAATTCGGGCGCCGCTTGCGAAGCAAGCCAGCCGCCTCCAGTAATAGGCCTAGGTCCTTCACGTCAACCAGTCTGGCGACCGTACCCACAATCTCTGGTCCATTCGATGGCGCGGTGGTCCGATCGCCGAAATCGACCGATTCGATCCCCGGATAGACGACACGGATCCGCGATCGGGAAATCCCACGCTCAGCCAATCTGGCAGCGAGGGCGGCGGAGACACAGAAGAACCCATCCACCGATCCCGCGCTGAACCGCTCCAGGGCCAGGTAGGCCCACGATTTGAGGGGGTGCGTGTAGTCGAGGGCGAGATCCGAATGGACGGTAGTGAACAACGCGGGTCGCGGTCGTGACTCTGAAAACATGGTCCGCACCAGCATTCGTACGGGCAGGTTGGCCCTCATGCCATGGGTGTGAACCACCTCCCAGCCCCCGCCGGCAAGATAGCGACGCAGGCCGGGAACGATGCGCACATCCCAGGGGCCGTCCATGGAGATGATCTCGCATGGCAGGTCGCGCCGCGAAGCCTCCACTGCTAGGCCTCCCGACCCCAGGCAGAGCAGATTTGCGTCGCAGCCTTCCGTCCTCAAAGCCGTAAGCAGGGGGAGAACATAGGCCATGGCCCCCCCGGTGTCACCACCACCGATGACGTGCAGAACCCTGAGGCGAGTCACGCCGTTTCCTCCACCGGCGGGTCCTCCGGGATCTCGAGAGCCGCCGACGTCGCCAATCCAGCGAGGAACCAGAATCCTACGCCCACGACCAGCGTCTCCCACACGCTGGCGGTGACGTTCGCGACAGCTACAGCGACGAAGCCGCCGAAGACGCCTGCTGTGAGAGCGTGCGCGTACGGGTCATGGTTGGCTGCGTACGCCTTCACCAGTCCCTTGGCCGCCCGCATCAGCACCCAGAGGAACAGGACCAGTAGAATCAACCCTCCTTCGGTGGCCAACTGCAGATAGAAGTTATCAATCCACAGTCTGCTGTATCCGAATGTCACTGCCGCCGTTCCCCCAAATGTGCCCAGGCCGACACCAAACAGCGGGTGGGCGGCGATGTCGTCGATGGCTATCCGCCACACGTACAGACGACCTGCGACGGAACTCTTGGCCAGATAGGCAGAGCTGAATGCGAAGGTCAGCCGCTTGGTAAAAGTCGCGGGCACAACGAACCAGCCCACCACGCCGATCCCGACAAGAGGGACCAGATACCGGCGGTAACTCATGACAAGGAGGACCACGACACCGGCCCCCAGACCCAGCCACGCGCCCCGGCTGAACGTCACCGCAATCCCTCCCAGTTCAACGACACACGCGATCGCCATCGTCCAGCGTTGGATCGAGCCCAGCCCCTTCCGCAATGCAAGGCTGAGAGAGATAAGGGCCCCCATCAGCAGAAAGGCTCCAAGCCCGTTGGGGTTGTTGATGATCGAGTATGCTCGTGTAGCGATGTCACCTTCGTGAACGTCCACCCACGAAGCCGGCATGGGGGCATGCGTCACGTACTGATAGAGACCGTGCAGCGCCAACGCGACGCTGGCGAGCACGAACACCGCGATGGTCCATTGCACCCAACGCTTGTTCTTGGGAAAGAGGAAGCCCAGGAAGTAGAAGAGAAGCGGTTGGAACAGCACGCGCAAAGCGAAGATGGCGACAGTACCGGGCACCCGGTTGACGACCACCGAACCCAGGGCGGCTGCGACGGCCAGCAGAAGCGGGAGCAGGATCGGCACCGTCCGCAATTCGGTCCGTCGCAGGAAGAGCGCGGCCCAAACGAGCAGGAGGACCGAGAGCAGAAGGAAGGCGTCGTCCCAGGCCGGTCCCAGGCCGCCCAGGAAATGCCGGGCGCCCCAGTCGACCCACGGAAACGCGGCTCCGACAAGGAGAAATACCTCGGGACGGTGCAGTGCGAGGGCGGCGATCATTACGACCGCCGCCAGACCGACAACCGTCACCGCTCCGGAGCCCCGCGAAAGACCGCCCGCCAGCCCGGCGGCGAGCGCGAGCAGTATGGCGAGGCTCAGGATCGGGCCCGGCCGACCGCTTACCCTCGAGAGACTCGGGACGCCCTGCCCAGGTCCGGATGCACCGACCAATGCCGGGCTTCTGCCCTCTACCACGGCACCGCCGACCCAGCGGATCCCCCGCGCGACCACACTGGATTGGGCAGCCGACTCCAACTGGGGTCCCACCAGAGCTACAACCGCGCCTATTACTGCCAAAATGGCGGGGATAATGAACCTCGTTCCGGATGCCGCAAGGCCGGAAGCGTCACCCCCTGCGACCGGTCCCTCATGGATCAAGGTCGCGAACCGTCCGCAGCCCAACGCGAAGACGCCCGCACCCACAATCTCCAGCCAGGCCCCCGAAGCGAAACGTGACTCTCCCACCCGAGACCTTCCGATGGTGGCTGGGGATGTGAGTAGCCGGCGTAGCCAGAGGTACGGGCGAGATATGAGTAACACACTCCAAGGGTGGCCGGTCCAGCTGAGCCCCCGCGAGCCGGCGCGCCGCAACCCAAACGCGACACTGGCAGACGACATTCGCCTGACCACGCGAGAAAGTGCGGTGAAAAAGCAGCCTATCAAGGAGCGCGAACCGACCGCAGTGAATCCGGCCACGATCCATGCCGCAGCCCGATACGCAAGGGAGCCATCGAGAACGTTCATGGTCGCGCCCCAGTCATCGCCGGGCCCCGCATGGTCGAGCCGCTACTCGTGAACGTCATTACCCCAGAGCACGCTGGTAACCACCGCCTGTTTGTTGTATCCGTGGCTGGCGATTATGACCTTACTGCCGCCATTGACCGCGACGGTGCCTATGCGCACGACGCCGCTCGAGGCCTGGCCCCGCCCCGAAACCACGACGACGACGTCGCGGTAGAGAATTGAGTCGACCTGCTGCATCTCATCCTTTGAGTTGAAGAATTCAAGCTGGACATTCTTGATCGTGCACGTCTCCAGGGTGCCCAGAACAGTTCCCTTATCGTCATAGACCGTGTTGCCCGGTTGCCAGTTCTGCTTCAGTACGTCGGCTTCCGAAGATTGAACCGCCTCAACCGTGAAAGCCATTCTTACCGGGATCGTGGTCGGGGCGCCGCCCGTTAGGCGCACTACAGCAAAGACCACCACCGCGACGATGACGAGGAGCACGAGGATGTCGACGATGTTGACCTTTCCGAAGATGCGCCCGCGCTCGTCAAGAAAGCGGCTCATCGCCACCATCCTTCAGGTTGTCGTGATGAGGGACCAGACTTCCGAATTCTATCGGAATAGCAGGTGGCTGCCCACTGTGACACCGAAGCGGCTCGGCCGGCTTGCTCTTGACTGCGCCGTGGGCTAGAGTCCGTTTCGGGGATCCATGACAAATCCGGAAGATACGCACAGCGATCGCAGCAGCCTGCCGGATGGAGCGCTTGTTTCGCGCCGCGGTTTTCTACGCGTCGCAGGCCTCGCCGGTTTGGGCCTCGCCGTGAGCGGCCTCGCCGGCACGGGCTTGTCCGGTTGCGCCCAGGATCAGACCGAGATTCCCGGTCCCACCGTGGTCGGGACCGACCTGGCGGTGGGCGCCGAACCCTCCGCATATCAAGCCCCCGCTCCCACGCTGGCGCCATCGCCCGAGAAGCCGGCCGTCGAGATTACGGCGGACGTGTGCGTGGTGGGAGGTGGCGCAGCCGGGATGTGCGCCGCCACCGTTGCGGCACGCATGGGGGTCAAGGTCGTTCTCGTGGAGGAGTCTTTCGTTCTCGGAGGCAACGTTACCCGGGGCCTGGTCAGTCTCGACCGGGTGGGATGGGGCGGAGGCGTCATGGTGGCTGGCTGGTTCGCGGAACTCATCCGCGACCTGGCCGGGACGGAGGACGCGATCTTCCCCGGAAAGACGACGGGACTAACCACCCCTTGCGATCCAGACGCCCTCCGTGGACGAGTGCTTTCGCTCGCCCGAGACGCCGGGGTGGATGTACGACTGGGATCAACGGCCGTCTGGGTGGAGATGGAACAGCCAGGAAGCTCCTCAACAGCCCCAACTCCGGCCACGCCGGGCGCCGCCGGCATCAGAACCATCCTTACCCGTGAGCAGACCACGCTCACCAAGATCACCGCGCCTCTCTTCATCGACTGCACAGGCGATGGCAATCTAGGATACCTTGCCGGCAGCAGCTATTGGCTGGGAGACCGGGATCGGGGCTTCATCCAAGGACAGACTCTCATCTTTTGCGTGGCACCGGTGAATTTCAGCCAGCTGTGGTCGTATGCGCGGGCCGAGGGCAGTCAGGTAGAAGACTACCGGATCGTGGGGCTGCGCCACCTCATGCAGGAGCTCAAAGGCACCGGCGTCGTCGACGGCCAGGCTCAGGGGGGCATGCTTATCGACAGGAATCTCTGGCCGAATACGGTCTCCGTCTCCGCGAGCGAGATCTACGGCAATCATCTCGAGCCTGGGGGCCTGGCTCAGATCGTCGCCGCGTTGGAAACGCAGAACCGGCAGGTCCACGAGGCTTTGCGGGATCGGGTCCCTGGGTTCGAGGACTCCCGCATTGTTAGGCTGGCAGAGCGACCTTACCTCCGAGAGGGACGCCGTCTCACCGGCCACTATCAGCTGTCCGCCGCGGACATCCAGAAGGCGCTCAAGCCCGACGACTCCATCGCCCGCGGGTACTACCCGGTCGACCTTCACCGCGCGGGAGACGGCGGCATCGTGCAGACGGTGTACCTCTCGGTCGGAGACTGGTACGGTATCCCCTACCGCTGCATCGTGGCACGGGACCTAGACAATCTCCTCATGGCGGGGCGGTGCATCTCGGTGACCCATGAGGCCCTCGGCTCCACGAGAATCTCGCCGGTGTCGATGGCGCTGGGGCAGGCGGCGGGCATCGCGGCCGCATTATGCGTTCGCGCAGGGGCGCGGCCGGCCGATCTGCCGGCCGCTGAAGTACGGACCGAACTGCACAAACAAGGAGCGCTTACCTAGAGTGGCCGCCCATACAATCTTCATCACGTTTGGGACCCGACCCGAGGCCATCAAGATGGCCCCGGTGGTCCTGGAGCTTGAGCGCCGCAAGATGTTCAATGTGATCACGTGCCTCACAGGGCAGCATCGGGAAATGCTCGATCAAGTGATAGACGCCTTCTCCCTCCCGGTCGACCACGATCTCAAGATCATGCGCAAGTCGCAGACGCTGGGGCACATCACCTCCGCCGTTCTCAACGGCATCGACCCTCTTCTCGGGGCGCACAAGCCCGACCTGGTCATGGTCCACGGCGACACGACCACCACCTTTGCTGCGGCTCTGTCCGCCTTCTATAGGATGATCCCGGTGGCACACGTGGAAGCCGGCCTGCGCACGGACAACATCTACAGCCCGTATCCCGAAGAGATCAACCGGCGTCTGGCCGACCGGTTGGCGACGGTCTACTATCCCCCTACCTCCGCTGCACGCGAAGCGCTGCTGCGGGAAGCGGTTGCTTCCAAGGACATCCTGGTGACAGGCAACACGGTTATCGATGCCCTGCTGATCACCGCTGCCACGCCAGCACCGGACTGGCCGCCCGAAGTCGCGGCGGCCCTGGCCCGTCCCGGGCGGAAAGTGCTTGTCACCTCCCATCGCCGTGAGAGCTGGGGGGAACCGATGGAGCGTGTGGCCCTCGCCATCAAGCGGGTATGCGAGGAGCTACCGGAGACGACGTTCATCTTTCCCATCCATCTGAATCCGGTCGTCCGCAAGACATTCCGCGAAGCTCTGGGAGAGGTTTCCCAGGTGGTGTTCTCCGAACCCCTACCGTACCGGCCGTTCGTCCATTTGATGAAAGCGGTCGACATCATCATGACCGATTCCGGAGGCGTCCAGGAGGAGGCCCCGACCCTTGGCAAGCCGGTCCTCGTGATGCGCGACACCACCGAGCGCCCCGAGGGGATAGACGCGGGCACTGCCCGTTTGGTGGGTACCGACGCCGCAACCATCACGGGCCAACTGCTGTTGCTGCTCACGGACAGACTGGAGTTCCAGAAGATGGCCAACGCCGCCAACCCTTACGGTGACGGCCGCGCCGCAGGTCGTATCGCGGACCACCTTGAACATCGCTTCGGGCTGCGCGACACGCCCGCCGAGGAGTTCAGCCTCTAGGCTCGCCGCCGGGCAATGAGCGCGGCGGCGGCGCCCGCTCCGATCCCATTGTCGATGTTCACGGCAACCAGGCCAGGCGAGCAGCTCTGCAGAATTGAATACAGCGCGCCGGTCCCGTCGCCGCCCATGCCATAGCCGGTCGACGTGGGCAGGCCAATGACGGGAATATCCACGAGTCCGGCGACCACAGACGGCAGCGCCCCTTCCATCCCAGCGGCGACAACCAGCGCGTCCGCCTTGGCCTCAATGATCCTCGTCAGGGGCGCGAGCAAACGATGGACCCCGGCCACGCCGACGTCATATGCCTTTTCCAGTCGACACCCCATGTACTTGACAACCAGAGCCGCTTCTTCCGCGATGGGAATATCCGATGTGCCCGCAGTCAGCAGCCCCACACATCCGCGCTCTTCGGGAAATCGGTACTCCGCGGTACGCACTGCCAGTGTCCCTGCCTCCGCATCGTAGTCGAAGTTCGCCGATCCGCCCACCCTCTCCCGCAACCTCTCCGCCCGCTCAGGCTCCAGGCGGCTGACCAGGGCCAACCCACGCGCTTCCGCAAAGCGAGTGATGATCGCCTCCAACTGCTCGTCCGTCTTGCGGGGAGCGAAGACGACCTCCGGCACGCCTTTGCGCACGTCCCGATAGAGATCGAGACAGGCGAAATCCCCCAGGTGCGAGACTTGCAGCAGGCGCAGCTTCTCCAGCACGTCGTCCATGCCGCTCTCGCCGGCCACCAGGCTTTCTAGAAGCCTTCTCAGATCGCTCTCGCGATTGATCGCTCCGCTCATAGTGCGAATACCTTCCGTGCGTTGTTGCCGAGCACCGCCTCCCGAGCCTCCGGGTTGAGCCCCCCCATCGCTTCGAAGTATCTGGCGGGCGAGAGAAGCGGGAAATCGCTTCCAAAAATGATCTTCTCGTGCCCGGCACACGAGATACTCGCAGGATAGAGCCTGGCATCATACAGATACGGGACCGCTGAGGTGTCGTAATAAACCCGGGCGAACGTTCGCCGCAACTCGGGCATCAGCTCGTAGAACAGGAGGCCGCCGCCCATGTGGGCAAGCACGACGGTGAGATCCGGGTGCGCACTTACGAACTGGGCGTACATCTCCAACGGGAACCGGCCCTTGCCTGGGTATTCGTGTCCCACCGGCTCGTTGGCGTGAAGTAGCAAGGGAGCGCGCCGATCCGCCAAGAAGACTGCCAAATCGTGCCATCCGCCTTCGAGTCCCCGGTGCCGCGGCACCAATTCGCCGCAGCCCACGAGTCCCGCGTCCAGGCATCGTTCCGCCTCGTCCACCGCCTCGATGGTGTCTGGGGCAACGCAGGCCAGGCCGGCCAGGCTGCCGGGATGAGATTTCACGGCTTCGATCACATAGTCGTTTGCCAGACGGCAGAGCCCCTCGTCCGCAAACGGGAATCCGAACACGACCGAGACCGCCACGCCGCAAGCGTCCATCTCGCCCAGGACTTCGTCTGCAGTTACCATACGCGCCCGCGAGTCGGAATAAAGAAGACGGAACCAGGCGTCGCGCTCCAGGTACGCCTCCCGGTCACGGATGATCTCCGGCGGGAAGACGTGCACGTGCGCGTCGACTATCCCGCATCCTGGATCACCGAAGGTACCGGGCTGAGGGTTACTCACGACTCTCGCCTCTCCTTCCGCCGGGCGGGCTCAGGCGACAGCGGTGAGGAGAATGGTCTCCACCAACTCTTCGTACGAGAGGCCGGCGGCCCGCGCCTGCGCCGGAAGGTCCGACAGTTCCGTCATGCCGGGGAGCGTGTTGACTTCCACAAACCACGGCACGCCCTCCCTATCCACCATGATGTCCACCCGAGCGTACCCGCGGCACCCGATAGCCTCGAAGACCGCAACGGCCATGGACTGTGCCCGCCCGTAAACGGCCGGCTCCAGCCTCGCCGGAAGGATGAACTCAGTCATCCCCTCGGTGTACTTGGCCTCGTAGTCATAGAACTCGTTCTTGGGCACCAGTTCGAGGATCGGTAGCGCTTCGCGTTCGCCAGCCCGCTCTATGACACCCACGGTGATCTCTGTGCCCGAAACGAACTCTTCGGCGAACATGGCCCCGTACTCCGCCAAACCGTGCCCGAGACAGGCGAGGAGCTCCTCGCTGCTGCGGCACTTGGAGACGCCAAGACTCGAGCCTTCTTCCACCGGTTTGAGCATAACCGGCAGTCCGATCTGGGCCTCGACCCACTTGGCTGCCGTTACGGGGTCGTTCCCGGCCGGCACCTCGCAATAGTCGGGGGTGAGAATGCCGCTGCCGCGGGCGACCTTCTTGGCGGCGATCTTGTTCATCCCCAACGCAGAGGCCAAGACTCCAGACCCTGTGTACGGAATACCCATGATCTCGAGGAGGCCCTGGATCGTCCCATCTTCACCATAGCGACCGTGAAGAGCGAGAAAGGCTACCTCCACCCCTTCTTCGTCGAGACGCTGTGCGGTGTCACGGACCGCGTCGATGGGGACAGCCCTATAGCCGAGGGACAGAAGCGCGTTGAGACAGTTCGCTCCGGAGCGAAGGGACACCTCGCGCTCGCCGGACAGCCCGCCCATGAGCACGCCGATGGTCTTGGTCTTGAGGACCGCTCGATCCATGTGGAAACCCATGCGGGGAACTGTACCATAGGGTGCGCTTGGGGCAGAGTCCGGAGAATGCGACCACCGATTCTAGCCGACGGCCGTCCGCGCACGCTCCGGTACGCCCTGCGGAACGCGGGTCACACTTGAGCCGGCAGTGGGGATCACACGGACGGACACCCGGGAGCCGCTGACTCGCCGGAAGGCCGCAGTGCTGTGCGCCCCGGCCTCCGCCGCAGTTATAAGATCGCTCGAAGTCAGGCCGTCGACGGGAGCCGAGGCCCATCCGACCACGCACTCCATTCTGTGGCCCTCGATGAGATGCTCACATACCTTGCGCCCCAAAGTCATGGCCAGACCCTCCACATCGTACGGGTCGCTCCAGTTGAGGCTCCCATCCTGGGCGACGACACCGCCCGGCGACCTCTCCGTCTCGAACAGGAAAGCCATCCGGCCCCCAGGCAGCGGGAAACGTTGCGTATTTTGGCCAAGAAGACGCATCCCGCGGCGCCCAATTGCGGCCATGATACGGTCGGAAGTGTCTTCACCATAGTATGACGCCACTTCTCCAAACCTCAGCACGCGCAGGATGACCAAGCCAAACCGCGCACCCGACACGTTGAAGACTCGAAGACGAACCCTGATCGCCGTTTCCAAATCGGTCTGAGCATCCAGAGCCCTGGGGCCGGCTACGGGATTGCGCCCCGTTCCGACCCTATCGTTCTCCTCGGCGCCAATAGCGGCTTTCTGTCGTTGGCGGTCAGCCATATAGGTCATCCCGAGACCGCCGACGCAGACGATCGCCACCAGCACCTTCATGCCCATGCCCGGGCTCCAAGCTGCCAACGGGAGGAGAAGGGTACTGTCGGTAAGAACCAGGAGATAACCCAGTCGCCGGTCGGCGAAGAAGGTCTGGGTGAGACGCATGGCCCAGAGCGAGTACAAGAATCCAAAGACTATATAAAGGACCCAGACAGGAGTCGAACGCATCCCTGCCAAAGGAGGACCGGCGAGGGTCAGCACGAGGAGGAGTGGGAGTCGGACACGAGCTTTGGTTCGCTCGGCCACAGTGAGGGACGGGGCTGTCCGCTGGCCTGTCATGGTCCTTGTATTGCAGTGTAGGGCAAGCGCAACGGCTTTGCAATAGTTATTGCTAAAGTTATTTCTTGAAATATGGACGTCCTCTAGAAGCGGAAGTAGTCGCCGGAAGTCCGTCGGTGGCGGACGCGTCTCCCGAGCAAGATCACAGTGTGCCGCGGGCGGTCCAGTAGGAAGGGCGCGGGCTGCGGCGGCGGCCCAATCTGCTACGGAACGAGCAAGATGGGGACAGAAATATTCCGGGCCACCCGGTCGCTGACGCTCCCAAGAACTAAGTCCTTGGGTTCTGTCCGCCCGCGACGGCCCATGACAACCAGGTCGACACCACGGTTGTCCGCTTCAACTACGATCGTCTCGGCCGGCGGTCCGATGAGGATCTTGATCTCGGCCCCGATGCATTCTTTGCGCAACACATCAAGAGCGGAACTGAGCGCCTCTTGGCCCATCCATTCAACGTAGTCCTCCACGCCGCCCTCGTCGAATCCGGCCGCCTTAGCGACAAACTGAGGAACCGAAACCGCGGTGACAAGGACCAACTCAGCGTTGTAGCGGAGCGCCAACTGGGCGCCCGCTTCAACGCCACGGGTGGACGCTTCAGTGCCGTCCGCGGCGATTAGAATACGGCGAAAAATCACTGTTGCTTCTCCCGCGAACTCGCCCTGGGTCCAGAAGTGGAGGATACCGGGGTCGAACCGGCGACCTCCGCCGTGCAAAGGCGGCGCTCTCCCAACTGAGCTAATCCCCCAAGGGTTGGACGTTATGCACTCGCCGACTCGGACGACCCCGGAGAGGAGGTCGATGGTGGGCCTAAGTGGATTCGAACCACTGACCTCACCCTTATCAGGGGTGCGCTCTAACCAACTGAGCTATAGGCCCATGCGCGGGTAGTTTACCGGCAATCCAGGTGATGTCAAGGAAAGTTGCGTCCAGCCGAAGATTGCGACGGACCCGAACGAGGTGACGAGTCGGGCACATCGGGGTAACCTAAAGTTGATACCCAGCGAGGAGACCATGCAAGGCTACGAGAAAGTCATAGTGTACGGTGTGAGTTTCGACGTTTCGAGCAAGCAACCGATCGTGCTGCTCAAGGTCGAGGGCCAGAACCGGTTCCTACCTATATGGATCGGCCATCCTGAAGCAGCCGCCATTCTGATGAAGCTCCAGAACGCGGAACTGCCGCGCCCCATGACCCACGACCTTCTTGCGTCGGTCATCAATCAGCTTTCGGCCAACGTCACCAGCGTCTTGGTCACGGAACTCCGCGACAATACTTTCTACGCCGTCCTCCAGTTGGAGATGGAGGGTGGGCAGGAGATCAAGGTCGACTCTCGGCCTTCAGACGCCATCGCCCTCGCTGTTCGGACCGACGCGCCCATCTTCGCCTCCAGCCAACTTCTCGATACGAACGCCATCGAATTCGACCAAGAGGTCGGGGAAATCGAGGACGTCGTCAAGGAGTTTCGAGAGTTCCTCGACGAGGTATCACCCGAAGATTTCTAAGTGCGGTGGGTTGCCTCTCTCACTCCTCGCCGCAAAGATCCAGCACAAAGTCCTGGTTATTCGTCGGACTCGCCGAGCGCTGCCGCCTCGCGCTTCGCCACCTGGAGAACCAGCGAGTAGATCTCGCGAAGCCCGTCGTTCGACAACGGACCTCGGTTGGCACGACAGAGATAGGTCACGACCCAATCTTCTTGGGCCGGATCGTAGAAGCTCAGGCCGTGGCTCTCCTTATAGTCTTTGAGCGTCTTGACCAGCTTGATCCGCCGGTTTAGCGCTTCAAGGATCTTGAGATCGTTGTCGGATATCTGCTCCCTATAATGCTTGACAACTGGGTCTGTCGTCGGGGTCGCCACCTATGTTCCTCCTCGCCGCGGAGATCTGGCCGCGTTTCGTTCCTGCGTTGGCCCGAGTAGGCTACCTCAGTCGCGACGCATCGGCAATCAGCTGATGTGACGCATCCCATAGGTCGCGCACTGGGCGACGAAGCGAGCAGCCATGTCGGGACGAGCCGCAAAGTGGATGAATACCCTGGTACAAAGCAAGGAGGAGGTTCCTGCCCCTTCGGCCTGCACGACCGCCGATCCAGCCTCCCGTACGGTCAGAGGGGGATCCCAACCTCCGGCCGGGTAAAGGATCTCCGCCTCAGTATCCACCCAGCCTGTCACCGTCTCACCTCGAGGAAGGAGCAGACTGTCGCGCTCTGCAGTCACCTGAACATACGTGGGATCTTCCAGGTCCCACAGGATCTCGCCTTCGGCCGGCAGGACATCGGTGAGTTCGACCGTCCGGCCCAGAGAGTCCTGCACTTTGCTGAGAAGCGCCAGCATCCCACCGCCCATGGCGATGGTCGGAAGACCCTCACTGACCCGGGAGCGCAAATTCCGACAAAGAGAGCGATTCAGCGCTACATCGGTGAGGCTAGCAGGCCACAACGTACCCGCCAGGATCAAGCCACAGGCTTCCTCCGGAAGAGCGTCGTCTTCCAACAAGTCAAGCCGTCGGATCTGGGCACCCGCGGCGCGCATCACCTCGATGGAGTCACGACTCCAGGGAGTGAACCCCTTGCCACCTGCCACCATCACCAAGGGTCCGCCAGATCCTCGATCGGTGATCCAGTTCTGAGAGGAGAGAAAGCCGCGCTGCCCCGCTATCGTTTGCAGTTCCGCGGTGTCGACCTGCCGGGCTACTGCTTCCAGCACCGACGAGTCAAGGGGCAGACCCCATGGACCCGGGGCGGCGGAGCTCCAGGCCGGACCGTCGCCTTCGAATAGACAACCCACCGAGACGATCCCCTCCGACCAGAGAACGGCTCTCAGGGCTTCGAAGTGCTCCCGATCGGTGACGCCTGTCAGAATAGCGCCGGCGAAGTTGAGGTCGACGAGATGGGTCTTCAGTCCGGAAACGAGCGCGCGGATACCCGTTCCCCAACCCCGGCAGTCCATGACGACGACCACGGGAGTATCAAGAAGCTGGGCAACATACGTCGGCAGCCAGTCCACCCCGGGGCTGGCGTCGAGAATGCCCCGGGTGGCAGAGAGAAGCGATAGAGTCGCTCCCCGGGTGGCTACATCGTATAGCGCAAGCAGGGCGTCGGCATCATAGAGGGCGGGATCGAGAAAGGATGCTCCTTCCCAGCGATCCCAGGCCGAAGTCGGGGTGAGGGGACCGAGATGGTGGTAGCGAACTCGTTGACCCTGGGCAGTGAAGATTTCAGCCACGGCGGCGGCGAGCGCATTCGCCATGCCTGTGTGATGCGTTGGAACCAGCAAGACCCGCGGAACCGACACAAGTTCTCCCTATCGACCGTAACTCGGTGCTATGACCTCCGACTTATGAGAATAAGCCGAACCAACTGCAGGATAGCCATGAGTGCCGCCGCGACATATGTGAGAGCCGCGGCGTTCAGAACTTTCCTTGCACCTGCCAGTTCGTCGGCGACGAGGATACTCCTGTCGGAAAGCTGGACCATTGCCCGGTGGGAAGCGTTCAGTTCCACTGGAAGCGTAACCACCGTGAAAAGAACGGCGGCCGCATAGAGAACGATCCCGACGTTCATAAGCAGCCCACTACGAAAGAAGATCAGCCCCACGAAGAACAGGATGAACCCGAAGTTGGTGCCGATGTTAGCCACCGGCACAAGAGCGCTTCTGAATTTGAAGGGAATGTAGCCTTGAGAATGCTGGATGGCGTGACCTGCCTCATGCGCCGCCACCCCCAGGGACGCCAGCGAATTGCTGTTGCCCACCTCGGGGCTGAGTGTGAGCGTCCGGGAGCGGGGGTCGTAATGATCTGACAGGCGGGTCCCCGCAATCTCTATCCCGACCTCGGTCAGCCCGGCTGAATCCAGCACCATCCGGGCTCCCTGCGCGCCGGTCAGGCCCCTGGCGGAGCGAATCTCCGAGTAGCGATTGAAGGTCGAACTGACCTTCGCTTGCGCGTAAATGCCAAGTATCAAGGCCGGAGCCAATAGGATCAGGGACCAGTACCAGAAGTACATTATTCTTGCTCCTCGATTCCCAGCGAGCGATCCCCGCTTCTTGCCCGGGAGATGATAGCAGAAGAGGTTTTGTACCGGCTCCAGCCAACTGCCCTTTTACGCCGGCTTAACAAAGAGGCAAGCGCCTTCCGACCGTTCCCGTCGATCCGCCTGGTGATTCTCCCGGTCCTCTTCCTCTCGGCGGACTTGTTTGCGATTTCTCCCGTGATGGTCGTTTGGACGCGGGGTGCGCAGGGTATTCTCGACGCCGACAATAGGCAAGTCGACCATAAGGGGCACCCGTGAGAAGACAGATACTGGCCACCGGCCCGGTTATATTTCCTATTCTGCTGCTGTCGCTGGCTTGGTTCGCAGTCGCCTGTGGTAGCTCGAGCACAACCACGACCGCGGGTGCGAACACCACAGTGGGCGTCACCACGACGGCAGCCGGCGGTACGATCAATGCGGCGGCGCTTTACGCGGCCAACTGTGCAGGCTGTCACAACACTGTGCCGGGGGCCAGTGCCGCCCAGGCAAAGGCGGTGATGGAGTCGGGTAAGGGACGCATGCCCAGCTTCACGGACAAGCTCTCCGCCACGGAAATCCAGGCCATCGCGGACTATGTCGGCAACGGCGGCAAGTAAGACCTTCCGACTCCATCCGGAGCGCGGCAGAGATGGGGCCGGGGCGATCTGCAGATCGCCCCGGCCCCAAGTTTCTTCAGCGACGTTCACTCCCCCGCGGCACGCCGTCAGTCGAGCGACCCTCCCAGGTCTTCATCCGGGTTCTCGTCCTCAAGGAAGTCTTCCTCGTCAAGCAGCGTAGCGTCGAGATCCTCACCGGCCTCCAGATCGTCCACGGATGGCTCCAGGCCGTCGAGCGAGGACGCGGCCGCCTCACCGCCTCCGCTGGAGGCGACCAAACGGGCCATACTCGAGACCTTGTCAGCGCCGCGGAGATTCATGACCCGCACGCCCATGGTGTTCCGCCCGGTGGTCCGCACGCTCTCAACGGGCACCCGTATGACCGTGCCTTCTATGCTGATGATCATGAGCTCGTGATTGTCCCGCACGGAGGTCACCCCCACCAGATCCCCTCGGTCCGGGCTGTCCTTGATGGTGATCACTCCTTGGCCCCCGCGCTTTTGGGTGGGGTAGCTCGAGGTCGGGGTCCGCTTGCCGTACCCGCCGCTCGTCACGCAGAAGATGTCGGCGTCGTCCTCAGCTACCGCCATTCCCACGACCACGTGCCCGCTCGGGATGCGCATACCTTGAACACCCATGGTGTTCCGCCCGGTGGGTCTCACGTCGTACTCATGGAAGCGAATGGCTTTGCCCTCACTCGAAACCAGGATCAGGTCGTCGTGTCCGCTTGTGTGACGAACCGCCACAAGTTCGTCATCATCCTCCAGGTTAATCGCGATGATGCCATCAGCTTTGAGGCTGGTCGCGTAGTCCACGAAACGGGTCTTCTTGACGACGCCCTTCTGGGTCGCGAAAACCAGGTACTTGGCGTCGGTGTAGTCCTTGGTCGCAATGACCGCCTTGATCTTTTCGCCTTGAGCAAGCGGGAGCAGGTTGGCCACGTGGCGGCCCTTGCTTTGCCGGCTCCCCAGCGGAAGCTCGTGCACCTTCTGGCGGTAAATCTTGCCGCGGGAGGTGATGAAGAGCAGGAAGTGATGGGTCGTTGTGATGAAGAGGTGTTCGATGTAGTCGCCCTCTTTGAGGTTCATGCCCATAACCCCGATGCCGCCCCTATGTTGGGTGCGATACGTCGACACCGGGAGCCGCTTTAAGTAGCCCGAGGCCGTGATGGAGATAACCATCTCTTCAACGGCGATCATGTCTTCGATGTCGATCTCGTCATCCGACGGAAGGATCTGGGTGCGCCGATCGTCTCCGTACATCTGCTGGATCTCGAGCAACTCCTCTTTGATCACGGAGTAGACCATGGCTTCGCTGGCCAGAAGGCCCTCGAGATATGCAATGCGTTCCAGAAGGTCGCGATGCTCCTCCTCTATCTTGTGCCGTTCCAGCGCCGTAAGGTTGCGGAGACGAAGATCAACGATCGCCTGCGACTGTTCCTCGCTAAGACCGAAACGATCCATGAGGCCTGTCTTCGCCGCATCGGTGTCCTCGCTCGAACGGATGATACGGATGACCTCGTCGAGGTTGGTGATCGCGATCAAGAGCCCTTCCAAGATGTGGGCCCTCTTCTTCGCTTTGTCCAGCTCAAAGCGGGTCCTACGAACGATCACTTCTTTCTGATGAGCGATGTAGTAGCGGAGCATCTCCCGTAACGACAGTGTCCTCGGCACACCGTCCGCAAGGGCCAACATGTTCACCCCGAAGGTGGACTGCATGGCAGTATGCTTGAACAGCTTGTTGAGCACGACCTTGGGTATCGCTTCGCGTTTCAATTCGATGACAACCCGCATGCCCGAGCGGTCGGACTCGTCCCTGAGGTCGGAGATCTCTGAGATGTGCTTCTCCCGCACCAACTCCGCGATCTTCTCGATGAGTTGAGCCTTGTTCACCTGATAGGGAAGTTCGGTGACGATGATTGCAGTCTTGCCCTGTTTGATGGGTTCAGAGTGGGCCTTGGCCCGGACGACGACCCGGCCCCGGCCTGTCTCGTACCCCTCGCGGATACCCGCGCTGCCCATGATCAAGCCCCCGGTGGGGAAGTCCGGGCCCTTTATGTAACGCATGAGGTCGATGCTGGTGAGCGTTGGATCGTCGATAAGTGCCACTGTCGCCGCGATGGTTTCGCGCAAGTTGTGCGGCGGGATATTCGTGGCCATCCCGACGGCAATGCCCGAACTTCCGTTCACCAGCAGGTTGGGGAAGCGGGAAGGCAGGACCTTCGGCTCTTCCCGGCTCTCGTCGTAGTTGGGAGTCCAATCGACTGTCTCCGCATCTATGTCGCGGAGCATCTCCGTCGCGATACGCGCCAATCGACATTCCGTGTAGCGCATGGCCGCAGCCGAATCGCCGTCGACCGACCCGAAGTTGCCGTGACCGTCAACGAGGAGATAACGGATCGAGAAAGGTTGAGCCATGCGTACCAAGGCATCGTAGATCGAACTGTCACCGTGCGGGTGGAAATTACCCATGACATCCCCGACGATACGGGCGCACTTGCGATACGGTCGGTTTGGCTGCATGCCTGAGTCGTGCATGCCGAAGAGCACGCGGCGGTGCACGGGCTTAAGACCGTCTCTCACATCCGGAAGGGCTCTTCCCACGATCACGCTCATCGCGTAGTCGAGGTAGGACGCGCGCATCTCGTCGGCGATCTCGATTTGTTCTATGCGGCCTTCAAGTGTCTCCATGATCTACACGTCCAAGGTCCGCACGTAGCGCGCATTCTCTGTGATGAAGTCTCTCCGAGGCTCCACTTTGTCCCCCATCAGAGTGGTGAAGACCTCGTCGGCCAGGGCTGCATCGTCCACAGTGACCTGCAGAAGCGTGCGCTTGTCGGGATTCATGGTTGTCTCCCACAGTTGCTCCGGGTTCATCTCTCCCAGGCCCTTGAACCTCTGCAAGGTCATGCCCGTCCTGCCGATGCGCTCGAACAGTTGCTCCAACTGAGCGTCGTCGAACGCGTAGTAGTCCTGGCGCTTGTGCGTGACTCGGTACAGCGGCGGCTGGGCGATATACACGTAGCCCGCGTCGATCAGCTCCACCATGTTCCGGAAGAGGAAGGTGAGGATGAGGGTACGGATATGCGCCCCGTCGACGTCGGCATCGGTCATTATTATGAGCTTGTGGTAGCGGGCCGAGGTCAGGTCGAACTCCTCGGCCAGACTGGTGCCACACGCGCTTATGATGGCCTGTATCTCCGTGTTCGAGAGGATCTTGTTCAGTCGTGCTTTCTCCACGTTGATGATCTTGCCGCGAAGGGGCAGGATCGCCTGAAAGCTGCGGTCACGGGCCTGCTTGGCCGAGCCGCCCGCCGAGTCACCTTCCACGAGATACAACTCACAGGAGGCAGGGTCGCGGATTGAGCAGTCGGCCAGCTTGCCGGGTAGCGTCGTGTTTTCCAACACACTCTTGCGCCGGGTGAGGTCGCGGGCCTTTCGCGCGGCCATCCGGGCATGAGCCGCCTGCACGGTCTTGCTGAGGATTTGCTTCGCTTCGGCCGGATTCTCTTCCAAGAACTCCGCCAGCCTCTGGCTGACCACGCCCTCGACAAATCCGCGGATCTCAGAGTTGCCGAGCTTGGTCTTGGTCTGACCCTCGAACTGGGGTTCCCGCAGCTTCACGCTAAGAATGGCCACGAGCCCCTCGCGCACGTCTTCACCGCTGAGGTTCTCTTCCTTTTCCTTGAGGAAGCCCTTGGAGCGCGCGTAGTCGTTCATCGTCCTCGTGAGCGCCGATCGGAATCCGGAGAGGTGCGAGCCGCCTTCGTGAGTGTTGATGTTGTTGGCGAAAGAAAACACGTTGTCGTTGTAGCCCGCATTCCATTGCATGGCCATCTCGAGCGAGTGATCGGATTCCTCACCTTCGAAATGGATCACCCGCGGGTGAATTGCGTCCTTGTGTGTGTTGATGTGCTTGACGAAGTCGATAATGCCGCCTTCGTAGCAGTAGGTAACCACCCGGGGTTCGACGTGGACGCCGCTCCCATCGCTGATCGCCAACTCTGCGGCGAGCACACCAAGATCGTCGGGACATGAAGCCGGGGCCTCTGCCTGGGGAGCATCCTCGTCCGCGTCCCTGTCGTCGTCGACCCCCGGCGCGGAGACTTCGCTCTCGGTGGTCTCTTCCCGCTCGTCGCGGAGGGTGATGCGCAGAGAGCGGTTGAGAAAAGCCACTTCGCGCAGCCTCTGGGATAAGGTGCCGAAGTTGAAGTTGAGATCGTCAAAGATCTGACCATCGGGCAGGAAATGGATAGTGGTGCCGAGGACGTCGTCACACGGGCCGAGATTCTCGAGGTCCATCGTCGGCACACCCCGGCTATAGGTCTGCCGGTAGCGGTGGCCGTCCCTACATACCTCGACGTTGAGCCACTCCGAGAGTGCGTTCACCACGCTGACCCCGACGCCATGGAGGCCGCCCGAGACCTTGTAGCCCTCGCCGCCGAACTTCCCGCCGGCGTGCAGTTTTGTCAGGACGATCTCGACTGCCGGGCGGTTGTTCTGCTGGGGCATTAGCCCGACAGGAATCCCCCGACCGTTGTCCACCACGCGGACGGACCTATCGGGGCAGATGGTAACGTCGATGCTCGTGCAGTAGCCCGCGAGCGCCTCATCTACAGAGTTGTCGACCACCTCGTACACCAAGTGGTGCAGACCCCGATGTCCGGTCGAGCCAATGTACATGCCCGGCCTCTTGCGGACTGGTTCCAGTCCTTCGAGAACCTGGATATCGCCGGCGTCATATGAGTGCTCTGCCAACTCTTTGAAAACCTCTTTCTTACGGTCGATGCCGACCCCGGATCATTGCGGCGAAACGCATCCATCGTACTGACGGGGGTGCTCCCGGGTAAACGTGGGAGGCGACCGATTTGTCGCCGCGAAGGGTGCAGTCCATGTTCGTCATATGATACCACACAGCCCACTTTCCCAACCCTGATAGTACGCTGTCAGCGGCCTGAATCCTGCTCTCCACAGCCAAATGAGGCTTGCATGGCTTGGGTGATCTTTTCCCTGAGGACGGCATCCAGATCAAGCCGCCCCACCTCGCTAAGGGCGGCCTTCTGCTCATCGGACAGTTGCGCTCCGCGCAACTCCGGCCGATACCGCTGACCCCCGCCGCCCGCACGCTCCTCCCAGCCGGCGTGACGAAAAGTTATCTCCTTCACCTGGTCACTCTTCATTTGTGCATTCAGCCGCGCCCTGATCTCCTGCCCCATGAGATGGAGGGTCTGAGCCCAGGCGCTTGAAGAAGCTGCTACTACCAAACGCCCCTGCTTGATATGCAAAGGTTCCGTATTCGCGGCGATCTCCGGGCCCACGGCGTCCGCCCACAGCGCGGCCACCCGCCGGCCCATGTCTGAGCTCGAGTCCCGCTCGCGGGTCGGGGCGCGAAGCGCCCCCAACTCGCCCAAGAGATCCCCGAGCCGGTCGAAATCCGGGCCGGCCCCGCCGGATGTCTCGGGCCCGTTCATGATTCCAGACTTCTCATTCCTGCGACAAATCGATCACGGTGGCCTTGGCGAGCTCATCCTGGGTGAAGTATCGTAGATCTGTGGTGGTGATAACTGTCTGCCCTCCGGCCGCGACAATGTCTATCAAAGCCCTGCGCCGCTCCTCGTCCAGTTCGCTCATCACGTCGTCCAACAGGAGGAGGGCTCGGCGCGAGCAGTCGAGATGATGAGCCCACTCGGCCAGGACCAGCGCGAGCAAAGCCGTCCGTTGCTCCCCTTGGGAAGCACACTCGCGCATGTCCAAACCCCGTCTCATCAGCCTTAGGTCATCGCGATGCGGACCCAGATGGGTGAACGTGCGCTGTTGGTCGGCCCCGCGGCTATCGGCCAGCCTCGCTTCGTATCCGGCTTCGTCCAGGTCCGCCACATTGGTGCGATACACGAGACGCACAGAGTCGGGGGGCTCCCCGGTGAGAAGAGCGTGCGTCCTTTGAAACGGCTCCACGAACTGAGCCAACGCCGCCGCGCGCCACGCAGACATGTGGGTGCCGGCGCGAGCAAGAATCCGCTCCCAAGGCAAAAACTGGCCTGCGTCTTGATTCGACCAGCGCGAGCGCAAGAGGGCATTGCGTTGACCTAGAGCCTCGTCGTATTGACGCATCGTAGGACCGTACTCCTGCTCACACCGCCCGGCGAGTTCGTCCAAGTACTCCCGGCGTCGCCGCGGGCTGCCCTTGATCAGTCTGAGGTCATCGGGAACAAAACTCCGCACCGGTAGCACGTCGCGCCAGCGTAATGGGTCTTCGAGAGGAGCTCCGTCGGCCGTTAGACGGCGCTCACCAGACCGCGAGTATCCCGCGGCGGCAGTCATCTCGACTCCGCCCACGTCCAGGTCGATCTCCACGCGCAAGTATTCCTCGCCTCGCTTGATGAGATCGCGGACCGCTCCGGACCGGAGCATCGTCCCTCGGAGAACCAGGGCCGCCGATTCGAGGACAGTGGTCTTTCCGGCCCCGTTCGGGCCAACAAGAATCGTCAGACCAGAGCCCGGACCTACCTCGAGTCTGTGACGAGAGCGAAGATTGGTAAGGACCAGTCGTCGAACGAGAACGGGGTTCATCGCCGCGGCGGGTCGGGGCGACGTGCGGATACTCCTGGCCCACCCGCCACCGCCTTCGCCGCCTCACCGCCGGCCGTGACCACATCCCCGTCGCCGAGCTTACGACCGCGGCGCATGTCGATCGCGTCGTTCACCCGGACAACACCTGACGCAATCATCTGCTTGGCTTCGCCCCCAGTGCTGGCCAGGCCGGATACTTTCAAAAACTGCCCCAGCGTGATGGGAAAGTTGACGACCACGGCTTCCGGTCCGTCCGCCCGTCCGCCACTGAAACCCATACCCGCCGTGACTTTCAATCGTTAAGCCGGATAGGCATGACCAAGTAGAGGAAATCATCCCCGGCTCCCTTGACCAGCCCGGGGCGTAACGGGCTGATGAGACGCATATAGATCGGGGATTCCTTGACCGCAGCGACGCCTGCTTCCAGGAATTCGGGGTTGAAACCGATCTCCAACTCATCGCCGGAGTACTGGACGGGCATCGCCTCCTGCGCTTTACCCACGTCCTGGGACTCGGCGGAGACAGTCAGAGTGTTGTCGGCGAAACGCAAACGGAGCGGAGCGTTCTTTTGCGCCAGCAGGCCGATTCGCCTTATGGCTTCGAGGAGTTCGTCATGATCGATGGCGACTTCATAATCGAACGTCTCAGGAATGAGTTGCCGGTAGTTCGGGAACTGCCCATCAATAAGGCGAGAGATCAGCGATATCCCCCCTACTCGAAACATCACTTGATTCTCGGAGGGTTCAATGACAAGCGCCGCGTCTCCCGTACCGGTAGCGATGCGGGAAAGTTCGAGCAAGGTTCGGGCTGGGACAATAACTTGCACCTTCTCGACTACCGACGATTCCACGGGAGTGTCTTTGACGCTCAAGCGATAACTGTCGGTTGCAACCATCTGCACGCTCGTAGATCCGAAGTGGATAAGTACGCCCGTGAGGACGGGTCTGGTCTCATCTCTCGATGCCGATGGAGCAACACGGTCCACCGTTTCGAGGAAAGCTGCCTTTTCCACGGTAAATCCTTGACCGGAGAACACCGGCAACTGAGGGAAATCCACGGCCGGGAGGGAATGTAGAGTAAACACCGACTCGCCGGCTCGGATCTCTAGTTGAGTCTCTCCGGCTCGCTGCTCCAAAGCCACATCGCCGACGGGA
Organism: uncultured Actinomycetes bacterium; assembly: GCA_963775295.1. Classification (GTDB taxonomy): domain Bacteria; phylum Actinomycetota; class Thermoleophilia; order RBG-16-64-13; family RBG-16-64-13; genus JAMDEO01. Next base: position 560,431 of record CAVZIK010000006.1, read on the forward strand.
AGACTCCGGGCGATATCTGTGGCGATTCGCGCGGGCACCACCAAAGCACCGGGCTGTTCTACGCGTCCGGCGAGCGGCGCCTTGATAGATATCTCCATGTCCGTAGCCGAAAGCATGATCCCGTCTTCACGGGCGTCTATAAGAATGCCCGAAAGGACTTGGATAGAGCTTCGCGAGGACACCGCTTTGTTGGCGATACCCAATCCTTCAACCAGCGCCTGCTTCGTCGTGATGAGTTTCATCGATGCTCCTCGCTGGGTTTAGAGGCGGATCAGAGTGGCACTATTAATATTAGTAGTTAGAAATAGATAAGTAGCCAGTGTAATAGAGGTTGTGGAACATGTTAACAACTCGACCGGACGAGGCACTTGCGGGGAGAAAGTCTGACAGGTAGCCACCGGAACCTGTGCAGTCAACGTTGAAGACGAGGGCCACTGCAGGTGTTCGCTGTCGCCGGTGGATAACCAGGCCTGATTTGCACAGGGTATCCCGTCGTTGTCGACAGGGTGCCGTGAACAGACAAACCCATCGAAGGGGATCATGGGGCGCTCTTGATTTTAGTGGTTAGTCGCTGAACGCGGTTGTACATGTCCCGGTCTACCTGCATGAGTTTCGTAATCTTCTCCACGGCATGAAGGACGGTGGTGTGATCGCGCCCCCCGATACGGTCGCCAATCTTTGGAAGGCTGGCGTCGGTAAGCTCGCGGGCAAGGTACATGGCGAGGTGTCGGCCCTCAACGACCGGGCGGGTTCGCTTGTCCCCAATGATCTCCGTCACGGATATGCCCGTGAAGTCGGCCACCGACGACAAGATGAGGTCAATAGTGATTCTCGTTGACGCCGTCTCGGGAATATCTTTGAGCACCTCGCGGGCGAGATCGACGTCGACAGGCCTCTTTGTAAATGATGAGAAGGCCACGACCCGAGTAAGGCAACCTTCCAACTCGCGGATGTTGGTGGGGACCCGAGACGCAATCAGCATGAGGACGTCATCGTCGGCCAGGACGATCCCGTCGGCCCGGACCTTCTTCCGAAGGATAGCGACCCTGGTCTCCAGATCGGGCGGCTGGATATCAGTGATGAGGCCCCATTCGAAGCGAGAGACAAGACGGTCCTCCAGGGTAGCCAAGCCCTTGGGGTGCCTGTCTGACGTGATGACGATCTGCTTTTGCGCGTCGTACAGGGTATTGAAGGTGTGGAAGAATTCTTCCTGCGTCTGCTCTTTCTTCTGGAGAAACTGGATATCGTCGATGAGTAGTACGTCGATGGTGCGGTACTTGGCTTTGAAGCCCTCGATGCTGTCATCACGAAGTGAGTTGATGAAATCGTTCGTGAAGGTCTCCAACGTCACGTACCGAACCTTGAGACCCGGCGTGTGCTTGGTAACGTACTGACCTATTGCCTGAAGAAGGTGGGTCTTGCCCAGTCCCACTCCGCCGTAGATGAAGAGGGGATTGTACTGAGTGCCGGGAGTCTCGGCGGCCGCCAACGCGGCCGCGTGCGCGAATCTGTTGGATGGTCCGATGACGAAACTGTCGAACGTGTATTTGTCGAGCAGCCCGGTCGCCGTCCCCGCATGGCCGTCTGCTGGATCGGCATGATAGGGGGTGGCGCCGCGCACCGACCGCCTTCCCGAGGAAGCATTCCCGTGGGCAGGCGGAGGGACCTCGTCGGAAGAGCCCTGCCGGGCTCTGCCGTCATCACCGTGAGCGGACATCCCCGTGGGCGGGTCGTCGTGATGCATGGATCGGGTAAGTTCGGGCGAGACCACGATCTCGCAGGGGACGGCATCCCCCGCAACTTGGGAGACAGCGTCGACGATCATGGCGCGGAAACGCGTGTCAATCCAATCCTTGGCGAAGTCGGAGGCGACCCCTATTAGGTAGACCCCGTCCTTCAAGCCCAGGCCCACAGTGGGTTCGAACCATATTCGGAATGTGCCCTCGTTGACCTGTTGAGAGATGAGCTCTAAGGCTTCTCTCCAGATAGGATCGATAGTCGTCCCGTGCAAAACCGCCCCTCCCCGTCAGAACAAAGCGTGCAGATGGGCCAGCCCCTCTTCCGTAACCGAGCGGTGCCCGGTTGCCAGAGAGGTTACGAAGCCGGCTTCCTCCAAAGAGACGAGATCCCTGTACGCGGTCGAGGTTGAGACGCCCAGTTCTTGGGCGATACGAGTCGGACCGACTGGGGCAAGTTCCACCGTCAGGAGCAAGGCCTTTAGCTGACGCTCGGAAAGATTATAGGACGGGACGGCTGGCGGCGCGAGGACATTCTCTTCCAACGCCTCTACTCGAGCGGTGACAACGGTCCCGTGACCGAGGTTGTCGTCGAGTTCAAGGAGCCCGTTCATTGACGCCAGGGCTTCGCGCACCACCGCAAAACCAGAACCGACTCCGCGGATGAACTGCTTGGAGCGTGAGTCAGCCGACGTGAAACCTGGGCGCAGCGCCGCTTCCTTGTCGGCGATGCCCGGCCCTCTGTCGCTTATCCGGACCGTGTTGCCTCGATCGAGAATCGTGATGACGACTTCCCGGAAGGACGCGTGCACCAGGTTATCCACCAGCTCTCGGAATATGACCAGGGGCAGGCGACCACCTTGGTCGTGAGCAAGGGTAAACGCGTGCTCGGCGACGGCTTCGATGAAGAGCGGAACTTCGGCATCCGATGCCGGAAGGTTGGACAGGGGAATTATGAGCGGTGCGGCGACTGGCTCACCATAGACAGCTATCCGGGGAGACTCGGTAAAGGCTCCGGGCGAAAAGGGATAGACGGGCGCGGGGGGGCCGGGATCGCGGGAAGTGTGGCCGTGGGAAGGCTGTTTGCTGGGCGTAGCCAGGGTGAACACCCCCGCAAGCTCGGACTTATGACGAATCAACAGGGACCGTGGCGGCACGTGCCGGAAAGCTGAAGTCATTGTAGCGAGCCCAACCCCCATTTTCCACAGGCGTGTCGAGTAAGTGGAGCACAATTCCGCATGGTATTAGCGTAAAAAGGCTCTCATCAGGGGTACAGTTGCATCATGTTGATACCGGCTATTTGCAGGCTTAATAGCTCGGATCTCCACAGGCTTGTCCACAGTTGTGGAAAACGTGGAGAAAGGCGAAACGCTATGCCCGCATACACCGCGTTTTCTGTTGAAGATGGGGATAATTGGTTTCGCCGAGCCCGGCCGGACGAGGGATCGAGGGGCTTGGGTTACTATCGAGCGCCTTGGAAGGGGCCGTCAGTCGAGATCGAGGTCGCGCCGGACGGTGCATACTCTAGTAGTGGCGATGACCGGCAGGGTCAGGGCTGAACGCAGCCGCCCACTCACTCTCGCAGGATCAGTCGAAAGGACCTTGGTTTCTTTGCTAGGTTCCCTGGGCCCGCTACTTCCTTTTGTTGAAACGCTGTCTGGGCTTGGGAGGAAATCGGATGCACTTGCTGATAGCGGAGGAGGGCGTCTCCGCTCTCTGTTTGCTAGTGCTGCTAGAAGCGTACACAGGCAACTGTGGAAACTGTGGAAAGAACCTAGGTCTTGCCACCTTTCCTGGGAGAAAGAAGGAGTCCCTGTGGAGGAGCGTCCTCTCTTGGACGCCGGGAGCGCACGCCAGCGGACCCGGCTCAGGGCCTAAGGCCATGGTCGGGCGATCGGCGGCGGAGAAGCGGCGTACGTGGCCCGGGGCGGGCGATTGACGGGGGTGGGGCTGACTTGTATACTTCGCTGCCCTTTGTTTGCCCCCGCTCGTAGGGTGCGGGCGAGTGGGCGTGCGAGCCGCGATGGTTTGCGATTCTAAAGCGATAAGCGAGGGAACGTGAAGAGGACCTATCAGCCGAACAAGCGTAAGCGCAAGAAAACTCACGGGTTTCGAGCCCGTATGGCCACTCGCGCCGGCAGGGCAGTGCTCAAGCGCAGACGCGACAAGGGTCGCAAGCGTCTCTCGGTGTAGCCCGATGTGACTCGGTCTCGCGGCCGACTATCACGATCCGACGACTTCGCCCGTGTCTATCGAACGGGCAAGTCGGTTGCCAACAAGTATCTGGTCCTATACTATTTCGAGCGCTTGAGTCCTGGAACGGGCGAGCCTTTGGAAGGGGCACGAGTCGGGTTCTCGGTCTCGAAGCGCGTTGGTGTGGCCGTTGACAGGAATCGGATCAAGCGCGTGCTGAGAGAAGCCTTTCGGTTGAACGCGCACTCGTTCAGGGGGAACATGGATTTCGTCCTCATCGCTCGCACACCGATCGTAGACCTGCTCGAGTCCGAGGGCTTCGGCGCAGTGGAAGCGAAATTGATCGAGGTCTTTAGGAAGGCCTCGCTTTATAGACCGCGAGAGGAGCGAAAGTCGCTCTCATGACAAGTCTTGACGATCTGGCGACAACGAATCCCCTCAAACTTCTCCTCCTGGGGCTCATACGGGCATACCAGAAGTTCATCTCTCCGGCTCTTCCGAATTCCTGTAAGTATTACCCATCTTGTTCGCAGTACGCGATAGACGCCCTCACGAGGTATGGGGTGTTCAGGGGTGTCGTCCTTGCGGTCTGGCGTGTGCTGCGTTGTAACCCTTTCAGCTATGGGGGCTACGATCCAGTCGAGAAACAAACGTTGTTTCGTTCGCATGGGCACAGTGACCAGCGGCCGATCAATGACGGCGCTGGCGTCGGGTCTCGGGGTCGCAGGAGGCGACCTTTGTTACTCGTCGTCTTGCTCGTCACCTTATTGTTAGCACTCGCCCTTTTCGCAGCTTCCTGCTCGTTCCTCGGCACTACCACTACCACAGCCGCCACCACGACTACGACCGTGGCGGGGGGCGTCACAACGACCATAGCAGGCGCGACTACCACCACGCTCAAGGCGAGCAGTGGAGGTTTCTTGGCGGGTCCTCTGAAGCCGCTGGAGGCGATCTTCTTCTACGTCTTGGAGTTTCTCAACAAGAGTCTTGGAATCAGCTGGTCTTGGTCGATCGTACTCCTGACAGTCATCGTCAGAATCGTTCTGGTGCCACTCACCTGGAGACAGATAAAGAGCATGAGGGCCATGCAGGCCCTGCAGCCGCAGATCAAGGAGCTCCAAGAGAAGTACAAGAACGACCGAGACATCCTAAATCAGAAGACCATGGAGTTCTATAAGGAGAACAAGGTAAGCCCGTTTGGGTCTTGCCTACCATTGCTCCTGCAACTGCCGGTGTTTTTCGGACTTTACTACATGCTTCGTACCGCCGGGACCGCCGGCCTCGATCCTGCCGTGGCCGGCAGGTGGGCGGGTGTCTTCGTGCCTCCCGCACCGGGCACTCCGGTCCACTGGCTGTGGATCGTAGATATCACCAAGTTCGACTACTATCTGATGTTCCTTTACATCGGCAGCCAGTTCGTGGCCTCTTGGCAGACCGCGCGGAAGGGCGCCGGACAGCAAAAGATGATCGCTTACATGATGCCTATCATGGTCGGCGTGTTCATGTTCATCGGGAAGTGGCCCTCGGGATTGTTCATCTACTGGTTCACGTCGAACCTGTGGACGATAGTGCAGCAATTTGTCGCAGAGAAGGTGATGCCGGCCCCGATATCGGTCGTCGCCACTCCGGTGAAAGCCGGATCGGCGAAACAAGTGTCAGCCAAGGCAACGCCGAGCAAGACGGGTACCGCGAAGACGGGGACCGCCAAGGCCGGATCCGCCAAGGTGACGCCCAGCAAGACGACCACGGCAAAGCCGGCTGGACAGACTGGAGGCAAGACCGGTGGCCAAAAGACGGGAAAACAGGGGAAAACAGCAGGTGGCCAAGGCCAGCGGCCGCAGCGTGGAGCTGGCCGTCCAAAGGGCTCTCGCTGAGCTTGATTTCGCTCCGGGGGAGTTGAGCGAGGACCAGTACGAAGTAACCATCGTGATCCCTCCCGAGGAGGGCTTCATGGGGGTTGGGGCTGTCGACGCTGTGGTTGAGGTCGCCCTTGTTGGGGAGGCGTTCGACTTTCTTGGACCTGAGGATGACTCTCAGCCTGAAGAGCTTCTTGACGACGACTTTGATGAGGATTACGAGGACTACGACGAGGACTACGACGTATCGCTGGATGCTAGCGGGCAGTCCGATGGTCCCGAAGCTGCAAGACTCAGGGCCTTCGTAAGCCGCATACTCAAGGATCTCGGTCTTAGGGGCCAGATCAGGATCACGGAAACCGCCGACGAACTTCACGCGGAGATTAGCGGAGAGGATCTGGGCATCTTTATCGGTAGGCGCGGGCAAACGATAGACGCAGTCGAGTATCTTGCCAGTATTGCCGTGTTTCCCGGACTTCATTCGAGGAAACACGTCGAACTCGACGCCGAGGGCTACAAGGAGCGCCGCCGCCGCCAGATCGAGCGTGTGGCTATCCGCAAGGCTCAGGAGGCGGCGAAGAGGGGCAAGCCGGTGCAGCTTACGCCCATGACCCCTGCCGAAAGGAAGATCGTCCACCTCACGCTTCGGGGACGCGATGACGTCACCACAGCGAGCCAAGGCCGCGAGCCGAACCGCTTGGTGGTGATCTCGCCGGTTCGCTGACCCTGGGGGGCGAGATATAGCGTCGTCGCCCGATTTTTTGCGGTCGGCTCCGTTGCGGAGTGAGGGCCACGAGTCTGGACGGCCTGTTTTGGCAGGTTGGCGGGTTTTCTGGCATTATGTCCGGCCCTGGACCTCTTGCTGAACCGTGAGAAATCAGTTGGACGCCGATTCCCATACCCGTGACCCCCTTATCGAGAGCGATAGCCTGAGCCGCAAGTCTGCTCCGGCAGGCCGGGCGATGTCCCTATCCCGTCCAAACACGCCATCGGAGCCGCTGATGGCTGCGGTTCGTGAAGGACCTATCTGGGGGGAGGAGACCATCGTGGCGGTTTCTACGGCCTTGGGCAGAGGGGCGATCGGCATCGTTAGGATGAGCGGCCCTGACGCGTTTCGGATCGCGTCTGAGTGCGTTCGTCCGACGGGACGGCAGATGTTATCGGAGGAATCTCACCGGCTGACGTATGGCCGAGTTGTTGATCCGAGGACCGGCCAAGGGGTGGACGAAGTCTTGACGGCTGTCATGCGCGCGCCACGCACCTATACCAGAGAGGACATCGTTGAGATCCATTGTCACGGTGGACCGGCGGCCCAACGAGCAATCCTGCGTCTACTCGTACAACTGGGAGCCCGGATTGCTGAGCCCGGGGAGTTTACTAGGAGAGCCTTTCTCAACGGGCGTATCGACCTCACTCAGGCGGAAAGCGTCGCCGCCATCGTAGCCGCACGCAGTTCCGGTGCTCTTCGTGCCTCCCTTAGACAGCTTGAAGGCGGGCTTGCGGACCGACTCCGTGCGATCCGGCATGATCTTGTTGGACATCTCGCCGCTGTGGAGGCGACGGTGGATTTCTCCGACGAGGACGTTGAGGACTTGGATTGGGAACGACTCGTTGAGGGCCTGGGAACTGTCGAGCGCGACCTGAGCCGACTTCTGGCCACGTCTTTTTTGGGGAAAGCCCTGGAGCAAGGAGTGCGTACGGCCATTGTGGGCCGCCCGAACGTGGGCAAGAGTTCCTTGCTTAATGCGCTGCTGATGCGGGAGCGGGCGATTGTATCCGATATTCCCGGCACGACCCGCGACACCATCGAAGAACTGATGGAGATCGGGGGGATCCCGATTCACCTTGTCGACACGGCTGGCGTGCGCAGTGGGGGCGACCATGTGGAGCAGCTGGGCGTTCAGCGGTCATTGCGGGCAATGGAGCAAGCGGATCTTGTGCTGGCCGTCTTCGACATGTCTATTCCCTGGGCTGACGCGGACGCCCGTTTGCTCAAGAAGTTAGACCCTGCGCGCTCGATTATTGTGGGGAGCAAGAGAGATCTGGCGGATTCGGAGCAGGCGTGTGCTCTGCAGTCGAGAGTTGCGCGGGCTTGGCCCGGCCAGAATTGGCTCAGTTGCGCTGTTTCGGCGGTTAGCGGCGAGGGCCTGGACGAGCTTCGCGACCTGATGACCAGGTTGATCACCGGCGACGAGGGGATGCACCTTGAGGAGCCGGTCCTCGCCACTGAACGTCAGCGGAGTCTTGTCGAAGAGGCCCTGAGCAGCACTCTCGCGGCTCAGGCTGGGGCCACCCATCACAGCGGTGAGGAGTTGATCTGCGAGGACGTAAGAGCGGCGGTAGACGCCCTGGGCAGAATGACCGGCGAGGACCTAACTTCCGACCTGTTGGATGAGATCTTCAGCCGGTTCTGTCTGGGCAAGTAGGGCGGTCCGTCACGAACGAGCGAAAGGTCAAAGTGAAGTCAGAACCGCCAACACAACTCAAAGTTGTCGTCGTCGGCGGAGGGGTATCGGGCTGCGCCTGTGCGGGAAGGCTTGCCGTGAACGGGGCTCACGTGATAGTCGTCAGCAGCGCTCTCGACGTGGTCGGACTGCCCGGGTACGGTCCCGAAGTTCGGGCGGGCCAAGACGGTTGGAATGAAATTGCGGAGACTCTCGCGCTTCTGCCGGAAGAACTCCGCTGGGCGTGGCTAAATGCGGGAAGTCTGCCCGATTCGGGGGAGCCGGTGCTCGTTGTCGACCGAAGGGCAGTCAGCATTGAGAGCAAACGAGCGCTGGAAACACTGCCCGGCGTTGATTTTCGCCAGGGACTGGTTACGGACGTGAGATTTGCAGGGCCCACTCTGGAGGCGTGTGAATCGGACGAGGGCGCCGTTCGCAAAGACCTGGGACGTGTGGGCGATGGGAGCACTCTGGTCGGGCGAGACCGAGAACCAAGGACCTTGGTCGAGATCGAGACCGCCTTTGGCGAGGTATTTCAGGCGGACGCTGTGGTGCTCGCCCCGGGTTTGGCCCTCGGAGGCCGAATCCAGATTGAGGAGGAGACGTTGCCCGGCGGCCGCTACGGCGAAGTTCCGGCGGATGACCTCTACCTAGCCCTAGCGGCGCTCGGAGTCACCTTTGAGGAGACGGTCGTCGATGTGGGGCCGCACTTCTCGCGCGACGGCACTCTCATAAAGGACGTGTTCGAGTGTTCAGAAAGGGTCAGTGGGAAGGAAGGTATGCCTTTCGCCAGAAGGTTGATGCCCGCGAGGATTCTTGCCCAAGGGTCGCCGAACGATAAGAATTTGAGTTTATCCAACATGGGCGAGGCTCTGCGAGCCCTGGGCGTTGGGGTTGGAAGCGACCCGTGGCCGGACGGGTTTCCCCCGTCGCCGCATTGGACAGAAGGGCTTCGTGCCGACACGGGACTCTTCTTCGAAGGCGTTGCCGCTCTTGTGCTCGCTCCCGATGGCGCTGCCACAGCCGAATACTATCTCGACCCTCAGGGGGCTTACGTTTTGGCGGATCTGTCAGTGCTTGGCGTAGCTCGGCACGGCTTATACCAAGCGCAGGGAGCGACGCGACAAGGCCATTTGGTGCACGCATTCGTTGCGACGGGCGTCGATGGTTCGGGGCGTCTGCCAGTGGGGACGGATAGGATCCGGATCGCCGGGCGTGCGTGCGGGGCCACGAGTTATCTCGAAAGTCTGAGATCGGGAGTGAAGGTGGCGGATAGCCTGCTCGGGAGCGCGCGCACAACAGGAAAGTCGGCATGACCGGCCGGTGTGCTGACAGACTTTACGATGTCATCGTCGTCGGTGGTGGTCACGCGGGCTGCGAAGCCGCATTGGCGGCCGCGCGCATGGGCTGCCGTACGGCCTTGCTTACCCTGAGCATTGACAAGATCGCCCTCATGCCCTGCAACCCCGCTGTTGGGGGTGTCGGTAAGGGTCAGTTGACGAGAGAGATCGATGCTCTTGGGGGTGAGCAGGGGAGAAATACAGATCGGGCCTTTATCCAGCTAAAGATGTTGAATACTTCGAAGGGACCGGCGGTGCGGGCACTGCGCGCCCAGGCCGACAAGCGCCTTTATGAAGACTGGATGAAGGTCGTTCTTTCGCGAACCCCTAACCTGCAACTCTTGCAAGGCGAAGCGGTGGCGCTGGATGTTTCACGTGAAACAGTGAGAGGCTTGCGTCTGGCCGATGGTCGGTTTCTGCCCACACGGGCGGTGGTGCTCGCCACTGGGACTTTCCTACGGGCGAAGATCGTGATCGGCGACCGTAGCTACGCTGCTGGCAGGGTCGGAGAGCTGCCGGCGCAGCATCTTTCGGAGAGTCTTCTCGACGCGGGACTCGAGCTGGATAGATTCCAATCAGCCACGCCCCCTCGCATCGATGGTGTCACTATCGACACGGACAAGATGTCTCCACAACTCGGGGACGAAGAGCCGTGGTCATTCTCCCACTGGGATCCTCCGGCTCCACGACGACAAGTGCCCTGCTATCTCACTCACACGACGGCAAAGACACACGAGGTCGTGTCGAAACACCTCCACCTCAGCCCGTTGAAGAGTGGCTCTATTAGCGGAAAAGGACCGCGGTACTGCCCATCCATAGATCGCAAGCTCATCAATTTCCCCGACAAGGAGCACCACCCTGTCTTTGTCGAACCCGAGGGCATCACGACTCGCGAGATGTACTTGCAGGGTCTGACCACGAGCTTGCCGGTCTTTGTGCAAGAGTTGATCATTCAGGCGACGCCTGGGCTCGAACACGCCCGTCTTGTGCGTCCTGGGTACGCAGTCGAATATGACTATCTTCCACCCAGGCAACTGACTCTGGGGTTGCAGACCAAATCCGTTCGAGGTCTGTTCTGCGCGGGCCAACTCAACGGCACTTCCGGATACGAAGAAGCGGCTGCTCAGGGCCTGATGGCGGGCATAAACGCAGCCAGGCTGGTTCGGGGCGAAGACCCGTTCGTCTTGCGTCGAGATCAGGCGTATATCGGGGTTCTCATCGACGACCTGGTGACCAAAGGAGTGGACGAGCCGTACAGGATGTTCACCTCCCGCGCCGAGCACCGATTGCTCCTTCGACACGACAATGCTGGCGAGAGGCTTTCGCACCTGGGCTACGCATTGGGACTGATAGACGACGATCAACTTGCGAAGGTGGAGGAGAAGCAGCGTCGGGTTCGGGAGTTTTCCGACGCGCTGGACGAGGTCCAGGTGCGTTCCAACCATGAGACGGATCGGCTGCTCGAATCCTTTGGAACGTCCCCTCTGGGCGAGTCACAGACGGCAGCGAAGATGCTGCGTCGGCCGCAGATCTCGTTCGAGGACTTGCTCCAGTTGCTGCCTCCGGCCGACCGGGAGAGGTTTGCATCGGCGACCCCAGAGGTCGTGGAGCAACTGGCGATCGAAGCTAGGTACGAGGGCTATATCCGCAGGCAAATGACGGAGATCAGACGTCACCGTGCCACCGAGACTCTGATTATTCCCGGAGAGTTCGACTATGGAGCCATCGAGGGCCTGACCTTCGAAGCAAAGGACAAGCTGGGTAGGCTGAGGCCTGACACTTTGGGACAGGCATCGCGGATTCCGGGCGTGTCACCCGCAGACATTTCCGTGCTTCTCATCTATCTTCACCGACCCCATACCGAGAACGCAGTCGAGGATCTAACCTCGGACGCAGTTCTCGAGATGTGATGATGGCGGTCGTTGCTTGAAACTGGTGGAGAGAGCGGCCTACGCGGCGTACGGTCTTGACCGGACTGCGCAGGCGCGGCTCGCGGCGCTGGGCGACGTCATCCTGAAGTCCGGCTTCAACGTCACCGGCATATCCGACCCGGCGGAGATCGAGAGGATCCATTTCCTCGATTCGCTCTCCCTACTCTCCATCCCGTGCTTCACAGCGGCCAATAGCATCGTCGATCTCGGATCAGGCGCTGGTTTGCCCACATTGGTGCTGGCCATTGTGCTGCGGGCTGAGATCGTCGCGGTGGAGTCCCAGCGGAAGAAGTGCAGCTTCATCGAGCGCGCCGTCGAGGAGTTGTCCCTCGTGAACGTGAAGGTTTGCTGCGCGAGGGCAGAGGACTACGGCCGGGGCGAGGGTCGGGAAACACACGACGTGGCCGTCTCGCGGGCTCTTGCGACTCTTCCCGTGGTGTCGGAGTACTCCATGCCCCTTCTCACGATTGGAGGATGCATGGTCGCGATGAAAGGGACAATATCAGACCAAGAACGCACACAGGCCGAGATGGCTGTCGGTATACTGGGAGGCGGCTCGCTGGATTCGGTCAAGCTGCAGCCATTTCCTGATGCGCAGAATCGCTGGGTCTATATAGCGCGGAAGATCCGCTTAACGCCCAGTGGATTCCCCCGGCGTACGGGAATACCTGCAAAGAGACCTCTGGGAGGGTAGGACGCTGATCTACGCTATCGCCAATCAGAAGGGCGGTGTGGGCAAGACCACGACCGCGATCAATCTGGCGGCCAGCTTGGCACAGTCTGGAGAAAGTGTGCTGCTGGTCGACATGGACTCCCAAGCCAATGCTTCGCACGGTCTCGGAGTCAGGGTTCCTCGCGGCGAGGCGAGCATACTCGAGGTCTTGATGGGTGAGCAAACTCTAGTCGATATCATCCGGAACTCGTCGGTCCCGCGGCTGGATGTGGCGCCTTCGTCGTCCGATATGGCCGGCGCCAGCGTGCTCCTTCCTGGGCTGAGTAGAAGGGAGTATCGACTGCGGGACGCCTTCAAGACGCTCAAGGAGACTGATGCTCGCTATCGATTCGTCTTCATCGACTGCCCACCGTCGCTTGGCCTTCTCACGGTGAACTCGCTCGTAGCAGCTGATCAGGTGATCGTTCCAGTGCAGGCGGAGTACTTCGCCTTGGAGGGCCTGGCCCAGCTGTTGTCCACTATCGCTGCCGTGCGGGAGCGTCTGAACCCGTCGCTCCGAATCGCCGGTTTGGTTCTGACAATGATGGACGTTAGAACAACCCTTGCCCGACAAGTGGAACTCGAAGTTCGCACTCACTTTCCGAACCTAAGCTTCAAGACGGTCGTGCCGCGGAATGTGCGCCTGGCGGAGGCTCCAAGTCACGGGCTGCCAGTTTCACTTGTCGACCCTTACTGCTCTGGGTCGGACGCTTACTTCGATCTCGCATTGGAGGTTGTGAACAATGGCTAAGAGACCCACGCTAGGGAGAGGGCTGGCGGCATTGCTGGGTGAAGCCGCTGAGGCTGGCACTCCGGTGGATTCCGAAACGACGGGCGTTGCCCGTGAAATGGCTGGAATGGATGCCATCGTCGGTTCTCTGCCTGTATCCGGCGGAGTCACCGACCTACCAGTGTCCTCGATCAGGAGGAATCCTCGTCAGCCTCGTCGCGCCTTCGACCAGGAGGCCCTCCAAGAATTGGCAACATCCATCAGTTCCGTCGGGGTCGTTCAGCCGGTGATAGTCCGAGAGGTCGACGGGGCGTATGAATTGATTGCCGGGGAGAGGCGCTGGCGAGCCGCCCAGATTGCCGGATACACGGCTATTCCCGCCATAGTGCGCAATGCTTCAGATGTGGAAAGTCTTGAACTGGCTTTGGTGGAGAACGTGGTTCGTCAGCAACTCAACCCCGTCGATGAAGCTTACGCTCTCAAGGTACTGTTGGAGGACTTGGGCGTTACTCAAGACAACCTTGCTGCACGCGTGGGACGGAGTCGTTCGGCCATCGCAAACAAGATCCGGCTTCTGGATTTGCCCGCGGGCGTCCAAGAGTCGCTCGCAAGCGGCGCAATCACTGAGGGGCACGGCCGTGCTCTGTTGGGGCTCGGCGAGCGGGGCAAGCAACTGCAACTGGCGAGGCGCGTGGTCGACAAGGGCATGTCCGTTCGTCAGGTCGAGGAGGAGGTCCGTCGTCTGACCACCAATGCTTCGGCCAAGGAGGGTGTGACCCTCGAGAAAGTTGCGCTTGACACCGAGACTCTCGATGAGTTGCGGCAGGCCTTCTTCTCCGCTCTCGGCGTCATGCCTCGCGTCAGGAGCAAGGGAGGCGGCGGCGTGATCGAGCTTCAATTCCGCGACTCGCATGACGCTTTGCGGATTATTGAGCGCCTCGGCTCCTGACCGCGTCCGCCCGCCCGGTGGAACTCTTCGAAGCCTCTCGCGGTCTGATAGGTCTGTCAAGGGCAGATCGAAGAGGGACGGGGGGCATCATGAGTAGGAGTGCTGATAGCTACGGTGTTCGCATATGGGTGATCGCGCCCCTGGTCGCTGTAGGCCTTGCCGCTATGGTCACCCTGACGGGATGCGCCGGAGACCGCGATAGCGCCGCTGCTCCAGCCACCACGGTGAGTCTGCAGACTGCTGCTATCGGGGCCAGGAACACGATCAGTGTCATCGGGAACGCGAAAGTCACCAGTGCTCCCGATGAAGCGGTGCTCACGTTGAGCGTCGAGAATGAAGGGATCGACGCCGCCGCGGCCCTGGATACAAACTCCAAGAATACCCAGAAGGTGATCGATAGACTAAAAGCCGAGGGTGTGGCGGACTCCGCCATAGAGACGGCGAACGTGACCGTCTACCCCATCCGAGCGTACGATTCCAGGACGGGCAAGGAGACACTCACGGGCTATCGCGCACAGAACACTGTGACTGTGACTCTCAAGGACGCCCTCACGGTGGGAAAGGTCCTGGCGGCGGCGGTCGAGACCGGAGCGACGAATATCTCTGGACCAGAGTGGAGGCTCTCGGAGGATAGCGCGGCGGTCACGGAAGCACTGAAGAAAGCCGTGGCCGATGCTCGGATGAAGGCGGAGGCCGTGGCGGGAGCTCAGGGGGTCAAGCTGGGCGACGTGGTCATGATGAACGAGGGTGGTGCAGACGTGCCCGCGGTCCCCGTCTACTCCAGCATGGACTCGGCAGCCGCGGCGGCTGGAGGGAAGGTGGCCGTGCCCCCGGTTAGCCCCGCAACCATCGACGTTACGGCGACGATTGCCGTAACGTATGCCCTGACTAGATAGCAGGCTCCTTCGAGCCAACGATTCGCCGTCCCATGGGCCGCGGGACTCCCGCAGCCTCGAGCGATGAGGCTTCGCAGGTCTCGGGCCAGGGCATCGACTTAGGCCAAGGCCCGCTATATGATTGATAGATGGGATTTTGCCTTGATATCCTCGATGAAGCCGACGGCTCGGTCGTATCGCTAGTTCTGATTCTTACCCGCCGGGAAAGCAGCGAACTGTTCCTGTCTGGTGATTCGATGATCTCATGGCCCGGCGAAGGTTTGTTTCAGGAGGGAGATCCGCTGCTCGCTCGGACGGGCATCTTTGTTTCGGAAGTGGCGGCACGGCCCGCGGGTATGACGTTGCGGTATGCGAGCAAGGAGCAGGCCAATCGGGCTGCAAAGCTTCTCCGCATGCAACTAGATCAACTTGGAATCGCACGGGAGGAATAGGTGAGCGTGCCTCGTGGGCCTGAAAAGGTCGACCCACTCAAAGGAGTCTTGGAGGAATATCTGGCTATTCCAGGCATGAAGGCCGCGATCCTCGTATCCGATCAAGGACTAACGATCAGCAGCGCTACCCTTCCAGGGGTGGACCCCTCGAGTATCGCCGCCCTGGTGATTGAAACGGTTGCGACAGCCCAGCGTTTCGGGTTGCAAGTCGAAGGCGGTTTTCTGGATACGATGAGCATTGAGTTTGAGAAGCTCACAGTCGTACTTGCGCCGTTCACTCCCGACGTCATGCTGGCGCTGGTGGCGGCCCCTGGATGCCTGGGTGCGCGTCGCGAGGCGCCGATCGTCAAGGACGGCTTTCTCAGGGATTAGGACGCCGGACCCGGGGACCGGGCTGCTTCGATACTTTGCAATTGACGGGTGAAGCGGGCCGTGACCAGATCTGTCGTCCCGATCCTCTCGCCGGACTCGTAATCGAGGAATCCGATCACGTCGGTGGTGTTCACTTGCGTCGAGGAGGGATCCAAATCCCTGCCCCAGATTTCCCAGACCAACCGAGGCGGCGCCGCTATGGAAAGCGTCCCCCCTGCTCGAGTCACATACGTGTAGTCGTCTCGTGCTGTGAGATAGAGGAGTGCGACTTTGACGGGTCTGCTACCGGAGTCCGCGAACACCCGCTTGGCCTCGGCCAAGGCTTGGCCTGGATTGCTCAGTGTCGCCGATCCGCTTTCTTTCGCGAGCGTGATGATAAATCCGTAGGACCGGATGGGGTGCGTCAGGAACTGTCCGTCCTGGGTGGAGGACGTGTACCGTTCAGCTATTGGTGTAGGGGCGACCAGTAGTACGATGAGTACCAAAGGAATGATCCATATCAGGCTGCGCTTGATGTCGGCGTCCTCCACATCCTGGCTTGCTCGCCGGGCTCGTATTCTATTGTAGTCCGTGGCGGGGACGGCTGGTGGGAGGCGTCGCCGCTTGCGTCGGGCGAACGCGATTTTGGACGGAAAGAAGGGACGGGAAGAAATGCTTGGCAACGGCAGAGTCATCGTCAACACGGGAGATGGAAAAGGGAAGACCACCGCAGCCTTCGGCGCCGCTTTCCGGGCTGCCGGACATGGTCTCGAGGTCGCTATAGTCCAGTTCATCAAGGGCTCCTGGAACTACGGCGAAGTCAACGCCTCGCAGCACTTCCCCAACATCTCCGCGACGCGGGTCGGGTCGGGTTACACGTGGCTCGCGGAAGACCCCGCAGTGCCTCGGCAGTTGGCTCGTGAAGCCTGGACGGTGTGTCTGGAACTCGCAGCTTCTGACAGGTTCGATCTACTGGTTATGGACGAATTGAACTGCGCGGTGTCCGAGGGGTTCATCGGGGTGGAGGAAGTCGTCGGCCTCTTGCGGAGCAAGCCAACTCGGCTGTCGGTGATCATCACCGGTCGGGATGCGAAGCAGGAGATTATCGATGAGGCCGATACAGTCACAGAAATGCGCTGTGTAAAGCACGCGTTTGCCCAAGGGGTTCCGGCTCGCAAAGGCATCGAGTATTGAAGGTCTTACCATCAGGCCAAGGAGCGGGCGGCTCCCAGTCGACAACTATACCTGGGTCAGCGCTTCCCTCTTGGATGCCTCTGCGTCGTGGCCGCGAGTTGCCCGCACGCTGCCTGGATGGCGGCTCCCTTGCTCTGTCTGACCACTGCCTCGATCCTGGAAGAGATCAGTGAACTCCGGAACGCCGATACAGCTTGGGGCGTCGGTTGACGAAACCCGGCTGGTCCTTCGGAACCTGGGCAAGACGTGCCGGTGCCCAGGTTGAGCCCGCGGCGCGGACCAAGAGCCTGAACAGGGTTCCACACGATCAGATTGACCGCCACCACATGGCCGCGTAGAAGGATAGCGAGCCGCCGGGCGTCATCCAATGAGTCGTTGACTCCTCCGATGAGGACGTATTCAATGAGCAGCTTTCTTCTGGTGAGGTCGAAGTGATCCCAGGCGGCATCCAGGATTTCGGCCAGAGGGTGGCGAAACTTCTCGGGGATGAGCTGAGCCCGGGTGCGGTCATCAGCGGCGTGGAGAGAGATAGCTAGGTTCACCTGCGGCTCTGCTTGGCCCAGTCTACGTATCCCGGTGGGGATGCCAACTGTAGACACCGACAGCGAGCGATGGGCCAGGTTCATCCCTCGGGGGTCGGTGAGGATGCGGACGGAAGCTAGGACCGACTGAAGGTTGAGAAGCGGCTCCCCCATTCCCATGTAGACCAGGTTGGAAAGCCTTCTTCCCTCTGACAATACAACTGCCGAGGCAGCGCGCGCCTGGTCCACCATCTCGGCCGAAGAAAGATTGCGCGTGAAGCCTAGCGCTCCGGTTGCGCAGAACGCGCACCCGACGGCGCAACCGGCCTGGCTCGAAATGCACGCCGTCACTCGGTCGCGGTATCTCATGATCACCGTCTCCACTGCGACGTCATCGTTGGTCCTGAGCAGCAGTTTCGTAGCTCCGTCAACCGAAGAGACCGAGTCCTCGACGGTCAGGGTAGAGGCGCCAAGCTTGTCGAGCGACTCTCGGATCTCCACGGGGAGCGCGGTTGCTTCCGAGAACGCCTGGCCAGGGCGTTGCAGAAGTTGCTCGAGCACCTGCACCTGCCGGAAGGCAGGAGCTCCGGATTCTCCAAGTAGGCGGGAGATGTCCGGACGATACAGGTCGAGAATGTCGACTTGTCGCTGGGGGGGCTGACTGGAGGGGCGGACTCCCTTTCTGTCGCTCACGTGGCGTCTCTCGCGCTTATTTGGATGATCATCTCTCTGCCGACGGCTAAAAGTTCGGCCGCACTGGCGCCGTTGAGGGCAAGTGCAACCTGGCCCCAAGAATCGCGGTATACGCCGAGTTCGCCGGAGAGTAGTTGCCCGAACGTCTGGACTACCCTGGCGTCCCAGGCTGGAAGGTCTTCATCCTCCGTCTCCACTCTGACTGAGGCCGAGGGTAGTCGGCAGTCGTCAAAGATGGCGGCCAAACCGATATTGCCAAAGCGGTCCACCTCGACGACCTCAGCACGCAGCCCCCCCGCAACGGTCTCGAAGGTCGCCTCCCGCAGTCGTACCAGGGTGCCCGCGTCGAACGGCCGTGCCAGTTCTCCCAGCGAAACGCCGGTTGCCAGCAGGGCGGCTGCCGGGGCGAAGATATCCCGGCCGTGGAAGGTCGGAGAAACTCGTTCATCTGGAAGGCCCGCTCGATGGCGAAGGCGACCGGGCTCCAGAAGCCAGGCCTCTCGCAATCCTCCGAGAGCAGCGGCGGCAAGAATCAGCAGCCCGTTGTCGGGGCCCACGAGGATGTCTCCCCGGTTGGTGATCAATGCCACGGGGCGTCGTTCTGTACCCACACCCGGGTCGACGACAGCCAGATGTACGCAAGTCGGGCCCAAAGGTGCGATCCGGGCGAGGATCATGGCGCCCCAGCGCACGTCTCCCACTCCGATCTCGTGCGAGAGGTGGAGTACCCGGACGCTTGGAGCCAGAGAAGCGATCGTGGTCTCGCAGGCCGCCGCATAACCTCCGCTGAGCCCGAAATCGGTTAAGAAGGTAATAAGGTCGCTACCGTCGTGAGAATCGATCATTTGGTCACCCACCCCTGGGATCCAAGACGCGCCGAATGGAATACATGCTCGGTCATGCCGTCGCGGCCGGTGCGAACAACCAGGCCGATCTCCCCAGCGGTCTCGCCGCTGTCCAGCCCAGGCACCGGCAGGGAAAGTTCGACCACTTCGTTCCATGCCCCGACCGTGTCCAGAGCGGCCTGTGGATAGAGTTTACACTCACTTCGAATGGACCCCCCGTCGACCAAGCTGACAAAGAGGAGAAGCGTGTCTTCCGGCGATGGTCGTGTCACCTCCATCTGGATCTCGAGTCCGCTCAGGTCACGAGGCGAATCCGGGACGATGAGCAGGCAAAGATTGTGACCGCACCACCCGAATCTTACCGCGCGGATTTCCGTGCCCTGGGCCCTTTGCATCGTGGAAGTAACGGCTTGGGCGAGGTCCCCCGCGTCGGACCATTCGTCGGCGTCAGCGTTCGCGCCCGGCCCGATTAGTCCGTCAATCACGGGCGAGACAGGTCCCTTGGGAGTAAGGGGCGATTGGGGGGAGCCGGCGGCGATTATCGGGAAGAAGAGTTCGGACGGGACGTTATTCCCCAGCAGACGGTATGCCTCCTGCAGATGGTGGCGGAAACTGGAGTCCCAGACAGCGTCCAGTTGAGTGTGGTGGTGTTCTCCGAACCACCAGAACCAGTCGCTTCCCTCGGCGGCAAGAATATGCCCCCAGGCCTCTGCCGCGCCTTGGTCGGCAACATTAGAATCTACGGCAGATGCGGGGGCACCTGGTTTCGCTGCAGACACGCTGTCGCGCGCCTCATGAAGAAGCTCCCACGCTGTCCCGTGTGCCGGATCGCCGATCCAAGTTCGCAGGTCACCTCCGATCCAGGAGCCCGTGTGGAGCCAATCCAGTGCCCGCACGGGCGGAGATTCGCGGAGGTGCTCCGAGACGGTGACGCAGCGGAGGCTTGGATCGGCGCTCAGTCCTTCGTAGAGGTACTGCAGGAAGTCACGGCCGTCGCGCGGGTAGTACTCCCAGGCGTTCTCGCCATCTAGGGCAATCGTTACCAACGGGAGCTCGTCCCCGAAAACGGGAGCCGCCCGGATTTTGCGCAGGCGTTCGATGAGGTCCGCGGCAGCGTCCCGGGAGTTCCAAGAGCTGTAGGCGAAACCGATGAGATCGGAAAGGGTGTGGTCTCGGAAGACGATCGACAGGGCATCGCCATGCCTTTCGAGACGATAAGGGGCGTACAGATCATAAGGGGTGAGACCTGCATTGGAGCGGTCGTCCGGCGATGTTCCCAGCACCCCGGGAACCCTGGGCCGGATTACCCCTGAGAGCGAACGAGCGAGGACCGTCTCGTCAGATATGGTCCAGTCGAGGCCCGATTGCAGAAGCAAGGGGATAACGTCTTCCCCCACCGCCTGTTCCGAGCACCACATGCCGCTCGGCTTCCTCCCAAAGACTGCCTCGTGTTTGACGACTCCCCTTCGAATCTGCTCCAGCGCGTCCTCCGGATGGGCGAAGCGCTTTCGTGGGAGAAGCGCGTCGGCAGTGGCGACTCGCGCAGAATCGGAATTGATCAGGAGGGGCAGGATGGGGTGAAAATAAGGCGATGTGGATATCTCGATTTGCCCCCGCACGGCAGCATCTCGGTAGGCCGGTAGAGTCCGGTTGAGCAGGTCTTGCTGAACCTGGGCGAGGGCGGTTTTGTCATTCTCGGAGAAATGGCTGCCTCGACTGATCAGGTCGGACAGGGGCGGGCTGTCAAGCGCCTTGGGGTCGAACCAGGCGAGATTGAACCAGATCTGCAGGTCGCGCAACTCGTCTACCGTGAATGCTGCGGCGCACGCGGCCCAGCCCTGGGTCGCGTGCGCGTTGCGCTTGAGAGCCAGTTCGAGATACCGGGGATGGAAACGGGCCCGCGGATGGTCGGAGCGCTCGCACATTCGCTCGACGATAAAGGCCTTCTGAGCCGGGTCCAGGTCGTCCGCGGGCTTGAGGGTATGCTCCCAGTACACATCGACAAAATCGCCGCTTGCGTACGTCTCCAGTTGCTCTACCAGCGAGGGGACGAGATTAAAAGTCTGATGAAGTTCGGGGTATTGGCTAAGGGTCTCCACCATGTCGAGGTAGTCCTTGAGTGCGTGCATTCTGGCCCACGGCATGTCGAAAGGCGCATCTTTACTCGACCGATAATACGGTTGATGCATATGCCAGACGAAGGCTATATGCAGCGGGTCAGGCGTAGGCATCCATAGCTCGGAGCAAGTTCGTGTACACACGCTGTTGTTCGGTGAGGATCATGTCCGGTCCCAGGTCCCACCACTCGCTGGGGGTGAAGTATGCAGACACCTCCGCCTCCGAACCGGAGCGCCCCGCCCACTGGATGAGGTGTAGATTGTCCGACTGAAGGAGCCAGAGCGCCAGATCGATAAGCGTGGGGTTGTCGGTCAGTCGGGCCTTGTGTAGTACCGAGTGCATCAACCGGAAGATTGCCTGTTGTGACGCGTTGCCCAAGAAGAACTCCATGCCGCCGGAGCCTGCCCACGTGGTGCCGAACTCCGGGAGGGGCAGATTTGGCTTGTTCGCGCCGAACTCCGCGATCGCCTCCGATGGAAGCAGGCATCGGACGCCGGTCTTCTTGAGCTCACTCGGAAGCAAGCGCATGAAGGCGAAGATCCCGGTGTCCATGTTGTGATGCTCACCGAAGGTCTCGTAGTCCCAGCCGATGTACACGAAGTCTCCCCAGGCTTTGCGCAGGTTGGCGGCATATGTGTCGGCGTGGAGCGGATAACCAGCCCATGTCTTGTTGCTGAATCGATATCCCACATCATCGGACAGTTCGTGATGACGGGTCAAGAGAGCCAGGTTGCGGTCGCCATGGCCGTACAGGTGCGTGGGCTCACGCCACTCCAACACCCATTTCCGTCCGTCCAGCATGCCGCCGCTGTATCCCAGTTGGTTGAGGGCATAGTAGATCTCGTTATTCATCACCATCTCTGTGGTGTCGGTGACACGGATCTCTTTTTCGAAGAATTCCTCGGCGTAGTTCTTGCCTCGGAGCATCTCTTCCTGGAAGAGCTTGATGTCGATCGCGAAAGCAAAGCTGTGATAGGGCTCCACTCCGACTAGTTCGCAGTTGGGGTGTGCGACCAGTCGACGAAAAGCGTTTGCCAGTTCGCCGTCCCAGCGCTGTAGCTGCCAAAGGAAGCTGACCGAGAAGCCGAGCCCGAGCTTGAAGCCCTCATCGAGCATCTCGGCGAACATCTTCGTTGCCGGGTGGTAGCACCAGCGCGCTACCTTGTCGAAGTAGCGCCGGTTCATCTCGTCATCGAAAAGGAGTGGCGCCATGTCCTCGGGTTGGACGCCAGTGGGGATGACCCGGGCGGGCAGTCTCAGCCGGCGAGGCTGATGTACAACGCAGTAAGTGACGAGATTCTCGGCCATCGTGGCCCTCTCAGGATTTCGTCTTGGGAGTTTTCTTGCCCTGGGGCTGGCCCGGGGGCGAGGGGTCACCGGTAGCCTCTCCCGGGTAGGAGCATTCTTCGATCATCTGCGGCCTGACCGTCAATCTATGGGTGATCGACTCGCCTCCGTAGCCTGCCCCTGTCACGTTGGCCGCCGATTCGCTCGGGTCATCCTTCGAGGCTGCGGCGGGGATCGATGCGGCCGATTTCGGAGAGGGGCCAACATTCGTCTCGCCTGTCGGATCCGCCGAAGTCTTGACGGACGTAGTCGGTACCGCCTCCGCCGGCTTGGGTGTAGCCTCGATCGTGGGGACCTCCCGGATCGGTCTAGCTGCCGCAGTCGGTGAAGTCGGCACTTCCGGCGACGGCACTTCCGGCTTACTGGTCCCGACGCTCTCCATACTGTCTTGAGGCGGCTTGACGAGCTGGCGCACACAGACATACTCCAGCTTGCCCACGAGGTTGTCGGCGATGACATTCTCCCAACTGAAACTCCGAGCGGTCTCCTGTCCGTCGACGCGCAGGCGGTTTGTCACCTCGGGGTGCCTGCGGAGGAAGTCGAGGGCGATGTTGATCTCAGCGGGATCATCCGTGTCGAGTACGACTGAATTGAGGTAGGAAACGGCGTAGTCTTCGCCCGTGGAGCCCACGAAGGCGACTCCCCCCGCCCCCATCACTTCTAGGCCGACTAGCCCGAATGGTTCGTGTCCGGAGTTCGCAAGGACGGCGTCGACGCCTGAATAGAAGATCGAGATCAGTTCATCACTCATGAAACTGACAATGTTATACACGTCGGCTCGCGGCGCGCCGGTAAGAGCCTCCAGGGCCTCGTCCCGATCTTTCGGCAGCTTGAGATCTACGACCTCGAGTCCCTCCCTCCTCGCATTGGCGAGGACCTCCATGCCATGAGGCTCGATCCCGCCTCGCACGACCATGGCCACGTCATGATCCCGACGTTTCTCCTCAGCTACTGCGCTCATAGCCATGTTCCAACGCTTGTCGGGGCTGAAGCGTCCGATCTTGAAGACGACCTCGCGGCCTGGAAACGCGTTCCGGAGCCCCTTGACTGCCGTCGGGTCGGCAGAGCGGATGCGATCCGAAGGGATCCCGTTCGGGATCACCAAGGGATTGATCCCCCTTTCCCACATCACGTGCTTCATGTAGCGCGAAACAGTGGTTATCTGAGAGCAGAAGTCCAGCCTTCTCCAATCGATCCGGTCAAAACCCATCACGTTGTTTGCGTTCCAGAGGATGATCGCCTTGTCGCGGAGACCCTCGGTCCACAGGCGGTCGGAAATTTGGCATGTGGAGTAGGCCGTGTGCCATTCTTCGGCCAGGATGGCTACCAAGCGCCCCTCGGCGGCTGCTGGGGCCACGAGCCTTGACGTGACGAACCCGGGGAGCTGCTCGTTCCAGTCGACGAGTTTGGCCTCCTCCCCCTGATAGACTCCGCCTGGGTAGTGAGCGGAGAGCCACTGCCCCCACCGGTGGAGGGTGAGGTTTTCTATCGGCGACTCCTGGGCTGGCAGATGCGGATCGCCCACAAAGACGAGGTGAGTCCGGTAGCCCTGACGGGCCAGTTCGAACGCCAACTCCTTCATCCGAACCCCCAGACCGCCGGCCATGGAGTACTGATCGGGGCCTTCGAACGAAAGCAGCACGAAGTCAAGCGTGGCCGGAGTCAAACGGGGTAAGATGACCATTTCGCCTCCCGGGCGCGTGTTCAATGCTGACAGCATATCGTGAACGGTACCCGCGGTATGTACGCGACATGCACGTTCATGGGCATTTGTGTTACTTTTCTTACTTCGTACGCCCCTCAAGGAAGGAAAGGCAGAAAGGCATGGCAGTCAAGTATCTGCTTCCGGAAGAGAGGATCCCCACGGCTTGGTATAACGTCGCGGCCGACCTTCCCGAGCCCCCGCCGCCGCCCCTCCACCCGGGAACGCTGCAACCCGCCAGTCCGGACGACCTGGCCCCGTTGTTCCCGATGGGCCTCATCATGCAGGAGATGTCATCGGAACGTCTGATCGAGATCCCTGACGAGGTCCGGGAGATCTATCGGCTTTGGCGCCCCACTCCCATCATAAGAGCCGCTCGATGGGAAAAGGCCCTCGGAACGCCAGCGAAGATCTACTTCAAGTATGAAGGGGTCAGCCCCGCTGGCTCTCACAAGCCGAACACGGCCGTTCCGCAGGCTTGGTACAACAAGCAGGAAGGAATCACCAAGCTGACCACCGAGACCGGCGCCGGCCAATGGGGGTGCGCACTCTCCCTTGCGACTCAACTTCTCGGCATGGAGTGCCTCGTCTACATGGTGAAGGTCTCGTACTATCAGAAGCCGTACCGCCGGAGTATGATCCGGGTGTGGGGGGCTGAAGTTATCCCCAGCCCATCGGACACCACTGAGTCCGGCCGCACCATCTTGGCCATGGATCCCGATTCGCCCGGCAGTCTCGGCATCGCTATCAGCGAAGCGGTCGAAGTGGCCGCGAAACGAGACGATACCCACTACGCGCTCGGTTCGGTGCTCAATCACGTCATGCTGCATCAGACAGTCATCGGGCAAGAAGCCCTCGAACAGATGGAACTTGCGGGTGCATATCCGGACTACGTCGTTGCATGCGTGGGCGGAGGATCGAATTTCGCGGGCATCGCCTTCCCCTTTGTGGGCGAAAAGATCAAGAAGAACAAGAAAACCCGCATCATCGCGGTCGAGCCGGCGGCCTGCCCCACAATGACAAGAGGGGTCTACGCGTTTGATTACGGCGATACGGCCAAATTGACGCCCATAATGAAAATGGAGACCCTGGGCCACGACTTTATCCCACCGGGTATTCACGCAGGCGGCCTGCGTTATCACGGGATGTCGCCCATGGTCTCGCATTGCCATCAGCTCGGCCTGATCGAAGCCGAATCCGTCTTGCAAACCGAAGCCTTCTCCGCCGGGGTGGAGTTTGCCCGGTGCGAAGGCATCATTCCGGCTCCCGAAAGCAATCACGCGGTGGCGGCGGTCCGTCGGATCGCCGAGGAGTGCAAACAGTCAGGTGATGCCAAGACCATTCTGTTCAATATGAGCGGTCACGGCCACTTCGACATGGCTTCTTACGACAGCTATCTGGACGGTAAGCTCGAGGACTACGCCTATCCTGAAGAGAAGATCAAAGAGGCTATGAAGAACCTGCCCAAGGTCTGATCGACTCTCTGATTTGAGTCGTATGGGCGCCGTCCCCCGCGGGGACGGCGCCGCCCTTTCACCCGCAGTCGGTCATTTGCTCGCAGCCTCCGGCCTGCTGGCCACATCCAGCAGCGACAGCATCTGCTGTGCATTCCTTGGCGCATAGTCTCCGAAGCAGTTGTTGAACATCAGATAGGTGGTCTGAGCCTCCGACTGCAGGCCGCGGACCGGTTGCACCCACTCGGCCAGTTCCTCTTCGGAGTAGAAGTACTTGAAGCGCTCTGCCGCCGAACTCACTCTGGCGTTCCATGTGGCCGTATTACGCCCGTGGAAGCGCACATAAGCTACTTCACTAGTCGCGGTAGCCAGGGGTGGTAAGACCGTCGGTCCATCAAGTCGGGGCTCATCGACGCACACGTAGCTTAGCCCGAGAGAGTGCAATAGCCGAATGGTATCGTGGAGAACACCGGGCTCGACCCACGAGGCGTGCCGAAATTCCACCGCCACCCGGTCGGGTGCCAAGAGCTCCGCGCTGAAACGGATGTACTCTCGGTTGAGCTTGTTGGCCACGAAATAGGGTGGAAACTGCATGAGCACGATGCCCAACTTGCCTGCCTCCCGCAGCGGTTCGAGGGCCAAAGAGAACAATTCGAAGACTGACTCGCGGAGGGCCGCCGATGGATGGAGTATTCGGCCATGCCGATCGACTTCCAGGTCGTACTGGACTCGAAGCGGGGCGGGGAGCTGCTCGGGGCGCACCCCGTGTCGGGTGAGCATGCCGAAGGCCTTGATGTGGAAGATGAACCCCGGGGGGGTCCGCTCGGCCCAGAGTCGAGCAGTAGCGGAAGTAGGTAGGCCGTAGAAGCTGGAGTCGACCTCGACCGTGTCGAAACGGGCTGCATAGTAGGCCAACCTGTCGGTGGCGGTCCGCACGGCCGGTGGGTACCAGGCCCGGATCATCGTCGGGTCGGTCCAGGAACATGTCCCCGCTCGAACTTGTCCAAGCATGCGCTAAGGATATACTGAACCGGTCATGAATACCCGAAGTGACACGAGGTCGGGAGAAGACACCGGGATGAGGGTGAACACCATAGGCAAAGGACAGCGCAGATCGATTTGGGCAGGCGCGCTCCTTGTTCTCTGCGCCTCGGTTGTGTTGGCCGCGGGCGCTTTTTGGCTTGCCGGCTGCAATTCAGGCGACGATGCCGCCGTGTCGACCACTTCGTCAACCGAGGCGCAAGGGGTCAAATCCGGCGACGTGGATGGGCAGGTAGGTATTGCCATAGCGGTCGCGGACGTTCGAGTCACTGTGAAGGCTCTCGAAGCGACCTTCCAGCCCGCACAACCTGTGCAGCGCCTCAGCGACGATGCACTGACCGCGCCGGCTTCCGGCGAATCCTTCTATCAAGCCTACGTCCGCGTCCAGAATCTTGGAGTCGCCCCGGTGCGGGTCGATCCCTCTGAATTCGCTTGCCTAGTGGGCGGCGCGGTGGTCGCGATTGAACCTACCCGATCAGGCCCGCTTCCTCGGAGCCTTCTGAGGAACACCTCTGTGGACCTCATTCTGACTTTTGAGGCGCGCGCCGGCTTCGAGCCGGAGCTCATTTACAGCCCCTCTTGGTATGACGGCACGATCCGTGTGACCCCGGCTGCGGAGAACAGTTCCGCGACGACTTAGGCCATGTCGGCCCCTTGCGATCGACCCGGATCGATTCTCCAGGCTATAGCGCGGACCGGCGCTCCATCGGTGTTGTCGATAGGGAGAGGCAGGAATACACACTGCACCCTCGCCGACCCCAGCCGCTCCAGACAACACAGGTTTTCGGCCAACAGCACGCCTTCTGCCAGTAACATCCGGTGGATCGGGTAGGATCCGTCCTCCTCGTCGAGTCCGGGCCCATCGGTCCCCACCAAGCTAACCTTCAGTTCTAACAGCAGGGCGGCTGCTGGGCGTGAAAGCGTCGCATTCCTGCACGAGTCCCGCGAATCGCCGGCAGCCCGGCCCGAGGCTCTCGCTCTCGATGCCCAGAGAAGGACGAACTCAGCTGGCTTGACCGGCCACTCTTCAAGCCTTGACTCGAGCAACTCCCGGCTCACAATACCCGACGGGGCATCCCGGACGTCCAGCACGACTCCTTCGGCGATAAGACTCTCCAACGAATAGTCGCTCAGGAAAGCGCCATCTGGGAAGAAATGACGGGGTGCGTCGATGTGAGTGCCCGAGTGAGACCCCAAGCAGATTTGGGTGACCTCGTATCCCCCGGCGTCGTGCTCAGCGACCCGCGCTATCGTCACGGCGGGATCTCCGGGGAAGGCCACCGTCTCCGGGCTCAGGCGAAGAGTGAGATCGACGATCTCCACGGCGTCCTTTGGGCCACCCATCACGTCGCCGCGTTCTTCGTCAGCGGAACAGGTTGAGCAGGAACACCAGGTCGTCAGTGGACTTCACAGCGTGGTACTGTCCGGCGGGCATGAAGTAAAGGGAACCAGGCATGCCAGCGTACTTCGTCTCGCCGAGGGTAATGGTGCCCGACCCCTGCAGCACGTGGATGGTGGCGGGTGTCCCGGCTGCGTGGCCCGACAGCGATTGACCGGTCTTCATGCCGAACAGGACGAGTTTGGCCTTCGGGCAGTCGACCAGGGTCTTGCTCACGATGCCGCGGTCGGCGAATTGCACTAGTTCATTGAGATCGCCCACCCACGGGTGTTCGCAATCGAGTTCGGGAGAGTTCTTGTCTGACATTGCGGGCTCCCTTTGCTGGCAAGTAGTCGGCATGAGGTCGGGTCAGTAGGTCGTTGACAATCCGGTGGCCTCGCGCACCCGTTCCATGACTCCCTGGGCGACTGAGCGCGCGCGTCTGCCGCCATCCCGGAGAACGTCCATGACGTAATCGGGGTCATTCTCCAATTCACGACGCCGTTCCCGGTAAGGCGCGAATGTCTCGTCTATCAACTGGAGCAGGCGCTTTTTGACATCTCCGTACCCCATCCCTCCGGCCTTGTAACGGGTTTCCCATTCCGCCGTCTCCTCGGGAGTGGTGAGCATTCGGAGTAGAAGGAACGGCGTAGAGCTGTCGGGATCCTTGGGGTCTACCATCGGAGTGGAGTCGGTGACGATACCCATGACCTTCTTCTTGAGGGTCGAGCCTTCATCGAAGATGCCGATCTCGTTACCGTAACTTTTGGACATCTTGCGCCCGTCGACGCCGGGAACGACCGCAGTACTGTCGAGAATGTACGGCTCTGGAACCACCAGCACCTCTCCGAATTGCTGGTTGAACTTGCCGGCCAAGTCTCGGGTCATTTCAATGTGTTGCTTCTGGTCTTGACCCACAGGCACGAGTTCGGACAGATAGATGAGGATGTCCGCCGCCTGAAGCACTGGATATGCGAAGAGACCATGATTGGGGCTGATTCCCTGGGCCACTTTGTCCTTGTAGCTCACGGCTCTCTCGAGCATCCCCATAGGGGTGACACAAGAGAGGATCCACGCCAGTTCAGTGACCTCGGGTACGTCTTGCTGCGCAAAAAGGGTCGCCTGGGCGGGGTCGAGTCCGAGGGCGAGAAAGTCGAGCGCAACACCAATTGTGTATTCGCGCAGAAGGGCAGGTTCCTGGACGGCGGTCAAGGCATGATAGCTGGCTATAAAATAGAATGGTTCATTGCCGGACTGTAGGGAGATGTACTGGCGTATGGCACCAAAGTAGTTACCCAGATGGGGCCGGCCTGATGGTTGTATGCCTGACAGTATGCGCATGGTATCCCTGCAGTTCGCGGTGTGATTGTGCCGAACGCAGTCTAGTGTAGCCGAGGGCGAGTACCTCAACCAGCACGTGCCTCGGATGATCGGAGAGACTCTGGTTTGCGCGGACGGGGTGTGATATACACGGAGGAGCCCATCGGTGGGCGGCACATCTGCCGCTGCAGCAGTCGTACAGGCGTGGCGGACAAATCGGGGTCCCGTTGCAGGGCGCGGCATGAGCTTCAGTGATCCAGCGGCGATCTCGCCACAGATTGGCGACCGTTGCTGGAGTTTTTTTTGCCCAATGGGGTCGGCCGCCTGTTCCAAGGGGGGATGCAGATGAGAGAGTTGGATGTTTCCCGGATCGCGGAAGCCGTGGCAGGACTGGCCGTTGACGCCTGCTGCAATCTGGGTGACGACGTTGTCGCGTTCTTCCAACAGGCTGCCCAGGAAGAGGAATCGGAGACCGGACGCGACGTCTTGGGTCAGTTCTTGGAGAACGCACGAATTGCGAGAGATACGCCCATGCCGTTGTGCCAGGACACCGGACTGGCGGTGGTCTTCCTTGAAATCGGTCAGGACGTGCATCTCATCGGAGGAGACTTGGAGGCGGCCGTCGACGAAGGCGTCCGCAGAGGCTACACGGATGGCTATCTGAGGAAGTCGGCCGTGGGTGATCCCATCGGTGCGCGCAAGAACACCGGCGACAATACCCCAGCCATGCTCCACACGCGCATCGTTTCTGGGGACAAGGTGCGCGTCATCCTCGCTCCCAAGGGCGGCGGAGCCGAGAACATGAGCGCGCTTGCCATGCTGAAGCCCTCTCAAGGCAGACAGGGGGCAGTAGATTTCATCGTCGACACAGTGAGCAAGGCCGGATCCAACGCCTGTCCGCCAATGATCGTGGGCGTCGGGTTGGGGGGAACATTTGAGAAGGTCGCCTTTCTGGCGAAGCACGCGCTCTTGCGCCAAGTGGGCTCCAGCAATCCCGACCCACGGCTTGCGGAACTCGAAGACGAGTTGGAGCGGCGCTGCAATCTGCTCGGCATAGGACCCGCCGGATTGGGCGGAACCACCACGGTGATGGACGTCTTCGTGGAGGAGTTGCCGGCGCATATAGCCAGCATGCCTGTGGCCGTGAATATTCAGTGCAACTCCGCCAGGCACAAGGAGGCGGTGCTGTGATGGATCGCGTCATCACCACTCCGCTCACCGACGAGGTCGTAGAGAGCCTCCGCGCTGGAGACAGGCTCCTCATCACTGGGGTTCTCTACACGGCCAGGGACGCTGCACACAAGCGCCTGATAGAGTTAGTCGATAATGGTGAGCCGTTGCCCATCGATATCCGGGGTCAGATCATCTACTTCGTGGGTCCCACCCCGGCCCGGCCTGGACAGCCCATCGGCTCAGCCGGTCCGACCACGTCCGGGCGGATGGACGCCTATTCTCCCAAGCTGCTCGATCTCGGCCTCAAAGGCATGATCGGTAAGGGCGGCCGCAACGAGGCGGTGCGGGAGTCTCTCAAGCGCAACAAGGCCGTGTACCTGGCAGCGACGGGCGGTGCGGCGGCTCTTCTTTCGCGTCGCATCACGGAAGCACGAGTGGTAGCGTACGAGGACCTGGGCCCGGAGGCCATCCGCGAGTTGCAGGTGAAGGACTTTCCGGTGGTGGTGATCAACGACATGTATGGCGCCGATCTCTACGCCGAAGGGCGCAAGATGTTCGAACGGAAGGGGGATTCTTGAGCCAGAAACCCATCGAAACGGCCAATGTGGGGGCCGGTCTTTGGAAGGCGACAGGCATGTGGGCCTGGCTGCTCTTCCGGATAAGCGGACTCATTCTCGTCTTCTATCTTGGCGCCCACATCATCATCATTTCCACCGGGCACTTCGACAAGCTGGATCAGTTGATGAAGACCTTCGACAACCCAGCCCTCGTTCTTGCGGACTTGGCGCTGGTGGTGGCCGTGCTGTATCACGCACTCAACGGAGTGCGGATCATTCTGATGGACCTTGGGATCGGCGTCAAGCGGCACAAGATCATGTTCTGGAGCGCTATGGCAGTGGTGGTCGTTTGCTTCGCTATTTTCGCCTGGGTGGCTTTCACCTACATCATCACGGGCAAAGGGGTGACGAGTTGAGAGCCGAAGCCGTCTCCAAACATCGCGGTGGCATGTGGTCGTGGCTGTTCCAACGGATCACCGCCGTCCTTTTGATCGTGTGCTTGGCAATTCACCTCATTTACACGCACATCCTGAACATCGGACAGATCGATTCGGCGAATATCTCAGCCCGGCTCGCACATGCGGGTCTCACGACTGTCGACTTGATCCTTTTGGCAGCGGGGATTTTTCACGCTCTGAACGGTTTACGCATGGTACTGATGGACTACTGGTTCACCTCTCGCAGCCGGGCCATGGTACTCACCATCGTCCTGTGGATCGTGGGACTTGCAGCTATGGGATACGGGACCTGGGCTCTTTGGCCCTGGATCAGTTAGGTAAGGTGAGCGAGAGATGATCCATCATGACTTGATCGTGGTCGGCGGTGGCCTCTCCGGTCTTCGCGCAGCGATAGAAGCGAAAATGGCGGGCGTCGATGTGGCAATCCTTTCGCAGGTGCATCCGGCGCGCAGCCACTCTGCCGCGGCGCAGGGCGGTATAAATGCTGCCTTGGGCAACCATCCCAACGGAGCGGACGATAGCTGGGAGAGGCATGCGTTCGATACCACCAAGGGGGGTGACTTTCTGGGTGACCAGGACGCGATAGTGCAGATGGCCAAGGACGCCATCCCCTGCATCTTCGAAATGGATCACTGGGGTTGCCCGTTCAGCCGATTCGAGGACGGACGCATTGCCCAGCGACCCTTTGGCGGAGCTGGGTTTCCACGAACATGCTACGGAGCCGACAAGACGGGGCACTACCTTCTGCAGACCCTTGTGGAGCAGGCGTACAGGCTTCGGGTGAAGTTCTATGTCGAGCAGTTCGTCACCGGACTAATAGTCCACGAAGGGCTCTGCCAGGGGGTTGTGGCCTATGACATGATCCGGGGCGGATTCGAGGCCTTTACGGCGAATGCCGTTGTAATGGCAACGGGCGGTTATGGTCGCATCTACAGCAATTCCACGAATGCGATCATCAACACCGGCGGCGGCATGGCGATGGCGTATCGCGCGGGTGTGCCCCTAAAGGATATGGAGTTCGTGCAATTCCACCCCACCGGGCTTCGGTCCACCAACATCCTGATGTCGGAGGCCGCTCGGGGTGAGGGCGCCTATCTAGTCAACGGCCTGGGCGAGCGTTTCATGGAGCGTTATGCACCCAAGTTCATGGAACTGGCCCCGCGCGATATCACCGCTCGGTCGATCCAGACCGAAATAAACGAGGGACGCGGCATCAACGGCGAGCCCTACGTCTATCTCGACATACGGCACCTAGGGGCCGAGAAGATCCTGGAAAGGCTTCCGGGTATCCGGGACCTGGCCATCCACTTCGAGGGGGTGGACGCCATTGATTCTCCGATTCCGATTGTGCCGAGTCAGCACTACAGCATGGGAGGCATCGACACCGACCTGGACGGGATCACGGCTATGCCCGGGTTCTTTGCAGCCGGCGAATGCGCCTGCGTATCCGTACACGGGGCCAATCGGCTGGGCGGCAACTCTCTCCTCGAGACCATCGTCTTCGGGAGACGCGCCGGCGCCGCTGTGATTCGCTATCTGGCGGACCTGCAGGAGAGGCGTCCCAATGCGCGGACTGCCTTCGCAGTCGTGGAGGCGATCGAGCGCACCATGAAGGCGTTGGCTGACCGTCCTGCCACGGTGGACGCCTACGCCCTACGTACCGAGATGACCGTCCTGATGAAAGACAATTTCTTTCTCTTCCGCGACGAAGCCACCATGAAGATCGGGCTTGACCGGTTGGTCGACATCAAGGAGCGCGTGGGTAAGATCGGGCTTCGCTGGACCGGGGAGATCTTCAATCTCGACATGATCCGCACCTACGAGTTGGAAGGCATGGTGGATGTGGCTCTGGCGGTCGCGCAGGGAGCGCTCGTCAGGCAGGAGTCTCGAGGAGCGCACTTCCGAACCGACTTCAACAAGCGGGACGACGCCAACTGGCTGAAACACACTCTGGCCTTCTACCAGCCGGGGATCGCCGGTCCGCGGCTTGACTGGAAGCCCGTGACCCTCGGCACCTTCGAGCTAGAGGAGCGGAAGTACTGATGCCTGAAGCAATCTTTCGTATCAAGCGCCACGATCCGCGCGACAAGAAGAACGCAGAGCCTCGCTGGGACGAGTTCAAAGTTCCTTATCAGGAGAATCTGACTGTCCTGGAGGGGCTCTTCTACATTCAGGAGAACTTCGATGGGAGCGTCTGTTTTCGCTACTGCTGCCGCGCTTCGATCTGTGGCAGTTGCGCCATGTATATCAACGGGGCTTATCGGCTCGCCTGCCAAACAAACGTGAGACATCTGACCAGTAACGTGATTTCGGTGGAACCTATGCCCCATCTCCCCTTGGTGAAGGACCTCGTCTGCGAAATGGACGATTTCTTCTCCAAGTACGAGTACATCAAACCGTGGCTGATACGCAACTCCAAGGACCCGGAAAGAGAGATCCTGCAGTCTCCAGAGGATCGGCACAAGCTGAACATGCCGGTGGACTGCATTCTGTGTGGATGTTGTTACTCCAGTTGCCCGTCGGTGTGGGGCGAGGAAAACTATCTGGGGCCGGCCGCGCTATTGAAGGCCTTTCGTTTCGAGGTGGATTCGCGCGACGAGGCTCGCAAGGAACGCCTGCCCCTCTTCGACAACGAGCGGGGCGTCTACAGGTGCCACACGATTATGAACTGCGGCGAGGCATGCCCGAAGGAACTGAACCCCACCGAGGGGATCCAGTGGCTCAAGAAGGCGGCGGTGCGCCGGAGACTGTTCGGAAGGGCCAAATAGGCATCATCGCGGTGTCGCTCGCGGGGATTCTGGGAACCCTCCAAGGCAGTGGCGGGGATTGTCTCCGCCCATCGGCCCTGGAGGTGTACGGTGCGCACACTCGTCAAGGTTTCCATGCCCACAGATCTCTTCAACGACATGGTCCGGGAGGGGACCGTGGGTCCCACGCTCGATAAACTGATCGCCGTCTTTGAGCCGGAGGCCGTGTATTTCGTCGCTATGGACGGAGTGCGGACCGCCTTGATCGTCACAGATCTCAAGGAACCTTCCGATCTTGTGAAGGTTGCCGAGCCGTTCTTCCTGGCCATGGAGGCAGGGATCGAATGCTATCCGGCCATGAACCCCGACGATCTGAAGAAAGCGGCTCCTCATTTCGAGCGAGCTCTGAAAGAATTCGGCGCGTAGAACCGGAGGACGAACAAGGACGCCGCGGAAGCGTCCAGGCAGAAGGAGGAGCCTTGCCGCTGGTCATCGTCAAGATGCTGCAGGGACGATCAACCGAGCAGAAACGCGCGCTATCTCGTGAGATCACCGAAGTGGTTAGTCGGGTCACCGGCGCTCAGGAAGATCAGGTTGATGTGATCATTGAAGACTATCCGAGGGAGAACTGGGCCAAGGGCGGGATCCTCTACTCGGACAAGTGAAGCAGGCGCGGACGCTCCCGCGTGGGGGAGCGTCCGCGCCCCAGAGTGCGTCAACGCGCCGCCCGAAGCGCGAAGCCGCTGGGTCATAGGCCGTAGGCATCGGCCAGGAGGGTGATGGGGTGTACTAGCCGTAGCCCGGTCGCTTGGGCGATCTGCATACGACAGGTGCTGCACTCCGTTACCACGAGGTCGGGTGCGACCGCTGCCACCCGATCGAACAGCGGCCTGCCGGAGAGCATGGAAAGGTCGTAGTTGCGGGCCTTCATGCCGAATGTGCCGGCCATGCCGCAACACCCCGAGTCAAGATCAATCAGTTCCATATCTGGGATCTCGCTGAGAAGGGCCAACGATGGGCTGCCAATCTGCTGTGCCTTCAAGTGGCAGGGGAGGTGATAGGCAACGCGAAGCGGCGCCGATGACGACGAGATTGATCCGTCGCCGGCATCCCTCGTACGTAAGGGAGCGGCTTTCAACGCACTCCGGGGATGATCGGCCCGGTACCTCTGCAGAAACTCGCCCAGATCGTGGAACGCATTCGCGATGTATGAGCACGCCTGGCTGCTGAGGTAGTCGGGATAGTGCACCTTGAAGGCGAAGGACGCGGTCGGCTCGGAACTCACCAACGCCACACCCGCGCGGGTCATGGGCAGCAGGCTGCGTACATTGAACTCGGCGGCGTCTCTCGCCAGATCGGAGAATCCGTTCAACATTTCGGGGACGCCGCTTCCACGCTGATCGGGGAAGATGACGTCGATGCCGTGGGCCTTCAGCACCCTCTCCACCGTGAATCCCAGATCGGGATCGTTGTAGTTTGCGAACAGGTCGTAGAAGTAGGCGGCTCTTGTGGTCGCTGGTTGTTCGCTGGCGTAAACCGCGGCCGCCTCGGCGTCTGAAGCCGATGCAGCGCGCGCGTCTTCCGTCACGGCCGCTCCGGTAATGGTAGCCCCTCCCTCCTTCCGATCGGCCAGTAGTCGTTCCAAGGATCTTCCCGCGAACGGCGCCATCTTCCGGCGCCGGTCGATTCCCGCGAGGGGCTGCCCAAGCAGGCGAAGGATCCGCCGGTTTGTCACTCGGTTACTTAAGGGGGCCAATTTCTGGCCGAAGCGCGAGACTAGTTCCGCTCGCCCCATGATTACATCGGCCGGGCCGCCCGCATGATGTTCGCGGTATTTGCTCTTGGCCTCGAGCATCAGCTTGGGAATATTGACGTTCGACGGACATTCCACGGCACACATCCCACAGACGATGCAGTAATCGGTTACCAACTTGGTCGCTGCTAGACCGTAAGTACTCTCGGGATCGAGCGCTCCCGTGATGACGGCGCGCAGGAGATTCGCCTTGGCCCGCGGCGAAGCGTGTTCTCTTCTCGTGGCTTTGTACGTGGGGCACATCGTCGTGGTGACGACGCTCTTGCACTGTCCGCAGCCGTGGCACTTCTCGATCTCGCGCTGATACTCCTCCGCTGGGAAATGGAGAAGCGGACTCTGTTCGACGGTCCGATAGTCGGCGCCGTAACGCAGATGGCGCGGCATGCTCGTGCTGTCCTCCTGTGGACCGATCTTTTTGCCGGGGTTGAGGATGCCCTCGGGGTCGAATGCCGCTTTTATCCTCTCGAACAACGAGTAGACGTCGGCGCCGTACATGCGCCGGATATAAGGCGTTCGGACCAAGCCGTCCCCATGCTCACCCGACATCGTGCCCCGAATGCCGAGGACATAGTCGGAGACCTCCTCATAGACCGCCTGCATGATCCTGAGGTCGCCCCGTTCCTTCGGATCGAGCATAGGCCGCGTGTGTATGTTCCCGTCCCCTACGTGCCCGAACATCACCGCCTCTAGGCCGTGTCTATCGAAGAGGCGTTGTAGGAAATCCACATAACTTGGCACCTCGGACGGGTGTACCGTCACGTCTTCTATGAAGGGTAACGGCTTCCGAGGGCCAGGGGTCCTCTGTACCAAGGCCACGGCCGACTTGCGCATGTGCCAGAGGCGGTCAGTCTCCTCCATGCTGGCCGCCCGAACCATCTTCAGGGCCTGCGTAGCATCGAGATGTCGACCGAGATCCGCGAACCGGGCGTCTAAGTCGTCATCATCCGCCCCTTCGAACTCCACCAAGATCGCCGTGTCCGTTTTCGGGGGGAGCATGACGTCTATTTGTGAATTGCGTTTGCGCACAAAACTGAGGAAGCGCGAGTCCATTATTTCGACGGCCGTGGGGGAAAGGGCCAGGACGCCGGCTACCGCCTCTCCGCAAGCAAACACCGACGGGAAGTAGACCATGGCGATATCTCGTTTGGCCGGCAGCGGAACCAGACTCAGCGTGATCTCTGTGACCAGCCCCAGGGTTCCCTCCGCGCCTATGAACAACTTGTGGAGGTGCGCCGTTCCATCCCCGTCGCAGACCTGTTCGACGCGGTAGCCAGAGCAATTCTTCACTACCCGGGGCAGGGCCGACAATATTGTCTCCCGTTTCTCGCGCAGTTCCGGCAGGATAGCGGAAAAAGCGCGGGCCGCCACTCCGGATCCGGTGAGGAGGCGCGACAGGTCTGGACCTCCTTGGGACACAGCGCGGGCGGTGAACGGGCTTCCGTCCGACATGATGAGGTCAAGAGAGAGCACATGGTCCTTGGTGGCACCGTAGGCGACGGAGCGGGCTCCCGACGAGTTCGTACCCACCATGCCTCCCAAGCTGCAATAGTTCTCGCTCGAGGGATCGGGGGCGAAGAAAGTCCCGAGGGATTTCGTGTGACGATTCAGCTCGCCCATGATCACCCCCGGTTGCACTCGTGCCCAGGAAGCGTCGGGAGCGATTTCGATGATGCGATTCATGTAGCGGGTGAAATCCACCTGGATGCCCGCTCCCACCGCGCCGCCCGCGAGGCCGGAGCCGTTCCCCCGAGGTACCAGGGCCAAGCCCCGTTCTGCCGCGAAACACACGAGGCGAGCCACATCCTCGGCGTCCCGCGGCGCGACAACTCCCATGGGCTCGATCTGATTGAGGCCCGCGTCGGTGGCATAGAGCATCCGAGTGATGGGGTCGAACTCGACGTCTCCCGAAAGCAGGCGACGAAGATCCCGCTCCACTCCTGCCGCACCTTTCCTCCCAGCTGCGATGGGACCGCGGTTCTTACCCTGCACCATCACGTTCCTCCAATCCATACACCAGAAGCGCCCGGAAATCGTTGACGTTGTTGAATGTGGGCCCGGTGTGCACGAGGTCGCCGAGCGCTGCAAAGAACGATTGAGAGTCATTATTGTCGAGCATCCGTTGCGGATCGAGTCCCAAGCTCCTGCTGCGCTTCCACGAGTCCGACCCAGCCATGGCTCCGGCTACTCCGCTCGAGCCGTCGGAACCGTCTGTGTCGCAGGCTATCGCCGCGTAGCTTATCGAATCACGGAGGGCCGCGACCAGCGCCAGCATGAACTCCATGTTCGACCCACCTTGGCCATCGCCTCTCATCGTGACCGTGGTCTCCCCGCCGCTGAGGATCGTGCAGGGAGCGGGCATGGGCTGGGAGTGCTTCACTACCTGCCGTGCGATCGCGGCGTGTCTCATGGCTACCTGCCTCGATTCACCCTCGATAGAGTCGCTGAGAATGAGCGATGGCATATCCCGCTCTTTCAGGAACGTCGCGGCGGCTTCCAAAAGACTTTGCGCCGATGCAACGATTGTCGTGGTGACCTTGGAGAAGCAAGTATCACCCGGCTTGGGTGTCTCATTTTGGGCCAGTGCGAGATATGTCAGCACTTCCGGGGAAGTCTGCAGCCGGTATTTCTCGATGACTCGTAGCGCGTCGTCCAAGGTGGACGGGTCTGGCACCGTCGGACCCGACGCAATCGTCGTCGGGTCGCCGCCGACCACATCCGAGATGAGGATGTTGGCGACTGCCGCCGGATAGGAGGCGCAGGCGAGACGGCCTCCCTTGATCGCGGAGAGGTGCTTGCGCAGGCAGTTAATCTCGCCAATGTCCGCGCCGGCCCTCAGCAACTGTGCGGTGAGCGACTGTTTGTCTTGCAGTCTCACGGACCCCGCCGGTAGTGGAAGGAGCGCGGACCCCCCGCCCGAGAAGAGCGCTATGACCAGGTCGTCAGGACGGAGAGCACTCACGAGCTTCATGATCCTGTTGGCGGCGGCAAGTCCGAAGCCGTCAGGAATAGGATGGGCCGCCTCCACCACCTCGATCCGCTCGCATTCCAGCCCGTAGCCACAGGGCACGACCACGAGCCCGGAGAGCTCACCCGGCCAGTGCCGCTCCGTGGCCAGGGCCATCGCTGCGGACGCCTTTCCCGCTCCCACGACGATGGTTCGGCCTTGAGGTGGCGCGGGCAGGGCTGGGGGAACCACTTTCTCCGGGGCGACCGCCTCCAGCGCAGCTTGGAAAGCCTCCAGGAGAAGGGCGGCGGCGCCGGACCCGGGCCCGGCAGATGTGTCTGTTGCATCATTCATGGAACGCCTCCACAGGGATGCCATAGGGACCGGCGACAAGAAACGCCACCGTCGGCGCCGCCGCACTCACGTCGGCCAACGCCCCGTTTGCCGTCGCCGCCCACTCAGCGGCCGCGATATCGATCGCGTGGCGGGCGAACTCGGCCACCTGGTGCTCGGGAGGCAGCGCGGCCAGCGTTTCCATGCGGGATACCGACGGGTGGCAGGGCAGACGTCCATATTCGAAAGGAGCGGTCTGGGGACTGAAGTAGAAAAGGTTGGAGGGCGGGACGCGCTCGAAGAAACGAGCCCACATCTGCGCCTCCCACTGGTCCGGTACGAATTTCCATTCGGGGCTGCGGATGAGGTCGGCAAAGGCGTTACTACCGATACCTTTCAACAGCGTCATCAGGGCGCGGTAGTACTCGCCCCCCACCGGATCGGGATCGACCGTGTCTGCCACGAGGATCACGCGGCCGTCCATCTTGACCGCCCTCGCGGCGGCGCTGGCGGCCTTGGCGGCCTGGTAGTGGTTCACCCCAACCTTCCCTGCATGGGTGACCACAATGTCGAAGAACTCATCGACAGGGATGCGTGCGAAGCTGCGAAGATGTTCAACTGCCGCTCGATGCGCCAACTCCATGTCCCCCGCAAAGACACCCACAACCGCGCCATCCTCTCGGGCGGTTACGTTGAGTATGAAGTCGGCAGGTGCCATTCGTGCGACCTCCAGCGAAAGTTCATGGCAAGGATTGCCATCGGTCGCGAGATCGGTGGACCGCGGATCGGCGAGGATCTCAGGACCGTGGAACCGTCGGA
Organism: uncultured Actinomycetes bacterium; assembly: GCA_963775295.1. Taxonomy (GTDB): domain Bacteria; phylum Actinomycetota; class Thermoleophilia; order RBG-16-64-13; family RBG-16-64-13; genus JAMDEO01. The sequence goes on from CAVZIK010000006.1 coordinate 600,457, forward strand.
TACAATCGATGCCAAGGAGCCCGGGGCAGATGCTCTTTCGGCCACCCGATGCGCCGGCCATGAAGTGACTCTCCACGAGCCCGGTGAGAATGCGGAAGTCCGACTCCAGGTAGCTCCTGTCGATTGCGGTCTCGGTGCCGGCGCAGGTTCCTCCCAGACGAGCTAGCGCGCTCTGGTCGAATGCGTCGTGGCACCGGACGACAATGCCGGCTTGCCCGAGCCTGCCGTCCAACATGGTTCGCAGCTCCACCTCAGTCATGCGCCGGTGCGTGCCGCTCGCGACTAGGACGGACACGTTCTCCGGAAGGAATCCCGCGGCGAGCAGCCCGTCCACAAGTGGCCACAAGATTCCCGATCTTCCCCTGTACGGGACCGGTCTAGTGCTGTCGGAGATCACCACTACTGCGGAGGCGTCGGGACGTCTCTCCAGCTTCTGGCTCGCCAGTTCGGAAAAAGGGGGGGTTCCGATTGGCGCCGCAAGCGCACGAGCGATGGCCTCCTCTACGTCTGCGAGCGGGTCCACGCGCCTCGGTTCGAGGAAGATCGTCTGTGGCGGCAGTTCCAATTCCACCGTCATGGAGGTGAGGGGGATCGTGGCCTTGACAGCGCCGCTAAGATTGTTCAAGGTGCCACACCCCGGGCGGAAGGGCCTGGTCGGCGCGCTGAGCTTGTCACCCGTTCGGCGACAACCAGCATGCCTTGGCGCGTCCCCAGGGTGACGTCTCGCTCTCGGGTCATGTTCTCGCATCCCGGTTCACCCGCGGCCATTTGCCGACCTCCTTGGCAAGCGCGGCTACCCCGCGACCGCTCTTCAACGTAGCAACGGTGCAAGGCAGTGTCAATCAAGCACGTTGCCGCGGAATCGGGCTCCTCGGTTCCCTCGGACCTTTCGTGAGAGAATGCTTGCCAGGCATCGAAACGATCCTCACGTACGCAATCGGGGCAAGGAAAACAGGCCATATGAAACGCGGCGCGTCCGCCTGTCAGGCAAAGGGGGTGAGTTATGCTCGCTATCCTCAAAACGACCCCCTCGGGGCTCGAGCGATTGGAGCAGTTCGAACCGGGTTCCTGGATCGATCTGGTGAGTCCCACGAACGAGGAGCTTCAGCTGGTATGCAACGCGTTGCAGGTGCCGATCGATCTTCTCCGGGCTCCATTGGACGAAGAAGAGAAGTCAAGGATCGAAGTAGAGGAAGGTCTGACTCAAGTCATTGTGCACATCCCTGTGCTGGTTCGCACCGAGAGCGAGCAGGGCTACGATACCATCCCGCTGGGGATGATGGTTCACCCCGACTACTTTGTCACTACCTGTCTGAGGGCTAACCCCATTCTGGGCGATTTCGAGCGCGGATCGATCCGCTCATTCGCCACGTTCAAGAAGACTCGCTTTCTCTTTCAGATCCTTCAGCAAGTATCCGCCTTCTACCTACGCTATCTGGGCCGAATTGATCGGGAGACGGACAAGTTGGAGCGAGAGCTGCGCGCTTCCATGAAGAACGCGGAGATCTTCGATCTCCTCACCCTGCAAAAGTCGCTGGTGTACTTCACGACCTCACTACGCTCCAACGACGCGGTGCTGACCAAACTGCTGCGGACTAAGTCGATGAAGATGTACGAAGAAGACGAGGATTTGCTCGAAGACGTGATAGTGGAAAACCGGCAAGCGTCGGAAATGGCAAAGATCTACACGGACATTCTCACCGGCATGATGGACGCCTTCACCTCGGTCATTTCGAATAACCTCAACCGAGTGATGAAGCTGCTGACTTCGCTCACGATCATTTTGTCGATACCTACGATTGTGGCCGCCTTCTTCGGAATGAACGTGAAGCTGCCATTCGCGAGCTACCAACACGCCTTCACCCTGACGATCGTCATCGCCTTCGTCATCTCTGTGGCTTTTGCAGTCGTCTTTTGGAAGAAGCGTTATCTGTAGTGAGATGATCCGGGCGCTTACCCAGAGTGGCGGCGAAGTCCCGATTTCTCCAGCGGCTGGACCAGTCGGCCATAGACCCGTGGCCTCGGGACGAGAAAGGACCCGCAAGTCTTGTCATCCCCAAGGGGAAAGTGGCGGCCGGGTGGCGTCGCGTCGCTTTCGCCTCGCCCTCGGTATGGGCGGCTCCAGCAGGCTCAGCTCGTCCGTCACCTCGAGGGTTTCGATCGGCACGACTCGCATGCGCTTTGCTCCCAGTAGGACGAGAAAAGATGCAGTGATCAAGGCGAAAGCGGTGGGTCCCAGAAAGCCGTAGGAGCCCGAGACCGTTTGGACGAGGACGTACCACCAGGCATTCGTCCATCCCACTCCGTTCGCGGATGCGATGTAAGCATAAAGAAGGACGGGAGCGATGAGCCCCAAGAGGAGAATTGGGGTGTTGGAGGTGAAGCGATGCCGCCACACCGCCCCGGAATAGACCGGCTCCGCAAAACAGGTGGCGAGCGGCCATGCCCAAGCTGCCGCGATGCACGGTAGCATCAAGAAGGGAGAGCGGAAGAGTACGAGAGCCAAGCCTACCAGCAGGCCGAAGAAACCGGTGGAGAGTCTAGCCATCTCAGTGGTTGCCCGCTGCTCGCGCGGCCGCAAATAGCCAAGAAGATGGCGTGAGACGACGAAACCCGCAGCACCGAGAAGCAAAAGAATGAGCGTCGGGACGACGCGCGGTTGAGTCGCGGGCCCGACAATCGCCGGGACCTCGAACTGATATCTGGGGATCAGACCGAACCTGGAAAGCAGAAACGCCAGCAGGAGCACCCAGGCCACGGGTATCGCGAACGAGAGGAGGTTCCGTACATGCCGCAAGGCGACGCGCCCGGTAATACGGGACGCGAACAGCCAGATGAGCAAAGCAGCCACAGTGGGCAGAAGCATGAGTAGGGCCAAGAGGCCCACGGCCTGGTTGGTAAGAAATCGCCCTGACTGGAGGAGAAGGGCCGTTCCTGGGTCCGGCGGGGCTTCCGAGCCGCTGTCGAGCGACAGCAGAAGTCTCTCGATCGCAGCGCCCTGCGTGGCGAGACCGGCAGACGTGGGTTTGCCCGGCCCATCATCGAATAGGGTGAGAGCAGCAATGCCGCGGTTCAAGCCTGCGACCTGGTCCCCATGAGACAGCGAGAGCGCCTGATCTGCGGCTTGGCCCATGATCCCGGGGACTTTGAGAGCAAGTCCAGACTTTGCCAGAACGCCCCTAACGAGCTGCAAGTACCAACCCGGCGTCACGTTGTGGGAGCCGGTGACTCCCCCTTGGAGCACCGCGGCCTCCTCCTTGCCCAACCCGTGGACGGACAGGATGGTCGTCACGTTTGCGGCGTCCGGGTAGGTGTCCAAAAATCTGCGAATACTTATGGCTCCATTGTCGATGTCCTCGGTGGAGAGGAATACAAAGGTCTTCTGGTGTGGTCGCGAGGAAAAGACCTGCGCGAGATCCGTCAGGATCGCGGTCCCGCCGGCGTACGCGAGGTGGTCCACCTTGACGATCGCTGGCGTGTCCCGGGGAGCCGTGATGAGGATGGTCTCTTTGCTCGCCCCCTGAAGCGCCACGGCAACATTACGGAAGATGACCCGGTTGTCACCCAGAGGGGCCGTGAACTCGTCCTGGATGACATTGTCCGATTTGATATCGAGAGAGAGAGAAAGCTTTTCCACCAGCCAGCTGATAACGCCGGAAGCATCCTCGGATCCAAGAGAACGATCGGGGTAATTGCGGTCCATGTCTTCGGCCGTGCGCAGAGCTCGGTTGGCATCGAAAAATGTGGACCCCGAGGCGACCTCGACACTGGAGGACGGCGAGGAAACGGATAGGAAGACCACCGCGCCGGCCAGAACCACCAGGGACCCGCACAACACGTAGGCGATCTTTCTCCATTGTCGGACTCGGTCTACCAGGCGCCGGCGAATGGTGAGCGGCATTAACTACCCCCGTTAGCTTGCGGCCCGTGAATTCTAGTCCGATAGCGGCGGGGAGGCAAATGCGATTGGAGCGGATGGGCCTGGAAGGAGAGCGCTAGTCCTTTGGGCTCTGCCGGCCGGCCGCGGTCCGATCGAGCATGCGTTCAGCGACTTCCATCGCTGGGATCTCATAGGAGCCAGAATCGAGCAAGAAACGTATAGTCTCGAGATGTGCTGCTCTGGATGGGCGTCCGCCGTCCTCTTCTTGGAGGCCCTCTGTAGAAGGGCAGGCCCGGCTTTGTTGGGACCCAAGGTCCATTTGCTCTCCTGGCTCTCGGCTCTTTTCGCTCATGCTATGCTTCCTATCGGTTCAATTCGCCAATAGGTTTATACGTAGAGTGCAATTTAGTCACAGAGAAAAAAGGAAGCCAGGGATCTGCACATGTCTGCCAAGATGATCAGCATCGAAGAGGCGAGGGCGAGGGTCCTGGCAGAGGCTGCTCCCCTGCCGGCCGAGGAGCGCCCTCTAGCGGAGGTGCTCGGCTCCGTGCTCGCACAAGACATCATCGCGCCGCACAGTGTCCCCCCGTTTGATAACTCGGGCATGGACGGATTTGCCGTCAAGGCTGCAGATACGGTGGAGGCAGATCAAGATAATCCGGCCGTGCTGACCGTTGTATTTACTATTCCGGCCGGACACACTGCCGAGGGGCCCATCAAGGCGGGCGAAGCCGCGAAGATCATGACAGGTGCGCCTGTGCCTCAGGGAGCGGACTCGGTCATCCAGTCTGAACTGACAGAGGATCTGGGCTCGCAGGTGCGCGTTCTCGAGCCTGTCAGGCCGGGTAGGAACATTCGTCGGGCCGGTGAGGACGTGTCTGCGGGGGATCGTGTCCTTACCGTGGGAACGGTTCTCGGGCCGGCTGAAATCGGGCTGGCGGCAAGTCTTGGCTTCCCGACCGTGATGGTACATCGGCGCCCCCGTGTGGCTATCATCAACACGGGCAGCGAATTGGTTGAGGTAGATCAGCCGCTGGGGCCGGGGCAGATCCGCAACTCGAATAGCTACGCTCTGCGAGCTCAATGCCAGCAGATTGGCATCCAGGCGGAAGTTCTGGGCATTGCGCCAGACGACTACGAGTCTACTAGGAGTATGATCCAGCGAGGTCTCGAATACGACGTACTGCTCACCTCCGGCGGCGTTTCCGTGGGCGATTTCGATTTCGTCAAGGATGTCCAAGATGCGCTTGGCGTGGAGCGCCGTCTTTGGGGAGTGTCCATGAAGCCGGGCAAGCCCCTTGCCTTCGGCGTGAAGGAGGGCCGTCTGGTCTTCGGTCTTCCCGGGAATCCGGTGTCGACCATGGTGTCATTCGAGCTTTTCGTTAAACCAGCCCTGTTGCGGTTGATGGGATATCCCAAAACGACCAAGCCCACGTATAGGGCGGTGATGGTCGAGGATGTCAGCGCGACCGACAACCGCACATACGTCGTAAGAGTGAGGGCCTGGCGCGAGGACGAGATCTGGCACGTCAGCTCCACCGGTCCTCAGGGCTCGGGGATGCTCCGCTCGATGGTGGGAGCCAATGGGCTGGCTCTCGTTCCGGGCGGTCCTCGGGGTATTCGCGCGGGGGAGGAGGTCGACTTCCTGCTCTTGCGCGAGGACATGCAGGATCCTTGATCCCGCAGTGTGTGATGTTCGTCCGCGGTTGCGAGCGGCGTGACAACGATGTAAAATACTAGCGATGAGGGACGTGTTGAGAGAACGGCTCGGAGGTGACGCCAAGCGCCAACCTGCGGTCGTGTCCAACTCCCTTTCTGGGGCCCGGTAGCTTGTGCTGCTGGGCTTTTTTGTTGGTTCAAACTGTGGTGGATCTTTAGCCGGGAAAGGAGATCTCATGGCCAACCACTTCACCCCCGAAGAGCTGGCGAACGAGTTGGGAACCGGGACGAGTGACGTTATCCAGCTCTGTGTGCGTGAAGGCATTCCGATCTACAAGGGCAAGATCGATCGGAGTCTTCTTGCGGCGGTGATGAAGGCCAAGGGCATCCAGCTTCCAAAGACTGCGGTAGCCTCGGTCTAGGAAAGAAATGCGGCGGCGGCAGGTTCCGAGGGGAGCCGCCGCCGCCGGGACCTCAAAAAATATTCAATGCTTCGGCGAGGAGTTGCCTCCGCCAACGGTGCAGTTGCGCCTGCAGGCCGTCGTCCGGATTTCCGTTTAGCATGATCAGGGCCGGCTTGTCGGCTTCCATGAACCAGCGCCTGACTGCCAGGACCACGTCGAGTTCCTCCTGCGGGACCGCGACCAGGTCGTGCGTGCCCTTCGAGGGCCGATCTGGGCTCTCATCATCGGAGATTGCGGCAAGAGCTGCGTCTACCCCCTCGTTGAGATTGTCCCGGCAGAGCGACACTTGCTGTAGCAATCTGCCCTTCCATACCACGTTCATTCGCAGCTGCGGCGCGCCGTTCCCGATATCCAACGGTGACATGGACGCAAAGCACAGGGCTTGCGCCTCCACCAGTGATGCGTAGGATCGACGGATACTCAGCAGGTCGTCCCACGCGTCGCGCACCTTCTGTGCGTCCTCGAACCTTCGTTGACGCGATAGATTCTGAGCGAGGTCTTCGACACGTCCTCTTGGATCGGGGATCGTCGTTGCCCCGTCCGCCACGAGCCATCGGATGATGCCGTCGACCAGGGCGTCGTGTTCCCTCCTCACCGCAGGGTCGCAACCGCAGGGGGCCAGACAGCGGCCCGTGTCACCGCGGACGCACGGCCGGCTCTCGGTACGGCGGGCACAGCGGCGAATGGGATAGATCTTCTGCAGGAGATCCAACGCATTGGCGAGACGTGAGCGGCCGCGGAAAGGTCCGAGTAAAAATGCTCCTTTCGACCGACTTCCCCGCCCCCCATTCTCTGCGCCGTTAGGTCTCGGTCCTCGCGTGGTCGTGAGCAGGCTGAGTCCCATCCTGGAGTCCGCGATCTTGAGGTACACGTAGTTTTCCGGCCTACTGCCGTGCAAGTTGCAGGGAGGACGGTGCTCAAGGATGAGCTCCTGCTCCTTCACCACTGCCTCCAGCGGGGTGTAGGTCTCGTCCCAATCGATACGTTCCACCAGCCGCACAGCTTGCCGTACCTTGCGCGCTGGAGTCGCACTGGCAACAAAATAGGAGCGCACGTGTTCGCGCAGCCGGTCGGCCTTACCCACGTAGAGGATGCGGCCGTCCTTGTCTACGAAATGGTAGGCGCCTGGGGTTCGGGGGATGTCCCTGGTCAGCCATAGTTTCTCCACCCCGCTGCGAGAATGAGGGCTCGCATACGCGCGGGCCTCGCTCAGGTGCGTGAACCCTTGCTCCTGCAGCCGCCCGATGAGAGTCACGAACACGTGGCCTGCGGCCTGAGCGTCTGCCAGTGCCCTGTGGCAGGCGTTCACCGGCGCCCCCAGGGCCTCGGCGACCGTACCGAGACGATAGTTCGGCAGCCCTGGGGCCAGCGCCCGCGAGAGGGGCAGCGTGTCGAGGGCACCCTCCCCCAGTTGGCGGCCCTTCAGGCGCCGCAGTTCGTAGTTGAGGAAGCCCACGTCGAAGGAGGCGTTGTGCGCCACTACGATGGCGCCCTTGAGGAACTCGAGAAGGTCCGGTATGACCTCGTCTATCCGGGGGGCGTCGGCGACCATCTCCGCGGTGATACCGGTGATCTGCGTGATCATCGGAGGGATGGGACGCATGGGGTTAACGAGAGTGTGGAACTGCCCCACTTCCTGGAAGCGCTCATAGCGCACGGCGCCAATCTCGGTGATCTTACTGGTGCCGGGGCGGGCTCCCGTTGTCTCGAGGTCGAGCGCGACGAAAGGGACATCCGCCAAGTCCGGGTCGGGCATCTCCCAGTGGCTGAGGGAGACTCGACCGCAGCCGGTCTGAGACGCCGAGGGAACCTTGCCCTGGCTATTCTCGCCGACCAAGCAGAAGCGATGATCGTTCCGGATAAGCGTTTCGAGGACCTGGAGACCCAGCGACGGGGGGCACGAAGGAGACGCTACGAGTAGACACGCCGCCTCGACCGCGTCCAGAGACTCTCCGCGTACCAGCAAGGCTTCGTGGAGCTTATCGGCGACCGCCATAGAGAGCTGCAGTTGCATCGGCGGTCGGCTACACCCAGTAGAAAGAGGGTTTCCTTGAAAAGGGTAGACTCATCCTGGACAATACTAGCACCCTGAGGCTAGGGCCACGTGTTGTGAAGCTTGGCAGGTGAAGATGCTGGATAGAAGCCAAATCGAAGAGATCATCCCGCACAGGGACCCCTTTCTTCTGTTGGATCGGGTCACAGAGTTGGTGCCGGGCGAGTACGCCATCGCGGAGAAGGACGTGCTCGAGACCCTGGATGTCTTTCGCGGGCATTTTCCGGGCTATCCGGTTTTTCCCGGCGTGCTCCAGGTAGAGGCTCTGGCCCAGGCTGGCGCGGTGGCACTGCTTGCGCACCCTGTCAACAAGGGCAAGATCGTCCTATTCGCGGCTGTCGACAACGTGCGGTTCAAGCGGCCCGTCATGCCGGGCGATGTCCTTCGCCTAGAGACACGCATGAGCGAGAGCCGCGGCCGTATCGGGAGGGGCGAAGGGAAGGCCTATGTCGGTTCCACTCTGGTGTGCAGCGGTACGCTCACTTTCGCTGTCGTAGACCGATAACCCATGCTTAAAGGCGGCTTCGTGGCCTTATCTGGGAGACGTGTCAGCATATCCGGACTCGGCACCTATCTGCCCGAGACGGTCGTAACGAACGATGATCTCTCGCGGGAGCTTGATACCTCCGACGCATGGATACGGCAGAGGACGGGCATTGGCGAACGAAGGGTGGCCGCCCCCGGATTGAGTTCTTCCGACCTGGGCATCCCCGCCGCAGTGGAGGCGCTCGAGGACGCCGGCCTACTGCCCGAAGATATCGGCCTGGTAATTACCGCCTCGATCTCCCCCGACCAGATAATGCCGGCGACGGCTTCGCGCGTCGCCTACGAGGCAGGGTGTGTCAACGCTGGGGCCCTTGACATCCTGGCCGGTTGCACCGGGTTCGTCTATGCTCTGGCGATGGCTGCGGGCGCAGTTGCCAGCGGCCTCCAGGAACATGTGCTCGTCGTTGGGGCGGAGGCAATCTCCCGCATTATCGACCCCGGAGACCGTTCTACGGCCATCCTTTTTGGGGACGGGGCGGGTGCAGCGGTCGTCTCTCCGGTCGCATTTGTCGAAGACGGAGAGGATTCGATCGAATCCGGGGCACCGAGAGGGATTCTGGGCTTCGATCTGGGTAACGACGGCGCGGGCGGATCCAGTCTGAGCGTGCCAGCCGGCGGCTCACGCATTCCGGCTTCGCACGGAACGGTGGACGAGCACCTTCATTTCATGCACATGAACGGTTCAGAGGTCTACAAATTCGCGACCAGAGTGGTGGCTCTGTCTGCGGGACGCGTTCTGACAAAGTGCCGCCTGACGGTTGACGATGTCGATCTCTTCGTGCCCCATCAGGCCAACATCCGAATCATTGACGCGGCGGCGGCAAAGTTGGGGCTCGCTTCCGAGAAGGTGTACACGAATCTGCAGCGCTATGGCAACACCTCCTGCGCCTCTATTCCCCTGTGCCTCGCCGAGGCGCGTGCGGAAGGGCGGCTCAAGCGGGGCGACACGGCTTTACTCATGGGCTTCGGAGCCGGCCTCACCTGGGGCGCCTGTGTGGTCGAGTGGGGCCTCGGCAGGGGCGGCCGTGGGAGCGACGGGACCGCCGTCAAATCATGAGGCGATTGAGATTGCGAAAGGAGACGGCGTGACGCGGCTTCTGATCCTCTTCCCGGGCCAGGGCAGTCAATCGGCGGGCATGGCCGAGTACCTGTGGGCGTTCCCCACCGCTCGGCAAACCTTCGCCGAGGCAAGCGAATTTCTAGGCTGGGACATCGGTGAATTGTGTCGCCATGGGACCATGGAAGATTTGACGCGGACCGACCGCACCCAGCTGACCATCCTCACATGTAGCGTGGCGGTGTGGAGGTTGTTGGATGAACGTGGAGTCTCTTTCAGCGTGGCCGCGGGCCACTCGCTGGGCGAATATTCGGCCTTGGTGGCGACCGCCCACCTTACGTTCCCGGACGCACTCCGGGTAGTGGAACAGCGTGGACGGGCGATGCAGGCCTGCGGCGAGGAGCGCGGCGGTACGATGGCTGCGGTCATCGGCCTGGATGACTCTATCCTCAACGAAGTGTGCGAGTCGGTGGGTGACGTCTGGCCGGCCAACTACAACTCGCCGGGTCAGATCGTTATCTCCGGCGCCGTGGAAGCGGTGAGCAAGGCGGGCGAACTGGCGATGGAGCGGGGCGCGAAGCGCGTTCTGCCGCTCAAGGTCGGGGGGGCTTTCCATACGCCTCTCATGGCGGGTGCAGCCGACACCCTGGCGGAGGCCCTCTCCGAGGTCACCTTCTCCGCAGGGGATGGAGGGGAAGGAGGTTCATTCTTCTCTACGACAGAGGTGCGGTATCCGGAAGCAGGCGAACTGGCCGCGGTGCTCGCTCGGCAACTCATGTCGCCGGTGAGGTTCACTCAGAGCATGGAGGCAATACTGGCGGGACCGGATGCTCCGGACCAAGCCCTGGAAGTAGGGCCCGGTGGAGCCCTGTCCGGACTGATCAAGCGCATCGCGCCGGGTATCCCGGCCGCGGCTACCAGAGACGCGGACACCCTTCTGAGGGCGTTCGAAGTCTACGCGGTTAAGTAGAAGGAGAGGAAGATGAGGGACAGCAGTGGTTCTTTGGACGGCCGTGTGGCTCTGGTGACCGGGGGCGCGAGGGGTATAGGCAGGGCGATCGCCCTTCGGCTCGCCGGCGAGGGGGCCAAGGTGGCCATCGTCGACCTCATGGAGTCAGGCCTGGAGACCGCTCGCGAGGTAGAGCGGACGTCGGGGCAGGCCACGACTTTCGTCATGGCCGACATCTCGAAGGAGGCGGAGGCCAAGGCCGCCGTCGCAGCGGCTGAAGAGGCTCTGGGTCCTATCGACATCCTTGTGAACAACGCGGGCATCACCCGCGACGGCCTGGCCCTCACCATGTCCGAAAGCGATTGGGACGCCGTCCTCACCGTCAATCTCAAGGGCTCCTTCCTCATGAGCAAGGCTGTTCTGCGCGGCATGATCAAGCGGCGCCGGGGCTCCATCGTAAGCATTTCCAGCGTGGTGGCGCGGCGGGGTAATGCTGGACAGATCAACTATTCTGCGGCGAAAGCCGGTCTTATCGGGTTGACGAAGTCGCTGGCTCGCGAAGTCGCGTCGCGCGACGTACGCGTGAACGCGGTGGCGCCCGGCTATATAGAGACCGAGATGACCGCGGCGCTGGATGAGAAGGCGCGCCAGGCCCTCATCGGCCAGATTCCCCTGGGCCGGATCGGCTCCCCGGAGGCTGTGGCCGACGCCGTTGCCTTCCTAGCCGGCGATCAGTCCTCGTTCATAACGGGGGCGGTACTAGCGGTCGACGGCGGCTTGGGTATATAAGAGTGGAGGGAGGTGTCCGGATGTCTGCAACCACGAGGACGATCGAAATGAAGCGGGTGGTCGTGACCGGTATCGGGGTCATATCGCCCGTCGGCATCGGCAAGGGTCCGTTCATAGAGTCCCTTCTGGCCGGGCGTTCCGGCGTGAGGCCGATCTCCCGCTTCGACACCACGGAATTCGCGGTGAAGTTTGCCGCCGAGATGCGGGACTTCGACCCTGTGGATTTCATCGAGAGAAAGACGTCCAGGCGGCTGGACCGCTATGCCCAGTACGGAGTGGCGGCGGCGACCATCGCTCTGGAGGACTCGGCCTATCCCGTCCAAGAGGATCCCTATTGCGTGGGCTCATTGATAGGTTCGGGTGTAGGCGGCCTCGATACGTTCTACGAGCAGACCGCGATCCTCATCCAGAAAGGACCGTCTCGGGTCAGTCCTTTCTTTATCCCGATGATGATCCCAAACATGGCTTCGGCTATGAGTTCGGTCATCCTGGGCCTCAAAGGGCCGGTAAATGCCACCTGCACAGCTTGCGCGGCCGGTACGAACGCCCTTGGTGACGCGTTCTCGATCATCCGACGCGGTGACGCCACGGCCATGTTCGCGGGCGGCGCTGAGGCGGCGGTCAACGAGGTGGGCGTCTCGGCATTCGCGGCGGCGCGTGCTCTTTCCACGCGCAACGATGCCCCGGAGAAAGCCAGCCGGCCGTTTGACGCCGGCCGCGACGGGTTCGTCATGGGAGAAGGCTCCGGCGTTCTCGTGTTGGAGGAATTGGAGCATGCCCTCGCTCGAGGTGCGCACATTTACGCGGAGATGATCGGCTACGGCATGACCGGCGACGCTTTCCACCTCACCGAACCCGACGAGACGGGGGAGCCGGCTGCACTGGCCATGAAGAGGGCCATGCGCGACGCCGAGGTCGAACCCTCTGAGCTTGACTACATCAACGCACACGGCACCTCCACTCCATTGGGCGACGCCATGGAGACCCGGGCCATTAAGCTGGCTCTCGGCGACCATGCTCAAAAGGTGATGATAAGCTCCAATAAGAGCATGTTCGGGCATTGTCTTGGGGCCGCGGGCGGGCTGGAAGCGGCGGCGACCGTCCTGGCGATGGAGGCTGGAGAGATTCCGCCCACCATCAACCTGGACGATCCCGATCCCGCGTGCGACTTGGACTACGTGGCGAATACGGCTCGCAAGGCGACGGTGAACGTGGCCATGTCGAACAGCTTCGGCTTCGGCGGGCATAACGCCGCCATAGTCTTTCGTAGGTGGCATGGCTAAATATGTAACCGTCCAAGTCGCGAGGAGGGAACCTCCCGGTGCGCCGGAGGTCGAGGGCGAACGCTGCAAGAAGTGCGCCCGTCTCTTGGCCGAGGGCGAACTGGAGGAATCACTGCAAGTCTGCCCGCACTGCGGCCACCATTTCCTCGTCCCCGCCCACACACGTGTTGCTCAACTGGCCGATCCGGGGACCGTGACCTTCTTTGCGGAGGAACTCCGAGCCACGGACCCGTTGGAGTTTTACGACCTTCGTCCCTATCCCGAGCGTTTGGCCGAGGCGCAACTGCAGACCGGTCTCACCGAATCGCTGCTTGCCGCGACCTGTCGAATCGAGGCGATCCCAGTGGCCCTGGGCGTGATGGAGTTCAAGTTCCTTGGTGGGTCGATGGGATCGGTAATGGGTGAGCGCTTTTGGCGGCTCGCTCAAATTGCGGTCGCGGAGCGGCGGGCGATGGTCGTGGTGGTGACGTCGGGCGGTGCACGGATGCAGGAGAGTCTTTTTTCTCTCATGCAGATGGCCAAGACCGTAGTCGCGACGCGCATTGTGGCCGAAGCACACTTGCCGTTTGTGACTGTTCTCACTCATCCCACGACGGGCGGCGTATTCGCCAGTCTGGCCACGGTTGCCGACGTAATTCTCGCTGAGCCCGGGGCGGTCATGCAGTTTGCCGGGCGGAGGATTATCGAGCAGACCACGCGTGAGAAGCTTCCTCCCGACTTTGGGACGTCGGAGTCTCAAGTGCGACATGGACAGGTCGACATGGTGGTGGACCGGCGGGAGTTGAGAAGCAGGCTGGCATGGACCCTACGTCTTCTCGGGGGATACGAGAACTGATGGCTGGGCCTGAAGAGTCTGAAACTCCCGTCAATCGCTCCTATCAGGCGGAGGCCCAGAAGCTGCTGCAGCGCTTGCAGGAACTGCGGAACCTGCCGGTGCTTTCCGGCGCGAGCTACGCTGAGGAGATCCGAAGGATTCAAAGCCGCCTGGACTCCTTGCGGAACCGCGATACCAGCGTGAGCGCGTGGAACACCGTCCAGATCGCGCGACACCAAGAACGTCCCCAGACTCTGGAATACATCGCTCATGCCTTACCAGACTTCCTAGAACTGCAGGGCGACCGGCTTCACGGGGACGACAAGGCCATCGTGGGCGGCCTGGGTACATTGGGAGATCGACGGATCGTCCTAATTGGCCATCAGAAGGGCCACACCCTCAAGGAGAGGCAGGACCGCAGCTTCGGCATGGCTCGCCCCGAGGGATATCGCAAGGCCATGCGGCTCGCCAAGCTGGCGGAGAAGTTCGGGTTGCCCGTGGTCACGCTCGTGGATACGCCTGGTGCATATCCGGGCAAGGACGCGGAGGAAGGCGGTCAGGCTGCGGCGATAGCCCACAGCATGGAACTCTTCGCGGACCTTGCCGTACCAACCGTCGCCATCGTTATCGGCGAGGGCGGGTCCGGAGGGGCGCTGGCCCTGGCAGTTACCGACAAGGTTTTCATGCTCGAGAACTCCACATACTCCGTTATCTCACCGGAGGCCTGTGGCGCGTTGCTCTGGCGCGACTCGGCTGAAGCGGCCAAGGCGGCCCAGGCGCTAAAACTCACGGCGCCCGATCTCCTCAGGCTGGGTCTCATCGACGCCGTAATTCCTGAACCGGCCGGAGGCGCCCACACCGATCACCGAGCCACCGTTAAGCGTGTCATGCGGGAAGTTCACATCGCTCTCACCGAGTTGGAGCGCCTCGAGCCCCGCGAGCGCCTGCAACTACGGCGTGAGAAATACCTTAAGATGGGGACGTTCCTGGTTGTCGAGTAGGCAGTGGCGAGGGAGGTCGAAGCCCGAGTTCGTGACTCCGCAGTTCAGGCCGTGGAAATCTCCAAGTATGGTTCCCAGGCCTCGGGTACCATCCTCTCACATGCGAGCACGAAGTCGCTCGTCCGCGGGGGTCTAGGGCGACGCGAAGGGATCATTCCCACCTCGGACGGGAGGTAAGCCCCCTTCCTCACGTTGCACGGGGCGCACGAGGTCACCACATTATCCCACGAGGTCGTACCGCCGCGGCTTCTGGGGACAACGTGGTCGAGAGTGAGGCGCTTGCTGCTGCCGCAATATTGGCAGCGGAAGCCGTCGCGCGCGAGGATGGCACGGCGGGACAACCGCCGCCGTTCGGCCCGAGGGACGCGCACATAATGGAGAAGCTTGATGACCATCGGGATGATGACAGACGCTCTCTCTGAGTGCATGGCCCCGGCTCCTTCGTCGACCACTTCCGCCTTCCCCTTTAGGAGAAGGACGACCGCCCGCCGAGCCGAACAGACGTTGATCGGCTCGTACGTCGAGTTCAGGACCAGCACTTTGTAGGGCAAGGGAGTCTCCCTGAAGTTGCCTCACCCATATTCTAGCCAACCCGGCCTGAATGGGGTACCGGCAGCAGGTAAGGAGCAGGTGAAACTTTTGCATCGCCAGACGCCCAAAGAATCCTTAGAACGGCAAGTAGTGCGGACGGGAGGACTCTGCGTGTTGCTGCCGCCCTGAGTAAGCCGTGTCAAGTGTAAGGGCGCGAGCCCCTCTGGTTCATCCCCCGCCCTGATAGAATCCGACGCATGGACGATCTGTTCAGCGCCGGGCTCCAGGCCGACCTCTCCGAAAACGCACCGCTTGCGGCGCGCATGCGACCGCGGAGGCTCGACGACGTGGTAGGCCAACAACATCTGCTTGGCAGCGGGGCCTCCCTGCGGGTCGCTCTTGAGACGGGTACCATCGGCTCGATGATCTTCTTCGGTCCGCCCGGTACCGGCAAGACAACCGTGGCCAGACTGGTGGCTTCCGAGACCGGGGCGACTTACGAGGAGCTTTCAGCCGTCAGTTCGGGGGTCGGTGAAGTCCGCAAGGTGATCGATCGCGCCAGGCAGCGGCGGTCTCAGACCGGGCAGAGGACCGTTCTCTTTATCGACGAGATCCACCGCTTTTCCAAATCGCAACAGGATGCACTTCTGCACGCGGTCGAGGATGGGATAGTCACCCTGATCGGGGCTTCGACCGAAAACCCGTATTTTGAGGTTATTCCCGCTCTTCTTTCCCGGTGTGAGTTGTACCAGTTCGGGCCTCTTATCTCGGATGACGTCCGCATTCTCGTGGATCGGGGACTGGCCGAGATTGGCGGAAGCAACGGGAAAGGCGCCGTCCCGATCGTCGACGACGACGTCAAGGATCTCATAGCCACGGCTGGTCTTGGCGACGCCCGTCGGTCGCTCGGTATCTTAGAGCGAGGGTTGGTCTTGGCAAAAGCCAAAGGGCTTGATCGCCTGGATGCGGCTACAGTGCAGGAAGCGGCTCAGCGGAAGCTGGTCCTGTACGACAAGGGTGCGGATGCTCACTACGACGTCATATCAGCCTTCATCAAGAGCATGCGTGGATCCGACCCGGACGCTGCTCTCTACTACTTGGCGGTGATGCTCACCGGGGGTGAGGACCCCAAGTTCATCGCCCGACGGATGGTCGTCTTCGCCTCTGAAGATGTGGGCAATGCCGATCCTCATGCCCTCGAGATGGCCGTGGCTGTGTCCCGGGCGGTGGAGTTCGTCGGCATGCCCGAGTGCCGTATCAACCTGGCCCAAGGTGTCACATATCTCAGCTGCGCTCCCAAATCCAACGCCTCCTACGCGGGAATCAGAGCCGCCCAGCAGGAGATCGAGGAGCGGGGGGCGAAGTCTCCGCCGGTGTTTCTCCGTAGTACTGTGTACTCCGGCGCGGAGACGCTCGGGCATGGGGTGGGGTACGAGTATCCCCACGACGCCGGTGGGTACGGGTCCCAGAGGTATCTGCCGGAGGAATTGCAGGAGTTGCAGTTCTATCGGCCAACCAAGAACGGCCACGAAGCGCGGATTCTTCGGTTTCTTGAAGGGATGCGTGAGCTACGGAGGATTACGGGTAAGTAAGATTCTAAGCCTATTTCAAGGTTCTGGTTTTCCCAGCCGATACAAGAAGAACCTGGATTCCCAGGACTTGTGTGCAAAAGAGGCAGGCGAGGACGGGTGATAAGGCTAGAGTTTACCTGGTCGAGAGATACCGCCATGGACCGACCGGTGCTAAGGAGGGCGATCGGAATGCGTGGGTTAACAAGGTTTCTCCTAGGGGGCGCCCTGGGCGCAGCCCTGGGAATCGTCATCGCGCAAAGGCGCAAGCAGAAGCTTGGAGGACGCTCTCTACGGGACTATTGGGAGGCTGCAGGGGCGGGAGTCGGCACGGACTTGACTGAACAAGCCGTTCCCGTTGTGCTTGAGCCTGAACCCAAAGTCACTCCCACGCCGGAGCCAGAGGTCGAGCTTGGGCCCGAAATCGGAGCGGAGCTAGAACCAGAACCAGAGCCAGAAGCCGAGCTGGAGGCCGCTGTTGAGGCTCAAATGGTGGCCGAGCCTGAGCCTGTTGTGGAGCAGATGCCCGAGGTCGAACCCAAGCCAGAGCCAGAGCTAGAGACGGAACTCGTGGCGCAGTCAGAGTCTGAGGTCGACGTCCCGGCCGAGCCCGAAGCGGAGCTTGCCGCCGAGGCTCAGCCCGAACCAGAGGCCGCTGTCGAGGTGTTTCCCGAATTCACGGCCGATTCCGTCGCCGAGCCGCTGGCTGAAGCTGTGGCGGAGCCCGCCATCGAGTTCTTGCCCGTGGCCGAAATCGAAGCGGAGCCCATCGGCGCCTCGGACGAAGGCGTCATCGGAGTGGCCGCAATGTTCGAGCCGTCCATCCTGGACTTGGGGCAGGCCTTCGATGTGGTCGTGTCCCCTGATCTTCTTGAGGAGCCTTTGCCCGGCGCAGGCTGGGAGTCATCGCTCGCGCCGCTAGCCGACGAAGATGTGGAGGAGCTGTTTCCAATGCCCTTGGCCGAGGAGATCGTCGACCTCGAGAAGGTGCCCGTTATTGAGGCACCGGCGTTGGACGGTGGCCCTGCCAGCCCCACAATCGCCCCACCCCCCTCTATCAGCACAGATGATCTCAAGGCTCGCATCGAAGAGACCCGCCGCCGCATCCGCCGAGAGCTGGACGAGCCCTTCTTGGGGGAAGGCGACACCACGCCCAATCCAGAGACCACGCCTGCTCCGGAGATCAAGCCCGAGCCGATTTCACGTTTAGCAGCAGAAGTCCCTGATTCGGCTATCCAGGACCGCCTCGAGAAGCTGGCCGATGCCGCGGAGGCTGCTGCTGCTCCCGCCGGGGAACCGGAAGTCTCTGCGGCCGAAGAAGATGGAGTGTCATCCCCAGAGTTACCCGAAATTGCTGCTGGGGCCAAGGGGGCGGTGGACTCCAGACCGCAACCGGATATGGAGTTGGGCGTAGACTACAATGCCATGAGGACCCGAATCGAAGAAACGCGCGGCCGGCTGAAGGCCAAGGCGTTCGACGCGATGATGACGGGAGAGTCCGCCCTGTTGGGTCGGGACTCACGGGAAAAGGGCACGGAACGGCCCGAAGCGGCAGTCTTGGACCACGACCTTGAGCAAACTATCGAGACCACTCTCCGTGAGGAGGAGGACATCTAGCTAGGCCGCTAGCGTCCCGGTTTCTCCAGATCGTCCTCGCCGGCCGGAAGGAAGTCATCCTCTTGGTGAGCCGCTCGCGGAACGTGGAGCGGTCGCCGGAAGAGGTTGCGCAGGTCGGTCCAATTCGTGTCCCGTGATCCCTCGACGATTTCCAAGAAGCCCTTGACCTTGGCGTCGAGGTTGTCTACGTGGTGCAGGATGAGTGCCTCGATGGTCTTTGGACGCTTCGGTGATCCCCACTCCAACTCGCCGTGATGGCTGACGATGCAGTGGAGCAACTGCTGCGTCTTGCTCTCCGGGAAAGCCGGCAGTTCCTTCGTCTTCTCCGATACGAAAGTGACTCCCTGGATCACGTGCCCCAAAAAACGCCCTGCATCGGTGAAATCGATCACAGTTTCGAAAGAAAGCTCCCGGGTCTTGCCCACGTCGTGCAGCAGAGCGGCGGTGAGCAATAGGTCCCGATCCACGCGCGCGTACTGCTGGGAAACGAAGTCGCACATCTCGGCAACGGCGACGGTATGCTCCACAAGGCCCCCCAGGTAAGCGTGATGGTAGACCTTGGCGGCGGGGGCGCTGATGAAAATGTCCATAAACTCGTCATCGCCAAAGATCAGCTCGAGAAGCGCCGCATAATCACGGTCGTAGACGGACCCGATGTGGAACTGGAGAAATCCCTTGAGTTCGTCCACGTCGCGGTAGGTCGAGGGAAGAAAGTCACGTGGTTGAGCCGTGCCGGGCGGGGCGGGCGCTACTGCGGTGGCTTCCAATTGGGGCTTCCCCAGGTATTCGGAGACCCTTGCGTCGACGACGACGAGGTTTCCGACCGCCACGTCGGGCCGAACGTCGCCGGTCTCCCAAACCGTGCAATCGACGGTGCCCGTGCGATCACTGAGCTTGAGCTTGAAGAAAGGCCTGCCGGCTTTGGTGGTCCGAGTCTCACGTCCCGAGAGGAGATACACGCCTCGCACCATGTTTCCTGGGGCCAGATCGCACACCGCCACCCGTTCTATCCGCGGCCGGGTGGGCTCGGCAGGTTTCGGGGCTCCGGGTTCGCTCGTTCCGTATGCGCCGCCCAAGGGCAATTGATCATCGTTCAAGTGGTCCTCCATCAATGGGGTAGGAATGGGAGGTGACTGGCCCCCCGTGCCTTGCTCCGGTAGAAGAATACAGCGGGGATCACCGCAACGGCGATGACAATCGCCGCAATAAGAAAGAACTCGCTGAAGATGGTGTGCAGAGCTCCCCTCGTGGCCGCCGCTGCCGCGTCTTGCATGGCCCGCCACTGGGCATCGGTGATTCCCGGCGGTCTGATGATGGTGATGTCGAGGTTTGCCGACAGCGTGTTAAAGCGCCGCACCCCCCAGGAACTGAGCGCCGATAGGCCGACGACCATTCCCACCATTCGCGACACCGTTACCAGCGCGGAGCCGGTTGCCATCCAGCGCGGTCCCACCGACGAGATGACACTCGCGCCTATCGGACCTATCACCAAGCCGAAGCCGAGTCCGCTGACGATCAGGTCTCTCGTCATGACCAGGTTCGTCGGCTGCACCGGCCAGCGGCTCACGAGGAAGTAGCCTCCCGCCGCGATGAGGAACCCGAGCACTGCGGTCATGCGATAGCCCACCAGGTCGGCTAGCCAGCCGCCGAAGACGGCGCCCACCGGGATCATCAAAGTTAGCCGGATCAGCAGCAGGCCACCTTGGATCTCAGTCATCCCAAATAGAGTGTATGCGTAAAGGGGGATCTCGACCATCCCGATGATCAGCGCCGCCCCCACCAGAAGGTGCGCGAAATTCGCGGCCGCAAATGGCGTTCGTTTGAAGAAATCGAGGCGGATCAAAGGTCGTTCGTGCTTGCGCTCGAAAAGCACGAAGAGGATGAACGAGACGACGCTCACTGTCAACCATTGCCAGCGGACCGGGGTCCCCGACGCGGCCGCCGTGCTGCTCACCGTCTGGGTCCCAGTGCCCAGACCAATTGTGATCCCGGCAAGTGCCAGAGCCATTAGGGCTGCGCCGACGTAGTCCACACGGCCGCGCTGCCACCAGCGTCGGCGTGTGGTACTGGCGGCCGAGTCGTCGTCTGCCTCCATCGACAGGATCGGCGTCGCCCCCGGGCGGAGCAGACGCCAGCACACCGCGATGAGGATAAGGCAAAGGGGGACGTTGACGAGGAAGATTAGACGCCAACTCCAGAGACTTGCCAGCGCGGCCCCGTATATCGGCCCCAACACGCCGCCCGCTTCCGCCGAGCCTCCTATGATTCCCAAGATCAAGGCCCTGCGCCGCGCCGGAAACATGTCTGCCGAGGACGCCATGGCGATCGGCACCAGGGCTCCACCCCCAGCGGCCTGTACCACGCGGGCAGTGACGAACAGATCTAGTCGGGTAAGAAACACGCAGAAAGCACTGCCGACCATGAACAGCACAAGGGCCAGCACGTACATGGGCCGCCGCCCCCAGACGTCCGCCAGCCGTCCGAACAGGGGCATCGCGACGGTGTAGCCGAGTAGGTAACCGGTGATGATCCAGCCCGCATCGTTAATGTTTCTCACATCGATGTACAGAGTGCGCATGATGGAGGGCATTACAGTGAGGACCATAGTCTGATCGAGCGCGGCCACGAACACGGCTGCGCACAGAGCCACCATGGCAAAGATCACTCGACGAGGGACCCTCGTGGCCACGGCCTCGTTCATGGCCGCCCATTCGCGCACGACTATTGCGGGGGCTTGATGTCTACGAAGGTATTGAGGTTAGAGAGGACGATGCTCCGCCAGATGCTCTTGTCCTCGGTAGTCGTCGCAGGTCCGTGGATATCGACTTCATAGACGAGACTGTCGCTCACCCCTATCCAGACGTCGGTGGGGAAGGGGGTCGCGGTGCTCACGGCCCCGGCGATCGCGGCCACGTCAGTGGACGCCGCCGTGCCAGCGATGTGGTAGGTCTGCACGCCGCCCTTCTTCTCCTGGCCGACGTAAGACGTGCCCGTGAGTTGATCCAGGATGCGGATGGTTCCCGCATTGAGATTGAGGCTTCCAACGGGGCTGTCCTTGACGGCCACCGATTGGAACTTCTGAGTCAACGGATTCTGGATGTACTGAGTCTGGCCGATCTCCACGAATTTCAAGGACAGCGGGATACCACTCTCCGTCACGTCGAGAGTTGCCTGCATGTCGCCCTTCGAGTTCACGTCGCCGATTATCCGATCGATCTCCAGACTGCTGCCGGGTTGGGCATTCGAAGGCCTATGAACCTCGTAGACGAAGTGAAAGCCCTGGATCTTCTTCATATTGGTGGAAGCTTGTGCCAGCACGGTCTTGGGATCGACCGATTTTGACCCTCCGCATGCAGCCACCGAAAGAAAGAGAACCAGCAATACGACGAAAGCCAGCACCACTCGAACGGCAATCGAACGGGCGCGGGACTGGACGTGAATTCTCATGGACCCATTATGGGTCAACGCTGAGCGGCGGACAAGTTCGAATCGCTTGGAAAGACGCCCCCGCTCACTCCTTGCTACAATGTCGGCAGAAAGATCCCTCGAATATCCAGGGGTATCCATGGCGCCAGAGAATCGTCACGCGCATCCGAATTATTCATCCGGCGAGGACTATATTCTCGAGTTCCGCAGTTTCCGCTACGGATTTAACAGCGTTGACTTTGCCCAGCGCGTGGAGATGGCCGCCATCGAGTTGGGCCTCGTGATGCCGGGGGTACTCAGGCACGACGAGTGTGCCGACTTGGTGCAACTGGTCTCAGGGGGCAGCATCGATTTTCCCGTGAGCCCTTTGGGTGAATACCTTGTGCAGCGCGGCGACGAAATACTTACGCTGCACGGTGAATGTCTTGTGTACTGGCTGCGCGAACTGGTATTCCGCGGTGCTTGGCTCGATCTTCGTCTCATAGAGGGACAGCTCGAGGCAGCCTTCGACGACGATCAGTGCGCGTTCGTCTATTACCCTACCGGACATCGCTCCCGACAGATCGGTCCCCCGCCGCATCCCTCCTGGCAAGAGGTGGCTTACACTCGTTGATGGCTCCGGACTTGCAGGGCCTTCGTCTGGGCCTCAAGAGAACCTTCACCGATTACTACGTGGCTCTTCGCTCTCCGGGCATCGCCGATCCCACCGAGTCATTCGCCGTCTGCTACGAGTATCTCTCGGAGCTACGGGCACAGCTGGGACACGAGGAGTTCATGTACCGGCTGGATGACGAGACCGTGCATCTGGCCGGGCAGGTGGAGCAAGATCTCAGGCACAAGACGCGCAGGAGCGTGGACCCGTCCTTCGTCTCGGATCCCGCGCTCAGCGACGATCTCGAGGACCGCTTGCGGGAGTGCTTCGAGTCCGCTCTGGGGCGGCTCGAGGGTGCCAACGTCGGGGAGGAGGTCGAATAGCGTGGGACGACGGCTCGACGACAAAGTGGCGGTAGTTTGCGGCGCCGGGAGCGGAATCGGCAGGGAGACGGCGCTGGTACTGGCGCGAGCCGGGGCTACGGTGGTAGCCGCTGCCCGCCGCGAGGAAGGTTGCGCGGCTCTGGTCGAACTCGTCCGGTCCGAGGGAGGCTTGGCCCATGCGCTGGCAGCCGACATCGGGGACTGGACGCAGGCCCAGCGCCTGGCCCAGGAGACCGAAATGCGATGCGGTTCCGCGGACATTCTCGTCGTCACCGCCGGAGTGGTCCGACCTGCGGGGAAGACCTGGGAGGTGGCGCCCACGGAGTGGGCGCAGAACGTGCAGGTCAACCTCTTGGGGGCATTTCATGCCGCTCGCGCCTTTCTTCCGGCGATGGTTGCCCGGCGGAGTGGGGTAGTCGTGCTCGTGTCCAGTGTGGCCGTCAAAGTCGCCACGCCAGGCTGGGGGGCGTACGGGGCGTCGAAGGCTGGAATTGACTTCCTGGGCCGTATGATGCAAACGGAGTTGGATCTGGACGAACTGCCGGTTCGGGTTCATGTCGCTTATCCTGGGGTTGTGGACACGCCCATGCAGGAAACCATTCGTACTTTCTCAGAAAAGGAATTCCCCAGCGTGGAAGTCTTCCGGCGCATGCGCGAAAAGGGTAGGCTTCGTCCGGTCAGGCAGCCTGCGGATCTCATCTGGTGGTTGACGACTCCTATGGCGGCTAATCTCAAGGGGCAGATCGCCGATCTGGACGATCCCGCCATCCGCGAGAGAGTGTCGGCCGATCTTGCGCTCGAGCCTTTCTAGAGCACAGGGTTGCGCCGGGAGCCGCGCACCGATGACCAGTTGCACCTTTCCCGCCGACCGTTCGGTCGGGCGCCTTGCTCGCTCGTTGCGCCTTCTCGGGTAAGGCATCGCCTGGGATTTCGTGGCGCTCGGGGTCAGTTGCCGAAACGCGAGGCAGCGGAGGGCCGCATTCTTCTCACGAGTGACACTTCGCTTGTCCAACGCCGCCGGGTTGGGTTTTGGAGGTTGGGCATTCATGCTTCTTTCATCCGGCGCTGCTAGAATACGGCCCCATGAGCTTCTTCCAGAACTGGCTTATTCCGCTGCTCGAGAATCACGGTCTGCTGATCGTCTTTCTGACGATGATGGCCGAGAGCGCTTGTATCCTCATTCCCAGCGAGATCGTGGTGCCGTATGGCGGGTTCCTTGCCGCGCAGGGTCACACCCACCTTTGGGCAGTTATCGTCGTGGCTTGCGCCGCCAACTTGGTGGGTTCAAGCATCGCCTACTTCGTGGGGCGCTACGGTGGACGCGCGCTTTTTCTCAAGTATGGACGGTACGTCCTTGTTTCTCCGCACCATCTCGACAAGGCCGAAGGCTGGTTCGATCGCCGCGGCGAAGTAACCGTCTTCTTCACCCGTATGATGCCCGGGGTTCGTACCTTCATCTCTCTTCCGGCGGGCATCGCAAGGATGAACGTGGGCAAGTTCTTGCTCTACTCCGCTCTGGGATCGATCCCTTGGAACATCGGGCTGGCCTATTTGGGCTACGGGGCGGGCAAGGCCGCGGGGGCAAACGCCTGGGAGAATCTGCAGGCACAGTTCAGCCGCTATAACGAGATCTTCTACATTGTCTTGGCCGTGTTTGTAGTCGCCGTTATCTCTTACGGGATTTGGCACTTGCGGCGCCGGAAGAATCGGCGTCAGGCCGACGTCACGGAGTAGGCGAGAGCAGCTAGGAGAGGACCTTCGAGAGGAAGATCTTGGTCCGTTCCTCGCGCGGATTGACCAGAACCTCTTCCGGGGATCCCTGCTCCACGATCACGCCGCCGTCCATGAGTGCCACGCCGTCGGCGACCTCTTTTGCGAAGCCGATTTCGTGCGTGACTACGACCATGGTCATTCCCTCGCGGGCCAGGTTCTTCATGACATCGAGCACCTCACCCACCAGTTCGGGGTCTAGCGCCGACGTGGGTTCGTCGAACAGCATAAGCTTCGGTTTCATGGCCAGCGCCCTCGCTATCGCGACCCGCTGCTGCTGCCCGCCGGAAAGCTGACCCGGGTAGACGTCGAGCTTGTCCTGAAGGCCCACCCGGACCAACAAGGCCTCGGCATCCTTCTCAGCCTGTTTCCTGTTGAGGCGCTTGACCCTAATGGGGGCCTCCATCACGTTCTCGATGGCGGTCATATGCGGGAAGAGGTTGAAGCGCTGGAACACCATGCCGATCTTGGCCCGCTGGCGGGAAACGTCGGAGGACTTCATTTCGTGCAGGGCGGCGCCGCGCTCCTTGTACCCCATGAGTTCTCCATCGACGTAAAGCCTCCCGGCGTCGATCTTCTCAAGATGGTTGATGCAGCGAAGCAGGGTCGATTTTCCCCCGCCCGAGGGACCGAGCAGAACAAAGGTCTGCTGCGGCTTCACCAAGAAGTCGACACCCTTGAGCACGTCCAGTCTTCCAAAGGACTTCCATACCTTCTCCGCCTTGACCATCGGTTGTCCGGAGGAGGAGTACTGGGCCAGATCCGAGGGTGACGGCTCAGAACGGCGGCTAAAAATTCCCGGGCTCATTGACGTCACCCCCCTTTTGTTGCAGGCGCTTCAGGGCCCGCTTCTCGGCCGACTCTGCCTCGTGTACTCCGAAGCCTCTACCGAAATAGCCCTCCAGATAGTGCTGACCGATCGTAAACAGAGTGGTGAGGAAGATGTACCAGATGCACGCCACGATCAGTAGCGGGAAGATCTTGAAGTTCTGGGAGTAGGCGATGGAGATCTTGGTAAAAAGGTCCCCGCCGGCGATGACGGCCACGAGCGACGTGGTTTTGAGCATGGAGATCGCCTCGTTGCCCATGGGGGGGATGATCACCCGCATGGACTGCGGCAAGACGATGCGGCGCATAGTCAACGAAGGCGACATTCCCAGCGATTGCGCGGCCTCGGTCTGTCCCTTCTCTACGGATATGATCCCGGCGCGTACCAGTTCCGCGGCATACGCCGCTTCGTTGAGACCAAGAGCAAGAATGGCCGCAACGAAGGCACTGATAATCCGGCTGGAATTGACCTCCGCAAACGTAAAATGTGTGAAAGGGATGCCTAGGAAGAGCCTCGGGTAGAGAATGCCGATGTTTCCCCAGAGCACGATCTGAACGTAGACCGGAGTCCCGCGGAAGAACCAGATGTACAGCCACGACACCCAGCGGAGCACGTAGTTCGACGACATGCGCATGACCGCCAGCAAAGTTCCGCCGACCATACCTATAATCATCGCGATGAACGTGAGTTCAATGGTGACTAGGACCCCGCGGAGAACCAGCTTCCTGAAGATCCAATCCTTGATGGTGCCCCACTCGACGTTGGGGTTCTTAATGAAGGAGTAGGCCAGCGCCACAAAAAGGATGAGGATGATGACTGAGGCGATCAGGCGACCCCAATGCTTGATTGGGATCGCCTTGATCGCCTCAGGTCGCGCATAGTCCCCGCTATCGCGGCGGTTGATTACCGCCTTCGGCTTGTCTCCAAGTCCTGGTCCTGCGGGGTCCAAGTGATCTAGACCTTACTTGCCTTGGTTAATCTGAGAAGATGTCACCGCGACCGGGCCCCAATGATCGGCGATAGTCTTGAGGGTGCCGTCGTCGATGAGGGCCTGCAGAGCTTTCTGAAGTGCATCACGGAGTTGCGTGTTCGCCTTGAGGACGCCCATGCCCACCGGCGTGGGGTCGTAGCCGTCGGGATTCGCCGGATCCACTGCCAGCTGGAACACCTTCTGTCCGTTCTTCACCGTCGTGTCGGCGTTGTAGAACGCTGTGGAGCGATCGGTGACGTCGCAGTCGATGGTGCCGGCCTGCAGAGCGAGGAGCGCATCCGCTTGACCCGGGAACTGTTTAACCGTCATCTTGGTCTTGCCGCTGGAGTTGAGTTCCTCCAACATGGCCGCTTGCGTGGTGCCCTTTTCGCATCCAACCTGGAGGCCAGCGAGGGAATCGAGGCTGGTTATGTTCTTGGGATTCCCCGCCAGCGTAATGATGGCGGTGGTGTCTTCAGCGTAGTCGACGAAGTCGAGCACTTGCTCGCGCTCGGCATTGTCATACATGTCCGACATGGAGACGTCGTACTTCTTGGCTTGAATGCCCAGAATGATGCTGTCGAACGCGACTTTGGTGAACTTGAACGGCACGCCCAGTTTTGCCGCCAGGGCTTGCGACAGGTCGTAGTCGAAACCGGTGGGTTGTTCGGTGTCGCCGACGTAGCCTTCCCACGGCATATAGGGAATGTCACTCGCCACGATAACGCCGCCACTCTGGTTGCTCGCGGGCAGCATAGCCGTGAGAGTGGGATCGGCCGTGATGCTGGCCAGAATGGTCTGGAGGTCATACGCCGCCGCGGCGGCTGTCGTCGTGGTCTCGCCACCGGCGGCGGCCGTCGTGGTGGTCTCAGTAGGTGCCGCGGTAGTTGTGGTGACCGCGGGCGCAGTGGTTGTGGTTTCCTCGGCGCTGCCGCAACTGGCGAGTACCGGCACGAGGACCAGTACCAACACGACCAGCGCTAACAATACAACATGGCTCTTCTTCAATTCTCGACCCTCCTAGGTAGTTATCCGGGCGCTTGCCTGCGGAAGAAGACACGCGGTGCCCGGTTCCCCCATCCGCTGTCCAGATGCGCAACATTGAATTGATACCACGTTGTTCCCGCTCTGTCTAACGTTTCGGGCCGGTATACTACCGTTTCGATCATGAAGACCGATGAATCCATCCAGGCATTTCTTGTCGTCGCACCGCCTGCGGCCGCACCCACCCATG
Source organism: uncultured Actinomycetes bacterium (assembly GCA_963775295.1). Taxonomy (GTDB): domain Bacteria; phylum Actinomycetota; class Thermoleophilia; order RBG-16-64-13; family RBG-16-64-13; genus JAMDEO01. The sequence continues at coordinate 627,872 of CAVZIK010000006.1, forward strand.
TGTACTGGGCGGGCGAAAACTTGTACGTGAATCTTACGAGCCGTTGCTCCTCCGCGTGCGTCTTCTGCCTGAAGGAGTCCTCGTGGGAACTGTTCGGAGTCGATCTGTATCTGGACAGGGACGCCGAGCCTACGGCGGAAGAAGTCATCGAATGTATCCGCGCTCAGACGCGCGAACCGCAAGAGGTCGTCTTTACCGGTCTCGGGGAGCCGACGATCCGGTTGGACCAGTTGCTGGGGGCCATCGGCTGGGTTTCTCGCCAGGGAATCACTTCGCGTCTGGACACCAATGGACACGGGCAACTCCTCCATCCTGAACGGAATGTCGTGACCGAGTTGGCGGCGGCCGGTCTCAACCGAGTGTCGGTGAGTCTCAATGCGGCCGATGCGGAGGCTTACGACAGGCTCTGCCGGCCGGAGCAACCCGCGGCCTTCACCGCGGTCACGGACTTCATTCGCGGGTCCGCCCGTGCGGGCCTCGATACCACGGCCACCATGGTCGGCGTTCCGGGGCTTCATGTCGACAGCGTGGCAGAGCTGGCTGTGGACCTCGGCGCCCGTTTTCGTGTCCGTCCCTATGTGCCACCGGAGGAATGATGGACGCCACGCTCTTTTGGGAACCCGCCGGGTCAGGCGCGGCGCGGTGCACGCTCTGTCCTCATTTCTGCGTAATAAAGGAAGGCGCGGAGGGGCTCTGCAAGGCCCGAGGAGTCAGGGGTGGTCATCTGGTTGGTCTCACCTACGCTCGTCCCGCGACGATTATCAGCGATGAGATCGAGAAGAAACCCCTCTTTCACTTCCATCCAGGTACGCGCGCGCTTTCCTTGGGGAGCTACGGCTGTAACGTCCTCTGCAGCGGCTGCCAGAATTGGCAGATCTCGCACGCCAGCGCTCGCACGGAGACCGCCCGGCTCCCGGTTCTCTCGCCTGACGAAGCCGTGGCAATGGCCCGCAAACACAAGCTCTCAGGCGTGGCCTTCACGTACAACGACCCGGTGGTTTGGATCGAATACGTGCACGATGTCTGCGTTGCCTTCAAGGCAGCGGGGCTGTACACGGCCTTCATCACAGCTGGTTACATGACGGAAGAGGCTTTGGACTACGTCGCTCCGGTAATCGATGCCTTCAAGTTCGACCTCAAGGCGCGGGCGTCCGAGGGCTGGGCTTGGCTGACAAAGGTTAAGGATCCGACCCCGGCCCTCGCCGCCGCTTCCCGAGCGAAGAATGTGCATCGTCTTCACGTTGAGGTCGTCTCCAATATCGTACCCGGTCTCAACGACACCGATGAGGACTTTGCCGCGATGGCCGGCTGGATCAGGGACGAACTCGGACCCGAGACTCCCTGGCATGTCACGCGGTTTCTTCCCGATTTCGAGCTTTCCTATCTCAGTCCCACCCCCATCAAGACGCTGGAAAAAGCGGCGTCGGCTGGCAAGGTCGCGGGCTTACGGTTCGTGTACGTGGGCAACGTGCAAGGCCACCCCGGGAGGCACACAGTGTGTCCCGCCTGTGGGCGCACAGTAATCCAGCGCAGCGACGCAAAGGTTGAGACCATGCGGGTAACCCGGGGACTCTGTAGCGCGTGCGGCGAAGATCTCGGCTTGATTCAGGCCCTCGACTGACAGAACGAACGCGGTTTGGGGCTACCGGATAAAGGGGTAGCTTCAAGCCATGTTAATCTTGATGACCGTGGCACCAAACCTATGGCCTTGATGGGGGATTTGATGGTGGAGACGAGCGCGGATACACAACCATCCGTCTCGCTGGCTGTACCTTGCCGTGCCCAGTACGTCGCCCTCTGCCGCTTGGTTGCCGGGGCGCTGGGTGCACGGGAAGCGCTCGACGAAGAGACTATCGCCGACATCAAGGTCGTGGTGACCGAGGCATTCAATTGTTTTCTGGGCCCCGAGTGTGAAGTGTCGGGAACTTTCACGGAGGCAACCGATGTTGAGGCGCCGTCATTGCGCCTGGAATTTACTGTCGGCCCTGAGGAGTGGACGATCGTCATGTCCAACCCCGACCACAGGCGCCGGATACCCCGGGCGAGCGTGAGCGACCCCATGAGCGAGGGCGGGCTGGCCCTCACCATTATCGAGGCGCTCGTGGACTCTATGGAACGGACCGACAGCGACGAGGACGGGAGTGTGTTTCGTCTCGTCAAGAAGGTTTCACCCCCGTCCCCCGAATCCGAATAGATCGGCCGATTCCTCTACCTCCGGCGGTTCGCTCCCCCTTCCTCACCGGCTTTGGCGGCCGACCTGCATGCTAGACTGAGGCACCATGAGGCTTGCCGGTACCCCTCTTGCCCGTGCTCTTGCGGGGTTGTCGTTGACGATCCTCGCGACGGCCGTTTGCCTCTCCCTCTCCCAGCCCCCAGCTATCGCCGCTGAGATTCTCGCAGTGAGCGCCGAGAAGGGAATAAGCCGGACCAGCGATTTCGAGGTTCTGACGGTTCGGTGTCCTGTCGGGGCAGTTTCTGCCGGAGCGGAGGTCGTAATACATCTGAGCGGACCAGCGGATGTGGCCCAGGTAGGTGATTTGAACCCGATTCTCGAGAAGGCTGGCACCGTCACATACGATGTGAATCCGGCAACTGACTCCGCTACTGACGGATCCCTCCAAAGCACGATCGTGATCCCATCCGAGACCCTGCAGGCAGAGGGGGCATATCGGGCCGATGTCGAACTCGTGGCGGGCGCGACGGTTCAAGCCACAGGCTCGGTCTGGCTGGGCAAGGTTGCAGCGGGCCAGGACAACGTCGATGTCGCCTTTATCTGGCCGCTGACTCTAGGAATTCATCGCAATGCGGACGGTATCTTCTTCGATCGCGTTCTGGAGGATGCGGTGGCGGGTGTCGAGTCCGGAATGGGAGATGTAGGTCGTCTCGCTGCTCTGGGTATGAAGTACCCCAACTGGAAGTTCACGCTTGCCCTCGAACCCGTCGTCCTTTCCCAACTGCGCGAAATGTCCGACGGCTATGTGCGACTCGATGACGCCGGGGCTCAGGAGCAGGTGGGAGCCGACGCCGAGCCGGCAAAGAACGCCTCCGCAGCGTTGGCCGCGCTCAAAGACTTGGTAGTGAACCAGGGGCGCGACGTTCTAGTGACCCCGTATGCTGGTCCTTCGATGGGGGCCCTCGCCAACAGCGGTTGGCGAGATGGACTCGAACAGGTGCAACTAGGCAAGCAGGTGACCCAGCAGATTCTGGGCCTCGGCGGCACTTTGACGGGCGCGTACGCCTCCGATCTCGACATCACCACCGACAGTCTGGCCTCATACGGCCAGGCATCCATCGACCATGTAGTCGTGAGTTCATCGGTAGCTGGTGATCTGACTGAGACGCTGTCGACCGGCAGCGTTACGGCTCGCGTACGCGATGCGGACAACCAACGAGTCACCCTCGTGCTGGCGGACGAACAGATGCAGGAGGTGATAACGTCGCCGCCTTGGGACGTCGGCCGTTTCCTTGCCGGACTGGCGGCGGAATTGGCCTCGGGCTCGAGGCGCGCACTGGTGATCACCCCGGCTCCTGGTACGGTGGTTCCGCCTGCGGAGTATCTCCAGGCGATCGGTGAGGCCCTTCAGCGTTTCAGCTGGATCCACACGCTTACGGTGACGGATCTCGTTCGCGCTCATTCCCCCGGCTCGCGGCCGATCCTCCTGGACCGGGCCTCTGCGCCCTTAGCCGGGTACATAGCTCGGGGTATGCGATCTAGTATCGAGGTGGCGCATCAGGCCGTGCAGGACATCGTCGATGCCGCCGGCAGCGGCCGGCAATCTGTCGAGAATGCGCAGGCGCTCCTGTTCACGGCTGAGAGCGCTTATTGGTCGTTGCCGGGCACCATTCCCAAGGCCGCGAGTGTGGGCCTTTTGTACGCGGAGCGCGCCAGGGCCCTGGCTGAGGCTGAGATGGCGAAGATCACTATCGCCGGCTTCGGCTCCACGAGTGTGACCGGGCAAGAGGGGACGCTGAGGTTGCTCATCGACAACGCCGCTACCTACCCCATGAAGGTGGAGATTCGGCTGAATCCCGAAGGCTTGATGCTGCCGGGCGGGAACAGTCTTCAGGTCGAAGTTCAGCCTGGGAGGACAGACATACCGATCACAGTGAGAAGAACCAAAGGAACGTCGCGCCTACAGGCTACAGTCGCTGCTGGGAAGCACCTGCTCGGCGATGAGACGCACTCGATCCGCTTTATCACCGTGCTTGTCTTCCTGCCTTGGGCGGCCGGGGCGCTGGTCCTCATCGTCGTGGCGGCGGTGGCGCTTGCGGTGCGGCATCGGCGAAAGCGGAAGAGACACGCCCGTCCGTAACCGTACCGCCGGGTCTTCGTTTGTATCCGTATGAGGACGTTTCTTTTAGCATTAATATGCATCGCTGTCATCGTCATCCTGATCGTAGATGGCTTGAGCATGTACTCAGCTCATCGCATCGCAGTGGAAGTTGCTGAAGGGGCCGCTGAGCAGGCCGCCCAAGTCTATGTGGCCACCAACGGCAGCGAGAGGGCGGCCCAAACCGCTGCCCAAGGACTCGCGAATGAGGCGGACGTGGAACTAGTTTCGGCGAGTTATCATTTCGCCACAACGAGGTGGTACCAGGTGACTGTGCGGGTGACGCCGGGCACGCACTTCTTGAGCCGTCTGCCGTATATTCGAAACCTGCTTCTGCAAGACTCCACGGCGGTCGTCCATTTTTGAGCTGATGTCGCCGCGCGTTGCGGGTCCGCCGCGGTTCACAGCCGTCTCCTTTGATCCCCCAAGTTCCCCTGGGATGTCATTCGCAGGTGAGGACTCCGTCCACCATGCTGGGAGCGAGACAGGATAGTCCTTCTCTTCTCTCCATGGGAACATACTCCCGCTCAGCGGATCCCACGTACACCTGACGCGGTCTGTAGAGTGCGCTCTGGTTGTCGTTCACTTCCTTCCAGTTGGCGATCCACCCCGGCATCCGGCCCATGGCGAAGATAACTGTGAACATGTTTACCGGTATGCCCATGGCCCTCAAAATGACACCGGAATAGAAGTCCACGTTGGGATAGAGGCGCCGTTCGATGAAATAGGGGTCGTTGAGAGCAGCGTCTTCCAGCCGCTTCGCGATCTCGAGAAGGGGGTCGGCACCCTTGAGTCTTCCCAGCAGTCTGTCGGCGGTCTCTTTCATGATCGCGGCCCGCGGGTCGTAATTCTTGTACACGCGGTGCCCGAAACCCATGAGACGAAGGTTGTTCTTCTTGTCTTTCACCCGGGAGATGTATCTCTCGATATCGCATTTGTTGTCATGGAGGGACTGAAGCATCGCCACGACCGCCGCGTTGGCTCCGCCATGCAGCGGGCCCCACAACGCGCACACTCCCGCGGCGCAGCTCGCGAACATGTTCGCGCCCGACGATGCGACCATACGCACCGTGCTGGCCGAGCAGTTCTGCTCGTGATCTGCGTGGAGGATCAGAATGAGCTGGAGTGCGCTGACCGTCTCCGCGTCGGGCTCGTAGTCTCCGAATGGGATTGAAAACATCATATGCAGGAAGTTCGAGCAATAGTCAAGATGCGGCTTGGGATAGACGATGGGCTGCCCAATGGAGGTTTTGTAACTGGCCCCCGCAATCGTTCTCAGTTTGCTGATGAGGCGTGCGGCGGCAACCTGAAATGTCTCCGGACCCTCCATCTCCATCAAGTCGGGTTCGTAGCAACTTGCGGCATTTATCATCGCCGACAGTATCGCCATGGGGTGACCGGTAGCCGGGAAGCCGTCAAAGTGGTGATAGAGGCCTTCGTGGATCATCTCGTATCGCGTGAACAGCTGGCTCCAGTTGGCCAACTGGTCGGCAGTGGGTAGCTCCCCATAGATGAGAAGCCAGGCCGTCTCCAGAAAGGTGCTCTGCCGAGCCAGTTGCTCGATGGGGATTCCTCGATAACGCAGGATGCCTCGCTCACCATCCACGAACGTGATGGCCGATTTGCACGACCCGGTGTTCATGTAGCCTTCATCCAGGGTCACGAAGCCCGACATGTCCCTGAGATGCGTGATGTCGACGGCGCGTTCGCCCTCCGTCCCGATCATGACGGGGAGGTCGTAGGTGCTCGTGTCAATAACGAGCCGTGCACTTTCGGACATATTCGTCACCTTTCCCTCCCGCGGGGGTGATGCTGCCTTGTCAATCGCTGCATACGAGCGCTCCCAGCCGCTCCGTTAGGAGCATGTTCTCTCTGTAGTCCACCGGGCAATCGATGACACTCACGCCCTTTGCGGCTACCGCCTGCCGAAGGATCGGTTCGAGTCCATCGGCGCTCTCCACCCGAAACGCGTTTGCACCGAAACTACGGGCATATTGTACGAAATCCGGATTGCCGAAGCGCACGCAACTGGATCGACCTAGTTGGCACATCTGTTTCCATTCAATGAGCCCGTAAGAGGAGTCGTTCCAGATGAGGACGACGAAATTCAGCCCCAGACGAACCGCCGTCTCGAGTTCCTGGGAATTTAGCAAGAAGCCGGCGTCGCCGGTGACCGCGACTATCGCTCTGTCGGGATACACCAGACCGGCTGCGACCGCCCCGGGGACCGCGATGCCCATGGCGGCGAATCCATTCGAGATGATGCAGGTGTTGGGGCGTTCGGTCTGGTAGAGCCGAGCGAGCCACATCTTGTGCGCGCCCACGTCGCAGATGACGACGTCGTCGGGGGCCAAAACTCGACGCATGTCGCGGATGATCTTCTGTGGTCGAAGGGGGAAGGCGTGGTCCCCCGCCCGCTCCTCTATCTCGTTGAGCAGGTTTCGTCGCGGCGTCCCGGAGACCCGTTTTTTGTGTCGGCAGCAGAGTTCGCCCAGCGCAGTTAGAGACGCCCCGATATCTCCGATAATCCCGCCCGAGACGATGTAGTGTTCGTCGACTTCGGCCGGAGAGGAATGAATATGGAGGAGCTTGTGGGCATCGCGTCGCCAAAGGTACGGGTGGTATTCCACCATGTCATAGCCCACACAGATGATGAGATCGGCCTGTTTGAACCCGCAGAAACTGTAGTCGTTGGATTGCAGACCGGTTGTACCGAGGAATAAGCGATGCGACGAGGGCATTACTCCCTTGGCCATAAAGGTCGTTACGACCGGGATATTCAGCTTTTCGGACAGTTCGACGAGCCGGTCGGACGCCCCGGCTCGAATGATGCCGTGACCCGCCATTATCAGGGGATATTGGGAGGCGTCGATGAGGCCGGCCGCGTTCGTGAGTTCGAGGGGGTTGGGATAGGAGGCCAGCGGAGCCTGTCTGTGCAGCGGTTCCGCGTCGAAGAGGTCCATCTCTGCGACGTTCTGGGGCAACTCGATGAAGCAGGCACCAGGGACCTCGGCTTCCGCTACTTTGAACGCCTTGCGCACGATCTCCGGGATGATTTCCGGGGTGCGCACCTGAGCGCTGTATTTCGTTATCGGATCGAAAAGGTTGACCAGGTCGATCACCTGGTGGCTGGTCTTGTGGAGCCGCGTGGTGGGAGCCTGCCCGGAAATGGCCACGAGGGGAGCCATGTCCAAGTTGGCGTCGGCCACTCCGGTAACCAGGTTGGTCGCGCCCGGACCCAGTGTAGAGAGGCAGACGCCCGCTCTGCCGGTCAGGCGGCCGTACACGTTCGCCATGAAGGCCGCCCCCTGCTCGTGCCGGACCGTGACGAACTCGATGTTGCTTGACCAAAGTGAATCGACGAGCTGGATGGTCTCTTCACCGGGAAGGCCGAAGACGTACTTCACTCCTTCGTTCTCTAAACATCTGGCGAATAGGTCGGCTGCTTTCAATGCGTCACTCCTTCCGAGACCTTCCTCGAGATCGATATGCCCACCGGAGTGCGTATTTAACCGGTGACGCGGGGGTTCCGGTGCGCGATTGGGCTCCGCGCGGGAAATGGGGAGGTGACTAAGACGTTCGCCGCGTAGTCATGGCCAAGTGGATGGCCGACAGACATCGGCCTAGGCGCGTGAGGGCGGTGAGGAAATGGAGGGAGACAAGGCAGGAACCAGACTGGCTCTGAGGTACCGACATGGTCTTAGCACCCTTTCTCGGACCACTGCGCTCCACAAAGGGAGGTGTCATAGTCCGCCGAACGCCAGAGGGGGCTGGGGCGCTCGGCGGACCAGCGACTTGGTTAGAATATAGAATCTAGATTCTATCGTCAAGGGCTCGCGCAAACTTTCTTCGAAGGTTGGCCGATGATAAAATCCCTGCGTGTCCAAGTCGGTAAACATGGTCAAGACACCCTGCCAGCAACGCAGCCGCGATTCCTTGGAGCGCATCCTCAAAGCAGCCGAGACTCTCATCAGCAGCAAGGGGCATGAAGCGCTCACCATTGCGGAAGTGGTGCGTCGATCGCATACCTCGGTGGGCACGGTGTACGCCCGGTTCCCGGACAAGGTCGCGCTGCTTCACGAGGTTCACGAACGGGTCATCCGGCGAGATTTGGAGGAGTTCAGAGAGCAGGTCGCCCGCGTGGATTGGGACGCTCTCACCCTTCAGGAGGCGGTCGTGCAACTGGCAGCAATCAAACGTGCGCAGGCCGAAGGCATGGGGAGGCTATACGAGGCCTTCGTCGTACATGGGGCGACCGACTCTGTGCTTAGAGCCGAGGGATATCGCGTCAAGGGTCTCAATGAAGACCTCGACGTGGAGATCCTGATGCGTCACGCAGATGAGATAGGACACGATGATCCCGAGGAGGCCATCCGCATCGCTTCGCGGATATGGCAGGCGGCTCGGGAGGAGATGGTGCAGCGCTCGAAGTCAAACATCCCGGGGCCGGGCGGCGTGCCCCAGGACGTCCTCATGTCGAAACTCGACCAGGTGATCATCGCGTATCTGAAAAACCCGAGCCGTAATTGTGCGGCAGATGGTACTCTGCCGTAGTTATGGAACTCTGGCACAGTCACATGTTCAGGGAGCAGGTGGATCAAACCAGCCTGCTCATGCAGGGCAACCGCGCGTGCGCTCTGGGCGCTCTCGACGCCGGTGTTCGCTTCTTCGCGGGCTATCCCATCACCCCGAGTTCAGAGATCATGGAATCCATGGCGTCCGAGCTGCCCCGGGTGGGTGGAGTGTTCGTACAGATGGAAGACGAGATCGGCTCTGTCTGTGCGTGCATCGGGGCCTCCCTTACCGGCGAGCTTGCCATGACCTGCACCTCGGGCCCGGGATTTTCTCTCATGCAGGAAGGCATAGGGTACTCAATCGTCGCGGGCGCACCGTTGGTGATCGTTAACGTCATGCGGGTCGGGCCTTCCACCGGGCGGCCCACCGTGCCTTCGCAAGGCGACGTCATGCAGGCTCGGTGGGGTACGCATGGCGATCACCCGGCCATAGTGCTGGCGGCCTCGAATGTGGCCGACATGTACCGTCTCACCGTGGCTGCCGTGCGGTTTGCTCAGCGCTTTAGAACCGTGGTCACTCTGCTCGCCGACGAGGTCGTGGGACATATGCGCGAGAACTTCTCGCCCGAGTTGGTCTGGCGCTATCGTCTCACCAGCGGTGACTTCGATTTCACTCCCGGTTACGTCCATCCCAACTGGGTGGCGGAGGCCGACCCCCCGCATGTACTGGGGGCGCAAAGCCATCCGCATATCACCGGGCTCATCCACGACGAGTCCGGCTTTCCCACGAACGACCCGGAAAAGAGCGAGAAATTTCTCCGGCAACTCTACGACAAGGTAGGTAATCACCGCGATGAACTCTGCCTCTATGACCTGAAGAACGAGGGCAAGGGCCGCGTCTGCATCGTGGCCTATGGGTCCTGCGCCCGTAGTGCCCGCGCGGCCTTGAACTTGGCGGACCAAGAGGGACTGGCGGTGGAGGTGCTCCACCTGTACACCCTATTCCCTCTCCCTGTGGAGATCATCCAGACCGTGGCGCGACGCGTTGAGTTCATTCTCGTCCCGGAGCTGAATCTGGGTCAGTATGCCCGCGAGGTTCGTAGACTCGCGGAAAAATGGACGACTGTCATCAGCATGAACAAGATAGACGGCACACTCATCACGCCCGAGGAGATCTTGAGTCAAATAACGCAATTGGTGGGTAAATATGAGCGCGTCTAACCCTGTGGACGTCGAGCAGTTCCTCCACACTAGGAGGCTGCCCCACATCTGGTGCCCCGGCTGCGGCGTAGGCATGGTCACCGGCGCATTCCTCAGGGTGATGAGCGACCTAGGGATGACCCGAGAGAAGACCGTGGTCGTCGGCGGCATCGGCTGTTCCAGCCGCGCGGTGGGATATCTCGACCTCAACACGGTGCATACGCTCCACGGTAGGGCGCTGGCTTTCGCCACTGGTATCAAGATGGCCCGCCCGGATTTCAACGTGATTGTCTTTACGGGCGACGGTGACGGCGCAGCCATAGGAGGCAACCACCTCATCCACGCATGTAGGCGCAACATCGACATCACCTGCATCCTGTTCAACAACCAGGTGTACGGCATGACCGGCGGGCAGGTGTCACCCACCATGGGTATAGGCGACAAGGCCACCACCGCTCCTTACGGTACGGTGGAGCCGCCGTTCGATCTCTGCCGCTTGGCCGAATCCGCAGGTGCGAGCTTCGTGGCCCGGGGCACGGCCGCACGCATCAGGCAGATGGAGAAGCTCATCAAAGACGGCATTGAACACTCGGGTTTCTCATTCATCGAGGCCATGGTGCCCTGTCCTACGGAATATGGCCGGCGCAATCCCCCAGGAAGCGTCCTGGACATGCTGGATGAGCAAAGAGCCCAGTCCATCTCCAAGGCGAAAGCGGAGCAGTTGCTTCCGGACGAGTTGGTAGGCAAGATCATTACCGGCGTGCTTCATCGGAATGGCAAAGCGCCGGAATTCCAGAGGGCATACGCTGACATGGCCGCTCTCATCCAGGCGGAGGAGGCAGTGCGGCTGCGTGCCCTGAGGGAAGGGGTAAGGTGACAGCGGCTCAACCCACCCCTCCCACACGCTCGGGCCTTCTGGCCGAGCGTGACTTTATCGAGATCCGTTTCGGGGGGACCGGGGGTCAAGGTGTCATTCTGATGGGCGTCATCCTAGCCATGGCGGCAACCCGTGATCACCGCCAAGTGGTCCAGACCCAGTCGTACGGCCCCGAGGCCCGCGGCGGCTATAGCCGAAGCGACGTCATCATCTCCGACCACCCCATCGACTATCCGCAGTTGGCGGGCGTGGACCTTCTTGTCGCCCTGAGTCAAGAATCGGCCAAAGGGTATGCGAAACTTCTGCGCCCTGACGGGCTGCTCATCTACGATGCGGAGAAGGTGCAGAACCTGCCTCCTGTCACCGGTCGGAGCTACGGAATCCCCTTCAGCAGGCTGGCGACGGAACAGATTGGCAAGGCTCAGACAATGAACGTCCTAACGCTCGGCGCCGTTGTCGGAATCACCGGAGTGGTGTCCACCGATGCCGTTCGCAAGGCGATGATGGAGATGGTGCCCAAGGGCACCGAGGAGCTCAACGGGAAGGCTTTGGCCCTGGGGCTCTCGCTCGACCCGGGCGATTGGCTGGGCATGGTCACGTGATAGTTGCCGGCCTTGATGTGGGGGCGAAGAACGTTCACGCCGTACTCATCAGGGATGGCGAGCTGGTTGCGCGGGCTTCCGTACTTTCCGGGTTCGATCACGAGGAGTCCGCAGAGCGGGGACTGGCCGAAGCAGCGGCAGCCGCGGGTATCGGGCGCGGCGACATCTCGCTCATCGCGGCCACCGGTGCCGGACGCAAGTCCTTATCGTTCGCAGCGCAACAGCCAACCGAGGTTGCAGCCGACGGACGGGCCGCTTTCGACCTTCATCCCGCCGCGCGGACAGTTATCGACGTGGGAGCCGACGAGGCACGGGCCATCCGTTTGGGAGCGAACGGCAAGGTCCTCGACTTCGCGATCAACGAGAAGTGTGCCGCCGGAGCCGGAGCCTTCGTGGAGGCCATGAGCCGGGCACTCGATATGAATCTGATCGATTTCGCCAACGCGTCGCTTGGATCGACCGCGAGCATCCCCATGAACGCCCAGTGCACGGTCTTTGCTGAATCCGAGGTAGTAAGTCTCATCCACGCCAACACTTCCCCGGCAGATATCGCTCGGGCGGTTCACGATGCCATGGCCAGCCGGATATCGGCGATGGTGCGGCGCATCGGGGTCGAGGACCCGGTGGTGCTGGGTGGTGGCGCAGCCCTCAACGTGGGGTTCGTAAAAGCGCTATCCGCGGCTCTGGGCGGGGTCGACATCCACGTGCTCGCCGACGCGGAATACCTGGGAGCCCATGGGGCCGCGCTCATCGCCTGGGAGGCAGCCCAAACGAGCCAGAATGCCCCTAAAAAGCGAAACTACGGCTGCCTGGATACGCTGGCCGGCACGACGGAGCGTCCTCGGTAGCGCAGCGCTGCTATTTGCCCTCCCTGCGTTCTTCCCTCGTCCGCGGCGACCGTGTCCCAGGCATCGCAGAGTCATTGTTCAACAGCCACCTAGGGGGGTGCGCATGTATCTCACCAGTATCGTTCATCTGGAAGAGGATCACTACGTGGCCCTGTGCCCGGAGTTGGACGTCGTAAGCCAAGGCGACTCTCCTGATGAAGCCGCCGCGAATTTGCAGGAAGCCTGCGAACTATTCCTCGAGTACGCTTGCGAGGAAGAGGTCAGCGGCAGGTTGAGGTCTCCCGTGCACATTAGCTATTTCGAGGCAGGCGCGGACGCGGCTGGCTCGCGGCCGAGCCGCGGAGACGATGGTGGTGGAGAGGCTTAGGGTCCTTTCGGGTCGCGATGTCACCCACATTCTCGAGCGGAATGGGTTCGTCGAGGTGCGGCGCCACGGCAGCCACATTGTCATGCAGCGGATGGTGGACGCAGGAACGATCACGCTTCCCGTGCCCGATCATCATGAACTCAAGCGGGGCACCCTTGGCGCGATTGTCAGGCAGTCGCACGTTCCTCGGGAAGAGTTCGAGGAGGAAGAGTAGTGAACGGACGGACACACGGACGGAGATCGGTCGGCAGCGGGGCGCAAACAGCTCCGAATCCCGCCAGATGGCCAGGTTGGAGTCCGGCGCCTTGTCCGGTACGCGACCCGCAGCGCACGGTTATCATGCCAGGCAACCGATGATGATCGAAGGAGGAATGCCATGCCTCGCTTGACTAAGAGCCCGTGGTTTGGACCACGGCGCTTTCCAGGATGGGGATGGGCCCCCGTGTCGTGGCAGGGTTGGCTGGTTACTGGCGTCTTCATCGCGGCGCTTGCCGCGTGCGCGATATTCGTCCACGGGGTGGTGCTCAAGACGATTGGCGAATTGGTGTTGATCGCCCTGCTGTTGGCGGTCAGCCTTCTGACTGGGACTAAGCCTGGGTCTCGGGGCTGGTAGGGGCCTGGCAGATCTCCGGTGCCCGTCCTCTTCCCCCGCCTTCTCCCCGCCGGTATCATCCCGATAAGGCGGGGCGGCAAAGAGCAGCATCTAGAACGGCAGGGGTGATGGAAGAGAAGCAAGACTTTTGGAGATGGAGCGAAAGAAGCTGGCTGGCTCCTGACCTGGATTGGCGGAGCGCCTCCGCCGTGACTGTCGGGATCGATGTCGGATCGGTCAGTTCTCAGGCCGTCGTGCTCGTCGACGGAAAGCTACTCTCCTTTCACTCCACCCGAACCGGTTCCAGCAGTCCGGACAGCGCTCTGCGCGCGTTCAAAGGGGCGAGTGAGCCCTTGGGACTCACCCTCGATGACGTAAGTTACGCCGTGGGAACCGGCTACGGTCGGGTTAACGTGCCTTTTGCCGACCGTACCATCACTGAGATTGCCTGTCACGCCAGGGGGGCGAATTTCATGGGCGGTGCGTCGGTGCGCACCATCCTCGACATGGGCGGTCAGGATTGCAAGGTCATCCGCTGCGACGAGCGGGGCAAGGTGCTCAACTTCATCATGAACGACAAGTGTGCGGCCGGGACGGGTCGGGGCATGGAAGTGATCGCCGACGTCCTGTCTGTGCCCATCGAGGACATAGGCCGGCGCTCCTTCGAGATCGACGAGGAGCCGCCGCCGGTAAGCAATGTATGCACGGTGTTCGCCAAGTCCGAGGCAACCTCACTGCTGCGGGCCGGCTGGACCGTCAATCGCGTGCTCGCCGCCTACTGCTTGGCCATGGCTCAGCGTGTGGCCGGTCTCATTGAACGGATGGGCGCGGAGCCTGACTTCTTCATCACCGGCGGTATCGGCAAGAACATCGGCGTGACTCGCCGCATCGAGCGCCTCATACGGCTAGAGTCCATCAAGCTGCCGGAGAACTCGGTGCTCGATCCGCAGATCGCGGGAGCTTTGGGGGCGTCACTATTTGCGCATTCATTACATCGGAAGGCCGTCAAGGAGAAAGCAGCCGCGGCGGAAGGGTAAGTCCAATCGAGAAACGTCCTACTATAATTGTGGTCGCACTTCCGATCGCGAGAGAAAGTTGGCATGAGCAATGATCAAGATGACTGTCTTCTACCCATACGAAGAATCCAAGCACTTCGACATGGACTACTACTGCACCAAGCACATAACGATGGTCAAGGATAAGGTGGGGGACGCCCTCCTGGGCGTGACGGTGGCCCGTGGCCTCGGCGGCCCGGGACCCGGCATGCCGGCGACGTACGTCACCGTGGCCGAACTCCTTTTTGATTCCATGGAGGACTTCGAGATTCACTGCGCGCCGCATTCCCCGGCGTTCGACGCGGATGTGCCCAACTTCACCGACATCACGCCGGTCATCCAGATCAGCGAAGTGGTGATGTAGCAGAGTCATGATCGCCAATTACGGCTACGAGGACGGTTCCGGCTACTACTACATCACCATCGACGGTGATATCTGTGCCCGGTGCGACGACCATCCTTGTCTGAGGGCCTGCCCGGCGGGAGTGTATACCATCGAGAAGGACGACTATGATGACCTGGTTGCCGTGGTAGGCGAAGGCTCACGGAAACGACTGCGCGAAGCCTGCGCCGCGTGCAAGGGACAGAACGGGGGCGGCGGAACGGGCGAGCGCAGGCTGCCGTGTACCTCCGTCTGCACTGGGAACGCGCTCAGGCACAGTTGGTAGCGGCGCGGAGCGCGGACCTGATGGTCGAGATCCGTCTTAATGGGAAGGCCGTGCACGTACTGGCAGGGTCAAGCATCCTGGAGGCCTGTGATTCGGCCGGCGTGTACGTCCCTCGCCTGTGTTCCTATCCGGGCCTGAGTTGCTGCGCAAGTGCCGGTGCAGGCGGCAGTGAGTGCGGGCTATGCGCGGTGCGCCTAGACGACCACGTCGTTTTTGCCTGCTCGACTACAGCAGTGGCCGGGATGGAAGTCACTACCTGCGACGACGAGTTGGCCAGCGAACGGCTGCGTCGGCTTGCGAAGATCCTCGAACGGCATCCGCATGTCTGCCTCACCTGTGCCCAGCGAGAAGGGTGCGCGCGCGATTCCTGCACTTTCGGATATCCGCCGGAAACCCGGTGCTGCGATGAACTTGGCCGGTGCGAGATCGGGCGGCTCCACGCCCACGTCGACCCTCGGGGTACTCTGGCGGGAGGAAGTGTGGCGGTCTCGCGGGAGGCCGTTCTGGAAGGACGGATCCGCCGGGAATCAGGGCTCTGCGTGGGCTGTGGAAGGTGCGTTGTGGTCTGCTCACACTCGTCCGAAGCCGGCCACGCCTTAGAGATGGGACCGGCCGGCGCGGCCGGGCCCAAACAGGACACCTTGCGGGCGTCGGGCTGCACCTTCTGTGGACAGTGCGTACTGGTTTGCCCCACGGGCGCGCTCACCGCACCGGGCGAGGCCGGGGCGAGTTGGTTGGCCGAGCGACGGGGGCGGAGCGGGCTTGCGGTTCCCGTCCTGCCGCCTTCACTCCGGTCGCGGGTCGACTCTGATGCCCCGGCGTCTCTACCTGAAGCACCCGGTGTGTTTCAACTCGTGGACGAGGGCGGAGAGATACTCTATGTCGCTGGGGTCGCTGATCTCCGACGTGGTCTGGCCCTCGCTTTGGCTGAGCCTATGGGAGCCTCTGCGGTGTATTTCACGGTGGTGGAGGACCCCATGTACACGCAGCGCGAGAGCGAGTGCTTGACAAGGTATGCTCGGGAGCACGGTCAGTTGCCGCCGGGGAACGACATGGGCGACGACCTGTTCGAGGATGACCCGGACGACAATTTCTAGCCCCGAATGGAGAAAGTCACCGGGTGAAGGAGCGGCTGCTATGGTGACCGGTTGGGTCGGACTTGGCTGCATGGGCGCCGACATGGCGCGCAGGCTGACAGCGGGTGGGCATCGCGTGTTGCTGACGAATCGCTCGCATGGACCCAGTGAACAACTGGTCGTCGAAGGCGCGATGGCCGTCTTTACGAAGGCTGAACCCGGGTGTCGCGGGGTGATCGGCGCTCGGCTCTCGTATCAGGCTGCGCGGGTTCTGGATGGGGAGAGGGTCGATGGACGGTGTTGGAGGCCGTGAACCAGGGATTGTCCGCACCGGTGAGGCCGACCACCTGATGCCGGGAACCGACGCGCAGCGCGGCCTCGTCGTCGGGGTTGTCTCGGACACGCACGGGCACCTATATCCCGAGATCAGAGAGTTGCTCGTCGGGGTGGATCACATCATCCATGCCGGCGATATTTGCACGCCGTCCCTCCTTTCTGAACTGGGCAGGATCGCGCCCCTGACTGTCGTCCGCGGGAACTGCGACGAAGGGGCTTGGGCCGATGACCTGCCGGTGAGGACGGAACTGCGACTGGGTGAAACAAGGATACTCGTGGGACATATCGGGGGCAGACTGCGTGAGGAAGCTCTCGCCCGGGCGTCTCGTGCTGACCGCGTCGACGTGGTGGTGTTCGGGCATAGCCATCAGCCGCTGGTGGAGCGCGCGGATAGTGTTCTTTTCCTCAATCCTGGATCGGCAGGCCCTCGTCGGTATGGCCGGCCTCGCACTATGGCGTTCCTGCGGATCGGGCCCAGGTCGGCAGAGGCATCTGCAGATATTGTGGTCGTGGATGGGTGACGTGGTAGATTCGAGAATACAGTCGTCTCTCATTGGAGGATCAATATGGGTAGGGTGCAAGATAAGGTAGCAATCGTGACAGGTGGATCCACGGGCCTCGGCAAGGCCACGTGTGAGTTAATGGCCAGAGAAGGAGCCAAAGTCGTCGTCGTCGACGTGCAGGACGAGCTTGGCAAGGCGACCGTCGAGGGAATCAAGGTCGCGGGTGGCACGGCCGCGTACTACCACATGGACGTCACTTCGGAGGAGCAGGTCAAGGAGGTCTGTGCCGACGTCTTCTCCACCTTTGGGAGCATCAACATCCTCGTGAACAACGCCGGCATTACCGGTGCCCCCTTGCCCACCCACGAGATCACCGTGGAGGAGTGGGATAAGGTGCTGGGCGTCGACGCCAAGGGGGTATTTCTCTGCACCAAGCACGCCGTGCCCTATATGAAGCGGAGCGGCGGAGGCAGCATCGTCAACATCTCCTCGGTTTACGGCATCGTCGGCGGCATGGATGTACCACCGCCGTTTCTGTATCACGCGGCCAAGGGCGCGGTGCGTCTTATGAGCAAGTCCGACGCAATCTGCTACGCCGCCGACAAGATCAGATGCAACTCGGTCCACCCCGGCTGGCTGTGGACGCCCATGCTGGAGACCGTCGGCAAGAACTCCACCGAGGGGCCCGAGGCCTTCCACAAGCGGCTGCAGGCGGCTCTGCCTTTGGGCCATTACGGAGAGCCTATCGACGTGGCATACGGCGTTCTCTACCTCGCGTCCGACGAGTCCAAGTTCGTGACGGGCACGGAACTGGTCATCGATGGCGGGTACATAGCCTGGTAGACCGGGTTTTCAGCCAGAAGCAAACGGGGCCGCCCGGCGGATGGCCGGGCGGCCCCAATCATATCGTGGGCTTCACGCGGAGGCGGCGCCTCTACAAGCTCTTCGCCACATACGCGGTGAGTTCCCCCAGCCTATAGGTGTAACTGCCCATTTCATTGTCGTACCATCCGAAGATCTTCACGTGCGTCAGAGGCACGCGATGGTCCATGAACGCCGTCTTGTTCGCATCCACAGGTACTCGTAGGTCGACGAAACCAGTGCGCGCATGTGTCTCCAGGGCCTCGATGGTCACGGCGGCGTCTTCGCCCAGAAAGTCCGCGGAGACGTTCTGCTCTTCGCTGTACTTGAGTAGCCCCTTGGCCTCGCCCTCCGAGGCTTGTTTGTAGATCGTGTTGATGGCCTCGCGGTCCAACGACACGGTGCCGTCGGGCAGGGATTCGGTCTGGAAGGTCACATTGAGGATCACCAGGCTAACGCTGGCAGTGGGGATCCGAACCGAGTCGGCCATAAAGCCGATCCGCGCGATTTCCGGCATTACCTGCTCAAGCGCTTTTGCCGCATTCGTGGAAGTGAGCACAATGTTGTCCATGCCTGAGCGGGTCTTTCGCAGGTCTGTGGCTCCGGCAGCAGGTACGGCGTCGAGCATGGGCTGGCTGTTGGTCACCGCGTGAACGGTGCTCATGCCCGCGGTGATCATGTTGCGGGTGAGGTCGCGGTCGAGCAGCGGCCGCATCATGTGGGCCAGCGCAGTGGTCGTACACGAAGCCGCGGAGAGGACCTTGTGCTTACCCGGGTCGTACTGGAAGTGGTTAATGCCATGTATGAGGATGGCCGTATCTTCGGGCAAGGGAACGCCCTTCAGCTTGCTCTTAAACGGGGAGCTCTGCACGACGGCGCGGGCTCCGGCCGCCAAATGTCCGCGCAGGGCGCCCTTCGGATCGTCTGCTTCAGTATGCGGATCGCGGAACTTGCCCGTGCATTCCACTACTAGCGTGACACCTTGATCGCGCCACGGGATGTCCTTGGGATTGCGGGCCTCGCGCAGGATGACGATATCTTTGCCGTGAGCTCTGATGAGTCCCTTGGTCTCGTCGGTCACCCTCACATCTGGCTTCCCGTTGTGACCATAGAGATAGCGGTGGAGCGCGCCGTAGGTACTGTCCTTGGAGATGTACTCCACAACAGCGTCGAGTGAGGTCCCAACCGGCCGGCCGACATTGACCACGATCCGGTCGAAGTCGTCGTGTCCCAGGTGATACCAGAGAGTCAACTTGCCGATGCGGCCCAGCCCGTTGATCCCCAACGTTCTCGGAGCGCCCATCCCACGTTCTCCTTTCTAAGAACCGTAGCCCTGCAGGTGAACGCCGCTCCCGAGCAGAGCGTCCACCAGAAGGAAGCATTGCCCTCACCAGTTATCCAGGTTACTTCTAATTCGGGAGCATTGCCAGCCTAAAAACCGCTGGCCGGTCCGGCGTCCCGCCTAGTGGATCAAAGAAGGACGAACGAGGGTCGGAATCTTCCCGATAAAGATATTCCCAGTACGCCCATCGATGGAAAGCCAGTCCCCGGCCTTGATCTCAAATCCCGCCAGCCGAGCCGTCCCCTCGTGCTCCTGTACCTCGAGATCGCGGCAGTCCACCACCGCGTTTTTCCCCAAGCGCTTGGCAGTGACCGCGGCGTGAGAGGTCGCTCCACCGCGAGCCGTGAGGAGCCCCGAGACCTTGGTGATCATGGCGATGTCGTCCGGGACGGTGTCCGGCCGTAGGAGGAGGATATTTTCATCGGGCGCTTCGGCGAGAAGTTGATTGAGTTGTTGCGCGTTGATCGCCGCCCGGCCCGAGTACGCGCCCCCGGCCACTCCCATGCCGACCGCCGCAGGCGAGCCCAGGGCCTCAGTTGTGGCGTCGAAATAGGGGATAGTCTTGCTCTGCTCG
The DNA here is from genome assembly GCA_963775295.1 of uncultured Actinomycetes bacterium. Lineage (GTDB taxonomy): Bacteria > Actinomycetota > Thermoleophilia > RBG-16-64-13 > RBG-16-64-13 > JAMDEO01. The sequence continues at coordinate 647,618 of CAVZIK010000006.1, forward strand.
TGGACCATAGCCCGCTTCTGCAGGATGTAGAGGTCATTCGCAGAGGCGGACTCAAAAGTGAACTCGATCTCCTGTGCGTCGTATTCGCGATTGTTGACGAGATCGCGGGCGACATCCAGCAGCCCCTGATACACCTGGGGGTAATCCTGCTCCAGCGAATGCTCGACCCCGCGGTAGGTGGGGCTGGCGAGTCGCTGAGCCTCGGAGATAGGCGACGGAAACACCAAGCCGCCGACCAGATCTTCGCCTTGGCTTTGCACGGTGAAATCGCCGAAGAGCCTCACCTGGTTGCTGTGGGGCTCGAGCGGGTTGCGGGTGAAGCTGACCCCAGAGCCCGATTCGCGCCCAAGGTTGCCGAAGACCATCCGCTGGATCACGACAGCGGTTCCCCACTCCTGGGCTACTCCGATGTACCGGCGAAAAAGCTTGGCTTCCGGCGAATCCCACGAGTCGAGGACTTTGCGCACGCAGGCGATTACTTGGCGGAACGGATCGTCTGTGAACCGGACCCCCATCTGGCGCGCCCGACTCTTGTACTCATGGGCCAGTTTGCGCATGTGGTCTATGGAGAAGTCGAACTTGCGTTCGACTCCGTAGCGATTCTTGTATTCGTTCATGATCTGGTCGAAGAAGTCGCGGCTGACCCCGTTTGCCATGCCCCAGGATTGCAGGAAACGGCGATAGGAGTCCCATGCTCCCCACTCGAAGCCCGGCTTCCGGGAAAGGGCATCGGTCAGCTTGTCGTTGAGGCCGACGTTCACGAAGGTAATCATGAGCCCTGGCATCGAGATGGCAGCTCCCGAGCGGATGGAAACCGTGAGCAGGTTCCGCGGGTCTCCCAGACGAAGATGAGTCTTCTTCTCCAGATGGGTAAGCGCGGTGCGTATGCGCTCAATGGTGTCGTTGTAAAGCGGCCGATATGACAGGGCAGGCAAGACGCCGAACAGCTCGGTGGTAAGGATAAAACCCTCCGGAACCTGGTGTTTGTACGACGCCATCTGCTTGAGGCCCAGGCCTTTGAATCCCAAGGTGTACTGATCGTCGGTGCCTCGTTTGGGCTCGTGGATGTAGGAAATAAGCCGTGCGGGGTCGTAGTTCATCATGCGGGTGAGGGCCTGGTTGCTCAAGCGGCTCGCCGGGATGGAAACCTGCCGCAGAGCAGCCGATATGTAACGGTCCAAAGTCTGCATTCCCAAGGCCGCGACCAAGACTTCTCGCAGGATCGTCTCGGAGACCGCGTCAATGGACATGCAGAGAGCCTCGCACTGGCGCGGGTCGTGCTCGAGCACGGTGTGCAGCACCTGGTCGTGGCTGAGGATGGCAATGCTCGACAGTTCGGTGACCGACCCGGCTAGGAACTGGAAAACGTTGTGATACTGGTGGAAGGTAAAGTTGTGGCTGCTAAAGCTTGCCTCGAGGAGGCGCAGATTGGTGGCCAGATTGCGAGAATCCACGCCATCCACGGCAAGGGCTCGTTCAAACCGCCGGATTGCTGCAGCCATACGGCGGAGTGAGTCCCGGGTGACGTAGGTCTCGACACCCTCCGTAACCAATTCCTCGAACAATAGCGACACGAACTTCTCGACTCGGAACGAGAGGCCCAAGGCATCGAACTTGGGCTCGGTGTAGTTGCCGTACATCGAGGGGATGCCGGCTGCGATGTGTCGCTTCTGGTAGATGTTCTCGACGGCGTTCGAGCGTTTCGGACTGAGAACGATCGCTTTGAGCTGTTCCAGTACAAGCAGGGTTGCATCAAGCAATTGATCCCGGGTTACCGGTGTGGGGTTCTTCTGCCAGGCCGCGAGCCTGCGGGCGAATTTGAGTCGAGTCTTAGCGTCGAGTTGGAGATGACGTCCCACCACGGTGCCTATGTTGTCGGCGGACAGCGAGTACTTCTGCGCCAACAACTGATAGGTCCGCACCATCAGAGAGACTCGGCGGGCGGCTCGGCTCTTGGCTTCGTCCACCCCGGAGAAAGGCGCCAGTCTTTCGGCCAGACCTTCCGGAGTCATGGCCAGCAACCGGTCGACCGCGACATCTACATTGGGGTCGGGGCCGCCGTCAAGCTCGGCCCCTAGGCTCATGAGGGCCTGGTGTGGGCCTTCCACCCACTCGCGTTCCAGGCCGACAGCCCGCATCGTGTTCGCAGACAGGTACGGCTCGAGCCCGGATGAGTCCAATGTCAACCAGTAGCGCATAACGGCGCGGCAGAAAGCCACCAACCGGTTGGACGGCTCGGCATGCGACTGCTTGCGTACAAAATGCATGAGCGTATCTTGGCGTCCGGTGATCTCGTCCACTTCGGTGGAGACGGCGCGCAGTTCTCCCTCGGCCCCCACGTCGTTGAAATACACGGGGAAAGCTCTGAGGAGTTGCTTGGCCACGAAGTAGATGGGGCCTATGTCGGCGTTCAAAAAGCGGGTGACATCTCGCTGGAATAGATCGGTGTCGGCGATGTAGACACCGCCCAGACGGAGTTGCACGTTCAAGGCTGCGGCCAGCCGTTCGTAAAGCGCGGGGTTCGACTCGATGATGTGCATCCAGCAGCGAATCTTGGGGAGGTGGTACGGGTTCACCACCGTCTCCCACTCGTCGGTGGCGCCCCGGATCTCCGGATATTGAAATCGCCACGACAGCACGTCCTCAATAAGGTGGTCTGCGGCGGCTACGTTGCCGGCCTCGCCGATGGCCACGCCGACGGCTTCGTAGCATTGGAAGCGCATCAGGAGGAACTCGTCGTTGCGAACCCTGAAGAACCGCGTCAACCGGCTGAGGATGCGGTCGACGTCCATGCGCCGGGAGGGCTTCATAAGTTGCCGAACCACCCCGAGTAGGTCGACCATCACCTCGTTTTGACGGTAGCCCAAGGCATCGTCTTTCAAGAAGTAAAGGCAGACCGTAAACCGATCCTCAAAGTTGTCGATGCGGAACACCTGGTCGATGGCCTGATCCAAGATCTCCGAGTATGTGGGAAGTGTGGACGACAGCAGTTCCTGGGCGGAAGCTTTTTCCGCGCGCTCGATGAGTTCCACCAAGTGCTCCGAGGCCAGATTGGCGAACCGGCCCTCTACTGCAAGAGGCTCGGTCAGTTCGGCCTGCTCCGATATGGCCCAATCGGGGATGGGGAGGCGCTCCACCACTCTGCGGTAACCCATCAGCAGCAGGGAGCGGAAGAGCTCCAAGAACGGCCCCGCCAGCTTAGGTCTGTGTGCGGCGTTCTGGACCAGAGCGCGCAGCAATCCATCGCGTTCGAGAAAGGCCAACCGCCGCAGTGGCAACAGTATCGTCAGAGCCCCGACCACCTCTTCGAGGCTTTCGTCGTATGCGTCGGAATGAGGCCCGGCGAGTACGCCCGCGCACCAAGTGAAGAGTTGTCTCAGAAGAAGCGACGTCTGCGCGTCCGACAGGGGGCCGGCAAGAAGATCGACCACCAACTCTGAAAGTAGCTCGAAATTTCGGGTCCGATCATCGGAACGCTCGAAATAAGTCCAGTTGCGGAGGAGGAGGGTCTGGAAGCCATCGATGAGGAGGTCCGCATTTCTGAAGGCGTGGAAGTATTCGACCAACGTGTCCTTGAGCGGGGTGCGCACACCGTAGAGGTCCTGAACGGCATCAATGAGCGGGAGATAGCGGTCCGGGATCACCACTTTCTGCGCCGTACCGGCAGTGTTGGCCCGTAGGGCATCCGAGTCGAGTGGGATTTGCTGCGGTCCCAAGCTCTAGTCGTCCTCTCCGCTCTCTCCGTTCTCGAGTTCTCCGCCGTTCTCGCCCGTCATTTTGGTGAGAAGGACTCGCGAGATGCGCATGCCGTCGACATCGAGCACGCGTGCGTGGAACTTACCCACAACGGCCTCATCGCCAACTCGCGGGCGACGCTGAAGTTGTTCGAAGACTCTCCCGCCGAGGGTGGGGAACCCCTCGTCCGGGAACTCCATGTCGAAGAAATCCTCCAGATAGTCGATGCGGGCCCCTCCATCCACAGAGAAGCTGCCGTCGCCCCTTCCTTCCACCGGCGGAGCCTCAAGGTCGAACTCGTCCTGTACCTCGCCGATAAGTTCCTCGACCACGTCTTGGATGGTAACCATTCCAGCCGTGCCGCCATGCTCGTCCACGACGATGGCAAGGGGTGTACGGGTGCTTTGGAATCTCTGCAACGCCAGCTCGATGTTGGAGGTCTCGGCGATGAATCCCACGGGCCGAAGAAGCGGCTTCAGGCTGCCCGTATCGGGAGCACGGTAAATATCCTTGACGTGCACATACCCGACAATGTTGTCGACGTCTTCTTCGTATACCGGGTAGCGTGTGTGATTGGTCTCGACAAACTCCTCTATGGCATCCTTCACCACCAGCGAGGTCGGAAAGGCGGCCATCTCCGTGCGCGGAACCATGATGTCGCCGACGGTGCGGTCGCCGAAGGTCAAGGCGCGACGCATGAGGATCTGCTCGACCTCGTCGATGTGTCCCACTTCCTGGCTTGCCTCGAGGATCATTCGAAGTTCTTCCTCAGAGTGGGCAAGGTCGCGTTCGGATGCCGGTTGGATGCGGAATGCCCTCAGTATGCCCTTGGTCGCTATGTACATGAGCCAGGTGAGAGGGCGTGTAACCAGGAAGAACCAGCGGAGGGGCAGCGCAACCACGAGGGTCGCACCTTCCGCTTTCCGAATGGCGAAAGACTTTGGTACGAGTTCCCCGAAGATGATTGTGATGAAGGTCACGAACACGAACGCGAGTATCGCGGCTGCTGTCCGATTGAGTCCCAGGTCGAAGAGTCTGGTGAACGCCCCGGCACCCAGCCAGCCAAGGCCCAGACTCGCTACGGTGACACCGAGTTGCGTAGCGGATAGGTAAGCATCGAGGTGAGTGACGATGTGTTCGGCGATACGAGCGGAACGATTGCCTTCGGCCGAGAGTTCCGCGATTCGCGTGTCACGAACCTTCACGATAGCGAACTCGGCCATGACGAAGAAGGCGTTGACAAATACGAGAAGTATGGTCCCGATGATCTCGTATGTTAGGGCACTCATCGGTCACCTATCGGACGATCGAATGCAGCAAGACCGCGGCTACTTGGGGGATCGAAGGGGGTATCCATTTCGCTATAGCAGAGCATAGCATAAGGTTCGACGGTCATATGCTGGAACCCTGGGGTCAGTCCCCAGGGTTCCGATAAGATCAGGCTCGTGGAATCGCAAGGCGGTAGACGCCGCGCCCTACCATCGTTTACCGGCTTTAGTCGTCTGCCCGTTTGCGAAGGTCGATCACCCGCTGAGCTTTGCCTTCGCTTCGCTCGATCGAGCCGGGCTCCTTGAAGCCAACCCGCACATTGATTCCGATGATGTCTTTGATGTTCTTCTGGATCTGCGACTTCAAGTGGATGAGGGATTCGTGCTCGGTGAAGTACGTCACCTCGTCCATGGAGAGAATCGCCTCGGAGACTTCCTTATACAGCCCTGAGCTGATCTCCACCTGCACGTCCATGTTGTCCATGGCGCCCTTGCGGTCGACGATCAGCTTGTAGTGCGGCTCGACCTGGGGCGACATCAGCAGGACCGACTCCACTTGGCTGGGAAAGACATTTACCCCGCGGATGATCAGCATATCGTCAGACCGTCCGAAGACGCGGGCCATCCGGGTATTGGTCCGGCCACAGATGCACTGATCAGTGGTGAGCCGGGTGATGTCGCCAGTGCGATAGCGAATGAGCGGGAAGGCTTTCTTGGTCAGGGTTGTTATGACAAGTTCTCCCGTCTCACCCTCGGGAAGTGGTTCCCCGTTTTCGGGGTTGATGATCTCTGGAAGGAAGTGGTCGTCGTTGATGTGAAGGCCGTTCTGGGCCTCGACGCACTCGCAGGACACGCCCGGCCCGATGATCTCGCTGAGGCCGTAAATGTCGCAGGCCTTGATGTTCCACTTCGCCTCCAGGTCGCCGCGCATAGCTTCAGACCAGGGCTCAGCGCCGAAGACGCCGACCTTGAGGGGGAATTTGGTGACGTCCAGTTCCAGTTGTTGAGCGACATCCCACAGATAAAGCGCAAAGCTGGGGGTGCAGCAAATAACCGTGGTGCCGAAGTCTTCCATCAGCATGAGTTGCCGCTGGGTGTTGCTGCCGGAGATGGGTATGACCGACGCTCCGAGACGCTCGGCGCCGTAGTGGGCGCCCAAGCCACCGGTGAACAGACCGTAGCCGTAGGCTACTTGGACGATGTCCTCGTTGCTTGTTCCGACGCCTGCCAGGCAACGGGCCATGACCTCCGCCCACATGTCGATATCGTTCTGAGTGTATCCCACGGTGGTTGGCTTGCCGGTGGTGCCGGAAGACGCGTGAATGCGCACGACGTCTTTGAGCGGAGTGGCGAAGAGCCCGAACGGATACTGCTCGCGCAGATTAGTCTTCTTGGTGAAGGGGAGGCTGGGTAGATCTCTCAGGTCTCTGATCCCATAGGGATCGATGCCATTCTTATCGAAGAGGTCCTTGTAAAAGGGGACGCGTTCGTAAACCCGCTGAACCTGCTCGACCAGACGTTGTCCCTGGAGCTGCGCCAGCTCGCCGCGGCCCATGCACTCATGCTCGCGGTCTCTAATCATTTGCGTTCCCCTCATATCTTGAGTTCTGCGGACGTCCGGCGCCCCGGCCCCGGCTTCGCCGGCGGCCACCGCGCCTGTGCGATGGTATCGGTGCTCGGGGTGGCCGTCAACCTCGTCCAGCCGTCATGCCGCAGGGGGGCGCAGGCCGCGGATGTCCCTCGCCTAGAACCGGAATGCCGAGGGACAGATATCTTGCAAGAAGCACTCAGCACAGTGAGGGCGTTTTGCCGTGCAGACCGCCCGCCCATGCTCGATTAGGAGATACGTGATGTGCTGCCATTCTTCTCGCGGCACGATCGTCATCAGTTCCCGCTCGATCTTCTCGGGGTCCTTCGATGAAGTCAGGCCAAGACGCTGGCTGAGGCGGCCCACGTGTGTGTCCACGGCGATGCCCGCGTCCGGGTCTTTGGCGTAAGCTTTCGTGTGGGCGTTGCCTAGCACGATGTTCGCCGTCTTTCGGGCGACGCCCGGCAGAGTGAGCAACTCGGCCATGCTCGCCGGCACTTCACCGCCGAAGTCGGCTAGGATCTTCTGAGCCGCACCCATGATGTGTTTAGTCTTGTTGCGGAAGAAGCCGGTGGGCCGGATGTCGGTTTCGAATTCAGTGACATCCGCACCGGCGTAGTCTTCGATAGCGCGGTACTTCTTGAAGAGTTTGGCCGTGACCTGGTTGACCATCTTGTCCGTACATTGAGCTGACAAGATCACTGCGACCAGCAACTCCCAGTCACTGCCGAAGCTGAGGGCTATGTGGGCGTCCGGATAGCCCTCGCGCAGCCTGCGGATGATCTCCGCTGCCTGGGAACTCCTGTCCAGGATGGAGCCGCTCAAGGTCTCGTCCTTCGCTTGTTCTTTAGCAGCGCTCATTTTCGCCGGAACCCCCGGAGTCGTTTCTCGTATCATACGACATGCGTGTGGGGCGCGAGTTGATGTTTGGCGGGTATTCAACGAGCGAGGGGGTTGCTTGGGCATGACTATCGGACGACAGCGGCTTTGGCCCATCATCGGGGTGCTGGCCGCGGCATCCATCATCCTCCTTGCCGGGCCCATGATCCCCCCGGCTTCGGCGGCGTCCGTCGCTCCGGTCCTGTACTTTGTCCATCTGGGTGACATCTGGCGCTACGATGCCGGGTTGGGCGCGGTCGACGTCGTGGAGCAGGCGGACGGGAGATCCCTGGGCCATCTCTCGTGGTCGGCCGACGGCAGGACTCTGGCCTGGGAGGAGAAGAACTCGGCCGATGGGCGGGAGCAGAGTCGGGTCTTCTTCCGCAGGGAGTCATCCAATCCCGGCGGGCAGGCACGAGTGTGGGATTTCTCCGCCGCGGCGTCACCCGCCGTTTCGCCGGACGGTCGTTACCTTCTCTATGAGAAGGGCGACGGCGACACGACGAGCATAGCGTTCTTCGACTCACAAGGCGGACCGGTCCCGTCGCCGCTGTTAGGGACCCGCAACGGCTCGTGGGCGAGATCGTCGGATGGAGCGACTCTTCTGGTGGCGTTCGACCGGGAGGACCCGGGTTCGGCGGATCCCGGCGCATCGGGCCTGGGCTTCTACCTGCTCGACTTCGCGGCGGATCGCGAGTCTCAGCGTCTCGTGCCCGGCGCCGCCACCAGCGGCGTGCAGCCGGGAAGATGGGCTCCGCTCGCCGATCCCTTGGGTAGCGCCTACCTGGTGACTCGTTTCGCTGCGAGCGGGCGAACCGAGATCCTCCGAACGGACGCGGCCGTGGGGGACCCCACGTCTATCCTTGACGTGACCAACGCTGACCTCTTCGACTACCGCTGGCTTCAAACGACCGACGGCTCCGTGCTGCCTTACGTGGAGGTCGCCCCCATGGCCGCCGGACGTTCGGATATCTACCAGATGAAGGACTCGTCGGAAGGCGCGACCGTCGGCACCACCGTCGCCAGCCTCGCCCTTCTCGATTCGTCCTTCGGTTGGAACGCCTCCTTGCCCGCCAACAGTCCTTTCTCCGACCTTGAAATCGGGCAACGCTACTTTCAGGCGGCGGCGCTGCTGTGGGCCCAAAGCGTGGTGGCCGGCTTCTCGGACGGGGGCTTTCACCCGGAGGAACCAGTCAAGCGCGCCCAATTCGCCAAGATGCTGGCCGGGGCAGTGGGCTTGGAAGTATACGGCGGCCTGCCTAAGCCGCCCTTCCCGGATGTCGGCGGGGATGTCGCCGAACTGTATCCCTCCGAGTACGTCTCGGCCGTTTGGAGTAGCCACTTTGTAAAGGGTTACTCGGACGGCTCATTCCGACCATGGGGCAATATCAGCAGGGCACAGATGATTACCATGGTGGTCCGAGCAGCCCGCACATATCTTTCTGAAGTCCTGAATGACCCCCCGGATGGCTGGGCCGGTGAGACCGAGGGATACACCGACCCGGCCCATGCTCACGCGGTCCATCTAGCCGAGTACACGGGGCTTCTCACCGGCATCGATCTGGAGGGCTGGGACCTTGACAAGCCTGCGCAGAGAGGAGAGGTCGCCCAACTCCTTCTCGATCTACAAGGGCTGCGCAGCCCATTGGCGGACGTCCATCGTCCCCCCGCCTACTCGGTCGGCGCCGGCGGGCTCCGTTCCGGGGTGGAGCCTGCCCCGGCCTCGAGGCCGGCGATCGGTAACATCGTGTTCGACGGGGATTCTCTCACCGCCGGCTCGACCGCCACCGATCCATATCCGAGTCAGGTGATGCGGGAATTTCATCCGGAGGTCTACTGGGTCAATCTGGGCATCGGCGGGCAGAAACTTTCCGACATGCTCGCCAACGCTCCATCGAAGGTCGACCCGCTCTACCAGTCGAAACTGGGTCGAAACGTGGTGGTGGTCTGGGGCGGCACCAACGACATTCGCCATTGGAATCACAAGCCGGCGGCTGTGTTCCAGCATCTGCGTCAGTACTGTCTAGGCCGGCGCGAGCAAGGGTACACGGTTGTGGTGATGACTCTGCTCCCCCGTTCCGATGGCGATTACCCGGAGACTTTCGAGTTCGACCGACAGCAGGTCAACACGATGATCCGGCAGAGCTGGACCGGCTTTGCCGATGCCCTAGTTGACGTGGGCTCCGATCCGCTCATCGGACTGGCGGGTTGCGAGACCGACCCGCGTTTCTACAGCCCCGACAGGGTTCATCTCAACAACGGGGGCCTTGCGTTGGTAGCAGGGCAGGTGAACCAGTTGTTGCAGCGGGTCGATGCCCTGACGAACGAAGGCGCGTAGGGCGCCGCAGCGGCGTCGCCGAGGAAAGACCATCTTGCCCAGCCCCTGCCGTGGCGCTGACCCCGCCGCGTTACTGTCGGCCCAGCGCGAACGCCTTGAGATTGGTGTCGACTGTCTTGGGCGGAACGACCTGTCGGATGACGCTCTCCCAGGTCTCGTCTGCGAAGGGCAGTTTCTGTGAAACGGCGCCCAGCATGACCACGTTGACCGCCTTGACCGTACCCGCCTGCTCGGCCAGAGAAGCGGCATCTACGGCTCGCACGTCGGACCACGCGGCAGTGATGCGCTCGTCGATATCGGCCGGATACTCGGCCAGGCCCGCGGCAACGGGACTGGGATTGACCCGAACCGTATTGTAGACAACCAAGCCGCCGGGTTTGATCCAGTGGATATATCGCATGGCCTCAAGGGGCTCGAACGCCAGAAGGATGTCCACTGTGCCTGCGGCCACGAGAGGTGAATGCACCTTCTCTCCGAATCGCAGGTGGCTGGTGACCGATCCACCTCTCTGGCTCATGCCGTGGACTTCGCTCTGCTTGACCTCGTAGCCTTCGGCCATGGCCACCTGGCTGAGTAGGTAGCTGGCCAGCACTACCCCTTGGCCGCCCACCCCGGAGATGAGCAGGTTGGTCGTGGGCCGGGAGCCCGAATGCGCGCTCATGAGGCCGCCCTTCCGCCGCTCATGCTGGCACCCGCGCCGATTCCATCGTCTGCGGGCGGGAGGATGGCACCGAAGTTGCATAGTTGCGCGCAGATTCCGCAGCCGCTGCACTGATCGGACAGGATCTCAACCTTGGAGCCCTCCCCGGCGTCGGGCGGTTTGATTAGGTTCAATGCCATGCAGCCTGCCTGGAGGCAGCGCTTGCATCCGGTACACATCTCGGCGTCGACACGGTAAGGCGGACGCTTGATCTTGTACTGAAGGACGCAGGGCGATTTGGCGATGACCACGGAGGCTTCGTCTGACTTCAACTCTTCTTCGAGGACCCGTTTGACCTCCGCCATGTCGAGCGGGTCGATCTCGCGCACTCGGGCGATGCCGATCGCGCGACACAGTGCCGGGATGTCCACCTCGGCCGCCTGCCCGCCCATGAGGGTCTTGCCGGTGCCGGGGTTCTCCTGACCGCCCGTCATGCCAGTAGTCCGGTTGTCCAGGATGAGAGTCAAGGTGTGTCCGCGGTTGTAGGCGATGTCCATGAGTGGCGTCACACCGGAGTGGAAGAAGGTGCTGTCGCCGATGACGGCCACGGATTTCGCCCGGTTGTCAGTCGATAGCTCGGCCACCTGGCGCATGCCATGCGCCATGCTGATACTGGCGCCCATGCAGACGCAGGAGTGCATGGCCTCGAAGGGTGGCAGGGCTCCAAGCGTGTAACAACCGATATCGCCGCTCACGAATACACGGAGACGCTTGAGCACGGTGAAGATCCCCCGGTGAGAGCAGCCCGGGCAGAGTGTCGGCGGACGTCCGGGAAGCCCGGTGGCGGGTGCTGCCGGGGTCGACACAAGCTCAGACACGGCTCCGGGAACGCCCGCTGCGTCCAACGCGCGTGCGACGACCCCTTGGTCGAATTCGCCCAGCATGGACAGAAGTCCCTTGCCGCCGTCCACCTTAATTCCCATCAACCTGATGTTCTCTTCCAGGAACGGGTCCAATTCCTCCACTACGTACAACTTCTCAACGCGGGAGCGAAAATCCGCAATGAGTCGCTTGGGGAGGGGGTAAGTCATACCCAGCTTGAGAAAGCTGGCGTGAGGAAATGCCTCGCGGGAGTACTGGTAGGAGATTCCGGAGGTGATGATGCCCACACTCGAGTCGCCCATCTCGATGCGGTTCAAGGGGCTTGTCTCGCCCAATTCCGCCAAGTCGGCAAGGCGCTGCTCCACGACCACATGCCGGGGGGCGGCGTTGCTGGGCAGCATGGTGTACTTCGTGGTGTTCTTCTCGAAGGTGGCTATCGGTTCCACAGGGATGCGGTCCCCCAAGTCCACCATGCTCTTGGAGTGGGATATCCGAGTTGTGGTGCGGAAGAGCACCGGGGTATCGTATTTCTCGGAGAGTTCGAACGCCTGCTTGATGTAGTCTTTGGCTTCTGCGCTGTCGGACGGCTCCAGTAGCGGAATCTTGACAAATTTGGCGTAATTGCGGTTGTCCTGCTCGTTCTGCGAGCTGTGGAGTGCCGGGTCATCGGCCGTGACCAGGACCAGCCCGCCCTTGACTCCCGTGTAGGATGCAGTGAACAGCGGGTCCGCGGCAACATTGACACCCACGTGTTTCATGCAGACCAGGGCGCGCGCGCCGGCCATCGATGCGCCGAGGCCTACCTCCATGGCCACCTTCTCGTTGGGAGACCACTCGCTATAGATATCCTTGTAGTCCGCCACGGTCTCAAGGATCTCGGTGCTCGGCGTGCCGGGATAGGCGGCGGCCAACCTCACTCCTGCCTCCCAGGCTCCGCGTGCGATGGCCTCGTTTCCGGATAGGATCTCGCGCATGTCACTCCTTCGAAATGGGCGGAACAGACTCGCCTCAAGAGGCATCAACGCCTCAAATGTGCTCCGGTGTTTTTACCACATTGCCGGGTTCCCCGCGCGTGTCTAAAATGGTCCTACCAGATGGCGTAAAACCCATTCGATCTTCGGGGACGCTGTTTGAATCGGCTTATGGCGCTCATCCCACTAACACAGGGGGGTCGCATTGGACTTCTACCAAGGGAAAGTGCTCCGGCTGGACCTCACCATGGGGTCTGCGACCGTTGAGCCTCTCAATATGGATTGGGCCGAGCGCTACATCGGGGGCAAGGGGCTTCTCTTGCGTTACATGTGGGATAACGTTCCCGCCGGCATCGATCCTTGGTCGCCCGACAACCCAGTCATCTTGGTGACCGGTCCGTTTGCGGGAACCAACGTGAGCACTGCATCGCGCCTGGTCGTGGGGGCGAAAAGCCCCGTCACTGGAACTCTCGATGACAGCTACGTGGGCGGTTCGTTCGCTCCGGAGATGAAGTTCGCCGGATATGACCTCATTATCATCGTCGGTAAGTCGCCCGAGCCGGTCGTCGTCTGGGTCAAGGACGACAAGGTCGAGTTCGTGCCGGCGGGCGGTAGATACTGGGGCCTCAAGACCTCGGCTCTCGAGGCCGCTCTCCGCCAAGACTTGGACAAGGATGCCAAGGTTCTCTCCATCGGCCCGGCAGGGGAAAACGTCGTGCCCTGGGCCTGTCTGAGCACCGACCAGTTCCATAAAGCCGGCAGGGGTGGTCACGGCGCACTGTTCGGTTCGAAGAATCTAAAGGCTGTCGCCATCCGCGGCACCGGCTCGGTTCAGGTGGGCGACGCTAGGGCGTTTCTGACAGACATGGCGCGCATCCATCGAGAGCACGTGCTCACGGATTTCAACCTTTGGGCGAACGAGGAGGGTACGCCTATCCTCGTGGACCCGGTAAACGGGGCCGGGGCTCTCCCCACCCGTAACTGGTCCGCGGGCACCTTCGAAGGAGCCGACGGTATCAACTCGGAGGCGTTCCAGAAGGTCAAGGTCGCCAACCGGGCTTGCTACCAGTGTGCGATCGCTTGCCGCCAGGTGCACGAGGCCGGTGGGGTCAAGAGCGAAGGCCCTGAGTACGAGACCATCGCTCTTTGCGGCGCCAACTGCGGGGTGAGCGACATCGACGATCTGATGCGTTTTAACCAAGGGTGCGACGAATGGGGGTTGGACACAATCTCGTCCGGGTCAGTCGTCGGACTGGCAATGGACATGACCGAGCGCGGGGTCGCCGACTTTGGGATGCGCTTCGGAGAGGGTGAGGGCTATCTTGCCGCTCCAGAGTTGATCGCGACTCGCAATGGTGCTGGAGCCGAGCTTGCTTTGGGAGCCCGCGCTCTCGCTGCCAAATATGGAGTGCCCGAACTGGCAATGGAGGCGAAGAATCTCGAACTGCCCGGCTACGACCCCAGGGGAGCCTTCGGGATGAGCCTTTCCTATGCCACGTCAGACCGGGGCGGCTGCCATATGCGTTCGTATCCCGTGGCCGACGAGATTCTCGAGGGCACGAGGCCTGCCGACAGTCTGGAAGGCAAGGCCGAGCAGGTGATCAAAGGTAATGTGGACAACGGCTTCATCGGGCAGAACTTCAGTTCGGTCAAGTTCAGCGGGATCTACTGCGATTTCTGGGCGGTAAATCCCGACCAGCTGTGTCAAATGTTTAAGCATGTCTGGAAGCGCGATTTTAGCGAGGACGAGATCATGCTTATCGGCGAGCGCATCTGGAACCTGGGCCGGCTCTTCAATCTCCGAGAAGGGGTGGAGCCGGATTCGCTCCCTGTGAAATTGTACGCGCCCGAATATGCGTTCCAAAGCGGTCCTTCCGCCGGGAAGGCAATCGGAGGCCAGGAGCTTGCGGACGCGTTGCAGGAGTATTACCGGCTGCGCGGCTGGGATGAACGCGGGGTTCCTACCGAAGCCAAATTGGCCGAAGTGGGCGTTGACGTTCGCGTGTAGACCGCTGACCTATGGCCTGAGAAAGGGACCTCAATGCCTCATGTGATGGTTAGCAACAAGAAGTGTGTCGGCTGCCATATGTGCGAGCTTGCATGCTCCGCATGGCACGAGGGCGCTTATCGGCCGTCGGTCGCCCGCTTGTCCATAGCGGTAAACCCCACCACGGCCGTGATCAAGGGACGTACATGCCTGCAGACCGCGTGCGGAAAGTGCGCGGAAGCCTGCCCGGAGGGCGCCATCGAGCAGCACCTCATCGAGGTGAAAGCGACCGGTCTGGACCCGGTCAGCGGGTACGTGCTCAAGGTGAATGAGGAGAAGTGTCTCAATTGTGGGGCCTGTTACGATGCCTGTCCTCTTGGGGTCATCAGGGAGCATCCGGATCGGTCGGTTGCCTACAAATGCGATCTGTGCGACGGCGACCCGCAATGTGTGGCCTTCTGTCAGAACCCGAACGTGCTGGCGGTGAGCCTGAAGGTCAGCAAACTCGAACAGGGGATAAGCTAGCGGTCGTGGCGAAAGCTCTCATCAGACTCCCTGTGGGCATCGCGGGTGCGGACGGTCCCGCGCGCATGGAATGCGCCGGAGCCACAGTCGCAGAGGTTCTGGCCGATTGTGTGGCCAAGGAACCGCGCTTGAAGACCCGAATCTTCCGCGAGGACGGAACTGTCTGGGCGGGTGTGTTTGTCAACGGGCGGAACGTACGCCAGAATTCGGGCTTGGAAACCTGCATCGAGGATGGCGATGAGATCCGGCTTCTGCCGCCCATCGCGGGAGGGTGAGGTAGGTCGTATGCAACGTCTTGTGGTCGGTATCTCCGGAGCCTCCGGCATCATCTATGGCATCCGTCTGCTCGAAGCGTTGCGCACGATCGAAGTCGAGACGCATCTTGTCATAAGCGAGGCTGCAAAAAAGGTGGCTGAACTCGAGACCGGCTACTCGGTTGCCAAAATTGAGGCCCTAGCCGATGCGGTCTACAAGAACGAAGAGATCGAAGCTCCCATCTCCTCGGGTTCCTTCCGAACTCTGGGGATGGTCGTTGCTCCCTGCGCGATCAAGAGTCTCTCGGCCATCGCGCACAGCTACAACGACACACTGCTGGCGAGGGCTGCCGATGTGGTGCTCAAGGAGCGGCGCAAACTCGTGCTTGTCGTGCGGGAGACCCCGCTCCATCTGGGCCATCTGCGCCTCATGGCGGAGGTGACCGAGTACGGTGGGGTGATCCTGCCGCCGGTTCCCAGCTTCTACCATCGGCCTAAGACTATAGACGACATCCTGGCGCAGACGGTCGGCAAGATTCTCGATCAGTTTCAATTGGAGCATGGGCTGTTTCGGCGTTGGGATGGCGGTCCCGGATTTTCCGACCTGGTTTCTCGTGCCGGCTTCGACGATGAACCAAGCTGAGCTGCGCGATCGGGTCGCTGCTTACCTGGCTTCCCACCACACCATGACGGTGGCCACTCTGGGGCCGCCTGATGATCGAATTGCCGCCGCCTCGGGGATAGGCAGGTCCGAGGCAGCGCCGCATGCCGCCAGCGTCTTCTACGTGGCAGACCGGGCGCTCCGGCCCGTCTTCATGAGCAAGCCTTCGAGCGTCCATGGCAAGCACATAGGACAAGCGGGACCGGTGGCAGTTACTGTGAGTGAAGACTACGGAGATTGGGAGTCCATTCAAGGTGTTCAACTATGGGGCCGGGCCCTCCTCCTGACTGGCGGGCCCAGGGCCAAGGCAATGGCGCTCTACCTGACCAAGTTTCCGTTCGTGCGCGAGATGATGAAGCAGCCGAGATTGGCCGAACTCATCGCGGGAATCGGCGTGTACCAGGTGGTACCGCGGAGGATCGCCTTTACGGACAATACCACCGGGGTTTTTGGGCGTGAGGTATTGGAGATAGAGAGGTAGATCCTTGGAGAGCAGGCTGACGAGACTGCATGAGCGACGGCAGCGGGAGCGCGACCGTCTCCGTCAGATACTTCGCTGGCTCATAGTCCTAGGGTGCTTGGTCATCGCGGTCCTGGGCATCTTGCTTGCCGTGAGAGCTTGAGGGATTTCCGATATACCGCTACTAGAGTCTCAGCCTTTTCTGAGACAGGCAACGTTCGAAGGGCTCTGAGGTAACGCGGAAGATAAGAGCATTTTGCGGGATTTCTTCCGCGTCTTTCGCTCATGGGATGGGGTCTCATCGCCGATATGACATTCAGATGGATTGGTCTCCGAAGGCGAAAAGGGACGACAGCGCATTACTGATATGCCAGATCCTAACGTTTGGAAATGCCCCGGCTGCGGCGCCGTGGTGGTCATGCCGCCCGATGTCCGTGTGAACGCCAGATATCAGGACGAGCGTCGTCTCGACCAGTTGGCGCAGGCTTTGTGCGGCTGTTGGGTCGTCAGTCTCTCGAACCCTGGAGTCTCCCGTCTTCTGGGAGCGATCCTAGCGGGGGACGAATGTCAGGAAGATCAATCGCGACGGACCGCCTGAGGGGCCGGACGCTGATAAGAAGGCTCCGCCGCCACCCGAAGGTCCTTTCAGGATGAAGCCTTGGCCGACGAGTAGTTGTTCCAGGGCCGTGTATTGGCTACCCGCGTCGTCTCCAGCCAGCCTCTACGTCCCTCCCACACAGCCAACTTGAGGTTGGCAAAATCAGCAGGATGGTGCGCGTCGCTGCAGACGACGAGCGTCACTTCCAGTTCCAGCGCGCGTCTGACCATAGGAGCGGACAGATCCAGGCGGTGGGGAGAAGCATTTATCTCAAGAAATGTGCCGGTCTCCGCAGCCACCGCGGCGAGTCGGTCGATGTCCACGTCGTAGGAATCGCGCCGCGTGAGCAAACGTCCGGTGGGATGGCCTATAGAGCGCACATAGGGATTCCGCATCGCCCCTACGAGACGGCTCATTATCTGGTCGCGCTGCTGCCCGAAGCCGGAATGGATACTTGCCGTGACAAAATCGAGCTTCGCCAAGATGTCGTCCGGCCAGTCTAGTCGACCGTCCACCAGGATGTCGACCTCGCTCCCGGCAAGCAGTTGGATGCCGTCGATTCGGGCGTCGAGTTCGCGGATCGTCTCGATCTGAGTAAGCAGGCGCTCAGCACTGATTCCCCCGCGTACAGATAGAGAATGCGAGTGGTCGCAGAAGCAGATGTACTGCAACCCCGCGCGCCTGGCGCCCAGTGCCATCTCCTCCATCGTCGCCCGTCCGTCACTCCAGTCGGAGTGAACGTGCAGATCACCCTTCAGGTCGGATAGTTGGATGAGTTCGGGCAGCGCTCCTGTGGCCGCCGCCTCAATCTCACCCTGGTTTTCCCGCAGCTCCGGCTCGATGTATGCGAGATCGAGCAGAGCGTAGACCTCGGCTTCGGTGGCACAGGTGGCCAGTCTGCCCGTCTCGACGTGTTCCACGTTGTACTCGTTGAGCTTGAGGCCGCGTTGCTGGGCGTAGGCCCGCAGCGCTACGTTGTGAGAGGCGCTTCCGGTGAAGTGCTGCAGCAGATCGCCGTACGACGAGGGTTCCACGATGCGCAGGTCGAGGCCGAGCCCTGTCTGGGTTATCGCCGCCAGCTTCGTCTTCCCCCGTTCCACGACTGTGTGCAGCTCGGGCAGAGCGGCGAAGGCTTCCATGACGGAGGACGGATCGCCCGAGCCCACCACGAGGTCGATGTCACGCACCGTACTGCGATGACGTCGCACGCTGCCGGCATAATCAGCGGCGACGACAGCCGGCAGTGCGCGTAGGACATCGACGAAGTGCGCGGCTTGCGGCTCAACCTCGGCTAGAAGGCGGCGGCCGCGCGATACCTCGGCTGCGCGGAGTTCCCATGATTCCGCAGCCCTCAGGAAGTTTTGCTCGGTCTTCTCTCCCATGCCTGGCAGCCCCCGAATTCGGCCTTCGACGGAGGCCCGCTTGAGTTGGCGCGCGTCGGTGATATGGGCGAGGTCCCAAAGTTTCCGGGCCGTTTTGGGGCCAACCCCCGGTAGGTGCATCACCTCGAGCAACCCTTCGGGATAGTGCTCCGACAACTCCTCCAGCGCGGAAATGCTGCCGGAGGTGACGTACTCGACAACCTTAGCCTCTATCGCCCGGCCGACTCCCGGAAGGTTGCGTAGATCCCCGCTAATGGCCATCTCGGCAACCGATGTCGGGTGGATCCGAAACAGGGCGACGGCCTTCTCATACGCCAGGATTCGGTACTGAGACTGCCCGTCGAGGGCAAGATAGTCGGCCAGCTTCTGGAAGAGATCGGCAAGCTGGCGATTGCTAGGGAGACGATCGAGCATGGGTCTGTCAGCAGCCCCTTTGGCCGCGTAGGCCGTCGCACACCCTGGGCCCGGCGCCCTTGTGTGCGATTCGAAAGCAGCGATGGATGTTCGGGCTGCGCGCAAAATCCGGGGGGATCGTCTGTTTGCTGATGTCGTTGATCTCGAATTCGGACTCCAACTCTTGGTCCAGGCTGAAATGGCGGAGGTTGGTGGAAAAGATGAGTTCGCCCTGCAGCGACAACAGCGAAACGCAGTCCCGAATCATCTGGGCGTGGTCGTGCTGAACGTCCAGGACCCCTCCCATGCTCTTGGAGTTGGAGAAGGTGGGCGGATCAAGAAAGATGAGGTCGTACGAGCCTCTCATCGAACGGTTGCGAGCGGCATGATGGAGCCACTCCAGACAGTCGGCCCGGATGTAGCCATGCTCCGTTCCAATGAAGCCGTTGAGGTCCAAATTGCGCCTCGCCCAATCTAGGTAGGTGGGCGACAGATCGACTGTCGTCGTAGTGGCGGCGTTCCCGGCGGCTGCGTAGACGGACGCTGTTCCGGTATAGGCGAACAGATTAAGGAACCGACGTCCTGCTGCCGCGTCGCGAATAAGACCGCGAGTGAGGCGATGGTCGAGAAAAAGTCCCGTGTCGAGGTAATTGGTGAGGTTGACCAGGAACCTCAGTCCCCCCTCCGGTACTTCGATGAAGCCGCCGTCATCCTGCAGTTTCTGGTACTGATCCGTCCCCTTCTGAGGGCGGCGGACCTTCAGAATGACGTTTCCCGGCGCTAACTGAAGGACGTCCGGAATGACGCTCATGATCTCCTTGAGACGACGGCGGGCTTTCACCGGATCGACTGTGCGCGGCGGGGCATACTCTTGAACGTGGGCGTAGTCCCCGTAAAGATCTACCGCCACGGCGTATTCGGGCAGGTCCGAGTCATAGATACGGTAGCAGGTGATACCTTCCCGTGCGGCCCAGCGGTGCAGATGTTTCCAGTTCTTGCGGAGCCGGTTGGCGAACATCTCGGCACCGGCCGAGATCTCAACGACGCCCGCCTGGATGTCGGCCGCCGCGGGCGCGCCGGGGGCCAGATAATGACCCGGATCGATTTCAAAGAGCAGCAGTTTGCAGGCTATCGGGCCGTTGTGAAAGACGTTCACGCGGTGAGCCCGCAGGTTGAGGTGCGCCCCCAGTTCGGGATTGCCGGTGAAGACCGCTGCCTCCCAGCCGGTGAAGGACTGCCGCAGCTTTTCTCCCAGAGTTTCGTAAAGGGGGACCAGTTCGGTCACCTCTCCCAAGCGTTTGCCGTAGGGCGGATTGGTAACGACTAGGCCGGGCCTGCCAGCAGGCGGCGTCAGGGCCGCGAGATCCCGCTGGTCGAAGGTGATTCGTCCGGCCAAGCCGGCACGCCGCGCGTTGGCGCGCGCCGCGCCTATGGCCCTTCTATCAAAGTCGAAACCGTAGATCGCAGGCATGCGAGCAAGACCCTCCTCACGACGCGCCCGAGCCTCTTCCAGCAGCGCTTTCCAAGGAGCGGGGTCGAAACCGAGCCAGCCGAGAAAACCGTAGTATTCCCGCAGGAGGCCGGGGGCTATGTCGGCGGCCATGAGGGCACCTTCGACGAGCAGAGTTCCCGACCCACACATCGGATCCAGCAACGTGCCACCGGTCGCCGCGATGGCCGGCCATTTGCATCGCATGAGAATGGCTGCCGCCAGGTTCTCCTTGAGCGGAGCTTCTCCACCCTCCAGTCGATAGCCCCTCCGGTGAAGACCGTCGCCCGAGAGGTCCAGGCTAAGTGCAGCCTCCTGCGGGAAAAGGTGGACGTTGAGGCGCACATTGGGCCGGGCCAAGTCCACGCCCGGCCGCTCCCCCGTCCGCTCACGGAAACGGTCCACCACGGCGTCTTTGATCCGTTGCTCAGCAAAGTGGGTGTTGAGATTGGCCAAGGGTCCCTGAGTGATGGCCGAGGTCACTTCGACGGCCATGGTCCCACGTCGGTCGAGGTGGTCTTCCCACGAGACCTGTCGCACGGCCTCGTAGAGGGCGTCTGGGTCTCCGACGGGAAAGGTCTTCAGCCGGAGGAGTATCCGGCTAGCAACCCTTGACCAGAGGCACACCTTATAAGCTTGGCCGAGCGTCCCTTCGAAGGACGCACCTGCGCGCGTCTCGATTGCGCCGCTTGCGCCCAGTGTTTTGAGTTCCTCTAGGAGAAGACCCTCGGTATTGCGGGCGCAGGTGGCGAAGAAGGTGTGGACGTCGGTGGGAGACTGGGGGGCCATCATGCTGGAGAGTATAGCGGGGACCCAGTCGGCGCGCCTGAGAACGAGCGGGGCGGGGCGCCAAGCGCCCCGCCCCGCTCGGCGGTCTGCGATAAGGGGTCTTCGGCTATCGGGTCATGTGCCCGACTGGGCGCTCAGTTCGGAGGTGCAGTTCGGGCAGCGTAGCGCCGGAACGGGGATCGCAGTGAAGCAAAACGGGCAGTCTTTGGTAACGACGGGAGCTGCAGGCTTGGTAGCCCTGTTGTACGCCTTGACGAGGAAGAACAGCACCAGCGCCACGATGATGAATACGATTATGGCATTGACGAAGAGCCCGTAGTTGAGGGTGACCGCTCCGGCATCGTGGGCGGCCTGAACGGTGGTGTAGTGTCCGCCGGCCGGGTTCTTCAGCACCGCGAATTTGCTGGAGAAGTCGACCCCGCCTGTTGCCAGACTTACCAAGGGCATGATGAGGTCGTTCACCAGTGAATTGACGACTGCCGCGAAAGTGACGCCCAGGATAAACGCAACGGCCAGTTGCAGCAGGTTACCCTTGTCGATGAACGCCTTGAACTCTTTCAGCATCCGCTCAGCCCTCCTCATCTTGGTTGCTCGTATCGAGTGACAACCCTCTTACCCCCAAGCACCGGTTACTGAACCGGACGCATCCCGCCAGTAGGGCATCCACACGAGCCCCACGGAATCGACGACTATGTCACTCTTGCGCGGCCTTATGGCGATTTGGTCCAGGCTCTCGGCCATGGGGTCCATGCGCGCGTCAATGGCATCGACTTCCGCCTGGAACTCGGCCTCGGTGTCGGCCTGCTTCTGTTTGATGGCGGCGAGCGACTCTTCTGCCCGTTTGATGTCGCCCTGCTCGTCCATGGTCCGGCCGACGTCGCGCATGGCTGTCGTCGCTCTTCCTAGTGTTCCGGCGCTCATGACCTTGCGTCCTGTGAACGCCCCGAGAAGCGTGGCTCCAAAAGAGATGGCCGTCTGCATCTTGCGATTCTTGGCTTGTTCCCCTTCTCTCTGTACCGCATGCTCGGCCGCCAGGAGTTGCCGCTGAAGGGTCGCCGCCTTGGCGGCGTACTTGGTTCGGAGCTTCTCCGTGAGTTCATCCCGTTTCTCCCGGGCGACCAGTTGCAGTCTGGTTCGAAAGTCGCCTTCGGTCTCCCCAGGGCTGGAAGTGAGCTTGAATTCGGGGCTTCTGAAGACCTGCGCTGCCTGCGTTCGGTAGGTCCAGGCTGTGAAATCGCTCTCCCATGAGCGGTACGAGGTCAGTTTCGTCATGGCCGCTGGCAGGGGCGCCAGCACCGCCCCACCGAAGGGCTGCCT
This sequence comes from uncultured Actinomycetes bacterium, assembly GCA_963775295.1. GTDB lineage: Bacteria > Actinomycetota > Thermoleophilia > RBG-16-64-13 > RBG-16-64-13 > JAMDEO01. The sequence goes on from CAVZIK010000006.1 coordinate 669,774, forward strand.
GTCCAGATCTTCAAGGGGCGATTCCACCACGCTCGCTCCATCCCAGTCAAGCGCCAAAGCGTTCTCCGGCGCCTGGGCCACGCGTCGGACCTTACTGGAGGTGGCGGCACCGGTGTCGGAACTGACGAAGTTGACCGTCGCCGCCGCCAGCACTCCGGGTCGGTACATCAAGCTACCGCCGGGCGGCGCCGCTCCGCGGACAGGGAGGTAGAACTGCGGTACCTCAGGAGGAGGCGAGGGCGGCGTCCCGACCTCGACCTCTGGCGGAGAGGTCGTCGCGAGGCCAGGCGCCGTCGCCGCCAAGGGTTGCTTGGGAACCGCCGACTCGGCCTGTACCGCTGGTGTCGAGACACCGACCGAGGGGAATTCAGGTCGGCGCGGATCCATGAGCGTCTTGATCTGGGTCCGCGTCAAAGGCCCACAGAGATAGGACATGGTCCAACGGGTCTGAAACACCACTGGTTCATCCTCGTGGGAGTTGTACATGAGGAAGACCCGGTTGCCCAGACCGGCCAGCGTCTCCTCCATCTCCTGTCGGTCGAACTTGGTGACCGACCCGGCGGCTACGCCCTCAAGTCCCTCGAGCAGTCGGTCCTTGTCCCGCTCGGTCTGAAGTCGCCCGATGAACCACGTGCCCGCATTGGCCAGGCCCTTGTAGTCTAGATCGACCGGGTTCTGGGTGGCGAGCAATATCCCGACGCCGAACGCCCGTGCCTGCTTCAGCAGCGTGAGCAAGGGTTTCTTGGAAGACGGCTCAGCCACTGGCGGGAAGAAGCCGAATATCTCGTCCATATATACCAGGGCGCGAAGGCTGCCGGTCCCTGGTTGTGCCCGCACCCAGCCGAGGACTTCGTTCAACAGCAGCGACACGAAGAACATGCGTTCGGCATCGGAGAGATGAGCTATCGAGAAGATGGACACGCGCGGTTGTCCTTCCGCCGTGAAAAGCATCCGCCCGATGTCGAGCGATTGGCCTTCGAGCCAGGTCTGAAACGTGGGGGCCGCCAGAAGGTTGTTGAAGAGCATGGCGAGCTCGAAGCGGTCCTTGGCAGCGTAAAAGGCGTCGAGGTCGAGCACGCCCACCTTGGCAAACGGCGGCGTCTGGATCTGTTGGATGAGGCTGGCTAGATCAAGATCCTTTCCGGCCGACCATACCGAGTTGAACAGCGTGGAGAGGAGGATGTGCTCTCTGCTCCTAATCGGGTCGGCAGCCACTCCGATGAGCCCGAGCATGCTGGTGACCGCTGTGGCAATACGGTCGCGAAGCGCCTCTTCGTCGGCACGGATGGCCGGAGCCGGTGCGGCGAAAGACTTGAGAATGCTCACTGGGATGCCTGCCGTGGAACCGGGGGTATAGATGGTGAAATCGCACGCATCCTTCAGGCGCCGGATCCGGGCAGGATCCTGACCCCAGTCGGCCAAGCCCTGCTTCCACATCTGAGCTTGTTGCTGCGCGAACTGATCGGGGGTAAGCCCCTTCTTGGCTGCCTCGTCCTCGCTAACCCAGGGACGGAAGTCCTCCGGCCTGAGGTCGGGGAACGTAAGCAAGAGATCGGCCAAGTCCCCCTTGGGGTCGATCACGATGGCGGGCACGCCGTCAATCGCCGCTTCCTCCAGGATACCGATGCACAATCCGGTTTTGCCGCTGCCGGTCATGCCTACACAGACTCCGTGTGTCACAAGGTCCTTGGAGTCGTATAGGAGGGAACCGCCGGACTGCTTCGACTTGAGGTCGTATTCACGCCCGAGGTAGAACGCGCCCAGCTTCTCAAAGTCTTCCATCAAGAAGGCTCCTTCGGTGGCGACGGTACTAGCCAATGTCCACATTATTGGCTCGAATGGGTAGAAACACAAACAGCCATCCCTGCGACATAGGAGCGACGATGCAAATCGGGATTGCCGCCGACCACGGCGGCTTCGAACTCAAGCAACTCCTGAAGGAAAGACTCCTGCGCGATTCCCACGAGATACTCGATCTGGGCGCCTTCGAGCAGACTCCGGGAGACGACTTTCCCGACTATGTCGTCCCGTTGGCCCGAGCCGTTGCCGCAGGTGAGGTCGAACGGGGAATAGCAGTCTGCGGCAGCGGGGTGGGCGCCTGCGTGGCGGCCAACAAGGTCCAGGGCGTAAGGGCGGCCCTCATCACCGACGTGTTCTCGGCCAGGCAGGGCGTCGAAGACGACGACATGAACATCCTCTGTTTGGGTGGGAGGGTGGTGGGAGTGGAGTTGGCCTGGGACCTGGTCGAGGTCTTCATCTCCGCCCGTTTCTCGGGAGAAGAGCGCTTTCGCAGGCGTCTTGCGAAAGTAGCCGAATTGGAGCGGTCCGCGGAGTGATTTCCGAGGGCGTCCGTTTAGTGCCGTTGTTGGACTGGGTAGTAGAAGAGCAGGCCCTCATATCCGAGGGTTCTTCAATCAAAAGGGGAGATCATGGCCGATAAGAAGGTCGAACGCTCCGGCCGGGAGCGCCCAATCACTCCCACCCAGAAGATGGAGGCTTCCCTTTCCGATCCAGGCACCGTGAACATGGCCGAGGCCGCGCACGACAAGGGTAAGTCGGCCCTCGTGGACAAGTATCGGGAGCGGGAAGAGCGGTGGAGGCGGGAACAGTCCCTCCACGACCAGCAGACGAATCAGGGCCGCGAGACCTCGGAGGCCGCTGGTACCAAGGAGCCGTCGAGCGAAGTAGAAAGCCTCGAGGATGTACTTGGTACGGAAAGACAGCCTCTGGACGAATCCCCGGGCCGGGAAGGTAAGGCGAAGGGCGGTGCCCTATGATCGAGAGTGCACCCGTCGCCAGGGAGAGGCTTAGATCTCTGGCTTCCATCCGGGCCTCTCGGGGCATGTTCGTGACGGCGGTCCTTTCTACCAGTCGCCTTGACGACTGGCGTCAGCTCGGGCCGACCTTCCTCAACAGCGAGTTCGGCCGCATCACCAAAGAACGATCGGTGTCCAAGGAAGAACGGCACATTCTCCAGGAAGATTTCGACTTTGTACTCGACACCCTCAACTACGACGTGACGTCGGATACTCAGGGCTTAGTGGTTTTCGCAGACGGTGGGGCGGGAGTCCGCGAGAAAATGGAACTGCCCATGCGCCTAATGAACCGTCTGGTCATTGAACCCTCGCCCTACGTGCGGCCCGTGGTGCACGCCCTGTCGATGTTGGAACCTTTCGTCGTAGCGCGGGTGAGTCGGGACGAGTCGTCCCTCTTTGTCGTGGATGAGTGGCGAATAGCCAAGGAGAGTGACTTGTCCGGTCCTTGGCTGAGGAGCAGCGATAGGGAGACCGGTGAGGTTTCGGTCAAGGAGTACTATGCCGCGGCCAGGCAGGATCAACTGGTCGAAGCGCACTTCAAGGAAGTGGGCACCGCCCTGGGCAGGCTTCTCGAAGCGTCCGGGGCACGTCGGGTCGTGGTGTCGGCACTTCACGACATCGCCAGTAGTTTCCGCCGCTCCCTTCCGGCGGCTCTCGCGTCGCGTATTGTGGCCGAAATCCCATTCGACGCGGCTGCGAGCATTGCACAGATGCTCGTAACTGCACGTGAGGCCGTGCGGGAGGCTCGAAACCACGAGATCGAAGAGTTGTCACTGGGAGTGCAGGAAGCACTCGGTAACGGCGGCCGGGGCACGGCCGGCTTTGATGACGTGCTGGAAGCGGTAAGACGGCATCAGGTGCAGACCTTGCTCGTGCAGCGCAACTATCGGGTCCCGGGTTGGCGTTGTCTGTCGTGCGATTGGGTGGGGCTTTCTCCCGTGACCCGCTGTCCGGTCTGTGACGAGGAGACGGTTCCGGTCGCCGACGCTGTGGGCGAGATTGTTCGTCTTGCGGTTCTGCAGGGCAGTCACGTGGAGGTTGGTGAGAACATACGCGCGCTCGACGCTTTGGGGAACGTGGCCGCAGTGCTGCGATTTCCGTAGATGCCGGGAGGACCCGGAACTTATCTCAGACACCCCGGGGACGGACCCGCAGGGCCTCCCCGGGGAACCAGGCTTGAGCTATAAGGTATCGGGCAAACCCATCCTCGTCCACTGAGAGGCACGTGTGATCGGCAGATGCGGTGACCTCCGAAGGGGCGTTTCCCATAGCGACGCCCGTGCCCGCCCAGACAAGCATGTCGGCGTCGTTGTACGAGTCGCCGAAAGCCAACACGTGAGCCGCGGTGAAATCCATGCGCCCCCCGAGCAGCTGGAGCGCTCTCGACTTCGTGGCCGTGATAGAGACCATCTCCAGAAAGAACGGCCACGTCCTCACGACGTTGGCCCGTCCCGCTAGATGGAGACGCAACAGCCCCAGCACGTCTGCGACGGTTTCCGGGTCTCCGCCCATCCCAATCTTCGTGGGCGAGCGGTCCAAAAAAGCATTCAGCCTGCCCACCGCATGCGCCTGCATGCCGGAGATGAGTTCGTATCGCTCGCTGAAGGAGCTCTTCTTCTCTACGAACAACTCGTCATCGAGGTAGACGTTGACCGAGCAATCCCGATCTTGGAGGAAATCGAGGATCTCTAAGGCCAGCTCCAAGGACAACGGGTCGTGATGGAGAAGCTTTCCCGAACCCACCTCTCGTATTAACGCGCCCTGGTACGCCACGAGTGGGCCAACGAGATCGAGTTCGCGGGCGAAACGCGCAGCCGAACGGAACATGCGCCCCGTCGCGAGGACCGTGGACACGCCGATCTCAGCCAGTAGGCGGATGGCGTCTACTGTCGCCGGGCTGAGTTCGTGACTGTCGCTCAAGAGCAGCGTGCCATCGAGATCTACGGCTACGAGGCGCGGGGGTTCGAGGCGGGATTCAAGGATATTCAGTGACACGGCGATAGACTACCAGGAAAAGAATAACGACGACCGCGAGGCCTGCAGCCGAGGAGGACATGGAGACTTCGATAGACATGCCCGACGCGCGCACCCGTCCTGAGATCGGCTGTCCTCAATGCGGGGCGGCGATCCGAATGCCCCACAGTGCCGACTTCATCCGCTGTGCCTCTTGCGGATCCATCCTCGTTCTTGCCCAGGGAGTACTCCTGCACGTGCTACGGGAGCGGGTGTGCGTCACCCGGGAGCAAGCTCCCGGCATTCTCCAAGCCTGGCTGAAAAAGCAGGGTTTCGAGTCGGCATTGGCACCTGTTGTGGGCGAACTCCAACACTTTCCCTTTCTTCGAGTGAAGCGGGAAGACGATGAGCACGTCGCTCCACTGGAGGCCCTACCCTCTCCGGCGCTCGCTCAGTTGGCGAGCGCGCCGACGGAGATGATCGAGAGTCCGGACCCCCTCGAGGGAATGGACTGGGGTGTGCTTGACGCCGCCATCGGGGCCGCGCTGACCGATCCGGCCACGAAGAGCGTGCAGGTGGAAGTCCGCGCCTACTACCCGGCCAAGTACGCGTTGGGCCGGGAAGTACCCACATGGTTCTCCGCTCTGGTCGGGGCGGGACAGGGACCCGTCTACCCCGACGCATTGCCCGCGCGATCGGGCGTCTTCACCGGGAGTCTGCAGTGGTATCTCTTGGGCCTCGCTGTGGTCTTGGTGGCGGAGGCGTGGGCAGTTCCCGGGCTTTTGCCCGCGCTCTTGGCCATCGTCGCGACCGCCGTAGCCTTTGGCGCGGTCGCCCTCTTGAAGGGATTCAGGCGTGAATGAGCCCATCCTTCGCTCGGTCCGATGTCCGCAGTGCGCCGGTCCTCTGGGCGTGACAGAAGGGCATCGCCTCATTACATGTGACCATTGCGGCGTTCGTATCCTCATCAAGGAGCACGGGGGATATTCGCGTTGGTACTTCCCGGCCAAGATCACCAAGCTTGCAGCCGTGGGGGTTGGCTCGGCTTGGCTGAAGAAGCATCCGGGTATCGACAAACAGGCCCGTTCCGCGACGTTCGTGGAAGCGAGTCTCCTCTACGCGCCCATCTGGGAGTACAAAGCGCTCGTCGCGGGTTGGGAGTTTGGCTCGAAATTGAGGACCCAGGCTTTGCTGGTGGGCCAGGAGGGCAAAGACGAGCATCTCGAACTGGAACTGAATAGGGAGAGGATCGAGGAGCCGCGGCTTAACGAGCGTCGATACTACGAGGCCGCTCTCGACCTGTCCGCGCTCGGGGCTACTCGTCCGCGCATCACCGGGAGGGAGTTCGCCCTACCCCTTCTAGCGGGAGAGTTGGAGGAAGGAGCGCTGCTCCTCGAAGCCTCCGGCACGGCGGCGGATGTCGCCAAAATCGGCCGCAGATCGGCGCTGACGCCCCTCGTGGGCGATACCGCGTCGGGCACCCGCCTCTTCCCTTTACGCGAGAGTGTGACTCTGCTTTTCTACCCATTGTGGCGGCTGCGTTTCCGCGATGGAAATCGGCTGTACGAAATGACCGTCGACGGGCGCAGCGGGTCCATCTTCTCGGCCCGTGCTCCAGCCGCCGATAGGCAGAGGTTGATTGCCGCCATTGCCCAGATGGTGATCCTGGCGGGCGTCGTTGCGATGTTCCTGCGACTCCAGGGAGTCTGGGAGATCGGCCGATTACCAACGGTCATCGTAGCCGTGGTAGTGTCATTGGTAGTTCTTCTCACGGCCCGGCAATTCCGGTTGCAGGGGGAGGTTGAATACCACGAGCCATACTCCAGCTGACCTCATTCCTCTGCTGTGCAGCAACTGCGGGCGACCGCTGGATGGCGGGGCCGAATCAAGCCTATTCGTGTGTCGCGGGTGCGGACTGGTGCACGAGCCTGCGCAGGGTGGACTGGAGTCGTTTCCCGCCGTGAGCGCTGAGGTCACCACCAAACTCATCGTTTCGCAGGATGTCCGCTATTTGGCCGTGTGGAGGTTGCGCGCACCAGGCTGGGACCGTATCCGACGCGCGGCTGACTCGGGAGAGGGTTTCGTCTACGTCCCCGCTTTTTCGCTGGCAAGGCCTATTGTCCAGAGTCTGGGGGTGAGCCTTTGTTTGGCCCAGCCCATGCTGGGACTGACCGAGGGGTTGCCGGCCCAGACGATCACTCGCCCCTCTCTCGTAGGGGTGGAGCATGAGCCGGAGTCTCCCTTTGAGGACCCAAGTTTCGGTGCGGTCTCGCCCATCGTCGTGAGTCGGCAGGACGCGAAGATCCTGGCGGAGTTTGTCTATCTGGCTGTGGAGTCTCACGAGTCGCACGACCTGCATTCGGTGTTAGGCGATCTGGTCACTGAAGACGAAGAATTGATCTTCATTCCCGCCGTGTGGGACCCACGCTATATACACGAGTCAAACTGGAGATTGCTGTTGAGCGAGTTCGACGATTTGGTGGCGTAGAGACGCTGATCCAGCGGAGGTCGCCGGATCGACAGAGAAAAAGGGGGATGACGATGGGCATCGATGAGCGGATCGAGGAAAGTAAGAACTGGTTCGAACGGGCCGCGGAGCACGTTCCCGGTTACAAGGGCTACAAGGATAAGGAACTCCGTCGCGAAGCCGACAAGATCCAGAGGCTCTATGTGGCGGGACGACTGGAAGCATCCCACCTCAAACTGGACGAAGTGCAGCTCGCGCTAACAAGGCGCGGCAATCTCGAGAATCTGGGGATCATCGACACGACCATCCGCCGGCTGCGTACCCTGCGCGACCGCGTACAGTTCGCCGACTATGGCTATGCCGGCCTCTTCGATGCTACCAAGGTCGGTCAGCCCAAGCTCGATGAGTTGTACCAGTTCGATCTGCAATTGCAGAAGGAGGCTCAGGGCATCGAGGAACTGGCCGGTACCATCACCGCCGACAGCGCATCTCTCCGCGCTGACATTGATCTACTCGACGGGCGCATAGCCGCCCTGGATTCATATTTCGCGGGGCGTGAACAGTTGATCACCGGAGCGGGGAGGTAGTCGATGGCTCTCATGAACCTCATCGAATATATGGACGAGCAGGGCTCCGAAATGGTCCACCGTGTCCCCGAGCAGGGCTCGGGCGAGTTCAAAGTGGGCTCGCAGCTCATTGTCCGCGAAAGCCAGTGGGCCGTCTTCTTCAGGGATGGCAAGGCCTACGACACATTTGGTCCCGGCAGGCACACTCTGGCCACGCAGAACATTCCCCTGCTGACCGCGGTCCTGACGGCACCGCTCTATGGAGATACGCCGTTCCGCAGCGAGGTCTACTTCGTCAGCCAGCGCACCTTCACAGATCTTAAGTGGGGCACCACCGAGCCGATCCTGTTCCGCGACTCGGAATTCAAGATGATCCGCCTCCGCTCCAACGGTATCTACACCATCCAGATCACCGATCCGAAGCTCTTCGTGGTCAAGATCGTGGGCACTAGGGGTATCTTCAACAACGCTCAGATCGAGGACTTTTTGCGCGGTGTGATAGTGGGTCGTTTGGCCGACATGCTCGGCGAGCATCTCGAATCGGTTCTCGATCTGCCTCGCTACTTCGACGAGTTGGGCGCCGGTCTCAAAGCTCGTATCAAAGACGATTTCGCTCAGTACGGTTTGGCCATTGTGGACTTTCTCGTCAATGCCATCTCGCCACCAGACGAGGTGCAAAAACGCATCGACGAGCGGTCAGGCATGGAGGCCGTCGGCGGCATGGATCGGTACTTCCAGTTCAAAGCCGCGCAGGCAATCGGCGATTTGGCCAAGGGGACCGGAGGTGGTGGGGGCGGAGGCAGTACCGTCGGGACGGCCGCTGCGGCGGGTTTGGGCCTCGGCACCGGTGCCGGCTTAGGCATGATGATTCCGGGGATGCTACAGCAGGCTATGGCCGGCGGGGCTCAGCCCAAGGTCCGCTGCCCCAATTGCGGCAAGGACATCCCGTTTGGCAGCAAGTTCTGCCCGGAGTGCGGGTACAATCTCTCCGCAACCATCACCTGCCCCAAGTGCGGCGCAACGCTTCCCGCAGGTTCCAAGTTCTGCCCTAACTGCGGCGAACAGCTGAGCGGCAAAACCGCGGCCTCGACCCCGGCCGCGGGGGATGCTGTCGAAGCTCCGACTGCCGAGGGCGAACAGAAGTGAGTCGGAGCCTTCGAAGACTTCCCTGGAGACGGGCCTGGCTGCTGGCCGCGTTGGCGGTCGTCGCGGCGGCGGTGGCGCTCTTCTTCAGCCCGACCGCCGAAGCCCAGGCCAAGGACTGGCAGATATCGAATATGGACGCCAATCTGGCTGTCCAGACGAACGGCGACGTGATCGTCGACGAGAAGGTCACATTCGCCTTCCAGGGAAGCTACACTTTTGTGACCCGAGCGATCCCCACCGGAAACATGGACGGCATGACCGACATTCAGGTCATGGATGCGGGCGGGCAGCCCCTTCCGAAAGGGACGGGTCCGGGAACCTGGAGCAGCTCTACCTCGGGCAACGAGCGCTTGATCACGGTCCACTTCGATCTTACCGATACCACTGGCACCTGGACGTTCCACTATCGAGCGAAGGGCGTGATTCTGTTCTTCGACCAGGGCGACGAATTGCGTTGGTACGTATTCGATGCAGTGACTCCCGTATCCATAGCAGCGGTTAGAGCGACCGTCCACCTGCCGGACTCCGTTGCGTCGGACAAGATGACGCAGGCTATTCAGTCCGGCCTCGGCGTCCAGACGAGCGTAGCTTCGCCCGCGGCGTCGACTATGGTCTATCAGGGTACCGACATTCCCCCATACACGCAGTTCTGGATCGTCACGGGTTTCCCGAAGGGCGTGGTGAACTTCACCTGGACAGTGCGCCGCGTGGAGGCGTTCGTCGTTCCCAAGGTTGGGTTCGTACTCCCAATCATCGCCTTCCTGGTGATGCTCCTGCTGTGGCGTCGGCGCGGTCGCGACGATCCCAGTACCGTCTATGCGAAGTACGTGAGTGAGCCTCCTTCCGACCTCTCCCCGGGTCTGGTTGGAGCCCTGATAGACGAGAAGGTTGATACTAAAGAGGTGATCGCCACCATTGTTGATTTGGCTCGGCGAGGCTATTTGGAGATAACGGACACCAAGAAGGACGCCATCCTCAGCAGGGCTGAAAGCACCTTCACGCGCCTAAAACCCCTCGATGATCTCAAGGGATTCGAGGGCAAGGTGGCGGAGGCGCTCTTCGACTCGATGCATGCGGATCAAGTCACCACGGCTCAATTGAAGAATCACTTCTACGTTCACGTGGGCCCCATCGTCGAGATGGTCTACTCGGAAACGGCCGAGGCCGGTCTTTTCCACGACAATCCCAAAACGGTGCGGACACGCTGGTTCGGATACGGCTTCGTGGTCGCGATCATACTCGGCGGCCTCACCGCCCTGATGGGGTTGACTCACGTCCCCGGATGGGGCTATTTCCTTCTGGGAACCATCGTAACCGTGGTTATCGTGTGGGCTTTTGCTCCATTCATGCCTCGACGGACTGCTAAGGGCGCTCAGGAACAGCGGAAGTGGGAAGCCTTCCGCAACTACCTGCAAGATCTGACCCGATTTCAGGACATGGAAACGGCCAAAGACTCGTTCGAGAAGTATCTTCCTTACGCGGTCGCTTTCGGAGTGGAAAAGCACTGGGTGAGGCGCTTTGAAGGCCTTTCCGTTCCTCCGCCCGTGTGGTACCACCCGGTTTTCATTCCCATCCCTATCGGCGGCGGGTCCTTGGTGGGCGGCGGCGTTGGTGGGGGAGTCGGCGGAGGCATGGCCGGGGGCGCGGGGGTGCCGGGAGGTGGTTTCAGCCTCGATACCATTTCCGACGGTCTCTTTGGCAGCCTCAATCGCATGTCCAGCGTGCTGACCTCTGCACCTTCGAGTACCGGCTCAGGCCGGGGAGCTTTCGGTGGAATGGGGGGCGGCTTCGGCGGCGGCTTCTCGGGAGGCGGCGGTGGCGGCGGCTTCAGGGCGGGATGAAGCCGAGTGTGCCTCCGCGAAACGTCTTCACATGCGCCGTTGAGCCGAGATACACGGAGCGACCCGTGAGGAGGAAGCTTTGAAGACCAGGATCATAGGGATCGTGTTGATTATCGTCAGCCTCGGCATCGACGCCTGGTTGGGAGCCGGGCTGGCCACAGGCTCGCGCGCCACCGGTGTGGCGCTGGGCTTCGTCCTGTTCTCGTTGCCGTTTCTTGCAGTCGGGATCTACTTGCTTCTATCCTCTCACGGCGAAATCAAGGCGGAGAGTAAGGCGGACAAAGAGCGGAACATCCTGAACTCGGTCATGACGCGAGGAAAGGTTAGTATTCCCGACCTCGCGATCGAAGGCGATCTCACTCGTGACCAGGTGAAGGGTTATATCTACGACCTCATCGGTAAGGATCTCTTCAGAGGTTACGTGAACTGGGACAAGGGGGAATTGGTCTCGGCGGAGGCGGCGCAGATCAAGGACGGCACCTGCCCCAACTGCGGAGGCAAACTGGAACTGGCCGGCAAAGGCTTGGTTCGCTGTCCCTACTGCGGCACCGAGATCTATCTGTCGCCCGCGCCGTCCGGCGTGGCGGCGGAGGCTCGTCCGATCGTTCCCCCCTTGGGAGCACCGCCGGGGTCCACAGAGTCAGCCGCGGCTCCGCAAGAGCCGGGTGGAGGCGGGGGGACGGCAGGGTTGTAGCGCACGCAGAGGTTAGTCTGGAAAAGGTCGAAGTGCCCGCCGGGGCATAGGAGGAGGGCTTGAGAATGCGGCTCAAGCACAAGGTATGGCTTGATTTCGGCGGCCGTGCGTTCGGTGACGGCCCGGCGAGACTTCTCGACGGTGTTCAAGAAAGCGGATCCCTTCGCAAGGCTGCGGTCGAGTTGGGCATGTCGTACAACAAGGCCTGGCGCATTCTTCATGCGGCGGAACGGCGGTTGGGCTTTGCGCTTCTGGACCGTAGCGTAGGCGGGAGTCTCGGCGGTGGATCCCAGCTGACGCCTCGGGCCAAGGACTTGGTGGAACGCTACCGGGCTCTGCGGATCGACGCCGATGCCGCCTTGGAGGAGGTCTTCCAGCGTCACTTCGGCGACTGGATCGATCCCGAGCCCACGGAGATCTCCGACGAGGCGCCAGGCTAGGACGGGGCGCCTCGTCGGGGAACAGCGGTCAACACCCTTCGAAGGGGAACTTGAATTCCAGTCCGAGCTCGTCGCGCATGGTGGTCAGCTCCCGTTGAATGCTAGCGTCGATGAGCAGTCCCGTCTTCTGGCGCTCTTGCCAGACCAGGTGTTCCTTCTCTCCACACGTGTAGATGCGTTCCTCCCCCGGGACCTTCTGCGATGCCCGCAAAGCCCGCAGGATGTCGCCGGTAGTCTTCCTAAACGAAGCCAGGTCGGTGAAGCACTCCACATCAATGGCCATGAAGAAGTGTCCCAGCGCGTACGGGATCGGCTTGCCCTGGTCGTTGGTGCCGTTGAGCATCTTGAGGAAGGCACCCTGCTGCAGTGCCGCTGAGAGGATCTCGACGACCGTCGCGAAGCCATATCCTTTGTGGCCGCCGGTCTCTTCGCTCATGCCGCCAATGGGGGTCAGTGCGCTCGTGCCGTTGACGAGGTCTTCGAGGATCTTGACCGAGTCGGTTTCGGTGTTGCCCTGCCGGTCGATCACCAGTCCGGGGGGGCACGGCTTGCCCTCGCGGGCGTACAGTTCGATCTTGCCCCGTTGGATGATCGAGGTCGCGTAGTCGTTGGTAAAGGCAAAGTCTTCATCAGTAGGCATCGCGAAGACCAGAGGGTTGGTGCCCAACATGTTTTCCACACCGTGGGTGGGAGCTATCGATGGGCGAGCATTTGTCCCGGTGAGTCCGATCATCCCCGCCTCCACAGCCATGAGCGGGTAGTAGGCAGCGAAACCATAGTGGGTGGAGTTGCGGGCCACGACCATTCCCATCCCGTGGTCGCGTGCCTTCTGAATGGCCATCTCCATGCAACGCTTGCCGACGACCATCCCCATACCGTGATGGCCGTCCACCACGGCCGTGGCTTTGCAGTCGCGGACGACCTCGAAAGCGGTGGTGGGCTGCTGGATCCGTGACTTCACTATTCGATCGTAGTAGATGGGCTTGAGGCGCCCCACGCCGTGGGAGTCGATCCCGCGTTTGTCCGCCCCGATGAGGACGGCCGCGCAAGTCCTCGCGTCCTGGTCGGGGACGCCCACGCCCTTGAAGACCTCGACCATGAAGCTTTCAAGAAGATCGAAAGACAGGTAGCAGGGCTCGTTGCTCATATTGACCTCCTCGATACAGCCGTGTTGCCACATTCATTGTCTACCATGCGCGTTACCTCCCTCCCTGAGCCCAGCCCAGAGAGCGTTGAGCGGCCCGCATCCAATTTTCCTGGAGCCCATCCCTCTCCCACGCGTTCATCCTGGGATGGTACGTCTCTTCATGCCCCGCAAGTCTCGCGACATCATCCAACGACCAATAGCCGACAGCAACCCCCGCCAGCGCGGCCGCGCCGAAGGCGGTCGATTCCACCAGTCGATGCCGTCGGACCGGAATGCCCAAGAGGTCGGCCTGAAGCTGGAGTAGAAACTTGTCCGCGGCAGCCCCCCCGTCCACTTTGAGGAGGGGCGGCGCGAACCCCGAGTCTGCCTTCATTGCCTCAAGCACCGCCCGGATCTGGCAGCAGATAGCCTCCTCGGCCGCTCGGGCCAAGTGGGCCCTGCTGGTCCCCCGGGTGATACCGATCACCAATCCGCGCGCCCCGGCGTCCCAGAACGGGGCCCCCAGGCCTGTGAGGGCGGGAACAAAGTAGACTCCGGCGTTGTCCGGTACGCTTGCTGCCAGGGGTCCTATGTCGGCACTCGACTCGATGATCTCCAACCCATCGCGCAGCCACTGGACGGCTGCCCCGGCTGTGAAGACCGAACCTTCGAGCGCGTAGCTCACCTTAAGCCTGCCTGCACCGAGTCCCCAGGCGACCGTCGCGATCATGTTGGTTTGCGAAAAGATCGGCTGCCCTCCGACGTTCATGAGGAGGAAGCAACCCGTTCCGTAAGTGCACTTGGTATCGCCTCGATCAAAGCACGCCTGCCCGAACAGAGCCGCCTGTTGGTCTCCGGCCAACCCTGCCAGCGGCACGGCGGCTCCAAGCCATTCAGGATCGGTGAGGCCCACTACCCCGGCGGAGGCCACGGGATCGGGCAATGCTTCACGGGGAATCCCGAAGAGCTGGAGCAGTTCGTCGTCCCACTCGAGTGAACGAAGGTCTAGGAGCATGGTTCGGGAGGCGTTCGTGAAGTCAGTGACGTGGCGGCGACCGCCAGTGAGGCGCCACACGAGAAAGCTGTCGATGGTGCCGATTCTGAGTCGTCCCTTGCGGAGAAGTGAGCGCGACTCCGGGTATGCCGACATGAGCCACTCGAACTTGGTGGCGCTGAAGTACGGGTCGAGGCGGAGCCCGGTCTTCTGCCGGATCGTCGTCTCGACGCCTTCGCGGCGGAGTTGTTCGCAACGTTCGGCCGTGCGGCGGCACTGCCACACGATGGCGTTACCGAGCGGTCTCCCGGTCTCAGCATCCCACAGCAGGGCCGTCTCGCGCTGATTGGCGATGCCGACGGCCGCGAGTTGCCCGGCCTCCAACCCCGATGCCGCCAAGGCGTCTCGCGCGGCCTCCAACTGAGTGGACCAGATGTCTTCTGGGTCGTGCTCCACCCAGCCGGGCTGGGGAAAGTGCTGGGGGAACTCCCGCTGAGCGGCGCCAAGGATGGTGCCCCTGCAATCGAACACGATCGCCCGTGAGCTGCTTGTTCCCTGATCGAGGGCCAGCAATACTTTGGGCCTTCGCAAAAGCACATCCCTTCAACTCGGCGTTCAATCTCAATTGCGGCTCACAGTATAGGATGGCACGCCGTCGCTGTCCCATCGTCCGTTATACTTCTGGAAGGATAGCGAGACGCCAACGGACAAGGCGGACCAAAGGTGGGCGGAAGTTGGGCGATCTATGACCGTCTCCTGGAAGAAATACCGGCCCTCGCTAGAGTGGACGCATGCTTGGTGGGTGCCACCTGGACTGCGGTCGATGCCGGAGGAATGGGCTTGGCCGCGACTGCGGGCTCTGCGGAGCCCGCAGTCGACCCAACTGTCATAGGACCCGCCGGCACTAAATCCTTTGCCGTCTCGGACCTCCAAGCCATGGAGCCGGTGGCGGGCTACGGCGGGTATACCTGCTCGCCGGCTCCTGGAGTCACGGGTCCTGACGAATACGCGGGAGTGGATTTGTCCACTTTGCTGGAAACGGTGGGCGGCCTGACCGCCAAGAGCGTGGTCAGCGTCGCCGCGTCGGATGGCTACGTCGTGACCCTCATAGCGGACCAGCTTCAGAGCGGATCCTATGTGACCTGTGATCCCAAGAGCGGAAAAAGAGCCAGGGTGGAGGAACTGCCACGGGCCGTGGTGGCTTACGCGAAAGCAGGCGCCCCCCTGGGCAACGACGAAGGACCTCTCTGCTCGCTTTTCTGACGTCCGAGCCGCAGCAGGTGGTCGAAGGCTTCCTGTGGGTCAAGGCGGTTGTCAGGATTCGCATCAGAGATGCGGACGAGGACTGGACGCTGAAGATCAACGGCGCTGAGAGTCTGTCACTCGATAGCGCTGAGTTTGCCGATCTGGTCTCAACGCCCGGAAACGAGGGCTCGTGGCAAGATATCCAGGGCAGGACATGGACCGGTCTCTCCATCGGCGCTCTGATCAAACTAGCTGCAGGGGCCGAGTGGAACGGTGATAACTACACCGTGGAGTTCGTAGGAGTAGACGGATCGACTCTCTCGGTAGACTTTATGGAGATCGAGGCAGATGATGACTACATCGTCGCAAACCAAATGGAAGGAAACCCCCTGGGTGACAAGGAATTTCCAATCAGCCTGGTGGACAAGAAGGTGGCCGGCGGGAAGTATCTGTGCGACGCGGAGGAGTTCATCCAAGGGATTACCGAGATCCGGGTGACGACGAACTGGGGACGGGAACGTGCGCACACTAGAGGAAGACCTAGCGGCGGCGAAGGCTTTTCACGGCCATCTGTGCCACGGCATGGTGATGGGAGTGCGCATGGCTCGGTATGGGTGCCGCACGCTGGGCATTGACGATCCACGCACATACCGCGATCTCATTGTTTACGTGGAGATGGATCGCTGTGCCAGCGACGCGGTCTCGGTCGTCGCGGGCGTTACGCTTGGCCGACGTCGCCTGAAATGGGTGGACTACGGCAAGATGGCTGCGACATTCGTCGACCTGGCCACGGATCGAGCTGTGCGAGTGGCTCCGAGGGCCGAGGTGCCTCACGCCGGCTCCGAGGACGATCCTTTGGTCATGTGGAGCAAGTGGACGGACGAGCAGCTCTTCAGTTGTACTTCAGTCACGGTAACTGTTCCCTCGGAAGATCGCCCCGGAAGACCGGAGCGCGCAGTCGTCTGTGACGCTTGCGGTGAGAAGGTTCAGGATTGTCGCGAAGTCCACGAAGGAGGACGCACACTCTGCCGCGCTTGCGCGCACGGCGCCTACTACGCGCTCTGACTCTTTCGTGCCGACTGTCTTCGTCCTGAGCGGACCGCGTGGTGTGGGCAAGAGCACGCTCTGCGCACGAGTATCAGAGGAGGTCGCGCGACGAGGCTTCAAAGTGGGCGGCATCGTAACGAAGCGGTCTCAGCCTTCGTCAGCGCTCCTAGCCGACGCGGACCCCCGCTGGGTGGAAGACCTCTCCACCGGCGAGCGCATCCCGTTCGGCCGCCGGGGCGGTGAGGCTTCCGCAGTGGCAAATCTCCCCCTCCGCGGCTGGCGCGAACCTTCTTGTCATCGACGAACTCGGACCGCTGGAGCTGCGGGGCGCCCGCGGATGGGCAGTTGCGCTGACGGTCTTGACGGCGAGACGGTTCGGGGCGGCCCTGGTCGTGTGCGGACCAGACCTTTTGGACGAGTTGACGGCGATTCTGGGGCCTGAGGACGCCATGTCGGCGCGCGAGAGGCGAGCGGTCTATGTGCTGACTGAAGAAGATCGGAGCGCCATGTTCTCCCCACTTGTCGTCAAGGTCGTTGCCGCTCTCTCGCCTAGCCCATAACCATTTCCGAGGCCAACCGGCGGTGTAGCCGCTCCAAGGCCCGGAACTGGAGAGCCTTCACCGCTCCCTCGCTTTTGCCCATCATCTGGGCGACCTCGAATACGGACAGGTTGAAGAAGAATCGACAGCCGACAACCTGGCGTTGGTCGTCCGTGAGTTCCAAGATGGCATCGTAAAGTGTCCTGCGCAGCTCGTCGGCAACCAGCCGTTCCTCCGGCCCGTCATGCGGATCCTTGGTCTGGCGCAGTTCATGGTCCGCGTCGGGCTCCACCGGTAATCTGCGCTTGCGATAGTAGTCGATCAGGGCGTTTCGCGCGATGGTGTAGAGCCAGGTCGAGAACTGCGCCGGTGACGGTTCGTATCGGCCGATCGCGGCGAAGGCTTTCTCAAAGACGGCGTTGGTGAGATCCTCCGCCTCCTGCCGATGCGTCACTCGGGCGCGGACGTACCTCAGCAGCGGGCGATGGTACATGAGGTAGAGGTCGCCGAAGGCGTCCACGTCGCTTCGCGAGGCTTCCCGCGCAAGCAACCTGATCTCGTCAGCGGTCTTTCGTTCTTTGCGAGGTTGTGTGCGAACGCTCGTCATACTACCGTGAGTATCGACCGCACGGAGTCTTGGCTTGAGGCCGCAGCGCAGAAAGAGGCGGCGCAGGAGATCTCTCCTGCGCCGCCTCTTTCTCAGAGCCTGATTCTAGGACAGGGTCCTAGAAAGCCGTGGTACTGGTCGACGAGGTGCCGCCTGTCGTGGTCGTGGTCGGTTTCGCCACTGTGGTCGTTGTGGTGCTGGGACCAACTTCGATCGTCTGCGGGATCATGGGGTAGTAGCTCTCGAAGGTATCGGTGTGGGTGGTGCCGTCGGCGTAGGTGACAGTGCGCTTTTCCACGCACGACCTACCGGACTGGCCGCTGATCTTCACGTGAGTAGATCCGGGGCTCAACGAAGGGTTCTGGATCGTCACGGTGGTGCGGGACGCACCATAGGAGAAACCGCTGAAGCTCGACTTGACCTTGCGCCCGTCGTCGGTACCGTAGATGTTGAACGTGGTGGTGATCCCATTGGAGGTGCCGCGTATCCAGATGTAATGGGTAGTGTCGTTCTTGAAGCGCAAGTTCTTACCGCCGCCGGTGACGGTGGCGTCCCGGCCGGCGGGATAGTGGCTGATGTAGAGCGAATGGTTGTGGCGCTCCACGACCTGCAGCCCCGCCTCGAAGACTGCGTTGAACAACGTGGTCGAAACCTGGCAGATGCCGCCGCCTAGAACATCGTCCAACTCGCCGTTCCCGACGATGCCCGGCGCCGGCTTGTAGCCCCGGGCCGCGGTCCGCGGGCCGATCTGCTTGTCGAAGTCGTAGACCTCTCCCGGCGCGAGAAACACATTGCTCGCGTATTCGGTGGTGATACGGACGTTGACCTGACGGTTGGAGCTACCCACGTACGAGGGCGTGGTGTAACTGGAAAGCTTGTCTTTGATGCCCATCGCCTCGGCTGCAGCCGTAGTCAGCTTGGGCTCCGCTGTAGTCACAGCCACCTCGGTCGCACGGCCTGTGGTCTCCAGGGCCGCCGCGGTGACGGCTTCAGCGGTCTTCTGGGGGTCCAGTTTGGTTCCATCCACCGCCGGCACGACGTAGGCCTTTGTCCCATCGCTCTTGAACGAGGCATCTTTAGGATCCGTCGCCACGTCGGCTGCGATCGAATCGAAGAACGTCTTCATCTTGTCGGCCGAAAGATAGGGCTCCATGGTAGAAACACCGTTCACGTCGGCGGTGGTGAAGTCCATGAAGCTGCCGATCTGCGTGGTGGTGATCGTCCAAGATTTATCTTTGAACGTGAGCGTCACCGGGGCGCTGAGCAAGGCGCGGCCATGGTCTACGGCCGCCTGCAAGTCCGTCGTCTTGACCGCCGGTTGCACTTCTGTCATGGGAATGGGAACCTCAGTGGAGTGCTGTGACACAAGGAGACTCGTGAGTTCCTGCTTGAGCTTGTCCTTATCGACAGACGTGCCGCTCGTACCCCCGACGACCTTGACCTCGCCGCCCTCAAAAGTCAGGCTGGCATCGACAGGGGCGACGTCGAGCTCAGTTGCCACATCAGACAGATAGGAGTCCATCATCGCGCTGTCGACCGTGCCGGTGAGGGGCACGTCGACGCTGTGGAAATACAGCTTAAGGCGATGCCCTAGGTCGGTGAAGAAGTTGCCGTCCCTGGAGGCCGCCATGGCGGCCGAGACAGCCGCGTCGATGTCGAATTTCGTTCCTACATCGGTGGGTTTGAGATTCCAGGTCTTGGAAGTGCTGGTGAGGGTGATGCTGTTCTTCTGGGTGGCTTCGACCACCTGGGTCACTTTGGCGACGGCCTCGGATTGAGTGGAACCTCCGACGGCTTGGCCGGCAATGGTGACTCCGGCGTGTATTTTGTTGTTATAGACCGCCGCGTCGATTACGATAGCGAGCACGACGATGGCCACAATGGCCCCGACGCCGGTCAGTATCCAGAAACGTGCGCCGCCGAGCTTTTTCCTGCGAGTAGTACCTGTGGCATCTGATCGTCTCAAGAACAACCAACTCCTGAAATCGGGGATGGTACAAAATAACAGATGCCGGGAACGCCTGAAAGGTTTCCCGGACAGTTTCCCGAGCATTTACGAGCAATTATGATGTTTTCTTCACGTTCCATTAGATTCCTGGTCCGAGGCTGAAATGGAAAACCTCCCCGTGATCTCTCTCGACCCGAACGCACTGGACGAGCGACTGGCTACCGCGGTCGCCCGACGCCTGATCGAGCCGGGTCTCGCCCAGAGAATACGTCTGAGTATACGGCTTCAAACGACTTTATACCCCAGGACGTATGTGGCGGAAACGGGTGCCCCGGACTGGACGGACAACCTCGCACCCCCGCATGTCCGGACCTCGCTCTCGGGAGAGGGTCTCGGACGCTTGCTTAGTCTCTCGCGCGCGGCCATACACAAGCACATTAACCACCTGAGGGCTCAGGGTTTCGCCATAGAGTCCGCGATAGGTAGCGGCTATCGGCTCACGCGGCCTTCGGACGACCTGGTGGTGGCGGAGGCGGTGGTCCCATATCTCCTGGATTCGCTCGATGGAGGCCTTCCCTGGTTAGCGGGACTGCCCTATCTGTATCACCAGACCTGCGAGTCGACGAACCTGGTGCTCCGGCAGGCCGCCTCTGGCGGGTCCGTCCAGGAATACCGGGCCCGCGATGACAGCGACGAACTCGACGCAGGAGCGGTGGCGGTTACCGACCATCAGGAATTCGGCCGAGGTCGCCTTGGCCGCACCTGGAGCGACGAGCCCGGCAAGCAGTTGATGTTCTCGGTCCTGCTGCGTCCGTCTTTGGCGCCCGGACAGGCGCATCTTCTCTCTTTGGCGGCTGCACTTGCCGCGGCGCAGACGCTGGAGTTGCTTCCCGGCCTCAGCGGTAGGGTGAAAGTAAAGTGGCCCAACGACGTTCTTGTCGACGGGGGCAAGGTGTGCGGGATTCTGGTAGAAGGTTCCATGGACGCGGATCGACTGCATTGGGCCGTGGCCGGCGTAGGAGTCAACGTCAACGGCAGTTCGGCGGCGCTCGCCGAAGCCATCACCAAGCGGGGTGACGAAGGTGCGGAGACGCGGCCAAGACCCGTCTCGCTAAGGGAATGTCTGGGCGCCCCCGTTCCGCGGGCGCCTCTTCTTGCCGCCCTGCTTGCGCGCCTCACCCGCGCCTGGTCCGGTCTTGAGGGAGGTCGCGCGGGTGTTGACACGCTTCTTGCGGGGCTGCGCGAGCGCGACGCGCTCGCCGGGTCCACCGTCGAAGTGTACGGCGGTGCCGGACGGCGGCAGGTTGTTGTGGCCGGCGAAGCCGTCGGCATCGGCTCTGAGGGCCAGCTCCTTCTGCGAACACCGGTCGGCGAAACACGGGCAGTGGTTGCCGGCGACGTGAGTCTGCGTCGTCAACCCCCCGCTTGATTGGGGTTGACAGTGCTACCGAGCAGTTTGTAGACTGCCATCAGGTAAATAGCGTCGGTGTCTGGGAGGACGGCAGCATGAGAAGCGGCAGCTCCAACGATCAAGGCTTTCGGTCACGTGCTCTGCTCGGCGTCGCCGGTGCGGCTGCGACAGGCTCCATTGTCAGACCGCGTCTGTCTCTGACGTTGGTTCAGAGGCTCGTTCTCGCACTCGCCGGAGTCGGTGTTCTCACTGCCAGCGCCTACGTCTCCGTCCCGTTCTTTCCGGTCCCGCTCACCATGCAGACCTTGGCTGTTCTGCTTGTCGGCGGTCTCCTCGGTCCCACGGTCGCGGTTTCGTCGGTCGCGGGTTACCTGGCCATCGGCGCGATGGGTGTCCCCGTGTTCCATAATGGGCTGGGCGGCCTAGCGGTTCTCGCCGGCCCCACTGCTGGCTATCTCGTCGGCTTTATTCCCGCCGCCTTCGTGATGGGGCTCGCGGTCCGTTGGGCTCGCAAGATCCGGCGTGATCCCGTCGTCGGCGCCATCAAGACGTCGGACCGAGTCGACGGCTGGAAAGCTCTCACCGTCCTTGCTCTCGGCGCCGTTGGCGCCAACGCTGTCATCTATGCGATCGGCGTACCCTGGCTGGCCCTATTCACCGGTCAAGACCTCGCGGCAGCCGCCAAGCTCGGCGCTGTTCCCTTCTTGCTCGGGGACGCTCTCAAAGCCGCGGTGGCCATCGGCGCGGTGCGGATCGGCGGCGATCTGCTAGCTCGCAAGGGCTTGTTGATCCACTAGTCCCGGCTTCCTCGAGTTGCAGGTGCAGTCCGGGTGACGGTATCCTGCAGGCCGACACAACCGGCGGCGAAAGGCAGCAGGCCAGAATTTGAGCGTATTCCAAGCCTTAGTGCTCGGCGTGGTCCAAGGCTTCACGGAGTTTCTCCCCGTGTCGAGCTCCGGCCACTTGGTAATCGTCCCTCAGTTATTCAACTGGCCCGCGCCCACGTTGGGGTTCGACATCCTCGTGCACCTGGCTACGTTGATGGCGGTCGTAGGGTATTTCGGGCGCGACGTGGGCAAGATCATCCGCGCGTTACTGCTCCCCGGGCGTATGACCCGCCCGGAAATCAAGTACTGGCGGCGGATCTTCGTCTGGCTGGTGATCGGCTCCATTCCGGCGGCGCTGGCGGGCGTGCTCTTCCGCGGGTTCTTCGAGGACATGTTTTCCCGAACGCTCATCGTGGGTGTCTTCTTTGTGCTCACCAGCCTCCTTCTTTTCGGAGCCGATCTCGCGCTTGGCCGAGTCAATCGGCAACCCGTGCAGCTCGAGAAGATGCGGGGCATGGACGCCCTCGTCGTGGGGTGTTTCCAGGCCCTGGCTGTGGCCCCCGGCCTAAGCCGATCGGGCGCCACTATTGCCGGTGGGGTGTTCTTGGGGTTTGACCGGCCCTCCGCCGCCAGGTTCTCATTTCTTCTCAGCATTCCCGCCATTCTCGGGGCGTTCATATTCAAGCTCAGGGACATCTCCGATGCGTTCACCGGGGCGAGCGGTTCCGCCTACGGGTTGGGAGCGATCGCAGCTGCCCTTTCGGGGTTCGTCGCCATCTGGTTCGTGATGAGATACCTTAGGGAGCACCGGCTCCGGATATTCGCCATCTATACGCTCCTGCTTGGGGCGTTTGTGATAATTCTTTCAGTGGCCTAAATGAGAGTTTGCTCCGGGGCAAGCAAGGGGGAAAGATGAGCCACACACGGGCGGTCCGTAGGGGATTGTTGATCGTCGGATTGGTCTTGGTCGTGGTATTCCTGTGGACCGGGGTTGCCTCGGCTGCTTCCGCTTCGGTAGTATACCGAGGCTCCAAGGATCGCAAGCAGATCGCCCTTACCTTCGACGACAACACGAACGTCACCCGCGCTCTCGCCGTCCTTCGGGCTTTGGAGAAGAGCCAAGTCCGGGCTACCCTCTTCGTCATCGGTGACTCGGTCAAGGCCTTTCCGGCTATCAATACGGAAATCGTGAAGGGCATGTCGGCCGGCCTCTTTGAGGTGGGAGACCATAGTCGCAGCCACCCCGTACTCACGGGGCTCTCCAAGTCGGCCATGGCGGCCCAGATCGGGGCCGGGACCGATGCCTTTCATGCGGCGACAGGGGCCAGGACGGTCCCGCTGTTCCGTCCGCCGTACGGTTCGACTAACTCCACTGTGGCGGCAGTGGGCGGTTCGGAAGGTTTCAGGTATGAGGTTCTGTGGGATGTCGACCCCCGCGACTGGGCCGGCGGCTCCGCCCAGAGCATCGCCGATCACGTGGTCGGTCATGCTCACAACGGCGCCATCGTCGTGATGCACATGTCGGGACTGCACACCGCTGAGGCCGTTCCCCTCATGGCGAGCCGGCTTCGGGCGAAGGGATATGAGCTGGTCAGCGTCTCAGAGATGCTCAAGGGTGGTCGTCTCTTCCTCGACGTCGACCCGGGAAGCGAGCAGGGGGCCGCCATAGCGAGGATGGCCGACCAGGGCTTCATGAACGGCTACGATCGGAACTACTTCGGACCGAGCGACACCATCACTCGATCTCAGGTTGCGAAGGTGGCGACGCTTGTTGGAGGCATTCACACTCCCGAGATCGAAGGGGCGGATTCACCGATCTTCGCTGACGTCCCGGCGCGGCACGACTCGGCGGGCCACGTCATAGCCTATCCGTTCGACTTCGTGCAGGAGGCCGCCGCGGCGGGACTGGTCGCCGGCTCGGTAGGTCCTGGTGGGGAGGCGATCTTCACTCCCTACGGCAACATCACTCGAGTCCAGCTGGCGCAGATCCTGGCTCGGATGTTGCGGCAGCTAAAGGGGTATCAGGGAGCCGAAGCACCCATACCACCAAGTGAAGAGCCTGCGTTCGTGGAACCCCAGTCAACGGCTTCGGCCGTTGCGCTGGCATTCAGCGACGTGCCGGCCTATGCCGCGGAGGACGTCGCGCTGGTGGTGAGCCTGGGTCTAATGTCCGGGGCTTCGGAGACCGCTTTCGGCGCGTACGCGGGTGCTAAGCGAGGGCAGGTCGCGACGGCTATGACCCGTTACCTTGATCTGCCGGTTCAGCCACCGGCGGAGCCGCAGGAAGGCTGACGGTCACCTCGAGGCCGCCCTCCGGTGGCGCGACGATGTCCACCGACCCGTTGTGAGCGGCAGCTACGGACTTGACGATAGAGAGCCCCAGCCCGAATCCCCCGGTCTTTCGGCTCCGCGACTTGTCGGGCCGGTAGAAACGATCGAAGAGCTTGTCGATCTCGTCGGCGGGCACGACCGCTCCGGTGTTCTTCACTTGAAGTAAGGCCCGATCACCTTCAGCGTACGTGCGTACCGTGAACGATCCATCCGGATTGTTGTGGCGCACCGCGTTCTCTACTAGGTTCCCGACCAGTCGCTCAAGGAGCACCCGGTCCCCCATGATCGGCGCCGGACGGAGGTCGAGTTCGAGGCGCAGACCCATGGCATCCGCTTCGCCCGACGAGAGTTCCACTTGGCTCTCGGCAAGCTCGGCGAGGTCGAGGTCGGTCAGGTTGAGGTGGCTGTCGGCCCGGGCCAGCATCAGCAGACCGTCAATGAGTCTCTCGCTCCGGTCCACGGCCTCGTTCACAGCCGCGCCCATCTCTTGCAGTTCCTCCTTGGGTAGATCCGGATCGCTGAGGGCCACATCGATTTCCGTGCGTATGATCGTGAGCGGCGTGCGCAATTCATGCGAGGCGTTCGCGACAAACTCCTTCTGGGCACTGAAGGCTGTGTCCAGACGCCCGAGCATGGCGTCGAACGTGTTTGCCAGTTCCATCAATTCGTCTCGCGGTCCCTCCAACCCGATGCGCTCGTGCAGGGTGGATTCAGAAAGTCTTCGCGCGGTACTGGTTATGGCATGGAGCGGCTTGAGCATGCGTCCGGCGAGCAGCCAGGCCAACCCGAAGGTGATCACGGTCATGATGGCGAGTGCAAGGAGTGACCAGGTCCAGAGCTGCCGCAATGCTTCGGCCTTGAGTTCTTGCTGGGCCTCGTCGAGCAGGCGGGGAAGGGGTATCCCATTGATGGTCACGTAGTGTTGGATCTCCCCGGAAGGTCCACCGAAAGGACTTCCGAACTCCAGAGCCTCAGGTGGGATACCGAAACGCTCGGCGACCTCCGCTCGGGCCTTCTCGGGCGCGGGGTTCAGGCTGTTGCGCACCATGAAGAAGTTCACGGCGATGAGTAGGATGCCGGCTAGTAGGAATAGGCCTCCGTACCACAGCGTCAGTTTTAGTCGGATGGTAAGACCCTGACGCCCCGAACTCTTTTTTGCCTGGGCCTTGGCTAAACCTTCAGCCGAAACGAGCATGTCGCCGGCCGTTGAGGCATCGTGTTCGGGCGAGGTAGCGTCGGGCAGCGAGTCCACCGGTAGTCCGATTTTGGGAGCGGTATCTGGTGTCATATCTTGTAGCCTACGCCGGTAATCGTCTCGACGAGGGGGGGATCTCCTAGCTTCCTACGTAGCGTCATTATGGTTACCCGCACGACGTTGGTGAACGGGTCGGTATTCTCGTCCCAGACCTTCTCGAGGAGTTCCTCTGCACTCACCACCCGGCCTTCGGCCGAGAGCAATACCTCGAGAAGCGCGAATTCCTTCTTTGTAAGACCGAGATCAACGCCTCCGCGTTCCGCCACGTGGCGGGCAGGGTCCAACACAAGGTCGCCCACGCGCAGCACCGGCGAGACCGGCGCAACGGCTCTGCGACTGAGGGCGCGAATGCGCGCTACCAGCTCCTGCAGGGCGAACGGCTTAGGAAGGTAGTCGTCAGCTCCCAGGTTGAGGCCGACACAGCGATCCTCGATGGATCCCGCGGCCGTGAGCATGAGGATGCGGGAGAGTGTCTGCTTGGCGACCAATTGCCTGCAGACCTCATCGCCGTGGACAAGCGGCAGGTTTCGATCGAGCACCACCACGTCGTAGTTATTGACGGATGCCTTGTTGAGGGCTGATCTGCCGTCGAGGACCACGTCAACGGCCATCCCCTCGCGGCGCAGCCCGCGGGCGATCGTGTTGGCGAGCCGTTCCTCATCTTCTACCAGTAGCACCCGCAAGCCGCTCTCCCGCCGATCGCTTCCCAGTCATGAGATCGGGATGATACCCCGTATCGCACGCCGGGAAGTCTACGTGAACGCCAGTAAAGCCCATGTAAAGGCCGCTTACGCCACTTTTATGCCCTCCAGGGTACGATTCCGCACAGTGAGGCAAAAGACCTCTTTCGCGACAAGCCGCCCGGTAGCTCTTCCCGGGGCCGGGACCTGGGTTCGCGCGCGTCATTGAGCGGGT
Organism: uncultured Actinomycetes bacterium; assembly: GCA_963775295.1. Lineage (GTDB taxonomy): Bacteria > Actinomycetota > Thermoleophilia > RBG-16-64-13 > RBG-16-64-13 > JAMDEO01. The sequence goes on from CAVZIK010000006.1 coordinate 695,942, forward strand.
AGAATAAGCTGGTTGAAAGCTTTCAGGAGGTGTTCGTATGGCATCACAGGATTCGGCGCCGACTCGACACCGCCGCCGGCGGGCATTGCGGTGGACGATCATCGAGATGGTGGTCGCGTTCGCCCTTATTGGTGGAGCAGCATTCGGATTGGGCGCATGCACCGTCCAAAGCGGCACCGGAACCACTTCGCCGGCCGCCCCGTTGACAACGGCGGCTCCTACCACACAGACAACCGCCTCCACCCTTAGCACCGGCCCTACCGGCACGACTTTGCCTTCCGCAGCGGACGGATTGGCCAGCCCGGCTCAGGGGGTGGCCACCAAGCTAGGGCCGAGCGTCGTCAATATCGCCATGTCCGGCACCATCCAAGGGCCGTTCGGGCAGTCCCAGTCATACTCGGGCGAAGGCTCGGGGGTGATCTATTCGGCAGACGGAATGATCCTTACGAACAACCACGTGGTCACCGACGAGAACGGGGACCCGGTGAGCAAATTGGAAGTCACTCTTGCCACCGGGGAGAAACTGCCGGCGACCATTGTGGGCCAGGACCCTCTCACCGATTTGGCTGTTGTCAAAGTGAGTGCGGCCGAGCAGCTTCCTGTGGCCGACTTCCTCAATGATCAGCCTACCGTGGGCGAATACGCGGTGGCGATTGGCAGTCCGTTGGGCTACGAGAACTCCGTCACCCTGGGGATCGTATCCGGTCTCGCCAGGAGCATCGATGGAGTCACCGGCACTGAGGGCGTGGCTCTGAACAACCTCATCCAGACGGACGCCCCCATCAGCCCCGGGAACTCCGGCGGCGCACTCGCCAATGCGGACGGTCAGGTGATCGGGATCAACGTGGCTTACCTACCTCCGGCGCAGACTGGAGCGGTCAACATCGGGTTTGCGATCCCCTCGGTAGTGGCGACCCAGGTCGCGGACGAGATCATCAAGACCGGCAAGGCTACGCACGCCTACCTTGGAGTAGGTACCCAGACCGTGACGGCCGATCTTCAACAGCAGTTCGGGCTATCGAAATCGGCGGGCATCCTTGTCGCCGAGGTCACGGCGAACGGCCCCGCAGCCAAGGCTGGTATTCAGCAGGGCGACATCATCCTCAAGATCGACAACAAAGACATGGTCGCCTCCAGCGACCTGCTCGTTGCCATCCGGGACAAGAAACCGGGAGACACGGTCCAAGTGACCTTTGATCGCAAAGGTACCCAGTCGGTAGTTACGGTGACTCTCGAGGAAAGGCCGGCGTCTCTCCAATAAGAGCGAACAGAGCCGCGTTGGCCCCCGTTCAACTGCGTCTTCGCGACGGTGTTTCTCGGGGACCAGCGCGGCTCTCTTGGTTTGGTGATTAAGACAGGCCCGTTTCTGAGCTTTCGCCCAGGACCGACACAAGACGGACAATGGGCTACAGGAACACTCGTGACTTCGCGGCCGACAGCGATCCGATTCCCTGCCGTTCCTATCTGACGGTGAAGCTTCGTTCTCCGCTTGGCTCCTCGTCATGGATTTCCAGCTCGGTCACGTATGCCCGTTCTGGGCCGCGGTTCGTCCAGGCCAGCATCTCTTCCACCGCTTCCGAGGATCCTTCGTAAACCGCCTCGACCCGGCCGTCTTGTAGATTGCGGACCCACCCGGCCACACCCAGTCTTGTGGCCTCGCGCCAAGCACTGTCGCGAAACCAGACGCCTTGGACTCGTCCCTCCACGAATACGTGCACACGAACGTCCCTCATGTTGCCGAAATCCCTATTCGCCAACGAGGGGTAGGTACATGCGGGCCGTGGTGCGAAAGACAAGGCATCAAGAGGAAGCTACCCTTTTAGAATACGCAATCCCTTGTGCTTGCGCCTGCCTCTGCGCTGCAGACGGTAGACGAGCAGGAAGAGGAAGAGCGCGAGCAGGGCGCCGATGAGCGGGACGAGGACGAAGAGCAATGTTCCGACGAGGACCAGCAGATCCTCGTACACGCTCATGAAGATGAGCGGACCGGCTTCGGAGGCGCTTGGGGGGCGGACAGAGCCGCGGGCGCGATCCGCCAGTCCAGCGATTACGAGACCGAGCACGCCCGACACTGCCATGGAGATCCAGCCCTCTGGAGCCATCACGGCCGCGAACACCAAGCCGCCGAGCACTATCTTGATGGGCTGCATGATCTGGTCGCGAGTGCGTCCCAGACTGGGAATCTTGTCGATGGCGATCTCTATCACTGCCAAGGCGAAGAAAAGGGCGATGACCCAGGTCTTCTCGAGGAATCCGAACGCTGTGCCCTTGAGGATCGGAGCGCTGGCGAACTCAATCCTGGAATAAAGAGCGAGGAAGGCGATGGGAAGAAAAGCGCGGACGCCGGTGAGGACCGCCAAGCCTGCTCCCATGCAGGCACGCGCGTACACGCTGTTGAAGATAACGTCCATAACGGGGAGTCAGTCTAGCATGGGAAACTCGGCGCCGGGGCGCGTTTCTGGGGCGGCGCGGAACACGCCGCCCCAGAGGTTCAGACGTCTTGGTCGTCCACCGAGCCTGCTTTGTGTCAGATAAGGATGTCCTCGACGGGATAGCGCATCTTGCCCGTGAATTTGTCGGCCGGATACCCAACGGCCACCAGCGCCGTGGGCACAATATTCGCTGGGAGATCCAGAATATTGGCGAAGTCAGCCGGCTGGAAAGCGGTCATGGGGCAGGAACCGAGGCCCAGCGAGTAGGCCCCGTTGACGGCATTACCCAGCATTATGTGCACCTGGTTTTGCGACCACTGCAGCTTCTGTTCGGGGCTCATCCCTGACGACACGTTGGATGCCAACTCGACCAGGCTGCCGCGCATCGCTTCGTCGGCGCCCGCAGCGACGAGGGTCTCGTCAAACTTAGAGATGATGGCCTGATAGTCCGTGTCGGCGCAGAGTACGAGGAGATGGGAACACGTCTTCACTTGTGTTTGACCCCAGGTCGCCTCGAAGAGCTTGTCCTTGATCGACTGATCGGAGACGACCTTGACCCGCCAAGGCTGAAGATTGATGGCGGAGACGGCGCACCCCATGATCTCGATGAGCTCGCGGATAGTCTCTTCTGGAACTTGTTTATCTTGATACTGGCGACAGGCGTATCGATTCTTGACGATCTCCTTGAATTCCACCGACTTGGACCTCACTTCCAATAATGAACCATCAGATATGAGCGCTAGTATAACAAGTGGAGATTCGAGGCCGGATGAGACCGAGCACTGTCGAAGGGGTGGCCGGGATGGGGCAAGACAGGCCCGGAGCCGCGGGATGCTAAAATCTGGCCCCCGTGCCCTCGTAGCTCAGGGGATAGAGCAAAGGTTTCCTAAACCTTGTGTCGCGCGTTCGATTCGCGCCGAGGGCACCTGATGATTGGCTCATCTCACGAGGTTAGCCCTGCATATGACCGCTTTCCTGTTTCAGGCGCTTGACCGCCGAATGTCCAAAATGGTCTCTACCACCCCTACGCGCACCCCTACCAGAATGATAATCGGTGATACAGGGTGGACAAGATGGATGGGAAGCGTGCGTAAGAGGGCGAAGCCGAACGGTGTGTTCGTCAGCCGAAAACCTGATCACCTCGATCATGGAAAGTTGACCACACGGTCATTTCTGAGATCTCGTCTTGTGGACCTGGCCCTCCCGGAACCCGTAGGACTCCCCTTCGAACACTAGGATCTAGCTGTGTTGGGTGAGGCGATCAAGAAGAGCCGCGTTGCGTCCGCTCGCTTGCCGCGAAGGTCCGAGAGGCGCGGGACCAGACTCCACGATAGGCCAGCTCGCACGGTCCAGATGGGCCACCCCAGACACCCGCTCAGCAAATGTCGGTAGTCTGTCGATAAGTCCAGCATGACAGCCACTTTACCGAAGCCTGCGTAACCGATGAACCTCGATCAGCTCTTCGACGGCTGGTCTGCCGCCGCGGCTCCGGGCGCACTGGCATTACTAGCTGCCGCGGTGCTTTGCGGTCTTCTGGCCGTCTTGGGTTGGCGCCGACGCCCCAAGCCGGGCGGAGTCCAGTTCGCTGCCATGATGGCAGGGGCGGCGATTTGGGCGCTCCTCTACGCCCTCGAGTTGACCACGCCCAGCCTCGACTGGAAGGTCGTATGCGCCAAGGCCGAGTATGTCGGCATAGTCACGCTACCGCTCACCTGGTTCCTCTTTGCCCGCAGCCACACCGGGGCCTCCAAGAGGCTGGGCCGAGGACTTCTCGTCTTGATCTGTCTCATTCCGATAATCACGCTGCTGCTAGCTGCCACAAACGAGTTCCACGGATTGTTGTGGAGCCAAGTCTCACTCCGTACCTCAGGCCCCTTTCCCATATTAGCGGTGACGTACGGCCCCTGGTTCTGGGTTCATATGATCTACTCCTATGCGCTGCTTGCTCTGGGGAGCTTCCTTCTGCTGAGGGCTGTCTACCGCTACCCTCACCTCTATCGTCAGCAGGCGGGGATGCTGATGGTGGCGACGGTTGCGCCGTGGGTAGGAAACATCCTCTTCGTATTCGGTGCTGTGCCCGCGGGAGCCATAGACCCCACGCCCTTTGCCTTCGCCATCACGGGAGTGGCCCTGGCGCTCAGCATGTCGAGATTTCGTCTGTTCAGCCTGCTGCCTGCCCTGCTTCCAACAGCCCGCAATCAAGTACTCCAAACCATGAAGGACGGAATTCTCGTGCTAGACGTCGATGGCCGGGTGGTGATCGTTAATCCAGCCGCCTGCGCCATGTTCTGCAAGCAGGCCTCTGATCTTGTCGGCAAGACGGTATCCGAGATCCTGGACGTCTCGACCGCCCGTCTTGCGAGCGACGACGACCTCGATTCCCAGTTCGAGATGTCCATCGGCGAGGGAGCGTCGCGGGGCGCCTACGACGTGGTGTCCTCACCCCTTGGCCTGGGTGGCGGCATTGGCGTCGGTAGGCTGCTGGTCATTCGGGATATCACCGAGCGCAAGCGGGTGGAGGGAGCGTTACGAGAGAGCGAAGAGGCGATGCGCTACATCGTGAAACACGACCCCAATGCGATGGCCGTGTATGACCTCAACCTGCACTATGTTGCCGTGAGTGATCGATACCTGAAAGACTACAACATCAAGGAACAGGATGTGATGGGCCGGGATCACTACGACGTGTTTCCGGAGATGCCGCAGAGATGGAAGGACGTACACCAGCGCTGCTTGGCCGGGGCTATCGAAGGAAATGACGACGATAGCTTTGAGCGCCCCGATGGGTCTCTCACCTATAACAGTTGGGAGTGCCGCCCTTGGTATGGGGCCGGGGGCGAAATCGCCGGCATCATCACTTACACTGAGGTCACCACCGATCGCAAGCAGGCGGAACTGCGCCTTAGGCGCTCTGAGGCCCGCTATCATGGGCTGTATGAAAGCCTGAGAGATGGTTTTGTCAGCATGGACATGCAGGGCCGGCTGCAGGATTTCAACGAGGCCTACAGAGCCATGCTCGGTTACGATCGAGCAGGGCTTCTGGCCCTCAACTATGTCGATCTGACTCCTGAGAAGTGGCGGGAGCTCGAGAACGACATCATCGAGAATCAGGTGCTCGCGCGTGGCTATTCCGATGTGTATGAGAAGGAGTATCGACGGGACGACGGCTCCATCTTTCCCGTGGAGATGCGAATTGTGCTAGAACGGGATGAAGCTGGCGCTCCCGCAGCCATGTGGGGCGTGGTTCGCGATATCACCGAGCGCGTCGAGGCCGAACAGGCACTCCGGGAGCGCGACGACCAACTGCGCCAATCTCAGAAGATGGAAGCTGTCGGGCAATTGGCAGGCGGTATCGCTCATGACTTCAACAATCTGCTCACGGCCATCATTGGCAATAGCTCGTTGGCCCTTGCTTCTTTGTCTCTGGCCGACTCGAATCGTGAACTCATCTCCGATGTCAAGGAGGCGGGAGAGCGCGCAGCGGGGCTGACTAGGCAGATCCTTGCCTTCTCGCGGCGTCAGATACTCAGACCCAAGGTTCTTACGCCAAACGAAGTGGTGGCGGGGCTGGAGAGCCTGCTTCGCCGGACTCTGGGCGAGGACATCGAACTGAATCTGGTGCTTGCTCCAAATCTCCGCAATATAGAGGTGGATCTTCATCAGATAGAGCAGGTACTTATCAACCTGGCCGTGAACGCCCGCGACGCGATGAGCGACGGTGGGAAGCTAACGATCGAGACTGCCGGGGTGAAGGTGGATCGGGCATTTCACCGAGCCCATCCGGAAGTGAAGACCGGCCCCTACGTGATGCTCTCTGTTGCGGACAGTGGATGCGGGATGGACGAGGAGACAATAGCGCGAATCTTCGAGCCGTTCTTCACCACCAAGGAGGTGGGGAAAGGGACGGGCCTGGGCCTGTCCACCGCCTTTGGGATCGTTCGGCAGAGCGGCGGCACAATCGCGGTCAGCAGCGAACCTGAGAAAGGGAGCACCTTCCGGGTGTATCTACCCGCGGCTCAGACCTCACAAGATTTGGAGGAGCAGTTACCCCCAGAAAGGAACGACGTGTCCCGCGGTTCGGAGCTGATTCTCGTGGTGGAGGACGAGGCTACCGTGCGCGAGCTCGTGGTGCGTGTTCTGTCGCGCCACGGGTACCGAGTGCTGGACGCGGACACACTCGAGGCGGCGGAACGGGCGCTTGCCGGGGTCATCGAAGCTCCGGACCTTCTGCTCACTGATGTTGTCTTGCCTGGGGGAGCAAGCGGCAAGGATGTAGCCGATAAGCTGGTGGCACGGTACCCGCAGCTCCACGTGATCTTCATGTCCGGCTATACCAGAGACGCGGTCGCGCACGATGGTCGACTGGATGAAGGCATCGAATTCCTGGAGAAACCCTTCGTTCCCGGGACGTTACTATCGGCCATAAGGTCCGTTCTGGACGGCAAGACGGCCAACGCCGACCAAATGATGGTTGGGGCGCGATGAGCGAGACGGCCGAGGGAGGCACTGTCGGCAGCCTGTCGCAGATGGACGCCGAGATCGTGGTCATCGACGACGAGCCCTTCGTCGGTCGTTTCCTGAGCCGCGCCTTGCAGTCGGCCGGCTACAAAGAGCCTAGGGTATTCACAGATCCTCTTGAGGCCTGCGCCTACCTGGAAACGGCGGATCCAGATCTCATCACCCTGGATATCTCCATGCCCGGTCTCGACGGTTACGGTGTGCTCGAGGCATTGCGAAAGAAACGGTCGCCCGACACCTTTCTTCCCGTTCTTGCCGTCAGCGCCCTCGATAGCTTCGAGGCTCGAAAGAGGGCAGTGGAGGCTGGTGCGAAGGACTTCCTGGTGAAACCGGTGGAGCCGGAGGAGTTCTTGCTGCATGTGTATTCACTTCTCGATACGCGCTTTCTTGAACGTAGGCTCAAAGAAAACCGCCAGGTGCTTGAGGGTCTTGTGCGTGAGCGCACGGATGAGCTGGGGCGGGCCTACTTGGGAATCATCGAACGACTGGCTCGGGTGTCCGAACTTCGAGACGACGCGACCGGAAAGCACACCCACAGGGTGGCTGCGCTCAGCGGCCTTCTTGCAAAGGAGATGCATCTGACTCCAGAAGTGACGGAACTCATCATCCACGCCGCTCCCTTGCACGACGTGGGCAAGGTAGGCATACACGACGATATCCTGCTCAAGAAGGGCGGATACTCCGTCGAGGAGCGGGAAATCATGAGCCAGCACGCTCTTCTCGGAGCGCAGCTGCTGAGCGGAGGAAGATCCGATCTAATGAAGATGGCCGAAGTCATCTCGGGCGGCCATCACGAGCGCTGGGATGGTAGCGGCTACCCCAAGGGGCTCGCCGGAAGCGAGATTCCTGTGGCTGCTCGAATCGTCGCGTTAGCCGATGTCTTTGACGCCCTCACCCACGCTCGGCCGTACAAGGAAGCGTGGTCTCTCGAAGAGGCGCTGGTCGAAATCGAACTGAGCCGGGGGACGCAGTTTGATCCCCAAGTGGTGGATGCCCTGCAACGGATAGTGCGCAGTCCCGGCGCGGCGCTAGACCAGGCGTGATATCGGCGTTCGACGGGCCTTCAGAAGTCGTCTTCTCCGGCCCTAGATACGACACTAGCAGTCGTCGACGAGAGCCCGGCACCGACGCCCCAGTTGATAGTTAATGTTGATACAGGCAGCCAGAGAGGAAGCGCTGCAGTATGCGCTCCCTTATGCCGGCCAGAGTGCGGGCTCCGAGGTGACCGCGCGTCGGGCGGAGCGGGCGCTAGACCAGATCCCGCAACCGAACCAAGACGTGCTCCGGGAACTGCTCAAGCCGGTTAGTGAGATCCAAGGTGACCTCTCTCACCAGATCGTCCACATGGGAGCACTGTTCAAAGTCGCACCCTTCAACTGTCAACAGGAGTTCGCTCAGTTCCTGGTGCTCACTGGCGGGGATCAATCCGGCCTCCAGCACTTCATCAAGTCTCGTCTGAGCCGTGGCGACAGGAGACAGTTTCGGATGGCTTGTGACCGAATGGTAGATAAGTCTCCGAGCAACATCGTAGGCAACAAGCGAGCGTGGAGGCGAGACCTCTGATCCCATGCCACCCCTACCGGTCGGCTTCGAGAGCGTCGGCCATCCGTTGGTACTTCTGGTGGATAAGCCCGCGATCGTAGTTGAGCATCTCCATTATCATGGCTGTCTTTTCGTCCGCGCTGAAGTAGTCCATGGCCGGCGCGTAGAACTCACGATCCTCACGCTGGATGTGACTCATGTAGTGATCTGCGACCTGGGTGAGTAGCTCCCGAATCTGTTCTTCTGAACCCTTGACGCCAGCAAGATAGGCTTGGTTTGCGGCAGCCACCTGTTTCGTGGACGTTCGCATGAACTTGTGCATGGCATCGAGCTCATCCATCGTCTTGAGCAATGCCTGGTTGGGCCCCTTCACCATGAGGGCCTTAAAGAGGATGTTCTCTTCTTTGCCATGATGGCAGAGATCGGCGTAGGTCTGGAGGAAGTCCACTACTTGGTCCACGTAGCGAGGGTCGAGGGTCTTTCGGGGGTATACGTCCTTCAAGCGCAGTCTGAGGTCGTCGATGACTCGCTCTATCAGACGATGCTCGGCCATGAGTTGTCCGGTTGGCAGCATCGGATGAATCCTTTCGGCTGGTTCGCGCCATTACCAAGACTATCGGCGAAGGCTGCCCAATGGCTTAGGGCGCCGTTTCGAGCGGAAAGGGACTCGGGTCGCTCTAACTCGCGTCTGCACACGCGAAGGTAATGCTTTCGGGTTTGCCGAACACCTGTAGTTGCGGAGATTCAAGAACTTCGAGAGAGAAGGCAGGTCGAACGAATGGAGGACCAACCCGGTGCCAACCGCGCCGAAGATTCAACCCGGCAACCTACGACACGACACGGCTCCGGGCTGCCGCAACTCAGGCCTGCGCTGTTGCTTGTCGTCTTGGCGGTGCTTGGAAACATCATCTTGATCCGAACCGGAGTCGGTGGGTCTATGACCTCCTCCAGGAACATCGCCACCCTGAGCCAGATCTTCACCGCGGCAATGTGGGTGGGAATGGTGTGGCTCGGCGTGCTTCTCGCCTATCGGGGCATTGTGCGGAGCCGCCGGTAGTCGGTTATCGCGTGGTCGCGCCACTTCGGTTGTATCGGTGCCTACGTGCCTGAAGGTAATGCTTTCGGGCCTGCCGGACATATGCTGAGTGAAGGACCGAGAATCCAGATGGAGCGTCCGACGCTCTGGCTGTGTCAGGCCAAGTGATCGGCAAGCTGAGTAGACGGGGGTGGGAAGTGGAGTCTCAGCGACGCGGGGCAGCATTCATTGTCTTCAGCGTGCTCTTGATCCTCGCGCTCGCCTTGGTCGGCTGTGAAACAGTCGCGTCACCCACCACGACGGGCGCGACCGGCGTGGGTCCCGGAACGACCGCAGCCAACGATGCAGCGGGACCACAGTTGGCGATCAACACGCCGCTTGGTACTAACCTTCGCTACGGCGAGGTCATGAGCCTAGACGGTTTGCAGATCGCCGTCACGGTCGCCCCTAGCGAGGTGGGTCAATACGCTAATGGGGTCCCGCGCCTCCGCTCGCAGGTGATCATCGAGAACAGAGGGAGCGCGCCGCGCGAGATCAGGTGGTCCGACTTCTGGCTGCTTGACGCTGGCAACAACCGTATTGGCCCTTACGGGGTTTCGAGAGAGACGCTCATGGCTATAGACCCGGGGGCGCAGGTCATCCAGCAGTTGGACTGGCAGATCACCCGGGGAAGAGAGATCGTCAAAGTGGTGTACGCGCCTGATGGCATGATGCCTGAGGAGGTCTATAGCTGGGGCCCAGAAGCCATCACAGAAGGGCCAGGCTATCCGGTGCTGAAGACGCTTCCGAAGTTCCGCGCGGAAGACATCGATTCGATAGAGACCAGGATACAGAACAGTCAGGGCGGCGCTCCCTCGGTCCAGACCCTGTGGGCCGCCAATAACGCCGCGAACGTCCAAAAGATCATCGATCTCTACAATCAGACAACCCTTGTCCGGTCGCAGGGATACCCGACCTATCGGACTGCCGTGCAGGTCATCTTCCATTTCAAGGACGGCAGTGAATTTTCCATCTGGATAGGATCGCCGGGCACGGACACCTGCGTGATCCAGGACACGCGTGCAGGCACGGGAGGCAATCCGCCAGCCGCAACAGGCAGCAACCCGGGCCTGCCGCAGGCCTACTACGCGGCAGACAGCTCCAGCGGCGGATGGCGGATGAACGGCGGCCCGAAAGAGATCAGCGACGTAGTCGACAAGATCTCTGCGTGGGCAAGCGCGAACACGGTGTCCGGCATCTCTGTCGACCTACCCGGGTCGATGCCGAGCGGGTGGGCCATCGCCAAGCAGGGAACGCATCTCGGTGGCACCGGCGGGACAGACAACCCGGCAATGTGGGTCGCTGCGGGCACCGGTGCAAGGTCTGCGGGCTACGCCGTGACATTCACCGACGGGCAGCACCAACTCGAGCTGCAACTGAACTATCCGGGAGACTTGGGAGAAGTCGCCTGGAACGATTCCGGGGTTGAGTCAAGGCTTGGGGGCACGCTCAAGGTGGCGCAGACCGGGGACATGGTCATTGTGCTGATCCCGACGCCTGACGGTCTCCCACTCTACGTCTGGGGTGACCCATCCCTGGAGACCGAGGCCCTCGATCTGGCCAAGGAGGTAATCGAATGCGCCCAATTGTGATGCACCAACGGTCGTCTTCACGACTGAGGCGTCAACCGGCGAGTGCCAAGGTAATGCTTTCGGGCCTGCCGGACATATGATGAGCAAGGGCGTTGACGCATTGCGAAGCTTGGTGCCTCTCATGCGACCGTTGCGGCACCTTTCAACGAGGTAGAAGAGGAGATCATATGACCCTGAGATCTAAGGCTGCCGTTGTCTGCCTGCTCGTGGGTGGAGTGCTCGTTCTCGTCTTTGGAGCAATCGGAGTACAAGCGTCCTCGACGACCTCAACAAGCTCAGGGGTGTCGCAGGACTCCACCACCACAACCGTGCGGATGCCTTCGGACGGCGGCTTCACTATCGGCTTCGACATCGACCAGCCGTTTCACGACGTAGATGCGCCAAGCCAGCCGGGCATGAAGATCCTCACGAGCTATGTGGCCGTTGGAAACCGTCTCGACACTCCTCTGCCCTTCAGCCTCAAGGATCTGGTTCTCGGAGACCCCTATGGCAACACCTACCAAACCACTATTACCCCCATCTGGAAACCAGCGCTTGCCATCGACGTTATCGGTGCGAACGAAGTGGTCGGCGGCTACGTCTCTTGGGAGGTGCCATTCTATGTCTGGCCGTACGCAGTGTCGTTCAGGCCTGAGGGACGCCAGGGATTGGGGCGTGGCTGGCAGATGCCTGTCTACAGCGACGTGAACAGCGGGTATCGCTTCTACTGGGAGATCGGCGCTCTCAAGTACCGGGGGACGATAGGTGGGTATTCGGACGGAACATTCAGACCCGACAAGCCCATCCTTCGGGAGCAGTTCGCCAAGATGATCCTGCTTGCCTCCTCCCCGGACGGGACCTCAAAGCTCTCTTACCCGGACGGATTCTTCGCGCAGGCAGTGAAGCAGGCTCTGCTGCCCTCCGGAAAGAGCGCTCGGATTCCCGCCACGAGGCTGGAGGTCGCGGTGGCCGTCGGGAAGATCGGGCAGCTACACCTCAAACCAACCCCGGACGGCTACAAGCTTCCCTTCACCGACGTTCCGACCGCAGCCCAGGGACTCCTCGCTCTTCTGGCATCCAACGGCGTCATCTCCGGCACGAGTGCAACGACCTTCAGCCCTGATGCTCCTTGCACGCGCGGTCAGGCCGCCAGGATGGTGCAGCTCATGTTGAATCCCGAGAGACCGACCAACGCGCCGAGATAAAGCCGGGCACGAGGATGGAGATCACGCGGCTCCGTTGCGTCAGCGGCTGGTAATGGTTTCGGGCCTGTCGGACAGATGATGAGTGAGGACTCAGGAGCCTCCTGCACGATCGCGCCGTCAGACAGTGGACGTGACCGTCCGGAGTTCGCCGCCTAACTGGGGGGATGAGATGAAGCGAAGACTGTGTGGGCCAGGTCCCTTATTGCCGCTCCTGCTTATGCTCCTGGGCTTGGGAGTCGTGCTTGTCCTTATCTCTCTCGCGCTGGCCGCGTGTGGAACAGACATGGGCGCAAGGACCACGACGTTGGATACGGGCGTGACGACTACCACCACAACCTCAGATGTGAGCGTGACAGAAACGGTGATGGACACAGGCTATACGACCACATCGACCACACCCGCTTCGGTCCCCGCCTTGGCCTCCGGCATCACGCCCGAACAGGTTCTTCAACTGGTGGCAAGTAAGTCTCAGGTTCCGGCGACAGACTGGGAACTCAGGGACAGCAAGAACCTCGGCGACTGGGCCGTCGCCAAGCTATACACGAGCAGATTCTCCGAGCAGATGGACGAGCGCGGAGTTGCAGCCGTATTCGCGAAGAGAGCCGGTGCCTGGTATTTCCACGGCTGGGTCTCACTCTCGGATTCATCAGTTCAGCAGACAATCGAACTCAGGAATATGGATGCCCCTGACGAAGTCTGGAAGTACTTCGGCCTCGAACCCGCATCATCGAATGCCGACCAGTCTGCCCTCCCTGAGCAGATGCCCGAGAACTTCGGCTTCACCGCCGCCTTCGGGGTGGGAGCAAACAACCTCATCGACACATTCGACGGGACCTTCACCAAGGACATCATCGCCGCTCCAAAACCGAACCCCACCATTGCGCTTCGTCTTACCCGCAAGGAAATGGCCAGCCTGTACGAAAACCTCGTCGATATCGGCATCCTCGATTACCCGTCGGACTTTCGCCCCGATGCGCAGCAGGAAGCCAAGACTGGAATCTACAGATGGAGCGAACCCCATCTCACATACGTGCTGCGGGTTAGGGCCGCGGGCTGCGACAAGTACATCTTCTGGGAGGATGGAAGCAGATCGACCACTCCCCAGGCAAATGCTCTGCGCGGATGGTTCGACAGACTGAAGCAGATGATCGAGGCCAAGCCTGAGTACAAGGCTATGCCGCCTACAGAGCGCGGGTATCTATGACAGCGGCTAGAGAACTGTGAACGAATCGTTCCTGGCATGAGCGTTATTTCAAGTGCGCTCGGAGGCCCGACCGAGTGGGTGCGAACCGTGTTGACACGCGAAACGATGAGGCCGAGGTTGGCTCGCTTGGGTGCGAGGGCGCTATTCGGGCTCCTAGCGGCGGGCATACCCTATGCGCTGCTCTTTCTTCCCCACATCAAGGAGGTCAGCCCAGTATATGAGAGCGGGTTCCAGATCATCGTCCTGTTTGTATCGCCGTTCCTCGGCCCTCTAGTCTTCACGCTACTCACTAGAAACAGCCCTCAGTGGCTCCACGGTCTGGTCTTCGGCGTGGTTGTTGGAATTGGCGCTGGCCTGCTGTGGGGTTTTATGGAAAGCTCCGCGCAGCAGCGCCCTGGGAGGCTCACGCTTGGACTCTCCATCGCAATCTGGATGTTCTCGTTTGTGATCGCCATGGCCGGTTCAGCTTTCGCCAGTCTGATCGCCCGCCCGATCACGTCGGAGCGAAGAGACGACCGAAAACACAGACTGAAGCCGTGGCACCTCGGTCTGGCCATCCTCGTGTTGGAGTTGACGCTAGTCGGGGCTGCCGTCGCAGCCCGGGTATAGCCGATGTGGGGGCATGTGAGCGCAGGAGGCACCCTCTCGCCCCCTGCCGGACATATGATGAAGTGCGGGTGCAGAATGCAGGCGGGAGCGGCTACGGCGAAGGGTATCTGGATCCGATAGCCGCACCCTCAAGAGCCTGATCCACGAATGGGGTCAGGTCAGCGCCGGGTGCCATGCCCGGGGCTACAGCTCGAAGTCCTTCTCCACCAGATTTGGATAGATGTCTTTGAGCGGCGAGAAGTCGGTGATCGCATTCTCCGAGAGTTGCAGGCGTTTCAGTTTCGTCATCCCGGCCAAAGCGCTGATGTCGGAGATCTGGTTATCCTGCATCCATATGGTCTCTAACTGGTTCATCCCGGCCAAAGCGCTGATGTCGGAGATCTTTTTATTGCCGAAGATCCAGAGTTCTTTGATGCCCGTCAGGTCTTTCAGTGGGCTTATATTGGCGATTTCGCAGCAGGCCAGGTACAGGCCTTCCAGCTTCGTCAGGCTGGACAGCACGCTGATGTCGATGTCCTTACCGTCGTTCCACAGGGCCCAGTTCAGATTGAGATAGGTGAGGTTCGGGAAGTACTTGAGATCCGAGATGTCTCCGACCCGCGCAATTGGAACGCCACCTTCCATCTGTAGGTCCAGTTTCGTCACTCCCGCTGCCTCGGCGAGGGTGATGTCGCCATCGGGTCTGTTCATCGCCGTCCGCACCAAGCCCTCGAGTACTGGGTCGTTAAACACCACGACCTCCGCCACGGTGGTGGGTGGTGCCGTGGACGCAGTGGTCGGCGGTAGGGTAGCGGCTGTCGAGGCGGTCGAGGCCACGGTGCTGCTGGCCGGCTCCTCAGCCACGGAAGAACCGCAACCTGCCAGCCCCACCGCTAGGATCGTGATGACGACCGCAGACCACAGCACCCGTTTCATGAGTCGACTCCCTTAATTGGTTGGCACCACCGATGCGTGCAGGACCCGCAAGAACGGTAGCATGGGGAGTGATGCACGGCTATCCACGGCGCGGCCTCGGTTGCTCGCAGTCTGGACACACGTCGATATCGGGATTCACTGTTGCCCCGCAGAACGGCCTCTTCTAGGCCGTCACCAGCCGGAAGACGATCATAGTGCCATCGTGCTGTTGGCTCTCGCTGGCTGTTTTCTCCTATAGCCCTCGTCAACCCACAGCTTGTCATGTCCTGGCCAGCTCTTCCTCACGGCAAGTGAACTACTTCGACGACTTGGCGGCCTGCAAGGCGCTCGTGAGGTCACTCGCGGTCTTCACGATTGCCCCTACATCAAGTTGGGTGGGGTTGTTGGCCAGTGCATTCTCGAAAGACGCGATGTCTGTTTCAAACCCCGCGGCGACAGAAGGCTGGGATTTGGCAACCACCATGGCTGCCTCGCGCATCTTCGCGAACGTGACCTTTAGTTCTTCGATGCTCAGCATTCCATCACCGTTACTGTCCAATGGGATAGATGTGATGGCCTCGTCTGGAGCTGCGGTCGTGGTAGTAGAGGCTTCGCCACATGCCGCCACAGCCACCGCTACGAGGGCCAGTAGAACCAGGCCGCACGCGAAACGCTTCATTCCAGTCCCCCAATCGCTAGATTCCTGCGGTATCCGATGCTCCTCCGGGACCTCAGTGCGGTCTCTGCATGTCACCTTGCGTCTGGGTGCCGAAGCCAGGCCCGACTAGTCTCATAGACTCTATATGCCGGGTGAATACCTGTCCAGCGGCTTCCCAACTCCAGGGGGCGGGGTCAGTTCACGGGCGCGTCCGCCGAAGAATTCGCTGCCGCCCGGAGCGCAGCATGAAGAAGTTCGCCAGGATGAAGGCAAACCGGCGGCCCTAACGTTCAGGGATGCACTGCGAAGGGGGCCGGACCAATCCCTCACTTGCTGGAAAGGAGAAGAGTGTAAAGAAGGTACCGGAGCCAAAGTGTAAAGCGGGTGGTGGGACTTGACGGACTCCTGAACTTGTCCCTGCACAGGCGTACTCTGGCGGTATTTAGTGGACGGGGTGGGCGGCTGAGACTATCCCGAGGGTTGGCAGCCGCTGCCAGATCGCGTGGATATGCCTTGCGTAGAGGCGTAGGTGCTGTTCAAGAACCACCCTGTACAATAAGTTCGAACGGTCAGCCAATGTACTCGGTCGACCGTGGTCCAGCGGAACGCAACTTCCCATCGAGGTGGCGCAGATGAGGACCGATCGTCTCTTCAGTTGGTGGCCTTGGAGAGGATTGAGCATCCGGGTGATCGCCCTAGTGGTGGTCGCCGTGGTCGCAACCGGCGCTATCACCGGCGCACTGCTGATTCAGCACAGCCGGAGCGTGATCCGCAGCGATGTCTTCAGCCGCAATCTGGGCACGGCGGATCTCGCCGGAAGCCTTGCCGTGAGTTTTGTCGAAGGGGCTGAGCTTAGCCTCCAGCAACTCGCTCTTCGTCCGCTCTTCATCGACGCAGTGTTCGGTGGTGACGTGACCCAGGCCGAATGGCACATGCAGCAGGTGATGCAGACCGATCGGCGTTTCGACAACATCGTGGTCTACGCTCCCGATGGGACCGGCTGGGCGAGCGGTCTGGGGTCCGAATGGCAGTATCGCGGCGGCTCCCAGAGTGACCGTGAATGGTTTCAACAGACAGTGACAGGTCTGCAGCCCTACCTGGGCATACCGGTGCTTTCCCGAGGGACTGGAAATCCTGTGGTCACGTATGCGATTCCCATGTTCGACGATAATGGAGAACTGCGAGCGATCCTCGCCGGTGGCATTGGCCTCGAGGCTCTGGCCAGTACCATCACCGGCATTCGGGTGAGCGAGTCCGCACGCGCGAGTCTTCTGGACTCGCGACAGGGCGGGATCATCATAGCCGATGAGAATCGAGACCTCATCCTCAAGCCCGTGTCCGTTCCGGACGAGGCCTCCTCGCAGGCGTTGGCAGGGGGTCGCGGTTCGCTAGAGGCCCGAAACGCCAGCGGAAAAATGGAGTTGGCCGCATTTGCGCCCGTCATAGGGCTGCCCTGGAGTGTGTTGATCCGTGAGCCGTCGGCTGTCGCGTTCTCCTCGGTCAGTGCGCTTGTCCAGCGCGCACTTCTGGTGACCCTCGCCGTCCTTCTTGCAGCGCTCATGGCGGGGGTCTTCCTGGCCCGCCGGATCTCTCGTCCCCTGCGAAGATTGGCCGATGGAGCCGCGGCGGTCGGTAGCGGAAATCTAGACTACCGGCTGAACATGGTGAGGGGTGACGAGATCGGTCTGGCGGCGGGTGCCTTTGATCACATGGCGGCTGAGCTGAAGTCCACTCTCGTTTCTCGAGACGAACTGGCTGAACAAGTCGTGGAGCGTCGGCACGCGGAAGAGTCACTTGCCGCGCTTGCCGCCCGTCAGCAAGCCATTCTATCTGCGGTCCCGGACATAATCATGCAGGTCGACGAGCGCAAGGTCTACACCTGGTCGAACCAGGCGGGGTTCGAGTTTTTTGGCGAAGATGTCATCGGCAAAGAGGCCGCGTTCTACTTCGAAGGCGAGCAGGATATCTACGAGGTAGTCGAACCCCTGTTTGCCGACCGCGAGGACCTGATGTATGTGGAGAGCCTGCAGCGGCGCCAGGATGGGGAGGTGCGCCTTCTCGCCTGGGTGTGTCGCAACCTCCACGACGAGCAGGGAAACGTCACGGGAGCACTGTCTTCCGCGCTCGACATCACCGAGCGCAGGCGAGCCGAAGAGGCATTGCGTGAACGCGACGAGCAGCTTCGCCAGTCGCAGAAGATGGAAGCCGTGGGCCAGCTAGCCGGGGGCATCGCCCACGATTTCAACAACCTGCTCACATCCATCCTCGGCTACAGCGAACTACTACTCGCCAGCGAGGAGATCGCTGGCTCACCGGCGGGCGAGGACATACAGGAGATCAAACATGCCGCGGAACGAGCCAGCGCTCTTACCAGGCAAATCCTGGCGTTCTCTCGCCGCCAAGCTCTGCGGCCCGATGTGGTCTCGCTCAACGAGGTCCTCAACGGAATGGAGCCCCTCCTGCGTCGCACTTTGGGAGAGAACATCGACCTTATCAGCCTGGAACACCCCGACCTGGGCCACGCTGAGATCGACGTGCATCAATTCGAGCAAGTGCTCATGAACCTGGCCATAAATGCTCGCGATGCCATGCCCGCAGGCGGCCGTCTTACCCTGGAGACTGCCAACGTAGAGCTGGACGAAGAGTACTGCTCCTCCCACCCAGAGGCTACGCCCGGGGCCTGTGTGATGTTAGCTGTCTCAGACACCGGGATCGGGATGGACGAAGCGACCCTGGGGCACGCCTTCGAGCCCTTCTTCACCACCAAGGCTCCCGGAGAAGGCACGGGTCTTGGCCTGGCCACAGTCTTTGGTATCGTCAAGCAAAGCAGAGGGAACATTTTCCTCTACAGCGAACCGGGCAAAGGCACGACTTTTAAGATCTATCTGCCCCGGGTGGCGACACGCGAAGCCACTGAAGCCGTCGTCATTCCCGAACGCATCCCGAGCTTGGGCAACGAAGCAGTGATGGTGGTGGAGGACGAGTCCTCTCTGCGCAGTCTGATCGCGCGCGTTCTCGGCGCGGCCGGCTACAAGGTCGTCTGTTTCGGGTCGGCTGACGAAGCCATGGCCGCCCTTGAGCAAGGTGAGTTGGCCATCGATCTGCTTCTTACCGATGTCGTGCTTCCGGGCGTGATGCAGGGTAATGATCTGGCGCGACTCGTGCAAAACTCTCGCCCCGATCTACCGGTCCTGTACATGTCGGGGTATACAAGAAACGCCATCGTCCACGCTGGACGTCTGGACAAAGGGATCAACTTCCTGGAGAAGCCATTCACTCCGGAGGCACTCGCGCAGACGGTGCGAAAGGTACTAGATCAGCCAGCATGCTGACACTCGCTCTTGACGACAACCACGGTGTTGTCATTCGGCTCTTTCAGGTAACGGCCGTTGATATCGTGAGGCACCAGGAGTTCTAGGCAGGGCTGCCGAGAGGCTGCCGGACATGTGATGGTTGAGCACGTCAGGTCCTACGGCTGACTCCCGGATTCCGGGTCCATGGCCAGTCTTCTTCCGTCCCAGACACGGAATCATGTGGGCGGGCGCGAGGCCAGATCTGTGGACCCAAGGTGTCCCAAACCTTGGGTCGGTGAGGGTGGCGTTCGCCATGGTCGAGGTTAGTCGCCCTGCAAATGGCGCAGTTAGGGCGAAGCGCTTTGCGTGATAGGCCGGCGCGAAAAGGCGAGTTGACCCCAATCTTGACCCCAACGGGATGGGAAAGGCCACCATTTTCGGTCCATTAGTGGAGTACGGGTCTCGAGCGAGCACACCTCGACGGTGATATCGTCGGCGCATGAGACGACGTTCTTCAATGACGCCCGCCGCCGGAATTCTGTCCATCTTGGTGTTCATCTTCCTCGCGGTGGTTTCGTACCTCTACTATCCGACGGCCTTCAACCCCCGCGACAACTGGCTGAGCGATCTCGGCAACGGCCTTCTCAACCCCTCCGGAGCATGGCTCTACCGGATAGACGCGATTCTCGTTGGTGTGCTCCTTGGTCTCTTCTTCCTCGGACTCAGCGTCCTGTGGTCGGGTCAGATCACCCGAGTGAAACTCTTCGTCTTCTTGACCCAAGTGTTCGGCGTCATCGCAGCATTTGCGGTGATCATGACCGGCATCTTCTCCGAGGGACTGCACGCGTCCCATTCGCTCTGGTCGGCCATCATCTATATCTCATTCGGAACGGCCGTCTTGTTTTCTGGGTTTGCGTTTCTTCGCCACCCAGGTTTTCCGAGGAGTCTCAGCTACCTTGCCTTTGCCATCACCGTGATCGACTGGATCATGGCGGCGTTCAACACCACGCACTTCCTGGAGTGGATCATGGTGACACTTATGCTTGTCTATGTCGGAGCCGTTGCCTATCGGATGCGCCGCCCGGTTGGAGAGGCGCGCCCAAGAACCGCTGAGCCGCTCGCGTGAACATGGTCGACGTCAGCAAAGACGAAGCCGAGAAAATTGCCACCCGACATGTCGAGGGAACGCGGTATACCTGCCGTGGCTTTGAGGGCACCGTTTTGGAGGTGCGTTTCGGGGACCACCGAAGCCCATTCAAGCTGGAGACCGTGAGAATCTGCCAAGACAACGGCTATCAGCCTCGGAGTTTCACCGCCACCTTTGGGATCGCCATCGATGACCTTCGCGGTTGGTGCGCGGAGCATCACGGTTGTTCGAAGAGCGAGATTGCTCTCTGGTTCGACGGGTAGCTCCAGACCAGGGGGCCGCAACCCCTTCCGAGGTTAGAGACTACGCGTCCTCCTCGACCGGCTCGAACTGCTCTTTGCCTACTCCGCAGTCCGGACATTCCCAGTCATCGGGAAGATCCTCAAATGACGTCCCGGGAGGGATATCTTGCGTCGGGTCTCCCTTTTCCGGGTCGTACACGTAATCGCAAATCTGACATATCCACTTCTGCACGGTCACTCCTCTTTGGACACGAGGCCGCCAAAGACACTGGCATCCTTTCCACGGGTCACTCTTCGCAGGTCGGCTCTACCCGGCCGCATGAATGTCAAAACCGAGGTGGGAAGCTGCGCAAACGGAATGGACGGGCCGTGAATCCCCGAAACGCTAACGGGAGTACCAGCAATTCAGCGTGAGGTCTAGTCAGTGGTCTTTTTCTGGCAAGAAGCGAGAAAAGGTTGTGGCGGCTTTGAATGAGTCAGGGCGGGAAGGCTGGGAAGTGGCCGAATCATGCTTAGATCTCGGCTACACCCAGTACTGCATCCTGAAGCGCCCGGTCGACAAGGAAGCGTAGCGAACTACCTTAGGGATTTGTGAAGGCGAAGCCCGGGTCATAAAGGCCGGGGTTTCGACGCCTTCGAGGCGAATTCGGGGTGTCAATGCGGGGGGCAAACTCGGCACCAAACAATGGAACGAGACGGACGAGAACGCATCGGATGGAAGGCCCGCCCGGCTCCCCGTCAACATCAGGTCCCCTTGTTCAAATCCGATGGGGCCCCGTGAATACTCGGACGCTCCTTCGGAACCTCTGGGGAGTTACTCGAAGGGCGTTTCAGCGATAGAACTCCACATGACTGTCTTCCACACAGGCGTCCGAGAGTATGATCTGAAGAGCGCATACCTGTTCGGCGCTCGCTGAAACGCAGGGAGGCCAGCGTGAAGAAAGTCGTCGCATTCGTTGGGAGTGCTCGAAAGCGGCATACCTACCATGCAGTCGAGCAGTTTCTAAGCAACCTGCAGTCACTCGGTGACGTCGAGTGCGAGCTTGTCCCCTTGAGCGACTATCAGATCGGCGTCTGCCGGGGCTGCAGACAGTGCTTCGACAAGGGTGAGGAGTCTTGCCCGCTCAAGGATGACCGCGACGCGCTCATCGGCAAGATGACCTCGGCTGACGGGGTGGTCTTTGCATCCCCGGTCTACTCGTTCCAGGTATCTGCGCTCGCGAAGATCTTCCTGGACAGGCTCGGCTTCGTTTTCCACCGCCCGCGCTTCTTCGGCAAAGCCTTTACGAGCATCGTTGTCCAAGGGATCTACGGCGGCCCCAAGGTGGTCAAGTACCTTGACTTCGTCGGCAACGGCCTGGGTTTTACTACGGTCAAGGGAAGTGTAGTCAAGTCCCTGGAGCCAATGACCCCGAAGCAGCAACGCAAGACAGACGCCAGCCTGGCCAAGCAGAGTGAGCGCTTCCATAAGACATTGCTCAAGACGGCTCCGCCCGTTCCGACGCTCCTTAAGCTCGTGATCTTTAGGATGGGCCGAACGAGCATCAAGCTTATCCTTGACGACGGCTGGCTCGACTACAACTACTACCGAGACCACGGCTGGTTCGAATCCGACTACTACCACCCGACTCGCCTGGGCCTTCCCAAGAAGCTGGCGGGGCGTCTCTCCGACTCGATCTCGGCGATGATGGTGAGGGCCAGATGACCGTTGTGGAACGCCATCCATCGTAGTCTCTCGGCGCGAACCTGGCGGACAGGCGCTATGTTGTTCGACGACCGTCTAGCAGCGCGTCCATCCGCGCGGCCGTCTGACCCCGTTGCTCAGGCAGGACGTGCGAGTAGACGTTCAAGGTAGTGCCGATCTCGAAGTGACCGAGAAACTCCCGCACCAGTTTGGGGTTGAGCCCCTGGGCCAAGAGCAGCGTCGTGCGGGTATGCCCGCCTGGCTCGCGCGAGTAGCAGAGCGGAGAACCCGACCGCTACGCTCCGAGGATGGCGTCCATCTTATCCGCCGTCTCTCGCTTGAGATCTGGGATCACGTGTGAATACGTGTTCATGGTCAAGCTGATTTGCGAGTGACCGAGGACCTCCATGACCACACGAGGATGAATCCCCGCCGCCACGAGCATCGAGGCGCAGCAGTGCCGCAGATCGTGAAATCTCTGATGCCGCAGTCCCGCCTTCGTGAGGATCTTGTGGAACTGCTGTGAGGCGACGCAGGCGTTGAGGTAGTTGCCCTTCAGCCCGGTGAAGACCATGCCGGTGTCCATCCACTCCGGGCCGACCAGCATCCGTTCTTGGATCTGCCTAGTACGGTGTGCCCGTAGAGCGGCAATAGCCGTCTTCGGCAACGCTACCGTTCGCCGACTCGTCCTGCTCTTCGGCTCGACCAGCCGGTATTCACCGTCGAACCGCTGCAGCGTGAAGGTCACTCGAAGTTGCGCCTCTTCTAGGTCGACATCCGCCCAGCGCAGACCCATCAGTTCTCCCTGGCGTAGACCGGTGGTGATGGCAAGAACGAAGAGCGCTTCTAACCGATGACCAGAGATGGCCTTGAGGAAGGTCCGCACCTCGTCCGGGTTGAGCGAGTCGATCTCCTTACTCGCGGTCCGTGGTGCTTTCGCCAACATGGCCACGTTCCTGTTCACGTCTCCCCACTTGACCGCCTGGTTAAGCGCCACCCGCAGAACGGCGTGGATGATCTGTACCGTGCGGGGAGCAAGACCACTGTCACGCTTGCGGGTAAGCAGACCCTGGACCTGATGTGGGCTGAGCTTGGTCAACTTGATGTGCCCGATCACGGGAATGATGTGCAGCCGGATCGCCTGCTCGGAACGCACGTAGGTCGAGTGACGTACCGATGGCTTGTGGCAGTCCTCCAGCCAATGCGTGAGGAACTTCTTCACCGTCTGGCTTTCGTCGGGTGCAGGCAGGCCTTCTTTCAGTTCCCGCATGGCCCTGGTGAGTCTCTGCTGGACTTCGGTTCGGGTAGCGCCGTAGAACGACTTGCGGATCTGACGACCATCAGGACCGTAGCCAAGGGTAACCCTCGACTCCCAAGAGCCATCCCACCGTTGCCGCATACTGCCTTCGCCGTTTCCTCGCCGACCCACGTTGTCTCGTTGTCCTTTCGTTTCGAGGCATGACTACCCCGAGATCATTATTGGCCTTGTTCTGCTTTTTGACTGCTGTCCTCAGGGTGGCGCTATCGCGCCACCGATTGGGGAGAGAAAGTCACTTCAGGGCTTTCCTGTTCATCTGCGCGCTTGCGCGGGTGGAAAACCTTGAAGGTCCCCTCCCCCCCTTCTTTTAATGGTTAGAGTTGGTCTTCCACAGTTGACTCCTGCAGAGGGACGTCTTCTTGCGGATATGCCTGTAGAGATGCGTTGAAGGCCTCCTCTAAAGCACTGGCAAAGAGATCATCAACGTCTGTAACAACCTCTTGGCAATGGTTGTCTTGGTATGACCCTTGATCAACGGTGTCATCATGTTCATCAACCAGGAGATAACCGTACTTAGCCAATAGGTGGTCATGCTTTTGCTGTTCTCGACCATCGATCAGCACTTCTGGGTTCATCTCGTAGTAGATGAGATCCTGAAGATGATCGAACTCGTCGCGGGTATATCCACCGTGAGCATCGATATCCCAATCCTCCTGGACACACTCAACGGGGGGGGAGGGGGAAGTCAATTCTTGTGCCTGAGGTTCATCCCAAGGGGGGGCCGGGGGGGCAAAGTCTTCCACCTGAGGTTCATCATCCTGAGGGGGGGAGGGGGCCAGCAGATATTCTTCAGCGCACTTGCCAACCTGGGGTAGAGCATCCGTGGCAAGATGAGTGATCTCGCCGGTTTCGGTGTCGAGCATTGCGTCCAACATCTCCCAAGTGGTGTGACCTTGATCCTCCTCTGCGAATGCCTTCAGTTCTTCGACTGTCGGAAAGAGGGTGGTGTCATCGGGCATCGGACTCCCCAACTGGAGCTTGCGCATCGCGCCATGGGGGGCGACGTCCTTCAGATACCCGAGCTTCTGTGCTTCTGCCGCGCGGCGCTCAACGGTGGAGGCATCCAGATATAGAGCCTTCGCCACCATCCCAATACCAACGGTGCCGTCATTGGCCGTGGCAGGAACGAGACCTTGTGGGCTCAATTGGCGTACCGTCTCCACCAGCTCGCGCACCTCGGTCGGTACCCGAGCACCCGATGCACGAGCAATCAGGTCTCCGACCAGTTCGCGCACGGCAGCGTAGTCGTCGTACGTGGCCAGGATGTGGCCGTCATCGGTCTTGAGTCTTGTGGCCTGGTGAAGGATGGCGTGGGCGTAAACAAGGTTCACCAGCCTCGGAAATGCCCTGCGCATCTCAACGCTTATGGGGAGTGTGAGCGCCGCGATATCCAGGGCGAACGACACCTCGACATCATGGTTTGTTCCCTCGATCCAGTTCTGCAGATCTTTCCAGGTCTCGAGCGGCTCACTGCTGGTCGAAGTGGTCCTTGTCATGCTCTTGGCGGTGGCGAGCATGATCGCCTTGGTCTGCCTCTGGCTGTCATCCAGGGGGATGCTGAGCATGCGGGTTTCGTTCTCGGGATGAATATTCGGTAGGGTCGTTGTGAGGATAATGGCGGTCGGTCCCTCGATGTCCAGGGAGCGGGGCGCGAGTCCGTCTTCGGTCTTCTGCACCGACAGATACTTGACGTGACCCTCGGACATGAGCGATCTCAGGATATATGCGGCGAAGTCACTGTTGATTCCGGCAGCTTCATAGATCAGAAGTGCTCGATGCGAGAGATCTTCGTCGCTGTAGATGAGGGCCTTCGGGGATGCGCTCGTGATTTTGAGCATGGCGGAGTCCGGAAAATACCAGGACACGTGCTCTACGATGTAGTTCTTGCCGATAGCGCTCTGGCCCTTGACGATCGTGCAGATCGGACTCTCAAGGACGCGGCTTGTCATGATCAGGTAGAGGAGCTGAAGGGCGCGCGTCTCTCCGGCCACGCCCCCACGCTCCACTGATTTGACGAACTCGGCAAGGATGTCCGGCTGCTCCGCGATATCTTTGCAACGAGGCCACGCCTCTGCGGCCGCCACCGCCTTCCGTTCCGCCTGTTGTGCCGCCGCATCGGGTAGCTCCGTCGCCTTCTCGAGGAGCTCCTGCACAATCTCCTGAAAGTCCGCAGGACTCTCCAGGTGAAGCTCCCTGATGCTCTTGGCCAGCGGGCTCATAGGGACGACACGGATTTTTGGACATAGCGGCGTCCAAGAGAGAGCATCGAGAAAAGCCTTGCCCTTGGCGCCGGGTTCCACCATGGCGTAGATGGTCTTGAGGGCGGAAAGGTCTTTCGACCAGTCCTCCGTCCAGGCGCTGGGCTCCGGCACCCCGATTGCCGGGAGACCGTGGTGCCAGAGGGTGATCACATCGATCTCACCCTCGGTGAGGATCACGAAACCCTGGTCGTAGGCGGTCCAGATCTGAGATAGGCCGTAGAGGCAGGGCTTCGCGTCGTTCTTCCACTCGAAGCGCTTGGCCCCGTTGATGCTCGTGCAATAACGGATGGCGATCATGCCCCCGTTCTTACCGTCGTAGGGGATACGGATGGCAGGCTTGCTATTGTAGGTGATATCTCCCCAGCCGAGGTCCTCGAGGAGTCCGACCGGGAGGCCGTGCAGTTGCGCGATGCCTGCCACGGTGGCTGGGGTGGCAAGGCGCAGTGCCCCGACGTCGATTTGGCCGTCGCTGTTTTCGGGATGATCCTGTGGCATATTCGTTGTCATGATTGATCCTTTACTCGTTGTTGGATTCGGCCGAGGGCGAGTTGTCGTCGGTTACCGTGGTCAGGGATGCGTCTTGGGCAGCAGCAACTACAGGCTTGTAGGCGAGAGCCGCAAGCACCCTTTCGAGCTCGTAGGTGCGGATGGTGATTCCCGCAGTGACGATGGGACGGGGGCTTGGCCCCTTCGTGTCCCAGTTCTGCAACTTGAAGAAGGTGCTCCCCTGCAGCTTGCAGTGGAAGACCCGCATCTCCTGGCTCTTCGGTCTGAGGAACCAGGCGAGCAGCGTGTCGTCGGAGTAGACGGGTTCAGCTTTCTTGCGACGTGACATTTTTGTACCTTTCGTTTGAATTCGTACGTTCGTTCAACTAGGCGGCTCGTTCGGCGAGCCAAGCGGCGAGTGCCAACCGCGACACCCGGATCGCCTTGTCGGTCAGCCTGCAGCTGGGGATTTCTCCCGAGCGGATCAGCTGATATGCCAGCGAGCGGGAAATCGAGAGACACCGGGCCAACTCGGAAACCTTGATCAGGTCCGGTTCGATCTCCCTGCCGCCGCGTTTGATTTCGTTTGCGTTCATCTTCACCTCCCTTTCGTTTTCGTCGGATCGCGCAGTAAGATGCTTCTGCCTATAAGTACCGTTTTTGGAGCACATGAAGTACGGACTAGACGCATTTCGTATCGAGTATTGGCCGATGGCGGTCGCAGAAGTGCCACCGGTTCCGGTATCGCATCCGGTTGAACTCCACGATGGGTTCCTGCACCTCGGACCCAAGCGGTCAACCAGGTGGGTCGATGACGAAGTCTTCCTAAGCAGACTGTTTGGCCTGCGTCTTGGTGACGACAAGAGCCTATTGTCGTTTTCCGAGGGGACTGGCGTCTTGGTCCCCCCGCAGACAGACCTTCTACCGATCGATCTTGAACCCGGGCTGAAGACGACCCTAGAAGCCATCCGGTCCAAAGATGGGTCTTGCGAGTGCGCGCCCGGATGGAGTTGCGTTTCTTTTGAAGAAGTGCGGCTCTATGCGCGGGTACTGAGGGACATCGTTCGGATTCTGGATCCGCAGCAGAGATACGCGGCGGAGGCCCCAGAACGCCGGTGGAGTTGGGAATCTACGTGGCGGCCCAAACCGGCATCGATAGACGAAGCTGCCATCTTTCTTGGTCGCGTTCTGAACGCAGGTCTTGAGCCGTACCGATTTCACTTCGCCGCCAAGACTCATCGGCTGGTTGGCACCGGCGGGTCCACCACACCCTGGCTCTTCTCTGCCCTTTGCCTGCAAGTTGCCAATTACTTGGTCGAAGGCGCTGAATACAAAGAATGTGCCAACTGCGGGAGCCTCTTCGTAAGGCAGGATGGCCGCACGATGGTTGGTTCAGCCTGGAAAGGCAAAGCCAAGTACTGCACTCCCCAATGTGCCCGCCGGTCGGCTGATAGGGCCTATCAACTTCGGAACACTAAGCCGCTTCCGGCACACACGCCAGGAATCGACCCTGGCGATTGAGAACCTTGAGGTCTTCCCTTACCCACATGGCGTCAATGAGGTCGCCTGCGACTTCTCGGCGACGCTCAAAAATACTGTTCAAACGAAAACTCGGGCGTGCTCAAAACGCCAACACGAGCCGAAACTAGCCCCCGGGCACTTCGCCGCGTGGGAGCAACTCGCACGCTCACGACCACTACAGCGCGTATCTGGAGGTTCAGAAAGTGGGCAGCCCTACCCATTGACAGCCCGCAAATGACGATAACCGGGGAACCTGAGAATGGCGGTTTTGCTTAGAGCTGAAGGTGCGTAGCAGAGCGGTTCTTCGCGTTGACCAAGCCGGGGAAGTGCGGCGGGTTTGATCGCACCTCACGCACGCGATGGATGCTCACCGTCGGCTTGGTACCCAACACTCTCCTGGGATCTGCTTGCCGACAAGTGGTCAACGTCTAGGTTATCGAACACACTCCCGTTGACCCTTCAGAAATGGACCACCACGGTCCAGAAGGGAGTCAACGTAGCCCACACGCCAGAGTTCAGACGGGAGGCCATCCGTCTGTATCGAGTCAGCCAGCGAGGCATTCGGCCCGGCGGCGGGTTTGGGCGGCCGATGCAGTTGCGTCGTTCAGCATTTCGCCATATATAACCGCTAACCAGGGGCTTGCCCATGGAGCAACAGCTGAGCGGACGACTGTTTGGCTCCCGTCTCCTGCGCTGGTTCGCGACCACGCCGGAAAGAGAGCCATGTTGCCACGGTAGGCGTTGCGGGGTGCCGAGGGCTGGCGTAGCAGTTCATCCGCGATACGTCCAAGAAAACGATCTCTCCTACGACTACTCTCCGGGGCAGCTTCCGTCTGCAGGTATTGCGATAAGAGACTCACCGTCGTCGAAGACTAGCCAAACGCCTTTTGCAGAGTCGCCAGCCTGCGTATCGAAGAGAAGGCTCACCGAGGTCCATTCTCCTGGGCTGAGAGTCCAGTTGCTGTTGCTCTCGGATTCGCCCTCCTCACTCGACCGATAGAAGGCGGAGTCTAAATTGGGTCGGTAGCGCACACCCTCTGGGAAGTAGAGGGCGAACGAGCCGGTTGCCACTGATAGGCCTGCGTCCGTCTCATTACGCACTAACCCTTCCAGCACCCATAGCCCCGGTCCCTCCGAGAATTCGATATCCATAAGGAGTATCGATATCCTCCCGTCTGTGGAGATTGGACTCTCAGGCAGCGGTTCGGTATTTGCTCCTCCCTCATTGAAGGCCCCCCGATCCTTGAACACCTCTGCCCAGACCGTCGTGGCGCGGGTACCCGCCTCTACCCTCACCTCCGTAGAGCCTGAGCCAGTGGCCGTGATGGTATCTCCGACAGCCGAGGCGACCGCAGGAGCGTCGGAGAGAAGCGTGAACGTGGTTGGTTCATAGACTGCCGTTCCATGGCTCAGCCAGGCTCGAACCTTAAAGGTTTCCCCGACGGTTATTGACTTGGCCTGAGGAGCCACGATGAGCACCTGCGAGCGCCCGGCGGAAAGGGGCAGGGACGCGCGTTCCATACTTTGCCCAGGGGAAGATGGCAGCGCGGTGGTCGTGGTGGTCATCGATGCCTGGATTGGGCTTGCAACTGTCGTCGATTCTGGATTCGACCCTCGCCCATAGAGGACGCCGACCGCCGCACCGACACCGACGACGATGACGATCGCGGCAACGGTCATCCACTTGCCCCAACCCTTCCAGAAGCTACGGGCCGCCACCTCTCCGGCAGTCGAGGCAGGGAGATTCCTGAGAACCGCACCGCAGAATCGGCAGAACTTGGTTCCCGGTCGAACTCGCCTTCCGCATTGTGTGCAGAACATCGCCGATCCTTCTAGGCACAGCCGTGCATCGTCGCTGTTGGATTAGCTAGGTGGCCAGATTCGGAATCTGTATAGCACTGCCGCTCCCTGCCCATTGCGGGCGCCCTCCAGAATGACAGCGGAGGAAGTGGCTCCCCCCCGAATAGTGAAAGATCCAAGGACCTCCACCTTGGCCCCCTCGACCCTAGCTCCTACAAGAATCATGTCCCCCTGCAGGGTGAGACAGTCACGAGTGAAGAAGACTGCATGGTATTTGCGGTAGAAGTCACGGGTCACAGATTGGCTGGCCATGAAGAAATTGTCATTGTTCACGGCCCAGAGCATGGTAGAGGCCTCATCAAACACCCGTATGCCGTTGTCGGCCAGGCTAGCCGCGCCTGCAAAATCGCCCGAAGCCGGTGCTAGGCCGGTTTCAAACGCCGGAACCGCGTTCGCAAGATCGGGGACATGAGAATCCGACCAGGGACCGGGCGTCAGGTCAACTCCAAGCCGCTTCTCCGCGGACAAAGTAGTCGTCGTGGACGAAGACGTACTCGAAGACGAGGTAGTGGAGGGCACGCTAGTCGTCGTGGGCGCTCTCTGTGTCGAGGTGGTGGTGAGTTCGCTTGTCGTGGTCGTCTGAAGTGCGGTTGAGGTCGTTTCTTGAATCGACGTACTCGTGCAATCAACCGCTGTCGATACCGTTTCATTCCCAAGAGTTCCTGTGGCCAGTATTTCATCCGAGGTCTCCACAGACTGGGGTATAGGCAGGGCTTCCGCGTTCGCTTGCCTGTCGGCCAGAAAGTAACCGCTTGTAGCCCCCGCTGCGGCAGCTATCACTAGGACGATCGCAAGGAGCGGCAGAAAACGGTTGCGCAAGGCGCTTTTGGCTCCTGGTGTTTCCGAAGGTTCGAGCGGCGTAGGAATGGGATCAGAAGCGCCAATCGCACTTCCGATGTCATTGAACTGTGGCGGTCTCTCTTCGCTCGCAGGCGGACTGGCCTCATGACCTAACGGCTGCCGCTGTCCACAGGCGGCGCAGAACACAGAGCCCGCTCTTAGTTGTGCGCCGCAGTTGCTGCAATACAAGTCTATTTCCTCCTGTTCCTGGCGTGGCCCCATCAGGCTTTCCGACTAGTTCTGCAGAGGCCAGATGTAGTGGCCGTGTGTGTCGATGTAGCCGATCATGGCGCTTGGATCCATCCAACTCTGGCCTGTTCCGACCTCAGCCAATCCGTGGTCGAACCCTTCGGCCCAGTCATACCGGGCCGAAATTACCCACTGGCCAATCTTGTTAATGTATCCCCACTTTGTCTCTGGCGAACCGATCGCTGCGGCGGCGAGCCCGCCGGAAAAGGCGCTGGGCGGTAAATCGATCTGCGTAGGAATCACCACAGTTCCGGCCTTATCGATGAAGCCCCATCTCCATCCAATCAACGGCTCCATGACCGCCACGCAACACATGCCTTCATGGAAGCCACCGAGGACCACAGAAAAGGGCTGCGTTCGGAAGATCATCGTGCCGGTCCGGTCAATGAACCCGTAAGTGTCTCCCTCTTGAACATAGGCGAGCCCCTCTTCATCAAAATCCGAGGCGTCATCAAACGGCCCCAGCACGACCTTGCCGCTCTTATCGATGAAGGCATATCGGCCCTGGCTGGAGCTTTCGTCAGCCTCTCTGACCCATGCGAGCCCGTTCTTGAAGGGGCCTGCGATGGCGAACTGCCCAGGAACTGCCAGCTTCCCCGCTGCGTTCACGTATTCCCACTGGTCTAGGCTCGAACTCAAGTTGACTGTCGCTAAACCATCCGCGAATTTGAACGCCGAGAGGTATTGGGGGGCGATTGCCATGTTGCCCTGCGCGTCTATGTAACCCCATTTGTCATCCAGAGCGACAGCGGCATAACCGTCGTGGAACCAGCACTGATCCGAATCAACGAAGAGACCGGGCGCGCCCCAGTACTGGTACCGTGGCTTGACTACGATCTTCCCGCTCGTGTCAATGTAGCCGGACTTTTCATTGATGATTACTTGCGCCAAGCCCTCTGAGAAAGCAAAGGCCAGGTCGAACTGCGGCCGGATGACGATCTTGCCTGTCTGGTCGATGTAGCCCATCTTGCCGCTCACCCGAACAGGAAACAGAACGGCGTCGGAGGCGGCCGAGTTGCCTGAGGTTGGTGATGACGAAAAAGCCGCATACGTCATCAAGAGCGCGACGGCAAACACGACAAGAGCCCCCGCCGAGCCGACAAGCCAGCATCTGCGGCGAGACCATCGAGGGGTCGAGGCTGGAGCGGAAAGATGAGCGCCACATTGTCGACAAAACTGTCCTGCCGGTTGCTGATTGCCGCACCGCGTACAGACCGGCTTGTGTGTCTCAGGCTCTGTGGCTAGGCGAGTCTCACTCGTTGAGTCCTGCGTAGTGAGGGCAGCAGCGCACCGCCGAAGGAACCCTCCGGCCGGGCGGCGATTGTCGCGCTGCAGGCAGGCTGCCTCTGGCGGATTTGCCGCCACAATGAGCGAGGCACCGCACTCCTCGCAGTAGTCACCCTCCGGCTGCGTGTGTCCACAACCGGAGCAGGTGAGCGACGCAGATGCCCTTGACCTCCTGACCATGCCTCTGCGTATGAAGAAGACAATGGCTGCGAAGATCACAATGTAGATAAGCAGCATGCTCGTACCAGACAACACCCACCCCCTCCGCGTTCTGCACAGTACGGCCTTACCGAATCAGCTCGCACCAAATCGGACTGACGATCGCGAAATCCGTTCGAGGGGGCACTGGCCCTGCAGGTCAGATTTTCCCCTTACGCCAGCCCAGCTGTTCAAGCCAATCCCTCCGCCGACGCAACCTTAGCCATTATCCGCTTTTGGGATAAATGTGCTCGATGGTTAAGGTCGGGCCTATGGAACGCCTTACCTCACAGCCCGATCAGCGGAAGCTGCAGGCCCTTTTGCGGCAGGTACGAGCCGAAGCTGGTCTCACCCAGTGGGACCTTGCGAAGAAGCTCAACCGCCCCCAGTCCTTCGTCAGCAAGTTCGAATCGGGCGAGCGAAGGTTGGACATTCTTGAGTTGCGGGAGGTCTGCCGGGCGCTGGACATCCCCGTTGTCGATTTCCTCTCCCGGCTGGAAGCGCAACTCGCTTCCTCAAACGCCTGATACCAAAGCGCCGCCCAACCGGAGGGCTGCCAGGTATCGTCGCGTCTGTGGGGCTTTGACAACGTCTACGCAGGTTGTGGATTCTCGTTGCCACCAACGTGGCTCGCACTCTCCAAGCCTCTGCCCTTTCCGCCTCACGCAAAGTCATTTCTGCCTATCCGCGCAATACTTCCCTGACGGTAACCAGCAAATCTCCAGGGGAAGCATATGGCAGAGACGATCTACACGCGCCTCGAAGAACGGCTCAGGGAGGCACACAATTACCTGGCAAAACGAGGCAGGCTTCTCGGAGTCGATAAGTTAGAGGAGGAGTACCAGTCGTTCCGCGAGCGCTTCGGTCCTGAGAAGCTTGCGGCGCTTTCTGGCCCCGATCTGCTTGAGGTCATGACACCGGGCGGTGATCACAGTCTCCCGGACTGGCTTGAGTCCGAAGGCAAAGAGGAGCACCAGATCTTCGGCTATCCGCGAATATCCACAGAGCGCGGCTTCGGTCTTTGGTTCGATGAGGCCGAGCAGTGTTGGTATCGGCTCACGCGGCCTGGGGAGTACCTTCGGGGCGAGCGTACCCATACCCGGCTCACCTTGCCAGAAGCCCAAGGTCTTGCCCGAGATGTGTGGGAGCAACTGCTGAGGGCCGCCCATGCCGTTGACGCCCTGCCCGAGATCGCCGGGGACGTTCTCTACCTCAAGCTGCAGGACGAACTAGAGAAACTCGCCCCTGATCTTGTTGGCGAGGAGTGGCTGCACAAGTACCTAGCCGTGTGCTTCCCGGATCGTCTCGATCAGATCCACGATCCCCGAGAGCAACGCCACCTCCTGATCAAATGCCTGGAGATGCCGCCGCGTGCGGATGAAGTGCCAGCCCCGGGCTATTGCTGTGGCGGTCGGTTCTCCCGGATGGCCAGAGAGTTGCAGATGCCTATGAACCATCTCTGCCTCACCCTGAGCTGCCGCTTCGGTTCTATCGACCGGTATTGGATGCTGGAGACGAGCGAGAAGGAGTGGCAGCAGTTCACGAGCCAAGGCTTCATCGATATGGGCTGGCCTCGTGTCGGAGACCTCACCCTCCACAGTCTTGCGGAGGCCCTGCGTTGGGATGACATGGTGCGGAGCAAGCTGAAGGAACACTACCCCCACGCCGACACTGACAGGGTCTTCGCTCAGCTGGAATGGACGGCAAGACTGACGCGATACCCCGACGTCATCATCGCGTTTCAGCACGACCGCGTGCTTGGTCTTGCCGAGGTCACCAGTCTCTATGAGTACGAGCCTGCCAGTGACTTCCCCCATCGCCATACCATCCGCACGCTCGAGGCCGACCTGTCCAGTTTGCCTCAGGGAGCACTACCCGAGAAACCAGTCTTTCCGTTGGCAGCCAACGAAGCAGTGAGGCTCGCCGTCGAGGAAGCGCTCGCAGAAATAGAGTTGCAGTGAAGGAGATTTCCCGGCTCAAACGGCCACTACCAGAAAGAAAGACGTCAACGCCCACTTCGGCGGGTGCGGTCTGCCATCGCCTTCACGGGGCGTACAGCACTGATATGAGGGTCAAAGCAACCGGGACCGAGAAGGGGGAGTCGTGAGTGCGTTCATGGTGGGCAAGGCGCACATCGATGCCTTGGTGATCGCCGCACTTGAGCAACGGCGGTGTGACTTCGGCCCGCTCTCCTGGTTCATCCGCGATCTCGCCGAGGATGAAAAGGCCGGTGCATATGAGGCCGGAGAGCCATGGGGACCGGAGACCACTGCTCTTGCCCGGGAGCTACGGCGGGAAGCAACACGGGATCAGGCTGATCGTATCGGGCAGATGCTCATGCGGGAGAACAGATTGAGCGTCAATCATCGCTACGCCGAGAGCGAGGTCGAGGATATCTACGTCTTTGATCGGACGTTGGCCTCGGTGAGCGTGGACCCGGTGGTTATCCTGAAGGCAATCGCCTGTCTTGAATATCAAAGCTGTGAGCATCCGGGGTGGAAGGCAAGCGAGGCCTACTTCTTTTGCCAGGCTCTTCGCCACCGCATGATCCGGCGGATACCGGGGTATGAGGAGGCCCCGTGGGAGATCCTATCGCGCAAGCAGTACGTGCAGCCAAAGAGCCCTGATGGTGGGGACGGGGCATGTTGACGCTAGAACCGGCCGTCACGCACTGCCACGCTCTGCTCGGTTACCTGTCGCTGGCAAACGAGGCTCGCCCGGCGGTGCCGGCATGAACCGACTGCTGGTAAGTGATCGACGGCGGACTGGTAGAGGAGTGGTTGGAAACGGTCAACAAACAAAGTGGAGGTGAGCCAATGAACACCGTACATCTGATAGGACGGCTGGCGACAGACGTGCAGATCAAAGAGGTTCCTGGCGGAAGCAAGGTCAGCAGCTTCATCCTGGCAGTCGACCGGAACGCGGAGGAGTCCGACTTCTTCCGCATCAAAGCCTGGAACGCGCAGGCCGAAGCCGCGGGAGATCACCTGAGCAAAGGCAGGCGCATAGCCGTGGAAGGCACCCTGCGCCAGGACGTCTATGAGAGGGACGGCGAGGAGCGCAAGGCCGTGTCGGTGGTGGTCAGGCGTATCGACTACCTGTAACCGAACGAATCGACGCAAGCGCCTCCTCGTGAGCGCGAGCCTGGCGACGACGATCCCCCCAGGTGACAGACGAGGAACTGGAAAGGGCGGTGAGGCGAGGATGTTCCCGACAAGACATGGCCGGTTGACGGCGGTCGTGACAAGATACCGGCGCTTCTCACTCGGTCAGACGCTCATGACGCAGGCGACGGCGCATGCTGACGGAAAGACAGACGAGAAAGACGGTGCGCACCCTGGTCCGGGCACATCCCATCGCGTACACAACGAACTTGCGAGCCTATGACAGTGAGTCGTCCTCGCCACGCACCCAGTCGTGGTCTGGGATGAACAATGATGGGATGAATCCTCCCTCGCCATGGTGCCTGTGTTCAGCCTGCATCACCATCTCGACGAAGTAGAAGAGCACTGCTCGGGCGAGTCGCAGGGTTTCGATGATCTGCTCATCAAGCACCGCGAGTGGCAAGTGATCGACATACTCGCTCTTGCGACTCGGCTCACAGCCGAGGTCGTGCAGCACAAGGAACCTGTGGGTGGACGAGTTCCGCATTGACACCTTCTCCTGGAGAAAGCCGCCAGCGGATACATCCCGTGCGACATCCGATATGGCAACCAACGCAGTGACCCCCTGCTCTATGGCATCGGTGATCGCAGGCTGCCAACGGAGACGCCCCGTATCTTTGACATCTTCAAACCATGAATTCCTGAAGTTGATGCTGGTCGCGCCACGCTTAAGTTCGAGGTACTCACACGTGGCGACCGCCACCTTGTCCAGCAGGTCTAGGCAGGACCGTTGAGCTAGGGTCTGCGTTGACTGTCGCACGCCGTAGACTGCGTAGTCGAGGGTGTCTAAGTACTTGCCGCTTTCAGGAAAGGGCTCTTCCAAAGCTGAAAACGCGAGATAGCGTGAACACAGATACTCCGATTTCAATACGTTGAACATGGCGAAGATGGGCGGAACACCGCTCCCGTCGTCAGCTCGCGTCATGATTGAACCAAGTCTCAGCGAGTCCCACCGCTGGAGCGGGAAGTGGGGGCTATCTATCGCTGCCGAGAGCGCCAATCGATGTTTCTGCACAAATCGTTGATAGTCAGTTGCGTTTGCTGGGATTGTCGGGGTGACCAAAGGCAGTTCAGTCTGAAGCAACTTCGATAGTCGGCGGAGAGCCCGCGCCCCCGCCAATTCTCGAATGCGGTCGGGATTCTCGCGAGCGGCAGCAAGGTGCCTCGCGGCGACTGTCAAGAGCGGTTCTCGCTCGCCGATGCTCCGCTCTGCCAGGTGGATGAGCGCCCTTGCGGCACCTGTGAGGGCGATGCCGTTCGTTGGGTCCAGTTCAATGGCGCGGGCATAGAAATCGTAGGCTTCCACCGTTCGGTAGACCCGCAGTAGTGAATTGGCGAGGTTGGTCAGGGCCTGAGCGCGCAGACTTCGCGCTGCGGAGGTATTCGAACCCGCGCGTTGATAAAGGCACCTTGCACGACGGAGAGAGGCAGCGAGAATGAAGTACCAGTCGGAGCGTCCGAGGGCTTCAAGTGCCGAGTACGACCAAAGTCCGTTGGCCAGAGAGTATTCTACGTCGGGACGCTCCGGGCATCGTTCTAGCAAAGCCTCGAACAGCCGGACGCCTTCCGCCACTGCGTCCATATCCTGCGTCTCAAACCCGGCGTCGACAAGCGTTCCAGCCCTCAGGCCGTCGAGATTGTCTCGATCCAGTAGTCCGTCAGGCTCGAGTTCGCGCGCAACTTGGATGGCCGCCCGGGGCTCAGTGTCAATCAATGACCGAAGCATGGCGTCGACCTCTTTGAACCGCTGGATCATCGGGTCCTTGTGGATGACGGCCTCTCCAGGCTAGTTGCTTTGAGTCGCTCGGTGCTCTGTCACCAGCAGGTTCACCCTATCACCACATGCGGACGAAGATGTCCACACTAAGGGTGCAGCTCAACCTTCCTCTTGATGAACTGTCGAAGGCATCGGCGTCCATACCCCGCAGGAAGGCCACCAAGGCTCGTCTCGGTATGCGGATCTGGCTTCCCAGCCTCAGAGATGGCAAACGCCGTTGCCTGACCAGGTCATAGGCCGCGGATCTGCCAATCCTTAAGAGCTTCGCCACCTCGTCGACGGTGAACACGGGGGTGTCCGGAAGGCCGTCGAACATGGCTTCGCCCAGTGCGGTCAGTTCGATGTCTGGGTCAACCTCTCTTGTTGGGGTCGACTTGGCAATCGTTTGCTTCTCTACGAAAAGGGGCCGGACTGTCAACGCCGGTTTGCAGTTGATCCACTTCTGCTCGGCGCCAGCGGGTCTGTCTCGCATCGGCGCCGACACGTACTTGCTCGACTTTCGCATTCTCTCGCGTGGTCGGGCGACACGTGGCGCGTGAGTGCGGCGGACAGCTCGTGGACGCAGCGTTCCGCCGGATCGCTTTCGGTCTCACTGACCCCAGCTCTTTCGAAAGGCGTCTTGGCTCCCACTCGGCGGTCCCTCGTCAGAGCTTCCCAGCCAGTTCGACTATCTCAGGTGCTAGCATTCCTATTACCGCTCCAATCGCGAGGCACCAGAGCCCGAGTTTGGCAATTCTCGCTCCACCGATCTGAAGCCTGTCTATCAACTGGACGATCCCGGTCCTTTCACGTCCTATAAGAGCCTCCATGGATGCTTGGTCGGCCTCCATCTGTTTTCGGATCTGGGTGTCCATCATCCTCACTGATTCGGCTACCCTGATGAAGCGCTCCGAAATCTCGTTCAGTCTGTCGTTCATATCCGCGATCGCGTCGGCCACTGTTGTTCCCTGCACGGGGGTCAGTGGTCTTTCGTATGCCCAGGTGACTTCAGCGTTGCCGCTCAGAGTCGCGGTTCCCGCAATCACTCCGCCCATAGCTATCGAGGCGTGCTTCCGTCCGTGCAGCCAGTTGTCGATGCGGCGAGCGGTTCTCAAGACACTCAATGACACACGACCCGGCACGCGCTTCAGTGCCGCCCAAGAACAGCGTACTTGGGAGAGCCAGTTGCGATGACCATCCAGGAGTGTCAATTCGATGTCCGCGATCTGGACAGCAACGGCACCGATGCCGCATAGTTCCAGAAAGACGGACCAGACTTGTACGGGGAGCAGACCCAGGAAGCCTAGCCCGAAGGAAATCGCCAGCGAAGAGATCGCCAAAAGCAATATCCCCGCCGGAGCAACCCGATACTTGGATGTCTTCCCCAGCGTGGCCGTTTGCCCGTCTGAGGAGCATCCCGGCGCCCCCGACGCTTGGTCAGCTGTTCTCATGCCCTCGCCCCTTGTCCGGTATCGTCGCTCGCCGGTACTCCTAGGCCTTCTCTGCCCGTTCGTCCTGAATGAAGGCTATAACTTCGGCTCGCCTCTTCAGTTCGGTCTCCGGCAACTCTACGGCTTGACAGTAGCCCAGAACGTGCTGTCGCGAAGGCAACTTGTCAGTCAAGTACAAGAGGCGTCGAATCGCATACTCTGATATCCACTTGGCGTAGTTGACTCTACTCAGATCCTGACTGGCGAAGCTGCCCATGTGGACCAGGTGGTTTCGCGCTTGCGCTTGAACATCAATGAGATCGCCCATCCACGGCTTTGCTTTGATCAGGTGTTTCATTCGGTTGGCCACATCCTGCATGCTTGCGCCATCTCTGGCTATTGTGAGCGCCTCGGTTATTTGCCAGAAGCCGAGGAACGCCATCCTCCGATCCGAGCAGTCAACTGCGTCTCCGTAACTGACGATCGCGTCGAAGAGCAGCGATCGTAGATCTGCAGGTGACGAGTGCGCTCGCGCCATCAGCTCGACGAGCGCGTCCAGGACGTCCTGGTTCACAACTTGTCTTCGATAGTCAAAACCACCATAGATCGGCCCGTAACTATTGAGAAGATTTCGACTGTCGTCCACCGCGAGCACCAAGGGCGGCGGCGGACATCGCGTTAGCGGCTTTGCCGGCCCGAATTGGGTCTCGAATGAATCGCCGAGCAGTTCGAGATTAATGGCCCCTCTCAGAAAGTCGAGGTGGAGACTAAGGAGGTCGGCCGCATCGGTGGGGTCGGCTGCATCATGACTGGCCACAAAGAAGGAAAAACGGTCTTGTTTTGCGAGGAGCGCCTTCGCCTCGAGATCGCGGGGGCGAAGCTGGGTCCAGGCTGGCCATTCATACACGTCGGCCGAATCAACCCGCGCGAATACCTTTCCCATTACGTTCAAGTCAGAGTTGGGAGCGATCGCCACGGGAAGCGGAAACAAGAAATGGTTTGCAGCCACCGGACGCTTCAACAGCTCCGTGGCCGCCGCTTCGAGGGCCTGCTCGATCTCTTCCCAGGAAGCCGCCTTGTTCCCGGAGTCTCTCAGAAGTTGCAGGGCGGTTTGGATCAGAGTTCTTGATAGCCGGGGCTTTGATGCGAGATCAAGCTCCCCGAAGGAGATGGGAACGAGCGATGAAACCAGTTCCATGTACTTCCGATATTCCCAGGCATCCATCTCTTCGGGCAGCAAGGCGGAAAAGTACCCAGGGATCCGAGACATGTATTTCTCTGATGGCACACCAATCTGGATCTTCATGACCTCCCCCGTGCCTCTCTACTCGATCTCACGTCCGCAATGAGGGCATCTTCTGTCGTGCTCGTGCCTCGTCCTAAGCTCCTCAGCAAAGCCGGAAGCGAGTATCCCGGCTGGCATTGCGAACAGTCCGATGCCCAATAGAGAGATGACCGCGCCGATGACCTTGCCGACGACGGTCGTGGGATAGACATCGCCATACCCCACCGTGGTTAGCGCACTCACTCCCCACCACATGGCTGCTGGAATGCTGGAAAACTTGTCAGGCTGGGCCGAACGCTCGACGAAGAACATCAGGCTGGACAGCATGACGAGAAGCACCAAGACGATCAGAAGTGTGACGAGGATCTGCTCCTTCTTGGCTCGAAGTACCCGACCCATGATGTGGAAGGACTTGAAGTAGCGCGTGGTCTTGAAGAGCCGCATCAGCCGGAACAGCCGAAGCGCCCGAATGAAGGTGGTGTCGACCGTTCTTATGCCCAGAATGGCCAAGGGGTAGAACGGGGCGATGGCTATTAGGTCCACGAGAGCCAGCGGCGTCACCGCGAACCGAAGCCGACCCAGGATTGGACGGGCATACTTCTCCTCAACCGTACATGACCAGAGTCTGAGGAGGTATTCCGCTGTGAAGATGGCCACAGATGCCATCTCGAAGTAGTAGAAGACCGGCTCGTACCGGTCGTTCAGCGACTGGACGGTCTGTAGGATGACCGCAACGACGTTGAGGACGATCAGCGTGACGATGAAGAGGCCGAAGATCCGGGCGGCTCGATCGTTAGGGTAGGTGATGGACAGAATCTGGTGAACACGGACCTTGGTCCTCTTGTGGGAGGAACCTCCGGTAGCAGACCACACGGGTGAATCGTGCACCGAACTCCTCTCTACCATTCCGGCTTCCTCTCGCCTCGGTGGCTGCAGCTGAGCAGTATCTGCCCCTGCGGGTCAAGAACCTTCACGGGTGTCACCATTGTTGCCCCAGACGGCCGCTCCGCTTGCTTCCCGGGGAAGGTCGCTCTGGGTGTTCGTCCCCTCGCCTGTGAAAAGCGCGAAGACCTGCCCTCTCCGGATGGCGCCGTAGGGGTCAGCCGCCTCTTCTCTATTGTCGCGCGCCTCATTGTGGCGGCTTACACACCTTGCAGGCACCGTATCCTTGGGCAATCGCATCTTCTAGACTGATCGCGTGCTTGCTATGTGAGAGATACCGGCAACTGCCTCGGTGGTACTTCTCCCCTGTATCGGTGATATAGACGGTAATCCCGCCGCCATCATTTGTCGCGACCGTCGTGGTCGTTGCCTTATGGGTGGTTGTTGTCTGCTTCTCGGTAGTGGTGGTCGGCTTCGCCGTTGTGGTTGTGGCCCTCTCGGTTGTCGTGGTGGGGGCGACGGTCGTCGTGGTGGCGATAGAAGTGGTGGTGGGATCAACGGTGGTGGACGGTGCCAGGCTGCTGGTCGTCGGCGCCTCTGCAAGCAGAATTGCCGATCCGGCCGGAGCCAACTCATTCCCGCATCCGAACGCTACCAATGCAATGCAGAAGATGAAGACAACGGCTAGGCCAACAATTAGATACTTCCCGCCAGGACTCCGCATGGTTCCCCCCAGTTTCGACTTAGTTTCTTTCCCGCCCTAAGACATCCAAAGGGATGTCTTCAAGGCCCCTCTTGCCCACACTCATTTCTCTTGCAAGTGCTGTCCTTGGCGAAGTCTTTCGAGTTTGCTTTGGATCCTTGCCTCAGCGTCCTTTCTCGCTTCGGGGTCAATCTCGGCACTCGTGAGCGAACCACCCTCGACCTCGACGAGGAGCCAGTCCCCTTCTTGTACATCTACTGGTAGCGTCTGCCTATCAACGATCAGACATTCGGCGCCATCCCCAAGGAGAAGAACTGCCTTGTCCTCTTCAAATCTGTCGATCACGGCTTTCACGCCCATCAGCGCACCTCCAAAGGCACTTGAATGCTGGCTTCCTCTCCATTCGCGGCGGCGGACACAACGATCCGCCATGTCCCTGGCGTCGTGCTTGTACCGACCTTCCATCGCCAGGTCACCAAGCCCTCGTCGTTCGCGGTCTGCTGGCCCAGTCCGGCGGCATGGCTGAGTCCGCTCTTGTAGTGGACCTCGATGCTGCAGGCTGCGTCGGGAGACGTCCTTATCGTAAGTTTCGCCGTCGACCCTGGGCTCACCGGACTCGTGAGCGACACAACCGATATGGCAAGAGAGCCCGACGCTGGAGGCTGGGTCCGCTGGACGGTCGAAGGCGGTGCCCGTGGTTGAATGGTGGCCCCGTCGACCGAGCAGGTAGAGCCGTCTGAGGTCACGATAACGGTGCCGTTCTTGTCGGTCCCGTAGATCTTCGCTCCCACATCTTCCAGGGCAGCGATTGTCTCGGCGTGTGGATGCCCATAGCTGTTGCCTACACCGCAACTGTAGATGGCAACCTCAGGTCCGACGGCGGCAAGGAATCTCGCCGAGGAGGCTGAAGAGCTGCCGTGGTGACCCACCTTGAGAATCTGAGCTTGGACGTTCGCTCCGGATG
This sequence comes from uncultured Actinomycetes bacterium, assembly GCA_963775295.1. Classification (GTDB taxonomy): domain Bacteria; phylum Actinomycetota; class Thermoleophilia; order RBG-16-64-13; family RBG-16-64-13; genus JAMDEO01. Next base: position 738,220 of record CAVZIK010000006.1, read on the forward strand.
CGAGCAAGTCGGCTTCAGTCTCTTTGCCGGCGTCCCCAGTGAAGAGAAAGGCCACCTTGCCGTACACGAGTCGGAGCACGACGGACTGGCCATTTAGATCGTCTCCCGTCGAGTTCACGTGAAGTACATCGAAGGTCAGACTGCCGAGCTTGAGCGTGTCCCCCCGGGTGACTTCCGTGTAGGTCGCTTCGGCTTCGGCAATCGCGTCAAGAAGATGCTCGTAGACTGAAGTCGTGTGAGGTTGCCCGTTGGTGACAACTTCGCCCACCGGCAGGGCCTGAAGGACGTCGACGAGGCCGCCAATGTGATCGGAATGCGGGTGCGTGGCCACCATGAGATCGACGTGGTCTATGTTCAGCGACCGCAGATATTCAAGGGCTCCCGAACCGCTCTCGCCTCCATCGATCAGCGCGACCTTGCCCTCAGGGGTGACGATCAGTTCGGAGTCTCCCTGACCGACATCGATGAAGTTGACTTGCAGAAGGCCGGACGGTGAAGAAGGGGTAGCCGTTGAGGGAGCGATCACGGGAGCGCCGATGATGGTCGATGAGACGCTGGGCGACACAGTGGAAACCGAAGGTTGGAATGACGCAGCCGCAGAGGTAGCTGGAGGGCTGGGGCTGGATGCGATAGCTGACCCGCACCCTGCGAGAAGCAGGAGGGCGCAGAACAGAACAACAGTGAGCTTGGCGGCTCGGCTCATGATCTGGTCACGGCATCTGCCCCATTCTGGTCCTTTCGTGCCGGGTCCGATCGGTATACGTCGTCACAATCGATGAGGCAGTGTGGCGGGTATGAGTAACTGCGCGCGAAAGGTAAAGACCGGACCGGTCGCCTCCCGTAAGAACGGCGCATTCGGTAGATGACAAACATCCTATTACTGCCCGAACCTTTTGGATGGCGGTCTCAGCCACTCCCTGAGTAGCCTGTCGAATTGCTGAGAGGCGACGCAGGGGTTGACATGCGGTTACTGGATCGCAAAGAACGTGCGGGTTGCATGGTTGAAATCAGGCCAATCTTCTGCCATCAGGAGACCACCGTACACCTGGTCTGAGGGTACTTCATACAACAAATTACCTGCCGCCGATGCACCAGGGAACATCTCGCCATAATTGAGTATCGAGTTTGGCGCGACTGCCCCCCCCCAACTGAACGTGTTGCCCCTGCTACCGACGAATTTGCAGCTTGTCCCAATCCAGAAGGTGTCGGACGACTGACCGGTATACGTAGCCCGGAGGTTCACCAGAACATACTGGCTGCCGGGTGCTGGTGGATCGTTGAACATGTTCTCTGCAAGGACCGCTTGTGTGGCGTTCAGTGTGGCTCCCAATACCTCAATCCGCCAGTCGCCGACTTGCGCTTCCTGGCCAACGTGAATGGGATTCTGCTGGGTCCCCACCTTGGCCGGAACAGTCGTCGTAGTCGTAGGCCGAGCGGTGGTCGTGGTCGTAGGCCGGGCAGTGGTTGTCGTCGTCGCGGTCGGTGTCAGCTTACCGAGCAGGTTGTGCAAGACTTGAGCGACCTCACCCCGGTTCATATTCCCCATGGGATTGAGGGAAGCGAGGTCGAGTCCGGCCAGCAGGCCGTTATACTCAGCCCGGCGGGCATTGGCCCCATGGGTGGAGTCGTTCCCCCAACTCCCGGTGGCCGACCATCCCACAGGGGGACTCGGCAGTAGACCGGGCTGGAGGTCATCAGCGGTCCGTACCACCATGCTAACGACCTGATAGCGGGTGATTTTGCCGGAGGGGTCGAAGATAGTCGCGGTCTTGCCGGTGGTAATGCCGTGGGCTGCGCACACCGCAACGAAGTTGTCGGGGTAGAAAGTGGTGGCGTCACTCTTCGCCACGTCAGTGAAAAGACATGTGTCGCTCTCCGAAACCGGGTAGCCCCCGGTAAGGACGATCATCTTGGCAAACTGCTGGCGCATCACTGGGTCGCCGGGACCGAAATTGCCGTTGGTGTAGCCGCCGATGACGCCCTTGGCCGCCAAGTCCTCGATGGCGACCACGTACGGGTGGTTGTCGGAAACGTCAGGAAACAGACCCGAGGCCACAGCCGGGACGACTACGAGCAACATCGCGGCTAAGCCAATCAGGAGCCCCACGAGCCAACGTCTTGTCAACATTAGTCATCCCCTCTTATCGATGTAGCAGGTTGTAGAGAACCACGCAGACTTCGCCGCGGGTGGCAGCATCGAAGAATGCGAAATCTGGCCCCATCCCTTGCAAACCATTGAGCACTCCCGCGAAGGCTGCCCTGCGCGCAAACGGATAGTGCGTGGTATCAAACGGGGCAAACGGCGGCGCGTAGTCTGGGTTGGGATCGGGAAGGCCTACAGACCGCGAGACCATCGTTATCAGCTGTGCACGGCTGATGCTGGCAAATGGGGCGAAATTGGTCGCTGTCTTACCCACGGTGATCCCACGAGCGGCACATACGGCGACGTAGTGGTCTGGGTAAAGTGGATCGGTTGACGCCAGATTTGTTGGCACGTCGATAAATGGACAGGTGTCCGACTCGGAGACGGGCAGATCAAGGGTCTTCACGATCATCTTCGCGAACTGCTGGCGGGTCACCGACGCATCTGGCTGAAAAGTGCCATTTGGGAAACCGCCAATGATGCCACGATAGGCCAAGTCGGCAATTTGTGCCGAGTACGGATGACTTGAGGACACATCACTAAACTGTGGCCCTTGAGGGAGAGTAGTCGTCGTGCTTGAGGGAGAGGTAGTCGGCGTCGTGGATGATGTGGTCGTTGTCGTCGGCGGCACGGTCGTCGTGGTTGTTGGCGGCAGTGTCGTGGTCGTCGTCACTGGAGGCAGAGTTGTGGGGGTAGACGTGGGAAACGAATAGACACCGTGTTGCGGATAGTCAGGAACTTGATCCAAGTAGGGATCGGCATACTGAGAGTAGTAGTAGAGAGAGGCAACCATGAAACTCATGGTCGTGGGGCGGCCGATATCGGCCCGGGAAACATAGCAACCGAGAGCTGTGCCCCCATTGCTGAGAGGCACGCTCGCCGCCGGCACGACGCGAACCATGCCCCATGTTGCTTGATTAGCGGTCGGAGTCCGTGCGATTGCTGCCGACCAGGATCCTGAAGCATATTGAAAGGAAATCACGTAGTCCACGCCGAGAGAGCCCATGGGGTTTCCAGTGTTTGCGTTCGAGTCGGAATCGATTGCGAAGAGTACACCGTCCCCGCCTGCCCCGACATCGAACCCGTAGAATGGAGGGTAGAAGCCGATGGCTATCAACAGGTCCGTAGTCTGCGCGTCCACCTCCAAATCCACCTCGGACATGTCAAGCAGGCCCGGGCTATCCAGTGCGTCCGTCCAGTAGCGAGGGTTGAGGCCGGTCGTGCTGGCCTGGGTCGCGATAGCGTCGTGAGTCTTCAATTGCATCGCGACGCCAGTGGAGGGCGAGGATGGCCCCGCTTGTCCGGCGTTTGAACCAGACGCTTGCGCCGAGATTGAACCAAAGTTCTGCGTGTTCTGACCCTCGCACAAAGCTATCCATCGCTCCAGACCTTTCGCCATGAGCGCACCAGAGATATCGTCTGAGGTCGCGGATTCGGTCGTCCCTCCGAGGGCAGCCGAGGCCGTGCCCAGAAAGGCGTGGGAATTCGAATCTAGGAGAGCGCCTACTAGGAAGACCGTGCAGCACACAAGTAGCACGCCCACTATTCTTCGAACCATCAACCTCGTCACAATTCGGCGCGGAATCTTTTGCGGCCGAGGGGTCGTCGCGGTAATGTGCTTCCAACTACTCATCAGAGCCTCCCGGAATATTGCGAGTTACCGTTCCTCAGCCACCGATTTGACTTCCACGCGCGCCATGTTCTTATCTGTTCAAAAGGTTGTAGAGCAGTACACAGACCTCCCCACGCGTGGCTGATTCGACGAATCCATAGGTGGGGCCCACTCCGACCAGTCCTCTAAGAACTCCCCCATATGCCGCTCTCCGTGCAAACGGGTAGTGTACGGAGTCAAATACGGGGATGGGGGGCAGGTAGTCGGCAGGTGGTTCGGGCAGGTTTGCGGCCCGAGCGACCATGGTGATTAGTTGAGCGCGAGTCATGTTGTCATACGGAGCAAACTCACCAGGGCGCTTGCCCGTTGTGATCCCACGAGCCGCGCAGACAGCGACATAGTGATCTGGGTAAAGCCCATCGGCAGGGTCCATGTTGTTACCCACGTCGAGGAACGGACAGAGATCCTGCTGGCCCACCGGGTAGCCGAGGGTTTTGACGACCATCTTGGCAAATTGTTGGCGAGTAACCCAACCATCAGGCCGAAAGGTGCCGTCCGAGAATCCTCCGACGATCCCCTTGGAGGCAAGGTCTGCGATCTGATTCCGGTAGGGATGAGTCGGCCCCACGTCACGGAATTGTCCGCCCTGAGAAAGCGTGGTTGTTGTCGTCGGCGGGAGCGTCGTTGTCGTTGCGTGTGGAAGTGTGGTGGTTGTCGTCGCTCGCGGCGTCGTCGTCGTAGTGATTGGCCCTCCGCCATATATCCAGCGAATGCCAGCCGCATCGTCCTCATTGAGACTTCGCCGTCGCTCACCCGGCTCTCCAAAGCCGTACATGACCTTTCCAGCATCCCCAGGACCGTACAGATCACCCAGCTTCAACCAGTGTCCTAGTTCGTGCAGGGCTATGGTCTCTATATCGAGCGTCCCCCCCGCTCCGTCGCCCCAGATGTTGTAGGAGGCGTCGTTGAAACAGACGTCGCACTCAATAATCGTAGAGCCGCTTTGTACCGTGCTTGTTCCAGCGAGCACGCCGTAGGGCAACAGGTATGGGCTCCAGAAGATGTCGTTGTGGCCGTCGGAATAAAAGTTGGTTGTGCTACAAGAGCCTGCATCCACAAAATTGAAGCTAGAAGCAGCGCTCCACGTTCGAGCGGCAGCGTCCACCATTGAATGCCCCGAGGAGGTAGCGGCGTTGGTCGAATTTACACGATAACCCGCGGACGGGGACGGCCACCGTTCGTCTCCATATGCGAAGGTAACGTGAAACTCGTAGCTGTTGCTGGTCCAACCGGAGGAGTTGGTGACGTAAACAGGACCACTGCCGGCTGAAAGCGGATAGCCGTCAGGATCCGTGGCCGTCGGAACGTTGCATCGGATGGCGGTGTCTGTCCACGAGAGGATGGCGGGGTTGATTACGTACTGCTCATCGCAGTAAAAGCTCACCTCGCCAGCACCTTGTGTGTACCCGAAGCCGGTGCCGCTTATCGTCACCTGGGTATCGGTACCCCCAGAACCCGAGGCAGGGGAAATGTTGGTGATGACTGGCTGTGAGGCGGGCGTTCTAATATCGGGAACGGTCCCAGATGGGCTAGAGAAAGCGCCTCGGATAGCGGCGGCGATGCTCGTCATGGCGTCCGTGACCGATGCGTCTAGCGCCGGTATTCTGCCGTTGATGACAGCCAACTTCCCTTGTGGGCCACCAATGACGCGGCCCAGATCATCAAGAAACAATATGCTGGTTTCACCAAGTGCGAATGTCGGTGCGTAGTCGACGGTCGCCCGGATGGTGCCAAGATCGCCACCCGGAGTTACAAGGATCCGATCTAGCCCTGCCGCTCCCTTCAGCACCTCTAAAACATCAACGCAGACCACGCTTTGAATAGTGATTGCCGAGTCCCGGCCGGAACCAAGGGTGATCTGCCGAGGGTCGATGGCGGTTGTGCGGGTAAGCAGAATGCTGTCTGCAACGCGGGCCATTTCGTCAACTGTCAAAGGACGTAGCGTCAAGGCCTTAACGTTCGGAGCCGGTGCAAGGAGACCCACGGCCGCAATAAGGAGCACAAGAATCAGAACGCGGACAAGGATGCTAGTGACTGCGGTCAAAGGGAATGTTTCGTTCCCAAGACGGCGGATGTGCCCGCGGCAAAACATACTGCGTCCCTTCGGCTATAGCATTCCCTCGAAAGCCCAGCCCGGCCTTCCTCGGGGCCATAGCGTAGGGAGCGGGGAGCAGATAGCCTGGCGTGCTTCTACTCTATCGCACATCCGCCTTGCGGGGGAAGAAGTCTCCCTTGCTCGTCGCCGGCAAGAATTGCCTCGGGCCTTGTCCGGGGGCGGACCCAGGGTGATTGTCCCCGCACCCCTACTACCACCCCTACCAGCATGATACGTAGGGGTACAGAATGGACGCTATGGACGAAGACACTCCGGTTTCCCCTGCAAAACGACACACTGTGATACACAGTGGACAGGCGCGAGGGGGTTTCCTAAACCTTGTGTCGCGCGTTCGATTCGCGCCGAGGGCACCTCGCAGATTCAGACTTTTCCCTGCATATGGCCACTTTCCTGTTTCGTTGATGAAGGCCTCAGAACGTCCAAAAGACCGTTTGCACCCCTACGCGCACCCCTACCCAGATGGTAAAAGGTGATACTGGGTGGACAAAACGGAGGGCAATTGGCTGCGGTAGGTGCTTTACACTTTCGGCACGCGGCTCCAGTACGTGGGCGCGCGGCGAGCTTACCCTTTATGTGTCCGCCCCAAGACAAACCAGGTAGTCTTAACAAGCCACGACCGGGCTAAATGCATTCACACCACACAAGCCGCACGCTGACGAAGGGCCATGGAGACATTGCAGAGACGAAGAGAGCGATTGGACGCCCTCTTTCGCGAACATTCGGGCCGAGTGCTTGGCTATGCTCTCAATCGAGGTATGTCGCTGGATCAGGCCGAGGATGTCGTGTCCGACACATATCTTGTTTGCTGGCGACGACTCGACGACGTGCCCGCAGACGCGTTCCCCTGGCTCCTGGGGACGGCGCGCAAGATCATGGCCAACCACAGGCGGTCCGATCGTAGGCGGGACGCTCTTGGAGGTCGGATGGTCAACGACTTTTTCTCCACTTCGCATCAGCTATCCGACCCGGTTGAGACAGTCCTGGGGCGAACCCACCTGGCGCAGGCTCTGGACCAGTTGAGCGAGCGAGACCGTGAGGCAATCCTGTTGGTGGCCTGGGATGGGCTCAGCAACGCTGAGGCCGCGAGGGTTGTCGACTGCAGCCGCTCCGCTTTCGCAGCCCGCGCTTTCAGGGCGAGATCTCGATTGCTGAAATATCTCTCTAGCATCCGGACATATACACCGTCGGAGGCAGACGCGTCTGAGGTGGAGGCATCATGACCAGGCGGCACAGAGAACTCATGCAAGAACTGCGGGCAGCGAAGCCTCCGCAGTCAGCGTCAGCCGACAAGTGGGCAGACAGCGAACAAGCCGACAGCCTGCTCGCGCGAATTCATGCAGCAGTCGAGGCGGCTGATGAGCCCAGGGAGGGCGACCGGAGCTTTCTGGTGCCGAGGTTGGCCTGGGCGGGAGCTGGTCTAGTCCTCGTGGCAGTCGCCGTCTTCCTTGCCCTTTGGCTGATTCCCGGCATTTCGGGAGAGAACCAGAGAGCTTCTGAGCCGACGGTAACCTCCCCGGCCCCCGGCACGGCCATGGCTCTCTCGAAAGAAGAGGCCCTAAGGACGTTGGTGGCCCTATTCAGAGAACACCCTGGGTTTGTCCAGGCAGAGCCCGGTGATCCTCCCACCGATATCCGTGAATCAGCTCAGTTCGTGGGCCTGGTCCGCGGGTCGGAAGCACCGGGAAGCACCATGGGACAGCCAGCGACGCGCGGAGAGTTTGCACTTTGGATCTGGCGCGGTTGGTCCCTGGTTCTCCCGACCACTACCACACCTCCTGAGATCTCGGATCGCGGAACTCTGGGTGCGGAGGAGCTTGAGGCAGTCGACGCAATTGTTGCTCTCAACATTCTGGAACTCAACGAAGCCAGTGCTTTTCGGGCCGCGGATGATCTCACGAGCCAGGAAGCTGCTCGCGCGGTCAGCCAATTGGAGACCCTGCTGAGAAAGTAGGCCCCCATTGGCCCCTGCCTCAGCGGAAACAAGAGGACCTTGCCGCCTCAGCAAGCATGTGAGGGAAGGCAGTCGAGCGGACGGAGTACCAACCCGGTGCCAACCGCGCCGAAGATTCAACCCGGCAACCTACAACACGGCACGTCTCCGGGCTGCCGCAACTCAGGCTGGCGCTGCTACTTGTCTTCTTGGCTGTGCTTGGAAACATCGTCTTGATCCGAACTGGAGTCGGTGGGTCTATAACCTCCTCCAGGAACATCGCCACCTTGAGCCAAATCTTCACTGCGGCAATGTGGGTGGGAGCAGTCTGGCTCGGCGCGCTTCTCGCCTATCGGGGCATTGTGCAGAGTCGCCGGTAGTCGGTGGTCGTCCTGCGCCACTTCGGTTGTGTCAATGCCCACGTGCCTTGCGGTAATGCTTTCGGGCCTGCCGGACATATAATGAGTGCGGGGTCGGTGGGATGGAGGAAATCACTCCGGCGGATTCGATTGATTCTTGGAGATGAACTTGCCAGCCGATGAGGGGGCCAAACGTTGACGAGCAGAGCCGCGAGGCACGCAAAATGGATCATCCTAGGAGTTGTGGTGCTCGCTCTGGCGCTCGTTCTGCTTCCTGGCCGTTTGGGTATCCCATCACTCGCTTCGGATCACCTGGTGCCACAGGAGGCCGACAGCAGTAATCTCACCCTGCCGGTTGAAAACTGGTGGATACGGGACCTAGCTAGGACTCGCGGGGCACCACCGATTGCTGGCTTTGCCATCTCTGCCTACCCTGCCGACTCGCGCTTCTACTCCTTGCAGACCAGCCTCCGGCACGCTGATGGCTACCGAATCGAGTCGATGCGCCTGACCTTTCGTATCCAGGTTGGCCAAGGGAAGCTCTCGCTTGTAACCCCTGAGGGCGGTCCCTGGAATAATCCGCGCTTCGCCCGCGATCCGACCGACGGAAGCATCAGCTTCTCCGTGGAACATCTCGGATTCATAGGCACAGGGAGTGTCGTTAACCAGTTCGTGCTCGAAGAATTGAATCAAGTGGTCGGAGAGGCGGTCACCTTCACGGTGCAGGCAACCTTCACACTTCGCAGTACAGGCGTTCTCCGGTTCAGGGAGGCTAAGGCCCAAACCGAGATCGAGGTGACTCTGCCTCTGCAGTCCTCGGAATCGTCGTTTGAGTCAACGGCATCTTGACGCGGCGTTCGGCTCACCTTGAGGAAGAACCAGTATCGGTTGTGTCTGCGGCTCCGCCGAGGCGTCCCAAGGTAATGCTTTCGGCCCTTCCGGACATGCGCAGGGAATCTCTGGCTAGTCCAGTTCTGGCCCAGTTGCCAGAGCGCGTCACAAGCCCTGAACTGAGCCGCGACCACAAAGTAAAGAAAATCGCCCCGTCAGACGTCGTTCATGGTGGATGATTGAACACCGGGTAGGCGGTTGGAGGCGGAGCGACGGATCGGGTTGAGGTCATTGACGCACCACATGGCAAGAGGAGTTGGGCGTTGAGCCACGAGGTAGAGTGGCCAAGCGCATTCGACGCTATCGTCCACGCACACACCGCCCGACTGGTGAAGAGCTTGAGCCTCATCACCCTTGACCGGGGACTGGCCGAGGATGCAGCTCAAGAGGCCTTCCTCCAACTGCATCTTCACTGGCATGATCCAGAAGTGAAGGACCCCGTTGCCTGGCTCTACCGGGTCGGCATCAATCGTTGCAAGGACTATCGCCGGGCCATGGGCAGAGCCACTCGTCTGAGGCAGCGTTTAGCCGGGAGCTTCGAGGAGTTCACGCCCCCAGCCTGGACGCCGGACCCCGACCTTGTCAGCATTCTTCGCCCCTTGCCGAAGCGCCAACGCACCGCAGCCGCTCTCTTCTATTTGGCCGGTTTCTCCACCCTGGAGATCGCCCGAGCTATGGACATCTCCGAGGGGGCGGTCGGTAGTCATCTCTATAAGGCTCGAGAAGCACTGCGTAAGATCTTGGAGGAACAGTGATGGACAGAGGCGATCTGGACGAGCGCCTTCGCGAGGTCTACGAATCCAATGCGCCTGCTGTTGATGAGCCCGCCTTCGCGGCGCGCCTCAGACGAAGGTCGAGCAAGAGGCAAATGCTGCCCGCCCCGCCACCGCCCATGCGCCACATTTGGCTCGTCGCTGCTTCGTCTTTGCTCGTGGTCGCAGCGCTGATCGCTGGGACCTATGAAGCGGTAGTCCACATGGGGGGCGAGCGGGCGATTGTCGTGATAACCGACGGCACCATGAGTCCGGGAGGAACAGGATCGACCGAGCACCGGTCAGGCTCCAACTCCGCTGATGGAGTGGACGTTAGCGTTCCGGTATCGGGAGACGTCCTTCAGATAGGGTTTCTTGATCTGTGGGAGCAGCTTGCAGCAACAGCCGGAATCGAGGGAGGCGAAGCGAGGCTCGAAAACTTCCGACTCTCTTTCGACTACCCTTCCCGCGATCTGGCCACATTCGACCTCCAGACAATCACTCGAGATGGCTACCAGCTTCGAGTCAGCTACTCCGAATCCGCCGGGAATCTGCGGATGTACGGCACCCGTCTTCCCGAGTTCACACCGTACCTCCCGCCGTCTTTCCCCGCGGTCGACGCGCTCCTCTCCGCTCTTGACCTGGTAGGAATGAAGTCGCTCATGGCTCGACTTGACATCGCCAAGAGCCCGGGGACCGAAACGTCCATCGGTGATGATGTCACTGGGGTGGAGATGCATCTGGCAGATCGGAGCGATCGGGGCACCGTTGAGATCGGAGCACAGGCGCGCGCCTACTACTACGAGGCTGGCGACTGGGTCCAACTCGGCCCCGATGATCGTCGTCGCACGGCGGAAAAAGCTGATGTCGTTCTTGTGCTGCGCAAGACAAGAGAAGATCCCGCCGCGATTTCCCCGGGCGACTACGCTTCCTTCGTCATTCCGGTCGCAAACATCGCTGGAAAGGTCACGACCTCCGAGGCAGCCAGCACAACAGGTCAACCGACTCTCTCTTCGGAAACCTCGCTTCCGCCCGACGTGCGAATCGGAGTGATGATCCCCTTCTGCATGCTCTACCAAGGGCGGCTATACACTTACACCGGCCAGGCGGTTGACGCTACCAACGACACCCCTGCTCAGGTGTCCATTGTCGGGTCTGGGCTCTCGGCTCTCGACCAGAATGGCGTAGTTGACCCGAGTTCGCCACAGTACGACATCTACGCCATCAAAGGCACCGATCAGGAGGAGGCTATTGCCGTCAAGTTTCAGGGCTCGGGCAGTAGTGGCCCCATCTGGGTCTGGCTTAAGTATGAGGTAAGAAGTAGTCTGCGGTCTGGGCGAGCTAAGGCGGCGGTCTGCTGACGGGTAATGCTTTCCGGCCTGCCGGACATATGATGAGTGAAGGCCGAGAACGCAGCACTCGAAGGAGCGCTCACGAGGAGTTGTCAAATGGGACTTAGATCATGCGTGACAACATCGACCCTTTGTTGCGCGCTGCTGTTTCTGGCCGCGTTGTGTCTGTCGGGATGCGGGAGCGATGACCCCGCGGCCCGCACAGCGGCTCCGAGTGACTCAGGGACGGTTGCAGCGAACACGGACCCCTCGACTACAACCTCTGCCGCCAATGTCGCGAGCATCCACGGCGGCCCCTTCCACACGGTGCTCAGCCCCTACCACAACGCGTACGGTGATGTGACCGGTGTCTACGTGGACACGTTCTCTCTGGAAGTCGTTCCGAACGTCGAGGCGACCGTGTTTCCGAGCGTGGTCCCCGCTTACCAGGCCGAGCTGAGAGCCCTTCCATCTACCGATCTCTATTTCACGTCCGTGGGCCCCTCGCAGCCGGATGTCGTGAGTCCCTATCTCTGGCGTGATCCGGAGGCAGAGGCCCTTCTGGCTGGTCGAGAGACGATGGACGAGTCGAGTCGCTCGCCGCTCCACGGAACGGCCGTGGCCCTCAAGCAGGCCGAGTCCTTCCTCAGCGAGCACGGACTGGCGCAGCCCGACCTGCTGTCCGGGGAAGTAGCAGAAGGATCAAGTGTCACCGGATCCACCAAGGTTGTCAGCAGTTGGAATGTCCGCTTCCGGCAAGCGCCCTCGCCAGAAGTGGGCGCGATCTTTGCGGGTTCGCTTCCCGGAGCGATCTCGGTGAGGGTGGGCCCGTTCGACAGGCCTATCCAGATCTCCTGGTCGCTTCTCGATCTCACCAGAGACGGCAGTCTTCGCCTCCGCTCCCTGGCAGATGTCCTTACCGATCAAGACGCCTGGCGTGATGGCTCCGTCTCCCCTGAGGTGAACTCCTGGCTGGAGCCGAATCTGCATCTGGCGGTGACCGAGGTCACGCTAGGACTTGCGCGCGTGACTTCCGCCCGGGCCGACGACCTTGTCGCCCGTTATCTTGTTCCGGTCTATCAGTTTCAGGTGGAACCGATTGCACCTGATGGTTCCCGGGGAACAGCGGGCGTCTGGACTGTGGTCGCCGCCCAAGACGTTGACCACTAGGGTACTTCCGAACCTGCCGGACATATGATGAAGTGACGAAAAGAAGCCTGTTGGGATGCCCAAGCGGCGCGTGCCCATTTCACATGAGTGGCGGCTAGCAGGAGGCGGACCCCATGTCACGTAGAGTCTCGGCCCTCGTTGTTTCATGCCTAGTTCTGCTTACCGCGGGACTTCTTCTAGCGTCGTGCTCAAGCGGTGGCGACCCATATGTCACGTCACCCGTTCTTGGCCAGGCTGTAAGTGGGCACCTGCCGGTGGTCCAACAGTTGGGCGACGCCGTTGTCTCCTATTTGGGCGGGAAAGGCGATCTTGCCACCGTGCAGGACCTCGTCGCCCCTGATGCCCAAGACGACCTCACCCACATGATCTCATTGCTGAGCCAGCCCACCGGCTGCACCGTGACGGGAGAGAACCCCTGGATGGTGAATAACGAGCTGTACGTCGGCCTACTGTTTACGGGCGGCAAGAGTGCAGCCGAATTTACCGTCCGAATACTCGTGGACCCCAATGGGACGATGACGATAACAGGAATCAAGCCCGGCCCTCGCGGCTTCCGGTAGGCAGCGGTAATGCTTTCGAGTCTGCCGGACATATCGTGAGTGAGGTGAAGGAGCCTCCGTCACGATTGCGCCGTCAGACGAGGGGGTTGGCCGTTCGGAACTCGCCGTCTAACTGGGGGGATGAGATGAAGCGAAGATTGCGTGTGCCAGATCGCTTCGTGCCCCTTACACTTACCTTCCTCGGGCTGGTCGTCGTGCTCGTCCTCATGCCTCTCGCGCTGGCCGCGTGTGGAGGGGGAACAGATACGAGTGTGAGCGAAACAACACTGGACACAGGTGTAACCACCACGTCCTCTAGCGTCTCTTCCACTCTTACCCCTCCAACTGTTGTTTCTCCGACATCTCTTGACCTCGTCGGGTCCGGTGACTTCGTCGTTCTTCTCAGCGAAGTCAGAAGCATGGCCAATTACTACTATCCCATCTGGCCCGACTACGAGGACCCGCTCTTCGCGCTTTGGCCGGACGGAAAAGTGATGGTCCGTGAGAAGGGTGGCTACTCCAGCCCCGCCCTGTTTATACAGTCCGAACTTGGCCCCACTGAGGTCAATCAGATCCGTTCGTGGGTCAAGGAGGCTCGGCTGGACGGTCTCGCCATATCCTACCCGCTCCCCAGGCGCTCCGGAGACATGATGATCACTGATCTTCCGTTGTGGCGTCTGCAGGTGTGGGAAGGTGATGTGAAGAGAGAGATTACCTTCGAGCCCGGCTATCCGCCTTCTGACAGGAGCTACCCGGCGGCGCTCAAGGCCCTGGTGGAGCGCCTCACGGGCTACAGGCCGCAAGCTGCTCGGCCTTTTGTGCCAACGAACATCGATGTCATCGTCGAGAAACGCGCCCCCATAACCGCTACGGGCTACTACCCACTGCCCAAGGAATACGATCTGAGCCAGATGCGAGAGATTCTCCGGACCGTCGATAACGTTCTCTACCAAAGGGGCTTCCAGGGAGACGCGGCGGCGGCCATCGTCAAACGAATCGACGCGGGAGAGCGGCTCTATGTCGGCGAGAATAGAAGCTACTGGGTCAGGTATCGACCGGTTGTCGACTGGCCAGAGCCATAGCCGCAACGGACTTGCTCAATCTGCACGCGTTCGATGAGTCAGCTCTGCTGGCTCACCTGTGTCTTCTGGCGCTAGGTAATGGTTCCGGACTTGCCGGACATATAATGAAGTGAAGACGCACAGATGAGTCGGAGCTTCTGGATCGGCTTGTGCGCCAAACTGTGAGATCGGCACCGAGCTGACGTGAGGAGGCCTTGTGAGATCCAGACTGTGTTTCTTGGCCACGGTCCTTCTCTGCGTGCTCCTGGTCGGAACGAGTCTCGTCCTCTGGGGCTGCGGCGCGGAGCTCGCCTCCACCACTTCTGAGCCCGTGCCGGTGTCTGCCACAACCGTATCCCCAGCGGCGCCGGTGGCCCCGTCTTTCGAGGAAGCGTGGGCGGCGAGTCTGACTGCGCTCGAAGCGTTGGGTCCGACCCGCGTCAAAATCGTCGAGACCGTCGAGGGCCGTGCGACAGGAGACGACATCCCGCCCGAGCAGTCCAACATCGGCCCCCAGACCGAGGAAGCAGAGCAGTTGCTCGACGTCGCCGGGGGCCGCGCCCGGCTGACGGTGCGCACCTCGGACGGCATGGTTAAGACAACGGTCGTGCGGGGCAAGGAGCGGACGAGTACCACTAGCCAACCGTTGACCAACTCCGACTTGGTCTCGGTCAGCCGCTACATCTCTTTGCAGGCACCGGAGGGCCTCCCGCTGCCTCTGTGGGCCGGGAACGCGGTTGGCCCGACCCAGGGCTACGCCGACCTGTTCCAGGGCAACGAGAGTGGCGCCGGGAGAACGCCCTCCGACGGCAGAGTGGAACGGCAAGAAAGCGGCGGCACGAAACTCTCCTGGGAACGTGCAGCCAATGGCGTTACCTCTGCCATGAGCCTTCTCTTGGACTCCAACCACCTGCCGGTTCGAATGGAGATAGTAGCCAAGGGAACGCCGGAGGGAGGGGATCTGCAAGGAGTAGGTATCGAATATTCGATGACCATCGAGTACGAGTTCGAGCAGGTGACCTCCTTCTCTGACTCAGATTTCGTCCTTGATGTCCCGGCTGATGCTAATCGGGAGGGCGTTACTTACGAGCTCTCCCTGGAGCATCCCTGGAGCGAGCAAGCGGATTGGGGACAGTACTGGCTGGGCGAGGCGGTGGGAGACTGGAAGCTGAGCACAGCGGAATATGCGCTTCACGAAGATAGCCCCGAGCTAGGAGCCGGCGCGGAACCCCGTGATGAAGGCGTCTTTCTTATCTATGAGCGGCCGGACAAGACCAGCCCCAACGAGAACATCCAGGTGATAGTGAGGCCGCTCAAGGGCCGCTACTTCGAGGATTCGCGAAAATTCGCCGAACAGCGCGTGGCCTCCGGAGAGTGGGTGCGCCAAGAGAAGACCCTGGCCGGTCAGCCCGCCACTCTCTATTCGGGGCCGCTGGAGGGTGGCGCCGACAGCCGTATCGATTCCATCTATATCTTCTTACCGGACGCCTTCGTGAATATCCAGGTGTGGGCTCCGGTCAATCCGCTGCTGGTGCTGGAGTCGCTGTCGTCATTGGAGTTAACGGGATCTTCCCCATCGGGGCCCAGATGGACAACGTCTCGCACGTGACAATCGAGACGGTCGAGCTCGCCTACTACAATCCGCCCGAAGGTTTGACCGGGACCCACTACCGACCGGTATATGTCTTTCGGGTGCGCATGGCCGACGGTAGCGAGGGCGACTGGGTGGTATCGGCGTACGAAGGGGTACGAAGATGAAACCAGGACATCTGCTGAGAATCTTCATACCAGGCCTTGTCCTCGTTGCGGCGCTCGTTCTCGTGGCCGGTTGCGGCTACGACCAGCCGCATGCGTCCACAAACACCTCTGACCCGGCGCCGTCTGCGGTCACCTCGGAGACCGCGCCCGTCGAGACGCGTTCCACCACGAAGCTCGACCGAGAGGCCATTATCGCCCAAGCCATCGTGCGGGTAGAGGCGGCGCTCGGTTTGCCCGCGGGGTCTGTCAAAGTATCGGGCAAGGCCGCGCGACTCCCAGGCGCCGAGTTGCTTCTGAGCTGCGACGGAGGCGGAGAGGCGGAGCTCGATCTTGATACCGGCCGCATCCTCTACCTTATCCCCGGGCCCCGCGATCCCGACTCCGGTGTGCGCCTGCCCTCCGAGGTGCTGTTTGAGAAGGCCACACGACTGGCCGAGACAATGGGGTGGGACGCGGCGATGCTTGCTTCCGAAGGTTTCACGGTCGAGGAGGCTAAATTCATCGACCACGGAGACGCCCCCACCGAATACACCAAGCGTTGGCGCGGTCACGATGAGCAGGGAGTGCCCACCAACGGCATGATCGATGCGGCGGTCGATGCGAGCACCGGCGAGGTGCTTCACTTCTTCTACAATCCCGGTCCACGTGCTCCGCTCGCCGATTCGGCCACGATTGCCGAAGGGAAAGCCGTGGCGAGCGCCAAGGCCTACGTGGGGGATGAAGCGTGGTTCGCAACCGGAACGAGCGGGCTAACCACAAAGAGCGCGGCGCTGGTCCACACCGACGCTCCGGGCATCACCGGTGGGCGCGAGATGCTGGTGTGGATAGTGGAGCTCGGCGGAATGACAGAGAGGGGCGAGTCGACAGCCACCGTGTACCTAGATGCCACGACGGGCGAGGTGCTTACATGGACAACAGCAGGCTGAGCGCGAAGGGAGAGACACACCGCCTAGGCCCACCTGCGGATGCGCCCCACGGGAGCATCTTCAGAACGTTGCGGGGTTCTGGCTAGCAAGGCCGCGCAACTGTCGACAGGTTCGAGGCAACTGGGTCCTTCCCCTAGACGCTCAGGACTGCATCCATCCGCGCGGCTGTCTCCCCCCGTTGCTCAGGCAGGACATGCGAGTAGACGTTCAAGGTCGTGCCGATCTCGGAGTGCCCGAGGAACTCCTGCACCAGTTTGGGGTTGAGCCCTTGGGCCAAGAGCAACGTAGTGGAAACTCACAGTTGGTCGGTCTCGGTGAAAGTGTGGCGCTACACCAACAGGGGGAGGCCAACTAGTGCGTTCCGTACAAACCCCGCTGCTCCCGGCACCCTACAACAACTTACGACCACCCCCAAAGTAATGTTGGTATCCCGACACAACACGCTTGAGCTTCTTGAAAGCAATAATCTGATAGAAGATGAACATGGGTATGACAGTGATACCTAAAGAAAAAGCTAATATTAGGGCTAGCTTAAAGCTTGGGTAAGATGCCGAAAGAAATATGAGAGGCAATATCAAACCAAAGATTGATAACCAGATTATGACAAAAGCCACAATCGTTGGCAGCAACAAAGATGGATTCCTAAATTGGGGTCCGCCTGACCAGTCGATGGAATCATATAGCGTCACTATCTCATGCATATCATCCCGCACATCATCGGGAAAGTCTAGGCCCATTGAGATGTCAATATTATGGGTGCCGTGGATATCATCACGAAAGCGTCTTAGTATCCGCTCTGCCTTGACGTACTCCTTGATTCTGCGTTCACATTCCTTGATAGTGTAAGCGTCAATGTACGCTCGCACATCGTTGTCGTAGCCGGGTGGTTGGGGCGGATACGAAGGCAGCATCGCTTGGGCATCATCTATTCCATGAGCCACTTTTCGTTTCATATCTGCTACCGAAGTTTTCAGGCGGGAACGGTGGAATCGGACCCTTTGAATCCGTATGTCGACCATGTTTCTTATGGTGTCACGATTGACGAGAACGTCATGCAGATCATGACGGAAGTCGCTGAGTTGTTGCTGTAGTCGACTTACAAGTAAGGCACCAAGTAGACCTACGATGGCAGCCGTGCACTGAGCCAGTGACGAATAGAACCAGTTTGGATCGACAGACATCGCCGGGCCTACCCCTCTTTGTCGGGTGGTCAATCTCTCGACCATCATAAGGCCTGGGCTTCTCCAGTGCAGTCAGCGGTGTGCTTCACAAGAGCGGGAGATAATGGGCAGGCATCGATTCTGCGGTCAAGTCTCGTGACCGACTATCGCGGACCGTGGGGGACGACCGGGGCAAGGTGCCCGGCCTACACCGCCTACAGGCTCGCGGCTCGCACATACAGCCTGCCACGGGGTGGTCTTCGTTTGGCGCAAATGGGGAGATCGCGGGGCTTGTCGGTGGAGGGGGCCTTAACGTCGCGAAGGCACGCATGGGAATGACCGGCCGGGTTGGTTTCGTCTTCAACCGATACGCGCGATATCTTCACGGCGAGCCCCTAGGGCGCGGCATGATGCAGGGCTAACCACGGTCCCGACTTGCATGGTTCCAGGAGGATGGAAAGATGGCACCATCGAGGGACCCACGGCCAGGCAACAAGGTGACGCCACTCGGTGCAACGTGGCCTCCCTTTTTTTTTGGCAAAGCGCGCAAACAGCGCGATGTGTCCTGACATGAGTTAGAGCCGCGCGGACCGCGCCTTGCTTCACAACCGGTGTGTCCGCCCCCGTGTCTCCTCAGACCTTCAACTGACCGCAGACGCGATGTGTCTGACCCCAATTGTGACCCAACGGGGTCTAATAAGCCGATCATGCGGCGTTGAAGACCGCGTGCATCCCGCCAACCAACTCTCGCATCACATCCGGACATTCCCTGTGAGTACATCTTCGAGGTCGACACTTTGTCGGAGCGTGAGAGCATCTAGGCCAAAGGCGCAGGCGGGTGACAGACCGTAGCTGATCGCAGCGGTTGTCGCAGAGGTGGCTTCGGCTCGATAAGATGGCATCGTGAGCAGCCAGCGGCAAGGCGAAGGGAGAACACTTTGACATCCAAGGCCGACTGGATCGTTACCATCGGTACGCTTGCTGGTACGTTGGGTCTTGCGGCCATAGCCATCTGGCACGATGGGATTCGTCACTGGTGGTATCACCCGGTTCTCAAGGCCCGAATTGATACTCGTCCGCCGGACTGTGTTGCCGTGCCCATGATTGACAGGAGGTCGGGCGTATCGGCCGACTCTATCTATCTGCGGCTATACGTCGAGAACGTCGGCAGGGCGGCAGCTCGTAACGCTGAGGTCTACGCCAAAGATCTCCAGATGCTGCGGGCGGATGAGGGTTGGGAATCTGTTCGCGCCTTTCCCCCCATGAATCTCAGGTGGGCGAACACCCCGCAGATCTACTTCCCGAGCATAGGGCCTGGGATGGGAAAACACTGCGACGTGGCACACATTATCGATGTCAATATCGGCGGTGTCCATACGAAAATTCACATCAAGCAATGAGCAGAGCCGCCGCAAACGAGATAACTGTCCGAGGCTTGGATGACATCGTCAGCGTAGGTGAGGTCGCCACTGTCGTCTGGAATCAAGGCGGGAACCTACCTGACGACAAAGTCATGGAAGGAACTCTCGAAACCGTGCAAGTTCTTCTCGAGTCAGGCTGGGCCAAGATCGGTGACATGGTCGTGTCCGAATGGGCGCTGGAGAACCAAAGGCTGGCGCTGATCGATCCCGAAGAAGCAAAAGAGCGCATGTTTGCTCGTTCAAGAGAGCTTATGAGCCTGGAACCCGGGAGTCGCGCGAAGCCGATCAGGGAGTGGCCCCTGAACACCGAGGAGGCCCTGGCGCGGATCAGAGGAGAGTGGAGCGCGCTCGGTAGGAGAACGCTTGGAATCGGTGACATAGGCTGGCTTCTGAGCACGCCGACCGGCGACCAGCGCGGCCAGCTGATTCTTGATCTCCGCAACAGGGTGATTGACTTTGCACTTAAGGGCGGGGCTGGCAGTCTTGTCCGCTTGGATGAGCTTGTGACCTATTTGCACACCATTGCACCCGATTTCTCGGCCGAAGAGCTCAGAGAGGGCACGATCTCTGCGCTTGATGGTCTGCTTAGGGGGAGGCTGGCCGAGCTCGGAACGATCCGGAGGACTCCCGGCCTGAGGAGATTTGTCCGCTGGAGATGGACGCGCGTTGAGGAAGCATTGGAGAGAGTACGCATGGGGTGTCTTGGGATGCCCGGCGGAGCCGAAGAGGGTCATATCTGCTCCGTTCGTATCCAAGGGGAGTCCGCTCGGTAGCGCCAACGAGCGCAACACCAGCCGAACGTCCTACGACGCCTGTCCAGCCCCAAGCAGTGCATCCATTCGCGCGGCTGTCTCCCCCCGTTGCTCAGGCAGGACATGGCTGTAGACGTTCAAGGTCGTGCCGATCTCGGAGTGGCCGAGGTACTCCTGCACCAGCTTGGGGTTGAGCCCTTGGGCTAGTAGCAGCGTCGCGCAGGTATGCCGCAGGTCATGGAAGCGCATGGTGCGAAGGCCAGCGTCCTTGAGGATCTGCTTGAACCGATGACTAAGGACAGATCCGTTGAGGGGTTGTCCTTTGTCGGTCGTGAAGACGAGTCCACCCCACTCGCTCCATTCCGGCCCGGCCGCGAGTCGCTCTGCCGCTTGACGGGCACGGTGAGCCTTCAGCGCTGCGACGGCGATCTTGGGGATCATGATGGTGCGCCGACTCTGCTTGGTCTTGGGTTCGGCCAGCACATACTCCCCGTCCAGTCGGTTAAGAGCGTGATGCACCGATAGCGTGGCATGCTCCAGGTCGAGGTCCTGCCAGCGAAGGCCAAGGATCTCCCCTTTGCGCAGTCCTGAAGATAGCGCCAGGATGAAGAGGGCCTCCAGACGATCGCCGGCTGCCGTCTCCAATGTCGCTGCCGGTGGAAACATGACCCCCTAGTGACGATTGAAAACGGACCCCCCTTCCTCAAACAGGTAGGCTTCTCGGCTTAAGAGTCCTGTGTCTCTGGCCGAGGGGGAGGTTCGTGATCAGTCTGGAGGAATGGGTGGACGTTGTTTCTCTTCATCGGCAGGGACTGGGGATCAAGACGATCGCCCGGGAGCTCGGCATCTCTCGAAATGCGGTGAGGCGGGCGCTTCTGAGAGGTGGGCCACCGGAATATCACCGTACCGCCCGGCCATCCAAGCTGGATCCTTTCAAGGACTACATTCTGACCCGATTGGCCGACTTTCCCGATCTTCCCGCCATCACGCTCTTTGAGGAGATCAGGGAGCGGGGCTACGACGGCGGGATCTCCATCCTTAAGGACTTCACCTATCCCTACCGGAGAAAGCGCCGGGAGCCTGTGGTCAGGTTCGAGACCCCGCCCGGCCGTCAGGCGCAGGTCGACTGGGCCCTCTTGGGACGGCACGAGCTTTCCGGCACGGTCACTCCGCTCTACCTCTTCGTCATGGTGCTCGGGTATTCCCGCGCTCTTTATGCCGAGGTGGTGACAAGCACCGAGCTTGACACCTTTCTGGCGCTTCACGTCCGCGCCTTTGCCTTCTTCGGAGGTATGCCTGAAGAGATCCTCTATGACAACCAGAAGCAGGCGGTGCTTGCCCACACCAGAGAGGGAGTCCGCTTCCATCCCAGTCTCCTTGCCTTCGCCGGTCACTACGGCTTTCGCCCGAGAGCCTGCCGCCCTTACCGGGCCAAGACCAAGGGAAAAGTGGAGCGCTCCATCGGATACCTCAAGGACCGCTTCTTCTGCGGACGGACCTTCCGGGATCTGGCTGATGTGAACGTCCAGCTCCAGATGTGGGTCGACACGGTCGCCAACGAGCGCATCCACGCGACAACCGGGGAAAAACCGGCCAAGAGGCTCACGGAGGAGAAGCTCCTTCCCTTTGCGGCCGCTCGGCCCTGGAAGACCCGTCAAGCGGTCCCCGCGCCTCCCGGCCCTCTCTTCGTCTTTGCCGAGGTCGAGGTGCAGCATCGTCCTCTCTCCGTCTATGAGGAGGTGCTCGCGTGAACCTCGAACTGGAGCGGATCGCTCTGCACGCCGAACGCCTGAATCTCCACATCGTGGCTGATGTCGCCCCGCTCATTGCCGAGGACGCGGCCGCCAAGAACCAGAGCTACACCGAGTTCCTGGAGAGGGTACTTAGAAGCGAAGCGGAAGCCGCGGACTCTCGGGCCACCGACATGATCACGAAGACCGCCTCCTTCCCCTTCTTGCGCACTCTCGAGGATTTCGACTTCAGCTTCCAGACATCGGTGAGCCGCAAGCAGGTGCGGGAGCTCGCAAGCTGCGCGTTTATCGAGCGCAAAGAGAACCTCATCTTCCTGGGACCTCCTGGTGTGGGCAAGAGCCACTTGGCCGTGGCTCTGGGCCTCGAAGCCGCCAAGCATCGCCTGAAAGTGAAGTTCACCACCTGTGCGGATATGGTCGCTTCCCTTGCTTCTGCCACCCGTGCCGGCACCTACACCAACCGACTTCGCACCTACGTGCGTCCCAGTCTGCTCATCATCGACGAGATCGGGTTTCTACCCTTGGCGGCAGATGAGGCCAACCTGCTCTTTCATGTCATCTCTCACCGCTATGAACGGGGCTCGATCATCCTCACGAGCAACAAGAGCTATGGGGAGTGGGCGGAGGTGTTCTCTGGGGACGCCGTCATTGCCTCCGCCATCCTTGATCGCCTGCTCCACCATTCGACGACCATTGCCATCCGAGGGCAGAGCTATCGTCTGAAAGACAAGCTCAAGGCCGGGGTCATCGCCAAACAGGAGGAGGTGGGCGGAGGGAACTAGGCGAGAGGGGTCCGTTTTACTTCGGCGGAGAGGGGTTCGTATTCAACCGGCATTGACACCAAGAACGTCCTTGCCTCCTCGGGAGCAAGCGGAGTCACCTGCTTCTGGGCTCCCCGGGGTGGGCGAACGAGCTGAGCGACGTTACGGGTCACAGAACCCATGCGCAGACCTTCGTTGAGAGCTGCCCTCAAGGTGGCATGGATGATCTGGACCGACCGAGCGGAAAGGCCTTCCTTCTGCTTCTTGTTGAGCAGCGCTTGGACCTCCCGAGGGGTGAGCTTCGCCAGCTTGATCTTGCCTAGGTGCGGTTTCAGGTGAAGCCGGACTGCCTGCTCGCTCCTCATATAGGTAGAGGGCCGGACGTTCGGCTTGACCGACTGCTCCAACCACTCGTCGAGGAACTGGCCGACGGTCTGCCGGTCATCGACGGGCATGATGCCCTGGGAGAAGTCTTCAAGGGCAGTAGTCAGCTTGCGTTGGACTTCGGCGCGGGTACGGCCGTAGAAGCTCTTGCGGACCTGCGTCCCATCCGGGGCATAGCCGAGCGTGAGCCTGGCTTCCCAGCCGCTGCCCCGCTTTCTGATGTTGCCTTCGCCGTTAGCTCGCTTTGGCACAGGATGGCCTTTCCCCGGCATTGCCGTGCGCAGTGTCCCCGGCCTTAATTAACCGTCGTTCTGCCGACATCAGCGCGAACATCTTCGAATGGGCCCGAAGGACGAGCCCCGGGAGGGGCGGGGGGTCCCCCAGCCCCCGCCCCGGGTCGCGTGCCTGCCCGCTACTCTTCATCGTCGTCGCCCGACTCAAGCCAACTGAGGACCGCATACGGAGGCGGAAGAACTCCCCAGCTGTCTTCGGTCATGGGATCACCGGGTACCAGCAAGACCTTGCTATCGCCCGTCGCGATGTTCTTGAGAACTCCCAGGGTGAGAGCCTCAATCGCGTGTCTGCGCACGACGCCCGCATCCACCTTGAGGCGCGTGGCAAGATCACGGATCGTGACCCCCTCCTGGGGTTTCTTGACCATCGCGTTGACGGCCTCCACTAGCTTCTGGACTTCTTCCGGAGCGGCTGCCTCGACTCCTTCGCTCAGTATGCGGGAGGTGAGGCGGTAGACCCGCTCGTAGTCATGGTAGGTGGCAACGATGCGGCCTTTCTCGTCTAGTTCGCGGTTCTGGCGGTGGAGCAGAGCGTGCGCCCGGATGAGGGTGAGAACGTTCGTAAAGTCGCGTCGTAGCCTCGGGGACCGGGCGTCGGTGGCCTCCGCCAAGAACTTGATGTAGGGGATCATCACCTTGTGCGGTCCGGTCGAAAGCCAGGTCTGCAGCGCGACCCACGGGCGAAGCATCTCTTCGTAGTCTTGCGGGTCACACCCCTCTTGCTCGGCGATCTTCTGAAATACACTCCTTGTCTGTTCGGGGCTGTCGTCGGTCTTGAGGGAGAGCACCCGGGTCTCGAGTTCCTTGTCGACCTTAAGCTTGGTCGTTCCGATGATGAGTCCGGTCGGACCTTCTTTGATGAACGTCTTTTCCTGCCACCCGTCTTCGCTCGGCACCAGCGTGGGGTACTTGATGTGACCTTCTGATATCAGCGAGCGAATTATGTAGGCCAGGAAGCCACCCTTCAGCCCCTGGATCTCGTAGATGATGATGATCCGATGAACAAACGACTCCGAGGTGTAGATGAGGAACCGTTCGCTTGCCGAGGTGAGTAGGTAGGTGGCGGACTCCGGAAAGAACCTTCGCACCAT
Source organism: uncultured Actinomycetes bacterium (assembly GCA_963775295.1). Lineage (GTDB taxonomy): Bacteria > Actinomycetota > Thermoleophilia > RBG-16-64-13 > RBG-16-64-13 > JAMDEO01. The sequence goes on from CAVZIK010000006.1 coordinate 762,481, forward strand.
GAGGGGCAGGTAGCTCTTGCCGGTACTCGACTCCCCCTTCATGACCACCGGGACCGGCTTGGGAAACAGACGGCTGGTGAAGGCGAGGTACAGGAGCATGACCTCATCCTGCTCACCGGCCAGCCCCATCCCGGCAATAGTCTCGCCGAAATGCGCAAGGATGTCCGGCTCTGCCGCGAGTTCTCGGGAGAGACTTTCCGCAAGCGCCGCCTCCTCTTCGGCCGTCTTTTCCTCCATCTCCGCAACGACCTCGGCAGCCGCGAGCAGGGCCTCGACTCGTCCGATGAACCCGGCATGATCTTGCCGGTAGAGATGGGTGATGTCCTCGGCCAGATCTCCCAGCGAGACCATGCGGAGTCGAGGTCGCACCGAACAGCCCATGAGCCGGTCCCGTAGCGTCTCGCCCGCCTTGCCTGCTGAAGCGACCACGTAGACGGCTTCAAACGATTCGAGGTCCGACGCCCACTCATCCTTCCAGGCCGGCGAGGGTACGCCGAGCGCGGGAAAGCCTGCTGACCAGAGGGCGATGGCGTCGAGTTCGTTATCGACGATGATCACGTACCCCCGATCGCGCATCTCATCCAAACGCCAGGGGCCGTAGAGGATGGGCTTGGAGTCCGATTTCCAGGAGTAGGAATTTGCCGCCGGAGATGTCCGGAAGCGAACCGCCTTAGCCTGCCCGGCGGCGTTGCGATAGGGGAAACGGACCACCTTGCGACTGGAGATGTGGATGGTGCCAACCCCAAACTCCTCCAAGGTGGCCATCGGCAGGCCGCTCATGGTTGCGAGCTGCTCCAGGCTGAAACCGGGCGATCCGTCCGTGGGCGTCTCCGCGGGTTTGGACACTGGCGCTCGTGATATGTGATCGGCGGGGTCTCCGTACTTGCTCTCAAGGATCGCGACCGCGGCGGTGTGGTCCACCCCGTCCATAAGCATGACGAGGTCGATGACGTTACCGTGCTGGCCGCACCCGAGACACTTGAACGAGTTGTCCAGCGTGTTGGCACTGAACATAGAAAGCATGTCGTCGTGCCCCGGGAGGGGGCAGCGGAACAAGATCTGAGTCTGGCCGGGTGGCGTGGTGCCCGGGTTATGGCCGCGGTCCTTGAGAACGTCGAGTATCGAGACTTCGCTTACCCATGCGCTGTGATCGGGGGAGGGGGACCCCCCTCCCTCCCCTCGGTTGGATTCGCCGCCGAAACCTGGTTGATGGCTCTGCATACTTCTCGTTCCTTTCTTCGGTGAACCGGCATACCGGTCACGTAATGAGGTCGTGGACTATTTGTTGTCTGTGCGAGCTTCCTCGCGTTCCTTCTCAACCCGGACTCTCTCCTTGCAGATCGCCTCGCAGGCCGACCTCAAGACCAGCTCCATATAGACAGAATCATCGAGGACAAGAACGTTTTTGGGCACCGGAATCCACTCCATGCCCATCCGACGCCATTCGCCCAGGAGCCAGTACCTCTGACCTAGAAGCTGTATGGAGGAGAGTCTGACTGCTCGGTCTGCGGCTCCGAGGCACATCAGGTCACGATGGATGAACTCAATGTTGTCGGAAAAGTAGGGACCTTCGTGTTCTTCCGCGAAATTGGGTGAACTACTGTTTATCATTTCCCCTTTCGGGATTTGTGCTAGTTGGGTAGTGTCCCCGGACGTGGTGTAACAGGAAGCGGCTGATCATGCCGGTTTCTGCGAAAAGGAAAGCCATCGAGTGTTCTCGTAGGTATTGGTGACAAAGCCGTACCTATGAAGGAGGACACTACGATGGCCGATTCCATTGTCACCCCCGAAGAACTCCTCGGCAAGCTTCTTGCCGGCGGGGAAGTTGATCTGCTCCGTGAAGCTGCCCTTGCCATGCTTCGAGAGCTGATGGAGATCGACGTGCGGGGAAAGACCGGCGCCGCTCTTGGTGAACGCAGCCCCGATCGTCTGTGCTTGCGCAACGGATACCGGGAGCGGCGTCTTGATACCCGCGTGGGAACGCTCGAACTCCCCATCCCCAAGCTCCGAGAAGGCAGCTACTTCCCCAGCTTCCTTGAACCGCGCAGAAGAAGCGAGGAGGCGCTCTTTGCCGTCATTGCCGAGGCCTATGTGAAGGGCGTCTCCACCCGCAAGGTCGAAGAGCTTGCCCATGCTCTTGGCATCGATGGCATCTCGAAAAGCGAGGTCTCCCGCATCTGCGCCCGCCTGGACGCGCAGGTCGAAGCCTTTCGCGGCCGGCCGCTTGTTGGGCGCTACCCGTATCTCTTCCTCGACGCCACCTACGAGAAGGTGAGAGACGAGACCGGCAGAGTGGTCTCCATGGCGCTCGTGGTGGCCTACGCGGTCTCCGAGACCGGCGAGAGGGAGGTACTCGGGCTTGAGGTGTGCAAGAGCGAGGATTACGCGTTCTGGAAGGGATTTCTCGCCGGTCTTGTCTCCCGGGGCCTTGCTGGAGTGCTTCTCGTTATCTCCGATGCGCACAAGGGTCTGAGAAAGGCTATCGATGAGGTCTTTCTGGGAGCGGGCTGGCAGAGATGCCGGGTGCACTTTCTGCGCAATCTGCTCTCCCTTGTGCCCAAGGACGGCCAGGGCATGGTCCTTGCCGCGGTGAGGCTCGTCTTCCAGCAACCCGATAAGGCCCGGGCCAGAGAGGAACTGAGGGCTCTTGCCGGCCGCCTGCAGGAACGCCTGCCCCGGGTGACCGCGCTTCTTCTGGAGGCCGAGGAAGAGATCCTTGCCCACATGGACTTCCCCTCTGAACATTGGCGCCAGATCTCCTCCACCAATCCCCTGGAGCGCCTCAACAAAGAGATCAACCGGCGTACGCGGGTGGTCGGCCTCTTCCCGAATGAGGGAAGCCTCGTCCGACTGATCGGCGCTGTCCTTTGCGAACAGAACGACGAGTGGGCGGTCTGTCGCAAGTACATGAGCCGCCACTCCCTGGCTCGCATCTACCAACAAACCACCCCGGAGATCGAAGGAGAGATCACCCACGCCGTTGCCATTCCCATCCACTGAAGGCTAAGCTTGAAGACCTACGAGAACACGATGGCTCTTACACCACATCGTGGGACGCTACCTGCTAGTTGGTTTGCTGCTCTATCCAAGCCAAGAGTTGATTCCTCGACACTCGGATTGCTCTGCCGATCCGCACACAGGGAATGCCCCGTGGACTTCGCAGCGACTGGTACACAAACGAGCGGGAAAGCCCGGTCATCTGGCACACCTCGGAGACTCTGAACAGAATCGGACTCTCGGGGACATCGGTGGCCGGCGAGTGCGGCTTTGCATCCATTGTTCACCCCCTTTCGTGATATTCTGGGCAACGACATAAGCTTGTCGGCGCCATTTGTGAGAACGCTTATTAAATATATTCCACCTCAGGCGAACGAACAACGGGCACTAAAGCGTTCGCAGAATGGAGAGGCAATGACCGAGGCACTTCCTGCGATCCAGGGGAAATGGTGGAGAGCGGAAAGCTACGAACTGAGTGACGGATACATCCAGCCGGTTCCGGGTTCATCCATCCATGAATACGACCCCATGGAGACCTACTGGCAGTCAACCCCGGAGAGATCTCCAAAGGGACAGAAAGTGAATGCTCCTTATATGGAGCTGTTTGACCTCAGCAACTCATGTCGGTGGGGACTGGGACCGAGCGGCCACGTGCTCACGAAGGAGAGCGAGGAGTTGCTGCTGGGATGGGTGAACAAATACGGACTTCTCGGCATCCTGCCTCATCAAACCATCGAGATACTGGGTCAGTACACGACCAAGGATAAGAACAAGAAGTCGACTTCAACCCAGACGGAACTCTTTTGGCTCCGAGACACTGAAGATCCCGCTCGACCCAGTCCCGATGTTGGCCGGCTCGGCTACGGACAGCCCGACTCTCTTGAAGCCCTCGTCCTAGTCCAGGATCTACATACGGCAACCGTCAAGACCACTTCCTGGGAGTCGGTTGCCGCTCCCTACTTCATCCGGCCGCTAGAGCAACTCAATCACGCACTTCGGTACCCTTTTCCTGGCGAGCCCGGTTTCTGGGGTGTCTACCGTGAGCCAGTCGAATCGTTCCTTCAGGCCGCCGCTCTTCTCTATGCTGCTTTCAAGGAGCTAGGTGTGATGCAGCAACCTGAAGACCCGGACACCGATCTACCGCTCGCTGAGCAAGGTATTCACGAGTGGAGCGGGCCAGCGTCCTTGAACCACTTTCTGTCGGCAGTCCGGCCTAGTCTTGTTCCCCCGAAGGATACCGGCAAGTATCAGGGATACTGGCGGTCAGCTTCGCTTCTCGGGACTCTTGCCTTCCAGATCTACTGGGACCTGACCTACGGCCGTAACTACAGGATTTGTGTGTGCCCGTACTGCTCCAAGGCTTTCTCATCACGTTCGCTTCGAGCCGAGTACTGTTCGAACTCCTGCCGACTGAAGGCGCATCGAGGCCGACAGAATGAAGGTGTGAAGGAGAAGAAGAAGAGGAAGGCCAAGGGCTGAGGCGAGGCCGGTCCGGGGTGGCGGCAAATATCGATAGTAGATTTGAGTAATTACCCCAGGGGTCCCCTCCCCCCTCCCCGTCTCGGCAGTCAACTCTACGGCGCAACCCTAGGGGAAGGGGGGGAGGGGGGTCTTATGTCGCGCCCAACGACGGAATGCAGCTTTCCCGCGGCGAAGGAGAAAGGCATGACGCTACTCTCCCCAGACTAGACTCCGGCCAGTGAAAGCCTGACCTGCGCGGCAACGTTGAAACGTCCTGCTTCGCCCAAAGGCTGTTTTCGATTCTAAGGGTACTTGCTGTTTCAGGATTGACGCGGTTAGCAGGAGCTTTGGCTCTATCAAGTGACGTAACTCAAGGGTACTTGACGTACATCCCTCGCGAGGTCCAGGCCCGCTGTTACTTCGCCAGCAAGGCCGTCAGTTCATCCCGGAGTTCCACAGGGGCCTGGGCCGGCTCGCTCTCGGATGGCAACTCGTTTGGAACACCGACCTCCTTCCACTTCCCCGTACTCTTGCGGAGCACCATGACGAATCTGCTCATCGCCGTCCCATCGACCTCGTTCGATGCTCGGCCGACCGCGATCGCCCAGTCATTAGACGGTCCATAGACATCGAGTCGATCGTTCTCCAGATATATGAAGCCCAGGCTCTTCCCCACGGCCTGGCTGACAGCAAATTGGAGAGCCCAGTCTTTGACCGAGGTGGTAGTTGTCGAGGAGGTAGCCGCTTGGACCCTCGCCGCGGTCTCCTTGGTCGCCGGCCTGGCCTCTTCTTGACTTACCGAGACCGACTGCTGGGTCTCGGGAGTCGCCCACGACGTGTCAGAGGGGCTTGACGAGGTCCCCGACTCCCGTTCATCCCTCTCGATCATTCTCATGCCGTAGTTCTTGGTCAGGGGCTCGCCCATAGCGGACTCGTAGGCATTCAGGCAAGACTGCGCGCTCTTTTCAGCGGCGTTCATCGCGCTCTCGTTGACCGAGTTCATCAACTTTCCCCTGCCTTGCACGTACGCGATGGAGGAGCTGATCGAATTGGCAGCATAGCGTGCAAAGCTTTCCAGGGCTTCGTTGGCCTTCTTGTACTGCTTTGGGGGCTTGAGATCGTGCACTTCGTCCGCCAGCATCTCCAGGTAGGAGACTGAGTCGGGCTCAAACGGATTCTGCCCGGTGGAGTTGAGAGAGATGGTGTCCGCGAGATCATCCGCTTTCGCCTTGTACTCCGCAGGAGTCATCGACGAGTTGCTCGTGAGCAACGACAGAACAACGATGAGAGCTATCCCCGCGATGAGCCCCAACGCGAGCAACGTCCATCCTCGCACCGTGCCCTTGCGTCGCTCGCCTTCCCCAGGTGTCTTGCCGGGTCCGGGTTGGCCGACAACATGGACGGGCGTCCCGCATAGCTCACAGTAGTTCTCGCGCCCCTGATTCTCCGTCCCACATCCACTGCACTTCATCCCCGGGTCCCTTTCGTGGTCGACGACTGGCAGGCGCTTCACTCTTGATAATTATCCTCTTTTGGGATGCTGTGACGGGGTCCTTATCGTCAGGGCATGCAAAAGCTCTATTCACCCGGTGACCGGGACAAGCTGCTCTCCCTGCTTCGGCAGGCTAGGACCGAGGCCGGGCTGACTCAGGAGCAGGTGGCCAAGACCCTTGGTCGACCGCAGAGCTTCATCGCAAAGTACGAACTGGGCGAGAGGCGCTTGGACGTCCTTGAGCTTCGCAGGGTCTGCGAGGCCCTCGGGATCACCCTCCCGGACTTCATCTCCCGACTGGAAGAGCAACTCAGTCGACCGGCCTCTTCGTCCTAGATCGCCAAAACGAAGTAGGCCGACGAAGGGCCCGGTTCTTGCGCTCCATTGCCTTTTTGGACCCTCTAGAGATGCATTCGGCCCACCCGCACTAGCAGGGTCCCGGCTGGTCACCGGCGCTAACGCCCCCACATTGCCTCCGCTGTTCCTGCGTCCAGTCAACTGCTCCGAAACGAGCGTTAATTCCCTTCCAGAAGTATTCATGCATGGAGGGAAGGCGGGGCATGGCCGAGACCATCTACACGCGCCTGGAAGATAGGATCAGGAAGGCCCGCGACGACCTGGCGGGCAGGGGCAGTCTGTTCGGGGCAGACGAGCTAGACGCGGAGTACCGGACCTTCACAGCCCGGTTCGGTCCGCCCACCCTGGCAGCACTCTCCGATGCCGACCTACTCCAGGTAATGACACCGGGCGGCGACCACAGTCTCCCCGACTGGCTTGAGTCCGAGGGCAAAGAGCACCAGGCCTTCGGCTATCCGCGGATGTCACAACAGCACGGTCTCGGCCTGTGGTTCGATGAAGTCGAGCATTGCTGGTATCGCGTCGCCCGGGATTGGGAGTATCTCCGCGACGAAACCGGTCATAAGCGCGTCACTCAGTCGGAAGCCCTAGATGTTTCCCGGCGCTGGCGTGACCATCTGTCGAAAGCCGCGGAGCTGTTAGGGGCCCTTCCCGAGATCGCCGGAGACTCTGTCTATCTGAAGCTGCAGGACGAGCTTGAGGTTATCGCTCCGGCGGTAGTCCATGAACCCTGGGCTCACAAGTATCTGGCCATGTGTTTCCCCGATCGTCTGGATCAGTTCCATGATCCTCGGGAACAACGCTATCTCCTCCTCCGGTGTCTAGAGATGCCACCGCGGGCAGAGGACCCCCAACCCTTAGCCTACATCTGCGGCGGGAGGTTCTCTCGGATGGCCCGGGAGCTGCACATGCCCATGAACCATCTCTGTCTCTCGCTGCAGTTCCTCTTCGGTGGTCCCCATGCCTACTGGCTTCTGGAGACAAGCAAGCAGGAATGGCGCGAGTTCATAGGCCAAGGATTCATCGATCTGGGTTGGCCCCAGGTCGGCGAGCTTGAGGTGCGCACCGATGTCCCGAGCACTCTGTGGAAAGAGTCCTTGTGGTGCAAGCTGAGAGAGATCTACCCAGGCACCGCTCTCGGTCAGCCCATGGCGGAGTTGTTCTGGATAGCACGGCAGGCTGCACCAAGAGACGTGATCCTTGCTCACCAGCAGGGACGCGTGCTTGGCCTTGCCGACATCACCGGCCCCTACCACTACGAACCCGATTCCGATCATCCCCACCAGCGGGCCTTGCGGGAGCTGCAGGTCGAGCTAGCGGGGATCAGTGTTCTTGGTCTTCCCCAGACTCCCATCCTTGACCTGCGCAAACATCCTCGGGTGATTCTCGCCGTCGAAGAGGCCTTGGCAGGCGCCCTATGAGCAGTGACTCGCAAACTGGCCTCCTAGAGGGGCAAGAACAGACGGCGGTATTCACTCGGGCGCTTCGCCGCCTTCCTACTTCCGTCGCCTTTACGGGGCCTTCAAACAACGATTTGACGGTTGAACAAATGGCGGACGCTGAAAGGTGGAATACATGAGCGCGTTCATCGTCGGCAAGGCTCATATCGATGCTCTGGTGATCGCCGCGGTCTATGAGGAACCGGGTGATTGTGGCCCACTCACTTGGTTTGCCCGGGAGCTAACCGACGATGAGAAGACCGGTGCCTATCACGCCGGTGAGCCCTGGGGACCGGAGGCGCCGGAGATAGCTTGGGAGGTGACACGACAGGCCACCCTGGACCAGGCTGATCGTGTCGGGCAGATGCTCTTGCGAGAGAACCGGCTGAGCGTGAACCACCGCTACAACGAGAACGAGGTCGAAGACATCTACTTCTTCACTCCGATCAAGGGAACCGTTCGGATCAACCCGGTCATGATCCTAAAGGCCATCGACTGCTACGAGTATCAAAGCTGTGAGCATCCCGGCTGGGACGAGAGCGAAGCCTATGCATTCTGCGAGGCACTTCGCCGGCGCATGATCCGTCGACTCCCGGGATATGACGAGGCGCCCTGGGAGGTCGGCCGCCCGGACGGAACTAGTTTCATCGCGTACATGAGGGTGACGAACGAGCCGGAGGATCAGGGATGCTGACCCCTCGGCAGATGGCTAGGACCCGCCGCACCCCCGACGGTCACCTGCTCTGGGAGGGTGGGCTTGCCAATGGATATCCGGCTGTCAAGGTCGAGGGGAAGACCGTCTATCTCAAGCGGATCATCTGGGGAGAGGTAAGCGGAGCCATCCCTGAGGGTGCGGTGGTCATCTCAACCTGCGGTGAGCGCGTCTGCATCGAGCCTTCCCACTTGGGCCTCAGCGCTCCCGGGCGACACGGAAGTACCAGAGACGCGCTCGGCAGGTTTGCGCAGCAAGCACGAACGCGTTCGGATCTGGTTGCTAGTGTTGCGCCTCAGTTCTCCTGCGGACCGTAAAGAGCTATCAGTTCCTTCAAAGTCTCGGGAAGGTACGTGTAAATCTCGTTTGCATCCGCGCAGAAGCCCGCTGCTGTGGCCTCACCCCAATAGAGCCTCGCCTCCTCGTAATATGGGAGGAAGAGTCGCCGACAGGTCTCCGTCCAGTTGCGAAAATCGCGGACTCTCGGCCCGCTATAGTTCTCCTGTAGTCTTTCTCCTACATCGACGTAGCTCAACATTTCTATCAAGCCCCGAGGCCCGACGAATCTATCCAGCGACAGATCCTGGACGTCCGGGCTGAGTCGATATTCTTGACAATAAGCACTGCCTACTTGGCCTTTGGCCAGCGGGGAGAATGCGGGGCCGTGGCAGATCCGGAAGTCCCCGACCCTCCCGTCATCGTCGCGCAGCCACTCGACCCAACCTTCCTCGGGGCTTCGGATGATCTCCCCACAGGTGTCGCAGATCCACTCTTGGAGTGGCTTCATAAGGTCCTCCTGCTGCTCATAGGTGTAAGGGCCGAACTATGCGGATGTCGAGGGGCGTTCTGAACAATATCAGACCGGCAAAACGAGACCTGTGAAAAGTAGCTCTGGGTCGGATTAGAGGCAGAGCCAGCGATCAAACTCAGCGTTGAGTCGGCTACGGAGGGCTTGGCAACGCTTCTCGTAGTGAGCCGGCTCTGTGAGCAATTCGTTGTGCCCAACAAACGTGTCAATCTTCTGACGAATGTGTTCGATATCACCGGGTTGCATGTCGCGCGCATCGTATGCTCCCAGCGTTGTCTGGAGCCAGGGCTCCCAAGTGTCCTCTACGCTGTCGAGCCTTTCCTTGGTTCCCCAGTCGCTGCTATCTTCCATACGATCGCGAACCTCCCTCATAGCGGTCCCTAGTAGGAATAGCTGAGCAGAATCTCGCCCTCTGGATCAAGCACCTTCACGGTGTCGCCGTTGTTGTTCCAGATCGCCGCTCCGGTGGCTCCCCAGTAGAGGTCGGTCTGGGTGTTCGTCCCCTCGCCCGTGTGCAGCTTGAAGACCTGCCCCTTCTGGAAGATGCGGTCGGGAAAGTCGTAGCGATGACCAGTAGCGTCTTCGATGGCGTAGCCAACCAAGCTGCCCGAAACCAGCGCCCTGAACGTGACGTACTCTTCGTTCAGGTTGAAGTTGTCGTTGCCGGGGGCGTCGTAGTTGACCGAGACGATCTCAAGCGGGCATGTCCCGGTGGCTCCCCACATCCCGGCACTTTGCTGCTCGGCTAGGGCCTGGTCGTTCTGGAAGCTCTCCGTGTACTTGATGTTCGGGGGCACCGTGTAGAGGGTGGCAAGACCGACAAGAAGCATCGTTTCGTTAGCCATCTCCCAGACATCACCGTCCGTGAACCAAACGTAGGCCAGGGTGCGGCCATACTGATCGGTGTGGGTCACGCCATACTCCAGCCGTACCGTCTTGCCCCCGACGAGGCCCGTCAACTCGGCGGTGGCTTCTGCGGCGAACGGCTCACCCGTCTCCGGTGTATCTATCCCGATGAGGCGCACGGTGGTGTCAGCCCCCGCTACATCCACGTGGATGGTGTCACCATCGACCACCCGGGTAACCGCGCCCGTGACGAGGGGCACTAGATAGTCGGTCAGGTTCCAGAGTATCTGGGCGCACTCTCCCCGAGTGGCGTATTGGGTGGCATCCCAGTAGGCAAGCGGCCCCTGTAGTCCCTCAAGCAGACTGTTGAACTCGGCCTTGCGGATGTTCTCGCCATGGGTGGGGTCGGCATATGAAAAGAGGCCGACGAATCCCTCGGGTGGGTCCTCCAGTCTTGACCCTGCGGCCCGCACCGCCATGGTGATGACCTGTTGACGTGTGATCTTGTTGGCCGGGCGAAACGTGCCATCAGGATACCCGGTCGTAAGACCCCTTGAAGCGGCAAGCGCCACGTAGTGGAAGGGGTAGAGGTCGCCGGGGATATGTTCCACGTCGGCAAAAGAGCAGGTGTCATATTCGGTTGGGGTCAAGCCCATGACCAGCACCAACATCTTGGCGAACTGCTGGCGAAGGACCGGACTATCGGGCTTGAAGCTGCCGTCAAGGTAGCCGTCGATGACACCCCGCGAGGACAGGTCGCTGATGGCTGTGACATAGGGGTTGGCCCCGCCCACGTCGGTGAAGGCCAATGCCGCGCCCAGGGGCAAGAGCACGAACAGCGCCGCGCAGGCAACGCCGAGGGTTAGGCGGCGTTTGAAGGTTCCCACGATTGTTACCAGTGGGGCGGGTTGCAGACGCTGCACGGCTCCAAGCCCATGGCCTTAGCCTCGGCCAGAGTCACGGGGATTTTGCTGCTGGATAGGTAGCGGCACCCATCACGGTGGTACTTCGTGCCCGATGCAGTTCTGAAAAGCGCGACGCCGTAGGCAGTGGTTGTTGTTGTGCTGGGTCGGGTGGTTGTCGTTGTCACATGGGCCGTGGTGGATGTTGTGGAGGGTGCGCCCCCACCTTTGATGATCAGCAGGTTGTAGAGGATTTGGGCGCATTCGCCCCGTGTCGCGTTCTGAGTGGCGTCCGAGAACTGAACCCCGGCAAGTAGTCCGTTGTACTCAGCCTTGCGGATGTTGGGGCCGTGCGTGGCATCAGTGTAGGAGAACGCACCCGCCCAGCCCTCGGGCGGCGTCTCTAGGTCTGCTCCACCTGCCCTTACCGCCATGGTTATAACTTGCTGCCGGGTGATGGGGTTGGCCGGGCCGAACGTGCCGTCCTTGTATCCTGTGGTCAGCCCGGTGGAAGCGGCCACAGCCACGTAGTGGAAGGGGTATAAGTCGCCCGCCTTGTGCTCCACATCGGGGAAGGAGCACATGTCACTCTCGGTTGGTGTTATGCCCACGGTCAGCACTATCATCTTGGCGAACTGCTGGCGCTTGACCAGATCGGCAGGGCCGAAGTTGCCGTTCCCGTAGCCGCCGATGATGCCACGGTTGGCTAAGTCCTCTATGGCGGTCACGTAGGGATGGTCTGCGGGAACGTCGGAGAAGAGACCGGAAGCCAATGCCGGGACGACTACGAGCAACATCGCGGCCAAGCCAATCAGGAGTCCTACGAGCCAACGCCTCAAACCCATCTTGCACCCCTCACTCTATCCCCGACACCGGTCCTAACACTGATCGTACTCCTCGGGTTTGTTGGTCGCTACTCTCGCGCCAAGGCGCACCCGTTTGGGACAAAGAGGTGAGGATGGGTTTTCACGTCAGCCCGGCGGACGAAGGATCGAGACCGGATGTCATTGGCGCGCCTGATCACCCCCTCGCTTCGACTTGCACCTCCAGGCGCACCGCAACCGAATGACACGTCACGATACAGGGTGATTGGCCGCAACTTTGCCTCGATTGTGCCTAGGTCAAACTCGGAATTCAACTCAGTCTCGCCTAGGGTTCCCCCTAGGTTCAAAGCCGAATTGAACTCATGTTCGCCTAGGATTGGCCGCAACTTTGCCTCGATTGTGCCTAGGTTAAACTCGGAATTCAACTCAGTCTCGCCTAGGATTCCCCCTAGGTTCAAAGCCGAATTGAACTCATGTTCGCCTAGGATTGGCCGCAACTTTGCCTCGATTGTGCCTAGGTCAAAAGCCGAAATCAATTCAAACGAGCCTAGGCTTGACCAACGACTCTAGGCTGGTTATCAGGCCAATTGCTCAGGGACAGACTCGCACTACGAAACAGAAGCAGCAGTCGTGTCCGTTCCCGGATGCCAGCGTGCGCTCCACGTGCGGCCAGCAACGTGGATAGAACCCTCACGCTTGAGTTCAGCCAGTAGGCTCTGGATTTGACCACGGGAGAGCGAAGGCAGGACCTCTTGGAGCTCGCCAAGACTCGCGCCCCGTCGCTTGTTGTCGGTTATGTGCTTTAGCAGCAGAGCCTTGTTGGTTTCTCTGTCCAAGCCACGTCGGCGCGTATACGTCCCGCCGCGACCGAGGAACTGATGAAACTTCCGTCCCAGAATGTACTTCGTTCCCTTACCGCGCCCAATTCGCTCGATGATTCCTAGATTGCATAGTCGAGGCAACCGATCTTGAAACTCGAGCGGGACCGGCTTCTCCTGGTAGACAAGAGACAGGACCAGAAGATCAATGGTACTGAAAGTGGACAGGGTCTGGGTCCCGACCTCCTCCAGGAAACGTAGAAAGCGGGCATCTTGGACCTCTCCGCTTATGGTCAGAAAGACCTGAAAGTCATCAGTACCGGAATAGTCCGGCAAAGGCTTGCTTTCCCTGAGGCTCTCCTCGTACATTCGATTAGCGCCTTGCCCGGATCGTTCCACTAGGCCGCACTTGGCCAGAACCTCTGCAATGCGCCGGTTCCGTGGTGACTGTTTCCACAGTATGTTCTTTGCATTGACTCCGGGAGGGAACCCGCCCGGGCTAACAACTTCGAGCTTGTTCGGCGACTGGCGAATGAAGATCGAATCCGGCAGCCGGTAGTCTCTGTGGCACACGGCGTTCAGAATGCCTTCTCGGACGACGCTCTCGTTGAATGTCGGGATTTCCCGCATGAAGAGACCTTCTTGGTACTGGTGGACCTCATTCCGCAGATTGACGGTCTCCCATAGATCTGACTGAAATGTAAAGAAACCCTGTCGGTATTCCTTACGCTGTTGATACGCCAAGGACTCTTCCCTGGAGCGATACTCAAAGACGATTTCCGCTTGTGCGAGGTGCCTGCCCAACGCCTGCTCGGTTCCTAGCAGAACCAACGCCGCGTAGGTCACCTTCCCGTTCACGAGCAAATCAAGGTCGCTGAGAATCTGTTCATCGCTCAAGCCGGCGATACTATCGCTACCCGACTTGCGTCGCCAAGCCTCGCGCAGAAGCGAGATTGCCTCCAGGTCAAGGTCGGCTAGCGTGGCCGCGGGAGCAACTTGCGCGGAAAAGTCCGGCTGCGCCTCGTCAAGTATCCTCTTGATTTGGTCGGGAGTCATAGGAACGAGGGAATCGCCCGCGCGCATCCAGAATGTGCCGCGATAGCCGATGGGGACGCCTACAGGGCGGCCTTGGACTGTGATTACGAGAACAGGACCCTGTGGGTGAACTACCCTTTCCACCTCCACCTTCAGGTGAAGGCGTTCCGTGATGCCGGCCGCTGTTCTCGCTGGCTCTTCGAACGCTGTCGTTCCGACCACCTGGCGGGGCTTGGTGTCGGTGACTCCTAGGACTAGCTTGCCCCCGCCCTCGTTTGCCAGAGCGACGCAGTAATGAACGAGCTTCTCAAAGTCGAAATGGTTCCTCGCCTCTTTGAAATCGAGATGCTCATCCTCGTTGTCGTCGAGAAGCCTTTCTAACTCCTGCAGTTCCAACGGCGCCTCCGGGGTGACATCGCGAGTATCTAGCCGAGTCTACTACTCCGGTCTGCCCAATCAAACACGGAGCCGGAGCCCTCCGATGTGCCATACCTGCTCTGGGCCTGCGTCGACCCTTATCCTTGCACCCCTACCCGCACCCCTACCCAAATGACACGTCACGATACAGGGTAGACAAAATTGATGGGGACAGTAAAGGTAACAGCTGCCGCCATACGTCTAGGATATAGAAGGGCAACCTCGGGGAAGGGGCAACAAGAAAGTTGACGAGAGCTGAGAGTTTGCCAGAACCCAGACGAGTAGCAGATATCAGTCGGGCTCAGAGCGGGAGCTTCGAAGCCTTTGTGAAACAGCACTCAACTCCTCTCGTTCAGACCCTGACGTTCGTTGCCCTTGATCGCCAACTGGCAGAGGACGCGGCTCAGGAGGCGTTCGTCCGGCTGTACTTGCGCTGGGACCAGGTCGAGAAGTTGCGGGACCCGGTGGCCTGGCTCTACCAGGTTGGGATCAACCAATGTAAGGACTACAGGCGCAAGCTTGGTCGGATAGCCCGTCTCGTGGAACGTCTCGGTGCTGAAGCTCGCGAGCCCTCTGACGGCGAAACCTGGCTTCCTCAGCGTGAGTTCGTCGATGTTCTCAAGGCGCTTCCTCGTCGTCAGCGGACCGCGGTCGCCCTCTTCTACCTAGGCGACCTATCGGCGGTCGATGTTGCGTCGGTCATGCGCATTACTGAAGGGGCGGTGCACAGTCATCTTCACAAAGCCAGAGAGGCTCTGAAGGATGTGCTGGAGGTGAAGATATGAGACCGGAAGAAAGAGACCAAGAGATACGCGAACTCTGTCGGAAGAACGCCCCCCATGTCGACCCGGCTGCCTTCTCCCGCAAGGTGAAGGCACGGACAGATCCAAGAAGAAGAGCGCGACGGAGAATGGGGCGAAAGGTTGGCGTCGCATTTGGGGTGGTGCTCCTGCTGGCCGGTGTCGGGATCGGCTCTCTGGAACTCGTCAACCATCTGACGCACGGGCAACGAGTAACCCTGATTCTGAACGACGATTCCCCAAACGGAACAACAACGACTTCCCACCAACCAGTTCCGGGTGGGTTCTCCAGAGACAATACCTTCGGGTTCGACGTGCGCCAGCCCTTCATCGATCATGACGCGACGCAGGCGCTTGGCGACCCCGCCTACAAGATCGTCACCACCTGGGTCGCCATCGGGAACCGCCAGAGTGTCCCGCTATCCTTCAAGCTCAGCGACCTGACCCTCATCGATGCCTATGACCAACTCGCCTACCGGGGCGTGCGGCCGGAGCAGTACAACTACACCGAGACCGTCACTCCCATCTGGACCCCCGCGCTCAAAGAGGGGACCATAGCTCCCGGCGCTATTGAAGGCGGGTACGTGTCCTGGAAGGTGCCTTGGTATGTCTGGCCGCAGGAAGTGTTCTACGCGTTCAAGGGCAAGGGTGGTGGAGGCGGTGGCCAGGGGTGGATGACGCCCATCTTCCCCGACCTCAACGCGGGCAATCGCTTCTATCTCTCAATCGGGAAGCTCCTGTATCGGGGTGTGGTCGATGTGCCCAAGGATGAGGACTTCAGGCCAGAAGCGGCGATCACCGTCGCCGACTTTGCCAAGATGGTTGTCATTGCCGCGGCCCCGTATAACAGAGCCACATTCTCCTCTCCCGCCGGTTATATCGAGGAGGCGGCAAGGACAGGCTTTGCCACCTGGGGGTCAAAGACTGCCTCGTCCACACTGACACGACTGGAGGTCGCGCTGGCGGTAGCCGTACTGGCCAAAGAAACGTTGACTGCTCCTCCGGCAGGCTACAAGTTTCCGCTCACCGATGTCCCGCAGAGCGCCGAGAGTGACCTTGCCTTGCTCACCTACAATGGCGTCGTCGCCGGGACCACCGCGATCAGCTTCAGTCCGGCGGACGCATGCTCACGCGGTCAGGCCTGCAGGATGTTGGCCTTGGTACTCGATCCCAGATTCCGCGAGGAGGAGTCAAGGGCAACGACCTCTCTGCCGTCCGAGGCGACGACTACCACTCGCTAGGCGTTCGCAAGTCCCCGCCCTTGCCGAACTGCGACTCCAGTCGCACCCCTACGCGCACCCCTACCCAAATGACACCTGACGATACAGGGTGGACAGAATGGACTGGCGGCTCAGGACTTTCAGAACGCAGTAGTACGCAGAAGTACCCCATGAACAGTCCGAGGGCGGTTTCCTAAACCTTGTGTCGCGCGTTCGATTCGCGCCGAGGGCACCTCGAAGATTCAGACTTATCCCTGCAAATGAGCCCTTTCCGGTTCCTCCGCTTGCGGCCTCAGACTGCCCAAAAGGCCGTTTGCACCCCTACGCGCACCCCTACCGGAATGATAAACGGTGATACACAATGGACAAAATGGACGACGGCAGTAAAGGTAATAGGCGTCGTCGCACGTCTGAGAAGTAGGAAGGCGACGCAGGGAGGAGCAACGAGGGACTTGACGATAGCCAAGGAGTCGCGAGACTCGACGCGGATAGCGGACAGCAATCGAGCGCAAAGTCTTAGTTTTGACGCCTTTGTCAGACGGTATTCGGTCCCCCTGATTCAGACACTCACCTTCGTTGCCCTGGACCGCCAACTAGCGGAAGATGCGGCGCAGGAGGCGTTCGTCCGACTGTACCTGCGTTGGGACCAGGTGGAGAAGCTGGAGGACCCAGTGGCCTGGGTCTATCGGGTCGGAATCAACCAATGCAAGGACTATCGGCGCAAGCTCACTCGGATAGCGCGGCTCGTCGAGCGTCTCGGCGCTGATGCTCACGAACCCTCTGACAGCGAGCCCTGGCTTCCTCGTCGTGAGTTCATCGATGCCCTCAAGATCCTTCCTCGCCGTCAGCGGACCGCGGTCGCCCTCTTCTACCTGGGCGACCTATCCGCGGCCGATGTGGCCTCGGTTATGCTCATTACTGAAGGGGCGGTGCACAGTCACCTTCATAAGGCACGAGAGGTTCTGAAAGATGTGCTGGAGGTGAAGTCGTGAAGATAGACGAAACGGACGAGAGGCTGCAAGAACTCTGCCGCGAGAACGCCCCCCATGTTGACCCGGTCACCTTCTCTCGCAAAGTGGACGCAAGGGTGAACCCAAGAAGAAGGTCTCGGCGAAGGATGGCACGGAAGGTTATCCCGGTCTTCGTCGTCGTGGCCCTGCTTGCCGGCATCGGGATTGGCTCTCTTGAGCTGCTCAACTACCGAGCGCGACAGCACCAGGTGGTAGTGATAAATGATGATTTCGGGACCGGCCCGACGGGTGGCACCGAAACGCCCTTGCCGCAGACTCGTGAGCTCAAGTACGGGGAGGTAGCCACAACCTACGAGGGGCTTGAGATTGTTGTGACCGTCGCTCCGACCTCGGGTACTTCCTACTCCGCGCGGCCTCCTGCTGTTGCCACCGGGGAGAAGCGTCTTCAAAGTCAGATAATCATCAAAAGCCCAAGCGGCAAGGCGCTCCCGTATGTCCCCTACGACCTGATTCTCCGGGATAAGGACGGGCGGTCTGTCAGACGCGAGGGGATTCAGAGCGCACAGGTAGAGGAAGTCGGCGGGACGCGATTGGAATCTGTGACCTGGGTAGTTCCTGCCGATTTCGAGGTGAGAAATGTCGAGTACGGGATTGCCAGTGGACTGCACGGAGAGAACTTCATCTTCACCTGGGGTCCGGGTTCGCTTGAGCCCGGGCAGTCAGGATACGTGGTCCTGCAGTCGCTGCCCGAACTGCGCCCGAAGGAAGTGGCCTTTGTCGAGTTCCGCAAGGACGATGACCCTCCCCGAGTGCTCGATGCGGCTGCCAACCCGGAAGCGGTCAAGACTCTCGTCTCGGATTATGAGCAGACCGAGCTCCTACCTGGCGAGGGATACCCTGGAGTGCGGACTGACCTCGAACTCCTTTTCCACATGAAGGACGGCGCCTACTTAAGGGTCTGGGTCATGCAGGATGGTCACGACATAATCGAGGACCCTCGAACCGGCAACGTCGAGAACCCGCCAGAAGCCATGGGATGGGCTCCGGAGCTTAATGCCACGGCCCGCGGGCTCTACGAGAGTCTGCCGCTCTTCTCGGGTGCCAAGGGCACCGATACCACCTCGACGACGACTGCCCCGTGGCAGGTCCAGCCAGTCTCTAGCCTCGATTGGGTGACTGAGGGGCTTTCACCCGAGGAGGTAGTGCAAAGGATTCAGAAGCAGCAAGGAAAGAACTCTGGTCCCATCTATCTTCCGAGGTCGTTTCCCTCGGGCTTCTATGCACCCGAGACCTACGCTTCTTCGCCCAATCCGGCACCGGGCGGTCACGGAGACAAGCCGGGATACAGCTTGTACCTGACCAACGGGAAAGATTACATCTCTCTCAACGTCAACTTTGCGGGCGACGTCGGCGACGTGACCTGGGTCGACTCTGGCGTTTCCTTTGAGGGCGGGTCCTTCAGGCGGGTGAATGACGTGGCCTTCCTCTCAGGTATCGGTGCTGATGATTCGACGGTCGACATCAACGGCTCCCTCACTGACCACAGCTATCAGGACGAGGTCTTCTTCATCGCAAAGTACCTGGTGAGGGTCCAATAGGCGGCGGATTGACGGTGCCTAAGCGTCTCGGACTTGTTTAAGGCCGATGAATTCGCAGGAGGCCAATCTCTTCTCGAGGGCGCCGGTAATGCTTTCCGGCCTGCCGGACATATGATGTATTGGAACGCATGACGGGGTCAGAAGGAGTGGGGGCTATGCAAAGATATGTCGGACCAGCGCTCATCGCAGCCATCCTGGGCGCCTTGCTCCTGCTCGGTTCCCCTACCCTCGCCATGGCCATCGTCGATGTGGGCGGCTGGAAGGTCACGCTTGCCTCGAGTGCTGAGGACTACGAACAACCGAGCGTAGACGCTGGCAGGTTTGTCTGGTCTGACTATCAAATGGGTCAGGGCGGAGTGATCAAGCAGTACGACGTTGCAAGCGGGCAGGTCGAAACGCTCCTGCAAACCGATCTTCAACCGGCGTTCCCGATTATCAGTGGAGACTACGTCGTCTTCGAGGGTTACGACAACAAGGGCGGGCAGTCCGACTCCGGGATCTACCTTCTTTCCCTGGCTTCGAAGCAATTGCGCAAGCTGAGCGCCGAGGGCTGGCAGGGCCGAGGGCCCCTAGTATCTGGGGATGTCATAGCTTGGACGGAATGGCAGGTGAGTGACCAAGGCCTTTCTCACACGCGGATTGTCCTTCACAGGCTCTCGACCGATCAGACGACTACGATTACTCAGGCCGAGCCGGGAACCGACCAAGTGACGCTATCTCTTGTCAGTGATCGCTGGGTGCTGTGGCGGCAGTTCAACTCGCAAGCGGGAAAGAACACGGTCGGGTACTCGATCGCATCCGGCGAGGGAAGAACCTGGGAAGTTCTCAAGAACGCCAATCTGCAGACCATCGTTGGCGATACCCTCTACTACACGCTCCAGGAAGGTTCCCAGTGGACTCTTCGCGCCCGCAATCTGGCGAGCGGGAGCGACATCCCTGTACTTAGCAACGATCAGCCGATCCAGTCGGTGTGCGTGGATGGTGGCCGCATCGCTTGGGCCTCCACCAGTTCTCAGGGATCTTTCGTGGCCATCTCCGATCCGCTACGCGGCACCAGCACCGTGATTCGCTGTCCTGCCTATGAAGTGGGTGGCTTGTCGTTCAAAGGCGATCTTCTTCTCTGGCGAGCAGGTCGGCTCTTCAATTCTCCCACCACCCCCGGGACCCACGTATTTGTCTATGATGCCTCCGATGGCACGGCAACTAGAGTGTCCACCATCCAGTCCTACCCTCACGGCTTCTCGACCGACGGAAGCACTATCGCCGTCAGTGAGAGCAGCTACCGCCCAGGCTACTTTGCTACCTCACTCATGTTCGCGACCAGAGGCGCTCTCGATAAGACCAAGCTCTTCTCTGACGTTCCCGGCACGGACCCCTACTGGACGGCGATCGAAGGACTGCGGGAGAAAGGGGCCATCGGCGGATATCCTGGGAGCAGCGGGCAAGTCGAGTTTCGTCCAGCAGGTGCGCTCACGCGCAGCCAGTTCGCCAAGATGTTGTGTCTGGCCCTGGGCGAAACTGAAAGCAGTGACTATCTGACGACGCTCGTCAAACTCGGCGTCCTTCAAGGAACTACCTCCGGCAATCTCAATCCCTATGGGCAACTCACCCGGGCACAGATGATAAGCATGGTGGTCCGCGCAGCCGACAGGTTGCGTCCTGCCGTGCTCTTCGGGCCGATTCCCAGCGGACCAAGTAGCACGCTTGGACTCTTTGATAGGACTCATGGCCTCACGCTTCGCCGAGCGGAGTGGGGTGGGTTGCTCGATGGTCTGGTGGGTTTCGACAAGACCTGGGACCCCTGGCGACCGGCGTCCCGCGCGGAGACGGCAGAAGTGCTTTGGAACCTGGCGTCCGTGGGCTTCAGTGATGTCACTGACACGAGTCCGACAGATCCGTATGTGCCGGCCAGGACCCAAGACGGGATTCCATCGCCAGTCTGGGACTCGGCCGTAGATGGCTGGATCACGTACCGGGGTAACGGTGCATTCCTCTCTGAGTTCGACCGTGCATTCTTCTGGCATGACGGCCACTTCGTGAATGCCGACGGCAGTCTCATGCAGATCCCCCCTTCGGCCAAAGCCCATCTCCACGATCTCGGGATCGACAAGCAACCTTCGGCAGACGTCACCTATTACTCCGCGCCTAGGCTCCAGACGACTCCCCGAGCGGGAGTGACCCTGACGGTGACAACCAGCCAATGGACCGAGGGGCGGCTGACCGCGACAGTTGCCATCCGCAACACCAGCGGTTCGCCCTTCTCATTTGCCAACAAGGACCTCGCCCTTTACATGAGCGGCACCAGCGTGCAGCAGACGAATCTGCAGCTACGACCTTTCGAGGTTGCCGCCGGAGCGAGCGCCGCATTCCGCACTGATGTCTACTTCATCGTTTCCCAGTTCGATTCAGCGGCGAGCGGCATTCTGTATGCCTCAAGTGATCCCGAGAGCCTGGGCTTCATCGCGAGCGCTGGTCCGACTCAGAGTGGAGACTGAGGCGGCCGGCGGACGGGGGCAGTTCGCATCCACTAGCGTCTGTCCACGCAAACGTAATGCTTTCGCCCCCGCCGGACATGTGATTCACAGAGGTACAGACGAGGCGGGCACTGGAGAGACTATGGAAACGCAGCGGCAGCCGGAGGACACCACGCCATTTCTCAATCGATCTCGATCGGTGCTGCTCGGCGTAATCGTCTTGGCCATTGTTGTTGTGGTCGTCCTCATGCTTATGGGTCGCCTGGTGGTCTGGACCGAGCAGGTGAGTCTTCCGGCGCCGGTAGCCTCCGCAGGGACGGGCGATGTCTTCTACATCTCACAATTTGACGGGCCGATCCGGAACGCCTCGCCGAGCGAAGCGAAGCAAGGGACCGCGCAGGTATCCCTGGCCGTCTGGAACCCTGGATCAAGGAAGAATCTCGAGATCTTCTTCCAGTTGTGGCACGCCGAGAAAACGGGCATCAAGAACCTGCGCGTTACACTGACGACTCCGAATGATTGGGGCGGGCTGCTCTTCTCCTTGCCCGAGGGCGACGGCTGGGGTCCCATGTTGCACAAGGCGAGCGGGGGCACGGTGACGGTTCAGTTCGACAAACTGGGCTGGAGCGCCCAAGGATACGTTGGGACTCTTCAGCTGCGTTTCTACCCCGAGTACTTGGAATACGTCCTTACTCATGCCCAGGGCGACACGATTCACGCCGAAGTTGATTTCGACGTGGCTCCGACCGATTTTCCGCGCTTTCGGCAGTGGCACGTTCACGGCACCTGGCAGATTCCCGCGCTTCCGAAACAGGTCTTGGCGGGGTAGTGGGTGAAGGTAAGCTGTCGGCCCTGCCGGACATATGATGAAGTGAAGGCGTATGGTGAGGAGCTGAGCAGGATCGGCCGCGAAACGACTCACGTGGGTTCCCCATCTCGGGAGGAGAGGCCTCTGATGAAGGTGAATCATGATCTGCCCGGCTGTTCTCTTAAGCTGCGGGACACATTCAGGAACCGGAGCAAGATCTGGAAGGCAACCACCTGGCTCTTCTTCCTCGCGTTGGCAGGGATGTTTCTCTTCATCGGGACGGCGTGCGGAACAACGGGCACCGCTGGCGGCCTGGCCGTCGCCGCCAAGGACGGAAAGGCTCAAGCCGAGGATGTGCGAGCCAAGGCTTTGGCCGCTCTGCAAACCGTTGCGGCCTGGCAGGTGAAGACCACCTCCTCTGATGGGTGGGTCGAGACCGAATGGTGGTCGGCCAATTCCGGCAACTACCGTTGGGACGAAACCGTGGCTGGCAAGAAGCGATCTTCTCTGGGGACAGATGGAAAGGTGCTCATTGCTCCGGGTCCCGATGGTGCGGTCGTTGACCAACCACTCGGCCCGGCTGCCGGACGGCTGCCTACCTCCACCGTCTTTACGACCTACTATTCATATCTCAAGCAAGGGAAGCCGGTCACCGTGGGACAGTCTTCTGACGGAACGCTCAGGCTCGTGCTCAAAGACGCGCCGTCTTCCCTCTCCGCCGTGTTGGACACGAACTCCTATTTGCCCAGTGAGTTTCTCGGCAAGAGCGAGGAGACGGGTGCTGCCGGAGGGCACTTCATCCAATTGTCGCCCATCAGCTCTGACGATCTCGCGGCGGCGATTTCTGAGCTTCGAAACACACCTTCTCCAACCCGCGCCGATGTGACCCCGAAGGACCACCTGGTCAATGCGCTGAGGGCGGCGGGCATCGACTGCTATCGCGCCGACACCTACACCAATCCCGAGAAGGAACGAGGACTGGAACTAAGCATCCAAGCGCCGATAGGCGAGGCAGGCCATGCACTTGCTGAGAAAGCGGTCTCGCTGGTGCGGGAAAACCGGACCATTCTCCCGGTCGATTCGGTCACGATCTACCTACTCACTGTGACAAACGAGTTCTACAGTGAAACCTTCACCCTGGACTCCGTATCGTCGGGACCATGACCGACATCTTTTCGACACCGCCAGTGCCTGCCATTGCCAACGTAATGCCCTCAGCCCTGTGTGACATTTGATGAGTGAGGATTTGGGAGCTCTCGGCACGGTTGCGGCGTCAGACTGTGAGCTGGGCCGTCCGGAACTCGCCGTCTAACTGGGGGGATGAGATGAAGCGGAGATTGCGCGGGCCAGATCGCTTGTCGCCCTCCACCGTTGCGATCCTCGGGCTGACCCTCATGCTCGTCCTGTGCTTGGTCGGCGTCCTTGTCTTCGGCTGCGCGTCGCCCAACCAGGCGGCAAGCACAACCTCGCAGACCTACGCACTGGGAGGATTGGACCCGGCCCTGGCCCAGTTGATCGATGAGGCGAGGGCTGCCGGTCTTCGGATGGGTGCGGCCGCGACGAGCCAAGGCGAACTCACCCTTGACGTCCTGACCCAGCCGGACCAGCCTGTGGGCGATTACGAATCTATCGCCCAGAAACTGCTCCTTCTCGCCCAGAAGTTCAAGGATCGATTCACCCAGTTCTCACCCAAGGTCGATCTCCTGCACGTTCGCGTCGCCTGGGCCGACACTCCCCAGCACTCGACGGCTCTTTATGATCGCTACTTCCAGCTAACCATGCCTGCCCGAGTGAACACTCCGGTCAACATCAGCCTGAGCCTCGTTGCGGCCAACACCATAAAGTTTGGGGAGATCTGGGTCCGCGTCGCCCAGGCCGGGGGATTCGCGGCTGAGAGTGCATATCCCGATGCCTACCCAACAGGCTTGGATCTGGACTTCACGCCGTCTGGCTCCCTGTTCCAGTTGGAGATTGTCGCCCGCACTCACGACCAAAGAACCATCAGTGTGGCCTGGAGCGGATCTGATGGAGCGGCAGACCAGAGAGTGCTCGTGACCGGAGTGGTGAAGACGGGATCGGCTACGGAACCGATCGTGACCTTGGATTCCGTGTCGAGAGTCGCTGCTGCTTTTGATGAGGTGGGCGTCAAGAGCATGATCGCGCTGATGCCAACGGTCCACCTTGGTGGTTACTACGCCCTTAGGCCTGTCCTTCACGCGGGCAGCACCAGAGGCGGCTCGATTCCGGCAATGGTGACCGCCTACCTGTGGGACTCCACGAAACTCGTGCCCCTGGATGCCAACGACCCGATCCGCATCGGCAATGCTCCCTACCTCATGCTGGAACTATCTTGGGTCGGACCTGGCGTTCAGCCGCCTGGCACCGCGGTTGCACCTATGCCCCCTGCGCTTCCCAGTCCAGTCTTCTTTGCCATCCCAGTGCCGGTGCTGTGAGCGACGCCAAGGTAATGCTTTCGGACCCGCCGGACATATACTTGGCAGGTAGCTAGAGGGTGACGGCAGAAGGAGGTTCGCCCGTGCTACGTGCAAGACTCGGGCTGGGCGCAGCCCTGTTGGGGTTCTGGATAGTTCTGATGGAGTTGGGCTTCACCGCATACGGCTTCATCTGGATATACCGGTTGATTCACAACCCCGCCGTGTTCATCGGCCTCATTCCCACCGTCGCCCTATACCTCCCCGGCTTCATCTTGGCGTTGGGCTGCCTTCTTGGTGGGGTTGCTCTTTACCAGGCCGTCCGGGGCCGGTCGCATTGGAGTTGGTACGCCGCCGCCCTTGCGCCAGTCGTTGCCATCCTTGTCATCTACCGACCTGGGCTGGGCATCAGCGGCTTCGATGGCTTTCACGCCACGGTGCCATGGATGGCCCCCATGTACTGGGGCAGAGAGGGAAACATCGCCTTCTCCGTCGGCCTTCAGGTCGCCATGTACGTGGCGGCTGCCGCTTTAGGCTTGGCCGTCGTTCTCGCATTGCCATCTGGACACGCACGTGGAGAGGATGCGACGACTGCCCCCGTCGTCGGTCCCGTGAAAGCGAGCGCAGAATGACACTCGCCCAAGGAATGAGACTCGGCCAGTGGTGGTCCAGACTCAAGGCGCGTCCGACATGCCCGCATGAATGGGAGTTGGTCCGACGCTACGAAGTGCCCGACTCAGACGGCGGCTATCCTCCCGGCGTGAATTCACACATGCGGCCGGTGTACGTCTCCCGCGGCAGACTATCCGGCAAAAGGAAGACTGGGGACTCAAGAATGATGCCGCTGGGTTTCGTCAATGAGGCCAAGAAGAACTGCCGCCATGTCTGGAGGCTAATCGACACCTGGGAAGATAGCGATGAGTACAGAGACGTGGCCGCTAGCTTGGACGCTCGCGATGGGAAAGTGAGTTGGGGCCAATCGGGCTATGAATATCAGAAGAGCGTGCATCTCAATCTTCTCCGCAAGCGAACGTGCAGAGAGTATCGATGTGACATCTGTGGGGCGACCAAGACCGTCTGCGACCCTGGGGTTCTTGAGCCGAGATGGTTCTGGGCGAAGGCGGCCGCCTTGCTCAGAAGAATGAAGCGGTGACCGAACCGCATTCGGACAAACGCTTCTCGTTGCAAGGTGTGCGGCTTCTTGTCGTGGCTGCGATTGTCGTTCCGTTCTTTCTTGGAGTTGTACTGTTCGCTCAGTGGACACTGCCGGACGTCTTCAACTTTGTAGGTCAGGCGCCGCTGATCGGAGGATTCCTCATCGGTGTCGTCAAGGGCATAGACTGGATGTACACTCTGCACCTTTCCGCAGGCAGTGCAGGCGGCGAGGTTGTGCCTTTCGGTTTGTACCCGATCTTGGCTTTGGCGTTTGGCCTCAAGAAGCGGTACGTGGCCGCCGCCATCGTTCTATTCGTTCCGCTGATTCTTCTGTGGCTGCTCTCGGCCAGCCTGCAAGACTAGGACCGATCGACTTGACCACGCTCTGTTTTTGAAATCCGCCTTTGTTCTTGCCTCACCCGCCCAAGGTAATGCTTTCGGCCCTTCCGGACATGCGCAGGGAATCTCTGGCTAGTCCAGTTCTGGCCCAGTTGCCAGAGCGCGTCACAAGCCCTGAACTGCCCCGCGACCACAAAGTAAAGAAAATCGCCCCGTCAGACGTCGTTCATGGTGGATGATTGAACACCGGGTAGGCGGTTGGAGGCGGAGCGACGGATCGGGTTGAGGTCATTGACGCACCACATGGCAAGAGGAGTTGGGCGTTGAGCCACGAGGTAGAGTGGCCAAGCGCATTCGACGCTATCGTCCACGCACACACCGCCCGACTGGTGAAGAGCTTGAGCCTCATCACCCTTGACCGGGGACTGGCCGAGGATGCAGCTCAAGAGGCCTTCCTCCAACTGCATCTTCACTGGCATGATCCAGAAGTGAAGGACCCCGTTGCCTGGCTCTACCGGGTCGGCATCAATCGTTGCAAGGACTATCGCCGGGCCATGGGCAGAGCCACTCGTCTGAGGCAGCGTTTAGCCGGGAGCTTCGAGGAGTTCACGCCCCCAGCCTGGACGCCGGACCCCGACCTTATGAGCATTCTTCGCCCCTTACCGAAGCGCCAACGCACCGCAGCCTCTCTCTTCTACCTGGCCGGTTTCTCCACCTCTGAGATCGCACGAGCCATGGACATCTCTGAGGGGGCCGTCGGCAGTCATCTCCACAAGGCCCGAGAAGCACTGCGCAAGATCTTGGAGGAACAGTGATGGACAGAGGCGATCTGGACGAGCGCCTGCGTGAGGTCTATGAATCTAATGCGCCGATGGTCGATGAGACCGAATTTGCTTCCCGGCTAAGAAGGAAGTCCAATGTTCACCGGACTCATCTGGCCCACGACGCTCGCCCTCGGCGGACTCTGATCATCGCCCTTGCGTCCCTGGTCCTAGTCGCGGCGGTCGCCGTTGGCGCGTACGAAGCAGTACTTCACCTGGAGCAGGGCAAGAGGGTGGTGGTCATCAACGACGACAGCATGAGCCCCAACGGTTCGGCTGCAGGCGCAAATCAGGTGCTACTCGAAAAGGCACTCACCTGGATCGAGGCGGCCCCGACCAAAGTCACATTTGGTCCCTACACGATTGCCTACGGAGCGCAGGCTAAGGTGGCCGAGGTGACGGTCGATCCTCACCCTAGCGGCGAGCCGCTCCTCTCTGGCCCGGTCTGGTGGTCGTCGGACACCGACTACTACATTCAGGACGGTACAGGTGGCCCTCCCCAGCACGTCACCCCGAGTATGGCGCAAGAGATGAGCACGCAGACCTACCCGGGTGCCTCATCAGGGGCCAGTCTCTTGGCCATCTTGAGGATGGTCTTCGATCCTCATCGGCTTCTACAAAAGTCGCTGGTCACAAAAGCAGCGAAGGAAGCAGACGGCACGTGGGACCTCGAGGCCACGATCACCGCCAGGGATCTCATCGGGCTGGACATTCCCGATCAGATTCTCTTGGCGGGCACCGGGATATCTCCCTCGAAGGTTCTTCGGACCACTCTCAAGCTGGGCGCAGACGGTGGCATCCACGCTATGTCGACGCTATTCAGCGATTCGGCCTCAGATGCGACAAACTATGTCTGGGCAAGGAGCTCGACTGAGCCTTCTCTCCCGAGTGCGTCGGTCGAAATGGACCAGACCCTCCGACAGAGCGCTTTTCTCGGGGGCTGGCGGGCAAGCCTTGCAGATGCGGCCAAAGACATCGGCTTCCCCGTCTACTCGCTGGGCGAGACCTATCTCGGCTTGAGTCTGCGGCTTATACACGTCGAACTCACCTACAAACCGACGATTGCACTCTTGCTCGAATACGACCCGGGCCAGAAGGCGGCTCCTCTCGGGACCGCGACCACTGTAGCCGCTGGGGAGACGACCACTAGCGGAGCTAGCGGGGAATCCCTCGCCCCTGGGGGGTTCGTGCTCTTCGAGTATCCCGACTCCAACGTGCCCGATGGCGAGAAGTCGTTCGTGGCCAAGAAGATCTTGCTGAAGACGGTTTCGCACGGTGGCGAGACGTACTCCATCTACACCACGCCGAAAGGGAAGCCTGGCCGCTCGATCCTCGTGAAGGCAGGTACGACCTACGTCTCCATCGAGCGCTCCGGAGGCGGGACGGGGGATGCCACGGATGAGTTAGTCGCCGCAGCCGAGGCGCTTCAAAGAGTCGGTACCTCCGACGATCAGTCGTCGTCCACAAGCCAGTCTGATTCGCGCACTCTGGCTGGTCTGAACGCTGTTCGCCTGGACATGGCTCCACGCGTGGGAGTCCATCTGCAGGCACACCTAGGCCAGGCCTCCGGTTCGGACAGTGTGTCGCTCCGGCTCATGGTCAAGAACAACAGCGACTCCGCCTTCTCTTTCAGCGTGGATGACTTCACCCTCTACATTGACGGCTCCCCGCTAAAAGCAAAGGCCCAGGTTCACCAGCCGGACACGGTGCTAGTCCAGCCCGGCGACACGGCCGTCGTGGAGGGAGGCTACTTCTGGCTTCTGTCGAGTCCGACTTCAAAGAGCAGTGGTCTGTTCTACGCTTCGAGCGACCCAGGGAGCGCCGGTTTCAACAAGATGGTGAGCGCACAATGAGGACCATTCAAGAACAGGGCATCGATTCCGAGCGCCGTTCTCAGGCTCGCAGCGGGACCATGTGGCTTCGCTATCTCGGGATCATACAGGAGTGTGGCATGGTGCGAAGCACAAGACTTGGACAACGTCAAGCGATGCTAACTGCCGTGGCTATCCTCGCCTGGGCTTTGATCGTCGCTGTGGTTTTCGGCGTCCTTGATATCACACTTCCTGGGGGGAGCGGAGCTGCACTTAGTTTGGTACTCATCCCCGTCTATCTGGCTGCGCCTCTGGCGGCACTACTATTTGCCGCAATTTCGCGGACGACTGATGAGCGACGGGTTGAGAATCGGGCCACTCTTCTCTCCGTGATACTCCCGATAGTCCCAACGGTGCTTGTGGCACTGTGGGGAGAGAGTCACTACAATCTATCTGTCGGCGACGCGGTCATTGGAGCAGTTGGAATCATTGCCGCTGGATCTATATTCGAGGTGCTCATCGGCTACTGGTTTGCCGGGTTTGGCCTTCGATTCGCGAAAACTCGGCACCTTCGCATGTGACCCTATTGGATCTTGGCGTCGTGCGCAGAGCACATGCTTGTTGAGGTCAACCCGCCTGATACTTGGGCGGGCTGACCTCGCAAAACTGAGGCTTTCAAAAACTCCAGATTACTCAGGTTGTCGGCGAATACCATTGAATCAACGTATGGATCTTGGGTTCCATCAAGGTTCCTCTGCTATGCGGTGGACTTGCAGGAGCACGGCTGGGTGGGTATGTCGCCTCACTAGACCAGATGGGATCGATGCACTCCCGCCGAGTGACCTATCTAATCGATCAGCCGTCAGGCTCCGGTGGCGTTTCGTCCGAAAAGGTTGACACGGTCCGAATAACAGCAACCGATGCAAACGGTAATGAGGGCTGTCATACATTGAAACCATGATTGCTCATTTGCAGGCAACGCTGAAGCGATAGGACATGCCTTCGGGTCAATTCGAACCGACACAAGGATTAGGAATTCCCGAGATTAACGTCCGCTGTGTGCCACAGAGGCCCGTGTGCTCGTATAACGTGCCCGCCGCGCATCGGGATGTATCGCCCCCATTCGCGGGTTTGGCTGTCAGTTTGGCTGTCAACCTGACCGTTCGTTACTCAAAACCCTGTTCGTCTGAGCAATGGCGCGGCTTGTCCCAACGCAGGGCGTCCTTTGCAGCGAGGCGAGGGACTGGGGGCTTCCGGAAACTCCGCGGAATCGCTCAACCATGCTCTTGGCCGGCGCTTGTGTTCGATAACCTAAAAGTTGACCACTTGGAGGCCGTTCGTTCATCGAAAAGTTGACCACCTTCAATACAAGTCCTGTACCGTCTTCCCCTCTTGGGAACTGGCGGGACAGGGGGAAGGCATGTGCTGAAGATGGTCGACGTGGAGTTCATCAAGAAGAAGCGCGAAAACGAGGGCTGGCCGATCCGCAAGATCGCCCGGCAGCTCGAAGTGTCCAGGCAGACAGTGCGAAAGGTGCTGGCCTCCCCGGCCGAGCCGTTTCGTTATCAACAGAGAGTTTCCCGTCCCCGTCCGGTCATGGGACCCTATCTCCCCGTGATCGAACGCTGGCTCACCGAGGATGAGACCGCTCCTCGCAAACAGCGTCACACGGCCAAGCGCGTCTATGACCGTCTGGTCGCGGAATACGACTTCCCCGGTTCAGAGGTGACCGTGCGCCGGGCGGTGCGCAGCCTTCGGGGTCGGCGCACCCAGGTCTTCGTGCCCCTGGAGGCGGTGCCGGGCAAAGTGGCTCAAGCTGACTTCGGCCAAGCTCACGTGATGATCGCCGGGGCGGTGCAGAAGGTCTTCGTCTTCTGTCTGCGGGCCAAACACTCCAAGGTGTCATTTGCCGTGGCTTATCCCACCGAGAAGCTGGAAGCCTTCCTGGATGGTCACGTCAGGGGTCTTGAGTTCTTCGGCGGGATCTTCCGTGAGATTTGGTATGACAACCCCAAGACCGCCGTCAGCAAGATCCTTTCCGGCCCGTATCGCATCGAGCACGAGCACTTCAGTCGCCTGCGCGCCCACTACCTCTTTGACAGCTCCTTCTGCACTCCGGGAGAGGCCCACGAGAAAGGCTCGGTGGAGAACCTGGTGGGATACGTGCGCCGGAATGCCCTCGTGCCGGCGTCGAAGCCCTTTGCTTCGCTGGAGGCGCTGAACCTCCACCTACGCGCCTTCTGCGAGCGGGAACGGGTTCGGCATGCCGGCGGGTGGGCTCTGGAGGAGACGGCACTGAAACCGCTTCCTCTCCACGCTTTCCGGGCCGCCACCTCGCGGCCGGTTTCGGTCTCCAAGACCGCTCTTGTGCGCATCGACCACAATCGCTACTCGGTGCCGGCCGTTCACGCCGGCCGCCTGCTTCGGGCCGAGGTCTACGTGGACAAAGTGGAGATCTACGTCGCCGACGCCCTCATCGCTGCCCACCCCCGCAGCTACCAGCGCGGGGAGACCTTCCTTGAGCTCTCCCACTATCTCCCCGTCTTTGCCCGCAAGCCCCGGGCGGCCGGATGCTGCGCCGCTCTTTCCCAGGCCGATCCGGTGTTCATTCGCACCCGGGACCTGCTGCTGCGTGAACCGGGCGGATACCGGGTCTTCGCCGAGATCCTCATGTTGGGGATGCGATTCGATCTGGATGTTCTGGCCCAAGCCCTCGAAGAGTGCCTGAGCTCAGGGAGACTATCGGTCGAGGGTGTCCACCAGCGCTGCCTTAACCTGATGCATGTGCCCCCGGGCCCAGTGATGGTGCCTGAGCTGTTGGCTCTGCGCCTTCCCCGGCCGGATCTTAGCCGCTATGACGCCCTTACGGCGGTGGCCCGATGAACGCGGAAGTGGTCGCAGCCCAGGTCAAGCTCTACGCGCAGGAACTCAAGATGCCGGGATTGCGCGTCCACTTCGAGGAGATCGCCCGGGAGGCACGAGGCACCGGGGAATCCCACGAGGCGTATCTCGTTGCCTGTCTGCGCGCCGAGATCGAGTCCCGGCGGGAGCATCGGCTCCAAGATCGCTTAAAACAAGCCCGCTTTCCTCACCGCAAGACCCTGGATGAGTTCGACTTCGCGTTGGTCCCGTCCGTGCCCAAAGAGGAAATCCTAAGCCTGGCCCAAGGTGAGTTTGTCCGCACCCGAGAGAACGTCATCCTTCTGGGGGCAAGCGGCACCGGCAAGACCCACCTGGCGCAAGCCATTGGACACGCCGCCATCTACGCCGGCGCTCGGGTGCGATTTACGAGCGCCGTTGCACTGGCGCAGGAGCTGCTCGCGGCTCAGGATGAGCATCGTCTGCCTCGGTATCTCAAGAGCTGGCAGAAGACCGACCTGGCCATCGTGGATGAGCTCGGATATCTGGGTCTGGGGCCGGGAGGCCCCTTGCTCTTTCAGTTCTTCGCCGAGCGTTACGAGAAAGGATCTGTGCTCGTGACCTCCAACCTGGAGTTCTCCCGCTGGAGCGAGGTCTTCGGCGATCCGGTGCTGACCGCCGCCCTTCTTGATCGCCTCACCCACCACAGCCACATCCTGGTGTTCGAGGGAGAGTCCTACAGGTTCAGGGAGAGCCAGAAGCAGAAGACGAGATCTTAAGAAGTGACTGGGGTGGTCAACTTTTCGATGATCGAGGTGGTCAAGTTTTCGGTTGACGAACACAGCGCTGTTATGAATTTGGGCAACGGTGCGGTCGTGAACGTCGGAAAGAAAATGTCGCAATTTGCGAACTTTGTCGCGGTCTCCGCCCCCATCGAGTAAGAAATGCAGCCGTGCCGTACACCTCGTGCATGGACGGACTCCGGACCGTCAAGCCGCCACCAGGCATATGCAACCGACTGAGAAAGGGGGTCAGCTGTCAACAAACCAAGGAGCAAGCACGAGGGCACCAAGTCACAATGAGAAAGGCCGTAGGCAGGGTGTCCAAGGGAAAGAGGCCTGGCAGGAGCCCTGGAAGCGGTCTGGCCTCGGGCTTGCGCGATTCCACCACGTTGGTGTCGATAGATCCGAAGGAGGGATAAGTGAAACGCAGATACGTCTTACTCGTGCTATTGTGCGCGTTCGTCGTGGTGTTTGTGACGGCAAATGGGGCAGTAGCATTTGCCCAGCCTGGGTCTGAAGTAGTTGCCGCGACCGCGCTCGGTACTGTCGAACGCTTGGCCCCAAGTGACGGCATGGTCCGCTATCGCGCCATTCTGAACGACGGCTGCTGTGCGTTTTTGTTGATGACCGACGCAAATGGATCGCTAGCGGTGAGGTTTTTTGCCACGCCCGAGGCCTTTGAGGCCGCGAAGATCGCTGCGGGCATCGACAGCGCTCAGAAACCAGCGGGCGAGAGAGACTCAGCCTCTTCGATGGTATCGGATGGCGGATCGACGAGTATTTCAAGTCCGACGGGGCTATCTCCGCTCTCGATGGGTCCCGGATGGCATACCGTCAGGGCAGAAGGACTAATAGGCTCTGGCATCTACCCGGCCAACGACCTCCAATCCATGCTGACTTATTACTCTGACAGCGGGGTTTCGCAGGGCTCCTGGTGGGCGAACGCAATTTGGTGGCCGTACTGGACCTACGATGGTAGTTCCAGCAACTCGCTGTATAAAGCGCCTGATAGCTCTTACTACAGATACGACTGTACCCAGCATTTCAAAGTGACGAGTGGCGGAACGACGTACCATAACTCTATACAGAACACTATCCGTGGGTATTCGGGTGGCAGTTGGGGCGTGTGGTTCGTGATAAACATTGATTCGCGACTCACCAACTACTGGTCCTACGGCTACTCAAACAACAACGGCTGGATGTACTAGGCCTGTGTCCGCAGGTTCTGCCAGGCCACGGCCAGGTCGGGCTGGTTGTCACTCACGGTTGATGTTGGCATAGTAGGGCCAGCGTTTGAGTGACTGAATCGCGCATGCGTGTCGTCGGGCTGCTCGAGATCCGGCGACACACATGCATCTGCTTGAGTGATGTGCTGAAAGAGACCATGCACGGATGCTTGGAGGGAATATGAGGCTGCGACCTGTTGCGTTTCTCGCCCTTGTAGTTTGCTTAACCCTGTTCGCTATCGTTTTACTCAGCGCCTGCGGCTCAGCCAATCCGCTTCAGGCTCAGATTGAGACTAAGGTATCTGTCGATGAGGCCACTAACCACGCGACCATCCAGATCAAATCGACCGGCGGCTGGATCGACATAGCCTTGTTTATGACCGATCCGGAGGGCAAGCGCCAGCCTCTCCTTACTGGTAACGTCGGCGCGGCCGGCGGGACCATTGACACCGGCGAACTCTCCCCCGGCATCTACACCTATATGGTCTACGCCAAGCCCCAGGAGCCCGGAGGCAGTGCCATACTGCCCGATAGCGAAATCAGCCCAGAAAACCTCGCGGCCACCGGGACGTTCACCATCCCGTAAGGGGAAACGCGTGATTGGTCCGGCCCCCAGAATGAGTACTGTCTGAAGTGTTAGGGTTTCCACGAACGCAAAGGAGACCCAGGAACATGAAACAGTCGAGATTCACCGAGGCTCAGATCGTCGCCATCCTCCAGGAAGCAGATGCCCAAGGGGCGTCGGCAAGAGAGGTGTGCAACCGTCACGGAGTCTGCGAGCAGACCTTCTATCGGTGGCGCAGACACGACTCCTGATCTCGCCGAAGTGGTGCGGGGGGAAAGGCGCATTGTGTCATTAAGCTTGGGGTCAAGCTGAAACTGTGGGTGAAGGCTGGGCATGTTGCCGACGTTGGGACGGTCGACATCTGGTTTCGCGACACCCATGACTACGGGACCGCACCTGGCAAGCGGGTCGACATATCAGACAGGTGGTTTGTTTGGAAGATCAACGAGCCTTTTCAAGAGGTCGGCAAGTTGCGGGGGGCGCTACGAGACGCGGAGATCGGCGTGGTGAAGAACCCCTACGCCATAGTCAATCGAATGAAGACTGGGGAGTACGGGGGCTTTTATCCGCGGTTTGAATAGTGAATCTCGTACCCATGATGCAACCCCGTGACGCCTGGCGGAACGTCCTGCGACGCCTACCCAGCGCCGAGTAGTGCGTCCATCCGCGCGGCCGTCTCACCCCGTTGCTCAGGAAGAACATGGCTGTAGACATTCAAGGTCGTCCCGATCTCTGAGTGCCCGAGAAACTCCTGCACCAGTTTGGGGTCGAGCCCCTGGGCTAGGAGCAGTGTCGCGCAGGTATGCCGGAGGTCATGGAAGCGCATGATGCGAAGCCCAGCGTCCTTCAGGATCTGCTTGAACCGATGGCTAAGGACCGATCCGTTGAGGGGTTGCCCCTTGTCGGTCGTGAAGACCAGTCCACCCCACTCGTTCCACTCCGGCCCGGCTGCAAGTCTCTCTGCTGCTTGACGGGCACGGTGAGCCTTGAGTGCTGTTACAGCTATCTTGGGGATCATGATGGTGCGCCGACTCTGCTTGGTCTTAGGTTCGGCGAGCGCATACTCTCCGTCCAGCCGGTTGAGAGCATGATGCACTGAGAGGGTGGCATGCTCCAGGTCGAGGTCCTG
This sequence comes from uncultured Actinomycetes bacterium, assembly GCA_963775295.1. Classification (GTDB taxonomy): domain Bacteria; phylum Actinomycetota; class Thermoleophilia; order RBG-16-64-13; family RBG-16-64-13; genus JAMDEO01. The sequence continues at coordinate 797,579 of CAVZIK010000006.1, forward strand.
CCAGCGAAGACCAAGGATCTCCCCTTTGCGCAGCCCAGAGGATAGGGCGAGGATGAAGAGGGCCTCCAGACGATCGCCAGCTGCCGTCTCCAAGAACGTTCTTGCCTCCTCGGGAGCAAGCGGAGTCACCTGCTTCTGGGCTCCCCGGGGTGGACGAACGAGCTGAGCGGCGTTGCGGGCCACAGAGCCCATGCGTAGACCCTCGTTCAAGGCCGCCCGCGAGGTGGCATGGATGATCTGGACCGACTGGCCCGAGAGGCCTTCCTTCTGCTTCTTGTTGAGCAGCGCCTGGACCTCCCGGGTGTGAGCTTCGCCAGCTTGATCTTGCCCAGGTGCGGTTTCAGATGGAGCCGGACTGCCTGCTCGCTTCTCATATAGGTAGAAGGCCGGACATATGATGAGGTAGAGGCGTAGCATGAAACAGGCGCGCGGCAGTGATGACCCTGTTTCGCCCGAGAGGAGCTTCAGAGGATGAAGATCATCTTCCTGGCCCTCGCCATCTCGATGATGATGGCTGGGTTTGCACCGCTTGCTGCGGACAAGGAGTCAGCGATAGCAGTCCTTTTGGCCGGCGCAACATCAGCCGTCCTGGGCCTAGAGGCGGCACAAGAGGAGAATCATCGGGAAATGATCGAACTGATGGAGCCGTGACCATGTGGTGTGAGAGCATGACAAGTGCCGAACGGATGGACGCCCTGTGGGAGGGTGAACGGCCCGACCGGGTGCCGGTTACGCCGCTCCTGCTGGGCCACGCCGCTGTTGTCTGTGGCGAGCCTCTCGCCCGCATCTACGACGATGCTGAGCAGAGCTTTCGCTGCCAGACGCTGACACTCGACATGTATGGCTTTGACGGGATTGTTTTCTGTCCAATCAGCGCGGCCAGCGTCTCGGCATTCGGCGGGGACATGGCGTTCCCGCTCAAGAAATACCAGGGAGCTCCGTTCGTGACGCGCACTCCTGTTCAGATCGAGGATGACGTCTACTCACTCCAAGTGCCTGAAGACATCACCAAGGTAGACGCCCTAGCCATTGCCCTAGGCTTGGCCCGCAGACAGGCTGAACGTGGTCTGAGGGTCAGCATGGCTATCCCTGGTCCCCTCGAACTAGCGGGTCAGCTCTTGGGCACAGACCGCCTGATGACGTGGCTTCTGAAAAAGCCCGAGCTGGTACACCACGTGTTGGAGAAGGCTTTGGCCTTCGACATCAGAGTCGCTGAGCATTACGTGAAGGAGTTCGGAGCAGAGAGGTTGGTGGGCTTCCTGGCGACTCCCACATCTTCCAACGCGCTCATTTCTCCCAAGCAGTTTGAAACCTTCGCGCTCCCTTATTTGCAGAAGGTGTTCGCCCGGATATTGGAACTCGGCGTGAAGCCTTTCCTCGTCCATATCTGCGGCGAGCACAACAAGAACCTCAAGTACTGGCAGCAGGTTCCCATGACCAAGCAGACCATACTTAGCTTCGGTCGGGAGGTTAGCTTGGCGACGGTCATGGACATGTTCCCCGATCAGATCATCGCCGGCAACGTCGATCCCACGCTCATCCAGGAGGGGAAGGCGGAGGAGGTGCTCGAGCAGTCTCGCGAGTGCATCGAGACGGCGAAGGATCACACGGCCCGCTTCATTCTCATGGCAGGATGCGACGTGCCCCCGCAAGCGCCTCCGGTCAACGTGTTCCAGTTGGTCAAGGCCGCTAGGGAGTATGGGAGGTATTAGCCCGTCGTGGTCGGTGGTCTTAGATACTGAAGACAGACCGAGAAAGGTACAAGTAGACCGCGCATGGGTCGTCCAAGCTGGCGACCATGCCTATTAAGGCGTCTTCCTCGAGGGCGGCGGTGTCGACTGCTTGATAGTAGGAGTCCTCGAGATGTCACGAGCGTGGCCAAGACACGGACCGGCAAATGATCTGACCTCGGCAATCCCTTCTGGAGTTAAGGGGTTCAAAGTTGCCGATTCGGTCCTCATAAGCGCCTGGGGGTCCTCTTGACCGAGAAGGCAGAGATAGGTGACAATGACCTGCCAATGCTTCTGTCCTAGGACTCGCTGGGGGGCAAATGGAGGTTCTCGAGTCTTCCCTCTCCGGTGTTCCCTTGATTCGAGTGGTCGGTGACGTCGATCACTACACCTCGCGTGCCCTCGATGGGGCCGCCCGAGAGGCGCTCACTCATGACAGTGGCCGCCTCCTTCTCGATTTCAGCCGCTGCCTCTATGTTGACAGCAGTGGGGTGGGTGTCCTCGGGGCAAGCGTGAACCTTTTACGGGTCTTTGAGATCGTGGGCCTTCTGAATGAGCCCTGCTTTCGGGTCTTCGCCGATGAAATGGAGGCGTCCGCTGCTCTTTTGGATGCCGCCCGTTGAACGCCGCCTCCCCGCGTCCGAGCGGAAGCCCTCTTCGCCTCACCATCCCGGCCGATCTTGCCCGCCTACCCGAGGCCCGCGCCTGGATAGGGGAGATCGCTTGTAGCGCTTGCATTAATGACTCGCGCAGATTTGATTTGCAGGTGGCCGTCTCTGAGGCCACCGCCAACGCCATAGAGCACGCCGCAAGCGGGGTCGGGCTCACCGCCTATCTTCTGCCCGATCGCCTCATCGTCGAGATCGTCAACGATGGAGTGTTCCAACCGGGGCTTTTCAAGGATGACGAGCACAGGCGTCGGGGCTTGGGCCTACCTCTCATGGTGTCGCTCGCCGACCAGGTGCACGTCTCCCGGATTGCCGACAACAAGACCAAGGTTTCGCTGACCTTCTTCCTGGAGGCGGGCGACCAACGTGACGTGCCGCTTTCCGGTGCTGCGGAGGGCGTCGAACCCCACGCCGAGAGTGCATCTGCCGACTTCGGCATGCAAGAGGTCGAGAACCGCTATCGTAACCTGCTCGATCTCAGCCCGGACGCGATTCTCGTCCATCTTGACGGCAGGTATGTATTTGCAAATCCAGCAGCGGCCAGGCTATTTGGTGCCCGTTCGGCCGGCGAACTAATTGGCAAGAGCGCAGTTGAGCGCATGCATCCCGATGATCGCGAGTTCATGGTCCACCGTCTGAGCCAGGTGCTGGCCGGGGCCGTCGCTCCCCCGGCTGAGGGTCGGATGCTTCGGCTGGACGGGACCCTGGTTGCCGTTGAGGCTGCCGGCTCCCGGGTGGAGTTCGGGGGTAGGCTGGCCGTTCAGACGATCATTCGGGACATCACCGAGCGCAAGCAAGCTGAATTAGCCCTGCGGGAGAGCGAGCGGACAATCCGCGAGTCCGAAGAGCGCTATCGGAACCTGTTCAACACGCTCATCGAGGGATTCTGCATCATCGAGGTGTTGTTTGACGCCGCCGACATGCCCGTCGACTTTCGCTTCTTGGAGACTAATCCCATGTTCGAGGAGCAGACTGGGTTGCATGACGTTCAGGGAAAGCTCATGCGCGAACTCGCCCCCGATCACGAAGAGCATTGGTTCCAGATCTACGGGAGGGTCGCCCTGACGGGTGAACCGGCCCGTTTCCAAGCTCCCGCCTCGGCCCTGGGTCGTTTCCTTGACGTTTCCGCCTTCCGAGTCGGTGGATCCGAAAGCCGACAGGTCGGCATTCTGTTCAGTGACATCACCGCTCGCAAACGGACGGAAGATGCTCTGCAGGAAACCCTGGAGCGCTACTCTCTGCTGGCGGGGGTCATTGAGAACGCCTCCCAGCCGGTTGGAGTCGGCTTCTCCGACGGCAGGCTTGGTGTCTTCAATCGTGCCTACGTCGACCTGCTCGGCTACTCGGAGGAAGAGTTCAGGTCGCTCAACTGGTCCACGGACCTCACGCCGCCCGAGTGGCAAGAGTTCGAGGCCGCAAGGTTGGCGGAACTCGAGATGACTGGGGAGTCGATCACCTATGAGAAGGAGTACGTCTGCAAGGACGGCTCCCGAATACCGGTGGAACTCCTCGTACATTTGGCTCGCGACGCAAACGGGGCCCCCTTGTACTACTACTCTTTCATTAGTGACCTCACTGAGCGACGGCGGGCCGAGGAAACGCTCCGCGAAAGCGAGCAGCGTTTTCGTTCCGTGCTCGATAGCTCTCTCGACGGCCTTTACCGAGTCAATCTCCAGACCGGCCGCTACGATTACATGAGCCCGGCGTTCGGACCGACTGTCGGACGCTCAAACGAAGAGTTCACACGTCTCTCCCCGGAGTCTGCCATCCGCCTGGTCCACCCCGACGATCTGCCGCGGGTCCTTGCCTCCCTCGGTCAGCAAGAGGTGGCTGTTACCGGAGAGGTCGATTACCGGATATTGGGCTCTGACGGCGAATATCGCTGGATCTCCAATCACTTTTCCCAGGTGACGGACGCGAAAGGCAAGCCCCTCTACCGCCATGGCGTGGTCCGGGACATCTCGGAGCAGCAACGAGCCGCGGAAGAACTCAGGCGGAGCGAAGCGACCCTGGCCGCGATTTTCGATGCGACAACAGAGTCCATCTGGCTCTTTAGCCCGGACGGCATGATCCTCGCAGGCAATTCGATCGCAGTGAATCGAATAGGGAGACCATCTGAGGAGATCATCGGTAAGCATATAAGCGAGGTGCTGACCGCCGAACTGGCTGGGACGCGCCTCGAGCGTCTGAGGCAGGTGGTGGAATCCGGTCAACCTCTGGAATTCGAGGACGCCCGGGCCGGCAGAGCCTTTCTGCACACGTTCTACCCCGAGCTGGACGATCAGGGTCACGTCACGCGCGTTGCCTCGTTCAGCCGAGACGTCACGGAGGCTAAGCAAGCGGAAGTGGAGCGGGAGCAACTGCTTCAGGAAGAGCAGGAGCTGTCCGAGGGACTCGCAGCCGCCAACGAAGAGCTTGAGACGCAATATGAAGAGATCTCCGCCCAGGCTGAGGAACTTCAGGCTCAGAGGGAGGAGCTCGCCGTTCAGAATGAGGAGATCCGGGTAGCCCACGAGGAACTGGCCGTGCTCTACGAGCACGAGCGTGAAAACGCTCGGCTCAAGGATGCTCTGACTCGGGTCGACCAAACCCTCATTGCTTCGCTCGAGCCTACCGAGATTCTTGATCGGGCACTGGAGAACGGCGCCCGCGCGCTCGGGGCGGAGAGAGCGGTTCTTGAAGTGCGGTCGCCGATCGGATGGGAAGTGCGATCCGTCTATCGGTTGCCGGTGGAGCTAGTGGGCACGCTTCTATCTTCAGAAGAGGCCTCAGTTGCCAACGCGATGGAAGAGGCGGGTAGCGTCCTGATCATCGGAGATGCGACCGGAGATCTGCGGGTGAACGCGAGCACCGTGGCAAGATACGGTACCGCCGCCGCCCTTGCCCTGCCCATTTCCTACCAGAACCGGATTATGGGCTCTCTGCAGTTCCTCTACGCGTCTGGTCCCCACCGCTTCTCGGCCGCTGAGATTGATTTTGGCCAGAAGCTGGCGGTCTCGGTAGCGCTTGCCTTGGAGAACGCCCGCTTATTCGAGCAGCAGCGTAGTATCGCGGCGGCGTTGCAGCAAACTATCCTTGAGATGCCGGCCGCCATCCCTCATCTGCGTTTTAGCCACCTCTATCGCTCGGCCACGGAGCACGCGCTGGTGGGCGGCGACTTCTATGACGTCTTTGAGATGGAAGACGGATCTATCGCCCTGCTTGTGGGCGACGTCTCCGGTCATGACATCAACGCCGCTCGGATAGCCACCATGGTAAAGGCGAGTCTCGTCGCCTTCGCCCAAGGCGGCCACGATCCGAGCAACGTTCTTGCTCTGGTCAATCGGCTGCTGCTGAGGAAATCAGTCCCTGGATTCACAAGTCTCCTGTTTGCCGTGTTCCAGCCCGAGTCTGGGATGCTCACCTATTGTTCCGCCGGCCATCCCGAGCTTCTGGTTGGTCGTGCCGGCAAGGTGGAAAGCTTGGCCGCACCGCGCCACGCTCCTCTGGGAGTCTTTTCCGAATGGTCGTGCGCTTCGGATAGCGTCCAACTCGAAGCGGGAGACACCCTTCTCTTCTACACCGACGGACTGACGGAAGCACGCCGGGACGAAGAGCTTTTCGGCGAGGAGCGCCTGATGGAGGCATTTGAAGGTAAGCTCCGTCTCCCCCTTGAAGAGTTGCCCCAGATGCTTCTTGACGAGGTCCTTGAGTTCACTGGTGGGAGACTGCAGGATGACGTGGCCATCCTAGCCGTTCAGCCCTTGCTTCAAAGCTCGGCGATCAGGAGCTAGGTGATTCGACTCGGCACGGGGTTTTGTCGAACCCGGCCCGCAGCGTGGCCGCGGAGTCCGCTTTCTTGCATCTCCGGGGGGGAGGCCGGGCACAATTCCGGGGCAAACTGGCTCAGCCGATGTTGCGCTGGGATTTGCGCTCGCAGACCACAGGAGCAACGGGACCGGGTCGCCCGCGGCTGATGGGGACTACACTTACTTCATCATTCCGGCGCAATAAGAGGCTCAAAGGGTGGACCGGGCAATATGAATGATGGTTTCAGACAATCGAGACGCGAAACCGCCAACGGCTTTTCGCATATCTGGCTCCGTTACCTGGGAATCATCTTGCCTGCGGTTGTCAACTACGGGTTCTTCATTGTGCACGGTGACCGGCCGCACTGGGCAGCGTTGGGCGCAAGCGCGGGCGTGATGGCGGTCTCGGCGCTGATCCTGGGGTTGTGGCGAGATTGGCGCGGCGGCGTCTCGGTGATCGTCTTGTTCTTTCCCCTGAATGCATGGCCGATCGTTCTCACTACCATGGGGGGTCTTCACGATTGAGGGTTCGAGGCCTGCGGGGGGTCCTGATGCGTCGTAAGGCCAGACTGCTTGCGGTTGTTGGGTTGCTGGCACTCGTGGGTTCCGCCTTATTAGTCATTTCGGGTTGCGCGGGTGGAGTGAAAGCGAGCAGGGACGTGTGGCGCGGTGTCCAGCAAGATCTTTCGGTGTCCGCAGTATCTAAGGTCCACTTCTGGGGGCCGGGAGACTCGGGTGGCAGCCCTGTCGCCGAATCAGTCGCCGCCATCGTAGCTGCGGTTGCTTCAGGCACATTTTCCGAAGACAATCCCAACCACAACGGTCCCACGCCCGAGGTCGGCGTAACGTTAACCTTGAAGCAAGGTGACGACTTGAACCTAGCCCAGTGGCCTGATGGTCGCTTTGAGATACTCGGGGAGGAAGGCAGTTCTTGGTAACGGCTCCCGTACTTGCGGCCATGCTCGCGGAGATGGGGTTGACCTACAAGTGAGGCGTTTCTCTCACTCTCATGACTGGTGCATGAAGAAGGTTTCGATTCCTCCTGTGTGCGTGCTCGGTCAAAGGTAATCCTTTGCGGCTTGCCGGACATATGATGAGGCAGAAGCTTGGGATGCGGCCCTTGGAGCCAGCAGTGACGAGGAGATGCGCAAATGGGGGATAGATCACGCGGAGAACATCGATCCTTCTCAGGGCGCGGCTACTCGTTGTTCCGCTTGGTCTGTCGGGATGTGGGAGTGATGACCCTATGTCTCGCGCAATTGACCCGATGCCTCGAAGCATGCGACCGCCTAGAACAACCAGCCGAACGGTGTTAGACGACATGAATAGATTCCGGAAACGGAGCAAGCCATGAGGCACAAGCGGGAAAAGTGGCCGCCGCCCTCATCTTGGGGGCCCTGTTCGCATTCATACTGACTGGAGTTGCCCTGGCCGCGCCTCCTTGGTCAGATGCGACGAACGACTTCTGGTCGTCCGCCTATGGCGTCAGCGACGTTCAGGTGGGAACCGTGGCTGGGGGATATGCCGACGGCACCTTTCTCCCCAACCAGCCCGTCACTCGGGCCGAGTTTGTGAAAATGGCTATCTCCGGACTCGCAGTCGCCACGAAGAACCCGGCCACGCCGACGTTCATGGACGTCCTACCCGACTCCACCTTCTACACCTACGTGGAGGCTGCCTACGCCGCCGGCCTGGTCAAAGGTGAGACCACGCCTGCCGGTCTTCTCTTCGGACCGAACGCCGAGATCTCCCGGCAACAGGCCAATAGCATTCTCGGGCGTTACCTCTCGGGACAGGAGATCGGGGCCACTGGCGCCATTACCGGCGGACCTGGCAATCAGGAAAGCTCCCGATATCCTTCGCTCGACGCCTGGTATGCGGGCGGGGGGGACTACTACCTCGGTTGGTTTAGGGATCGTGGCCAGGTCTTGCCCGACCACGCTGTCAGCACCGCCTATTTGGTTTCTCTACGAGTGATCAAAGGCTCCGATGGAAAACTGAGTCCAGAAGCCAAGCTCCGCCGGGCCCAGGCCGCCACAATGGTTCTCCGAGTCAAGGACGTGAGCTTTGCCCCCACCGTCGTCTACCTTCAGCCGACCTCCGGACCGGTGGCCGGCGGCACCACCGTCATCATGGCCGGTAACCGCCTCACCGGCGCCACAGCCGTCACCTTCGGGGGCACGAACGCGACCAGTTTCCGTGTTGACACTGACAACCAGATCACAGCCGTCGCCCCGGCTCACGCAGCCGAAACGGTAGATGTGCAGGTAACGACGCCCGCCGGTTCGAGTGCCACCGCCGGGGCAGGCGACGACTACGCCTACACCGCGGCCCTTCCCAGCATCACCCTTCTTAGTCCGACGAACGGCTCCACAACTGGAGGCACTGAGGGCTCCGCGGTGATCATAAAGGGCTCGGACCTGATCGGCACCACCTCCGTCATGTTCGGCACCACGGCCGCGACCAGCTTCAGGGTCAACTCCAGTAGCGAGATCTGCGCTGTCGCCCCGGCCCACGCCGCCGGCACGGTGGATGTGATCGTCACCACCTCGAACGGCGCCAGCGTCCCCACCGCCGCCAGCGTGTACGAGTATGTAGACCTGTTCCCCTCGTTGCCGCTCGACACGCCGGTCGACGTGGTGCGACGCACGGCGTCGCCTTGGATCTGGAGCGCCGCGGTGGCGGGACGAACGGTCGCCTACGAAGAAAGTCCCACCTGGACCTTGTGGCCGCCGGGTGCGGAAATGGCTCCACAAACCGCAGTGGCAAAGACGCTTGACCTGGCAACAGGGGAAGAGTCCACCGTTCCGGGGAGCGAGACCGCCCCTCCGCACTTCACGAACTTCTCCACCTGGCCTTGGTGGTTCCTATCCGCCCTTCCCAATCCTAAGGACAACGGCGCCGGAGCCTCGCTTGTCTGGGGAGTCGTGAACAACCAGTACATAGGCGGCGGCATCCCCCGCTACCAGAACGTCTCGGGCGCGGCCGACGGTGGAATAGCCAGGGCGCTTCTTGACCCTGCCACCATGACCCTCCCGCCCATCCGTACCGGCGACGTTCTCGTGCTTCCCCGCACCACCCCGGCCTACGAGAACGCGCACCTCGGCAACGTGGGCACCACCCTCGGCTACCAACTCCTCATCCTCACCGGGAGTCTGGAGAAGCCGGTTGTGGTTGATCCCACAGGCCCGCGGCTACCCGCGGTCGCTCTTGTCGGGATAAGCCCATACGTCTCCTGGTTCGGCTTCTTCACGCAGGACGCGAGCCAGTTCCGCAGTGATCTTCCCGGCCGCCCGCCCCGGGTGTTTGATCTGCGGACCGGGAAGCTCGTTGATATTGCTGTTGCCGACCCGCGCACTCCGGATCGTGCGACGGCCTGTGTGGTTGCTGGTCACTGGGCGGCCTGGGTAGCGGTCGATGGCAGTCCCCAAAGAAACAGCCTCTATTTGGCCAACCTTGCGACCGGCCAGGCCCGCAGACTCGCCGACGGGAATGGCCCGAGCGGGGACATAACGCTTTCGGATGACTGGCTGCTTTGGACCGACGCCACGGGAACCCTCGCCGGCTTTCACCTTCCGGACATGACGCCGGTCAAGGTGCCGGGGGTACTTGCCTCCGGCGAGAACGCCAGGAAGCTCCAAGTATCGGGCGATCTTGCCGTCCTTATGGTGGTCGCTCCTGGCGGTGACCCGGAATACAACAGCATCAACTTCGAACCACCGCCGCGGTGGACCGCCATCCGGGTGGTGAGGCTGCGCTGAGACCCGGTTGCGTGAATCTCCACCAGCGTCTCCGAAATGAGTTTGCGGGCAGTGAGCGGTGGGCAGCCGGCCGAAGGGCAGTAGGTGGTGAGCATGCGACCAAAGCCATACGCAAGGATTGGCCGATTGGTGACGGCGGTAGCCAGAGTTTGTGGGAGGCTTCTGACATCAGCACCATGAGCCAATTGTGTGCACATACGTTCCCCGCAGTCACGTAAATTCGATCCGCGTCGCACGCGCCAAGGTAACGCTTTCGGGGCAGCCGGACATATCATGAGTGAGGGCGCAGGATGAAAATCGGGAGCGTCTGGCGTCGTGCCCGCGTCAAACCAGGCGAGGGTGCACCGAAAGCCGGAGGGGGCAGCAAGTGCGGGTAAGAACGAGTTGGGCAACTCTAATCTGCTTCAGCATGCTTCTTGTCGTGATCGGTCTCTCGGCATCAGCCTGCGGGACGTCTCCTAACCCTGAGACACAGGTATCGGGCGACTCTGCGTCTGCCGTCCTAGCGGGTGAGCCCCAGGTCGATCCATCTACCCAGGCACAGAAGGATATGCATGCGGTTGCGGCAGACAACAACGCCTTCTCTTTTGACCTCTTCCGGGTCATCCGGTCGAAGAGTGACAACCTGGTCATCTCTCCCTACGGTCTCTCGGTCGTGCTTTCCATGACCATGGCCGGGGCCAAGGGAGAGACTCGCCAAGAGATGGCAGACGTACTGCATCTCAGCCTTGCCGAGGGCCAACTCTACCCGGCCCTCGGTGCACTTGCCTCCTCGCTTGCCGACATCGAGGACTTCACCTCTGCCTCCGCGCTCTGGGACCAGACCGGACTGAACTACAAGTCCGATTTCATCGACCTGCTGGGATCGACCTATGGCGCGCCTCTGAGACTGGTCGACTTTGACAACTACGGGGAAGCGGCAAAGACCATAAACGACTGGGTGAGCAAGAACACCAACGGTCGCATACCGGAGTTGGTCGACGTGAACGCTCCTCGGCCGGACACTATCATCATGATGCTGACAAATGCCGTCTACCTGAAGGCTACGTGGCAGAATCCCTTCTCGTCGCAGGCAACGAGCAACCGGACGTTCCATTTGCTGGGTGGAACCACTGCCGAGGTTCCCACTATGAGCAGCACCGGCAGCTTCAACTACCTCAGCGACTCAGGCTTTGATGCGGTCGAGCTTCCCTACAAGGACGGACGACTCTCGCTCGTCGTCCTTGCTCCGAAGACGGGGGACTTCGAGAGCTACCTGGGAGAGATGACCACCGAGGTCCTCGAAGCAACTCTTTCTCAAATGAAGCAGGGACAGGTGGAGCTGCGACTTCCCCGGTTCACCTTCACCTCATCGCCGGATGTCACAAGGACACTGAAGGCCATGGGAATGAGGACCCCGTTTGCTTCGCAGGCGGACTTTTCCGGCATAACTGCAATGCAGGCCGAGATATCGGCCGTGGTCCAGAAGGCATTCATCGTCGTCAATGAGGAAGGCACCGAAGCTGCGGCTGCATCCGGGGTGACCGTGGCAGCTGAAGCTACCACGACGTCAGAACCAATCCCCGTCCTTAGCATCGACCGTCCTTTCTACTACCTCGTCCGGGACCACGAGACGGGCACTATCATCTTCCTTGGTCAGGTGACGGACCCGCGATGAGGTCTTGCTGGCTTGCCTGGATATCAGTGAAACCTGGGCCACGGGCAGCGGGATCGGCAGTGCTCTGCGGACTGCTGCTGGTCGCACTGGCTCTTGTCCTAGCGTCGTGCGGCTCTGCCCCTTCTCCTCCTGGTCCTGCTGCGACCGTGTCGACAACGTCGAGTTCTTACACCACCGGGGCAGTCCCGTCCACAACAACGAGCGCTTTCACCGGCGGTCCTTCTGCCTCTGATCTTCCGGGCGCTTTTCCCACAAGCCTGAATGTGGGCGATCGGGTGCTGCACATGCGTAGGTCGTTTACCGCGCTCGCCGCCCCAGGCGTCGAGACCGATGACTACTGGCAGCAGCCTTCGACAGGGAAGTTCCATGAGGAAGCGGTACGACCGGCGTGGTTTCAGGAGTTCAAAGTGTTCACCGGAGATCGAGTGCAGGGCTACCGCCTGGAGAAGCTGAGCAACGGAGCCAACCAGGCATACGACTTTTCCTACAACGCGTACATGGCCTCGATCCTTGAAAACAAGACGGATCCCAAATCCTTCGACCAAGGAGAGATCGGGAACCGGGTGACGGAGATCAAACAGGCGGTGGCATCGGGTGACCTTCAGGAGGTCGGTTCGGAGACCAGGGACGGGCGCATCCTTGTCCAATACGAGGGCGTTGTTTCGACGACCGCGTTGCGCAGAGCAGTTCTGGTCGACCAGGCCACGGGCTTTCCCCTTGAGGACAAGGACTATCGCGCTGATGGGGTTCTCTACGACTCTCAAACGTTTGATCTCGAGGTTCTTGATGACGCGGACGTAGTCGACTTGTTTGCCCCTCTGGCGTTTCCCGAGGGTGTGAAGGTGATGAAGGATGAGGATCTGCCCGTGTCGCCGGTTACCGGGACGGAGGCATCGTTGCAGCTTCTGAAGGAGGCGGCGGCGCGAGTATCCTTCCCGCTCTTCTACCTCGGCTGGTCCTATCAGCAACTTCCACTTGAGCTCGTCAACGGCGGGCAGGCTCTGCGAACGTCTGCGCCACTTGAATCTGTGAGCCTGTCGTACAGGGGAACCGACGCAGGTGGGCTTGTAGATGTGGGAGTGCTTGAGTTTGATCCCGCCGTCACAGAAAGGCTGCACAAACCGTTCTCGGGCTGGACCGTGGTCGAGAAGGTCAAGGTCGGAAATCAGATCGATGTGATCTACCGGGCGAGTGACGCGGGACATTACCTCTTCTACGTAACTTTGCGCGGCAACACCGAGATCGATATCTATGGCATGACGAAGACCGGAGGCGCAACTGCGTCCGAGCTTACAGAGATCGCCAAGTCGCTGGTGCCGTTCCCGTAGGGACGCCCCATCGGCAACGGCTCTCAGAGTATCTAGACCGCGTTGATAACCATTTCAGGCCTACCGGAAATATGATGAGCGAGACGAGTCCCGATCGGGGAGGGTGCGAAGCATTGTGCCGATCTATCCTGCCGAACCCGGGAGAGACGGGAGATGGCATCTAGGAAGCTAAAGATGGGACCGACGCCGATGCCGGTGGTGCTCGCCTTTGCGCTCCTTCCCGCGCCTGCTATTGCCGCAGCGGGTCGTGGGACCGCCCCATTGTCGAGGAACGCTTCGGCGAGAATCATCGCACGGCCCTTGACCAGCGCGGCTTCGCTTCCTTCAACAACCCTCTCCACCCCGGCGGAGTCGTCCATTGCCTATCGGGAGATCCTGCGAAGTCGCCGATATCGAGTCCTATGGTGGCCTGACGGCCAGCGAGCGGGTCGGGTAGAGCAACGGTATCGAGTACTCAAATGGGAGGTCTCTGAGGGTGAGGGGTTTCAATAGGTCGATAAGGCTATTGGGAGGGCCATCGTCATCGTCGGCCTGAAAGACATGCGATTTGCCCCTCGCATTCCGGAGTCACATCATCCATGAGGCGGGATGTCGGGATGCAGCCCGTGTACTACACTCACATTCGGCGCATTTACCGTCATCAGGTTGCGTCGCGGCCCAAGGCAATGCCTCGTCACGTCCAGCGCGCAGTCCCCGGTCTTGGCAGCCAAGCGTCGGCTGACCCGTACTTTTCGGGCAACTATCGTATCCCTGGCTATGGGGTGAAAGCCGACATAAGTACGCCCCTACCGAAATGCCAAACGGTGATATAGGGTGGACAAAATTGCCCGTTGATTGGCTTCCAAACGAGGCTTGTCCTTTACTTCGGTCGGACGGGAACATTGAGGGAGGGTGAATGTCTCTGGCTCTGTGGATTGTCGTCCTGGTTGTTTCGCTCCTTGCCCTCGTCAAGTCGGCGGACTTGTTCACCGAGGGTGCTGAAGAACTGGGGGTCGTGCTGGGCGTGCCTTCGTTTGTGGTGGGTGTAACCATCGTTGCGATCGGCACTTCTCTGCCGGAGTTGGTGAGTTCAATATTCGCCGTGGTCGAGGGTTCGCCCGAGATCGTGGTGGGCAATGCGGTGGGGTCGAATGTCACCAACATCTTCTTGGTCCTGGGCTTCGCTGCCATTCTTGGCGGCCGCCTATTCGTCCGTCGGGAGATCGTGAAGATCGATCTGCCCATGCTCGCAAGCTCCGCAGCTCTTCTGGGACTCACTGCTCTAGATGGCACGATATCGCGAGTCGACGGACTCCTTCTTCTGGCAGGGGCCTTTATCTACGCGGTGTACGGCTTTCGCATATCCCGTCCCAGTCCGGAAACCAGGGCGGACATCGAGGAATCGGTCGCCGAGGACATCAAGCTCGAACGTGGCCGCCTGCGCCCCCTGGCGGTACTCAAGCTCATCGGCGGAGTCGTGGTTCTCTACTTCGCGGCCGAGTACACCATCAAGTCGGTGATCGAGCTGTCGGCTTTGCTCAACGTGGGCTCCGACGTCATCGCGATCTCCGCTGTGGCTCTCGGTACCTCGCTGCCTGAATTGGTCGTCAGCGTGGTCGCGGCCCGTCGAGGGAAGCTGGAGATCGCCATTGGCAACGTTCTTGGGTCCAACGTCTTCAACGCGTTTGCGGTTGTCGGCATACCCGCGCTGATCGCGCCGCTTCCTGTGACGCACACCGTTCTTACCGTCGGTCTCCCGTTCATGGGTGTCGCGACGGTCCTCTATTTCTTCATGGCGCAGGATCGCGAGGTGACGAGGTGGGAGGGAATGCCGCTCGTCCTCTTCTATATCTTGTTCTTGGGGAGGTTGTTCAAGCTGTTCTAGGAGGGGCCGGCAGACGCCATCAACGATGGTCGGGGATCCGAAGCGTGGAGCCCCGACTAGAAGATACGTCGATTGACTTCGCTTCGCGCTTAGCGCCGCGCTGCTCCAGTCGCTGATATCCGTCATCATCTGATCCATATCACCGGCGCATGCTTGTTTCTGTTCCGTGTGCGCGTCGGCGGATAGCAGAGCTTGCGCCTCATTGAGCCGACCATCGTTCGCCAGCCCTAAAACCTGACGTTCCATGTTCGCCAGCACGGAGTTGGCGGCGGCCATGGGCGCAGACATCGTCAGCGCCTTGTCCAGCCGCGTCCTTTCTCCGTGGAGTCGTTGGACGCTCATGGCTCGTTGCCGGGTGCGCTCGGCGAAACCCATCCCTTCGTGGACCTGTTATCCCAGTCCAGCGCATGGCGCGACAGTGGCGGCCATCGCCTCAACGGCCGAAGATCGAGAGCACCTTTATCGTCGCGTCGAGCCCGATTCATCAATCTGCTCCAGCTTTCTTCGGTTCATCTTTTCAGTATTATCGACAAGGTGCTCGTGGATGGTGAGGGGCGCGCACCATCCGACGAGGGTATGTAGTCGGCACGGGCCTCAATCGAACTCCGTTAACCTCGGGGAAAGCGGGTGTTCGGTTGTTACGCGTGCTGACGAAGTACCCCTGTATCCGCGGGCGTCTCGCGCGAGGTCTTTCACCCCTCGAAGCCTATGGCGGCAGCGTGGGAGATACAACGGCCACGTCTGCCCCTGCGGGGAGGGGGTGAACAGAGTCGACGCATTGCCTTTCCTCAAGTTTCCGACCTTGGTTCAAGGAGGCTGACGTCTGAGTCGATAGTAGGAGCAGTGACTCGAATCGTGGGGGCGGCAGGCGTGGCAGACAGAAATTGTGACGAGCAGAGCCTGCGGAATCATCAGACCATCTTCGCCGGTGAACGAATCGTGCCGATCACCGCCTTCGCGGAGGGGTGTGATTGCTCTGTGCTGCTTAAAACCGCGATAGACGGTTTCGCCTACTGCCAGATGATCTACGACGCAGCGGGGCAACCGCTTGACTGGATCTATCTTGCGGTCAATCCGGCGTTCGTCCACCTGACAGGTCTCACGGAGATCGTGGGCAAGACCGCAACGGAGGCGATCCCAGGGATCAAGGACTTCTCCCCCGAGCTATTCGAGGTCTATGGGAGAGTAGCCTCCGGCAACGGGCCGGAAGCCTTGGAGATCGACTTTCGTCCCCTTTCCATGTGGCTTCGCATCGCCGTGTCGAGTCCCTCCCCGAGATATTTCTTCACATTCTTTGAGGACATTACCGAGCAGAAGAAGATGCAAGCCACAAATCGGCTGTCGCAGCTGTCTCTGGATCGCTCCGCCGACATGATTCACTGGCTCAGGCCGGACGGCCGCATCACCTACACGAGCGAGTCAGCCCTCCGGCGAATCGGTCGATCAGAAGAAGAGGTTCCTGGTCTCACGGTGTTCGATCTCGATCCGGCCATGAGCCCCGAGCTCTGGGCGGCCCAATGGCGCGATCTCAAGGCAGCCGGTTCCCTCTCGTTTGAGACGGTGCACGTCACCAAGGAAGGCGAGATCTTCCCTGTGGAAGTGACAGCAAACTACCTTGACCTCGATGGGGAGGAATACAGCTTCGCTTTCACCCGGGATATCAGTGACCGTCGCAAGCTGGAAGGGTCGCTTCGCTTGACCCAGCTCTCCGTTGACCGAGCCGCGGATCTCATCCACTGGATGGATCCAGACGGCCGCCTTCTGTACGTAAGCGATTCAACCTGCCTTCGACACGGATATTCCCGCGAAGAATTGCTTCAGATGACCATATTCGATCTCGACCCGCTCCAGACCCGCACGACCTGGGGCGAACACTGGAAAGACCTGCAGCAAGGCGAGTCCCGGAGCTTCGAGTCCGTGCACGTTACGAAAGAGGGGGAGGTCTTCCCAGTCGAAGTGGTGGCCAACTATGTGCGTCAAGGTGACAAGGAGTTCAACTTCGGCTTTGCGAGGGATATCACTCGACGCAAGCGGGCAGAGCAGGAGCTCAGTAAGGCAAAGGCCGCGCTTCAATCCCAAAATCGCGAACTCGAGGAGGCGGGGCGCCGTCTGATGGAGGCAAACCGCGAGTTGGTCAGAACCCGAGATGCGCTTGCTGTGCAGGCCCGCACGGATCCTTTGACAGGTTGCCTCAATCGGGGCGCCGTCCTGGCGAGACTGGATGAGGAGGTGGCGCGCGCCGACCGAGAACGAAGTTCGGTTGCCGTGGCCATGCTCGACATAGACCACTTCAAGGACGTCAATGACACCTTTGGGCACCCGGCAGGCGATCGTGTTCTTTGCGAGGTCGTGGCGCGATCTCTTGGCGCCTTGCGGCCGTACGACGTCTTCGGCCGGATCGGAGGGGAAGAATTCCTCTTGGTGGTTCTAGGCGTGCAGCGAGATGGGGCCCAAGAGATCGCGGAGAGGGTACGGCACGCCATCGAAGCCGAACCTGTGCTCGTCGACGGAACGTTGATTCCAGTGACTGCGAGCATGGGTGCAGCGGTGCGAGACGCGGAGTCCTCGGACGCTCTCATACGTTTGGCGGACGGAGCCTTGTACGAAGCCAAGGCCCACGGCCGCAACCGTGTTGAGATGGCCATACAGTGAGAAGTCGGAGAAACTCGCTGTCCGACCCGGAGGGCTCATTGATGACATGAGCGGACCCACAGCGCACTCGTCCTCCGCCACGTCTCGAGGTGTTCTCCCTTCAAGTTTGCGCTACTGTGAAGCCCAAGCCTTCGAGGGTGCTGTTTGCCACAAGGGGAGGATGAGGTGGGATTTGGAAGGACAGCGGCGTGCTTCGGCATCGGGTTCGTGGTTCTTGAGGTTGCCGGTTTCGTCTTGTGGGGGTCTCCTCCCGCCACCGGGGCTTCGGCAAGCGAGATCATCAGGTATTTCGCCGAGGCAGGAAGTTCGCCCAAGATCGGAACAGTCTTGAACGCGTTGGCATACACCCTTGCGATGCCGTTCATTGTCGGCTTCGTACTCCCGTTCTTGAAGAAGGATCGGGAATACGGTGAGGGCTACGGATGGCTGGTGTTCGGCGGTTTCCTCGTAACGGGAGCCACGGCGCTGGTCGGTCTCAGCGCCTCGTTCGCCCAGGTCCTGCGTGGGGGTGCCCAGTTGGACGCAGCAACCATCCGCGCTCTGTCGGATCTGTCGAACATGGCATACGGACTGGCGATTCTCTTCATGGTTGTCTGGGCGGGAGCCGCCGCCGTGGCCGTCTTCAGGCGGCGAGTGATGCCCCGGTGGTTTGGGATCTTCAGCGTACTTGCGGCTCTGGGCGGGTTCACAGGCATCGTCAGCGTTGCGAGCACGCGCCTGGGAATGGTCATCGACGTAGGCTTCGTCTTGCTAGTGTTGTGGGTTCTCGGGGCCAGCGTCGCCATGCTGCGGGAGGTGCCCTCATGAGTGTCCATTGGTCAAGCGATATGGCGGGCGAGACGAAGTCTGGCGCGAAAGAAGGCGTCGCGACCCCCAGCGAACCCCGGAACGAGCGGATGAACGCCGCTCTCTGTCGTTCTGCGTTGGAAGCAGTCGAGCTGGATTATCCTGTTGTGGCAGTCAAGTTCTCGGCCACCGAACCGGCGGACCTTCCACGGCTTGGCAAGAGAATCGCGTTTTGTGCCATGCTCAAGGAAGCTCAGGACGCCGGTGCGTTCTATGCTTCGCAGGATGAGCACGGCTGTATGGCCGGTTCCTTCGTGCTTGGGCAGATAGGACACGACCCGGTTTTGGAGAGCGGTCGGCTGGGACCCGCCATCGGCGTGTACGAGAGCGCCGAGGCGAACAGGCGTGTCTACGCCGAGCTGATCCGGTTTCCCGAGGGCAGCGCTCCGTATACTCTCTTTGCGCGTCTGGAGGACCTGAGCTTCGACCCGGATCTACTCATCATCGTCGCAAAACCCTCACAGGCGGAGGTCATCCTTCGCGCCCACGGCTACAAGACCGGCGCCGCTTGGGAGATGCGAGGGACTACGGTGATCGGCTGCGCCTGCTTGTACGCTCAGCCGCATCTCACGGGGAAGATGAACATCCTGATCTCTGGGCTCCACCATGGCATGAGAGCGCGCAATCTGTTTCCGGAGGGTCTGCTGCTCATGGCGATTCCCTCCCCCCTCATTCCGGATATTCTTGAGAGCCTCGTCGCCATGGATGCCAAGGGTCTCATCGATCTGCCCCAGTACCATTGGGGGAAGGATGTCCACGAGAGCTACATGCGTAAGCTTGCCGAGAGTCTGGCGCAGCAGCAAGAGCTTCCGGACGCGGATGCACGAAAGGTCGACCCGACGACTGGGTCCAGGAGACCGGGACTTCGCTAGAGATGGCTGCTGAAAAGCGTAACCACGGCTGCCAAGACGCGCAGGCTGGCACGACGGAGCGTCCTCGGTCGCGCAAATAGCGCGGCTATTCGCCCTCCCCGCGTTCTCTCCTCGTCCGCGGTCATCGTGTCTTGACAGCGCACGGCCATTCTTCGGCCGCCTACTAGCTGCACTTGACCCGAGCTGGCGGTACGACGTCTAGGGCGTCACGTTAATCTTGCGAAGGCGTTTGCCCAAGAATCCCTTCCCATCACCGCGATGCCCGAGAGCACCACAAGCTGGAGTCGGAGGGAAACCTGGCCGGAGTCGCGATTCGCTGTTTGAGAAGGTGCAGAGTCCACTTAACTGGTGTCAACATCTAGATGGTAGTACAGTTGCGCCACGCGGGAATCTCCGTCGCCCGACCCTTGAGAAACGGAGATCGAACGTGACAAGAATGGTCTTAGCGCGACGTGCGCATAACGCGGGAGGGCTGACATGGCAGGTAGGAAGAAGGTCGTGGTTATCGGCGGTTCCGCGGCGGGACCGAAAGCCGCCGCGAAAGCGCGGCGCATCGACGAGCACGCCGAGATCACCATCATCCAGAGAATACCCGAGCTCTCGATGGCCTCGTGCGGATATCCTTACTATGTAGGGGGTTTCTTCGACGATCGCAACATGCTGCTTTCGAGTCCCACAGGGGTGGTGCGCGACCCCATCTACTATATGAACGCCAAGCACATCGTGGCCCGCACGGAAACCGAGGCCATATCCATCGACCGCGCCAACAAGATTGTGCTCTGCCGAAATCTGGGAACCGGAGAGAACGACGAGATTCCCTACGATTCGCTGGTCTTGGCAACGGGCGCCCTGCCCAACATGCCGCCAGTCCCAGGCTGCGAACTGGAGGGTATTACCACCCTTCAGAGCATCAGGGACGCGGATTATCTACGCAGGATTCGGGACGAACACAGGATTCAGAAGGCCGTCGTCGTTGGTGGCGGCTTAATCGGCATGGAGACCTGCGAGGCGCTGAACCTGGCCGGTATCGAGATTACAGTGGTCGAACTGCTCCCCCAATTGCTTACCTTCCTCGACTGGGAGATGGCCCGTTTGGTGGAGAATCATCTGCGTAGCAAGGCGGTCAACGTTTTTACTGGTAATGGCCTGGCGTCGTTCCTCGGGGAGAACGGCCGGCTGGTGGGTGTCAAGCTCGCCAACGGCACCGAGCTTCCCTGCGAGTTGGCGGTGATCGCCATCGGAGTGAAGCCCAACAGTCTACTTGCCAAGAAGGCCGGGCTGGATGTGGGCACCACGGGGGGGATCGTCGTCAACGAGTACATGCAGACCTCCGACCCCGACATCTACGCGGCCGGCGACTGCGTGGAAATCGAGCATCGCATTACCGGTAAGAAGGTCCACGCACCCTATGGTGACCTCGCCAACCTCGAAGGAAGGGTCGCGGGCGAAAACGCTGTCCTCGGAAACACGGTCACATTCCCCGGGACCATCGGCACTGGCATCTGCAAGATATTCGACTTCGCCGTTGGGATCACCGGCCTGAGCGGGTACGGCGCGCTTGCCAACGGCTTCGACGACTTCCTCACGGTGATCAATGCCAGCCCTGACAAACCCGGCTTTATGGAGGCGAAGCTCCTCGTGACCAAGCTCGTCGCAGAGCGTTCGACAGGCCGGATCCTCGGCGCGCAGTGCGTTGGTCCGGGCGCGGTGTCCAAACAAATCGCCCAGTGGTCAATGGCGATCCAGGGCAAACTCACGGTGGACGACGTCGTCAACGCCGATCTCCCTTATGCGCCGCCGTTCTCTCTTGCCATCGATCACGGCATAGCAACCGCCCATCTCATGCAGAACAAGATGAAGGGGCGCCTCAAGGGGATCTCCGCCCAGGAAGTGAAAAGAATGACCGAGTCCACGTCGCCCCCGTTCATACTTGACGTGCGCGGGCCGGATGAATTCGAGACGATGAGGCTGGGGATCGGTGAGACTCTGATCCCGGCTGGCGCCTTGCGCAAGAGGCTTCACGAACTGCCGGTCGACAAGGACAGGGAGATCATCTGTTATTGCAAAATATCGCTACGAGGGTATGAAGCGGCCCTGATCCTGGAAGCGAACGGTTGGAGGAATGTGCGCGTGATGGAAGGCGGCATCATGGCCTGGCCGTTTGCTCGCGAGAAGTAGTGCGAAGAGAAAGACAGTTATGACACTGGAGCCTGAGACGGGGCGTCAAGCACAGAATTGACGCCCAGTCCCGACTCCCGCGAGAACGTTAACGACGATTTCTTGCGCTTCCGTTAGCCTGCATGGCATCGTCCTGCTCCCGCACCGACGCGACACCGTGAGACTCTTGAGGGAAGACGGGCTTGAAGGGAAGAGGAGTACCTGCGGGTCTTTCTACGCCTGGGGCGTGCTTTCCAAGCCGATGATGCAGATGCATGGGTGGACCTCTGCGGACGTCTCCCCGGCCTTCACCTTGGCTGTCGCCGTTCCCGCGGTCTGCACTCCTCTCGCGGGGAAGCTGAAGCGATATGTGCGACCGCCAACGTTGCTGCTCGTCCACCATCGCGTTCTCTCCAAAATCGTCCTCCGCCTACCCGGTTGAGCGGTCAACCAGGTCGCCACTGGTTGGAGGTTGACAGGCATCCGGAGCGATTCCCTGAAGGATCGACTCCAACAGCCTCGACGAGACTCTCGGATGCCAGAGCGGTCTCACCCCCATCAGGTGCGCGATATCTCCGCTCCACGCCCAGCCTCCGATCATCCAGGCCACATCCTCCGAATCGATGTCTTCGGCGATGGTTCCCTGGCGCTTGCCCTCGTCGACAATGAGAGCCATGTCCTTCACTGCTGCCAACTGCTTCTCTCGGAGGGATTCTCTTAGGTCGTCTTCAGCTGCGGCGGCTACGAATTCAAGGAACAGGTGGGCGTGACCGGAGGTCCCCTCAGTCGCGATCAGTTCAGCATGGTATCTGCAAATGTCGCGCAGCTGTTGCAGGGCGTCCTTGCTCGGGGAAGAGCGGTGAAGCGCAAAGGTTTCTTCATAAACCGCATCCAGCGCCGCGAGGAGAATTGCCTGACGGTTCTCGAAGTGAACGTAGAGAGCGGCCGTCGTGGTGCCTGCACCTTTGGCGATCCGCGCCATGGTCGTTCCCTGAACTCCGTACTTTCCGATCGTCTCGAGAGCGACGTGGACTATCTGGCGCTTCCGTGCCTCAGCGGTCATTCTCCTGGTCCCCGCGCCCACAAATCTCCCTTCGCCACTCACCCAAACAGTTCTTGACATGTTAATGGAGATCCAGTAATTTGGCCACCATAAATTAATGGACGTCCATTAATTTATGGTGGGGCGAGGCCGACGCTCACGGACCATTGGCGAAGGCTTATCCTGATCGAATCGAGGCGGGTGTGATTGGGGGGATCCTTGGCACGATCGTCACAGCCTGTGAGCACGGGCGGGCGGTTCCGGCCCAAGTACTTTTACGGCTACCTCAATAGCCTCTTCGCGGGCATCGCTCTGTTTCTTGTTGGCGGGGCGAACTACGTTCTACCTGCGATGTCTGGCTTCATGAGGAACGAGCTGGGGTGGAGCGCTACAGCTACCGGGGGAGCGTTCTCGGTCTATTACGTGGTCTTCGGAGCCTTCGTGATGGGTGCGGGCGCTCTGGTGGTTCGCTTCGGACCGCGACTGCTAATCGGAGCAGGCGCCTTAGTCATTGTCGTGGCCAGTGTGCTCTTGTCCGTGACGCACCAACTCTGGCAGTTCTATCTGTTGGCCGGACTCTATGCGGCAGGCATGTCCAGCGGTGGGGTTGTCACAGGGCCTCAGCTGGCCAGCAACTGGCTGCACAAATGGCGCGGGCTTGTGATCGGCCTTCTTTTTGCGGTAGCCGGTCTGGGCGGCAGCGTCCTGGTTATAGTCGGCGAAAGGGTTATGGGCGTCTACGGCTCCTGGCGACCGAGCTGGCTGGTCATGGCCGCGATCATGCTGCTCCCCGTTATCCTGGCGGTGGTGTTCATCCGCAACCGCCCTGAGGACCTTGGCCAAAATGTCGACGGGGTCGAGGATCCAGCGCAGCTCGCAGCGAGGCCTGACAAGCGTTCGGACAGAGCCTATAAGTGCCTGGAAGGCTGGAGCGTACGCGAAGCTGCGCGGACGCCCTCTTTGTGGCTGCTAGTGCTGACGTTCGGTTTCAGTGACTACGTGATGCTGGGCATGCTGTCACACCAGGTCACGTATCTGACGAAGGAGGTCGGCATCTCAGCAGGCGTAGCAGCCGGAGCGCTCGCTCTCATGGTGGCTTTCATGGCTGTGGGCAAGGCCGGCGGCGGATGGCTGGCAGATAGGATCGAGCCCAGAAAGACTCTAGGGTTGATGTCACTCATGTTGGCCGCGGGCCTACTGGTCCTCCTTTTCTGGCACGCAGAGATCGCCCTCTACTTTTACGTCATCCTGCTGGGAGTGGGATTCGGGGGAAGCATGACACAAACCTCGGCGACCCTCGCCAACTATTATGGGCGGAAGAACCTCGCCGCGATCATGGGGCTCGTCCACGGGACCGCGGCGCTGCTCGGCGCGCTGAGCACAACGATGACCGGGGTCATTCGGGATTACGCGGGGACCTACGTGCCGGCGTTCGTCGTCATGCTAGTGTTGGCTGTCATGGGAGCCGGCTGTGCCTTCCTTGCGCCGATCCCTCAGCGCAAAGTCGAAACCCTTGACGTGCCGGCCCCTGATACGCTCATGGAGAGAGCCTAACCTACGCGATATCTTGGCAGGCGTAAACTTAGGGGAACGCCCTTCGTTCGTGACGGTGGGCATACACTTGGTTCACGGATTGGGCATGGTACCGCACATGCGGGGGACTTCTGGGAGGAATGAAGCATGACGCAGGCCATTCGTGTCGCCGGAGTGCAGATGAATCCGAAACTGGCGGATGTTGCCGGCAACCTTGCGCGCTGCCTGGGGCTCATGAAGACCGCCGCCGAAGGGGGAGCGCAGCTTATAGTTTTCCCCGAAGCAGCCTTGAGCGGCTATGTCTTTCGCAGTTTGGAGGAGGCAATCCCGGCGGCCGAGGCCATTCCCGGCCCGAGTACCGATGTTGTCGCCGATGTCTGCCGCCGACTGAACGTGCATGCGGTCGTGGGTCTGCTGGAGAGGGACGGAGAAGACTACTTCAACGCTTCGGCCCTGATCGGACCGGAGGGTCTGATAGGAAAGTATCGCAAGCTACACCTGCCCTATTTGGGAGTGGACCGATTTCTCCGCCCGGGGAATCTCGCCCCGAGCGTGCATGAGACCCCGCTCGGGAGGATCGGACTAAGCATTTGCTACGACCTCGATTTTCCAGAGTACCCTCGAGTGCTGGCTCTGATGGGGGCTCAACTCATCGTAACGATCACCAATTGGCCTGATGACATCGAGTTCGTCCCCGACCACGTCGTGCAGACCAGAGCCCGGGAGAACGTCGTTAACCATATCGCGGTCAATCGGGCCGGGGAGGAGCGAGGCGTAAGGTTCATAGGACGGAGCATGGCGGTCGACCCGAGGGGGGTCATCCTGGTCGAAGGCAAGCATTTTACGGAGGACTTGATCTTCGCGAATATCGATCCGGCCGCGACAGACCAGAAACATAGAGTTGTCATACCTGGCGAGCTGGAGACAGACATGCTTGAGGACCGTCGACCGGAGTTTTACGGTCTGCTTGCTGCGAAGCGAGGGAACTAGGTCGGCTGAACCCCCGGTCTCCGCGATCGAGGACGCCGGGCAACGGCTGAGGGGGGACCGATGAAGACCAAAGGGCGCCTGTCGGCAGTGATGGTGCTGGGTTTCGCGGTTTTCGTGCTTGTCGTTGGGATGGGTCTATCGGTCAGCCTGCGGGACCGTGCCTGCTGCTGAGCCAGAGGCAGGAGTCGATTTCACGCCTGCCGTCCTTGAGGACGAGTCCAAGCTCCCGTCATCAACCCCAGACAAAGACGGATGTACCCGCGGTCGTGGCTGGCGACTACGCCTTCGCCTTCGATCTTTTCCGGACCATCCGTCCCAAGCGTGAGAACCTCGTTCTTTCCCCTACCGTCTCTGCGCCGTGCTCTCCATGACCATGGCCGGCGCCAGGGGGGAGACTCAGCAAGAGATGGCGAAGGTTCTTCACCTCGTTCTCGTCGAGAACCGACTCTACCCGGCCCTGGGCTCTCTTGGCGACTCGCTCGCCGACATCACCGATTTCACTTCTGTCCCCGCGGTCTGGGGCCAGGATGGCTTTGTCTATGAGGCGCCCTTCCTCAACCTCGTGAAGAATACGTACGGGGCGCCTCTGCGTACGGTGGACTTCGGCGGCTACCAAGTCGCAGCAGACTGACGGCCGCGACTCGTTCACTGAACGGCGGAGCCCCCGGAGGTGAGAAGGGGGTTGTCCGCCGTACTGACACGAGGGTCACAGTTCGAAGGGGGTGTTGGAACTTGCGACCAAACTATATGTTAACAGCATCTAGATGAAGAATACCTGAACGTATGGCAGTCGGCCGTTCGAAGGCGGGAAATGGCGGCGCCGCGCGGCCCGGAGTGCAGTGAACGCACAGGTAAAGGTTTCCACTCTCCCGGACGTGTTTTGAAGTAAGCACGCGGGATGAAGGCATGGGCGTCGGGCGGAGCGTGAGGACAGTCATGAAACATTACCGCTTGGCGGCGGTTCTGGTTGCCCTCCCGGTAACGAGTCTCTTCATCGCTGGCTGTGGGACTGTCGATCCGATGACAGAGACACCAAGATGGGCGAGACGATCGATCTCGGTCCACGTGGCATGTGGCCCAGCATCGACGGCGGCCTACTAGTCCGGCTTTTTGCACGCCTTTCCCATCCCCCCGGGGGGGAAGCCCTGATGGTCCAGGATCTCGCCAGTGGTCGGACGACGCAACTAACTGACAGCCAGTGGTCTGATCAGCTGCTCCTCTTCTAATGACCAGGGCTCAACCGCCCGTCTGGAGGGCGACCCCGCGAATCTCGCGCATCATACTGAATATGCCGACCGGTTTCCGTGTTCGGCGTGGCAGGAAGCAGTGAAGCCGCTCACCGCAACGTTCGACAAGGGGTCGAGATGCGAACAGGTCTACTCATAGGAGTCATCGTCGTTGCCGTGCTCGTGGTTATAGGGGCCGCCGGGGTCGGTGTGGGCTACGTCTTAACACGCGGGGCGGGGCCGGTGGTGAGTGAAACCCGCGAAATTTCGTCGTTCACACGGGTGGATTTGAGCGGCAAAGGCGTTCTGATACTAAGCCAGGGGGCGACACCCACCCTCCGCATCGAGGCCCAACGGAACGTCCTCGATCGATTGGAGACCACCGTGAACGGTGACACCCTCCGCATTCACCAGCGCTGGCGCTGGTTCGACTACGGCGTGTCCTGGGGTCACGAGCCCATCACGTACCACCTTACGGTTCCAGACCTGCGGGCCGTCAAGCTGAGTGGCGCAGTGTCCGTGCAAGGCGAAAGCCATTTCACTGCCGGGGAGTTCGTGATCGAGTGCAGCGGCTCCAGCGAAGTGAGCCTAGACATGCGGGCAGATAACTTGCGGGTGAACACGTCTGGCTCCTCGGATATTACCCTAACCGGAAAGGCCGACACCGTGTCCTTCAACAGCAGCGGCTCTACCAAAATCTCGGCCCGCGGCTTGGCGAGCCGAATAGCGACGATAGATTGCAGCGGTTCCTCCAACATCGAGGTGAACGCCCGCGAGCAATTGAATGTCGATGCCTCCGGGAGCTCCACGGTCTCTCACCTGGGGGATCCCGTTCTGAATACCAACATTTCTGGATCGGGAGAAGTGCGGCGGCTGGTGCAATGAGACGCCGACCACAAGCGACGACGGCCAGCGAAAGACGACGTCGCTCTAGTCTTCCGACGACGGGTAGCGCTTGCCCAGTGGGCCCACGTAGACCGCGCGCGGGCGGAAAATCCGGTTGTTCTCTAGGTACTCCTGTACTCTCGCCGTCCAGCCGGCGACGCGGCTCACGGCGAAGATGGGCGTGAAGAGTTCGGGAGCGATGCCGAGGCCCGCATAAACGATCCCCGAGTAGAAGTCGACATTTGGGAAGACGTGCTTGTCCGCGCCCAGGTCGGCGATCACGGTCTTCTCAAGCGCATCGGCGATGGCAAACAAGCGGGCGGTCTCCTCACTGCCCTCCGCGAGAATGCGCGCAAGGGGGCCGAGAACTCGCGCGCGCGGATCGTACGCCTTGTACACGCGATGGCCAAATCCCGGGATCTTGCGTTTTTCTGCGCGGGCGCTTCGATACCAGGATTCTACGTTGGTCGGATGATCGATCTCTCTGAGCATGTGCAACACCAGTTCGTTAGCCCCTCCATGGAGCGGTCCGCTCAAAGCGCTGATGCCGGCTCCGACCGAGAAGTACATGTCCGCCTGCGTGGACGCGACGACCATGGCCGCGAAGGTGCTCGCATTCATACCATGATCGGCGTGGAGTATGAGGCACACGTCCATCAGCCGCTCCTCCACGGGCGAGGGCCTGCGACCTGTCAGCATGTACAGGAAGTTGGCTGCATGGCCCAGTCCTGGGTCCGGGTCCAAGGGCATGAGCCCCTGGTGAACTCGGCCTATGGCCGCAGTAATGGTGGCAGTTCCCGCGATCAGACGGTACGCGGCTTCGAAGCCTGAGGGCCCACCATTTCTGCTCGCTCCGGCCGCATCTCCCGCGTTACTCCTGGTGAACTCGTAGACGGCGTGCTCGTGACCTGTGGGCCGCGTTTCCATCGCGATGGAGTCCTCATCGGAGGCGATCACCATCTGTGGCACCATCCTGGTCCACTCCTGGTCTGTGGTGCTGGACTCCTGGTGGGAAAGGTTGGTGCCGAGTCGCAGAGCGCGCATGGGCTTCATCGTTTCGATGGGGAAGCTCAACATGCGGCGAAGAGTCTTTGGAAGATACCGGTATCCGGCGAGGGTAGACTTGAAAGTCTCGAGCGTCGATGGAGACGGAAGCTCGCCGTACACAAGCAGATACGCCACCTCCTCGAAGCTCGAATGCGCGCACAGGTCGAAGACGTCATAGCCACGATATACGAGCCAGCCCTTGGAACCATTGACATATCCGACCTTGCTCTCGCAGGCGATGGCTCCCTCCAGCCCGGGGCCGACAGTGCAATCGACGGGCCAATCGACGGGTTGAGTCAGAGCGGGTTCAGGCTCGTCGCTCGTCTCGTCACGTGCTGTTGCGGCTGCCGCCTGGATCAGCTCGGTTATCCCATCCCTGGCTGTGTGCATGTCGATCGCCTCCGATCCTCCCAGCGCTGTCCGCGCCCCGCACCATATCAGTCTACTGCACCGGCCCGCTGCGGAGGAGCGATGGATCTCGCTAGGTGCTTGGCCGCCGTCTTCTTCTTGGAGGGCGTCAGGTGGCTGGAGGATTGATGCTACTGTGGGCGGGCAGACGGGACGCCGGGAGGGCCTTGCGACTGCCCCGTCGGAGTTGGCCCTTCCGTTTTCGGCTGATCCGCCGAGCGGCTGGTAACTCGGAAAGGTGACCCCATGTGGAAGCGATTGCAGATGGCATCCCTCAGAAGGTACCTCTTTGCTAACTTCTGGTTTGTGCCTGCGGCGATGGTCGTCATCGCGATAGGGCTGTCCGGGCTGTTGCCCTGGATCGATGAGGTTATTGGAGGCAGTAGCGCGGTCATTCCCCGCTGGATATATCAGGGGGGACCGGACGGAGCCCGGGCTCTGCTTACCACCATCGCGGGCTCGATGATCACTGTGGCGGCGCTGACGTTCTCGATAACAATTGTGGGGCTCTCGCTGGCCTCGCAGCAGTTCGGGCCTCGCCTGCTCAGAAACTTCATCAGAGACCGTGGCTACCAAGTGGTGCTGGGCACGTTCTTGGCGACTTTTGTCTACTGTCTCCTCGTGCTGAGGGCGGTCACGAGCAACGGTTCCATCCCGTTCGTTCCGTACCTGTCACTTGCCGTGGGCATCCTGTTTGCGGTCGTCGCTTTGGGCGTGCTCGTCTACTTCATCCACCACGCCACGTTCTCGATACGCGCCGAGACGATTGTCGCGGCCACCGGACGCGAGTTGCGCGCGGCCGTTAGTCGCCTCTTCCCCTCGGGTGAGGACGGCAAGTTGGAGAGGCCGGAGCCTGGTCGTTCTCTGCCCGAAGG
The DNA here is from genome assembly GCA_963775295.1 of uncultured Actinomycetes bacterium. Lineage (GTDB taxonomy): Bacteria > Actinomycetota > Thermoleophilia > RBG-16-64-13 > RBG-16-64-13 > JAMDEO01. The sequence continues at coordinate 826,908 of CAVZIK010000006.1, forward strand.
TTTTCCCTCGGGAGCCCAGGAGGTCATGGCCGACAACAGTGGATACATCCAGGCGATAGACTACGATCGGCTTCTAAAGTCGGCCCACGATAACGGATTGGTTCTCCGCCTGGAGCACCGCGTTGGTCACTTTGTAACTCAACAGGCCAGGTTGCTGGACGTCTGGCCCGGTACGGCCGCTCTCACTGAAGAACTCACGGCCGAGTTGAACAGCTGTTTCGTGCTTGGCACGCAAAGGTCTCTCAACCGAGACGTGGAGTCCGCGGTTGACCAGCTGGTGGAAATAGCCGTTCGTTCGCTTTCACCAGGGATCAATGACCCCTACACCGCGATTGCATGTATCGACCAGTTGACCGACGCCCTGGGGCTGGTCGGCGAGAGGACCATTCCTTCCGCGTTGCTTCGCTATGAGGGTCAGGCCCGGCTGGTCACCTATCCCTTGACATATGCACACCTCGTCGACGCGGCCTTCAGCCACATACGGCAGTACGGCAGGGGAAGCGTTCCCGTGATCGTAAGACTGCTTGAAGCCATAGCCTCCCTGACCCCTCGGGTTCAGCACGACTCGCATCGCAGCGCGCTTATGCGCCAGGCGCAGATGCTTTGGCATGGCAGCCAAGAATCGGTGCCCGAGCCCGAAGATCTTCGCGTCATCGAGTCCCGCTTCAGGGCGATTGAGCGCGCGTCTAAGGTTTAAGCCCGGCTAACCCTGAACGCGACTTGCGCCAGAGCGCAGAAAGCTTCGAAACAGCCAGCAAGACCCGACCGGTCGGCATCGACCGGTCTCCCACGCTTGCCCTCGCGGCGGGGATTTCCAATACCGGCCGGTTCAATTGTCGGGATAGAGTCTCTGAAATGTCCAGCAGCTTGCCCACCGAGCCTTCACGCGAGACGAGAACGATATCGGGCGAATAGTCGCTGAGGGCCGAGACGAATTGATGTGATGCGTAACCCAAAGCCGGCGTGGTCTGGAGCGTGAGTTCGGGGCACCAAATGGCGACTCGAGACCCTCCCTCGTCTTCTTCGGTAACCAAGTTGACTGAAGTCGTTCGCGGCGATCGGAGCGGAAAGTCTGTCCCCGGTCGGATCGCTACGGGCACGGCGAACAGGTCCGCATCGAGCCGAGAGACCAATTGGAGTGGAATCCGCATGATCGACTGGTCGGCCTCGGAGTCCACCAGCACTACGACCCGTGCTCTGCGATCGCGCAGTTCGCTGATTGCTTCGTGGAGTGTAAGGGGCTGTTCTTCCGGCGCAGTTCTTGCCTCGCCCACAAATCTGGCGGCCCAATGAACCCCCAGAGGGCCAATGAGTTCAAAGACAACCACTGACGCGAGAATGACGGCAAGGACGGTCTCGCCGCTGGAAGGGAGTGCGTCGCGGGCGACGATTCCGAGTCCCACCGCTGCCCCCGCCTGAGGCAGCAAACTCATACCTAGGCCCACAAAACGGCGAGACTTGCTCTTGTCCCGCTTGAGGCTCAACGCGGTCAGAAAGGGCCCAGTCAATTTGCCGACGACCCGCGCCAGCAGGTATGCGAAGAAGAGTAGCCCGATACTTCCCAGAGCTCGGATCTGCAGGCTTGAGCCGGCCCAGAGGAAGAACATCGCGACTATCGGGAACTCCAGCGTGCCAAGGGCCGTGAAGGCCCGGTCGCGATCGCGCACCTCCCTCGTCAGATTGACCGCTGTTGTTCCCATGGTCAGTCCCGCAAGAAGCACGGAGAATCCCAGGTACTCAGTTACCCCTACCACCAAGAGCACGTGAGCAAGAACCAGCATGGAGAGTTCGTGTGACGAGCGAACGTTCTTTATGAGTCTCGATACCGCGAAGCCGGCCACAAAGCCAATACCGATCGATGCGACCATGGCCACGAGTCTCTCGATGTACAGAGTGCCGATCGCCTGACCTGTCTCCATCCCAACAACCAGCGGTAGGATGAAGGAGAATACAAGAATCGCAAAGAAGTTGTCGCTGGCGGTGGCGAAGCCGAGTAGTTTCGCGTACCCGCCCTGAGCCCCGCTCTCCTTGAGGGTGCTCATGACCGTGGCCAGTCCCGTTGTTCCCGCGATGGCGCCCACCGGTAAGGCCACTTCCAAGCGGCCCGTCACCAACCAAGCGCTCGCCCCGACAAGCAGCACGGGCAACATGGTCTCCAGCCCAACAGCGAGGTAGTGGCGTCGAGCGAATAGGCGAAGATCTCCGAAATAGAGTTGCTCCCCTGCCGCGAAGGTGATCAGACCCAGAGCTACTGGTTCGATGATTCGCAAGGAACCAATGATGGAGGAACTAACAACGTTGAGGCCTTCGGGGCCCGCAAAGATCCCGAGCAGGAGGAAAGACGTGACGACGGGTAAGCGCAATCGCCGAGACAAGCGTATGGCGAGATAGCCCAAGTAAATAAGAACACAAGCTACAAGAAGCAGAAGCTCCAGCGAAGTTCCTATCCCTTTGCTGTGTCCGACCGAGACCCCAGGGTGGAGCCGGGTTCAACAATACAAGAAGTCTTCTCGGTGCGCGAGCGGTCAATAAGGCCGCCAGCCAGGGGTTGTCGGAGAGTCTGTGCGCCCTTAGTTCTGGTTCTCGAGCGACTCCCTCGGACCGTGCTCCAGCGAACTTAGAGCCTGATCCCCCCAGGCGACCACGTCGTGCTGTTCTACGATGCGGCTCAAGCGCGTCAGACGGTGACGCCGCTCTTCTTCCGAAAGCGTGAGGGCTGCGTATAGATCGTCTCGAAGGCCTTCAGGATCGTACGGGTTGGTGAGAATGGCTCCATGCAACTCCACCGCGGCGCCCGCGAATTCCGAGAGCACAAGGACCCCAGCCCCGTCGACCGCGTTCTGGGCCACCACATATTCTTTGGCCACAAGGTTGAGACCATCTCGCAGCGGGGTGATCCAAGCTACGTCCGCAGCCGCGCTATACGTCAAAGCGTCCTCGAAGGGCAGAGACCTGAAGAGATAGTGGACAGGCGCCCAATTAAGCGTGCGATAGCGGCCGTTAACCCGTCCGACGGTCTTGTCCACGGCCTCCCTTGTTTCCTCGTATACCCCCATTCCCGGAGCGGGCGGAGTCGTCACCAGCACGAGCGTCACCTTTCCGAGTAGTTCGGGGTGGGCTTCGAGAAGGCTCTCGAAGGCCTCCAGCTTCTGGATAGGCCCTTTGACGTAATCGAGACGCTCTACGGACAGGATCATCCGGGTCCCACTGAAACGCTCTTTGATCTTGTGGCAGTGTTCTAGCGCCTTCGGCTCCTGGAGAATCCTGCGGATCATGTGCACGTTGACGCCTACGGGATGCGCGGCCAAGGTGATATCTCTGCCGCCGGCACACACTCGGCTGGGCATCTCGCCGAGCGCGAGGGCACAACCATGGACGCGGAAACGGGGGGCGCAGGACTGTCTTTCCAACACTTCAGTGGGCACATGGGATTGAAGAACATCCAAGAAATTGGCCGCGTAGCGAGGGATGTGGAACCCGACGTAGTCACACTGGGCGAGACTGCCCACGATCTGGTCCGCCCAAGGTATGACGTTGAAGACTTCCGCGGGGGGAAACGACGTGTGATGAAAGAACCCGATGCGCAGATCGGGTCGGAGTCTCCGCAGGAATCCCGGCACCATCCAGTGATTGTAATCGTGAATGAAGACCATGGCGTTCTCGTCGGCTTCGACGGCCGCCCTTTCGGCGAAGAGGCGGTTGATCCCCAGAAAGTGTTCCCAATCGACCGTCGAGAAGGTCGCTTTTTCCGCAAACGAGAAGATCACAGGCCAGAACGCTTCCTTCGAAAACTGCTTGTAGAAACGCTCGACGTCGGTGGCTGAGAGGGGCACCTTGTCGACGGTAAGCTTCGGATAGCGGGCCTCGTCCACCTTCTCGGAGCAGAGGAAAGGAGGCCCATCGTGGGGCTGTATGGACCAAGCCACCCACGAACCGCGGCGCTCCCCTTCGAATAGACCTAGAAGGGTCGGGATGATGCCGTTGGGACTGCGGTGTGGCTGTCTCACCCGAGTACCTCTGACTATCCGCTCCTCGAATGGCAGCCGATGGTAGACGATCACGAGCTGGGAATCGCCCGAGGGCTTGTCTTTCACGCTGGTGTTTGCGTCGAGCGGGTAATCGAGTTCGCGGATTGCCTCGAGAATACCACCGGCCCCCGGCGACGACGCCCGGAAAACCATCGGATTGTCAACGGTAGCCAGGGCTAACGCGGGTTCGCACTCGCCTACAACCACTCCTTTGAAACCTTGGGTGTAGAGAGAGAGGTCGTTGAGTGTGTCTCCCGCGACGAGTACATCCTCGTTCGCGACGCCCAACGACTCAATCAGCCCTCTGAGGGTGCTCCCCTTAGAGACTCCCGCCGGCAAGACATCCAAGAAGCGATCAGCGGAGTAGAGAACGTCGCACTCGAGAAGGGCCAGCCGTCTTCTTATCTCCGGAACAAGCTTCGGGTCCTCCAGAAAGAAGGAGCACCTGCGCTCCTGCGGAACTGGCTGGCGCTTGAGTTTGTGGAGGCCTGGCATACCGTCCAACGCAGTCATGACGGCGTCCGGACCAACCCAGCGAGCCTCTATCTCACCCTGGAGAGGTTGCACCGGGGCTAGGTTTTCTCTCGCGACGACCGTGGCTCCGACGTCAGCGATTATGAAATCCGGACTCGGGAGAATAGGGTCGCTCAACAGCGGGAGCACGGTCTCCATTCCCCTCCCCGTGACAAAGGCGAGGCGGGCGGCGGAATCATGTTGGAAAGCTCGATAGAGCGCCGCCTGGTCTGCCTGGTTGCCGCCGAGAAACGTACCGTCTAAATCTGTGGCAAGAAACATGGTGATGACTTCTCCCTATCTTGGGGATGGCTACGCACAAGACCGTTTTGAGTCGGGTGAAGGTTGGGAAAATGTCCGGTCGGGCGAGCCCTTGGACGATGAAAGCGGAGGTTCAACTCCACCTTCCGGATGCCTAAATGAGGTTCCTCCTCTGTGGGGCTTGCAGGGGCCAAGCGCAATTAATCATATCGGTTATGTGCGCTGAACGCCAAAATCAGGGACGTGTCAGGGTGGGCCGTGGACGGATCTTGATCGACTTCAACTTCAGAAGATGGACCAGAGACTGGCGCGGCGGACGGCCGGACGATGCGATTTCGTCATCACCGGAACCGGGTCATATTGTTGTGTCATGGCTCACCCCGGCCGGTGTTGTACACTGTTTTGTTGGAGGCCAGTTCGGAGGCATCTGGTAGAGGATCCCACCCGAATCGAGAGATGGGGAATAAAGCATGAAACTCACGAGAATGAGCTTCGCTATCAACGGCGTCAACAGATTCATAACCTGCGATCCCGAAGAGGACACCCTTGCCGTAGTCCTGCGTCGCATGGGCCTCACCGGAGTGAAGGTGGGATGCGGTACCGGGGTCTGCGGCGCCTGTTCGGTCATCCTTAACGGCGAAGTGATCCGTTCCTGCACCAAGAAGATGAAGCGGGTGCCAGAGTTCAGCGAGATCCTCACCATCGAGGGCATCGGTACCCCTCAGCATCTGCATCCCCTGCAGCAGGCCTGGATCACCTACGGCGGAGCCCAGTGCGGCTTCTGCTCGCCGGGATTCATCGTCTCTGCCTACGGGCTGCTCACCGAGAACCCCTCACCCACCCGCCAAGAGGTCCGCGCCTGGTTTAAGACCCATCACAACATCTGCCGCTGCACCGGCTACAAGCCCCTGGTGGACGCGGTCATGGCGGCTGCCAAGGTGATGCGCGGCGAGGCCACCATAACGGACATCACCTACGATTTCGAAGGTGAGACCGAGATCTACGGCTCCAGGCACCCCCGCCCCACCGCTCTTGCCAAAGTCACCGGTCTGGCCGACTACGGCGACGATGTCGCCCTACAGATGCCCGACGGCACCGCTCATCTGGCCGTCGTGTTGGCCGAAGCCCACCACGCCAACATCATCAGCATCGATACCGCCGAGGCCGAAGAGATGCCCGGCGTCATCAAGGTGATGACGGCCAAGGACGTCAAGGGCAGCAACAACATGCCTATGCAGGGGCCCATCACCCGGCAGAAGGGCACCGGAATTCGCGAGTTCCCCGTCATCGCCGGCAAGAAGGTGTGCAGGCGGGGCGACGTACTAGCGCTGGTAGCCGCCGACACCAGGGAGCACGCCCGTGCGGCCGCCCAGAAGGTCAAGCAGAACTTGGAGATCCTGCCGGCCTACATGACCTTCCCCGAGGCGGTCATGCCCAACTCCATCCAGCTCCACGAGGGTATACCGAACTTCTATATGGAGCAGCCGGTCTTCAAGGGCGAGGACACCGCCGATATCTTCGAAGACGCCCCCATCGTCGCCGAGGGCAGCTTCCACTCCCAGCATGAACCGCACCTGCCCATCGAACCCGATGTCGTCCAGGCCTACTGGGGCACCGACGGCATGATGACCATCCAGAGCAAGTGCCAGAACCTGTCGGAGAATGCCGAGTCCATCGCGCTCGCCTGTGGTCTTCCCAAGGACAACGTGCGCATGCTGCTGAACTGCGTCGGCGGTTCTTTCGGCTACACTATCGCTTCCAGCACGTTTGCTCTTGTTGTCACGGCCGTCCAGAACCTGGATATGCCCTGCACCATGAGTCTCAGCTACGACGAGTTCAACCACACCACGGGCAAGAGGTCATCGACGTTCGCCAACGGCCGCATCGCCTGTGACAAAGAGGGCAAGATCATTGCCGCCGAGTACGACGTCGCCTTGGACCACGGCGCCTACGGGCTCGTCCCCATCTTCACAAACCTAACCTCCGTCGGGTTCCACGGGTACAACATCCCCAACTTCAAGGCGCTCGGCCGGGGCGGCTCCTCGAACCACGCGTTCAACACGGCCTACCGCGGTTTCGGCGCGCCACAGATCTACACGACCACCGAGTCACTCATCGACATGGCGGCCGAGAAAGCCGGCATCGACGCTTGGGAGTTTCGCTACAAGAATGCGGCGCGACCGGGGGACCTCACGATTAACAGCCGTCCGTACCAGGATTACGTCTATCCGCAGCTGCTGGAGAAAGCCAAGCCCACCTACGATCAGTACAAGGCGGAGGCCGAGGCGGCTAAAGCCGAGGGCAGAAACGTGGGCGTGGGGATCAGTATGGGCGGGTTCATCATCACCATCGGCATGTTCGACCACGCCGAGGTGGCGCTGGAACTCATGCCCGACGGCGGCATCACTCACTACAATACCTGGGAAGACATGGGCCAGGGCGGCGACATCGGCACCCTCACGCACACCGTGAAGGCGCTCGAACCCCTGGGGGTCAAGCCGGAGCAGGTGAAGCTGGTCATGAACGACAGCAAGACCTGTCCGGACACAAACCTGGCTGCCGCCAGCCGCTCGCACTACATGGCCGGCAACGCCACCCTGCACGCGGCTGCGCAGCTCATGGACGCCATGCGGAAAGAGGATGGCAGCTATCGCACCCACTCCGAGATGGTCGCGGAAGGCATCCCCACCAAGTACACCGGCCACTACGATCAGTTCAACATCGGGCTGCCGCCGGGACTCGATCCAAACACCGGCGAGGGAGAGAAGAACCCCACGTACATGTACGGCCTCAATCTGGCCCTGGTCGAAGTCGACGTCGAGACCGGCAAGGCCCAGGTCCTCAGATTCACCTGGGTGGGGGATGTGGGCGTGGTCGGCAACCTCCTCTCGGTGGAAGGCCAGGGCTACGGCGGACTCTCCCACTCCATCGGCTTTGCGCTCAGCGAAGACTACGACGCCATGGACAAGCACGGCAGCATGACCGGCTGTGGCATCCCCACCATCGACATGATCCCGGACGACTTCAACCTCATCTTCCAAGAGACTCCTCGTCCAGCCGGTCCTCACGGCTCCTGCGGCTGCTCGGAGGTCTTCCAGAGCTCCAACCACATGGCCGTCATCAACGCCATCAACAACGCTTGCGGGGTCCGTATCTACGCGCTACCGGCGACCCCCGACAAGATCAAGGCCGGATGGGAAGCCAAACAGCGGGGAGAGGATCTGACTCCTCCCAAGTACTTCCTCGGCTCTGATTTCGAGGAAGAGTTGGAAATGATCAAAGCCAATCCCGTTTGAGGGGGGCTGGGAGCACAAACGAATGACTCGCCAAGCGGAGTTATCTTTCGGCCACGTGCCGGGGACCCCGCTTGGCCGGTATTCTTAAACGTATGAAGCCAGAGGATGCCACTGCGTACACTGCGAGGTGCTTCCGTGGGGAGCCCGCCCCGTGTTCGCTCGTATGCCCCTTTCACCTGGATGTGCGGACGCTCGTGGAAAAGGTGAACAAGGGCAGATGGACGGCGGCCTACAAGGCGTTGCGCGACGCCACCGTTTTTCCCGCGATCGTGAGCGCGCTTTGTGACGAGCCCTGTGAAAGCCGGTGTGAACGTACGTCGCTCGGGGACGAAGCTATTGCCCTGCGTGATCTTGAGGCGGCTTGCCTTCGGTATTCGAGGGTGCGCAAGGCGGAGTCATACGTCATTCCGCCCAAGGAGCAACGGGTGGCTGTCGTCGGTGCCGGTACCGCCGGCCTTTCCTGCGCGCTGAATCTGGCACAGAAGAGGTTCGGCGTCACCGTGTTTGAAAAGGAGGACGGCTGGGGCGGCAGTTTGCGCACCCATCCGAGATTCGCCGAATTCGAGGAGGATATCGCCCTACAATTCACGTCGGTCGAGGCTGAGTTCCGCTACGGCGTCGAGATCAGTGCCCTCGACCAAATGGTTGACTTTGACGCGGTGTTTGTCGCGACCGGCGCCGGAGGCGAGTCGTTCGGCCTTCTCGAGAGCTGGGATCCCGAGTTGTTCACGACCTCGGAGCCCAGGGTCTTCATGGGTGGCGCACTCTGCGGCGCGACGCTCATGGAAGGCATCGCCCAAGGTGCGAAGGCATCGAAGATCATCGAGGGCTTCTTGCAGACCGGCAAGGCCGCCCGTTCTCATGGCGATCACGATGCCGGCGACTGCGAGCGCCATCTTACGCACAACGGCGTCTCCTCTGTTCCACGAGTCATACCTTCGCGGCCGGACGGCTACACGGAGGAGGAGGCGAAAGAGGAGGCCGCGCGCTGCCTCCAGTGCGATTGCGACAGTTGTCTGGCTGCCTGCGAGATGCTGAAGAGCTTCCGAAAAGCACCGCACAAGATCGCCGTGGAGGTGTACTCCGACATGGCGGTGAGCTCATTCTCCACGCGCACCGTTACTCGTGAAGCCTACTCGTGCAATATGTGCGGGCACTGCGAGTCCGTTTGCCCCGAGAGCGTGGACCTGGGTGCGCTGCTTCGCTTTTCTCGCGCGGAGCGCATGAACGCCGGCACCTATCCGGCGGCGTTGCACGATTTCTGGCTGCGGGAGATGGATTTCGCCACCTCTGAGGGGTCCTTCGCTTCTCCCCCCGAGGGGAAGGAGACCTGCGAATACGCCTTCTATCCTGGTTGTCAACTCGGCGCGTCAAACCCCGAGCACGTGTTGAAGTCGTACGAGTTCCTGCGCAGGACCCTGGACGTAGGCATATTCCTGGGTTGTTGTGGCGCTCCGGCATACTGGGCGGGCGACGAGGCGCGCCTTCGCGCCAATGTCGAGGAGATCAGACAAGCCTGGAGCAGCATGGGGAAGCCCACCATGATCTTTGCGTGCGCGACCTGCGAGAGTCTGTTCAGCAGGTTCCTGCCCGAGATTTCCAGAGTTTCGCTCTACGAGCTTCTCGCCGCATCGGAAGAGATAGTGCCGACTACTCCCTTCCCCGAGGCGGCCGTGTTCGACCCTTGCGCATCAAGAGGCAACGACGAAATGCAGCTCGGCATCAGGAAACTTGCCGCAAGAGCGGGGGTTGCCGTCGAAGAGTTGAAGGAACCAAACCGCTGTTGCGGCTACGGCGGGCATATCCGCGTCGCCAACCCGACTCTCTACGACGAAATAACGCAGCACCGAGCCGAAGCAAGCGCGAAGCCCTACATCGTTTATTGCGCCAACTGCAGGGAGGTCTTCGTCTCCCGGGGCAAGCAATGTGCGCATGTATTGGACATGGTATTCGGACTGGACGCGGCCGCTCCGGTGCCCAGTCTCCAACAGAAGCGCGATAACAGCTTGAAGGTGAAGAGGGAGCTGATGAAGCAGAATCGGGATGTCGATTTTCAGCCGGAGCCGCATGCGTGGGATCCGTTGACTCTCATTATCAGCGATGAACTGCAGGCCGACATGGACAAGAAGCTGATCTCGGCGGCCGATCTCAAGGAAGCGGTATGGCTGGCCGAGAGCTCCGGCGACAGATTCTATGACGAGAGCGACGGCATGTGCCTCTGCAGCATGATCAAGCCCGTCATCACATACTGGGTGCAGTATCGGGAGATCGCTCCCATGACCTATGAGGTGTTCAGCGCCTACTACCACCGAATGCGCTTCCAGAGTGAGGAGCAGCAGCCGTGAGCACCGAAGAGAGAACCTGGAAATGCGGAAAGTGTGACAGGGAACTGGTGCTGAAGAAGACCGTGCTGACGTACCTCGGACACACGGTCGCCCACGAAGTCCCGACCTGTCCCAAGTGCGGGAAGGTCTACATATGTGAGGACTTGGCCGAGGGAAAGATGTCTGAAGTCGAACAGGTTCTGGAGGACAAGTAGTCGCGGTTCGGTCCGGATCGCACTATTTCCCGATGTGTTGTTCTGGGTTGCTGTCATTCGAAGCCGTCTTGTCCGTGGACAGGCATCCACCTGGAAGGTGGACCCCCCACAGCGTGCTGGGGGGCTCCTCGCCTAACGCCCGGTCGGGTATACAATGAGCGAGCTCGAATTTGTGAGATAGGCCACATCTTCTCGGCCTGGGGGACTGCTTGAGCGCCGACAATCACAGGGAGGATCCGACCGGACGGCGTTTGGAATGGAGCGCCGCCAGCGCGGATTTGGAACTAGAGTCCAATCAGCTATCGGCCCTGCTCGACAGCGTTCCGGGCTGTATCGCCCTGATCCTCGAGAAGGACACGCACGAGATTGTCGCGTCCAATAGGCTCGCGCGCGAACTTGGTGCTGTCCCGGGCGAGACCTGCTTTACAACGTGTTCGTCTCGCGACGACCTTTGTCCTTTCTGTCTGGCCTCCGAATTGTGGGCGACCGGTGAGTTGCAGCATCTCGAGGTCGAATACCGAGGGAAGTGGTACGAACGCGTCTGGGCTCCGTTGTCGCATGACTCTTACGTGCACTACATCTTTGACATCACCGAGCGCAAGGTAGCAGAAGAGGCGCTGAAGGAGAGCGAGGCAGGCCATCGGCTGCTGGCCGACAATGCCAGCGACGTTATCTGGACAATGGATCTCAAACGCAATTTCACCTACGTCAGTCCCTCGGTTGAGCGGTTGCGCGGCTTTACCGTGGCCGAAGTGATGCGCCAATCGATGGACGAGGCCCTTACGCCGGCATCAGCGGCGAGAGCGAAGGTCGCTTTTGAGCAGGCCGTCGAAGCGATACGTGCCGGGCGACCTTGCCCTGAGTTTCGGGGAGAGTTGGAGCAGCCCTGCAAGGATGGCTCGACCGTGTGGACCGACCTCACGGTTTCCGGGATATACGATTCCGCTGATGTGTTGGCTGGCTTTCTGGGAGTGACTCGCGACATAACCTACCGCAAGCGCGCGGAGGAAGAGCTGGCAAAAAGCGAGAGCCACTTCCGAAGCGTGATCGAATACGCAGCCGACGCGATCTACGTTATAGGTCGCGATGAGGGACGAATCCTCGCCTGCAACGAGCAGGCGTGCAGGGACACCGGATACCCTCGGGAGGAGCTCTTGGGTATGTTCGCCTCGGATATCGAGGTGAGCCTTCCCGGCGAAGAAGTCGACGCGGTTCACCTGTCCCTGACGCCCGGGGCCGCGCTGACACTTGAGGGGGTCCACAGGCGCAAGGACGGATCGACCTTTCCTGTCGAGATTCGTTTCGCCTTGATGGAAGAGGCGGAGCCGCAACTTGTTCTCTCGGTCACTCGCGATATCACCGAGCGCAGGCGCGCGGAGGAGGCTCTTAGGCAGAGCGAGGAACAGCTTCGACAATCGCAAAAGATGGAGGCAGTGGGCCAATTGGCCGGCGGCATCGCTCACGACTTCAACAACCTGCTGACGGCGATAATCGGCTACAGCGACCTCATTTTGTCCGACGAGAAGACTCGTGGGTTGCCTCTCCACGACGACGTGGGGGAGATAAGACATGCGGCGGAGCGGGCCGCAGCGCTTACCCGCCAGATTCTCGCATTCTCCCGGCGCCAGGCTCTGAGTCCGGCGCTGGTTTCTCTGAATGTTACTATCCTTGAGATGGAACAGCTCTTGCGGCGCACTCTGGGCGAGGACATCGAACTCGTCACAATGCTTCACCCCGCTCTGGGGGTCACCGAAGTGGACGTCCATCAATTCGAGCAAGTGCTTATGAACCTTGCCGTCAACGCGCGCGATGCCATGCCCCTGGGGGGCCGGCTCACGGTTGCCACTGCCAACGTGGAGCTAGGCGAGGAGGACTGCCGCGCTTCCACGTATCCCAACCCTGGCAGCTACGTGACGCTCTCCGTCTCCGACACTGGCTTGGGCATGGACGATGAGACTCTGTCGCACATCTTTGAGCCTTTCTTCACCACCAAAGCTATCGGCGAAGGTACCGGCTTGGGACTATCGACCGTCTACGGCATAGTGCGGCAAAGTGGCGGAGGTATCGACGCAGAAAGCGAGCCGGGCCGGGGAAGCACCTTCAAGATCTATCTCCCCCGCACTAAGGAAGCGGAGTCGGCAGACAAGGCATCGATTCTCGTCCCCTCCGTATGGGAGGGCCAAGAGACCATACTCGTCGTGGAGGATGAGGAATCACTGCGAAACCTCGTCACTCGGATTCTCCGAGGTCTGGGGTACACGGTGCTCTCAGCCGCCGCCGCGGGCGAAGCCCTGGAGCTTCTGGCCAATCATGACGGCTCTGTGGATCTTCTCGTGACCGACGTGGTTCTGCCGGGAGGCGTGCAGGGGAACGATCTGGTCCGCCTATTGACCTCCTCCCGCCCCGATCTCCTCGTTCTGTACATGTCAGGTTATCCGCGCGACAGCATCGTTCACGGGGGTCGATTGGACGAGGGAGTCAACTACCTCCAGAAGCCATTCACGCCGAAGGATTTCGGCGACAAGATCAGAGAGGTGCTCGGCCCGGTTCAACCTTCGATCCGAGGCGGTCGAAGCGCGGCGCGCAGTGAAAGCGGCGGCGGTGTTTAGTTCTCCGGTGCGCGCATGTTGCCTTGATTGCTGTAAAATCCGACGCTCCATGGTGTTCTGAGTTCCATGGAGAGCCGACGCGCGTTCTCAAGACACTCTTGTGCTGCATGCCCTTGCCCAGAGTGACCGGCGGCATCGATAGATGTCACCGCGCCTTGTTCGACAGAATGGCGCCATGCAGGCGCTCGGAATTGACGGGGTGGTGACCCCATTCAAGGTGAAGAGATGATGGACGATGTAAGGGCTCGGGGGGAGAGGGATCGCCCGTCTCGTCTCATGATCTCCGCGGACCTCGCCGAGTTGTCCCGGATACGAACGCACATGGAAGATGTAGGCCGGGCATCCGGTCTTTCTGATGCCCGGATTTTTGACCTCCAAGTAGCGACATCCGAGGCCGTCGCCAATGCAATAGAGCACGCCTCTAGCGAAGTGGAACTGGTCGTTTGGACCCTTCCTGACCGCTTGATGGTTGAAATCACTAACGAGGGGGTCTTCCAGCCCGGTCTCTACAAAGACGACGCCAGTCGAAGGCGTGGCCTCGGTCTCCCACTCATGGTGTCGCTTGCCGACCAGGTTCACGTGTCCAGCCCGTCACAGGGGCAGACCCAGGTCACTTTGACATTCTTCTTGGAGGCTCGCGGCCGTCCAGACCCGCTCCGGGCGAATGACCGCGACCGTCTTGCGCCCGGGGCTACAGGACGGGCCGTCGCTCCTGGAGCAGGCGAAGGTGAGGATCGTTACAGGAACCTCGTTAATCTAAGTCCGGACGCCATTCTGGTCGAGGTCGACGGCACCTGTGTTTTTGCCAATCCAGCAGCGGCCAAATTATTTGGTGCTCGTTCGCCAGGAGATCTTCTCGACGCGGATGTCATGCAGCGCGTACATGCCGGCGACCGGGAAATGGTGGCCCGGCGGATGGGCCAAGTGATCTCGGGAGCGGTGTCGCCACCGCGGGACATTCGGTTCATCCGACCCGACGGCAGTTCCGTGACGGGCGAAGTCACGGGCTCTCGCGTGGAGTTCGGGGGAATTCTCGCCGTTCAGGTTCTGATCCGCGATGTCACCGAGCGCAGACAGGCCGAACAGGCCTTGCTGCAGAGCGAGCAGGCGGCCCGAGAGGCTGAAGTGCGGTATCGGGACTTGTTCAACACGCTGACTGAGGGATTTTGCGTTATTGAGGTCGTCTTCGACGACACAGACACCCCCGTTGACTATCGCTTCCTGGAGACCAATCCGAGATTTGAAGAGCAAACCGGGCTACATGGCGTGCAAGGCAAGCTTATGCGCGAACTCGCCCCAGACAACGATGAGTACTGGTACGAGATCTACGGGAGAGTTGCCGTAACGGGCGAATCGGTCCGCTTCCAGGCTCCGTCTACACCCCTGGGCCGATCGTATGACGTTTCCGCCTTCCGGGTCGGGGGAGAGGAGAGTCGACAGGTCGGCATCCTGTTTAACGACATCACCGCGGCCAAGCAGGCAGCCGAGGCACTGCGCGAGGGTGAGGCCCGCTTCCATGTGATGGCGGACGCGATTCCCCAACTCGCGTGGATGGCCAACGCCGATGGGTTCATCTACTGGTACAACCAGCGGTGGTACGAATACACCGGCACCACCTTCGCTCAGATGGAGGGATGGGGCTGGCAGAGTGTGCACGACCCCGAGGCGCTTCCGTGGGTAATGACACGTTGGCAGGATTCGATCGCCACCGGCCAACCTTTCGACATGGAGTTTCCACTTCGCGGAGCAGACGGTGAATTTCGCCCGTTTCTCACCCGCGTCATGCCATTAAGGGACGCGGCTGGTCGGGTAACCCAGTGGTTCGGCACGAACACCGACATCAGTGAGAGAAAGCGGACGGAGGAGGCGATAAGAGATAGCGAAGATCGAGTGAGGTTTGCCCTGGAGGTGAGCCGCACAGGGGCCTGGGACCTCGATCTCTCCGACCATAGCGCCCACCGTTCGCTGGAGCACGATCGCATCTTCGGTTATGAGTCTCTGCTGCCCCACTGGACCTATGAGATCTTCCTGGATCACGTGGTGGCAGCAGACCGGGAGTTGGTCGACCAGAAGTTCCAGGCCGCCATCGCCACTCGAGGCGATTGGAGCTTTGAGTGCCGCATCCGCCGGGCTGACGGCGAAATACGATGGATCTGGGCCGCAGGTAGACATCGATCGCGCGACGACGGCGGTTGGCGGATTGCCGGCATTATCCAGGACATCACCGAGCGCGTACAGGCCAAGGAGAGGTTGCTCGCCCTCAATCGTACTCTCAAAGCTCGTAGCGACAGCGATCAGGCTCTCATTCGGGCTGCCGACGAATCGAGTTACCTGCGGGAGGTGTGTAGGATCATCGTCGAAGACTGCGGCCATGCTTTGGTGTGGATCGGCTATAAGCAGGATGACGAAGCCAAACGCATCCTGCCGATTGTCAGCGCCGGCTTCGAGGAGCACTATCTAGAAACTCTCGAGATTACCTGGGCCGACAACGAACGTGGGCGCGGGCCGACAGGTACCGCCGTGCGCACCGGAAGGCCCGCCGGTTGTCGCCACATGCTCACCGACCCGGCCTTTGCTCCTTGGCGCGAAGAAGCACTCAAACGAGGTTATGCATCGTCGATCGCCTTACCGCTTGTCGCGAACGGCGAATCATTCGGGGCTGTGACCATTTATTCGAGGTACACCGATCCCTTCTCGCCCGACGAGGTGGACCTGCTGGGCCAACTGGCGGATGACCTCTCCCTTGGCATCACCACACTTCGCATGCGGGTCGCCCACGCCGAGGCGGAAATGGAGCGTGAGCGGCTTCTTGCGGAGGCGCAGGCCCTGTCCGAGGAACTTGCGGCTACCAACCAGGAACTTCAGGAACAGGCAGAGGAACTTGCCGCCGTAAACGAGGAACTTCGGGCCCAGACCGAGGAACTTCACGCCCAGACGGTAGAACTCGCCTTGCGCGAGGACCGGTTGCGAGCCCAGAATGAGGAGCTTCGCGCCAGTCGCTATAACCGAAGCCTGATCGAGGCAAGTCTTGACCCACTGGTGACGATCGGGCTGGACGGAAAGATCACGGATGTGAACGCAGCGGCTGTTACCATCACCGGCTACGACCGCGGAGAACTCATCGGCACCGATTTCGCCGACTACTTCGCGGACACGAGGAGCGCGCGCGACAGCTACCGCGAGGTCATCGCCAACGGAGCGATCACCGACTACCCCCTTACTGTACGCAGCCGGAACGGCAAACTCACCGATGTCCTTTACAATGCAGCGCTCTACAGGGACGAAGAGGGCGAGGTGCTGGGCGTCTTTGCCGCCGCTCGGGACATCACTGCGCTCAGAGAACTCGAACAGCAGCGGGCTATCGCCGGCAAGCTGCAGGAGGCGCTGCTCGATATTCCCGACGAAGTCCCCGGGGCGCAGCTGTCACATCTGTATCGGTCGGCCACGGAACGGGCACTCGTGGGAGGCGACTTCTACGATGTCTTCCAGACCAAGCACAAGGGCATCGGCATCCTCATCGGCGACGTGTCGGGCCACGGGGTCGAGGCGGCTCGGATCGCGATCCTGGTCAAGGATACAGTCCACGCGTTCGCCCACCAGTTCGGCCGGCCTCGCCTCGTTCTTCGGGCGACCAACAGGCTGCTTGTGCAGAGGGGTATTCCCGGGTTCGTGACCGCGTTCCTGGGATTCTTGGACCCCGAGACGGGAGCGTTCGTGTACTCGTGTGCCGGCCATCCTCCGCCATTTCTAGCGCGAGGCGGTCAGATTTCGTTTCTGGAGTGCATAGCCCCTCCGCTCGGCGTGTTTGCGAATGCTCGATTTGACGACGTGGAAGCCAACATTCCGGTGGGAAGCCGTCTCCTCTTCTACACCGATGGAATCACCGAGGCACGTCGAGACGGGGACTTCTTCGGAGAGAAGAGATTGGCCGACATTCTTGCTCAGACCCGGGGTGTTCGGCTTGCGGACGTCCCCTCTCTTCTGCTTGAGGAGGCGCTTCTATTCGCTCAAGGAAGTCTCTTAGACGACGTGGCGCTACTGGCCATCGACTACATCGGTTTGGAGGACGGCCAGAAGCCTCGTTAGTGGGAACTGGCTGATTCTTTGCCGCGTTCGATGATCTCGAGTGCCTCGGTCAGCGTGGAGAAGATGCGAAATCTGGGTTGCCGAGTGAGCCCCGCCGCTCGGAAGGTGTTCTCGATCGTGGGCAGCGGCTGAGCAACGCCCAGCCATCCTCCATCGCTCAGCCCATCGAGAACGTCGTGAAGAAGTGACAGGACCCCGCCATTCGCGAAGGTCACCTCTCGGAAGTCAAAGATGACCGACGAGGCTTCGTCAAGGCAAGACCGGATCTCGGCCCGCAATTGGTCCACGTTGGCGCGGTCGAACTCCCCGGCGAGTGTGACAAGGCAGATGTTGTTGCGAACCTCCGCGATCGATTTCACCGACTGCTCTCCTGGCAACGTGAGGACGGAGCATCAGCCTATCACCATGGACGGCTTGTGGGAAAGTTTGTGAGACGCGAGGTGCATTTTTCGGTCCGGGTGGGAATAGCACAAGGCAGGTCCTGAGAAGGTCTCCGACGTGAGGCACAAGTTCTTTGGCACGTCTACGGAGTTTGACTGAATGGTTGTATGCAAGAGGGGTGAGAGGTGACTGCCGCGGAAGTGGGCCGGCACAATGGCCAAGTGTTGGGGCACAAGGTCTTCAGGGCCGAGTTGCAGTCGCTCGCGCCAATCCGAGGTTTCGTTGAGAAATGGGCCACGGTCGTAGGTCTCAATGATGAACGCACGTTCCGAATCAAACTGTGCGTGTCCGAAGCGTGCGCCAATGCCGTCGAGCATGCCAAGGACAAGGGCGACATCACGGTCTGGGCTTGGAACCGAGAGGACCGCTTTACGGTTGATGTGTGGCATGCGGGGAAGTTTGACGTCAAGGCCGGCGGGGATAGGTGTCACCGCGGCATGGGACTTCCGCTCATGGTTGCGTTGGCCGACGAGGTGAGTTTTGCGAGTCTGCCGGAGGGTGGTACCAGAAGTGTCTCTCTCGGTCTTCTTGCAGTGAAGACGCTCGTCCTCGCTCTTAATCGAACACCACGTGTTCGAGGTGGTCAAACAGAAGTACCGAGGAAATAATCCCTTTCGCGTGGTTTCAGTATTCGACTTACGGGGAAACAGGAATGTGGTTCCAAAGAGGCATGGCGATTCCCCGCACCCCAAACTGCTGACCGGAGTTCGGACGGGGGCCACGAGCCGTTTGGAGTTGGTTGTTGGGAGGGATGAAAGGAGCAAACGATGCACTATCACGATCTGCTTTTTATAGCGCTGGCCGCAATGATCATCGTCCTGATGCTTACCGGCCGCGACCTGCTTGACTCTCGTTCGCCTGTGCGCCGGGCGCTTGCCATGCCCGTGCGGATCTTTAGCAAGACCCGCGAGAGCGGCCGTTTGGGCGCTAACGTTAGCGAGCGTAATTGAGGCAAGCGGGCCGCTTGCGAGTCGTTTGTATCCTGAAATCACCATCGTGCGGCGGTAGCGAAGGGGGCCTTGGTGGAAATCGTTCCTTATTCTTTCAGCGGTGTCCCCCTTCTCAGTTTGGCCGGAGATTTCGATCATTCGTCCGTCCAGTTCTTCGCGGACAAAAGTGAGGCTGCTCTCGGTGAGAACGGAAGTCACTTGCTCTTGCAGCTCACTGATTGTCCTTACATCGATAGTGGTGGAATAGGCTGCCTGGTTTCTTCCCTGCGCCGGGTTCGCGGCGATGGTTGGCTGGCGGTTATAGACCCGCAGCCCGACGTTCTTCGCATGCTCGAAATGGTTGGTCTCACCATCGATCCCGGCTTCCGGGTCTTCTCCAATCTGGATGAAGTGCGGACACGGCTTCAAGGATCCGGCGCCAATTAGGCAAGTGCCTCGTTCCTGTTTGCTAGACGCAACTGGGTACCAAGGAACAAGAGAGCCGACCATATGGCCGGCTCTCTTGTTCTTCAAGATGCCCCGGACAGGGCGCCGGAAACTGAGTCCTCAGGAGCCAATCAGGGCAACTTCCGCAAGAACCGCGTCTTTGAGAGAACTCGGCAGGGGGGCATAGCCCAGTTGCCTGGCGATGGTAGAACCGTCGTCACCAAGAGCCCAGACGATCCAGGCCTTAAGAGCGGCCGCTTTGCCCGCATCGGGCATCTTGTCGTAGGCGAGCAGGTAGGTACTCGTGACGATCGGATAGGCCTGGGGGTTCTCGCTGTTGCTCACAAGAGGCAGCAGGTTCATGTCCGCCGGGAAGCTGGGAAGGTCGGCCGCGGCGGAGGTGCTGTCCAGGCTGGGAGTGATGAAGTTGCCGGACTTGTTCTTCATGTCGGCCATGGTCATGTTGTTCTGGGTGGCGTAGGCGAGTTCCACGTATCCGATGGCACCCTCGGTCTGCTTGACAACCGCGGCCACGCCGTCGTTGCCCTTGCCACCCACGCCGCCGATCCACTTGACGTCCTTGCCCGCACCCGGTCCGGCTTTCCAGTCGGCGCTCACCGCGGTCAGGTAACTGGTATAGGCGTTGGTGGTACCGGAGGAGTCGGAACGGTGCACGGTCTGGATGGCCGTGCTGGGAAGAGTGACGTCTGGGTTGAGCGCCTTAAGGGCGGGGTCGTCCCATGTGGTGATCTGGCCCAGGAAGATGGCGGCCAGAGTGTCTGAGTCCAGCTTCAGCTTATCGACACCCGGGAGATTGTAGGCAAGAACGATGGAACCGAACACCGTGGGGATGTGAAGCACTTTGGCGCCGGCACGAGCGGCCTCGGCGGCGGAGAGTTCGTCGGGCTTCATGAAGGCGTCCGACGCCCCGAAGTCGACGGTCTGGGCGGTGAACTGCTGGATACCGGCCCCGGAGCCCACACCCTGGTAGTTGATCTTGACCTTGGGCTGCAACTGCTGGAAGGCACCGATCCACTCCACGTATACCGGCTGCGGGAAGGTCGCGCCGGCACCGTTGAGATCGGCGGTCAGAGGCGCTGCGGTGGTGGTTTCCTGGGCGACCGAGGTCGTAGTCTGTGCGGCTGTGGTTTCGGTGGTGGCCGCGGCTACGGTCGTTGTAGTGTCGTTGTTGCTGCTGCCGCAACCGGCGGCGAGAAGACCGACCACTGCTATGAGAAATAGCATCATTGCCATTGGAATCACGAAGCGTTTGGCTGAACCCCTCAAACCCATATTCATCTTTCCTCTCTTTTCATGTGCCGGATGACCCGGCCTTTGTTGCCCGTCCTAACACTGCGCCTTGAACCCTAGCAGCGGCTAGGTCGGCGATTGTTAAGGTTCGGCAACTCTGAGGTGAATTCAAGGTTAAAGGCTCGGTTTGGGGCGAAGGCGCCAAACTAGCGGCTTTTTCCCTTCTTTTCCCGTGTTCTTAACCGTGCGGTAACATAGCCGATCTCGTACCTCCGTACTCTCAAGCCGAGATGAACAGCGAAAGAGAGAACGTGGAGACGTCCGTCAAACGCGTGCTTCTCATCGAAGACGACACGCCCATTTCCGATCTGTTGGTCGACAGTCTCGTTGGGGCCGGTCACGAGGTCATACGAGAATGCGACGGCAAGGCGGGCTTTGAAGCCGCTCTTCACAAGAACGTCGACCTGGTAATCATAGATCTCGCACTTCCGGAGCTCGACGGGCTGATCGCTATCGAGCAGATGGTTCGCAGAAAACCGGCGCTTTCCATCATCGTGCTCAGCGCCAGGGTCGACCGAGAAAGCATGCTCGGTTGCTTTGAGCTGGGAGTCCTGGACTACGTCATCAAACCCTTCGACCTCGATGTCGTGTTGGCTCGAGTCCACGCGTGTCTTCGCAAGGGCATGGGACAAGTATTCGCAAACGTCGAGGAGGCCGGCGGCCCGCTCCTATCGAGCGGAGACCTGGTCTTGGATCGTGACGTCCGCGTCATCCGTACGCCGATTGGGCAAGCGTCGCTGAATAGGAAGGAACACGATCTGCTCGAACTTCTCCTATCCCGCCCCGGCCACTTGTTTACCCGAGACGAGATCGTGGAGCGGGTCTGGCATCAACGATATCCCCCCGTGTCCCGATCGCTGGATGTCCATGTGCGACACCTGCGGGTCAAGCTCGAGATATGCGGCGCGGGTATGTCTTTGCAGACGGTGCGCGGCATTGGGCATAGGATCGTGCCCCGTGAGGCCTCGAGCGCCATCCCATAACGCACAAAATCGGAGCCAAATCAGGCGCGCCGATAAAGGCGTGACCGGGCTCTTCAGCCTCCGCGCCGGATCTTGGCGGCCAGCTGAGACGGAAGGCCGGCCGACAGGATTCGTTCCGCGGTCCTTTCCACGTCGTATTCGATTCGGACCTCGTCGACCTGCACGCCCTGTCCGGCGTTCAGTCGCAGCAGGGTGAATGCTGCGCGAGGATCCCCATCACTTGGCCTACCTGTGGAACCGACGTTCACAAAGTAGAGGCCGCCGTAGATTCGGTGCCACGGGATGTGCGTGTGACCGAAAACTAGGATGTCGGCCTTCTCCGTCGCGGCTATTCGCTCGAAGGTCCGCGTCTCTCGCTGGGGAAGCAGGTACTCGTTGATCTTTCGTGGACTGCCGTGAACAAGATGGAGGGAGTAGCCCTCGACATGCAGGCGCATCTCGCCGGGCAGTCCTCTAAGGTATTCCTTACGATCATTGGTTACAGTCCGCGCGGTGAACTCGTAGGAAGCGGTTCCGATTTGCTTCGCTTCCGTATCCGGATAGAAGCATCCACAACCACCGCGGTCGAAGCCAATGCCGTCGTCGTAATTGCCCATGATAGTGGGGATATCTTCCGCTCGGATGAGGTCGATCACTTCATTGGGGTCTGGGCCATATCCCACGAGATCGCCGAGGCAATAGCTCTGGCGCACGCCTCTCGAGCGGAGCTCCAGAAGGACCGCCTCGAGAGCTGCCAAGTTGCCGTGCACGTCTGAAAAGAAACCGAGTTTGATCATAGTGGTGAAGAAGGCGAACGCTCGAACTTCAAGGGTCTCCCCCATCTTCTATTCCCCGGTCTACCAGAAGCTAGACCGGGGCTGGCGGCGTGTATCGCGAGAATTGACCCCCAAGCTGCGATCCAAGGCCAACACCACAACTGGCCGGTCCGGTTGGCGAGGTTGATGGTGGCCAGATTCCAACTTCCAATGAGAAAGATCGTTGTGTGAAATGAACGCCCCTCGTTCCACGCGAGGTGACCGGGAGAGGTGGTGAGCGACGGTCCCGTACTCAGCGGCTCGTTCGCCGATAGCTCTCCCCGCATTTCAGCGGCAAGTCAGGGATAAATCATCGCGGGGGCACGTCGGCTCAATCGCATCGCAAACCTTCCTTCCGGGACCAGTACGAGGCGGAAACGCCCGCGTGGCAGCGAGGGCAACGCACGGACAAGTCTTCGCCCCCCGGAGTCAGGGCCCGGAGCGGGGAGCCGCAGCAGAAGCAGACGCTGTCCACGTCAAGGGAAAGAACGAATTTGGCGAGCGATGTATCGAACGGAATGACGCGGGGGGCGGGTTCACTGTCGATCCTTGGCCGCGGGGTTCGAATCCGGGTCTTCATGACACCTCCGTTGGGTCACCGAGAGTCGCGTCTCTAGACCAGGCTAGTACAAGCGCTGACGCGCCGTGTAACGGGCAGGTTAAGTGAGCGCAAAAATGAAGCGACAGTCTGCTCCCGCTTGGAGGATTTCGCCCTGCCTTGGCCAAGGGGGGAGATTCGTCCAGCGTAATTAACGGACTTGTCGACGTACTTTCACCCAGCCGTAACATGCGATGAGCTATGGTCGCATATCCTGAAGACGCGTCCTGGTCCACGGAGGATCCCGAGCGCGACGCCAACGCAGGCTCAGAGAGGTACGTGATTTCAAGGAGTGGCGATGACGACCAGATCCGCGCCCAAAATAGAACGAGGTTCTGTCCAACCGCATCCGGCTGTTTCGTCGGCACGATCCGGGTCAAGGGCGGCCGAGCCGGCGCATCTGAGCGGAGCGCACATGGTCCTCTGCGACGTGGTATGCACTGAGCCGGAGCCGCTCACCGTGCATCAAATCGAGCGGCGTATGAATCTGGCTCCGAGGCAGATTCGTGAAATCCTCGACGAGTTGTGCGGGATTCGACTTCTGCGCCGTTTGAACACCATCATCGAGAGTTACACCGGACCCGCGTTGCCCTTCTCCTGACGAGTCGCTGGTCTGCACTGAGGGATCGCACGTGACATTCCTCAGTCTCCCCACCGCGTGGGGAGAGTGTCTATATGGATGGGGCCACCAAATTCTTTCTATTGCCATCCCAGAGAACAGCGAAGAGCAGCGCGGACAATGCCGCTGCACCCAGGGCCACCCACCGGGCGCCCAGTCCGGGGCTTGGGACAAGTCCTATCCCGCCGACCACGAAGGCCCCTCCTGCCAGCACCAGCAGGACAGTCGTCAGCTTTCTAACGGCGTCGTCAGGAAGCGCTTTGGAGAGCATCCACGATCCCCCAGGCCACCTCATGCCCGACTTGAGCTTGAGCCGGCCCGTGCTCTGTCCCGCATACAGCAGGTGGATCCAACCACGCGGCATGATGAACACGCTGAAGACGACCTGCAACCAGTGAGGACCTTGCATCGCGCTGCTCCCTCCGATTGGGTCCCAGGATGGGCTTTATCCCGACTCACCCACTCGTCAATATAGCGCGAGGGATAGAATGAAGATGGAGCCGTCGCAGGCAGCGGCCGGCGTGATTCCCATGACCAACTGCGAAGCACCGGGAGTGTCACGAATGCAGTACAGATCCATGCCCAACTCGGACGAACGACTCTCGGCTCTGGGCTTCGGCTGCATGCGCCTGCCCACCCGAGTCGGCGGGCAAGCATCCAGTTTGATCGACAAGGAAGCCGCGCTCCGACAGATCGTGATGGCCATCGACGGCGGCGTGAACTACCTAGACACAGCGGCGACGTATCACTTGGGTGCCTCGGAGACGTTCTTGGGCAAGTACATCCTCAACGGTGGCTACAGGGACAAGGTCAACATCGCTACCAAGCTACCCTGCATGACCATCCGCAAAAAGGAAGCCATAAGGGAGGCCTTCAACAAACAGTTGGAGAAGTTGCAGGTGGAAACGATCGACTATTACCTCCTGCATTCGCTGGACGGCGGAACCTGGGACCGCATGGTGGCTTTCGACGTCATGGATTTCATGGATTCCATAAGAGCTAGTGGGCAGATCCGCAAAATGGGCTTCTCGTTTCACGGCAGAAAGGACGACTTCATCCGCATCGCCGATGCGTACGATTGGGACTTTGCCCAAGTGCAGTTCAACATGGTGGACGAGCGATTCCAGGCAGGTATCGAAGGTATCCACCACGCGTACGCAAAGGGCATGGGGGTCGTCGTAATGGAGCCGCTTCGCGGCGGCTCTCTCGTGGGCAGGATCCCGGCCGAGGTCCAGAAGATCTACGACACAGCCGAGGTCAAGAGGCTGCCGGTGGACTGGGCCTTGCGCTGGATCCTCAACCATCCGGAAGTCACGTTGGTCCTCTCGGGGATGAATCGAGAAGAGCAGGTCCGGCAGAACTTGGAGATCGTCTCCGATTCGTTGCCCGGCGGCATGACTCCTCAGGAGGAACAGATAGTCGCCCGAGTGCGAGCCGCCTACAATGGGCTTCTCCAGGTAGGCTGCACGGCCTGTGCCTACTGCATGCCCTGCCCCGGGGGCATCGACATTCCGGCGGCGTTCAAGAATCTGAACAACTACCGCATGTTCTCGAAGTGGGGCGCGCGGATCGGTCACGCCATGTATCTGGGTGTGCAGACGCCAGACGGCAAGCCGCACTGGACCAGCGACTGCACTGATTGCGGAAGATGCGAGGAGAAATGTCCCCAGAACGTCCCGGTGCGGAGCGTCTTCAAACAGGTGCAGAAGGAACTCGAGGGCCCGCTGGTAAGAGGAATCGCGGCTGTCGGCAGGGCGTTGTTGAGCAGAGGGGAGAAGCGGGCTGATCCTACGGCTCAGTGATCGTCCGCGATGACGCGACAGACGCCGGTCTGCGCTTCAAGGGTTTCGGCACACTCCGGGCCAAAAGTCGGCATCTATGTCACGATTGAGCCCACGGGGTTGAGCAGAAGTCGTCGAAGGGAGATGGTCGTGGCGGATTTGTTCGGGAGTCCGGCGGAGGCGTCCGGAGAAAGGACGATAGTTCGAGACATCAGCTGGTTGGGAGCCGCCGAGGGAGCCAACGCCTGTATGGTGGACGTCAAGGACGGCAAGATGCTTCGCATTCGTCCGGCCCGCTACTATGACGAGTACACCAGGGAAGAGGTCAAACCGTGGGTCATGCACGCCCGAGGCAAGACCTTCGAGCCTAGCGATAAGAGCCTGGTTCCACCCCTCAGCCTTGCCTACAAGAAGAGGGTCTACTCCCCGGCCCGGATCCGTTTCCCGATGAAGCGGGTTGATTTCGATCCCGCCGGCGAGCGGAATCCGCAGAATCGCGGAACGAGCAAGTACACGCGCATCAGTTGGGACGAAGCGCTGGATATCATCACCAGCGAGATGCTCCGGATCAAGGATTCGTACGGTCCCACTGCCATCCTCTATCAAAACGACCAGCACGGTGAGAACAAGGTGGTGCACGGCCCGCATGGCTGCGGTCGGAAGCTGCTCCGCCTCTTTGGTGGCTACACGCATCAAGTGCGCAACACCGATAGCTGGGAAGGCTGGTGGTGGGGCGCCAAGCACGCGTGGGGCTGCGAGCCGCTGGGTCAACAGGTGCCGCAAACGAACTTGCTGTACGACATATCCAAGAACGCCGAACTTCTCCTCTTCTGGGGCTGCGATCAGGAGACCACTACCTGGGGCTGGGGCGGCCAGCTTTGCAGCCGCCTGAGTTACTGGTGGAGCGAGTTGGGCATCAAGCAGATCTATATCGCGCCGGATCTCAACTACGCTGCGGCCGTTCACGCGGACAGGTGGATTCCCGTCCTGCCCAACACAGACGCCGCGCTCTATCTGGCCATTGCTCACCGATGGTTCGAAAAGGGCACATACGACAAGAAGTACCTCGAGACACACGCTTACGGCGTCGAAAAGTTCGAAGCATACGTGAGGGGTGAAGAGGATGGGGTGGCCAAGAGCCCGGAGTGGGCCGCCCCCATCACCGGCGTAGCTGCGCGTGTGATCAAGGCGCTCGCCGATGAGTGGGCTTCGAAGCGCACGACGATCGTCATCGGCAACGGTGGCCCCGGCATACGGGGACCATATTCCACGGAACCCGCTCGTCTGCAGGTGCTGTGCCTGGCCATGCAGGGTCTGGGCAGGCCGGGCTGCAATCAGGCCAAGACAATCGAGTGGGCTCTCCGCAATGAGCCCGCGTTCATGTCGGCTCCGCGGCCACGGGTCCCGACCAATCTAGACGCCGCCTACACGGGCGACCTGCCGGTAGAGTTCAACCGTGACTCCCTCGTTCCCAAGACGCTGATACCCAAGTTGATTCTTGAGGGTCCATGTGAGTGGTATGGCAACAAATACGGCATGGGCGGCGATCGAGAGGAACAGTTCGTCAAGTACCGGTACCCGGCCGAAGGCTGCTCCCAGCTCCACATGATCTGGACCGACTCACCCTCCTGGATCACCTGCTGGAACGACGGAAACAACTTCATTCGCGCCCTGCGCCACGAGTCGATCGAATTCGTTCTCTGCCAGCATCCATGGCTCGAGAACGACGCCCTTTTCGCAGACGTCATCCTGCCGGCCAATACCACATTGGAGGAGGATGACATCGGCAGCGACGTGTTCAGCGGACAGATGGATCTCCTCTTCCCCCAGCCCCGCTGTATCGAGCCGCTGGGAGAGTCCTTCAGTGACTACGAGATAGTCTGCAAGATCGCCGAGCGTCTGAACATGCTGGAGGAGTACACGGGTGGCAAGACAGTGCCCGAGCTCATAAAGTTGGGCTACGAGACATCTGGGTCCGCAGATCAGATCAGCTGGGAGGAGCTGAACAGGAAAGGCTACTACGTGGTTCCGCCCGACCCCGAGTGGGAAAGCATCCCAGCCGGTCTGATCCGGTTCTACGAAGATCCGGAGAAGCACCCGCTCTCGACGCCCACCGGAAAGCTCGAGTTTCACTCCACCGGTCTGGCGGAGCACTTCCCCGAGGACGAGGAAAGGCCTCCGGTGCCGAAGTGGATCCCGCACGGCGTTTCGCACGAGGAGACCATCGGCACGGAACGCTCGAAGAAGTATCCGTTGCTGGTCATGAGCAACCACCCTCGCTGGGGAGTGCACTCACAGCACGACGACATCACTTGGTTTCGTGAAATCGAGACCTGTAAGGTGAGAGGCTCGGACGGGTATCAGTACCACCCACTCTGGATGAACCCGGCGGACGCGGAAGCGCGTGGCGTCAAGAAGGGCGATGTGGTGAGCATCTTCAACGAGCGGGGAATCGTGCTGGCCGGCGCCTACCTCACCGAGCGGATCATGCAGGGCGCCGTGGGAATCGACCATGGCGCCAAGTACGATCCCATAGTTCCCGGTGAGATCGACAGGGGCGGGGCCATCAACACCATCGTGCCTCGCAACACCACATCCCAGAACAATGTGGGTATGGCCGTCTCCGGCTTTCTTGTCGAGGTGGAGAAAACCGATCTCGAGGGGCTGCAGACGAGGTACCCGGAGGCATTTTCCCGGGAATGTCACGTGGACGCCGGCCCGTGTCTCGCCGGAGTAATGCTCGTGGAGACGGCCGAATGACGATCAAGATCGATCTTGCGACCGAGAGCCGGGAGGAGACGTGAACGAGTCCCCAAGACAGTGTTCGGGTTGCTCTCATTGGGACCCCAAGCCCGACGAGGCAGAATGTGGCTTCTTCAAGGGCACGTGCAGGCGTTTCCCCCCTGTGGTGTTGGCGGGTGGCGGTACCGCCCAGGCGTGGAGTACCGAGTGGCCGCGCACCCTTGACCGAGACTGGTGCGGAGAATGGCAGTCCCATGGAGAGCCCCCCCTCGAGCCGGACCTTGACTCGGCCGAGGAGAGGCAGCTGCGCAACGTTGCTACCGCTCAAGCCCTTCTGGCGCTTCCGTCCGACACGCGAGACCAGTTGCTTCAGGAGGTCTTGACCGAAGAGGAGTTGGGATGCTCCTCCCCGCCGGAGGACTTCTACGAACGGGTCCAGCGCTACTTCGCCGTCCGCAGACAAGGCACTTGAGTGCACGACGAACCGAGGGCAACCGGAGGTGCACGGACCTTTCGAGACGAGCGCTACCTTCCTTGCGGCTGGCTGCGATAGACAGAGCGGGGACGCGCTAAAGGGAACCGGGCCGCCGCAACCCCAGTCGAAGTTTTAGCTCTTGGCCTTACGGGTAATCAGGCGGCACGGAAATTCACGGCCCGGCTGGGGTATTTGTCGAACCCGGCCAGGTCGTTAGTTGCGCGGGGGAGACGGAGTATGAGCGGCTCTCGGAAGCGTCACGTCAGACGGTACGTTGTTCTCGGCTTCATTGTCGTTCTTGTCGTTGCAGGCTATTTCGCCTACCGCGTGCTTCACAAGACTTCCAATGGCACGGTCACGTACACCACCCAGGCTGTCCAGCAGTTGACTATTACCTCATCGGTATCCGGAACGGGCAATATCGTGCTCAGCAGCAGCGCGTCCGTGAACCCATCCGTCAGCGGAACGGTCAGCGCCCTTCAAGTTGCCGTAGGCGACACCGTGACAAAGGGCCAAACACTGTTTACCGTGGTGAACCCGCAGCTGGACCTCGATGTCGCGAATGCCACCAATTCGTACAACCAGGCTGTGGACAACGTCCAGAAGAACCAACTCTCCGTTCTGCAGGCGCAACAAGCCCTGGATCAACTCCAGAAGCAACGGGCGGCCCAATCGAGTTCATCGGCTGGGCAGGTAGCCTCCGGCGCCGAGATGCTTATTGCAGGCGTGACCTCACACACGGGCACCACCGGACCGACCAGTACGCTGCCGTCCACGACTTCCACGTCGGCCACGGAGTCATCATCGTCCTCCACGAGTTCGACCGAGCCACCAACGTCGACCACCTCAACGAGCGTCCCTCACACCACCACGACCGTTTTCGGCAGCTCAACGATTACTCAGCCGTCTACGACGACTACTACCATCTCCGCGCTTCAGATAGAGATAGCGCAGCAGCAGGTGACAAGCGCCAAGCTCTCCGTGACGGCCGCACAGGCGCAAGTGCAGTCAGCAACTCTGGCTTTGGAGCAGGCAAAGGCGACGGCCGCCGAGCGAACCGTGACAGCCCCGATCGACGGTGTCGTGACCGCTCTCAACGTGCAGAACGGTGACGCGCTCGGAAACGCGGGCTCGGGCGGCTCGAGCAGTGCCCCGATCGTCATCACCAATGTGAACAGCATCGAGGCCGTCATATCGCTGGCGGAGACGGATGTGCCCAATGTCGCGGTGGGTCAGAAGGCGATCATCACTTTTGATGCTCTACCCGATCTGACCTTGGCCGGCAAGGTGGAAGGCGTCGACTCTCAGGGAACGAACAGCCAGGGAGTCGTCACCTATAACGCGACGATCTTGCCCGATGCCACTAACCCCAGCGTCAAGGGAGGCATGTCGGTCACCGTGAATATCATCACCAAGATCGCCACCGACGCCCTCGTGGTTCCAAACGTCGCAGTGAAGACCCAAACCGGCGGAGGTAGCTACGTGCAGGTTCTTCAGAATGGCCAGCCGACGGACGTCGCCGTCGAGGTGGGCATTTCCAACGACACGTTTACTCAGATTACGAGCGGCCTCACGTTGGGCGAAGAAGTCATCACACAGACGATTAACCCGTCGGCATCCACCTCCACGACCGCGCGCGGCGGCGGGAACATTCCCGGCCTGGGCGGTGGTGGCATTCGGAACGGTGGAGGCGGATTCGTTCCTCCGGGTGGGTGAGTTGGTTGCCTTGCGGCAGTGGCGACGCGCGTCCGCTCAGGGGATGCGATGCTAGTGGACGCGCAGTCCTGCATGATCGAGTGCCGAGATATCGTAAAGATCTACGATTCCACTGAAACCGCGACCACTGCTCTGGCTGGAGTGAACCTGTGCATCTCATCGGGTGAGTACCTGGCCATCATGGGGCCCTCCGGTTCCGGAAAGTCCACGCTGATGCATCTGCTGGGCGCCCTCGATACTCCCACTAGCGGCGAGTACTTCTTCGAAGGCGAAGACGTCTCTGAACTATCGGATGACGAGTTGGCCGATATCCGCCGGGCTCGCATCGGGTTCGTGTTCCAGTCCTTCAATCTCCTTCCCCGTGCCAGCGTGATTCGCAACGTGGTGCTCCCGCTGGTCTATGCGGGCGTGCCGCGACAGGAGCGGGAGGACAAAGCCGCCGCCGCGCTGCAGATGGCCGGATTGGAGGAATCGCACTGGACCCACCTCTCCAACCAGCTCTCCGGCGGTCAGATCCAACGGGTAGCCATTGCTCGCGCATTAATCAACGACCCCGCTCTTGTCCTCGCCGACGAACCGACTGGCAACCTGGATACCAAGACAGGGGAGATCATCCTCGAGACGTTCGGGGAACTGCACAAGAGCGGACACACCATAGTCCTTATTACTCACGAGGCAGCGGTTGCCGAGCACGCCCAAAGGATCATCAGGATCCAGGACGGCCTGATCGTGAGTGACACGTCAACCGCAGATGCGACGACATTGGGGCAGGAGGAGGCGTCGTGAAAGCCGGGGACGTCTTCCAAGAATCGTTCATTTCCATTTCAAGCAACCTCGTACGGTCGGGGCTTACCGTGCTCGGCATTGTCATTGGGATCGCCTCGGTTATCGCTCTGCTCGCTGTCGGCCAGGGCAGCACCAATACCATCACCGCGAGTATCGAGTCCATCGGTGCCAACCTGCTCATCGTCACCCCAGGTTTTCAAAGGGGTGCCGGGCCGGTCAACGCGGGGCGGGGCAGCGCTCGTACCCTCACCCTGACAGACGCAGAAGACATCGCTACTTTGAACAACGTAGCGGGGGTGGCCCCTGAGTTGGACGGCCGCTACCAGGTCGTAGCCACAGCAGGCAACACGAACGTCTCGGTGATCGCCACCACCTCGTCATACACGTCTGTGCGGAACTTGCAGACAGCCGAGGGGACCTTCGTGACCGATGAGGATGTTCAGAATGCCACTCGAGTCGCGGTGCTGGGTCCCACCGCCGCCTCCGACCTCTTTGGAGATCCTTCAACTGGTGGCCAGGACCCGCTCGGCCAGACCATCCGGGTGAGAGGTCTGGCCTTCACGGTCATCGGAGTGACTCAAGCCAAGGGCGGGACTGGCTTCAACAATCCAGATGACGCCATTTACGTACCGCTCACCTCCGGACAGCGCTACCTGGCCGGTCAGGCCTCGTTTCTCTCGACCATCAACGTGGAAGCCTCGGCGCAGAACGCGATGACCCTGCTGCAGACGGATATCACTGATCTGCTGCTTCAGAATCACAAAATCGCCAACGCGGCGCAGGCAGACTTCAGCGTGATCAACCAGGCCGACCTGGCTTCCGCCGCCTCCTCCACCGCGCGAACACTTACCCTGCTCCTTGCTGCAATCGCCGGCATTTCCCTGGTCGTAGGGGGCATTGGGATCATGAACATGATGCTGACCACCGTGACCGAGCGCACGCGGGAGATTGGGCTGCGCAAGGCGATCGGGGCCAAGCGGCGAGACGTGACCCTCCAGTTCCTGGTGGAAGCCGTGGTGCTGACGATCTTCGGCGGAGTGATCGGTGTTGTCCTGGGGTGGTTGGTCTCGCTCGCCCTAACGAAATTCGCCGCTCTTCACACTGCGGTGACCTGGCAATCGATAGTTCTGGCTTTTGGTGTCTCCGCCGTCATCGGCGTTGTTTTTGGTTTCTACCCCGCTCGTCGAGCAGCAGGGCTCAACCCCATCGAAGCACTCCGTCATGAGTAGAGAGGAATCATTTACATGAAACGTTGGCTAGTCGCGGTCGTGATCATCGCGGTCATCGCTGTCGGCGTGGGGGCCTTCTTTGGCGGCAAGGCCTCGGGCGGTACGCCTTCGCCCCAGGAGGCCTTGAAAGTCCTCACGAATCTTACGGCCGCGCAGCGGCAAAGTCTGTTCGCCAATGGAAGCGGATTGGGTCAGTTGTTCGGCGGTACCCGAGGCGCCGGCGCGGGCGCCGGCCCGGCCAATGGTTCAGGCGGCTTTACAACCGGAACCATCGTCAGTTCCGACAGCAACAGTGTCACGGTCAAGCTGAGTGACGGCAGCACTAAGATCGTTCTTTACGCCCCGTCCACGGTGATAGCAGTGTCCAAGACGGGTTCCTCGTCTGACTTGACCGCCGGACAAGACGTCACGGTAACTGGTACCGCCAACTCCGACGGCAGCATAACCGCTACCCGGATTCAGGTGGGAACACTCCCCAGACCGACCACGAGGACGACCGGTACGGAAAGCACTGGGCAGGCGGGCGACGGAACGGTTACGACCGCGGGAGCCGGGACTACAACACAATAACGAGCGGCGAAGGGATCAGTCCGGAGGCATTTCCAGGGACCCGGAGAGCTTCTGCAGCGCGTCCTCGGCTTTTGGCGCCACGGCGTCGGTGGGGGCGGAGTCTCCCAGGGAGTCCATCACAGGAGATAGGATCTCCAGGAACTCGGGATGCTCTCGCGAAAGATCGCGCAGCACGTGGTGTACGGCTCTCCGAACATCGGTCGAGCCCGGTTTCTGGATGAGTACGCGAAGCGCCTGCGGGATGGAACTTGGCCCGATCCGGATGAGACCGACGGCACCCATCCAACGGATGTCTGCTTCCGGATCTGCAAGAAGTTCCGCCAGTTCCGGCATGGAGGATGGGGCCGCGATGGTGCTCAGAGCTTTGGCCGCTTCCCAATGCAGGCGCTTGCTCGGACTCGGCAGCACTTGGAGAAGCGCAGGCACGACGGCTGGGCCCATCTCAACCAGGGCGTCCCTGGCCTGCTCTCGAACGGACCCCTTCCGTGCCGAGAGTTGCTCAATGAGGCCATCGGGCAAATGCCGGGGAATCGACTGCTCTTTCATTGGATGCCGCCTCCAATAGTTCGCTTCTTCTCCAGGATACCCTGTCGTGGACACCCTCGGTTGGTAAACCCGACGAGGCCTCGCCGCGTTTGAGTACGACTATCCCACGGTATCCGTGTTTTTAAGCACCTTTGCTCCTCATCCGTTTCCCAGACCGACTGGAGGCTCCCGAACTCATGGATCCCAACGATGCAAAACGTGAACTCATACATCTCCGAGAGCAGCTCACGGGCTCCGACAAAGAGTTGGCCGATTCTCTCAGCGTCCCCCTGGAGGAAGAAGCCGGTGAAGATTCGCTCGACCAACATCCGGGAGACGTGGGCGCGGTGACATTGAACCGGGAGATGGACCTGTCGCTGCAGGGAAACGCCGAATACCTGCTGTCTCAGATCGACCGGGCTTTGGAAAAGATTGAGGAAGGTACTTACGGCATTTGTGATCGCGGTGGCCACCCCATCGAGGAGGCTCGTCTCCGAGCCATCCCCTACGCGACGCTGTGCATGCAGCACCAGAAAGAGATGGAACGTTCGTAGTCGATCCAAGCCGGACAGAAGACGAAACGGGCTGGCAAATTGTCGCTCTACTTCTTGAGCTGCCCGAAAAGCTTCCAGACTCCTCGATGGAACGCGTGGACGGACTGTACGGGCTGCGCGTACATGAGGACGCAGGCGCCATAAATGCAAGGGACGCCCTTCTGTTCGCACAAAGCGATGGCCTCCTTAGAATCAGACCCGGCTTGTATCCACAGACGGGGAATACCGGCATCGATCGCTTCTTTGACGGCGGCCTCGCACTCGCTTCTGGGCACCGAAATTATGGCTCCCTCGACCTCGTCCTTCACTTGAGCGATAGTGGCCTCCGAGGCCCCGGCGCTTAGATAGACAAGGGAGATGTCGTACCCCTTCGGAACGAGCTCCTTCTTCATGTCGCCCATAACCGGAGTCTGTGCAGAGAGACGGATGAGCGCGAGTTTCTTGTGGCTTAGGAACTCGTCGGTCGTCATTGTGGTGGTCACCATGAGGACTCCTTTGTGAGACCCTGCTGGAAGGAAAGCCTTCAGTTCTTGGGACTGAACACCGCACAAAACTGTATAAGCAGCCCCGCCGATCGTCAAGCGCAACTTTCATGCGGTGGATGCGGCGCTCCGAGGCTTGACTTCAGTCCCAATCCTCGGTGTTGGGCCGTTCTTCCGGGCTGGTTTCACCAGCTCCCGCCATGAGGTCCTTGAAGCGCTGGGCGGCTCTCTCCTGCTCGGCCTCCCGGTTCGCGAGCGCTCTGGACGCCGCCTCGTCGAGGGCCGGCCTCTTCCGTTCGGCGTTCGAGAGTAAGCTGTCGATCGAGACCGGCCCCTGGCCCTCTGCGGCCTCCTTCAGTATTTCCAACAACTCCTGTTGCAGGGACCTCTGGTGTAAGGCCGCGCGGTTACGCAATCCGCGGACGACGTCGTCCGGCACGTTCCTTATTGAGAGGTTCACAGCCATCGGATAGCTTCTCCCTAGTCCGCTGAGTCAATTCTTCCTTGTCAATTCTAGCCCGGCCGAGGCCCAAGGCCGCCTCCCATCACCTATATCCAAACCTGACCGTGGTACGTCGCGCATGTAATGCTGCGGTGGCTCCCGGACATATACCGCGTGGAGGGCTCCTGCAGGCCGGTCGTCCCCCCCACGGCCGACCGGTCACAGGGGCTCTCCGCCGTCGCGTCCCAGCGACGCGTCCGAGTCCGCCGGAGGTATCGTAGCGAGACAACCGACGCCTTTCCCCGGATTGGAGGGCAGTATTGTTTCGAGCCTTGGCATCTCCGGGACACGGTGGCATTTAGCGGGCTTGCTGCTGCTCACCCCATGCGCGCGGGTAAGCAGACCTGGTGCGGAGAGATGACACCCGGGGATAAGACGGCCCCAGCTTCTCGCGAGCGCTCCGGGCATGGAGCCCGGCTTATCCATGACGAGGTTCCTCCGGATACCCTCACTTGAGCCCCGCTGCTCGGCACAAGTACTCGATGACCGGCTCGATTGTCATCTGCTTCATACTCTCGGCCGGCACGATCTACTCCGATCAGGTGGACGTATTCGAAGCCGTGACTGGCGAACAGTGGAAGGCCAAGCGTATTGCGCAGACCGGCGAATGCATCGCCCAACCTGGAGCGCGTCCTCAGCCTGAAGCGCGGCGTAACCGGGGCCGACGACAGGCTGCCCAAGCCCTTTCGCGGAGGGCCCGATGCGGGTATGCACGCGGGCAAGGTGCCAGGCATGGCCGTCTTGCTGGCGGATTGCTACAGTGAACGCGGCTGAGACGAGAGCGGTCGGCCCACCCGGGCGAAACTCGATGAACTGGGGCTGACGCAGATAGTGGGAGACTTCTAGAGATGCGGGTGACAGTCGGTTTTCTGGGTGTGCTTCGCGACCAAATGGGGCTACGGTCGCTGGTGGTTGAATTGCCTGCCGCGGCGACATATCGGGATCTCCTGGACGTCCTCGCGCCTAGGATGCAGGCCAGCCTGGCCGCGTGGGCATGGGACGCTGGGAGACGGTCGTTTTCTCGCCAGATGATGGTTACCAGGAATCTGGCTGCGGACCTGCGCGACGAGACGACTCCTCTTGGCGATGGGGATGAGATCCTGGTTTTTGTTCCTCTGGCGGGAGGATGACGCTTGTGGCAAGGAGCATGGGCGCCGCCTGAGCCCCTCCGGGGAATAGGACGCACAGCCAGTGGAACTCACACTCTCGTCGTCGCGACCGTTGCGCGCTCCCGCCGCGGTACGCACCATGCGCAGCCAAGCGGATTAACACAACGGCGCGCTCGCGCATTATCATAGGGAGCCTAATCAATGGATGGGTTCAACTCGTGTATTTGTTACTCGGCACAAGAGGGGACAGATGATCAAGTTTAGTAGTCAGCAGCTCAAGACGCCCAAGTACATGCGTCCGGTATACCTGGTGACCGCCGGTCAGTCCAAGTACGACAGGGCGATCCCGGACAAGCGAACGGAAGAGTTGTGCATCGACGCGTTCAGGATGGCGGCCGAACTTCTCGGCCTTACTCCTGCAGAACTCAAGAAGTACATACACAGCTGCTATTACGGGCACTTCGCCGACCACTTCGGCGATCAGCTTCTAGGCGAGGCCGTCATCCACGATCGCCTTGGCCTGGACCCGCTGGGCAACGTGGGGATCAAGTCCGGCGGCGCCACCGGTGGCTCGACCCTTTGGGAAGCGGCGAAAGCGGTAGCGTCGGGTTATTCGGACTGCGTTTTGGCCATGGGCTGGGAGCGCATGGACGAAGTTCCTACCGATGAGGGCAACTTTCTCATCGCGTGCGCCGCGGACAGGGACTGGGAATCCCCCATGGGCCAGATCTATACCGGTTACTATGCCGTCATGGCGCAGAAATACTGGCAGGTGTTCGGCAAGGCAGAGGCTTCGTTCCGGCGCACGCTTGCCGAGATCTCCGTCAAACACCACGGATACGCTCGGTTCAACCCGTTCGCCCACGGTGCCATGAAGATTACGGTGGACGATGTCTTGATGTCGCCCATGATTGCCGATCCCCTGCGAGCTCTCGATGCGTGCCTTATGAGCGTGGGTGCCGCCTGCGCGATCATCTGTGACGAGGACACGGCCATGGAGCTGACCAAGGACAGCAAGAACAAGCCGCTCAGGATCTGGGTGACCGCCGGTTCGCACACCTTGCGCCCTGCGGATAGACGGAACATGGACATTCCCCTGCTTCCAAACGAGACGCCCGATCAATACAAGGACTTGGGCAAAGAGTTCCCCGGCGGCGAACGTTATCCGGGGTTCACCGGTTTCCTTGCCGCAAGGATGGCCGCCTATTATGCGTACAACATGACGGGTATCGTCGATCCCACGGAAGACCTCGACCTGATTGAACTCCACGATGCCTTCACCATCAGCGACGTGCAAACCTACGAGGACATCGGCATTCGGCCATATGGCCACGGCCGCGACTACGTCGAGTCGGGCGACTGCTACCACACCAATCCGCATACGGGACAGCCGGGCAAGCTCCCTTCGAACCTTTCCGGCGGGTTGATCGGCTGCATGCACGCGGTCGGCGCCAGCGGCATCATGCAGGTCTTCGAGATCGCCACCCATATCTGGGACCGGTGGGCCGAAGTGCACGGCGACGAGAATCGCTGGAACGAATTCCGTAGAGTGAAACCTGCAGACTGGACCGATCTCCAGGTGAAGGGCGCCAAGAGGGCTCTCTCCGTCAGCCACGCGGGAGTTGGATCCCACGTGACGGCCACAGTTCTCATGGACCCCGACCATCTGTTGAAAAAAGACGCTTGAGAGGGGCTGAACGATGAGTTCATACGGACAGGTCCAAGTAAAGAATGACCGCTACAAGTTCAGAGGCGATTTCCATCGTCTCGAGCAACACATGCCCATCAGAGACGCCGATCGTGGCTGGAAGCTTGTGGGTGTTACTAAACCGCGGGACATGACCTACGTTCATTCGTACGGGGGCGAGGCGATATTCTTCGAGTCGCTGTCCCAAGGCAAGTTGATGGCGACCAGATGTGACAACCCGGCCTGCGAAGCCAACGGTTCGGTGTTCCAGCCGTTCAGAATCTACTGTCCGGATTGTCTCGAGAAGAACACGGTCATCGACATGACTGAACTCGCAAAGGCTACCGGCAAAGTTCACACGTTTATGGTTTGCCAGAGGTCGGGCGCGTTCAACCAACTCGACAAGCCTATCCGCTTCATCAACGTCGAGTTCGACGGAGTGCCCACCATCCTTTTCAGCTACCTCTTGCTAGGGGAGCCTCGGATCGGCATGAGAGTGAGGCCGGTGTTCAAAATCTTCAACCCGACCTACACGATCTTGGACCTCTCCTGGGTTCCCGCCGGCACAGCGGCCGAGTCACTACCCGAAGGCTTCTCGTTCTAGGCTATTGGGGTCCCCTTCCGTTCGGCGGGGGACCCGAGGTTGGGGGGAAGATCGATGTTGAGAAACTATGAAGTGCTCAGCGGTGAAGTAAATCTGATAGGTGTCATCAAGGCCAAGGCGATCATCAGCCGCTATCTGAACCGGACGAATCTCACCTACTACTCAGAGCTCTCCCGCTTGGTGGGCTGCGAGGTCTTCGTCAAGCACGAGAATCACAACCCCACCGGGTCCTTCAAGATTCGCGGCGCTCTCAACTTCTTCCATCACATGTCTCAAGAGGAGCTGGAGAGCGGCGTCCTCGTGGCCACGCGGGGCAATCACGGTCTCGCCATGGCGTGGGCGGGCCAGTGGTTCCATGTACCATGCACCGTGGTAGTCCCCGAGAGCAACAATCCCGAGATCAACCGGATCGTTGAGAGCCTCGGCGCCGACCTCATCACGCACGGGCGAGATTTCTACGACGCCCAATCCTATTGCGAGGAGTTGGTCGACAGCGCCGGGTACTACTACGTGGAGCAGGGAAACGAACCCGAGATTCTGAACGGCCTTGGCACCATGGGACTAGAGATCTTCGAGGATCTCCCGGACGTCGACGTCATTATCTGCCCCATCGGCGGTGGCTCGGGCTGTGCTTCTCTCATTAAGGTGGCCCAGGCCCTAAATCCAAAGGTGGAGATCATCGGGGTGCAGCCCGAGCGGGCTGCGGCCTTCCACGCATCGTGGCAGAAAGGCGAGCGGGTCACTCTCGAGGGGGCGGATACCGCGGCCGATGGTCTGGCAGCGCGGAGCGTTTACCAATTGGCCTTCACGATCATGAAAGACCACGTTGCGGATGTGGTCCTGCTCAGCGAAGAAGAAATCCTTGAGGGCATCCGGCTCGCACTTCAAGCGACGCACAACATGGCTGAGGGAGCCGGCGCAGCGGCCATCGTGGCTGCGCTGAAGATCAAGGATCGGCTGGCCGGGAAGAAAGTTGCGCTGATCATGTCCGGTGGCAATCTGGACCACGAGCACCTGCTGCAGGCGCTGGCCTGATCGTCTGGGAACGGGATTACTCGTTCGCCCGGAAATACCGGCTCCACTTGGCGTCGACCCGAGCTTGGATCTCGGCGATCTGTTCTTCTGTGAGGATCTTGAAGCGCGATTGGCTCTTCAGATAATCCCTCACTGGCACGAGCTGTCGCTTCTGTAGGAGCTTCTCCGAGGCCCCGGTAAGCCTAAACGCGCCGTTCTCAACTTCATACAGATCGAAATATCCGCTCTCCACCGCAAGCCGGCCGACCTTGATCGCGTACCGCGTGTCCATGCCCCACCCTGGCGGACAGGGTGTATGAATATGGATGTACTTCGTGCCGCGAAGGGAGACGGCCTTCTTGATCTTGTCGTAGAGGTCAAGAGGATAGCTAGCGGAGGCCGTGGCCACATAGTCGATCCCATGTGCGGCCATGATGGCCGGGACGTCCTTCTTCTGCTGCTGCTTTCCCTTGATGGGCGTGTTCGAGGTGAGGGCTCCTTGGGGAGTGGTGCCTGAGCGCTGCACCCCGGTATTCATGTAGCCCTCGTTGTCGTAGCATATAAAGAGGAAGTCGTCTCCGCGCTCGGCCGCCCCGGAGAGGGCCTGGATGCCTATGTCACTGGTACCGCCGTCACCCGCCCAGCCCACGACCTTGATGTGTTCCTTGCCCTGGGCCTTGAGAGACTCCAGCACGCCGGTGGCCGCCGACGCGGTGGATGCGAAGGTCACATTCAGGCAGGGGAGCTTGGTGGCGGCGATGGGAAAGAGCCCCTGCAGCACGGTAAGACAGCTGGGCGGCACGACGAGGATCGTGTCCGGCCCCAGGGCCTTGAGGCCGATGCGGTAGGCGATGCTCAGACCGCAGCCGGTGCATGCCCGATTGCCCGGATGGACATATTCTTCTTTGGGGAGCGTGAGGATTGTGGTCTTGGTCTGCATGGAAGGCCCTCCTAGAGCTTGATCCCTATCCAGTTGGGACCTTCTTCGAGCGTGCCGGTCATGACGGCGCGCAAAGTGTCTGTGAGGTCAGCGGTCCTGATTTCGCGTCCCCCGATCCCGGCGATCATGCCCTTGACGACCGGAGCCCGGCTCTTGTCCTGAAGGTGCTCGTACAGGGCAGCCTTGAGATCGGAACAAAGTGCGCCTTCGTACCCGTAGGAGAGTGCCTTCTCGATAGCGATTACCCCGCGTGCATGCTTCAGCGCTTCAGCCAGTTCCCGATCCGGGAAGGGCCGATACAGTCTGACCCCGAGGACGCCTAGCCTGAGCCCCTCGTTTCTCAGAGTGTCCACGACATCACGAAGCTGATAGGTCAGCGAACCGAGGCCGACGACTATGTACTCCGCGTCATCGCAACGGTAGGGTTCCAAGAGGGCATCCCCCCCTCGACCGAAGATCTCCTTGAACGCGTCCTCTGTCTGCTGGGCTATTTGGAGGGTGTTCCGGAGATCCTCCTGTAGCAGATAGCGGATCTCCATGTACCCGTGCGCCATCTCTCCCGTGACGTCCATTCGGGGGTCGGGGAGCGTAACCGTGTTGAGGTTCGCCGGATTACTCGGATCCAAGGCGTACGCGGGT
The DNA here is from genome assembly GCA_963775295.1 of uncultured Actinomycetes bacterium. Classification (GTDB taxonomy): domain Bacteria; phylum Actinomycetota; class Thermoleophilia; order RBG-16-64-13; family RBG-16-64-13; genus JAMDEO01. The sequence goes on from CAVZIK010000006.1 coordinate 867,717, forward strand.
TTGAAGGGTTTCAGAAAGCGTGCGACCTGCTTCTCTTCCGGCACCTCGAAGGGCATATAAGTGTGCGAAAGCAGATAACCGTCGTAGCAGACCATCACGGGAATACTGACGGCTTCAGCGATAGAAAAAGCTTTGAGGACGCTGTCGATGATCTGTTGGTGGTCGCAGGCGTACATTTGGATCCAGCCCGTGTCGCGTTGCGAGATGGAATCTTGATGGTCATTCCAGATGTTCCAAGGTGCACCCACGGCGCGGTTCACCACGCACATGACGATGGGGAGACGGGCCCCCGCGGCCCAATGGACCTGTTCGTGCATATACAGCAGCCCGTTCGCGCTGGTGGCGGTGAACGCCCGCGCGCCCGCGGAGCTGGCCGCGATACAGACCGCCAGCGCAGAGTGTTCGCTTTCGACCGGGACGTACCTTGCCTGCATCTCGCCGCTCTCGATGAGTTCGGAGAGTTTTTCGGTGAGGGGGGTTTGCGGCGTGATGGGATAGGCCGCGATGACCTGGGCTCCGGCCAGTTTGACCCCGAGTGCAGCTGCTACATTTCCGTTTTCGATTATGTGCATGGCCTGGGTCCTTCGTCTGAGCATGCCTTGGGCTCGTCGTCGCCCTCGTGACGGACGGCCTCGTCTACCATGGTGATGGCCTTGGTAGGGCATTCTTCCGCGCAGATGCCGCAGCCCTTGCAGTACTCGTAGTCGATCGCAGGTGGAATGCTGCGCGAAATCACGTTGTCGGGACAGTACAGCCAGCAGATGAAGCAGGCCTCGGCTTTGCGTTTGGCCGGCGTACAGAGGTCGGTGTTGATGACCGGGCGTTGCACGCGCCACGACCCCGTCTTACCGCCGTCGCCGGGGCCGGACTCGCTATGTGATGTCTTGTATCGATATTCCCTAGTGCCCATTACGCGTCTTTCACGATGGTCTTCTCATAGGTGAGCTTGGCCGCGAGCGCGTTGGCTTCTGGGTTCTTGGCCTTGAATTCGGCTCGTATCTCCGCTAGGACCAGAGCGAACGGGGCGACGTCACACGCGCGGCAGAGTGCCCCGATGATTCCGGAGTTGACCCTACCCTGGGGCAGCCCCGCCTCCACAGACAGAGCCGTGACGTCGGCCACGGCCAGCCGCATGCCTTCGAAGTCGTAGCCCTCGAGGGCTCTGGGGGTGTTCAGCACGATAAGTCCGCCGTCTTTGAGCCCACCCGTGACGTCCACCTCGGTCAGCAGGAGGTGGTCCAGCACGACCACGACGTCGGGGGTCTCGATGGGGGAAAGGTCGTATATCTTGTCCTTGGCTATCTTGAGGGAGGTGAAGATAGGGGCGCCGCGACGCTCGGTGCCAAAAGTCGGAGCCATGACCACCCCCGTGTAGCCGGACTTGAACGCGGCGGTGGCGAATATCTTCGCCGCTGTGATCGCCCCCTGTCCGCCCCTGCCGTGCCATCGTATTTCGATCATGCGGTTCTTCCTACTGTGTCGTATCGCGCGTGCGAGGTATTCTACTTCGTCTGCGGCATCTTTGCGGCCAATAAGGACGTGGGAGGTTGGTGAGTCGGCATGTACGTGGAGTTGAAGAAGGATGAGACGGTCGCGCTGCTTACCATCAACCGTCCTGAGGCGCTCAACGCTATGAACGCCACAATGCTTGCCGAGCTTGGTGAGGCCATCGCGCAGGTGGAGAGCGATGACGGGGTCCGGGTGCTGGTCATAACCGGTACCGGCAAGGCTTTCGTGGCTGGCGCGGACATCGCCCACATGCGCTATTTTTCTCCCCAGGAGGCGATGGAATGGTCATTTCTGGGACAGAGGACGCTCGGTAAACTTCAGAACATGACCAAGCCGGTGATTGCGGCGGTGAATGGCTATGCTCTCGGCGGCGGCACCGAACTGGCCGCGGCTTGTGACATCAGGGTGGCCTCGGATAGGGCGGTGTTCGGACAACCGGAAGTCAAGTTGGGCATGATCGCTGGATTTGGCGGCACCCAGAGACTGACCAGGCTAATCGGCCCGGGTAGAGCCAAAGAGATGCTCTTCACCGGAGACCACTACGACGCGGAAGCGGCACTTAGGATGGGTCTGGTCAACGAGGTCGTTCCGGCGGATGAGCTGCTGAGGTACTGCCTAGACATGGCGAAGAGGATCGCCGGCAGAGGTCCTCGGTCGGTCGGCCTCAGCAAGCAGGCGGTGAACCAGGGCCAGGACCTGGCTCTCGAGGAGGCCCTTGCTCTAGAATCGGCTCTCTATGCCGAGGTGTTTTCTACCGACGAACCCCGCACGGGGTGCGGCGCATTCTTGGAAAAGAGAGAACCAAGCTTTTAGGTACTGAGTAGGCAGACTCGCAAGAGCGGCAAAGACTGCAACGAGCGAAGGCAGGAGCAAGTGGACTTCAATCTAACAGAAGATCAACGAATGATCAGGGAGATGGTCAGGGACTTCGCCCAGAACGAGATCGCGCCCGTGGCGGCAGAGATCGACAGGTCCGGGATTTTCCCCGCGGACATCTTCAGGCAGATGGCCGACCTCGGTTTGATGGGGCTACCGATACCCGAGGAATACGGAGGAGCCGGGGCCGACTACACCAGCTACTGTCTAGCCCTGGAAGAGATCACAAGGGCCTGTGGCTCCACGGGGCTGGGATACGAAGCACACATCTCCCTTGGCTGCATGCCGATCAATCTCTTTGGAACCGAGGAGCAGAAGCTCCAGTATCTTCCTGAACTCTGTAGCGGTGAGAGCATGGGATCCTTCGGGCTGACAGAGCCTGAGGCCGGCTCCGACGCCGGCGCTACCAAGACCACCGCGGTTCTTGAGAACGGCGAGTGGGTCATCAACGGGTCGAAGATCTTCATCACCAACGCAAGCTACGCAAAATTCGTGACCATCACCGCCCTGACCGACAGGGGCACGGGCACACGTGGCATCAGTGACATAGTCGTCCCTACCAACAGCCCGGGGTTCACCATCCGCGCGGGTTTCGAGAAGTTGGGTCTCCATGGCTCCAACACCACAGAGTTGTTCTTCGACAACGTGAGGGTGCCGGAGAAGAACTTGGTGGGTGTTCGGGGAGAGGGCTTCAAGCAGTTCCTGGTAGTTCTCGACGGCGGTCGAATCGCGATTGGCGCGATGGGCGTGGGGATCGCGCAGGCGTGTCTCGACGCCTCTCTCAAGTACGCCAAGGAGCGTATCCAGTTCGGTCAACCCATTGGCAAGTTTCAGGCGATCCAGTTCAAGCTGGCCGACATGGCCATGAACATAGAGTTGGCCAGGCTGATGTATCTGAAGGCGGCCTGGCTGAAAGACAACGGTCGGCCCTACTCCCAGGAGGCCAACTACGCCAAGCTCTTCGGTTCCGAGATGTCAACCAAGGCTGCGTTGGAGGCCATTCAGATACACGGCGGGTACGGGTATATCAACGAGTTCCCGGTGGAGCGATACCTGCGAGATTCCAAGCTGTTGGAGATCGGAGAGGGCACCTCGGAGGTGATGAGGCTCGTTATTGCGCGAGGACTCGGTCTGTAAGGGACCCCTCTCGTAGCTACCTCCTCGTTAGCCCGCCCGACGGATCGACCCGCGAGGCGCAAGTGATCGGAGTGTGGCGGCGCGACCAGGCCCTTTGTATAATTTCCCCGCAAAGCGGGGCGGCTGGTATATCACCGTCCCGACTCAGGGCGGAACCGTCGCCGATCAGGAGGCATAGTGTCGGGCTTCGGATCGAACGAGCAGACGCGCGTCCTACGCGCCGTTGCAGTGGTCTTGATGGCTACTCTGCTGGTTCTTTCTGGTCCTAGCCTTGTGCGTGCGTCGACGCCGGCAATCGACAAAGCCAAAACCGATGCGCAAGCTTTGAGCAATCTCATTGACCAACTCAACGTTGAGCTGGGCGCAGCCACCGAGGCCTACAACTACGCGAACCAACAGTTCAAGGATACTCAGGCCGCCGCGAAGAAGACGTCGACCGAGCTGACGCGGGCGGAGAAGGACTTGGCGTCCGCGCAAAACCAGTTCAACCAGCGCCTGGTCGGTGTCTACAAATCCGGTAATCTCGGCATGTTGAGCGTCATCCTAGACGCGAACAGCTTCTCCGAGTTGGTGACCAGACTCAATCAGCTCGCCCGGATCAGCAAACAGGATTCTGAGCTCGTCAAAGAGATTCAAGGATACGAAGCCCAGACGACGGACCGGAAGGCCAAGTTGGATTCCGAATTGCAGCAGCAAAAGACCTATCAGGCCCAAACAGCCGCGGCGAAACAAATGGTGCTCGATCAGCTTGCGAAGCAAAGCAAGGCGCTCAAGGGCAAGGAAGCGCAGATTGCGCAGCTCAAGAAGGCTGAAGCGGCGCGGCAGGCCAAATTGGCGGCGGAAGCGAGGGCAGCCAAAGTCTTTGCCGCTTCCAGGCCCGGGAAGGTCGTCTCGATGGCCATGCAGTACCTGGGGGTGCCCTACGTGTGGGGCGGGTCCAGTCCCAGGGGGTTCGACTGTTCGGGCCTGGTCCAATACGTGTACGCCAAAGTGGGGATCTCGCTGCCGCATTCCAGTCGCATGCAGTACGGGTACGGTTCACCGGTGGCTCGAAGCCAACTCAAGGTGGGGGACTTGGTCTTCTTCTACAATCCCATTCAGCACGTGGGCATCTACATCGGCAATGGGAGGATGATCAACGCGACCGGCAATCAGGTGCAGATCAGCGATGTATGGCAGAGCAGCTATCATGGAGCCTGTCGGGTTTTCTAGTGCGGTGTGAAGTCCGTAACGCCCACGGACAATGTCAATGGAGTTTGCAGATAGAGTCTTCCTCGCGTTTGTTCCCAGGGCGCTTGCGCTAGTATTCTACGTGGCGGCGAATTGGACCAGGGAGAGTGTGAGTCATGGGTGACGCGATTCAGGTGATCGTTCTCTTGGTAGTCATGGCAGCTTTGATATGGCTGTTCGGGCGGCAGGGCAAGAAGGTAAACCAGGGGAAATGATCGGGCACAAGGACGGCAGAGCGGTCGAGATCCCGGCCAAGCCCTGAGGCTGGGAGGAGGAGTGGATTCCGTATGAGCTTACTGGAGCTTCTCGATAGTGACAGGAAGACGATCTTCCTAGACGGCGCCATGGGCACCCAGTTGGGAGAGGCCGGCCTGGAGATGGGGGGGCAGAACAACGTCACCAACCCAGAGGCAGTGCTCGCCGTCCATGAGCTATACGCCGACTGTGGGACCGATCTGCTCATCACGAACACCCTGACCATGAATCGCGTCAACATTGAGACCCACAAGGTCGGGGTCGACGTCCGCGAAGTGAATCTGGCCGGTGCCAGGCTGGCGAAGGCTGCGACACGTGACGGTCAGTACGTCCTGGGTGACATCGGTTCCACGGGGAAGATGCTGAAGCCTTATGGGCCACTTTCTGAAGACGACGCCTACGAAACCTTCAGGGAACAGGCGGACATTCTGGCCGAGGGCGGGGTTGACGGCTTTATCATCGAGACGATGATCGATCTGCGCGAAGCCGTCTGTGCGCTGCGCGCCGCCAGAGAAGCCTGCGATCTTCCCACGATCGCCTCGATTGCTTTCAACACCGTGGACAACGGCGGGCGCACCGTGATGGGCAACACGGCTCGTGACTGTGCGCAAGCACTCGAAGAAGCAGGAGCCACTGCCGTAGGAACCAATTGCGGGAGTCTCGATCCTCTAGAGTTGGCCCAAGTCGTAGCAATGATGAGAGAAGGGACGAAGCTGCCTATCATCGCTCAGCCCAACGCCGGCAAAGCCAGGCTCGTCGACAAGCGTCTGATCTTCGATATGCCGCCGGCCAGCTTCGCCGCGGGTGTGGAAGAATGCGTGCGCGCAGGGGCCCGTCTTGTTGGCGGTTGTTGCGGGACCTCGCCTGCCCACATCAGAGCTATGGTGAAGTTGCTGAGCTAGAGAAGTCCCCGCTGACGTGCTCAGCAGTCTCTGATGTCATCCTCGCCCAGCCCGAGCTGCTGCTGACAGGCTCCACGGGACCATTTGTACTTCTCCATTAGCCTCTGGGTGAAGATCTCAAACTTACTGGTCTTGGTCTTCTCCTGGCTCAACGCATCGAAATCCTCATCGCCCATCTCGGGGAAACGCTTCCGCAGGTTCGCGCGCGCCTGGGCCTGGCGCTCTTTGGTTACCGGAGCAATGGTGTCCCAGTTTTCGTCCTCTGGTCTCTCTGCCATGGTGTCCTCCTTGATCGACGCGGGTCAGGTGACTTGTACCCGGAGCAGCCGGTTTTACACGCCCGTCGAGAGGAATCTGCTATAGATCCGATCGGCCAAGCGCCCGGTTGGGTTCGAGACCCTGAGCGCCTCGTCGGACCAGGTTCAGGGGATGTGGTGAAGGCAAACGAGGCCGTCACGTCTCCCGCGGGCGACGCGCGAGACAAGGAAATCAAGGAGGCCACGGTAGAGCTTCTCGGCCGACTGCGCGAGTGTCTGGACGCGGTCGACTCGCCTTTGGCGGAAGGGGGAGAGTATCGGGGGCCCGCTCTCCCCTGTAGAATACTTGGCGGGTCTGCCGTCTGGGTTGGTAAGGAAGTTCATGGAAATCGTCAGGACAAACCTGTCTGGGATACCCTTGCTCGAGGTGACCGGTGATATCGATCATCTGAGTGCCCCCGCTCTGGAGACCGCGATCCAACAGGCTCTGGGAATGGATCGGGTCTACCTCCTTCTCGATTTGGAGAAGTGTCGTTACGTGGACAGCGGGGGTCTGTCCGTCCTGCTCTTCGCCTGTCGGCAGGTGCGCGACGAAGGCTGGATCGGCGTCATCGCTCCGAGTTCCAACCTCTTGCGGCTCTTTGAGATCGTAGGTGTGACCAGCGCGCGTGGCTTTCGCATCTTTTCCAGCTCCGAAGAGGCCATGATCGCGCTGAAGGGTTGACCGAAATGCCTGAAACGTTGTCCAGACCGTCTCATCTTCGAGAATGCAGTCGAACCAAAGTAAGAGCCAGCGCGTCAGTATGACATGACCATCAACATCAATCCCATCCTCGGCAGTCTGGGTCCGTTCGTCATCCACTGGTATGGCATTATCATGGGGTTTGCCGTCGTCGTGGGGGTGTGGATCTTCTCCCGCCGACTCAAGCGGCGAGGGATCTCTTCGGACCACGCGTTGGGTATCGCCGTCATCGCCGTACCCTGCGGAATCATCGGGGCTAGGCTGTTCTCGGTCGTCGACAACCTGGGGTTCTACTGGCACCACCCCGGGCAGATCTTCGGACTGCAGATCATAGGCCTGGCTATCTATGGGGTCATCACCGGCGGGATCCTCGGACTCATAGTGTATTGCCGGTGGAAGAAGTTGCCGATACTTCGCGTTCTCGATGCGACCGCTCTCGCCTTCCCGACGGCTCAGATCATCGGCCGCTGCGCCAACATCATCAACGGTGACACCTGGGGCCCTCCCACGAAGCTTCCATGGGGAATTACCTACGTCAACCCACACGCCCTTCTTCCAGCCAGCCTATTGGGAGTGCCCACGCATCCCACTCCCATCTATGAACAGATCTGGCTCCTGATCATGATAGGGATACTCCTGCTGATCATCCCGCGCTTCAAGACCGACGGGATGGCCTTCCTTTCCTACGTCGGGCTGTATTCCCTCGGTCGCTTCTTCATTTCCTACTACCGGGTGAACAACATCATCTTCCTGGGAATGAGAGAGGCACAATTGCTTGCGCTCGCGGGGATCATCTTGGTCCCTATCGCGGCGTACTTCCTCAGGCGCCGAGCCAAGCGACGCCGTCCGACCGGGTAGCCCAGCCGTTCCAGTCAGGCGCGTGTGGAGTCGGAGACCGGACTACTTCACGGATCCGGCCAGCAACCCCTGTACGAAATATCGCTGGAAGGCGAAGAACACTATCAGGGGCACGATCATCTGGATGAACGACGCGGGCGCGATGATGTTGATGTTGGCCGAGAATTCGCGCAGTTGATTCCGAATGAACACGGTCATAGGCGCAGATGTGGTGTTGGCGAAAACCAGTCCCACCAGCAGGTCGTTCCACACCCAGAGGAATTGGAAGATGGCCAGGGAGGCGATCGCGGGTGTGCCGAGGGGCATTACGACCCTGTAGAAGACCTGAAGCTCGCCCGCTCCGTCCATCCTTGCGGCTTCCAGAAGGTCGCTCGGTATGCCTATGAAGAAGTTGCGTAGCAGAAAGATCGCGAACGGCAGGCCGAATGCCACGTGGAATAGGACCACTCCCGGGATGTGGCCGAAGAGCCCGACTTTTCCATAGAGCGTGGCGATGGGGATGAGCGCCACCTGTATGGGAACCACCAGCAGCCCTATCATGATGAGGAACAGCGCGTCACGCCCCTTGAATCGAATCCATGCGAAAGCGTAGGCGGCCAGAGACGCCACCACAACGACGATGAGCGTCGCCGGCACGGTGATGAGCACGGTGTTCTTGAAAGCCGTCAGCAACCCTCCGCTCGAGAGCAGGCTCGAATACGGCTCGGTCGTGAGTTGGCTCGGATGGATGATCGCGTTCCACCAACCGGTGGTGTTGTCTTCGGTCGCGCTTCGAAAGGAGGAAACCAATAGCCCGATCGTGGGTACCAGCCAGACGGCGCCCACGACGAGCATGATTATGGCCACCGGAGCCCGATTGAGGGACCGGATGACTTTGGCCAGTCGACCCGTTCCGTCACCGTGGCGCTCGAAACGTCGGGGGGTCTGGGTTTGTTGGTCGTCTTTCATGTTAGTTCTCGGATCTGAATCGGCGAATGTTGAAGGCCATGGCCGGCACGATGAGGATGAATAGAAACACCGCCAGAGCGCTTCCCAGGCCCTGGTTTAAGCCTCCGCCGAATGATACCCGCCACATCTGGAGCGCGATCACGTTTGCGTTCGCCTGCGTCGACTCCGGGGGGATGACGATCACCAGATCGAAGACTTTCAAGACGTTAACCATCAGCGTGACGAGCACCACCAAGATGACCGGCAAAAGTAACGGCACAGTGACGCGACGGAACACCTGCCACTCGTTCGCCCCGTCCACTCGCGCGGCTTCGAGCACATCCCGGGGAATGGCCGCCAGGCCCGCCGCGATGAGCACCATGGCGAATCCCGCCCATATCCATATATACGCCACGATCACAGAGGGTGTGACGAGAGCGGGACCTAGCCACGAAATTCCTCCAAACGCAGGCCGGAAGTTTGTCGACGGAAGTTCGAGGGCATAGCTCGCGCCGGCTGGCAGCCCCTTGAGCAAGAAAGTGCCGTCGTTCGCGGTTGTGGCGCTCGCCACAACCTTGCCGTTGAGGAGCGCGTCTACCTTGATCCCGGGCAGTCCGCGCTCGCCGGGGTCGATCGTCCCGGCCGTACCCGCCCCTCCGGGAGCGAAGTCGAGCCAGACGGTGCCGGCTATATCGCCCGGCTGCGCTTGAGCCTGCTGGGCCTGCACTGCGCTGCTTGGGACGGAGGACGACGCGATTCCAACGAGCCCGAGCTTGACCGTGCTGTCCAGCGCATATCCGCCTGAGGTGAGGAAGGCATCACCTTGCGCCTTCAAGGATTGTGGCTCTGACGACAGTGCCCCGGGGTACTGGCCCGGCGGACGAAAGACGCTCACCACCGCGGAAAGACCCGCGTTGGCAAGGCCGATGGATCGATCCTGCTCGTATACCAGACGCCAGATGACACCGGCAGAAAGAAAGGAGATGGCCATGGGCATGAAGATGACCACTTTGAAGGCCGTGGAAAGCTTGACACGCTCTGTGAGTACGGCGAACACGAGTCCGAGCGCAGTCGCGAAAGTTGGAGCGATCACGAGCCAGATAGCATTGTTCTTGATGGCGGTGAGGGTGTTTGGGTCGGTGAACATCGTCTTGTAGTTATGAAGCCCGACAAAACCTTGGCCCGGTGTTCCGTACAAGCTGCGGATCACGCTGAAGAAGATGGGATAGACGACGAGGACGCCCAAGAAGATGAGGGCCGGCAGCAGAAAGATCACCGCGATAATCCAGCGTCTGCGATTATGTCCGGTCCCAAAGATACGCCCGATCCAAGACGTGAGCGGAGCGAACATGGACCGATGGGCGGGCGGGATGGCCGCGGCCCGGGTGGCGGCGGGCTTTGTGCCCGCCGCCACACCCCGGCTTTCGCCGCCGTTCGAATCACCTTGTGCGGTGAGGACCACAGGTCTTTACTTTCCGAACGCCGCTGCGGCCGCAGTCTCGAGTTGTTGCTGGATGCTGGTCATGTTGCCCGGGTTGGCGAGGAAGTCTTGTAGCAACTTCCACTCACCCGCGCCAGGAGTGCCCCCGAAGGCCGGCGGCATTTGATCGGACATGTCGAATACCGCGATCGAGGCCTGCTGCAGATCCTGGGCCGCACGGGCGAGAACAGGATCCGGATAGTCCGAAAGGGGAACGCCCTTATTCGGAGAAGTGAACCCGCCCAGCTTCACCCAAATGTCGGATGCTTCCGGCGTGGCGATGAATTGCAGGAAGGCCTTCCCGGCGGCCGTGTCCTTCATCAGAACGCCTGTGTCACCGCCGGTTTCCACCGCCGGTTGCGAGCCGTTGATCGATGGGAAAGCGAACCAATCGGCATCGGGGCCCAGCTTGGCTTTGGTCTGGCTCGTTATGTTACCGGCGACGAAATCGGCTTCATAGACCATGGCCGCTTTCTGCGGGGTGCCAAATACCTGTACCACCGATTGTGGGAAGGTCACCTGAAGTGCTCCGCTGTTGCCACCGGCGATCCAAGTTGGTTGACTGAATATCTGCGCCAAGGTCTGAAGCGCTGTGGTCACGGTTGGATCGGTCCAGGGAATCGCGTGCGTCGCGAGCTTATTGTAGTTGTCGGCGCCTGCTGTGCGCAGGTAGACGTTCTCGAACCAGTCTGTTAGCGTCCAGCCATCGCCGCCGCCTACAGAGAACGGAGTGACGCCCGAGTTGACCAGCGTTCCCGCGGCAGCGAGCAGGTCGGTCCAGGTGGCGATTGGCACCGTCACACCCGCGTTCTTGAGGGCCTCCACGCTGTACCAGAAGGTCGACTTGTTCGCGAGCTTATAGACGAGACCGTACTGAGTGCCGTTTACTGAACCGACATCCTTCCATACCGGCGCGTAGTACTGTGCCAACTCACTGCTCACGACGGTGTCGATCGGTATCAGGGCCTTCTGCTGCACCAGCGCCGCCATGAGCCCCGGCTGAGGCAGGAAAGCCACGTCGGGCGGGCTACCACCGGCGATCCGCGTCCCAAGGATAGTGGCAATGTCGTTACCCGTAGAAGTGAAGTTCACCGTGGCGTGCGTGAGTTCGGTGAATCGAGCGGTGACCTGTTTGAAGGCCGCTTCTTCGCCGGCCGACCACACCGCGGCAACTTCGATGGTCTGCCCAGTGAGATCAGGCAGAGAAGCGACCGTCGTGCTGCTGCCGCCACTGGTGGTTCCCGTTGTGGCGGGTCCCGTGGTCGCCGTAGACGACGCCGTCGTCGACACGGTTGTCGACGCCGTTGTAGTAGTCGTGGTCCCCCCGCAGGACGCCGCTACGAGGGCGACCAGCGCGAGGATCACGAAGATTATCAGCAACTTGTAGCGTTTCATGACTAATTTCTCCCCCAGTTCAGGAATTTCCGGCTCCGGTCCCGGCGCTCGCCGGCACCTCTCTCCGTCAGGCCGTTTAGGAATAGATTCCGAGGCCCGTATCAGGATCGAAAAAGTGCGATCGAGCCGTATCAACGAGAAGCACTACCTCCCCTCCTTTCCTCGCCTGAGTCTTGGGATCGAGAGAGGCCACGAACATCGTGCGGCCCGTCTGCGCATCCTTTTCTATTCGCGCCAGGTGTTCCACGCCCACATCCGCCGCCAATTCCTTGGCGTCATCGGTGAGGACCGCAGGCGCGTTTACGGCAAAATGAATGAGAACTTCGGAGCCCAAGGCCTCCAAGAGGTCGACGGAGGCGTTGAGCTTCCGATCCGCGGGCGCCCCGTCTATCAAAGCGGCATCTTCCATGTCCTCGGGTCGGATCCCCATAACCACCCGCCGCCCGAGGAACTGCCTCAAGCCCGGGCGGCTCTCGACCGCGCGGTCATCCAGACGAAGGCTGTTGCCTGAGAATTGAGCGTGGAATGCACCGTCCGAATGAGATAGCTCGACCTCGATCATGTTCATCGCGGGGGAACCTATGAAGCCTGCCACGAACAGGTTCACGGGGTGGTCGTACAGATTCTGAGATGTGTCCACCTGCTGGAGTACACCCCTCTTCATCACCGCAACGCGGTGGCCGAGAGTCATGGCCTCCACTTGGTCGTGGGTAACGTAGATGGTGGTGGTTTGGAGTTCGCTCTGAATGCGCCCGATCTCTGCTCTCATCTGTACGCGCAGCTTGGCATCCAGGTTGGAGAGGGGCTCGTCCATGAGGAAGGCTTGCGGTTCTCGCACGATGGCGCGGCCCATTGCCACCCGCTGGCGCTGCCCGCCGGAGAGATTTCGAGGCTTGCGCTCTAAGAGTTGCTCGAGGCCCAATATCTGGGCGGCTTCGTGCACCCGGCGTTTGATCTCGGCCTTGTCCGCTCTCTTCAAGCGCAGAGAGAAGGCCATATTGTCGAAGACGCTGAGGTGTGGGTAAAGGGCGTAGTTCTGAAAGACCATGGCGACATCCCGGTCTCTAGGCGAGAGCCCGTTGACCACTTTGTCGCCGATTGTCACCGTTCCGCTCGTTATGTCCTCTAGGCCCGCTACCATCCGCAGCGCTGTTGTCTTCCCACACCCGGAAGGGCCTACGAGCACCATGAACTCGCCGTCCCTGATCTCCAGGTCCATGGATGAGACCGCCACGGTGCCGTCTGCGAAAACCTTGGTCAAGCTCTGCAGGATAATCTGCGCCATCACTGCCCCTGAAGTCGGCTGCCCGTCCTACGGCTCTATCCATTCCCAGGAGGCGGCGGCTTTAATCCCACTCGTCAGCCGGTCCGATCGCTGGCCTGGCTTCCCGGTTGGCGCGAGGTTCGGTTCAGGTGAGCGGTCCTCGGTTATTCGCGGCGTTTCGTAGGGTAGATACCCTGCGGATGCTGGACAGAAGAATCGAAGTCAAGGGAGAAGACTGATGGCTATCGAGCCGGACGAAGAAAAGCTGGCAGAGGAAGCGGAGGATCTTGGGATGGTGCCGGTCGCGACAGTCGCGAAGCTGGCCGGAGTCGAGGTCGAGACTGTCGAGAAATGGATCATGGAAGAACCGGATTTCCCTCGGCCGCATGTTCGTCTTTCTGCCGGCGATCTCTACGACTGGGCAACCGTGTACGACTGGTTGCTGGAGACCGGACGTGAAGGGGTCGTTCCCATAGCATGAGCACCTCGCGAAAGGCGGGTGACCTCGACCGAGGGGGCGGGTGGTCTCGACCTGGCATGCTCGAGGTGTTCTGCCGAGGGGGTTTCCTGCCCGTTCTACTTGGGAACCCGTGAAGAAACAAGCAAATCCCCATCGCGACCTTTGTCGACATGGGCTACACACAGGAGGGGCGCATGCAGCTCGATCTGGATCAGAAGCAAGTTGAAGTTCTCCAGGGGATCGTCAGGGGACGCATCGATGAGCTCCTCATGGAGATTGCAAACACCGACGCGCGTGACTATCGCGAAGATCTGAAGGCCGAAGAGACTATCTTGCAAGACGTCTACGCCAAGCTGGGTTGTATCCATCCAGAGGGCAGCGCCGAAACAGTCTGCTCCGTTGACGAGTGACCCAAGGCCCAAATCCAAGTCCGGGAGGGGTGTAAACCTTGCCCTCAGCGGCGACCACCTCAGGCAGTCTGTGGCCTCTCTTGGTATACCTTGTGCTCGCCGTCGGCATGGTGGCCTTGCTGGTTGGGCTGGGTTGGCTCCTCGGCGAGCGGCATCGCGGCTCTAGCACCGGCGAGCCCTTCGAATCCGGGATAGCTCCTTCGGAGTTTCCCTCGGGGGGCTTGTCCATTGAGTTCTATAGGGTGGCCGTCTTCTTCGTCATCTTCGACGTGGAGACCGTGTTCGTGTTCGCCTGGGCCATCGCGCTGAAAGATGCGGGATGGTCGGGCTACTTCGAGATGCTTGTCTTCGTGGGCGTACTAGTTGCCGCGTTGGTTTACCTGTGGAGGGCCCACGCCCTGGATTGGGGCACTTCTAGGAGACGATGGTTGGAAACCCGAAATGGGGGGTATGACCGATGACCTCTCAGCCTCTCGCGGGTGCCACCGGATCCGTCGAAGAGGCGGTAGGACGGACCACCTTCCTGGGGCGACTTCAGGACGCGCTGGCTTGGGCTCGTTCCAACTCCATCTGGCCGTTCAACTTCGGTCTGTCATGCTGCTTTGTGGAGATGGCTACTAGTCTCACTCCGCGGTACGACATTGCCCGGTTTGGCTCGGAGGTCATACGCGGTACACCGCGGGAAGCCGACCTCATGGTCATCGCGGGGACCGTCTTCATAAAGATGGCCCCCGTAATACAGCGGCTCTACGAACAGATGATGGAACCACGGTGGGTCATCTCCATGGGTTCCTGCGCGAACTCGGGCGGAATGTACGACGTGTATAGTGTTGTTCAAGGAGTGGACACATTTCTGCCGGTGGACGTCTATGTACAGGGTTGTCCTCCGAGCCCGACCAGCTTCATGCAAGGTCTCCTGCTCCTGCAGGAAGCCGTGGCCACGGAGCGCCGTCCGCTTTCCTGGACGGTAGGGCCTCAGGGCGTCATCAAGCCGGAACGGCCTTCCCGGCGCGACCTGCTTCAGCCTGAGCGGAGCGCGGCAGTCAAACTCGGAGCTCCGGATGAAGTCTGATCTCCTTACTGAACTCCGCGAGACGTTTCCCCAGGCTTCTCTCCGCGAACAGCTTACGCGGGACGCGCTTCCCACGATATGGGTGCGGAAAGAAGACGTGAGGCACATCCTCCACCACCTGAAGCGGGGCGCGTCGCAACCCTTCCGCACCTTGTACGACCTGACGGCGATCGACGAGCGAGCTCGCCGCACACGCGAGAATCAGCCGAGATCCGACTTCACGGTTGTCTACCATCTGCTTTCCTATGAGCGGAATGAGGACGTGCGCGTCAAAGTGCCCCTCGTAGGGGCTTCCCATTCCATACCCACGGTGACCGATCTCTGGCCGAGCGCGAGCTGGTACGAGCGCGAGCTGTGGGACATGTTCGGCATTTACGTGGAGGGCCATCCCAATCTTCGTCGGATCCTCATGCCACCTTGGTGGGTGGGACACCCTCTGCGGAAGGAACACCCCTCGCGCGCCACCGAGACGGGTACCTTTTCGCTGCCCCCCGCGGACGACGCGCGCTTCCAGGAGGATCTACGCCTCCGTCCCGAAGAGTGGGGGTTCTCGTCACCGGGGGAAGGACCTGAGCCGGTCTATCTCAACCTGGGTCCCCAACATCCGGGGACCCATGGCCTTCTGCGGGTGATCCTGCAACTGCGGGACGAACAGATCCTGGACGCGGCGGTGGATATTGGCTACCACCACCGCGGCGCCGAGAAGATGGGGGAAAGACAGACCTGGCATACCTTCATACCTTACACCGATCGGGTGGACTATCTGGGCGGGGTGATGAACAACCTCGCGTACGTCCTTGCTGTGGAAAAGCTGGCCGGCATAGAGGTTCCAGAACGAGCAATGGTCGTGCGCGTGATGTTGGCGGAACTCTTCCGGATCGCGAGTCATCTGGTGTGGTACGGCACTTTTGCCCAGGACTTGGGCGCCATGTCCCCCGTCTTCTACATGTTCACCGACCGGGAGCACATTCTCGACATAATGGAGGCGGTGACCGGCGGCCGGATGCATCCCAGCTGGTTCCGCATCGGAGGAGTGGCCGCCGATCTCCCGCGCGGCTGGGAAAAGTTGGTGGGCGACTTTGTTCGCTATTTGCCCTCGCGTTTGCGCGAGTACGACCATCTGGTGATGGGCAGCCGTATCCTCAAGGCCCGTACCGTCGGAGTGGGCGAGATTGTCCCCGACGACGCGATCGAGTGGGGAGTGACGGGACCAAATCTTCGCGCCTGTGGGTTTGATTGGGATTTTCGAAAGAAGCGCCCCTACTCTGGTTACGATCAGTTCTTGTTCGATATTCCCACCGCAAAACGGGGAGACTGCTATGGGCGGGCGCAAGTGCGGGTCGAGGAAATCCGGCAGAGCCTGCGGATCGTGCAGCAGTGCCTCGAGAACATGCCTTCCGGCCCCTACAAAGCGGACCACCCCCTCACCTCGCCGCCGCGCAAGGAACGGACGATGCACGACATTGAGACGCTCATCGCCCATTTCCTCTCCGTGAGCTGGGGCCCGGTGATGCCGCCCGGGGAGGCGTTCGTGGGTATTGAGGCCACTAAAGGAAACAACGGCTACTACCTCATCAGCGACGGCGGAATCAGCTCCTACAGGACGCGCATCCGCACCCCATCCTTCGCTCACTTGCAGATGCTGCCGCTGATGTGCCGAGGCTTAGAAGTGGCGGATCTGATTGCGATCCTCGGAAGCATTGATTTCGTGCTGGCGGACGTGGACCGATGATTGAAGCCGGAATAGCCCCACTGCCGGGGAGACAACCATGTTGACGGACAGCGAGAAACGCTTGATAGAGGCCACTTTCCCGCTCTACGAAACGAAGTCGGCCTCGGCCGTGGAGGCCATGCGGGTAATCCAGGGGAGCCGGGGATGGGTAGCGGACGAGGCCTTGGCCGATCTTGCCGAGTTTCTGGGCGTGTCCACGGGCGAACTCGACAGTCTCGCCACTTTCTACAGCATGATCTTTCGCCAGCCCGTCGGCCGTCACGTGATCATGGTTTGCAGCAGCGTCTGCTGCTGGATACTCGGCTCCGAACAGATCGTGGACTATCTCCGCAAACGGCTGGATGTGGATCTGGGAGGCACGAGTTCCGATGGTCGTTTCACCCTGCTTCCCGTAGTCTGCATCGGAGCCTGCGACCATGCGCCGGCCATGTTGGTCGACTTCCAGTTGCATGGCGATCTCACTCCCGACAAGATCGACTCAATTCTGGAGGCATACCCTTGATTGCGCCCGCCCCGTTGGAGCTTGTCTATGACTGACGTGTCTGAGAAGCCCCTCACCGGACATTTTCGTGCCGACGGCAGGCCCCTGACCCTCAAGGAGTATGTGGCGCGAGGGGGTTACTCCGCTTTGCGCAACACTCTGTCCGGGATGGCTCCGGGGGATGTGATCAAGGTACTGCTCGATGCCACCCTGACCGGCCGCGGCGGAGCGGGTTTTCCCGCCGGTCGCAAGTGGAGCTTTGTGCCCACAGAGGCTGATTGGCCTCGCCCGATGTTCCTCGTCTGCAACGCGGACGAGATGGAGCCGGGAACCTTCAAGGACCGGGTGCTGATCCAGGGCAACCCGCACCAGTTACTAGAAGGTATGGCCATCTCGGCGTATGCCGTGGGGGCGACGGTGGCGTACGTATTCGTCCGCGCCGAGTACAGCCTGCCTGCGGCACATTTGCGAAAGGCGATTGCAGAGGCTCGGGCGGCAGGGTACCTGGGGGACAACATCCTCGGCTCAGGGTTTAGCCTCGACCTTCGTCTGCACATGAGTGCGGGACGCTACATCTGTGGAGAAGCTTCGGCGATGTTGAATGCTCTCGAAGGGGAGCGCCCCGTGCCTCGACATAAGCCTCCGCATCAGACCGGCTCGGGGCTGTGGAGCAAGCCCACGGTGGTGAACAACGTGGAGACGTTGTGTTTCGTGCCACCGATCGTGGCTAACGGGGCCCAATGGTTCCGCGACCTGGCACTTTCTGATGAGGGCGGGACCAAGGTCTACACGGTCAGCGGCAAGGTGAGGCGTCCTGGGGCCTGGGAGCTGCCCATGGGTACTCCTATTCGGGAACTGGTGGAGGAGCACGCGGGCGGAATGCACTACGGCTTTGGGTTACGCGCCGTGCTTCCGGGAGGCGCCTCAAGCGGCTTCGTCGTGGCCAAGGATCTCGACACTCCCATGGATAATGCGTCGCTTGAGAAGGTAGGCAGCCGTCTCGGGACGGGCACGGTCATCGTATTAGACGATCAGACATGCCCGGTCGGGATGCTGCGCAATCTGGAGCAGTTCTACGCCCAGGAGTCGTGCGGCTGGTGCACTCCTTGCTGGCAAGGTCTCCACTGGGTCCAACTTCTGCTAGGCGCCATCGAAGAGGGACGAGGCACGACCGAAGACTTGGAGTTGCTCAAGTGGCACACCGATTTGATAAAGCCGGGCCACACGTTCTGCGACCTGGCCACCGGTGCGATGGAGCCACTGGAGAGCGGGCTCAGGTACTTCCAGGAAGACATCACGCGGCATATAAACGACCGGCGGTGTCCGTTTAATCACGGCGCTGCGGAACTGAGCTGAGGGAGACGATGCCGACCATCTATGTGGACAACCGACCATTCGAGGTGGCTCCCGGCCAGAACCTGCTGGCCGTGTGTCTGACTCTCGGCTTCGATCTCCCATATTTTTGCTGGCATCCGGCGATGGGGTCGGTAGGCGCTTGTCGCCAGTGCGCGGTCAAGCAATTCAAGGACGAGAACGACACGGAAGGCAAGATCGTCATGGCCTGCTTGACGCCCGCCGACGATGGTGTGCGAATCTCAATAGACGATCCCGAGGCCAAGGCTTTCCGCAAAGGCGTGTCTGAGTGGTTGATGGCCAGCCACCCCCACGATTGCCCGGTGTGCGACGAGGGCGGGGAGTGTCATCTCCAGGATATGACCGTCATGGCCGGCCACGTCTACCGGCGATACGACTTCCCCAAGCGGACCTTCCGCAATCAGGACCTGGGCCCCTTCGTCAACCACGAGATGAACCGATGCATCCAGTGCTATCGCTGCGTGCGCTTCTACAGGGACTACGCCGGCGGCCACGATCTGGTGGCGCTGGGAACGCGGAACGAGGTCTACTTTGGCCGGCACGCGGACGGCAAGTTGGAGAGCGAGTTCAGCGGAAACTTGGTGGAGGTCTGTCCCACCGGAGTCTTCACCGACAAGACCTTCAGGTCCCACTTCACCCGCAAGTGGGACCTCCAGACCGCTCCCTCGGTGTGCGTCCATTGCGGATTGGGATGCAACACAATACCGGGCGAGCGCTACGGTCTCTTGCGCCGGATACGCAGTCGCTACAACGGCCACGTCAACGGATACTTCATCTGCGACCGGGGTCGTTTCGGTTACGAGTTCGTGAACGCAGATTCCCGTCCGCGCTTTGCAAGGGCCGCGGGTCAGCTTGTGCCGGCGGCGGAAGGGGCCCGGATAGGCCAGCCCGGACAGGTGCAAGCCGCGATATCTCAGGTCGCGGACCTCATGCGCTCGGCCGCCGTATCCGGCCGCCGGGTCGTGGGCATCGGCTCTCCGCGGGCGTCACTTGAGGCCAATTACGCTCTGCGGACTCTAGTGGGGGCGGACAACTTCTATTCCGGCATGTCGGACCAAGAGGACCGACTGGTTCGGCTTATCATCGGGATTCTGGTCACCGGTCCGTGCCGAAGTTCTTCGCTGCGGGAACTGGAGAAGGCAGACGCCACGTTCATCCTCGGCGAGGACGTCACCAATACCGCCCCAATGCTCGACTACTCGCTCCGTCAGTGGCTTCGCCGTCGTCCGAACATGGAGAGGACCAGACTCAAGATCCCCGACTGGAACGACGCCGCCGTGGGCGAGATCGTCCACGAAGAGCCAAGCGCACTGTACGTGGCGACGGTGGCGGCAACAAAACTCGACGAATCGGCGGCAGAGGTATACCGAGCGGCTCCTGACGACCTCGCCCGCTTGGGTTTTGCGGTGGCGCACCTGCTCGACGACGCCGCGCCGCCCGTTCCCGATCTGTCCAGTGAGATCCAAGAGTTGGCTCAGGGCACTGCCCGGGCGCTCGAGGGAGCAAAGCGGCCGATCATCGTATCCGGCGTCAGTCACGGTAGTGAGGCGATAGTCAAGGCGGCTGCGAATGTCGCCTGGTCGTTGTGTGCCCGGGGAGAGAGCGCCGAGCTTTGTTTCGTGGTGCCGGAGTGCAACAGCATGGGTTTGGGGATCATGGAGGGCCGGCCGCTGAGCGAGGCACTGCATGCCGCAGACGACCCCGGGGTGGAGTTGGCCATAGTGTTGGAGAACGATATCTATCGGCGGGCCGGTGAAGCAGAGGTGGACAGGTTTCTCAATCTCTGCGGCCGCGTGGTCGTCGTCGACCACAGCGAAACCCGCACGACGGAGGCCGCCGACCTCGTTCTTCCCGCGGCCACGTTCGCCGAGAGCACCGGAACCCTGATCAACAGCGAGCCCAGAGCCCAGCGCTTCTACCAAGTATTCGTGCCGGGCGGCGAGATCCGCGAGAGTTGGCGATGGTTCAATGAGGTCATGGAGATGTTGGCCGGCGGCAAGGACCGGAAATGGGAAACGGTGGACGACGTCACCAGTGATCTCTCCCGGACGTTTCCGATGCTGTCACCGGCCTTGGGCGCGGCTCCTCCCGCGGAGTTCCGCGTGCTGGGGATGAAGATCCCGCGCCAGCCCGATCGTTACAGCGGCCGCACCGCCATGCGTGCTGATCAGACGGTCTTCGAGCCCAGACCACCGGACGATCCGGATTCGCCGCTGGCATTCTCTATGGAAGGCTTCGACGGCCAGGCCCCTCCGCCCCTCGTCGACCGCGTCTGGGCTCCAGGCTGGAACTCGGCTCAGGCACTCGAGAGGTTGCAGGAAGAGGTGGGCGGTGCGCTGCGGGGCGGCGATCCTGGTAGACGGCTGTTTGAGCCCCCCACAGTGGACAAGCCCTCCCATTTCCTGGATGTGCCGCCCGCGTACAGCCCGGAACGGGACCAATCGCTCGTCGTTCCGATCCACCACATCTTTGGCTCGGAGGAGTTGAGCATGAAAGCGCCGAGCGTACGGGGCTGTGCTCCCGAGCCTTATTTGGGCTTGTGCGGCGAAATGGCCCGGCGCCTCGAAATCCGAGATGGCGGGATCGTAACGCTCGTGAGCGATGCTGGAGTGCGTTTGCTGAAGGCTAGACTCATGGCCTCCCTTCCGGACGAAGTTGTGGTCATTCCCGCGGGATTGTCGGGTCTCGAGGGACTTGGCGGGCCCTTCTACGCGCGACTCATAGCTCGGAAGGACGGCGATGGCTGAGGTCGTCCGAGACATAGTCCACATCCTGGTGATGCTTCTCGTTCCCTTGATCATCGCCGGCGGATTGGTGTGGGCCGAACGCCGGTTTCTGGCGGTACTCCAAGATCGGCAGGGTCCGAACCGGGTGGGCCCAATGGGTCTCATGCAGGTGTTGGCCGACACCGTCAAGCTGCTGTTCAAAGAGGATTGGACTCCGCCGTTCGCGGACAAACCTGTCTTCGTGTTGTCCCCCGCGATCATTGTCAGTACGGTCCTTGTCAGTTTCACCGTCATCCCTCTCGCGCCAGGCTTTGTCGTCCAGGACCTGAACATTGGCCTGCTGTTCTTCCTGGGCATGTCGTCGCTAGGGGTTTACAGCGTCGCGTTGGCGGGGTGGTCCTCTCGCAGCAAGTACCCGTTGTTGGGTGGGCTGCGCGCGGCCGCGCAAATGCTGGGTTACGAAGTCTTCATGGGACTGTCGGTGATAGGCGTTGTCATGATGGCCGGCTCCTTCGATCTGGGCAGCATCGTCGAAGCCCAGCGAGGCTTGTGGTATGCGGGGCCTCAGTTCGTGGGCTTCGTGGGGTTTGTGGTAGCCGGGCTGGCCGAGACCCGGCGCATCCCCTTCGACTTGCCCGAAGCCGAGAGCGAGTTGGTGGCGGGCTACCATGCCGAGTACTCCGGGATGAAGTTCGGCCTGTTCTTCATCGGCGAGTATATGGGGATCACCCTGATCTCCGCCCTTATAACCGTGCTCTTCTTCGGAGGATGGCTCGGGCCGGTGCTGCCTCCAGCGGCATGGTTTCTAATCAAGACCTTGCTGTTTATCGCACTGTTCATCCTCATACGCGCGTCGTTGCCCCGGTTGCGGTACGACCAACTGATGGCTCTGGGCTGGAAGGTCATGCTCCCCTTGGGGTTGGTCAATACCATGGTCACCGCCGCCATCATTTTGGCGAGGAGTTAGAAGGCAGATGTTTAGTGCGATCAGAGCATTTTGGATCGTCTTGCGGCACATCTTCCGGCCCAAGGACACCGTCCAGTTCCCGGAGGAGATATCCAAGTTGCCTCCTCGCTACAGGGGCCGCATAGTTCTTTCGCGCGATCCCGACGGGGAAGAGCGCTGCGTGGCCTGCTATCTGTGTGCGGTCGCGTGCCCAGTCGACTGTATCGCTCTGGAGGCCACCGAGGATGAGACCGGAAGGCGCTATCCCAAATGGTTCCGCATCAACTTTTCCCGGTGCATCTTCTGCGGGTTCTGTGAGGATGCCTGCCCCACGTATGCCATCCAACTCACGCCGGACTACGACATGGCGGAATACCGGCGGCCGAACATGGTGTATGAAAAGGAGCACCTGCTCATCTCGGGCACCGGTAAATACCACGACTACAACTTCTACCGAGTCGCCGGTCTCGCCATCGGGGGGAAGGACAAGGGCGAGGCTGAAAACGAAGGACCGCCTGTCGACCTGAGAAAGCTGTTGCCGTGACGGGCGTCATCTTCTATCTGGCGGCCGCGCTGGCGGTGTTTTCCACTGTGATGGTGATCACCAGATCGAAGGCTGTGCATGCGCTGCTCTACCTGGTCGTATCTCTGCTTTCGCTGGCCCTGGTCCTCTTCGTTCTCGGGGCGCCCTTTGTAGCCGCGCTGGAAGTGATCATCTACGCGGGCGCCATCATGGTGCTGTTCCTATTCGCCGTGATGCTGCTCAATCTGGGTCCCGAAGCAGAGCGGCAGGAGAAGGAATGGCTTCGTTGGAAGGCCTGGGCCGGGCCGACGATCGTGTCGTTGGCATTAATGGTGGAGCTTGTCTACGTGCTGAGTCGGGGTGGCATGGCTGCCGCAACGGCGGTGACCCTGTCTCCCAGACAGGTGGGGGTGGCGCTTTTCGGCCCCTACTTGCTCGGAGTAGAGCTCGCGTCGATGCTCCTCTTGGCAGGGCTGGTGGCCGCGCATCATCTTACCCGCGAAGACGTCTCTGGAGACGAAGACTAATGGCCGCGATACCCGCTGAGCATGGCTTGATTCTCGCTCTCATCCTTTTTGTGCTTGGGCTCACCGGGGTGCTGGTTCGACGGAACATCATTTTCGTGCTCGCCTCGATAGAGATCATGCTCAACGCGGCCGGGCTGGCTTTCGTGGTAGCCGGCTCGCACTGGGGACAGGCGGACGGACAGGTGATGTTCATCTTCATCCTGGCCATGGCCGCGGCGGAGGTGGCGGTTGGGCTGGCGCTGGCCCTTCGTTTCCGGCGACGTTCCGGCAGCCTCGACGTCGATTCCGCCGACAAGCTGAGGGATTGAACATGTTTCACCTTCTATGGATAGTCCCGGCTCTCCCTTTGCTTTGCTTCCTAGTGCTGGCGGTTGCGGGAGGCCGCCTCAGCGCGCGGACCGTCTCGTACGTCGGCACGGGATTTGCCGGGGTAGCAGGTGCGGTGGCCGTCGCAATAGCCTCAAGCTTCATCGCGTCTCCCCCGGCTGGTCACGCCGCCACGCAGGTGCTGTGGACCTGGCTGCAAATCGGCGGATTCGCGCCGCGGGTGGCGCTCTACCTTGACCCGCTTTCCGTGGTGATGATGACGGTGGTCACGGGCGTTGGCTTCTTGATCCTCGTCTACTCGGTGGAGTTCATGCGTGGCGAGGAGGGATACGCACGATTCTTCGCCTACATGAACCTGTTTATCGGGGCCATGCTGATTCTTCTGCTCGCGGACAATCTGCTCTTCCTGCTTATCGGATGGGAGGGGGTGGGGCTCTCGAGCTACCTTTTGATAGGCTTCTGGTACCGAGAGCCGGCTAATGGGGCGGCCGCACGGAAGGCGTTCATCGTCACTCGCGTGGGCGATACCTCTCTCTTGGTAGGGCTGCTCCTGATTTTCCGCAGTCTCGGGTCGTTGAATATCCAGGAGACGATGGGGCTCGCTCAGCAGCATTGGCTGCCCGGTTCGGGGGTGGCCGTGGCCGCGGCTCTGCTCCTCCTGGGCGGGGCCATCGGGAAGTCGGCTCAGCTGCCCTTGCAGACCTGGCTCCCGGACGCCATGGCAGGACCGACTCCAGTCAGCGCCTTGATCCATGCGGCTACCATGGTGACCGCCGGTGTCTACCTCATAGCGCGCACGCATGTCCTCTTCGACTTGGCTCCGGCCGCAAAGACAGCGGTGGCAGTCA
This sequence comes from uncultured Actinomycetes bacterium, assembly GCA_963775295.1. GTDB lineage: Bacteria > Actinomycetota > Thermoleophilia > RBG-16-64-13 > RBG-16-64-13 > JAMDEO01. The sequence goes on from CAVZIK010000006.1 coordinate 891,975, forward strand.
TCGGAGTTGTTACGCTGATCTACGGGGGACTCAGCGCTCTTTCGCAGCGGGACATCAAGCGCGTGCTCGCCTACTCCACCATAAGCCAAATCGGATACATGTTCCTGGCCCTGGGAGTGGGAGCGTGGTCGGCCGCCATCTTCCATTTCATGACCCACGCATTCTTCAAGGCGCTACTCTTCCTCGCCGCAGGTCTCGTGATCAAGGCCATGGGCGGGGAGCACGACATATTCAGAATGGGTGGCCTACGCCGGAGTCTGCGCCCGGTCTTCTGGGTTTTTGTCGCCGGCGCGGCCTCCCTCTCTGCCGTGCCCGTTGTGACGGCCGGTTTCTATAGCAAAGATCTCATTCTGGGGTCCGCGCTCTCGTCCGGACGAGGGGGTGCCTGGCTATGGGCGTTCGGGGTTGTCGGGGCGCTCCTCACCTCCCTCTACGCGTTCCGCCTGGTTTTCTTGGTCTTTTTTGGGAAGGACAAGAAGACTCCCGCCGGGGCTCGGTTGGGAAGAGCGACTTGGATACCCGTGGGTATCCTGGCGGGCCTGGCAATTGTCGGGGGTTTCATTCAACTGCCGCGGAACTGGGGCGGCCCGTCGCTCGTCTCCGATTTCCTGAGCCCGGCGTTGCCCAATCCGCAGACTGGATCGGGCGGATTCGCGGGTAGTCTGGCACCACAGCTTATGGTTGTCCTGGCGTCGCTTTCCGGCATTTACGTCGCGTATCTGCTGTTTGCCCGGGCACCCGAGGTAGCAAGATTTCGGCTGCCGAGCGGCCGCTGGTGGGAGGCCCTGACGCGATATGCTTTGGCGGGTTGGGGTTTCGACCGGTTTTACCAGGCGGTGTTCGTCAAGCCCTTCGTCTGGGCGGCTCGGGCCAACAAGAACGACGTTATCGATTCCGCGTTCACCGCGATCGCTTGGTCCAGCAGACAGGCAAGCGGACTGCTCAGCCGGACCCAGACAGGGCGCCTTCGTTACTATGTTGCGGTGTCGGCCGCAGGGGTGTTTGTTTTCGTGGCTCTGGCGGTGTTCCGATGATGCTGGCTCTGCTCGTCATCATCCCGCTTGCGGGAGGATTTCTCGCTTGGATCCTCGGTCGATCGTACCCTCGCTGGTCTCGTTGGACGGCGTTGGCAGCGTCGCTGGGAGGGTTGGGGCTTTCTTCGGGTATTTGGGCGCGGCATTTCTCGGGATCGGGGACCGGAGCCGGCGGTGGGTGGGTGGAGGAGTTGGACGTCTCTTGGATTCCCCAACTGGGCGTCCGCTTCCATCTGGCTGTGGACGGTCTGAGTCTCATCATGCTGATGCTCACTTTTGCGCTCACCGCTCTCGCCGTAGCATCCTCCTGGAAGGGAATCAATACCCGCGTAGGCTTCTTCCACTTCCACATCATGTGGGCCGCGGCAGGTCTAGCGGGCGTCTTCATGGCTCTCGATCTCATCCTCTTCTATTTCTTCTTCGAGGTGATGCTGGTTCCGGTCTACTTCCTCATCGTCCTATGGGGACACGATCACCGGGTGAAGGCAGCCGTGAAGTTCTTCATCTTCACGCAGGCCGCCGGGTTGTTGATGCTTGTCGCGATCGTCGGACTTTACTTCGTGCATGGGCGCGCGACAGGGTTCTACACGTTCGACTACCTTCAGCTCCTCGGCACCAGCCTGTCCTCGCGGGCGGGCTTCTGGCTGATGCTGGGCTTCTTCCTCGCTTTCGCCGTGAAGCTCCCCGCCATACCCCTACATAGTTGGTTGCCGGACGCGCATACACAGGCGCCGACGGCGGGAAGCGTGATTCTCGCTGGTCTTCTCATCAAGGTGGGGGCCTATGGGATGTTGCGCTTCATGTTCCCGCTCTTCCCGCACGCGTCTCTCCAGTTCGCGAATATAGGGATGGCGCTGGGGGTGGCGGGGATCCTGTACGGGGCGATGCTCGCCTTCGCTCAGACAGACCTCAAGCGACTCGTCGCTTACACGAGCATCAGTCACATGGGCTTCGTGATCCTTGGGATATTCGCATGGAATGAGCTTGCGCTTCACGGAGTGATACTCCAGATCGTTTGTCATGCCTTCAGCACCGGCGGCCTCTTTATCATGGTTGGGGCTCTGGAGGAGCGTCTGGGAACGCGGGACATGACCAAAATGGGCGGACTTTGGGCACAGATTCCCCGATTTGGCGCCGCCACGATGGTTCTGGCCATGGCCGCGCTGGGCTTGCCGGCTCTGGGGAATTTCGTCGCTGAATTTCTGATACTCCTCGGTGCCTACGAAGTGAATCGGCCTGCCGCTATTGTCGCGTCGGTGGGCTTGGTCTTGGCGACCGTCTACGCGCTTTGGATGGTACAGCGGGTCTTCCACGGCCGCTCGATGCTCAAGGCCGGGGCTGACGTTGGCTCCCTGGTCCCGGAGGCTTCTCCGCCCGCGAAGGTCCACAGTACCGGCGCAGGTTCCGGGCGTCGCCTCACAGACCTGTCCGCGCGGGAGATCGCCATGATGGCCGTCTGCGTGATCGTGGTGCTATGGCTGGGACTCTATCCTCAGACCTTCATCCGTACGGCCAAACCCACGGTCGACTCTCTGCGACAACTGACCAACAGCAGCCAGGTCACGGCGGTTGGGACCGAGCGATGACCGGCGTGCATCTGCTTGCATTGAGTCCTTTCATGTTCTTGGGTGGCGCTGCAGTCGTGACGATGCTCGTGTCCACCTTCGTGCGCTCGCACGTGGTCATCCTCTGCCTCGCTCTGGTCGGGATCGCAGCCTCGCTCGCGAGCGTTGGTCTCGTCGCGGCTTCGGCCGATCGAAGGGCAACTGACCTCTTCCGCATCGATGACTACGCCCTGTTCTTCATTGGCTTACTCGTCGTCACCGCGGGACTGGTGGTCCTCCTATCCTACGCATACCTGAGACGGCGCGAGCGGGAGAGCGCGGAGTACTACGTTCTCATCCTGGTGGCCACGCTGGGAGCAAGCGCACTGGTCTCCAGCGTCCACTTCGCCTCGTTCTTCCTGGGTTTGGAAGTTCTGAGCATCTCTCTCTATGGACTCATCGCCTACCCCGCTCGTCGGGCGGTGGCGGTGGAGGCGGGGCTGAAGTACCTCGTGCTTGCCGCGACTACCGCCGCCTTCCTCGTGTTCGGGATGGCCCTCGTTTATGCGGTGTCCGGGAGTCTTACCTTGGCGAACCTCGCCACCTTCGCTTACGGCGTGTCCGGCCTCCAGAAGGCGCTGTACTCTACCGGTGTGGTTCTGATATTCACGGGAGTCGGTTTCAAACTGGCTGTGGTTCCATTTCACATGTGGACCCCAGACATCTACCAAGGGGCACCCGCTCCTGTGACGGCCTTCATCGCCAGCGTGTCCAAAGCCGCCGTGTTCGCCCTCCTGTTGAGATATGCAATTCAGGTGGACGCGATCAATGGCCGTCCGTTATTCTTGATCTTGAGCGTCGTGGCGTTTGCGTCCATGGCCGTGGGCAATCTGCTCGCTCTTCTGCAGCGCAACCTAAAACGGCTCCTCGCCTACTCCTCCATCTCTCATTTGGGGTACCTTCTTGTCGCCCTGCTGGCCGGCGGGAGTCTCGCACGAACGGCCGTTGCTTTCTATCTCGTGGCTTACTCACTGACGATGGTCGCCGCCTTCGGCGTCGTGGCTGTGCTCAGCGATGGCCCCCGCGAGGCCGAATCTCTCGACGACTATCGCGGACTGGGCAGACGGAGCCCGCTGTTGGCCGCCGTTCTCACGCTTGCGCTCCTGTCTCTCGCGGGGATCCCGATCACGGTGGGCTTCATCGGCAAGTTTTTGCTGGTGGAGGCGGGAGCTGGAGGATCGCGCTGGGCTCTCGTGTTGGTGTTGGTCCTTACCAGCGCGCTGGGGCTCTTCTACTACTTGCGGGTGATCGTGACCTTGTTCGAGAGAGCCGCGCCCGAAGTCCAGGAGGAACGAGGAACGGCAGCGGTTCCTCGCGGTGCGCCCGGCGCTTTGCTCAGCACCACCGTATTGGCCTTCCTGGGTATACTGCTGCTCTTTCTCGGTCTTTATCCTAGTCTTCTCCTGCGACTTATCGAGATGGCGACCGGCAGTCTCGGTTAGGTGCAACCCGTCCCCGCTCCTGGTTCTCACTCCAACGCTGCCGCATAGTTGGGGCGGCATGCGGGTAGAAAGACCTCGGTCTTGTCGACTAACCACGCCGCACCGAGGTGTCTAAAAGTGGATGATATGAAGCTCGATGAACTCTGCGTGAACACGATCCGCTTCCTTTCGGTGGATGCAGTGCAGAAGGCCAACAGCGGTCATCCCGGCATGCCGCTCGGGGCGGCTTCCATGGCATATGTTCTCTGGACCAGGCATCTCAAGCACAATCCCTCCGATCCTGATTGGTTCGACCGGGATCGTTTTGTTCTTTCCGCCGGACACGCGTCGATGCTGCTTTACAGCCTGCTCTACCTCACCGGCTACAGCCTGCCCCTGGAGGAACTGAAGCGGTTTCGGCAGTGGGGCAGTCGCACGCCGGGACATCCCGAACGCGGCCACACCCCCGGGGTGGAGGTAACCACAGGGCCGCTGGGACAAGGATTCGCGAACGGTGTAGGCATGGCAATGGCCGAAGCTCATCTGGCCGCCACCTACAATCGACCGGGATCCGAGATCGTGGACCATCGCACCTACATCCTGGCGAGCGACGGGGATCTCATGGAGGGTGTGGCCTCCGAAGCAGCCTCGCTGGCGGGGCACCTACGACTCGGCAAACTCACCTGCCTGTACGACGACAATCGGGTCACGCTCGCCGCGGCGACGGATGTCGCCTTCACCGAAGACCGGGCTGAGCGTTTCCGCGCGTACGGATGGCATACCATCAGGGTGGACGACGGGAACGACCTCGAAGCTGTCGATGCCGCTCTGAACGCGGCTCGCGCCGAGACCGACCGACCGTCGCTTATTCTTGTGCGCACGCACCTGGGCTACGGATCTCCCAACAAGCAAGATACCTATGAAGCTCACGGTTCTCCTCTGGGCGTGGAGGAAGTACGCCTGACGAAGCAGAACCTTGGATGGCCGGTGGAGCCCGACTTTCTGGTCCCGGCGGAGGCGCTGGCGCATTTTCGTAAGGCGGTGGACGTGGGGAAAGCCACCAAGGCCGAATGGGAGACTCGGCTGCGGGCGTACGCGGAGAGCCATCCGGACTTAGCCGAGGAGTTCAGACGACTGGTGGCCGGCGAACTCCCCGCAGGGTGGAAAGAGACAATCCCGACATTTCCCGCCGACTCGAAAGGCATGGCCACACGGGTGGCTTCGGGCAAGGTTATGCGAGCCTTGGCGGACAAGCTCCCCGGCCTGATCGGCGGCTCGGGAGACCTGGACCCTTCAACCCACACCGGGTTGGCCGGCCTTGGGGACTTTGAGAGTTCAGCGGCTTCGCAAGCCGATCTGCAAGGATCGCTCGGGGGGGGTTGGGGATACGCGGGCCGCAACCTGCACTTCGGCGTTCGCGAGCATGGCATGGGCTCCATCCTGAACGGCATGGCGGCGCACGGCGGGATCATCCCCTTCGGATCCACGTTCTTCATCTTCTCGGACTACATGCGACCGCCAATGCGCCTGGCAGCCCTCATGGGCCTCGGCGTGGTCTACGTCTTCACACACGACAGCATCGGATTGGGCGAGGACGGGCCCACGCATCAGCCTGTGGAGCAACTCGCGAACCTTCGGGCGGTTCCCAAGCTGGTGGTGATCCGACCCTGCGACGCCGGCGAAACCGCCGTGGCTTGGCAAGTGGCGGTGGAGACCAGGGACCGGCCGGTGGCTCTGGTGCTGAGCAGGCAAAGCCTTCCGATCCTTGCGCGCGGCAAACTGACGGCGTTGGGTGGTCTGGCTCCAGCCGAGGGTTTGCGCCATGGGGGCTATGTTCTCGCGGAGGCGCTCGGCACTTCGCCAGAGGGCGCTCCCGACTTGATTCTCATCGCTTCGGGCAGCGAGGTGACCCTGATTCTGGCGGCGCAGGAGCGGCTGCTGCAACTTGGCGCACGCGCTCGGGTGGTCTCTATGCCGAGTTGGGAACTGTTCGACAAGCAGTCCCCGGACTACCGGTCATCCGTCCTGCCTGCTGAGGTGTCGGCGCGAGTGGCTGTGGAGGCCGGATCGTCCCAAGGGTGGGACAGGTACGTGGGGCCGCAGGGCGGGATCATCTCCGTGGATGGATTCGGCGCCTCTGCCCCGGGAGATGTGGTCATGGGCGAATACGGCTTCACAGCCGAGGCCGTCGTCGACAAGGCCTTGGAGGTCATGCAAAGCTGCAGGACATCCTGGGCGCCACCGGTCATGTAGGCGTTCGGCTGATCCGCGGAAGGAGGAAGGTGCGAATGGAAACATCGACTGTCGTTTCGCCGGTCGCCCTGTTTCTCGACATTGGGGGAGTGGTTCTCAGTAACGGCTGGGACCGCGAAATGAGGCATCGCGCCGCGGAGACCTTCGGGTTTGATGCAGGTGAGGTTGATGAGCGCCACCACCTTACTTCGGACACCTACGAGGAGGACAGACTCACTCTCGACCAGTATCTCGAGCGAGTGATCTTCTTCAAGAAGCGAGATTTCTCACCGCAAGAGTTCAAGGAGTTCATGCTCGCTCAATCCCAGGCCTTTCCGGACATGATCCGCATGGTCACGAGGCTGAAGGCGGAACATCGGCTGAAAGTTGCTGCGGTGAGCAACGAGGGCCGCGAATTGACCGTGCATCGGATTGGGACCTTCCACCTGGCGGACTTTGTTGACTGTTTCGTATGCTCCTGCTTCGTCCATCGCAGAAAGCCGGACGAGACGATCTTCCGCATGGCTCTCGACTTGGTTCAGGTGGCTGCAAGCGAGACAATCTATATCGACGATAGACTGATGTTCACGGAGGTAGCACGAGGTCTGGGCATCAGGAGCATCCACCACCTCGGTTACGAATCCACCAAGGAAAGACTGGCAACTTTGGGGCTGAGCTAAGGCGGAAGTGCTCGATACCGACGAACGACTCGGGCGGTGGCGAGTTCTCGCCACCGCCCGAGTCACCCGGCCGATTTTGGCGGGCAGTTCCTCCAGCGGATCCGGCCCGGCCCAGTGTTGCCTCCTACTGCGGTCCTTCTCCCGCCCGACCGTCTGCGCAGTAGTAGCCGTCGGCGAGGGCGAACTCCTTGAAGTTAGGACAGTCCGGACAGACGCATCCCCGTCTGCGGATCTCCTTCGAGCTCTTGCCTTTGGCACAGAAGAAACCGCCTTCTCCTGGGAAGGAGGGGCAGTCGCCGCAGATACAGCGGGCCAGATTTTCGGGGGTGTCCGGCACCTTGGCCATGAGATTCCTCCTTGGGTGATGTCTGCGAACGGCCACCGGTCCATAGTGTCGCCATTGACTGGACGAGTGGCCACGGGTCTCGGTCACGGTTTTCCCTACCGTGTGGCATCCCAAACCGCGCTGCCGCCCTCGCGGGAGAGGGCTTTCGCACCGCATACCTAGTAGCCGCTGGAGTTCTCATTGCCGGTGGAGCGTCCGCGAAACAAGCGGTAGACCACCACTGTGTAGCCGAGAATCAGAGGGACTCCGACAATCGCTATCACCAGAAGTGCAATCAGGGCCGACTGCGTGGCGGCCGAACTCGACGCCGTCAGACTAAGCCCGGGAACGTTTCGGGCAGGAACGAGAACGGGATAGTTTCCAACAGCCCAGATGCCGACTAGGCCTGCGATGATCGCGCTTGAAGCTACGAATACCGCTCGATCCCTGCGGCCGAGGGGGTCGTCCGGTCTTCGCGACACGATCAACTGGAACACGACCCCGATCACGAGCAGGGCCAGCGCCAGCCACCCCAGCGACGCGTGGAGATTCTGCGACACGCTGCTGCGCGCCTCCCAATAGGCGGCGACCGTCGCCCCAGCAATCAGCAGCAGAAGCAGCCAGCCGGTCACGTCGCGCGTTCTCCGCGCACGAGAATGAAGATTTCCGTGATGGGTCTTCAGCGCAACCCAGCAGGCTCCCTGGTTGGCAAACATGGCAAGGCTCACGAAACCTATAAGCACCGCGAACGGGTTGAACAGTTCGCTCAAGCCCGCTATGTGATCGCCGGCAGGAGACAGCGAAACGCCCCGAATAAGGTTTCCGGCAAATAGGCCGAACAAGAAGGAGGGCAGAAGAGAGCCGAGGAAGAACCCGACAGTGCGGAGTCCCGGCCTTTCGGTCTCCCCATGATGCAAGCCCAGCGAGACCGCTCGAACGACGAGGGCGAAAACGACCAGCATGAACGGGAGGTAGAAGCCGCTGAGCACACTCGCGTATACGGGGGGAAAGGCTGCGAAAATCACTCCTCCCACCACGATGAGCCAGACCTCGTTGCCGTCCCAGACTGGCGCGATGGCTCCCCGAATCGCCTTTCTCTCGCCGTCGTTCCTGGCCAGCCAGGGATAGAGAACTCCCAAGCCCAAGTCGAATCCATCGAAGACAGCGTACGCAACGAGAAGGAGTGCCGCGATATCGAAAAAGGCGGCCTGGAGAGCGGTCATCGTTCCGGCCCCGAGTTGTCGCTCTTCACCAACTCAACGCTCTGAGACACGCCGCCGTCCACAACAGGTCGCGATAGAGCGGGCTGCACAGCAACGGGTTCGGAGACGATCTCGTCCGGACCCCTGCGCACGATCCTGCGTACGACTGCCAGCCAGAAGTAGAAGAGCACTCCGTAGAGGACGATGAAGATAGCGAGCGTCGTGGCGACCTGGCCGGTCGACACTGTGGACGACACCGCGTCGGTGGTCCGCAGCTGTCCCTGTACGACCCACGGTTGGCGGCCTATTTCCGCGGTCATCCAACCCAAAGTAGTCGCGACGATGGGTAGGGGAATGGCGTACTGCAGCAAGCGGAGGTACCAGCGTGAACGCTCCAGCCTCTTGCGCCACCAGAGGTACAGGCCCACCAGGGTAATGAGTACCAGTAGAATCCCAACCGCGATCATCAGGTGCCAGGACTGGAACACGATCTGGACAGGTGGTCGATCCGCCGGTGGCACGCTGTTCAGGCCCGTTATGACCTTGTTGGGCGACAGACCCATGATGAGGCTGAGCCCGTCGGGTACCAGTATGCCGATCGGTTTTTGAGCGCCGGTGTCAACGACGCCGAGGATGCTTAGGGACTTGTGCGAGCCTGTCTCGTAGATCGCCTCCATCGCGGCTAGCTTTATCGGTTGGTCTTTGCCTATCCCGAGGGCTTGCCAGTGACCTAACAACGGCATCACCGCCGACAACAAGAAACCCAAGACCAGTGCCAACCGAATGGTTCGTTTCGCGAAGGCGGAGTGACGGTCGCGCAGCAGGTAGTAGGCCGAGACCCCGGCCGCAAAGAACGCCCCCGCCACGAAGGTCGCCCCCAACGTGTGGGCCAATCGCGCGGGTAAGGAGGGGGTGAAGAGCGCGGCCCAGAAGTTAGTAAGGACGGCTCTGCCGCCCTGCAGATCGGAACCGCGGGGTGTCTGCATCCAGGAGTTCGCCGCAAGTATCCAAAAAGCCGAGAACACCGCGGCGAAGACCACGAGCCACGCGGAAGCGTAATAGAAGCGCCGGGAAACCTTCCTTCGGCCGAAAAGGAGTATCCCCAAGAAACTGGACTCCAGGAAGAAGGCGAATATGCCCTCAGCGGCCAACGGCACTGCGAAGACGCCTCCAACGAAACGGGAGTAGTTTGCCCAGTTAGTGCCAAAGGCGAACTCCATCGTGATCCCCGAGGCAACTCCGACGGCGAAGGTGGCCGCGAAGATCTTGATCCAAAAATCGCTGGACGCCCGATCGGCTTCCGTCCCAGTGCGGCGGTAGCGACGCTCGGCAAGGATGATGATCAATCCCAAGCCGATACTGAAGGGGACGTAGAGAAAGTGGTAGCCGATGGTGAATGCGAATTGGATCCGCGACAGCAGTACGGGGGTCAAGCTGACATCCCCCTCCTTCTTAGCCTTTGTCCGGCGCCAAGTCCGCAGATCTGGATAAGGACGTGCGCCGGACACCCGTCGTTCTCTTGGCTACCCCAGCGGTTTGGCGACGAAACCTAGGAGAAGTCCCGTTACGGAGCTGCCTAAGCTGCAGCCCCCGCGGCGCGCCGTTGCGGGTCACATCGCCGAAGGGGGTGCCTTTTCGGGCCCCACCATGATGTTCTCTCCCTCGACCTTCACAGCGAACGTGCGAAGAGGCCGCGGATGTCTCAGAAGTTTGCCGATGGTCAACTGAGCGCCTTCCCAGTCGGTCCATCGCACAACATGCCCATCACGCAGGTCGAACTGAGAATGATGGCGCGGGCAGGTGAGGATCGAGCCCTCCAGAGTCCCATTGGGCAGGTGTCCTCCCATATGTGGGCACCTCCCATCGGTGATGAAGTATTCGCCGTCTATGTTGGCGACCAGCATCTCATGATCGTCTACCGACGCGGCCTTCAAGCCGCCCGTTTCGATGCCTTCTGTCGTTGTCAGCTGAATGTACTCATCCATGTCCTGCGCTCCCCTATCTTGAGTGGTTGCACCGCTGCTTTACCCAAGTCCAGACGGCGTCAAGCGCGTGGCTTCGCCTAATCTCCCTCGCGACCGCCCCGAGCATCTAGACGATGATGAGGTCCTTGGGATACTTGTGAATCCGTTTCGCCCCCCCGGCCGGGCCGACAAGGTAGTTGTCGACGCACATGGCAAACACGGCCTGGCCGTCGTCGAAGTGCTTCTCAGTATGCAGGTGGACGGCCAAGTTGCTGTCGGCTACGAGTGTCATGGGCTCGCGCTTTCGGATCATCGGCCTCTCCACCATGCTGTATCCCATGCCATGCGCCAGGTCGAAAATAGTCCGGTCGTAGCCATTCTTGACGTTGTATTCCTCGAGTTCGGTCACGATATCGAAGGGAACCGCCCCGGGAACCAAGAGGCTGGCCGCGTATTCTTGCCCGTTCACCGCGTGTGCCCAAGCGTGCGCCAACTCGGGGCTGGGCTCCACTCCCATTAGGAACGTCCGCGCGGCCTCGGTCCATTGCCCACCCGGTCCGTTGCCCTCCAGCAGCACGAACACTTGGTCGCCCGGCTGGATCTCCCGTCCCTGTAGATGGATGCTCGCAGGAGCGGCCGCTGTCCCCTGCGGGCCGGAACTGACCATACAGTTCATGCGGGTGCAGCCCCGCTTCAGACAGAAGTGCATTACTTCGGCATGGATATCGATCCCCCGCATTCCGGGCTCAATGATTCCCTTCAGGTGGTCGAAGAAAGCGTCCTGCATTGCGGCCGTTTCCCGGATCATCTCGATCTCTTCAGGGCTCTTGGGAACTCTGATTTCGTCGATCCAGTCGGTCGCATCCACAAAGGTCGCCCCAGGGAGGTTCGCGGTGACGTATTCAGCAAAGGTGACCGGGATCATCGTCCTCTCCACCCAGCCCACGACCGGGCTCTTCTTTTCGCTCAACACGTCGACGGCCATCTTGGCGTCGAAGTACTTGGTGTAGTTGTGTGTGGGCATGTAGTAGCAGGACATGGTCTTCTTGATCCCGCGCAGAAACCACTGTGGTGGAAACTCGGGAGTGGCCGGCGGCTCGATTCCCCAGTTGATGACCGTCATATCGTCGTCGAGCGGGAAGATCACTGTGTAGGGAAAACCTATATCCGCAGCCCAATCGGTGAACCAGCGGAGCGTTCCGCCCATGAACTCCTCGGAGTTCTGCATGACCAGGTAGTCGATGCCCTGCTCCCTCATGACCTCACGGACGGTCTTCCACCGTCGATCGAGCTCCGCGTCGGAGGCCATCCTGATCAGTTGCTTCCTAGGGTCTTCCATCGGTTCTCGTCTCCCGCGGCGTCTTGTATTGAAGGGCCCTGCCGACACTCTATACTTTCTGAAGGTGCCTCGTGTAAGACGAGGAGCCAGGGAGTATGAAGAAGATCATCAACGATCGTACCGCGTGGTGATCGAGACTATTTCGCGCATTCTCGAGGCGTATCGTTATCATTTACGCCTCGTTTCAGGCAGTGCTCGGGCTCTTGTCCGCGCCGATGCCCCCGTCGGAGGCAGGGTGGGGATTTGTACAGGAGGCGGCTCCGGTCACATGCCCCTCTTCCTGGGATACGTGGGTCCGGGTCTGCTTGACGGATGCTCTACCGGCAACGTGTTCTCTTCCGCCCGTAGGCTATCGATGGTCGTCCGAAAGCCTACCTAGATTCGCGGGGGTCGTCGCTGTTCTAGGGACACCGAATCAACCCATGGCTCCATAGGCAGGCTCCGCACCGCGGGAAGGTGCTGTCTTCGCAATCCTCTTGGTTGCCCTCAGACATGCCGCAGCCTCCGCAGGCCAAGCAGGGGGCAAAGTCAAAACTCTGAACCCTTCGGCGGAAGGCCACATATTCGGGATCGAACCAGACGTCCTCCAGCCCGCGCGCGTTCACGTTGCCGACCGCATGGCGATCGATGGTGCGCCTTTGATGGAACAGGAACTCATCGTGGCTATGCATCAGCGGCAGACACGGACTGATGCCGCCGTCCCAGGTAATCGAAAGGCTCCCAGCCTCCACAAACGGACAGCGCCTCGTGATTCCACTCGCGTCCGCTCCGACCAGAGTAGCTTGGTGGCGGCCGCCGATCACCGATCGGAGAGGTGCCCGCGTGGTGTTGTTGACATCCATTGGAGGCAATCTCAGCGCGTCATTCCAGAGAGTGGGCAGCGGAGCTATCCCAAGAGAGTCGTCGTACAGGATCTCCGACGTCAGGTCCTCGGTATAGGGGACGACATTGCTGACCACGAACTGTCGCGCCCCCAGTTTGTAAGTCTCCGCGATGAGCTCCGAAAGGTCCCCGATATTACTCTTCATTGCGACGAATACCACGCCAAGCTCGGGAGTGGGCTCCGGCAGGCGCCAGGAGTCGTGCACTCCCCGAATGCCCGTTTCGAACCGCTCACGCTCGAGGGGCGAGAGTTCTGCCAGTTGCAGATCTCGTCGCGTCTCCTTGAATATCCGCAGGTTCCCGAGCACCTCCGGCAACAACGCGCCCAGGCGCACGTCGCTATAGCTATCCGGCCGGATGCCGTCCAGCGATACCCACAGAGTATCCAGACCGGCCTCGATCAAGCCGCGAGATACCTCGGGCGTCAGTAGGCAGCCGTTGGTGATGATCTCGACCTTGGGCACACCGAGAGCCTTCACCCGTTTCACCATCGCCAGGATGTGCGGATGAGCCAGAGGCTCGCCGAATCCGCCGAAGAAGACTCCGGGCGTCGGCTCGACTGCTTCAATGCCCCGGAGCACGCGGCTGAAAGTCTCCTCGCTCATGTCCCCCAGGGGTTCTTCCCATGCATTGCGGATACAGGTACGACAAGCAAGGTTGCAGCGGCTGGTAGGCTCCACATAGACTTTGGCCAACTGCTCCACCGGACGACGCAAGCGGACGCTGTCGGGCTCTTGATCGAGAGTCACCGACATTCCAGGACGAAGCCCCAACCGGCTCGTCACTTCAGCGGGTAGCACCAGCCGACCGTCGGAGTCGACGCGGGCCGTGAGTGGGTCGAACAAATTCATTTGTACATTTTGCCTCAAAGTGCGCTACGATTACAATCGTACAAGCGGTTATACGCGAGTGATGGCAAAGGGCATGAAGCGTCTTTCATTTCTCGACAGGTTCCTAACTCTCTGGATCTTCCTTGCAATGGCCGTGGGCGTCGGCGCCGGTTACGTTTGGCCCCAGATAGGCAAAGCTATCCAGAGTGCCTCCATCGGGACTACGTCAATCCCTATCGCCGTCGGTCTAATAGCCATGATGTATCCGCCCTTCGCCAAGGTTCGCTACGAGGAATTGGGCGACGTGTTCCGCAACTGGCGGGTGTTGGGACTCTCTCTCGTGCAGAACTGGATCGTGGGTCCCATCCTGATGTTCTTTCTCGCGATCCTCCTGCTCTTCGACAAGCCCGCTCTCATGCAGGGCGTGATCATGATTGGACTTGCTCGCTGCATCGCCATGGTCATCGTCTGGAACGAACTGGCGAAAGGTGACAGTGAGTACGCTGCCGGGCTGGTGGCGTTCAACTCGGTGTTCCAAGTGCTGTTCTACTCCGTCTATGCCTACGTCTTCATCACCGTGCTTCCCCGCGCGTTCGGGCTGCAGGGGGTGGCGGTCGACGTCAGTATCGGCCAGATAGCAAGGAGCGTGGGCATCTATTTAGGCATCCCCTTTGTGGCCGGAATAGCGACGCGGGCGGTGATGCTCCGTTTCGTGAGCAAAGAGTGGTACCACCGCGAGTTCGTGCCGCGCATCAGCCCCATCACTCTGATCGCGCTGCTGTTCACCATCTTGGTCATGTTCTCCCTCAAGGGCCAGATCATCATTCACCTGCCGCTGGATGTTCTCCGAGTAGCTATTCCGCTACTGATCTACTTCGTGATCATGTTCTTCGTGAGCTTCTATATGGGCAAACGGGTGGGCGCCGACTATCGCAAGAGCACTACCCTGGCTTTCACGGCGGCTTCGAACAACTTCGAGCTTGCTATAGCGGTGGCGGTGGCGGTGTTTGGACTTAGCTCCGCGCAGGCCTTTGCCGCCGTCATCGGACCCTTGGTGGAGGTGCCCGTCATGATCGGCCTTGTCCATGTGGCCTTCTTCTTCCAACGACGTTACTGGCCGCCCCGGGAAGAAGACTTAGCCCCTACGGTGGGAGGTCCGGGCTCGTTGGATCTCGGTTGCCCAACCGTGATCGGTAACTCAATCAAGACGAAAACGTCGACGGGAGATGGAGACAATGTCTGCTAGCAAGGATATTGAGACTATTCGCGAGGCCGTACGCGGCCGCTATGCCGGGGTAGCGACGGCAGGTTCATCCTGTTGCGGAGGCGGCTCGTCCTGTTGCGGCGGTGCCACGACGGACTTCGACGAGATCTCGTCTCGTCTCGGGTACAGCGAGGAAGACCTGACTTTTGCGCCCGAGGGGGCCAATCTGGGCCTGGGTTGCGGCAACCCTCAGGCGATAGCCAATATCAAGCCGGGAGAGGTGGTCGTCGATCTCGGCAGCGGTGCCGGCTTCGACTGTTTTTTGGCGGCTCGGCGCGTGGGACCGACCGGGCATGTCATAGGCGTGGACATGACCCCGGAAATGGTCTCCAGAGCGCGAGGCAACGCTCAAAAGACCGAGCTGGACTGCGTCGAGTTCCGGCTTGGAGAGATAGAACACTTGCCCATCGCGGACGCTTCGGTGGACGTGATCATCTCCAACTGTGTCATCAATCTCTCGCCGGACAAGCGTGCCGTCTTTGGCGACGCGTTTCGCGTGCTCAAGCCGGGCGGTCGGCTGGCGGTGAGCGATGTGGTCGCGACGGCCGAACTGCCAGAGGCTTGGCTGGGCGACATGCAGCTCCTGTCGGCCTGTATCTCGGGGGCCCTCGACGTCGACGCGCTGTCTCAGATCTTGGTCGAAACCGGATTTGTGGATATCAGCATCAAACCGAAAGAGGAAAGCCGGGAATTCATCCGTGAATGGGAGCCGGGAACGAAGCTCGAAGATCATATTGTCTCTGCCTCCATCTCCGCTAGGAAGCCGTAGGATGTAAGCGGCGGAATCATTCGACCGGGACAACACACACGCCGTCCCCCCGTTGTTGGTTGCTTTGTTTGCGTAAAACCGTTTATACGGTTATAATGGAGATGCATGAGACTGCGGACCTCGGTTCGATGCCGGGCGAGTCCAAGGCTATGGAGGTAGATGATGACTGAGCCGCGACCAGGCTTAATAATGTGCGTGTGCACCGGAAAGTGTCCCGGGTTCGAAAAGATGGATATCTGGGATTTCATCAACCGGGCGCGGATTGAGTTGCCGGTTGAGTTTGGAGTGATCCATCCACAGCTGTGCGAGGAAGACGGAGACCGGTTCTTGGCCGATTTCCTCCAGGCCAAGCGGCCGTTGGTAATAGCCGCCTGCGCGCCCAACATGCAGAACAAGATGTTTCGGGACGCCTTCGCCGCAGAGGGCATGGACGTGAAGAAGGACATGGTGCCCCTGGACATCCGGGACATGACCACCGATGAGGCGGTCGAAAAGGTGGCGGCAGCGCTGCGCGAGTTGGACACGGCCAACGGAGATGACGAGGATGTCTGAGAACACTTTCATGGGAGTTGCGCGGGAGAAGATTCCGTGGGCTCCTACGATCGACTACGACAAGTGCGACTTCTGCATGGAGTGCGATGAATTCTGTCCGCACCGGGTCTTCGAGCGGCGCGAAGGCGACGTGAGGCTGGTTGTCGCCAATCCCGACAACTGCGTCGTGTTTTGCCGGGCCTGCTCCAAGACCTGCGGTCCTGACGCTCTCTCTTTCCCGGATAAACCCGAGACCGTGGCTCTCATCAAGAGGCTGCATTCTGAGGAGGGCGGTGGATGAGCTACCTGGTCCTTGGCTGCACGGGTCTTGACAAGGCCGAAGGTTCGGTGGCCCGTGAAGTGGCTATTCGTTTGGCCGAGGAGACGGGCGCAGAAATCGTCTGCCCAGTGGTTCTCAACCGCACGCCGGCCCGTTATAAGAAAGAACTCGCGGAGAACCGGCTGGTTGTGGTGGACGGTTGCGCCACCCAGTGCGCCAGTAAGTTGGCCGGGAATCTGGGAGTGAAGCCGGCACAGAAGGTGCTGGTCTCCGAGGCCGTCAAGAGATCTGGTCGGCCGTTGGAAGCGGGGCTTCGTCTTGGTCTCGACGGCATCGAACTCGCTCGAAAGATTGTGGACGACATCAAGGCCGCCGAAGCCGCTGCGTCAGGAGAAGCTCGGGCGACGGAGGAGCCGGCAGCGGAGGTAGAGTTCACAAGCGCCTCGGACTTCGTCGTCGTTGTCCACGACAAGTACGAGTTCCGCATACCCTTGAACGGTTACTTCTTCAACGCCAACGACGTGTGGGCCCAGGTTTCGGGTGACAGGGCGCGGGTCGGCATCTCCGACTACATGCAGCAACGCCTGACCGATATCACCTATATCGACCCTCCGGCTATCGGTTCCACCATCGATCAGTTCGACGAGGCGGGGACCGTCGAGTCGAGCAAGGCAACGTTTGAGATAGTCTCGCCGGTGAGTGGCAGGGTGGTGCGAGTCAACGAAAGCCTCGTGGACGCGCCCGAACTGCTGAACGAAGACCCATATGGGAGCTGGATCGTCGAGTTGGAATTGACTGCCTGGGAAGAGGACCGCGGGTTGCTCGTCGATGGGCCGGACTATGCCGCCGACGTGCAACGCAAAGCTGCCGAGGACTGAAGTACAAGAGGAGCGATGAATAGAGACTACGACACCGTGCTCGTGTTCCCGTGTAGCGGCGTGGGAAAGGTCCAAGGGCTCATAAGCCGGGAGTCAGCTTATCTGGCCGTCGACGAGCTTGCGCCGGTTGGCACCGACATCGTTTGCTTGGCGCTGCTGGTGAGAGAAGACCAAGGGACCCTTAACAAGGTGCGGACGCACCCTTGCATCACAATCGATGGCTGTGCGAAGGCGTGTGCGCAGAAGAACGTGGAGATAGCCGGTGGGACGGTGGCCAAGGCGTTTCAAGTCACCACAACTCTTCGCGACCACAGGGGAAAGCAGCCTGGCACCGGATCCGAGCTGACGGACGATGGCTGGGTAGTCTGTCAGGAGATCGCCGAAGCTGTAGCCGATACCGCGGCCCAAATCCGCGCGGGCGAAGAGGGGACTTTGTGACGCCGGAGATGAACAAGACTACGAAGGTGGGAATCATATCCTGCAGCGGCGAGGAGATGGTCGAGGGGACTATCTCTCGCAGCGCCGTCCGTCAGGTACTGGAATCGCTACGTCCTCACGAAACAGTGACACTTTGCCTGCCGTTGTTTCTCGCCGGCAATGAGGGTGAGAGGAACTTTGCCCGGACGCATCCGGTGATCACGGTCGATGGGTGCGACAAACAGTGCGCGAAATGGGGCACGGAGAAGCACGGCGGGCAGTCGGTGCGACGAGCGTTGGTCGTATCTGAGATCCTGGGTGCGAAAGTCGCTGGTTGTCCACGCTCTTCTCGACATCAGGATGACGCCCGCGCCGAGTCGGTGCGGATAGTGGCAGAGAAGATAGCCGATGAGGTGGACGCTGTGATGGCAGAATCCGCTGGCGATGGTCCCTAAGGTAGCTTCGAGACCCGGAGAGGCAGGTCGCCGGAAATGAAGATTCTGGCCGATACGTTCAAGGCACTTTCGGATGAAACGCGGCTTCAGATCATGACGCTGCTTCTGCAGCATGAGGAGCTGTGCGTCTGCGACTTTGTGGGCGCACTCGGTCAGACACAGTCGAAGGTCTCGCGCCATCTCCGTTACCTCTATAACTGCGGTTTGGTGCAGGACAGGCGAGAGGGGCTTTGGATGCACTATCGCGTCTCGACCGATCTGAAGCCGGAGCAGGCCGTCATCCTGACGGCACTTTCCAGCGCGCTCGGTGAGGAGCGGAAGCGGGAGTTGGAGGAAGCGTACGAACGCTGGCTGGCGGGAAAGATGGCGGGCGTCGTCGAGGGGGAAGGCTCGGCGGCCTGTTGCTAGGCGACGGGATCGGTCAGCCGTGCGGTGAGCGGATGGACGTCGAACACCGCAACGACTACGAGAAATGCCGTGGGGAACTGACGCCTTTCCTGGTGCGCGCGATCAGTGTGGGCGAGTAAGGTCGTCCAGCGGCGTTTTTCTCGCGGGCCTTCCAACTGCTCTCCGAAACCGATCTCGAGCCTCTTTCCCGGGACATCTATCCCATGGATCGGGCGGAAGAAGCATTCTACGCCCCTGCGACGCGACGCCACCCCTAAGTCATCATCAAGTGCAACGAGAACCGCGGTTCCCTAGATGCAATACGCACATAGATAGTACAATCATCCATGGCATCACAGGAACCGACGAACGAGGCGAACATGGCGAGCGAGCATTTTGAGGAAGCGAAAGCACAGGCCCTGACACGGTATCTCGATCCCGGCCCCAGCCACTTGAACTGCGCCCAGACGGTGATGCGCTGCGGCCTCCTCGCCATGGATCAAGACCCCGAACTCACAGGCATCGGCGGCTATCTTGGCGGAGGGGTGGTGAGAATGGGGCAGGTGTGCGGCGCCCTGTCCGGAGCCGCCGTGGCTCTTGGCCTCCGCGATCAGTTGGGTGTCGAGACGGGATCCCATAGCGTCGAGACCTTCGACTGGCTTCAGGCGCTCACCCGTAAATTCGAAGCTGAATTCGGGGCCGTCACGTGCGGGGGCTTGCTCGGATGCGATATCAGCACGGCGCAGGGATTCAGAGCGGCCAAGAAGAGTCAGGCCACAAAGCGTTGCCCGGAGTTTGTGAGTTGGACCTGCGATCAACTCGCCGAGATCCTCGATTCCGCCTAATATCCGGTCCCCAGAACGCGGCGAACTACCTTTCCCGGCAGGAGTCTGTCCGGGTAGAGACGCCGGACAGTCCGAGACATTCTTGACTTTTATATCTACATATCATAGGGTGTTGGAGGCGTCATGTGGAATGGGATGGGTTTGAAGCTAAAGGTCAGAATCTTGGTCCAAAAACAGTCTGAGACTGTAAGGATACACATAGCACTGATCGCCTGATTGGAATTGCACCACCATTATTGTCCGCACCCGTCGGTACGGACAAGTGGTCGGCGAATGGCCGGCAGGTTCGTGCGGTCGCTCCCTTCCCTCGCCCAAACGCTTCGGCATGGTGTGAGTTCGATGATGTCGGGCCCATGCAAAGGATCGAAGATCGATGGAGGCTTATGGTTTGACGGCACTCGACGATTAGAGGTTGTTCGCTTGGTTTCTTCCACTTACAAGGGCTTCAATGAAAGATTTAGGGGGACTTTATGAGAAGCAAGAAGATGCTGATCCTGAGTATGATCCTTCTGGTTCTGGGCCTCATGTCCATCGCGTTCGTTGCTGGCTGCGGCTCCAGCGCCGACGACACAACAACAAGCGTGGCCCCGGTAACTACGACCGCCGCCGGTACCGTGACCACCGGCTCTGGCACTGAGACCACGGTCGCCGGCTCCACTGATACAACCGTCGCCTTCAACGGCACGTTCGACGGACCCGACATCACGATCGGTGCCCTCGGTAGCATGACCGGCTCCAGTGCTATGAACGGGGCCGAGCAGATTTGGGCCCAGAAGCTGTCCGCTGACGACATCAACGCCAAGGGTGGCATCCTGCTCAACGGCAAGCACAGCAAGATGGTGCTCAAGTTTGTTGACGACAAGAGTGACGCCACCGAGGGTGCCGCTGCCGTCGAGAAACTGATCAAGGTCGAAGGTCTCAAGCTCATCCTCAGCACCCAGGTGACCCCGATCAACCTCGCCGCCGCCATCGTGGCCGAGAAGTACCAGGCGCTCTACCAGCAGATCATTACCTGGACCAACGTCGCGCGTGAACAAAAATGGAAATTCTGCCCCGACCTGTTCTTTGCGCCGGGTGCTGGCGGCGTGGGCGAAGTTCCGTTCTTCATCGCCGACAAGATGTCTGCGACCGATCAGCCCAAGACCTGGGGCGTTCTTACCGAAGACAACGCCGATGGTCAGGGTCTGGGCGAAGGCGTCAAAGAGGTTGCCAAGAACCACCCGTACGCCAACATCGCGGTCTACCAGACCTACACTCCGGGCACCAAGGACTACTCCTCGGTCATCCTTAAGTTCAAACAGGCCAACTGCGACGCCATTGTGGTCCTCATCTCCGCTTCCGACGGGATCACCTTCGTCAAGCAGATGAAGGAAGCCAACTACGCACCGAAGCTGATGATGGGTTGGAAAGGCTTCTGGCCCACCGAGTTCATGCAGGGTCTGGGCGCGGATTCCGACTACATCCTTCATGACGGGTTCTGGTCTGAGGACGAAGGCTTCCCGTACGACAAGGAACTGGGCGCCGCCTACTCCGCCGCTAACGGCGGCAACACGTCCGTGAGCGTGGGCCTGCCCTACGCGCAGGTTCAGATCCTGGCCATGGCCATTGAGAGAGCCGGATCCACCGATCCCGCCGCGGTTCGCGACCAGATCTACGGCGGAACCTTCAAAGGCACCACCATGGGCGATATCACCTATGACGCCGGCGGCGTTGCCGACATCTCCCCTCTGGGCCTGCAGTGGATAAACCAGAAACGCGTGATCATCTATCCGGGTCACGAGACCGATCTTCAAATCTTCAAGCCCTGGGATCAACGCTAAGAATCACTGCGTGAGATTTCGTTCAGCCGACTCGCTGACGGGCTCGACGGACTGACTGAGCAGCGAAGACCCCCATCCCCTTCAAAACCGAAGGGGATGGGGTTTCTCTTCCAATCCCGCGTGATGTGGTAGCTTTCCTAATATGACTCAAGAAACCCTTTTGGTTGTAGGACGGCTGAGAGACCGCCTTTTGGCTCGTCTCCGCGAATCCGTCCCCGATTTTGACCTGGCATTGGGCGTCGACCCGGCGGCCTTCGAGGCGGTGGCCCCCGACGCGACTGTTGTCCTCTCTTGGGGCGCGTCCCGCGATCAATTGCGCGAGGTCGTTCTCATGTGTCCCGAGGTTCGGTGGGTGCACATCATGAGCGCCGGACTGGACAGCGTGCTCTCCTCGGATTTGGTGGAGAGTCCCGCGGTGCTCACGAATGGGCGCGGAGTCTTCAGTCCGTCGCTTGGAGAATGGGTCGTCGGTGCCATCCTTTATTTTGCGAAGGATTTCCGCAGACTAATGCGGAGCCAAGCCGAGGGGCGCTGGGAACCGTTTGACGTGGTGGAGATCTCGGGCCAGACCGTGGGAATCGTCGGCTATGGCGATATCGGCCGGGCCGTGGCGACACGGGCCGGCGCCTTGGGGATGCGCGTACTCGGATTAACCCGGCGCGGACCTCTCCCCGACCATTCTGATCCTCTAGCCGAAGAGATCTTTGGTCCGGCCGATCGCATTCGAATGATCCAGCAATGCGACTATGTTGTGGTCACCGCTCCCCTGACACCGGATACCCGAGGCCTCGTCGGGGAAGCCGAACTCGCGGCCATGAAGCCGGATGCGGTCATTATCAACATAGGCCGGGGTCCTGTCATCCAGGAGGACGCTCTCGTTCGAGCCTTGTCGGAGGGGCGAGTCAAGGGGGCCGCGCTCGACGTCTTCGATACCGAGCCTTTGCCCGACGGACATCCCTTCTACTCCCTGGAAAATGTCCTGCTTTCTCCCCACTGCGCCGACCACACCTCGGTCTGGTTGGACAAGGCTATGGAGTTGTTCCTTGAGAATCTCGAGCGCTATCGCCGACGGGAACCGCTCGTGAATGTCGTCGAGAAGGGCCGGGGCTACTGATCTACTTTCCGACGAGGGTCTTGGCGACGCTTGCCACGATCTCGGAGGGAATAATGAAGGCGATGTTTTCTGCTCCGGTGGTCTGAGGCGAGAAGTATCCTTCCGGCATCCCCACGAAATGCCCGGACTCATCGAAACAGCCGCCTCCGGAGTTGCCCTGGCTGATGGGTGCATCAATCTGGGTGAGGCCGGTGAGAGGGGCTTTTCCCGATCCTCTGTCGAGGCTGCGATCCAGTCCGCTGATGATACCCAAGCTGACAGTGTTGCGGAAGTCGAGGGGGCTGCCGATCACAGTCGCCCACTCCCCTAGCTTCACGTCGCCTTGCGGGGCGAACACCACGGGAGAGAGGCCGGTCTTGTCCACCTTGATGGCCGCGACATCACGAGTTTCGTTCAGACCCACAATCGTAGCTGGGACCGTCTCGCCCGAACTGAAGGTGACTTGGACCTTCTGCCCTGACGTCACCAGCCCCTCCAATGTGATGACGTGGGCATTGGTGAGGATGTAGCCATCCTCGGAGTAGACGATGCCGGAGCCGACTCCAGTGCCGGTTATGGTCCCGGTGACTTGAACGGTGACGTTAACCACGCTGCTGTAGACCGATTCGATGACTTGCTGTGCCGGGCTCGACTCGTCGGTTGAACTGCCGCCGCAGGACGCAAGGGCGATGGACGCGAGCGCGAGGACCGTGCAGCAGGCCAAGATCCGGCCGAAATGTGACCTCACTGTTGCTCCTTCGGTAGAGGACTCAAGCGACGCTGGTCTATGTACCCCTGTTACGTCGCTTGAATCACCTCGGATGCTCGAGTCCGCTTTGATGCCTCAGGACAATAGGTGGGTCACGATGGCACAGGGTCTCGTTCCGGTATCACGGTCGTTGTTTGCACTCGGGTCCCGGCCGGTCCTTTCTGTACGCTGGTTCAACGGAGGCGGGGAGTGCATCGCCCAGAGCCGCGGCAATACCCGTACGAGACCCCCCGGCAAGTTACATCCTTTCGCATTGCCGAATACGACGGTCTCCTGGATAATCTCGTAGACTTCGCCCTCAATTGGATCCTGACGTGTTCCTCGAGGCGGTGCGAAGTCACCCAACTTTGGTATGAGCGAGGGACGAAGAAAGGCTAAGGCGGCAAATGCGACCATGGTGGCATCGGATGGGCGGGTCGGCGCGAGGCGGACACACAAACGTGGACGTGCGCACGGCTTACGATAAGATCAAGGCCGACAAGCGTGCGCAACTCGTGGACGTGCGCGAACCGAGTGAGTGGGTTGCAACCGGCGTTCCCCGGGGAGCGGTGTTGATCCCCCTGGGACAGGTTGAGCGACGTGCCCCCACGGAGCTTGCTCCGGACCGCCCGGTCTACGTTCTCTGCAACAGCGGCAACCGCAGCCGAAGGGCCGCCGACATTCTGGTCCGGCTTGGCTTCGCCGAAGTGTATAACGTCAGCGGAGGCATCCGAGCCTGGCTTCAGGCGGGCCTACCGGTGAAAGCCCACAAGTCCTGATCAGACGGCGACGTGCTTGCGGCCGCCTTGGTGCGCGCCTCCATGCGACCAGCCGCACTCTTCGGGAGAGGGCACGGGTTCGTCGACCATGACTAGAAAGAAGTACGCTGTGGAATCGCCCATGAAACCGAAATCGTGCTTCAGGTTCGCGATAGTCTCCTTGTAGTCTCCACGCGCGTGCAGGTAGCCGACGAAGCCGCCGGGTGCCTTGTCCAGTTCGAGCATCTTGGCGGCATTCTCGACGGTAGCTTCGATCTTGCGCCGGTTCCTGATTACCCGGGTGTCGCTTGCCAGCCTGTCGACGTCGGCGGGAGTCAGGGCGGCGACTCTTCCTACGTCGAAGCCGCTGAAGGCTTCCCGAATGCCGTCCCATTTGGCCTCGACGACCTTCCAGCTGATGCCGGCCGTGAATATCGACCTGACCATCGCTTCCAGATAACCCGACAAAGCGGTGGGTTTGTTGCCGCGCCAGTCCTGCATGTCTTGCCTCCTCGGACTGTACCGCTGATGCGGTTCTTGTTTGTTCGCCATCTTCCCTTTTGGGGCCGTTTCACTAACCTCTCGCGTTTGTCGGGATGCCTCCTAGGGGAGAATTCCGATGAATCCTCGCAGATACGGCGCGGTTGGAGGGACTTTGGAACGTTTGACCGATCGTCGGGCGGCGGGACTCGTGCTGGCCGACAAGCTCATGGGATACGCCGGGCGCGACGGTATTGTCGTTCTCGGGCTTCCGCGTGGTGGAGTCGTGGTGGCTTTCGAGGTCGCCAAAGGGCTGAATGCGCCACTGGACATCTTCCTCGTCCGCAAGCTGGGAGCGCCTGGCCAGGAGGAACTCGCTATGGGGGCCATCGCCAGCGGCGGAATCCGAGTACTAAACGAGGACGTGGTGGACGCCTTTGGGCTGAGCGAACATGAGATCGCGGCCGTCACCGCGCGAGAGCAGACAGAGTTGGAGCGTCGGGAGAGGGTATATCGTGGCAGTTCCACGCCGCTCGAATTGGCGGGAAAAACCGTCATCGTCGTCGACGACGGGCTCGCAACCGGCGCCAGCATGCAGACTGCGCTGCGCTCGATTAGGCTTCACGGGCCGGAGCGCCTTGTTCTCGCCGTTCCTGTCGCACCGAGTTCGACGTGCCGGACAATCGCTCGGGACGTCGACGAGGCCGTATGTTTGATGACCCCGGAGCCGTTCTACTCCATTGGCCAGTGGTATGCGGACTTCTCACAGACCTCTGACGAGGAGGTTGTGGAACTGCTCCAAGAAGCGGCCCATTTCGGCTCGGCGGGTTCGGCGCGGAGCGGGGAAGGGGACCGCCTTTCATGAAGGACCGAAGTCAGCCCCCCGAGCAAGAGATTCAGATAGCCTTGGGTCAGGCGATTCTCAAGGGCACTCTCGCCACAGTGGCGGAATCACCGGGGTTGGTGCTTTTTGTGCACGGCAGTGGTAGCAGCCGCTTCAGCTCTCGCAACCGTAGGGTCGCCCGCGATCTTCAGCTGGCCGGAATGTCGACATTGTTGTTCGATCTTCTGTCCGCGGAAGAGGAGCAGGTGGACCAGTTCACCGGCGAACTGCGGTTCGACATCGCCCTGCTGGCCGGTAGAGTGATCGATGTCTCCACGTGGCTCGCCCATAACCCTGGGACGAGCGGGCTACCCTTGGGCTACTTCGGCGCAAGCACAGGTGCCGCGGCCGCTCTAGAGGCCGCCGCGTATTTCGCGGATCGGCCCGACTTCATCAGGGCGGTGGTCTCGCGGGGCGGAAGACCGGATCTCGCCTTACACGCTCTCGGGTTGGTGGTTGCACCGACGCTCCTCATTGTCGGAGGCGACGACACCGTGGTCATCGAGATGAACAAAGGAGCGTTCGAGCGCCTCACGGTCGCCAAGGATCTGAAGATCGTCCCCGGCGCCACGCACCTTTTCGAGGAGCCAGGGGCCTTGGAGGAAGTATCGCGTTTGGCCACGGAATGGTTCCGACGCTACTTGATGCCGGGGGAATGAGACCGCTCGACGAATCTGCGGCACCCCGTAGCGCGGAGCCCGGCAGGCCCGCAGTCCACCGGCCTAGGACAGGAGCAAGTTCGGACGTTTCACCTTTTGTGAAGACAATCCTTGGACCGGCGCCTACAATGTGGTCATGGAAGCCTGTCGGATATTTCCTGCCGTAGACGCCGATGCACGGGACATCCTCGCCATACAGCGACTGGCCTGGGAGCGGGAGGCTCGTCGTTATCAGGATTGGACGATACCGCCCCTCACCCAGACGCTGGAGGAGTTGCGCGCCGACATCCGGGAGATGGTCGTTCTGAAGGCCATTTCGGGTCGGCGGATCGTCGGGTCTGTGAGGGCAAAACAGGTAGGTCAAACCTGCGCGGTCGGCCGGCTCATGGTCCACCCGGACCAGCAGCGGCGGGGCATCGGCACACAGCTGATGTACGAACTCGAGACATATTTTCCAACCGCCGTTCGCTTTGAGTTGTTCACCGGCAAGAAGAGCGTCGTGCAGCTTCGGCTTTATGCCGGCCTCGGCTATCGAAGCATTCGAGAGGAGACGTTCTCGCCACTCATCACGCTCGTCTTCATGGAAAAGCGCATCGGGATGTGAAGCGCCAACGGGGGCTTGGCGGGTAAATCAGCGGACGGCTGGCCCGGGACGTTGAGTTCAAGAAGAGTGACCAAGCTTAGGACAGGTGGATCGACGCCCGACGCTCCCGCGGACGAGGCGCAGGGGGCACCGGGCACTTGAAGCTTCAATAGAGTCGTTCCGCTCCGCTGTAGATCTCGTCGACTTTGAGGGCCGCGGCGCCGTGACCCGGTTTGCCAGGAAGATTCCAGCACTTCATGTCCTCAAAGATTGCCCCCTCGGTATGGTACACAAAGCTCCCTTTGAGTTGGTACTGTGTGCCCTCCTTCGCGCGAAAAAGGAGGGCCCCTCTCGATCCGGCCAAAATGTTGGCTCGCGTCTTGTGGAAGAAGTTATCCGCTATAACGATCTCGTCTTCACCGAACAAGCTTACGCAAGTCACGTAAATGACGTTGGGGGTCCCGTTTTCTCCAACCGTGGCTAGGATCGAGGGACTTTCTTTGTCATCCCACGCTTGGCGGACCTTTTCGGGGAGGAGTGTCATGGTATTCGTTCCCTTCCTTGCCGTAGTTGACGCTAGGATTGTACGCGAGAAGCTTCCCGGCATGCTTTGAGTCGTCCCACCACATTAACCCGTAGATTCCCCCGTCCCAGCTGGGAGCGGCGTCGGCGAAGCGGCCACCGGGGCAACCGCCGAGCGAATCTGGGGTCCGTCATGTTCTGTATACGGCGCCCCGTCCACGCCGATCTCGCCCGGATGACGGTCTCTCGGCAAAACCAGGAACGCCGCCAACCCCAGGCAAACCAAGACAACCCCGAAAGCAAGATAGAAGCGATTGAACCCGAGACCCACGATCAGCCGTCCGCCCAGCAGGGTTCCCATCGCACCGCCGACCATGAAGGAAAAGGCGACGAGCGACATGGCCGTCCCTCTGGCCTTCGGCGCGAACTGCGTCGCCGTGGTGAGCAGAGAAGAGTGCGCAAACATGAATCCAAGCCCCATGAGAAGAAGAGCGGCGGCGGTGAGTACCAGCTGCCCAGGGGCCAAGAACACCATAAGATCGGCGGCCGCAGCCAAGGTCAGCCCCGCCGCAACCAATAGCCGTCTTTCCACGCGCTTGGCCAGGGGACCAGCTGCACGACTTCCGACAATCACTCCCAGGCCAAAGACGGCCATCAGAAGGCCTATCCCAAGGTTGTTCAGTCCCAGTGCGCGCGTGGCCTCGGTGCCCATGTACGAGAAAGAGCCGAGAACGAGCACCCCCTCGATCAGGGTTACAAGATAGGTCTTGATGCTGCTTCCGTGGCTCAACAAGCGCCCGTACGGTCTCAGGAACTCGCTATGGGGATCGCCCGTCAACGCAGACCCGAAGCGCCGTATGGAGAACAGCACCAAAACTGTGATCACGGCCGAAGCGGCGCCATAGGCCCAGAAGACCCCGCGCCAACTCGAAACATACGCGATCGCTCCTCCTATTGTCATCGAGGCGGCTTGACCAAGAAACGCGACGCCCATGAAGGTGGCTATCGCCTGCTGACGCTGTTCCATGGGCACTAGGTCCCCAACAACCGCCAGCCCCACCGGTAGGGTGGCGGCCGCAAAGGCGCCGGTCAGTGCTCGGTATGCAGTCAGATCCGCCAATCCAAATCCAAAACCGCAGAGAGTGGTTGCCAGCGTGAACAGGACAAGGCTGATGCCGATGATCTTGAGCTTCCCAAAGCGGTCGGCGAGCGGTCCGTAGACCAGTTGGAAAAGTCCGAAGGGCAGCATGTAGGCGGAGATGAGGATGCCGGCTCTGACCGGGTCGACTCCGAACGAGTTCGAAATAGTCGGGAGAAGGGGGGAAACCACCCAATTGTCGGCCATGACGATGAACCCGGCCACGCCCAGAACGATGATGAGATGCTTAGTCTTCACGCCCGCCTTTCTGCTGGCTCCGAGGGTAGCGGTTGTTCGCGTTGGGTCCTCGCAGTGGTATACCCCCGACCGTATCTACTATACTCGTCTATGCGCTTATACGCAAGCGTAGGCCATGGCACTTTGCAGCCCGGTTGTCAAAAAGGCTTGGCCAAGAGCAATCCGGGAGGTTTGCCCTTGGCCAAGATTAGGCTTGTTCCGCAGGCGGCATGCTGGGAAGAGGCTGTCGTCAGTCGACGTAAGTGATTGTGCCTCTTTTCTCACGCTCCTTGCGGCGAAACTTGTTCTCGTCAGCCGTGTATCCGAAGAGGACCGCGCATTCCATGAGGGAGCCCTCGGGGATGCCGGCTTCTGCCGCGATCGCTCGGTTCTCTGCGGCGTTCAGCGCGAAGGCCGGCGAGCGGAGGAAGCACGAACCCAGACCTAGCTCGGTTGCCTGCAAGAGCATGTTCTCCGCTGAAGCAGCTACGTTGAGTTGAGTGTAGGGAGCGTCGCTGGGGCCCGAAAGGATGACCATCACCGGAGCGCCGTAAAGCGGTTCATATCCCGGAAGCGACGCCCGTTCGACGAGAAAGTCGTTGCCCGAGGCAAGCATGGCCTTGGACGTCAGATCGTTGATCCTCTTTAGGACATCCGCATTGCGGATGACGGACATATTGAACGGCCCCGCGTTCGGAGCCCACTGACCGGCCTCGATGATCTTGGCCACGTCCCCAGGCGCGACGGGCTGGGCGGTGTATGCGCGGATACTCTTCCTCTGCATGATTGCTTCTGAGACGGTCATATTCGCCTTCCTCTCGATTGGCTAGGGTACCGTTGTGGTCTGCGGGGTGGATGTGACTGTGGAGCTGGTGCTGGACGAGGGTGTCTGGCCCAATCTCGATGCTGCGGGAAGTAGCCAGACCGCTACGGCAAAGGCGATGGCCAACAGAATGAGCCCGCCGACTACCCTGGCCGACCTGCGCTCGTACCATTCGCCGTCGCTTTGCCGACCCTTCTTCGTCGCCCTGCTTCTCGTCTGCCTCTCCATTATGTCCCAGGGTATCGTTTATGATCCGGACGCGACAACCGCCCCACCCAAGCCGTAGTGATCCTCCCCGGTTCTACTGCCTGGTGGACAGGACGACCCGTTCCTTAGTGAGGCTTCGAGACAGCGTATTCGACAGTGCGGCCATGATCACCGCGAGAATAAGGAATATGGGCACGTAGTATCGGGGATTAAGCCCGCCCCCGGGGAGGCTGTAAACCGCCAGCAGCAGGACTCCAAGCACCACGATGAATATCGCAACGAAGACCATGTTACTCACCCGAGGGTTGCTGATGATCAGCTGAACGTAGGTAACCAGCATCACTCCCGAGAACACGAGAAACGGGACGACGATCAAACCGCTTACTATCGCCAGGGGAGATGGAGCGAGGTAGGCATGGACCTTTGGCGCGACCTCACCGAGGGCGATCACCAAGTACGCGAAGACTGAGACCGCGAGGCCCACAGCCACGCTGGGGATGGTGACCGCTATCGCCTTCCCGAGCCAGATCTCACGGATGGTGAGCGGTGTGGCCATTAATGACTCCAACGTCCCCCTCGTCTTCTCCGTCACCACGATAGAGATTGAAATCTGACAGGCAAAGAAGCAATAGAGCACGGGAATGATATACGCGATGCTGTTGAGGAAGGCGGCGCTCACCGCACGGAGGGTCGCCGGATCAGCGTTCTGACGGGTGAGTGAGTCCGCGATGGAGAAATAGCTGAAGAAGTAAGACGAAGACGCGAGCAGCATGACGAAGATGTAGAGGTACGTGCTCTTACTGTGGAAGATCTCCCGCATGTCCTTTCTGGAGATGATCCAGGCCCTACTCATCTCCGCTCCGCTCCGCCTCGTCCATGATGGTGAGATACATCTCTTCGAGGCCTGCCTGCTGCCTGTTCACGCCGACTATCCCCGCTCCGTTGGTGGCGAGGAACGTCACTGCAGGCGGGAGCGCATCTTCGCTTGAGACCACAAGATCGAGTGTAACCCCACGCCGGCGGCCCACCGTAACCCCCGGTAGTCTCTTGAGCTCGTCGAGCAAGGCATCCGAGATGGGCGCAGTCGTTTCGATGGTCACTTCCCCGCGGCTCATCTCCTTCTCCAGTTCTTTCAGTTCGCCGGACAGCCGGATTTGACCGCGGTGGATGAGCGCGACGCGGTTGCAGATGCGCTGGACCTCATCGAGGTTGTGCGAGCTCAGCAATACGCTCTTACCACCTTCTTCCACCAGGTCGAGGAGGGCTTTTCGGACCTCCACCTGGCCGGCGGGGTCGATCCCGGCCGTGGGTTCGTCCAGGATCAAAAGATCGGGATCGTGGAGCATGGCTCGAGCGATGGCCAGTCTCTGCCGCATCCCCTTCGAGAAGATACCCACCTTGTCTCCGGACCGGTCGCTGAGGCCGGCCAGCTCCAGCATCTTGACTATGCGCGACCCGACCTGCGGGACGGCATAGAGCTTGCCGTAGTAAGCGAGATTGTCGAAAGCGGTGACATTGTCGTAGAGTCCGTCTCCCTCCAACACAAAGCCCACCCGCTTTCGGCCAACATCCTCGTTGGGATCGCGGCCCAAGACGGACACTTTGCCCGAATTCGGCAGAAAGAGCCCGAGCATGAGGCGAATGCTGGTTGTCTTGCCGGCTCCATTCGGACCTAAGAAACCGAAGACGTCGCCCGATTCAACGGACAGCCCCACATCGTCGAGAATAGTCCGGCCGCCAAGCAGCTTGGAGACGTGCTCAAAATGTACGACTTCTCCCACCCTACCCCCCAAGCGAGTCTGTTTCCGGCGGTCTGTTCACCGGCAAACCCTATCGCAGACACCGAGTCGATTCCAGGCCACCAACTGATATGCCCCCGAAGGGCGAACTCTAACCGGCGAGCTGGATCGATGGTTCGCCGACGATGGAGCCGACTAGAACGCAGTGGTCGCCGTGGGCTGAGTGGTCGGCGTGCGCCGGGTCGTTGAGGTGGTCTCGCCCGTAGGCGGCTGAGTGCCCGGGACCGCGGTCGTGGTGTCTGTTGATGGAGCCCCGGGTATGGTCGTCGTGGTCGACAGCGTGGTGCTGGTGGTGCTGCTGGTGGTGCTCGACGTTGGTGCGACCGAGAACTCACTCTGGAACGTGGGGTCGTACTTCACGAGCATTTGCGGCGCAGCGAATGCCTGCTCCGGGTAGTCGCGATCGGCGTTGTACATGAACTTCTGCCATATCTGAGCGGGGAAACTGCCACCGGTCACGCTGATGCCGTGGACATTCGTCATCGGGATCTTACCCTCGGGGTGGCCCATCCAGATCGCCGTGGACAGGTTCGGGGTGTATCCGCAGAACCAGGCGTCGGCGAAGTCTGTGGCGGTACCGGTTTTGCCTGCGGCCGGTCGCCCGATCTGAGCCGCCGTGCCCGTGCCCCGAAGGATGTTTTGCTGCAGGATTTCCGTCGTCGCATAAGCAACTCCCGCGGAGATGGCCTGGGTATTCTTGGGCGAAGCCTGCCAGATGACCTTTCCGCTCGCGTCCCATACCTTGGCAATGATGGTGGGCTCAACGTGCTGGCCCTGATCCGCCAGAGTGCCGTAGGCGGAGGCCATCTCCAGAGGACTTACTCCCTCGGTCAGCCCGCCCAGGACGATGGCCGGATCGGCATTCAGGGCGCTGCTGATTCCCATTCGATGGGCGACATCGACAACCCGAGCTGCTCCGATGTCCATCACCAACTGAGCATAGACGGTGTTATCGCTGCGAAGCGTCGCCTGGAAGAGGCTCGAGGTGCCGTAGTAGCTATTGCCGAACGTGTGGACCGACCAAAGCTTTGAGCTGCCGGGGATCGTGAGCTGAAGCGG
Source organism: uncultured Actinomycetes bacterium (assembly GCA_963775295.1). Lineage (GTDB taxonomy): Bacteria > Actinomycetota > Thermoleophilia > RBG-16-64-13 > RBG-16-64-13 > JAMDEO01. Next base: position 924,123 of record CAVZIK010000006.1, read on the forward strand.
CTTGGATTCATAGTAGGTGTTGTAGGGATCGATCCCCATCTCGATGGCGCCTACGAGAGCGAAGGTCTTGAAGGTGGACCCCGGCTGTCGCCGGGCCTGCGCTGCCAGATTGAACTTTGACTTGTCGTAGTCGCTGCTGCTTACCATCGCTCGGATGAAGCCTGTCTTCGGTTCGACGCTCACGAGCGCTGCTGATGGGTCTCCGGGCCGGTTCAGAACCGACGAGATCGATGCGGCGGCAAGTTTTTGGTACGCGGGGTTGATCGTGGTCTCGACCCTCAGTCCTCCCTTGAAGACCTTGTCGGTGCCAAACATCGAGATGAGCTGCTGCTTGACGTAGTCGACCACGTATGGATCCTGAACTTTCGTGTAGGGCGAGAAGGGACCCAGTTGAACGGGCGTGCTTACGGCTTGTTGATACTGAGCCGCCGTGATATAGCCCTGCTCTTGCATGGCGGCGAGTACTTCGTCTCTGCGGGTGCGGGCCTTGTCCGGATTGGTCCGTGGATTGTACGCAGTCGGAGCCTGGGGCAGCCCGGCGAGAAGTGCGGACTCGGCCAAGGTCAGATCCTTTGGATCCTTGCCAAAATACGTCTGGGCGGCAGCCTGCACGCCGTAAGCGTTTGCGCCGAAGTAGACAGTGTTGAGGTACTGCGTGAGTATCTGGTCTTTCGAGTACTCTTTCTCATACTGGATGGCAAGAGCTGCTTCCTTTATCTTTCGGGTTATCGAGGTGTCTTGCCGGTTGAGGTAAAGATTGCCGACAAGCTGTTCGGTTATGGTCGAGGCCCCCTGCACTGCCTTACGGGCCTTGATGTCGGCAAAGAGTGCACGGACCAGACCCTGATAGTCCACTCCATTGTGCTGATAGAAGCGCTGATCTTCGATGGCTACGAGCGCGTGCTTGAGGTCGGGGGAGATTTCCTGGCTGCTTATGACGGTCCGGTTCTGCTCTCCGTAGAGGTAGGCCAGCAGAGAACCGTCGGCTGCATAGATCTGAGTCGTTTCCGCCTCGGTCACCGGTTGTTGGTCACTGAGTTGGGGCAGATTGCGTCCACCGGCTGCGACGATCTGCAGGCCCACGAAGGCCACTATGCCCAGGCACGCCAGCAGCGCGGCCACAACGATCATCACCACGACTGCTACCCGGGGAACTCGAGCCCGGGCCGTCTTGGCGCGGCGCGCACGAGCAACACGGGTTCGGTGCGGGCGGTTTCCGGTCATGGTCTCGGAACCGAAGCAGAAGATTCAGCCATCTTGACCAGTTTCTTACTCAATTAGGGTTATATGAAAGGGTGTTGGACACCCAATAAAGGACTCCGTTTCTCACCCAGCAGACGTGGTCGACTTTCCCATTAGTTCCAATGACGGTGACCTTGTTTCGGGTTAAGGTCAGAAGTCGGTCTTCAGACCCCCACCGGTCGACGATCCTGGGACAAGCCTCGTGCAGCTGACAACCCCGAGGTCACTAGGAGCATGCCTGACGCGTGGGACCCGCCTAGAAGCCGGTCGTGGCCGTGCTTGTTGAAGTCGGCTTCTCCGTGGTCGTAGTCGTTGAGCTCTTCTTGGCGGTGGTCGTCGTCTTTCCGGCCGTGCCCACCCAGACCTCCTGAGTGATCATCTTCCAGGTGCTGTAGAACTCGTCCTTGTGAATGACCTTGCCGTTCTTGTCCTTGACGATTCGTTCTACCGTGATGCCTCGGCCGTCCTGCCCCTTGGTCTTTATCTGCGTTGTGCCCGTGCCCAACTTGGAATACGGGTAGGTCACCGTGTCCATGGGGACAACGTCGTAGAAGTCACTCGTCGTATAGCTGACGGTGCGGCCATCTTTCGTCCCATAGATGACAAACGTGGTGTTTATCCCGTCGGACGCCCCGCGGATAAGGATGTAGTGACCCGTGTCGTTTCGAAATCTGAGGTTAGGGCTGTCGGCGCTCACGGTCGCGTCGCGGCCCAACGGATAGTGCGAGACGAAGAGCGAGTGGTTCTTACGCTCCACGATGTCCAATCCGGCGAAAAAAGCCGCATTGAAGAGGGTGGTTGCCACCTGACAGATACCTCCTCCGAGCTGGTCCTCCAGTGCCCCTGCGGTTATACCCGGTGCCATCTTGTAGCCGCGGGCTTCAGTCCGCGGGCCCACCTGCTTGTCGAAGTTGTAGACGTCGTCGGGCGCCAAAATCACATTGTTTGTGTACTCGGTGGTAATGCGTACGTTGGTCTGCCGGTCCGGCGTTCCTTCCCATTTCGTCGTGAAGCTATAGAGCTTCTGCGAGATACCCATCGCGTTGGCCCCATCGGTCGTGAGCGCCGGCTGCGTAGTCTTCACCGCGACTTCGGCGACGCGTCCACTTATCTTGAGAGCCGCGGCGGTGAGGGCCTCAGCCGTCTTCGCCGGGTCGACAGCTCTGCCCGCCACGGCCGGGACGACCCAAGCCTTTTCGCCATCACCTTTGAACGTCGCGTTGGTTGCCTTCTTGTCCACCTTTTCGGCGATGCCGTCGAAGAAATGGGTCATCTTCTTCGCGGAGAGGTAGGGGACCAGAGTCGAGACACCTCCCGTTTCCCCGACGGAGAAATCCATGTAGGCTGCTATCTGTTCGGGAGTGAGCTTCCAGGACGCGTTACCGTATTCGAGTTTGATCGCCGCCGCGATCATGATCTTGGCCTGTGCCACGGCATCCTTGCTGTCTTGGGCCTGAATGGTTGGGTCCTTGACCGTCATCGGCACCGTCAGTTTGGTGGCATGCAAGGTGAACAGCAGCGCTTTGAGCTGGTCTCGGAGGGCAGGTTGGTCGACCACCCGCCCCTTCTGCCCCTCCACCACCGTGACATTGGTGCCCTCGAAAGCCAGCCCGGCGTTCACCGGAGGCATGTCGACATCCTGGGCGATGTCGCTCGTCAGTTGGTCCATCTTGTCGCCGTCGACCGTCCCCGTGAGAGGGATCTCCTTGTGGCTGAAATAGAGCTTGATCCGCCGGAATAGGTCCGCGACGAAATTGCCGTCGCGTGTCGCGCCAATAGCAGCTGACACCGCGCCGGTCACGTCGACCTTGGTCCCCACATCGGTGGGCAGCACAGGCCATGACTTCTTGCCGCTGACGAGTGTGATGGCCTTGCCCTGGGCGGTCTTCACCGCCCGGTTGATGACGGCGGTGGCTTCGTCCTGCGTAAGGCCGCCCACCGTCTGACCGGATATGGTGACTCCCCCGTGAACCTTGTTGTAGTAGAGGGCGGAGTCGACGAGAAGCGCGAGCAGACACACTGCAATAACGGAGGCGACTGCTATGAGGATACGGAGCCTTCGGCGGGCCCGCGCTTTTCTGCTCTTGGTACTGCTTTGTTTCAAAACGAGCGTTACTCCCAAGATCTAGAGTAGTACAAGATAACAGATGTCGGCTCCTCCCTTGAACCTCCCAGGTCTCCCTAGATATTTCGACGCGCCCGAGCACACTCCGCAACCGCAGGCCGCGCGTTGACAAAAGACTTCCGCATGTAGCGCTTCGGTTTGTTATAGACTGAGATTGCGCTCTTTTCGACGGTCCGAGGTCATCGTGGTTGAACTAGTTCCCACACCTGATGAGATCGAGCCCGAGCGTCTTCTCCTCATGGGAGAGGATGGACGCCTACTTCTGGGTATCCCCGGCCGCTCTTTTGGTTCAAAGCTTCCATCTGCTCCTGAAGGAATGAGGACGCTTCTTGGTCATGGCTACGCCGGAGACCTGGCGAGGCAGGCCGACGAGTTCCCCTGCCTCCCACTCTTCCGCGAGGTTCACCGGCATGGTACGACTGACGAGTCCGGCGAGTTATCGTCGGAGGTGAGGATCATGAGCGCTGTTGCCCAAGCCACCGCGGTCATGGACGCCTCCCTCGAGACAGATGTAGTCCTCGCTCGAGTCGTCGAGTACGCCTGTCTTCTCTTCGATGTGGCCTCCGCTGCTGTGCTGCTGCCCTCGTCTCCGGATGCGTACGTCGTTGGTGCCAGTCACGGCCTCAGACGAATGGCGAAGGACACGGGCCTGACTGATGAAGTAGTGCGAATGCTCGGCTTCAATGTGCCCGTTCCCCTATTTATCCCGAATCTCTCTTGCCTTTCGGGTATTGTCTACTTTGAGGATTTGGTGTCGCGAGGACTTGTCGGCGCGCTTGCCTTGCCTCTCGTGACCGATACCGGCCTGGAGGGCATCTTCCTTCTCCACGACCGTCACCCGTTCCACCTCAAGAGGATCGATCTCGAGGCCTTGAGGATCTTCGGAACTCACGCGGCTGCGGCGCTTCGGAATGCGGAGCGCTACCAGATGGAGCGATCGGCGGGTGACGTGCTTCGTAAAACGATCCTGGCCTTGCCTGACGCCGTCCCGGCAGCGAGGTTCGCCTACAGTTACCAGGCCGCGACTCGTTCAGCGGCAGTAGGCGGCGACTTCTACGACATCTTTCAAACCGACGACAAGATGATAGGGGTAGTCATCGGAGATGTGTCGGGAAAGGGACTCGAGGCGGCGGCCACGACTGTTCTGGCCCGGAACAGCGTCAAAGCCTATGCTCAACTCGATCCAAATCCGGCCAGCGTTCTCGAGCGACTGAACTCCTTGCTCTGTCACAGCACAGGTCAGGATACCTTCGTAACGCTTGCCTACTTTTTGCTCGACTCCGGAACCGGGCGCATGGACTATGGCGTTGCCGGGCATCCTCCAGCACTACTGAAGAGGTCCGCGGGTGCCGTCGAGGCTCTTGAGCGACCCGCGGCACCCCTCGGCATCTTCAGTCAGCAGAAGTACGACCAGGGATCGACTGGTTTGGCGCCTGCGGATATTCTCTTCGTCTACACCGATGGCTTGATCGAAGCCCGCAGGGGGAGATACTTGTTCGGTGAGCGCCGCCTGACTCGGCTGGTCCGGAAGGCTCCTCAGGACCCGGAACGGCTGATCGAGACGATCTCGCGAGCTCTTCGCGTGTATAGCCGCCGCGACTATCGCGACGACGTCGCGTTGTTTGCTATGTCCTATGAGCCCGAGTCGGACGCCGCTCGACCGGGATGATACTTCTCGTGGACAGAGACCCGATCTCGGCCGACTCCATCGCTTACTACCTGCAGGCTGCCGGTTACGAAGTTGAGACAACTTTCGACGCTGAGGAAGCCTTGGAAATAGTAGCGAGCCGCCGACCGGAGGCGGTGGTCGTCGAGGTGATCCTCTGCGGCCGCAACGGCCTGAGCCTTGCCACAGATCTGAAGGCCGACCCGCGCACGGCGGGCATCCCCGTCCTGGTGGCCAGCGTTCTCGATGCGGAGGGGCGGGCTAGGAGGGTCGGGGCCTACGCATTCCTCCTCAAACCTGTCGATCGTCGCGAATTGCTCAGGGCTGTTTCCGCCGCAACGGTAAGGGGAAGCCTGCCTCAATGATCCGTCGCGTCTCGCCCGGAAATCAGCGACTCGACTACATCCTGGAAGGAGGCTTACCCGCGGGCCCCAAAGCATCATCTTCGCGAGCGTCCGTGCGGATCAAAAGGCTCCTCGCTGGGTACGTCGACTCTTCGGCCTTTCACGGCAGTCAGAACCTGTGATACTTGCCGTCACCCAATTGCTGCCCGACCGACTGCGGCGCGCCACATGACCTTCTAGCAGTCAGGCGTGTCCTCGTCGACAGCGTTGCGGTGGCCCACCGGGTGGCGTCGCCGGTGGTTCCCGCAATTCGGGCTAAGGACACGCGGTTGAAGCATGATGTGACCGCATCCTGAATCGCAGGGTCCCGTGGGCTAATCGGTCAGGTCTTCGTTCCTCGCGGCGACAAACCGGGTCAAGGCCGCCGCCACCTCGGGCGCCGGGCCACATTCCTGCACGCGCTCCGCGGTGGCTTCGGCGAGTTCCTCATGCTCTCCCAAGATCGCGAAGCCACGTTGGTCTATGGCTTCCGCGTAAAGACGTATGGCGGTCGAGTAGCTGTGAACAGCCCGTCGGATGTCACCCTCTCCCTCGCGCAGCCGCCCTTCGAGCGCGCGTAGGTCGGCGAGCATGAGGCAACGCTCGAGGTCGAGCGAGCCCCCGAGCCAGAGAAGGGAGCGCAGGCTATCGAATGAAAGCGGTTCGAGCGCTTTGAGGCTCAACCCGACGAAACGCTCCGCGGCTTCGTCCAGGGTCGATTGGGCCCGGTCGTAGTCTCCTGCTTCAGCGCGGCCGAGAATGAATGCCACCATGCGGGCGAATGTTTCAATGGCTCGTTCGAAGTAGTCTCTCTGGGGCATGCAACCAGTATAGTCTTCGCGGTCCTAGGAGCCTTGCTTGCCGTCCTTGGCATTATTCTCTCGGACTCTAGACTCTGCGATCCTGCGACTCAGGTCGGTTGGAAGCCGCCTACTGACGGAGGATGTATAGAATCCTCTCCTGCCTGCAAGGCTCCAGTTCCTTCCCAAAGTCCACCGACATGGCGCCGCCGATGGGGTGCACCCCTGCGCTTCGCAAACCCCGCAAAGTGCACCGGTGGCGACCGTCGGGGTCAAACGTCTGGACGGCGTAGCTGATCAACTCCGTCGCCTGGGGATTCGCTGCTCGAATGATCATTCGCGCTGCTTGGAGCCGTTGCTGTACGCCCGGGGGGAACTCTGCGATGTACTCGTCCACGGATATTGTGGTCGATCGATCGGCCGCATTTCGAACCTGACCCTTGTCTTCAGTCGGGTGCGTATGATTGCCGAGCCCACGTATTAGCCGCAATAGCTACTTCCTTCCGAGGTTCTAAACATCCTGTAGTCGCGGGCGGGTGTTTATCGCGACGCAGTTTCGGCAAGAGCCTAGGTGCGAGAAGAGTAGGAGAGTGGTCGTCATGCCTCAGAGGGAACCAGAGGAAACGTGGGATGAACAAGTACTCGACGAGAAGATCCTCTGCGTGTCGGGGAACTCGAAGGCAAAAAGGTGCGGGTCGCGGTTGGGAGAACGCGGCCGAAGCCTGGGCCCACATAGACGCGGCGACTCCGTGATAGGACCACACAGGACTCAACGGACAGGAGAGGACGACGATGAGAGACGTGACTCAACAAAACATGATCAATGCCTTCGGAGGCGAGAGCATGGCAAATATGCGCTACCTGCATTTTGCCCAACGGGCCGAGAGGGAGGAACTGGTCCACACTGCCCGGCTATTCACGGCCATAGCGTTCGCGGAATATCTGCACGCCGGCGATCACTACAAGGAACTGCGAAATCTCGACGGAGGTTTCGTGGCTACCAGCATGGGTGCTTTCGGGCCGGGAAACACGGCCAAGAACCTGGGCCTAGCGATCGCGGGCGAGACTTACGAGGTGGAGGAGATGTATCCGGCGTTCATGGAAGTCGCCAAGCTGCAGGGTGAAAAGAGTGCCTACAGGAGCTTCGATTGGTCGTACCAGACGGAGAAAATGCATAAGGCCTTGTTCGAGAAGGCGAAACAGAATGTCGACAAGGGCCAGGACGCCGACCTGGGCGTTATCCAGGTCTGCGAGGTCTGCGGCTACACGGTCGAGGGCGAAGCGCCCGAGGAATGCCCGGTGTGCGGCGCCTCGAAGGACAAGTTCACGGCCTTCGAGTAAGCTCCCCGTGCGGTACCGGCTGCCTCTTGACCGCATGAGTTGGGCGGGAGACGCTCCCGACCGAGATCACTTCCAACTTGGTGGTGGAGGGAAAGCATCGCGGAGACGCGATACGGTCGGCCCAAGGCCGGCACGGTCGCTCGGGTGCAAAGCTTCGCCTGGGAGACTGAGCCCGTTCCGCTTCCAACTGACCCCGATGAAAGCCGGTAGTATTCCTGGGACTATCAAATGTGCGCCCTACGAGACGACAGAACCACGACACCGGGGGAGGCATCCACCATGCGTAGCGACGAGGTGACATTGGGGCCTGCGCGAGCTCCACACCGCTCCCTCATGCGAGCACTGGGCATCGACCGTTCCGATCAAGGCCGTCCGATAATCGGGGTGGCGAATTCCTTCAACGAGCTCGTTCCGGGGCACATGCACCTGAGGACGATCGCCGAGCAGGTGAAGTACGGCGTGTACCAGGGCGGCGGCATACCGCTGGAGTTCAACGTCATTGGCGTGTGTGACGGACTCGCCATGAACCACGAAGGCATGAACTATTCCCTGGTGAGTCGGGAGGTCATCGCGGACTCGGTGGAGATCATGGCCAAGGCTCACGCGCTGGACGGGCTTGTGCTCATTCCCAATTGCGACAAGATCGTGCCCGGCATGGTAATGGCCGCGGCCAGGCTCGATATACCTTGCGTGATCGTCTCGGGCGGCCCGATGTTGGCCGGCTACTACCAGGGCAAGCGGATTGAGAACAAGAACGTCCTTGAGGCCGTCGGAGCGTACTTCCACGGCAAGGTCAGCGCCGAGGAGTTGTGTGCCCTGGAAGACGTCGCATGCCCCACCTGTGGCTCCTGTGCCGGCCTGTTCACCGCCAATTCAATGAGTTGCCTGACCGAGTGTTTTGGGATGGCTCTCCCGGGTGACGGTACCCTGCCGGCACCGTTCTCGGCCCGGCTCGTGCTGGCCAGGAAGACCGGGGCTCGGGCGGTCGAGGCGGTCCGCAAGGGTTGGAATGCCCGCCGCTTTCTGACCTCCGCCAGCCTGGGGAATGCCCTGGTGCTCGACGCGGCCCTCGGCTGTTCCACCAACACGGTGCTCCATCTCATAGCCATCGCGAAGGAAGCAGGCCTGGAGCTTCCCATCGAGATGTTCAACGAGGTGTCGGCAAAAACCCCACATCTCGTCAAACTGTCCCCCGCAGGCTCCTTCTACATGGAAGACTTTCACCGTGCGGGCGGAGTTATGGCCGTGCTCAATCGTCTGGCAGAGGCCGGCCTGGTGGAGGGAAATGTGCCCACCATTTCCGGGGGCAGCCTCGAGCAGCAGTATGCGAGCGCGCACTCTGAGGACGACGAGGTCATCAGGGCTCTCACTCGACCGTACAGTGCCACCGGCGGGCTCGCGATCCTGTTCGGCAATCTGGCCCCCGATGGCGCCGTGGTGAAGGAAGCGGCTGTTCTACCACAGATGTTGATACATCGGGGCCCGGCCCGGGTCTTTGACGATGAGGCCTCGGCTGTTGCTGCCATCGCAGCCGACGACATCGAGCCGGGCTGCGTGGTCGTCATCCGCTACGTGGGTCCCAAGGGTGGTCCCGGCATGCCGGAGATGCTCACGCCGACGTCCACGTTGGCAGGGGCGGGTCTGGACGATCGCGTCGCGCTGGTCACCGACGGACGTTTTAGCGGGGTGACTCGCGGCGCGTGCGTGGGCCACATCGTTCCCGAGGCCGCGGACGGGGGGGCGATCGCCTTGGTGCATGACGGCGATCACATCTCGATAGACATCCCCGGCCGCAGCATCACCCTCGAAGTCTGCGATGAGGAATTGGCTCGGCGGAGATCCGCCTGGCAGCGTGCCGCTATCGATGCGACTGGGGTTCTCAGACGCTACGTGGCGATGGTGTCAGGCGCGAACTATGGCGCGGTTCTGGAGGTGAAGTAGCGTAGGCGCCGTTGGGCCGACGGCGAATTATCGGGCGGGTGCGCTAGGAAGCATCACCAAAACGACAGCGGCGACATCGCAAGCAGCACTGGTTTGGAACGGCGGGTGCAAAGGCTCCTCTCCCACGCGACGCCTCTTGGTTTGACCGGATCATGGTCAGAGGGGCTGTGTGGGTGCGGTCCAACTGGTTCTTCCGGGTCGCGCGCCAGGCCTCGAAATCCCATAACGGGCTTTTGCCAACACAACTTGGAAAGAATGCACACAACTTGCCGCTTGACATCTGTCAGCCGGATACTTAGGTTTCTTTGGAGAGTGGGTCGCCGTCCTCATCACTACCCGGGCCACCAAGCCCGGGCGACAAGGAGCGGGGCTGCCTATTTGGCTCGGTGAATCTCGAGCGAAGGAGGAGACTTGGACTGGGAGAAGCCATCGAGCGAGTTGACCGATATCCTGGCGCAAGCCGCCGACGCTTTCGCTCTCATCGAGCGGCGCAAGATGTTCGGAGGACTCACACTCTTTCTGAATGGACACATGTTCGCGGCCGTCCACGGATCGAAGATGGTCGTGCGCCTCGACGAGGAGGGGCGCGCCGACGCGCAAGCCCACTGGGGCGCCGAACCCTTCGAGCCTATGCCCGGACGATTCATGAAGGAATATGTCGTGTTGCCGGAGCAGGTATGGAATGATTCTGAGGCTCTCGAAGAATGGCTCGCCCGCTCGATCGGGTTCGTGGGAGCGCTGCCGCCCAAGGAAGCCAAACCTAGGAAAGTGCGCAAGAACTCGTAGCGGCTCGGCTGCGAAACAACGGAGGAGGTATCGGAACTACCGAGGTCCAATCCGCGTCATAAGTAGCGGTGACGTTTGGTAAAGGCGTCGCCCGTGGTTACCCGGTGATGGTCCCCTTTCTCTTCCTGACCCCGAGTTGTGGCTGCGAGACGTGATACATTGCTTTGAGTTGGGGCAGACCGACTTCGGGGTGTCCTGAAGGGGGGATCGTGGTGGGTACCACAGCGGCAGTTTCGAGGGCCGCGGATGTCTCCGAGCGGACTCTTACCGAGATCCGGTGGCATGCGCGCGGTGGTCAGGGTGCCGTGACAGCCGCCAAGATGGTCGCCGAACTGGCTCTCGGCCAGGGCAAGTTCTTTCAGGCTTTCCCCGAGTACGGTCCCGAGCGCTCCGGTGCTCCTATCGTCGCTTTCACTAGAGTGAGCGACGAGCCGATCCAGGTACATTGCGGGATTGAGAACCCGCAAATCGTCATCGTGCTCGACCCCTCGCTCTTTGGATCGATCGATGTCACTAAGGGCGCGTCCGAAGACGCGATTGTGCTGGTAAACAGCGAGATGTCGCCGGCTGAGCTTCGCGTTCGCTACAACATCAAGGGCAGACGTCTGTTCACCATCGATGCTACGGGCATAGCCGTGGAGACCATTCACCGGGCTATCCCCAATACACCCATGGTCGGCGCCCTCACTCGGATTACAGGCCTGTTTGACATTGACGAGGTGGTGGCATTCTTCCAGAAAGAATTCGGCAAGAAATTCCCTCCCAAAGTGGTCGAGGGAAACATCCGCGCACTCACGCGGAGTTATGAAGAAGTGAGGAGCGAATGAAGGAGTGCCGCAAGGCCGGGTGGGACGTAAGCGACGTCGACACCTGGGGCCCGGACAGGCACGAACTGGGAGCAGTGATCCCGGAAGCGGGAAATTCCATTGACAACCCTACCGGCGATTGGCGAACAATGGTGCCGGTATTCGACCTCGAAAAATGCGACGGCTGCATGCTCTGCTACTTCTATTGTCCCGACGCCTCCATTGTGATCGAAGGCGGCAAGGCGACTGGAGTGGATTTGGAGCACTGCAAGGGCTGTGGGGTTTGCGCCAACGAGTGCCCGAATCAGGCCATAGTCATGTCGGTCGACGAGAAGGAGTAGAGGGTGGCCACGCAAAGCCCCGACACTGTGGCCGTCACCGGCAACGAGGCCGTCGCCGAAGCCATGCGCCAGATCAACCCGGACGTGGTCTGCGCGTACCCCATCACGCCTCAGACCGAGGTGGTGCAGATCTACGCTCAGATGGTCGCCGACGGCAAGGTCGACAGCGAGTTCGTGACGGTGGAGTCCGAGCACTCGGCCATGAGCGCCGTGATCGGTTCGGCGGCTGCCGGCGCTCGCACCATGACGGCGACCTCCTCCCAGGGCTTCGCCCTCATGTGGGAGATGCTCTACATCGCCGCAAGTTACCGGCTGCCGATCGTCATGACCACGGTGAACCGGGCGCTTTCGGGGCCTATCAATATCCATTGCGACCACAGTGACACCATGGGTGGGCGCGACACGGGTTGGATCCAGCTCTATGGTGAGAACCACCAACAGGCCTACGACAACTGCATCCAAGCCATCAAGATCGCCGAGCACATGGACGTGCGCACCCCGGCGATGCACATGTACGATGGCTACGTCATCAGCGGAGCCATTGGGCCTCTTGTGATGCTCCCGGACGAGAAGGTCCGTGACTTCATTGGGCCCTACCATGCGACCAACCCTCTGCTGGATGTGGCCAACCCGGTCACCGTCGGCGCGTTCGATGGGCTCCATGGCTGGTACTTCGAACACAAGGTTTCACAGAACCGGGCCATGGACCGGGCCCTCAAAGTGATCCAGGACGTGGCCGACGAATACGCGGAACTGAGCGGCCGTCAATACGGCCTCTTGGACCCCTATCGTCTGGAGGACGCCGAGATCGCCATCGTCGTCATCGGCTCCACCGCCGGAGTCGTGCGCATGGCCGTCGATAAGTTGCGTGCCCGGGGAGTCAAGGCGGGGATGGTCCGGGTCCGGGCTTTCAGGCCCTTCCCCCATGCGGCCTATGCCCAAGCACTCGAGCACGTGAAGGTGGTTGGGGTGCTCGACCGCGCGGATTCGTTTGGGGCCCAGGGCGGTCCGCTGTTCCTTGAGATCCGCGCCGCCCTCTACGACTCCGACCCCCGTCCGCAGATCCTTCCCTTCATCTACGGATTGGGAGGGCGCGACATCTTTCCCGAGACGGTGGAAGGGGCGTTTGCCGAACTGGAGGTGGCCGCGCACGATCGGAAGCGTGCCTCCAGTGAGCGACGCTATCTGAACCTAAGAGAAGACTGAAGCGGGTTTGATGACAGACAGATCGAGACGAGCCCCACAGAAACAGCCCGCGGCGGGACGCAAGGTCCAGCACGCCTTCGATGTGATCAAGGGCGTCGACCTCGAGCGTCGCGAACTCGTGGCCAAACCCAAAGGCACGGGTCTGTTCGATCTCGTCAAGAAGGACAACGGCGATTACCGCTGCTACTCCTGCACCCTGTGCGAGAAGACCTGTCCGTCCGATTGCATCCAGTTAGAGTACTGTCCCGAGTTTCCGGAAGAACCCTTCGACTTCGAAGCCGAGCGCGCGGCCGCATTGATGACCGCCCCCGGTGAGAGCTGCGGAGCGGCGTCGGCGTGTGTGGCCGGGGAGAAGCCCGCGGGCTTCGAGCCCCAGATAGACATGGTCAAGTTTGACCCGGTGATCGCGGGCATCCGTACGGGCTCCGGGCTCATCGAGGCTCTCCATGCCACGCAGGAGGCTTTTGGGTATCTCCCCCGGATCGCACTCGAGAACATTGCAGAAGAGATGCACGTCCCGTTTTCGCGCATTTATGGCGTGGCCAGCTTCTACGGCCAATTCCGCCTGGTCCCCGTGGGCAAGTACGTCATCGACGTGTGCGTGGGCACGGCCTGTCACGTCGCCGGCGCGCCGCTCGTGGTGGAGGCTTTTAGTCAGGATTTGGGCATCCCCGTGGGGGGAACGACCGCGGACGGCCTGTTCACCTTGCAGACAGTGAACTGCTTGGGTGCGTGTGCGCTTGCGCCGGTGGTCCGAGTGGGCGCGGACACGACCTTGGGGCGGGTGGGCCCAAACGAGGCGCGCAGGCTGCTGCGGAAACTGCGTAAACAGGAGGTGGCTTCGTGAGCGCCTCCACTCGTACCGATCCCAAGACCGAGATCCGCATCTGCGCCGGGACCGCCTGTCACGCATCAGGCCGTGTGGTCATTCGCGAGGCCATCGAGAAGGCTCTCCAGGCTCGCGGGCTCACCGACTCGGTGGCTGTGGTCGAGACCGGCTGCCACGGATTCTGCGAGCAGGGTCCCATCGTCGTGTTGGCGCCTCAGGGCATCTTCTATCCTCGTCTCCATCCCAAAGATATCGAGGAGATCATCGACACCAGTGTGGTCTCCGACGGCTTGGTGGATCGACTGCTGTATCGCGATCCGGCAACGGGGGAGCCCATCGCGTACGAGCGCGACATCCCCTTCTACGCCCTGCAGCGCAGAATCGTTCTCGGTCTTAACGGGAAGATCGACCCCTATTCGCTCGACGATTATGTGGCTAAGGGTGGATACGAATCTCTCAAGAAGGTGCTCGGCGAGGCAAACCCGGAAGGAGTCATCGCCCAGATCGAGGCAAGCGGCCTGCGCGGTCGCGGCGGCGCCGGTTTTCCCACAGGCAGGAAGTGGCGTTCGTGCCGCAGCAATCCCGGAGAGAAACACTACATCGTCTGCAACGCCGACGAGGGCGATCCCGGGGCTTTCATGGACCGATCGGTGCTTGAGGGCAACCCGCACAGCGTGATTGAGGGCATGATCATCGCCGCCTACGCCATCGGCGCCGACAACGGCCCGGTCGAGGGCTATGTCTATGTGCGCCATGAGTACCCGTTTGCGGTGGAGCGTCTGCGCTGGGCGATAGATCGGGCCCGGGAGCGGGACCTGCTGGGGAAGGACATCCTGGGCTCGGGATTTAACTTCGACATCCGCGTCAATCAGGGAGCGGGGGCGTTCGTCTGCGGCGAGTCGACCGCTCTCACCCTTTCGATAGAGGGCAGGCGCGGCATGCCCCGGGGCAAGCACATTCGCACGGTGACCCGTGGACTGTGGGGCCAGCCCACCAACATCAACAACGTGGAGACCTACGCGAACGTACCCTGGATCATCGGGCACGGCGCCGAGGCCTTCTCCTTGATCGGCACCAAGACCAGCAAGGGCACCAAGATCTTTTCGCTCACCGGCAAGGTAGCGAACGGCGGCCTCATTGAGGTGCCTATGGGCGCGACGTTGCGGGAGGTGATCTTCGACATTGGCGGTGGGATGCTGCCCGGTCGGGAGTTCAAGGCAGTGCAACTGGGTGGCCCGTCGGGCGGATGTCTGCCGGCATCGCTGCTCGATGAGCCTATCGACTACGAAAGCCTGACCGCGGCCGGCTCCATGATGGGGTCCGGCGGCATGGTCGTCGTGGACGACACCACCTGCATGGTCGATTTCGCCAAGTTCTTCCTTCGGTTCACGGCCGAGGAGAGTTGCGGCAAGTGCGTACCGTGCCGGGTTGGCACCACGCGCATGCTGGAGATTCTCGAGCGGATATCCGCCGGGTTAGGAACGGAGGACGATCTCGAGCTGCTGGAAGATCTGGCGCAAGACATCGTGGAGGGCTCGCTCTGCGCTCTCGGAGGCAGCGCCCCCAATCCCGTCCTTTCCACTTTGCGATACTTCAGGGAGGAGATGGTAGCGCACGTGGTGGAGCATCGCTGCCCCGCACGGGTCTGCCGCCCCCTCATCCGCTACTCCATCGACCCTGAGGCCTGCACCGGCTGCCACGCCTGCGTGTCCGCCTGTCCGGTGGGCGCTGTGAGCGGGACGCGCAAGCAGGCCCACGTCATCGATCAAGGACTGTGTATCAAGTGCGACGCCTGCCGCCAGGTATGCCGGTTCGATGCCATCGACGTGCAGACCGGGGTCTGCGCACCGTCCGGGGGGAAAAGAAGATGACCACAACGACCATGACCAAAGTGAGCCTCTTCATCGACGGCCGCATCGTCCAGGCGTCAGACACCGAAACCGTGCTCGAGGTGGCCCGTCGCGAGGGTGTCGCCATCCCTGCGCTTTGCAACGAACCCGGCGTCGCCGGTTGGGGCGCCTGCCGTCTGTGCCTGGTGGAAGTCGAGGGCGCGGGCAAGCTCCAGGCTGCCTGTACCACACGGGTTGCTAAGGACATGATCGTGCGGACAGATACTCCGCGGGTTCGCGCGCGACGCGAGAGCTATCTGAAGATGTATCTCTCCGATCACAACGCCTACTGCGAGGCGCCGTGCAGCCACGCCTGCCCCACGCACGTCGACATTCCCGGGTATCTCGCGGCCCTGGCCGCCGGGGACACCGTCGAAGCAGCCGCCATCGTGCGCCGGGAACTGCCCTTCCCCGGCATCCTCGGACGCATCTGTCCTCGCTACTGCGAGCCGGTCTGCCGCAGGGGCGAGGTGGACGAGCCCATAGCCATCTGCGCGCTTCACCGAGCCGCGGCCGACCATTCCGTACCGAGGCTCACTGCGGGTGCCTCCACCGGGAAACGCGTGGCCGTGATCGGGGCCGGTCCCGCCGGTCTCTCAGCGGCTTGGTTTCTCACTGCGGCCGGACATCAGGTCACCGTGTATGACAGGAATGAACAGCCCGGTGGGCTGCTGCGCTATGGGGTCCCGGAGTTTCGCCTGCCCGAGAGCGTCCTTGAGCAAGAACTGAAGCCCCTCTGGGACGCCGGCGTGCGTTTTGTCGGCGGCACGGAACTCGGCTACGACCTCGACTCCGGCACCCTGTTCTTCGCCGGTTTCGACGCGCAGATCATCAGCATCGGCAATGGCGAGGAGCCCGTTCCCGTGGTCCCCGGCTCCGAAGAGGCCCTGCAGAGTCTGGAGGTCCTTCGGCGGGTGCGCGAGGGTGAGCGCGTCGCTCTCGGGACGGATGTGGTCGTGATCGGCGCCGACATCTCCGCGATAGACGTGGCCCGCACCGCGCGCCGTCTGGGCGCGGAGAGAGTCACCGTTGTCATGCCGGACAAGGCGGGCCGATTCCCCAGCCATGGCCGCGACCTGAAGGCTGCGATCGAGGAAGGCGTCGAGGTCACATACGATACCCGACTGGAGAGGGTGCTGGTGACCGATGCGGTTGTGGTGGGCGTCGAGTGCGTCCGAATGGCTTCGGATGAGGATAAGGGCGGCGCCGAGGACCTCCGCTTCACCATCCCCGCATCGACGGTGATCCTCTCTGCCTCGAAACCCGCGGACTCCTCCGACGAGGGGGGAAGCGTTCAGTCCTCGGTTTTGCCCAACGGTCCCAACATCTACACGGGTCGCACTCTGGAGGACAGCGTCTTCGCGGTGCGCGGCAACTCCAGTTCTCGCTCCGCCATCCATGCTGTGGCCGACGGCAAGCGGGTGGCTCTGGCGGTCGATGCCTGGCTGGGCGGAGAAGTGCTCGATGAGCTTGAAAAGACACTCGCGGCGTACGCCGAGTCGCCCTACCTCGAACAACTGGCCGCGGCCGAGAAGCTCGGACCCCGTGGTCGCCGACTGGCCGAGAGGTCTCCGGTGTGGCTCAAGATGGGGATCAATGCCCCGCCGGCTCCTCGCACCCTACAACGTCATACCTCCAAGAAGAAGCGGCTCTCGGCCGTCGACGTCGAGGTCGAAAAGGGGCTGAGCCTGGCCTCGGCCCGTTCCGAGGCCCAGCGTTGTCTGCAATGCGTCTGCCCGAGCCTGGGAAGATGTGATCTTCAGCGGCTAGGGGTGGAGTACGGCATAACCGAGAACGCCTTGGTGACAAGCGTCGCTCGGGTGCGAGAGGTGGAGCCGCAGTTCGAGCATCCCTTCGTGCGCCGCAACATGAATCGTTGCATCTCCTGCGGGCGGTGCGTGCGGGTGTGCCGGGATGTAGCCGGTCCTGCCTGCTACGACTTCACCGGCCGCGGCTTTGCCATGAAGGTCGACACCGCCTTCAGCGACGCCCTGCAACTGGCCGACTGCATAACCTGCGGGCGTTGCGTCACTTCCTGTCCCACCGGGGCGCTCACGTTCAACGAGCGAAGGCTGAGTTCTTTCCGCGTGGACGAAAGTCGCTGCATCATGTGCGGAGAGTGCGTCGAGGTCTGCCCGGTTGATGCCATCGCGGAGACCAACCACTTCGAGAAAGCCCGTCGCGAGTGGCACGAGATAATCCAGCGTGGGAGCGGTCTTGTGGGCGGCCACCGCATGTGTGCCGGCTGTGGCGCGCCCGTGGTCGTGCGCCAGGTCCTCATGGGCACGACAGATCCGGTCGTCATCAGTTCCGCCACCGGATGTCTTGAAGTCAGCACCACCATATACCCGTACACCTCCTGGAAGAGCAGCTTCATCCACACCGCCTTTGAGAACTCCGCCGCGACTCTGAGCGGGGTGGAGACGGCCTTCAGAGCCCTCAAAAAGAAGGGGCTTATCGAGGACAATGTGAAGTTCATAGCCTTCGGGGGTGACGGTGGGACCTACGACATCGGGCTGCAGTCGCTGTCCGGGGCGATGGAGCGCGGACACAGCATGCTCTACGTCTGCTACGACAACGGCGCCTACATGAATACGGGCTTTCAACGTTCCGGTGCAACTCCCATGGCCTCATGGACCACGACCAGCCCCGTGGGGGAAGAGCTGGCCGGAAAGTTGCAGCATCGCAAGAACCTCACCGACATCATGATTGCCCACAACCTCGCGTACGTGGCCCAAGCTTCCCCGCACGATCCGCGCGATCTGGTGCGCAAGGCCGCTAAGGCTCTGGCCGTCGACGGACCGACCTTCCTGAATGTCCTTGCGCCGTGTCCGCGGGGGTGGCGTTCGGAGGGCGCCGAGACCATCGATCTGGCTCGGGAGGCCGTCAACACCTGCTACTGGCCGCTGTTCGAGGTGGAGAACGGGAAATACAAGCTCAACTACCGGCCCCACCACAAGCTGCCGCTCGTGCCCTGGTTGAAGCGCCAGGGCCGCTTTGCCCACCTTTTCACACACAGCGATGACGAGGCGCTTCTTAACCTTGAGACCTGGGTGGCCGCCGAGTGGGAGAAGCTCTTGGAGAAGTGCGGGGAACCGAGCGAGGCCGATTGGCAGGCGCACCTTCAGGCCAATGGGTGCCTACTGCGGTAGCACGTCTTAACTTCGCGGCCTCGGGGTACAACTCGCCCGAGGTAAGACTCTATGTGAGGGAGGAGCATCATGCTAGGGGACGCGAAAGTAATGGCGATCGTACCGGTGCACGACTTGAGCAAGGCTCGCACCTTCTGGGAGAAGATGATCGGGTTGACCCCCGACGAAGTTCACGATCCTGAGGGGGAAGTGGTCTACCTCCTCAACGAAACCGCGCTGCTTGTCTACCAGACCCAGGCTGAGTTGGGCGGGGCTACCAAAGTCTCGTTCTTGGTCAAGGACCTGGCGCAGGAGATGAGCGACCTCAAGAATCACGGCGTAGTCTTTGAGGACATCGATCTGCCGGGCCTTAAGACCGTGAACGGCGTGGTCGAAGGGCCGCGGGGCAAGGCCGCTTGGTTTAAAGACCTTGAAGGCAACTGGATCGGCTTGATGCAAGAGTAGCAGCCTGTTTGCGTGCGACCCGGTGGACAAGGGTGCCGCATAGTGCGGGTCTCAAAGTATGGAGGTATCACCGTGCCGTACAATCGCGGCGCGTCCGTGGAAGTCGCAGTGCTGGGACTGCCCCTCTCCACCTCGCCGGGACGGCGAGGTGGAGAGGGGCTCGCTTCCCAGCGAGCGAGTTCGGGCGGGCCAACGTTGGATGGTGGCGTGATCAGGGCATGCGTCGGGTGTCGCTGACCTCGTTCGTCGGGGTCCTCGTGATCCTGGT
The DNA here is from genome assembly GCA_963775295.1 of uncultured Actinomycetes bacterium. Classification (GTDB taxonomy): domain Bacteria; phylum Actinomycetota; class Thermoleophilia; order RBG-16-64-13; family RBG-16-64-13; genus JAMDEO01. The sequence continues at coordinate 943,342 of CAVZIK010000006.1, forward strand.
CTATCTCTGCCTGTCGGTCGCTTCGTATCTCCACTATCCTAGAAGTTTCAACCCACACGACAACTGGTTGAGCGACCTCGGAGACGCCGCACTCAATCCGTCGGGGGCGTTCCTCTATCGGATAGGATCCATCCTCACAGGACTGCTCGTCGCCGACTTCTTCCTGGGGCTGCGTGCGGCATGGCGCAACCAGCCGAGCTCCGCCCGAGTCTCCTTCCGCATCGCCCAAATATTTGGGATTGTCGCCGCCATCGCCTTGATCATGACCGGGGTGTTTTCGGAGGGCCAGCATGTCTCCCACTCATTGTGGTCGGGGATCTTGTTCGTCTCCTTCGGCATGGCCGTGCTCTTCTCGGGCTGGGCGCTCCTTAGTGACCGGGGTGTTTCGCGGAGGCTCAGCTATTTCGCATTCGCTATCACCGCCGTCGACTGGGTAATGGGGATCTTCAGCGAAACCCATTTTCTCGAATGGCTAATGGTGGCCCTGATGCTGGTGTACGTTGGAGCGGTTTCCTGGCGGATGGCCTGGATCGCGTCTCGTGGATGACGACGGGCCAATATCGGTAGCGTCCCACGATGTGGTGTAAGAGCCATCGTGTTCTCGTAGGTCTTCAAGCTTAGCCTTCAGTGGATGGGAATGGCAACGGCGTGGGTGATCTCTCCTTCGATCTCCGGGGTGGTTTGTTGGTAGATGCGAGCCAGGGAGTGGCGGCTCATGTACTTGCGACAGACCGCCCACTCGTCGTTCTGTTCGCAAAGGACAGCGCCGATCAGTCGGACGAGGCTTCCCTCATTCGGGAAGAGGCCGACCACCCGCGTACGCCGGTTGATCTCTTTGTTGAGGCGCTCCAGGGGATTGGTGGAGGAGATCTGGCGCCAATGTTCAGAGGGGAAGTCCATGTGGGCAAGGATCTCTTCCTCGGCCTCCAGAAGAAGCGCGGTCACCCGGGGCAGGCGTTCCTGCAGGCGGCCGGCAAGAGCCCTCAGTTCCTCTCTGGCCCGGGCCTTATCGGGTTGCTGGAAGACGAGCCTCACCGCGGCAAGGACCATGCCCTGGCCGTCCTTGGGCACAAGGGAGAGCAGATTGCGCAGAAAGTGCACCCGGCATCTCTGCCAGCCCGCTCCCAGAAAGACCTCATCGATAGCCTTTCTCAGACCCTTGTGCGCATCGGAGATAACGAGAAGCACTCCAGCAAGGCCCCGGGAGACAAGACCGGCGAGAAATCCCTTCCAGAACGCGTAATCCTCGCTCTTGCACACCTCAAGCCCGAGTACCTCCCTCTCGCCGGTCTCGGAGACCGCGTAGGCCACCACGAGCGCCATGGAGACCACTCTGCCGGTCTCGTCTCTCACCTTCTCGTAGGTGGCGTCGAGGAAGAGATACGGGTAGCGCCCAACAAGCGGCCGGCCGCGAAAGGCTTCGACCTGCGCGTCCAGGCGGGCGCAGATGCGGGAGACCTCGCTTTTCGAGATGCCATCGATGCCAAGAGCATGGGCAAGCTCTTCGACCTTGCGGGTGGAGACGCCCTTCACATAGGCCTCGGCAATGACGGCAAAGAGCGCCTCCTCGCTTCTTCTGCGCGGTTCAAGGAAGCTGGGGAAGTAGCTGCCTTCTCGGAGCTTGGGGATGGGGAGTTCGAGCGTTCCCACGCGGGTATCAAGACGCCGCTCCCGGTATCCGTTGCGCAAGCACAGACGATCGGGGCTGCGTTCACCAAGAGCGGCGCCGGTCTTTCCCCGCACGTCGATCTCCATCAGCTCTCGAAGCATGGCAAGGGCAGCTTCACGGAGCAGATCAACTTCCCCGCCGGCAAGAAGCTTGCCGAGGAGTTCTTCGGGGGTGACAATGGAATCGGCCATCGTAGTGTCCTCCTTCATAGGTACGGCTTTGTCACCAATACCTACGAGAACACTCGATGGCTTTCCTTTTCGCAGAAACCGGCATGATCAGCCGCTTCCTGTTACACCACGTCCGGGGACACTACCCCAATATCGGATCTGGAACGCTTGCACCCGGCTCGCTCGTGGGCCGCTGGGGAATTACTGTCCTCGGCTCCTCGACAAGATACTGCCCGCACCCTCTGCGGCCGCTCCGGGCTTGGACGATAGCAACAGGCTGCGCAGCATCAGGATTACGAGGACGAAAAGTCCTGCTCCTACGAGCGCGGCGACGATCGACCCGTACGCCAGGAGTCGGCCGACTCCCAGCGCGACCACCACTACGGCGACGATCGTCCATCCGAATACTGCGACCACTACCACCATCATGCTCAACCCGGTGCTGTCGCCGGAGGTCATGGTAAGGAGACTGCCGGAGGCCCGTCCCCCCCTGCGCGATGAAAGTGCCGCGGCGAGGACCATGGAGGGGGTCACCGGGATCCAGAGGATGAAGAGGATGACGAGTCCTTGGGCTGTGATCCTTCCCGCGGCGAAGCCGGCCAGCATGGCCACAATACCCGTTGCCAACAGGATTGCGGCCGGCAGAAGACAGTGAAGCCATAGGACCCGTCCGAAGCTCCAGGGCAGTAAGAGATGGGACGCAGCCGGCGAATCTGTCTCGGCGCGCAACGGCTCGAGTAGTGAACTCGCGGCTAGGTAGAGAAAGAGTGATCCGCCCCACGTCGCTCCGACACTTCCGTTGCCGATCCCGACGAGCAATGCGGCTCCGCCACCGAGCACAACTCCCCAGCCGAGCCGAAGAGGCGATCTGAGGAGTGCAAGCATGCCCCTCCAGGCGAGCGCCAGCGCGGGTGTTCGCGGGACGCGCGGACGGATGCGCATGCGGCCCAGGGTGGAGCGAGGTTGCCGGGTGGCCCGAAGAGCGGAGCGGGCATCGAAGGAATAGAGGCTGGCGACCACACGCGAGCGTGTATGGGCGCGACGCTGGAAACCTTCGAGAGAGCACCGGCCTGCCGATAGGAATACCCCTGCGACACCGGCGATGGCGCAAACCCAAAGCAGGGCCACCCCAGCCCATCCCTCCCAAACCGCGTGCACGCCTGATGGTAGAATCGCCCATCCCCACGGACCTGACCACAGAACCACCGTGCCGGCTCTTTCCCCCAGGTCTCTGGCGGCCACGAGAAGGATCACGACGGCCAACGCGGGCAGGGTCAGGCGGATGACCCACCTCGAGATCCGACGGGAACGCTGCACCTGCCAGCCGACGGCGACCAGAATCACCCCGAGGGCAAACCCGCACGCAGCCTCCTGCCCGAGCGCACGCCCGCTCGCCGCGGTTCCGCCGGATACCAACCCCGCAAGGAGGCCGACAAGCGCCCCCGCGCATCCCAGAACGATGCCTGTACTGCGTAAACGAGGCCAGGTCAAACCGCGACGGGGAACGGGGGCCGTCAGCAAATGTGCACAGTCCGGCTCAGTAAACGACACGAAGCCCTGGAGGGTGTTGTAACGAAGGATGGCCAGGATTACGAGCAGTATAGCCGCAGGTCCCCAGACGAGGTGGTAGGGTCGCGCGAGGTCGGCGAGGTAGGAACCGAGCCTGCCCCACACTCCCCAGAAGAGTATGGCGATAATCCCGAACGTGACCAGTGTTACGTAGACCAACGAAGCCTGCGCAGCCAGAGACCTTCCCGGGAGGAGCGTCCTCCGCGCAGCCAAGAGCCGTCGGGGTTCGACCTCAACGAAGGCGTCTTCGGGGTCGCTCTCGATCGTGAGGAATCTGAACCGTCTACTTGGCAATCTGGCCTTCCACAATGTGGAGAATGCGCGTGGCCGCGGAGGACGCGAATTCATCGGAGTGAGTCATGAGCAAAACGGCCCGCTTGGCAGCTCGACATTCCATGATCACCTGACGTAGCGCCTCCACTGAGTCGGTGTCGAGGCCGACGATGGGTTCATCCATGATGAGCACCGAAAACGGGCGTATGAGTGCGCATGCGATGGCCGTTTTCTGCCTCATGCCCCGCGACAGCTGTGAAGGAAAGAATTCTGACCGCTCGGAGAGGTCGAGGCGATTCAGCAAGGCGTCGCAGCGTTCCTCTAGGTCATCCGCCACCGTCCCATGTGCCGCGGCGACCAACTGCAGATGGTCACGCACGGTGAGGTCGTCGTAGAGACGAGGCGTGTCCGGGACATAGGCCAGGCGGGCCCTTGCGGCGATCGCCTGCGGTTCGTCGTGAACCGAGTATCCCTGAACCTTCACCCAGCCGGTGGTCGGCTCCAGCAGGCCGCTGATCAGCTCGGCCGCGGTGGTCTTGCCGCTCCCGTTCGGCCCCATGAGCGCGACACACTCGCCGCCGTAAACCTTGAGTTTGAGTTCGCGCAGGGCGACGACTGGCCCGAACGCTCGGCCCAGGTCGAGGGTCTCGAGGAGCAGTTCCCTGGCGCGTGATGTTCTTGGCATTGCTTTCCAATCGGGGTCCGACGATGTGGCCGCTGTCTAAGAATCGCACAAGACCGAGCACGCGAGGGCAACAATCAGTGTTTTCACAGACATATACTATGAAAATGAGACTCCGGCGTCACGGGAGGAGCGACCAGCGTTAGAGCATGATGGCCTATAGGAACAGTCGTCGCTCGCCGGTGTTGGCGGCGCTGAGGCCGACGAGTAGATTCGGAGGATCAGGGTGGATCAGGGTGGATCAGATCGTAGAGAGGGCGGCCTCACTCACTCTCGTTGCAACTTCTATCGTGCGAAGTGAGTAGATGCTCGCTCGATTCAAGGACCCGCTGACCCTCGGCCGGGTCCTCATTGCGCTCGTCATCGCCTTGGCCATGTTCCTTGGGCCTCAGGTCGTCTTCCGTCACCGCCTCAACCCCTTTGCAGTCTCCAGTTCGATCACTTACCACGGCAGTGGTTTCGGGGGGGCACGGAGGTGTCGGCAGGCGAGGCCGCCTCTCTCGTTCGCGTCAGTCGAGGCATCTGGCCGGAAAGGGCTGTTCTGGTCTCCTCCAAGAGCACGGGGCTGGGCTCGACCCACACCTGGATCGTTATCGAGAACTGGGACCATCGCTACTTCTCGTACTCTTTGCAGGGGGGGCCATGATCATCCTCGAGACATCCCGCTTGATCTTGGCCCGATTCACCCTCGACGATCTGGACAGGCTGGCCGAACTGGTTTCGGATCCCCAGACCGTGCGCTACATCGGCGATGGCAAGCCGGCGGGCTATGCCCATGCCCGGCATTGGCTCGAGAGGACCCTTGCCAACTACGCCAGACATGGTTTCGGCTATTGGCGGGTGAGCCTGCGGGAGGAAGATGAGTTTATCGGGTGGTGCGGTCCCTGTGCCATCACGCTGGAGGAGAGCGTCGAGATCCAACTGGGCTATCTTCTGGACCCCAAGCATTGGGGACGGGGGATCGCGACAGAGGCGGCTGTCGCCGCGCGTGAGCATGCCTTCGTCCATCTGGGCGTGACGCGCCTCATCGCGCTCATCGATTGCGCAAACGATCGCTCCAAGAAGGTGGCGGCCAACGTGGGCATGACCTATGAACGAAATGTGGCCTTTCGTTCTTCTTGGGAGCGCGTTCCCCGTCGGCTCGAACTACACAGTATGTCCGGGCAGAGAAACCTGTAGATGAGCATGTTTAGGTTTGCTTGGGCTGGGGGATATAAAGCTTGCGAGTCCCAAGAGACGTAGCGCATCGAAACCTAGGACTTCTCGGTAGGAAACGAGCAAGTACCGGGGGGATAGCGGAGTCACTCGGGACTCGCTTCATTTTGCCGGCTGTCTTCGGCGCGGGGAAAGCGGTGTCTTTGCCCGGAGCTCTTATAAAAGGCTACCATGTAGCGTATCCTGAGAGAAAGATTATGCTGCAAATCCTGCCCTTGCTCCCAGTCTTTCCTATCTCCACCGGACGTCGAACAGAACGTTTGAAATCAGGTGAGGGACACGCTTACTCGACCGCGCGGACCAGTTGGTATCGGAGTTCGCATGGGCTGAAGTGGCTCACGTACGCCATCGCAGCCGGGGCCCTTGCTTACGTCCTCTGGAAACTGCAGTGGTCGGATTTACGGGACGGCATATCCCACATGCTCTGGTGGCCCGTGATCCTAGCCATTCTTGTCGGGATCATGCCACGGGTCATGCAGGCTTGGCGGTGGGCTTACCTCCTCCGCCCGGTCAAGATTCCGGTGAGGCTCTTGTTCCATGCCATCTACGTCGGCACTCTTATGAATGGGATACTTCCCCTTTGTCCCAGCGATCTGGTCCGCGGAGTCATGGTCTCTCGGCGCACGCGTATCGGTATGATCCGGGTGTTCTCCTCGCAGGCGATCGAACGCGTGGCCGACGGATTTGCCTTGGCACTGGTGGCCTGGCTGGCCATCCGCGGGCTGCGCGTGCCGGATGGTGTTGGCCAGGCGCTTCTCGCTCTGGTCGCCTTGGTGGGCGTGGGCTTAGCGATGGGCGTGGCCATCAGGCTACAGCACGGCCGTCTGCACAGCTACGTCACTTCATGGGAGCCGGCGGGCCGGGTGGGCAAGATGGCGAAGGGGGCATCTCTTGAGGTTCTGGCGGGCGCGGAGGCGGCGAAGGCGTGGACCATGCCTGTGTCGATCTCTACCGGCATCGGGATGGTTGCCATGCAGGTAGCCTCTATGTGGCTGATGCTCTACGCATACCGTATCGCTCTTTCCCCGTTCCAGGCTGCGGCGGTGTTCGGAGTCATCACGATCGGCACCCTACTCCCGACAGCCCCAGGAAAGATCGGCGCATGGCAGTTCTTCTGCATCCTCGCTCTCGGCTTGTTCGGGGTTCCTGCTTCTCATGCCGCCGGATTTAGTTTGGTGGCGTTCGCCATTTGGACAGTGCCCTCATTGCTTTTGGGAGGAGTAGCCCTGGCGGTGTCGCCGGTGTCTTGGGCGGAACTGACCGGGGGTCGGCGGCCGGTCGTTCCGGGAACACAGCCGGTCTAAAATTGGCCGAGCGTCCCGGGGAGATTGGCTGTGCCCAAGGAGGGCATGGAAGATATCCGTACTCCAGGTCACCGCGAGCCTTCTACAGCACCCCGCCGAGCCTGAGAGCCGTGATCATCAGTATGAGCGCCGCGGCGGAGACCAGCGCGTAGGCTCCGTTCCACCGCGTTCCGACCCGCACGGGCGATTGACCGGTTAATCCCGCGGTGGCGATGATGGTCGCGGACGAGGGCGAGATCGAGAGCCCGATGGCCCAGGAAATCGCAAGGACCATGGCCATGTAGGTGGGGCTCACCCCGAAGGCGGCGGCCTTGACTGTCCCGCCGACGATCGCCACAGTGACGATGGGATGGACGCCTACGACCGCCAGGGCCATCGAGATCCCTATCACCGCGACCGTTAGAAGCAGCACGTTGCCTCCGACAATGCTCGACAATGCTCGGGGGATGTATCCACCCAACTCGGTGTAGTTGATGGTCGTTGCGAAAAATCCTGCCGCCGCGAACAGCGTGACCTCGCTCCGGAGATTCGGCAGACTCTCGCCGAAATAAGATCTTCCGAACTCGCGGCGCAAGACTGACAGACGGCCCAGTACTCCCATCCAAAAGAAGGGAAAGATCAGTGCCGCCAGCGAGACGATGGTTATGGTGTGGATCCCGGTCACAAACGAGACCACAGCGATTATCATTATCAGGAGGAGCGCGAATCCGCAGAGTTCCGCAAATTTGTTATAACCGCTTGCTCCGGACGGCTCCGCGCCATATTCCGTAGACCCCGGTTCTTGCTGGGACTCCTTCCTTCCTTCGTACATGGTGATCGCATACCCCACAATGCCGGCCAGAATCCCACTGCCGATGCCGAAGGGGAAGAACAGCAGCCACTTGGCACCGGTGAGTTGCACGATAAGGGCGATGGACGCCATGGTCGGCGCCCAGATGGTGGAACTGGTGAATCCTCGAGTCATCGCCGCGCTCAAGAGCTTTTTGTCCGAGCTGAAACGGCTCGCTCTACTCACCTCGTAGACCAACGGAACGATCGCCAGGTTGACGATGGAGCCGATGAAGGCTGAGACCAGCGCCACGAACACGTAGAAGCGACTGCGGGTGTGAACGAAACGCTGGAACACGCTTCGAAGCGCCTCGAAGTATCCTCCGTGGCGGATTGGGATCTTGAGGAGCGGAACCATCGAGAACATCACGACCATGTAGAGGTTCTCCTCGAATGCCTGCGACCAGACGCTCCACGGCGCCCGATAGGCGAACAGCAGCACGACGCTGATGGCAAAGGCGAGGTAGCTGATAACCCTGGACGATCCCTTGACCACCGTGAGGCAGAGGCCGGTCACGACGATCATCAGGCCCAGGGCGACGTCGTTCAATCCGCCTGATTTTATGAACAGGTTGCTCAGGTAGACGATGGCCAGGGCGAAGATCAGCAGACTTCGTAGATTTGTGAGATTGATTCTGATGAAAATCCTCGCCTGACTTGCCGCGGACTGCCGCGACGCGTTACGGTTTGCCGGGCTCCCGCGAGTCTAACATGGTGGCCATCGGGGCTAGGCGAGTGCAGCTAGGGCGAAGAGACGCCGAAAAGGGGGAGTTGAATCCCAGGTGGACGCTATCGGTCAGCTTGACAAGGCAGGCCCAGACCTGAGTCAGCGTGTCTCGATCTACCCGGCCCAATTCCTGGCCGGCGTGGTTATGGTCTCTCTGGGTCCGTTGCTCGACTCCATCATGCGGGACCTGGGTGTGCCGCTCAGCCAGGGCGGGTTGATCGCCGCCTCGTACTGCGTAGGCCAGGTGCTGGGGATCCTCGCAATCAACACGTTGATGGCGAGAGTGCCGGCCAAATGGATCCTTATTGGCGGGGCCGCACTGCAGGCCGTCGGCCTTGTGGCGGCCGGCCTGGGGTCCTGGGATCTGTGGTCACTGTTTCTGGCCTATATCGTGGTGGGATTCGCGTGGTCCCTGGTCAACGCTATCGGATGGATGTGGATCCCCGCGCACGTCAAGATCCGCACGGCATCGGCTACGCTTATCATGCTCATGTTCTTCGCGGCGGCCATGATGATCACCCCGATCGTCCTGGGAACACTCACAGACGCGGGCGCGGGTTGGCGCTGGATCTTCGTGGGCGAGGGTGGCCTGACCCTCCTCATGCTCGTCGTCTTCTCGATCTTCCCGCTGCTCGATATCCCAGGAAGGAAGAACGTGCGTCTCTCGCATGCGCGCCAGGTTGCTGCCTTCAATCCCGGCTTGCTCGCGGGTATGATCGCGGCCGGTTTCTTCTACACTGGGGCGGAAGTCAATCTCAATGTCTGGCTGCCGAAGTTCCAGCTGGACACTTTTTCCACGAGCGATATGTGGGCCAGTCTTTCGGTGACTCTGTTCTGGGTCGGCTTACTGGCGGGGCGCTTCGTAGGTATCCGATTGGCGCAAACGTTCTTTCCTTCGCGGCTCCTACTGATGTGCGGAGCCACGTTGGCGGTCTTCGCAATAGGATTGGCTCTGGCGCCGAACCAGGCCGTCGCTCTCACGCTGTCTGTTGGCGCTGGTCTGGGCGCCTCGGCCTCGTACGGCCTCATAGGAAGCTACGCCGGAAAATTCCCGGGCTGGCAAGCCTCTGTCGCTTCGTCGGCTTTCTTGATAGCGGGTGGGGTCGGGGCCATGATTTTCCCCTACCTGACAGGTCCCATCGCGAGTTCGGGCGGGTTCCGACTGGCGATCGGCGTGACGGCCGTTCCGGCGATGATCTACGCTCTCCTCTCCCTGGTGATACACGCTCGGTCGGGAGAAAGGGCCTGATGGGTTGTTCGAGCGATCAGCGCCATGTTTCGGCGGCGGTCTTTCCTCCAATACTGATTCGAGCGAGTCAAAAACAGATTCTTGAATTGAAGGCGGGCCCATGACCGGGAGGATGCCCACCGATCCGACATACTTGCGAGACCTGTTCGATCACAGCGCGTCGTACTACGACGCAGTCAACGTGGTCACCAGCTTTGGGCAGGTGGCACTTTGGCGCAGGGAAGTCGCGGCGCTGGCGGACCCTCAGCCGGGGGCCCGGGTACTCGATGCGTTTTCTGGTACGGGCGGTCTCGCTCTCCAAGTGCTTCGTCGGCTGGACCCCCGAGCCGAGTTGGTTCTGGCCGATCTCAGTCCTGGCATGTTGCGCGTCGCTCAGACACGCATCGGCTCGCTGCTCTCGCGACGCTGCGGGTCCCGGCCCAGAGCGACTTTCGTCGTCGGCGACCTTCTCGAGGACGAGTTGGGGCTTGGTTTGTTCGATGTGATCACTTTGGGTTGGGGCCTGAGGTACGTGCCCGACCTCCCCAAGGCTCTCGCTAGGATCCGCACTTTCTTGAAGCCCGGTGGACGGTTGGTGGTTCTCGAGTTCACCCATCCGCGGCCGCATATCTGGGCCGCTCCCGCGCAGCTATTCTTTCGTTACGGAGTCCCCAGGCTGGGCTCGTGGTTGGCGGGGGATCGCGAGCTGCACGAATACATGCGGGAATCCAGCGCGGTGTTCCCCGAGGCGGAGGTATTTGCCGCTCTCATCCGCGGGACTGGTTTGACAGTCACCGCATTACGAAGCCATTTGGGCGGGTTGGTGACCGTGGTTGCGGCGGCAGATCTTTAACCGTTCCCGCCGTCCCCGCCGTTCCCGCCGATCCTCGCAAAATCGATGAAGCCCTTGTCGACGTTGACCGACACCAGCCGCACGTGGACGCGGTGACCTACGTCTAGGCCTTCGAACCCGCGGGCGAGTCTGCCCTCGATCGGCATCGCCAACAGACGAACCCACGTGCCCTTATCGGCGGCGCCCGTCACGATTGCATCGAACTGCTCCCCAACCCGCGATTCGAGAAGGAGCGCAGCGGCCGACTTGCCCACTTGCCTCTCCACCTTGTTGGCGGCGTCCTCTTCCTGAGTGCAATGGAGTGCCAGGGTATCGAGTTCGTCGGGAGTATAGGGCGCGGACGTCCCTGCGAGCGCCGCCTTGAGCAGACGCTGGGTAATCAGGTCTGTAAAGCGCCGGTTGGGAGCCGTAGAATGCGTATAGTCCTTCACCGCGAGGCCGAAGTGTCCGGGCAGTGTCGACTCCCCCGGCCTGTCCGCGACGTACTCGCCAGGACCGAGCAATTTGATTATCGCCAGCGACAGGTCGGGGAAACGTATTGGATCGGCGGTCTTCTGCTTGGTCAGAAAGGCTTCCAGCGCGGTGGAGTCCGGATTGCCAGGCAATTCGAATCCGTGCTCGGCCGCGATTTCAACGATCCGGTTCCACCTTTTGGGCGTCCGAACCACTCTTCGGATCGATGCCAGGCCTTTGCCCGACAAGTACCTGGCACTGACCCCATTCGCGGCGATCATGAAGTCCTCGATGATGTCCTTGGCCCGATTCTTCTCTTCGGCCTTCAGCTCGCTGATGGAGCCGCCCGTGAAGACGGGGCGCGCCTCTATGGTTTCCAGGCTGAGCGCTCCCTGAGCATGCCGGAATTGCTTCATAGTGTGCGCGACCCTGTCCTGGGCTCGCAGATTCTCGGCGAGCCCCTTCACCGCGCCAACGGCGGGAGGCTCGGGTCCGTTTCCGTCGAGCCAGGCAGCCACGCTGTTGTACGCTAGCTTCGCTCGGTTGCGAACGACGGCGCGGTAGATGTCTGACGACACGGGTTGGCCATCGCCATCCACCACCATGTCGAGGACCAGCGCCAAGCGGTTCTCGTCAGGGTTCAGTGACGTGAGGTCGGTGGAGAGTTTCTCGGGGAGCATGGGGAAGATCGTGGCGGTCGTGTAGACAGAAGTCGTGTTGTGGCGCGCGTGATCGTCGATGGCGGAGCCCCTCGCCACGCGTGAGTCCACATCGGCGATGGCCACGAGGATCTTCGCTTGCCCGTCCGACGTCGTATCCGCGACTGTCAGTTGATCGAGGTCCCGCGAATCGTCGTTGTCGATCGAAACCCACAAAAGGTGCGTGAGGTCCCGCTCCGGTCGGGCGGATGCGGCGGGTTCACCGGCTTGCATCGCGGCGAGTTGGGCAAGCGCGGCTTCGGGGAAGTCAGGCTCGAGACCTCGCTCCAGCATGACCCTTCTAGCGATGTTGGCCAGTATGGCTCGGTGGTCCCGATCGTTCAGCTGCATTTACTCCGCCTCTCTGTATGATGCTCGGTGGAAACAATACGCCTCCGTGCAGATGGTAGAAATACTTGCCGTTGCACCTATACAATTGGTACGCTCCAGCTTGGGGCTGGCAATGGGGTCATTTCGTGTGGGGTCGGACCGGGTTGTCCGATCCTGTGGTTAGTAGTTGCTTACGGTGTCGCTCCCTCGGCATGGACTACTAAGGCCACATCGCGGCAGTCCGCTGAGCCATGGATGTGTCATGTGAGCTCAGCCGATTTTCTAGCACTGCTATCAGGAGGAAGTACACCATCATGTCCAGGAGAAGACTCATTCTCGTAGTTATCGCGGTCATTGCGGGCGTCCTGCTCTTTGCTGCTCCGGCGTTCGCCTCAGCACAGTTTCCAGATGTACCTGTCACGGATCCGCAGTACAGCGCGATTAAAGATCTCGCGATCAGAGGCGTCATAGATGGCTACACCGACGGGAATTTTGGACCGAACAAGCTCGTCACTCGGCAGCAGTTTGCCAAGCTGATCGTCAAGACTCTCGGCCTCACGGTTACCGGCTCAGAGGTCTGCCCGTTCAAGGACGTGGAGACCCAGGTGGGCACCGACCCCTTCTACCCCTCCAAATACGTCGCTGTGTGCGCGAACAACGAAATCACCAAGGGCTACCCGGACGGCGGATTTCATCCCAGCGAGAATATAAGGCGAACGCAGCTCATCACTATGGTCGTCCGAGCGGCCGGCGCAACGCTCATGGATGCCCCGGCGAGCTACCAGGGCGACCTCAACTACTCTGATCAGACTCACGGCCCCAACATCAAGAAAGCCGAGTTCAACAAGCTTCTTACCGGCATCGTGGGCCCGGACGGTACCTTGAAGAGTTGGGACATCAATGGCTACGCCACCCGAGGCGAAGTCGCCATTCTGCTTCACAATCTCCGCCTTGCCAAGCTGCCTCCGCTCGAAACCGGAGCCTTGTTGCGCGTGATCAAGGCCAACGGCACGGCAGTGCAGTTCACATTGGCTCAGCTCCACGATTTGGCCTCTGGGAGCATCCTGGTCGACGACAAGACCGAAGAGGGTGCACTTGTCAGCGCCGTGCTGGAAGCCGCGAGCGTCAAGCATTTCGAGAGCATCATGCTCACAGGGGCAAGGGGACCGGTGACAGTCAACGTTCTTACCACGGACGAGGTCGACGATCAATGTGTCCTCGACTTCACGAACCAGAACACCGTCAAGCTGGCGACTCCTGCGATTGACAAGGACGATTGGGCCAAGGACATCTTTGTCATTGAGGTTCTCGCTTCGTGACGGCCGAACCGATCCGCATCCTTATAGGCGTGGACGATACGGACAACCTGGAGAGCCGTGGTACCGGATATCGAGCCCGGCAGCTTGGGCTCCACGTCCAGGAGTTAGGTATTGCCCGGCTCCTTTCAGTGACTCGGCATCAGCTTCTAGTCTCTCCGGAGATCAGATACACATCGCACAACAGTTCGGCCTGCTTGGTAATGGATGCGGATCCCCGCGGCGTTGACTCCCTCGAGGAGGCCTGCCAAACTTATTTGGTGGCCGAGAGTGCATCTGGGTCGGACGTGGGGCTATGCGTGGCGGGCTGGAACGACCTGGAACGGATCGGGACGAGCGTCGCAGGTTTCGGTGGACGTGCCAAGAAAGAGGTACTCAAGCAGACGGATGCGGTTGCCCTTGCTGATGGGGCCGGTCTCTTTCTGGTAGGGCTCACCGGCGATCACGGTGGGGTGATAGGAGCTCTGGCCGCTGTCGGCCTCCGCTTCGCCGGAAATGACGGCAGGTTCTTGTGGCTTCCAGGCTTGCGCGAGTTGTCGGGCGAGTGCCAGACGCCCGCCCGGTTGAGGGCGGAAGGTGGTGTGGATGTAGTGGCCACTGTCGACGGATTCGTCCCGGGAGACGACTCCGTTATTCGGACGGGGGATTGGGTAAGACCCATCTTGAAGGACGGCAAAGCCGTCCTGTTGGTAGAAGGTACTGAAATGACGAGCGGAGGTGACTGTGAACCGCGCTGGCAAGTTGTCGCAAAGGACACAATTAAGCAGCTCTCTTCCTAGGGTCCTCCGCGGGTCTGGTGGAGTGGCCGGCGGCGCGGCGGTCCTGCCGCGGTCTTTATCCCGTTTGCTGGTTGAGGCGGCGCTTCTTGTGGGCAGTGGCCTTCTGGTGGTGGCTCTGCACCAAGCGCTGCGTATGCCCCTAGGTTTGCCCGGGCGTCACGGCGTTGAATGGATGGCCATCCTGGTGATCGTGCGCTGCGCCTCCAATCTCCCCGCCGCCGGCAGTATTTCCATGGCGGGTGCCGCGGCATTCTCGGCAGTTCCGCTGTGGGGCGCCACACACGACCCCTTCATCTGGATTACCTATTTGATCCCGGGAATCGTCATCGACTTGCTGTGGCGCGTCTTGCCGAGAGCAAAGACCCGGGTATGGGTCACCGCCTTGTTGCTCGTGCCCATCGCGTCTCTCGCCCATCTCACCAAGCCCATCGTGCGCTGGATCATCAGCCTCATTGCCGGTTGGCCGTACGGATCGTTCCGGTATGGGGTGGGATATCCGGTGCTCACGCACGCGCTCTTCGGACTGGCCGGCGGCGCCCTGGGCGTGGCCCTGTTCTACGGATGGAAAGCGGGCCAGAAGAAGCTCGGCAAAGGCACCGTGGCATAGACTCCGCAGGATCGAATTGCATGACGGCCGGGTCCCGGAAGGTGGGGCTCGGCCGTTTTGCCATGAGACAGTCTCTAGAACGCCTGGATGAGATAGATGTCCTTCGCATTGCCGTCAGCCAGCGCAAAGGCCGGGGACGCAACCTTGACGGTGCCGTGATTCGTGAAATCGAGTATGAACGTTCCATCCACCTGGGACGCGCTGACCGTGTTGGAGTAGACCGGTCCCCTGCTCCCTTTGAGGACGACTTTGGAGAACGAATCGACTCCGGCAGCATGCAGCACGTCAATCAGCAGTGGGCCTTCCTGTATCTTTCCTTCGAGAGTCTCGTGGGCAAGGGGTAGCGCTGCGAGCTGCTTGAGCGTGAAGGGGACCGCTTTGCCGGCAGGTGTGATCACTTGCAGTTCGGCCCCATCGGGAAGCGGCGGTATGTCACTGCCGGCGGTTGTCGTGGTCGTCGGCTTTGCCGTCGTGGTTGTGGTTTTCGCCGTTGTCGTCGTCGCCCGATGTGTGGTGGTAGTCGTCGCCGGACGCTTCGTGGTCGTCGTGGAGAGGGAAGTTGTGGTTGAAACGGACGATGTCGTCGGCGAAGCCGTGGTGGAACTTGAGCGCCCCAGGCTCGTGGTACTGTCCGCCGGCGACGTCGAAGTAGTATCTGACTGGACCGCCACGACGGTAGTGGAGCCATCGACCTTCGTCACCCTCGATTCAGTCGTCGAGCCGTTTGAACAAGCGCTTGCCATCACAAGGACAGCGAGGAGCGCGATAAGAAGGCAGCCAGCGGTCACCGACGCTGGGAACCTGAACCGATGCTGCGTACCTCTAAACATCTCGACCCCTCGATTTCGAACTCAATGTTCTGCTGCTCACCGGGTGAGGGCTTGGATGCATTGTAGCGTGACAAAGGAAGGTATGAAGTCACAGTGGCTCGATTGCGGCCCCGCGGCTGGGGGAACATTGGGCTCCCACATTCCTGTTACAATTTCGCAGATGGGCTGCACTCAACATCATCTTCGCCTGCATCACGGCTTGATACGTAGAGGCATTCGGTTTGTCTGATCCTAGAGACAGACCCCAGCCACTGGACCCATACAGGCGCTCGCTTCATTCCTCGTCGAGGAACCGGCGCAAGACCGTGCGCCGTCGCCGCCTTGTTCTTCTTGGTAGTGCGGTGGTCCTCATCGCGTTGATCGTGGTGGCGTCCCTCTTCATCTTCAACGGGAACGCTCCCAGTTCGTCGGACGGGAATCAGCCCAACTCGGGCTCCACTTCCAGTTCCAACTCGGGCTCTACATCCAGTTCAGGATCCAAATCCGGCTCGACGACTACGGTCACATCCGGTATCACGATGACGGTGGCGCCGATCGCGAGCACAATGCCCAGTGCTTTCAAGCTGTCGACGGGTGTGTACAAAGGGACGACGAAGATCACCTCGTTCACTAGGACTGACCCCATCGACTTCGGGCCAGGCAAGGACTATACGAGCCTCAACGGCATAGTGACCTTCCGGGGCAATAACTACCGCGAAGGTGCTAGCTATGGTACCGCCGACGTAAAGCTCGGCAAGCTCGAAATCGCTTGGACTGCTCTCACCGGCAGCACTGGCAAGAGCGGCGGCTCAGGGTCCTGGACCGGCAGCGGCTGGACGGGCCAGCCCCTCATTGTGAAGTGGCCGGCGGACATCAAGAACATCATGAACATCTCCGCAACGAAAAAGGCCGATCCGAATCTCACCGAGGTGATCTACCCGTGCCTTGACGGCAATATTTACTTCCTCGATCTTAAGGACGGGACGAAGACCAGGCCCACCATCAAGTCCGGCGGCGGTCCGTTCAAAGGGACCGGCAGCATTTATCCCGACGGTACGCCGATGCTATTCGTGGGCCACGGCGACGACTCGCCCGGGAAAGAGGTGGTGCGAGCACGCCTCTACAGCCTCATCGACCAATCTTTGCTCTACACGTTCGGCAAGAAGCCGGATCCAAATTCGCTCCGTAAGTTCCACGCCTATGACTCAAGCGCCCTTTTCGACGTTAAGAGCGACACTATCCTCGAACCGGGCGAGAACGGACTGTTGTACACCATCAAGTTGAATACCCAGTTCAACAAGGCAGCGGGAACACTGTCCATCAACCCGGACCAGCCCATCAAGATGCGGTACACCACGCCCAGCTACAGCGACGCCGGCGAGAACACGCCCTCTACTCGTTGGTGGGGTATGGAAGACTCTGCCATCGTCTGGCACAACTACATGTATGTCGCCGACAACGGCGGCAAGTTGATGTGCATC
This sequence comes from uncultured Actinomycetes bacterium, assembly GCA_963775295.1. GTDB lineage: Bacteria > Actinomycetota > Thermoleophilia > RBG-16-64-13 > RBG-16-64-13 > JAMDEO01. The sequence continues at coordinate 960,333 of CAVZIK010000006.1, forward strand.
GATCTCAACACCATGAAGTGCGTGTGGGTCCAGAACGTTCTCGACGACACCAATACCACGCCGGTGTTCGAGGAATCGCTAACCGACAACACGGGTTACATCTACATCTCCACGTCGCTGCACATCACCGCCAAGACCGGCCCCAATGGACGCACCGGCGCGATCCCGGTCTGGAAGATCAACGCGGCCACCGGCGAGATAGTCTGGAAGTCGACTCCGTATGAGTGCTACACCATATCCGGGGTATCGGGCGGCGTGCAGGCGACCCCGGTCTTGGGGAAGAACGACATTTCCAATCTCGTCATCTATCCGATCGCTCGCACGCCCAATCCGAATAGCGGCGTCCTGGTCGCTCTGGACAAGAACACGGGCAAGGAAGTCTGGAAGACCAGTTTCACCAACTACTGCTGGAGTTCGCCGGTGGCGGTGTACACGCCCGCCGGCAAGGCTTACATCGTGCAATGCGATTCGATTGGGAAGATGCGCCTCATCGACGGCAAGACGGGCGCCATCGTCGACACCCTCGACTTGGGGACGAACATTGAGGCTTCGCCTGCCGTCTACGGCAACACCGTAGTGGTCGGAACCCGCGGCCAGAAGATCTTCGGCGTCACTATCAAATGACGGGCATATACCGCCGGGAACGGGTGAGCCGGAACTCACCTCGGAGGCGGCAATCGAGCGTTCTGCTTTGAGCCACGTGCGGTGCGAAGGCTGGAGAGGGAGGGGCACGTTGAGGACCGTCGATTTTGAAAACCACATTGCCACGCAGAGTTGGGTTGACGCTCTTCGAGGAAACTTGGGTTTTCCCCGCATCGTTGACGACCCCAAGACCGGACAGCCGCGCTTGTATCACAGCCATCAGATGTGGCAACCGCTGGGGCTGATCGACAAGTTGATGGATCTGGGCGAAGCACGCATCCGCATGATGGACGAAGCCGGTATCGATGTCGCCATCCTCTCGCTCACAGCGCCGGGCCCGGAGCAACTCGATCCGCCGCTTGGCAGCAAGGTTGCCCGGGCGTCCAACGACACCCTCGCCGAGGCCGTGCACAAGTATCCGGACCGCTTCGTGGGCTTCGCCACCCTTGCCTCGAGGGATACCGATGTCGCCGTGGGGGAGCTGGAACGATGCGTGAAGGAACTTGGTTTTCGCGGCTGGTACACGACTTCAAACCTAGGCGACTGTTACCTGGACGAGAAACGGATCTGGCCGCTCCTGGCTAAGGCCGAGGAGTTGGGAGTGCCGATCTATCTCCACCCCACCGTTCCCATGATTCCCCAGATGACGAGCTATGGCTTCTGCATGGCCGGTCCCACCTTTGGCTTTGGCACGGAAGCCGCCATGGTAATGATCCGTCTCGTCGTGAGTGGAGCCTTCGATGCGTTCCCTAAGCTGCAGATTATCCTCGGACATCTGGGCGAGGGCCTGCCCTTCATGCTCGATCGGGTCGACCGTCCGTATGTCCAAGGACACGTTCAGCCCGACCCGGATGTGTCTCCGGTGCTCAAGCACAACCCGAGTTACTATTTGACGAACAATCTCTTTGTCAGCAACAGTGGCAACTACCTGCCCGCGGCCTTTAAATGCACGAAGCGCGGCCTCGGTAGCGAGCACATCATCGTCGGCAGCGACTACCCGTATGAAGACCCCTGCCAATGCATGGCCTTTCTGGGGGAACAGCGTTTGACGGTCGTTGAACGTGAAAACATCCTCGGCGGGAATGCCATCCGGATGGGAGTCATTTAGTCGCGGAACGGAGCGATCTCAGCTCGGAACTGCAGACGCTGTGCGGCAAGGACCCCCGACGCGTGACATGCCCGAAGAGTTCGTCGACAACAATCTCAGAGGCTCGTTGGTCGTCCGAGGCGTGCGACCGTGATGATCCATTGTTCGAGGCGACTCCGAGGGTCAAGCGACGCTTGGTATTACCATCAATCCGATTAACCGGACAACGATGCGGACTATGCGGTATCAGGTTCTTGCTTCGCCCCGCGCCGCGCAGCTTGAATCTCCTGCTCCAGAAACCACGAGACCCCGTCGTCGCGTGAGATCTCGCTGAGCCATCGGAATGAGTCCGCCTCTATGTCGACGAAAGTCCAGCGGACGACCTGATCGGGCTCAGAGCCGACACCGGCTTGGACGATTCTGTCCCCGCTCTCTCGACCGATCAAGTGCGCATATTCATCCCCGGCCGGATGCATCCAAGTGATGCGCCAGGCGTCAATTACCGGGTCGTAGCACCGAAGGGAAGTGCCAAACTCGTGGCGAGGGGCCCCCGATGCGAACAGGACATCCTGAATCCCTCGGCCGCCAAGAATCCAGGCGAAGTGCCATTCGCCTCGTCCGGAAATGGTGGTGCCTGTGGGCTTGAACCACGCGACCCGGAGGTCCCAGGATCCCACGAAGCGGCCATATAGCATGAGTTTGTCCTCTAGGCCCGGAAACGGCCCAGAGGAAGCAAGCAGCTCGAAGACGTTGAGAGGATCCACCCAGCCCTGTCTCTGTCGGAAATGGCAGGCCGACACCAGTGTGGCAGGTTTGGCGGGAGTGTGCTGAACGGTGTCCGACCGTGCACGCCCAAATCGCGCTCTAACCGGTCATGCCGTCGTTGGGGACGATGTTCAGCGCGCCGAAGGTGTATCCCACGATGACCGGCCTCGGTCTCTTTAGGGAGTATCAGCTGCAGCAGCGTGTTTCTCGAACCCCCCGAGGCGACTTGCTGCCGTTCACGCTGTTTGTCCCTGGTCCAGTTCCGCCAGATGCTTGATTCGGCAGAGAGAGTGGTTCCAAACGACGTCGTGCGCGAATCCGGGGAAGATGCTCTTCCACAAGGCCCAGCCCATTCGCCCGAACGCGCCTTCCCCTCGAGGGAAGTCGAAGCCGACATAGGTGGTCAGCAAGCTGACACCAGACTTGCTCGGGGCTACATCGAAAGTAAAGATCCCGCCGCGGCCGAAGCCGTTGAGGATGCGGTAGAGAAGATAGCGGCCGGGCACGACCTTATCCAACGAGACATCGAACGATAGACTCTTGAAGATAAGGTCGTAGCGGATCACGGTTCCTACTCGATTTGCCGTGCCCGCAATCCTATGTACGTTGATGAAGCGCGGGGTGAAGTACCCGCGTCCCGGGTCACCGAAGGCTCCCAATTGACGGAGGACGGATTCCTCGCTTGCTCGGATCTGGATCGAGAACATCCGCTCCACCTGCGGCGGCGTGGCCGGCGGCTCGAGTTCAAGAAGCGAGAACAACTCGCGCCGTTTCGGCTCCACTTCTTCGAGAGGGACCCCGGTGGGATAGCGTCCGAATCCCTCCCAGTCCAACCCGAAAAGGCGCTCAGTAGCCTTGTTTCTGATGGTTGCCAGCAGTCCCCCGGTGAAGATGAGCCAAATCGAGGCGGGGTGAAACATGGCGCCGAGAATGCGGCGATAGCTGTCGTCTCCGCTTGCGATGCGCCATAGAACTCCGCCGAGCCGACGCCTCCGCTCGGGCTTGGTCATCCGCTCGGTGATCAGCGCCTGATACAAGACGCGGCTCAGCGCCGGGTTTCCGAACACCCGGCGGCTGAGGAGGAAGATGGCCTGGCCGTATCGGTTGTCCTTATCGAACTGCCTAACCACGGGTAAGTACTGCTTGGACAGACTGGCATGATCGATGCCGTTATCGATGATGCAATCGGCTAGTGCCGACGCCGTGACGTACGCCGAGTACAGCCCGTCCTTATAGAGGCGCGAGACCGCCATGTCGCCGGTGAGTGCCACGCGGTGGGCGAAGAAGTTCTTCGCGGCCCCAACCGTCATGTTGGGGTGACAGCAGCATCCCGCTTTGAACGCGGCTTTTGGCGGCAACAGCAACCTGATATGCGGCAACTCCACGAACCGCCGAACGAGATCGAGGGACTGCGAGGGATCGGCTCGGTCGATCGCCTTGCCTAAGAGAACCACCGTGATCCATTTTCCCTTGGGAAGAATCGAGGACATCTCGATGTCGATCTCTTTGGAGCCGTGTTGGGCGAAGTGCACCTCGCCGTCGAGCGGCCGCAGCAATTCCTCGTCGGTCTGCAGTTCTGCGATCGCCGCTCGGCGTACCCTCGGGGGCTGCAGTCGAGGGATCAACCTACGGAGCACGGCGAACAGGGGGTCGGATTTCAGAGCCATACCGGGTGATCTATTCACGCCTCCGGCGAAAACGACGAAGTCAGCCTCGAGGGTTTCGTCTGAAAGTCCGTCCTCATCGGCAACGGCGGTGTGGTAGGTGACCAGCATCTTACCGGCGGTCGAGCGGCGAACGTCTCGGACTTCGGCCGTTATCACCTCGGCGCCGCGTGCCACCGCCGTGTGCAATAGGAACGTGTCGAAGTTCCCGTATCGTCCCGCCCGCTGGTGGGGACGCGACCCGCGGAACACCGACAGCATCTCGCGGTTCTTTGGTACCGGCAGTTGGATGCTCTTCCAATCCCCATGGACGACGACTTCGGTCGCCCTCGACTCGATTACATCTTCCGGCAGAATTATCCCGTTCTCGACCAGGATGTCCGCCAGCCTGGGTGAGATCCCGCCTGCGCAGTAATTGCACCCTTCCCATGAGCAAAATGCCGAGGGCTGATAGAAACAGATCTCGCTCTTCTTCTCGAAGATGACGACCTTGATGGATTTGCCAAGTTCCTGAGCTCGCTGAAGGAGCCGGAAAGCGAAGAATGACCCCGCCGGCCCGCCTCCGACCACGGCCACCGTGGCCTGATCGGCTAGCGGCTCACTTGCTGTTGTATGAGGAGACATCCCCCCCATTTCCTCCCGCGCGGGTTGCCTGGTTGTCGCATTCGGTTTTCAGGTTTCACAATATCAACGCGACGCGCTGGCGGTACTGCGTAGAAGGTGCTTTGCTTAAGAGCGACAGACGACCGAGACGGCTTGCCGCCGCCCAGATCGACGGAGGATGGCATGGCTCCACATATTCCCGAGTTCCGTCCGATGCGCAGTTTCATCCTGAACGACATTCGCTCCGACAACGACCGGCCGAAGTTCTTCCGCTGGCTTTACAAGCAGCACGTTCCCGAGAGCATCTCGCAATTCATGCCGTACTGCACCAAGTACTGCACCTACCATGCTCTGCCGCTGCCTGCGGATGCGCTTGACTTCGGCACCTACAACTTGGTCATGACCGAGCACTACTGGCTGTTCAATATCTTCCAGGCGGGCGGCTCCGCCCATTCGAGCGGGCTGGCTTTCGGCGAGGAATATCCCGACGATTTCATGGAGATCACGCGACAGCCTCCGAGCAATGTGCTGCGGCAGACGGGCTGGGAGGGAAGCCGCGACGGCTATCATCCCCTCGTGTTTGCCTTTGCCCCTGTGTTCTGGGAAGACGACTTCAAAGGCGCTGGTCGTCTCACCGACGCCGGCGTGAACGTCCGCTGGCTGTTCTTCTTCAGCTATCCGGAATGGATCTCGCCCGCGGAAGGAGATTCCTGGTTCCGAGACGTCTTCGCCCCCGAAGTGTGCGCCAATGACGAGGTGACCCGTTTCGTTTCCAGCCGCGTGTTGGATGAGCCGCGCGTCAACCCCTTCGACCGCGTGTGTGAGGTCTGGTTTGAGGACAGCGAAGCCTGGCACCGGGCCCTGGTGGAGAAGGCGGATCAGTACACGGAGCCTCCGTGGGCCGCGTGGAACAAGTTCCCGTTCCTTGAGCCGTTTAAGGATTTCGTGGGCGTGTTTATCTTGGATCGGCCGGAATCGGATCACCTGCAGCAATGGCGAGGATACATCACGACGAGGTGACGCCGAAAGTGCCGATGCCTAGAATCAAGAGCCACGTGGCGGCAACTCTCCGACTTCTTGGAAGGGCGGCGGGTCAGATGTGCCCAACATATCCGCGAAGGCGCGAGGCTGGAAGTCGTTTCAAGGCATGGAAGATGCGGGACGACGTCGTTTCCGTCGAAACAGGCGAGTGTTCGATAGCCAATGTGGTCGTAGGCGGGGTTCCGGACCAAGTGGCTGGCTGGTGCGCGCCTGGGCGAACAGCTGGAGAGGCGAGACTGTCTTGCCGAGTGGGATAGATGAGTTTTCAGCGTCGGGGCATCGGCGCCGATGCCGTCGCGCTCCTGCCAAGAGGGGCATGTTCCGAACGGCGGCGGGGGTCGTCCATGCGTTTTCCGCCACAGACAGCGGGTTCTCCACCTCCGTCGCAGGAAGCTCGGGTTTACGTGGGGGGAAGAGTGCGACCTCGACTGGGCCGGGGGAGGGCTGCGGTGCAACCACTGGCGGCTCGAACTCGGTTAAGATACCGCATCAGGGCGCGTGAGAAGGCGCCTTTCCGGGAAGAACCGTGTGGGCTGACCTTTCTCGAGGCCACCGGCCGAGCGACCAAGGATGTGTTCGTGAACGACCCAGCGAAGCAAGCCTTCAATCGGAGTGTCGCGTCGGCCGCTCTCCCCATTGTCATGAAGCTGGAAGAGGTGACTCGAGCGTTTGTGCGGAATTCGACACGCGATTCGCGTACGGGATGCTTATGTTCGTTTTGGGCAAGTACTTTCGCCACGGGATATTCGCCATCAGCACCACCAAGAAGGCCGTCAACCTCAGATTCCTCTACGGATTTCTGCTGGACGACCCCCGGTCTGTTCTTCGACCGGGTACGAGCATTCTCATGACCATGGATTTCGCTTCCCTTGAGGATATAGACGTCAAACTGGTGACCGACTATGTGACAGAGGCTGTGGAGAAGCTGGAAGAATTCAACGCGTTGCTGCCGCAAAGACCCGCAAAGGGGGGCTCATGAAGACGATCCTGGTTGGAGTAGACGGTTCACCGCACGGAGAGGCGGCGCTGGATTTCGCAGCGGAGGAGGCTTCACTGCGCGGCGCCGGCTTGCTTGTGATCTGCGCTTGGGAGATTCCCATGGTGATCGATCCCATGGCCGCGTACCCCGGCGAATGGTTCGAAAGAATGCAGCAAGACGCCGACGGTCTCGTCAAGGCAGCTGTGGCTCGGGTGAAGAAGTCGCACCCCGGGATGCTATGCGAGGGCAAGGCGATAGAGGGCCACCCTGCCGTTGTTTTGCTCGAAGAGGCTAAGAACGCGGACATGATCGTTCTCGGCAGTCACGGACGTGGCGAGTTCGCTTCTCTGCTGCTGGGATCGGTGGCCCAGCAGGTCATTCACCACGCGGCTTGCCCGGTAGTGGTCGTGCGTCTGCCCGACGACGACTAGCTCCTGCGCTTGGCATTCAGGCCGCAAATGTGAGATTATTCTTCTCCCGGACGGGCGTTTGAAGTGCTGTTTGGCACCCGGACGCTTGCTTACAGCGGCAGACCATGCTGGGGATCTTGAGGCGCTTGCCGAATGCCACGGCGCTTCCTGTGAGACTGGGGCAGCAACTTTCGCTGCCGAGTCAGTCGCCCCGCTTGCGATCACGTGCCGGATGTCTATCGAAATCTTGGTGCCCACGAGCGTCCTGTGCGCTCCGCTGAGGTCTTCACCCAATTCCTGTCGGCCGAAATCGTGGCGTCACGCTCACGTTTGGCACTTCAGGACACATCTGCACAACGGGAATACAACGGAGGGATGAAAAATGAAAGTCACGGTTATCGGCGCGGCCGGATCGGTGGGCGCGCCCGCGGCGTTCTACATCGCAGCTTCGGGTTTGGTCGACGAGATGGTACTGATCGACATGCGTCCCAACGTCGTCGAGCAGCATGCCATGGACATGAGCACCGCAGTTTCCGCTCTCAACGTCAGCGTGAAGGCCGGCGACTTCGCCGATCTGGCTGGATCTGACGTGGTCATCAACGCTGCCGGCGTACCCCAAGGTCTCATCGCCGATAGGATGGAGATGCTGCCCAAGAACATCCCCCTTGTTCGTGACACCGCCTTCAAGATCAAGCAATACTGCCCCGAAGCGATCGTGCTCACGGCTACCAACCCGGTGGATCCCTTGAACTACGCCACCTACCGTACGAGCGGGTTCGACCGTAAGCGCGTCTTGGGCTACTCGGTGAACGACTCGTTTCGCTTTCGCGAACTTGTGGCTCGCACCAAGGGCGTGAAGGTCAGTCAAGTGCAGGCCACCGTTGTCGGGGAGCACGGCAGCACCCAAGTGCCTCTCTTCAGTTCGGCCCGCATCGATGGTAGGTCGATCTCCTTCACCGAGGCTGAGAAGAACGAGATCCTCGGCGAGATCCCCAATATCCTTCGCCGTTTTGAAGAGTTACAGGCGGGACGCACGGCCGGTTGGACTTGCGCCATCGGTCTAGCGTCACTCGTGCGCGCCATCCGTGACGACTCGGGCGAGATCTTCCCCGCGTCCGTCGTCCTGGATGGAGAGTACGGGCAGCGCGATCTGAGCATGTCGGTGCCCATCAGGCTTGGCCGCAACGGCGCGAAAGAGATCCTGCAGTGGACACTCGAGCCGGACGAACAAGCCAAGTTTGAAAAGAGTGCCGCCGCGATGGGCGCAGCGGCGCGCATCGTCGACGAAGCTCTACGATAGAGCGCTGACCAGTTCAGAAGGAAGTGATTGATATGACTAAGAGTTACGAGAGACTGATGGAGCCGGGCATGATCGGCCCGATCACGACCCGCAACCGGATCCTCAAAACCGCCAACGGCACCTCGTACATGGAAGAGGACCAGACAGTGGGCGATCGTATGATCGCTTACTACGAGCGCCTGGCGAAAGGCGGCGTGGGCTTCCTAGTGGTGGAGTCGTGTGGCACTGAGTATCCGCTCGCGATCCAGCACGTCCACTACTTCCCCGACGGGAGCTACGAGGGCGTACAACTCCATTTCGATGACGATCGATTCATCCCCGGATTTCAGCGGCTCACCGATGCCGTGCATAAGCACGGTTGTCCCGTGTCCATCCAGTTCCAACACGCCGGCCCCTGGAACCCCACCGGCCTGCTGCCGCGCGACCCAGCGATCCGCGACATCAAGTGCGCCTCCGCCATGACCCTGGAGGAGCTGCCTGGTCCGGACTTCCTTCCCTGTCGCGAGATGACCAAGCAGGAAGTGGAAGACCAGATCGACCAGTGGGCCTCGGCTGCGGAACGCGCCTGGAAGGCTGGATTTGACGCCTGCGAAATCAACCACGGTACCTTCCACCAGGGCAACACTTTCCTGTCACGCGTGTGGAACAAGCGTGACGATGAGTACGGGCCACAGAGTTTCGAGAACCGTACTCGCTTCCTGCGTAACATCATCGTCGAGGCCAAGCGGCGGTGCGGCCCGAACTTCGCGGTGCACACGCTCTTCAACATCGTGGAGTACAACCACCCTCTCGCGACCACCATTGACGAGGGCGCGGAGATGGCGAAGCTCGTTGCCGAAGTGGCCGACGGCATCAACTGCCGGGGGGAGCGCTATGGGCACCGAGGCGGACTGCTCCAGCCCGACCGCATCCTCTACCCGGACCGAGATCTGCAGGACCTGCCCGAGGGGCTCGATTGGAGCCGCAACGGGCGCGGCGCCACAGTGCCGCTGGTGGAAGCGGTCAAGGCCAAGGGAGTCACGATCCCGGTATGGACCGCCTGCCGTATGGACGCGGACATGGGTGAGGAGTACTTGCAGAAGGGCAGTCTCGATTTCGTGGGAATGACTCGCCGTCTGCTGGCCGATCCCGAGCTACCCAACAAGGTCAAGGAAGGCCGCATGGAAGACATTCGGGTCTGCCACGGTTGTCTCTACTGCTTCGACTGTCGGAACAAGAACAAGAAGCTCGAGTGTCGGGTCAACGCGACCTTGGGCCGGGAGATCCTGCCGGAGTACCAATCGCGCCCGATCGAGAAGAAGAAGAAAGTGCTCGTTGCCGGGGGCGGCCCAGGCGGCATGGAAGCTGCCCGCGTGGCTGCGGAGCGCGGGTACGACGTCGTCCTCTACGAGAAAGGCTCCTATCTGGGCGGCTTGGAGCCGCTGGCGGCCATCGTCAAGGACCTCGAGACCGAGGACATGATGGGGCACGTGAAGTATCTCGAGACTCAGCTCAAGAAGGACAAGGTCGCGGTCCACATGAAGAAGGCCGTAACCGCAGACGTGATCCGGGCGGAAAAGCCGGACGTGGTCATCCTGGCCACCGGCGCGGCTCACACCGAGTTCAACCTCAAAGGCTCCGACAGCGGCAAGTTCATCCCCACCCAGAAGCTCCACGGTCTGCTCAAGACCGCGCTGAAGTTTTTCAACCCCGAACAGATGGAGACGCTCTCCAAGCTGTGGATGCCGGTTGGTAGCAGTGTCGTGATCATGGGCGGTACGCTTCACGGGTGCGAGCTGGCGGAGTTCCTCACCAAGCGCGGCCGTAAGGTGGTTATCGCCCACGACGGTCCTCAGTCAGAGCTGGGTGAGGGAATCTACAGGGACGACCAAGAGAATCTGTGGCCGTGGTTCAAGCTAAAGCACGTGCCCATCTGGACCGACTGTAGCTACCTGGAGATCGTAGACGACGGTCTGAAGATCCAGGTGCCGGACAAGCGTATCTTCACATTGCGGGGCAAAAGCGTGATGACCACCCAGGATTGGGGCCCGAACAACGAACTGGTGGCCGAGCTCGAGAAGATGGGCATCGAGACTCTTGTGATCGGCAGTGCCAAGGATCCCGGGTGGATTGTGGACGCGGTGCGCGAAGGCGCTCTGGCGGGATACGCGGTCTAGGGCGCCGGCTCGAAGTCGCGTGACACACCACGAGGAGGCAGTTGATGGGGATCATGGACGGCAAAGTCTGCATCGTCACCGGTGGCGCGGGAAGCGTGGGCTTGGCGAGCGCCAAGCTGCTCCTGGAAGAAGGCGCACGAGTGATGCTCGTGGGCCGGAATGCGAGCAACCTGGATCGCGCAGTCGAGACACTGGGCGGCGATCCGGACAGAGTGGCCATGAGCCAAGCCGACGTTGCGGATGCTGAGCAGACCCGGAAGTACGTCCGCGACACCGCTGCCAAATGGGGCAAGATCGACGTGCTGTTCAGCCACGCGGGCATCTCCGGGGTGCTGCAGCCGGTGACGGAATACCCGGATGACATGTTCGACGCGGTCATCGCTGCCAACGTGCGAGGGACGTTTCTTGCCTGCAAGTACTGTCTGCCGCAGATGAACGACGGAGGCAGCATCGTCATCACATCCAGCATCATGGGCGTCCGTGCCGACCCCGGTTGCTGCGCGTACGCGACTTCGAAGCACGCTCTCATCGGGCTGGCGCGAGTTATCGCCAAGGAGGCTGCCTCGCGGGACATCCGGGTGAACGTCTGCGCTCCCGGTCCGATCGACAACGATTTTCAGACCAAGATCGAGGGGCAGCTTACCGACATAGTCGGGCAGGACGGCACTGAGTTTTTGAACCAGATCATCCCCCTGGGCCGACACGGCAAGGCCGCGGAAGTCGCTCGGATGGTTCTCTTTCTGGCATCGAGCCAGAGCAGCTTTTCCACGGGAAGCGTCTTCATGGTTGACGGCGGCATGAATATCTGAGCGTATGAGTTGTCGACCTGTCCGGGGCCGATGGGGCCCGCCGTGAGGGGCCCCATCGGCCCCGTCGCTTGTAGGCCGCCGCGCACGCGTTACAATTCCCAAATGACTTACGACGCGCTCATCTTCGACCTCGACGGAACTCTTTGGGATGCTGCGGCCGCCAGCACTCACGGGTGGAACGCGGCTCTCGAGAAACTAGGGGCGACCACCCGGATCACCGTCGACGACATCCGTTCGGTCTCCGGCACGCCGTTCCGTCAATGCGTCGCCACTCTGCTCCCAGACCTGCATTCAGCCGACCAAGCCGTCATCGAGCTTATCGAGCAGCACGAGCGCTTCGGTATCGAGGAGGTCGGAGGCGTTCTCTACGAAGGTGTGGCCGAAGGTCTGCGCGCGTTGGCGGGGCACCATCGGTTGTTTCTCGTCAGTAACTGCCCGGATTGGTACCTCAAGGCCTTCTTCCGCATAACCGGTCTGGAAGGATGTTTTGCAGGCTGGGACTGCCACGGCATGTCGGGCTTGAATAAGGCCGACATGCTGCGCGCTTTGTCCCTGGAGCACGGACTCGATCGGGCGGTATACGTCGGAGACACGCAGGGAGACCGTGATTCCGCAGGGGCGGCCGGGACGGAATTCGCCTTTGTAAGCTATGGCTTCGGCGCGACGGTTTTGCCGGCGCTCTCCTTCTCGAGTTTTTCGGAGCTGGTGCACGCGCTTCTGGACTGATTACCATCGCGCGCCCCTACGACTTCGCCGCCGTCGGCCTTTTCCTGAGCTTGGCACGACGAAGTGTGTCAACCTGTCCAAAGGTGGAGTTCTCTGGCTTGCCCTTCGCTGGCCCACAGGCTCGTTTCTATGGATAGTGCCGGCTTTGGGCGCGAGGACGTTGTTGGTATGGTGTTCGGCGAGCTTCAGTCGATCACGCAGCCGACCCCCACGTCTTCAGGCCGCACGCTCATCTGTTGCGGTTGGAACGACCGGACGAACTCAGTCTCCTTGTTATGGAGTTCTTGAAGAATCGAGGCCAGGCTTCAGTTTGATTAGAAAGCGACTCTGGGAACACTAACGCCGTTCGCGTCTCACACGGGCCGCAGGCCGCACACATGCCCCTTGCCCGTGGTGGGGGGTAGCGCGCAAACAATTCTCAGGGGGGAGAGATGAACAAGCGGGGAGAGAAGGTTCTACAACCGCTGGAGATTGTTTCGCGTCGTTTCTTCAGTCGGCGGGAGTTCCTCAAGATCGCGGGGATCGCCGGCGTCGCAGTGAGCACCGGAGCTGGAATGGGCGGATTGTTGGGGGCCTGTGGAGGAACCGGGGAAACCACGACGTCGGCCGGCATAACGACGACCTCGGGCGGCTCCACTACCACGGCTGGGCAGGGTACCACCACTTCGGTGGGGGCCGCGAAAGGCCGCGAGATCAAGATCGGTTTTGTCACGCCGTTGACCGGCTCGCTGGCCTCGTTCGGCGTGCCCGACAAATACTGCGTCGATAGGGCGACGGCGGCCATCGGCAGCGGCATCGCGTGTGGGGATGGGCAGATGCACCCCATCACTATTACGGTCATGGACAGCCAGTCGGACTCCAACCGAGCGTCCCAAGTCACCGGCGACCTGATCAACAACAATAGAGTGGATATGATCGTTGCAGCGTCAACACCGGATACGGTTGTGCCCGTGGCCGATCAGTGCGAGGCGCTTGTCACGCCTTGCCTAACCACCGACTGCCCTTGGCAATCGTACGTCGGAAGCCGGACGAACGGCGATCTGACGAAGACCTTCCAGTACACATATCATGTGTTCTGGGGAGCCGAAGACGTCAGCGCGTCAATGCTCGACGCTTGGGGCGCGCTGAGTACCAACAAGACAATCGGGGTGATGTTCCCCAACGACGCGGACGGGAACGCCTTGCGGCCGGTCTACATCCCGCAGTTCCAGGAAGCGGGTTTTACAGTGATCGACGGTGGCTCCTTCCAGGACGGCACAGAGGACTTCACCACCCAGATCGCGCTGTTCAAGAAGGCCGGCGCCGAACTCGGTACAGGGATCTTCATCCCGCCGGACTTCACCAACTTCTGGAAACAGTCGGCTCAGCAGGGGTGGACGCCCAAGGTTGCGACCTTCACCAAGGCCCTACTATTCCCTCAGTCTGTGGAGGCGCTTGGTACCATCGCTAACGGGTTGAGTACCGAGGTCTGGTGGTCGCCCAACCATCCGTTCACGTCGCCCCTCTTGAATCAGAACTGCGCCGATCTGGCAGCGGATTTCGAATCCACCGAGAACCAAGAATGGACGCAGCCGCTGTTGCACTTCCTAGTCTTCGACTGGGCGATCGACGTGCTCAAGCGCGCCACGAGCATCGACGACAAGGCTGCGATCATGACCGCCGTCAAAGCCACCAACATGAGCACTATCGCCGGCAGGATCGACTTTACGGAAGGCGTGCAGCCAGCGGGCCCGCCTTGGAGACTTGGGCCGTGCCATATTGTGGAGAACGTCTATAAATCACCGCTTGTTCTTGGACAATGGCGGACCGCGACGAAGTATCCGTTTGACCTGACCTTGGTGGACAACGTGACCGACCCAGAGATTCCGGTGACGAGCACACTGCAGACGTACAAAGCGGGCGGCTGATAACTGTTCTCTCCCTCGTTGGTTGCAAAGAGGTGCGGCGGCCCCTGGATCTTCAGAGGCCGCCGCACTTTCACTTGCCAGCCCATCGCAGCATGATGACGACCGTTACTTTGCGAGCCGAACCAGCATGGCCTTGGCATACGCGGCGTGTCCTCGCCCGATCCATCGGATCAGGTGCAGCCAGATCACCAGCAGCAGTGCTCCTCCTATGACGAGGAAAGGCAATGTCCAGAACTGGAAGAGAAACTCTCTTCCATTTAAATCCATGTAGGTGTGGTCAACGCCTACCTGGATGAAGGGGATGACGATCATCCATAGAGCAGCCGCGAACCCCGAGACGGCGACCGTGAAGTAAACGATTCCCAAAGGCAGCTGTAGAACCATGTATACCATCGCCAGCCATGTGCGGCCGTCCTTCAGCCAGAACCACATCCTCTGCACCAGGCCCACACCTTGGGGCTCCGAACGCGGTCGGCGCGGCATCCTGGTTCCTAGAAGCACCTCCACCAGACGGCCCTCCAAAAACGAGAGGCCGCGGACCACGCCCAGGAACAAAAGAAGGAACGGAAGTCCGATGATCAGGATCAGGAGGCCGCCGCTAAGTGAGAGTCCGGTCACTACAATGGTGAAATAGGCAATACCCGTTCCAAGCGACAGAAGCATGTAGAACAGGCTCTTGTAGACGCGGGCATCCGCGACGACCCCGAAAAAGCGTCTCCACAGTGTTGGCCGGGTTCTCGCCGGCGCCGACTCCGGGCCGCCTCGAAATCCGTGCGCTGAAGCGACGCCCGGCTCGGTCCCGAGCCGTGCGTCGGTCTGTTCCAGGTGCCCGCTAACCGCCCCACTAGTCCTGTCCACCCCCAATGTCGACGCCGTTTGTAGCGCAGCGCCCGTGTCGGGTGAGGCGAGGTACGCCGCCGCCACCTCTTCTGGAGTGCCATAGGCTTCGACGACCGCGGTGAATCTCGCGATCGCGCCCTCGGCTGAAGCTCCCTCGGCCTGCTCCCGTGCTGCCGACTCGGAGCGAAGATGTTCCTCAGCATCGAAGAGCGCATCCTGGATGAGGGCCGGATCGGCCCCGGCCAGTGCCGCCTGGAGCTCTCTCAGGTACCTATTGATGTTCTCAGCCACGTCGTCCCTCCAGAACAGCATTGACGAATTCATGAGTCCGATTCCAAGTATTTACCCAAAGGTCGATGGCCTCTCGCCCCTCGGCGGTGATGGAGTAGTAACGTCGTGGGGGCCCGGACACCGAAGGTTCCACCTGGCTCATGAGTAGTCGGCCGGCTTCGAGCGAGCGCAAGACCGGGTAAAGGGTCCCCTGCTTGACTGGAAGTCCTCCGCCATAGCCTTCCAGCTCCTTCGCGATCTGGTACCCGTACAGCGGCTCGTCCGCGCGCGCCAAAAGGGCTAAAAGGGCGAGTGATACGATGCCCGAGCTCAACTCTTTCTGGAACTTGCGCACGCTGGTGGATATCACCTGCGCTTCGTCTCCCCGTTCATCGTTTCCTGTTGGTGTTCCGATCATCTGGCCATGCCTTTCAGTCCTGTCCCCGTCCCTAATGATCACTTAGTGGTGGTATGAATCTCAGTATACTATTAAGTTGATAATAGTAAAGCGTTTACCACCCGTTCGCTACGTCAAGTGTTCGCCCAGGCAACGATGAACCGACACGAGAAGCCCGGAAGAGGAAGGGAATCCTAACCTTCCTGGATCGAGACCTCCTCGGCGATGACAGCCCCACCGATGTCGATGGGCCTTTCGACGGTGTTCTCCTGCGGTCGCCCGCCGCGGACAAAGATCGCGGCGACAATGGCCCCAAGTAGCAGCGCAGCGCCGGCCACCACGAGGGCGATGTGCATCCCGGAGACGAATGACGACTTCAAGGCCAGGGCCAGAGCATCGAACTGGCCGCCGGCCGGGAGGCCGCCTCCGGTCTGTTCCACCCCGTGGCCGGCCTGCTGGAGGATTGTGGCCTTGAGCGCAGGCGGAAGTCCCATTTGGTTAACGACGCGGTTCAGGTCCCGAGTGAAGATGTGCGTGACAATGGCTCCGAGGAGCGCAATGCCGAACACGCCGCCGATTTCGCGGCTGGCACTTGTGGTCGCTGAAGCCATGCCTGCCCGCTGGGGCGGCACTGTGCTCATGACGGCAGCGGTCATCGGAGTCATGACCATGGCCATCCCGAAGCCGGCAAGCGACAGCAACGGCCAGATCGCCCCGTACCCGGTTTCAACCTGTATCCGAGTGAATAGGAAGAGGCTGCTCGCATTGAGAACGAGGCCGAGTGTCAGGGGGATTTTCGCTCCAATGAGCCCGACAAGGCGCCCGGCAAGCGGCGCGAAAGCGACGATCATCAGGGTGTTGGGCAGGGACCTCAGACCGGCCTGCAGCGGCGTATAGCCCTGGACGTTCTGGAAGAAAAGGCTCAGGAAGAAGAACATCCCGAACATGCCGAAGCTCATCACAGCTGCGCAGAGAGCTCCCGCGGTAAAAGTCGGATTGCGAAAGAACTTAAGCTGCAGCATGGGGCTGGAGCTAGCCCGCTCCACCAAGACGAAGAGCACCATGCCGATCACGGTGACGGCGAAGAGAGCTATGGTAGTCGGCGATGTCCAGCCCCAGTTGTTGGCCTCGATCAACGCATAGGTAAGCGCGCCAAGAGCGATGACCGCGAGTATTTGCCCGGGGATATCGAGCCGACGGCCCTCCGGGCTCTTGGATTCGGGCACTGCGAACCAGCAAACGCCAAGAGCGACAATGCCGATGGGCACGTTGAGGTAGAAGACACTTTGCCAGCCAAAGCTGTCGACGAGAAGTCCGCCGACCACCGGTCCCATGGCTAGGGCCAGTCCTGAGATGCCGGCCCAAATACCGATAGCCTGCGCCCGCTCCCGGGGGTCCAGGAAGGTGTTGGTGAGAATGGACAGCGTGCCCGGCATTAGAAGGGCAGCGCCCAGGCCCTGGACCCCACGCCCCGCGATGAGAACGCCCAGAGAAGGGGCAAGGGCGGAGAGAAGCGACCCGGCGGTGAAGACCATAAGACCTGCCAGGAAGAACTTCTTACGTCCCATGATGTCGCCCAACGTGCCGCCGGTAAGCATGAGCGTAGCAAACACCAGGGTGTAGCCGTCTATTATCCACTGAAGACCGGAGATGCCGGAACCAAGATCCTGTGAGATGCGCGGGAGCGCCACATTGACAACGGTATTGTCCAGCATGGCCATGAACAGGGCGAAGCACATCGCCCCGAGTGTGAGTATCTTGATCTTTCGGTCAACAGCGAACAATACGGCCCCCAGTCCCTTGGTGCCCCTAGCTGTCTTTGCGCGCATATTCTACGGCACGACGCCGATGAGCTGGGCCTGTGGCGGAGGACAGGTTCAAGGCCGTGTTCACAAGCGAGACGTGCGTGAACGCCTGCGGGAAGTTCCCGAGCAGGGATTTCGTCTGAGGGTCGTACTCCTCGGCCAAGAGGCCCACGTCGTTACGGATTCTAAGGAGTTGCCGGAAAAGCGTCAAGGCCTCGCGCTTGCGCCCCTGAAGGATAAGGTTGTCCGCCAGCCAGAAAGTGCACGGCAGGAAAGCCCCTTCGTTCCCAGACAGTCCGTCGACAAACGAGTTGCCCTCGGGGTGGTATCGTCGGACGAAGCCGTCGGTAGACAACCCGCGCTGAATGGCGGCAACGGTGCTCACCACTCGGGGGTCCGTAGGGGGGAGAAAGCCCACCAGCGGGATCCTCAGCAGGGCCGCATCGAGCGACTTCGAACCGTAGTACCAGGTGAAGGCGCCCAGATCGGGGTCATAGCCTTCCTCGCATACCTCGCGGTGAATCTCCGCCCGCAGCCGTTTCCATTCGCCAACCGGTCCCTTGAGGCCGAGAACCTCCACCGATCGCACCGCCCTGTCGACTGCCAGCCAGGCCATCACTTTGGAGTGAGTGAACTGGCGCCTGGGCCCGCGTACTTCCCAGATCCCCTCGTCGGGTTCCTTCCAGCGCTCCCCCAAAGCACGCATGAGGTGTCTTTGCAGGCCCCAGGCCGTGGGGTTCGGAGGGACGCCGGACCGGGCCGCCAGATACATCGAGTCCATCACTTCCCCGTAGACGTCCAGTTGCGACTGGGTGGCAGCCTGATTGCCGACTCGCACCGGTCTCGATCCCTCAAACCCTGCCAGCCAAGGCAACTCGAATTCGGTGAGTCGCGTCTCCCCCGCGGGGCCGTACATGATCTGCATGAGCTCGGGCTGACCCGCGATGGCTCGCAGCAGCCAGTCACGCCAGGAACGCGCTTCCGCGAGGTAGCCGTTTAACATCAAGGCGTAGAGGCTGAAGGTGGCATCGCGCAGCCAACAGAAACGGTAATCCCAGTTGCGTACGCCGCCCATGCTCTCGGGAAGCGACGTCGTGGGGGCGGCGATTATGCCGCCGGTGGGGTGATAGGTCAAGGCCTTGAGGACGATGAGCGACCGGACGACCGGCTCCCTCCATTCTCCGGCAACGCGGCACGTGCGGGACCATCCCGTCCACCAACGCTCCGCCCGTTCCAAGAAGTCGATGGCGTCTATTCTGGGTGGTCTGCGCACGTGGGAGGGGTGCCAGCAGAGCGCGAACGGAATGCGCTCCCCCTCGCGGACCGGGAAGTCTGCTTGGTGAGTTAGCTCGCGGGGGACGACCTCCACCTCGTGATCAAGCCGCAACGCGTCCGGACCGGCGGTGAACTCGATTCCATTCCCCACCCTGTGGACCCAAGGGACACGCACCCCATAATCGAAGCGGACTGCCAACTCCATCCTCATGGGGACGCATCCTTTGACCCCCTCGACTACCCGGACGATGCGCGGGGACCGCTCCTCGGGTGGCATGAAATCGATGACACGGGCCGTGCCGCTCTCGGTCGAGAATTCGGTCTCGAGGACGAGAGTCTCACCGCGATACCTTCGCGCGACGCTCTTGATGCCGCCGGCCGGGGCGATGCTCCAGTGGCCGTTCTCGTGGTTTCCCAGGAGAGCCGCGAAACAAGCAGGGGAGTCGAAACGGGGTGCGCAGAACCAGTCGATCGAGCCATTGCGGTTCACCAGAGCAGTGGTGTTGGTGTCGCCGATCAGAGCGTAGTCTTCGATGCGCCTTGTCCGCATTAGAGCCCTCCATGCCGGGAAATCTCAAGTGCCTCTACGCGGTACTTCCCCCTGGCATCGTTCATCATGCGGGCACCGGGCTTATGCGGTGGCCCGGGGCTCCTCGAGTGCTTCCCGGACCCTACGACAAAGCGCTTCGGGAGCGAAGGGCTTCTGAAGGAAGCCGACTTTGGCCCCAAACCGTTCCGCTGGGATCGACGCATTTCGCAGGTAACCGGACATGAACAGCAACGGAAGGCCGGGGCGCACTTTGAGCGCTCGTTCGCCCAGCGAATCCCCCTGAGTGGTGCCCGGAAGCACGATGTCGGTAAGGAGAAGATCGACGCGCGCTTTGCCTCGAATGATCTGAAGACCCTCGTCGCCATCCGCGACCGCGATCACTTTGTAGCCCTCGCGCTCCAGGACCCGCTTGACGAGTGCGCGCACGGAGTCTTGGTCCTCCACAACCAGGATTGTCTTCTCCACCTGCTTCGACGAGATCCTTGCAGGATCCGAATTGAGTGTCGTGGAAATCACAGCGGCCGGAGGTAGAAAGATCTTGAACGTGCTGCCGACGCCTGACTGACTCTCTACGAAGATATGGCCGCCGCTTTGTTTAACGATGCCGTGGACCGCGGACAATCCCAGACCGGCGCTGGCGCCCTGACCCTTTGTACTGAAGAACGGTTCGAAAATTCGATCGAGGGTCTCCTGCTCGATCCCACGCCCGGTGTCGGATACTTCAACCATGACGAACGGGCCTGGCGTGCAATCCGGATGGCTCTCACAGAATTCCTCATCCAGGACGACGTTACCGGTAGAGATGGCGATCCTTCCGCCCGAAGGCATAGCTTCACGAGCATTCACCGCCAAGTTCGTGATCACTTGGGAGAACTGGCTCGGGTCGACCTCGATCGCGCTCGTATCCGGGTCCAAGGAGGTGACGAATTCGATGTCCTCTCCCAAGGTGCGTCGGAGCAGTTGCTCTGCCTCTTTGATAAGCGCGTTCGGGGACAGTATCTCCGGCCTCTGCGGTTGACGCCTGGAGAATGTGAGGATCTGATTCGTGAGTTCGCGTGCTCTCTCCGCCGCCTGGCGGATCTGGGACACATCATTGCGAACCCTTCCCGTGTCGGAGCAATCACCGGCGAGGAGGAGTTCGCTGTAACCCATGATGGTGGTGAGAAGGTTGTTGAAGTCATGCGCAATCCCGCCCGCCAGTTGACCGATGGCTTCCATCTTCTGAGATTGCCGGAGTCGTTCCCCGCTCTCGCGGAGGATTTGGGTCGCCCGTTCGCGCTCGGTCACGTCTCTCATGGCCGCGAGAATCGTATGCCGGCCTTTCAGCTCGAAATGACGGGCTGTGATCTCTACCAAGATGGTCGTACCGTCCTTGGCCCGATGCCGTCGGGAGGGGACCCAGGTCCGGCCGTTCTGAGCGTCTGCACGGGTCTTCTCGGGGTCCAGCGATAGGTCGGTATTCTTCATTGCGAGCCATTCGCTGGGGTCGTAGCCATAGAGGGAGCACGCCGCGCCGTTGGCTTCCAGGATCTGACCGGTCTCCGCGTCGATAAGAAGGACGGCGTCAGACTCAAGCTCGAACAGCTGGCGGTATCGGCCCTCACTTTGCGCGAGTGCCTCCTCAGCCTCCCTTCGCTCCGTGGTGGCCTCCGTGTAGAGGACAATTCCCCCGATGGTGCGATCAGAGCGATACCAGGGCCGGCACTCCCAACGGCTATGCAGGATGGAGCCGTCTTCAAGCTCGTACCAGTCGTCCTCATTCTTGACGATCTGTCCCCCGAGCGCGCTTTGATGAGCTTCCTTCCATGCCTCGGGCAGATCGGGGAAGAGATCGTAGTGGTTTCTACCGATGACGTCCCTCTCCGGGACTCCGTGGTCATCCAGGAATCGATCGCTGACAGCAAGATAGTTGAGGTCGCTGTCCAGCAGGACGACCGCGCTGGAATCGTGCTTGATGACGTAGCGTAGAAGGTCCTGGCTGTCTTCGAGAGGGCGCGGACTAGCCTCGTGACCTTGGTTCTCGCTGGAAGCAGGCATGGCCATCCTATCCATGAAGTCGCTGTGGCGGCCACCTGCGTCCGCCTCGCGGACTACATGATACCGCTTGTTCCGCGAACGCAGCCAGTTTTGAGGGACGTCAAATGCACGTCTGCGTCGCGATGTTCGTCGCCGGCCCTGGCTACCTGGGTGGCAGGTCCTTCTCCAGGAAGGTAAAGAGGGTCGTGCGTACGTCGGTTGCCGAGGACCCCGTCAGAAGCGCGGTTCCGTGGTCGCTTCCCGGGAAGATCTCGATCTCCTTGGGGTCTGGAGCCCGGTTGTAGAGATCGTGGGCTCCCGCCGCCCCTACGTCGTTTTCCGCCGCCAGGAACAGCTTGGGTGCCGTCAGCACCGTTACCGCGCGTCGAGCGGAGAGGCCCTCGAACTCGACCGGCGCCGAGAGTGTGGCGACCGCTGCCACCGGCTGGTGCGCTGCCACGATGAGGCTGGCCGTCCCGCCCATGGAGGCTCCCACCAGGGCGAGCGAGGCGGCTCCTAGCGACCTGATCTCGTTGACGGCGGCATCGAGGTCCTTGTCGATCTGATCGATCTGCTTGGTTCCCCCCGACTCCCCATATCCGCGGAAATCGTACGTGAGGACCAGGTAGCCTTCGGCCGCGAGTTCCCCGGCGGTTGAAAACCAGCTGGTCTGGTCGGCCGGATACATGTGCGATAACACGATGCCGGAGTGCCCCGAACCGAAGACGTGCCCCCCGATAGACACCCCGTCCGCAGTGGAGAACACTACCTTCGTTCCGGTCCCTCGCGCGGCGGCTGTTTCGTCGGCGCCACCGCACCCGGTCGTTGGGAGGCTCGAGATGACGGCCAATGCGGCCGCGAAAAAGACGATCGCAGTCAGATTCGACGTCCTTCGTTGCACTGTGGTGTATAGCCGCATGTCGCCTCGATCTCGACCCGTAGAGCTTCGCTCGATCCAGTCTAGTACTCGGGAAGGCTCCGTCAACCCCAGCCGCGGTAACGACTATAACTTTCCCAGATGGGTATCACAGACTGCATGAAGCCGCGAACCGATGGAGCGCATCCCATTTTGCGTGTGAGGACCGTACCTTCGGCCCCACTGGAGATCGGCGCCATGACCGTGACCCCCGTGGCGAGGTCTTTGGTAGTCGGGTGGAGGGGTTTCGCCGTCGCTTGGAGCCGGCCCCATGCCGTGCTCGTTTCGCAAAATGGACAGACGTCGCGTTCCCGGATTGTCAACCTCACGAGAGCGGCTCAGCTTTGCATGGTTGGCGCCGCGGTGGTCGGGGCCCTCTGGATGCGTACACGATCTTCGAGGTAAAAGGAGATATCGTCGTGAACGAAGGTATGGACGAATTGATGAGCAGGATCGGAAAGGAATCGCAACTAAGGGCGGACACGATGGAACGTCTGCTCTCGGCGGCCGACTCGGCGAAGGTCTTCGGGTCGGCGTTGGTGTCCGGAGAGTCTACTGTGATCACCGCGGCGGAGGTTGTCGCTGGTGGGGGATTCGGCTCCGGGATGGGATTCGGCCTTCCGAACGGGCGCGGAGGCGCGACTGAGGGGCAGAAGGACGAGAGTTCCGAAAGTCCTACAGCCGGCGCGGGGGGCGGTGGAGGCGGCGGAGGCGGGTCGATGGGCCGACCGGTGGCGGTGATCACCGTGAACCCCGACGGCATCCGGGTAAAACCGATCCTAGATCTCACCAAGATCATTCTTACCGGCGTTGCGGCTGGGGTCAGTTTGATAATCCTCTGTATGAAGATCTACAAGCCACGTGGCAAGCGCTGACAGAAGCGGCGCGCGGCCCTCATACCAGGGATAAACGCGAGCCTGCCAGGATGTAGAAGACCGTCAGTCCGCGGAACGGGGCAAAAGGCTCCAGTACTTGGCGTACCGCGTCGGACGTCAGACGCGGGCCTTTCCCCAGGATCCTTCCCAGAAGGGTCTGAATCCCGAGGTCGTCAGCGGGGGCTACGTCCGCTCTACCGAGGCCTCTTACCAGGAGGTAGTCGGCCGACCACCGGCCGAAGCCCCGGATAGCCATCACTCGTTCACGCACTTCCTCGTCGGACAAGTGCGCCCAGCTTTCAACGTCCACTGCGCCACTCTCTATCAATTCGGCCAGACCACCTATGTACTCGGCCTTGCGCCGGGAGACCCCGCACTCCATGAGCGCCTCCGTGGAGGGTTTCGCCAGGGACCGCGGTGTGGGGAACGCAGTCAAGCCGTTTACCGCATCTCCGAACCGGCGGACCAGCCTCTCGCGGATACGATAGGCGGCGAGAAGCGAGATCTGTTGCTCAATGACGGCGATGACGAGCATCTCGAAAAGCGAAGGCGGCCGGAACGCTTTGAGGCCATGGAGTGCGCGTGTCAGAGGCCCGAGCATGGGGTGATCGACGGCGAGCCCGTAGAAAGGTCGCAGATCCAGATCTGCATTGACAAGTCGAGCGGCCATGACGGCCACGCTCGCCGAGGCGGGCTGCGGTTGCTTGTTCGATTCGTCCTCAGGGAGCGCGACTTCCGCCTCAAGGCGCGCAGGGTCTTTTACGATCTGACGGATCTCCAGCACGAAGGGCGCTCCATCGAGTCTCACGGCTGACCGCAACTTTGTCGGTGTTTCTTGGGGCTCAGCCGGATCAGGGGGGGCGAAACCACGCGCGGCTCGAAGGCTCAATTCCAAGTCGTACGGGCCTGTGGGTTCCACGGTGATAGGGATCATCTTGAACTCGCTGGTGTCGTGTGGTCTGATGCGCTCCTACTATACCCAGACGCTGGCGCAGGTAGACCAACATCGACGGAGCGATCCCGCAGCACGACACACCCCGTGCACGCAGTGCCTACGTGTGATGAGCGTGTCAGCGCTCGCACCCGGGTCTTGCCGCGAAGCTGGATGGCTGGTCGGCGGGCAATGGCCCTACGATCTCGAAATGGTGGATGCAGGGCCGTTGGAAGAGGGGATCATCTTCACGGCCAGACCGTTCACACCCGAAATGCTCGCCAAGTTGGCGCGGGGCGTGTTGGACAGGAGGCCCTCCTGAGGAGTTTTGGAAGCGATGGCCAAAACCGTACAGACAACGGACTCTTATCAAGTTCTGCGCCTCATCGGACGATGAAATGTATATGAAAGTCTCTGACTATCAAACAGGTGGCGCACGGCGTGCGTCTCGCTCGAACGCAGTCGTGGATTCCAGGGCGAAGATCTTGGTCGTTGATGACGAAGCCAGCATCGTCCGGCTGTTTGTGCGCGCCCTCACCTCCGCCGGGTACGTCGACGTCCACGGCGTCACCGACGCCACCGACGTGCCTGCCTTCCTTGACGCCTCAACACCCGATCTGGTCATTCTGGACCTGAACATGCCCGGTCTCGACGGGTTCGCACTGCTCCGAGAGATCAGCCGCCGCCTCACCGAGGACGGGTTCCTTCCGGTGATGGCGGTGAGCGGCATGGCGGGCGTCGAAGCGCGAGAACGGGCATTCCGTAGCGGTGCCAAAGACTTTCTTGCGAAGCCCGTCAACCTTCAAGAATTCCTGTTGCACGTGAATTCCTTGCTCGAGACGCGGTTTATGAGCCTTCGTCTGAAGCAGACGCAAGACAGGTTGGCCGAACTAGTGGGACTTCGCACCGAAGAGCTGCAGCGGAGCGTGGCTAGGACTCGCGAGGCGGAGGACGCGCTTCACTTGAGCGAGACCCAATTCCGCCTGCTTACTCAGACCGCCGGTGTGGGGGTACGATTCCTTTCCCGAGACGGCATCATCCTGTTCGTGAACGACGCAGCGGCCGACCAGATCGGGAAGGAATCGGCCGAACTCATCGGGAGGTCTTTGACGGAGATCTTGACCCCCGTCGAGCTGAGAGAGACGTTGGAACGGATGGAGTCCGTCGTGGTCACTGGCGAGGGGCTGCAATTCGAGGACAGCTCCGTGTCGTCTACGGGGCGCACGGGGTGGGTGCTCTCGACGTATACGCGGGTGGTTGACGCTTCCGGCGCCGTGCGGGGGGTTCAGATCGTGAGTACGGACATCACAGCCCGCAAACTGGCAGAGCAACAACTGCGGGAGAGCGAAGAGCGCTTCAACGTCGCTTTCCATTCGAACCCCGCGCTTTCGACCATCTGCGCACCCGATGGGCGGCTTGTGGACGTCAATGATGCCTGGCTCGAAGCTCTGGGTTTTAGCCGGGAGGAGGCGATAGGTCGCACATCCGTGGAGCTCCGTGTTGTCAGCCAGAACGAGCGGAATCGGTTGGCCGGGGCCGCTGCAGAGATGCCTCGGGGCGAACCTCTGGAGATGCGGCTGAGGACCAAATCAGGCGATGTCCGCAAGGTGCTGATGAGTGCCGAACTGGTGGACATCAGAGGTCAGAGGTGCTTATTGGCCTCGGGGATGGACATCACTCTGCGCGCGGCGATGGAGGACTCATTGCTGCTCACGCAGTTCTGCATCGACAATGCGGCAGAATCGATCATCTGGTTCGGTCCGGAAGGGGCAGTGCAGTACGCGAACGACTACTGTGCGAAGCTGTACGGCTACACCCGCGACGAACTCTTGGGATTGACCCTCTTTGATATCGACCCAGATATCTCCCGGGAAGAGTGGGAGCGTCAGTGGCAGGAGATGAAGGAGGAGGGCCCACTCAGTTTTTCCGTTCAGCCCCGAAAGAAGACGGGGGAGAGGTTTTTCGGGGAGGTCACCACTACGTATCTGCGGCGTGGCGACTCGGAACAGATCATCGCCTTCCTGCGAGACGTGACGGATCGCCGGCTGACCGAGGAGGCTCTCAAAGGCAGCGAGGCGCGTCTTCATCAGATGTTCGAGTCGATGAGCAGTGGGGTGCTGGTGTGCGAGGCCGGCTCCGGGGGCCGAGATTTCGTGATCAAGGACGTGAACAAATCGGCTGAGACGATCACGCATGCGACGAGAAGCGAACTCGTAGGTCGGACCCTTTCGACGGTGTTTCCCGGGGTCCCGCGGACTCGGCTTGACAACGTGTTGAAGCGAGTCTGGCGGAGGGGTGGTTCGGAGGCGCTATCAGCCTGGCTCTACGAGGACGAACGTCTGAGATTCTGGGTGGAGAACTACGTGTATAGGCTGCCCTCGAGTGAACTTGTCGTCATGTTTGACGATGTGACGGAGAAGCAGCAGGCCTTGGCAGAGCTCCAGGATGCGTATGGCCGACTTCGGAACGCCCAGACCGGTACGTTGCAGGCGCTCGGCGCCGTGACGGAGTTCCGCGATCCCTACACAGCCGGCCACCAGCAACGGGTCGCTAAGATCGCCGTCCTGATCGGGCATAAAATGAACTTGTCGCCTCATCAGGTCGATGGGATTCGAGCCGCTGCCACTGTGCACGATATCGGAAAGATTGCGGTTCCTATTGAGATTCTCTCCTCGCCGGGAGTGCTGAACGGAGTGCAGCAGACGCTCGTTCGTCAGCACGTCGAGTCGGGCTATGAGATCCTCAGAGCGATCACTTTCGACTGGCCGCTGGCGGAGATAGTGGAACAGCACCACGAGCGGCTGGACGGCAGTGGCTATCCGCGGGGGCTCAAAGGCGACGAGATCATGCTCGAGGCTCGGATTCTGGCGGTGGCCGACACAGCTGAGGCGATGATCTCGTTTAGGCCTTACCGACCGGCCCTCGGAATCGAAGCTGCGGTGCTGGAACTGGTCACGAATGCGGGAATCAAGTACGATGCGGCCGCGGTGGAGGCGTTGATGCAGTTGGATCTCGATGCGATTGCCACCGACAACAAGGGCAACGCCGATCAGTTGGAGTTTTGGCCAAGGTCGGACTAGGCGGAGATAGCCTGTCAGCCGCGTCCGTCTCGCGTAAACTGATCCCCATGGATTCCCATTCGTTCACTATTCGCCCCCTGAAGACGTCAGACCACGAATGGGTGCTGAGCATGGTGCGGCAATGGGGAGGCGACTTCGTCATCTCTCGTGGTCGGAAGATATATGCCGCGGAGTTGCCCGGGTTCTGCGCCGTCGCGGAAGGGGGACGGCTCTTAGGACTTGCGACGTACGAGGTGGTCTCTGACGACTGTCAGCTAGTCACCCTTCACGCCTTTGAGAAATACCGGGGAGTCGGCACCGCGCTGGTTCACGCCGTCAGGAGTGTCGCCATAGCCGCGCGTTGCCGGCGGCTCTGGCTCATCACCACCAACGACAATCTCGACGCGTTGCGTTTCTACCAGCGTCGCGACTTCAAGCTGGCGGCCCTGCATTGCGATCTTCGACAGGTAGCGCGCCGTCTGAAACCCTCAATTCCCACGATGGGGAATTTCGGAATACCCATCCGTGACGAAATCGAACTCGAGATGAGTCTCTCCCGGTCTGATTCTCCGGGAGCGGTGATCTTCGACATGGACGGGGTCATTCTGGACTCCGACGAGGCGTGGGGTACGGTCATGGGCGCCCTGTTTAGCGCGCACGGCAAGTCTCTCAGCGAACTGGACCCGGACGCCTTCATGGGCGGTGACAATTCAATGCAATGGGCAGCGTATCTGCGCAGGGAACTCGGCACCCCGCTCTCGGAAGAGGAGATAGTGCGCTACGTTGTGGATGGAATTCTTTCCCGGTACTTCGAGCGTGTGCCCCTGATTCCTGGGGCTGCGGAGGCCGTGGCGAGGATGGCGGCTCGCTTTTCTCTTGGCCTCGCCAGTTCGTCGCCGCGCGAGGTCATCGCCTTCGTGTTGCAGCGCACGGGTCTCGGCCGACTCTTCCAGGCATGGGTATCGTCGGACGACGTGGCCTGTGGCAAGCCTGCGCCGGACGTGTATCTTCGTTGTTGCGAACTCTTGGGCCTCGCCCCGCAGAACTGCGTCGCAGTGGAGGACTCTCCCGCGGGGATCAGGGCCGCGAAGGCGGCGGGCTTACGCGTGATCGCGGTTCCCACTCCGGTCTTTCCGCTGGACGAGGAGTCACTTTCTCTGGCCGACATCGTAGTGGACGCAATTGATCAGTTAGTTCCGAGCATGACCGAGAGCTTGATAGGTGACACTTGACCGGCCTGGCTTGTACAGGTCGTGAAGGCTGTGGACCGGGGCTGCCGCCGCCGTGGCGGCAGCCCCGGTCTTCTACTTGAGTAAGGTGTTCGCGAATACAAGCCAGGCGAGCAGTGCTTTTGACGTGAGACTCAGAAGGATATAAGCCTTCTCTCCATAGAGGTAGTCGCGCCAGCGTCCGATCTGTTTGTACTGCAGGACCATATTGATGGCGAAGCAGTTGAAGAACACGAAGTATGACGCGATGATCCCGTATACGAACCCCGGCGGCCGTGCGCCGCTGAGTCCTGGGCTCCAGACGTAGATGACGACCGCGATCCAGGGGATGATTCCAGCAAAGGAACCGAACCAGAAAGAAAGCCAACTAGGCTTGCCGGGGTTCTCGTATTTCTCCATGAGCAGCCCGAAGAGGATCATTGAGGCGTTGACCCCGAAGATGGCGATCATCGCGGCGAGGTCGGTGACTCCGCAGATCATGGTGATGAGGACGATCATGAGCGACGAACTGATCGCATATTCGATCCATCGTCCATAGTTACGGTTTCTTAGCAGGTTCCGCTTGTACCAGCCGAAGACTCCAGGGGAAGCTATGAGGAGGAGGGCGGCCGCCGAAATGGCCATGAAAGCGAAAACGCCCCAGGCCAGCGGAAGCGAACCCAGCCTCGTAAGGGTCGGCTTTGTCCCAGGGGGTCCATCCATGTAGGTCGCCACCACCGGAAGCGAGAAGCCGTTCGAGAGAACGGCGATGACCACCGCCTGTGCGCCCAGGATCAGCCCGACCGCCAGGTTCCAGAGGCGCAATCGGTTGAGACGTCCCTCGATGCTTCGGGTTCGCACGCCTTGCTCGTCTACAGCATGTTGAGCAGTCATTGGTCTCCCCTTTGCGTACGTCAGGGCCGCGGCGACTCGACGATACCATTCTGGGGCGTGATTCACCTCGGTTCGATCATCTAGTAAGCTGGTCCAGACCGGCGCCGCCGGCGCCGAGGGGCACTCTCCCCCCGAGGTGTCTTTGGATCGCAGTCGCGTGAGAAAGGGAAAACCGCCATGACCGACCCCGTTGTGCACGATCGCCGGACCTTCGAAGATCAAGGGGCAACGTTTCTCCGTTCGAACACGGCGGAGTCGGAATTCGATTACGCGGCCAACCGCCCGCCTCGTTCCTATCGGCTCGCCGGGAAGACCATGACCTTGGCCCGACGCGACTCATCAGCGCGGTACCGGCACGAGTTCGCTAAAGAAGACGTGAAGGCTGAAGCACTCGACGGGGCGGGCAGAGAAGACAGCGTGGTCACTTCCTACGAGGCCTTCGAACTCGCGCCGGACGTCTTCTTTGTCACCTTCCTTTCCGCGGCGGACCGCTCGGTGGCCATGACCCTGGATCTGAACAAGGGCACAGCCACCGTCGTCATGGGAGAGATGACGCCCGGGGGAATCGTCTCCAGCGTGGGTCAGGCCCGGATCGAGGAAGTGGCTCCGTCAGGCCCGGTCGCCTATCATCCTCCGTTCTCGTTGGGCGGCACCCGCTTCCTCAACACCTATGCCGACAACGTGGCCTACGAACACATCTATCTCACAGGTGTCTACGAGACGTGGTTGGGCGTCAAGGGTCCCCAAGCCGGCCAGGCCGACACTGAGGAGTACCACGCCTGGAAGGTTTCCGACGGCGTTTATCTCCTGTACTGGAACGAGGGCATTTTGACTGCGCAGATGACGTTCCTGTTCAATTTCTTCGACGGGCGTTGCGTTGCCGAACTCTTTGCGCGCACAGGTGGGGAGAGGGTGCACAGCACCATCGGTGCGTACACGCATCTCATCCACACCAAGCTGGCCGAACTGCCCAACGTGACCCGTCTGGACGTCTATTCGGGCGGCTGATTCCGCTAGGGGGAAACGCTACAACCTTTACCCGGAGGAAACCCCGCGTTAGACTGGGGCCAGGGTAGATAACGGCCAACTCCGCGTCGTGGCGTGCGATCGAACCAAGACGGAAAGGAGTCCGCGGTGAAACCTCCGTGGAGGTGCACAGCCGGTGCCGTTTTTGCGTGCCTTCTTCTAGCCGCGGTGTTGGTCGCAACGGGGGCAACACACCGGCGTGGTCCTGAGCCCATCCTGGCCCAAGCGTCCGGGTTGACGGATCGAAGCGAAGTCGAACGGAGGCTCGTGCTTCCGCCGTTTGCGTACGTCGCCGAGACGGACATCGACAGCGCAAAGATAACCAAAGGTCTCAACGGCTACAGCGGGGCCGTAGCTCTTATCGACTCGATGTCCGACTCTCTAGTGGCTCGCCCGACGGGCGGCAATTCGCTCCAGGAAGTCGCGGTCGCTCCCGATGGCGCCCGGTTCTACGTAACCGACGCCTACAAGCCTGTACTTCATGTTTTCGACGCGGAGACTCAGAAGGAGATCGCTGAGATCCCTCTTCCTGGAGTAGAGCCGCGCGATCCGCTGGGGATGTCGAAGGCGTTTCAGAGTTCGTCTGGCGCGTTCCCCTACAGTCTCATGCGTTCCTGTTCGAGCGGAGTCGCCTGCACGCCCGATGGTTCTGAGGTACTGGTCTCCACGGCGGCTGGATTGATGGTCATTGATCCGACGACGAGCCAGGTGATTCGCACTTTCGACGATATTCACGGCGGGCCGGTGGCCGTGAGCTTCGACGGCCAGCGCGCCTATGTGGCTTCGGATTCGTTCGACTCCCTCGCACCGCGCGGCTTCTTCGACTGGGTGAGTTTGTTCATGACGTCTGAAGACTGCCGTCTCATATGCATCGACCTGGAGTCCTGGCAGGAGGTGAAGGAGATCTCAACGGGCATGGTCGCCAGCATCGCGGTCAAACCGGGCGATTCCGAGATTTTCTTCAGTGAGAGCTATCAGAAGCGTGGCCGCGTGGTCGACGCTCAGTCGCTGGTAGATCTTTGGAGAGTGAGCACGGAGCCGTCGTACCCGGTGGGAATCGGTTTCCTGCCGAATGGAACAAAGGCCTACGTGGTCTGCAGCGCGGATAGCGGGTGGATCGACGTTGCAACTCAACAGGCTACCCCCCGGGCCCCGAAGGCGGAAGACTTCTTCTGCGCCGTCGTCGACACGTCCGCCAAGGACATTGTGAAGCGAATACCGCTAGAAGCCTACTGACCTCGCGAGATCGCCATCCGGTCGGACGGCCAGAAGGCATACCTCACCGGGGGACCCATCAGGCACGCGGTGGTCATCGACACGCTCGAGGACGAGGTCATCGGTGACTGCGGAGACAAGTTGGTCACCACCGCCGGGGTGGCCGTTCGTCCCTTCTGGTGGTCGAACGAATGTCTCGAAGTCCTCGGTCTAGCCACCAGCGCGGAAATCGATACCACGAGCGGTGGGGAGTCGACGGATACCTCCACCGGGGGTACCGACAAGACAGATTCGGGGTCGGGCCGCGAGGGCGGGCAAGGCAGCGGCAACGACGCCGTCACCATAGCAGACGGGCAGGACCACGGACTCTCCGGGTTGTGGATCATAGTTATTGCCGCTTTGGCGGTCGTCGTGGTGGCGGCCCTTGCCGTCATCGCCTTCCTGATCGGACGAGGGGCCGGGAAACGGGGTCCAGGAGGGTCGGCCGTAAGCGGTGGCGCCAGTGTTCCGGGGTTCGAGGCGACGGAAGCACAGGAGGATTCGCGACCGGCGTTTTGCCCCAACTGCGGCGCCGCCATCAACCAGGGGGCAAAGTTCTGCCCCACCTGTGGCGGGCAACTCTAGGCTAGTACGACCCGCCGGGAAGGAATCCTAGGCTTTGTCCTGCTTGCCTTCCCAGAACGCCTCCGCTTCTGCTTCCATCACGTCGAGCCGCTCGTAGTAGTCCGGATATTCCTTGAGGTGAGCTAGCGCGATCTTGCCCGTGAAGATAGGGTCGTCCCCGGTTACGTTAGTGTGGGGATCGCGCAGACCGTGCTCGAGTTCGACATCCATTCCCCGTCGGAATGCTTCGACGCTGAACGTCGTCCAGTCGATGCCCAGCTTCTTGCCCACGGCTTTGGCTTCATCCAAAGTGAAACCAGTCTCCTCACTCATGCCTCTTCTCCCTTCAAGCCGGCCTTGCGGCAGACTTCCATGGCTTACGTATAATGGTCTTCCAATATATCCATTATCCAGCGAATCCGGGCGGAGGTAGCTGAATGCGTTCGAATGTACCCGATCTTCTCGGGATGTATCGCTGTATGGTCCGCATCAGGGCCTTCGAGGAGCACATCTACACCGAGTGGTGTGCGGGCGAGGTACCGGGGCAAGTTCATCTCTACACCGGCGAGGAAGCTGTGGCCGCCGGAGTGATGGGCAACCTCCGCGTGGAAGACTACGTCATCAGTACGCATCGGGGACATGGGCATGTCCTTGCGAAGGGCGGCGATCCTGCCCGTATGATGGCCGAAGTCTTCGGCCGCGTGGGGGGGTACGCGCACGGCAAGGGCGGCACAATGCACATGGCCGACGCCAGCAAGGGCATCCTCGGCACCAACGGGATCGTTGGGGCGAGTCTTCCCATAGCAACTGGGGTAGGGCTTTACTGTCAGTACATGGACACCGATCTTGTAAGCGTGTGCTTCTTTGGCGACGGCGCCTCCAACCGGGGTACTTTCCACGAATCACTCGATCTCGCTTCAGTCTGGCAACTGCCCGTCGTGTACGTGTGCGAGAACAACTTCTACGGCATGTCCACGAGTGCCGAAGAGCACATGAACATCGCGGACATCGCCGAACGGGGTAAGAGTTATGGCATTCCGGGCGTGATCGTGGATGGCAACGACGTAAGCGCCGTATATGATGCCGCATCGGAAGCCGTCGAACGGGCGCGAACAGGTGGGGGGCCGACCCTAATAGAATGCAAGACCTGGCGTCATCATGGCCACTTCACTGCCGACCCGGCGTACTACCGTGATCCGGAGGAGCACGACCTGCAACTCAAGAACGATCCGATACTCCGTTGTGCGCAGGCACTTCTCTCGAAGGGCCTGGCGACCCGGACTGATCTGGACTTTCTCGAGCGTGAGGCCGCCGCCGAGATGGACGCCGCGGTGGAGTTCTCCAAGAACAGCCCGTGGCCGACGGAAGCCGATCTTGTCGTCGGCCTCTATGCCGAGTGAGACACGAGCGCTAGGGAGTTTCAGAATGCAACCGAGAATAATGAGCTTTCGGGCCGCTGCGGCAGAGGGTGTCGCTTTGGAAATGCGTCGTGATCCCACCATCTATTGTGCGGGGGAAGAGATCACCACGCACGGGGTGGCCTACGGAGTCAGCGGCCAGGGTCTATTGGAGGAGTTTGGGGCCAAGAGGATCAGGAACACCCCCATCATCGAGACTGCCATTGTCGGTCACGCTGTTGGCGCGGCAGCGGTCGGTCTCCGTCCGGTGGTCGAGTTGATGTTTATGGACTTTCTGGGCATTTGTCTGGACGAGTTGGGCAACCAGGCTGCCAAAATGCACTACATGTTCGCGGGAGCGTATAAGTGCCCCATGGTGCTACGCGTTTCCAGTGGAGCCTTCCGGCCCGCCGGCGCCCATCACTCGCAGTCCCTCGAGGCGTGGACGGCCCACGTGCCCGGCCTGAAGGTCGTCGCTCCGAGTACGCCGGCAGATGCCAAAGGGCTGATCATCACCGCGATACGTGATGACAACCCGGTGGTCTTCATAGAGCATCGCGCCTTGCTCGACACGACGGGTGAAGTCCCCGAGGGGGACTATGAGGTGCCCATAGGCGAGGCAGCGGTCAGGCGCCAAGGCCGTGACGTCACGCTAATCGCTTGGTCGGCCATGGTTCCCACCTGCCTGCAAGCGGCAGCGGAACTCTCCGAGCAGGGCGTCGACGCCGAAGTGATCGATCTGCGCACGATCGTTCCTTACGACAAAGAGACGATCCTCTCGTCGGTTGCAAAGACCGGCAGGCTCGTGATTGCGCACGAAGCTACAAGGACGAGCGGTTTCGGCGCAGAGCTCGCTGCTATGGTGGCCGACGAAGGCTTCGATCTTCTCAAAGCACCGATAAGGCGGGTGACCGCGCCGGATATTCCCCCACCTTGCAGTCCGGCCCTTATCGCGCACTTTGTTCCCAACGCCGAAAAGATCAAGGCGGCGGTGGTTACAATTTTGTAATTCGAGTCGGTTCTTATCCCCGGCTGACGTCCTCACGGGTACGCTCCAAGTGTAAGAGCGTTGGACTTCACCTGCGACGCCAACCGGGCGCGCCGGGGTTCTTTGAGCGGAGAAGGCACACCGATGCCCGCCTCGTGATGTTCAAGTTTGGGTTTGGGCACAAGGGGAACTCGGTGTTTCGGCCGACGCACGGCTCTCGAGGAGCTTCTGGCGTTTGTGCAGGGGGGCTTCGCGGCCCTATACTCGGAATATGAAATGTTCCAGGAGAGCGATCGTCTACTTTGCGGCCTTCCTTCTGGCCATGTCGGCGATTGTGGCCCTCGTCTTCGCCGGGTTTGCCGCTGCCACCGGGGATGACGACATTCCAGGCACTTCGCTTGCCGTGGGCTCCCAAACGTCGCAGACGGTTAGTTCCAACGACGTGTCCGACGTATTCGCGATCGAATTGACCGCGGGCCAGGAGGTTCACGTGCGGTGCGATCCGGGTGAAGTCGGTTCCGCGACCGGAACATTGCACCTCCTGGTTCCTGGGGCGGTATCGATCGCTGCGGCAGGCGAGTTCGACGAGTTGATCTATACCCTGCGTGCCGGCTACCCGACCAAGTCTTGGGCTGACTACGACTACATTCCGGCAAAATCCGGCACGTATTATCTATGGGTTCGCTGGGGAAGCGGCACTTTGGGCTACTCGCTTAGCGTGAGGCGCACAGCGCGGCCTGCCCTGGAACTGGCGGCCGACGCCGACGACGTCCCCGGCACCGCGATAGGGGCAGGTGTCCACACCGGCGTGGTGTCCGCGCTGGCCGATCCAGACGACATATATTCGGTGCGGTTGATCGCGGGGCGGACGGTCACGCTCAGACTTATCCCCCTTACCCCTTACAACAACGTCTTCTCGGCGTATGCATTTTTGAACCTGCTCGATCCGGACACTCCCTCGTTGGCCGACTACTCCGGGCACGCACTTGCGGGGCTGGTGCAGGCGGTAGATGACAGAGCCATCGGGAACCGAAGAGTTGCTGAGATCCAGTACACCCCGAGTGAGACTGGCCGCTACTTTGTTTGGATAAATGCGTCTGCGGTTCCGTACGGGCACAATCTCGCCTATCAGCTCTCAATCGCCGGAAGCGAAGACGATACTTCGCAGCCCCCTGTCTTCTCCGACGTCGCGGGTACTCCGTACGCGGCTGCCATCGCAGAACTCGCCAAGCGGGGGATCGTCAGTGGCTTTGACGACGGGACGTTTCGTCCGGATGATGACGTGACTCGTCAGCAGTTTGCCAAGATGATCGTGAAGACGCTGGACCTTACCGTCAGCGGCGCGGAAATGTCGCCCTTCAGCGACGTGGTGGCCGGCGAGGGCACCGACCCCTTCTACCCGGTGAAGTACGTCGCGGTCTGTGCGACCGAGGGGATCACCAAGGGTAAAACGGCTACGACCTTCAAGCCTTTCGACGACATCACCCGTCAGCAACTCATCACCATGGTCGCCCGAGCTGCGGGTCTCGCCGATCCTCCGGCGGATTACCTCCCGCCCTTTGTCCCGATGCAGTTCTATCCCCACGATCATTATCTGAATGCACGCAATGCCGCTTATGTCGGGCTCCTCGAGTCGCTGCAAGGTCTCGGTAAGGGGTTCGATTTCTTTGCTTCGTCCAGTAGGGGAGAATGCGCGCAGTTGCTGTTCAACCTCCTGAACCGGAAGTAGACTCCGCGCGGGTGGGTGTGCGGGAACCACGCCCGGAAGATACGCCACGGGGGGAGTACTTTGACGACCGAATCGAATCCTGCGGAGAGCCGGAAAACCTCTCGGGAGCGGCTGGGTCGGGTTCTTCAGAAAGCGGATCATGAGCATGGAATCCGCTTCGTCCCGGGGCCCGGTCTCTGGAAGCAAGGCGTGGCCTAGCCGATGAGTTTCGAGCAAGGACCAATCCGTCCGCCCAGCGA
Organism: uncultured Actinomycetes bacterium; assembly: GCA_963775295.1. Taxonomy (GTDB): domain Bacteria; phylum Actinomycetota; class Thermoleophilia; order RBG-16-64-13; family RBG-16-64-13; genus JAMDEO01. Next base: position 996,655 of record CAVZIK010000006.1, read on the forward strand.
AGCGCAGAGCCTACTAATCCGAGTGGCTCGTAACTGCCCTTGGAATAGGTGCCGCTTCTGCCCCGTGTATAAGGACGGTCGTTTCAGTCGGCGAGCGGTCGAGGAAGTGCTGGCCGATATCGACGCGGTGGCACTTTGGATAGAAGTCTTCGCCGGCGGCGGCGCAGTCCCGGCCCGGGCTGCGCCCGACCCATCCGCCCGCCGGGCGGCACTCAACTGGTACGTCGCCGGCAAGAACTCGGTCTTTCTTCAAGATGCCAACCCCCTCGCAGCCCCGGCCGCGGACATCATCGCCATCCTTCGCCGACTCAGAGAGCGCTTTCCCGGCATCGGCCGCATCACCACGTACGCCCGTTCTAAAACGGTTGCGCGTCTCACGGCCGAAGAACTGGCGACAATGGCGGAGGCCGGTCTGAGCAGGGTCCATATCGGTTTCGAGAGCGGCTCAGACAGGATCCTCGAACTCATGGACAAAGGCGTCACCAAGGCCGTGCAAGTTGAGGCCGGGAAGAAGGTGCGGGCGGCGGGCCTCGAGCTTTCGGCCTATTACATGCCGGGGCTGGGGGGTCTCGACCTATGGGAAGAGAACGCACTCGAGACGGCGGATCTCATGAACAGAGTCGACCCCGATTTCATCCGTCTGCGCACGTTGGCGATACCCGATCGTCTGGACTTGGCGGCCGACGTCGCGGAGGGTCGTTTCCGCAAGGCTGGGGACGTGGAGACCGCTCGCGAGATCCTTGTCTTCCTTGAACACCTCGAAGGGATCGGGAGCACGGTGGTCAGCGACCACATTCTCAACCTGTTCCAAGACCTCGAAGGCAGGCTGCCGGAAGATCGCGACCGCATGGTCGTCCAACTCGAGACCTTCCTGAGCCTAGATCCCGAGGAGCAGTCTTTGTATCGTCTGGGACGTCGGGCCGGTCTTCTTCGGGGCCTCTCCGACCTGCTCGATCCTCAAATGCGCGCTGCCGCAGAACGTCTGCGTCGTGAGTTGGGCGTTACCGCTGCCACCATCGACGACGTTACGGACCAACTGGTCAAGCGCTTCATCTGAACGTATTATTGAGTAGCGGCTCATTACCGCGTTACCGACCGCGAACGGAGGATCGATGACTCTCGAGACCGTGTTCACAATGGACGCTTCCAGCATCAAGTTCGGAGTGGGGGCGACCCGCGAAGTCGGCTTCGAGATGAGGCAACTAGGAGCCCGGCGTGTGATGGTCGCGGTCGACCCGAACCTCGTCGAGAGCGAGGTGGCGTCGATCGCTCTTCAGGCGATGAAGGATGAGGGCATCGATACGGTGGTGTTCGATGGAGTTCGCGTGGAGCCCAGCGAAGCTTCTTTCAGAGAAGCCGTCGCCTTCGCAACTGAGGGCAAGTTCGACGGGTACGTAGCCATCGGCGGGGGGTCCACGATGGATACGACCAAAGCCGCGAACCTCTACGCTACCCATCCGGCCGATTTCTTCGACTACGTCAACGCTCCTATCGGGAAGGGTACCCCGGTCCCCGGTCCCTTAATGCCCTTGGTGGCCATTCCTACCACTGCCGGAACCGGCAGTGAGACGACCGGCGTGGCCATCTTCGACCTGCCGGAGATGCATGCGAAGACCGGCATCGCGCACCGGTTCCTGAGGCCGCGGCTTGGCATCATCGACCCAAACAACACTCGCACGGTGCCGCCGATGGCGGTGGCCTCCACGGCACTCGATGTGTTCTCTCATGCGCTTGAGTCAATGACCGCTCTCCCGTTCGATCATCGCGAAGCCCCGGCTCACTTCAGTCTGAGACCGTCCTACCAGGGCGCCAATCCCATCAGCCACATCTGGGCGACGCGGGCCGCGGAGATCGGCGCGAAGTACATGTTTCGCGTCGTCGACGACCCCGAGGACCTCGAAGCCCGCACCCAGATGATCCTGGCATCCACCATGGCCGGAGTGGGGTTCGGCTCCGCAGGGGTCACGCTCCCGCACGGCATGTCCTATCCCATCGCTGGATTGGTACGGAACTACAGGCCGGAGGGCTACGTGGTCGATCATGCCATGATTCCACACGGAATGGCCGTGATCCTCACGGCTCCCGCGGCCTTGCGCTTCATGGCCCCCGCAAACCCCGAGATGTTCCTCAATGCGGCCAGGATCATCGGGGCCGACGTCAAGGATGCCGGCCCCGAAGAAGGTGGGGAGATTCTCGCCCTCGCTGTCGTCGACATCATGAAACGGATGGGCATGCCGAACGGTCTCGGCGCTGTCGGTTACACGCCCGACGACGTCGAGGCCATGGTCGAGGGCGTTCTGCCGCAGCACCGGGTCACGAAATTGTCTCCCCGTCCGGCGACTGCCGCAGACTACCGGCAGATGTTTCTGGATTCGATGAATATCTGGTAGACGTGTCGCCGCTCGGGGCTGGGGCACTCTGGTCCCTAAATAAGTCTGACTCGCGGGCAGCGAAAGGCGTCGGCTAGGGAGTATTCGCCATCGTCGCGGTCCGTTTGGCCGGCATGTCTCCCCTTGCCATCGAGGCCGCGATACCAACGAGACACATGGCAGTGAGAATTCCGAAGGTAACGCGGATCGCGATCAGAAGGTGGGGATAGTCCGCAGGCACGATGTTATGCCGGCCGACGATCACAGCCATGACCATGGTCGCCAACCCGATACTGATCGCTTGCCCGACGACTCTCATGGTTCCCACGCTTGCCGAGGCGACGCCCAAGTTTCGGCGTTCGACGCTACCCATGATCGAACTCATGTTGGCGGGTGCAAACAGAGCATATCCCATCCCAAGGAGGCAGAGGATTGTGATGATGTACCAGTAGGCCGTCGCGGGATGCAGGAACGCGAGGAAGAGCATGCCAACTGCGCAGACTCCCATGCCCCAAGACGCCACCCAGCGCGGTTGAATGCGATCCGATAGTCTGCCTGCGAAGGGGGTGGCCGCTGCCTGTACCGCAACTCCGGTCATCAATACGAACCCGGCGGTCTCCGGGTTCAGGCCCTTGATGAGTTGGAGGTACAGACTCATGAGGAAGGTCAAGGCCCAGACGGCCGCGTAGCTGATGAGCTGCGACAGGTTGGACAGGGCGAACACTCGATTATGACGGAAAAGGCCGATCTCGATCACCGGTGAGCGTGCTCGTCCCTCCCACCATATGAACAATCCCATGGCAGCCGCGCCTGCGACGACGAGAGCGATTCCCTTGAGCTGGGGCATCCACGACATGCCTAGAAGAAAAGCCGTCAAAGCCGGAGCGTAGATAAGGGGCCCAAGACGGTCGAAACCCCTTGCTCCGGCCTCGCTCCACTCGGCCTTGCGCAGCAGAACGCCGTCCAAAAGTAGGAGAAAGGCTCCAAAGGCGGCAGACACGATAAAAAGGCTCCTCCAGCCGAGATTGTGGACGAGCACCCCGCCTATCGGCGGGCCAGTGGTTTGGCCCAGATAGGCAGCTGCTGCAATCACCCCCATGGCGAATCCGCGCCGTTCCCGCGGATAGGCGAGTGTGACCATCGCTGTGCTTCCGGCAAAGACCATCGAGGCGCCCAGCCCCTGGCCGCCACGCAATCCGACCAGCGGGATGTAGGATCGGGCGAACACCATGGCCAACGAGGAAATGGTGAAGATGACCATTCCCAAGATGAACATACGACGTCGTCCCCAGCCATCCGCGAGTCTCCCCAGAGGCAACAAGAAGATAGCGGACGCTAGAAGGTATGCCAGCGGAAGCCATCCCAACGCGACCGCTCCGAGGTGTAACTCCCCCTGGATCACCGGAAGGGCGATATTGATGGATGTCGTCATGAAGCCCAAGATCCAGTTGGCCGCGCTGTTAACGAGCAGCACGTGCCAACTGACCGGAGCGGTTGGGGGCAGGTAGTGTGAGATGTACGAACCGTTTGGCTTCACTTCGAGAACTATACCGTCCGGATGGCAAGTAGCAAGACCACCCCGACCGCCCCGCGAAGTTTCCACGATCACGCGTTCCTGTGTCTGTGACGGGAAATGTTTAGCTTAGTGTGGTACCCCGGTATACTTAGGCCAGCCTTACTTAGGAGGTCCTAAATTGCCTGGCACAGAGACATCGAAAGCGCAGCCGGTTGTAGAGCCCGCCGACGCTGTATCGCTGGAACAGATCAGCGAGCGCATGCAAGATTACCTAAAGACGATCGCCTCCCTTTCCTTGGCGCATGGAAGCGCCACCGTGTCTGAAATCGCAAAAGCGCGCGGAGTACGCGTCCCAAGCGCTTCGGAAGCAGTCGGTGTGCTGGCCCGTCATGGGTTGGTGCAGCATGAGAACTACGCGTCGGTGGATCTAACCGCCGCGGGTTGGCGGGCGGCGAACGAGATGCTAAACCGCCATGAACTGCTGGTGCATCTGTTCTCTGAGATCCTGGGTCTGCCCCCGGACGTCGCGGATAAGGAGGCCTGCACGCTGGAGCACGCGGTGGCGGGGGAGACGCTCGAGCACGTGGCCGACTTCGTGTCCCGGCACTCGCACCGATTTCCGACGCTCTCTTCCTCCACGAGTCTGGCGGCGACTCCCTCTGCCGCGAAGTCGGTGGCGATGCTGGAGCGCAACGGCGGGGAAGTCCCCATCGACGAGGCTCGCATCTTCGACGTTTTGGGTCGCTCCCAGAGCCGGGATACGGCATACATCCGCGAGGTCCTTGCCAAGGCGCGCGAGATGAAGGGGCTCGGCGAGGAGGAGGTGGCTTCACTCACCCATCTCAGCGAACCGCAACTCTTGGGCGAACTATTCGAGACGGCTCGAGAGGTCAAAGAAAGGATATACGGCAGCCGACTGGTTGTGTTCGCACCTCTCTACATCTCGAATCTCTGCGCCAACGAGTGCCTCTACTGTGCTTTCCGGGCTCGAAATAAGGCGATAAAGCGTCGCGCGCTCAGTCAGGATGAGATTCGTCATGAGACCGAGTTGCTGATCGACCAGGGTCACAAGCGCATTCTCCTGGTCGCTGGGGAATCGTATCCGCGCGAAGGGTTTCCATACGTACTACGCAGCATCGAGACGGTCTATTCCGCCAAAAGCGAGATGGGGGCTATCCGTCGAGTCAACGTGAATGTCGCTCCGCTTACTGTGGCGGAGTTCAAGGAACTGAAGGCCACCGGAATCGGGACCTACCAGATCTTCCAGGAGACCTACCACCATCAGACGTACGCCAAGATGCACGTGGCCGGCAAGAAGAAAGACTACGAGTATCGGGTCACCGCGCCCGACCGCGCCATGCAGGCTGGGGTCGACGACGTAGGCCTGGGCGTTCTGTTCGGCCTGTTCGATTGGCGCTTCGAGGTCCTGGCACTTCTGCAGCACATCGGCCACCTCGAGGCGACCTTTGGGGTCGGTCCGCACACGTTGAGCGTTCCTCGCATGGAGCCGGCGGTGGGTTCGGACTATGCCAGCCATCCGCCTCACGCCGTGTCGGACATCGATTTCCGCAAGCTCGTCGCGATCCTGCGACTCGCCGTCCCCTATACGGGCATCATCATGTCTACTCGGGAGGCTCCCAACATCCGCCGCGAGACATTCGCACTGGGTGTGTCGCAGATTTCGGCCGGCAGCCGGACCAACCCTGGGGGTTATGCGGAAGACGAGGAATTCGACGCTTCCCAGTTTCAATTGGGCGATCACCGCTCGCTGGACGAGGTCATTCGTGATGTGGCCCAGCTCGGGTACGTGCCTTCATTCTGCACGGGCTGCTACCGTCTGGGTCGTACCGGTCACGACTTCATGGATCTGGCCAAGCCGGGTGATATCAAGAGCATGTGTCAGCCCAACGCACTGACCACGTTCGAGGAATATCTGGTCGACTTCGCATCGCCCGAGACCCGTGCGATCGGAGAAGCACGCATCGAAGACGAGCTCGAGCACATGGGTGCCGGAGGAAAGGCTATGGCTGAGCGTCAGTTGGCGCGCATCCGCGAAGGCGAGCGGGATGTCTTCTGTTGATCGCCCGGTGCCCGAGACTCGCGCCGCGGGTCGGGAGTCAAGCGCTGAGACCCGCGTCGAGCGAGACATGCTGGGCGAGCGCGAGATCGGCGCGGACGAACTGCACGGCATCCACACGGTCAGGGCGGTGGAGAACTTCCATCTAGCGGGTCGGCCGGTGCACCCCGAACTAGTTGCCGCCTACGGCACGGTCAAACTCGCCTGCGCGCTCACCAACCGGGCTTTGGGGGCGTGGGCTTCAGATCCCTCGAAGGCAGACGCAATCGAGCGCGCGTGTCGTGAGATGGCCGCCGGGCAGTTGACGGCGCACGTGGTCGTCGACAGGCTCCAAGGCGGTGCCGGCACCAGCACGAACATGAATGTGAGCGAGGTGCTGGCCAACCGGGCGCTGCAGATCCTCGGTGAGGAAGAGGTCCGTGAGGCGCCCGTCGCTACGGAGAACGGGCTGGTTTCGCGCCCCGGCTACTACGATCGCGTATCACCTCTCGACGACCTGAATCTGCATCAATCCACCAACGACACCTATCCCACAGCCCTCCGCGTGGCCGCGATTCTCCTCATCCACGATCTCGAGGACCAGTTGGTCGCCCTACAGGAAGCCTTTCAGGCGCTCGAGCAGAAGTTCGCCCACGTGGTCAAGGTGGCCCGCACCGAGATGCAGGATGCTGTCCTCACCACGCTGGGTCGGGAGATGGGCGCGTACGCCGAGGCGCTAGCACGGGATCGCTGGCGGGTGTACAAGTGCGAGGAACGACTGCGCGTGGTCAATCTCGGGGGCACGGCGATCGGGACTGGGCTTGCCGCTCCCCGGCAGTACATCTTTCGAGTAGTCGACACTCTGCGCGATCTCACGGGCATCGGCTTTGCCCGGGCGGAAAACCTGGTGGAAGCCACTCAGAACGCGGACGTGTTCGTTGAGGTGTCCGGCATATTGAAGGCCTGCGCCACCACCCTGCTGAAGGTCAGCGGAGATCTGCGCCTTCTTTCCTCCGGTCCCGAGGCGGGCATCGGGGAGATCCGCCTTCCCCAGCGGCAGGCCGGTTCCAGCATCATGCCCGGCAAGGTGAATCCGGTCATTCCTGAAGCCGTTAGCCAGGCGGCCATGCTCATCATGGGCTACGATCAGGTGATTGCATCGGCAGTATCGGGGGGAAGCCTCGACCTGAACCCCTTTCTGCCACTCGTCGCAGACTGCCTTCTGGAGTCGATCCTCTTGCTCGGCCGTAGCTGCGAGATTCTGCGGCGTAACTGTGTGGAGGGCATAGAAGCCGACGAAGCCCGCTGCCGTATTCATGTGGAGTCGTCCACGGCTATCGCGACTGCGCTTCTGCCGGCTTTGGGATACGAACGGACCTGCGAAGTCGTCGCCCGTAGTCGAGAGACGGGCCGAACCATCAGGGCGACCGTCTTGGAGGATGGGATCCTCTCATCTGAGGGTCTCGAACAGCTTCTCTCTCCGGAAGCCGTTACTCGCCTCGGCATACCCGAGTCTCGCGGATACAGGATCGATCACTGATGGGGCTCACGGACACCCCGAGGGGCATGCGTCTGCACATCTCTTTCTTCGGGCGTAGGAACGTGGGCAAATCGAGCCTGCTCAACGCCATAACCAGGCAGGACGTTTCCATCGTCTCAGCTCAGGCAGGAACGACCACCGATCCGGTGGAGAAACCCATGGAGCTGCTGCCGCTGGGCCCGGTTCTGTTCATCGATACCGCGGGATTGGACGACATCGGCACGCTCGGGGAACTGAGGGCTCGTCGCACCTTGCAGGTCTTCGATCGAACCGACCTCGGCGTGATCGTGACGGAAGCGGGGCAGTGGGGAGACTTCGAAGACCAGATTCTCGCTGAACTGCAGGATCGGGGAACTCCAGCCGTGGTGGTCTTCAATAAGATGGACATTATCGACGGCCGACCGCCGGTTCCGGCGGAGGCGGCCCGGCAACTGGCCGAGCTGAAGATACAGATCGTGAGAGTTTCGGCGCTTCGCCGTGAGGGCATCCTCGATTTCAGGCAGGCCCTGCTCGAGAGCGCTCCCGAACACTTCATCGAGAACCCGACCATACTTTCCGACCTCGTGGGCCCGGACGGCCTTGCCGTGTTGGTGGTGCCGGTGGACAAGGAGGCTCCGCGCGGGCGCCTCATCCTCCCGCAGGTCCAATCCATCAGGGATCTTCTCGACGCCGACGCCATGGCCCTCGTGGTCAAGGAGAGAGAGTTGCGGACGGCCCTAGAGCGCTTCAAGCAACCGCCGAAACTGGTGGTCACCGATTCGCAGGCCTTTCTCAAGGTTGCCGGCGATACCCCGAGGGACGTCCTGATGACGAGCTTCTCCATCCTCTTCGCCCGCTTCAAGGGCGACCTCACCGTTCAGGTCGAAGGGGCCATGGCCCTGGAGGATCTGCGTCCAGGCGACCGCATCCTCATTTCCGAGGCGTGCAGTCACCACCCCATAGCGGACGACATCGGCAGGGTGAAGATCCCGCGGTGGCTCAACCAGTATGTGGGGGGGAAGCTCGAGGTGGACACCGTGCAGGGCCACGATTTTCCCGAAGACGTCTCGCCATACAAAGCGGTTATCCACTGCGGGGCCTGCACCTTCAATAGGCGAGCAATGCTCAGCCGTATCCTCCGCTGCAAACAGGCCGGCGTTCCCATCACAAACTACGGCCTGGCCATTGCCTACAGCCTCGGCATCTTCGAGAGGGCTCTCGAGCCGTTTCCGGCGGCGCTGGAACTGGTCCAAGCGCGGCGTGACGCTGGCGCCTCCAAGAGGTCGTCATGAGCGAACGCCCGGATTCCGCCGTGACGGTCCCCGCAGCCGACTCGGCCGCCGATCCGTCCCGGGCGCAGCCGGAGGTCTCTCTCGGCCGCGATGACATTCTCGCCTGGTTGCGGGAGACGGACCCGGAACGGCTGGCAGCCTTGTGGCGGATGGCCGATTTCGCCCGGCAGGTCTATGTCGGCGCCGAGGTGCATCTGCGAGGCCTCATCGAGATCTCCAATCACTGTGTCCGGCTATGCGGCTACTGCGGTCTGCGCGCGGGCAATCGGGAATTGGGCCGTTATCGCATGACGGAGCACGAGATCCTGGGTTGCGCGACCAAGGCGGCGGAATACGGGTACGGCACGACCGTCCTGCAGGCCGGGGAAGACTACGGCGTCACGCGTGATTGGATCGTGCGGATAATCCATCGCATCAAGGAGGAGACCGGTCTGGCTGTTACCTTGAGCTTGGGCGAACGGCCGGACGACGATCTCGTGGCCTGGTGCGAAGCAGGGGCCGATCGTTACCTGCTTCGGTTCGAGACGTCGGACGCGGCTTTGTACGCTGTCATACATCCGGGTCGGGGAGGAAAGCCAGCACGTCCTTCCGATCGTATCGCCCTGTTGCGACGTCTTCGGGACTTGGGCTACGAGGCGGGGAGCGGCGTCATGGTCGGCATCCCCGGTCAGACCTTTGAGACGCTGGCGGATGACATCGAACTCTTTCGCTCCCTCGACCTCGACATGGTCGGCGTGGGTCCCTACATCGTCCACCCTGGCACGCCTCTCGGCAACGGGCGGTGGAGCGCCGACATTCCAACCGGGGAGCAGGTCCCCTGCGACGAACTCATGGTCTACAAGGTCATGGCTCTTACCCGGCTCGTCTGTCCCGAGGCCAACATCCCCAGCACCACGGCATTGGCCACCATCAACAAAGTGTCGGGTCGCGAACTCGGGCTGCAGCGCGGGGCCAATGTGGTCATGCCCAACCTGACTCCGCCCGAATACCGCGCGATGTATGAGATCTATCCGGAGAAGGCCTGTGTCAACGAGACGGCGGAGATGTGTCGGGGTTGTCTGAGCGGGCGCATACAATCGATCGGCCGCCGCGTCGGAGATGGCCCGGGTGGGCGCCGACGCGGCGGCCGATAGCGCTAGATTTCTCGGGACTTGTCCGGCTAGGAGAGGATGTCCTTGCTTCGGAATCTGAGGTAGGCGAGTCCAGTCATTCCCACGATCCACACGGCGAAGTTGACTAACGCTTTCCAGATGGGTCCCCACACGACCGGATCTCGGAAGAGGTTCGTCCAAGCGTCAAAGTGACTCGTGTACAGATACGGCTTCAGGAAATCGAACACCGTGAACGCCCCCAGGGCCTCCATGATGATCGTCAGCACCAGCGCACCCGCCACGGCCGTGAGGCTGGAGTTGGTGAGGGTGGAGAAGAAGGTCGCCAGCGAGACAATCGCTATCATCGCGACAAACACGAAGAGGTAGGCGACCGCGGTGATACCAAGCGTGTGCCATACTCCTGCCGTCTGGCCGGAGAATAGAGTTATCGGGTGCAGGCCGAAGACTGCTCCTCCCGCGATGAGGCCCGCGATTCCCATGATCAGCAGCCCGATGGCCACGTACAAGTTTGCGACGAACCACTTCGCCATCAGGAACGTACCCCGTCGGATGGGTTGCATGAGCATCGTGCGCAGCGTCCCGTTCTCGGCTTCCCCGGCAACGGTGTAGCTGCCCGACATCGAGGAGAGCAGAGGCAGGAGGAACGTCGCCAACGCCATCAAGGCAGCAATCGCTACGTAGGTGCCGTTGGTACGGATGCCTTCGAAGAACTGCTGGCCTACGTCAGCACCATTCCCTCCTCCCCCGCCGGGTCCCGCATGCGAGAACCGGAAAGCGATGGTAATGAGGAATGGAACCAGGAACAGTCCGGCCCAGCCTATATACGTGCGCTTCTGAAAGAGGGTCTTTAGAAATTCTCTGCGGATCGCGCTCATCGTTTCCCCAATCCCTTGGCGGCGGGAGGAGCCCCGGCGCTTCGCATGCCCTCAGACTCGGCGGTCAGCTCTAGGAACATATCTTCAAGCCCTTGCTCGATGGCCGGTACTATCGCCAGCACGTCGACGTTGTCGGCGACGAGCCTCCGAACCATCTCCGGCACGAAGCTGTCGCCGGAATCAACCACGATGTAGTCCTCGTCCTGCCGCGTCGCCCCCGGGGCGGCCATGGCACTGATGATCTCCAAGGCCTTGCTCTGGTTCGCCGTCAGGACTTTCACCGCGTGACTCGCAGGATGCAATTCCGACACCGGCCCTTGCACGATAACCCGGCCCCTGCTCATGATGACCGCGCGGTTGCAGACCAACTCCACTTCGTGAAGGAGGTGCGACGACAGGAAGACGGTGGTGCCTTGTGCGCCGAGACTACGGATCAACTCGCGGACATCTTTCATTCCTTGTGGGTCGAGGCCGCTCGTGGGCTCATCCAGAACTATGACGTCCGGATTGTGAATGAGAGCCAGCCCGATGCCCAACCGCTGCCTCATGCCGTGCGAGAAGCCGCCGACCTTAGACTTGCTCCGCTCGGAGAGACCGACGATGTCAAGAACCTCGGCCACCCGTTCTTCGCTAACCGCTCCGTTCATCTCGCCGAGTAGTAGGAGGTTGCGGCGGGCGGTCATGTTGTTGTAGAACATCGGATCGTCCACGAAACCACCGAGGTGGCGCAGAGCCTTGACGCGCTCTTCGGGCAGCTTGTGATCCAGGACTTGGACGTAGCCACTGGTGGGGTACGTCAGACCGAAAATCATCCGGATTGTCGTAGTCTTGCCACATCCGTTTGGCCCCAGGAACCCGAAGACGTCACCTTTGCAGACGGAGAGATCGAGGTTATCGACCGCTCGGAGATTCTTGAAATCCTTTGTCAGTCCGTGGGTTGAAAGGACAATGGGGCGGCCGTCGCATCCGGCCTCCAAATGCGCTTCTAACGTTGAGTCGAAAGTGCTAGCGGACACTGGCGATAAACTCCGTGAGAGAGGTTTGAGTGACACTGCCTGCTGCGACGAAAAGTAGCCCGTCTTTGTCCCAAAGAGCAACCGAACCTAGAGCGGAGTTGAACTGGTAGAGCGTCGTTCCCCCGGCGGCGGTCCGGCTGAGAAGCGGGACTGATCTAAGCATCTGTTCCAGTGTTGCCGAGAGCTCGGTGGGGATCTTGGCTTCAACCAGTACCACGGTACCGAAGCCTTGACCGTATCGTTGGATCACTGCGGGACCGAGCGTCACCGGACCGGAGGTGAGCGCCGGCGGCAACGAGCTCGGGAGGGTCACGCCGGTGTTGGTCGAAGGGGCGGCGGCATTGGGCGCCGTGCTATCCATGCCAAGCCCGCCTAAGCCACTGGTTTGCAGCTTACTCAGCAGAGCCTTGAGATCGACCTGCTGAGCGGGGATCACATATGCACCACCGAAAGCCAGTGCCGGATCGGTGACTTGCGCTGCGAGCGGGCTGAAGCCCGCCTTGGCGGCCGCCTCCGCGAGGGTCAGGGATGCCGGTTCGGTCGCGGTCTTGGCATCCTTAGGCGAACCGAGCGTTGGAAGCGACAGGGTCTTGTGCTCGACCGTCGCGTTTGCCGGCGGCGTGAAGGCAAAGATGTCGTCTCCGACGCTTGAGTACGAGACGCTGGTGAAGCCGACCGTGAGGACCGCGTCGGTCGTGCCCTTGGCGAACACATCGACATGAAGCGGAACGTAGGTCTCGCTGTCTATCGCGACTTGGACGGAACCCAGCGCTGTGTTGTTCGCCTTGGGCACCAGCGAGAGAACATAGCAGCTCCGCCCGGCGACCTTCACCGGCTGACTGACAGCCAGTGTTGCATCGGGAGCGAGCTTCTGGATGTACTGTTCGATGGCGGCGACAGGGTCGGCGACAGAAGTCTCTGCGGTTTGCGCGGTCGTGTCGGTGCTGTCGGTTTGTTTTGCCGGGAAGGCGTATTCGGTGGCGGTGTTCTTGGTGGAGGAGTAGACCCATATACCGCTAGCCCCACCGATTATCGTGGTGTCGCCGCTACTTCCCTGGATCTCAAACCTTGCCTTCTCCCCCTGAATCCAAACCCTTCCCGAGCCACTCGAGAGCAAGGACGTGAGGTCACCGCTCTTTTGACTTCCGAAAGAGAGCATGGAGAGCCCGAGTACGTCATTCTTCCAACTCAAATCGCCGCTTACGGCGGTGACGTCCCCGGCGTGTTGCGCTACATCCGCCAGCAGTTGGGCCGGCGTGATTGTGGCCAGTGAAGGCTCTCCTTGGGCTCGGGCTTCGACGATACCTACGGCCGCGCCTGTTACCACCAGAATTGCCACGATGGCGATGATTATCAAAGATCGTCGGTGCACGATAACTCCTTCGCTAGGACGACTGCCTCAATTGTTCCCATGAGTACGGTGAGCTTACACCTGCGTCCACTGGCCGGCATCGGCTTGGGGGACGGTTCTCGACGTACTTCCCAAGATGTATGGCTACGGACGCTCGTCGCCCTCTCCGGGTTGCACCAGGCCGGACTCGTAGGCCAGCATGACCAGTTGCCCCCTGTCTCGAGCGCCAAGCTTGGCGAGAATGCGGCTGACGTGGGTCTTGGCCGTCAGTGGGCTGAGAACGAGCCGGGCGGCGATCTCGTCGTTCGAAAGGCCTCGGGCCACGAGGCCCATCACTTCGCGTTCCCTTTCTGTGAGAACTGCCAAGTCGGCCGAAGAGATGCGTCTTGCTCTCGGGCGTCTGGCATAGTCCTCGATGAGCCTGCGGGTGATACTCGGCGAAAGAAGGGCGTCGCCAGCCGCCGCAACCCTCACGGCTCGGATGAGTTCTTCGGGTTCTGCGTCTTTGAGGAGGAATCCGCTCGCTCCCGCTTGCAAGGCCTCGAACACGTAGTCGTCCACGTCGAACGTGGTCAGAATCACAACCCGTACGCCCGCCAAATCCTCGTCCGACGAAATACGCCGAGTAGCCTCCAATCCGTCCACACCGTGCATCCGGATGTCCATGAGCACCACGTCGGCGGTGAGTTCCCGTGCGAGCCGCACCGCGGACTCGCCGTCCACGGCTTCGCCTACGACCTCGATGTCGGACACCGTGGAAAGCAGCATACGCAGTCCGGCCCTTATCAGCGGTTGGTCGTCAGCGAGCAAGACTCGGATAGGACTCACGCGGCTCCTCCCAGGGGAAGTTCAGCTCGAACAACAAAGCCGCCGCTCGTTCCCGGTCCAGCCTCGAGCAGGCCCCCGACGGCTTCGGCTCTCTCTCGCATGCCGGTGATGCCGTAACCGGCTCGGCGCGAAGCGTCCTGCCGAGGTCCAGCGCCGTCGTCCACTACGGAGATAGTCAGAACGGATGGGTCGTATCTCATCACCACGTCCGCATGTCGGGCGCCCGAATGCCGGAGCACGTTGGTCAGGGCCTCCTGCAGGATCCGATACGCGATGTTACCGACCTCCACAGGGACGTCGCCCACGCCGCCCTGCCGGCTGACGGAGACCTCGACGCCCCCGGCCCGGAGAATGTCGGCGAGCCCCGCCAGTTGTTCCACGGTAGGGACGATGGAAGCCCCAGGATTCGACGGCTGCCTGAGGACACCGAGGGTCGCGCGCAGTTCTGCGAGTGCCGAGACACTTGCCCCCCGGATCTGATGGAGAGCCTCGCGCGCTCCGTCCGGATCTGAGTCGATGACGGCTGCTGCAGCGCTGGCCTGCAGCGAGATCGAGGCCAAGGCGTGGGCTACGCCGTCGTGCACGTCCCGGGCGATGCGCAGCCGTTCCTCATTCACTCTGCGCTGAGCCTCCTCCTCGCGCGTTCTCTCCGCCTCAGCCGCTCTCTGCCGGAATTCCTCTACATACGCTCGTCTGCTCGCCACGGCGAATCCCAGGGCGGTAGCGCCGAGAACCCACGCCACGTCGCGGACCATCTCCTCCGCCAAGGTGTCGCCGCCCGCAAAAACCAAGCGGATCAGAACTATCGCTGTGATAGCCGCTCCGACCGCGGTCAGCGAACCCCGCCGATGGCCACCGGCGCCTACGGTGTAGAGGGCGACTGCGATGGGCAGCATCACCGGCGGCGTCGGGGTGGAGAGCGCGAAGGCCAATATCGTCAGCAGCAACGTGCCGGCAAGCGCCAGAAAAGGATTCCTGCGGCGCAGGGCCAGCGGAAGCGCCACTATCGCCGCTAGTACGGCGGCGCCCATCCCGGACGAAATGGGGCGGCCGTCGCGTATCGCCCCGCCTATCGAGACCGCGGCCAGCAGAACGGCGATCGCGAGGGCGGTCGACGCGTCTATCACCAAGACATGGTTCTTCGCGATTCCGCGGAGCTTCGAGTACATCGTAAAAGTAATGGTAGCTCTCATTGAGCACAGGCGTCGATAATGCTCCAGGAGTCACTTCGCCTCATCCCAGAGGATGATGACTTCTCTGCGCCGGTATTTTGGCGCCCGTTGGGCCGTTGTCAGTCTTTGCCTACTCCGAAAAAGCGCCGCGTCGGGCGGACGAGAGCGAGCAGGACGATGACGACCCCCAGTAGACCCATGGCGATCTGCAGACCTATGCCCGCGCCTGGTAGATACCCAAGGAGCACGACCTCGGTGATTATCCAGATGATCAGTCCACACCCGGCGGCCAGTTCCAGCCACCAGCCCCAACGGCGGCCCATGACAAGTCCCACTAGCGGAATGATCGGGAAGAGTCCAACCACGATGAGCAGGATCAGCCCGGGAACGAGGTAATCGTTGAAAGGAGTACCCTCGAGCATGCTGAGTGGCATGCCGATGTTGTTGGTCGGATCCTGGACCAGTCCCGCGCCGCCGGCAGCCGCTCCAATTATCTGTACAGCGGAGAGCGTCAAGAGTGCCCAGAGTGTCTTTGGACGACGTATCTTCGTGGCCGGCATGCTCCCTCCCGTTTCTCTCAGTCATCGGTCCAACGGCTCCCCACTATACTGCCGGGGACCCGACTCTTGAATAATCTGGGCACTGTACCTACACTGATAATGAACAGTGTTCGAACAATCATGCAGCGTTCCAGAGGACAACTAGCGTTCAGTACGATGGGGGGGTTATGGAAGAAGCAGCCGGACTTTCGCGCCGGGATCGGAGACGGGCGACCACCCGGGCCGAGATACTAAGCGCGGCTCGCGAGCTTCTGCTCGAGGTGGGGCCCGAAGCCATAAGTCTGCGCCAGGTTGCGCGAAGGGCTGATTTCAGCCCTGGGGCTCTCTACACCTATTTCTCAAGTCGGGACGAGATTATCGCTTCACTCTTCAAGGAGTCATTCGAACGCCTTGACTCCTATCTGCGCCGGGTTCCTCTCACGTTGTCTCCAGAGAAGCGGGTGGTCGAGCTTGGGCTTGCATACATGGATTTTGCCCACGACAACCCGATGGACTTGCGTTGCATCCTCCTCGCCACATCCACAGAGTTGCCTCCCTCCAGCGGCAGGGCGGTGGGTCTCGAGGCCGCAAGTCTCATCGGTCAGACGTTTCGCGAGGGGATGGAACAAGGTTTGTTCTCGGCCGCATCCGGGCTTTCGGCGCCTGAGATGGCCTATGGCTGTTGGGCTCTCGTACACGGCCTGGTGTCCATCGGGGGCATCGATACCTCTCTCGTAGTGGAGGAGGTCGCTGCGGTACCGCGCCGGATCATCGAGGCCTTCGTCTCCTTGCTCATGTCCTGACCTGCGAACAGGCGGTCCGCCTCGGGGCGGCCCGATAGATCAGTCGTCAAGGAAGCGCCGTGTTCGAAGCACTCGGTACGCTCGTCCATCGGTTCCGATGGGCCGTGATTGCCATTTGGATAGTCTTCTTTGGAGTGAGCGTCGTGGCCACGCCCATGCTGGGCGACGTGTTGCAGGGAAGTTTTGCGAATCCATCAGCACCCTCGCAACAGGCAGCGGCTTTGATCCAGGAGAAGTTCCAGCAGGGACCCACTTCTGTGCTCGTTATCTTCAAGGACGGCTCGCTCGACGCCACAGGCCAAGAGTTCCAGACCGCCGAGACGCAGGCTCTCGCTCGACTGACCGCGGCCCGGATCCCGCACCTGGAGACGGTGCAGACGTACGAAAGTACCGGCAGCGACCTGTTGCTGTCCAAGGACAAGCACAGTTCGGTGGCCGTGCTCAACTTCGATGCCTCGCTGGAGACGATCCAGAAGCAGATCGAACCTATCCGCGGAGCCCTCCAGGGAAGCGCCCTCCAGGTTTACGTCACGGGCGAGCCGGCTGTCAATGCCGACCTCACCACCTACTCGTTTCGAGATCTGCAGAAGGTGGAGTTGTACGGGCTGCCGGTGGCGCTGGTCGCTCTGCTCTTCGTGTTCGGCAGCCTCGTTTCGGCGGCTCTGCCCGTGGTCACGGGAGGCCTGGCGGTGACGGTGACTCTGGGAGGCATGTATTTGCTCGGCCGGATGACGAACATGTCGGTGTTTTCCATGAACACCGCGACGCTACTGGGACTGGCTGTCGCCATCGACTATGCCCTCTTCTTCGTGTCTCGGTTTCGCGAAGAACTGCACAAAGGCTCCTCGGTGGACGCAGCGGTCGTCACCACCACGGCGCGGGCGGGTCGCTCGGTGTTCTACAGCGGCATCGCCGTGATCGTAGGGGTGGCCGGCCTGACTTTCTTCCCTTCGCCCGGACTGCGGTCCATCGGGATCGGCGGCGCGTTGGTGGTGCTCTTCTCGGTGGCCGCGTCCTGCACGTTCATTCCGGCGATGCTGTCCGTATTGGGAAGGAGGGTCAACTCGCTTGCTGTCCTACCCATCCGCGACGTCCATGCTAGTCGTTTCTGGAACGGTTGGTCCCGAATGGTGCTCAAACGGCCCTGGGCGTCGATCATCGCCGCGGTGATTCTGATAGCCCTACTGATATCGCCCGCCTTTACCATCAAGACTCAGATGACGACGGCCAGCACGTTGCCGAAAGCGGCCGAGTCGCGGTTGGGTATAGAGATCCTCGATCAGGAGTTCGATCGAGAGGCCCTCTCGCCGATCTCAGTACTTCTGACCTGGAGTGGTGACCAGACCATCGACTTGGCCCGGGCGGCGGCGATGTTCGCCTATGGACAGGAGCTCTCCGGGCTCTCGGGAGTGGCCTCTGTCACCAGTCCCTTTACGATCACCGGCCTCAGCGACCCGACGGCGCTCGCCTCCTTCTGGCCGCAGTTCCAGCAGCTTCTCAACGATCCGGGCGGTTTCTCGGTGCCCGACGGCGGGATCACCCTCGGTCCAGGTATAACGATTAGCGCCGCGCAACTGGGGCAGTTCAAGCAGTTGGTGGAGTCCTCGGTCGCACCCGGGGCTGTGCTCTTCCGCGTGGTCTCGAAGGATTCTCCAGGTTCGAGCGCTTCCCAAGAGTTGGTGGGACGTATCGCGGCCGCGACCGTCCCCCTTGGATACGTCCCGCACGTGGCTGGCGAATCCGCCTACAATTACGACTTCTTCAAGGAGTTGAGCCATTGGTTCCCGTGGGTGGTTCTCTGGGTATTCCTGACGAGCTTCTTTATCTTCGTCGCTCTCTTGCGCAGTTTGGCCCTGCCCGCAGTCGTGGTTGTGGTGAACGCACTCACGATTGGAATGAGCTACGGTTGGCTGGTGCTTCTGTTCCAGGGGCACGCGTTCGAAGGGATCCTTGGCTTCACATCGAGCGGGGCGATCGAAGTGATCATACCCATCGTCCTTCTATGCAACCTCTTCGGCATCACAATGGACTACGCAGTGTTCATGCTCACACGAACGCACGAGCATTGGGAAAGGACCGGTGACAATCGCAAGAGTGTGGCCACCGGTCTCATCCAGACCGGTCGCATCATCGCCAGCGCTGCGCTTCTGGTCGTAATCGTAACCGGGGCGTTTGCATTTACCAACATCAAGGCAACCAAGATGCTCGGCTTAGGGATTGCTCTGGCGATAATCGTGGACACGCTCTTCATCCGCATGACGCTGTTGCCTTCGGTCATGAGCTACCTCGGCCGGGTCAACTGGTGGTGGCCGCACAGAAGACGAGACGAGTCGCGCGATGGGAGTGGCCCAGACCCGAAGTTTTCTGCGAAAATGAAGTAGCACTTGTTCGCTCCGGAAACACCCTATCCAAAGAGGCGGCAATGATCAAAGAAGCGCGTGCGCTCTCAGGCTTCGGCTCGAGTCTCCACAGAAGGCCGGCGCTCTGGGCGAAGGTGGCCATGGTGGCCCTTCTTCTCGCGATCATCGCCTTAACGACGTTCGCTGTTTCGGGATGCTCCTCCGTCGGGGCTATCAGTCTCTTCCCCGTCCAGTCGGCTGACAAGTTTGGCTACATCGATCAGACAGGCAGGGTCATCATCACGCCGCAATACGACCGGGTCGGTCTTTTTGTGGACGGGCTGGCTCCTGTCTGGGTCGGCGACGATGTGGGCTACATCGATACGCGTGGAACCATCAAGATCAAGCCGCAGTTCGATTCTGCCGGAAGCTTCTCCGACGGCATCGCTCCGGTCTTGGTAAACATGCGGGTAGGGTTCATCAACGAGTCCGGGAACTATGTGGTTCAGCCGACGTACTCTGACGCCGCACCGTTCGACGAGGGCCTGGCGCCGGTGAAGCAGGGCACAAAATGGGGATTCATCAACGAGAGCGGAAAAGTCGCCATACCCTTTTCGTTTGACGATGTCGGTTCGTTCACGGACGGGCTCGCCAGAGCCAAGAGCGGGGAGAAGTGGGGCTACATCGACGCCTCGGGCACCTTCGTGATTCAGCCGCAGTACGTTGCCACAGACACGGTGAGCCAGCCAGTTCTGCATTTCGAGTCCGATCGGGCGGCGGTTTACGTGGATGGAAGCTGGAGATATATCGACAAGAGCGGCAAGCAGGCGTTTCAGCAGACGTTCTTCCAGGCGGGAGAGTTCAGTGAGGGCCTCGCCCCCGTGGTCGTCAACGTTTCCACCAAGGCCGGCGAAATAGACTACAGGCTGGGGTTCATCGACACCTCGGGAAAGATGACCATAAAGCCTCAATTCGATTCGGGCTTGACCATCACAAATCCACTTGCCACCGGGTTCCACAACGGGCTTGCGGTTGTCAGGCAGACGGAAAGCCCGGGCCTCTGGGGTTACATCAACGAGGACGGCAAGTACGTCATTCAGCCAAAATACGATTACGCCTCCAGCTTCTACTGGGGTCCGGTGGCTTCGGTCGAGCTTGACGGCTATGTGGTGTATATCGACGAGAGCGGCAGAGTGCTCTTCAAAGGAACGGCTACAGCTGGCGCCATCACCCCCCCGGCCACTACCCCTACCACCGTGGCGCCGGTCGGACCGGAAGGCCCGAGCGACGCCGACGTCTCCGCCGATACGAGCATTTCGACCACCACGTCCACCATCACTGCCCCAGGCTCCTGACCTAGAAGGCTGCGGAAGAACGAAAACACGGCTGGCAAGACACGGTGGCCGGTACGATAGAGAGTCCTCGGTCGCGCAAATAGCGCTGCCTTCTGCCCTCCCTGCGTTCTTCCCTCGTCCACGGCGAGCGAGCCACGGGGGAATAGCTTCGACAGGCCTCGGGTACACCCGATGTGTAGCCGTGAGCTTGACTCTAGCGAGGAGGTCCTTTCATATGAAGGCCAGACGACGTATGTGGATCCCGTTGTTCATCGCGGCCCTCGTGTTCTCTGTGGGAATGTTGCTCACGGGCTGTGGCGGGGGAACGACCACGACTACGGCGGCCGCAACCTCGACGACGGTCGCCGCTACGACCACGTCGGTCGTCACGGGCACGACTACAGGGCCGGCCACCGGTGCTCCGGCCAGGATCATCATTGACCTCTCGGGAGCGCAAGTAGTGCCGCCGGTCCAGACGACGGCGACAGGCACGTTTACTCTCATGCTCGAGGCGAGCCCCAGCGGCTTCAATATCTCGTACCAGCTCGATGTAACGAATATCGTTGACGTCTCAGCGGCCCACATCCACCTCGGTGCCGCCGGAACCAATGGGCCCGTCATTGTACCGCTGTTCACGGGTCCGACGAAGACTGGAAGCTTCACGGGCACGCTCGCGTCCGGAAGCATCACGGAAGCGGATTTGACCGGGCCCATGCAGGGCAAGACTTTCCAGGATCTGGCGAGTTCGGTGCTGGCCGGCCAGACTTACGTCAACGTACACACCAACGCATATCCGAACGGTGAGATTCGTGGGCAGATCGTGCTCACGGGAGCGGAATCGTCCACTGCGACAACCGCCGCCGGTGGTGTCGCGACCACCGGCACGACCGGCTATTGACCGGTAGAAATCGACGCTTGGCCGGCTGGGAACCCGCGCGCGTTGACGCGGCAAACGAGCTAGCCGGGGAGCAGGACCGAAAAAGTGGAGCCAGCGCCTTCTTGGCTCGTCACATCGAGCCTTCCTCCCGCGCGTTCAGCAAGACGCTTGACTATGGCCAATCCGAGGCCGCTGCCTTCGAGGCTGCGAGTTTCGGGGCGCTTCTCGCGGAAGAATTCGGTCATCACGTGGTCGAGGTTCTCCTTGGCGATGCCGATGCCGGTATCCTCGACATCGATACGAACCCATTCCCCGTCGTGGCGGGCTCTTATCGTCACGCTGCCGCCGACCTTGTTGTACTTGACGGCGTTGCCCACCAAGTTGATGAGGATCATCTCCAGGTCGTCCGCGGGAAGCAGCACCGGAGGTAGGTCGGCTTCCACGTCTGTGCGGGCCGCGATCTTCCCAGCCGCGAGACGCTCGGCCTGCATGTCGAGCGCCTTTTGCACCGCGGGCTCCACTTTGAGGAGTTCGGGCTCGGCAGATCCCTCCGCCTGCTCGCTGCGGGAGAGGGAGAGTAGGTCCCCGATGAGTTGGACCAGCCCGTCGATGCGATCCTCCGCCCGTAGGAGCATGGGTAGGTAGGCGTCGATGTCGTTCCCCAGGCTCTTGTCCGCGGCTACTTCCACCAGGCCGCGTATCGCTCCCAGCGGTGATTTGAGCTCGTGCACCATGGTGCGGATGAATCG
Organism: uncultured Actinomycetes bacterium; assembly: GCA_963775295.1. Lineage (GTDB taxonomy): Bacteria > Actinomycetota > Thermoleophilia > RBG-16-64-13 > RBG-16-64-13 > JAMDEO01. The sequence goes on from CAVZIK010000006.1 coordinate 1,018,402, forward strand.
CTCCTTCTCCATGGCCAGCCGCCGCACTTGGGAAATATCGGAAAGAGTCAAGATCCGTCCCAGCGCGGTTCCATCTTCGGCCCTGAAGGTGACTATGCTGGTCATGTAACTGCGATCGGCAATAGAAAGCTGACTGATGGTCCTGTCTTTGAGGGGTGAGGCAAGGGCATCGGCCAGGGGGGCGAGCGGACCTTGGGCCAGTACGTCTGCGACCGGGCGTGCCTGCACATGATCTTCGCTCAGGTTGAGGAGGGCCGCCATCGCGCGGTTGGCCAGCATGACGTAACCGGCGCCGTTCACCACCAGCACGGCGTCCCGCATGGAGGAGACGAGAGAGTGCGTCTGAGTCTTTTCTTCGGCGAGCGCCATCAGGCTGGCCTCGTGCTCCTTGCGCAGCCTGTCGGCATCGTTGCGGGCCTGTTTGTGCCGGACTAGAGTCTCCACGACCCCAATCAGATCGTCGGGAAGGAATGGCTTGGGTAGGAAGAAGTCGACTCCCTGTCGCGTGGCCGCGATGGCCGTATCTATGTTCGCGTAGGCGGTGATCATGCAGGTCATCATTTGTAGGCCTGTAGCCTTGATGGTCTGCAGTATCGACAAGCCATCTATATCGGGAAGCCGATAGTCGAGCAAGGCTACATCGTAGTCGTTCTTCCCCAGCAGCGTCAGGGCTTCCGCCCCCGTGCCGGCGTCCTCTACCTCGTAACCCTCGAACTCCAGGATCTGGCGAATGCCGGAGCGCACTCCGTACTCGTCGTCGACAACCAGGATCCTCGCCTTGGCCATGGTCACTCCTTCTCGAGCAGCTCCTGGGCCACGTCTAACAGTTGTTTTCCGGTGGCCGGCTTGTCGATGAAACGGTCGAGCCGGGACCATTTCTGCAAGCTGTCGCCCTCATGGTCGAAGCGCTTTCCGGTAGCCGCGGCGACGCCGCTCAACATAACGATGGGTGTCTGGTCCAGGCGTTCATCTTTGCGGATCTCGTAGGCGAGGCGGAAACCGCTGTCGTAGCGTTCCATCATCAGGTCCAAGAAGATGATGTCCGGTACAGTGGCGGCCAGGAAGTCCAAGGCTTCTTCGCTTCCCTCCATGGTGTGCACCGTGTGCCCCCGGCTGCCGAAGAAGGCTGCCTGAGCCATGAGGAAATCCGAATCGTCATCGACGAACAACATGGTCCAAGAGGAACTCATTTGATACTCCTTTCGTCGCTCGCGCGGGTCATGGGGATCTCTACATGGAATGTGGTGCCGGCTTTCGGCTCGGAGTCGAACCAGATATTGCCGTTGTGCATCTTGACGATGCCGTAGGAGATGGGCAGACCGAGACCGGTGCCCTTGCCGATGCTCTTGGTTGTGAAGAATGGTTGGAAGATCTTGTCTTTGGCCCCGGCCGGGATGCCGCTACCCTGGTCTGACACGGCGAAGTGAACCCTGTGGGTCTCCGGGACCTCGTAGGCCTTGATAAGGAGGGTCCCTTTGCAGCCCTCCATGGCCTCGCAGCCGTTCTTGATGAGGTTGACCAATACTTGTGTCATCTGGTCGCGATCCAGGTCCGCCCGCAGACCCGGTGTGACCTCGACGCCGATGTTCACCGCGCTGCCCGGGCCGGGGGGGAGGTTGCAAGCGGCGCCGTCGGCCGCAGAAGCGACAAGCTCCTCGATAGACACCGATTCGATACGGACGCGGCTTTGACGCGCGAAGTCGAGTAGATTGCCGATGATCTTCTTGCAGCGGTTGGATTCCTCGGCCATCAGCACCAGATCGTGGTTCAGGTCGTCGCGGTCCTTCAGCTTGCGCTGCAGAATGTGAGCGTAGAGCAGGATTGTGCTGAGAGGGTTGTTCAGCTCGTGAGCCACTCCCGCCGCCATCTGCCCCATCGAGGCGAGTTTCTCACTGTTGATGAGGTGCCGGTGGACGTCCCGGAGGTTACTCCAGGGAACGTTGAGCTCGTGGCACACGCGTTCGGCCTGATCCAAGATGAACGGCAGACACATCGTCTCTTCGGCCATTCCCCGGTACACCGCCGCCGCCTTGTCTCGGCAGGTGGAGTACCCGCAGGCGCCGCAGTTGAGCTCGTCCTCGGGAAAGAACTTGTTCGTCCGGCCAAGAATCTCGCGGATCTCCTCCTCGGTGGGGTCCTCACCGCGCATATCGTTGGGCGCGAAGTGTCTCTCCAGATTCAACGCGTGCTCGTTGTCGACGTAGATGGGAAGGCTGCCGTCTAGCTGCCGGTTGAGGCTTTGGGAAGCGAATTCGGCCACCCGTCTACGCCGCAGGATCGCAGGCGACTCGTTCTTCACACCCGGTCCCGCGTAGCAGCCTTTGCACATAAGGGCTTCTACGAGTAGGGTGGACTCGCTGTCGACGACCGCAAGCCCGGCAAGGGCGTCGAGCGTTTCGTCGTGCCCGCTCACCACGATGAGGTGCGGATCGAGCACCCCGTCGCCGATACCTGCGCTCTCCAGCATGCCGCCGGGAATGGGATAGATGCGGGCCATGCCGGCGTAGGGCGGATCGACGTCGCTTGTGGGTGCCTCCATCGCATTCACCCTTCGCGCGGCAAAGACAGCGGCCAGCTCTTCGAGGGTCAAGACCTCATCGATAATGCCTCCGAGTTGCGGATCGGTGATCTCCGCCTTCTTTGCAACGCATGGCCCGATGAACACGCAGCCGACGTCATTACCGTAGCGTTGCTTGACCGCTAGGCCGGTCGCGATCATGGGGGACACGATGGGCATGATGTGCTCGGTCAGAGCTGGGTGATACTTGCGCACGTATTCCACCACCGCGGGGCACGCGCTGGCGATGTAGATGCCCCTTCCAGGCTGTGTCCGTAAGTAATCGTGGCAGGCCTGGTTGACCAGATCGGCTCCGTAGGCAACCTCCACCACGTACGCGAAGCCAGCCTCTCGCAGGGCCCCGATGATCTTGTTCGGGTCCACTTCGAACCCTACGGGGAACGACGGGGCCAGTAGCGCCGCCACCTTGCCCCCCCGTTCGAGCATCGCTAGCGTGCTCTCGACTCCGCTGGCATATGCCTTGGCGTTCTGGGAGCAGACCATGGTGCAGTTACCACAAGAGATGCAACGTTCGGCCACCACCGATGCTTGTCCATCCTCGATGCGGATGGCTTTGGCCGGGCAGTCTCGCACGCATGTGTAGCAACGGCGACAATTCTGCTTGATCGTGGTGATGATGCCTTCCATGGCGCTCAATTAGTGCGTAGCGCCGGCACAGGCTGCATCTGAAGCACTGACCATCCCGTCTTCTCGGATTCCGGTTAGGCTGCGGTCGACGTACTTGCGATGGAGCAGCCTGTGAGAGACCGCACCGAGCGGCTGTCCCAGATACTCCTGGTAGAGTTCGGCGACACTCTTGTTCTCGTGGGAGTATTGCACCTCAGCGTGTGCATCGGCGGTATAGATCCGATCCATTCGCTTACGAACGTCCGTCATCTCCGTCTCGTAAGGCTGACCGCCGCCGCCCACGCAACCACCGGGGCAGGACATCACCTCGACGAAGTGCATGTCGGAGAGGGCTTCCTCCAAGGCGGGCCGCAGCCGGCCGAGGCCGTTGACGATCCCAAGCTTTAGGTTCGCCACCCCGACGTCGAGAGTAAAGCATTTGAGGCCTTCGAGGCCGCGTGCTTCCGTCAGCGGTCCCGCAGGAGGCTCCACCCCTACGAGGGTGGCGGCAGTTCGTACGGCGGCTTCCATGACGCCGCCCGTTCCGCCGAAGAGGCGGGCCGCTCCCGTAGCCTCAGCGAACGGAGCATCGAGGGGCGACCTCTCCTGGAAGGTGTCGAAGTCGATGCCGTAGCGATCCCAGAGGGCGCTGAGCTCTCGGGTGGTGAGGACGAAGTCCACGTCGCCGAGGTCCGAGGCCTCGTATTTCTTAGCCGTGCAGGGCATGACGGAAACCACCACCAGACGCTTGCCCTCCAGGTCGGTGTACCTGGGATAGATCTCCTTGATCAAAGCTCCCGCCATCTGCTGGGGGGACTTGCAGGTGGACATGTTGGGGATAAGATCGGGACGATGGATCTCTATGTAGTTGACCCACGCGGGTGAGCAACTCGTGAACATCGGGAGGACGCCACCGTTCTGGATCCGCGAGACAAGTTCGGTGGCTTCTTCCATAATGGTGAGATCAGCCGTGAAACCAGTGTCGAACACGGCTTTGAAGCCGACCCGTTTGAGAGCCGCAGCCAGTCTTTCCAGTGTCTCAGGGATACTCTGCGGTCGATTCCTACCCTTGACGAGGGTGGCCGGTATAGCCGGAGCTACTTGGACCACGACGACGGTGTTCGGGTCGCTCAGTGCCGCCACGACGTCTGCTACGTGGCTGTGCTCCATGAGGGCCCCTGTGGGGCAGACGCGCACACATTGGCCACAATAGACGCAACCCGACACGTTGAGGCCGTCGGAAAAGCCCGGGGCCACTTTCGTGCGGAACCCGCGTCCGGTGAAATCGATAGCGCCGATGCCCTGTACGTGGTGGCACATGGTTACACACCGTCCGCAGAGCACGCACTTGTTGGGATCGCGCCAAATGGCGGGAGAGGAGATGTCCAGGGCTTGATCCTTGGTAATGCCTGCATATTGCTTGGGACGCACGCCAACCTCCGTCGCGAGTTCGGCGAGCTCGCAACTACCGGAGCGCTGACAGGCCAGGCAATCCTGAGGATGGTTTGCGACCAGTAGCTCTACGATGGAGCGCCGGGCTTTCAAGAGCCTCGGCGTGTGGGTGCGGACGACCATGTTGTCGGTGGCCAACAGCGTGCAGCTGGTCTGCAGTCTGGGGTTGCCCTCCACCTCGACCACGCACAGCCGGCAAGACGCCGACGGCGAGGGGGCCCAGTCCAGGGAACACAGATGGGGAATATTGATCCCGGCGCGTTGCGCTACGTGCAGTACAGTGTCGCCGGGTTTGAAATCGAGCTCTTGATTATTGATCGTGATACTCATGACGACCTCTCAGGCGACCAGGGCGATGGAGTTCTTCGGACAGGTATCGACACACGCGCCGCAACCGAGGCAGCGGTCGACGATGATGTAGTGGGCATTCTTGCGCTCGCCAACGATCGCGCCGGCTGGGCAAGCCTTCTTGCAGGCCATGCAGCCCACGCAGGAGGCCTGGTCGATGGAGTAGTTGCGGAGCCCCTGGCACACGCCCGCAGGGCAGCGGTCCTCCATGATGTGGGCCTCATACTCGTCGCGGAAGAAGCGCAGAGTGGAGAGGACGGGATTGGCCGCCGACTGTCCCAGTCCGCAGAGCGAGGTGTCCTTGATGATCTGGGCCAGTTCCTCCAGGTGCAGCAGCCCGCTGAACCGCTCGAGTTTGCGAATCTCGTCGCCGACGGGGCGCTCGGTGAGCGCGACTAGTATCTCGTGCATGCGGGTCGTGCCCTCACGACAAGGGGCGCATTTGCCACACGATTCGTTCCGTATGAATTCCATGAAGTACTTGGCCACGTCGACCATACAACTGCGTTCGTCCATGACGACCATACCGCCGGAGCCCATCATGGCGCCCAGTTCCTGAAGTTTGCCGTAGTCAGTGGGCACGTCCAGCAGCGCGTCGGGGATACAGCCCCCGCTTGGTCCACCGATCTGGACGGCCTTGATGTGATGACCTTCAGGGGCGCCGCCGCCGATGGTGTAGACCACCTCGCGCAGCGGGATGCCCACAGGGACCTCGACCAGTCCGGTGTTGCGCACTCGGCCGCTCAGGGCAAAGACTTTGGTGCCGGCCGCATCTCCGATACCCAAGTCACGAAACCACTCCGCTCCGTTCCGCAAGATCCCCGGGATGTTGGCCAGAGTCTCGACGTTGTTGAGCACGGTGGGCATGCCGTGGAGACCGGCCACGGCCGGGAACGGAGGCCGCGAACGGGGCATCCCTCGGCCCCCTTCGATACTGGCCAGGATGGCGGTTTCTTCTCCGCACACGAAGGCGCCCGCACCTTGCTTGATAGTAATGTCGAAGTCGAACAGGCTGCCAAGGATATTGCCGCCGAGCAGACCGGCTTGGCGACACTGTCCTATCGCGTCCTCGAGGTGCTCGATCGCCAGTGGATACTCAGCGCGACAATAGACGTAGCCCTTGCTGGCGCCGATCGCGTAGGCGGCGATGAGCATACCCTCCACCACCCGGAATGGATCGCCTTCGAGAACCGCCCTGTCCATGAACGCGCCGGGGTCGCCCTCGTCGGCGTTGCAGATGAGGTATTTCTGGGTGGCCGGAGTTTGCAGCGCGATCTTCCATTTCTGCCCGGTGGGAAAGCCTGCGCCGCCTCGTCCTCTGAGTCCGGACTCGAGCACCGTTTCGCACACTTCTTCGCGCGTCATGGTGGTGAGTGCGCGTGCCGCCGCGGCGAAGCCGCCGGCGGCCAGGGCTGAATCGAGAGAGGCCGGGTCGACGAGGCCGCAATTCTCCAGCACCACTCGCGTCTGTTTGCTAAAGAAAGGTGTGTCCATCACCAGAGGAATGTCCTCGAAGCCGGGAGCATTGCCGTAGCGACCGTAGAGAAAGGGGTTGCGAAGCTCGTTCTTCTCGAAGATGAGATCGAGGAACCCGTCGACATTTTCGGGGCTAAGGTCGCAATAGGAGAGGCGAATGTCGCCGTCGCCGCGAAAGTCAACGAAGACCTCGCGCTGGCAGTATCCCACGCAGCCCACCTCCACCACCGTCACGGGCAGGGAATGATCCCACAGGTAAGCCTGTATCTTCTCGACGATGCGCATCGCTCCGTTCGCGCGACCGCAGGTACCGGCACCGACGTAGAGCACGGTGCCATCGCCGCCACGAAGGACGCGCTCGAGTCGGCCGGCCCTCTCGCTGCGGCAGTTTTCGTCGTCGTGGCAGAGCGGACCTGTTTCGATGCAGGCCACCAAGTCGGCGCAGGGTTGGCCGGGAGAATGACTGCAGCGGGCGCAACAGGGCGTGATTAGGGAACTGGTCATCATTGCTTCACCTCTCGCGCATCTTCCGGAGCCGGCTTGTCCAGCGCATCGAGTAGGGCGTTTATCTTGTCCACGGTGAGATGGCCGTAGAATTCCCCGTCGAGTTTCATAACCGGTGCAATGGAGCAGGCGCCCAGGCACGCCACGCTGATCACCGAGAAGCGTCCGTCGGAGGAGTTGCCGTCCGGGCGCAGCTTGAGGCGGCGCTGCAAGTGCTGAGCCAGTGTCAGGCTCTGTTTGACGTGGCAGGCCGTGCCCCGGCAAATCTCGATTACGTGCTCGCCGAGGGGGGCGAAACGGAATTGATTGTAGAAGGTCGCTACGCCGTAGACGCGACTGACCGGCACGTCGAGTGCGGTCGCCAACTCATTCATCGCTGACCGGGAGACGAAGCCCTCCCGTGCCTGGATCTCCTGTAGCAAAGGGATGAGATGGTCGCGGGTCAACTCGCCCCGTTCCGCGATGACAGTTTGGGCAACACTCACGGTCATACCTCCTCAACGGGCCGGGGAGCCCGATGAGTGTCCTCGCGCTCCAATAGGGTGTGAATGCGCTCCGCCAGTTCCGCGAGTCGCACGGGCTTCTGCATGAATGTTTCTGCCGGCCAGTCCTGTCCCATGAGTGAGGCGAGGACTTTCTCGCGGACGTCCTTCTCCGCATTGAAACCGGAAAGCATGATGATGGGAATGTCCCGGGTGGGGCCATCGGTCTTGAGGGCGCCGGCGAAAACCATGCCCTCCTCATCGTAATCCATCATGACATCAAGGACGATAAGGTCCGGCTTGTCCGCGATTATCCGCGAGTAGGCCTCCTTACCGTTGTGAGCCGTGGCAATCTCGTAGCCACGGGCGGTCAGATATGCCTGGACCGACATCACCAGGTCCCGGTCATCGTCGACCAACAAGATTTTCTTCCCTTCCACCATGCCCCTCCTTAAGCTCCTACGGATCCTAGCCGCTCCAAAAACTCATTCTCGTTATGTTGTCCACTGCGAACTGCTTCACAAGTGATTCCAAAATGAGGGGAACTCTCATTCGCCGGCCTTCCGGCGCTGACTCAAGAACGAGAGCTTCTCCAACTTGGCCGAAATATCGACATGCTCTACAAAGCAATTCTGCGGCGCGACCAGTCTCTTGGGGACAAAATTGAGAAACGACCGCACCCCCGCAACCGCGGCGCGATCGACCACGGTCTGAAGACCCTCGGGCCTGGAGCACATCACTGCGATGCGCACTTCGAAATCGGCCACAACTGTCTCCAGATCTTCGAGCCCATAGCAACGACGACCTGCGAAGACCCTGCCGATCTTGTCTTGGTCCACGTCGAAGGCTACTGCGATATGAAAGCCGCGCTCCTCAAAACCACGGTAGGAAAGCAAAGCCCGGCCCAGATCGCCGAGGCCGAACAACGCTACGGACTGGAGCTTGTCGGTGCCGATGATACGGCTGATGGTCTGGCCCATCTGGTAGACATTGTAACCACGCGCGATATTGCCGAAGCTCCCAAAGCTGGCCAGATCGCGGCGGAGTTGGGCCGGAGTGACTCCTACCAGTGCCGCAAGTTGATGAGAGTGGATGAACTCAACCCCGTCGTGGGAAAGTTCCTCCAGCATGCGGCGATAGACGCTAAGCCTCTCCACCGTGTGCAGGGAGACCGGCTTGGCCGCCCGCGTAAGCCCTGGCTGAGTGCCTCTTCCCTTGCCGCTGCTCGGTGACATAACGTACCCCTGCCTACTTCGTCCGATGCGGTGAATTAAATCACAGTGCGATTATTGATGTCAACAGCTTTGTGAAATTGGAGGTGATCAACTCCCCCGGGATACTGATCCGGCGCGTCCAAATGGGTGGGGAGCGACGCTTATGGGGAGCTTATCCGCGCTCGGGAGGACGTACTCACAAGGGCACCGACATCATGCGCGAGAAGAACACGCCTCTCGTCGCCGTTGTCCGCGGCGCTATAGTGAGCGCGCACAATGCCGACAGTGGCCTCGGCGGCATCAGCATCACGATGACCGGCACCGATGGCAACGTCTATTACTACGCCCGCCTCACCTCCATACGAGAAGGGATTGCAGCCGGCGTCCACGTCACTGCGGGCGAAGTCACAGGATACGCGGGGAATACGGGAAACGCCGCCGGCGGTCCGGTCCATCTGCACTTTGAGATTCGACCGGGAGGCGGGTCCGCGGTCGATCCCTACCCGACACTTCGGGCACATCAACTGATGCTGGATCCCAAGTTGCTCGTGTATCTCCCGTCGCCTACGTCGACCACCGGCCAGGATGATGCCGGTCAAGGCGATACCGGATTGACCGACTCAACCGTGCCGACCGACTTCACAGACTCTTCTTCCAGGACCGAGGGTCATGTTCAGTCCCCCCCAAGCTCCATCATGGTGCCGTCCGACGACGGCGTCTAGGAGGAGGGCAGGAACTTCTCCAGGTCCACTTCCATGAACTGCGAACGCTGGAAGCGCTCTTTGAGGGTGAAGGGCACCGTGCAGTCGAAAATGGTCTTGCAGCCGACCCCGATGGTGGGGAGTAGCATGTTGTACTCGGGACTCGCCGATGGGTCCAGGTTATGGCACTTGACGTGCGGAATAAAGACCGTATCGATGTCCCCCTGGTAGCGCGTAGTCATGGCCCACATCACGTCGGCTGAGTCGAATGGGTCGACGTCCTCATCCACGAGAATGACGTGCTTGAGTTCGAAGAAGGCCGTGAATGCGGTCAAGGCCGCCTGGCGCTGCCGGCCCTCATCGGTGAGGAGCCGTTTCTTGATCTGCATGATGGCCGTGTACTTGCCTCCCCCGCAGGAATGGCAGTAGACGTTCTGAAGAAAGCCGGGCATGGCGTCTTCGACCAAACGGTAGATGCTCGCCTCGGTGGGCAGACCGGTGAGCGTGACGTGCTCTTCGCCCGGCCCCACGAGGATCTGGAGAATGGGGTTGACGCGATGGGTGATCGCGGTCACGTGGAAAAGGGGAAGGTTCTTCTGAGCTGTGCCGACGTAGCCCGGAAACTCGGGCATTGCCCAGCCCAGGCCGGTAAGGGCATCCTCGTCCGCGTATTCGCCGGGAACGAACTCACCCTCAAGGACGATCTCCGCCCGCGCGATGGCCTTGGTCTTTTGAGTAACACATTCCACGAGTTCCACGGGACGATTTCTCAATCCACCCGCGATAGTGAGTTCGTCGAAGCCCAGCGGCGTAGTCGGAGCTTCGAAGGACGTCGCCAGATAGATGGCCGGGTCGCAGCCGATGCTTACCGAAACCGGCAGGGCTCGTCCCATCTCCTTTGCCTTGAGTCGAAAGGCGTCGATATGCCGCCCAGGCGTGAAGCTCACGCTGAGCCTGTCGGGACCGTGGACGCACATGCGGTGGATGGTGACGTCGGATTCGCCTGTTACCGGGTCCTCGGCGCGCATGAGCCCCATGTTGATGAACGGGCCCGCGTCGCGCGGGGTGCTGATGATAGCCGGAAGGACCTTGTTAAGGTCAAACGGGGGCTTGATGACAACTTCCTGGCAAGGCGCGGCGTCCCCGCTCACGACTACCGGTGCAATCGGCCTGTTGAGGGCCTTCACGAGGTCAGAGGTGAGATGCTCGAGAGTTGTGCCCATGAGAAGGGCAGTTCGCTTCCTGCTCGCGAGGATCCCGGACACGACGGACATGTCGTAACCCTTGACGTTCTCGAAGATCATGGCCGGGCCGATCTTCGTGGGCGGGGCGACGGGTGTCCCCGCACCGACCCGACGGTACACTCCGGCAAGTTCCAAATACGGATCGACTTCGACGTTAGTCGAGACCAACTGTCCCGGGATCTGGGCCAGAAAAGCGAGCGTGGTACGGAGGTCATTGATATCAGACGCCTTCACGTCCAGCGCGCTCTTCTTCGCCTCGCCCGGCCTGGTTTCGTCCATGCTTCTGTCCTCGCCGCTAGTTGATACCTACTCGACTATATCAGAACCGATATTCTCATTGGGAGTGGCGCTACAATTGCCTTTGATACCTGAGCGCGGATACCGCCTGCGGAGGAAAGACGTCATGCGAGGAACTGTAGCAGTCGTCGGCGCCGGGAGCACCGGCGCGAGTTGGGCCGGCTTGTTCGCGGCGCACGGCTACGTCGTGCACCTTTGCGATCGGGACGAAGCTGCGACCTGCCGCGCCCTGGAGCGGGCCACGGCCGCAGCGCGGTTTCTGAGTGCGAAAGGCCTGGCTGTCCCGGATCAGGTGAAAGAGGGCGTGGCCGCGCTCACGGGTACGACAGATCTGCGGGGAGCAGTCGAAGGCGCCTGTTTGGTGCAGGAGTCCGTGACCGACGACCTGGCGACCAAACGCCTGGTATTTGCCGAGATCAGCCGATTTGCTCCTGAGACCGCCCTGATTGCCACAAGCACCTCGGGGCTATCGATTACAGCCATCCAGCAGGACGCCCATCTGCCCGCCAGGACCCTGGCCGCCCATCCCTATAATCCGCCCCATCTCATACCGCTGGTCGAATTGGCGCCTGGGGCGCGTACGGCCCCAGAAACGTTGGAAGCGGCGCGTGAGTTCTACCAAGGGGTGGGGAAAGAGCCGGTCGTCCTCGGTCGGGACGTTCCTGGGTACATTGCCAACCGAATGTCCGCGGCCCTGTGGCGGGAGGCCATCGAGTTGGTCCGCCGCGGCGTCGCTACAGTTGAAGACGTCGACCGGGCGGTCTCGCTGGGTCCCGGACTGCGATGGGCGGTCATGGGTCCCCATCTGATCTACCACCTGGGTGGTGGCGTCGCCGGCATCCGCGGACACATCTCCCATCTCACCGCCACAAAAGAGGGGATATTGCGGGACCTTGCTTCCTGGACGACCTTCCCGGATGACACTGCCGATGTGCTGGCGTCGGGCGTTGAGGCGGAGGCGGCCGGCAGGGGTCTTGAAGCCTTGGAGGCGGAGCGAGACGAGGGCCTGGCGTCGGTCGTGCTGGCTCTACGCCGGGCGCAGGCCCATACGTGAGGTCGGATGACGTCCGGAGTTCGACCGCGATCGTCGCAGTCGTGCCGGCACACAACGAAGCTTCTCGGATAGCGGCGGTGGTAGCCGGGCTCATAGAACGGGGTCTGCCCGTCCTTGTCGTAGATGATGGGCCGGTTGACGGCACAGCCGAAGCCGCACGCGCGGCGGGCGCCCGCGTGCTCCGCCAGGAACCAAATCAAGGCAAAGGAGCGGCCCTCAAAGCGGGCTTCAAGGAGGCTCTAAAAGAACGCCTCCCCGGCGACGTCTCGCAATGGGAGGCGATTCTCAGCCTCGATGGCGACGGCCAGCACGATCCAGCAGAGGTTCCCAGGTTTGTGGAGGCTTGGGCCAGCACGGATGCCGACCTCGTGGTGGGTGCCCGGGACTACCGGCGCATGCCCCCGATACGATGGTTCACCAACACGGTGAGCCGCCGGCTCTTTTCATGGGCGGTCGGCGAGCGCATTCCGGACAACCAGTCCGGCTACCGTTTACGGAGCCGCCGTCTGGCCGAGGCGGCACTTGCGAGCCCGGAAGCGGGTTTCGCCTTCGAGGTGGAGGAGATCGCAATTGCCGTGGGTCGACGATTTCCCCTGGCCTGGGTGCCCATAGATACTATTTACGGGTCCGAGACCAGCGACATCAAGCCCTGGTCTCATTTCGTTGGCTTCGTCAGGGTCACCCGTCGCGCCCGGGAGCGCGTGCGGAAGGAACGGCGGCGGACTACTTGATGGGCCCCCTGATAGCGTCGACCGGGTGCGATACATTCCCCACACTGGCATAAGCGTTGCCAGCCTGGATCAAGGCTATGAGATCGCCGATTGTCCCCCCGGCAAGACTTCCCTGAAGTTTTCCGGACTCAATGGTGCCGCTTGCGAGTTCGCCCTGGAAGTTTGTTCCCGCTTGGGCCGGGCCGGTATACAGGGCGTACACCACCGTGCCAACCGAACCTGCGGAACCCTCGTAGATCGCGGCGGTGTTGGGCTTGCTAAGGCCGTCTATCGTCAGAGTGAACGCGAGGGTGAGAGCCGTCGGATCGTAAGTGAGCGTGAGTTTGCCTGTAGACGCTGTCTGAACCGGGGGCACCGCGTTTGCTCCTGTGAGATCCGCAGTAAACGTGGCAGCGCCCAAGGTGGTGGAGGTGGTTTCTCCGCCGCCGGCAGAATTGGTGGTGGTCGTGGTGTCGTCGGAGCCGCCGGATAGCGCCACGGCGAGTGCGACTATCAACACAATAAGCCCTAGCACGCAGACCGCCAGAACGATCCTTCGCCTTCTGATCTGGTCGGCCCGGTGTTTCCGTGATCGCTCGCGTGCCAGCGGATCCTGCGGTGGGGTGACTGCCATCGTCGTTCTCCCGGATGATCGTGTCGCGGTGACGGACGCTCAGAGAACTAGTTCGTTCCCGATGATTCTAGCCCTCTTTACCCATATGGTGCCACGGGCATGCTACTCGCACGGGCTGGATGTCCCGGGCTGCGGGCATGATCTCGCCGACAGCTATTTCGCACTTGCCCCTGGCGGAGCCCGTGCTCTGTCCGAAGGTATGCGAATCCCCGAAGCGGTTGCCGCAGGCCTCTTTGAACACTGTATCCTCGGGTACTCCAATATTGGAGTGATCCATTAGAGTGATCCTGCTGGAGATCTACCAAGAATTGAGCGGCGTAGTCACTTAGCCAGAAAGAGGGGAAAGATGGAATTCCAGGAGATCATCGCCCAGAGGTACGCCACCAAGGTATTTGACGGCAAACCTGTGCCCGAGACGAAAGTCGCCGAACTCCTCGAGCTCGTCAGGCTGGCTCCCTCCGGCCTGAATATCCAACCGTGGAGGGTCCGCATCGTGAGCGACGCGCCCACGAAGGCCCTCCTCTCGTCCGCGACTTTTTCCGAGCCACAGATCGAGAGCTGTTCCCACCTCCTCGTGTTCTGCGCCGACTCCGATTTTGCCGGCCTGACAGTGAAGCTGGGCAGCGCGATGGAGCAGAACGGGGTTCCGGAGAAGGTACGCGGCATCGTGATGGGCATCGCGCAGCACATGAGCGGAATGCCCGCGGACGATCTCAGGGCTTGGACCAGTTGCCAGGTGTATATCGCCGCTACCTACGCCATCCTGGGCGCGAAGGCACTGGGGCTGGATTCCTGCCCGATGACCCATTTCGTTCCCGAAGAATATACGCGCATCCTCGAACTGCCGGCGAATATCGTACCGACCTTGTTGTGCCCTATAGGCCACGCGGCCGACCAGCCTTCGCCGAAGTGGCGGTACTCGGTTGAGGACATATTGATCTAGGCTCTTCTCCAGTTCGCAGTGGCTGCAGACGGGGTTCAGCGGGTGCGCGCCATGAGGTGCCCGCCGAACCCCGTCACCCACAGCAGGACTGGATAGGCCACCCAGCGCTCTATTCCGCCATCGCCGAGTCCGACCATCGGGTTCGCGTTCCCCAGCACGAGATAGAGGAGAAGGGTCATCAGGCTAACGACTCCGAGGAGCACAGAGAAGTAGCGGAACGGTGCCGTCTGGATTGCGAAGGTGGCTATGGCTGCAAGTCCGCCCGCAATGAAAGTCAGCAGAGCGAAAAGCGCATGGACGTTTCCGGTGTTGCCCGGAAAGATTCCCACCCCCAAAACGCCGAGGCCGAACAGGCTCGTCAGGATGGCCGGCAGCTTGCGCTTGAAACCGAGATAGAGGAAACAGCTGGCGACGATGGTGAAGACTCCGGTTGCCATCATGACCGAGTTGAATATGTGCGCCGACGGTTGGTGGATGATGCTGTGGGGGGGGCGTGTGGCTCCAAGGTCGCTGATCTCGTTGCTGCCCGTGGCGTATCCCGGCGGGTAGAGGGCCTCAGCGGTGATGATTCCCATGAAGGAGACGACGCCCGAGAAAAAGAGGAGCGCGCCCGCAAAGGAGATAGAGCGGCTACGCCCAACGGGGCGGCTCCGTGCCGCGGATCCGAAGCGTGTGGGAGTTGTTGCGCGGTTGGGCATGTAGCGATCCTACCAGCTACGGATATCGTATCCTATCGTCCCGGTTATAGGCGGTGGTTCGATCCAGCGACGCCAGATATTTCTGTTCTAGGGTCTCCAGTTCTCTCTTGGGATCGAAGTCCGGATCATCTCTCGGCACGACCACTTCCAACACTTCAATGACAAAGTCACTCCGCCGAAAGGTCTCCAGGTCGCGAACAAGTTCCGGATGCCTGCAGCTCTTGTTGTCGAGTTCGAAAGCGACTCGGTTGAGAGGTGCGCGCAGATCGAGGCCGGACCCCAGGAGCACTCTGCCGTTCGCAGTGTTGCGAACCTCGAAAACCCCCGCTCGCTTGGGGCGCTCCGCGTATAACCGGCGCAGTTCCGCGCGTCGATCCTCGGTAACTCGGTCCGGTTCGCCCATCAACCCCCCTCTTCTGTCTTGGTTTCCCCACAGAATATCAGGGCGGCCGTCCGGCCCCGGGTGCGGGGGCCGGACGGCCTCTCGGCGAGGCGGGCTTCGCCGAAAGAGCGAGGTGGACCTTTCTGGGGGAGCAGTCCACCGGGCTGTTTGGTTCGACAGCCCTACTGGGCCGCCGTGGTAGTGGTCGACTCTCCCGAAGGAGGGACGTCCTGAGTCAGGGTCACGCCCAACTGGATCCGAGTCGCAGCGACGGAACCATCGGTGTTCGATGTGCCTGAGACCATCACGTTCTCACCGGCAACCAGATCGGATTGGACGCCGTTCGAGGTCTTGCTGATCGAAGTGGAACCGGAGACCAGCACGATCTTGCTGCTGCCGTCGGTGGTTTTGATGGTCATGCTGGAATCGTCCGCAGAAATCATGCTCCCGGAGATCATGTTGCCGCTCGCGCGGTTGCCGGCAGCTCCCAACGCGCCCGAGGGGGGAGCGCCAGCGCCAGTTCCCCGCGCATTGGTGGACGCTGCCCGAGTGGACAAGTCGCCGGCGCTGGCCCGGCCGCCGAAGAAGGCGTCGGCACCCACCGCGATCACCACCACTACCATCAACGTCATCATCCACTTCTTCGCTCTCTGACCTCCCGTAGGGCCCCTGGCGGACCATTTCTATTCGTACCTGAGCGCCTGTATCGGGTTGAGCCCAGCGGCTCGTCGGGCAGGATAGAATCCGAACACGATGCCGATGACGGCCGAGAGCCCGAAAGCAAGTAGTACCCACTCCACCGTGACGACCGACGTGAGCCCTGCGAAGCGGGTCAAGGCCATGCTGATGAGCCAACCAAGAACGACGCCGATGATTCCGCTGGCGAACGTCAGCACGACCGCCTCCACGAGGAACTGGAGACTCACATCGCGGCGTTTGGCTCCGATGGCCTTACGAAGCCCGATCTCCCGAGTGCGTTCAGTGACCGTGGTGAGCATCATGTTCATGATGCCGATGCCTCCTACTATCAAGGAGATGCCGGCGATGGCCGCTAGCAGGAGAGTCAGCGTCCGGGCGGTCGACGTGGCCGATGCAGCCAGATCCGACTGGTTGAGCACCGAGAAGTCGGCCGAAGCTGAGTCACTTATGCCGTGCTGCACAAGGAGCAGGTTGGTGATGTCGGTCTGCAGCTGCGTGGTGCTCTTCTGGTCCTGAGCCTGCACGCTGATACTTGAAAGGTATTTCGACTGTCCGGCCAGCACCTTCTGGCCTGTCGACAGAGGCACATAGATGGCGTCATCGGCGTTCTCGAAGCCCGTGCCTCCTTTTTCCGCAGCCACCCCGATGACCGTGAACTTGGTGCTCTTGATTCGAACGGTCTGGCCTACCGGGTCGGTTCCACCACTCAGGGGATCTCCGAAGAGATCGATCGCGCCTTGGTAGCCAAGTACGGCCACGCGGGAGGCGTCTTCCACCTGTTGGTCCGAGAAGAAGGAGCCGTTTGCGACCGAGATGTTGCGGACCGAGGTGTAGGCGGACGTTGTTGCTATCACCTGACTGTTGGCGTTGCCTGAGGTGGCCACGATCTGGTATCGGCCCGTGACCTGCGGAGCGATGGCCGCAACCAAGCCCAGTTGGCTGATCGCTGTGGCATCGGCCGGCGTGAGGGTCTGGGCGCTGCCAAAGGCACCACGGACCATTCCAGTGCTGCGCTGAGCGCCAGGGCTCACGGTGAGCAGATTGGCGCCGGCCGACTCGATGCTCGCGGTGATGGAGGCCTGGCTCCCTTGACCTACCGCCGTGAGGGCGATCACGGAGGCGATGCCGATGACGATCCCGAGCACTGTGAGGCCCGACCGGATCTTGTTGGTGGAGATAGCGATGAAGGCCTCTTCGATGATGTCGAGTAACCTCAAGCGGTCACCTCCTCCGGAGCGGAGGTCACGGTGGCGCCCCCTGCGGCGGGCTCGTCAGACGCGTTTTCGACTGTCCGGGCGGGTTCCTCGGTGGGCTGTTCAACGAGGGGGGCATCGTCGAAGTAGTCGTTGTGCCGGTCGCTTACGACGAGGCCGTCTTGGATACGGATGGTCCTTGCAGCTCTTTCCGCGACCGCGGCCTCGTGTGTGATGAGTACGATCGTATGTCCGCGTTCGTTAAGTCGGTGGAAGGTATCGAGGATGATGTCGCCGGTGCGGGTGTCAAGATTGCCGGTGGGTTCGTCGGCCAGGATGAGCGCCGGATCGTTGATGAGGGCGCGGGCTATGGCCACTCGCTGGATCTGACCTCCGGAGAGCTGGTTTGACAGATGGGTCCAGTGGGTTTCCTCGAGTCCGGCTTTGCGTAGAGCCTCCTCGGCTCGCGTGTTGCGCTCGTCGCGGGAAACTCCCGCGTAGACCAGCGGCAGAACGACGTTGCGGATGACCGTTGAGCGCGGCAGCAGATTGAACGCCTGGAACACGAAGCCGATGCGGGTCCGACGGATCTCGGCAAGCTCGTCGTCGCTCAGCTCCGAGATGTCCTGCCCTTCGAAGAAGTATTCGCCGCTAGTGGGCGTATCTAGTGCGCCGAGTATGTGCATGAGCGTGGATTTGCCTGAGCCCGAGGGACCCATGATGGCCACATATTCTCCCGGATCGATCGCGATGCTCACTCCGGCGAGGGCGACCGTCTCGCTCTCTCCGACGGCGTAGACCTTGAAGAGATCCCGACACTCGATCATGTGTTCGGATGCTGTGATTTCTTCAGTCACATCTCTATCGTCAGCCATGCTTACTGCCCCGGCGGAGTGAAGCCGCCGCTCGGAGGTCCGCCTGTGCCGCCGCCGGTATTCAGGATGCCGCCCGAACCGCGCGTGGTGGTCGAGGTACCACCGGAGCCGGCGGTGATCGTCTGCACGATGATCTCCTCGCCCTCGGTCAGTCCGCTGGTGATCTCTGTATAGGAATCGGTGGACAGCCCGACCTCGACCGTCACGTCCGTGGGGGTTCCATCTTTGAGTATCTGCACGTACTTGCTTGTTCCCTGAGACTTGACCGCGGTGCTCGGTACCGCCAGGACGTCCGAGGCAACCTTTGTGATCACGTTGACAGACGCGGTCATCCCGCCCTTCACGGCGGAGTCGGTAATGTCGGGCGTCACGACGACCGTGTAGGAGACGACTCCCTGGCTGTTAGTGCCAACCGTGTCAACGCTGGTGACCTTCCCGGTCAGAGTGAGATCCGGGAGGGCGTCAAAGGTAATGACGGCCTTCTGTCCCACTGCCACCGAGGAGATGTCCGCCTCTGCCAGAGTTATGGCTACGGTGAACGCGTCCAGGTTAGTGATCGTGAGAGTGGAGGTCGTGGACGAAGAACTGCTCGAAGAGCCGGTCGCACCTTGTCCACTGTTCGCTGACGCCGATGAGCTGCCAACGGTGTCACCATTGGCGAACCCCAGGGCGGTAATCGTACCGGAGATGGGCGCGGTCACGGTCCGTTTGGCCGCGTTCTCCTGAGCGGTCTCGACGGCGAGCTGGGCCGACGTGACCTCGGTCTCGGCCGAGGTAACGGACAGCTCCGCGGACGTGATGGCCTGCTTGGCGGCCTTGATGTCGAGAGAGGTGATGGTCGTCGCAGTTTGTCCCACATTTGTGGCGGTCGCGGCAGCCGCCAGAAGAACTCCCGCCGAAGCCAGGCTGCTCGAGGTCGTCGACGAGGCGGTCGTCGTGGTCGCCGGTAGGGTGGTAGTCGTCGCAGCGGGCTCGGTGCTCGTCGTGGACGGCAGGGTGACGGGTGTCTGAGTGGTTGGGGTCGTCGCGGCGGTCGTCGTGGATGTCGATTGAGCCTCGTACTCGTCCTCAAGGTTTGAGAGACTCTGTTTTGCCTGGAGGACACTGAGTTGAGCCTTGCTCAGGTTGAGCACGGCCTGGTTGTACGAGTTCTCGGCGTTGGTTACCGCGAGGTCGAGTTCCGGGTTGACCAGGGTGAACAAGGTCTCGCCAACCTCGACCGTGTCCCCTACGGCGGCGGAGAGGCCGCTCACTTCACCGGTCACGCCGGGGTCAATCGTGGCCGAAGTGGCGAGTTCGACGTTGCCGGTGCCGGAAACCGAGGACGTGAGGGTCATCTTTGAAACGGTACCGGTTGTGTATGTGACCGCGGCTGTGTCGTCGCTCTTGTAGGCTCGGTAGACGAAGAAGGCCACCAAGGCGATCACGATGATGAAGGCAACGACCACCGTGATCCGCACCCGTCTCGACTTGAGACGTTTCTTCTTAGCCATGGCACCTCCGCGATCTCGCCGACAGTTAATTGTGTATAACTGGAAACTAACAGGGCGTTTGTAAAGAGTCCGTAAGTTGAAAAGGCGTCTTGCGCCTTTGAAGCGGCTCTCTGACACCGAGTCGCGGTCGTGTACGATAGAAGCAGGGTTTCTCCGAGGGGAGGTTCACAATCGGCGCTTCCTCGTTCCATCTCCTATGGCAGATGCCGGGCGCGGCGCGCAGCGCCCGGTTCGTTGACGTGTCGGCTGTGCTGGAGGTCGTGGTCCCTCCGAGCGTTTCCGCGCTGTATTTCTGGGCTCTACAGGTTGATTTCGCAGACAGCCGGGGGCTCTGGGGCGGTGGGCATACCGGTCTGCAATGGAACCGCCGCTATCCTGGAGGCACAGCCGTCAACTGGGGAGGGTATGCGTCCCAGGAACGGGGGGGCGCTGTTCTGCCTGGTTCGGTATCGATGCTGCCCGGGTTCGACGATGACCCCAATACTGTGGCATATGCTTGGTCTTTCGGGCGGCAGTACCGGCTGCGCGTCCATCGCTCGCCCGACGTGTTGGGCGCCTGGCGCGCTGAGATCACCGACGTGGATTTTTCGCGGGCAAGCGTGGTCCGCGATATCTGGTCCCGGTCGACTTCCAAGCCGGGTATTATCAGCCGCCTGTTCTCAAGGGGCGCGGCCGCCGCGGACGCGGGCGAGCCGGGTTTTCTCGTTCGTCCCATGGTTTGGTCGGAAGTCTTCGCCGAATGCGGTGCCCCCTCGGTCACCGTCAGGTGGAGCTCACTGCAAGCCATCGACGACGGAGGCCGGGTTTGGCGTCCCGAGACCGTGTCGGTGAATTATCAGCCTGTCCGCGACGGCGGTTGCGCGAACACCGACTCCAAAGCGGACTCGAGCGGGGGACTACTGCAGGTCACGAACACCCCAAGGATTGTCCCGCAAGGAGCGGTGATCCCCGCCGGCGGGCCTCGACTGTCCCTTTAGCAAAGAGCCACACGCTGCCTCCATGAAACATCGCCGCAAAGCGCGGTTGTGGGGAGACGACAATCGGCGGCTCAGGCAGCCGGGATGCGGACAGTGAAGGTCGTGCCAACGCCGAGGGTGCTCGTCACTTCCACTCTTCCCCCGTGTCGTTCAGCTACGTGGCGGACGATACTCAGCCCCAAGCCCGTGCCGCCCGTCTCGCGCGATCGGGCCTTGTCCACCCGGTAGAAGCGTTCAAAGATCCGCTGTTGATCGGCTTGGGGTATCCCCACTCCGTCGTCACTGACGCGAAGAACGATCCAGCCGCCGTCCCGGGTCCCCGGCTCGGTATTCACGCTCAGGTGGATGTGGCCGCCCGGATCGGTGTAGCGGACGGCGTTGTCCAGGAGGTTGCGAACGAGGGTGTGCAGGGCGATCCCGTCACCCAGCACCGGAGCGGCTTTCCCCAGGTCGCAAGTGATCTCTTGGCTCTTTTCCGCGGCGAAAGGCGCGACTTCGGTCGCCACCTCGGCGGCGAGCGCGGACACGTCGACCGGGGCGAAGTCGCCCAGAGCTCCTATGTCCGGTTCTTCAAGCCGGGAGAGGGTCAAAAGGTCGTTGGTAAGCACTTTCAAGCGCTCTATCTCGGCAGCCAATCGATCTACGAACCGCTGGGCCTCTTCTGGATCTTCCCTGACGGCATGCGTAAGGGTCTCCGCCAGGAGGGAAAGCCCGGCCAGTGGAGTCTTGAGCTCATGCGACACATTTGTGGCGAAGTCGCGGCGCATCCTCTCAACGGCCCTGCGTGCAGTCTCGTCGCGCATGACGAACAGTGTCTGGGCTGTGGCCGGCTCCGCCGAGGGCAAAGGCACGATCTCCACGGCGACCGAGCGGTTACCGGGCAACTCGATGACCTCAGTGATCGCTTTGCCGCTTTGCTGAGCCCTCTGAGAGAGTGCCCGCGCGGGGAAAGAGCGCGCGGCGAACACGAACGGACTTCCTTCCATACCCGCGAGTTTGGCCCCCAGGATTCGCTCGGCGGCGGGGTTGCAGCGTAGGAGCCGACCGTCGGCGTCGATCACCAACACGCCCTCGTTCATCGCTTCCAGCACTCCTGTGGATCGCTCCATCTCAGAGGTGAGTTGCCCGGCACGGCTCTCCAACTGAGTGGCCATGCTGTTTAGCGACCCTGCCAGGTCGCCGAGTTCATCTTTGGTGTGAATGCTCGTGCGATAAGAGAGGTCGCCGGAGGCCACTCGCGCCGTCATGTGCCGCAACCGCTCGATGGGGGAGACGATGGAGCGGGTGAGGAGATACGCGACCGCGAGCGTTGGGAGCAGGAGGATGGCCCAAACGATTAGAGGGATTCGCCAAGAAGCCGCAAGCATGGCGTCGATTCGGCTCGCCGCGACAGCGGTACGAAGCACGCCCTTGGACCAGGGATAGTTGCTCTGAGGCAGGGGAATGGCCACGTAGACTTCCAGGTGCCCTAGAGTCGCGGACTGTCTTCGCGCTCGTCCCTCGTTCCCACCAAGGGCCTGCGCGACCTCCGGCCTCCCAGAATGGTTGTCCAAGGTGGCCGGGTCTGCCTCGGAATCGGCGATGACCTTCCCATCATGCCGGATCAGCGTAATGCGTACCTCGCCCGCCGTGCCAACTTGGACAGTCAGGTCTTCCAGGGCCGCGGCATCAGTTGCGCCAGGCCCGGGATCGGTGGCCAGTACTGCGGCGTACTGGTGGGCTTGGCGGGACATGTCGTCCTCAAGGCGGTCGATGTAAATGCCCCTGAGGAGCAGCGAGGATGCCAAGGCGACAATTCCCGCGAGCACGAGAGTGGTAAGCGCCAGTGCTAGAGGCAGCCTCCATCGGATGCGCATGCGCCTCTCCCCTTAAGAAGGTTGCAGTCTGTATCCGACGCCGCGCACCGTCTGCAGCGTCGCCTCGGCCTGGACCTGTTCCAGCTTCGCTCGCAGCCGTCGCACGTGCACGTCCAGGGTCCGGGATGACGAGAGGTACCTGTGATGCCACACCCTCTCCACTATCTCTTCCCGAGGAAAGAGATGACCGGGCCGGGAGAGGAGCAATTCGAGCAGATCGTATTCCTTCGGATTGAGGGCGACCTCGTGGTGCTGGGTTCGGATGGAGTGAGCGTTGCCGTCCAGTTCGAGGTTCCCGGTGCTCATCGCCCCATTTCCCGAACCCGAGGCGGGAAGGCTCATACCCGCGGGGGTGCGGCGCAGTCGCGCCTGGATGCGGGCCAGTAGAACCTCGAGGTCAAAGGGCTTAGTGATGTAGTCGTCGGCTCCCGACTCGAAACCCTGGAGCACGGTCTCTTTCTCACTCCGGGCCGTCAGCATGATGATGGGAAGGCTGGGCTTACGGCGGATTATCTCCTTACTGGCAGTCATGCCGTCCAATCCCGGAAGCATGAGATCCATGAGGACCAGATCGACGTTGTGTGAGAGGGCGGTCTCCAATCCGGTGCGTCCGTTCTGCTCCTGCAGCACCTCGTAGCCCGCCCGACGCAGGTTGTACGCCAAAAGGTCGGAGATGGTGGGATCGTCTTCGACCAATAGGATGCGTTTCTTCTCACTCATGTCGTTCACACGATACCTGGTTCTCAATGGTGCGAACTCCCGTCACCCAACAATTAACTTACCTGTAACACAACGCTAACACCAGTTCACATGCGCGTTGCTAGCCTGCAGTCGAGGACTGTGTAATGAAAGAGGGGAGGACGGGGACGATTTTGCGAAGGAAGCGCGCAGGCTTGGCACCCGTCCTGACGCTAGCGCTGGTCGCTGTGGCAGCGGCCGCTCTTAAGGCCTGGATCGTCTGGGCTCTTGTGACGACGGTTCTACCATCGCCAGGCAACTGGGCTATGCCCCCCTGCCGAGTTCTCTCAAAGACGCGGTTCTTGCGGAAGTTGCCCTGATTGGCTCCTAAGGACTCAGTTTCCGGCGCCCTATACGCCGGTTCCCGGAAGCGGAAGGGAGTCGGCCGCAAGGCGGACTCCCTGTTCGCTATCCTTGCCGGCGTCTGCGGCACTCTTGTTTTGCTTGCCCTTGCCTACATGGTCTTTTCGACGACGCGCACCGCACTCCCCGTATTCCGAACGGAGGGTATCTCATTCGTAACGGGCAGCGACTGGGACCCCGGTAAAGGTTCCTATCAGATCTTGCCGTTCATCTACGGAACGATCGTCACCTCGGTAATAGCGTTGATCGTAGCCGTTCCGATGAGTTTGGGAGTGGCCTTGTTTCTAACCGAGTACGCGCCAAGGTGGCTTCGTACCCCTATCGAATACGCCGTCGATCTTCTGGCGGCCGTGCCGAGCGTGGTGTACGGGCTTTGGGGCGTATTGATAGTACTACCTTATTTCTTGCGGCCCGTGGGCAATTTTGTGTCCAAACATCTGGGCTTTATACCCATATTTGGGGGTCCTTCCACCGGGCTTTCGTACTTTGCTGCAGGCATCATCTTGTCGATAATGATCACTCCGATCATCACCTCCATTTGTCGCGAGATCTTTAGGGCGGTGCCTTCCGCCGACCGTCACGCGGCCTTCGCGCTGGGCGCCACGCGCTGGGAGATGATAAAAGCGGCCGTGCTTCCTCGGAGCCGCGCCGGGATTATCGGCGCGACTATGCTTGGATTGGGACGAGCCCTTGGAGAGACGATCGTGGTGGCGATGTTGATCGGCTCGAGCCCTGTCATCAACGCATCCATCTTCAAGGCTGGAGGGTCGATCGCAGGCGAGATCGCCAACGGCTGGGGCGAAGCTACGGGACCCATGATCAGCGCGCTTGTCGGCGCCGGGGTTGTCTTGTTTGTGATCACGATCGCAGTCAATATGCTCGCCCGCGCCATCGTGTGGCGATTCAATCGAGCATGAACGGAGAATCCCTGCCCATGGATGGTTCTCAGTTCACGCGTTCGTCCGATAGATGGGGCGGAACTCGCGCGGCCTCGGGCGCGACATTGGCGGGGGCACGACCCGCGGCGCGGCGAGTGTGGCGGGACCGCAGCACCACCTTTCTGATAGTGGCGTCGGTGGTGCTCACCCTGATCCCCGTGGTGCTGATCCTTGTGCAGATCGCGCTCAAGGGGAGCTCGGCCCTCAGCTGGGGCTTCCTGACTCAATCGACTCCTTTCAGCATGATGAAACAGGGCGGAGGTTTTCTCAACGGTCTTGTCGGGACGGCCATCATGGTCGGTCTGGCCGCCGTCGTCTCCATTCCTTTGGGAATTCTCGCCGCCGTATATCTGGTGGAGTACGGGAAGAAGAATTGGCTTGCGAATCTCATCCGCTTCTTCTCGGACGTCATGACCGGGGTGCCCTCGATCTTCGTGGGGGTGTTCGTCTACACGGCCTTGGTCGTCAAATTCCAGTACGGGGCGATCATGGGGGCGGCCGCTCTGGCTCTGATCATGATGCCGATCATTGTTCGTTCGAGCGAGGAGATGCTCAAGCTGGTCCCATCGGAACTCAAGGACGCCGCATATGCCTTGGGAGCGCCAAAATGGCAGACGATTACCAAAGTCGTTCTACCGTCAGCGGCCCCGGGCCTCACCACCGGGGCAATGCTCGCGGTAGCGCGGGCTGCCGGTGAGACCGCCCCCCTGCTGATGACCGCTCTCGGGTCTCTGCAGCTTGTGACGAAGCTGGTAGGCTCTCCCATATCGTCGCTGCCGTATCTCATCTTCCAGGGCGCCGGCCAACCGTTCGACGCGGCTCAGGCGCGCGCGTGGGCGGGTGCCCTGGAGCTTCTCGCTATCGTTCTTATCTTTACGATCGTGGCCCGTGTCTTTTCCTCAAGGAGCCGACTCACTCGATGAATGTCAATGCCTACGCCGGGAATGCCCCGGTGTTCACCGTCAAGGATCTCGATGTGCATTACGGCCGCAGCCTGGCTCTTAAAGGCGTGAGCATGGAGATTCGGCCTCGACGCATCACGGCGATAATCGGTCCCTCGGGGTGCGGCAAGAGTACATTGATTCGCTGCTTCAACCGTATGAACGAACTCATTCCCGGCGCCAGGGTGACTGGAGAGATTCAGTATCATGGCGAGAATGTCTACGCGCCGGGAGTCGACCCGGTGATGGTTCGGAGACGCATAGGCATGGTCTTTCAGCGACCGAACCCGTTTCCCAAATCCATCTACGAGAACGTGGCCTTCGGAGCAAAGATCAACGGCTATAAGGGCGACATGGATGAGTTGGTGGAGCGGTCTCTCCGCAGCGCCGCTCTTTGGGACGAAGTCAAGAACTCCCTCAAGAAGAGCGCCCTCGATCTATCCGGAGGTCAGCAACAGAGACTTTGCATCGCCCGGGCGATCGCTGTGGAGCCGGACGTGATTCTCATGGACGAGCCTGCGTCGGCCTTGGATCCCATTGCCACTGTCAGGATCGAAGACTTGATGCAAGAATTGAAGAAGGACTACTCCATCATCATCGTCACTCACAACATGCAACAGGCGGCGCGGGTCTCGGACGAGACCGCCTTCCTGTACACCGAGGTGGACCAGGAAACGTCTGATCGTTGGGGAATACTGGTGGAATTCGGCGAAACCGGGCAGATCTTCACCAAGCCGCTCGACAAACGCACCGAAGATTACGTCTCGGGCCGCTTCGGATAGACGGCTCGAAAGGAGCGACAGCGCAACATGCGAGACGCATTTCACAAGGAACTAGAGGCCCTCGACCAAGAGATCGTTCGCATGGGGGCTCTGGTGGAAGAAAGCACCCGGCAAGCCACCACGGCGCTTCTGGAGTGTGATTGGGCGCTCGCGCAGCGAGTCATGGACGGCGATGACGAGATCGATAGGATGTTCCTCGACATCGAGAGACGGTCGCTCTCGCTGGTGGCCCAGCAGGCGCCGGTGGCGGGAGACCTGCGACTCATCGTTGTCATACTCAGGGTGGTCAACGATCTGGAAAGGGCGGGGGACCTCGCCTACAACATCGCAAAGATGGCCCGGCTGGAGGACTTTTGTCAAGCTGGCCTCAAAGGCGTTCGGGCATTGGTGGCGGATTTGGGTGCAGCGGCCGCCGATCTCATGGGAACCGCGATAGACGCCTGGGCTTCGAAGGATGTCACTCTGGCCGCGGACATAGAATTGCGCGACGACAAACTCGACGACCTCGACGCCCGGCTTCTGGAGAACCTGGTCGAACTCAAGGGTCAGGAGAGTCTGGGCCCGGCGCTACGCCTCGCTCTGGTCGGCCGCTACTTCGAGCGGATCGGTGATCACGCGGTGAATCTCGGCGAACGGATCCGTTACTTCGTCACTGGGGACGAGGAGCATCTGGGGTAGGGATCGCCGCGCGGGACGTCTTTCAACTGCGCTCGTTCACCCTATTGTCTCAACTCGACTGGGATTGCTGTGGTGCTTGGCCCGCCTGTCGGCGCACCAAGCACCACTCTGCGTCACGGCCCACAATTCGGTCGCGATCTGACTAGAGCGTGACCCCATGCTGGGCCGCGAGCGACCGGAAGCTGCTCTCGATGGTGCGCAGCCGGGAAACGTAGGCACCGAAACCGGAGACACCGCTGCCGTAGTACACGGAGGCGAATCTCTCCCAGTCGGGATGTGCCTGCGTCAAGATCGGTCCATACCAACCGTTGACTCCTGCCTTCAAATACCTTCCGAAGGCAGCCATGCCTGTCGCGGCATCGGGGAAGGAGTACCACTGCTTGCCTGCCACCGACACGGGACCGCTGGAGAGGGAACCCCACACGGTGCCAGTGCCGCTGTAGCGCATGCATCCGAAGTTGTAATGTCGCGCGAGCGATCCGCCCAGATTGGGATCTCCCAGTGAGGTCTCCGCCGCCATGATCACCAGTTGCGAAAGTGCCGGAATCCCGTACCAGGCGGCGTTCTGAAGCACCATTTCTCCGGTGATGGGGCTCTCATGCGGCCGGAACAGGTACGAGGTCATGAAATCGGCCGCGGCTTGTTCTTCCGGAGTGAACGTGGCGCCGGAGGCCGAAGACTGGTCGGCGGGCACGGTGGGCGCAGAAACGCTCTCGCCTTGGAGAGGGTTTTCGGCGCGGTGAAGGACCATGCTGAATTGGGCGCGTGTGACTGGGCTCAGCGGGGCGAGACGCCCCTGCCGGTCACCGTTTACGAGGCTGTTTCTCACCGCGAGGGCCATATACGCGCGCGCCCCGCCGGAGATCGTGGTGTCGTCCGCGAAGGGACCGAGGGTGGCTGCGATCTGGCTATCTGAGAGTGCGTTTGCCTGCCCTTCCAGCCCCAGGCTGCGGATGACGACTGCGATCATCTGTTCCCTGGTCAGAGATTGGTTGGGGCGGAATGTCCCGTCGGGGTATCCGCTGAGCCAATTGTTCGCGAACGCCGCATCCACGTAGGGCTGATACATGGGATCAACGTCTGGGAACTGGGAGATGACGGAGGTTGTATCGACGCCTCGCCACTTCACGAGAGTCTTGGCGGCTTCTCCTCTAATGACGACGGCATCTGGCAGGAAATTGCCAGTGGAGTCGCCCGTCATGATCTGCCGGGCGGCGAGCGACTCGATGGCGTCATGAGCCGGGTTGGTTTCTGTTACATCGCTGAACGAAGACGCGTGGGCTTGCGCCGAACTGATGGCGGGCCCCCCGAGAAGCAGTGCTGTGACCAGCATAGCTGTCGGGATTGCTAGCATGATAGTTCTCTTCATACCTCTGCCTATGGTCGTTTGCAGCTACGTGAGTGCGGCTGAACCGAGCAAAGACAAGGCCAAGGGTGTGCGAGACCCTAAACGTGCGCAGGCGTCAACCGACTAGAGCCGCACGCTCGAATTGGAATTGGGATTGTTAAGCGAAGTAAGTCTCGCGACGCGCTTTGGGCCTGGTCAAAACTCTCCAGCTCGCCCTCTGCCAAAGTCTAAGACTGTGAAGACTAAGGCTATCTGTTACACAACGGGGCGGGATGATAGCAGACTCGAAACCGGAAGTCACGCAAGACCGGTGGGCACAAGCCCAGTCGAGCGCCATCACCAGCCGACCGACCGGCTGGGAAGACGATTGCGAATTCCGGCGCGTTGAAAGTCGGCCAGAGCGGGGAGTGCGATGTCGGGTGTGAAATCAAATTGCACGCAGTAACCTCTTGATTTTGCGGGCAGTCGCGGCAATAAGCTGAAGAGGTCCATCCACACGAGGCATACATCCTCGAATACATGAAGAGACCCATTCATGCATTCAGGATTATTTCAGGTGAGTAGTGCGAATATACTCACATGGAGTCACATAGCATTGCTCAACCCCCCTCCTGAGCTGTGGCCCCAACCCTGTCCGGTGGATGTCGGACCTGACCGAGGCGAGACTCCACCACGCCCACACGGCGGAGACGGCGTATGCGGCGTCCGGAGCGACCGGACGCCGCGCCCGCCGTGTGAATTCCCAGACTAGCTTTCTTTCCTCGTTGCCTCACTCGTCTTCCTGACCATGGCCTTGGAACTTGTTCCGATCGGCCTGGCGGGCCATACTACGGACACCATGATGGAATCGCGTATCTTCGTTCTCGAAGACGACCCGCAAATGCGCTCCCTGCTGCTTCGCGGCCTGCGCGAAGAGGGCTACGCGGTCGAGGGGTGCGCCACGGGCTCGGAACTGCTGGGGAAGGTCGGTGACACTGTCCCGGATCTTTTCCTGATCGACATCGGCCTGCCGGACACCGACGGGCGCGACGTGTGCCAGGCTTTGCGTGCGCGGGGCATATCGGCTCCTGTACTTTTCCTGACCGCTCGCGACTCGCTGCCCGACCGGCTTTCGGGATTCCATGTCGGTGGCGACGACTATCTTACGAAACCGTTTGCTTTCGCAGAGTTATTGGCGCGCACGGAAGCGCTGATACGGAGGAGCGGGTCGGAGCGCAGCCTCGAAACGGGCGGGCTGGTCCTCGACCCGGCCAAGCACGCGGTGTCGTGCGGCAACATGACGGTGCCGCTCACGCCCACGGAATTTCGCCTTCTCGCCAAGCTGGCGGCTGCACCAGGCGAAGCCATCCGCAGAAAGGCCCTTATCGAGACGGCCTGGCCTCACGGAGCCATCGTTTATGACAACACCCTGGACGCATACATCGCCCGTCTTCGACGGAAAGTCTGCTCTCTCCCGGGTTCGCCGCAGATCGTAACGGTTCGCGGTGTAGGCTATTCTCTCCGGTAGTCAGGCTGATGGACGCGCCGTGGGGTGGGTGGTCATGAGGCGCTGGTTCTCCAAGATAGGCGTTCGGGACAGACTGCTCCTTGCCGTTCTCGCGACGGTGGGCATCGCGCTCATAACCATGACCGTCGTGTTCAACTTCGTGTTGTCGGGCGGTCTTGCTTCAGACGCCGATAACCGGCTGAAGGCGATCGCGGACGATACCAGTCGAACCGTGCAGATATCGGGTGGCCAGGTGATCACCACCCGCTCGAGCGGCGACTTGAGCCAACTCGGATCGCAAGTCTGGGTGTTCGTCGACGGAAAGACCGTCACCGCGCCGTCCGTAGATGTGGCGATCTTCGATGCCGCCAAGAGCCTTGACGGTGGGGGTGCTCGGTTTCTCGACGTTACCGACCATCAGGTGCGACTCTACGGCGTTCCTCTCTACATGCCCAATGGAGGGCGTCGATTGGGCACCATCGTCGCCGGGCTCAACATGGCCTCGTACACGGGGACGCAGAGGATCGCCCTTATAGGGACTATCGCCTTTACCGCAGTTCTGCTCATCATTGTGGGCTTTGCCGGCCGCTTGGTGCTCAATGCGGCCTTTAGACCGGTGGTGAAGATGACGACCGAAGCCGAAGAATGGAGTACCGAGGAATTGGATCGTCGCTTCGACCTGGGCGACCCGCACGACGAGGTCACGCAGTTGGCGCACACGCTGGACGGAATGCTCGACAGGCTGTCGGCCAGCCTCCGACGGGAACAGCGATTCTCCGCGGAGGTATCGCATCAGCTGCGGACCCCAGTGGCCAAGATCAAGGCCGAAGCCGAGTTGGCCCTTCGGCGCGCACGCGAGCCCGAGTACTATCAAGAAGCCCTGGGATCTGTGCTGCACAGCGCCGATCAAATGGCGCGAACGGTGGAGGCGTTACTCGCTGCGTCGCAGCAGGAGGGTAGCCTAGCCCGAGGTCGCGCCGATGTGTGGCAGGTCCTCGCTGACGTGGTGACGTCTATCGGGGTGCTCTCGGAGGAGAACGGCGTGGAGGTGCGGGTGCAGCCTCCATCCCGGAATCTGCGGGTGGGCGTGGACGGCGACATAGCCGTGCAGATCATCCAGCCGGTCGTCGAGAATGCCTGCCGTTTTGCGAAGTCCGGCGTTCTTCTTGGCGCGGCCCGCAACGGCAAGGAAGTGTACTTCTTGGTGGAGGACGACGGGCCGGGCGTGACCGAGGAGGAACAAGACCGCATCTTCGAGCCGGGGGTGCGGGGGTCGGCTGCCGTGAGCGAGCGGACAGGTGCCCGCGGTGCCGGTTTGGGTCTGCCGCTCGCCCGCCGACTTGCGCGGGCTGCGTCCGGCGACGTCGAGGTTATTCCCGGGGAGCGCGGAGCCCGTTTCATCGTGCACCTGCCCGTGGGCTGACACGTACGCTCGGGTCTTCGCCTGCTAGCCTCCGGTGAAGAGTGGAAGCAAGAACGAACCCAAGGTCAGGATGATCACGAGGATGACAGTGAGGTAGGAGACGAGGTTGAGTACGAGCCCGTTCGTGTGCTCTCCCATCAGACTCTTGTCGTTAACGAGCTTCAGCATCATCAGCAGGACGAAAGGCAGCAGCACCCCGTTGCAGACCTGAGAGAAGTACATGACCTTCAGCAGAGGAATGCCCGGGATGAGCATGGGCACCGCTCCCACCACGATGATGCTCCCGTATAGAAGGTAGAACTGCTTCGCTTCGCCATACCGATGGTTGATCCCGGCCGGCCAACCCATGCCTTCGCAGACATGGTATGAAGTTGAGAGAGGCAGGATGCCCGAGGAGAACAGACCGGCCGCGAGCAATCCCAGTGCAAAGAGCGTCTCCGCGTGTTTGCCCGCCAGTGGCGCCAGAGCCTGAGCGGCCTCCGCCGCCGAGGAGACCTTGACCCCCGCTTTGAAGAGGGTGGACCCGCAGGTGATGATGATGAACGCGGCAACCGCCACGGCCATTATCGAGCCGACGATCACGTCGATGCGGGAATAGTTCAACTCCTCCTTCTTGATGGACTTTTCCACTGTGGACGCCTGGATATAGAACTGCATCCAGGGGGCGATCGTGGTTCCCACCAGGCCGATCGCGAGGAGAAGGAACCCCGACGAGGCCGAGATATGCGGCACGACCGTGGCGTGCCCTATCTCCCCCCAGTCCGGCTTGGCAAGAAATGCCGACACGATGTAGGTCACGTAGAATAGGCAGGCGACAAGGAACACTCTCTCCACAAAACGGTAGTTGCCTCTCAAGATGAGTAGGGCGATGGCCAGAGCCCCCAGAGGCACCGCGGCATAGCGAGTGAGCCCGAGCAGTTCGGCCCCGGCCGCCACACCCGCAAACTCGGACATGGTGTTGAACATGTTTGTAACGAGCAGCGCGAGCAAGATGTAGAACGTCATCTTGATGCCGAAGTTCTCGCGGATGAGGTCGGCAAGTCCCTTGCCCGTCACGATCGCCATGCGGACGCACATCTCCTGGATGACGATCAGGGAGATGAGTATCGGGATCATCATCCACAGGAGACCGTAGCCGTAATGGGACCCCGCGAGAGAGTAGGTGGTGATGCCGCCGGGGTCGTTGTCCACGTTGGACGTTATGATGCCTGGGCCTATGACGGCGAGCAGAAGCAGGATGCGGTTGCGCGAGATGCCCCGTCCGAAGATGGTACGGACCCTTAGGAAGCGGGGCCCTCTCGGTTCGAGCCCTGGCCTACGGAGCCGGTGTGTACGACCCGTTGCGCTGGGCGCAGAACCGGGATCGGTCGGGGTCCGAGCCATCGGACTCACCCCCCCTTGCCCCTCTAGCGCTCGCGGGGGACATGCTCTCTCCAGTCGGCGGGCAACAGGGCATCGAGGGCGTCATCCACGGTGATGATCCCTACCAGTTTGCCCTCATCGAGTACGGGAAGAGCCAGGAGGTCGTAGCGGGCCACGAGTGCCGCGGCCTCCTCGGCCTCGTCCTCAACCTGTGCCACTGCGGGCAGCGGTTTGGCAATGGAGGAAAGCGGCATTTCCGGCGGCGAGATCAACAGGTCGCGAAGGTTGATCGCGCCTATGAGAACGTCTTGCTCGTCCACCACGAAGACCGTGAATGCGTTCTCCGCCGGCAACTCCCGGGCCGTTTCGCGCAACTGCTCCAGGGCCTCTGCGACCGTCAGAGTGGAGGGAACAGCCAGGAATTCCGTCGTCATGATCCCCCCGGCCGAGTCACGCTCGTGCTCCATGAGTTCCATGACATCCTGGGCCTCCTCCTCCTCCATCTGCTCGAGAATGTCGGCCGTCTCTTCAGCCGACAACTCTTGCAGCATGTCGGCGGCGTCGTCCGGCTCCATCGCGGCGACAACGTCGGGGACGCGGTCGTCTTCGATGGCTTCGAGCATCTCGGCCTGATCCTTCGGATCCAGTTCCTCGATGATGTCGGCCACGGTGTCGTCGTCAAGGGAATCGAAGACCATAGAACGCTCGGACAGGCTCATCTCGTTCAGTATCTGGGCCAGATCAGCGGTGTGGAGCTTGGCCAGTTTTTCCATCTGCACGTTTAATTGGACGTTGGTCGCGGTGTAATCGAGCGGGATCACCGACTCCCAGGGTACGATCGTGTCGCGAAGCCTCAAGA
The DNA here is from genome assembly GCA_963775295.1 of uncultured Actinomycetes bacterium. Lineage (GTDB taxonomy): Bacteria > Actinomycetota > Thermoleophilia > RBG-16-64-13 > RBG-16-64-13 > JAMDEO01. Next base: position 1,051,736 of record CAVZIK010000006.1, read on the forward strand.
ACGGGAATAGCCTGGCAAGCGGCAAGAAGCCCAGACGTCTGAGGATGGCTGACCCCTCCAATGGCGACGCCGGTCACCCGCGCGGTCCGGCCCGCCGTACCCAGCGCGACGTCGTTGACACGGACGACCTTGCGGCCGGAAACATCCACCATCTGCTTGTCGAGTACGTTCTTCCACAGGAGCAACTCGCGATCGTGGAGGGCTCGCTCCTGTTTGGGCAGGGGGCCGGAAAGAATGATATTGGGTCCCTGCATGCCCAGCACCTGCGACCAATCCACATAGACCAGGCTGGGGCGCCTTCCCCGGGATCCATTGACCCGCACCCGGATCTTGGTCACGCGTGGGAAATCCGTCCCTATCCACGCTGCCACGTCCTGCAGCCGCCCAACTCGGGTGTCGGAGGCGTCGAACACTGAGTGGCCCAGAATGTCACTGAGATAGAACATATGAGGAATCGGGGCGGCCGAGGTCATAGTCCTATCCCCCGCGGCGGAACTGACCAAGAAAGGTACTTCGCGGTCAGTCTACCAGCTAGTTCTTGCTACCGGAACCAGAGGATATCGCACGCCTCGAGAGGGATGAAAGCTCCAGGATTGGCCGGGACTACGCGGGGCGTGTAGTCGCCCGGGGGCCGCGCGCCGCGGACCTCGACCGCGTAGCTGCGGGTGCCGGGCGAGGGGCCTGCTTGGGTGTATGCCTTCGCCTCGAAGACGTGAATCTCGGGACGTGACGGTCCGGCAACGGACAGGGTCTCCTGACTCGAGGGGGCCACTTCCAGGGGATCCGCGTAGAGCTGCACGCTCACAACGTCCGGCGGGATCGCTCCCAGATCCACGTCCACTTTGAAAGTGTACTTGCGACCGCCACCGCCCGCTCCTTCGCCGCCCTGGGCTTCCTCGAACCTGTAGCCGAGGAACCGGATCTCATGCCAGTGATCTCTCAGGACGGATTGCCAGTCCTGGACCGCGAGCGCCTTTGCCGCTGGGATGGTGGTACCGTCTGGGGAAGGGCCCGCGGCCGAGCGCTCGCGATACGCCGCGGCCGCCGGAATGTAGTAGGTCTGAAGATATTCCTCCAGCATGCGGTTGGCGGAGTACTCGGGGGTGAGCCGTGCCATGCTCTCCCGCACCCGGTTTATCCAGCGGCGTGGTATCCCGGCTTCGTCACGGTCGTAGAACTCCGGGATGATCTCGTTCTCGATGATGTCGTAGAGGCGCTCGGCTTCCACGGCGTCCCAGGCCGGGTCGTCCCCGTGCTCAAGGCCGTCGCCCAGCGCCCAGCCGACCGCGGCGGAATACGCCTCCGCCCACCAGCCATCCAGTTCTGACAGGTTGACTCCGCCGTTGACGAGAACCTTCATACCGCTGGTGCCGCTCGCCTCCCAGGGCCGTCGCGGGGTGTTGATCCAAACATCCACGCCGTGCACCAGATGTTCGGCAATTGCCATGTCGTAGTCGACTAAGAAGAGGACATGCTGACGGACGTTGCAGCGGCGGATGAAGTCGGTCCACTCCTTGATCATGGCCTTGCCGGCGGTATCGGCCGGGTGTGCTTTCCCCGCAAGGACGAGTTGCACCGGGCTGCTCTGGGCGCACAAGAGCGCCTCCAGGCGGTCGGCGTCGTGCAGGAGTAGGTTGACCCGCTTGTAGCTCGTGAAGCGCCGGGCAAAGCCCAGAGTGAGAATGCCTGGGTCGCACAGGCAACTCACGTCGAGGCCCATCTCTTCCAGACTTCCGGCAATGGGCCCCTGCCGCCCCACATGGTCGCGGGCCATGGCGATAAGCTTTCGCCGGCTGGAGTCGCGAAACGTCCACAGATCCTCGTCACTGGCTGCGCGCATCTTGTCGTCCAGGCCTTGGATGCCGTCGAGCCAGCGGCCCTTGCCGCAGATCTTGGTCCACAGGGCATCTGCCTCGGGTGAGTCCCAGGAGGGGACGTGCACGCCATTCGTCACATGGCCGACAGGTACCTCCCGGTGCGGCCAGCGAGGGAAGACCGGCTGGAACAGGCTTCGGCTGACCTCGCCGTGCAGCTTGCTGACGCCGTTGACCGCTCCACTCCCTCTGATGGCCAAGAAGGCCATGTTGAATGGTTCATCATCGGCCGGAGCGGCCAAGCCTTCTTGGGCGGAGGACGAGTCGGGCAGGCGTCCCATAGCGACCAGGTCGGCTAAGCTGATGCCGAGGCTGGCCGCGTAGTCGCTCAGATACTCGGCTACCAGTTGGGGAGTGAAACGGTCGAAGCCGGCTTCCACCGGGGTGTGGGTGGTGAAGAGGTTGCCCGCTCGGGTGGCCGTGAGTGCTACCGGGAAGGAGACTCCCTCGTCCTCCATGAAACCGCGGGCTCGTTCCAGCACCGCCAACGCGGCGTGGCCCTCGTTGAGATGGCACACTTCGGGCTCGACTCCCAACTCACGCAACAACCGCCAGCCGCCGATGCCCAGGACAATCTCCTGCTGAATGCGAGCCTCGGGCCCACCGCCGTAGAGATCCGCGGTGATGCCCCGGTCGGCAGGGCTGTTCATGAGGTCGTTGGTGTCCAGCAAGTAGAGCTTTACCCGTCCCGCGTTGACCTCCCACACACGGACCCTTACCGTTCGTCGGGGGAATTGGATCGTGACTACCATCCATTCCCCGTGTGAATCGCGCAGCGGCATGACGGGGAGCTGCCCGGGATCGTTGTAGGGGAAGAACTCTATTTGGTGGCCGTCCGAATCGAGCGCCTGCCGGAAATAGCCCTGCTGCCAGAGGAGGCCCACCCCCACCACGGGGACTCCGAGGTCGCTGGCCACTTTCAGCAAGTCGCCGGCGAGGATGCCCAGGCCGCCGCTATAGATGGGGAGAGCTTCGCTCAACCCGAACTCCATGCTGAAGTAGGCGATAGGGCCCGGCCGGCTTTCGGCGTCGGGATAGGTCGTCGAGAACCAGGACGGAGCGTCGAAAAGTTTCTGTCGGCTCGACAGGTGATGATTGAGCAAGGAACGGAAGTCCTGGTCGGCCGCCAGATCTTCCAGGCGGGTCTGCGAAATCGTCTGGAGGATATGCCAGGGGTTATGCGTGATCTCCCAGAGATCGGGATCGAGTATCTCCCACATCTGGTCGGTCGCGTGGCTCCACGACCAGCGCAAATCGAGCGCGAGTTCGATGAGTCCCTTGAGCGCTTCCGGGACGATGGGCAGCGTGTAACGAGGCTGGGCGGTCAAGGTGAACCCCCTGTCATTCCGAAACGGCCCCCAGGTCGATTACTTCCAGCCGGTTATTACCCTGAATGACGACGGCCAATCCCGGTTTGAGCTTCTGCAGACGAAACCAGCGTCGGGCGACGAAGTGCCAGTCGACACTCGAGCCCACCATCGGCGCGCGAGCCGCTTCAGGTACGAAGACCGAATGCACCCCACGCGAGAACTGCAGCCGGTGGCAGACATCCTCAAAAGGGCTGAAGGCGATGATCCACGCCTGTGGCCGCAGTCGGGCCACGCTGCGCGCGGTGGCGCCGGTCTCGGTGGGGACGATTATATAGCGCGCACCCAGCCGTTCCGCCGTCGCCGCGGCTTCCTGCGCGAGAACCTTGGGCACGGTGTGACCATCGGCTGCGGGTCGTCGCATCCCCTCTTTGTATCTCTCGGCAGAAGCGGCGACGCGGGCCATGACGCTCACGGCGTCCACGGGAAACTGACCCATGGCGGTCTCCTCGGAGAGCATCACGCAGTCGGTGCCGTCGAGGATCGCGTTGGAGACGTCAGATACTTCAGCCCGAGTGGGGCGCCGGTTCTGTGTCATGGACTCGAGCATCTGGGTGGCCGTGATGACGGGCTTACCCGCGGCGTTCGCCCGGCTGATCAGCAGTTTCTGGACGATTGCTATCTGATCGATAGGCATGTCTACGCCGAGGTCACCTCGGGCGACCATGAGACCGTCGGCCAGAGCAAGGATGGAGTCGATGCAGTTCACCGCGTGGGAGCGCTCGATTTTGGCGATGATGAAGGGATTACACCCGAGAGCGTGGGCACAGGAGCGTACGGCAGCCACATCATCGGGCCCTTGCACGAACGATACCCCCACCGCTTCCACGCCCTCGGCGAGCGCGAAGGCGAGAAGCTCTCGGTCGCGGTCGGTGAACGCGGAAATGCCCAGGTCGATGCCCGGGAGGCTTATGCCGTCGCGATAACGAAGTTCGCCTCCTACCACGACCCTGGCGATGGCAGCGCGGGTCGGGGTGTAGCAGTCCCTGGGCGCCTCGGTGATCTGTTGGATCCGCAACTGGATGAGGCCGTCGTTGAGGAAGACGTCGTCCCCGGCTTTGAGCGACACTGGTATCGAAGGAAGGCTAAGGGGGATGTCCAGCGATGTCTTTGCCCCGCTAACAGCTGCAGAGGCCTCCTCGGCCAGATCTCTGCCGATAAGTCGCACGAGCTGGCCCCGCCTCAGCTCCGCTACTTCGGTATTGAGTCGTCCGACCCGGAGTTTTGGCCCGGGCAAGTCGGCCAGCAAGGTCACGCGCTTGCCCACCCGGTCGGCAGCCGCGCGTATCGCCGCGATGGTGGCCCGATGGCTGTCGAAGTCACCGTGAGCGAGGTTGAGCCGGGCGACGTTGAGTCCCCTCCGGATCATGCGCTCAAGTACATAGGGGGCTTTCGACGCCGGGCCTATGGTGCAGACGATGCGGGTCTTGTGCTTCGGCAGTGCCGACATGTGGGCTCCCGGTAGGTAGTCGGGTACTCTGTTCCTAGGACGATGGTAACCCATATCAGACACCCCAAAGTTACAGATCCGCTCTTTCGGGAGTTGGCCGCGCTGTACGGCGTGCGGACGTCTTATCGGGGCGAGGCGAGAAAGCAGGTGAACTCTCCCGACAGCAGCGTCCTTGCCGTTCTGCGCAGCCTGGGGGCGGAGTTGCCGGTCATGGGAGACGTCGAGGCACCGACATCGGCCGTGCTGGAGGGTGCGATCCGGGCTCGCCGTCTTCAGGCGTGGCGCAAGATGGTGGAGCCGGTCCTGGTGGCATGGGACGGGGTCCTCTCGTCCCTGGCGGTGCGGCTGCCACGTGGCGCCTCGAAGACCCTGCGGCTGACCCTGGTCACAGAGGACGGCCGCATCGGTGAGTGGACTGTCGCCGCGCCGGATCTGCAGCTCGTAGGAGCCGAGGACTTCGGTCGCGATCGATACGAGGCCTGGAAACTCGCAGCCCCGTGGCGGCGATCACGCCTCCGTTACGCCGGCGCTCCCGCAGTACTTTCCGCGGGGTATCACCGGCTGAGGGTGGAATCCGGTGCGCTTTCGGCCGACACCACCGTGATTTCGGCACCACGCCGCTGCTGGTCGGAGGCTACCGCCGGTCGTGGAGCCGAAGGCGTCGGTGAATGGGGACTGTTCGCTCCGCTCTACGCTCTGCGGAGCGATCGGGACTGGGGAGCGGGGGACTTGGTGGAATTGCGGACCTTGGCCGAGCGCACCGCCGAGTGGGGGGGCTCCGCGGTCGCCACGCTGCCGCTGCTCTCCGCCTTTCTCGACGCCCCCTTCGAGCCATCCCCCTACCGTCCAGTGAGCCGCCTTTTCTGGAACGAGTTTTTCCTCGCCGTGGATCGGATCCCCGAGTGGGAGCGCTGTCCGGCCGCTCGCGAAGCTTGGTCGACAGCCGAGCTGCGGGCTCAATTACGCGCCTTGCGAGCCCTGGATTTGGTGGACTATCGCAAGGTCATGGCGCTCAAGCGGCAGGCACTCGAGCAGTTGGCGTTTTGCTTCTTTGAGGGCGACGACCAAGCGCGCAAGGACGATTTTGCCTCGTATCTGGGGGAGCACCCGTTCGTCTTCGAATACGCCCGTTTCCGCGCCGATGTCGAGGAGCGCGGCGTGGATTGGCAAGACTGGCCGGTCGAGCGTACGGTTGCGGGTGGAGCAGGCGGCACGGCTGAGCGCGGGCTCGTTGAGCGCTATCATCTCTACTCTCAATGGCAAATGGAGGAGCAACTGTCGTCCCTCGCCGCTGGATGCGGGCCCGTGGGGCTCTTCTTGGACCTGCCGGTGGGCGTTCACCCCGGCGGGTTTGACACCTGGCGCTGGCCCGGACTTTTCGTCCACGACATGTCGGCCGGCGCCCCGCCGGACGCCTTCTTCTCGCTGGGCCAGCATTGGGACTCTCCGCCCCTTGATCCCGTGCGGATGCGCGAGGATGGGCACTCCTACTTTGCAGCCTGCCTGCGGCACCACATGCGTCATGCGGGTTATTTGCGGATCGATCACGTCATGTCCCTGCACAGGCTGTTCTGGATCCCGTCCGGGGCGTCGCCCGCGGACGGTGTCTACGTGACATACCCCGCGGACGAACTGTACGCCGTCCTCAGCTTGGAGTCGCACCGGAACGGCACCGTGGTCGTGGGGGAGGATCTCGGTACCGTTCCGCCTGAGGTCAGACCGGCTATGAGGAGTCACGGTGTTTCGCGTACCTTCGTCGCGCAAGCCTCGTTTCGGGTCCGGGCCGCGGATCCACTGGCTAAGGTGCCTCCGGGGGCGGTGGCGAGCATCAATACCCATGACATGTTCCCGTTCGCCGGGTTCGTCAACGGCGACGACATCCGCGTACGAGCGGAGACAGGGCAGGTGGACGAGGCGGGAGCGCGCCGCGAAGCGGCTGCGCGGGCCAGATTGGTGGGCAGGCTGAGGGAATGGGCGGCGCGGCAGCCGGCAGCGGCTGCGCAGGCCGTGTTCGGCGCACCCGGGTGGGCGGTCACCTCGGCCCGTGATACGCAAGAGACCCGTCTTCTGCTTCAGGTCATCTTGCTGCGTCTTGTCGCCGGCACCGCGACCCTCACCCTAGTCAACTTGGAGGATCTCGAACTGGAAACTCGGCCTCAGAATGTGCCGGGTACGGGGGGCGAGTGGGGGAACTGGCGACGAAAGATTCTCGAGGGTCTGCCCCAAGAAGAATGAGGCCCGGATTTCTCCGGGCCTCATTGAGGAGGACGATCGTTAGGGAGCCCTCAGCTCGTGTGATCGGGGCTAGTTGAGGCTGAGTAAGTTATGGAGAATCTGGGCGACCTCACCGCGTGTGGCCGGAGCCCAAGGATTCCAGGAAGTCCCGTATCCCGCGATGCCGGCGAGCAGGCCGTTGGCCTCAGCGATCGCCATGGTCTGAGTGTGTTGATCCCCAATGTCCCCCAGCACTGAGCCACCGATACCGGCTGTGCTGAGAGCGGTGGAATCGAGGGTTTGGAGCGAGCGCACGACGATAGTGACCATCTGCGCTCTAGTCAGGTTGTTCCAAGGTGCGAAGCGCACCGGCGTGATCCCGGAGAGGGCTCCGATCGACTCAAGGGCGGTGATGAACTTCTGCGGATAGAGATTCTCGTCGGCGGGTCCTAGATCAGAAAACCGGGTGGCGGTCACATCTTCGTCAGCCAGACCGAGAGCGGAGGCCACCATCTTCGCGAACTGTGCACGGGTTGTGGCATTCCCAGCTCCGAACGTGCCATCCCGGTAGCCGGAGATTACACAGGACTCCGCGAGGGCGGTCACTGCATCACTGTAGGTGGAACTGGTGCTCAGGTCGCTGAACGCGACTGGCGTCAGCGGACTTGCCGCTTCTTCAACCGTTGCTGCGAAGCTAGCGCCCGCAATGGTGACCGTCTCAGTTGCATCGCCAACCTGCCGTCCGTAACGATCGTAAGCGATGACTGCCAGCTTGTGGCTGGTACCCGAGGCCATCCGTCCGGTGTTCCAACTGAACGTGAAGGGCTGGCGGTAGTCCTGGCTGATGAGCCTGTCGTCCACGTAGAGGCGCATTCTGCTGGCCGAGAGGTGCGACTGGGTGCTCGCTTTGACGGTCACTCTGCCGGAAACGACGCTCTGATCAAGCGGGCTCGATATAGACACTGGCGCAAGGCCGACTACGACCGGGGGCGCAGTAGTCGTCGTGGTCTGCGGCGAAGCGGTAGTCGTCGTAGTCTGCGGTGCCACTGCGGTCGTAGTGGTTCGTGGCGCCAAAGTTGTCGTGGTGGTCGGACGAAGAGAAGTAGTGGTTGTCGTCGGCGGGACCGTGGTCGTCGTAGTCGGAGGCACGGTAGTGGTTGTGGTCAGGGCCCAGATCGGGACCGTCGATGTCGTAGTCGGGGCCACGGTGGTGGTCGTGGGCTTAACCGTGGTCGTTGTGGCCGCGGCCGAGGTGGTGGTAGTGGTTCTGATCGTCGTCGTAGTCGGGGCGACTGTGGTGGTCGTGGGGGCTAGGGTCGTTGTGGTGGTAGGCCTAACCGTTGTCGTCGTAGGAGCCACCGTGGTGGTCGTTGGCGCGAGGGTCGTTGTCGTCGTCCCGCCCAGATCGATCACCAGGTTCTGTATGCTCGCGCTGTCGGAGGCAAGCAGCCGCGAGCCGCTGTACGTGCCACCATGGAACGAGATGTCACGGCAGGTTGTGCTGCCACCTCGACTGGTGAGGAGGGAGGCACCGCCGGAGGCTTGGAAGGCGCTGATGGTCACAGTGTGTGGATCGTAGAGGGTAAAGAGCGATTCGCCGGAACTGCTCGCGGATGCGGTGACGTTGCTAAAGCCGATGTCCTCGTATCCCGAGCCCACGACGATGCCATACGTACCGGCTAGGCTCAGGCCGTTGAAGGAGATCCCGCTCGACGGAGAAGACCAACCAGCGTCGGTGTAGAGCTGCAGGGTGAACCCGATGCCTCCGGCCAGTTGGATTGAGTTGAACTGAAGCGAGTGGTTGTTGCGCTCGATGTAGAGTGCGTGCGGCGAGAAGAACCCGGAGGTGGCGGTGGTCAAGGCCTGGAGATTTAGATTCTCGAACAAGCCGCCGGTCAGGTTGGATATGTAGATGGGCTGAGCCGTACCGGTCACCGTCAGGTCGCGCACCGTGAGGTTGCTGCCTTTGGTATCGGCCTTGAGGGCATAGTACGCGTTCGCGACCCTGATCCTCTCCAGGGTCACTGAAGAGTAGTTCCAGATGTGGAGGGGGATGATCATGGCCCCTGCGCTTGCAAACTGAAAGCCGATATCGCGGATGGCTACATTGGAGATCCCCGCGCCTATCATCAACTCTTTCACTCCGGACGACGCAGGCATGGTGAGGATAGTACTGCTAGCTCCTGCCCCCTGGATGGTGACGCCGCTTTTCAGATTGATCGTGGAGTTACAGGCGTAGGTCCCTGCTGGGATGGTCACCGTCCCCCCGGCGGGGCAGGCGTTAATGGCGGATTGAAGGTCGAATGTTCCTGCCGCGAAGACCTGGGCCGGCCAGAGAACCATCAGTGCGACCGCCGCGACGATGACCCAGATCGCTTTCCGTAGACGTTTCGGCCGGACCTTGTCGGTCCGAATCCCTGCAGGTGCTTCCATCGTAACCTCCCAGACAAGCGAGGCCGACCTCAAAGGCATTCACTAGCCTTTTGGGTCAGCCCCAAAGACTTTCGGCGGCCCGGCTGACTCATGGAGTCCCGTGGCTTTGCGACCCCACCTCGCGATGGGTATGCCCTTTCGCAGTCCCGCGCATCTTATGCGCTGCTACCTGGAATATCGACGGAGAGTAGAATTACTTGAGGAAGAAGTGCACGGAAGCAGAAAGCGTTTGCGCCGGGAAACAGCATCGACGCACGAGATACAGGCTCTACGGACCGGCCGCTAGTCCAGCTCGTCTTCAAGTGCAGAGACCTCGCTCCGGGGCCTCTGCACGGAACCTCTAGGCGGTTTTCGAGGGAGTGTAATACCCTTTGTAGTGGCCGCGATAGTATCCACGGCGTTTCCTGCCGACGCCATTCGCCACCAAGCCGAGCGCGCGGCTCCCGCTTCGGACAAGCATCGTTCTGACTTCCCGAGCCTCGTCGACCGTGGTGCTCTTCACACGACAAGCAATGATGATTCCATCCACCGCCTTCGCCAGAACCAGGGCGTCAGAGACGAGCAACAACGGCGGCGTGTCGATTACCACGTATTCCGCGTGGGCAGCGGCGCTGGCGATCAACTCCTGCATACGGGGCGAGCTGAGAAGCTCCGCGGGGTTCGGCGGCAGGGGCCCGGAAGTCATGCAAAGCAGATTCTTCTGCAGTGGTCCTTGCTTTGATGACTCCTCGCCGTTCAAGCCCTTGTGGAGAACAAAATCGGAGACCTCAACAACCTGCAGGGCTTCGTTGAAGCTGGCGGCTCCGGTGAGCACGCTCGATACGCCGACCCGGGTATCGAGGCGGAGGTATTCGTGGAGCATCGGCCGACGGAGGTCGGCCTCCAGAAGAATCACTCGCGCTCCGGAAAGGGCGAGGCTGAGACTGAGGTTGACCGCCGTGACGGTTTTTCCCTCCTGAGGCAGACCGCTGGTAACGATGAGGGTCTGCGTCCCTTTGTCAAGCTGGAAGAACCTGAGGTTTGACCTCAACGTGCGAAACGCTTCAATGAAGGGAGACTGCGGGTCGGGGAATCCGACCATGCTCTTGGATCGACGAGTTCCGCGACGGATCCAACGCCTGCCTACCGTTGGGACGCTTGCAAGCACCGGCAGACTGTATTCCCGTTCGAGAGTCTCTTCGTCCTTCATCCGACGGTCAAGGTAGTCAAACAGGAAGGCGAGCAAGAGGCCGAGTATGAGCCCACCTATCAAGGCGAAGAGCGAATTGCGGATTGGGCGGGGCGAGACCGTCGAGGAAGGCGTAGTCGCTTCCTGGACCAACTCGAAGCCTCCCGTTTGCATGGATTCGAGAATCCCAAGCTCTTCATGCTTCTGCGTAAGAGTCGTGCCCCGCTCGGAAGCGAGTTCTTGGGTTGTCATCTGGGAGAGTTCCGCAACAACTCTTTGGTCTGCGGCCGCAATGATTGCTTGGTTTGCCTGCTGACGGTACTTAATGAAATTGCGGCCAAAAGAATTGGCCACCGCAGCAGCTTCCTTGGGGTCCGGGCTCTGGGCTGAGATGAGGAGGAGGTCGGTGCTGCCGACGCCGCGAACATCCACCATCCCCAGCAATGACCCAGCAGTTCGGCGAGAATGCAGATCATCCTTGACCATTTGCGCGACGACGTTGAGCTTGACCAGGTTCGCTCCGGTCTGGAGCTGACGCTGAGCATCCTGGAACTCGAAAACGCTCGTGCCAAACAGCGTTTGATCAAGGGCGGCACTCTGTCGCAATGCCTTGGCTGTCGCCTGGTACAGAGGAGTCTCCTGCCATGAGTAGCCAAACGCTAGACCGACGGCAAGAAGGACAACGACAACAACGACCCATTTTCGCTCGCGCACTACTCGGAAATAGTCTCCGGACTGACTGCCTATGATGTTGTCGAGTTGAGGCTCGGTAGCATTCATGTGAAACCTAATTCTAGTCGTTGAGGTGTTCGCCTGCAAAGGCAGTGCGCTCCTGCCAAGATCCAATGGGCCAATGTACCCTTTCCTTCGAGAAGTAATCGGCATTTCCCCCTTGTGCTTGAGTTGTTGGTCCTTGAACGCCCGCTGGCGAAGATAAGTTGCGTGGGGTAGGCTGGAGGCGAACATACGAGCAGGCGGGGGCACCTAGGCTTATGGGATCCAGGGGTAGAGTTCTGATTACGGGCGCGGCTGGTTTCATTGGCAGCCATCTCACGGAGAGGATGCTCTCTGACGGGTGGTTAGTCACCGCGGTTGATAACTTCGATCCTTTCTATGACCCGGCACTCAAGCGAGCCAACATCCGGGGGTGCCTGGATGATCCGCACTTATCTTTTCGCGTTCTCGACATTCGCTCGCCAGAGCGACTGGCTGAAGGTCTGCCGGGTTCCTTTGATCTGATCGTCCACCTTGCGGCCAAAGCTGGAGTGCGCCCCTCCATCGCTGACCCGGGCGCCTACTCGGCTGTGAACATCAACGGCACTCAGAACCTACTTGAGTTCGCCCGCGCGCGTGCTATACCGCATTTCGTGTTTGCATCGTCTTCCAGCGTTTACGGAATCAACCCCTCGGTCCCATGGACCGAGGAAGACCATGTGCTGCTCCCCATCAGTCCTTACGCGGGGACCAAGGTCGCCGGAGAGTTGTTGGGCCATGTATACAGTCATCTTTATGGGATTCGCTTCGTCGCCTTGCGCTTTTTCACAGTCTACGGGCCCCGGCAGCGGCCGGATCTGGCGATTCATCACTTTGCCCGACTGCTTCTAGAAGGGCAGATCTTGCCGCTCTTCGGCGACGGCCTGACTCGTCGCGACTACACATACGTGGACGATATCGTTGAAGGGATCATCCGGACTGTCTCCTACGATTCGACCGCCTACGAGATCATCAATCTTGGCAACGACCGAACCGTGTCACTTATCGAGTTGGTGCAATTGCTAGAAGAGGCGACCGGGATTCCTGCGAGGGTGGAGCACCTGGCCGAGCAGCCCGGGGACGTTCCGGTGACTTGGGCGAACATTTCAAAGGCCCGCAGACTTCTGAGCTACGAGCCTGGGGTCCCGATCGAGGACGGGATCAGAAGGTTTGTACGCTGGCTGAAAGCCAGGAGCTAGCGGGGGTTGGTCTTTTCGTCAAGCAGATCGCGAAGCATCTGCTCGCAGGCCTCCGCATGAGACTCGCACGAGAATAGGTTGCGAAGGCCTGCGATCCTCGGCGGTGTCAACCGAACCGGCACCGTTGGCAGCCAATCCTTGTCGAGCAGCCAAGACTCCGGTTTGGTGAGGCACAGCAGCGAGGCAAGAAGGAAAGACCTGCGGCGACGACAGAAGGCTGCCCAGTGTTCTTGCAGCTTTGCCGGTTCGGCGATGACGGAACCAAGGCTGACGATATTGGAGAGAAACGACGAGCGCTCGGTCCCCGACATCAGGACAATAGCAGGCTTTGTAGGGTCTTGGTGGTAGGGGATCAGCTGCATTTCACATGTCCGGTGATGATCGATCTCGAGGCTCACGAGGTACCCTGTCATCCATCCCTCGGGCGCACCGTCGACAGGAGAGAACAGGAGATTGCCAGTCCCATAGACGATCGGGCACCCCTGGTACGTTTCGGTGCCGCCGGCAACGTGGCTGTGATGACAGACCACGGCATCAGCTCCTGCGTCCACGAAGAATCGGCATGCCTTCTGCATCCTGGGGCTGGGTAGTGGATACTGTTCCGCGCCCCCGTGATAGAGGACGAGGACGTAGTCGCTTGCCGCGCGAGCGGCGGCTATTTGCCGGGCATTGTCCACCAGGTCGAATGGCCAGGCCCCCGGCTGGCTTCCAGTCGTTGTGGAAAACTCGTTTTCTGCGAAAGCCAGCAGGCTGAGTGTTAGGGCTCCGATGGTTCTAACGAGAGGTTGTGTCGCCGAGAAGTGATCGACACCAGCGCCCACTGAATCAAGTCCGGCCCGGTTGCAAGCCTGGATGGTCTGATACAAGCCAGTGGATCCCGCGTCGAGGATGTGGTTGTTTGCCAGACAGGCGGTGGTGAACCCGGCCATCCGAATACCCGTGGCTGCCGATTCAGGTCCCCACAGACTTGGGCCGGATTTCAAAACCGGGGAAACATTGTTGGCCAGCGGACACTCGACGTTGACTACTGCTAAGTCCGCGGCACGAATGACAGGAGCCATCGCTCCCCATACGCCGGCGGTATCCAGTTCAGAGAGGGCCATCCCGACTCGACCGGATGCACAAAGATCTCCAGCGACTACCACTCTTGCACACATAGTGACCCCGGCCTCCGTAGCTCAAGGACCCATCATCATCGCGAGATTGGGCCCAAGACTACAGGATTTCCTGGAAGGCGCAGGAACTCCTCCTTAGGCCGCGCCAGATCTTGAGAGTAAGCCATGGAGGAATACGAGACATAGGACGATAGAATAGTCAGGCCCACCATTGACTTCGGAGGTGTATAGATCTTGAGCTGGGCGAAGAAGCAACTCTGGACGCTGCGGCTTAGGGCTTCAGGTCCCGTGCTTAGCGATCTCGAACGTCTTCATCATTGGCAGTCCATGCGCGCAGATGATTTGCGCGGACTCGAGGAGGAGCGCCTGAGGGCTCTGTTACGGTTTGCGCATGGACGCGTGCCCTACTACCGAAGGATGCTTGAAGCCGAGGGGGTCGTCTCCGAGGACCACGCGGTCGAGTTGCCTCGGTTTTGGAAGCTGCCGCTCCTAGACAAAACCACTCTCCGACACGAGTTCGAGGAACTCAAGGCGACGGATCTCAGAGAGAGGGACTGGTATCTGAACTCATCCGGCGGCTCTACGGGTGAACCCGCCCGTTTTATTCAGGACGGGGAGTTTCATGCATGGGTGGTCGCGATCAAACTGCTCTTTGACGAGTGGACGGGTTGCCGCATAGGAGACCGTAAGGTAGTGCTTTGGGGATCGTCGCGCGATGTTGACGGTTCAAAGCATCCGCTGCGCACTCGGGTTGGGCGCTGGCTGGCAAATGAGCGATGGCTTCCGGCATACGGTCTTTCCGACGGGGACATGCTGCGACACGCACGGGCGATTGACGTGATTCACCCCGCCCAACTATTGGCCTATGTTGAGAGTGCCTACGAATTGTCGTTGGTTCTCGACAAGTCAGGCACGATTATCCGTCCCCCTGGCGCGGTGATGACTTCGGCGGGTACTCTGTACCCCGCTATGCGTTCCCAGATCGCAGAGCAGTTGAAAGCACCCATCTTCGACCGTTACGGCTCAAGAGAAGTAGGTGACGTGGCCTGCGAATGCGATCATCATGAGGGGCTGCACGTATGCTCGCCGGTCAACTACGTCGAGGTACTTAGGGCAGACGGCTCTCCCGCCTCACCAGGGGAGGAAGGTGAGATAGTCGTTACCAACTTGGTCAACTTTGCGATGCCCCTGATCCGCTATCGCATCGGAGACTCGGGAGCATGGGCTACGAGGCCGTGCTCTTGCGGGAGACAGTGGCCTCTGTTGGCTAAGGTGACGGGTCGGATGTGCGACACGCTTTTTACTATGGAGGGCAATCGCATTGGCGGTGAATACTTCGTTCATGAATTGCGAGTATATGACTGGCTCAAACGTTTCCAGCTGATACAAGAAACTGTCGATGAGCTGCAGCTGTTTCTACAACCAATGGCTGTCGGTGTTGCACCGAACGAGGGAAAGTTGGAAGAGATCCGGACAATCATCCGGAGGGGAATGGGAGAAAAGCTGCCGAGTAAGCATACATGTTGTCGACGAGATAGCGCCGTTGCCCTCGGGCAAGCATGCGTGCGTGGTGTCGAGAATCGCAAGTCTGGACAACGTTAGGGACATTGTGTGACTCCGGATCGTCCGAGCTTGAGTGTCGCTTCTGTGCCCCAAATCCATGTGACTTTCTTCACGCCTTCGATGACATGGGGAGGAGCTGAGAAGATGTTCGTCAGGCTAGCCACTGGGCTGGTCCGCTGCGGCTTGTCAGTCGATCTGGTACTTCCGGATGCCACCGGCCCAAACCTCGAGAAGCTGTCTTCAGAGGTTAACGTGGTCGACCTGGAGTGTCCGCGGCTACGGGACAGCCTTCTACCCCTTGCTAGGTACTTGAACTCTCGGAAGCCGAACGCGATGGTGTCCACCCTGGACCACGCCAATCTCATAGCCGTCTGGGCCAAGTTGTCGGCCCGAAGCGATACGCGGCTGATTCTGAGAGAAGCCAACACCACGAGCGTGTCGGCGTCAGGTTCTGGGGACGTCCGTGATCGAGTGGTGCCTGTCTTGGCGCGACTATTCTACCGCTATGCGGACGCAGTGGTGGCCGTATCTCGCGGGGTGGCAGTAGATCTCGTAGAAAAGGTCGGGGTGCCCGAGGACAGAGTTCGAGTAATCTACAATCCCACCTTCGATGCGGAGATAGACTTGTTGAAAGATGAGCCGTTAGATGACGAATGGTTCCATACGGATGGGCCACCTGTGCTCATTTCTGCGGGCAGGCTTTGCCGGCAGAAGCGTTACGACGTTCTTCTGAGGGCGCTTTCGCTGGTCCTAGAGAAACGGCCGGTCCGGTTGATGATTCTCGGTGAAGGTGAAGAGCGGTCGGACCTGGAATCGCTCTCGAGGGAGCTGGGCATCAGCGCCTCGCTGCGCCTGCCTGGGTCTGTGGCCAACCCGTATGCATATATGTCACGGTCGGATCTTTACGTGGTTTCGTCCGCCTGGGAGGGATTTCCGAACACCATCGTGGAGGCGATGGCGTGCGGTTTGCCGGTAGTGTCCACCGATTGTCCAAGCGGTCCTAGGGAGATCCTCGATGTGGCAAGACTCGGCAAGAGCGAACACGGAACGCTGGTTCCCGTTGATGACCACAGAGCCTTATCCGATGCCGTTGTCGAGGCGCTGGAAAGCGCACACGATCGTGCCGCACTACGCGCGCGAGCCGCGCACTTTTCGACCGAACGCGCGGTTCGCGCATACTACGACCTGATCGCCGCGCTCAATAGGGGTCGAACGGGACACAAGACAGCGCCAGCGGGGGTCGAAGGTTCATGAGGTTCCTGGGGGACAGGTCGGAGCCTCACTTACCTCGGGCGAAAGCGAAAGTTACGCCTACTATCGTCATGCTGTTCCTCTATGTGATAGCGGTGGTGATTTTTAGCTTCAATCCAACTACTTATTACGTCGCGACGGCGGTCGGGGTAGGCCTTGCTATCACGTTCTTTCTAGAGGTCGCGACTCGGCGGTTAACGATCGTCATTCCGTCGCCTCTGATTTGTTTCGCGGCCTATGTTTGCTTCACGGCGTTTGCGCTTATCTGGCTGCCAGGCTCGACGGCAATGCTGCTGACCTTGATACAGCTTCTAGTACTTTCAATAATAATCGTTAGCGGCAGTATACTTGGCAATGGGCTTACAGCTATAGAATTTGGTTTCTATGTATCTATTGTGTACAGTTTCATATACTCAATCGTATCTAACGAGGTTCCTATAGACGGTAGGTTTGCTTCAACTCTTGTCAATGCAAACACCTATGCTTTCGTATTGATGATCGGCGCTTTTTTCGCCTTCCGCAGGATCTTCCTCATGAGGGACAGTCGAAGCGCTTCGAAGTGGAGCTACGTTCTTATATCTCTCTTTGTGGCCCTTTGCGTATACGGCGTTTTTGTCCGCTCAGTTTCCCGGAAAGGAATCCTCCTGACCATGGTCGGGGGGTGTGCGCTCCTGGTCTATGTGGTGATTCGGCAACCAGCACGACGGAGGCTGCTGGTGTCGGTGCTCGTATTGCTTCTCCTGGGAGGAGCGTGCTACGGGCTTTACCAGATTCCTGAGTTCTCGAGAGTCAGCGCGCTTTCCAATCTCTTTAGCACCGGGGATGTCAGTGCCGCGGGAGTGGCGCGTCGGGCGTCTCTTCTCAGAGATGCAACGGACCTGTGGATTCAGCGCCCGATCTTCGGGTGGGGGCTTGACATGTTCCGGACGGTTTCGGGATACGGGACCTATTCTCACGACAACTATGTGGAGATCCTTGCCAATCAAGGTCTGGTCGGCCTTGTGTTGTTTCTCAGTATGTACGTCTTTTCGCTGGTCGAGATACTAAGATCCGCTGTCCGGAGTCCGCGGGACTCGCCTACTTCCACGGCACTCTTCTGGGCCATGGTAATTCTTGGTGTGCTGGTCGCATGGGACGTGGGCGCTGTGAGCTACTACAGCAAACTGAACTGGATCGTCCTAAGCGTGGTTGTCGCCATTGCGCTGCGTGCAAGAGTCGCGCGAGCACGCTCGCGCGCCGAGGTCTTGGCTGGCGAAGCCGGTTGACGATGGGATCAAGTGACTTGAACTTCCCATATCGATGGATGGCTCGGGCGCCCGGAATAAGTGGCGCCATGGATCTGTTCCGTCGGTCTATCGTCCGTGACGGTCGCTTCGCCCTTCTGCTTCACGGGGTGTCGTCGGCAAAGCTTTCGGACTTCCGCCCAGAAGCGCAGCCACGATTGACTGCCACCGACCTGTCGCATCTGGTCGACTGGTTGAGGCAGAGGTTCCACCTCCTCACTCCCGACGAATATCTTGCGGCCCGACGTCCTGGAGTGCTGCTGACGTTCGACGACGGGTTTGCGAACAACTTCAATAACGCTCTGCCAGTGTTGGAGTCCTTCGGCGCCCCCGGACTGTTCTTCATTACGACCCAGCACGTCATTGATCCGCGCAACTGGCTTGATTTCGTTCATTCACAAGTTGAAATTTCCTGGGGAACGGCCAACGCCGTGCCGGATGCAATCGCCAGGGATTGGTACGACGGCGCGAGCGTCGAACAAATCCGGCAGTGCTCGTCGCATCCCTTGGTAACGGTTGGCTCTCATGGTGTCAGTCATGCCATCTTGACCGAGTGCTCCCACGCAAGAGCGTTCCAAGAACTAAGCGAATCCAAGCGTTTTCTGGAGACGATCTGTGGCACGAGTATCAAGCACTTCGCGTACCCGAAGGGCGCATACAATGAGGGCATCGCGCGACAGGCGCGGGAGGTCGGTTACACCGCGGCGTTTGCTATCGACCCCATCGGGAAAGCTCGCGGCCTGTTCGAACTCCCACGAGTCGGAGTTTACGACGTTGACAGGCTATATCTGGCAATGAAGCTGAGCGGACTCCACAGACGGCCCTTACGCACAGTGAGGCCGTAGACAGGGCCCCGGGTTATCGGCGTAGCAGGTTGTAGAGCAGAACACAGGCCTCGCCCCGAGTGGTGGGGCTGGCGAAAGCGTAACTCGGACCGATCCCAACCAGCCCGTCGAACAGGTGAACATAGGCAGCTTTTCGCGCGTTGAAGTAGTGCTCTGAAGGATAGAACTGGCTGGGCACGAAAGGCGGAGTGTAATCCGCCGGTGGATCAGACAGATTCGCTCCCCGAACGACCATGGTGATGACTTGCTGCCGAGTAATGTTGTCAACGGGAGCGAAGGTCGACGACGTCGTTCCGCGCGTGATCCCTCGGACAACGCATACCGCCACGTACTTGTCGGGATACAGAGGATCACTTGGGTCCAAGCCACTGCTCACGTCAAAAAAAGGGTTTGCCTCTCTGCCTGTTACGGCGAAGCCTAAGGTCTTCACGATCATCTTGGCGAACTGCTGGCGTGTGACGCCATTGTTAGGACGAAAAGTCTGATCCGGGAACCCGCTGACGACGCCACGGGTGGTCAAAGCGGCGATTGGCGCGTAGTAGGGGCTTGATGCCGGCACATCGCTGAACTGTTGGCCCGATGGAGGGCTGGCCACAGTGGTTGTCGTAGCGGATGACCCCGAGCCACCCTTGGGGGCGAGCGTCACTCGAAGATACCACCCATCTACCTGGACGAGAACGACGTCGGGTTCCACCTCGAAGATCGTCGAGTAGCACCAGCCAGTTCCTTGGGCGATCTCCTGGTTGACCCATGTGGTACCGCCGTCGTCGCTGATCGCAAGGTTGGTATAGCCGTGGCCTGGATACTTGAATCGAGAGTGATCTCCCTCCGGTGTGATCAACGACCAGCCCTCGGAGTAGCGACGGCCCCAGCTGAGCGCGACGCGTCCGTCGGCAAGCTTGATCAAACAAGGATCGCAACCTCGGTCCAGCCCTGTGTACATCGGGAAAGTCCACGTCTGTCCCCCGTCGGAACTCCAAGAGGCGTAGAGAGGATAGTGATGTCCCGACCGCATGACGCACAACAGCCTGCCGTCGTCCAGAAGGGTCATGGTCGGCTCAACGAATCCTTCTCCGACCGGGTCCCCCGACTTCGGCACCGCGACGCTGGACAAGTAGTGCCAAGTCCGCCCCTGATCATTAGACTGGACGACGAACGTTCGCTGCATGAACGTTGTCTCGCCCTCTGCGTCGGAGTCTTGCGGTGGAAGGTTATCCTCGGCGAAGTTACCACACATAGTCATGAGCCAGGATCCCGAAGGCATCTCAATGATCGAGCGGTGGACGTAGAGGCCGTAGTCCTCCGCCCCGTTCCGCGGACGTGTCGGACCCAAAGGAACGTAGATAGTCGCCACTTCCTCTTTCAGCGTCTTGAGATTGTCGGTCGATCGCCACGCGTTGACCTTGTACACGCCAGGACTAACATAGTCCACGGGAAAGTCTGCTGCGTAGAATAGACCGGGATTGGAAAGCGCGGAGTTCCTGTCTTCTACGTCCACGCCGTTTGCTGTCGTGATGGTCTTCCCACCGTCGGTAGTCTTGAAGTTATTCGGCAGGTAGATCGTCCCGTCGGCCGTGCGAAAGCTGTTCTTGAATTCGGCATTTCCCAGGCTTCTTATGGGACCCACGTTGGTTAAGGCAGCCGAGTTATCCTGCGGGATGGAAGCTGTCGTGGCCGACGACGCCGCTTGCTCGGCCGAGCAAGCGCCCAGCGCCAGTATGCATATCGCCACAACGGCAAGCATCGCGATGGCTTTTTCCTTCATCGGTTCCCCCTGAACTACCGGGCGTTATCGACCTTGCGCGAGACTTTCTAGGTACGATCCGTAGTCAGATTTGGCGCCTACCGAAACAGAAGCGAGAATATCAATTTGGCGCAGCCACCCGTTGTGCAAGCCGATCTCTTCCAAGCAGGCTATCTTGAATCCCTGACGCTTGTAAATCGTTTCGACGAACTGCGCCGCTTCAAGCAAGCTCTCCTGGGTCCCGGTATCGAGCCAAGCGAAACCACGGCCCAAAAGCTCTACACTAAGCCCGCCGGTGGCCAAGTAGGCTTGGTTGACGCTGGTGATCTCGCGCTCCCCACGGGCGGACGGGGTGACCTCCTTCGCGAACCGGACCACCTGGTTGTCGTAGAAGTAGAGGCCGGTTACTGCCCACGTCGATTTGGGTTTGGCCGGCTTTTCTTCGATGGAGAGGACCTTCTGCCGTGAGTCGAACTCGACGACCCCGAACCGCTCGGGATCCTTCACCTGATACCCGAAGACCGTCGCGCCCTCTTGACGGCTTGCCACCTTTCTCAGGAGCGGCGTGAACCCTTGGCCATAGAAGATATTGTCTCCAAGCACCAGGCAAACGGAATCGTTGCCGATGAAGTCCTCTCCAATAGCAAATGCCTCCGCTATCCCGTTGGGCTCGGGCTGGACGGAGTAGGTGAGGTTCACCCCGAACTGACGGCCATCCCCGAGTAGGCGCTGGAAGGCCGACTGATCCTCTGGCGTCGTGATGAGAAGGATCTCGCGGATGCCGGCAAGCATCAGAACCGAGAGCGGGTAGTAGACCAAGGGCTTGTCGTAGACCGGCAAAAGCTGTTTCGAAACTGCCAACGTCATTGGGTGAAGGCGAGTACCGGAACCCCCGGCAAGGACTATCCCTTTCATTGACCTATACGCTCCAACTTGTAGGCGCCGCTCAGGATACGCTGCCACCACTCTTCATTCTCTAGGTACCATCGCACAGTCTGTGCGAGGCCGGACTCAAAACTCATTTCCGTTCGCCAGCCGAGTTCGAGTTCGATCTTGCTCGGATCGATCGAGTACCGGACGTCGTGACCGGGACGGTCTTTGACGAAAGTGATCAGATGCCGAAACCGCTGGACGTTCTTTGGCTTGCGCTCGGCAGCCATCTCTTCGAGCAGATCACAGATCATCTCGACTACCGCCAGATTGCGCTGCTCGCTCCGGCCACCGATGTTGTAGGTGTTCCCAGGATGTCCGTGCTCGATCACCCTTACCAGCGCCCGAGCATGATCTTCCACATACAGCCAATCACGTATCTGTTGCCCGTCCCCGTAAACCGGCAGCGGCTTTCCGTGTATGGCGTTGAGGATCATATGTGGGATCAGCTTCTCTGGGAACTGAAAAGGTCCGTAGTTGTTCGAACAGTTGGTGACGATTGTGGGCAGTCCGTAAGTGCGGTGCCACGCGCGTACCAAATGATCGCTCGACGCTTTGCTGGCGGAATACGGGGAACTGGGCTCGTAGGCCGCGCGTTCTGTAGCGGGGGGGTCGGTAGCATGCAACTCTCCGTACACTTCGTCGGTGGAAATGTGATGAAAGCGGAAAGCTTCCTTCTCTCCAGAAGGAAGCCGGCCCCAGAAGTCCCGCGCCGCCTCCAGAAGCGTGTACGAGCCCACGATGTTGGTGTGAATGAAGGTCGCCGGGCCGTCGATCGAACGGTCGACGTGACTCTCCGCGGCAAGATGCATGATTGCCGACGGTTGGTGTACGAGCAGAACTTGGTCGACCGCGGCCCGATCCGTGATGTCGGCCTGTACGAACGTGTATTTGGGGTCTCTTTGGACTGGGTCAAGGGAATCCAGGTTGGCCGCGTAGGTGAGTTTGTCGAGATTGACCACTCGATGGTCGGTGCTCTGCAAGAGGTGGCGAATGACGGCGGAGCCAATGAAACCTGCACCACCGGTGACGAGAAGTGTCACGACCTCGACTCCTCCCTCCGTCGTTTCATGTCGACTAGAGTAAATCTTACCGCCTATTGGTTATTCCCGCTGGTGCGGCGGATTCATGCCTGTATAGGAATAATCACCGTGCCGCGCCACCAGAGGCGTTCAGTAATCCCATATAATCAGCGAATGTCGTCACCCTCAGATCATCTCATCCCGGCCGAAAGCCGCAGCGCGTCTGAAGACGCCGCGCGCCGGGGCCCGCAACCGGTTGGTGGGCCGCCCCGCAAACAACCTCGCACGATGGTTTGGCGCGCGGGGCGTTTCTACGATGTGCACGGCCAGAAGATTCGTTACCTCGCGGTCGGTCTGTTCAATTCTGCCTGGACCTATGGTCTCTTTGTCCTGCTGCTTACCCTCCTGGACGGACCAATAGGATCCTTCTCTTCTTCGACCACGGCGCCGCTTGCGCTGGTGGGGAGGCACTACTACTTGGTGGTCCAATGGCTCAACTGGGTCCTTTCCATCCCGCCAAATACGCTCTTGATGAGGTTCCTGGTCTTTCGGAGCAAGGGTCGCTGGCATCACCAAGTCGCGCGCGCCTATCTGGTCTATCTTCCGGCACAAGCGCTCAGTGCCGTGCTCTTGGTGGTCATGGTGGGCATCGTCAACCTCGGACCGATTCTGGGCCAGTGTATAGCGGCCGTCATCGCCTTGACTGTCACGTATCTTGGGCACAAGTACTTCACGTTCGGAGCGCGCCCAGGGTCATCCGGCAATCCAACGATCTTATAGTGGCCGGCGATCGCCCCGTGCGACGGCAATTGCCTCAGCAGCGGGCGAGCGCGTCGACAATCGGTGCCGAAGCCATGCACGGGTTGGCCGCTCGAAGGCCCACTGGACGATCCAGCAGATGACGACGAGCGCCAAGGTTCCGAAGAGGAAGTGGGCGAGGTTGTGTACGGAGACCCCGTCACCGAGCGCATCAGTCCCCAGGTATGGGCCAAGCGGTCGGTGCAGCAAAAAGAACACATAGGACAGGTCACCGAGAATCACCATGATTCTCCTGCTCAGGAGTCGGGTGAGTCCAACACCGGGGGACCAAGCGAGGCAGATAATCAGTGCCGCTGCCGGAATCGCATATAGCAGATCCGAGCTCGCAGCGGTCTGGTATATCCAGGGAAGTACCATCAACACCGGAATCAGGAGAACGAACACCCAGGAGAGCCAGCCTGCGGTTCTTGGGCTCACGGGAGCCTTCTTTGAATTGATCCAGATTCCCGCCATGGCCATGCCCAACACGAAGTCTCCCAAGCGGAACGCCGGAGATCGGTACAACCAGCGATGAGCCGAGGCCGGATCGCTGGCGGGTAGAGCACTGAGGCCGAGAGTCCAAAAAACGACCACGGCCGCAGCGATGGCAACGGCCATCGCTGCTGCAAGATAGAGACTGTTTCTGGGTTTGCGAATGACTGGGTATAGAACAAAAACCAGCAACGGAAAGACAGCGTACAGGAACATTTCTACGGCGACAGCCCAAGCCGGAGGATCCAACGCCATGGCGGTTGACAAGTTGGGGCTCCAAGCCTGCAGGGCGAAGACATGAAGCAGCCACACTCTAAGGGGTTCCCCACCAACGAGAAGTCCGCCCAGCAGAAGCCCGAGCAGGTAGACGGGATAAATGCGCGCAATCCTAGCTATCCCGTAGTTCCACACACCCGCGAAGGTCGGTCGACGGAAGGTATCTCCATAGGTGTACGTCAGGACAAACCCGGAGAGGACGAAGAAGACGGTCACGCCCGAATACCCGTTCTTGAAGAAATACGAGAAGGCGTCGGAAACTCTCGGCTGATTGTGGGAAAGGAAGACGGCAAACACCGCAAGCCAACGAAGGCCGGTCAAGGCCTCGACGCGAGGTCGTCCGTTGAGGGCCGTTGTCTCGGCCGCCTGCTTTTTCATGATCCACCGCGTCCTTGAGACGAAGAGCTTCTCTGAGTCACCCTAGCATGAGGCATGACGCTGTGCACCAGCGTGGCGGATGTCCCTTCTCGGAACCCGGCGGACGGCTCGATTGTGCCGGATAGTGAGCGTGTGACATACTCCTCTCAGACCAGAGAAGGGCCGGAAATGCAAGTTCCGTTTAACGACCTAGCGCGGCATACCCTGTCGATGCACGTCGAACTTGAGCGTGTCGCCGCCCGAGTGATCGAGGGCGGCTGGTTCGTCATGGGGCCCGAACACGATGGCTTCGAGGCGGACTTCGCCCACTACTGCGGCGTGGACCATTGCGTCGGGGTTGCAAACGGAACCGACGCCTTGGAGATAGCTCTTCGAGGGCTGGGTGTCGAACGCGGCGATGAGGTTATCACTGTCGCCAATGCGGGGATGTACACAGCCTCGGCCTGCTCGATAATAGGCGCGGTGCCTGTCTTCGTGGACATCGAGCCGTCGACTCTGCTGATGGACCCCACGAAGCTTCGCGAAGTGGTGGGGGAGTTGACCAAGGCCGTGGTCGTCACCCATCTTTACGGCAAACTGTGCGATGTCGAAGCGGTGGTGGCGTTTGCGAGTGAACGCGGCATCAAGGTGCTGGAGGACTGCTGCCAAGCCCACGGCGCGGAGAGAGGTGGGCGCAAGGCAGGAAGCTTTGGGGACGCAGGTGTCTTCAGCTTCTATCCCACCAAGAACTTGGGCGGGCTCGGAGACGGTGGGGCTATCACCACGTCAAGTCGCAACCTGGCTGAAAGTCTAAGAGCTCTTCGACAGTACGGTTGGACGTCGAGATACCAGGCCACGCTCCCCCGGGGACGCAACAGTCGTCTCGACGAACTCCAGGCGGCCTTTCTCAGGGCGATGCTTCCCTTTCTCGACGGTTGGAATGCTCGGCGCCGCGAGATCGCGTCCGCCTACCAAGACGCTGCCCGAGGGACGGAGCTGCAGGTCTTGCACGAGCCCGAGAAGGACTTCGTCGGCCATCTGTGTGTCGGCACCCACCCACGGCGTGACTCACTCCGCGAAAGGTTCGCTGCTCGCGGCATCGACACTGCCATTCACTATCCTATCCCTGACCATCGGCAACCGGCCGTTGTTTCGGCCCTCTGGAGAGGATGTTCGCTCGATGTCACGGAAGCCGCAGTCGAGTCCATCCTCAGCCTACCCTGTTTTCCCGAACTCTCCGACAATGAAGTGGAGCATGTTTGCCGAACTATTGTTGAGGTGGCCTAAACCGGTAGGGAGGTAGCGTGTACTCGGTCGTGATCCCCGTTTATATGAACGAGGCGACGCTGCCGGCAGTCATCGAGCGACTCGAGCATCTCAACCGCGAGTTCGACAGTGCGCTTGAGGCGGTGTTCGTCGTGGACGGGTCCCCGGATGGTTCCTACCTCTTACTCAAGGAACTTCTGCCCCAAGCTCACTTCGAAAGCCAACTCATCGCGTTATCACGCAATTTCGGCTCTCTGGCTGCTGTGCGGCAGGGTCTGACCGCAGCAGAAGGCCCGTACTTTGCGGTAATGGCCGCTGATCTGCAGGAACCGGCAGGGTTGATCTCGGAGTTCTTCCATACGCTGGAGGCGCGAGAAGTGGATGTCGCCGTAGGTGTTCGGCAGAAGCGCGCCGACCCGTTCTTCAGCGCGCTCTCGTCTCGCATCTTCTGGGCGACATACCGCAGATTCATTCAGCGGGATGTTCCTCCAGGCGGTGTCGATGTGTTTGCCTGTAACGACACGGTTCGAGATGCACTCGACAATCTGCGCGAATCGAACAGCAGCGTGGTGGGGCTTCTGTTCTGGCTCGGCTTTCGTCGGATAGAGATTCCCTATGAGAGGCTTCCGCGCCTGCAAGGACGGAGTGGCTGGACCTTCCGTCGCAAGGTGCGATACTTGTTTGACAGCGCTTTCTCATTCACGGAGTTGCCGATCGCCCTGCTTCTGGTCATTGGGACCATCGGCATCGCGATCTCACTGGTGTGGGGGATCGTCTCTTTAGTCGCGTGGCTTCTCGGCGATATCGCGGTTCCGGGCTATACGCCGATTGTCCTGATGTTGTTCTTCTCATTGAGCACGATGCTGCTTGGTCTGGGCATTGTTGGGTCATACGTCTGGCGGACATTCGACAACAGCAAGGGCCGCCCGCTATATGTACCCTTGTTTCGGGAGCGATTCAGCACGAAAGACGAGCGCGATTGATCGTTCTTCGTGGTGCGCTCCCGTTCTGTCAGGTTTCGAACAATTTCTCGTAGGTTGTCTCGGGAAGCATGCCCAGCCTCGACATGGCGCGAAGCGGAAGTTTGATTCTGCGCGCCACCGAGTAGTAAGTCCTGTAGTCGCGGAAGCTCTTAGGCGGAGCCTTCAGTATCGCCTCCAGATCTGTGCGACTCATTTCAAGCCGCTCAAGACAGTAGTCAATCTGTGCGTCACTGGCCCCAGTCGGTTCTTGAAGCGCACTCAGCGCTTCCGCTCGAGAGAGTTCCCCGGTGCGGACCTGAGCGGAGAGCGAGACCTTCCGCAGGTCGGCGCCGAATTTGTTGGCTTGGATGTAGGCGGTGAACGGCTTGTAGGTGCAGTCGAAGTGATGATGACCGCCGTAGATCCAACCCAGTTCGCGAGTGAGAAGCGCGCGTATGTCCTGTTCGCAGTATTCATCCATGTACAAGGGCAGCTGGATGGTACGGATGCCTCCAAGAAGCAAATGCCTCGCCAAGGAGAGGAACTTGACGTGGCCGTATAGGTTTGATTCCTCTGGGCCACTTGAGAAACGTCTCAGCACATCCGAGTAGTACCTGCCATCCCCATAGTGCCACGCCATGGGATTGATGCCTTCTGTCCTGTAGGAGAGCCCGAGGATGATGTAGCGAATACCAGCCTCCGCTGCGACCGAGTAGAGAGCGGAAAGACCTCCCATCTCGCAGGGCATGCAAAGGTCCGGAGTTGACGCCCCCAGGCACGCGCGGTAACCGTTCCGCAGTGCCTCCCAATTCACGGTGACGATGCGCAGATCCACCCCCAAGGTCGTGGTCGCGGCCTCGATGTTCGCTCTCGCCGCGTCCGAAGTCCATCCGTTGTTGAAATGGACGGCAAGAGGCCGCAGGCCTTGCTGCTTGGCGACATAGAGGCAATAGGTGCTGTCAGTTCCGCCACTCAGCCCAACGACGCAGTCATAGGGCAGGGTCTTCGCCGATTCACGGATGTGATTGAAGAGTTCATCGATGGTTCCCCGACGGTGACCATGGGCCACTTCCATGTTGTCATGGAGCCTGCAGTAGTTGCAGTGACCCTCGGCATCAAATCGTATCTCCGGAACCGAGGAGTCCATTACACAGCGACTGCATACGCGTGTCTCACTCATCGTTCCTCCTTCTTGAGAATGTAGGACCATTGGGCTGGTAGCCCAAGAGGTAGGTTCCCTTTACACCGGCTTTGCCGAAGTGGCCAATCTCCCACTCATATCCGCTCGTGTCCAGACTCTCGGCCATGTCCTTGAGTTCACTGACCGTGTAGGTTCGCAGACTCGAAATCACCCCATCCCAAAGTATGCAGAGCGGCATGGCGGGCAGCAGGTACGTCCACAACAGGCGTTTCCATGAAAATGGTCGGATCCAGGGAGTGACAACCAGCATTACCAAAGGCGCAGCGACGTTTGCGAGGACACCCTGAATGCTGCGCTCCGTGGTCTCGAAGACCCCGATGCCTACGTTGCTGCGCACGGCGTCAGCTAGAATCTCGCGCGCCCGCTCAGGCCGAAAATGGTGGAAGGATGAAAACAATGTGCGAAAGCAACTACTCACTCCTTCTACTGCCAGCGCATCCACGGGCGTCGCGAGGAACGTCAGCGACGGGATGCCAGCCCGACGCACCCTCTCTTGCGCGCTCTCGCTAGGGAACTTGTCTGACAGCATGACCTTCCTCGGGCTTCCGGCTGGGGTGTCAAGCTTCTGGTGTATCTGGGTCCACGCGCCAGACCCCCCCGAGCAGAGATCCAAGACATCTTCACAGCCCAACCTGTCGAGTAGCTCGCGAACTCTGGGTATGACCGACTCGTACGGGTTGGTCAGCGAGTTGCCATAGTTCATATAGTCGGTGAGCATGTCGCGCCAGGAAGATGGAAACCATCCCAGGTCCTGCAACTCGATCAGATGCAGTC
Source organism: uncultured Actinomycetes bacterium (assembly GCA_963775295.1). Taxonomy (GTDB): domain Bacteria; phylum Actinomycetota; class Thermoleophilia; order RBG-16-64-13; family RBG-16-64-13; genus JAMDEO01. The sequence continues at coordinate 1,080,073 of CAVZIK010000006.1, forward strand.
TCTTCATCGTCCTTCCGCCGCTGCGCTCAGTGTTAAGTCAGGTCCTGTGACCCCGCGGGCGAAGTCCTCGTAGTCTCGGTAGTAGTCCTCCTCCGAGTAGTAATCTGAGGCAAGAGCCATGCAGACAGCCCCCGCGGAGAAGTTGTCCATTTCCCCCCATATGAGGGGCGGGACGTAGAGGCCGAGGTAGGGGCGATTCAGATGAAAGGTGCAGCTACCCCGTCCGTCGTCGAGTCTCATATCGAAGCTGCCTGAGGTAGCCAGGAGCAACTGGTGCCCCAATCTATGCGCGTGGCCGCCGCGTGTTTCGCCCGGAGGGACATCGTAGATGAAGAAGACCCTCCGGATGATGAAAGGAACATGTCTCATTTCTTCGATGAAGGCCAGAGTGCCTCGGTGATCGACCTTTTTTGGCAGGTCGATCACCCTACATTCCTCAAGTCCCATCTGCGACCTCCTCTTGCCCGAGGCCAGGGGCGACAGCAGTCCTGTACAGAGTCATCGATAATTCCCGAAAACCGCGTCCCTTGTTGAAATTGATCACGGTCGCGTTGCGGACATCGATACGGACTTCAAGCAGATCGACGTCCTTGTGTGCCAGCCACTTCTCCAGTTCCACGTGCAGTCTCTCACCAACGCCCAGTCCCCGAAACTCAGGAGCGACATGGACATTGGACAAGTAGCCAACGCTTCTGTGCTTGTAGATCGGGGGCCGGGTCTCCACCCATCCCATAATGTAGCCAGCTATCCGATCATCGACTTCAGCGACCAAGATACAGAAGTCTCCATCATTCAGACGTCCCAAGACGTACGAACGAAATGTCTCCCCAGCATTCTCTGAGGGCTCGTAGTAAAAACCGTCGAAACTGACGTGATGCTCGTTCAGAAGAAGTTGCTGCTGGGCGATATAGGGAACATCTTCCGCTGCGAATGACCGAATTCGAATCATCACCTCTCCTCGTGGTCTCCGGTCGGCTTCACCTGAACAATCGGCCAGGTTCCCGATTTCCTGAGGCTCAATCTTGCAAGCGTCGATACCCTGGAGATTCGGGGCCAGTTTCGTACCCCTCGGCCCTCAGAGGTCCTTGATCAATCTCTGGCAGGCATCCATCACTACCGCCGCCACGTTAGCTCGTGTGCGAATCCTTGTGAAATGAGGTCCAAGCCTTTCTGTAGCCCAGCTTCTCGATCAAGCCGACGGCGGGCGAGTTGCGGGTGTCTATATGGGTCTCGATGAAGTCCACGTGCTTCTCTTTGAGGCAGTTCTCCATCGCTTGTTGTAGCGCGCACCCTAGACCTCGCCCCCGAAGCGTTGCGACCACATACGTGTTGGAGATATAGCCCGTGACCCGGCGCCTGTATATGGGAGGCCGTTGTTCCACCCAGCCCATACAGTATCCTACTCTTTTGCCCTTCTGCTCGGCGATCAACAGACAGAAGTCCGCGTCATCGATCCGCTTGGAAATGTACATCAAAAACTCGTCAGGAGCGTCGTCCGCCGGGTCATAGTAGGATTGGTCGAACTGCTGGTGGGACTCATTCAGAAGCACCTGCTGCGCGGTGACCCAGCGGACATCTTCGAGGCGACAGGGACGGATGTCTATCGTAAGCCTCGCATCGCCCACCATCATCTGCACCTCCTAATCCGAGGCGGGCTCAGAGGATAAGAACGGTAGCTCATAAGGCGGATGGTAACGCATGGCTACTGTGTGGCGCCCCGCGGGTATGGCCACGGCCATGAAGGGGCCGTCGGCAGGCACGACTTTCACTTCCGCACCATCAACCTCAGCGCTCCAGAACTTGCTGTACTGCTCGGTCACAACGAGAAGGGCGGGCGCTGTGGCCTCGACCGCGATTTGGATGCGATCTGGGGATCTTCTCAGAACCGGTGTCTCCGCTACCCCTCCTTCGGGTTGGGGGATTGGGCCGTCAGCCTGCTCGAAGAACGCAACTTGGCCCAGTTGCTTAGGTGTAGCCGCTGCAAGCGCGTCAAGAAGTGCACTCCGTGACGGGAACGACTGGGCTTGGCCTACGACGAAAGCACGGGCGAGAGTCCCGTCCAGTTGATACACATAGATCTGGCTGGGCAGCGGGGACCCGGTCACTTGTCCCAACCATTGTCTAAGTTTGGAGAGTGTCCCCTCGGCGCTGGATGTTGGGCTAGACAGTTCGTGCAATCGTGGGTCGGCGAGTTCGACACCCGAGATTAGGTAACGTACGTTGGCGAGAGCAAGCAAGTCGAGATCATAGTAACCGTCGACCTGCACCGGGCCCGAAGGGAAGCCTTTTGTAGGCTCATAGAGGTAGACTCGGCTGCCATAGTAATGAAAGTAGTTGTACCTGTTTTGATCCTGTGTGATCAGAGGCCCTATCACTCGCTCCCAGAAGTCCTGATACCGCTGCGGATAGAGCGAAAGATAGCCGTCCGCCGTATCGAGGCCTTGGGCCCAAGGATAGGCCGGCAGTGGGGCGTCATGACCAGGGTTGGCTGCGACAACGGTTGCGACCCGGAAGGGTGGCTCGGTGCCGATCCTGTCCCGCAGTGCCACGACTCCAGGATCCCTGAACACGGCAGAGTAGTTGGCTCCAGTTACCATGCCGATCGCCATAAACCCGTTCACCGCAACGGAGAGCCCAAACACGGCCACGAAAGCGACGACCGACACCGCGGCTCTCCCCTGCCGCTTCTGCAACTCGTGGATTCCAAGCGCGCCCACAGTCGCGGCCAAAAAGGGAACCCAGAAATCGAACCGCTTGAAGAGAAAGCCCCCGAGCGGCCCTCCGTACGCCTTAAGCACCGCCTGACCCCACTGCGCGAACACGAATGCCACCAACGCCACAAGAATAGCGACGAGCGGCAGGAGCGTCCGCCGATCCTTCAACCGTGTACCCGCCCAGATGCCAAGCGCTATCCCCACGATGTTATCGCGCACGATTTTCAACGCAGCGGTCACCTGTTGCCAGAAAGGAAGGTTGGTCGGCGAGAGTGGTGAAGAAGACACCCAGTCCGCCCGCTGCGATGACGCGGAGTTCAGCACACCGGACAGGGCAGCAGGTACGCTAGCGATCACCCATGTCACGGCGAACACGCCGAAGGCCAACCATATTCTCCGCCTCCAACCCCCAGAGGCGACCAAAACTATCGCGATGAGCACGACGGTGAACGCAGCAAAAGCGTATGTGGACGTCAGGGCATACAGAATGCCGGCCACAGCCGCGCCGACGAGGAGGTGCCATCGTGGCCGGGTCTTGGAGAGGAGTAGCCAGACGATTGCGGGCAGTGCCGCCATGGTAAGGCCGTCGTAAAGGGTCCACCCACCCCAGGCGTCGTTGATCGCGGTTTGGAAGAACAAAGAAAACCAAAGAGCGAAGAACCAGGCGCCCTGCTGGCCCAGACTCCAACGATCCCGGGCCAAGCGAAAACCGAAGTAGGCCCCAATGAGACGCTGCAGGAACATGATGAGCCAATAGCCAAGCCAGCCGGGCAGAACAAGGAAAGGAAGCCCGTCAAGTCCGAGGAAGCCTCGGTCTGAGCCGCTGATTGCCACGTGTGCCCACGAAGCAAACGCATCCCAGCCTGCGACGGAGAAATTCGTTGATGAACGCATCGCAAGGTAACCGTCGGCATTGTCGAAGGTGCGCACGTAGGAATGCGGGCCGAAGAGTCCGTAAATTGCCGAAAGCCAGAGGGCCCATACGAGGCAGGCCGCAAACGGATGAGCCCCAGCCCACCGAGCGATACGACGCAGTGCGCGTCCCACGAGCTATCCAGCCGCCAGAGTATGCGCTACACGCAAGAGCAACCTCGTCTCCCCGAACCAAGTCGATGATCGAAGTCTAGGCACCTGATGAATATCTTTCAATGCTGCAATCTCAATGCCTTTGCAAGTCGGCTCCTTTTGCGGATGAGAATGTACACTCCGTGCGTGGAGCGGTCGGCATAGCTCATTTCGCGAAAAAGCTTGGCGAAACGCAGAATCGAGGTTTCCGGTTCTGCCGGAACCGTGGTCTGAACCACTAACTCGAAACCGGTCGCGAGCAGGGTCTTGACGTGTACCGAATGCAGTGGTCTGTTCAAGATCACCTGTCTTTTCCCGCAAGCATGATCCCAAAGCCGCGCTGAGTATGTCCAGTGACCATCCCACTCATCACCCTATAAAACGTTTCGGTATTGTCGGACTCAACGTACCCCACGAGTTGCGAGGCCACTCACAACCGAAGCCAGAAGTTTCAGAGGTGAAAGATAGATCTTCGTCCGCCACTCTCCGTGGGCTGGTCGAGCGTCACAACCTGTGGTCCGGCCCAAATAACGCCGGCACACTCATCGAGCGCCAATGCTGCGTAATGAACCCGAGAAAGGGGAAGAGAAGCAGAGAGGGTTACAAAGGCAGCCGTCGTAGATGGAATGAATGCTAGTTCTCACGTCAGTTTTACACCGAGGCACGGAGTTGGATTGAGTTGAAGAATATCTTAGTCACAGGTGGGGCCGGCTATATCGGTTCCATGCTCGTCCGAGATTTGCTAAACAGCGGCCACACTGTCGTCGTCGCCGACGCGGTGCTGTTTGGTGGAGAATCGCTGGTCGATTTACTGTCGTTACCTGCGTTCACGTTTTCACATACGGATGTGACGGACGCGAGGCAACTCGGGGACTTGTTCTCGCGCCACAAGTTCGATGCCGTCGTGCATCTGGCCTCGATCGTGGGCGATCCCGCTTGCAGAGCGCAGCCCGAGTTGGCCACCAGAACGATGTGGGAAGGCTCTAAGAATGTGTTCGAGCTTTGCGAGCACCACGAAGTGCCCCGGTTTGTCTATGCCTCCACGTGCAGCAACTATGGCAAGATGGAGGCAGAAGGACTTCTGGACGAAACCGCGCCGCTCCGGCCGGTCAGCTTGTATGCGGAGCTCAAAGTGCGATTCGAGCAGTACCTGTTGGAGCGCTCCACGTCCGTCGCTTTTACGATCACCCGGTTCGCGACCGTCTATGGCCTGTCTTTACGGCCGCGCTTCGACTTGACCATCAACGAGTTTGCGCGAGATGCGCTTCTCAAGGGTGAACTGGAGGTCTACGGCCCTCAGTTCTGGCGTCCCTATTGTCACGTACGTGACATATCTCGGGCGGTTCGACTCGTACTGGAGGCAGATCGCGAGAGTGTCGCGGGCAAGACTTTCAACGTCGGTTCGAATGAGGAGAACTACCAGAAGCGAATGATCGCCGACGAGGTTGCAAAACAGCTTCCGGTGAAGATTGTCTACGTTGAAAAGGATGAAGACCCGCGCGACTATCGGGTCAGCTTCGATCGCATCAGGGCACTTGGGTTTCAACCGGAGAAACGCCTCGCCGACGGCATCGCTGAGATCGCCCAAGCCATCGGAAATGGGCTCATCGTTGATCCGTACGCCGCCCGATACAGGAACTCGTGAGGACGTGGTTTGATGATCCCTTTGTGCGAACCGCATCTTTCGGGAAAGGAACTCGAGTACGTCACCGATTGCATCGCCACCGGCTGGATCTCTTCCAATGGCGATTACGTGAGGAGATTCGAGAAAGCCCTGGCTGAGTATCTGGGCGCGGGGTTCGCGGTGGCCTGTAATTGCGGGACTTCTGCTCTTCACATCTCGCTCATCTTGGCTGGAGTGGGTGCGAACGACGAGGTTATGGTCCCCACAGTGACGTTCATCGCCCCGATCAACGCGGTGAGGTATGCTGGCGCCTTTCCGGTCTTCATCGATTGTGATCAGTACTGCAACATCGATGTGGCCGGGGCGCTCAGCTTCCTAGAAACCGAGTGCATTCTCCGGGGTGGGACCGCGGTCAACAAGAAGACAGGCCGGCGTGTTGCTGCGATCGTTCCCGTTCATGTCTTCGGCACGGCAGCCGATATGGATTCTATAATGGAGATGGCTCATAAATACCACTTGGCGGTGATTGAGGACGCGAGCGAGTCTCTCGGTTCTCTCTACAAAGGCAGAAAGTGTGGGGCCCTGGGTCCGATCGCCGGGCTCAGCTTCAATGGGAACAAGATCGTGACCAGTGGTGGCGGTGGGGCCATCGTCACAAACGATGAGAATGTCGCGCGGCGCGCTCGATACTTGACCACACAGGCGAAAGAGGACGGTATCGAGTACATACATCACAGCGTCGGCTATAACTATCGAATGAACAATGTTCTGGCGGCGGTGGGCTTGGCCCAGCTTGAGACCATCGATGAGAAACTGGCTGTCAAACGTCGGAACTTCGATCTCTACGCGAACGCTCTTGGCGAGCACGGCGGGAGGCAGTTGCTCCAACAGCCGTCCTGGAGTGACTCAAACCGATGGTTCTACGCATTCTTGTGTTCTGACCGGGGAGCCAAGGAGAGGATTCTTCAGGCCTGCCTGAACAAGCAGATTCAGGTGCGGCCTTTGTGGTTTCCCAACCACCTGCAGCAACCGTATGTGGCAATGGAGTCGTACCGAATCCAAAACGCCGTGAGCTTCTACGACCGCGTCGTCAATCTGCCGTGTTCGGTTACGCTCACCGAGGAACAGATCGGTTGCGTGGTTGGAGTGATCCAGCAGACGGGCATTCTGCCGGAGACTCCGGTCTTATGAGGATGAGGCCAGGAATGCGCACTGATCGAGGCTCAACCGAAGCGGGGCTTCTTGTCATCTCGCGACGAATCTGAACCCGGCGGGGCTTCCATAGCGCCTATCCGAAAGTCTCAACGCCGGTCGCTGTTCTTTCTTGTCGGATCCCTGGCCGGGGGCAATCTTGCCGCCATGGCCATGCGCATGGTCGGGGGACTGGTTACGGCTCGGCTCGTAACCCCGGCCACTCTAGGCTTGTTTAACGGCATCGGTTTGGTCCTGGGGTACGCCGCATTTCTGCAGCTCGGCGTCCTTAATGGGCTTAACAGGGAACTGCCCTACTACATCGGCAAGGGAGATCGCGGACGGGCAGAGGAATTGGCCTCGGCAGCGCAGGCGTGGGCCCTCATGATCGGGGGCACCGTCCTTGTGGCCTTGCTCGGCGTCGCTGGCTGGTATTTGGCTCACGGCAGCATGATGAGAGCCGTGGGCTGGTTCGCCAATGCCATCTTGGCAGTCTTCCTGTTCTACAGCGTCAACTACTTGCAGATGACTTTTCGGACCTCGCACGACTTTGCCCGGCTTGCGCTGGTGAACGTCGCGGAAAGCGCATTTGGGCTCATGTTGCTCACCGTGGTCGCGTTCCTGCACTTCTACGGACTATGTATTCGCCTCGTGTTGATGGGCACCCTCAGCGCTACGCTCCTGACCTTATGGCGTCCCGTGCGCGTTGGGCCCAAGTGGAGCACCGTCCAATTGAAGCATCTTCTGAGGATTGGAGGGCCGATCTTCGTGGTTGGGCAGGTCTTCGCCTACTGGGCGGTGATCGACTCGACTTTGGTCTTGAAGTTCGTCGGAGCCAAGGGTATGGGCCTATACGCGGTCGTCCTTCTTGCCACCTCAGCGCTCCAGTTGGTGCCTCAAGCCGTTTCCCAAGTGGTATATCCCCGGATGTCCGAGCACTATGGCAAAGGCGACAAGCTGGCGGATTTGATGCGGATCGCCTGGAAACCGATCGGAATCACATCCTTGGGGCTGATCCCGGTAATTGGCATCGCACTATTGGTCGTGCGTCCCGTGACTCAGTTCCTGCTCCCAAACTACGTCGAGGCGGTGCCGGCTATGCGTTGGGCATTACTGCTTCCCCTCTTGACCAGTTTTCAACCCGCGAACGTGATTTTCAACGTTGCTCGTCGTCAGGGCTTCTACGCTGTTGCCATTATCACGGGCATGGCGATTTATGGTGGTAGCCTCATGTGGCTGATCCGCGGCGGGGTTTCCCTTGCTGCCTTCCCGCAGGCTATGCTAATAGGAAAGACCGGGTACATCATCTTGTGCTATGTGTTCATCAATCATTTGATCCGGAGTGAGCGAAGGTTGACCGCATCCACGACGTGAGGCCGTCCACAATGCTAGGAACCATTTTCTGGTCGCCAAGGTCTGGCCCAGGGCCGCGTCCGATACCGGCCTCGGATCTTCGCGATATCGAGCAAGAGTTGGCGGGGCCGCTCTTTATGGGCGTTCAGATGGGGGCAGCGCTAAACGACACTCTCCAGAGTGATCTCGGGTGGGCTCATGGCGATTGGAGTCGGTCGGCTCGCTACTTGAACAAGGCCAGGATTGTCAAGCACTTGGTCCGGCCCCGCCGACGTCGAGGGACGCTGCTCTCGGGAATCGCCGGGCGTACGCTGGTTACTTGGCTGAGATCAAGCCCCCGGTATGACCATTTGCTTCTCCCAGTTCTTAGTCAGCTTGCAGATGACTCATACACGATCGTGTATGGTCACCCGAGCGTAGTGGCCCGCATTCCATCGCGCGTCCCGGGAATCGGGTGGGACGAACTCATGACCTACGAAACAAGGGCGTGGCGGAGGGAGTACGCGGCATGCCGCCCAGCGTGGGAGCAGTCTCTCAAAGTGCTGTGCCAGCGCCTGAGTCTTCCGAAAGGAACTCGGGAGCTCCTTTCCCTGAAGCTTATGGTCGCTAGCCAATACGTGTTCGCCTGCCTTGAGTTCTTAGGACGACAGAAACCGTTGGTGATCCTCACGGAGTACGACCGTAACGAGCTGTGGTCCTGTCTGGTATTGGCGGCGCGTCATCTCGGCATTCCGACGGTGACTCTCGTGCACGGTGTTTTCGAGCGGGACGCCGTGGGTTTCTCTCCGGTGCTCGCCGATCACATAATCTGCTGGGGCGAGGTCGACCGACGAAAGCTAATTGCCGCTGGTGAGCCTCCGGCTAAACTGTTGATCGGGGGATGCCCGCGTCTTTCTAGGGAGCTTTCTTGTAGTAGGGAGCAAGGCAGGTTGAAGCTGGGCTTGCATCGCGATGGACCGGTGGTGATGTATGCCACGACAACGGCTGATCCTCATCGCCAAGCCGGCGTTGAGCTCTTCTGCGGCGCTATGGATCAATTGGCCGGAGTTGCTGGGGTCGTCCGGCTGCACCCGGTTGAAACCCATTCGGTGTATGCCTCCGTGTCTAGCCGCCATCCCGACGTTCGTTTTAGTCTTAGTTCTGAGTCGACTGTCGACGAATCCTTGGCTGCGGCGGACGTGGTCGTCACCTGCTGGAGCGGCATGGGAAGCGATGCCCTGGTGAAGAGGCGTCCGTTGGTTGTTCTGAATCCCGATGAGGTTCTCACCGGGCCGGACTGGGACTTGGTCGAGCAGGCGGGCTGTCCACATGCGCGAACCGCAGATGAGCTTGTCGATGCCGTTGAGCGAATGCTCTACGACGAAGGCCTTCGAAGGGAGAAGGCCAGGGCGGCCGAGCGCTATGTTGCCGAGTTTTGTGGCTTCTTCGGGGAGGAATCGGCACGACGGATCGCTGAGATGGTAAGGCAGATTGGGAGCCGGCAGTGACTAGGTCGATTCATCACATGGTAGTCATAGGCGGTGGCGGGCATGCCAAGGTCGTGGTCAGCCTGCTCAAAAAATCGGTTTGCGACGTCGTCGGCTACACAGACCCCGTTGACGGGGGGGCCTTCCTGGGGGTTCCGTATCTGGGGGGCGACGCCGTACTCGCGCGTCTTTTCGAGGACTGTCCAGGCTGCGGCGCCGTTCTCGGAGTGGGAAAACTTGCGGCGTCGCTCAGGCGCGCCCACCTCCAGAAGCAGATTGAGGGGATCGGTTTTGCCTTCCCCGTGATCTCGTCGCCCGATGCGGTTGTGAACATCGAGGTCGCACTGGGGGCAGGAACGGTTGTGCTTGATGGCGTGGTGATCAACGTTGGGGCGGTCGTTGGGAGAGCCTGCATCCTGAATACGCACTGTACCGTGGAACACGACTGCCGACTCGGGGATGACGTGCATATCGCTCCCGGGGCAACCGTCAGTGGCGGAGTCTCCGTCGGCAGCGGTTCCATGATCGGGGCGGGGGCGACAGTGATACATGGTTTGACTATTTGCGAAGGTTGCATGATCGGTGCGGGTTCCGTTGTCATCAAAGATATTAACGTTCCGGGGACCTATGCGGGGAACCCAGCGAGAAGGCTTGCTTAATCTGTCGGGCTGCACCAAAGGGTTGATGGATACGGGTGAATTGCCGATTACGGTTATGCAGATCGGGGAACCGACCTGTTGACGTTCTAACAACCGAACGGAAGGTCCAGGGAGAACACCAGGATGATCTCTCAAGACAGGGTGTTCATCATCGCGGAAGCCGGAGTCAATCACAACGGCTCGCTCGACCTTGCCAAACAGTTAGTTGAAGACGCGAGTCGCGCCGGCGCGGATTGCGTCAAGTTTCAGACCTTCACTGCAGACAGGCTTGTCAGCCGCTCGGCCAAAAAAGCCGCTTATCAGAAGCGCAATGTAGACGGCCCGGACACTCAGTACGAGATGCTGAGAGGCCTTGAGCTGACCGTCGAGGACCATCGGGCACTGCTGGCGCATTGCCGCGCTCACAACATCATGTTCTTGTCGAGTCCCTTTGACGAACAGAGCGCGGATCTTCTCGAAGATCTCAGCGTCGCCGCCTACAAGGTCCCCTCCGGCGAACTGACCAACCTGGATCTCTTGCACCACATTGCAGCCAAGAATAAGCCGGTGATCCTTTCCACGGGGATGTCAACGCTCGCCGAGGTGGCCGAGGCTGTCGAAACGATCATCGGAACGGGAAATTGCCAACTCCACATACTTCATTGCGTAACTGAGTACCCTGCGCCGGTGAATGAGATCAACCTTCGGGCCATGCTCACGCTCAAGAATGCGTTCGGCTTTCCGGTGGGCTATTCGGATCATTCTCCCGGGGTCGAGATAGCAATTGCGGCGGTCGCTCTGGGCGCGGGGATCGTGGAGAAGCATTTCACGCTGGGCAGGAACATGGTCGGCCCGGATCACAGGGCTTCTCTTGAACCCCAGGAATTAAAGGCTCTGGTCGAGGCAATCCGCAACGTCGAGGCATCTCTCGGCGACGGGATTAAGCTGCCCGCTCCATGTGAAGTCAAGAACATGTCTATCGCGCGCAAGAGTGTGGTGGCAACGAGGGATATCCGCGCAGGTGAGGCGATCGACCCGGAGAATGTCTCGGTCAGAAGGCCGGGGAACGGGATCCTGCCCAGAGATCTCAAGAAGATCATGGGCCTCAGGGTGACCACCGACATCGCGGCGGACTCCGTCGTAGGCTGGAGAGACCTGAAGTGAAACGCAGAGCGATATGCGTCGTCACCACCTCGCGCTCCGACTACGGGCTGCTGCGCTGGCTCATGCAGGCGATTCAGGCCGATGAAGAACTCCAGCTGCAGGTGATCGCTACGGGCATGCACTTGAGTCCGGAGTTCGGGCTCACCTTCAAGGAGATCGAATGCGACGGGGTTCCTATTGATTATAAAGTGGAGATGCTGCTCTCGGCGGACAGCGAGGGCGCCGTCACGAAATCCGTTGGAGTCGGTTTGTTGGGATTCTCCTACGCGCTTGCGGACCTTCGCCCCGACATTCTGGTAGTGCTGGGTGATCGCTTTGAGCTGTTGTCAGCCGTGATCGCCGGGCTGATAGGAAGGATCCCCATCGCCCATATCCACGGCGGGGAGACGACCGAGGGCGCTATCGACGAAGGGATCCGGCACGCGATCACAAAGATGGCGTCGCTCCACTTCGCCGCGACCGAGGCGTACCGCCAAAGGATCGTCCAGATGGGCGAGGACCCCGCCAGGGTGTTCGCGTACGGGGCGCCTGGTCTAGATGCCTTGCGCCTCCTTCCTCTTCTCACTAGGGGAGAGTTGGCGTCGCACCTCAACTTCGACCTCGACGAGCCTACTGCGATTGTGACATATCATCCTGTCACTCTCGAAAAGAGCACGGCATCGGAGCAGGTGGACAATCTCCTCGCAGCCCTTGAGCGGGAGCACGTCCGAGCAGTCTTCACCAAAGCAAATGCTGACATGCAGGGGCGGCTGATCAACCAGAGGATCGCCGAGTTCTGCGAACTGCACCCCGCGGAGTATCTGCTTTGCGAAAGCCTTGGCCAAAGGGTGTACCTAAGCTGCTTGCAGCACCTGGATCTCATGGTCGGTAACTCCTCGAGCGGCTTGATCGAGGCTCCATCTTTCGGACTCCCGGTGGTGAACATCGGCGACAGGCAGAGAGGTCGGATCAGAGCTGCGAACGTGATCGACGTTGCGAACCGGGTCTCGGATATTGCGGCTGGGATTCGGCAGACGTCTTCTCCTGCCTGGAAAGCGAGCCTCCGCGGCCTTCGTAACCCCTATGTGGGGCCAGAGGCAGGAATGACGAGTGTCCACATCAAAGAAGAATTGAAGCGCACAGAACTTGGCGAAACATTACTGAAGAAGCGGTTCCACGATATGCCGGCGAATGTCGCCGGGCAGCTTGACCATGGAGCGGTGCAATGGTGAATCGGCGGATAGAGCCCTTCCTCGTGGACGTTGGTGCGACCGTCGTCGAAGCCATGCGGCAGCTTGAGGACACGGCGCAGAAGATCCTTTTTGTGATCGACGGCGACGGACAGTTGGTCGGTTCTCTTACTGACGGCGACATCCGGCGCTGGATTCTTGCGGAGGGCGATCTACGAGGCGTCGTCGAGAAGGTCTGCAACTCTGCGCCCTTCCAGATCGACGAGGCCTACGAACTCGCGGATGTTAAGCGGGCGATGGTGAAGAACAACATCACTTGCGTGCCCGTGGCAAATGGTGTGAGGCAGGTCGTCGATCTGCTCTTCTGGGAGGACCTCTTCGGCGAGGGCGATGCGGGCAAGGCAGCCAAACATATCGACCTACCGGTGGTCATTATGGCTGGCGGTAGGGGCACCCGTCTTGATCCCTTCACCAAAGTGCTTCCCAAGCCTCTTATTCCATTGGGGGACAAGACCGTCATCGAGCACATCATCGATTCCTTTTTCGACTACGGGGTTTCGACGTTCTATCTGTCCGTGAATGAGAAGTCGAAGATAATCAAATCGTACTTTGAGGAGTTGGATCCTCCGTATTCCGTGAGCTACATCGAGGAAGATGAACCCTTAGGAACTGCGGGCAGTCTGCGCCATCTATACGGGAAACTCCATGGGTCCATTGTCGTCACGAACTGCGACATCATCATCACGACTGACTACTCGGAACTCGTGGCTTTCCATGACGGCGGGGCCAACGATATCACCGTCGTCGGCTCGCTCAAAAACTACCACATCCCGTATGGCATCTGCGAGATCGTGAACGGCGGCACACTGGCTGGGATTAGGGAGAAGCCCGAATACAACTTTCTCGTGAATACGGGCATGTACGTGCTGCGAACCGAGGCACTCGGCCTGATCCCAGAGGGCCAGTTCTTCCACATGACCCAACTCATCGACAAGGTGAGAGAGTCCGGGGGCAAGGTGGCGGTATTCCCCGTGAGCGACAAGGCCTGGATCGACACGGGAGAGTGGGCCGAATACCGAAAAGCGCTGCGACAATTGCGGGTGGAAGAATGATCGCCGGCGAGCGAGTCATCGCGGTGATTCCTGCCCGTGGCGGAAGCAAGGGCATCCCAGGCAAGAACGCCGCGCTGCTGGGCGGCAAACCGCTCATCGTCTGGACGATTGAGGTGGCTCTATCGGTGAACGCGGTCGACCGTGTCATCGTTTCCACCGACGACGACGGGATCGGGAAGGTGGCTCTTCGACACGGGGCCGAGGTCTACAGACGTCCGATTCACCTGGCTACCGACACCGCGCTCGTGATTGATGCTCTGCGCGACCTCATTCGCAGGCTGAAGACCGAGGGGGAGCCGGCACGCATTATGACGCTGCTCGAGCCCACCTGCCCTTTCCGGTTGGCCGATGACGTGAACGAATGCATCGAACGATTGTTCAGCGAGAACAAGGACGCGATAGCCACCTTCAAGGAGGCGGACCTGAACCCACACCGAGCTTGGGCCATCGAGGCGGGTACTCCGTCGACCTTCATTCCGAGCGCGAACCCGTGGCTGCCTCGGCAGCAACTACCCAAGGCGTATCAGCTAAATGGCGCCGTCTACTGCTTCAGGAGCGACAAGCTGCCGGAAGACGGACAAGGGCTGCTCTTCGGCGACACGGGGGCAGTGATTATGCCGCCCGAACGCTCTGTCGACATCAACACCACGGCGGACCTGTGTCTGGCCGAAACGTTCTGCGAACCCAGGAGGACTAGTGAAGTCGAATGAGGTAGTGCTGATTACGGGCGCGAGCGGCGGAGTGGGGCTGGCCCTCACCCGCCATCTTGCCGGGCGGTTCCACGTTCTTGCGGCGGTTCGGGACCCGGAGAAGATGAGTCTCGAATTCGGCTCCGATCCAAACCTGACCATCTATCAGGTCGACCTGTCGTGCCGGGACTCGGTAGCCGGCTTTCTCGAGCTTGTTCTCGCCGAACACGAATACATCCCTTATGTGATCAACAACGCAGGCGTCAACGTAGGCTCGCACGCGCTCGACGTGCTCGACGAGGACGACATCATCGGTTCTATGCAGGTGAACGCGATCTCGCCGGCCCTGATAATGAAGCGCGTAATACCGCAGATGAAGGCCCACGATTTCGGTCGCATCATCAACATGACCTCGGGGGCCCCGCTGAACTGCTTCCCGGGTTACAGCGCATACAGCGCGTCGAAGGGGGCGCTTAACGCGTTCGCCGTAACAGCTGCAAGGGAATGCGCGGCGCAGAACATCAAGATCAACCTCATGAGCCCCGGACCGGTGAAAACCAACATGGCCCCTGATGGGCCGATGGAACCGTCGGTGTGCTACCCCACTGCGGACTATCTCCTTTCCCTCGACGCCGACGGTCCCACTGGGCGGTTCTTCTGGCTTGGGTACGAGATACCGCTCTTTCCCAACCTGGAAGGAATCGAATGGCTCGAGGGGCAGGCCGATGAGCGCCACCGCAGGGCTTTCTAGAACCATGGACGTACGCGTCGGCATCATGGGTATGAGTGAAGGGAACGGTCACCCTTACTCGTTCTCGGCAATTATCAACGGCTACGACGACGTCGGGCTCGCCGCGTCTGGTTGGCCAGGCATTTACGATTACGTTCGCCGCCGTGATGCCTCGGAGTTCGGTGTTCAGGGCCTTCGGGTCACGCATGCGTGGACTCAGGACGAGGAGACGACGCGCGGTCTCTGTCGGGCTGCCCGTATCAATCAAGCAGTAGAGCGGCCCGAGGATATGCTGGGCGCGGTCGACGCGGTCATCATCGCTAGGGACGACTATGAGGTTCACCTGGAGCTCGCGAAGCCCTTCCTTGAGGCGGGGGTGCCGGTGTTCATCGATAAGCCGCTGTCCGTCGACCTGGGAGAGTTGCGGTTCTTCAAGCCCTACCTCGAAGCGGGGAAGCTGATGTCATGCTCCGGCATGAGGTACGCCCGTGAGTTGGACGAGACACGGGCGACCATATCTGGATTTGGGCGGCTCAAGCTACTGCGGGGCGCGGTGGTGCTCTCGTGGGAGAAGTACGGGATCCACCTGATCGATGCGCTCTTCAACGTCGTTTCGTGCCGCCCCGTCTCGGTCGCGTCGCTCGACGCTTCCCACAGTTCGAAGGCGGTCGCGATGGACGACGGGTCGCTGCTTCAGATCGACGCGCTGGGGCAGGCACCAAAGACATTCCGCTTCGATATATGGGGGGAGGACCGCCTGTTCACCTGTGAGGTCAACGATAACTTCTCCATGTTCCGGCGGGCGCTCTGGCATTTCGCCGAAATGATCAGGACCGGCCGGCCCGAGGTGCCTGTCGACGATACTCTCAACGCAATGAGATTGCTCATCGCAGGCAGAATGGCCGAGCGCGAGGAAAGGAAGGTGCTGCTGGATGAGCTCCAAATATAGAGATCTGTTCGATCTGACAGGTAAGGCCGGCGTTGTCACCGGAGGTCTCGGTATCCTTGGGCGCGGATTCTGTCGAGGCCTATCGGAGTACGGGGCGAACGTGGCTATTATCGATCTCGATGGTGAGGCTTGCGCGGCTTTTGCCAGCCAGCTGTCGGACGAGACCGGAGTGCGGGCGATCGGCGTGGGTTGCGACGTTTCAAGTCCGGACTCCGTGAGTGCAATGGTGGCTGAGGTGGTTGACCGGCTCGGAGGCATACACGTCCTCCATAACAACGCGGCGTCGAAATCGGCCAATCTGGATGCCTTTTTCGCGTCCTTCGAAGAGTACTCCCTGGAGGAATGGCGAAGGATCATGAGCGTCAACATCGACGGTATGTTCCTTGTCGCCCAGGCAGTCGGCGGGCAGATGGTGAAGCAGGGGACTGGCGGCAGCATCATCCAGACGGCCTCCATCTACGGCGTGGTTGCCTCGGATCCTCGGATCTACGAGGGCTCATTCTACATGGGCAGGCAGATCAGCAACCCCGCCGTCTATTCGACCTCTAAGGCCGCGGTAGTGGGCCTGAGCAGGCAGCTAGCGACCTACTGGGCCGAGCATCGTATCCGGGTCAACACACTGGTCCCGGCGGGCGTGGACAGCGGGCAGAACGAGACGTTCAAAGCCAAGTATTCCGCTAGGGTTCCCCTGGGCAGGATGGCGCACGCGGACGAGATGGTCGGGGCTGTCATTTTTCTGGCTTCTGACGCATCGAGCTACGTCACCGGGCAGTGTCTCATCGTTGACGGCGGATTGAGCGCGTGGTAGAAGGGCACGGCTCTCGGCCTCCGCGGACGACCCGATGTGTCACCATCGTCATGTATCACTTCGTGCGCGACCTGTCGCACTCGCGGTACCCTGAGATCAAGGGCTTGACCATAGATGAGTTTCGGGGCCAGGTCGACTACATCCAGCGGCATTACCAGACCATAGGCGCCCGGGAATTACTTGACGCGGTGAGACGCGAGCGCCCGTTGCCGGCACGAGCGCTCTTACTGACTTTCGACGACGGCTACCGCGACCACTCCGAGAACGTCTTGCCGATCCTCGCCAAGCGTGGCATGACTGGGATCTTCTTCCCCCCGGCGAAGGCCGTCATGGAGCACTCTGTGCTCGATGTCAACAAGATCCACTTTGTTCTTGCCTCGGTGGCCGATAAGGCGGCTGTTCTCGATTCGTTGTTCGAGCTCGTCGATGAGGCGAGATGTGATTTCGACCTGGGCGACCGGGACTACTACGAGAATAAGCTGGCACATCCCAACCGGTTTGACACGGCGGACGTCATTCTGATCAAGCGGCTGCTACAGCGGGAGCTCCCAGAGCTGTTGCGAAACCGTATCACCGCTGAGCTGTTTCAGCGATTCGTCACCGCGGATGAGGCCGCGTTCTCCGAGGAACTCTACATGAGCGTCGCCGACCTCCGGGCCATCCAAGAGGCGGGCATGTACGTTGGCAGTCACGGTTTCGACCATTATTGGCTGGACAGTCTCAGTGCATCCAGCCAGGCGAGAGAGGTCGATCTCTCTCTCGAATTTCTTCGCGCCATCGGGAGCGACACCGAGGAGTGGATAATGGGGTATCCGTACGGAGGCTACAACGACACGCTTCTGGGAATACTCAAGGCTCGCGGGTGCGCGGCCGGATTCACCACCGAAGTGCGGATAGCGGACCTGTCTCGGGACGACCCGCTCGTGCTGCCGAGGATAGACACGAACGATCTGCCCAAGCGCGGCGATTCCTATCCGAATGAATGGACCATGAAGGTGCTGCAGGGGGAAGTGGATTGACCGATCTGATGATGAAGGCGCTCCGGGATCTCACTCCCCTCAATCGGGCGATTTGCTCTTCCGACCTCGACTACACTCTCGCATACCTGGGGAACCTCCTGCCCATGGCGCTGAGGGAGTACACCGCTGCCGAGGAGCACAATGGGTGGGTTATCCCCCCCAAGTGGGATGTGCTCGAGGCCACCATTTCTCGCGATGGCACGCTCGTCTACGACGGAACGGCACATGCCCTCGGCGTGATCGCACTCTCGATGCCGTTCGAAGGCAGGGTTTCCCGAGACGAGTTGCAAACGCATCTCTTCTACGATCACCGCTACGATGATTCCCTTACCTTCCATTTTCGGCAGCAGTTTCGGACCTGGGACCGGGACTGGGGCTTCTGTGTACCAAAGACCCTCTTTGACAGCCTGGCTCCCGGGGATTACGACGTCCGCATCGTGACTCGCGAGGCGGTCGGTACTCTTAAGGTCCTCGTGGGCGCGCACGCCGGATCACTGCCCTTTACGGTTGCGCTGTGTGCGAGCCCCGACCATGCCGGGGTCGCAAATGATGGGCTGGCTGGCGCCGTCGTGGGTGTAGAGGTGCTTCGGCGGCTGGCGGGGCGCAGCACGAAGTTCACCTATCAACTGGTTCTCGCGCCGGGGATCATGGGTACCGAGTACTATCTGGGTAGGCTGGCTCCCGCTGAGCGCTGGCAGATTCTCGAGTGCCTGTGCTTGTGGATGCTTGGTTCCCGGACGCAATTGAGCCTTCAGGAGTCACGCGGAGGACGCTCGAACATCGAATACGCCCTCGCCAAAGCGATGGACGGGCTGGGCGCACCCTACAAGCATGGCGGATTCGAAAGCATCATCATTAACGACGAATATCTGTGGGAGGCGTACGGCATCCCCACCTGCTCCCTGTCCCGTTTTCCCTACCCCGAGTACCATTCTTCACGGGATGACCTTTCCATCATTAGCAAGGAGAGCCTCGAGGAGGCGGTGACGATTGTCCTCAAGGCAGTAGACGAGATGGAAGCAACGACGTTAGTCGAGAAGCGCTTCGAAGGCACCGTCTGCCTGTCGAATCCTCGATATGATCTGTACGTTGATCCAGGGCAGGTCTCGTTCGGGGAGAAGATCCGTGTCGATCAACGCCGGCTTCGGATGCTGCAGGATTTTCTGCCTTCACTGCGGAGTCCGGTAACTAGCCGGAGTCTGGCGGCGCGCTTCGAGTTGCCCGAGGAGACGATCTTGGACTACTTGCGGAAGTGGGAAGACAAAGGTCTCCTTCTCCTTCATACCTAATGGCGGTGTGATGAGGGTCTTGCTCATCAACGATGGGACGGGGAGCCCGAACTGGGGCGACAGGGCGGCGGGGCTCGCCCTGCGAATGATGATCTCTGAAACGGGAGGAGAAATCATCCACGCCATTTCTGAGGATGACCTCTACATCTCAGCCCTAGATGGGAGCGACGGCTCGTCCGAGGCGAGTGGCTCCATCAACAGAGAGCGCATCAAGCGCCTTGTGCCGCCCCTCCTGCTGCAGATTCGAAGAAGTCTGCTGCCTAACGTGGACAGAACGCGCGAGTCGACCTACATTCCCGGAAGATGGGAAGAATACGAGAAATGTGGGGCCAGGTTCCTGCTCAAATCTACACCGTGGCCGAAGCTGGTTCACGCGATTGAGGGAATGGATGTCGCAGTAATTAACGGCACCGGCGCCATCAAGGGGAATCGGATTCTTCCGCGGACATTGTTCTTTCTTGGCTACATGATCAAGAGGCACTTTGGGAAGCCGGTCATCATGGTAAACCACGCCGCTGATCTCGACCACCCGGATTTGCGACGAGTGGCTGAAGAGGTATACCCGCTCTTCGATGACGTCGTCTTTCGAGACTGGATATCCCTTGACAGATGCGCAGCGCTTTGCCCAGGAAGGTTTGGAGCGGACACCTCGTTCTGGTTCGAGCCCGTATCACGTGAGATCTGGGAGCCCCTTTCGCGGAGGCCGGGCTACTTCGACTTTTGGCCCGACGAGGCGCGGTTCGATCCGTTGGAACCGTACCTATGCGTCGGCGGATCTTCTATCTTGGGCAAAGCGCAAGATTTGGGCGAGGCGGCGAGGGGTTTTGCGGCGCTTGCAGCTCAGTTGCAGTCTCGATATCCAGGGCAGGTCATCATGACAGCCTCGGACACCATCGACCAGAAGGTCTTCCGACCGATCGCCCGTAAACTCAGCCTTCCTCTTATCGGACTGCCAACTCCAGTCCAACAGGCCTTCGACATCCTTGGGAACGCCGACGCTTATGTCGGGGGCAGGTGGCATCCGGGCATCTTTGCTCTTCGGGGTGGGGCACCTGTCGTCGGCATCTCGGCGAAGACCTTCAAGATGCAGGCCCTCGCCGAGATGGCGGGGCTACCATTCGACGGGTTCGACGCCCTCGAACTTGGGCGAGAGGCGGGCACGATAAGTCAGCGATTGTTGTCTCTTTTGGAAATGGGCGGCGATCTTCGAAGATCGCTTCGATCCTGGGCCCAAGCGATGGCAGAGACCAGCTGGGAGAACGTTGCCTATCTGCACAAGCTCCGAGAACGTGGAAAACGCGCTAACGGCTTTCCTGAAGCGCCTTGACGTCCTTGAGCATTTCCTGTCGGTAGCGTTCGGGAGATCCGCGATCGACGTGACGGCGGAGTTGCTCCACGATCTGCTGTCTCTCTGTTTGGGGCATCGCGAGGACTCGACCAGCGCATTCGATAAGTTGGTGTTCTGATGAGAACCGCAGATTTTCAAACGGTACGATCTCGCGCTGTCCGCCGGTATCGTGCACGAGCGGCAAGAGCCCTGCCGCGATTGCCTCTACCGTGACGATGCCGAAGTGTTCCCACGGAGCTGGAAAGACAAAGACGCCATGGGACGTTAGAAGTTCTGCCACCCGTTCCTCTGTGGGGTTCTCAATGATCTCCACGTTAGAGAGGCGTTGATCGCTTATTCGTCCCTCCAGGCGGTTCACGTACTCGCGGCTGGACCCAAGAACGACCCCGGCAATTGTGACTTGCTCATCAGGGTAAGCAGCTGCCAGCGTGATCATCGCATCTGCACGTTTCGGTTCCACCAAGCGTGAAAGGAAAAGAAACCCGGCCCGATCTCCAGGCGGGTCTGGAAGCGCTCGGGAGCGCGACGGCGGCCAGATCACGGGGGGACTGATACCGTACCTTTCAAAAAACAGTGCGGCGATCCACTCGCTGTGAGTGACATAACGTGAGTGCTTGTCTGGTCCGAGAAGTGGCGAGGTGAGGCAGCCGACAAGCTTTCGCACCTCCCTCGGTCTATACAAACGGCTTACAACGGGCCGTTCTTCTGGCATGCGAACATGGTGGGGACCGGTTAGCCAGCAGATATTGGGTACGCCCTTGGGCATTCGGATTTCGGGCTCGAAGCTGAACACGAAATCGAAGCGCTCGAGTCCCAATCGAGAGAATCGCACGCTGCTTGTGCGCAGCAACCTTGACATGAGCGGAGGCAGCCTACGCAGAGTCTGTGAGCTTATGGCCAAGCGGCCGGGGGAATAGGCGGTTAGAAGCTCCGGATTACCGAGCGCATCCCAGTCTTGGGGCTCATCCCACACGAGGTCGGGCACTATGCCCATCTCGTTGAGACCCGCAATCAACTCCATGAAGCAGGTCTGGAGGCCACCAAGACAAGCGTACTTGTGCGCAACGATCCCGACTCGAAGTTGCCTGTCCACGGCTTGGGTTCCCTTTCTACGGGACGACTCGACTTATGACCGGCTTGAACTTGCCGTTCGGTCCGCGCGGAATCTTATCGACAAGCTCCACAACAATTTTCATGTCTCCAACCTTCTGTCTGAGGCGGGCGACCATTTCTGCACTAACCCCATCGTCAAAGTTCGACGCAGGCAAGACCAAGACCCGCAAATACTCAGCATCCTCCTGGATCACCTGTGATTCCACAATGGGAAGCCCGTAGAACACCGGGTTTAACCAGAAGACCCGGCGGCCATCGGGAGCGACGATCATATCCGCGCTTCTTCCGTCGACGTGGTCGAGGACTGGAAGCGTTCGACCGCACGAGCAGGTGTCGAAGTGAGCGCTCAGCGCGACTCTATCTCCGACCGCATATCTTATGAAGGGCATCTCCGGGCATATGAGCCCCGTGCATACGAGATCTCCCGCTTGGCCGGGTTCCATGTGGATTCCATTCTCGGCGTCGACGATCTCAACAATCCCCAGTTCGGGCCACAGGTGCAGTCGGCCTGCAGAACACTCGCTTGCCGCCGCCAGTTTTTCGCCCATGCCATAGGTCTCGATCGGCCGGCGCCCGAGCCAGGCCTCAATCGTGTCCTTCTGCCAGTCGAATAGAGGTTCGGCGTTTGCGATAGCAGCTCTGACCGGTGGCCCCTGCAGTCCTAACCGCAAGCATGCGGCTGCGAGATACGTCAGCGATGATGGGTAGCTGATGATGTGGGTTACCTTGCTGGCCCAGAGCTCTTCGCAGAAGTCGCGGGCAGTGGCATCGCTGATATGGTTCGCCGAAAGGTAGACTTGGTGCATAGCCCTGTTGTGGACCCAGTAAGGAGGGTGCGAGGAGTTGCCCGAGACTACTGGCTGACCTCCCATTATAGCCCAGGGCTCATTGCGATGGACTCCGTTCCAGGATCGAAGTCGGCAGTCGTGGAGGGCGTAGTAGAAGCGAAGCGTTCGCCTGCTGAACCACGTAATGATCGGCTTGCCGGTGGTTCCACTGGTCTGCTCTTTGTACAAGTGTCTGGCTCCGGGGTGCTCACTCAGGAAGGAACGGGGCTGTCGCCTGACCTCTTCCTTGGTGAGAATGGGCCAGTTTTCGATCTCCTCCGCAGAGCTGCGATCACCGGCGGCGCGGCGTCGCGCCCAATGCTCTCGATAGTAGGGAACGGTGGTAGCCGCGTGGCGGAGCATTTGGGGCAGGCGTACATCCTGCCACTCTTTCCACTGTTGCGGAGCCCAATACTCTCGCCCTAAGGCTTCCTGAATGAGGGTGTCTGTGTCTCGGCCGTACCTTGCGTACTTGAGTTGGAAACCCCTTATCGTCGCGACCCAGGAGCGAGCTGAGGGAGGGCAGGCCTGGTATAAGCGCATTACCAGAGGACTTGTCACTGGCCTCTACCTCTTTCACGCGCCCTCTTAGGTTGTGCGGCCGCTCCAAGTAGTCTCTCCCACCGAGGCAGAATATTTCCCCAGTCAAAGCTCTCTGCCTTTCTTCGTGCACCGAGCGAGAGCCGATGGGCCAGAACCGGATCCATGAGAATCCGCCTCACCGCGGCGGTCATGGCTTCGGGGTCATCGGGGGGTACAAGCAGCCCATCTTCCCCATTCTCGACCAAATAGGGAAGGCCTCCTACGTCTGTGGTCACCACGCATAGTCCGCACGCCATGGCCTCCACGATGCTAACCGGCGTGTTATCGACATTCGTCGTGTTCAGGAAGATATCGCCCCACTGCATTGCCTCGGGCACTGATGTCTTCTTGACTGCTCCGCACACGCGTACTGTACCAGTGAGCCCGAGCTTGCGAATCTGGGTCTCGAGTTCCTGGCGACTACCGTCGCCCTTGTCGGGCCCGATCATTCGAAGCGCGATCTCCGGGAACTCCTCTGAGAGTCGACTTGTAACGTTCACCGCGAGTACAGGGTTATACATGCGATGAAGCGCCCTCAACCAAACGAGTTTGGGGAGAGCAACCGCGCGCTCGGAACCAGCATAGAGGCGCAAGTCCAGGCCGTTTGGAATCACTCGGATACCTGATCGATGCGCTTTCAATTCCTCTTTGAGGTAGGGCGAGGGCGAGGTTACGGCCACCGCGGAGTCGAGGAGATGCTGAACTCGATGGGGATGCTCTTCAGCGAATCTGGGCAAGTTTCCGCCGTGCAACGTCAATACCACTGGGCATCGGAGGATTCGAAGGCTCGCGACTACGATCTCCGCCCAGCGAAAAGCAGGGCCGCTGTAGACGTCGACTTGCGCAACCGTGTAGCTGTGCCTGCGAGAAACCACGGTCGCCAACATGTCCGCCAACCGGGCCATGCGGCGCTTCCGTCTAGACGTAGTGAAAATGGACCAGCCGCGCGAACTCAGACCGGCCGCCAGGTCTTCGCAGACGCCTCGGCCACCCGTCGAATCCGAAAGGAAGTTGCCAACCATGAGTAGCGCAGGTTTCATCTTCTAGACCTTGGACGCAGGCTAGCGATCGTCGAGACGATCAACCTCAAGTCGGACCAGACCGTGCGTCCCGTCACATATTCAAGATCGATAGCCAGCTTCGCCGGCATGACCTCGGTCAGGTAACGCGTCTGCCAATCATCACCGGTCAATTGCGCTGCTTCGTCACGATATCTCACAGAGGCTGGGCTCGTGATCCCCGGTTTCACATCAAGGATGGCCAGTTGTTCACGCGAGTACCGGGCGACGTACGCGGGGTCCTCCGGTCGCGGCCCGACGAGGCTCATATGCCCGCGAAGTACGTTGATCAACTGGGGTAATTCATCAAACTTCAGCTGTCTTAACACCCTTCCAAACGTGGTAATACGCGGGTCGTTTGCTGAGGTGACTGCAGGACCCAGCGTTGGAGCGGCTGGGACCATAGAGCGATATTTCAGCAGAACGAAGGGCCGACCCCCCAAACCCATGCGTAACGAGCGAAACAGGACTGGGCCGGGGCTAGTCAATTTGACGACCGCCGCGAGAACCAGAAGCAGGGGCGACAGCATTGTCAGGCCGATCACCGCTCCAAGGAGATCGAGGCAGCGAATGGAGAGATGGCCCGTTGGCTGAGGGGTGTCCATCGACGGCAACCGAATCACCCTCGATACTTGCGTGCGATGCTCGTTACTGCCTCTATGACGCGGGCGACGTCCTTGTCGTCCATGCAGCTGTATATGGGCAGTGAGAGCTCCCTTCGGTACTCTCGGGTAGCAACCGGAAAGTCCTCGGGAGAAAAGCCGTACGTCTCACGATAGTAGGGGTGAAGGTGAAGCGGAATGAAATGAACGCTGGTACCGATCCCGCGGGCGCCCAACTCTTCGACGAACTGATCGCGGCTGATCAAGAGGCAGTCTGGCTCCAACCTCAGCATGTATAGGTGCCACGAGTGACTGATCCCGGAGCGGCAAGTAGGGACATCAAGTCCTGGTATCCCGGTGAAAGCCTCGCTATAGCATGCGGCGATTTGCGCCCTCCGCTTTGACATGACGTCCAGACGAGCCAGTTGTGCAAGCCCCATGGCTGCGGCCACGTCGGTCATGTTGTACTTGAAGCCCGGAGCCACAATCTCGTAGTACCAGGAACCGTTTTCCGCGTACCGGTTCCACGCGTCCTTGCTAATGCCGTGAAGAGACATGAGGCGGCAGCGCTCGGCAATGGACTCGTCGTCGGTGCAGATCATGCCACCCTCGCCAGTGGTCATGGTCTTCGTCGCATAGAAACTGAAACAGGTCGACTGGGGCACGCTTCCCAAGCCAGCTCTTCGACTTCCGATCACTGCTCCGTGATACGAGGAGGGCAGAGCATGAGCCGCGTCTTCTACTACTGCGAGCCCGTGTGCTGAGGCAATGTCATCGAGTTGGTCCATCTCAGCCGGCTGTCCCGCCACGTGAACGGGTACGATAGCTCGCGTCCGAAGTCCGATCGCGCCGGCTACCGCCGTGGGGTCAATGTTGAACGTGTCGCTCTCGATGTCGACGAAGCGGGGATGGGCGCCAAGATAGCGCACCACCTCTGCAGTCGAGGCGAACGTATACGGAGAGGTGATCACTTCGTCGCCCGGTCCGATTCCGGTGGCTTCTAGGGCCAGATGAAGCGCCGCTGTGCACGAGTTGACGGCCACGGCAAACTTCGCGCCGACCCTCGTGGCAAATTCGCCCTCAAGCCTTCGTGTCATCGCCCCGGTTGTGATCCAACCTGAGGCCAAGGCGTCGCGGATCAGCTCGAGTTCAGAGCCGTCGAGATCCGGCCGCGAGAATGGGAGAAAGCTATCCGCGGCCATCAGTCCGATTCCCCCCACCTTCTCGCGAAGTGAACGAGACCCCGTAGCACTCCAGATCCGTAGGCCAGGTGCAGTATTGGAAAGACCGCAGCGACAAGTGGTTCACGTCCATTCTTCTCGCCCGAGGCGATCCTGAGGCCCGCGACGGCACAGCACAACCCATAGACGAGCAGGAGTGATCTCAGCGCCCTCCGCGGCCTTCTGAAGCCCGGGGACAAGACCGCGAGGCTCGCTAGTACCGCCACGAAGGCTGGTGGGACAAAGTGTCGGACTCTCGTTTGCGTAGGATGCTTCTGCATCACCCTTACCTTCCAGAAGCCGTACTGGAAGTACTGGCTGAACAGGGCCCTCGGGGTGGCTCTGACAGCGTAACGAGATCGAATAGAAGGACTTAGAAGAATACGTCCTCCTTGGTCGCGCAGCCTGTAGTTCAGCTCGTCGTCCTGGTTGCGCACAAGCTCTTCGTCGAACAGACCAATCTTCTCGAAGAGGTCTCTTCTCCAGGCTCCTAGGTAAACGGTGTCAACCCACTCGCGCTCGCCGGAGTAGTGAAAACGCGCACCGCCGACTCCGAACGGCGAGCTGGTCGCAAGGGCTACCGCCCGGGCGAAGCGTCCCTCGCCGACCCCGACCATTCTGCCACCGACGTTGTCGGCCCCGCTGCGGTCCAGTTCGTCGACGCAGGCTCCCACATAGTCATCGTCAATGATCGTGTGGCCATCGACCCTGACTATCACCTGGCCACTGGAAACTCCTATGGCAGCATTCATACCTGTTGGGACTATGCGCCCAGGATTGTCCACAAGCTTGAGATTTGGGTGCACGGCCTGAAACTCTCTCACAATGTTCCGGGTGCAATCGTCGGACATGCCATCGGCTACTACTATTTCCACTAAGTCATGAGGATAGTCCTGGTTTAAGACGGCTCTCAAGCTCTCGCGAAGCGATTCTCCCTCATTTCTTATGGGCATGATCACACTGACTGTTGGTAACGTATCCATCCTCGCGCTCCGTGGTCTCGGGTTCGAGTCCCGTTCTTCCTGGGCTCTGTAACAAATTCGGCATCATTGACTCGTAGAGGGCCCCTAGCGTTCTTTCGGTCCGAAAGAGACCATCCTTTAGGTCCGGATAAGAGTTGGTCGCTCCCGGGTCAATCAATTCGGAGCATATTCGGGGCTATCTGGGGCCTCAGGCACTCCGGTTCAGCGGACTTGGGTTTGAAGATTCTCGACAAATCTCACGGCCTCCGCTATCTCGCTTGCCAAAGGGTTACGTATGATCGCTTCATTTAGGAAGCTCAGCGCAGTCTGGCGCAGCTGAGATGGCGACATGCCGCGATATAGCGCGGCTGTCCGTCGAGCCGCGGCATCTGCGGCTAACGACTTGGCAGCGTCGCCCGGAGCCGAGAGGGTCGCGCCAGAATCAGCCACAGTGGTCCAGTCTTCCAGTCCAGGAATGAGAGAAACCACCTTCGTGTAGTCTACTTGTTGGCCCAGCCCCGCGGCATACTCCGAGGCGAGCAGAAAATTGATGGTGGCCACACCGGCGCGATAGTGCAGGGCCCAATCTGCCGGTTCGACCGCGATGGCCTTCTGGAAGCCGTCGATGGCTAGGGCGAGGTCGTCGAGAACTGCTCCCGCTCGGTCTTCCGCCCCTGACTCGGTGGCGGTCGTTGCCGCATTTGTGTAGATCACGGCCTGGGTGACGTACGGACTCGGATCCGCGGGCTGAAACCAGCGTGCGGTCTCAACACGGTTCACCGCTCGCACACCATCGGTCTTAGCGATCGCTAGAGCGGAATTCTGATACTGGGTGGAGAGGTACGGCAAACCCACGCTGACGATCACAATGAGCGACAAGGTGAGCAAAAGCGCGCGGAATACATGCGACAACAATCCCGGCGGCCGGAGTAATAGGGCATTGCGCTGTTTGCGCGCCATTCTGTTCCTGCGGCGTTTCTGCTTGGCGAGGTGCTGATCTGTTCTGCGAGCCACTGGGAGGAAAGGCGTACCCTCTGGATCGTCGATGGGGACAACCTTGGCTGCATTCTCCGGCAGGTTCAGCTCGACCAATCCCGCCGTCCGTGCACTGACCCTCAGCCGGCGATTCCACCGCGGCCATACGATCTCGGCCCTGGCGTCCACCCCCGCCAGGCCCGCGGCTACGAACAGCAACATCGGGATGGCCACCCCTGCCATCTGCCACAGCCAGTCGACGCTGGCATGGATCAACCAGTAAGTCACGCCTACGAACAAAGCCATTTCCCATCCGTATGCGATGGACCTATCCCCCCAGCTCGCGCCGCAACGGGGAGACTGGGCCTCGCACTCGCTGGCGGAATCGTCCGTCTTGCGTCTCTTGAGCCAAGTGTTGCGTGCGCCTCGCCAACCGGCGACGCATCTCGGCCAAAGTATTCCACCGAGTGCCAAGAGCATTCCGCCGAATGCGAAGATGCCACCAACTATGCCGGTCTCGCCCAGAACTTGCAGCTCCAGGGAGTGGGATTGTTGGGGCTTGTACGTCTCGGTGGTACGCAGGCGGTCGTACTCAAAAATGAAATTGTCCGCCCCGACACCGAGGATCGGCGCGCCCTCGAACTCCGCCCATGCCACTTTCCAGATTCCAACGCGACCGCTGGACGATATGATGCTGAAGCGAGTGTCGCTCGTCGATTCGGATGGGGGTGCCTCCTGCCCGGTGAACTGCCTCCAGGTCTGCGAGATCCACGCGACTGGGCCGCCGACGCTTTCTGTGACCACTATCGACCCATAGACGGCGCCACCAAGCGCCACAAGCAGGATGAGGGTGCCGAAGATGGCTTTCATCCGCAGCGTGACCTTGACCCATCGCTCGAGCAACGCGAGGATCATGCCGATGAAAGCCGCGACGATCGCCGCCATAAGTATCGTGCGGCCGCCAAGGCTTCCGCCGACGGCCTGGGGTCCGTTGAGCCAGTACCGATTCAGGTTGGGAAACTCGTAGACCATCAACAGCGCGGGCACCAGGAGGTACAGAAGGGTGCGGATGCGCGCCGGAGATACGATGAACATCAGCAAGACCGTTATTCCAAGGCTCCAGACGGCCCCCCTGGACTGAGTCATGATTGCCATACCAAGCAGTCCCGTTGCGAGACCAAGTGCCACGCCCCTCACGGGAGCCCTTTCCTCTGGACCCGACGCCAGCCACATCAGTGGCCAGAAACCGATCAGGTAGAGTGCCGCCGCGTTGTTGGGATAGCTCACCGGATAGGACAGTCTGTTTTCGATAAAAAGGCCGGCGATATCGGCCGCAGACCATAGGCGCCACACGCAGATGGCAAGGAGCACGAATGCCGCGGCTATGACAAGGTAACGAAATACCCGCCGAGCGCTTCGATCGGTCAAAAAGAGAGTGGCCAGTATGAAGAGGAGCAAGAAGCCGAACGTCCGCCCAGCCTCGAACCAGACCCGGGTAATCGAGTCAGCCCATAGGGCCGACAGGGCCACCCAGATCGAATACAAGCCCAACAGGAAGATAGCCGCCATCGACAGCTGGCGAGGTCGCCTCGGATAGGCCACGAACGACGCTACGACCAGCCCAAACAGACCCAGCGCCAAGAACGCAGGCAACCACTGTCGAGGCAGATACCCGCCAGAAGAGAACGCGAGCCAAAGCCAGACCGCAAACAGAACGACTAACGGCGCTGCCCATATGCCGGAAATACGCAGGCGGCTCCCGTCCTCAGGAACGGCGCTGCCTGCCGGACGCAAGGCTCTACCACCGACCCCTCAGGGTAGACCTCAGGACTTCTGCGCGCTCGAGAGTTTGCGCAATGCTATACCACCGCCGACCAGTGCGACAGCCACGATGCCCGCGATCATCAACTGAAAGCCCGTGAACGGGAACTCGGTCCTAGTAAGAAGGTCGTTCACCACGTCGTCCAACCTGTGGATAATGGTTGGGTTGCCGTACTGATGCAGGGTGGCGTCGTTGAGGTACGCACGCAGTTCTGCGTCAGTGTAATGCTGATCGAGCTTGCCATTGTCTGCATAATCATTGTAAATATCTTGAGACGTGTGTGCGAACGCCACCGTGGTCATGAGCAGCGTGACGGCCACAACCCCAAGAACCAGGATAAGCAGTTTCTTCAGCATATGTCCCTCCTCATCTTCCTTCTCACCCGAACCTGGCCATGATTGTGAACTTCAA
The DNA here is from genome assembly GCA_963775295.1 of uncultured Actinomycetes bacterium. GTDB lineage: Bacteria > Actinomycetota > Thermoleophilia > RBG-16-64-13 > RBG-16-64-13 > JAMDEO01. Next base: position 1,109,973 of record CAVZIK010000006.1, read on the forward strand.
GTTAGTGAGTCAGTGTACCAAATCTACCCGTAGTCTAAACCAGAGCTGCAGGTTCCTCAATAGAAACTTTCTCGAGGGGCGTATACCCTGGAACACATGCCATCAATCCTTCAATGATGTTGTGTTTATCACCATGGTCGCGCGCGAGATCGATCAACGCAGACATTCTGGTTTCGAACTCTTCCCCGGCCCCGTTTCCCGAGGGGGCGTCAAGTTTGGCGTAAACCCGTTTCACCAGGGGATGGCTTGTCGTCACGGCTTCCTCGTAACTGTACACGAGGCGCTCGTCCAGCTTCTCGCCGGGCCGAAGTCCGGAGAACTCTACGCCGATGGATTTGCTCTGGTCCTGCCAGTAGAAGTCGATCATTCGCTGGGCAAGTTCGATGATCGGCACGGGATCGCCCATCTCGAGAACGAAGGTATTGAGGCTTCGTCCCAGATCCACCCCCTCCTCGTCGATCATGATCGCTGCCTGGATGACCAGCTGTACCGCTTCTTCGATCAGCATGAAGTATCGAGTCATATCCGGGTGAGTTATCACGAGAGGCCCGCCGCCCTCTATCTGGCTCTTGAAGATGGGGATGACGCTACCCTGGCTGCCCAGCACGTTTCCGAAGCGCACTGAGGCGAAAAGGGTCTCGGGGTTACGCTCGGCCAGCATGCGTACGATCAACTCGCCGGCTCGCTTGGTCGCTCCCATCACATTGACCGGCTCGACCGCTTTATCGGTGGAGATATTCACGACGCGCTCGACGCCGTATCGGGCTGCGGTCCTGCCGACCAGATAGGTGCCGAGCATATTGTTCAGCACCGCCTCGTCGGGGCTGAGTTCCATGAGCGGAACATGCTTGTACGCCGCCGCGTGAAACACTAGCCGTGGTCGGTGAAGGGCAAACAACTTGTCCAACTTGCGTTCCTGCAGGATGCTGGTCGGGCAGAGGGCATAGCGCCTGAATCCCTGACTCTGCAGGCGTTCGTGCAGGTCGTACAGAGACGATTCGTCGTGGTCGATGAGCACCAGCCGGCTCGGGTCGAAGCGGGCGATCTGCCGGCAAAGCTCGGAACCGATCGATCCCCCCGCGCCCGTAACCAGCACGGTTTGTCCATGAACGTGGTCAGAGATCGCGCCTACGTTGGTCTCGATCCGCGGCCTTCCCAGCAGGTCTTTGATGTCGAGGTCTCGAGCGTCGCCCAGACTTACCGTGCCGGAAACGAGATCGGCAAGACTGGGGAGTATCTTCACGGGCACTCCCGCGGGCTTGCACATGCGGTAGATGCGAGCGAGTTCTTGCGCGGCGGCTGAGGGAATCGCCACCACGATCTGGGTTATGTCGTACTCCTTGACGATGTCCGGCACGTTCTCCACTCTACCCAAGACCGGATAGCCCTGCATGGACATGTTGGCCAGCGCAGGCGTGTCGTCCACAAAGCCCATGACCTGGATGTTCAGCGATGGAGTCCTTTGTATCTCCCTGACGAGCATATCGGCCGCTTGACCGGCGCCAACAAGAAGCAGGCGCTCGGTGGCTCCGCCGATCTTCTGAACGACCTCGTGAAGGACGCGGCGGCTGAAGCGCACGCCAATCATCGCGATGAGAGCCAAAACTCCGCCTCCCACAACGACGGAACGAGGGACGAGATAGTCGTTTCCACTCGCGTAAAGCGGCCACAAAACCACGATGATAAAGAGGACCGCAGTCGCGAGAATCCCCGCTTGCCCTACTCGCACCGCTTGAACAAGGCTCATGTACCGATTGATGATGGCATAGATGCCGCTCAACCAGTTGCTGACGACGTGAACCACGACGGCAATGGCTGCGAAAGTCGCTATGTTGGCCGTCCAGGCCTGCCAGTCGGGCTCGGTCCCGGCGTAGCGGAACATGAGCACCAAGTAGTAGGCGACTAGCACTATGATGGCGTCCACCGCCATGATCCAAAGATGCTGGGCGTGGACCCGGTTCTTGCCTGCCAATTTCAAATAGCTTGCCAACTTCACTTGTGTTGTCCTCACGGTGGGAAGTCCTGGCCCGGCACGAAAGGCTGCTGGATCCCCTCCCGGCAACCATAACGTACCGGTATCACGAAGTCATCAAACACCGTTAAAGCGTGCGCAAACTAGGTATCGGCAGCGCCTCGCGCGGTCATGAGCGTCTTCCTCTGCGAACGCAGCTCACAGCATTTGGCGCCGCGACTAGTCTGGGCGCAGAGCAAGTGAGCATGAGACCGCCGGCTACTGTGATGGACTGGTGACTTGGACCCGTTTTCTGAGTACTTCAGCGCCCCCGGCATCAAAGAAGCGCTCTTCGCAATCGTCGTAGCTCCATGAATGAGGAAGGCCGCCTCTTGGGGCGGCCTTCGTGCTAGCCACTATGCCTGGGCGGGCGTAAGCCCGGGCGCCGTCGGCTAACTCCTGGTTATAAAGACATCACCCGAACGCTGTACCACGGTGACTTGCGTGATCCCGTCGGTCTCGAGCACCTTGCGAAGACTCTGTACCAACGTGGCAGGCTTGCGATCGGTCCCGGCCACCAAGACGCTCTTGGCGTTAGACTTCATGAATTCGTTCACGATCTGCCGGTAGAAGCTCGAGCTCGACATCCGTCGTGGCGGAACAGGCTGAGGGATCAACTCGAACCCTTTGCCTTTAGCCATGATAGGCCTCACTTTCGAGGTTATGCTAACAATGCATATAATTTACCATACGAACGCGTTTATGCGCCACTACGCATTCGCGGCGTTCTCTGGCGTGGATTATTGCTAAGGCGCATGCCCATAGCCATACGATGAAGCTCGTGGGTATTGAGAGGCTGATTTGGTCTGTTATGCCGAAGACGAGAAAGGCGGCAATCGAAGCGAGGATGCCGAGCGATATCAGCCGCGAAGTATTTCTAAGTCGAAGACCAGCGACAGCCAGAAGTACGGAACCGAGCAAGAACATGGCGAAGCCCAGAGTTCCCGGAAGACCGATAGCTAAAGCGACGTCCAGGAATAGGTTGTGAGCTTGCGTGACGGGATAGGAGAGCCCGACAGTCTGGTATGGATATCGAACCGGCATTACCTTGTTGAAGACCCCCAGTCCGATGCCGGTGAGCGGGTGGTCCTGGATCCCTCGCAGAGCCGAAGACCAGATGTCGAGTCGAGCGACCAACTTCGTGTCAAGCGTCTCGTCGTGGACGAAGAAATGGAAGATCGTCGCGAGTCGGCCGGAGGCGTACAGACCGACGGCCGCGATTCCGATCCCGCCCCCCCAAGCCCACAGCCAACGACGAGTGCGGATCATGAGGATCAACAGCACAGCGACGACCAGGCCGGCCAAGGCCGCCCGCGAGCCGGTCATGAAGACCACTACGCCGCCAGTCACGCTCAAGAAAGCCGCGACCCATCGCCACGCCAGGCTGGTGTCCGGACGTTTTCCTAGGCTCTTCCCCGCGTTGCCGTCAGGGCTTTCTCGCCAGGGGGTCAAGGCCAGGGCAGCGGTAAAGGCGCTACAGACCGCAAGCATGGCGCCGGTCTGGTTCGGCTGTAATCCTTGCTGCGTCCACCAGAGGGGCAGCGACCTGATCGACGGGAGGAAGGCATACACGCTGTTCAACCAGGACAGTTTGTAGGCCGGCCACCGGCTCCCCAGCAGGGCCGACCCAAGAGCGATAAAGGTCGCCAGTACGAAGAAGGTCACAAGATGAACGGGCCGGACCCTCTTGGCCAGGGGGCCCAGCCATCGTCCGGTGACAGCCAAGACCAGCCCGACGCCGACCAAGGCGATGATGAACCAGGGGAGGCTTGCCAGGCGATCGGGAGAAGCCCACAACGACGCCAACAGGCCCAGGCCGACAAAGCCCGCCCCGAGTCTTATCAGTGTGAGCGAGAGGCCGGTCATGGCAAGAGCCTGTGGATGTTGGGCAGATGGGAAAGCCTCTCTGTCAGCGGGTCGGAACCGGGAAACTTGCGGAGGCCCTTTTGGTAGCTAGTCCTTGCCTGTGTCACCATTCCGAGATCAGCGTAGCAGTCCCCCAGAAAGGCAAATACGTAGGGGTTGTCGCCATCCATGCCGGCCGCATGTTCGAGCAGCGGCAGAGCATTTTTGGCGGGCATTGTCTCGTACGTCGTGATGGCGTAGGCGGCGGCCAACTCCACGTTCGCGGGAAGCATCTCGACGCCCTTCTTGTACAACTCCCTGGCAATGACGGTCATGCCCAGGCTTTCATCATGTTCGCCGAGGACCAGATATGACTCGGCCATGCGCGGATCTAGATCCAACGCCTTTTCCAGGAACGCAACGGCCTGTTGCGTGTCGCCGGCCAGCAGTAGGATCCGCCCTGCCTGCACGCACGCGGACGCGGTCACGTCCAACTCGACACCCTGGTAGGCCAAAGCACGGATGCGCACCACTTCGTCAATCGATGCCAGTTCAGTCGCGTCGATGGCGTAATATGGGCTCGGGCGGCTCACCTTGATCTCGGAGGAGACGGGAAGGGTCTTGGCGAGGGCGAGCCCTAAGGTGAGCATGATCGACTGCTGAGCCACCGCCCCCGGGGAGTTCGTCCGCGATGCCTCCAACGCCTGTTCCAGGATGGGGACCGCCTGGAGAGGCTCGCCCGCGTTCATGATGCCTCGGCCGATCTGGTAAAGGGAGGTGACCCGCTCGCCGGCATTCTGCATCAATCCGGAGACTACCGACGGTTTACTGCCGGTCCTGTCGAGGAGGAGCGCACGAGCCGTGGCTCGTTCCGTTGCCGCATCGAGGCTCTTCTTGGCCAGGTTGAAAGTAACGATGGCCAGGCCTTTGTCACCGGCTTTAAGCGACATCTCGGCTTGGTGGATGAGGAGGTTGCTGGCATCGACCCGGACGTAGGCTTTCTCCGCTTCCAACCAATGCTGGGTGGACGACGCGACTTCCCCCAGCCAGAGTTCGCCAATACGATCGAGGCGGCCAGCGTTGCGGGAGCGCAGCAGAAGCTCGTAGGCGTGGTCAGAGGGAATGAGACTCGCTGCGGCTCCGTAGGTTCTCCAGATAGGGATCTCTCGTGCGGCCGTATGCGGGCCGCGGCCAGCCGACGACTCCATGAGGTCCATAGCCCGAGTGAGGTCTCTCTCGGCGGTCGACCCACTCTCGACGTTCCCCTGGACGACAGCGCGGTTGATCAGGATCCCGGCCTCGTTTATGGTCCAGGCTTCCCACAAGGTCGGAAGGGCGGCCACGACCAGCGCGCCGCACAGTCCCAGGGCCAGCCAGAGCCGAACGTTCGTCCCACGACACCGTGCACTCGCGAGACGCGAATTATGTGAGGAAGGATGGAGGGTTGAAAGGAACGACATGATCCAACTCTGGGGACGGGGTTTGTCGGTGCAACGGTTCCCCGAAACTGAGGGCCCCTGAGTTCGCGCAGCTATCAGGTCGGCCCCAAGTGGGTTCCGACCCCCTCGTAGGTGTACCCCATCTTGACTAGTGACATTCCATCGAGCGCGTTTCGGCCGTCGATTACAATCGATTGCGACATGAGGTGCCTGGCCTCCGCCCAGTCGAGGGCGAGGAACTCTGCCCATTCGGTCACCAGGACGCACGCATCCGCCCCTTCCAAGGCCTCCATGGCGGAGGCGGCGTAAGTCACAGTGGGGAGAAGCGCTCGAGTGTTTTCGATGGCTATTGGATCGTAACCTATGACCTTGGCTCCTTCTGCGATGAGGCGGCTGGCCAAGATGATGGAGGCCGCTTGACGGATGTCGTCGGTGTTGGGCTTGAAAGCCAGCCCAAGCAGGGCGATCCGCCTGCCTCGAAGCTCGTCTCCCAGGTGCCTCTTGAGCTTGCCTATGACTCGCCGCTTCTGCAGTTCGTTTACCTCAATGACCGCGTTGAGCAATTGAAAGTGATAGCCGCTGTTGCCGGCGATCTGCTTGAGGGCGGAGACGTCTTTGGGAAAACAACTTCCCCCGTAGCCTATGCCGGCCTGTAGAAAGTGGGGTCCGATACGCTTGTCGAGGCCCATACCACACGCCACCACCGTCACGTCCGCCCCGGTGGCCTCGCAGACGTTGGCAATCTCGTTGATGAAGCTGATCTTGGTAGCCAAGAAAGCGTTGGATGCATACTTGATCATCTCGGCCGAGGCGACGTCGGTCTTCACGACCGGACAGTCGATGCCGCCGTACAATCCCGCCACCTTTTCCGCAGTGTCCAGGTCGTCGGAACCGACCACTATCCGGTCCGGCTGCATGAAGTCGGCGATGGCACTGCCTTCGCGAAGGAACTCCGGATTCGACGCGTAGCCGATATGCCTGTAGCCGCGCAGGGCCAACTCGGCCTGGACCGCGGCGCCCGTGCCCACAGGGACCGTGGACTTGGTGATGAGAATGTGGCCGCCTTCGTCCGGAGGCAGGTTATCCACGGCCTGCCAGATGCGCGAGAGATCCGCGTCGCCGGAGTATGTGGACGGGGTGTCCACGCAGATGAAGATGAACTCGCCCTGCTTGTACGCGGAGGCAGGATCGGTGGTGAACTCGACGCGTTTGCGGTTCTTGGCGATCAATTCGGTCAGACCGGGCTCGAATATGGGAACCCCACCTTCGCGAAGGATTCGGACTCGATCGGCGTCGAGATCCATGGCGACGATGTCATGGCCGAGTTCCGCCATGCAGGCGACCGTCACCAACCCGACGTATCCGGCTCCGACCACTGTCAGCCTCGCCACTGGCGCCACCTCCAAGAAGTGATCCGTTTGTCTGTCATCGGCGCTCAGTCCCACGCCGCATCCGCATGATAGTCTACTTCACCCCAAGAAACTCCAGGATGGCCTGCGCAAGGCCCTTAACGATCTTGTCCTGGTAAGAGGCCGTGGCAAGTGCTCTGTCCTCCGCCGGGTTGGTCATGAAGCCGATCTCGGGAAGAATCACCGGCACATCGGACCAATTGAACCCCGTCATATCACTGCGGGCGTCGATGCCCCGATCTTTAGCTCCCGTGGCGGCGACAAGGTCCCGTTGGGCTATGGACGCGGCTTTCTTGGACGCGGCAGCGATGTCGTCGGTCCAGCCTTTTGTCGTCGCTGGGTAAAGGACGTGTATACCGTTCGTAGATGAACCGGTCGCGCCATCGGCGTGGATGCGCACGAACAGGTCGGCGTGGGCTGCATTCGCTATTTGCGCGCGGGCGATATTGGTGAGGTCCACGTCCTGGGACGTCCGGGTCATCACCACTTTGATGCCATGGGCCTTGAGGGAGTCGCGCAGCTTCAGGCCGACCGTCAGGACCAACCGGCTCTCGGGGATCCCGGTGACGACACCCGCCGTTCCGGAACTCACCTTTTCCTTCTTGGTGCTCGAGCCCGGTCCCACCGGCTCCAGGCCTGAATTGGCGTGGGCTTGATGCCCTGGATCGATCACCACCACTTTGCCGGAAGCGGGGGCCAAGGAACTGGGGGTCGCCTTCACCGTGGTCGTCGTGGGTCGCTCGGTCGTCGTGGTGGGTTTGACAGTCGTCGGGGCCTGACTCGTCGTGGTAGGAATCGTGGTTGTGGTTCTGCCGGTCGTCGTGGTGACCTTGGAGGTCGCGGTGGTCTGCCCCGTGTCGGTGGCGCCGCTTGACGATGTCATTGTAGTGCCCCGCCCACTCGCGGTGTTGCCGCTCGCCGCGCCGGCCGTGCCCGTGGTCGAAGACGAAGCCGCGACCCCCCCGGTACCGTCGCCGCCGCCTCCAGCCCAGGCCAGGGCGGCTAATATCCCTGCAATAATCAAGAACAGGAGCACGCCACTAATTAGCCACCGGAGGCGCTTGCGCCGCGTGCGCTTCGTTCGAAACCGGTCGATGAGATCCTGAGTCTCGCGGTCCCGGAGGGGCTGTCGGTCCATCAGTCCGGGCGCCCTCGGCCGGTTGGGCCGTCCCACACTCTGGTTAGAGCTTCAATCGCCAGACCTACGGCCTCCTCCGGAGACGAGGCGTACCAGATGCCCTCCGTTCCTTGGTCGCGCTGGAGGCGCCAGCCTCCGAGTAGCACAACCGGACGACCGAGCTTGGCGGCAAGGCCGATCTCGGAAAGAGTGCCGTATCCGCCGCCGATAGCGATCACGGCATCGCCGGAGCTCACGACGGCCAGGTTGCGCGCGTGGCCCAATCCTGTGGTGATGGAGTAGTCCAGGTACGGGTTGGCAGGCGCTCGCTCGTGACCAGGAAGGATGCCGATGGTGACGCCTCCCCCTTCCTTGGCCCCACGGGCCGCGGCCTCCATGATGCCAGCCAATCCGCCGCACACAAGAACGGCGTCCCGAAGCCCCACGAGTCTTCCAACGTTCTCCGCCATTGAGTACTCGGCGGCGTTACATTGGCCACCCCCGATTACCGCAATGTAGAGGGGGGTTTGCGCGCTTCGTGAGCCCAGGGGATCTGCAAGTGACTCCATGGTGCCTAGGATAGCATTGCCCCGATGAGGCGGAGGGCCAACTCCTTGTCCAAGGGCTCGTTCCAATTACCGCACTTGGGCGATTGGATGCAGGAGGGGCACCCGCACTCGCACGGACAGTCGCGGATGAGGTTTCGTGCGTCGCGCAGCCATTCCGCAAACCGCTGGAATCCCTGCCGAGATATCCCTACCCCGCCGGCGTGACCATCGTAGACGAAGATGGTGGGTTGCTCCGTCTGATTGTGGACGGGCGTGGACAGCCCCCCAATGTCCCAACGATCGCACATGGCAAAGAGCGGAAGTAGCGCTATGAGGGCGTGTTCAATGGCGTGGATAGCCCCGGGGAGCCGCGCCAACTCTCGCTCGTCGTCGAGAAGCTCCACCGGTACGGTGAACCAAAGGCTCTCGGTCACGAATTCTTGGGTGGGGAGGTCGAGTTCCTCCGTGCCCAGGACCTCATCGCTGCCCAGCCGCTTCTTTTGGAAGGCGACCACTCGGCTGCTCACGGAGATCTGCCCGAGATGCAGAGTCACGGGCCCGAAAGTGTGCTGCAGGTCGTCGCTGAGGATGCGTGTGTCGGTCTCGCGGCGAGGCAACGTGTGATACGTGTCCCAGAAAGGCCGAACGAGAGCGACGCGAGCGTCGAGATTGAGACTGTTGACGAGGTAAGTATCGCCCATGTGGAGGTAGACGGCTCCCGGGTGCAACGCCGAGTACGCCGTCTCCGCGCCCTCAGTGCCGATGATATCGCCCGTCTCTTCTTCAACTATGGTGAACTGCTGTCCGACGGTAGAACGAAGGCCCACTTTCGCGGCGGGGAAACCTGTGTCGCTAAAGAACCAAGCCCCGTTCTTGTGGCGCAGCAGTCCTTCGGCCGTGCCTCGCTTGAGGGCCTCCGCCAACTTGGGACCAAAGAACTTCTCATCCTCGGCCAGTAGAGGGCCTTCGTAAGCCGCAGCCGCCAGGTGCCGGAGGTGGATGAACGGATTGGTGAAATCGATGGTGGCCGCTTCAACGTCTCTTTGCAACAGCTCTTCAGGGTGCTTGACGAAGAACTGCTCCAAGGCGTCGTTGCCGGCGATGAAAATGCCCAGGCTCTGTCCTTTGCCCCGCCCCGCGCGGCCCCACTGCTGCCACAGGCTGGCCACTGTGCCCGGGTATCCGACGGTGATTGCCGCGTCGAGCGCCCCAATGTCGATGCCAAGCTCGAGGGCACTGGTGCTGACCACCGCGAGAAGTTGGCCGCTGAACAGCATTGTCTCTATCGATCGTCTTTGCTCGGGGGTATATCCGGCTCGATACGGAGAGAGTCGCCCGGCCAAGGCGCGGTCGGTCTCCTTGAGTCGGTCGGCGCACTGCTGATAGATGAGTTCGGCCGCACGCCGGGACTTCGTGAAGCATATCGAGCGGACTCCGTTGCGCATGAGTTCGGCCAGCAGATCCGCGGCCTCGGTGGTGGTGCTTCGCCGGATATTCAACTCCTCGTGGGCCAGAGGCGGCTCCCAGAAGACGATCTTCCGCGGCCCCGTAGGGGCTCCGTCGCCGCTCACGTGCGCGACCTCCAAGCCGGTGAGGTGCGCGGCGTGTTCCCGGGCGTTGCTGATCGTCGCCGACGCCAGGATGAACTGCGGGTTCGCCCCGTAGAAGGAAGCCACTCGTCGCAACCGGCGCAGGACGTTGGCCACGTTACTCCCGAAGACGCCCCTGTAGGTGTGGGCCTCGTCGATTACCACATACTTGAGGTTGAAGAGAAACTCGTCCCAACGTTCGTGCCGGGGGAGGACGCTGAGGTGGAGCATATCCGGGTTGGTGAGGAGAACCCGGGCCTTCTGTCGGGCGACGAGTCTGGCGGCGGTCGGCGTATCGCCGTCGTACGCGGCGACCTCCACCGCTTTGCCCGCCAAGAGGCGGATGCGGCGGAGTTGGTCCTGAGCGAGTGCCTTGGTGGGATAGAGGTAGACAGCGCGAGCGTGTGGATCGCGCAGCAGTCCGTCGAGGACGGGCAAGTTGAAACAGAGACTCTTGCCGGAGGCGGTACCCGTGGTGACCATGAAGTGGCCCGCCCCTTGAGATTTGTCCCAGCATTCGGCTTGGTGCGTCCAGAGCTTCTTGATGCCCTGCGCCGCCAAGGCGTCGACCAACTGCAGGTGGAGGTTTCCGGGGAGCGGCGCCGATTTGCCGGGGCGGCCGGGCAACACGGTCTGGGCCTCGACCTGGGGAAAACGATCCGGAGTCAAGAGTTCGAACAATTCCGGTCTCAACCTAGCCTGCCTAAGACGCAACATCGTAATCGCCTGCCCTGCTCCCGCCCTGCGGGGGTCGCCTCCCTATCCCGTCCGAAGAATCAGAGAGTACGAGCGGCGGTCAATGGAGGCCATACAACCTAAGATGTAGACCGGCGGGCGGTCCGGTCGGCAGTGTCTATGATAGCCCAGCAATCCCGCTCTTCCGCTTCTACCGCGCTCCGTCCACATGCCGAAGGGTGATCTCGACGATCTGGGGTCTAGCGAAGAAGCGCATGGGAGGAAAGATCGTACCTATTCCGTTGGAGACAATGACGGTCGTGTCGCCATTTTGAACCACCCCGGTGCGGTATTTCTGTCCGTAATCCGAAGGCAGAACCGGCGCCCAGAGGCCGAAGAACGTGACCTGGCCACCGTGGGTGTGACCGGAAAGGACGAGATCGACCGCGTCGGCGGGGAGGGTCTCGGCGTAGTCGGGATTGTGGCTGAGGAGGATGACCAGGTCCGCCGCCGTGGTTCCATCTACCACGCCGGCGAGGTCCGGTACTCCCTCCTTGTAGTCGGCGACACCGCCCAGGCGGATTCGCGCGCCGTCCTTTTCGACCCACACTCCACGGTTATCCAACAGGTCGATTCCGGCAGTCTGGATCGCTCGAATAGCGGCGGAAGGATCCGCAACCCCGCCGTCCGAGGAGTATGCCGCGTAGTCATGATTCCCGAGCACGGCGAACCGTCCCAGGGGGGCCTGCAGCCGCGCTAGTTCCGAAAGACAGGAGCTCTCGTACTCGGGTTTGACGTAGACGTAGTCACCGTCAAGGGCTATCAGGTCCGGGTGCAGCCCGTTCACCTTATCCACCAAGTCCCCCACGCGCTCCTGGGAAAAGAACCATCCCCGGTGGATATCGGTGAGAAGAACGATCTTCGTCCCATCAAATTCGGCGGGCACCTGGGTGCTCGAGAACTCGTATTGCCGCACCTCGATCCAAAACGGTTCAACGAACATGTACCCAAGCAGAGCCGCCAAGACCACGAAGACGGTCGCGGCAACGATCCACCAGCGATTGAGCCTTCTGAGGCTTGCGGGACGCCCTGAACCAACCTTCTTGGTTCGAGTGGTCATCGCATGGGGTCGGTTGGAAGAGAAGTGGGCCTGCCGTCGCGGCCGGCCCAGACGCATTCCGTCACGGCACCCGAATAAGGTCACGTTCTAACAGCAGCTCCCCGATCTGGACCGCGTTGAGAGCCGCTCCTTTGCGGAGGTTGTCGGCGACAACCCACAAGTTGAGAGCGTTCTCCACCGTGGGGTCGCGGCGGATGCGCCCCACGTAGGTGTCATCGGTGCCGGCGGCCACGATGGGCATGGGGTAAAGCTTAGTTGCCGGATCGTCCGTCACGAGTACTCCCGGAGCGACTGTTAGGAGCTTGCGCGCCTCCTCGGGGCTCATGGGGTTTGCGAACTCCAGATTGACAGCTTCCGAATGGCCGTAAGTCACCGGCACACGCACGCAGGTCGCGCTGACCTTGATCGAAGGGTCGCCCATGATCTTCTTGGTCTCATCCACCATCTTCTGCTCTTCCTTGGTGGACCCGTCCTCCAAAAAGACATCGATATGAGGCAGACAGTTAAAGGCTATCTGGTGTGGATAAACGCTGATTTCCGGTTTCGCCCCCGCGAGGATCTGACCGGACTGTTGCAGCAGCTCGTCTATGGCTTCGGCGCCGGTGCCGGAAACCGCTTGATAGGTGGAGACGACCACGCGGGTTATGCGCGCGACGTCGTGCAGTGGCTTCATCACGACAACCATCTGGATGGTGGAGCAGTTCGGGTTGGCGATGATCCCCTTGTGCCACCTGACATCCTCCGGATTTACCTCGGGCACCACCAGGGGAACCGTGGGGTCCATCCGCCAGGCAGAGGAGTTGTCCACGACGACACATCCAGCGGCGCGGGCGATTGGCGCGAAGTCGAGCGAAGTGCCTCCGCCCGCAGAGAACAGGGCGAGATCGACATCCTTGAAACTGTCGGCGGTGAGTTCCTCGCAGACGACGTTCTCACCACAAAAATCAACCGACTTACCAGCGGAACGTGTCGAAGTGAGCGCCACCAGATCTTTCACCGGGAATTTTCGCTTGGCCAGGATGGTTCTCATGGCCATGCCCACGGCACCGGTGGCCCCAACGACTGCGACCCGATATTCTCTGCTCACCGTTCCTCCTTGGCCCAACGTTTGGAGGCATGATTCTAGCATTCGCGGCCTCGTCTCGAGGAACTGGCTCCCGCGTTCGTACCGCTAGACGGTCATTGATCTCACAGAGCGGTATGGCAGCCTTCTCCCAGATGGGCTGACTTTGGCTTCCCGCAACCCATGTTTACACTTGTTAACAAAGTTTCTTGCAACGTCATTGTTGGAGGAGGGGTTAGATGATCGACGACGAGCGCGAACAAGCCGACGGGACTCTGGACAAGTCCGTCAGCAGGCGCGACTTCCTCAAGATCGCCGGCATTGCCGGTGCCGCCGTGGGCATGGGAGCGGGCTTGGGCGGCCTTGTGGCTGCCTGCGGTGGATCGGAGGAAACGACGACCACGACCGCCGCTGCGGGCGGTACCGTGACCACCACAGCCGCGGGCGACACCACTACCGTTTCGGTAGAAGCCGAAACCGGTGATGAAGTCAAAGCTGGCTACGTCCTCCCGGTCACCGGTAACATGGCTGCTTTTGGTGCCGCCGCAGACTGGGAAGTCCAGTACTTCAACAACAATGTCTGGAAAGACGGATTCGTGATGGGGGACGGTAAGAAGCACAAGTTCACCGTCATCGTCGCCGACATGCAGTCCGACTCCAACCGCGCCGCTCAGGTGGCCGGAGATCTCATCCAAAACTCGGGGGTGCAACTCATCGGCGCGAGCGCCAGCGCCGCCAACGTGGTCCCTGTTCGCGACCAATGTGAAGCGCTGGGGTGCCCCTGCATCACCTACGACTGCCCGGGCGATGCCTGGAATGCGGGCCAGCCGGAAGGCGGTTTCAAATGGTCCTGGCATACCTGGTTCATTTTCAAAGATATGAGCGCGAACTTCGTTGCGATGTGGGACATGCTCCCCACCAACAAAACGGTCGGAGGCCTATACCCGAATGACGCCGACGGCTTGGCTTTCGCCCAAGGTCTGCCGGCAGCCTTCCAGCCCAAGGGGTACACCTACGTCGATCCCGGTCGCTTCGAAGACAACACCGAAGACTACACGGCGATCATCAGCAAGTTCCGCAAAGAGGGGGTGGAGATCGTCAACGGTGTGCCTACTCCTCCGGATTATGCGAACTTCTGGAAACAAGCGGTACAGCAGGGCTTCAAGCCGAAGATCTCGACCGAAGCCAAAGCCATGCTGTTCCCCTCGGGTGTCAACGCCCTAGGTGAACTCGGTGATGGCCAGACGGTCGAATGCTGGTTCCACCCGAAATTCCCCTACACGAGTTCTCTTACCGGCCTTACGGCCCAGCAAGTGTGCGACATGTGGGAATCCGACAAGAATGAGCAGTGGACCCAGCCGATCTGCTTCTTCGGCCAGTTCGAGGTGTTCACCGATATTCTGAAACGGTGCACCGACCCTCTCGACAAGAATGCCATCATCGAGGCGACGAAGGGTACGAAGATCACCACCATCGGCGGCCCGGTCGACTGGACCGTGAACCCCGATCCGTACTCCGGCTTCTACAACTTCTCCACCAAGCCGATTACAGGCGGTCAGTGGGTCAAAGGTACCGGAAAATGGCAGTACGACATGGAGATCGTGGCGAGCGTGAGCAGCCCCGATATTAAGACCACTGCCACCATCAAAGAATTGGTCTTTCCTTAGGAGCCATGTTGCCGACGAGAGCCGGTAGAGCGGTCGTTGCCGGGACTTCTGGGGCGCCCCGCCGAGCGGGGCGCCCGATTTCTACTCAGGGTGAGAAAGAGCGGCGCTTAAGACTTGCTTGAGGCCCTCCTCGGTGTAGGGTCGCTTGAGCGCAGCCCCGAAGCCGTGAAACTCGTATCCGAGGATGTCGGCGTCGCTACACACGACCACCGGCGCCTTCATCCCCAAGGCACGCAAGCGTGACTTCAGTTCCAACCCGCTCGAGCCGTCGGGTCCTATCAGCTCAACGAGTGCCGCCGAGAAGGGGTCGTGATCGTGAGCCACAGCTGCAATCGCGTCGACCGCCTCGTCGATGCAAGCACAACTCACCGTCTGCCAGCCGATTCGTTCGAGGGCCTGGGCCACCTTGCGGCTCCGGCAAGTATCGGCATCGATCACCAGAAGGCGGGGCGTAGAACTGGGAACGCCGGGCGGGGTTTGCTGTTTCGCGGGTCCTGCCTTCCAGCCCGACCGCGCAGGCGCCTCCTCCGAGCCGTGGACAGCCGATTCGATGGCGGCTAGTCGGCGCTGAAGGGTCAGATCCTCGGCCATCACGACGTAGGCCGAAGCGTTGCCCACGATGTCCCGAAAAGGGGTAGTCGTAAGTCGGACCTCGACGGGGGTGCCGTCTCTCGCTAGGAGGGTGACCTCTCGGCCGGAAGTGGTGGGGTCGCTCAATTGGACCCCACGTTGTGGCAATGGCTGAAACGGGGGCCTTCGTCCCATGACCTCTCCGGCGCGCCATCCCAGGAGCCTTTCCGCTGCGCGGTTCCACATTGTGAGCCCGCCCTCGGGATCGAGCAGCCATGTTGCGAGCGGCGCCACGGTGATGAACGCCTCGAGATCGGCAACGGCATCGCCCCGAGACCGCTCGGCAAGAATTCGAGAGATCGCGTTTCCAGCGGTGGCGCCGAGACTGTGCAGACCGGCACGGAGACTGGGTGGAATTGCGGAATAGACATATGCGCCTACCACCATGACCGCGACGCGCTGGCTTCTATGGACTATTGGGATGAGCTCGCTCGCGCGGGGCGCGCCGGGAACGAATGCCATATGAGCTGGAGGCTCCCCGCTCATCGCCGATTCCAGGCCGGACTTGGTCAATGCCGCGACGTAGTCGGTCGAGAAGTTACGCTGCAGCACCAAGTTCATCTCGCGCTTGGCCCAATCGATGGTGAAGACGCAACCGGCGTCGACGCCTTCCACGCGCATAGCGGCGTCCAGGCAGTCGAGCAGCGCTTTCTGAATGGTGTCCGCGGCAGCCAGAGCAGCTTGGAGACCGGAGTCGATTGCCGCCAGCTTCTCGCCTCGTTTCTCCTCGGTGGTGTCCTCCACGACCTCGATGAATCCGGTGGGCTGGTCTCCCGGTCCCCGGACGGGATGGGTCCGCACCCGAGCCGAAAACCACGTGCCGTCGTCGCGGATGCCTTCGGTCTCGCCCTCGTGTGACTCTCCCGTGATTAGGGAGAGGCGACCGGGGCAGTGGGGACAAGGAGCCTCGCGCTTTTCGAACTCTCGGTAGCACTTCTTGCCCAAGAGTTCGACTATGGGTTTTGCATAGAGCCTCTCGTTCGCGCGGTTGACCATGATCAGATCGAAGTCGGCGGAGATGAGGTTCATGCCCGGTTCGGCATCCGGAGATACGTGAACGAAGCGATCGAGGTCGAGATCCATTGCAGCCTCTTCGCGGGATTAGTTCAAACGAACGGCCATCACCAGCCGGTCGTCGGCCGGGAGGGCGGAATCATGATAGTCCGTCGCAGCCGCACGCACAGCGTGCGCGATCCGCTCGGGATCGCGATCGGGAATGCTTTCCACTGCCGTGGTTATGCCCTCCACGCCAAATTGCCGCGGGCCGCGGCGAAACTCGGCCACGCCGTCCGTATACAGGAGAAGCACGTCGCCTTGAGCGAAGATCTCAACAGCTTCGTCAAATTGGGCATCGGCAAAGACGCCGAGCGGCGGATTGTGCGGTGCGTCGATCTCCGCACTCGTGCCGTTGTTGAAGCGGAGCGGAGGCGGGTGGCCCGCAAGACAGACCTTCACCACCCCGGTCCGGGGCTCGACGAGACAGACTGCGGCGGTCACGAAACGTCCCAGAGCGAGTTGTCGAATCAAGATCTTGTTGGCGGCTTTCATAAAGCGGGCCGGGTCAGGGTTCTTGCCTGCCTCCGCTCCCAGCGCGAATCGCGTGCGGGCGGCTATGCCGGCCGCCTCCAAACCCTTACCGGAGACGTCGCCCACCAACACCAACACGCCTTTACGCCCGAAATCCAGGACGTCGTAGAAATCGCCGCCCATGCGCGCCATCTCTGTGGCCGACCCGAAGCTGACGCCTATGCTCAAGCCCTCCACCTTGGGCGGCCGGCCTGGTAGAAGGGCAGACTGGATAAGGTCCAACAGGGAACTGTCTCGTTCGCTTGCCCGATGTCTCAGCAGAATGTCCCCCGCGAGGCGGCAGACGGACTCCACCACCGCGACAGTCTCAGCAAACCAGTCAGGTCGAAGGTCGGCCAGATGCAGCGATCCAACGATGCCACCTCCGGCCTTCAGTGGGAAGATCGCCAGGGATTCATAGCGCTCGGTTATGCAGCGCCCCCGCGTGAAACCCAGCTGCCCGGCCGAGAAGTCTCCGCAGAGCGTGCTCATGCGGCCCCAGCAAAAGGAGCCTCCAGGCGTGAAGAAGGGGAGCGTTGTGTCGGTGCTACCCGCGGTGACTCGGCCGCACATGCACTCGGAGGCTCCAAAAAGGGCCTCGTCTCTGGCGAAAGAGGAGGAGGCACCGTCGACCGAGCAGCTGCCCAGCCAGCTTTCTCCGTCGCCGTCGACCAGCAGACGCAGACTGGCGGCTTGACACCCGGTGAAGGCACGCGACCAGTCGGTCAAGAGGTCGGTTGACATCTTGAAGGTGGCCGCCGTGCTAAGGCGCTCGATGACGGAAGTGAGTTCCTCCAATTGCTGCATGAGGTGATTCTACCTACTCAGGGCGGAACCGCCATATTGCGAGCCCGAAGAGCACCACTATCCAGATCCATACAACGCCCAGCGGGCGAAGGACCTCAGCGACCCCCCACCCTTTGAGGATGATGCCGTGGAGCGAGTCAATCACCCAAGCTGTAGGCAAGAAATGGGCGACCCGGGAAAAGGTGGCGCTGGTGATCTCAAGAGGGAACCAGGCTCCACCGAGCGCCGCGAGAAGCTGGGCGGAGATGACCGTCGTGGCAATCACGGCCTGCTCGGAGCGGAATACCGAGGAGATCAACAGCCCTATCGAGGCGGCAAAGATCGACATGGAAATCATGATCATCACCAGGGCCACGGGACTGTTGAAGTAGTCCACGCCGAAGGCCAGTTGGCCGAGCAGTATGAGGAAGAGCTGTTGGAGGAAGGTAATGACGAGCATCGCCACCAACTTTCCCCCGAAGATCTCCGATTTTCTCACTCCGGAGACGCTTAGCCTGCGGATTAGCCCGGTCCGCCTCTCCCAGACCAAGCCCGTGGCTACGGTGAGCAAACCAAAAAGTACCCATTGGACAAGCGACCCCGTAGACGCCTGATCGAAGCCTCCGATCTGGCGAACCTGGCTGCTCCCCGACGCCTCCACCCGGACTGAGATGGCGGGATTCGCCACCTGAGACGCGGCCGCTGCCATGGACTGTTGGACCAGTGCAGCGTCCAGCGGGCGTCTGGTCTCGATGGATACCTGCTCGGCCGCGCTGTTGCCTGCAATGACTGTGGCGTTGATACGCGCGACCACGGCCTGGACCGCCTCAGACACTGATTGCGCTCCGCTCGAGGTTTCGACGCGAACGAACGTCACGGTGACCGGCTTGCCGCTGTCGAAGGCCCTCCCGTATCCGGCGGGGATCTCTACCGCGGCCGCAACCGATTGATCCTGCACAGCTTGGTCCACGCTTTCGACGCTCATCAATTTGATCTCCAGAAGAGGCTCAGTCGTGAGCTGCCGGATCAGCTCCTGGGAAGCGGCGCTACCGTCGCCATCGGAGACCGCCATTGGGATAGTCGAGCCGCCGGAGAATCCTCCGATCAGTATGCCCAGGAAGAGGGTGAACACCACTGGCAATATGATCGTGAAGATAGCCGCCAGCCGGTCACGTCTCGCCTGGAGCAGCTCCTTGCCGGCTATGTACCAGACCCTTCTCATGCGTACCGTCGCCGAAAGAAGAACGTGGCCACGGCGAAAAAGACGACCGCAAACCCGAAGGCGGCGAGCAGCGGAACATATACAGTGCTCCATGAGCCGCCATAAAGAACGTGTTGCCAGCCTTCCAGCAGCCACCCGTTAGGAGTTATTCGGCGCACCAACGCAAAGGTTCCGCCCACATTCGCAGTCCCGACGAAGTTGCCGCCCACCAGTCCAAGGAACACGAAGATGGCGCTGCCAACGGCCCCTGCCTGGCCTGGCGTCTTTGCGAACGACACCGTGAGAAGTCCCAATGACGCCGCAACCAGCGCGCCGCACAAGGTGAGGGCGATGACCGGCCCGATGGCGCCCCAATGGGCGTTGTACAGCAGTCGACCGGCGAGAAGAAGGACGATCGACTGCATGAGCACTATCAGATAGACCGCGACGTACTTTCCCCCGAGGATGAAACTTCTGGGGGTGGGTGTTGTGAAAAGGCGGCTAAGCGTGCCGGTCCGGTGTTCCTCGAGAATGCTTCGTGCCGGTGTGGCGGCGCCGAAGAACATGAAGAAGATCATCATACCCACGAGCACTTGGCTGGCGACGTTGGGTTCCTTCCGGGCCTGGCCGCCCGCGATCACCGGAGCACGAGTCTCGACCGAAACGGGCGGTTCGCCCTGACTCCGCTCGGTGTAAGCCTGCGCCGTCTTAGAAGCCACATCGGCGAGCTGCGCGTGGTCGGTCACGCCAAGAGACACGGCCAGTTGGGCGGCCGCCGATGCGGCCGCCCGTGCCCCGTCGATGTCCTGCACCACCGACTGAGTAATGGCGGAGACGATCGCGGGTCCAATGGTGAGGGAGGGGTCTTTGTAGACGAGGACCTGGGAACTGCCGCCCTGCTGGGAAGTGACAGCCGCTGACAGATCCGTGGGAATGATGACCGCGACGTCGGCGTCTCCCTTGTCGACGGCGTTGCGAGCGGCCAGCGCGGTATCCATTTTCGTGATCTTCAGTAGGTTTGACAAAGCCGGGGAGGTCAGAGCCCGTACGATGCTGGAGCCGGCGTTGATACCGGGCGCATTCGCGCCGCCGCCCGCGTCCTGATTGACGAGCGCGGTCTTGATAGGGGGCACCGAGAAATTGTCGCCGGCACCGAAGGCCGCGCCCAGGGCCGTGGCCAGAAGCAAGGGGGCGAGGATCATCATGGCAAGACCGGCGACATTGCGGTATGTATGCCGGAAGTCCTTCCAGGCGATGTTGAAGACCTGCATGCAGGCTCTCGTCCCGGTCCTTAGTCCCTCAGGGCGCGGCCGGTGAGGTGCAGGAAGACCATCTCGAGATTCGGCTCGGACAGGTTGATCTCGGTGATGCGCGCGCCAGCGTTGCGGGCGCCGTCGAAGAGCAGCGGCATCAACGTATTAGCATCGTCGACCAGCAACCAGATCTTACCGTCCTCTGGTTCGGACACCTTGGAGACGCCGGGCAGGGCACGCCACTGTTCGGCTAGGAGTTGGGCCTCCCGGTCGACTGCCAGGTCGACCCTGGTGCGCTCGCCCACCATGGTCACCAAGTCAGCCTGAGTGCCCAGGGCGATCATCTTGCCCTGGTCCATAATGCCGATGCGGTCGGATAACTCCTGGGCCTCTTCCATGTAATGCGTGGTGTAGAGGACGGTGACGCCCTGCCGGTTCAGATCCTTGACGCCATCGAGGATCGATCTGCGGCTTTGAGGGTCGATTCCCACAGTCGGCTCGTCCAGATAGAGGAAGCGCGGTTTGTGAAGCAGAGCCGCCCCGATGTTCACGCGGCGCTTCATGCCCCCGGAGTACTTGTCCACTCTGTCTTTTTGCCGGTCGACGAGTCCCACCAATTCGAGGACCTCGTCCACGCGGCGCTGAAGTTCCGATCCGGCGAGGCCGTACATGCGACCCCAGAAGAGCAGATTTTCACGCCCGCTCAAGTCCTCGTAGAGGGCGATGTCTTGGGGTACCACTCCGATGAGTTCCCGGACCTTGACAGACTGGCGTGATACCGAAAAGCCCCCCACCAAGGCGTCTCCGCCATCGGGCCTTAGCAGGCAGGACAGAATCGAGATGGTCGTGGTCTTGCCGGCTCCGTTCGGCCCCAACAGGCTGAAGATCTCACCCTCGTTGATCTCGAAAGAGACGTCGTCGACCGCCACCGGTCCTTTCGGCGGGTCGAACTGCTTGCGCAGGTGCTCGACTTGGATCGCGCTCACCGAGCCCTCCCAGACGACGAGCCATCCACACGGATCGGCTCTAGCGGCTCCCCTTACACAAGGCGGCTGCTTGGTCTCCGGAAGACACGTGACTTCACGGTTGAAGGAGACCCAGGACCCGCCGGGTTCTACCCGAAGACCTCTTCGCGGCTGATCATGGCTTTGTCGAGCTGGAACGCCGCGTGAAGCGCTTTCACGGCTGTCTCCATGTATTGCTTGCGGATGACGCAGCTGATCTTGATCGTGCTCGTAGAGATCATTTCCAAGTTAATGCCATTCTCCGCCAGGACCTCGAACATCTTCGCGGCTACTCCCGGGTATGTCTTCATGCCCGCGCCGACCAGCGTTATTTTAGCGACGTCCTTGTCTGTGTCGAAAGAGCTGAAGCTTATCTCGCCGCGCAGCGACCCCAGAACGTCTGCGATCTTGGGAAGATCGTTCTCGGAGGCCGTGAAGGAGATGTCCGCCGCTCCGTCGGACGAGACGTTTTGAATAATCACATCCACGTTGACGTGGGCTTCTGCCAGTACACTGAAGATCCTGGCCGCAACGCCGACCTTGTCGGGAAGGCCGTGGATCGTAACCTTGGCGTCTTCGAGGGCGTAAGTGACTCCGGAGATTATTGCCTGCTCCATCTTTAAATCATCCTGTCCTATCCAGGTGCCGGGGACGTCGGTGAAGCTCGAGCGGATATGCAGGGGCACGTCATAGCGCCGGGCCACTTCAACACTGCGGGCCATCATCACCTTGGCGCCGCTCGCCGCCAGTTCGAGCAATTCCTCGTTAGAGATCGTGTCCAGTTTGCGGGCCTCGGGAACGATCCGCGGGTCGGTGGTGAAGACACCCTCCACATCGGTATAGATCTCGCAGACTTCCGCGCCCAAGGCGGCAGCGAGAGCGACCGCCGTTGTATCCGAGCCGCCTCGACCGAGGGTGGTCACGTCCTTTTCCGTGGAGACTCCCTGGAATCCTGCAACGAGCACGATATTGTCCTCGTCGAGCGCCTTCCTGATCCGACTGGGCTTGATGTCGAGAATCTTGGCTTTGGTGTGCACGGTGTCCGTGACGATCCCGGCCTGCGAGCCGGTGAGCGAGATGGCCTTGAAGCCCAACTCGTGGATAGCCATGGCCAGCAGGGCGGCCGAGATGCGCTCGCCGCTGGAAAGGAGCATGTCCATCTCCCTCGCGGGGGGGTTGTCGGAGATTTCCTTGGCCATCTCGATGAGATCGTCGGTCGTGTCTCCCCGAGCCGACACCACCGCGACGACTGGATGCCCCGCCTTTCGAGCGCCCACTATGCGGGCGGCCACCCGTTTGATGCAGGTGGCATCGGCCACCGAGGAACCTCCGAACTTCATGACCACGACGTTGGTGCGCTCAGCCTTGCGCTCCGGGCCGCCAATGACTACATAGTCTTTGTGCGCCGTGTCCGTGGTCGAGGACGGGTCACCGTGCTGGTGCTGCTCATTTTCCGCCACGTGGATCATCGCTCCGGTTGTGGATTACCGAACGATGAATTCTATCGAATGAAACAGCGCAATTGAAGGACGGGCGGTCGCTGCACGTGTTTCCGGCAACCTGCCCTTGTTGCTCCTACAGGTCGCGACGGCCTGTGATCGCACGTCCCAGGGTCACCTCGTCGGCGTACTCCAGATCGCCTCCCATGGGCAAGCCCGCCGCCGGTCTGGTTATCCGCAACCCGCCCGAAGCCACCTGGGGACGGAGTTCCTCGGCGATGTACAGCGCGGTAGCTTCACCGGCCATGTTGGGGTTGGTCGCAACGATGATCTCTCGGATATCCCCCGAGCGGACTCGAGCGAACAACTCGGTCAGACGTAGTTTCTGCGGACCGATCCCATCGAGGGGCGAAAGCGCTCCCCCAAGGACGTGGTAAAGACCGCGATATTCGTGCGTTCGCTCCACGGAAATGATGTCGCTCGGCTCCTCCACCACGCAGATGGTGCCCGTCTCTCGTCTGACATCGAGGCAGATCGAGCAGAGTTCCTCCTCGGTGAGATTGAAACAGCGCGTGCAGAAGTGCACGGTTTCCTTGACCTGGATGAGCGCGTGGGCCAATGGAAGGGCGTCTTCCGGCGAGAGCTTCAGCAGATGGAACGTCAGCCTCTGGGCGGTCTTGGGGCCCACGCCGGGCAGCTTCGCCAGTTCGTCGATGAGCTTCTGGACCGTGGGACTAAGCATGTGCGACTGGGTATTGACGCACGCCCGGAATCAGAAGGGCAGACCGGGGATATTGAGTCCGGAGGTTATGCCACCCAATCGCTTGTTGGCGAGTTCCTGGGCCGAGCGCAGGGCTTCATTCGTTGCGGCCATGATCATATCCTCGAGCATCTCGACGTCTTCCGGATCCACAGCCGCCGGATCGATCTTGATGCTCTTCAGTTCGATGGACCCAGTCACTTGGACCGTCACCATGCCGCCGCCCGCGGACGCTTCGACCATCTCGCTCGCGAGATCCTCCTGCATCCTGGCCATGTCGGCCTGCATCTTCTGGACCTGCTTCATCATCTTCTGATAGTTCGGGTTCGGGGTCACTGGTGTCTCCTCTGCTCGGCTACCGTGCGGGCCCATCGTCGATAATCTGGGCGTCGAACTCTTGCTTGAGCACTCTGATGAGATCGTCTTTGCTCAGGATTCTAGCATCTCCATCCTGCGGTGCTGCCTCCCCGGCCTGCTCGGCGGCCACCGTGGCGACCACACGCATCGTGCGCCCGGTGATCTCCCTGAGAGCCTCGGCGATAACCCGTGGGTTCTCCCCCCGCGAGACCTGATTGGCTTGAAACCCGTAGCCGGCTGGAAACTTCACCACGAACTCGTCGCCTTCGAGGCTCTCGGGCCTGCCTTCGGCCAACACGGCCGACAATCCGGCCTGCCGCTTCTTGACCGCCTCCAACACGAGGGGCCACGCACGCTTCAGATGGTCGATATCGGCCTGGATGGTGGCCGAAGAAAAGTCGTCGGGAGCGGCCGGCTGCGTAGGCTCCTGAACGCGTTCTGAAGGAGGCGATGCCGGCGCTATCCCGCCGTGCCCATCGGTTCCGAGGTTCGGGGTGGGCGTCAGCTCAGTCGCCGGTTTGGGGGCTGGCCTGCCGACCTCGCGCTCAGGCGCCGCCGCCGCGGGCGCAGTCTTTGTCTCAACCGCCACTCTGGTACTTCCCGCGGGACCAAACGCCGTCATCTTGATGAGCGCCAGCTCCAGCTCCAGGCGGGAATCCGATCCCTGACGGACCGCACGCAGGGCTTCTCCGAGAAGATCGATGAACGTCACCGTCCGCGCGATAGGCACGCGGTTGGCTTGACCGCGAAGGGCGTCGAGCTGCTCCTCGCTGAGCGCGATGCTCGGGGGGGTGTCGGCGGTGTGCTTGACGACGTACATGTCGCGCAGGTAGCTCAAGAGGTCCTTCATGAACTGGTTGTAGTCCGTTCCCGATTGGTTCAGCCGCTCGACGAAGAGCAGCGCTCCCTGAGTGTCGTATTGATGAACCATCTCCACGATCTCGAACAATAAGTCGTGCTGGACGATGCCGAGGATATCCAAGGTCTCCTGCAGCGAGATCTGGCCGCTGGAGTAGGTGGAGAGTTGGTCCAGGGTACCGATGGCGTCTCTGAAGCTGCCTGCGGCAGCCCGGGCTATCACCGTCAGCGACGCATCGGCGACTTGGATGTTCTCCTGGCGCGCGACCGAGGTGAGTACGCGGACGACCTCCTGGATTGAGGGCCGACGAAAGTCGAAACGCTGGCAGCGCGACAGGATGGTAGCCGGCACCTTGTGCGGTTCGGTCGTCGCCATGACGAATATCGCGTGCGCCGGCGGCTCCTCGAGTGTTTTCAACAAGGCGTTGAAAGCCTCTGGGGTGAGCATGTGGACCTCGTCCACGATGTAGACCTTCATCCGGCTCTCCACCGGAGCAAAGTGCACCTTGTCGCGGAGGTCGCGAATATCGTCGATTCCTCGGTTGGAGGCGGCGTCCATCTCCACCACGTCGAGGGCGCTGCCCCGGCGGACAGCTTCACAATGCTGGCAGGTGCCGTCGGGCGTGGGGGTCGGTTTGCCTCCGCCTGCGTCGCAGTTGAGGGCCATCGCAAGGATCTTAGCCGTAGAAGTCTTTCCCGTGCCTCGCGGACCCGTGAATAGATAGGCGTGGCTGACCCGGTCTTGATTGATGGCGTTTACGAGCGTGCGCGCGACGTGCTCTTGCCCGACGATGTCCTCGAAGCGCGCCGGCCGGTACTTGCGATAAAGGGAGACAGACATCCTGCGGGGTGACTCCTTGTCGTCCTCGTCGCTTTGTCAAGCTTGACGTGCCGTCTCGGGACCGCGGGGGAGAAGCGGTGAAGCCGAGCGGAGCGATTATATCAAGCCGCCCGGCGCTGCTCTCCCGGTCGCCGGAACCACGCGAGAGGCGTCTCGTTCTGGTTTGCCTTGCGCGAGGTAGAAAGCATGCATATATTGGTTTTGGTTGCCCGGGATCGATCGAGGGATGGGCGTCTAATGGATCTCGCGAGTTTCAACGTGGTGCCCGCGTTTCCAAGAGGCCTGGGTTCACTGCTGGAACTAGCCCTCGATCTACGCTGGTCGGTCGATCCCGAAGTGGTCGATGTTTGGCCGACTATCGACGCGGATGCGTGGGCCAAGTCCGGCAGCCCTTTGGCCGTTCTGCAAAGTTGCTCCCGATCTCGTCTTGCCGAGCTGGCATCTGATCGTTCTTTCAGAGGGCTCCTGCGTCCGAAAGTCGAAAGCAGGGCCCGGAGACTTGAATCGCCGGGATGGTTTCAGGAACGATACCCAGCCGGTCCCCTTACCGGCGTAGCGTACTTTTGCATGGAATTCGGCCTTGGCGAGGCCATTCCTATGTATGCGGGAGGACTGGGAATACTCGCGGGAGATCATCTCAAGGCCTGCAGCGATCTGGGCGTGCCCATCGTCGGCGTGGGATTGCTCTATCAAAGAGGCTACTTCCGCCAAGCTCTCAGCGCGTTTGGGTCCCAGGTGGAGATATATCCCTTCAGCGACCCGGCGCAGATGCCGGTCACGCCTGCGAGGGACGAAGCCGGGGATTGGCTCAATATCTCTGTGTGGCTCCCTCAGGGGGAAGTCATTCTCAGAGTCTGGGAAGTCACGGTGGGGCGGGCGCGGGTGTTCCTGCTCGACACCAACCATCCGCTCAACACGCCTTCTGACAGGGGCCTGGCGGGTGAGTTGTACGGCAGCGGCACCGAGACGAGGCTGCAACAGGAGATCCTTCTGGGCCTCGGTGGATGGCGCCTGCTGCGCAGGCTTGGGCTGGATCCCGAGATCTGCCATATCAACGAGGGCCACGCGGCCCTAGCGGCGGTGGAGCGGGCCCGTTTCTTCATGGCGGACAATTCGGTGAACTTCGGGGAGGCCGTCACCGCGACGAGGCCCGGGAATCTCTTTACCACTCACACCCCGGTCGAGGCCGGGTTCGATCGGTTTCCCCCCGGTTTGATCAAGCAGTACCTGACAGCCTATGCCTCAGAGTTGGGGCTCAGCACCGAGGAGTTCCTCGGGTTGGGCAGAATCGACTCCAACTCTGCCGTAGAGCCATTCAATATGGCCTACTTGGCTCTAAGGACCTGCGGCGCTGCCAATGCGGTGAGCAAGCTCCACGCGGCGGTCACCCATCAGCTCTTCGCACCGGTCTTTCCGCGTACGCCGCTCGGAGAGGTACCCGTGGGCTGCGTGACGAACGCCGTGCACGTGCCCTCCTGGCTTTCGGCGGAGTCCTACCGATTCTGGAAGGAACGGGTCGGTACGGACTGGTGGTTCGGCAAGCGGTCAGCCCGCGATTCCGGTGTGGAGGGCTCCTCAGCGGGGCACGAGGAACCAGTATTCGACGAGGCGCTCTGGGCTCTTCGCCGCCGCAACCGGGAGAAATTGGTCGAGGCTGTGAGAGCCCACTCTATCCGGCATCGGGGAGATCCCTGGCGTCCCAGCGGCGCGGGGACGGAGAATCGCGACTTTCTCGACGCCGGAGCGCTCACCCTGGGCTTCGCCCGACGCTTTGCCAGCTACAAACGGTGCACCTTGCTTCTGAGAGACCCTGATCGCCTTGCTCGGATCCTGTCTTCCGACGAGAGACCCGTGCAGCTGATCATCGGAGGCAAGGCCTATCCTTCCGACCTGGAGGGCAAGGCCATGATCCGGGCTTGGGCAGAGTTCACCCGGCGCGCCGACGTGCGGCATCGAGTTGCTTTCCTCGTTGACTACGACATGGCCATCGCCGCGGACTTGGTGCAAGGAGTCGACGTCTGGGTCAATAACCCCAGGCGCCCCTTCGAGGCGAGCGGGACCAGCGGCATGAAGGTACTGGCGAACGGCGGTCTCAATCTGTCCGAACTGGACGGCTGGTGGGCCGAAGCGTACACGCCGGAATGTGGCTGGTGCATCGGGGATGGAATCCCGGAAGGCGTCGATCCCTATGCCCTTGACGAGATAGAGGCCGAGCAACTGTATTCGCGGCTGGAACAAGAGGTCGTGCCACTCTTCTACGACCGTGATTCGCGGGGGATTCCCTCGGGATGGCTGCGGCTGGTGAGAAACAGCATGAAGAGGCTCGCCCCCGAGTTTTCCGCTCACCGCATGGTGTCCGACTACGTGACGGAGTTCTATGATCCCGGAGCCCGTGCATATTTGTTGCGCTCGTCCGATGCCGGGGCCACAGCGCG
This sequence comes from uncultured Actinomycetes bacterium, assembly GCA_963775295.1. Lineage (GTDB taxonomy): Bacteria > Actinomycetota > Thermoleophilia > RBG-16-64-13 > RBG-16-64-13 > JAMDEO01. The sequence continues at coordinate 1,137,586 of CAVZIK010000006.1, forward strand.
GGAGATGGGGGAATGGAGCCGGAGGGTAGTCGGGTTGCTGGGAGGGGTGCGCTTTGAGCGAGCCACGGTTCGAGACAAGGACGGCCAACGCGTCTTCGAGGCGACGATTCACCCCAACGGTCTCACGGACGAGTTCCGATCGGGGAGCCTGTTGGTGGAGGCCTACTGCGAACCCGATTCCGGGGCCGGAGTGCCCTGGCGCGATCGGCTCGAGCTTCACGACGAGGCGGACGGGCTCTTGGTGTTCGCGGGTGCAGTCTGCTCGACCCGGCCCTTGGAGCGCTTCACCGCCAGAGTGGTCCCGGCTCATCCGATGGCGTTCGGTAGATTGGAGATGCCGTCGCCGGTGTGGGCCGAGAGCCCACCCGAGATCAGTTGAAGAAAGTGACCGTGCACCCACCGTTGAAGACGTGCCTCCGAGCGCCCGCCGGTAGCCAGCTCAAGCCAAGCTACCCCACGGCACATGAAAGAGTCCGCTTAGGGCTGCTACCTTCCGGTCCTGACCCGATTCACGGATTTTCATTGCGCAGGACCTGGCCGTCAACACCACACGCCGGCGTCAGACCTCACAGGCCCGCTCCTATGGTGGGAATTCCGTCCCGCTAAAGCGGATTGCGGGTACAGGGCACCGCTAGCTCCCCACCTAGCACGGTCGCCAGGAGTATACAGCAGGACGTGCCGGTCGCAGGCGCGTGGGAGAGATCAGGAAGCTGTTGTGGTCGACCCGGAATCGATCGCGTTCGCGACGTCCATCAGCGGTTTCAATTGGCCGATGAAAGTGTCGAGAAGTTGCTTGGCGGTATCCGGCGCGTCCGACGGGCTGCCCAAAGTCTTGATGGTGGCGTAGGCCGCTTCGAGAGTGGTGGCCACGGAGCCGTCGGCTATGTTCCGGCCCAGATTGAGCGTGGAGTAGACGTCCCTCATAGCGCTGTCGGCAGAGGTCGTGTCGCCTGAGTCGAGAGCCTTGCGACACGACAAGGCCTGCACTCGCGCCCTGAGTCCGTAAATGACGGCGAGCCGCGGATCATTGTCCGTAGCCCCGTGGGCGACGAGGTACTGGGCGAGTTTGTTCTCGACGTTGGCGGTGTCTGCTAAGTCTTTGTCGAACTGGCTGAGAGTCACCGGCGGCGAAGTCGTAGATGATCCACTGGTGGAAGAAGTCGTGGGGACGGTCGTGCTGGAGTCGGTCGTGGTCTGGTTCGTCCCCGAAACGGCGGAAGAACAGCCGGCGATGGCCGCTGCAAGCAGTAGGATGAGGAAGAGGGTCAGAAGATATCGCATCCCGCCAGGGCGGTGAATCATGACGAACTCCTATGACAGCAAAATGGCGGAGTGGGAGGGATTCGAACCCTCGAGACGAGTTGACCCCGCCTACACGATTTCCAGTCGTGCTCCTTCAGCCAGCTCGGACACCACTCCGCAAGAAAACAACGTCTCAGACCAACGCCGGATTATAGCTCAAGGCCAGGTGGGCTGCCCGCCGACCACGAGAGTCCACACGATGAGGGCGATGCCGGCGAGAAAAGTGCCGGGGACTATCAACGCTCCGATGGCGTCGCGCGTGACCTCCGAAGGAGGCAAGGTCCAGAAGCCGGCAGCGCTGAGAACGACACTACCGGCGATGGCCGGAATGATCTGCCCCTCGCCCACGCCCAGGTAGATAAAGACCGCGCCGTACGTTACCAAGGAGCCCAGGACGAAGAGCAACCTCTCCGGCCCCGAGATCCTCTGGCCTGCTCCTGGCCCGAGCAGAAGGAGCACGAGGCTGGCAACGAAGAAGCCGAACCCAAGAAGCACGTAGCCCACGTGCATGTCGAGGAAGTTGATCTTAGAGGCGAACTCGCCTTGGGCGAAGATGTCCGGCAGCCCGCGCTGGATAGCGTGAGTGGCGATGTGTACGCCGTGCCCGATCATCGCGATGGCGAGCCCGACCCAGAACAACCAGGCGTAGGGGCTCGAGATGACGGTGTAGACATTCAACGATCCCCTGGCCGACTGAGTCACGATCAGGAAGAGACGGGTGAACGCGAAGGCACTCAGGGCGGGAAGCAGCGTCAGAAGGACCAGGTCAAACGGCCCGATGGCCCAGGAGCCCGATGGAACAGGAGCCCCCGCGCGCAGGCCCTGGAATAACTCCCAGGCCAGCAGCGCGATCATCAGCCAGAAAGCGTTTCTGGCGACCGGAGCGCTGCCCCTTGCCTGACTCGTCGAAGTTCTCACCTTGCTAGTCGGCCCCCTCCTGAAGTGACAGAGACACCCATTCTATCGTTCTCCGTCCGCCGTATGTTGCCTCCGCTCAACCGCACCTACGGCGCGTTGCACGCCTATTGCGGGTTCAGTCGGCGCGCCCATTCCGCCGCGAATCCTCAGACGACGAAGGGCAACAGAGCCTTGCGTTCAGGTGGATAATCGGGGAACTCCTCGCGGTACCACTTATGGGTCTTGATGGCGCGCGGAGCCAGGTTGGCTACGGTCCAGACAAGGAAGGCCAAGGCTCCTATGTTCCAGCAGGCCAGCGCCCAGCCACCCCATTCCACCATCTCGCCCAGATAGTTCGGGCACGATACAAATCGGTATCCACCGCCCGTGGGAATCTTGTAGCCGGTCTCGCCGCGGCTGCGAAGGGAGATTAGTTCCCGATCTGAGTATTGGTTGAGGGCGTAGCCAAAGATGAACAGCAAGACGCCAACGACGAACCGCGGGTCGAGCAACCAAGAGGTGTCCAGGCGCGGGCCGAGCGTGTAGAGGTATCGGGCGTTGAGGTACCCATTCCCCACGTTGAAGCAGGCGCCCATCAGCACGACCGACGCAGTGATACTGGGCCGACTGCTATGCACGCGGAAGGGGTAGATGAGGGAACGGTGTACGTAGTGCACGACCCATAACAGCAGGAAGACGAGGGCGACCGGGTTCCCATGTTGGTCTCCCAGCGCATAGCAGACGACAAAGGTGATCAGGGAAGGGGACTCCATCAGGATCCATCCCCAGCGCGCGCTGAAGCGCGGTCCCCATCCCCCGCGGGTAAAGCGGCCGTAGGGAGCGGTGATAAAGAACAGGGCGGCGAAGGTGATGACCGCTACGGCCATCCACACGATGACGAGCCAGGAGTAAAAAGTGATTTCGCGCACGTCTGACTTATATCACCCGGCGCGTCCCTTGTGCAGCGCCTGTTTGCCGAAACGGTCTAATCGGAACCTATAACCCCCGGGGGTATTGCGCCAGGACCGGCTCATATGAGGCGGGGTGGGAGGGCACGTGGCAGCAAGTACTGATCGGAGCATAGTGGCGGAGGGCCTCGCTCGCTACTTCGCAGACACGAGAGCGGTCGACGGCGTCGACCTACGCGTGGAATCTGGAGGGATCTTCGGTTTCCTGGGACCGAATGGTTCCGGCAAGACCACCACGGTGAAGGTCTTGACGACCATTCTGGCTCCGACTGCCGGCACGGCGCGTGTGGCTGGTTTCGACGTCAGCAGAGACCAACAGGAGGTCAGGGCGCGTATCGGAGTGGCGCTGCAGGAAGTTGGTCTGGATCCGCTCATGACGGGCCGGGAGATGCTGACGCTGCAGGCCCGGCTGTTCGGGGCGGATTCGGCGGCCGCCTCGTTCACGGCAGAGCGTCTGTTGCGCGCGGTCGGCCTCGACGACGTCGACGACAAGAAGCGTGTGGGGCAGTATTCCGGCGGGATGAGGCGCCGTCTCGATTTGGCTCTCGCGCTCGTCAACAATCCCGACGTCCTTTTCCTCGACGAACCCACCACGGGGCTCGACCCGGCCAGCCGGATGGCGATATGGGAGGAAGTTCGCAGGCTGAACGAGGACCTCGGGATGACCATCTTCCTCACTACGCAGTATCTCGAGGAGGCGGACAAGCTGGCGGATGACGTGGCCATCATCGACCGAGGGAAGATCGTCGCCCAAGGTTCGCCGCGCGACCTCAAGAAGCGGATAGGCAACGAGGTGGTGAGTCTAACCTTTGCCTCCCCAGAGCAGGCCGCGAAGGCCGACGCCGTGGTCGCGCCGCTGTGTCCCTCGCGGCAACTTACCGGGCGCGAGTTGCTTTGCTACTTCGGCGTTGCAGCCGACAAACTGGCGACCTTGGTGCGCGCGCTGGATGACGCGGGTGTCGGTCTCGAAGGTCTCTCCATGAGCGAGCCGACCCTCGACGACGTCTTCCTACGGGCCACCGGCTCGCGCATGGCTCTCAAGGAGGAACCGATAGTCAAGGAGGAGACGGCATGACCGACATCCTTCTCCTCATCTTGCGGTCGCTACGCAATAGCATGCGGACGCCCGCGGCGGTCATTCCCAATGTGGCCATCAGCGTCTTCTTCCTGTTCGTCTTCAACGCCGGGTTGTCGTCGGTGGCAAATCTCCCCGGTTTCAAAGGGTCATACCTAGGATTCATCATCCCGGTTTCCATCGTCTCCGCCTCCGTGGGTGGCGCCGGTGCGGCCGGCCAGTCTTTGATACGGGACATCGAGTCCGGATACTTCACCAAGCTTCTACTGACCCCGACTTCGCGGCTTGCCCTCGTCTGGGGCCCCATGGTAGGAGGGGCGGTGCTCCTTGTGGGTCAGGTCATATTGGTCTTGGCGTTGGGGCTGGCGCTGGGCCTCAAAGCCGCCGCGGGACCCGGGGGCCTCATCCTCGTCCTCTTCTTCGCCTTTCTCTGGGGGATGGCGTTTGCGGGTTACGCGGTCTTCATCGCTCTGAAGACAAGGAACGGGGCGGCTGCCGAAGCAGCGACCTTCGCTTTCTTCCCCCTCATCTTCCTGTCCTCGACGTTCGTTCCCAAGCAATACATAACGGCCACCTGGCTGAAGTGGGCCGCCACTGTCAACCCGACCACCTACATCTATGACGCGATGAGATCTCTCCTCATTGACGGGTGGAAGGCCAGGCCGCTCTTGATCGGCTTGGGGGTGATGCTCGCCTTTGCGACGTTCACCGGCATACTGGCGCTGAGACAGGCCCGACGGGCGACGCAGCTGGGGTAGAGGCGGCGGAACCTGCTAGGATTCGAGTGTCCGCGACAGGTTGTTCCATCGACCCCTTCTTGAGGAAGCCGCATGACCGGAAGGTTTGTCCCGTCCACGTTGGCGGGATTGCCATATCGCATTTCCGCCGTTTTGTTCGACTTCGACGGCACACTCACTCGGCCCGACCTCATAGACTTCGCCGCCATCCGGCGCGACGTCGGTTGCCCGGTCGGCATGGGCCTGCTGGAGTACTTTCGGGAGATCGGCAGCCCGGAAGAGCGGCAGAGGTTCACGGGCATCCTGGAGCGCGCAGAGGCTGAGGCGGCGGAGAACGCGGCTCCCAACCGGGGAGCGGTTGAACTGGTGGCCTTCTTGCGCACGCAACGCATCCCCATGGCCATCATCACTCGCAATTCGGGGGCCATGGTGCGGCTGTCTCTGCAGCACATGGACGGAATGGACCGAGAGGATTTTGGCGCCATTGTTTCGCGCGATCTTCCGTTCGAGCCGAAGCCTTGTCCCGACGGCGTCTTCCACGCGGCCGACGAACTGGGGGTGAAGGCCCGGGAGTTACTCGTTGTGGGAGACCACGCCTTCGATATCGAGGCCGGCAGGAGGGCGGGGTCACTCACCATGCTCTTGCGCAACGGTTCGGATATACCGTCTGCGCAGGGACAAGCCGACTTCGTCATCGGAGACCTCATCGAGGCGGTCGAGATTATCCGCCACGGGTTGCCGTTGCCGCTGGGCAAGCTGCCGGTGGAGTTCCTCGCCGAGGGACTGGCGGACATCGTCCTGGACGACCCCTCGGTACTGGTGGGCGCCGGGATTGGCGAAGACGCCGCCGCACTCGACGTCTCCTCGGACGAAGTGCTGGTGCTGGCATCCGACCCCATCACGCTGGCGATGGACTCGATCGCGCGTTATGTGGTCTTGGCCAATGCGAACGATGTTGCCACGAGCGGCGCGAATCCTCGCTGGCTTCTCACCACTCTCATGTTCCCGCCCGGGTCGACGGCGTCAGAAGTGGTGGCTCTCGTGAGCGGCATCCAGGAGATGTGTTCGTCTTGGGGCATCTCGCTCTGCGGAGGTCACACGGAGGTCACCGACGCCGTCTCCCGGCCGCTGGCCGTGGGAATGATGGCGGGCACGGCACCCGCGGGCAAACTCCTCGCCAAGTCGAGGATGCGTGCCGGGGACCGGCTTCTTCTCACCAAGGCTATCGCCGTGGAGGGTACGGGGCTCATCGCCCGTGAGTTCGCCGCCCAACTAGCCGGCAAGGGGCTGACTGACGCCGAGATCGAAACGAGTGCCGGGTTCCTGGAGAAGATAGGCATCCTCGAGGAGGCGCGCATCTGCCACGGCCATCCAGGAGTGTCGGCCCTCCACGACGTGACGGAGGGCGGTCTGGCCACAGCTGTGGGCGAACTTGGCTCCGCCGGCGGGTTTCGTCTGCGCGTGGATATGGAGGCGATACCAATCTATCCCGAGACAAGGAGGATATGCGAGGCGATGGGACTCGACCCGCTGGGACTCATCGGCTCCGGGAGTCTCCTCATCACTTGCGATGCGGCCGGATCTTCGGAGCTTGTCCGGTCCTTGGAAGAGGGTGGGGTGCCCGTCACCGAGATAGGCGAGGTGATGGAACCAGGAAGCGGTGTCGAGGCTTATCGGGACGGAATCCGCGTGGAGTGGCCCAGCTTCGATCGGGACGAGGTGTCGCGACTGGTCCGCTAGTTTGCGGATACCGTTCGCCGTTGGCAAATAGTACGGTGAGACCGTACAATAGTTCCGATGGAATCGACCGAGAAGACCTCCGACCTTTCCCACTCGCCGTATGAACGTTTCCGCGTTGCCTACATCCGGGCGTTGCTGGAATTGGAGACGCTTCGCCTGGCTCAATGGGAACGCTCCCGCGTCACCCTTCCTCAACTGCGCGTTCTCTTCCAGGTGCGCGGGACTCCGGGGATCACCACCGGACAACTTGCCCAGAGCCTGGGCATCACCGTCTCCACAACGAGTGGGTTGGTGGCCAAACTGGCCCGCGCCGGTCTGGTCGCACGGGGCACGAGCGCAGACGATCGCCGGCAGATCCCGCTGGAACTCACTCAACAGGGCCGGGCGCTTGCTGGTGAACTCGCCGAGTATGCCCGCCCGTTTCTGCACGAGGTGGCGGAGGATCTTGGCGACAAGCTCGAAACGACTACGGCCGCCCTTGAGATGCTGGCTGTGGCGGTAGCTTCCGCCCGAGGATCGCACACAAGGGCTCTCGCTGACCACGACCCCGATCCACAGCCCGCGGTCGGCTCGGACGGCAAATGAGAATGAGCGCGCCCCGTATCAGGACGGTCACGAGCGGATTTCGCTCACTGTCGAACCGCAACTTCAGGTTGTTCTGGTTTGGGCAACTCGTCTCCTTGGCCGGGACCTGGATGCAGGATGTTGCCCTAAGCTGGCTGGTTCTCAGCCTCACCGAATCGCCGGCGGCTCTGGGCCTCACCATGACCATTCGCTTCTTACCGGCACTGCTATTCTCGCTGTACGGTGGGGTCCTGGCTGACCGCCTACCCAAGCGCAGGACGATCGTCGCGACGCAATGCATCCAGTTGGCGGTCGCCCTCACCCTTGCCATACTGGCCTCGACCGATCTCATAACCGTCGCGCTTATCTACGTGCTCGCCGGTATTCGCGGTATGGCCGACGCCGTGGAGAGCCCCACACGCCAGGCGTTCGTGCCCGAGATGGTGGGCAAGAGCCAGGTTTCCAACGCTGTCGCCTTGAACTCCACCCAGTTCAATGCTGCCCGCATTGTGGGCCCAGCTATCGGCGCGGCGGTGATAAGCGCATTCAGTATCGCTGCCTGCTTCTACCTCAACACTGTCAGCTTCCTCGCCGTGATCATCGCTCTCCTTGCCATGCGGGTGAGCGAACTTCAGCCGTCTCCGAGGGTCAAGGGGGAGAACGCATTGCGGAAGCTGCTCGAGGGGGTCCGTTACGCGCGGTCGACCCCCAATGTCGTGCTGATCCTCATCATACTGGCAGCGCTTGGTACATTCGGCTACAACTTTCAGGTCGTCCTGCCGTTGGTGGCGAAATACTTGGTGGAGTCCGGCGTTTCAGGCCTCGCGGTCTTGATGGCGTCGATGGGCGTTGGCGCTGTGGTCGGGGGTCTTGTCAACGCATACCGAGGAAAACCAGGAAATGGTCTGTTGTTCGTCTCGGCGCTATGCTTTTCAGTACTTGAGCTCGGCTTTGGGTTTTCCAGGTCCCAAGTCTTGGATACCGGGCTCATGTTTGCGATCGGGCTCTGCGGCGTGCTCTTCATGACCACCGCCAATACGCGCCTGCAGTTGCTGGTTCCAGATCACATGCGCGGTCGGGTGATGGGGATGTACATCCTCCTGTTCCTCGGCACGACCCCTATTGGGAGTCTCGTCATCGGTCAACTCGCCGAGAGCATCGGCGTCCAGGGGACCGTCATTGCGATGGCATGTATCTGTCTCGCGGGAGTCGCGGCCGGGTTTGCCTACGCCCGTCGCGCGGTCCCTGGGTTCGGGAGAGGCGGAGGGCTCGCGACCCCGGTGGTCGTCCCTGTCGACGAGCGTTGGCGCTCGGGTGTGACAAGCGACCCGCTGGACGATACCTCGAGTGGGGGTACACTTGTATGATAAGAGGCGACACGCGGACAATTCGGGCGCAGGGCGTCCGTAAGTCGAAAAGGTAACGCGAAAAGGAGAAGAAGACTCGTCATGGGAAAGAAAGTATTCGTTGACCTGACCCATCCCTTCAGTGCGGAGATTCCTCGCTGGCCGTATTTTGTAAAGCCGGTCATTGATTCGATGCACACTATGGCAAAGGGTGGCGTCCTCACGCAGAGGGTCGATTGTGTTCAGCATACAGGCACTCATGCCGACGCACCTCGTCACGTCATGGAACGCGAATTCGACGGCAAGAGAGCTCGCTATACCCACGAGATGCCGGTTGATGCCTACACGGGCGACGCAGTCTGCCTCGAAATCAAGGTGGAACCTTGGGGTCTGATCGGCCCCGCGCATCTTGAGGATGCCTGCAAGCGGGCGAACATCAAGCCGGCTGAACTCGAGGGCATGGTCGTTTGTCTGAACACCGGCATGCACCGCAAGTTTGATGACTCGAAAGAGTACTACCACTATTCGTGCGGTACCGGGGTCGAAGCGGGAAAATGGTTTGTGAAGCACAAGGTCAAGTGCGTTGCTATGGACATGCAGGCGCTGGATCATCCGCTTCATACGGCCATGGGCAAGAACGGCCCGCCGCAGATGAATCTGCCCGGCGCCTCCGGAAAGCCCATTACGGAAGAATACGCTGAGCAGTTCGGTGAAGAGGCATACGCCGAATTTGAGAAAGCGGCCTACATCAGGCTGCACGGCCAAGCCGCTTACGATGCCAAATTCGGTGATCTTGAAGCGCTCGGATGCGAGGGAACTTGGGAACCCTGCCACAAGCAGATGTTGGGTCATGGCATCGTGGGGGTCGAAAACCTCGGCGGAGATCTGGACAAGGTGTCCGGCAAACGCTTCCGGTTCTTCTGCTTCCCGATTCGCTGGTACATGGGCGACGGGTCGATGGTTCGTTGCGTGGCCGAAATCGACGAAGCCGACGTGAACGAAGTTCCGGAAAGGACCTACACATACTGCGGCACGGGGTATGGCCCAGCCGCCGAACGGTAGTAAGTAACAGACGGTCCGAGCTCGCCCGTCGTCAGGCGAGGAATCGGTCCTCGACGAACGTTGTATGGAGCCCCCGCCGGAGAACCGGCGGGGGCTCCATACTGCATCTGCCGGCTACCCGCCGTGCTCTGACGGCCGAGCTGTGCTTTGTCTTGCGTTTCCTGGGGGTTTACACTACGGAGACACATGTCTCTCCACAGCGATGAACATATCGAGCGAACGAGCGGGGCGGGGCGCGAGCATCCTGGGGAGCGCATTCGCGCGGCGAGGCGACTACAAAAGCTGAGTGTCCGCGAACTTGCGCGCCGGGCGGAACTGACCCCCAGTCACGTCAGCAAGATCGAACGCGGGTTGACCAACCCTTCGGTGGGGGCGCTCTGGAAGCTCTCGGATGGACTGGGCCTCACGGTCGCTCAGTTGTTCCCCGCGCCTGTCGGGCTCGTCGAGTCCGGCGATGACAGCGCTTTCAACGAAATCGGCTCTGACCCGACTGCGGCAGTTTTGGTGCCTGGCCCGGGGATTTCCCCGGTGGTGGACCCCAGACGTCGCGAGATCATCAGGATGATGGGCGTGGAGTTTCAGCGCCTGACCCCCTCCGACGACGACATGGTGGAGTTCATCGAGGTCCGGCACGAGGTGGGCGCCGGAGACGACGAGGCCTACCATCATAGGGGCCGCGAGTATGGCCTCGTACTGAGCGGCCGCTTGCAGGTGGATGTGGGCTTCAAAAAGCACCTGTTGGAGCCGGGTTTCAGCATTGCCTTCGACAGCAGCATCCCTCATCGCGTCATAAACGTGGGAGACGAGCCGGCGGTCGCCGTCTGGCTGACTATCGGTCGAGGTCCGACCGGTCCGGTCTGACGCGCTCAGGGCCCGCTTGACTGGCGCGCCGGCCCGGTGTACGTTTGTGTCCTGCCATGACTCACTCACCGGCCTCTTCCGGGAGGCCTGAGCGGCCAAATCGATACAGAAGGAGCGACCATATGCGGTTCATCGATGCCCATCTCCACACCGACATGATCGAGGACAAGCAACTGCAAAAGCTCGTGATGATGGGCATGGAAGCAGCGATCGTCCCTAGTCCGCACATGTTCCTGGCGAGCAAGGATGCGGACAGCGTGCTCCTCATGTGGGAGCGTTTTCTGGGCATGGAAGCCACGACCGCCGAGACGCTGGGCTACAAGCTGTTCACGTCTCTATCGGTCCCCTTCTTCGGTGTGAACCACGCCGATGCAGAGAAATGTCTGGCGAGGATGCCCGAGTTTCTCAAGGATGAGAAGGCTGTCGCCATAGGTGAGATCGGCCTCGACACCGGCACTCAGTTCGAGATCGATCTCTTCCGCGAACATCTGCGGATCGCCAAGGAATACGACGTGCCGGTCATCCTGCACACGCCCATCCGACTTGCGCCCCAGGCATCCGTCGTTCTACCGAAAGTACTCGAGATCATCAAGGAAGAAGGTTTTCCAGTTGAAAAGTGCGTCTTCGACCACGCCTCCGAGCCCAGTCTCGATTGGCGAGCGGCGACCGGCGGCATGGTTGGCCTCTCTGTTTGTTGGGACAAGATGCCCCCGGAACCGGCCGCGCAGTACGTAATCGACAATCCGGACAAGCGCGACAAGATCATCATCAACTCCGAACTTGGCGGCGAGGGTAACGATTACTTCATGGTTCCGCGAGTGATACTGGCCATGAGACTGTTCGGGCTGGACAAGGAGACGATCGACAAGGTCTGCTGGCAGAATCCCAAGAACTTCTTCAATTTGCCCGTCGACTGAGTGGTCTCCGCCGATTCCTGGGTATGATCGTGGGGTGTTGGCCGGTTAGGCCGGCACCCCACGGTTATTGACAGACAGCAGGAGGGTCCGCGGTCGACAATCCTCCCCATAAAGTGAGGGCCGCATCCGCGCCGGACGACCTCCCGCCGGGACGGGCGCGTCTTTCGAAACGGCGCGTCTTTCTGAGCCGTGATTTCCTTCGCTACCTCGGGCCGGGATTCATCGTTACCGTGGGGTTCATCGATCCTGGTAACTGGGCTACAAACGTAGCCGGTGGAAGCGGTTTCGGGTACTCGCTGCTCTGGATCATCACCCTGGCGACGTTGATGCTCATCCTCTTCCAAAACATGTCGGCCCGGCTTGGGATTGTTACGGGTCACAGCCTCGCATACAACGTGCGTGCGCGCTTTGGCCGCGCCTGGACCGGTTTGTTTGGGAGCAGCATCGTTCTCGCGTGTATCGCCACCGACGTGGCCGAACTGCTCGGCGGAGCATTGGGTTTCCGCCTGCTGTTCGGGCTACCCCTCCTTGCCGGAGGCGCGATAACCATCGTTCTCAAGATCGCTCTGATCCTCACCGGCCGTTATCGCCATGTAGAGCGGCTAATTGTCGTATTTATCGGCATAATCGCGGTGTGCTACGTTGCGGAGCTGGCGATAGTCAGGCCGGATTGGCTTGCAACCGCCCGGGGGAGTTTCGTTCCCGATCTCAGCGGCGCGAGTATCGCGGTCGCCATAGGCATGTTGGGGGCAGTGCTCATGCCCCACAACCTGTACCTGCATTCCAACGTTGTGCTCAATCGCGACCAGCCGGAGAACGACGAAGGCCGGAGCAGGCTGATCACGTACGAGATAGGCGATACCGCCGTGGCGTTGGGGTTGGGCTGGATGGTGAACTGTGCCATGGTGATCGTGGCGGCGGCAGTATTCTTTCGGCACGGGATAACGATAACCAGCCTGGATCAGGCTTCAGCCACGCTCCAGCCCCTCGCCGGCAGTCTGGCCCGCCTGCTCTTCGGCGTGGGTCTCCTTCTCGCCGGCCTGGGCTCGAGCCTCACCTCCGCCATGGCCGAGGTGAACGTTCTGACCGCGTACTTGGGTCGGCCGGAAGATCCGCGCACAAACTTTTATCGAGCCGGACTCTTTGTACTGGCGATCCCTGCTCTGGCGATCATCGCCTCGGGAATCGATTCATTCAAAGTGCTTCTGTTTAGTCAGGTGGCGCTCAGTATCCAACTCCCGCTGACCATCATCCCGCTGGTTCTCCTTGTGACCGACCGTCGGGTGATGGGCAGTTTTGCAAGCGGTGGAGTTGAGCGCACACTGGCCATCGGGGCCGGGGTGGTGGTCACGGCCCTGAACGTCGCCTTCCTCTACAACCTGGCAGGAGGTTCTTTCTGATGTATGAGCGCATCCTGGTGCCGCTAAAATGGGATTCAAGCGACGAGGCCGTGATCGATCACGCCGGTTCGATGGCCCTGGCCACGGGCGCCCGAGTGACGCTTGTTCACGTGGTGCACAGTCATTCCCGCGACGAGTCGGCGTATCTTCTTGAAGAGGCGCAGAAGTATCTGGACGTTATGGCGGCGAAGGTTTCGTCTCGAGGTGTTCCCGTCGCTACCAAGATCGCGCTCGACGAGCCGGCGGCGGGGATAAGCGCCTTTGCACGGGAAACCGGTGCCGACCTCATCGTGATGGCCACCCATGGGCACAGTGAGATGAGGCGCCTCTTTGTAGGATCGGTGACCGAGGACGTGATCCGAGGCAGTGACACTCCCGTGTTGCTCGTTCGTCCCTCGGAGGATGGCTGAGTCTTACCTGTCTGCAGCGCCGGTCACGCCGAGATCCTCAGGGTCTTCGGTAGGCTCGATACGCACCCACTGCGTGGCCCCCGGGAACGGACTCATTCCGCGCTACGGCTGTGTCGGGTGCGCGGAGGCAGCGTTGGAGGCACATGTCCCTCGAGGGCGATGATCCTGGCGCGTAGTTCGGGGGACATCGGGAAACGGCGGCGCTCGACGTAGTTGTAGAGGACGACGAGCGCGTCTCCCTCGGTCACCAGTTTGTCTAGCTTCTGGCTGACGGCCGCATACTCCATGAGGAACGAGTCGCTCCCGATAGCTGAGATCCGCGACCCCACCGACAGGGTGTCGGGATAGGTAACGGGAACCCGGTAGCGGCAGCTGTTCGCGGCCAGAATCACGCCGTCGGCGTCGGTAAAAGGCGTGGGGGCCGCGATGCCTATCGCCTCGTGATACGTGATCCGAGCCGTTTCAAAGTACTGCAGGTAGATGTGGTTATTCACGTGGCCAAGGGAGTCCATATCTCCCCAGCGCACGACTATGTCGGTGACGACCGGATAGGTGCTCAGCATGTCTTCTCCATCGGGATGTGCTCTGGATAGAAGCATTGTAGCCCTTGGGCGAGACCCCGCCGAAATACGATAGCCTCGTGATATCATCATAATATCTTATTGGCGACTCTTCTCCTCAGAGGGCGAGAGCAGATGGAGGAATCATGGAAGGGAATCAGGCATCGTTGAATCACGAGAGGCCCGGTAAGGCCACACGCGGGTGGGGCATGCTTGCAGCCGTGGTTGTGATCCTCTTGGCCGGCTTGGCCGTGCTTATCCTGGCCGGAGTGTATGAAAAGTCCTTGAGTACCGGCCAGACCTGGGTGTTGGTGGGTCCCGGCATAGCCCTATTGTTGCTGGGAAGCATATTGAGCATGGGTTTCTTCACTCTCGAGCCGAACGAAACTCGCGTGCTCGTTCTGTTCGGAGCCTACAAAGGGACAGTGCGTGTGGGCGGTTTCCACTGGGCCAACCCGTTCTACTCCAATGGTCCGGTTGCGAAGACCGCCCCCGATGACGGCCGCGAAGCTGCCAGTGCCTCGGCCGGAGCGAAGAAGAGCACTGCGACACGAGCGACTAAGAAGTATCCACGGTACAAGATCTCTGTGCGTGCGCGGACACTCAACGGTCCCAAGCTTAAGGTCAACGACCGTCGGGGAAACCCGGTCGAAATCGCCACAGTCGTCGTGTGGCGGGTACAGGACACGGCGCAAGCCGTCTTCGACGTCGACGATCTGCAACTCTACGTCGAGACCCAGAGTGAGACTGCGCTCCGCCACTTGGCCAGCTCCTATGCCTACGATCATGGCGAAGAGCACGAGATCACGTTGCGCAGTAACGTCGATGAGGTATCGTTGGCTCTCAAGCAGGAACTAGGGGAGCGTTTGGCGCGAGCGGGTGTCCTCGTGGAAGAGGCCCGACTCACCCACTTGGCGTATGCTCCGGAGATTGCACAGGCCATGCTTCGCCGTCAGCAGGCCGAAGCCATCATCGACGCTCGGCAGAAGATCGTCCACGGTGCGGTGAGCATGGTCGACATGGCATTGCGGGAATTGGCGGAGAAGAACGTGATCGATCTCGACTCGGAGCGCAAGGCCAACATGATCAGCAATCTCATGGTCGTACTGTGCGGCGAGTCGGAGGTGCATCCGATCGTCAACGCGGGTACCCTCTACTCCTAGACTGTCTTGGCAGAGCGCAAACAGTTCTTACTTCGCATTGATCAGGGCCTCTGGGCGGATCTGGAGTCTTGGGCGGCGGACGAACTGCGTAGTGTGAACGGGCAGATCGAGTACATCCTGAGAGACGCCGTCCGAAAACGGAAAAGGGCCCCTCAGGCGACCGTCGATGGGATGGAAGTGAACGAGAAAGGATCCGGGAATGAAAGACCCGCGTCTGCAGACTCTGGCCGGTAATCTCCTCGATTATTCGTTGGAACTCGAAGCAGGGGAGCGGCTGCTCATCGAAGGGGATGTGCGGTCACGGGACCTCATGATCGCGCTTGTGGAGGAGACCTATCGGCGCGGCGCCGTGCCTTTCACTGATATCGGAGACTCGCGCCTGAAGAGGGCCTTGCTGCTGGGGGCGCACCGGGCGCAGATGGAACTGCTGGTTCAGTGGGACATCAACCGAATCAATGACGTTGACGCAACCCTGTATATCCTCGGGGGTGACAACGCCTCCGAGATGGCCGACGTCCCCGGCAACGTCCTCGAGGCCTCGAGATTGGCTTCGGAGCCTCTCATGGATCTGTTGCTGAAGAAGAAATGGTGCCTTCTACGCTATCCTACGCCATCCGCTGCTCAGGCGGCCGGGATGTCGACGGAAGCCTTCGAGGACTTCTGCCTTTCCGTCTCGACATTGGATTACGCGCGAATGAGCCACGCGATGGATCCTCTGGTCGATCTCATGAACCGTACGGAGAAGGTGCATGTACTCAGTCCAGGAACCGACCTCAGTTTCTCCATAAAGGGCATCCCCGTCCTCAAAGCCGCAGGCCGGAACAACATCCCGGATGGCGAGGTCTTCACCGCGCCGGTGCGCGATTCGGTGAATGGCACCATCCTTTTCAACACGCCGTCGCTCGAGGACGGCACCACCTACGAGCGGATCAAGTTGGTGTTCAAGGACGGCCGGGTGGTGGCGTCCGACTCGTCCGAACCCGAAAAGCTCTTGAAGATGCTCGATACCGACGAAGGCTCCCGCTATCTGGGCGAGTTCGCTTTGGGCGTGAACCCACGTATCGATAGGCCTATGAAGGACACGCTCTACGACGAGAAGATCGGGGGGAGCCTTCATGTCGCCTGCGGCCGCGCCTACGACGATTCCGACAACGGCAACCGTTCCAGCGTGCACTGGGATCTGGTACTCATTCAGACTCCGGCGTGGGGCGGAGGCGAGATCTGGTTCGACGATATCCTCATCCGGAAGGATGGCCGGTTTGTTTTGGCTGATTTGGAGGGACTCAATCCTGAGAACCTGATCTGAGGGAGCCGTTCTCCTCGGCTCCCAAAGCCACGAGGGATGGGGAGCAGATGGACGAGTTCGACGCAATCATCGTCGGAGCGGGCCAGGCCGGCGTTCCTCTCGCCAGAGATTTGGCCGCGGCCGGGTGGAAGACTGCACTGGTGGAGCGAGTGCACATCGGAGGCACCTGCTACAACGAGGGTTGCACGCCCACGAAGACCATGGCAGCCAGCGCCCGCGTCGCCTACCTGGCTGGTCGTGCCGCCGACTATGGTGTCATCGCGGGCCCGGTCCGCACGGAACTTGCGCGGGTTCGACGGCGCAAAGACCGCATTGTGGAAGACTGGCGCTCCGGAGCGCAGCGGCGCCTTGAGGCTGTGCCGGGACTCGAGTTGATCTGGGGTCAGGCTAGATTTGTCGGGTCACACGAAATCGCTGTCCAATCGTCAGACCGTTTTGAGCGCCGTATCGGGGCGCGTTCGATCTTTCTCAACACTGGGGGGCGTCCGGCGGTTCCTCCTCTGCCCGGGTTGGATGCCGTTCCCTTCCTCGATTCGACTACGATTATGGAGTTGAGCGCGGTTCCCGAACGTCTGCTGATCCTGGGCGGCGGGTACGTGGCGGTGGAATTTGCACAGATGTTCAGCCGATTCGGCAGCCGGGTCACCGTCGTGCAGAGGAGCGGCGCTCTGCTCTCGCGCGAAGATCCGGATGTGGCAGAAGCGGTGGCCCAGATTCTTCGGGAGGACGGCATCGACGTTTTGTTGGAAACAAAGGTGGCTGCGGTGCGGGCTGGTGAACGCGGCCCCCTGTTGGAGGTGGACTCGGGGCAGACCAGACACACGCTTGCCGGTTCGCATCTGCTCGTGGCCACGGGGCGGGTGCCCAACACCGAACCCCTCGATCTGGGCGCCGCGGGTATCGCCGTCGACTCTCACGGTTACATCAAGGTGAACGAGCGGCTCGAGACGGACGTTCCCGGCGTATACGCTCTGGGAGATGTCAAGGGCGGACCGGCGTTCACGCACATCTCGTACGACGACTACCGAGTCGTCCGTACGAACCTTCTCCAGGGTGGAGACGCGTCGATCACAGGTCGGATGGTTCCGTACACGATCTTCATGGATCCACAACTGGGCCGTGTGGGCCTTACTGAGGATCAAGCCCGAGCCGAAGAACGTGAGGTGCACGTGTTCAAGATGCCCATGGACCAGGTGGCGAGAGCCCTCGAGGTGGACGAATCTCGCGGCTTCGTCAAAGTGGTGGTAGAAGCGGGCACAGGGCTGATTCTAGGGTGTTCGGTCCTCAGTATCGACGGCGGAGAGCTTATGGCCGTGCTCCAGATTGCTATGGCTGGCGGTGTCACGGCCGCGACCTTGAAGGACGCAGTCTTTGCACATCCCACCCTGGCCGAGGCTCTCAACAACCTATTCCTGGCCGTCTAGGCCTTTCTGTCGAGGAGCCGCACCCAGATCCGCGGGCAGCGGCGCGCAGGTCGCCGCCGTTGCACACGAGTCGGCTGAGCCGGGCGGTTCTATGGGCTGGTCCTGAGCGGCCTTTCCCGCTCTGCGGTAAAGAGGCGCCACTGTCAAGTAGACGACCCCACCCACTGTGTATGCAAGGGCCTTCGAAGCACTTTGAGCGAGAGCGCCAAAACCGAGTTGCCCTCCAACCGCGCCAATGTCGGCGAAGAAGGAGTCGAAGGAGAGTACCGTCGCTCGTTGAGCCGAGGGGATGTACTGGTTGATAAAGGCCTGCCGGATGGGAATGGCGATCCCGCTGACGACGCCCCATGCGCCCAGAAGGACCACGACTACCACAAAGGCCGTGATACTGTGCGCCCCATGCGCGATCAGACCGGCGATGCCCATCGCGCTTGCGATGAAGGCCAGAACCACGCTCGCGATAACCAGTATCGAGGCCGGATGGCTTCCCAGCCGGGAGCGCGACACCGGTCCTACTAGAGTGTTGCCTCCTACCCCCGAGAGGGCAAATAGCGCGGTAACCGCCCCAGCGACCCACACGAGATTTTGTTGGCCCAACAGTTCGAGCGCATAGGGCTGGGAAGCGTAGAAAAGGTACCAAACCAGCAAGCCGTTCGCCAGAGACACGAAGAGAAGGGGCCGGATGACCCGGTGCCGCCATCCAAAATTGATACCGGCGGCGAGGATCGTGCGACTCTCGTCTCCGAGGCGGGACAGTCTGAAAGGCCGGGGCTTAAAGCCAATGTCACGCATGAAGGCCGCGGTGACGGCGAACGCCCCGACCAAGAGGCCGGTGCGCACGAGGTAAGGTCCGGAAAGGCTGAACTGGCCGAGGAGCCCGCCGCCGAGCACCCCCACGAGCATCGAGACTCCGCTGTACATGCCCATGCGGGCAAAGACCCGGTCTTTGCTGCCCGAATAGCCCAGGGAGTCCAGGGCGTCGACCAGCCAGGCATCGACGGCGCCCGTCTGGCAGGTGTAACCGAAGCCGATAAGAATCGAGGAGAGAATGAACCCAGCCATACCCCAGTGGAGGACCGCCGAGCCGACGTATCCGAGCGTGGCGACGGCAAGCGCGCCAATGCCGATGAGAAACGAAACTCTCCGTCCCACGGTGTCCGCGATCACTCCGGTGGGAACCTCAAAGACAATCTGGCCGGCGCTGAACGTCGCGTTGACCAACATGACGCTGAAGATGTTAAGCCCCGCGTTGAGAAGGAATAGAGTGTTCACTCCCCAGATGATCGACGTCGCCAGGGTGAACAAAGCATTGGTGGCGTAATAAACGCGTTCGACGCGGGCCACGGTCATGGCGTCACCTGTACCTGATTCGGGGGTTGAGCAGGGCGTAAATGATGTCCGCAGCGAGATTCGCGAGCGCGAATATCACCACGATCATCATGGTGGTCGCTTGGATGAGAGGCAGGTCACGTCGCTGGATCGCGAAGAGCACGAGGCGACCCAAGCCAGGGTAGCCAAAAACCGACTCGGTCACTATCAGCCCCCCCATCAACCAGCCGACGCCCGTCGCCACAACTGTAACCGTCGGCAGAAGAGAGTTTCTCAGCACGTGGCCAAAAATGACGTTCCGGGGGGAGAGGCCCTTCAGACGGGCCGCGCGGACGTAGTCCGTCTGCAAGACTTCGACTGTGCTCGCACGGGTCATTCGAATCACGTACGCCAGGCTGGTGAGAGAGACTGTGAGCCCGGGCAGGACAAGGCTGGGCAAAGCGGTTGCGAAGGACGTGCTGGGAGCGATGGCAGACGAGGACGGGAACCAGCCGAGGGTGCGAGAAAAGAGCGCGATAAGCAGTACGCCGGTCACGAACTCGGGTAAACCGACGAACGCGAGGGACCCGGCGGATATCACTTGGTCGAGCGGCGAGTTGCGCCGCCAAGCCGCTATTACTCCCAGAAGGATGCCCAGCGGGACGTACAGCAGGAAGGCCACGAGGGCGAGCATGGCTGAATTGCGCAGACGTTCGAGCGCCACGGGGCGCACCTCCTGCTCGAGGCTGATCGATTTCCCCCAGTTACCTTGGGCCAAATTGCCCAGCCAACTCCCGTATTGGACGATGAGTGGACGATCAAGCCCGAGTTCCTTTCGAAGTTCGTCCTTAGCCTGCTGGGTCGCCTCCCTGCCGAGAACCATCGTAGCTACGTCCCCGGGGAGGATATTCGTGGCGGTGAAGACCAGCATGCTGGAGAGGAGGACTGTTAGGAGCACAAACGCCAATCTGCGGAGGATGAAGCGTCCCATCAAGCCGGTTCCACTCTTGGAATCCCGCTCTGGAGTCGTACCAGTTCATCCAACGGGATGTGGCAGTAGATAGCATGGCCGGTCTCGCGGCCGTCGGCTTCGGAACCCTCGGGCGTCGCGGCGGTCGCTTCGTTGCCGGCGGCACGCCAGGGCGGCTCTTGCTCCACGCAAATCGGGCCGAGAAATCGGGGACAGCGCGGATGGAAGCGGCAACCGGAGGGAATTTCACCGGTTGCCGGCGGCCCAGAGCGCAGATGAAGCCGAGTCCGGGCGAACTCGGGGTCGAGGATCGGCACAGCGGAGAGTAGGGCCTCGGTGTAGGGGTGATAAGGCGGGGCGAGAACCCGTCCGGCTTCGCCCGTCTCCATCAGGTGCCCGAGATACATCACCCCGATGTGGTGTGAAAGGTGCTGGACTGCGGCCAGGTCATGGGAGATGAACAGGTAGGAAGTTTGGCGCTCGCTCTGCAGGTCCAGGAGCAGGTTCATCAGCGAGCCTTGAACCGAGACGTCCAGGGAGGAGATGGGCTCGTCACAAATGACGAGGTCGGGACCGGAGGCAAAGGCTCGGGCGATAGCCACACGTTGCTTTTCCCCCCCGCTGAGTTCGCCCGGATATCGGTCGAGATAGGTCGAGGGAAGGTGTACCGCGGACAACAGCTCTCGGGCTCGATCGGAGGCTGCGCCGCGATCGAGCCCCCCGAGCACGAGAAGCGGGCGCATCAAAGCTTCCTTGACCGTGCGTCTTGGGTTGAGCGATGCATCCGGATTCTGAAATACCATCTGCAGACGCCTCAGGACTTTGCGGTCTCGGGCCCCGGCATCCGGCTTGAGCGCCTCGCCCTCCATGAGGATTGCGCCCCCGCTCGCACTGGTCAGGCCAGAGATGATCCGGGCGAGAGTGGTCTTCCCACATCCGCTCTCCCCCACCAGTCCCAGCGTGCGAGCTCGATCCATCCATACACTCACGCCGTCGACCGCTCGCGTGGGGGCCTGCCTCCCCGGCGACGCAAAGACCTTGACGACGTTTTGGGCTTCAACAAAATGTGCCTCAGATTTGGTGCCGGCGTTCTCCGATTGGGGCCATGGGGTCGTCGCCGTTGCAGTGGTCTCCTGTTGTAGCAGGGCAGTCTGTCTGCCCCCAGCGGAAAGCAGAAGTTCCCACCGCCAGCATGCACTGCTGTGATCCGTTCGCACCTCCACCAAGGGAGGTCGCGACTCGCGACAGACATCGGTGGCGAGCGGACAACGGGGGGCGAAAACGCAGCCGGGCGGCAGGTCGTCCAAGGAGGGGAGCGACCCCCCGATGTTCGCAAGTCGCCCAGAGCCCAGAGTGGTCCCGAAACGCGGCGCGCAGTTGATGAGGTTGACGGTGTAGGGGTGAAGGGGAAGGGTGAAGATAGCGGTCGTGGCCGCTTCTTCGAAGATCTCACCAGCGTACATCACGCCTATCCTGTCGCATATTTGGGAGACCACACCCAAGTTGTGAGTGATGTAGAGGATGGCGCTGCTGAACTCGCTCTTGAGTTCATCCAGAAGATCGAGGATCGTCGCCTGCGTTGTGACGTCGAGGGCGGTGGTAGGCTCGTCCAGGATGAGCAGCTCGGGATTGGTCATCAAAGCCATGGCGATTGCGCCCCGTTGGAGCATGCCGCCCGACAGCTGATGCGGATATCGAGACACCACTGAGTTGGGATCGGGCATTTCCACCCGCTCGAGCATGGACAGGGTGAGGTCGCGCGCCGCACGCCGGCTGAGGTCGAGGTGACGGCGTCCCATCTCGTCAAGCTGTCGGCCCACGGTCAAGGAAGGGTTGAACGCGCCTACTGGATTCTGACTCACGAGGCCTATGCGGGATCCCCAGGTCGAGCGGAGTTCGCGGCGCGAGAGGGAGAGAAGATCTTCGTCACCCAGCCAGGCGGAGCCGCCGGTCACTCTGCCGTTGCCCGGCAAATAGCCTATCGACGCTAGCGCCAGGGTCGTCTTTCCCGAGCCCGATTCTCCCACCAGTCCCAAGGCCTCTCGCTGAGACAATGACAGGGATACATCTCGGACCGCCTGCAGCGCACGGCTCCCAGTCCAGTATGAGGCGGACAGCGCCTCCACTCGAAACACGCTCATGATCCCCGGCCCTCCTCGACGCCCGGAGGGCCGAACACGTGTCGAAGACCGTCGGCCATGAGACTGGTCCCGATGACGAGCAGAGAAATGGCCGCGGTTGGGAAGAGCAGCATCCAGGGCGCAAGGTCGAAGAACGTCCGGGCCTCGTTCACCTGCCGCCCCCAGTCCGGAGAGGGCGGCTGAACCCCCAAACCGAGGAACCCCAGCGAGGCGACCAGGAAGATGGAGTAGGCGAAGCGGATCGAGGCCTCCACGAGAAGCGGTGGCAGAGAGTTGGGCAGGACTTCACGGAATAGGATGTATCGTCGGGTCTCTCCGCGCAGGCGAGCAGCTTCAACAAACTCCCGTGTGCGCAGGTCGAGGACCATACTACGGGCGATGCGAGCGAACATCGGAATGTAGAGCACGGCGATAACCAGGATTAGGTTCAGGTTCGACGGCCCCACGGTCGCCAGCAGTACCATCGCAAGCAGAAGAGCGGGAAAGGCCAGCAGGACGTCGAGGATTCTCATGATGGCCTCGTCCCACAGGCGGCCGATATAGCCAGCGAGAAGCCCCAGCGAGGTGCCCATGGCTGCGGCAAGGATTGTCCCGATCCCTCCCAGAAAGAAGACTTCACGGGTGCCCACGAGGACCCGGCTCAGCACGTCCCGTCCGAAGTTGTCGGTGCCCATCGGATGCGCCAGCGAGGGTGACTGGAGTCGAACGGTTGCGTCCTGTGCCGTGTAGTCGTAAGGCGCGATAAGCGGGCCGAGGACGGCTATGAGAAGGAACAGAACGAATATCACGGTACCGGCCAGGGCCACCGGTTGGTGCCGTAAGCGGCGCCAGTAGATGCCGGCGCGGCGCGGGCCGGCGTTGGCCGCGGGACCCGCTGCTGTCTTCTTGGTCACTTGGTCAGGTACGCGTTCCGGAACAAAGTGCGGGACCAGTCGGGCGCGAGGGCGACACCGGCCAGCTTAGCGCTGGCACCGGCTGCTGCGGTCTCGAAAAACGGAACTATGACCGGTCCGCGCTCGATCAAGATCTGCTGTGCTTGCTTGTAAAGCTCAATCCGTTTGGTCCGGTCGAGTTCGCTGTCGATCTGCGTCACGAGCGTGTCGAACGCCGGGTCGCTCCAATGAGATTCGTTGTAGGCGGCTCCGGTCACGTAAGCTGCGTTGAAGTACGTATTGGGTGTTGCGCGGGCGCCCCATTCGGTGATACCGAAGTCCACTTTGAGCCAACTCGTGTCGCCGTCCCCATAGTAGACATCGGCGGGCTCAGTCTGGATGTTCACAGTCACCCCGATAGCCTTCATCTGTTGTTGCCATACCGTAGCGATGGCGGGCACTTCCAGTGCGTTCTGGGCGTAGAGGGTGATGGTGAGGCCGTTCGCAAACCCAGCATCGGCGAGCAGCTTCTTGGCCTGTGCGGTGTCAAAGGTTGGCAATTGGTTGAGGTAGTAGTCGCCGTACGCCGGACCCACCGGCGTGCCGTTGCCCACGACGGCCAGTCCCGGTCTCACCTGGTCGATGAGCCCCTGATGGTCGGTACCCAACTGCAGGGCCTGCCTGACGCGCACGTCCGCGGCGGGGTGTCCAGCATCCGAGCGCATATGGATGACGTAGTGGAATGCGCTTGAAGGCCCCGTGATCACTTGCAGCTTGGAATCGGTCTTGATGGTGGCGACGAGCTCACTCGTGAGTCCTGCTACGAACTGGACTTGTCCTCCTTGGAGGGACGACACCTGTCCAGCAAGGTCGGGAGAGAAGATGAAATCGATCTCGTCCAGATAAGGAAGCTGCTGGCCCCTGTCGTCCTTTCTCCAGAATGTAGGGTTCCTCTTCAGGACGGCCCGGTCCTCGGCCGCGTAGGTCGCAATGGTGAAGGGGCCGGTCCCAACCCACTGAGTAGCCGGGTCCGCGACGGTCTTCGAGAGGATGGCGGCATGATAGTCGGCCGTATCGCTCGGGAACTCGGGGTTGGCGTCCTTGAGGGCGAACCGGACGTGGGTGGCGTCTACCGCCGTCACGTCCATTACATTGGCAAGAAGGCTGACCAGAGGGGAACCGACCTTGGCATCGCGGAGGCGATTGAAGGTGTAGACGACATCATCGGCCGTGAAGGGCGTTCCGTTGGAGAACTTCACGTCGGAGCGCAGGGTGAAATTCCAAGTCTTGCCGTCAGACGAGTCCCAGGCAGTGGCCAGTTCAGGGAGAAGCTGACTATTGTCTCCCACCTCGACCAACCAGTCGTAGACCTGCTGGTTGATGAGGATGTCGCTCCTCGCGCTGGCAAACGCAGGGTCGCGGTTGGTGGCAGGCTCAGTAGCCACACTCAGGGTGCCTCCAGTTTGCACGCTCCCAGAGCCGTTTGTCGTAACGGTCGTCGCGGAGCCACCGGACCCGCAGCCGGCCAAGAGGACGACAACGGTGACGAGGGCGAGACAGCTTCCAACAACAGTAGCCGCGAGAGAGAGCGGCATGGCCCCTGATCGCGTGTTGAACCGCATAGGTGACCCCCTTGGTCTGGGCGATATGTCTCTGCCTACCCGCGAGCCCGATGGCGCAAACCCGTGGGTGCCTGGCCCGTGTCCATCAAACTTAGGCGTTCTCCGCTTGGGAGGCGACTTCGCGCCAGAGGGGAAGGCGCTTGCCGATCCGCCAACCCAGTCCCACGAAGAACCAAGCGAACGTGGCCATCCCCGCGGTGACCCCGATTCCGTCCCAACCCGGCATATCGAGGGCGAAGAAATGCCGGAAGAAGGGGATGGAGAAGGCTCCGGCCAGCAAGGCGGCCATTGCGACGATCAGCCAGAATCTCCATCCACGAACGGGTCTTTCGATGGCCGCAATGACGCGCAGTCCTATGACTGAGAACATGATCGTTTCCATTGTTCGCGTCTCAGCAAGTGTCGCGCCGGTCTTCCTGACGAGAACGTAGGCCGCCAGGACCATGATTGCGGCCAAGATGCCTGTTGGGGCGACAAAGCGCGCCACCCGCCTGACGAAGCCGGGCACATAACGTCGCTTGTTCGGAGCCAGAGCGAGGAAGAAGCCCGGAACGCCGATGACCAGACTGTCTATCAGGGTCAGGTGACGGGGGAGGATGGGGTACGGTATCGATACGGCGGCCACGGCTAGAGCGATCAACGCAGCCCAAACAGTCTTGTTGGTGAAGAGATGCGCCACGCGCTCGATGTTGGCGGTGACGCGCCTTCCTTCGGCGACCACCCCGGGCAGTGTCGCAAAACAAGAATCCGCGAGAACCAACTGGGCGACAGCCTGCGCAGCGGCCGTTCCCGAGCCCATGGCGATGCCGAGATCCGCTTTCTTGAGTGCGAGAACGTCGTTCACACCATCGCCGGTCATGGCTACGGTGTGCCCCCGGCTCTGAAGCGCTTCCACCATGGAGGCCTTCTGGTCGGGGTTCACCCGGCCGAAGACGGTGGTCGTTTCCATCAGCTCAGCCAACTCGTCGCCGTTGGGCAGAAAGCGAGCGTCGGTCGCGTGCTCCGCGCCCGGAACTCCAGCCTTAGCGGCAACGGTTGCGACCGTTGCCGGGTTGTCGCCGGAAATGACCTTGATAGCGACCCCCTGGTCCTGAAAGTACCGAAGTGTCGTGGCAGCGTCCGCCCGAATGCGCTCGCTCAAGATCAACAAACCGACAGGGAACAGCCCCTGGGGAAGGGTGTCCCCCGCCAGCGTCTCGACGGTGTGGGAGAGGAGCAGAACGCGCATGCCGTCGCTCGCCAGTTCGGCCGCGTGGGCGCGCACCGAAGCGGCAGCGGGCGCGCCAACCGCGGCTGGAGCTTCATCCGCGGCGACGATCTCCGGGGCTCCAAGTACCCAGGAACCGCGGCCGTCGAAGCGGGAGGCGCTCCATTTTCGGGCCGACGAGAAAGGCACCGAATCCTCAACCAACCAACCCTGGGGCGCCGACAGAGATTCCGCGACGGCCTCCAGCGTTGAATTTCTGCCGCCGACCGTTGCCGCCATGGCCCCCAGGGCCTCAAGTGCGCGTTCAGGCGCAGCCATGGCGGGACGGTCCGCCGCCTCGAAAGGTTCGAAACGCTCGAAAGCGGGGCGCGGTTCAGTTATCGTCCCCGTCTTGTCTATACAGAGGACATCCACCCGTGCGAGACCCTCTACCGCGGGCAACTCGCGAGTGAGCACGTTTCTTCGGGCCAGCGTGACTGCGGAGACGGCGAAGGCAATGCTGCAAAGGAGTACGAGACCCTGCGGCACCATGGCCACCACTGCGGCGACAGTGTTGGTGACGCCTTCTTGCATGGTCGCTCCCATGCGGAACTGCGCCCAGACGAAAAGAGCACCCACAGGGATGATCACGGTACCGACCAGGCGCAGGATGTTGTTGATGCCGACCATGAGTTCCGAGCGAAGAGGTACGTACTGCTTCCCTGCTCCGGTGAGACGTTGGGCGTAGGAATTCGCGCCAACGGCGGTGGCGCGAAAGAGCCCGCTGCCCGCGACGACGAAGCTGCCGGACAGCAATGGGTCGCCGGGTTCTTTTGCCACCGGCACCGATTCGCCCGTCAGGAGTGACTCGTCCACTTCGAGACTGGTGGACTCGAGCACCTCGCCGTCAGCAACTATCTGATCTCCGCCCGTGACGGCGAGCACGTCATCAAGAACGACATCGGCCACCGGAACCTCGCTATTGCGGCCCTCACGGATCACCTTGGCCGCTGGCGACGTGAGCACCGTCAAGCGGTCGAGCGCGATCTTGGCCCGCATCTCCTGGACGATGCCGATGATGGCGTTTGCCACGATGATGGCCGCAAACAATGAGTCACGCCATGAGCCGAAGGTGATCATGGCCACAAAGAGGATACCCAGGATGAGGTTGAACCAGGTGAAAATGTTGGTTCGGACTATATCCCAGCCGGAGCGGCCGCCTGGGCGAGGCGTCGCGTTCGTCTGGCCCGCAGCCACGCGAGCCTTGACTTCATCGGTGCTGAGACCATTGGCGAGCGTGTTCAGAGTCGTCTCCGGTTGGGATTGCGGGCTTCGGCGTGCCGCGTAGAGGGTATCAGAAGGTTCGGGCTTTCTTGCAATCCGGCGGCGAATGGTTTCCCATGGAGGTGGAAACCCTCTGTCCAGGAAGGTGGTGCGACACTGAGTGCGAGCGCCGTCACAGAGCACGTCTATCGGGTTTCGCTGGGGATGGTTAATGTCTTCCTCATCGTCCTGCCGGATGGGTTGACCCTGATCGACGCGGGCTACCGCAAGAGCTGGGACCGGATCGAGGAGGCCATTCTCGGGCTGGGTAAGCGACCAGAGGACGTGGACGACATTCTCGTTACTCATCTCCACGCCGATCACACGGGCGGGTTGGCTCGGGCGCAGGAGGCAACCGGCGCGAGAGTGTGGATGCACGGGGCGGATGCCGGGCCGGTGCGGGCGGGGGAGGCGTCGCGGCCATGGAAGCACGCTCCCGGTAGCGGCATGGGTATGCTCGTCCAGCTCTTAGCGGGCGACCGGCATTCTTCCATCGCTCCGGTACGGGTGGTTTGCGAGGCGGCGCACGGCCAGGAGATTGCGGCAGCGGGGGGCATCACCTCTGTGTGGGCTCCCGGGCACAGCGAGGGCCATCTTGTCTATCTGTGGCCCCAGGATGGAGGGGTGTTGTTCGTCGGCGACGCCGCGGTCAGGATGACCCGCCTGCGACCCGGCCCCATCTACGAAGACTACCGGCGCGGACTGCACAGCTTGCGGCTGATCTCGCAACTCGATTTCCAGAGCGCGTGTTTCTCTCACGGCCGGCCGCTGGTGGGCGGTGCCCAAGAGGCCTTTCGAAAGGAGTGGCCATGATTCATGTCGATCAGGACCTTGCGCGGCGGCTGGAAGGGCTGATCTGCTCGGAGTTCGGGGGGATTTGCGAGGTGGCGGACCGACTCTTCCCAGAGAACGCGGCCCAGTGCCTGGAGATCGCCGACGGTCTCGCTTTGTGGCTGGGAGAAGGATCGCCTGTCAACGTGGCCGCAGGCTTGGGGATGCACGGGCCCGTGCGAATCGAGGATCTCGAACGGCTGGAAAACTTCTACCACGAGCGGGGAGCCGACGCGGTCCTCAGTCTTTGCCCGTTCGCCGACCATTCACTGCTCACAGGTCTGGCCAGAAGAGGATGGCATGTCTCGGATTTCGAGAACCTCTTCGTGCTGGAACTCGGCGCACCACACGCGAGGGCGGTCCGGACCGAAGAGCCCTCGGATGAGTCGGACGCCGATCTGGACATCCGTGTCTGTCTGCCTGAAGACCGGGCCGTCTGGGCGCAGATTGCGGCTCTCGGCTTTGCAGACGGAGAAGTGACGGAGCGTGGGCAAGAGGAATTCGGCCTGATAATGGCCGAACGCGAGGAGGCCATCTTGGTGCTCGGTTGGGTCGACGGGGAACCTGTCGGCACCGGGAGTCTCGTGATCGATGAGGGGGTCGGCTGGCTGTCGGGCGATTCCACTCTCCCACGATTCCGCGGGCGAGGCATCCAACAAGAGATCCAGCGCTATCGCCTGCGCTTGGCCGCCGAGGCGGCATGCGAACTCGCGGTCACAGAATCGGTGCCGGGCGGCGTGTCGCAGCGCAACATGGAGCGCCACGGGTTCCGCTTGGCCTATACCCACGTGGAGTTCGTCAAGCCAAGGATGTAATGCCCGGGTGCGACCGTCCGGGCCGTCTGCTGCATCGCTGTTCTCGAATTGAGTGTCAACGAAGGGGAGGGTGGTCCCATTCTAAAGGACGTAGACAATTGCGAGCTGCGGTCAGGTGCCATCTGGTACAGCAACAGCGACTTCATGCCGTCCGGGGCGGACTCCTGATGTACGGCCAGCGGTGGGCAAGGCTCAAGGCACGCAGGGCGTGTCCGCACGAGTGGGAGGTAGTCAAGGGATACCGGATCGCGGACTTCGAAGGCGATTCTGCAATGGGTCCCTTTCTCGCGCGGCAAGGAAGTCTTTACACATACCGCTGCAAGTTATGCGGCAAGAGGAAGCGCGAGCGCGAGAGGTCTACTTGACCCGTTGTCTGGAACCATGCGTAGGATCGTGTTGTCCAAGTTTGAGCGTGAGGTCGTGTCGGCCGCGGAAGAATGTCGCGGCCCTTTGAACCGCAACGAGGATCCGAATGCTATGACGACTTGGGGGGCGGACATGGCAGGCAAGTCGGCATCCGAAGTGCGCAGGGTTCATCGAGGGGGCGGAGGAAGCGTGATCCAAGGACCTTCTTGGGCCCGCTTCCTCCTCTTCTTGCTGCGCGAAAGCACTGCGCGAATGGTTCAAGAAGCTGTCGGATCTCATCTACCCAGTGCCGGAATACAAGGCCTTGCCGGACTTTAGGAGGGGATATGCGCAGCATCGGTTGTGGAAGAGTGGTTTTCGCGATAGCCGCGCTGCTGGGCGTGATCGCCGTCATTGGTCTCTCCGGATGCGGGTCCTCGACAAACAACGCTGTCACAGAAACGGGCTTTCTCGTGTCGAGCGTGGCACGTCAGGAGCTGCCCGTGGCTGAAGGCGTCACCAAGACGCTGGTTGCAGGCAACAACACCTTCGGTCTCGAGTTGTTCCAGGCGGTCCGGAGCAGCGACAAGAACTTGGTGTGTTCGCCTTACAGCCTTTCCACCGTCCTGGGCATGACCATCGCGGGGGCGACAGGCGTGACCGAACAGGAGATGGCGAAGGTTCTCCACTTCGATCTCGCGGGGGCGCAGCTCCATGACGCCTTCAATACGCTCGATCTGTCGCTGTCGATCACGGGACAGGTAAAGGTCGCGAATGCGCTGTGGGGCTCCGACCGGTATTCGTACAACCAGTCCTTCGTCGATCTTCTAGCCAAAGATTACGGTGCCGGCCTCGGGATCCTGGATTTCACCAAGGCCGCAGCGGCGCGTGCCGCTATCAACGACTGGGTGAACGAGAAGACGAACGGACGCATCCCCGAGCTGGTGGGGCCGGGGGACATCAAGTCCAACCCCGGGCCCGGTGAGCCTCTGCCGGTCCTGATGCTCGTTGACGCCGTCTACTTCAAGGCGGACTGGGCCAAACCGTTTCCGTTGCACCGCACGCTGGACTTGACGTTCCAATTGCTGGACGGACGTACCATTAAGGTTCCCATGATGCCCCAAGAGCAGGTCTTTCCGAACGGCAAAGGCGTGGATTTTCAGGCGCTCGAGCTGCCCTACGAAGGTGGGCGGTTCTCAATGGTTCTTGTTCTTCCCACGGAGGGGACGTTCGAACGATTTGCCTCCGGCTTCGATGACGCCAGGCTGGGCGAAGTTCTCGATTCGCTCGGAGATAGCCAGATCGCTGTGTTGATGCCCCGCTTCGAGTATTCGTCGAAGCCCGAAGTCAAGGATGCGCTCCAGGCTTTAGGGATGGTGCAGATGTTCGAGACTTTCGGAGACTTCTACGGCATGCTGGACACGAGCAAGGGCGTTCCGGACAGCTTCTACGTGGGTGGAGTGCAACAGAAGGCCTTCATATCGGTGGGCGAACTGGGCACTGAGGCTGCCGCCTCTTCGGCGGTCACCATGGTCGCAGGAGCCGCCGCGGTGGAGCGTAACGAGATCGTTCTCGACCGGCCGTTCTTGTACCTCATCCGCGATCGGCAATCCGGGCAGATCGTATTCCTGGGACAGGTGGTCGATCCGTCGCAAGCCGAGTGACGCGCGAGAAGACTCCTCGCCTCAAGCTTCCTGGAAGACCTCTTCGTTCTCCTGGCCCTTGACGAGCGACGCGAGGGCCGCGATGAGCGCCAGTCCGGCCCCGACGAGCATGGCCAAGTGATAGCCGCGTACCAGCGAACTCGAGTTGCTCACGTCTGCGCCCATGCCCCATATGAGCTTGGCACCGGTGGGCCCCAGCGTCGAGGCTGCAATGGCGCCGAGGAGGCCGATCGATAGGGCCTGTCCGCAGAAGCGCGTCGTCGACACGAAACCCGAGGTCGAGCTCAGCCGGGATTCGTCCACGGAGCCCATGATTGCCGACATGTTTGGTGCGCTGAAAAGGCCGGTCCCTGCCCCGATCAGTATAAGAGCCATCGATATGCGGCCCAGCGAAGCGCCCGCCGGCAGAGTGCCCAGGAGCGCCATCCCGGCGACGACGAGCATCAAACCGACGAAACCGGGAGGTCGCGGACCGATGCGGTCCGAGAGGCGACCCACCACCGGGGTGATGAACACCATGAGCACCGGGGGCACGAGCAGAACCAAGCCGGTCATTTCGGGCGAGCGTCCCTGAGCCACTTCGAGGAAGATCGCCGTGAAGATCGTCACCCCAAAACTGCCCGACGCGTAAAGAAACGAGGCCAGATTGGCGGCCGCGTATCCCCTGTTGCGGCGGAGAAGTCCGATGTCGATAAGTGGGTCTTCCACCCGCTGCTGGAGTATCACAAAGAATACCCCCAGGATCAGCGCGAGGCAGAGCAGCCCGATCGTGAGCGGATTTCCCCAGCCCCAGATCGCGGAGAGGGTCAGGGGTAGGAAGAAAGCAGCAAGAAGGGCGGCCAACAGTCCGGTCCCAAGGACCTCGTTCAGTCCAATCGACCGTTGCCCCCTGCCGGCGAGGGCTCTGACCTTGTCCCTCGTTACCTTGTCCCGCTTCTCCGAGCCAACCAGGGTCCAGCCGGCCACGAGCAGGGCCAGGCTGATGGGAATGTTGATCAGGAAGACCCACTGCCACCCGAGACCCGCCACGATGAGTCCGCCCAGTGGAGGTCCGGCGGCGACGCCCACGTAGACTCCTGCCACATTGAGTCCGAGACCAAACCCCCTCTCGTGGGCGGGAAAGACCGAGACGACGATCGCGGCACCGGTGGCATACACCAAGGCCGCCGCGCCTCCCTGGAAGCCTCTGGCCGCGATAAGCGCGGTTCCGTTCGGCGATAGGGCCGCGGCAACCGAGATCACGATGAACAGACCAACGCCGATGAGGTGGAACCGGATGAGTCCGTAACGGTCGGCGAGGTGTCCGAGCGGGATGAGCAGGATGCTGAGAACGAGGAGGTACGAGGTCTGTATCCAGAGGGCGCCGGTGAACCCGAGGCCGAAGTGGGGGGCAATGACCGGCACGGCCACACTCACGATCCCCGAATTGAGCGAGCCGATGAAGACCCCGACTGTGCTCACCGCCAACACGGTCCAGCGTCGGCGCATGAGCTCGGATTGGTCTTCCGGAGGGATTGTGGCGGGCCCGGAGTGCGGTTCCGCCCTCATGATTTCACCAGGCGTCGCATTTTTGGTCCCGTGTACTCGAATGCCATCCTCTCGTAGAAACGCACAGCATCTGTCCCCTGGGCGCTCTCGGGGCCTGTGACGTCGAGGCGGAACCATCCCTTGCGCCGGGCGATCTTCAGGGCTTCTTCAATCAGGGCACGTCCGCAGCCATTGCCGCGGCGCGTCGGCCGCACATACATCTCATCGATGATGCCGTACTCTCCCCCCGCGTAGAGCGCGAAACTCTCCGACAGCGTAAGTATCCCAACCGCGGTTCCGGCCTCTTCCTTGGCCAGAAGCGCTGTAAATCGGCCGGCTTCCTGCTCCATATTCCTTCGGATGCTCAGTGCGAGCTCCACTCGGTCGATGGCCGCGAATTCTTGTCCCTCCTCTCCCAGTTCAGCGAGTAACTCCTCGGTGAGAGTCAGCACCGTATCTATTTCGTGAGGCTGGGCCGGCTCGATATTCAAGCGATGCCGTCCTGTTTGACGGCCGTCAGGGAGAACATGAGGGGTATCCGGGGCATACCGTCCGGCAGCCGGAAGGAACCGCGGCCGTCTTCGACCATCCACGGGAACCATCGCCAGAAGAGGTAGGGGTACTCTCGCAAAGACGTGACCCGTAGGCCGGCCGCGGTGAGCGACCCCACTATTTCTTCGAAAGAGTGCTGCCAGGAATAAGAGACGCCTTCGAAGTCGGCCTCGGGGACCGCGTAACTCCCTTTCTCTTCCCAGCGGAGTGCGCCCCGGTCGAAGTAGTCGAAACGGAAGCGCAGTTCTGGCTCCGTCGTTTCATCGAACATCCAGGTGAACGGGTGCGAGTCGGAGATGAAGAACGTTCCGCCGGGTTTCAAAGCACCGGCGATGGTCCGAGCCCACGCCCTCAAGTCAGGCAGCCAAGAGATCGTACCGTGTGAGGTGAAGACTATGTCGAACTGCTCGCCCGCCAGGGCTGCACTGACCGCAGCCGTATCGGTGACATCGGCGCAGCAGAATCGGGCCTTACTGCCGAGTTCGTGAGCCAAGCGTCTGGCGTGAGCGATCGCCTTCGTAGAGAAATCGACTCCCATCACGCGAGCCCCACGCCTCTCCCATGAAAAGGTGTCGAGTCCGAAGTGGCACTGCAGGTGGAGGAGTGACTTCTCCCGAATATCGCCGACCGCACCCATGACGCCCTCGAGTTCCACCGCGTCCAAGGTCTCTCGCCCAGCCACAAAACCTGCGACGTCGTAGAACTCGCTGGGGACGTGGACCTCTGTCCATCCGTCCCACAGTTCGCGGTTGGCCAGGAGAAAGGGATTTGTTTCTTCCTGTTTCATGACACCCATGCTAACACCGGGCTGGAATGGTGAGGCGCCACCCCAGCAGGAGGATGAACGATGATGGAGTCGGGCGCAATGTTCGAAGGCCGCTTGTCATCGAGGCCATCGTACGGGGGTAGGCGGCCGGTTTGGGCTGGAAGAAATATCAGCGCTCAGGCACGGTGTGTGAGATAGCCTTGCCCGAAGGCCTGTGCGAATCGGACAGGCTTCCAGAGCCGATCTTCACCCCCTCGACAACGGCCGATTTCGGGTCGCGAAGTGGCGGAAGAGGGGCGAGACGCCAGCATCGCCCTATGCGAGTTTGCCGCGCGGCATGCACAGGAAAGGGGCATCATCACCGGGATGTTCACTGCCGATGCGTCCCAGTTCTGACCTGGCGACTCGTACAATCCGGGCGGGTCTATAAAGCCAATTTCGACAAGCAGTTCGTTCGTGACTACTTTGAGTCCATCAACCGGAACAGGGAAGCGCCCCACCGGAACTGCCGGAAGAAGTGGTCCGGAGGGCCCGGAAGAAACTCGTGATCCCTCCGGCCGGGTGCGGCCCTCTCCGACGCCCTCGGGCCGAGAGGCGGCGCCAGCGGCCACCGAGGCCGCCGGCGCGAATCCCGACTCCTAGCGGAAGCGTCTCCGCGCGCTGCCGTTGTAGACCATGCGCGGTTTGGGCTTCTTCGCGGTCCGGTCAGGATTCGGGATCAGGCGGTCCATATAAGCGAAACCATCGAGGTCGCTGCAGGGCAGGGTCTCTCCGAGCATTACTTCTATCTCACGAAACTCGCCAGCTTGCTCCGCCGCTAAAAAGCTGATGGCCGTCCCGGTGGCTCCCGCGCGGGCCGTACGGCCGATGCGGTGCACATAGTCCTGAGCCTGCGAAGGTAGGTCGTAGTTGATCACGTGCGAGATATGGTCGACGTCGATGCCGCGGGCCACGATATCGGTGGCCACGAGGACACGGAAGGTGCCGTCCTTGAAGCCGTCCAGCGCCTTCTGGCGCTGAGCCTGTGTGCGGTTGGAGTGGATGGCCGCCCCATTGATACGGCTACGCTCCAGTTGGCGGCATATCCGGTCGGCGCGGTGCTTTGTGCGGGTGAAGACCAGCACTCTATCGAGTTTGTCCGTCTCGAGCAGGCGGACGAGTAGGTCGGTCTTTTGAGCTTCGGCCACCGGGTAGATAGCCTGAGTGACAGAGTCCACAGGGGTGGCGCTCGGGGCCACTTCCACCCGCGCCGGATCGTTGAGAGTCGGTCCCGCTATTCGCATGATGTCTCTGCTGAGGGTCGCCGAGAAGAGCATGTTCTGACGCTTGGGCGGGAGAAGGTTCATGATGCGGCGTACGTCGGGCCAGAAGCCCATGTCCAGCATCCGGTCGGCTTCATCAAGCACCAGCAGTTCCACGTGTGACAGGTCGATGTCGCCACGCTGCTCAAGGTCGAGAAGACGGCCCGGTGTCGCCACGAGCAACTCCACGCCGCGCCGCAGTTTCCGGATTTGCGGTTCGTAGCCAACCCCACCGTACACCGCGACGACATGTTGTCCGGTGTGTTTCGTACAGGCTCGCGCGACTTCCTCGATCTGAACGGCCAATTCGCGGGTAGGCGTAACCACCAGCGTGCCAATGGTCCTGCGGCGGCCCATGAGTTGGAGGGCTGGTAGGACGAAGGCTGCGGTCTTGCCGGTGCCCGTCTGCGCGCAGCCGATGATGTCGCGGCCGGCGAGGGCGAGAGGGATGGCTTGTTCTTGGATGGGGGTGGGCTCGGTGTAGCCGAGGGTGCGAACAGCTTCGAGAAGGCCTGGCTCCAGGCCTAGATCGTTGAAACTCAAGATGTGGCTCCTTGCCGTGCGCCTCAAAAGGATCGCACTGCGGTTATAGACGCAGTTGATCCAGTCGAGTCTTCGGAAAAGAGCGGTGGGACAACCGAGTCTGTAATATTGTTGCTCCAGTATAGCTGAATAATCATTCAACCGTCAAAACTGCCAGGGTACGAGCATTTTCGGGCTGATGCGGTCTCGGGTACCATGAACGGAGCCACGGACCGCGAGTGCTTTTCGAGTAATGGAGGGGTCATGGACTCAGGGACGCTTTGCCGACTCAAACCCCATCGAGGGTGGGGAACACTCATGATAGTTGTGATAGGGACAATGGTCGGCTTGGGGGTCTCTGTCGCCGGCTGCGGGGGTGGTAGCACGGTTGCTACCACCATGACTTTGACGCAATCCGCCTCTACTACCACTACTTCCGTGGTGACAACCACCTCCGAAGCGACGACGGTGACTTCGGCCACCGCTACGACCGAGGCCGAGACCACTACTACCACGGAAGCGCTCTCCAACGCGGAGATCTTGCTGCCTAGTGGGAACGTCAAGGCTATGGGCTTCATCGACAAGGTCTGGGAATCTGGCGGCAAGCGTTACATTAGTATCGATTATGCCCAGATGCTTACGGGTGAGGAAGCGAGGCAGGCGGCCATCGCAGCTGGCGCCATCGGGCCGGATGAAGAATTAGACAACGACTACTACATCGTGAACGACAACACGAAGAAGCGGCAGTTCACCGTGTCAACATCAGCGACCATTGCGACTTCCACTTTTGGCGACGGCATGGACCAACCCGCCACCTGGGCGCAGTTCAAGAGTTTCTGGAGCGCGACTCCGCCGGCCGGAGCGGAGCACCTGCATGAGGTTCCCTGGTGGATAGAGCGCAATGGCAGCGTGGTGATCAGCATCGCGGAGCAGTATCTGCCCTAAGACGTTGGGCCCCCGACGGATTACTGAGTGCCGAGGCGGGACTGGATGATCGCCCTGACTTGGTCGGTGTCCTCCGGGGTGATCGCGGGCAACACCGCAGATCCGACATCCAGGATCAGCGCCCGTTCTTTGTGTGGCCGGGCTGGATCGAGATGCCACCAATGCTTGAAGTCGCCCGATCCCCAGATGCGCCCCTTGCCCGTGAGCGCCCCCATCCGGATCTCCTCCACCCCCCGGATACGGCCGTAGGGAATGGTCTTCGTCCCGAAGGGGAAGTAGTACCAGTGGATGATCAGCGCCTCCGAAGTGCACTCGATCCAACGATCGCGATATAACACCAACGGCCGCGGGGGGCTTTCAATGCCTCTCGGCCTCTGTGAAGGAAGAGCGATTCGCCCTCTTGCGCTCTTCCGCATCGAGTATGGCCTTGCGTATCCGCACCGTCTTTGGCGTGACCTCAACCAACTCGTCGTCGGCGATCCACTCCAAAGCCTGATCGAGAGTCAGTTCACGAGGAGTCTTCAGGCCCACATCGATCTCTTTCGTCTCGGATCGGTAGTTGCCCAGTTTCTTGGTCTTCGTGGGGTTACAGGCCAGGTCTCCGGTGCGCGAGTGCTCTCCGATGATCATGCCCCCGTACACCGGATCCATGGGACTGATGAACAGGATTCCCCGCGATTGCAAGTTCTCGAGGGAGTAGCCGGTGGCCGGGCCGCTCTCCATGCTCACCAGCGACCCCCGGTCTCGCGGCGAGATCTCTCCGCGCCATGCCTCGTAGCCCACGAAGCGCGAGGACATAATACCGAGCCCGCGCGTATCGGTGAGGAAGTCGCCTCGATAACCGATGAGCCCTCTCGTGGGGATAGTGAGTTCCAGGCGCACGATTCCCGTGCCGGTATTGTGCATGCCCGTCAACTCGCCTTTGCGCTGGGCGAGCTTCTCAATGACGACGCCCTGGTATTCATCGGGCACGTCTATAGTGAGGTCCTCTATGGGTTCGAGCAGCTTGCCCTTGGAGTCGCGCTGTGTGATCACTTCGGGGCGCGAGACACACAGTTCCATGCCCTCGCGCCGCATCTCCTCGATGAGGATGCCCAGATGCAGCTCGCCGCGGCCGGAGACCTTGACTCCATCCGGGCGGCCCAAGTCTTCAACGCGGAGGGCGACGTTGACCCGCAGTTCGCGGTCCAGCCTGTCCTTGATCTGGCGCAGGGTGACGGCTTGACCGTCGTTGCCGGAGAACGGGCCGTTGTTCACAAGGAAGAACATGGAGACGGTGGGCTCTTCAATTTCCAGGGGCGGCAGGGCCGGTTCCAGCAGATCCGGCGCGGAAAACGTGTCGCCAATCATGATCTCCGCAGGACCGCTGATCCAGACGATGTCGCCGGCGTGGATCTCGTCCACCTCTTCGCGATCGAGGCCGCGTGTCACCCAAAGGTGTTGGCTGCGGGTGTTCTCTGCGCCGACTATCTGCCAGTCGTCGTCGCCGCGACCGATGCCGTTCCACTCGGCCGACGTCCGCACGAACTCTTCCCCCTTGCGATGGATTCCCTGCTGGACGCGACCGCATCCGATTCGACCCAGATAGTCGCTCCAGGCCAAGGTGGAGACCTGCATGCGGAACGGCGCACCCGCCACTGATTTCGGCGGCCGCACCTTCTCAATTATGGTTTCGAATAGCGCATCCATGCCCTCGTGGACGTCGACGTCCGGGTCACGGACGATCCATCCCTCCAGGGCTGAGCCGTAAACGACGGGGAAGTCGAGTTGCTCGTCGTTGGCGCCGAGTTCGAGGAAGAGGTCGAACGTCTTCTCGAGGGCGTTGTGCGGATCGGCGTGCGGGCGATCGACTTTGTTGATGACCACGATGGGTCGCAGACCCAGACGTAGAGCCCGCATGAGCACGTATCGCGTCTGCGGCATGGGACCTTCGTTGGCGTCGACCAGGAGCAGCACGGAGTCGACCATGGAAAGTACGCGCTCCACCTCGCCAGAGAAATCGGCATGGCCGGGTGTGTCGACGATGTTGATGAGATAGTTGCCCCATTCCACCGTGCAGTGTTTGGAGCGGATAGTGATGCCACGCTCGCGCTCGAGGTCGTTGTTGTCCATGACGCGCTCTTCGACTCGCTGGTTGTCCCTAAACACCCGCGCGGCTCGGAAGATCGAGTCGATGAGTGTGGTCTTGCCGTGGTCGATGTGCGCGATGATGGCCACGTTCCTGATGAGGGAAGTGGTATCGGCGGCGACAGCCGCCTCTGGCGCAAGTGAAGATGAAGCTGCAAGCGGCATTAAGCCCTAGACTCCTCGTTGGGTTCGGGTTCGAAGGAACTGCTCGGGACGAGCACAAGATTATAGCGCGCAATGACCCAAGCCGACTTGAATGGCGAATACGATTCTAGAAACCTCTCCTGATACAATTCCCGTTGGAAAGCGAACCGGGGGTCGTGAGCACCAGTGATATACAGGGAACCTCAGCAGAAGCGCAGCCAGGAGTCGCTCGAGCGGATCCTCGACGCGGCCGAATATCTCATACGCGAGCGGGGCTTCGACAATATGACGGTCGCTGAGGTCGTGCAACGTTCTGAATCCTCGGTTGGCAGTCTTTACGCGCGTTTCCGCAACAAGCTCGGACTGTTGCAGGCCGTTCAAGTGCGCTATCACGAGCGCGTCGAGGGCGCCATAGCGGACGCTTTCGACGAGGCCCGGGATGAGTGTCTTGAAGACGCCGTGGAGAGGGTGGTTCGCGTTCTCTGCGACCATCTTCTCAACGAACCGGAGTTGTTCCGAGCGTTCATCCTGGAGGCCGTGTACGATCCCCGGGTGCGCGCTCAAGGGGAGCGGATCAACGCCAGCCGACGCAAGAATCTCACTGACGTCCTGTTGGTTCACCAAGGAGAGATCAAACATCGAGATCCGGAGTTGGCGGTTCGCTGGTTCTACGCGGTGTGCATGGCCATCCTCAGGGAGAGGATAACCTACGGGGAAGGGGCCGAATTGTCCGGAGCCTTTCCGGACGACGACATGGTCCGCGAGCTCACTCGCACCGTCACCTGCTACCTCATGTGCGACGGCCTCAGCGCCCGCCCACTGTAAAAGGGGCTCTCTTACAATGCTGTGTGGGAGGATTTGACCCCACCCTTATTGGAATGATATTTTAGTTCTATTCGGGGGCGTGCTACGCCCTGTGTAAGGTTCGCGCTCAACATATGGAGGGGGCTCAAACATGGGCATCGACAAAGAAGTATCCCGCCGAGATTTCCTCAAGATAGCCGGCGTTGCCGGTGCGGCAGTGGGTCTTGGGGCCGGTCTGGGCGGCGTGGTTGCCGCTTGCGGTGGGACTGAAGAGACGACCACTACG
Source organism: uncultured Actinomycetes bacterium (assembly GCA_963775295.1). Lineage (GTDB taxonomy): Bacteria > Actinomycetota > Thermoleophilia > RBG-16-64-13 > RBG-16-64-13 > JAMDEO01. Next base: position 1,177,369 of record CAVZIK010000006.1, read on the forward strand.
GCGGCTGCTGTGACGACCACGCTTGCCGGGGAAACAACAACCACAGGCGCCGAGACGACCACGACTGCGGGAGCGCAGGCCGGCCGCGACGTCAAGATCGGAGTCATCTCGCCGAAAACCGGCAGTCTCGCTTCCTTCGCCAAACCGGACGAGTGGATCGTCAAAGTTGTGGGCGATTCCATCAAGGACGGCGTTGTCTGTGGCGACGGCATGGTGCACAAGTTCCAGTTCATAGTCGAGGACAGCCAATCGAACGCCAGCCGGTCGGCCCAGATCGCCGGTGATCTAATTCTCAACAGCAAGGTGGACATGCTCTTGGTGTCGTCCAGTCCGGAGACTGGCAACCCGGCCGCCGATCAGGCTGAAGCCAACGGGGTGCCGCTGCTCGCCAACTTCATCCCCTGGCAGCCGTTCTACCTTGGTCGAGGCGCGACTCCGGACAAACCCTTCAAATGGACCTACCTGTTCCACTTTGGGCTTGAGGACGCGGCAGAGGTGCGCATAGGCGCGTGGGCGAACATCCAGACCAACAAGAAGGTGGGTCTGCTCTTCCCCAACGACTCCGACGGCGTAGCTTGGGCTAACGACAAGACCGGGCTTGCACCCGTGCTGATCAAATCCGGTTATGAGATCACTCAGCCAGGCCTACACGACGCGACCGCCGAAGACTTCACCCAGCAGATATCTGAGTTCAAGAAGAACGGCTGCGAGATCGCCTCGGGCATCGAGGTTCCGCCGCTTTTCACCAACTTCTGGAAGCAGTGTCTGCAGCAAGGCTACCAGCCCAAGATCGCTTGGTTCGGCAAAGCACTCCTTTTCCACGAGACCCTTATAGCGCTCGGCGATTCCGGTATCGGTCTCTCGGACGAAGTGGTCTGGCACCCGACCTTCCCATACAAGAGCTCGCTGACGGGTCAGACTTGTCAGGAGCTTGCAGATCAGTACACGGCCGACACCGGCGAAGGCTGGACCGAGCCCATAGGCCAGTACGGCAAATTCGAGTGGGCCGTCGATGTCTTCAAGCGCGTTACGGACATAGAGAACAAGGAACTCTTTCCGCCGGCCATCCAGGCAACCAAGCTCGACACCATCAATGGGCTGGTCGACTTCACGACTCCAGTCAAGATGGGAACCGTTCATCCGGTGCTCAACGTGTTCAAGATCAAGATTGCCGCGGGTCAGTGGTACAAGACCGACAGCGGCCCGTGGCCGTACGATATCCGCTTGGTCTATTCGCCGGATCCCACCATTCCGACTCCGAGCAAATTGGAGCCAATGCAATACGCCTAAAGTAGGAGCATCTTGGTGAAGACGATAGATCTCGAGAATCATTTCGCCACCGAGTCGTGGCTGGAAGCCCTGCGTGAGAATCCGGGGTATCCCACCTATGCTGGTGAGGAGAAAGGCATCGGCTTCTCGGCCGATGCCTGGATGCCGCTTCGGGTGAGACCCAAGTTGGTCGACTTGGACGAGGGACGCATCAAGCTCATGGACGACGCGGGCGTGGACTATGCGGTCTTGTCGCTGGCCGCGCCCGGCTGTGAGCAGCTTGAGGTGGAAACCGCCAAGAAAGTGGCGAGGGAGGCCAACAACACCCTCGCCGCAGCGATCAAGCGACATCCGGATCGTTTCGGAGGCTTCGCCGCACTGGTTCCGAAGGATCCCGAGTGGTCGGCCGACGAACTTGAACGGTGCGTCAAGGAGTTGGGCTTCCGGGGATGGAACACACATTCCAACTTCGGTGACTCCTATATCGACGAAAAGCAGTACTGGCCTCTGCTGGCTAAGGTGGAAGAGCTAAACATTCCCATCTACCTGCATCCGACCGTCCCCATCATTCCGGAGCTGAACAAGTTCGGAATGGTTCTGGGAGGCCCGACCTTCGGCTTTGGAGTCGAGGTCACGTACGCTTTTCTGCGCATGATCGTCCGGGGAGTCTTCGACGAGTTCCCCAATCTCAAGATCATCATGGGGCACTACGGCGAGGCCCTTCCGTTCCTCGTCGACCGGGTGGATCGCGCGTACATGCAGAACCACAGCAAGCCCAATCCCGAAATCGGTCCCGGCAGCAAGGAATGGGCCAGTCACTACCTCAAGAAGAACCTGTGGGTGACTACGAGCGGAAACTTCCTGCCCGCAGCCTTCGTGTGCAGTCGCGACGGTCTCGGCATGGACAGGATCTTGCTCGGTACCGACTTCCCCTATGAGGATATGGTGCCGTCCATGGAGTTCCTTGCTTCGCTGTCGCTCACAGATGACGAACAAACCAAGCTATACGAGGCAAACGCAAGAAGCCTCGGATTTTAGGTCTTCTGCTTCCTGCGAACGGGCCTTCGGGCCCGTTCGCAGGCTAGGCTGCCGAAGAACGAAACCGCGGCTGCCAAGACACGCTGCACGCTGGCCGGCACGATGGGGCGTCCTCGGTCGTGGGTGTGCTCATGCCCTTGTCTTCACTGCCCCGCCAGATATTCTTCCAACACTTCCATGCCGGCTGCGAAATCTGTGCGGCCCAGGCCGAGCCTGAAGTGGCGGTCACCGTAGCCGTATATCGTCGACGGGAGCAGTAGGACCCCCGTGTCGCGTAGGACCATGTCGCAGAAGGCTTCTGCGCTTCGGGAGGTTGCCGCCGTTCTCGCCGCTGACGGGTCGTCCGACAGTCGGGGGAAGCAGACCGTGCCCGCTTGGGGTGGGATCCAGTTCATGGTCCGCGTATTCCGCGCAAAGAACCCGGCCGCGGTCTCGACATTGGCGGCTACCCGTTCGCGGTGCATATCCAAGATCGGCGCAGGGTTCCGAAGGGCGACAAGCGCCAACAACTCGCTGGGCGCCGGAGAGCAGATGGTCGTGTAGTCCTTGAGACCGGCCATTCTCCGGAGGATGGCCTTGTCATGGGCCGCGACCCAGCCCACCCTCAAGCCAGCCAAGCCGAAGGCTTTGGACATCCCCGCCAAGGATATCGCGCGTTCGCAAAGGTCCACGGCGGCTGGTAGCCGCTTCCCCGAGGAAGACTCCAACAGGCGGTACATCTCATCCGAGAAGACCCAAGCACCAACTCTTTCCGCCGACGCGATCATCCGCTGATAATCATCGAGCGACGGCAGCGCTCCGGTGGGGTTATGAGGGAAGTTCCAGACCACGAGTTTGGTGTTCGGACGGACGAGTGTCGTCAAACGATCGGGATCGAAATGCCACTCCTCCGCCTCGTCCGGTTCCCAGTACACCACTTCGCATCCAATGGACAGCGCCAGTTGGTATAGCGACTGATAACCAGGAAACGTGCAAACCACGCGGTCCCCCGGTTCGAGGATGGCGTTCATTGCGAGGAAGATGGCCTCCTCGGGCGCGGCGACGAGGACTTCCTCGGGCGCGACGGTTTCGTAGGCCGCCGCCACCTGTTCGCGCAACTCGGGGAGGCCCTGCGACTCCGTATAGCCCAGGGTGAGCTCGCGCCAGCGCCTTGTTACGTCCGCGTCCGCCCGTTCCAGTAGATCTTGCAGCCCCAAGCCCTGGCAGTCGGAGGTAGAGAGCAGATAGCGTGCACTGAACTCGTTCCGCGCGAAGAAACGCTCGAGGGTAAAGGGATCAGGAAGCACGCGGCAAGCTTCGACTCAGTTCCAGGATCCGGGCGGCGAGAACCCCAGGAACGCCGACAGGCTGGCCGCCGTGGCCTTCACCGCCGCGGTGTGGGCTTGCCGAGCCTCAGGGGTGAACCGTCCCGCCGGAACGACTACGGCGATGGAAGCGACCATATCTCCGATCTGATCATAGACCGGCGCGGCCACGCCGCAGGTGCCTACGTAGCGCTCTTCGATATCGTAGGCGACCCCGTCGACGCGGACCTGGTCCAGTTCACGCGCCAACGCCTCCGGATCCTTGATTGATGCCGGGGTGGAATGAGAGGGCATGTTGTGGATGATTCTCTCGCGCTCGGGCTCGGACTTGAAAGCCGCGAAGACTTTTCCGTTGCTACTGGCGGTGTAGTCGATAATGCGCCCGGGAGCCAGTCGCCGGCGGGTGGGGCGTGGCCCCGTGATCATGTCGGCGCCTACGGGAAAGCCGTCGACTTCGACCGCGAGGATTACCGACTCCTTGGTCTTCTCTACTAGGTCCTCCAGATAGGGACGAGCGACTCGAACCAGATCGGAGTAGCTCTCCGCGACGTACATCGTGACCACCAGCGCGGGCCCCAGCCGGTAGCGGTTGGTCGCCTCATTGAAAACCAGGTATCCGGCCTCTTCCATGGTGCGCACCGTGCGCTGTGCGCTCAATCGAGGAATGCCGGTTTCGGCGACGATACCCTCCAGGTCCCATTCCGGGTGATCCTCATCGAAAAGCCCCAGAACGGTGAGGCCTCTGGAGAGAGCGCGTACCGTAAATCGGTCACTGTTTGCGGGATCGGCGCCAGTCGTGCGTTGAATACTCTCGTCTTGAATCACCTTCGTGTTCCTCTCCTAGATCCTCCTACGATCCTTTCCGGCAAGCGCTCGTCTTATTCCACGGCCCGCACGGATTTAACTATACCGCGATAAACACGCTTGTATTTGAGGTCCTCAGCGTTTCATACTACGCAGATGACTCGCTCAGTAAACCGCCCCACCTCTTTCGTTTCGCTGTACGCCACCACCTTTGTGGTCGGCGTGACTATGATCAGTCTGGGGCCTCTGCTGGATCCGATCCTCAAGGATCTCCGCATCCCACTCGCCCAGGGGGGTCTCATCTCGGTGGGGTTCGCCGTGGGCATGCTCATCGGCGTCGTGGCCTTGAACTTCCTGCTTGCCAGAGTCCCGGTGAAATGGGCCCTGGTAGGTGCCGCCTCTCTCCAAGCCCTCGGCCTGGTTGCTTCGGGATGGCTGGCTCAGGGACTGTGGTCTCTGATGCTGGCCTATCTTCTGGTGGGAACAGGCTGTGTTCTTCTCAACAGCCTGCCCGGCATGTGGATCACCTGCCACATCAAGGTCGGAGCCGACCGGGCCATGGTCACCATGCTGGTCTTCTTCGCTCTGGGGATGATGGTCGCCCCGTTGCTCATTGGAGCAGCGCTGGGCTGGGGCGCGACCTGGCATTCTGTTCTGCTGGCTGAAGCGGTGATGTCGGTGGCGCTGGCGGTTCTGGTCGCGTTCTCCCCGGTCTCGGACATAGAGGGCCGGGAGAACCTTCGTTTGCGCCGTCTGCGGGAGGTTGTCGGGTTCAATCCGCGCCTCTTTGCGGCTGTGTTGACCGCTTCTATCTTCTACATCGGAGCCGAATTTACGTTCAATGTTTGGCTAGCCAAATACGAGATCGACGTATTTGGAGTGGGAAAAACGCTCGCGGGCCTTGCTGTCACGCTGTTCTGGGTGGGGCTGCTGATAGGGCGTCTGGTTGTCATCCCTCTCACCAGACGTCTTCCGCCCGCGAGAATATTGATGGCGGGAGCGGCTGTGCTGGCCGTGTTCGCGTTGGGGGTGGCGCTCTCCGTATCCCCAGAGATGTCGATGGTGCTGTCCTTTTTCGCCGGTCTCGGGGCTTCGGCGGGATTTCCGCTCATCCTCAGCTTCTCGGCACGATTTCCCCGCTGGCACGCCGGAGTGGTCTTCTCGTCGGTGATCATGGCTGGCGCATTGGGCCGAATCATCTTCCCCTACCTCGTGGGGCCTTTGGCCGAGTCGTTGGGATTCCGCACTGCGATGGGTCTGGCCTTCGTCTTGGCCGCGGCTCTCTCATTGCTGACGTTGTACCTCCACCGCGTATCCGGTGAGGCTCAGGCCTGACGGCGATGGGCTGTCGGACGCGCATTATGTATACTCGCTGTTCCGTTGTTTGGAAGCGAGGTCGAATCGGTGAGGGCTAATCTGGTAAGCCCTTCATCTGCCCACCTTTCCTATGCCATCCGAGACATAGTGAAGTTTGCGGAAGTGGTGCGGCAGCATGGAGTGGAGATAACATGGGAGAACATCGGTGATCCCATTGCCAAGGGCGAAAAGGTCGAACAGTGGATCCGCGACATCGTCCACGAGGTCATAGAGACTGAGGGTGCTTGGGGCTACTGTCCGACTGAAGGCTTTTTGGATGTGCGCGAGGCCCTGGCGGCGCACGTCAATGCCCGTGCCGGCGCTCGCGTTACTGCGAACGACATCATCTTCTTCAACGGGGTCGCCGATGCGGTCTCGAAGGTCTACGGTTTTCTGAACTCGTACGCGCGTGTCATCGGTCCCTCCCCTGCGTATAGCACCCATTCCTCGGCGGAGTCGGCCCATTGCGCCATGCCGCATATCACGTACGATCTCGACCCTGAGAACGGCTGGATGCTCGATCTGTGCGATCTGCGGCGCAAACTTGAAGCGAACCCGCTGGTCTCCGGCGTTCTCATCATCAACCCCAACAATCCCACGGGCGCCGTGTACCCGGTGTCGTTGTTGGAAGGGGTGGTGGAGTTGGCCCGGGAGTTCGGGCTCTTCATCATCGCCGATGAGATCTATATTCACATGGTCTTCGATGGCGTGGACAGTGCTCACCTCTCCGAGGTCGTGGGAGAGGTTCCGGCCATCGTCATGCGCGGTATCTCCAAGGAGCTGCCCTGGCCCGGATCGCGCTGTGGGTGGATCGAAGTGCTCAATCGCGACAAGGACGAGAACTTCGCCGCCTACATTGACTCGGTGCTGGCGGCCAAGCGGCTGGAGGTGTGCTCCACGAGCGGTCCTCAGCTGGCTGTACCCCGCATTTTCGGCGATCCCCGCTACCCCGGGCATTTGACCGAGAGGGCGCGCGTCTACGCAGCCCGAGCCGAGGAGGCTTATCGGATCCTCAGCGAGGTGCCGGGTATCAAGATTAATCGCGCCCAAGGTGCCTTCTACATGACCGCCCTCTTCGAGGAAGGGCTCCTCTCTTCGAGACAGAGCCTTACGGTTGAAGACCCGGAGTTGCGCGAGATCGTGGAAAGGCAGGCGAGAGGTGCGGCTCTCGATGCGCGCTTCGTCTATTACCTCTTGGCGTCAACGGGCATCTGCGTCGTCCCCCTGAGCGGCTTCTGTTCGCCCCACCCGGGTTTCCGCTTCACGCTGCTGGAGACCGACGACGACAAACGTCTCTGGACGCTCAAGACCTTGGCCCAGGCGATCACTGATTACCTGAGCAGCTAGGACGCGCGCCGAAAACAAATCTCGCGGACCGGCGGGTCAGCCTGCGTCACCGACGCTCTCCACCAACTCAACGCAGATGCCGTCGGGGTCGCGGAAGTAGCACCATTTCCACGAAGGTCTGCCTGGATCGTTCACCGTACGCACTGGCGTGTGGAACCGTACTCCTGCTTCTTCGAGACGCCGGAACTCACTCTCCACGTCGTCTGTAAGGAGGGCGATGTGTGCAGAGCCCGCTACCGATGGGTCGCCGTGGTACGGGTTGCTGGGCGGCGTCACGTATTGGATGAACTCCACCCGAGCCTCTCCTAGGGCCATGTCGGCAATGAGGATCTCCGCGGCGGCGCGCTCCGAGTCAGACTGGCGTCCCATGAGGGCTGTTCCCAAATCGGAGCTGCGCCGATGTTTGCGTCCCAAGAGACGCATTCCCACGACGCCCTCGTAGAACGCAATGGTTCGCTCGAGATCGGTAACCGTGAAGCTCGTGTGGTGTATGCCTGCAGCCGGCACGACCTATTGGGCGCACTTGTTCTCGATGGCGGCGATCCTCTTCGAGATCACGTTCCCCATGCCCTTGAGAACACGGTAACCGATGTGGTTGTTGATCTCGAAGATCTGCCTCAGCTTGCTGCCGTTGAAGGCGATCAACTTCACCTTCTCCGCGGTCAGAGCGGTGGCCGTGTAGATGTACGGGCCAACCAGAGTCGACCAGCCCAGTATCTGGCCGGGACCGAGTTCGTCAACCGGAACGTTCTGCCCTTTCGGGCCGCGAACGAAGAGAGTGACCCTGCCTTCGACGATGAGGAACAAGGTGGTTGCGGCGAAGCCCGCCTCGGTGAGATTCGCCCCTGCACCGAGTTCCTCGGTCTTGGCGGCGTGGGCGACCTGCTCGAGCTCTCGGTCGTTGAGCTCTTCGAAGATCTTGAACTTGCGTAGTACCTCCGAGTCTACCAGCACCTTGGTCTCCTTTTCCCGAGTCAGCCGACGGCCTGACGGACTACGTGGCACGATTGTACCCATTTCCATGCCGGGCTCATCACGCGTGCGGTAATCTGGGGCAATGGGATTGGAAGAGCCAAAAATCGGCGAGCGAAGCGCAGCGGCGACCCGCATCCGCGAGAGTCGAGTGTTGGGTCTCGTTGTGAGCGGCGCGACCTACGTGGTGGCTTTTCTCGCCGCTGTCTTCGTTGTAAGGGCACTCCCTCTCGGGCATCCCTTGGCCCAGCTTGGAGTCGGCACGCTCGTGGCCACTGTCGTGGTCTTCGCGGTCTCGGTGATAACGGACAACTCAAGTGTCTACGATCCCTATTGGAGCGTGCAGCCGCTTGCCATAGCGGCCTACTATCTGTGGCGTTTGGGATCGGGACTGGGCTTCAGGGACGTGTTGGTCGCCCTTCTCGTCTTCCTCTACGCGGTTCGTCTTACGGCCAACTTCTATCGCGGGTGGTCTGGGCTGTCGCAAGAAGACTTCAGATATCAGGGCCTCCGAGAACGCTTCGCCAGGGCCTACTGGCCCGTGAGCTTCCTCGGGATCCATCTCTTTCCCACTGTGATGGTCTGGTTGGGGTGCTTGCCCCTGTACGCGGCACTGCGCTCCGGGACGCGGGGGATAGGCTGGCTGGACGGCACGGCCACGATTGTCTATCTGGGAACTGTGGGCCTCGCGTTCGTTGCGGACGAACAGTTGCGTCATTTCCGCCAAGATCCGGACAATAGGGGTAGGTACATCCGGAATGGGCTCTGGTCCGTCAGCCGTCACCCGAACTACCTGGGCGAGATAGGGTCGTGGTGGGCGCTGTGGTTGTTCGGACTTGCCGCCGGCCCCGGTTATTGGTGGACGGTCATTGGCGCGGTTGCGATCACGGTCATGTTCGTCTACGCCAGCGTTCCCATGATGGAGGCCCGGAGCCTGGCCACCCGGCCCGGCTACGGGCAATACCAGGTGGAGACTCCCATGCTGCTGCCCAGACTCCGAAGAACGGTGAGTGAGAGACGTGCTCGCTGACGCCAACGGGGTAGCCATTCACTGCCGCGTAGAAGGCCCGCAGGAAGGGCGTGGTCCTACCGGGAGCACGACGGCTGAACCCAGCACTGTGACGTTGAGTCACTCCCTTGCCACGAGCCTGGAGCTGTGGGAGCCACAGATGGGGGCGCTGACTTCCTGCCATCGCGTTCTTCGTTTCGACACCAGGGGCCACGGGCGGTCGGCCGTGCCCGATGGTCCGTACACCCTCGAGGGGCTGGTGGAGGATGTCAGAGCGCTCTTGCTGGGGCTTGGCGTCACTCGGACGCACTTCGTCGGGATTTCTATGGGCGGCATGATAGGGCAACTACTCGCCGCGACCTATCCGGAAATGGTGTCGGGCTTGGTGCTCTGTGACACCTCCTGCCGGATGGACCCCAACTCGAGGCCTTTGTGGGACGAACGCATCGCCATTGCGGAATCCGCCGGAATGGGGCCTCTGGTGGAGGCCACCATTCCTCGCTGGTTTACACCCACTTTTGTTGCCGCACATCCCGAAGTGGTGGACCCTGTCCGAGCGATGATCCGAAACACCAACCCCCGAGGGTACGCCGGCTGCGCCCACGCGGTGAAGAACCTCAACATCGAAGCCCGGCTGAGCGATATTCGGGCACCGACTCTGGTGATGGTCGGCGAGGAGGACCCCGGAACTCCCGTCGAAGCGGCCCGTGCCATCCAGGATAAGATCAAAGGAGCGGAGCTGGTCGTCCTGCCCTCCGCGTCTCACCTCTCTAACCTAGAACAGCCGGATGCGTTCAACCGGAGGGTGACGGCCTTTCTCGGCCAAATCGACCGTGAGGCCGATGCTTGAGAGAGGCATCGGCGTGTTCGCGGGCGCGCGGCACTGCTCGGGCACGCGCGCCGGGCTCACTCCGCGAGGTCGACTGCCGCGCTCAGCAGGCTGGTAGCCTGTGAGCGGCAGCGGGAGATAAAGTCCTCAGGCCCGAGGCGGGTGCCTTCGTCGAATTCGAGGAACGGGTGCAGCGTCTCCCAGAAACCGGGATCCCCTTGGACCCCAGGGTCCCAGAGGCCGTCGTCCTGTGCTTGCCACCCCTCGCGCAGGGCCGTGTAGCAGTCGAGGGCTCCGGTCAGTAGGTGATCCAACCTAGTATCGGCCGGGTTGGCCACAACCATGTCCCTGTGCGCGGTCACGGCGACGAGTAACGCGGCGCTGAATGCAGGATAGCCCTCTCCCGACTTCAGGGCTGCTTCCACGTCGGTTGCGGCAGCTACAGCCGCCTTCCCGCTGGTACCGGGGGCCACTAGGCCCACTTCCTTCTGGAAGCTTGAGATAACGACCCCGATGACCGCAAGACCGATGATGACGATAGGAATGAGGACCCAGCCTCGCCGGGACCCGCGGCGACCGTTGGAACTCGCCGAACTCACGATGTTCCTCGTTTGTTGCTGTCTGCTGCCATAATGTCGAGTATAGCGACGTACACCGCAAGACTTGAGGGATACGCTTGGCCGATTGGGACATGGAAGGGCCTTCGCATCGGGACGATCCAAAGAGGCGACCGGGGCGGAGCTTCCGTCGCTTATTGCTGCTCATTGCCGGGGCGGTCGCAATCTTCGCCGTGGGGATCCTTCTCGGCGTGTTCATACTGGGCGCTCAGGTCGACGGTAATGAAGCGGTTCTCGCCGATGCCACGACCAAGTTGGGGGAAATCCAGAAGGCGCTTGCTGCATCTGAGGACCGAAACTGGACCTACTCCCGGGAGAACGAGACCCTCAAGGCCGAGTTGCAAGGTCTTCGGGCCGCCTCGGGAGGGTCTACTACGACTAGCCTGCCGACCGTGCCTGGTGATCGGCCGACAGCGTCTGCATTTTCCGCCGGGGTGTATCTGGTCGGCGAAGACATCGCCGCGGGCGAATACGACGGCGAAGTGACCGGTGATGTTGGCTACTGGGCTCGCCTTAGCGACACGGACGGTTCGGTGCATGCCATCATCGCCAACGGGCTGCCCAGGGGACCTTTCGTCTTGACACTACTGCCCTCCGACAAAGCCGTCGAGCTGTTGGGAGTCAAGCTGACGGCGCGTTGAGCCGCGCGGAGCTCTCCGGTGCGGACTCACAGATTCCTTACAAGCTGTCTGCTATTCATTAATAGTGATGGCAATGATCCCCGAGTTCCACGCGTTCATTCGCTCCGCGCCCGCCAGGGTCCGCCGCCTCTCGACGTCTCAATGGATCGAGGTCGGCGCGTTCGCGGGGATCGCCACCCTCGCTGCGGTCCTGTTTCTTTGGGCCCTGTCACGGAATGGGATGGGCAATAGCTACTATGCGGCAGCGGTGAAGAGCGGAACCCTCAGTTGGAAGGCCTTCCTTTTTGGGTCGCTGGATCCCGGGTCCTTCATCACCGTGGACAAGCCTCCATTCGCTTTCTGGGTCCAATCACTGTCTTGCAGGCTATTCGGATTCTCCAGTTGGAGCATGCTCTTGCCCCAGGCCCTCGCCGGAGTGGCCACTGTCCTCATACTCTACAGAATGGTCCGGCGTTGGATGGGGCGGAACGCCGCCATCCTGGCTGGGTTGTCAATGGCGCTCACCCCCATCGCAGTGGTTATCTTTCGATTCAACAACCCGGACGCTTTGCTCACGTTCCTGCTCGTCGCCGCCGCCTGGGCTCTATGGTCTGCCGTAAGAAAGGGCTCCACCTCGAAGTTGGTCGTCGCGGGGGCATTGATGGGGCTGGCGTTCACCACCAAGATGCTCGAGGCCTTCATCGTGTTGCCGGCCTTTGCCGTCGTCTATCTGGCCTTCGGTCCTAAATCGCTTCTGCGCAGGTTTCTGCAGGTGGCGTCCGCGGCTTTAGCGGTAGTGGCGGCGAGCAGCTGGTGGGTGCTGGTGGCCTGGCTTTGGCCCGCGGCCTCGCGACCTTTCATCGGGGGAAGCTCGGATAACTCCGCCTTGGGCCTCGCATTCAGCCGCACCGGGGGATTTTTCGGGAATGCTGTTGGCGGGCCGAACTTCGCTGGAGACCCTGGTTGGCTGAGGATCTTCAACGCGCAACTCGGTGACCAAATCTCGTGGTTTCTGCCGCTCGCTATTTTCGGGCTCGCGGCCGGTCTGTGGGTGTATCGCAACAAACCACGCACGGATTTGAGCCGCGCGGGTTTCGTGTTGTGGGGTCTGTGGACGTTGCTCATACTGGTGATTTTCAGCGCCGCCAAAGGGGTTCTTCACCCTTACTACACGGTGCTTCTCGCGCCCTCCATATCGGCCCTTGTAGGCGGCGGGTCGGTAGCACTCTGGCGGCTGAGTTCCAGCAGGCGCCGGCTCGCGTGGCTGTTCCCGGCAGGCTTAGCCGGTTCGGCGGTTTGGTCGGCTTCGCTCCTCGGCCGCACCTCCGGATACGTCCCTGGCTTGGCCCGGAGCGTCCTGATCGTCGGTGTCCTGGTTGCGCTCGGCCTGATACTTGTTCTCGCCAGGGTGGTGTCAAGCCGGGTTCTGCGTTCCGGCCTCGTGACGGCTGCGATCTTGTGCCTTCTGGCTGGACCCTTTGCTTATGCTGTGAGCACTATATCCCGGTCGGTGACGGGGCCTTTTGCGGCCGCGGGGCCAAGTTCGATTGCCGCCGCCAGTGGAAACGGTGGAGGTAATAGCCGGCCGGGTAACGGCGCTCTAGCCTCTGTCAGAGGTTTGCCGGGACCTCAGGGCGGTTCGTTCGGCCCAGGTGTGGTGGGCCCAAACCTCGACGTTGACGAAGGATTGGTGACCTATCTCGTCGAGCACAAGGGAACCGCGGAGTTTCTGGTCGCCGTGCAAGGGGCGGATGCCGGAGTACCCCTGATCCTCGCCACAGGGCAGCCGGTCATGGCCATGGGCGGCTTCAGCGGCAGCGATCCCGCGCCCACACTGACGGAGCTCAAGGCGATGGTCGCGGCCGGTCGACTACACTACGTTCTCATATCAGGTGGAATGGGGATGGGGCCCGGCAGGGGAGGACCTCCCGGAATGGGCGGTCCCGGCGGCGGTTCCAGTTACGAGATCACGCAATGGCTGGTAGCAAAGGGCTCGGTGGTGTCCTCCAGTGAATATGGAGGAGCGGCTGAGGGCACTTTGTACTATCTTTCGTCTGACGGGGCATAATACGAACGGACCTATCGATCACTGTCCGTAGGAGGGCCAGCGTGGCGGAGAAAGTCGATATCGCGATCGTCGGAGCTGGGCCCGCTGGGTTGACGGCGGCGATCTACGGGGCGAGGGCCAGGGCGAGGACTGTGGTGTACGAAGCCGGATTGCCGGGCGGCCAGATAGTTACCGCGTCCTGGGTTGAGAATTATCCAGGATTTCCGGACGGCATCTCTGGAGTAGAACTCGGCGATCTCATGTATCGGCAGGCGGTGAACGCCGGAGCTGAATTCCAGACCATCTCCCCGGTGGAAGCCATCCGCGCGGATGGCTGCGACTTTGTGTTGACCGTCGGCGGCGAGGAAGTGCAGGCGTCGGTCGTCGTGCTGGCCACCGGGGCCATCCCCAAGAAACTGGGCATTCTGGGAGAGATGGAATTCACGGGCAGAGGAGTCTCCTGGTGCGCGACTTGCGACGGCCCGCTCTACCGCGACAAGGTTGTTGTCGTCGTGGGAGGCGGTGACTCGGCAACGCAGGAAGCCCTGTATCTCAGCAAGATGGTGAGCCAGGTGCACCTTGTGCATCGCCGGGACGAACTCCGGGCCACACAGTGCATCCAAGAAGAGTGTTTTCTGAATCCCAAGATCGAAATGCATCTGGCTTGGGTGATCGAGGAGATCGTCGGCGAGGGCGGCAAGGTAGCCAGCGTGAGGCTCCGATCGAAGGAAGACGGCAGCGAGAAGATCCTACCTGCCGATGGTGTGTTCGAGTTCGTGGGCATTGATGCGCAAAGCACGCTGATTGCCGATCTCTGTGAGCTGGACGAACATGGTTTTGTCAAAGTCGATCACAATGGTCTGACTTCTAGGGCCGGGCTATACGGCGCCGGGGATGTCTGCAACTACGAACTCAAACAAGTGGTCACCGCGTGTGCGAGAGGGGCCATTGCCGTCTATGACGCCGTCCACTACCTCGATACGAGGATCTGTCGAACCTGATAGGTAGTCCGCGGCCGGCCGCCTAGCTCTTACGATAGACGGAGATCAGCACCGATGCTGTCACGGACACCCGGGCGTCGCTGATCTGCTTCGAAGGCGATGGCGAAGCGGCCTTCTCCGCCGGCTCGGCGGGAGGTGTGTGGGGCAGCCCTTCGAGGAGCCGGTCGATGCGTAGGCTCAGTTCCGTCGCGTCCAGATGATGGGCGCTCGGTCCCATGCCCACGAGCGTCCTCAGTTCGGCCTTATCCAAACGGAGAGTCTGTTCGTACCCGGCCGATCCTGTCGGGGTGAATCTCGGAGAAAGCTCGGACTCCAGCCTCTGCGCCTTCTTATTGTCGACTCTTATCAAGCCCAACGGGGTGACGAGTTCGCGCAGATGGTCTGACGTGGGTGTGACAACGATCAGCCGGCCGCCTGGGGCGAGTATTCTGTCGAACTCATCTCCGTTCCGAGGCGCGAATACGTCGAGAATGAGAGCAGCACACCCGTCGGCCAGAGGTAGGCGGCTCCATACGTCGCAACCGATCGCCCCCGCGCGTCGGTGGGCATGCGCCGCCCTGCGCAGAGCGTACCTGGAGGCGTCGAGGGCAAGGCCCACAAAACTCGGCAGTCGGTCGAGCACTGCGGCCAGGTAGTATCCGGTGCCGGCGCCGGCATCCACGATGGTGTGCGGATGGGTTTCGAAAGCGACGGTGACGGCTGTCTCGGCTATCGCGTCGCGCAGACCGGACAGATGACCGGGGCCAAGGAAGTCCGCTCGCGACGAAACCATCTCTGCCCGGTCCCCGTGATGCACCCCTCCTCCCCCTGCGATGAGGCTTACATAGCCTTGGCGCGCGATATCGAAGGTGTGGCCGCCACTGCATCGCAAAGATCCGCTCGCGATGACGAAGCCCTCGCCGCAATGGGGGCAGCGGAGGAATGGGACGACATCGGCCAGCAAGATGGGCTCGCTCAGACTCTCACTCGGAGCTTTTGGGGGGACGATATCGAGGGCGAGCGAGAGAGAACCCAGCTCTTCTCCTTCAACATCGAGAAGGAATCGGCGCTCCGCCGGCCGATCCTCCAGACGCAAATCGATGGATTGACAGGGAACATGATGAACCGCCGGTTGGAGGAGGTATTGACGGGTATGGCGCCTCGGCCCCGGTCGGCAGAATAGGGTTTGCTCAGTGCAGGGATTGTAACGACTTCCAAATGTCCGGCGTCTGGAAGTGCCATCGGGGCAACGCCCATGCCCCCACCGGTCCTAAAGTCCCTTGACGAGGCCCGTCAGCTTGTCGGCCAACGCTCCCGGGTCGGGCACCAAGCCATCGGGAGTCACCTTGTCGATGATGCCAGGAAGCATCGTGGCAATCTTGTCCGCAGCCTCCTCGGGGGACAATCCGAGTTTGGTTGCGACCGACGAGACCGCGTCGGAACCGAGGACGGACTTGATCTGAGCGCCGCTGACCGGGAGATTCGCCCCTTTACCAACCCAGGATTGGGCAACGTTGCCGAGCCCACCCGCGCCGAACTTCTCCAGAAGACCTGGAAGTGCGCTCCCACCGTGACCGAGCAACCCCGATATTGCGCCTTCCGCGCCGCTACGGTGTGCTGCGTCCCCTCCCGCGGCCTCGGTAGCCATGCCTTTGAGATCGTCGAGCAGTCCCATGTGCTCCCCTTTCTTGTTTGGCAAGGTAATGCGGATGGTATCAACAATTTGCGGTTTCGAAACTTCACTGAGTGGAGTGGCACATATGGACCAGGAGCGGCGCCGATTCGAGGGCCGTTCCGCGTGACGTCGGGAGGACGAGATGAGAATCAGATGGGTGTTCGTCGTGGCCGCAATGATCTTGATTGGGTCGATGTTGCTCGTCGGGTGCAGTGGTGGCAGCACGACCACGACCGCAGGAGGCACCGGGACCACGAGTGCGGGCGGCGCGTCTACCGTGGCCGGAACTCACCCGGATGCGAACGCAGACCTGTTCAGCCCCGCCCAGGACGTGCTCAACGCCGTCAACCCCAGCGTGGTGAATATTGCGGTCACGGGCACGGTGCAGGGGCAGACGGGTCAAGGAGTCGGTTCGGGGATCGTCTACACCGCCGACGGTCTCATCCTGACCAACGATCACGTGGTTACGCTCGATGGGAGTGTTAGTTCGGGGCAGACACTGATGGTCACCTTCAGCAGCGGAGAACAGGTCGCAGCCACGATCGTTGGTGAGGATGCGGGGAAGGACGTTGCTGCAATCAAAGTTGCGAAGACCGGCCTCACACCCGTGACGTTCGGGGCGTCTGCCAATGTACAGCTGGCGCAGTGGGCGATCGTCATAGGCAGCCCGTTGGATTTCCGCAATACGATCTCCTTGGGGATCATCAGCGGCTTGGATCGCACGCTTGACATCGGATCGGGGCAGTCTCTCACCGGGCTCATACAGGTTGACGCAGCTATCAGCCCTGGAAACTCTGGGGGCGGCTGTTTCGACGCTCAAGGGCAATTTATTGGGATGCCGGAAGTCTATCTGCCGCCGGGTCAGACGGGAGCGGAGAATATCGGCTTCTGCATCCCATCCGACGTCGTCGCCTCCGTCGCGAAGACTCTGACGGGAAGGTAGGAATACTGGTCTGGGGCCCGGCCGCCGCGATGCGGCCCCGGGCCCCAGATGCTAACGTCCCCGCGCCATACTGGCCGCGGGTCAGGGCGTGTCCGAGCGCCTTCCTTATTCGACTACTTTCGCCTCGATTATGACGACAGGAGTCTTAGGCACATCCGAGTGCGGACCGGCGTTGCCCGTTTCCACTTGAGCTATGGCGTCGACAACCTGCATGCCGCCGGTCACCCATCCGAACACCGCGTATCCCCAGCCCTGGCCTGTCTTGGCGCTATGGTTGAGGAAGCTGTTGTCTTTGAGATTGATGAAGAACTGGCTGCTGGCGCTGTGAGGGTCGGACGTGCGGGCCATGGCGAGGGTCCCTCGGTTGTTCTTGAGGCCGTTGTCCGCTTCGTTGGGAATTGGGGCATTGGTGGTCTTCTGGGCCATGTCGGCTGTGAAGCCGCCGCCCTGGATCATGAAGTTCGGAATGACCCTGTGAAAGATCGTCCCGTTGAAGAACCCCGAGTTGACGTACTCGAGGAAGCTTTTCGTAGTCACCGGAGCCTTAACCTCATCTAACTCGATGGTGATGTCGCCCAGTGACGTCGACAACAACACCTGCGGGTTTGCCTTTTCTTCCATAGTGATTCCTTTCTTTCATCCCAGGGTTGGCGCGGGTGCCCTCCCACGTCTGCAAGATGGCTTTATACTCCGCTCGGCTGTAGTATGCGAGAAGAAAGGGCAATCGGGCGGTTACGTCCGGTCTCGAGGGGGTGCCCATGTTCGGGTTTCCGGTAACCATTCTGTGGATCGCATTTGCCGTACTCTGGATCTTTGATTCGAGCGTTCTTGGGAGCATTTTTCAGTGGATTCAGGGTATTCCTCTGGTCCTCGAGATCCTCGTTTGGATAGTGTTCCTGCCTTGGGTTTTCTCGCTGTGGGTCTGGCAGACCTCGCTGCCGCTTTGGCTGCGGATCCTAATCATCGTCGTGGTCGCCTTCGTCACTATGGGCGGTTCTGCCGGAAGGAGAGCGGCGGGCCGTTCCCGGGCCAGGCACAAGGCGTCGTCCCTTCGACCTAGGTAGGAGCTGTAGATGTCTGAATCCCCCACTTTCGACCCGCAGGGGTTGTCGGAGCACGCGGCCCAGAACCGGGAGAGTTGGAACAACGACAGCGATGTCTATCAGGAGGACCACGGCCCCCAACTCTCCGGCCTCGGAGGGCCCGGGTGGGGCGTCTGGCAGATTCCGGAGGCCGAGTTGAAGGTGCTCGGAGACGTGAACGGCCTGGACGTTCTCGAATTCGGCTGCGGGGGGGCGCAGTGGTCGATCGGCCTTCACAAGGCCGGGGCGAAGCCGGTGGGGTTGGACCTCTCCGAGAAGCAACTCGGCCATGCTCGCCGACTCATGGACGAAGCGTGCGTAGATTTCCCGCTCGTGCAGGCCAGCGCCGAATCCGTCCCCCTGGGCGACGAGTCCTTCGATATCGTGATGTCGGACTACGGGGCGATGACTTTCGCCGATCCGTACGTCACAGTGCCCGAGGTCGCCCGGTTGCTTCGTCCCGGCGGACTGCTCGCTTTCTGCGGCTCGACCCCGATCATCGAGATGTGCTACCCCGACGAAGGTGATCACGCGGAAGAGAAGTTCAACCGCGACTACTTCGGCATGTGGGCCCTGGTCTGGGACGCGTACGTGGAATACATGCTTCCCTACGGGGCGTGGATCCGTCTTTTCCGCGCCCACGGGTTTCTGGTTGAAGACCTCATCGAATTGCGACCGAAACCCGACGCCCTGAGCAGCTTCCGCGACGATGTCGACCGGGACTGGTACCGACGTTGGCCGGGAGAGCAGATCTGGAAGGTCCGCAAAGAGGGGTAGCGGGGTGCCGTCTCCGCTGAACTGCGCTTGTCACGCGCCGTGAGGTAGCGCCCCCAGAGAGACGGTCTGCCGAGTTTTCGTCTGCCCGCCGGCGAGTTACTGGAGGGTCTCCAGTTCTGCCACCAGGCCGTCCAGGAACAGGCCGACATCGGTGACGATGGCGATGGTCTGGAAGCTGCCGCGATCGGAGAGCTTCGTGGCCACTGCCGGGTTGATGTCCACGCAGACCGTGTGGACCGTTGCGGGGAGCAGATTGCCGGTGGCTATGGAATGGAGCATGCTGCAGAGCATGAGGCAGAGACCGGCGCCGCGGACATGCTCTCGCATGGCTTGCTGCGCCTCCACCGAATCGGTGATCACGTCTGGAAGCGGGCCGTCATCCCGGATAGAGCCCGCGAGGACGTAGGGAATCTCGTGCTTGACTATCTGGTGGAACAGACCTTTGGTGAGCACTCCCTGCTCAACCGCCTCTTTGATGCCACCACAACGTCTTATTCGGTTGATGGAGCGCAGATGATGCTCGTGACCGCCTTCGACCGACTCCCCTTCGGTGAGATTGATCCCGAGAGATGTATTGAAGAAGGCCGATTCGATATCGTGGACCGCCACAGCGTTGCCCCCAAAGACAACGTCGATCCATCCGTTGGCCACCAGCTTCGCGAACGCCGGCGCGGCTCCAGTGTGCACGACGGCAGGACCAAGAACTGCAACGATCTTCTTGTTCTGGGCCTTCATGTCTCTCATCACCCGGGCGACTTTGGCCAGGACAAGACGTTTAGGCTTCTCGGATGAAACTGCAGAGCCCATGAACTCGAATGCCCTCGATGCTCGGTCCCGACCGAGCGGCACCACGCGGATACCTCTTGTCCCCACCACGATCTCGTCGCCGGCCTGCGTCTGCACGAGGGGAATGGTCCGGGCTGTGCGTGCCTCCCGGTCGACCAGAATGGCGCAGTCCATTTCGGGCCACTCTACGGGAATCCAGTGCCCATCCATGCGGACGAAAGTGTCGAGGTTAGTGGTGGAGTAGAAGTTCTCGGGGAAGACCCCCTCGGCCGGTGCGGCTTCTACCCGGATGTCCTCTTGGTCCAGCATCTCGACGCCGTGTTTCTGCAGATCGCGCAGTATGGTGTCGAGCCGTTCTTCGTCGGAGGCAGTCACGCGCAGCATCGCGGTGGAGTGGTCGTCCTTGTTACGACCTATCTTGAAGCGGAGGATCTGATATTCGCCGCCTCGCTCGAGGATATCGTCGAGCACCCGCGGAAGAAGCAGGGAGTCGATGATGTGTCCTTCGAGACGAATGTCTTCATACGCTGTCATGCGGAGGACATTATTACCTTTGGACGGCCCTTGTGCCAGAGGCGCAGTGACTTGGCCCGGTGGGCTTATCCGCGGTTCCCGGAAAGAATTGGGGCCCGGCGCCTGCCGGGCCCCAATTCGAGGGGGAGACACTGAGCCGCTTAACCGCCTACTTGAACTCTATGGCGGCGACGTCTTTCACCCAGGCCTTGCTGGACTGACCCGGTACAACCAGGTTGAGCTTGGTGCCGTCGAGGGCCAGCATTGCGTCCGCCTGCGACGTGATGTCGGATATCTTGATGGACCAGGCGTAGCCGTCGCTGGCGACCACGTTCATGTTCACGGCGGAGCTCTGAACGCCGAGGAGGGCGAAGAGCGTGCTGAGACGGACTCCGGTGTAAGGGGTCGGTCCGTTTTTGGGATGTTCCACGGTAAGGGTGACGAGACCGATGTTCGTAAGCCGGCCTGCGGTCAGACCCATGGGATCGTCGACGGCGCCGGTCACGCGGACGGCGCCACTGGCGCCCACAGCGGGATTGCCTACCTTGGCCAACAACTGGGCCAAGATCTGGGCGGCTTCGCCCCGGGTGGCGTCGGCGGTGACATCCCACGAGTAGATGTTATAGATGCCGGCCAGCCAGCCATTGTATTCGGCGGCTTTGATATCCGCGCCGTGGGCAGGGTCGGAGTAGTCGAAGATCCCCTGCCAACCGGCTGGAGCCACGGCGAGCTCAGCGCCTGCCGCGCGAACCGCCATACTGATCAATTGTTGCCTGGTGACGTTGTCGTAGAAACCGAACACGTTTCCCGGGTAGCCCAGAATGATATGGTTCGCTGCCGCGACAGCAACATACGCGCCTGGGTAGAGTGGGTTCGCGGGGTTGACTGCGGGCGCGTCCTTGAAGGTGCAAACATCAGCCGAAGTGACGGCGTAACCCGCGGTCAGGGTGATCATTTTAGCGACCTGCTCGCGAGCGAGGGTGTTGCCCGGTTTGTAGGTGCCGTCCGCGTATCCGCCCACGATTCCCCAGTGAGAGAGCGCGTTGATACTCGCAGCGTAAGGTCCCTGAACATCGGTGAGTTGAGCCGCCGAGGCCGGTACCGCGATCATGAGCATGATCGCTACCGCCAACACCAAGGATAGGATTAGACGCCGTGCCTTCATACTTGAGTCCTTTCGCCTGCGTTTCCCGTATCTGTACACGACAGCTCGGATCAGTGAACCTCGATCTTCGCCACTTGTGATGCCCACAGCTTGCTATCGGTTACCTCATCAGCGGCGGCGCTGATGAAGCCGATCCGGAGGATCCCTTCGCCGGAGGACAGTTGCGTGCCGTCAACCGAATACGCGAGGATCATGGCGAGATTACCCGGATAGTCGGCGATCAGGCTCTTGGTTGCAGGGTCGAATATCTTCGCCGGACGTCCGGCCACATCGTTGGCGGTGTAATTCGCGGCATACCCGTCTGAGGCCGTCACGGTGACCGTGGTCCCGCCACCGACAAGGTTCATCAGCGTGGCGATGGAGACGCCCTTGTAGAGCTTGGGTCCTGTGACGTTGTTGACGATGTTCAGCCATCCCCCGTAGCCCTGCGTAGAAGGAAGGGCTCTGAGGTCGTTCAGTGAGAGTTCCTGGGTGCCCGACTTACCGGTCAGCTTGAGTATCTTGCCAGTTCTGTAGAAGAGCTGGGCCAGCATCTCCGCGGTTTCGCCTCGCGTCGCATTCGCTGTGGGGTTCCACGCCTCGAGTTCCGGGATGCCCGCGAGGAGGCCGTTGAACTCGGCCTTCTTGATATTGGCCCCATGGTCGGGATCGACGTAGTAGCGGCTGAGATCGCCCTGGTAGTTCTCCGACGGGTCGGCAAGAGCGGTGCCCGCGGCGCGGACGATCATAGTTATGGCCTGCTGCCGAGTGACGTTGCTGTAGAAATGAAAGGTATTGTCCGAATACCCCTTGATGATCTTGTTGGCGACCGCGACCGCTACGTAGCTTCCCGGGTAGAGAGGATTGGCTTGGGTGGCGGCGGGAGTGTCCTTGAAGGTGGACACGTCGGCAACGGTCGGATGGAAGCCCATCGTCAGGACTGCCATTTTTGCGAATTGGCCGCGTTGGAGCAGGTTATCGGGCCTGAATGTTCCATCGTCGTAGCCGCCGATGAAGCTTCGGGAAGCAAGAGCGTTGATGCTTGCTTCGTAAGGTGAACCGTCGATGTCGTTGAATCCGACGGCCAGTGCGGGGGTGGCTACCGCGATTGCCAACACCGCTGCGAGCAGCGATCCCAGGATGATATGGCGGGTTTTGAGCATTCTGTCTGTCTCCTGATGCGTTCGGAGGTGTGTCACTGGGCTAGTTGACCTTGATCTTGATCACCATCTTGACCCACATGGCGCTGTCGGTGACCTGATCCTTTCCGGAGCTGACGAACGCTACCCGGAGGGGACCGTCGCCGGAGCCGATGGCGCTACCGCCCTTTGAATAGGCCAGGATCGTCTTGACGCTGCCGCCGGTTATCTGTTCGCCGGTGGTGGGGTCGTAGAGGGTGGTGTCCCCGGCCAGTTCGGAAGCCGAGAGCGTCTGCTCGTACCCGTCGGACGCTGTGACGGTGACGGAGTCCCCACCTCCGACCAGCTCCATAAGGCTGGTGATCCTGACGCCTTTGTATGAGTTCGGACCCGTGATATTACCGAGCTGGTTCTTCCAACCGCCGTAGCCCGAGGTTGCGCTCATGGCCTTGAGGTCGGCCATGGAGAGCTTCTTCGTGCCGGAGGGTCCGATCAGGGTGAGGATGGGGTTGGCCTTCACCGTCGTTGTAGTCGGCTTGACCGTGGTGGTGGTCTTCTTGGTGGTGGTCGTCGCTTTGGCGGTGGTGGTAGTGGGTTTAGTGGTCGTGGTGGTGGTCGTCGCTCGAGCGGTTGTCGTTGTGACCGGGGCAGTAGTGGACGTCTGGGCCTTGGTCGTCGACGTCGGTTCGGTAACCGCCGCGGTGGAGGAGTCAACGCTCGTCTGAACTGTTTGGCTCGAGGAAACAGCGGTCGAAGAGGTGGATGCCGGGGTATCTCCGCCACCGCATCCGGCCGTAAGCATCCCCAGCGATAGAACCAGGGTCAGACCGGCCAGTACGAGCCCAAGTGCCCAGCATCTCGCCGGGCGGCTGCCTTTTTGCTTGCTGCTTAGGAAGTTATGCATCATCGACTGGCCTCACCCGCTGTGGAAATGGACTGTTTGCACGGATACATATGATATAAATGAACCGTCTCACACCCCGATAGGGCACGTCAAGGGAGCCTGTTGATGTTCAGCAAGAGAAACCGCCTGTCCGCTTTCCTGCCCGTTCTTGCTCTTCTGCTCGCGGCACTCCTGCTGGTCGGTTGCGGCAAGTCAGACACCACCACGATGACTTCCGCAACTCCGTCCACCGGTGCAACGACGGTTTCGGGCGCGACTGGCTCGACCGAGGCGGCCACAGCTGCCGCAGAGACCGTGCTCGAGGTCACGGGGCCCACGGGGACGAAGGCCTATACGCTCGATCAGGTCAAGGCATTGAAGGCCAGTGAGGGCTATGGGGGGATGAAGAGCTCCACCGGACGCATCACGCCCCCCACGATGCAGAAGGGCGTTCTCATCGAGGATCTGCTCGCCGACGTCGGGGGTCTGCCCGACAACATGGCCGTGAGCATCATCGCGAAGGACGGCTACGAGATGGCGATGTCGGCGATCCAGCTTCGTTCCGGGGAGTTTCTCACGTACGACATGGTCACCGGGGCCGAAAAAAAGGTCGACGGTCCGCTCCAAGTGATGCTGAGCTACGAGAGCGACGGCCGGGCTCTAGACCCCGACAGCGAGGGGACCTTGCGTCTGGGCATTGTCAGTGCGGAGCAGAACCAGGTCACCGACGGGCACTGGTGGGTCAAGTGGGTCACCAAGATTGAAGTGAAACCTATCGAGCAGGATTGGTCGCTGTCGCTGTTGGGCGCGCTCTCGGAGGAGATAGACAAAGCCACTTTCGAAAGCGGGGCCAATGCGGGCTGTCACGGCCAGGAATGGACGGACGCCGACGGTAACAAGTGGACGGGCGTACCCCTCTACAACCTGGTCGGACGGGTTGATGATGATGTAGCCCATGAGGGTCCGGCCTACAACCGCGATCTGGCGAAGGCGGGCTACGACGTCCAAATCCTTGCGGCGGACGGCAAGATGGTCACTGTATCCAGCGCGACGATGTACTACAACAAAAGCCTGATCGTGGCCGACAAGATGAACGGCGAGCCCCTGTCCGAAGATGCTTGGCCGCTACGTTTGGTGGGCAAGGGGATACCCGTCACGGACATGATCGGACAGGTCAGCGAGATCAAGGTCCTTCTCCCCTCTAAGTAGGCAGTGGCGAGTCTCTTGCGTCGAATCACGGCCGGCCGGCTCTCATTAGTGCTTGGGGGTGTGATCCTCATGGCCGTCCTCGTCGGCGTGGGTTGCTCGGGCGGTGACCGCACGGCCGAGACAACGGCTCAGCCGGCGCAACCAAAGGCCAGCATCCGGGTCCTTTACGCCGGTAGTCTGATCATCCCTTTCGATCAGCTTGAAAAGGAGTTCGAGGCCTCCGAACCCAACATCGACGTTGACATGGAAGGGCACGGCAGCATCCAGGTCATCAGGCACGTGAGCGACCTTCACGAATCGGCCGACGTGCTCATTACCGCCGATTACAACCTGATTCCCATGCTGCTCTATAAGGTGAGCGACCCTGACACCGGGCTCAAGTACGCGGACTGGTACTCCATCTTCGCCACCAACGAGATGGTTCTGGCGTATACCGACAAGAGCGCCCATGCATCTGAGATCAACGGCGAGAACTGGTTCGAGATCATCAACCGGGCGGACGTGCGTCTGGGCTGTGCCGATCCGCGACTCGATGCCAATGGATATCGGGCGCTCATGATGATGATGCTTGCCCAGAACCTCTATGGGAAACCCACGCTGTTCGCCCAGACGTTTGGAGACAAGTTCCGGTACCCCATACGGGTGAGCACGAGTGCGGACGGTGCGCTGGTGAAGGTACCCGAGGTTCTCGAGACCAAAAGCGGTTCCAGTCTCATTATTCGACCCTACAGCGTGGAATTGTTGCCCTTGCTCGAATCGGGGGATCTGGACTACTCGTTCGAGTACGCAAGCGTGGCCAAGCAGCACGGAATGAAATTCGTGAAGCTGCCCCCGGAGGTCAACCTCGGCGACCCCACCTATGCCACTACGTACTCCAAGGTTACGGTCAAGCTCGATTTTCAACGTTTCGCCAGTGTGAAGCCGGAGTTCCCGGGGGAGGCGATTAGCTACGGGGTGACGATCCCGAGTAACGCTCGTCAACCGGAGGCGGCCGCAAAGTTCGTGGCCTACCTGCTTGGGCCCGAAGGGCAAAGGATCATGGCGCAGAACTCCCAACCCATGATCACTCCCGCCCTAGCCAACAACATCGATGCCATCCCGGAGGGGATCAGGGCACTTTGCGCTCCGGGCGGCTGATCCGGCGATCGGCGAGAAGGAGTGATGAAACGCATACGAGCCCTCAGCCGGCTGGACTGGGTTTTTTCCTTTGCCGGGCTTTTGTTGCTCCTGTTCGTCGTTGTCCCTCTAGTGGCGACTCTCTTTGCCTCCAGTCCCAGCCAGCTTGCCTCGGGACTCAGCGACCGCCAGGTGCTCAGCTCGCTTTGGATCACCTTCGTCTCGGCTTTCATCGCCACGGTGATTGCACTGGTGATCGGCGTGCCCCTGGCCTACTTGCTGGCCCGGCGCGAGTTTGCAGGTAAGAATCTCGTAGAGGGAATCATCGATCTCCCTATCATCATCCCGCACACCGCGGCGGGGGTGGCGCTCCTCATGGTTTTCGGGCGTCGCGGGCTCCTGGGGGGTCCGCTGCAATCGCTGGGGATCTACTTCACCGAGAACATGGCCGGCATCGTGGTTGCCATGCTCTTCGTCAGTCTGCCCATACTGGTCGACACGGCGCGGGAATCCATGGCCATGGTCGACGAGCGGCTGGAGCGGGTGGCGAGGACTTTGGGGGCGAGTCCTCTGTCGGCTTTTCGACATGTGACTCTGCCCTTGGCATGGAGGGGAATCGTGGGCGGATCGGTGCTCATGTGGGCGCGCGGGATCAGCGAGTTCGGCGCCGTCGTGATCCTCGCGTACAACCCCAAGGCGATATCGGTGCTCATCTACGAGCGCTTCGAAGGGTTCGGCCTGTCTGCGGCTCTTCCCATGACCGCTCTGCTCCTGGTCCTCGCCCTCGTGATCCTCGTGGTGACGCGGACCGTTCTCCTCCCCCGCAAGCGGAAGGGAGGGCGAAGATGATCAGGCTGGACAAATTGCGTCTCACGGCCGGCGAATTTGTGATGGACATCGATGACTTGGCGCTCGGAAACGGCGAGTTTCTCGTGATCCTGGGCCCCACGGGTTCGGGCAAGACGGTGCTTCTGGAGACCGTTGCCGGCCTGCGTAGGCCTGAGGGGGGGCGCGTCTGGTTCGGAGATCGCGACGTGACCCTCGAGGCACCCGAGCGGCGGCGGGTGGGTTTTGTATATCAGGACTATGCTCTTTTTCCGCATCTCACAGTCGCACGGAACATCGCGTTCGGCCTGCGATTTCGGAGGGGCCACGCTTCGTCCGGAGAAAAGGTCCATGGTGCGGGGAGCGCACCGCACGAGCGAGTTGAGGCGCTGGCCGGTCTGCTCGGCATTGCCCCGTTGCTGGATCGCTATCCAGAGGGACTTTCCGGGGGGGAGAAACAGCGCGTGGCCCTAGCGCGGGCACTAGCCATTCAGCCCGACGTGCTTCTGCTGGATGAGCCGCTTTCAGCGTTGGATCGTCAGACTCGGGAGACGATGCGGGCTCTTCTCAAACGGGTGCACCGCGAATTCGGGACGACCGTTATGCACGTCACTCATGATCTGGACGAGGCTCTCGCGCTGGCCGATCATTTGGCCGTCTTGATCAACGGGAGGCTCAGGCAGACGGGTGCACCGGATGAGATCGTTCTTCGCCCGGCAGACTCCGAGGTTGCATGCCTTCTTGGCTTAAGAAACGTGTTCCCGGCCGAGATCGTCGGCAGCGATGAAGACGGCGTGCGGATCCTGCTTGCGGGGCATGCGGTCGAACTGTGGGCGGCCGCTTTCCCCAGTTCAACCTCCGGAGGACTCTGCGCCGTGATCAGGGCGGAAGAGATAGAACTGTTGAGTAACGGAGCGATCCCCACAGGTCGCCAAGGACCGGCGGGGATCGCCACTCAGAACCTGCTTGAGGGCACAATCCGCGACATCCGCCTCCAGAGCGTCCACGCGTCGTTGGAGATCGAGGTGCCACCGGTGCTGTCGGTGCACATCCTGCGGCCCGAGGTGCGCAGGCTGGACCTCCACGTCGGAGACACGGTCAGGCTCAACGTGCCTCCCGGCGCGATCCATCTGTGTGCCCGGTCGCCAAACATATCTCCCTGAAACTGCGCTTGCGGCGATGCTCCTCACACGCGGGCGCGGCACTTTGCGGGGAGGGCCTAATACATCTCCACCCAAAGTTCGTAGTACGCCTGCGCGTGTTTGCACGCCGGGCACTCCTCGGGCGCCGAGGTTCCCTCGTGGATGTAGCCGCAATTGCGGCAGTGCCACAGAACGGGTTCTTTGCGCGAGAAGACCTGACCCGAGTTGATGTTGCTGAGCAACTTCCTGTACCGGCGCTCGTGGTGCTCCTCAACTTCGGATATCTCCCGGAATGACTCGGCGACGTTCGCAAATCCCTCTTCCTCGGCGATGCCGGCGAAGTCGGGGTAGAGCATCGTCCACTCCTCCTTCTCGCCTGCAGCTGCGGCGTCGAGATTTTCGGCCGTTGTGCTTACTTTGCCGGCGGGATACATCGCGGTGATCTCTACCGGGCCGCCTTCGAGGTACTTGAAGAACACCTCAGCGTGCTCTTTCTCGTTGTCCGCGGTCTCCGCGAAAACGGCCCCGATCTGTTCGTAGCCTTCCTTCCTCGCGACGCTCGCGAAGTAGGTGTACCGGTTCCGGGCCTGGCTCTCGCCGGCAAACGCCTTGAGGAGGTTCTGCTCGGTTCTGGTCCCTTTGATGTTCATCCTTCTAAGGACTCCTTTCTCTGGCCGGCGCCGGCGAGGGAGGCCCGGCGCTGCAGGGAGCAATCGTGTCTGACGCAGAGACCGTTTATATCATGCGGCCCGGTGGCGAAACACTGGACGGGCGACGGCACAGTTCCCGGACCCTTGGTTTGTGCGATAGGCTTGGTACCTAACGGACCGGTCAAAGGAGTCGGAGATAGACTGGCTGCAAGTTCTCAAGTGGGTTCTCATCGTTCTCGCGGCGGGGTTCGTCGGGCAGTTCGGGAAGAGGCTCGCCGATCACCTTATCGTGCGGTCACGCGAGCGGCGGGCCCGCGGTCAAGGCCTGCAGAGCTCTCAGCCCGCTCAAAGGCAAGGCGAGCACGCGGATCTCGCTAAACCGTCATCCGCAAAGACGGCCAAGAAGGTCGCCAAAGCGGCGGTCAAGCGAGGAAAGAAGGCCGACGGCTAGAGAGCCCGGGTGGCGGCACAGGAGTGCGCCTACAAGGCCGCTTCGATAATCCCAGCCAACTCATCATCGCTCAGAAGGATTGGGTTGCCTTTCATACTGCTGGCTCGCGAGGCCTTCAAGACCAATTCGGCCACATCTTCCGCCCGAAGCCCGTGCACGGCGAGCCCCGAAATGTTCAGGTCTTTCGCCAGTTGCATCAGCCAGTCCACGGCTGCCTCGGCCGGCGCGCTGTCGTTGCCGGTCAGGGTAACGGCAACCCTTCGGTACCGGGAAAGAGCCTCTCCGCTCGGTTCACGGGAGCGCAGGGCGCGGAGGTTTGTCGTGACGACTTGCGGCAGCAGCGCCGCGCAGAGCGCCCCATGTGGCGCTTGCAGCATGCCTCCCAGTGGCCCGGCTATGCCGTGTGCCGCCCCCAGGCCCGCGTTGGCAAGGGCCATCCCTCCCAGAAGGCTGGCGATCGACATGTCTTCGCGGGCAACGGTGTCGTGGCCGGCCGCCACCGCGCGCCGCAGCGAGCGCGCGGCGCGGCTCATACCTTCCAGGCACATCCCGTCGGTAAGCGGACTCGACTTGGCGCTCACGTAGGCTTCGAGCAACTGAGCCAGCGCGTCCATGCCGGTAGAGGCGGTGAGGCCGGGGGGAAGGTTGTACGTGAGTTCGGGATCGATCAAGGCGACTTTCGCTATCATCGTGCGGCTACGCAAGCTCACCTTGGCTCGATGCTCTCGGGACACGATCACAGAGTTCCACGTGGCCTCGGCTCCGCTCCCTGCCGTAGTGGGAATGGCCATGAAAGGCAGAGGTGGATTCTCGAGGTTGCGCCCCGCCCCGATGATCTCCAAAAAGTCGAGCACGTCCCCTTCCTGGTTGGACAGCACGGCGATAGCCTTCGCTGTGTCCAACGCGGCCCCACCTCCGATCCCGACGACCAACTCGCAACGCTCGTTTCGTGCGGTCTCCACGCCTGAGCGGATGGTATGGATCTCGGGCTCGCCCCGAACGGAAAAAATCACGCTGTCGACGCCGTTCGCGCGCAACGACGAGAGAAGCAACTCGGCCCGATCAGGCGTGCCGCCGGTGATGACCAGTCCGCGCTTTGAGAAGCCCCGGGCCATGGGCCCGGCCTCGGAAACAGTGCCCACGCCGAAGACGGTGCGCTGGGGAGCAATGAATTCGAATCTCTGGTTCACTTGGGCGATTCTACAGACTCCCCAGCGACTTCGTCCGAATTCCTGAGGCCTGCCGCGGCATTGATATGACGGGTAAACGGTATCAAAGTTTCAAAAAGCACCTAATCTGACCCCATATCACCCGAATGATGATTCCGTCATCCGAGCACGTGTAGTAGTATGCATGAGGCATAGGTGGAGAGATAGTGGGACTCTCGGGAGATCACCCGGTCTCCCTAATTGTTGTTGCCCAAGAGCGAGGTGTCACGCACATGGCCGTCCAAGACGAGAGGATAAAGCGCGTCCGCGCGATGAAAGAGGAGGCACTCAAAGGGGGTGGCCCGGATCGCATCGCGGCCCAACACAAGTTGGGTAAGAAGACGGCGCGGGAACGGATTGCCGAATTCCTCGATCCCGGCACGTTCGTAGAATTGGACACTTTCGTCACGCATAATTGCTCCTTGTTTGGCTTGGACAAGAAGAAGATCTTGGGCGACGGCGTTGTGACCGGTTATGGGAAGGTCAACGGTCGCGACGTGTATCTTTTTTCTCAAGACTTCACCGTTTGGGGCGGTTCGCTCGGCGAGATGTACGCGCAGAAGATCTGCAAGGTGATGGACCTGGCCATGAAGAACGGCGCACCGGTCGTCGGCCTAAACGACTCCGGCGGCGCTCGAATCCAAGAGGGCGTCGTGGCTTTGGGAGGCTACGCCGAGATCTTCTTCCGCAACGTGATGGCGTCCGGCTACATCCCACAACTCTCGGCGATTATGGGGCCCTGTGCCGGCGGCGCGGTTTACTCGCCGGCGATGACCGATTTCATCCTCATGGTGAAGCACACCAGCCATATGTTCATTACCGGTCCTGAGGTGATCAAGACGGTCACCGGCGAAGAGGTCAGTTTCGAGGACCTCGGCGGAGCCATGACTCACAACTCCCGCAGCGGAGTGGCTCACCTCGCGGCTGAGGACGAGAGCGAGTGTCTCGACTACGTGCGCCGGCTCCTTTCCTACATGCCGCAGAATAACCTGGAAGAGGCGCCGCGGGTCCAGACCAACGACCCAGCGGATCGCATGGACGAGGAGTTGGAAACCATCGTCCCGCTGGATCCCAACAAGCCTTATCACATACGGGACATCATCGGCCGCATAGTGGACGACGGCGAGTTCCTGGAACTCATGCCCTACTACGGCCAGAACCTCATGATCGGGTTCGCCCGCCTCAACGGCCGCTCTGTAGGCATTGTGGCCAATAACCCCGCGTATCTGGCCGGCTGCCTCGACATCGACGCGTCGATTAAAGGCGCGCGTTTCGTTCGCTTCTGCGACTCCTTCAACATCCCGCTCATCGTTCTCGAGGATGTGCCGGGCTTCATGCCCGGGACGAACCAGGAGTACGGTGGCATCATCCGCAACGGCGCCAAGCTCCTCTATGCGTTCTGCGAGGCCACGGTTCCCAAGCTCACAGTGATTCTTCGCAAGGCCTACGGCGGCGCGTATGACGTCATGTGCTCGAAACACATCCGGGCCGATTTCAACTTCGCTTGGCCCTCGGCGGAGATCGCCGTGATGGGTCCCGAGGGCGCGGTCAACATCATCTTCAAGAAGGACATTGAGAAGGCGGACGATCCGGTGGAGCGCAAGAAGGAGCTCGTGGCCGAGTACCGCGAGAAGTTCGCCTCCCCATACATCGCCGCGCGCCGTGGCTACATCGACGACGTCATCGAGCCCATGGAAACGCGTCCCAGGCTCATTTCTGCGCTGGAAGCATGCGCGAACAAGCGCGAAGGACGGCCGGCCAAGAAACACGGCAACATCCCCCTGTGAGTCGGAGAGGGTCAAGACATGCCTAAGTCAAAGAATCCTGTCTATATCACCGACGTGATGTTGCGTGACGCGCACCAGTCGCTGCTCGCTACTCGTCTGCGCACCATGCACATGCTGCCCATCGCCCCCAAGATGGACAAAGCCGGATACTGGTCGCTCGAGATGTGGGGTGGGGCGACCATCGACTCGATGATGCGCTTCCTAAACGAGGACCCCTGGGAGAGGGTGCGCGTCCTCAAGGCGGCTATGCCGAACACCAGGATGCAGATGCTCATGCGCGGTCAGAATGTTGTGGGCTACCGGAACTACGCCGACGACGTGGTGCGAGAGTTCGTGCGTCTTGCGGCCAATGCGGGGATCGATGTGTTTCGGGTGTTCGACGCACTCAACGACATCCGCAACCTGCAGACCTCCATCGAGGCCATCAAAGAGAACGGCAAATGGGTGGAGGGGACCATCTCGTACACCAAGAGCCCGGTCCACAGCATTGAATCCTTCGTCAAGTATGCAAGCGAGCTGGCCAAACTTGGCGCCCAAAGCATCTGTATCAAGGATATGGCCGGTCTTCTGGATCCCAAGGACGCCTACGAACTTGTGAGTGCCCTCAAACAGGCCCATCCCGAGATCCTGGTTCACATGCACTGCCACTACACCTCCGGTATGGCCTCCATGTCGTATCTCAAGGCTGTGGAAGCCGGTGCCGACATTCTCGACTGCGCTATCTCTTCCTTGTCGATGGGGACTTCGGGCCCTCCGACCGAGACGATGGTCGCCGTACTGGCCGACACGGACCGGGCGACCGGAATGGACCTCGAGGCGCTCAAGGAGATCTCGGAATATTTCC
This sequence comes from uncultured Actinomycetes bacterium, assembly GCA_963775295.1. GTDB lineage: Bacteria > Actinomycetota > Thermoleophilia > RBG-16-64-13 > RBG-16-64-13 > JAMDEO01. The sequence continues at coordinate 1,209,735 of CAVZIK010000006.1, forward strand.
GAGGCATCCGCAAGTTGTACGTTGCCTGGGAGAGCGTATTCACCGCGGTGGATCCCGACGTTCTGGTCTGGCAGATTCCCGGGGGCATGATCTCCAACCTCTCTTCTCAGCTCGAACAGCAGGGCGCGCTCGATCGTATGGACGAGGTCATGGCCGAAGTGCCTCGCGTGCGCGCAGAGTTGGGCTATCCGCCCTTGGTGACCCCGACCTCACAGATAGTGGGCACGCAGGCGACGCTGAACGTCCTCATGGGGCGCTACAAGATGGTGACCAAGGAGACGAAGGCCTACGTGTTGGGTCACTACGGCAAGCCGCCGGGTCCGATAGACCCCGAGGTCCAGAAGCTGTGCGCGGGTGACGAGACCCCCATAACCACCCGTCCTGCCGATTCGCTGAAGCCCGAACTGCCGAAGCGGAGGGCCGAACTCGAAGAGTTGGGCATCAAGTACTCGGAAGAAGATCTCATGTCGTACGCGTTGTTCCCGCAGGTTGCGCTTGAGTTCTTTGCGCGCCGGGATCGCGAACAACGGCCTCAGGAAGAGGTGGCCGCCTTGGCCGCGGCAATGGCGGACATCCTGGGCCTGCAGGAAGAGGCGACGCAGCCCGGCAAGGGCGTGACCGACCCCTGCGGCCAGTGGGCCAAGGCCGCGCGCAGGGAGCTGACCACCGATCGCGCCCTCACCTGGAGGTATTGACATGAGGTTCAAGGCTGAAATAGACGGCGTCGAGCACCGGATAGCCGCCAGTGCCGACGGCGCGCTTGCCGTCGGGTCAGACAGCTACAGGGCGGTCGTCACGCGGGTGTCGGCAAACAAACGTTTGATCAAGGTCGGCGACAAGAGTATCGAAGTCCGGCTCGTCGAGACCGACAGCCAACCCGAAGAGGGCAAGTATCTGTTCGAGTTGGCGGGCGAACTCGTTCTCGTTAGCGTCTCCGAAGTAGTCATCGGCGGCGCGGAGGCGGTCGTTGCCGCAGACTCGGGACGCAGCCGGAAGAAACCGGTCAAGCCCCAGCTGGATTCGGCGAGCGGAGGTATCTTGGCGCCGATGCCGGGCAAGATCGTTGATGTCTTGGTGAAGCCGGGCGACAATGTAGCGGCCGGGGACGTGGTTCTAATCCTTGAAGCTATGAAGATGGAGAACGAACTCTGCGCGATCAACAAAGGGGTTGTGAAGGAAGTCCTGGTGCAGAAAGGTGACGCGGCCCAAGGCGGCCAGTTATTGGTGACTCTGGAGTAGGGCTTCAAACATTTTCTAAAGGAGAGGATCGATGACGGAATATGTGAGCGAGATGACTCCTCTGGAACGGGATCTTTCGATCTTTCAGAAGCTGGGGCTCGACAAGCAGCCGGTGGGGGTGAAGTTTCTCTACGCGGAGCCCGAGGGTGTGGCTAGGCTCGACAAGAAGCTGGGCCTCTGCGAGATGATCCCCGAGGCCCAGTCCGGCAATGTGTTCTACGCCGGCCTGGAAGATCACGTGTGCGCTGGTCCGGTCCCGCTGGGTATGGTCGAACTGGATCCGTTCTACCACAGCGGTCAGATCGGACCTTGCCTAGAAGTGTTCAAGGAAGCGCGTGCCAACAGGAGGATCTACGAGGTACTGCCGACCTTGAAGAAAGGCACCTGCAACTACACGGTCTTCGCGCCACTCGACAAGCTGACCTTCAACCCAGATGTCCTCGTCCTGACGGGAAGGGCTCGGCAGATGGAGATCGTCTTGCGCTCCATGAGTTGGACGACGGGCCAGATGTACGAGAGCAAGGGCACGCCTGTCGTGGGCTGCGCGTGGACTCTCGTATATCCTTACCTCAGCGGCAAGATCAACTTCAACGTGACCGGCCTCACGTTCGGACATATCGCACGCGAGGTGGGAACCGAAGGTAACGTCACGGTCTCAGTGCCCTGGGACTGTCTTCCGACCATGGTCGAGAACCTGAAAGAGATGAAGTGGGTCCTGCCTTCCTATGAAGACGGCCGCGAGAACTACACTAAGCGTTTCGAGCGGATCACCACCCCCGCGGAGGTCTGGCCTTCAGAGGACGCCTGACAGCTGTGACCGGGGCCGCCGCCGCTCAAGCGGCGGCGGTGGCCTCTATTTCGATCATCCAGACCGGGTCGGCTAGGTGAGCTACCCCCAAGAGCGTTGAAGCAGGCTTGCACCCTGCCTGCTGCAGGCGAGGGCCGATCTTGGGGACCGCCTCGAGAAAGGCGGGAACGTCGGTAACGTAGTAGTTGAGCCTCACGACGTCGCGCAGACCGAGCCCGGCTTGGCCAAGGACCGTCTCCAGATTGTCGAGCGCCTGGTGGAACTGGGCCTCCATATCGCCCGGGTGGATGGGCCGCCCTTCTTCGTCGCACGAAACCTGGCCCGCGCAATACACCATCCGCTCGGTGCTCTTGACCTCGACGGCGTGGCAGAAGTCGAATTGGTCCTGCCATGTCCAGGGATTGATAGCCCTTCTCTGCATAGCTACGATACCTCCACAGATCGGCGATTTGTCCGTCGCGTGCTCGCTACCCGAGCGCTTACATCCGGAGCGTGACTCTGGCTGTGACGCTCGGGAGGGGGGAAGCGGTTTATTGCCAGCCCCTCGTCGGGGTCATTCTTTCCCCTGGAAATGCGTGGTGGTGTTCAGAAGCCGTGCGCGGGCCCCAACCCGAAAGTTCACAAGGTCCGCACTCCCGTAGCCGCGATAGCCCAGGATCTTGCCCGCAGTCTTCATGTCTGCAAAGTCGACCACGATCACCCCCAGGGTGGGCACCGTCTTCTCCCTCCAAACGAAGAGATAGAGTTCATCCGCGAGCTTGAGATAGTGACATCTGTCCGTGTCGGCAAGGCCTTTCTCGCTGCCTTGGAGACAATGCCAGGTGTACATCGACCCGTTCAAATAGATGTGCTCGTATTGTTCGTTGGGACTGTAGGTGTATTCCACGCGGCGGCCGACCATGTCGTCGGTGGGGAGGTGCCTCGGCGTATCCTCGGTGAACGGCCGGTCGATGGCGGCGCTTAGGAAGGTCGCCGAAACTCCCGTGAGCTCCTCACCTGCTGAGATCCGATCGAGCAACGGTCGCCGGGCCTCCGTGTCGTCGGGCAACTGCCCGACCAGGATCGTAGCGATCTGGAGGCCCAGGTCGAGTAGAAGTGTGATCGCGGTCGCGCGTTCGCGGGTCGAGACGAAATCCACGAGATAGAGGTTCTCTCTGATCCTGGCTGCAAAATACGGCTCGAGCTCGTCGGGTTCTTGACCGCAGTCGTCGCCGATGTCCCAACGAAGCCGGTCCGATGTCTCAAAGTGGAAGGCGACACCACGGCCGTCCTCGAGCGACAAATCCAAGGTTCTTCCAGAGAGATCGGCTGTAGGGGAAGGGGCAAAGCTGTCTGGATGAAATGCATCCGACAACTGCCCCACGGGGATCCATGGAGATGGGCCAGACATACGTACAGATTACACCATCTCACAACACTTGCATTGTTAATGGTTGCGTGCAAAACTGTTGCGTCAGAAACGAAATTAGTCTCGGTGGCCGGCCGCGAGGCGACCGGTGGAAAGGGTACGGGATCGCGGTTGACTTGTGCAACTCACGCGCATGATGGGCCAGGGGCTGATCTCAATAGTGTAGATCCGCTAACGGCTCAGGTCTTTCAGGCCATTCACGACGCGGCTAAACTCCACCGTCAGCTCATGGTGAAGAGATTGGCCCAGGAGGGCGGCCACCCCGGCGAGGTGTTCTGTCTGAAGATCCTCGCTCAGCACGACGGCATGAGCCAGAGCGATTTGGCCGACAGATTGAATCTCTCGCGCCCCTGGATAACCAAGATGCTTCAATCGCTGGAAAAGGCGGGCGTGGTGACCAGGCACTCCGACGAGCAGGATCAGCGCGTCAGCCGTGTGTATCTCACCGAGGCGGGTCGGGCGCGCGAGACCGAACTGCGCGCCGTTTGGGCCGAATACCTGAACGAGACGGTGGGGTCACTCTCAGTGGACGAACGTATCCAACTCGAACATTTGGTCCACCGGCTGGCGGACCGTATTTCCGGCCTGCTCGCCAACGCAGGGAGCGGAGTCGAATGACGAAGCTCCTTCTGTCGTATCTCAAGCCCTACCGGAAAGAGATTGCGCTGGTCGTCTTTCTGGTGCTCGTTCAGACCTTCGCAAACCTCTACTTGCCGGATCTGAACGCCAAGATCATCAACAACGGTGTTCTTCTGGGGGACACCGGCTACATTCTTCGCATCGGTGGATACATGCTCGGTGTGGCGCTACTTCTAGGGGCCTGCTCTATCCTCTCGGTCTACTTTGGTTCCAAAGTGGCCATGGCCTTCGGCAGGGATGTTCGCGGGGGTCTGTTCCGGAAGGTCGAGGGTTTCTCCCAGCGGGAGATCAACAAGTTCGGGACGCCCTCTCTCATCACCCGCAACACCAATGACGTGCAGCAAGTCCAGATGATGGTGGCCATCGGCCTCACCATCATGATCTCGGCACCACTCATGATCATCGGCGGGATCGTGATGGCATTGCGTCAGGACGTGCTCCTCACCATCTCCGTGGCCGTCATTCTGCCGGTGATGGGCGCCGTTCTCGTCTTAATCGGTCGGAGGGCCATCCCCCTCTTCCGCGCGATGCAGGTGAAACTCGACCGGATAAACCAGGTCATGCGCGAGACCCTCAGCGGCATCCGCGTGATCCGCGCGTTTGCCCGAGTGCAGCAAGAGGAGGCGCGTTTCGACGTGGCCAACCTGGATCTCACCGAAACCGGCCTGCATATCCAGAGGCTCTTTGCGCTCCTTATGCCGACGTTGATGATCATCTTCAACTTCTCCACGGTGGCCGTGATGTACTTTGGCGGACGGCGTGTGTCAAGTGGTGGCATGCCCGTAGGCAATCTCACTGCCTTCATCACCTACGTAGCGCAGATCCTCATGTCGGTACTGATGGCGACCATGCTGTCGATGATGATCCCGCGCGCCGCGGCCTGCGGCGATCGTATCCAGCAGGTGCTCGACACGGAGCCCACAGTGGGCGACCCCGTTAGGCCACTCTCGCTGGCGAGTCTGGATGGACGGCGACGTGGGGTCGTGGAGTTCAAGAACGTGGAGTTTCGGTACCCCGGCGCGCAGGATCCGGTGCTGAGCGGTATCTCGTTTACGGCTCGTCCTGGGCAGACGACCGCGATCGCCGGCAGCACCGGCAGCGGCAAGTCCACCCTTATCAGTCTCATTCCTCGTTTTTACGACGTCACTTCAGGTTCAATCGAAATCGACGGCTTGGATATCAGAGACCTCATGCGCGACGAGTTATGGAACCAAATCGGGTTCGTCCCGCAGAAGGCGTTTCTGTTCTCTGGGACAGTGGAGAGCAACCTTCGCTATGGTTCCAAAGAGGCGACCGACGATGATCTCTGGCACGCGCTCGATATAGCCCAGGGTAAGGAGTTCATCTCCGACATGGCCGAGGGTATGGAAGCGCCCATCACACAGGGAGGGTCGAACCTCTCGGGTGGGCAGCGGCAGCGTCTTGCGATCGCCCGCGCGCTCGTGAAGAAGGCTCCCATCGACGTCTTCGACGATAGTTTTTCGGCGCTCGATTTTACGACGGACTCACTCTTGCGCGCGGCTCTGAAGCGGGAAGTAGCCGACGCGACCGTCATCATCGTGGCGCAGCGGGTCAGCACTATCCTGCACGCCGACCAGATCATCGTACTCGAGAAGGGCACGATCGCGGGCCTGGGCACTCACAAAGAGCTCATGGAGTCCAGCGAGACCTACCGAGAGATCGTGTACTCGCAGCTTTCCGAGGAGGAGGTGGCATGAGCGACCAAGAAGAACTTCCGGCGGAGAGCACTTCTCAGGGGGCGGAAGCCCCGGTAGCAGCCAAACCAGGTCCGGGCGGTCAGCGAGGCACTCGGCGCAGGGGCCAACAACAACACGGTCCTGGATTCGGGCCTCCTGGACTCATCGGATCGGGCGAAAAGGCAAAGAACTTCCGCGCTTCCTTCAGCCGGCTCGCCGGCCGGCTTCGGCCCGAACGCCTCAAGATTGGCATCGTGACCTTCCTGGCCGTCGTCAGCGTCGCTTTGAGCGTTTCCGGTCCAAAGATCCTCGGACGGGTCATGAACCTCATCGTCGAGGGGTCCGTCAGCGCGAAGCTGCCTGCCGGCCTGACCAAGGAGCAGGTGATCGCCGGTCTCAAGGCCAAGGGGGACACCAAACTCGCCGATGTGCTGTCGGGAATGAACTTGAATCCGGGCCACGGCGTCGACGTCGCGGCCTTGGGCAAGATCATACTCATCGTAGCCGCGATCTACCTCTTGAGTTCCCTATTCGGCTGGCTCCAGGGATATCTAATGGCCGGTGTGGTGCAGCGCGTGGTCTATCGCCTGCGGCGCGAGGTCGATCTGAAGCTTGCGCGCCTACCGCTGAAGTACTTCGACGGTCATTCGCGTGGCGACATCCTCAGCCGAGTGACCAACGACATCGACAACATCCAGCAGACCCTGCAACAAACATTGACGCAGATCATCACCGCAGTACTGACTTTGATCGGTACGATCGCCATGATGTTTTGGCTCAGTTGGCTGCTCGCAGTCATCGCCCTCGTCACAATCCCGCTGTCGGTGGTGGTGACCATGCTCATCGCCAAGCGGTCGCAGAAACAGTTCGCGGCTCAGTGGGAGCGCACCGGCGCTCTCAACGGGCACGTGGAGGAGATGTATTCGGGTCACAACGTGGTCAAGGTCTTCGGCCGGCAGGAAGAGGCCATGGCCAAGTTCGGCGAGGAGAACGAGAAGCTCTACAGCGCAAGTTTCAAGGCCCAATTCATCTCGGGCATCATCATGCCTTCAATGATGTTCATTGGCAACTTGAACTACGTCGCCATCTGCATCGTTGGAGGTCTTCGGGTCGCGACAGGTGCGCTCACGATTGGCAGTGTGACCGCCTTCGTTCAGTATTCCCGCCAGTTCACTCAGCCCATCACCCAGGTCGCGAGCGTGGCGAACGTTCTGCAGTCCGCCGTGGCTTCGGCCGAGCGTGTGTTCGAGTTGCTGGACGAGACCGAAGAGATCGCGGATCCGGTGAAACCGATCGTACTTCGCAAAGCTACCGGCCAGATCAGCCTCAAAGACGTGTCGTTCCGCTATCTGCCCGACGTGCCGCTTATCGACGGTCTGAACCTGGAGGTGAGGCCTGGCCAGACAGTGGCCATCGTAGGTCCGACCGGAGCCGGCAAGACCACGCTGGTCAACCTGCTCATGCGTTTCTACGAGATCGACGGAGGCTCCATCTCCATTGACGGTTTCGACACGCGCGACATGGGGCGTGATGACCTCAGACGCCTCTTCGGAATGGTGTTGCAGGACGCTTGGCTGTTCGGTGGAACCATTCTCGAGAATATAGCCTATGGCAAGGAGGATGCGACCGAGGAAGAGATTCAGCGGGCCTCCGAGGCCGCGCATGTGGACCACTTCGTTCGAACTCTGCCGGATGGCTACAACACTCGCTTGGACGACGATTCCACCAACATCTCCCAAGGCGAACGGCAGCTTCTCACGATAGCTCGGGCTTTCTTGGCCGATCCGGAGATCCTCATCTTGGACGAGGCGACCAGTTCCGTGGACACCAGGACGGAAGTCCTCATCCAGAGGGCCATGAACAGGCTTCTCCGGGGACGCACCAGCTTCGTCATCGCGCACCGCCTCTCGACAATCCGTGATGCAGATGTGATCCTCGTGATGAACGAGGGCCACATCATCGAGCAGGGGACGCACATAGAACTGTTGGCCGCGCAAGGCTTCTACCATGATCTCTACAACAGTCAGTTCGCCGAAGCTCTCGTGGAAGCGAGCTGATCCAGCACCGGGAAAGGGGAGAAAGATGGCACCAGATCCGCGAGTGTTCTTGGACCGACTCTCAATCCGGGAGCCGCTGGTGGGCCTGTACGATGCGCCCGACCCGGCGCCTTTCGCACCCCTGGCCGTCCCGGGGAATCACGAATGCGTCTTCGCGTCGCTTCGGTCGTGGCGTGAAGGAAGGACCCTGCATCTCACCCGCAACCAATACGGCTGCGGGTCGGGGCATCTGTTGGGCCTGCCCACACTCGACCGCCAGGAGATGGTGGAGTTTCTATACGGCAAAGAGGGTCTGCGGGCCTCGCCGGAACTGATGGGCGCCTGGCTCGACTCGGCACCACACTACCAGCCGGCCCACGAGCATGTTCTGATCGGGCCGCTGCGGCCGGAGCAGTATGGATACCTGCGCACCGTGACTCTTTTCGTGAACGCCGATCAACTTTCCGTGCTCGCTGCGGGCGCTTCGTATTACAGCCATCCTGGAGACCTCCTGCCGGTTATTGCCCCCTTCGGCTCCGGGTGCATGCAGTTGGCGGCACTCTTTGACGATTTCGACGTGCCCCAGGCCATGATCGGGGCGACCGACCAGGCCATGCGCAAACATCTGGAACCCTGGATGCTGGCCTTCACAGTCACCACACCGATGTACGACCTCCTTTGCGACTGGGCCGCCGATCCTCACAGCTCGCTTCACACCGGCTTTCTGGGGGGATTGATCCGCGCCCGGGGCGGATCACTGGGCTGACGCATGTTCCTTCGGCGCCCTTGGGCGCGATAGACTAACTACCATACCTACATCGAGTCGCAGGGAGGCCGTCATCAATCAGGGACGCCCGTCAGCAGAAGCATGGTTGGCCGAGATCAAGCGAGGTTCTGAGGCCTCCCGCATCGGCATGTATCTCGTTCACAATGGTGTGGTGCGCGGCACGGCGCGTGATGGTGCTGCGGTCAGCGGCATGGAGTTGTCGTACGACCACGTCCGCCTGCAGGAGGTTATCGACCAAGCGAAAGCCATGCCCGGCGTGGTGGCCGTGCGGGCCTGGGTCAACGAAGGCAGTCTTTCGGTCGGCGATGACATCATGGTCGCCCTTGTCGCTGGGGACATCCGCGAGAATGTTTTTGCCGGGCTTCAGCAACTCGTGCGCCTTATCAAGACGGAGGTCGTCAAAGAACTCGAGTTCCGCTAGGCGTCGGCAGAAGCCGGTTTCCTTGACTCCCATGGGGCCACGCTGTTAGGTTGCGGGGTGATCCAAATGTTGCCTGTCTTTATCCAAGGGGGTCCAGCAGCGTGATCGATCGAAGCCGTTGAGCACGGGGCTCCGTTTCTTGGTGGCGTCGCAAGCCGAAGGGCTGGGCGTGCGTGTTTCGCTCTGCGCGGCGCGCGGGACTATCCGGTTGTATGTCTCAGACTGACTCCGTAGACGATCGGCATGGCGGGCATCCCGCTCGGAGCTCTTGGTTCGGCCGCTCCCGCTGGCTGACGTACATCAGTTGGGCGGTCTCTGCGGGGGCACTCGCCTACGTGCTTTCGCGGCTGAGCTATACAGAGTTGCGAAAGGAAGTCACCGGTATCACTTGGTGGTTGGTGGTCGCGGCCATAGTGCTGGAGATTTTGCCGCGGGTTCTTGAGGCCGTTCGCTGGAGGTATCTCCTGCGCCCGCTGAAGACCGGTTTCGCCGATCTCTTGAAAGCGATCTACGTGGGTACGCTCTATAGTGGCGTCTTGCCCTTCTCAGGCGGAGACGTCGTCCGGGCGGCCATAGTCGCACGGACGAAGAGGGTCAGTTTGACCCGGGTTCTGTCGACGGAACTCATAGAGCGGGTGGTCGACGCTTTTGCCATCATTCTTCTGGTCTGGATCACGCTTCGCGGCTTGGCCATACCCTCTGCGCTTCGGGCCGTACTCGTTTTCCTCGAGGTGGCCGTAGGGGTAGCAATTGTTGGCGGGTGGGTGCTCGCCGCCCAGAACACGAATCTGAAGGGTCTGCTCGCGCGCTGGCTGCCGAAGCGCCGCCTGTGGTCGAGGTTGAAGTCGATCTTGGTCGACATCGTCGAGGCCGCCGGCCGCGTCCGCGCGATGACGATGCTGGTAGCGCTCGGCGCGGCCCTGGCGGCCGCTTTCGTCAATGTTACGGCGTACTGGCTCATTCTCCGTGCCTATCACATCAATCTGTCGTTCCTGCACGCGGCTGCGCTGTTCGCGATAGTCATGATCGGCACGTTCCTTCCCGGAACGCCTGGCAACGTGGGCACCTGGCAGTTCTTCTGCGCCGTGGGTCTGCAGCTGTTCGGCGTCTCGGCGGCCCGTGCGGCCGGATACAGCCTGGTCGCGTACGTGATCTGGACGATCCCGCCGGTGCTCATGGGTATGATCGCCCTGCTCGTCTCTCCGCTCAAGTGGGCCGACCTACGCGGCCAACGCTCGCGCGTCGGCTCGGAGGAGCGTCCCAGAAGCGCCTCTTCGAGTGGCTCGCCGACTAAGGGGTCCTAACCTAGCGGCGCCAGCGCATTGTCGAGGTCATCGATGAGGTCGGCCGCATCCTCAAGGCCCACCGACAATCTGAAGACGCCGTCGCCCGCGAACGCCCGGTACGATGCTTCCTGGTCGGGGGTGAGGTGGAAAGAAGTGCGCATGAGGTCCTTAGTCGGTAGGTAGCAGACGAGGCTGCGATGGTGTCCCAGCGACACCGCATAGTGGACGATCTGCAGTCGATCGGAAAGCATCTGAGCTGCCACCGGACCATCCGCCACTTGGAACGTGACCATTCCGGAGAAGTTCTTCATCTGCCGTCTCGCGAGTTGGTGCTGTGGGTGAGAGGGCAGGCCCGGATAGATCACCCGCGTGACGACGGGATGCGCCTCGAGATGCTCGGCTACCGCCAGCGCGCTCTCCTGGTGCGCAGCCATGCGGATAGGGAGGGTCGCCGTCCCGCGTAGGATGAGCCACGCGTTGAAGGGGCTGAGGATTCCGCCCATGTGTATGGCCAAAGAGCGCAACTTGACGAGTTCGTCCCTACGGCCGGCCACTGACCCGCCGATGGCGTCACCGTGCCCGCAGATGTATTTGGTCAGCGAATGAACGACGTAGTCCGCGCCCAGATCGACCGGCCGCAGACCCAGGGGGGTGGCAAACGTGGAATCGACCGCGACGGCCGCGCCTCCCGAGTGCGCGATCTCCGCCACCGCCTCGATGTCCGTGAGTCTCAAGAGCGGGTTGGCTGGGGTCTCGAGGTAGACGAGGCGTGTATTGGGCCGGAGCGCGTCGCGTACGTTTTGAGGATCGCTCGTGTCCACCCGGGTGACGGCTACGCCCAGCTGGGGCAAGGTGTCGTTTGCCAGCTCGGAGGCTGCAGCGTAGGCAACATCGCTCATCACGATATGGCCGCCATCCTTGAGCATGTGAAGCATGAGCGCGGTTATGGCGGCCATGCCGCTGGCGAAAGCGATGCAATCCTCGGTGCCTTCCAGGACCGCGAGTTTGCGCTCCAGTTGACTCACCGTCGGGTTGCCCCAGCGCGTGTAGACATATGGCGTCTCATCGGTGATCTCGTCGGCCGAAAATGCGATGCTTGGATCGATGACGAACGTCGTCGACATCACGACGTCCGGGGCCGATGCGCCGGTGACGGGGTTGGGGGCTTGACCGGCGTGAACCGCCGCGGTCCTCACGCCCAATGAACGCGTCGGGTCCTGTTGCTCGCCCAAGGTCTCGATCCTCCTCTTAACGACCCTTCGGCTCCACGTGAAGGGCTCGCTTTTGTTTATGGCCCCGCACATTCTGCCATTGATCCCCTGCGACGGCTACTTAGTGCGGCCAGCCTTGTACACTGGAGGGCATGCGTTCGACCGCGGCAAGGGGTTCCAGCCGGGATGAGAGCGCCTTGCCCCCGCGGGACCAGGCCATGCTGCTGACCATCTCCACCATCGCCGGGTTTGTCTCCACGTTCATGAGTCCCGCCGCGAATATCGCACTGCCGGTGATCAGCTCGGAGTTCCATGCGTCGGCCCGTGCTTCTCGGCTCGATCCTCTCGCGTACATCGTCACCGGCGGCGCAGGTCTCATGTCGGCCGGACAACTATCCGATCTATGGGGCAGGAAGCGCGTGCGTAGCCGTTGGAGCGGAGGGGTCGTGCGCTGGGTATGCAGATATCCGGGGTCTATCTCGGCATGACGTTGGGACCCGCCCTCGGTGGCATCATCACGCACAACATCGGGTGGCGCGGCCTGTTCTGGATCATCGCCGGAGTGGGTGCTGCGAACTGCATCCTGACCGTGACGCCGGCTCGGGGGATAGAGTGCCGGGGCGGCACGAGATAGGACCCGCCGACTACCCACGCGTGCTCACGAGTGTGCGGATCACTTTCGCCATCTTCACCGGGCTATGTCTGATCGGACTGATTGCCTCCTATGTTGGACCGCGGCGCCGCGCCGAGGGCGTCTAGTACTTCCGCCGTGCTTCGCACGCGGCCCATCCGGGGGAACGAGGTGCCCATGACAAAGGCGTGCTCTGCCTGCGAACGGGCGGACGTGGCATCCTCAACGAAGACCTGGGTGTACCCGCGTTCGTACGCGTCCCTGGCCGTCGATTCGACTCCAATGTTGGTCGCAATCCCGCACAAGATGATCGTGTCCACTCCCCGTCTGCGTAGTTGCAGATCGAGTTCTGTACCGTAGAACGCGCCCCATTGGCGCTTGGTTATGAGGATGTCGGTGGGTTGTCGATCGAGTTCGGGAACGAGCTCCGCCCAGTTGGCGGGCCTTTCCGCGGGGGTCACGGACGGGCTGTCGGACGGCATGGCCAAGGCGTCCCTGCCGTCGGGTGAGGGCGTGACGTGCACGAGCACCACCGTGCCGCCGGCCGCGCGGACCGCGCTACAGAGGGAGGAGGCTCTGGCTACCACCTCGGCTCCGGAATAGGGCGCCGGGTCCCTTCCCACGATGCCGTGCTGCAGGTCGATGACGACGATGGCGGTCCTTGCCGGGTCGAAAGTCAGATCCATGGTCAATCTCCTCGCGAAGTCGCGGAAACAGGTCAGATGGCCGCCAGGATGGCGTCGACCACGACGCAGCGTCCGTGCTGCACCTCGTCGATGGCCCTGGCCAAAGTCTGCGCAACCGCGGCGGGGTCGGTGAGGGTGATCCCCAGTGCCCCGCACGCGTTGGCTACTGCGGCGTAGTCGGGTCGGGGGTCGATCTTGGTCACCATGCCGTCGCCCAGCCTGTCGACCGCCCCTCCCGGATACAAGCCGGCGATGAACTCTTGGGCAGCCTTGTAGCCTCCATTGTTGAAGATTATCGTCAACGTCGGTGCGCCCGCCTTGATAGCCGTCCATAGAGCCGCGACCGGATTGGCGAAGGTGAAGCCGCCGTCCCCCATGAGCGAGACAACCATTCGTTCGGGCGCGGCCAACTTGCATCCGATCGCGGCATTGACCCCCCAGCCCAAGCAGGAACCTCCCGGCGTGAAGAGACTCTGAGGTTCGTCTGGGGTTATATGCGTGCGGGCCAGCGATCGGTTGGTCACGACGTCCTCGAGAACGATTGCGTCTCGGGGCAACGCTTGTTTGAGGCTCCACATCAGCCATTCCGGATGGATAGGGTAGACGGAGGCGTTGGAACGCGCTCTCACCTCTACCATCAGGCGCCAGGCGCGTTGCTCAGCGGCTGCCTTCTCGCCTCGATCCTGGGCAAGGTCGCGCTGACGTTGCGACTGGAGTTCTTCCACCGCCAGCCTCAGGGCTCGGAGCCCCAGTAGGCTGTCCGCGCTGATGCGAAGATCGGCGGGATATTCCCAATTCACAAAGTTCTCGTGGACAGGGTCCCGTTCGAGGTAGATGATGGCAGCGGTGGCCGCAGGCCGGTCCTGACAGGGGACGTACGGGACCTTGGTGTCGATGAAGAGGATTGCATCGGCGAGCGGCAGCACCTCGTCGATGCGCGGGCCTACGTACAAGGGATGGCCGCCGGGCGCGCTGGCGCACTCGTACGTGTCGGCGATCTCCGCGCCTAGTAGCTCAGCGAGACCGGCCACCTCGGCGATCGAAGCAGGGTTTCTCCCATTCCGTCCGGCCACAATGAGAGGTCTCTTCGCCGCTACCAGGATCGCGGCCGCGTGGAGTATCGACTCAGGGTCCGCCGCCATCGGTTGAGCGCGAGTAAGGTCGCGGGGACCAGGCATGCTCACGGCGTGCGCGGACTGCATGAGCACCTCGCGCGCGACCGTGAGGTAGACGGGTCCCGCCGGCGGATTGGTCGCCATTTGGAAGGCTCGCATCGCCGTGGGTCGTACATTCTCGGCCAACGTCAGTTCGTAGTGCCACTTGACGTACTCTTGGAGGATCCCGGCCTGGTTGAGGCGCTCTTGCCCCCACTGGATGTACAGGTCTTTGCCTCCGGGCATCCCTCCGTCACACGTATAGGATGCGCGCCCCGCGCACAACACCAGCCCCGCTTGGTCGCCATGGGCGTTGCTGACCGCGCCGCCGGCGTTGAGCGTGCCCGCGTCGACGTGTACGAAGACGGATTGGGGCTTCCCGGTCATGAGGTAGTACCCATGGGCGGCGGACACGGCCGTGAATTCGTGGGTGCACATCACCGGGTCGGGGCTCGGCAGGCCTCGCTGCTTGCGTGACGCCCAGGCCTCCTGGAACGGAAAGGTATCCGTGCCGGGGTTCACGAAGGCCTTCTCGGATCCCAATGCCAGGAACAGGGCAAGCAAAGCCTCGGCTGCTCGATCAAAGTCTTGAATTGCTGTCGAAACGTGGCTGGTCACGAGGCGTTCTCCTTGGGCTCGAGGCCGGCTCGCTGCTCCATGGCGAGTATCAGAGCGGAGTAGTCCTTCCATTCAAATCCTGCCTCGAGTCCCCGGTCGTAGAGTTCGCGTATACGCTGGGTGGCCGGAAGTTCGACACCCGCCTGTCTTCCTGCTGCCAGGGCCAGGTCGAGGTCCTTCGCGATGTTATGCAAACTGTTGCCGGGATGATCGTAATCACGGGCGGCGAGCGAAGGGAGCTTGCTCCGGACCGCTCCTGAGCCCACCGCGCTGTTCCCGAGGACTTCGAGCATGGTGTTCCAGTCCAGCCCGGCCTTCTCCCCCATGACCAGACCTTCGCCCCACACCTGCATATTGGCCCCGATCATCATCTGATGAATGAGCTTGAGATAGCGGGCATTCTCTCCGGGGCCTACGAAGTATCTGGTGCAACTGAAGGTCGCGAGATACGGATCGGCGACCTCGAAATCGGCCTCGTCTCCCGAGGCGATCACGGTGAGCTGCCCGGTTTCGACCACGTTTGCCGTACCGCTGACCGGCGCCCTCAGAAGCTTCACGCCACGCGATTCGAGTACCTCGGCGAACTCGGCCGACTGGGCAGGGGAGATGGTGGCCATATCGACGAAGAGGGGCGGGAGCGGATCGGCTTCGAGTACGCCCCCCGGCCCCGAGATCACGCTCCTCAGCGCGGGCGCGTCCGTGAGGATAGCGAGCACGATGTCTCGTCCCGCTGCCGCCTCGGCGGGGGTGGCGGCCACCGTGGCGCCTCGGAGTCCCAGGGAGGCCGACTTCTCCGGCGAGCGGTTCCAGACCGTCACGTCATAATCTGCGTCGAGAAGGCGCCGGGTCATGCGCGAACCCATGACGCCCATTCCCAAGAAGCCCACGCGTTTCATCGTCGCCCTCCAGTTGTATTGCTGTCGGGCTCGCTCAGGTTTCCATTGTGGTCGAGCCCTACTCTCATCCTTCGAAGCGCTTCGGCCAAAAGCGATCGCGGGCAGCCGAAGTTGAGACGCAAATAACCGGGCGCACCGAATTCCGACCCATCAGAAAGTCCCACCCCTGCGCTCTCGAAGAACCTTGCCGGATCAGCGATCCCGGTCTCGCGGGCATCAATCCAGGCGAGGTAAGTGGCTTCCACGTGAGTGACGGACAAACCCGGCATCGTCTCGATCTCTCGCTCCACAAGGTTTCGATTGTCTCTGAGGTAGGCCAGCAACGACCGATGCCATCGCGCGCCATTCTGGTAAGCCGCCTGGGCGGCAACGTATCCGAACAAGTTGACATGGGGCACAATCCCCTCCATCGCGCCGCAGAATGCGCCGCGAATCCGGGGGTCGCCTATGACGGCGAAAGAGCAAGCGAGCCCGGCGATATTGAAGGTCTTGCTGGGGGCCATCAGGGTTACCGTTCTTGCCTCTATCTCCCGGGAAAGGGTTGCGATGGGGACGTGAGACTTGTCCTCGTCCAAGATGAGGCCCGAGTGAATCTCGTCGGATCCGATCACGAGGTCGTGCCGCTCGGCGATGGACGCAAATGCGGCCAGCTCGTCCCGCGACCACACGCGGCCGGTGGGATTGTGGGGCGAGCAGAGCAGCAACAGCCGTGTATGCGGCGAGACGGCACCCTCTAGGGCGTCCATGTCGGACTCCCACCGGCCTCGGCATAGGCGAAGGGGCAGCCGGAGCAGTGAGCGTTCCGCCAGTCGGGGCGCCGAAAGAAACGGTGGATAGACTGGCGTGGAAGTAATCACCTGGTCGCCCCGATGTCCGATCGCCCGGCAGAGCACGTTCAAGCCTGACACCACGCCGGGTAGCCACACTATCCAACTGGGGTCCACCATCCAACCGTACTCGGCGTGCAAGGCGGCAATGACGACGCTGACGAGGCTGTCCGGGGTGTGCGTATAGCCAAAGACCCCGTGGGCGGCGCGCTCCTGCAACGCCTCAACGATCGCGGGGGCGGAGCGAAAATCCATGTCCGCCACCCAGAGCGGGATGATGTCCCGACCGCGGTACTTGTCCCACTTGAAGCTCGCGGTGGGTTCGCGGGCAATGATGGTGTCAAAGTCAAACAGGCTGTCGTCGGTCATCAAACAATTCTACTATGCCCCGGTCGCATAAGCGGATTCTCATGAGCTTCTTAGGCACCCTTAATGCTCGCTCGGTAGCCTATCTCCAGCACACAAGGCCGAGTTCCATAGAGTCCGGCCGATGAAGGGAGAAGAAATGAAGACGAGATGGAAGACCGTTGTCTTCGCCGTTCTGGTCGTAGCGATCGTCGCTTCGGTGAGTGGTGTTGCCCTTGCAGGAGGGGGGATGTGGAGGCAGACGCCGGATGGGACCGGGGCACGGGATCAAGGCTTTGGTGCCCGCGCTGTGGCCCCAGGAGCGACGTCGGTGTCGACGACGGTGCTGAGCGAATTGGAAGAGCAGGCCCTATTGTTTAATCGGGAGGAAGAGAAGCTCGCGGGGGACGTCTACGAAACTTTGTACAACAAATGGGGTGTCGCCGAGTTCAGCACTATCGCCACTTCCGAGAGCCGTCACATGGCGAGCGTCGCGCGGCTTCTTGAGCGGTACGGTCTCGAGGATCCGGTCGGAACACACCCCGCAGGCCAGTTCGCCAACGAGGAACTGCAGTCGGCGTACGATCAACTCGTCTCCGAAGGCAGTGTGTCGGTCCAAGATGCTTATCAGGTGGGCGTGAGCGTAGAGAAGCTAGACATCGCGGATCTCGAGCGGCTGATTGGACAGACCACTCACAGTGACATCAGCCGGGTCATGCAGAACCTACTTCGCGGATCGCAGAACCATCTGGCGGCATTCAGCAGCCTCCTCGCCGAGTGATCTCCGCGTTGGTTTGACGGTAAGTCGGCATGCCGAAGTACGCGCTCAGCGTCGGCCATGGGCTGGGCGCGTACCGAAGGCTTTGAAGAACGTGTAGCAGAATACCCCGTCCGACCCGGACGTCTGGCGCAGAGCGCGAAGGCCTTGGTCGAAGAATTCTGGGCTCGTCAATCCCGCCTCAATCGCCGCCCCGCGGACCCCCTCGATCATCGCTGTGAAGGTCTTCTTTGTGAACCCTTCGACAAGCTCCGGACGGCTGGAATCCACATAAACCATGCGAGGGGACACCCGGACGGAATCCAGGCCCGCCCCGACCAGCAACGGGTAAAGCCGGCGTCCTACGTTGGCGTCACCGCCTGCCGCCCGTTGCAACTCCACCTGGCAAAGGATGGCGGCACGAGCGGCATCACTGTCAGGATGGAAGAAGGCTGATCCATGGTCGCCCTCTATGACCGTGACGGTGCCTCCGGGCTTGAGACAGCGTATGAGCGCCTGAAGGGCCTCGACGGGGGCTTGCAGGTGCTCCAGGACGAAACACACGAACACGTGGTCGAACGAGCTCTCGTCGAAGGGCAGGGCGAAGATGTCGGCCCGCTGAAGACGGACGTTCGTGACGCCTTCCGCCTTGACTCTGGCTCTGGCCTCAGCCAGCGAGTTCTCCGACACGTCGATGGAAACGATCTGCGCATCCGGACTGCTGCGGGCGAGGGCGATGGTCTGCGACCCGACTCCGCATCCCGCCTCGAGCACGACGCTCCCCTTGGGATAAATCGTGTCGGAATGAAGCAGGTCGATCAGGGTGTTTGCCTGATTCTGCAGTCGATCACTCTCCCGTCCTCCGTACCCGTGGACGTACGTATGCCTCCCGCGGTGCATCTAGTCGGACACCGGGCCGACTGCAATGGAGTCGATGATGAGATCGAGCATAGCGTTAGAGCGCATCTTGCTCCAAGATTCTGTGACGCCTATGAGTTTCGTGATGTCCTCGGTCCAAGCCCGGCTTACGATCATCCAGGCGATCTGCTCGGGATCCACGTCCTCGCGGATCACCCCTTGTCGCCGGCCCTCCAAGACTATCTCGGCGATGTCGCTCACGAGCACCAGGTGCATGGCCCCCACGGTCTCCCTCAGCCCCTCTTCCTGCGGCGCGGCTATAAACTCGAAGAGCGCCGACACGGAGCGGTCGTCCGGAGATTCCACCAGCAGCGTGTGACCGCGGGCAATGTTCCTCAACCGCTCGAGGGCGTCACCGGTTGTGGGCCGGCGATGAAACTCGGTTCTTCGATCCAGAAGGACTTCCAGCGCTGCGAGTAGGATTTCCCTGCGGCTCGAGAAATGGGCGTAGAGAGCCGGGGTGGTGACGCCGATGTTTGCTGCGATAAGGGAAAGGGTGGTTCCTCTCACCCCGTGTTCTGCCACCAGGTCGAGAGTTGCGTTGATGATCTGCTGTCGTCTCGTGTCGTGGCCGAGCCGACGTGCCTCCGCCATTTCGCCCAGGCCTCCCGGTTGTCTTCCTCTAATGGAGACACCAACATATCAAAACAACAGGCCGGCGGACGTCGTCGTCGCCCTTGACAACTTAACGACCATTAATTAGAGTCACATGGTTGTGTGATTGCCGGAAGTGGGGCTGGGAGAACGGGGTCACGGTAGCTGGTACGATGATGGAGAGAGGTTCGGCCGGTGGGCACGATTTCCGCTGGGCGATTGTTGTCGTGGCCTGCCCCGAACCGATCGGTGTATGGTGTGACTCTTTCCTGGAAAGCACTAGAAAGGGTGAATTCGGCGATGTCCAATGGGTATGCTGGAAAACTTCTGTTCGTCGATCTGACTACGGGTTCCCTCACGGTCGAGATCCCGGACGAGAGCTTCTATCGCAGTTGTATCGGCGGAACGGGAATGGGCGCGAAGGTCATGATGGAGCGGACCAAGCCCGGCATCGATCCGCTGGGATCAGACAACATGCTTTGCTTCGCCGCAGGGCCCCTCACCGCTACCGGTGTCTATGGCGGCGGCCGCTTCATGGTGACGACGAAGTCACCTCTCACCAACAGCTGGGCCGACTCGAACTCAGGCGGTACCTGGGGACCGCAACTCAAGAACGCCGGTTATGACGGCGTCTTCCTCGTGGGGGCTTCCGAGAAGCCCGTCGCCTTGGTCATCGACAAGGGCGAAGCGCGCTTGGTGGACGCCGCGGGCATGTGGGGCAAGGACACCTACGAGACCGATGATGCTCTCCAGGAAGAACTCGGAGATCCGGGCAGCTGGACGATCAGTTGCATCGGGCCGGCAGGGGAGCAGTGCTCGCTCCTGGCCGGGATCGTCAACGAAAAGGGTAGGATCGCGGCCCGCTCGGGAGTGGGGGCGGTCATGGGCTCCAAGAAGCTCAAGGCGATCGCGGTGCGCGGGGCTAAGGGCAGCCGAATCGGGGTGGCCGACAAGGAGGGTCTGAAGGCGATTCAGAAGGAATATCTGGCGGCCATCAAGGCCAGTCCGTTCATGGGCGGGTTGACGGCAGCCGGTACCGGCGCAGGCGTCAGCTTCCTTCTCTCTATCGGCGATTGCCCAGCGGACAACTGGACGACCACGGGCGCGGACGCTATGCCCACGGCCAACAACTTGGACGCCGCCAACATGGACGTCTACAAGCTCAAGAGCTACGGGTGCCACTCGTGCCCCGTCCGTTGCGGCGCCCTTGTCAAGATAGACGAGGGTCCGTACGCCAGCCAGGACGAGATCCACAGGCCCGAGTACGAGACCCTGGGTGCGTTTGGGACGTTGTGCCACAACGACAGCAAGGAAGCGATCATTCGAGCCAATGAGATATGCAACCGCTATGGGATCGACACCATCGGGGTGGGCGGCTCGGTCGCGTTCGCTATCGAGTGCTACGAGAACGGATTGATCACCGAGGAGGACACCGGCGGTCTCGAACTGAACTGGGGTAATTCTCCGGCTATCGTTGCCTTGACCGAGAAGATCGCAAAGCGCGAAGGATTCGGCGCGGTGCTGGCGGATGGTTCGAAGCGTGCCGCCGAGCGTATCGGCAAGGGCAGCGACGAGTATGCGATGCATATCGGCGGACGTGAGCTACCCATGCACGACCCTCGAGGGGGACCCGCTCTCGGCCTCTACTACATCGCCGATGCCACTCCCTCGCAGCATTGCGGTTCGCAGTCCATGGGCATGCTCGACGGAGGCGGTCCTCTCGGCTCCGACCCCCTTCTCCAATCGGAGTCGACCGAGGTCTTTGGCAACTACGACAACAAAGGCGAGCACTACGCTCGCGGTGCCGCCTACTGGCATCTCCTGAGCGCGGCCGGGCTCTGCTCGCTCTATTCGCAGTTCGACACGCCCCCGGTGGTCGAGTTGCTTCGACCGGTCACCGGCTGGGATATGGACTGGGCGGAAGGTCTTCGGGCCGGCCGGAGGATCCTCACACTGCGGCAGGCGTTCAACTTCCGGGAAGGTATCCGCCCGGAAGATTTCAGGTTGCCCAAGCGGTTTGAAGCCCCACTCAGTGCCGGTCCCATGGCCGGCCACGACGTGCCCTTCGAGGACATGCGTAGGGATTACTACAAGGCAATGGGCTGGGATCCGGAAACGGGAAGGCCACTTCCCGAGACTCTCAAGGATCTTGGACTGGAAATCGAGGTTTGAGAATGAAGGTCGGTTTCATCGGTGTGGGACAGATGGGCATCCACATGTCCAGGCACATCATGGACGCCGGGTTCGGACTCGTTGTGAACGACGCGAACAAGGACGCGGCCGCCCCTTTGCTTGAGGACGGCGCCGAGTGGGCCGACACACCGGCCGATGTCGCTGAGTCGTGCCGTGTGGTCGTATCGTGTCTCCCCAGCCCGCAGATCGTGGAAGACGTCACTCTTGGCCCCGTCGGCCTCCAAAACACATGGCAGGCCGGCGACATCTACGTCGACATGAGCACGAACTCGCCCTCGACCGTCAGGCGCATCGCCGAGGCCGCCGCTGGTCTTGGAGTGAAGGTGCTGGACGCTCCGGTGAGCGGCGGCACTAGAGGCGCCGAGATGGGCACGTTGACCATCATGGTTGGAGGCGATCCTGTGACTCTCGAGAAGGCCCGTCCGGTGCTCCAACCCATGGCCAACAAGATCTTCCATCTGGGTGACGTAGGATGCGGCAACGTGGCCAAGCTGGTCAACAACATGATCGGGCTTACCTGCGGCTCCATCTGCGCCGAAGGTTTCGTTCTTGGGGTCAAAGCGGGCATCGACCCGCAGGCGCTCTACGATCTTATGTGCATCAGCACCGCCGACAACTGGAGCCTCAGACAGTATCCCAATACTGTGTTCAAGCGTAACTTCGCTCCGGGTTTCAAGGTCAGCCTTGCCCACAAAGACATCAATCTCGCGATTGGTCTCGGCGACGAACACGGCGTCCCCCTGCCGGTGGCAAAAGTGGTGAAAGAAGACCTGGAGAAGGCCATGGCGGATGGCCTAGGCGATGAAGGAGTCGACGCGGTCATACGGAGCCTTGAAGAAACGGCCAAGGTGCAGGTGCGCACCTCCAATCAGTAGATCCGATCTTCGAATCGAACAGGAGGAACGGGATGATAGTCATTGAAGGCAGCACCGTGCAGCCGACCATCATGGCCCCCGAGAACGACGTCATCGTCGGCAGGGCGCCCGTGAGTGGCAAACGACTCTTCAACATGGCCGACACAGAAGGATGGGCAGCCTCGCTTACCACTTTCGGCATCGGGGGCCGACTCAACTGGCACACACATGACTCCGAGCAGATCCTTTATGTGACCGAGGGCCGGGGGATCGTCGCAACTAAGGAAAAAGAGTATGTGATCACGCCGGGCTGCTTGATCTACATACCGGCCGGCGAGAACCACTGGCACGGCGCGACTGATGATTCTTCCATGGCCCACCTCAACATCCAAAAATCCGGCATCCACCTGGCGGAATGAGTTCAAGGAGCGATCGCACATGAAAGCTGCCGTTTGTTACGAGTTTGGCAAGCCTCTCGTCATCGAGGATCTATCGATGCGGTCTCCCAGGAAGGACGAAGTGCGCGTGAAGGTCGCCGCCACGGCTATCTGCCATAGCGATATCCACGACCTGCACGGCGACTTCGGCGGCAATCCTCCCTTCGTGGGAGGACACGAGACGGCTGGGTATGTTGAGGAAGTGGGTGCAGACGTCACTTGCGTGAAGCCGGGCGATCCGGTAATTGTGAGTCTGCTGGAGGCCTGTGGTACGTGCCGGTGGTGCGTTACAGGCAAGCCGTACTTCTGCCAGACCAAAGTCACCTACGATGTCGAGGGGACCTTCACGAACGCGAAGGGCGAAGGCGTCATCCAGAAGGCTCGAGTGGCGGGCTTCGCTGAGGAAGTTCTTGTGCACGAATCGCAACTCGTCAAGATCGATCCGGACTTTCCTATGGAACTGGCCTGCCTGCTGGCCTGTGGAGTGATCACCGGCTTTGGAGCGGTTGTCAATCGCATGAAGGTCCCGCCGATGAGTAGTGTGGTCGTCATCGGGACGGGCGGCGTGGGACTGAACGCGGTCCAGGGAGCGGTCGTCTGCGGCGCCAACCCGATCATCGCGGTCGACATCCTGGATTCCAAGCTCGAGAGGGCCAAATACTTTGGCGCCACCGATGTCGTGAACAGCAAGAACGGCGATGCCGTGACGGCCGTCAGGACGATCGCAGGCGGCGAGGGCGCGGACTACGTCTTCGTGACCGTGGGCAGCTCGGCAGCTCTGCAGCAGGGTTACTCCATGCTGGGCCGGGGCGGGACTGCGGTCATGGTCGGCCTGCCGCCTGCCACCGACGCGCCGTTCTCCGTGCCTGCGGGCGAGCTGGCTTTCACCGAGCGGACGGTGACTGGGGGCTTCATGGGCTCCACCCGGCTTTCGGTAGACGTTCCCGGCATTATCTCTCTCTACAAGGCGGGTCGCTACAAGTTGGACGAGCTCGTCGCCGGTCGTTATCCGTTGGATCGCATCAACGAGGCCCTCGAGTCGTCGATGGCGGGAGAAGCCCTGCGGAACGTCATAACCTTTGGATAGCAGACCGCCAAGAGGCGGCGTGAAGCGAGGAAGACATGTCCGAATACCAGGGGCCCGATTGCTCGCAGTGCAGGGTCAACACCTGTCTTTCTGAGCCCGGAACCGGGGCTCTTCCCGGCTTCTGCCCCATGGTGGCTAAGCCGGCGGTGCTGGAGCGGTCGCGGGAGGTCTACGAGTCGGATCCGCTTCTTCGCCGGATCGCGGCGGAATCAGCCCGAACCGAGGCGGCCGGGTACTGCGTGGCCACGCGAGTGGAGGAGACCATGGACTTTGCGCGGCGCATGGGCTGGCGCCGCCTCGGGATCGCTCACTGCATGGGATTGATAAGAGAGGCCAAGATAGCTCGGGACATATTTACCGCGCACGGCTTCGAGGTGTTCACGGTGTGTTGCAAGACAGGCTCCATCGACAAAGAGAGCATCGGGCTAAGGGATGACGAGAAAGTGCACCCCGGTGAGTACGAGGTCCAATGTAACCCGGTGGGGCAGGCAGCTTTGTTGGCCGAGGCGGGGACTGAGATGAACGTCCTCATGGGCTTGTGCGTGGGGCACGATAGCATGTTCTTCATGCACTCCAAAGCGCCGACTACAGTGCTGGTGGTGAAAGACAGGGTGCTGGGTCACAATCCGGTGGCCGCCCTCTACGGAGTCCATCAGTACTATCGCCGTCTCGTGGAGCCTCCCAAGGGCGAAGCCTAGAATCGGATAGTCTTCTCCCAGACGAGGCCGCGGACGTGCCGCGATGTCACCCATTGGGACAAGGCGCGCAGTACGGGGATGAGCCAGGCCTGCGAGTAGGTGAAATACATGAGGAGGGCCGTGCCCATGTTCTGGGCGTCGGCTTCCTCCTCGATGGCCGCGCTGGCCGTGAGCTGGAACCAATACACCCCGGCCATCATGTACCAGAGGATGATGAAGGGCAGCCCCTTGATCGGGTTGTGGAAGACGCCGAACAGACCACCGACGAAGTACACATCCGAAGCAATGAGCACGCTGGTAAACAGTACGTAGATGCTTATCAATTGCACCATCTCCGCGAATATGGCGGCCGATGTCTTATAGCTGCCGGTTCGCAGGATCCGCGCAGCCGTAAAGAGGTTGCCGCGTATCCACCGCGTGCGCTGTCTGACCCAGGTGGAGAGCTTCTCGGGCTCCTGTTCCCAGGTGCGGGCGTCCGGAGCCACCGCGACCCGCATCTTCCGAGCCGTTAGTTCGATGGTCAGGTCGAGATCCTCCGCCAGCGCTAGTTCGTTCCAGCCTCCGGCCTCGCGCACGGCCTGCGTTCGGAGCACGTAGTTGGTCCCTGTAAGCGAGCCGATCTTGAACAGCTGCCAGCGTCCACACTGCATGATCATTTGGAAGACCATGAACTCCAGCCCGATCATTCGCGTCAGCAGATTGCGCCTCAAGTTGAGGGTCTTCACGTAGCCCACCGCTCCGGCCAGACCGGGATCGGCCAGGGCTCGAGAGATCAGGCGCCGTAACGCCTCGGGTTCCGGGCGGTTGTCTGCATCGTAGATACTGAGGAAAGGGGTTGATACCATTGACAACCCGTAGTTGAGCACCCGGGCTTTGCCCTGGTTCTCTCCCGCCGGGACATCGAACACCCTGACGAACGGATAGACCGCGGCGACTCGGCGGGCCAGAAGGCCGGTGTCATCGCTGGAGCGGTCGTTCAACACCCAGACGTTGAGCTTGTCCTTGGGGTATCTCTGGGCGACCAAGGCCGCCAGAGTTGCGTCGATGACCTTGGCTTCATTGTGGCACGGGATGAGGACCGTGACCCCGGGCCACTCCACCGGTTCCGGAGGTCGTTGGTAGTTGCCGCGCATAGCAAGCCCGGCGGCACTGAGCACGAGGTAGTAGAGGAGCACGCACCAGAACACCACCGCGAAGCCGAGCATGACCATCAGCGGGTCTTTGCTTTTGTCTTGACTGAAACCAGCGGGGCGGCCCAAGACGGACCGGCCAAGCGCACGCGGAGTGCGTCCAAAGGCGCGAGTTCCGAGACTGCCAAGTCGATCATCGTGTCAAGATTAGCGCCGTCGGCGGGATAGGAAGCGATCCCGAAACGAGCCCTATCGACGAGCGCCTGCCCGGCAAACTCGGAGGCTTTGGCCAAGCGGTCGAGCACCCGTTTC
Organism: uncultured Actinomycetes bacterium; assembly: GCA_963775295.1. GTDB lineage: Bacteria > Actinomycetota > Thermoleophilia > RBG-16-64-13 > RBG-16-64-13 > JAMDEO01. Next base: position 1,235,404 of record CAVZIK010000006.1, read on the forward strand.
AATGCGGGCTCGACAGCTTGTTCGTCGGTCTCTACCAGCAATCCGAGGTAGATATCCGGCTTCCACATGGTCCACAAATCTTGATTGCCTCTAGTCTCGGAGCAGAGGATCTCCCCGACCATACGCTCGGCGACCGCCATGGCCACAGAGCCTTGTCCCAAATTGAAGTATTCAGACAGATCGATCGCGACCAGAAGGAAGGGGCGAGAGGTCCTGTATGACCGGCTCAGCTCCCTTGACGCGGCCGCCTCGAATGCGCCCGGCGTAAGAAGGCCGGTCGCTTCATCCTCACTCACGTATCGACGGACCAGTTCCTGGGCATCTTCAAGAGCCCGTTGCCGGAGGCGTATCAGGGAGATGAGCGCCACGGAACTGGCGAGAAAGAACACAGTGCAGAAATGGGATAAGACGTACTGAGCCTGGGCGACCTCACCCCATCCAAGACGATAGCCTTGGATGGCCATGGCGCTGGCCGACGCGAAAGCGTAGACGAGGACAAGAGCCAGCGCCGTGCCGGTGCGGAGGCTTCCGATGAGTACTGTGAGGCCCGGTATGAGGACGAGCGCCAGCCACGACCACCGGTCTCCCAGTATCGCCGGCGCCCTTAGAATCAGAAGCGCCGTGGCTACCCCGTACACCGTCAGGCCGAGTCCGATCCCGGCCAGGCCCCGCTGAGCCCCGAATCGCGCTACGCGCTCACGGGTCTTCCCGGCCCGCAGTCCCCGGGGAAGCACGCGGCTGAGTCCTGCATTCATGGCGAATCGCTCCAAGCCCTTGCGGCCGTCGTGTTACTACCACCCCTTCTATCGGTTCTGGGTGCCGGTTGCTTTAAGAGGGTCTTCTGGGAGGCCTGCGCCTCCTATCCGTAGTCGGGCGCGGCGGGTATCATTCTCAGAAGGAATTGATGGCTGTCTACGCGGCGTGGCAGGGGGAATGCAGATATGGCGAACGTGGAGAGGTTGACCAACAGCACCACCGGGGGCCCGGTCTTTGTCGATGTCCAAGACGGCGAGATCGTCCGGATCCTGCCCATAGACCTTGACGAATCCGATGGACCCTCGTGGACGATCGAGGCCCGGGGCCGCACGTTTTCTCCGCCTCGAAGGATTACTCTGTCCCCGTGGACGGTGGCGCACAAGTCCGTCATCTACTCTCCCAAACGGCTGCTAACCCCGTTGAAGCGGGTTGATTTCGATCCCAAGGGCGAACGGAATTGTCAGAACCGGGGCGTTTCCGGGTACGAGCCCATCAGCTGGGACGAAGCTCTGGATCTCGTCGCCGAAGAGATAATCCGTGTGAAGCGAGAACTGGGGCCCGCGGGGATGCTCACTACCCCCGGCTCGCACCACATGTGGGGCAACGTGGGCTACCGCTTCAGCGCGTACACCCGGTTCATGGACCTGGTGGGCATGACCTACGCCGAGCACAACCCGGACAGCTGGGAAGGCTGGCACTGGGGAGCGATGCACATGTGGGGCTTCAGCCATCGGCTGGGCATTCCCGAACAATACGATCTACTAGAGGACGCGCTCAAGAACACCGAGTTGATCGTCTTCTGGTCGGCGGACCCCGAGTCCACCACGGGCTGCTACGCGGCCTTCGAGAGTACTTCTCGCCGGCAGTGGCTCAAAGAGCTCGGCGTGAGAATGATCTTCATCGATCCTTATCTCAATCACACCGCGGGGCTGTTCTCCGACAAGTGGTTCGCTCCTCGCCCTGGCACCGACGTGGCTATGGGTCTGGCTATCGCCCATACATGGCTTATCGCGGGCACCTTCGACCAAGCCTACATCGAGGAGCGCACCACCGGGTTTGCCGAGTGGCGGAGCTACGTGCTCGGGGAGAGCGACGGCCTTCCCAAAACCCCGGAATGGGCGGAGCGAGAGTCCGGCGTGCCGGCCAGGGAGATTGTGGCGCTGGCGCGGGAGTGGGCGTCCAAGAAGACCATGCTAGCTTCGGGCGGCCTGGGAGGTATGGGCGGCGCGTGCCGCGCCGCCACCGGCAACGAGTGGGCACGCACCATGGTTGCCCTTGCCGCAATGCAGGGCCTCGGCAAGCCCGGTAGCAATATCTGGGGTACGACCGCCGGCGCCCCGGTGGATAACACGTTCCTTTTCCCGGGTTACTCCGAGGGCGGCATATCCTGCGATCTCGACAACACCGCGGCCGGCTATCGCTGGGCCTCTAGAATGTTTCCGGAGGGTGGCGCCATGCGGATGGCCCATCACTCCGCAGAGGGTCAGATCGTGCCGAGGCTGCGCATACCTGAAGCCATGCTCCATGAGCATCTGGAGTGGAGAGGGAAGGGTTTCTGCGGCAGCTCGATCGAGTCGCAGTTCAAGAAGTACGAGTATCCGGCCGAGGGGTACTCGCCGGTGGGGATGTACTATCGGTATGGCGGCTCCTTCTTTGGGACCATGACTGCCACCAACCGGTACGTCAAAGCCTACCAGACCGACAAGATCCCGTTCGTGGTCAACCAGTCCATCTGGTTCGAGGGCGAGGCCAAGTTTGCCGACGTCATCTTGCCCGCCTGCACCAACTTCGAACGCTGGGATATTAGCGACTTCGCCTCCGCATCGGGCTACGTCCCCGACGGGTACAGTCAACCCAGCCACCGCACGATCGTCCTGCAGAAGAAGTGCATCGAGCCGCTGGGCGAATCGAAGTCCGACTATGAGATCTTTGCCGAATTGGCCAAGCGATTGGGTGTGTGGGGCCCCTTCACGATGGGGGGCAAGACCGAACTCGACTGGGTCAAGCAGGTCTTTGCCGCCACCGATCTTCCCAAGGTGATCTCCTGGGAGGAGTTTGAGAAGAAGGGCTATTACGTGGTGCCCAAGCCTCCAGAGCAGGAGTCGACTCCCGCGTTGCGTTGGTTCGCGGAAGGTCGTCAGAAAGATACTCCGGATTGGGGCCCTCACCCGGCGGACCAGGTGCGGATGGCCGGTTTGCAGACGCGGTCCGGGAAGATCGAGTTCGTGGCTTCGAGTCTGGCGCAATTGGAGAAGAACGGGACCGTTGACCCGGAAAGGCCCGCCATGGGACCCAAGTACATCGAATCGTGGGAGGGTCACCATACGTTTGAGCTGACGGAGACATATCCGCTTCAGCTGATCTCTCCTCACCCGCGTTTCAGTTTCCACACCATGGGAGACGCGAAAGATTCCTGGACGAACGAGATCAAGGATCACCGCGTGCTCAAGGAGGACGGTCGCTATTACTGGATCATGAGACTGAACCCCACCGACGCTGCGGCACGGGGCGTCCGAAACGGCGATCTCGTCCGGGCGTTCAACGATCGAGGCTCGGTGATTCTGGCAGCGCGGGTGACCGAGAGGGTTCCGGCGGGGGTCGTACACTCGTACGAATCCTGCGCGGACTACGAGCCCCTGGGAGTCCCGGGCGAATCGCCCGAGTTGGCCGGGTGCGTGAACATCCTTACGCCCAAGCGTTTCATCACGCCGACTTGTACCGCCATGGCAAACAACTCGTGCCTCATCCAGGTGGAGAGGTGGACGCCGCCTGCCTGATTTCCTTGACGGACGAATGCTTCCCTTGGCGATGCTATCCTCCGGTTTGTGATTAGTCGGACGATGGACAAGGCCAGTATCCGTCTCCTTCTCGAAGGGACATGCGGTCCGGTCGGGAAGGAGAGCCAGTCGCCACGCCCCGGGGTTCCCGCCGCGGTGCTCGTGGGGCTTGTCGCGCGTCCCGGCGGCCCAAACGTCGTTCTCACCTTGCGTACGGCGCACTTAAAGAACCATCCCGCGGAAGTCAGCTTCCCAGGAGGACGGGTGGAGCCTGAAGACGTGAGCCCGACGGCCACGGCGCTGCGCGAGGCTTTTGAAGAGATCGGCCTAGACCCCGCCAAGGTGGAACTCCTCGGCTGCCTGCCCGCCTACCAGACCATTACCGACTTCTGCGTCGCCCCCGTCGTCGGATGGATCGAACCGCCGGTGACCTTCGTTCGGGACGAAGACGAGGTGGCCGATGTCTTCGAAGTTCCTTTGAGCTTTGTGCTCGATCCCGCGAATCATCGCTGCGAGAGCATCTTCTGGAAGGGAGAGGAACACAGCTATTTCGTGCTGCCGTATCCCGGTCGTCGGATATGGGGGGCGACGGCCGGGATGCTGGTCGATCTAGCTCGCGCTCTCGGCGGCCGAGGCCGGGCGAAAGGCGCGGTCACGAACGATCGCTGGAGGTAGAATGGCGCCACCTTCTCAAGCCCATCGTCTGACGGCCGGTCCAGTATGAACGCGCTTACGACGTCCACGTCGGGCTGACTATGTTTGATAGAGTCGGGGAACACCTGCACGTATAAGTGCTCCCGATTATCTGGAAGGTGAACCATGCGTCCGGCTAAGATCGTGGCAATCGTGATCGGTGCGTTCTTGGTTCTAATCGGCTTGGCGCTCCTTGCCCCGGGCGGCTTTCTGCTGTGGGCCTATGGGACGCAGAGAGATTCTTCGGGTTACTTCGAGACTTCGAACCGAGTGGTGTCCACGAGCACCTACGCTCTGGCCACCCCCGACGTCAATATCAACGTAGGTTCCGATCTCGGAAATTGGGTTCCCAAGGGAGCGACGGCGGCTATCCGGCTCCGCGCCGCCACAACCGGATCGATGCCCCTATTCATAGGAATTGGTTCCTCGGATGCAGTCTCGCAGTACCTGGCCGACGTGGGACACGAAGAGATTACCAACTTCGGTTGGTTTTCCGCGTCTGTCAACTATCGGCGGGTACCCGGAGGGGCTCCGTCCGCACCACCCGGGCAGGAGAACTTCTGGGTAGCCAAACAAGAGGGTACGGGAGTCCAGACCCTGGATTGGCAGGTCCAAGACGGTAACTGGACGGCGGTCATCATGAATGCTGACGGCGCGGCCCCGGTGACGGCAAGCGTCAGCCTCGGTGCCCGCTTCGGGTTCATCCTGCCTATCGGCGTCGGACTGCTCGGGGCTGGGATCGTCCTGTTCGCGGTCGGGGTCCTGCTCATCGTGCTTGGCGCTCGAAGACCGCGGGTGGGGCCGCAGCAGCCCGTTCCCATTGGACCGGCCGGTACATGGCAACAGCCAACTCAAACGTATATGCCACCCCAGCCATATGGGCAGCAGCCGCAGCCGCCGGCGGACACGTGGCCCAAGCCACCTTCGGCAACGCCGCCTGATTCCACCTCCTAGTATGGCGGGGGCCTGTCGCGATCGCATCGCGACGGGCCCCAGAGCTTTCTTCCCGAAGCGCGGCGCCGAAGGCGGCGCCGCAGCGACTATTGCATCACGGGGAGTTCCTTTGCGGTCGCATATCGAGACCATCATCCGGGCACCCGCGACGAACATTCCCTCCGCCCTTCCCTGACCCTCCTGCGGCTCGAGTCCGAGGGCCTTTGGGTGAAACTTCTCGGCCGGCCCGGATGAACCCCGGATGCCCTCAGGTGCCGTCCCTTGATATGCTGTGACCAGGTCCGGGAAGGGGCCACCGACCGGACCGCTATCTTCAGGAAGGGAATCCGATGTCCGTGAACCGCACGCCAGCGCTGGTGATCGAAGACAGGCGTGGTGCCGATGCTCTCTCGCTGTCGCTCATGCTCTTCATGGCCGTGAACAGCGTCGCGATATCGCTCATGCCCATAGTGACCAACGAGCTTCAAGACAGGTTCGCGTTCACTTCGTCCCAGATAGGCCTCCTCACCTCCATCTACATGGTGGCGTTCGCCGTGGCGGCACTTCCGATGGGCTTGGTGGCGGCTCGGCTGGGCGGCCGGACGCTGGTGGTTGGGGCGGCGCTGCTCGTATTGGGGGGTGTGCTCTTCGCGCTCAGCGCGTCATATCCGTGGTTCCTGGCCGGACGGTTTCTCCAGGGGCTGGGAGGCGCCACGATCATTCCGGTGTGCAACCCCATGATGGCCCATGCCATCAACAGGCGATATCACAACCGCGCTCTGGGCATCTTTGGCGCTGGACATGGCCTCGGGGTTGTCGCCGCGCTGCTGATCCTTCCCGGCATCCAACAGGCCGGAGGGTATCGGATTACATTCCTGACCTCCGTAGCCTTCGCCGTGGTGGTATCTCTTGTTGCGCTGACTCAGAGGCCGGTACGCGTGCTGCCTTCCCACTCCGACGATGCCGTTTCGTTTGTGAGTCTGATGCGCGGAGTGGGCGCGGTGGCCGTCAACCGACGGCTTTTGCTGCTTGTCCTGGTGAACATTGGGGTTATGGCGATCGTAGTCGGCCTTCTCGCCTGGACGCCTCTTTTCCTTCACGATATGCGGGGAGCGAGTTTGTCCGTGGCCGCCTATCTCACTGCCGGGGTAGGCGTCGCCCAGATCGTGGGTAACTTGGCCGGTGCTGCGGCGATGGCGCGCTGGGGCAAGGGGTTCGTCCTATCGGTGGGCATGGCCGTGATGTTCGTCGCGACCGCACTCGTTCCTATCGCTCCAGGATTCGTGGTTGTTTTCGCCTGCGTGACGGTGGCAGGCTTTCTCACTATGGCGGTCTTTCCCGCGATCATGGGCTCGGTTCCGGATGTGGTCGATCGCCCCGAGCTCGTCGGGCCGGCCACAGGCTTCTTGAACCTCACCAATATCGTCGGTACATGGTTCGCTCCGTGGCTGTTCGGGGTCTTGCTCGATGCGTACGGGACGGCACCGGGCCAATCCGGCTACTTGCTCGGGTACATGCTGCTCGCGCTGTTCCCGTTTCTCGGTACGCTCGCGGCTGTGGTATATATGGGCAGGCGGGCTCCGGCATGATTTGACCGTATTCTGGGGAATCGACGAGTGACAGTTCGTCTTAGCGGTCGATCGAGGACGCTAACATCCATGAAAGTCGAGGATGCAACGAATGGGGCCAATGCGTCGGGTTGAATGCAAGGTTTGTCGGGGCCTGAACGACCCGAGCAACCGATTCTGCGAGTACTGCGGGGGGTCACTCCGCGAACAGGGCTACAAGGAGAGCGGTCGTTCGACAACCGGACGCGTTGTAGCGCGTAGCTTCAAACGCCTACTCTTCGTAGTTGTGATCGTGGCGGTTCTCGCCGGGCTCTACTACGCGGTCAATCGTCTTCTCCTGCCGGCCTTGAGGGCGGACGCGGTCGTTGCATCCACCACGACAACCCGATTCGTCGAGTCCTCCACGACCACGACCGCAATGCCGCGCACCGACCGTCTTGTCGCCGGTAGCGACAGGTACGCCACGGCTATAGCTATTTCCAAGCTTGGGTTCTCCAAGGAGGTCTCGGCTGTGGTCCTTGCCGCGGGTGATACTTATTCGGGGGCTATCTGCGCGGCGCCGCTGGCCGCGGCATACGGCGGCCCCGTCTTGCTAGTACCTTCCGATGGAATCGGGACCGAGCTGAGTAAGGAGATTCAACGTCTCAATCCCTCCACTGTGTTCTTGGTAGGGGTGTCGCGTCCCACTCACGTACGAACCCAACTCAAAAGTATCCTGCAGGGGCCGACGGTGACGAATCTTGCCGGCGGCACGCCATACGAGACCGCTGCTCTCGTGGCGGCGGAGGTCAAGACCAAGCTTGGGACGGTAACGAAAGTCGTGGTGGCTCCGTCAGACAGCTTCGCGGAAGCACTGGCTGTGGCTCCTCTCGCCGCCGCTAAGGGCTGGCCCATCCTCCTCAGTCCTAAGGAAGGCGCCGTTCCCAAGGCGACCTCAAGTGCGATAAAGGATCTAGGCGCCACTTCCGCTCTGGTGGTGGGCACCGGCGCCAAGCTGACACTCGCGGACGTGGTGTCCAAGGTGGGGAAGGACAGCTACGAGACCTGCGCGCTGCTGGCTGCATACTCCGCAGCGAACGGTCTGAGCTACGCACACACGGCGATCGCCACCGGGGAAGACTTTCCCGACGGCCTTGCCGCCGCGCCGTATCTGGCACTCGACAAGGGGATTCTCCTGCTAGCCAAGGGCAACGAGTTGTCAACTCCTGTACTGACGGTATTCAACGCCAACTCCAAAGCCATTCGCAACCTCGACTTTATCGGTCTGCGCGACCTTGCAAAGACGATGGCCGTTCCGAGCACCACCGCGACGACCGCCGCCGTCACAACAACCACGGCTGATACCGCGACGGCCGAGTAGTTCATTCTGAGAGTCTTGGCCGTTTGAACAAGCTCGCTGGAATGGCTGCGGGCTGGATCCTACGCATACGCGTCGTGACAGGCCATGGCATCAGCGCGATTTGGTCAGGGCGGCGCGACTGATATCATCCCAACCGAGTCACAAACAAGAGCCTAATAGGGAGCGCAAGCAATGGCCGATGGAAGTATCCGCCTGATCGTCCGTCAAGGTATCAATGCAGGCAAACTTGAGGAATTCAAAAAGCTCGCGTGCGAGTTCACTGACGAGACCGAGGCAGGCGATCCGGGAACGCTTGGGTACGAGTGGTTCATCTCCCCGGATGGCACCGACTGTTATCTCAACGAGTTCTACGGCAGTTCCCAGGACTTCTTGAACCATTTCGGCAAGATAGCGGCGAAGATCGGCGTCATGCTCGAGATCTCACCACTCATGGAAGCCATTGTGCTCGGCGACCCCAACCCGGAGGCCAGAGAAGCTCTGTCGCATCTCGGCGCCAAATTCTACTCCCCGTACGTAGGCTTCTGCCGCTGAGGGGAATTCTGCCGCCGGGCTGCGCGCCCTAATCGAAGGCTGTGGGCGCCCTGGGGACGCCGGCCGCGCTTGGGGCAAAAAAAACGCCGGCCCGAAGGCCGGCGTTTCCATTAGTCCGCTTGCGCGAGACTACTACCAGCGGTTTCCACCGCCGCCGCCGTAGCCGCCGCCGCCCGAACGAGGCGCACGAGGCGCTTGTTCCTTGGCTACGTCGACCTTGAGGGCGCGACCGTCGAGCTGGGTGCCGTCGAGGGCGCCTTTAGCCGTTTGCGCCTCATCAGGCGTTCCCATTTCCACGAAGCCAAAGCCCTTGGGGCGTCCGGAGTCGCGATCGGTGATGAGATTGACGGAGGTAACCTCGCCATGAGCCTCGAAAGCGGTCCGAATGGACGCCTCGGAAGTCTCGTAGCTCAGGTTGCCAACGTACAGTTTTGCTGAATTCACTACAGCCTCCATGAACGGAGTTACATTACGACAAACGAGAGGGAAAGACTGGAGACTGAGCGAAGAGGTTGAGAGGCTCGGCGCAGCGCCTGGAGAATGTTCCTAACGAATGTTAACGATCATAGTAGCACAAAGCCCAGCCATCCATCCGATCACCTGGATCAAAGGGCCGCTCGCGAGTTGAACAGGCACAGATCGACGAGTTCCTCGGCATCGACAGTGCCGGCACAGACAACCGTGTCCGCGCCGCCCCAGTAGATCTTGAGCGTGCCGTCGTCCTCAGGGATGGCGCCACAGCAGAAGACCACGTTATGAACGTATCCTACCCGCTCCCAGGGGTCTTCGGGCTCGAGGATCCACTCGTCTGCCACCCCCAGCAGCTTGGACGGATCCGTTAAGTCGTGCAAGGCTGCGCCGAGGCGGTACACCGAACCGTCCATGGTTGGAAAGACGCCGTGGTAGATATGCAGCCATCCTCTCGCCGTCTTGATGGGGGTAGCCCCAGGACCGATCTTCATCTGGTCCCAGTGGTAACCCACCGGTTTCATGACCACGCGGGAGTCACCCCAGTGGACCAGGTCGGGCGAGTAGCTTATCCAGATGCTCCATGGATCGATCTCGGAATGTGGTCGGTCAAGCCGCACGTAGCGGCCGTCAAAAAGCTGAGGAAAGAGCACCACATTGCGCGAGTCGGCCTGGGTGATCAACGCGACACGCTCGATCCTCTCAAAGTCCCTGGTCCGAGCCAGCGCGACACGCACCCCGTGCCGGGAGTAGGCGGAATAGGTAAGCAAGAACTCTCCCCCGAGAGGGCACACCCTCACGTCCTCTACGCCCCACTCCTCGTACTCCGCGAACAAACCGTCCTTCGCCGGCCTCAGAAACGGTTCCGGCCTCACCTTGAAGTCGAAGCCGTTATCGCTCTCGGCGAGTCCGATGACGGACCGGCCGTTGCGTAGGTGCGACCGGAAGAGCAGCAGATAGCGGCCTTCATGCTTTACCGCCCCGGGGTTGTGCACCGTCGCCACGGGGTACGGAACGTCGTCCTTGGTCAAGATCGGGTTCCCCTCGTGGCGCAGAATCATCCGGGCGTCCTCTGAAGCGCAGGTTCCCGACGTTTTTGCGGGTTCGAACTGGTTGCCCGGTGGAAGTCGTCCTCGAGGCGCTCGATGTCATCCTCGCCCAGATAGTCGCCCCGCTGCACCTCGATAAAGACCAACGGGCAAAGACCCTGGTTCTCAATCCGGTGGATCATTCCGCACTCGATATCGACGCAGCTTCCCGGGCCCACGGAGCGAAACTCTCCGCCACGGGTTACGAGGCCCCTGCCTTCGACAACCGTCCAGTGCTCCGAGCGGTGGCGATGCCGTTGCAAGCTGAGCCGCTTGCCTGGATGTACCTGTATGCGCTTCACCTTGTGACCGGGGGCATCTTCGAGCACTCTGTAGAATCCCCAAGGACGCTGGCTCTCCCTTTGGGAATGAGCCAGGATCTCCTCGTATATACGTAGATAGCTATCCACCATCCTGGAAACCGAGAAGTTGGCCTCCACGTGTTTTCGGCAGGCCGCCCTGTCCAACTGTCGAACCCTGGACACCGCCTCGATGGCCTCCTCGATCGTGCGAACCAAGAAGCCGGTGACGCCGTCGGCTATGACCTCGGGCATGCTCCCCTTATTGAATGCAACGACCGGGGTGCCGCACGCCATGGCCTCCACAACGGAGAGTCCGAACGGTTCGGCGAAATTGATGGGGTGGAGCAAAGCGTGGGCGCCGCCTAGAAGCTTGTCACGCTTGGCCGGCCCGACGCTGCCCACGTACGACACGTTTGTTCCGTCAACGAACGGCTCGATCTTCTCGCGGAAGTAGCCTTGATCTTGGATTATCCCTGCCATCACCAGGGGCCGGCCCGAGCGGCGTGCGATCTCGATGGCTTCGAAAGCCCCCTTGTCTTCGTGTATCCGTCCGAAGAACAGGAGGTAATCGCCCGGCTTCTCCCGTAGGGTGAACGCACCCAGATCGACGCCGTGATACGCCGTTGCGATGTAGTTCAGCGCGGGTGAGCGATCGGCGTTGCTGATTGACACATAGTACGAATCCCCGTCGTACTTCTTGAAGACCGGGAGTATCCGCTTGGAGGAAAAGCCATGGATAGTTGTCACCACGGGCGTCGTCGTTAGCCTGGACCAAGCGAGCGGGAGGAAATCAAAGTTGTTGTGAATGAGGTCGAATTCTTCCGCGTGCTCAAAGACCTCAGCGATGTGCAGGCATTCGAGTACTTTGGCGTCTTGCTCTCGGTCCTCTTCATAGCCATGGGCGGCCACCGACCGCAGCGTGGCCTTGGTCAGCGAATCCCGGGTCGCGAACAGCGTGACGTCCACTCCCCGCTCCACCAGCCCCTCGGTGAGCGACGAGACGACCTGTTCCCAAGGTCCGTAGTCGCGGGGCGGAGTCCGCCAGGCGATGGGCGATAGCATTGCAATTCGCATCACAGTCTACTTTCGTGGTCTTCCATCAGCTGATTTCCGAGCGCTCATGCAACCATCCCAGCAGTTGCGAGATCTTGGTAGTGGCCACGGCTATGGTGGTGTCGGCTGCACCGTAGTAGAGACGCAGGTTGTCACCCTCGGCTATCCAGCCACAGGGGAAGACCACGTCGTGTACGTCGCCTTCGCGTTCGTAGCTTTCTTCGGGGGCAAGGACCCACTCATCTCCCCGCAGCAGCACCTTGGTGGGGTCCTTCAGATCGAGCAAGGCCAGTCCCAGGCGGTAGATGCCCCCAGAGACGGTCATGCGTACTCCGTGGTACATCACGAGCCACCCTTCATCCGTACGCAGGGGCGGTGGAGACAATCCTATCTTGTTGGCATCCCACCAGCCGCCGCGACGGGCTCGAATTACGATCTGGTGGTCTCCCCAATGTCTGAGATCGGTTGAATAGGAGATCCAGATGTGGCAGCCAAGACCGGCAACGGTGGCTGCGGGACGATGCAGCATGGCGTACCGGCCCTCGAAAAGTGTGGGAAAGAGAGCTGCGTCTTTGTCATCGGGCGGCATGACCGGTCCCAGACGGTCGAAATGGGCGAAGTCCTCGGTAGTCGCCAACGCTACCAGCGGCCCGCCTTGGGAATAAGCGGTGTAGACGACGATGTATTGCGATTCTCCCTCGATCCGGCAGACGCGCGGATCCTCGATGCCCCACAATTCCTCGGGATGGCCGATAGGATCCGCTGGGAGAGTCGGGCTGGTGTCGATCCGCCAGTCTGTGAAACCATCTCTGCTGCGGGCCACAGTCAGGTGCGAGAGACCTCGCCTGTCCTCGACCCTCATAAGGAGGAGACTGTCATCGCCCACCTTGGCTGCCCCCGGGTTGAACACGGAATTGGCCGGGTAGGGGATGTGCTCTGCCGTCAGGATGGGGTTCCCTGGATACCTCGTGAAGAGTCTGTCGCCGTTCTGAGTCATCGTGAAGCATCCTTTGTCCTACGGGCGTCCACAAGGGCGAGCACTTGTAGCGGGGCTGAGGACCGTACCGAGCCCGCGGCGTGCAGCCTATGCATATCGGCAAGGGATAAGAGCCACGCCAGCGTGGATTCCGCTCCCTGGTTCAGGTTGGGCCCTTCGGGTCCCAAGCCGTCGTAGCAGGCGCCGGTCTTGCGGTCCCAGAGGGGGGCGCCCAGATCGTTCCGGCCGAGGTACCACTGGAATACGAGGCTCGCGAGGTGCGCCCATCGCTCTTCGCCGGTAGCGGTATAGGCCGCTACGTACGCCTCGATCATGGACTGCGCCTCGAGTGGTTGTTGGTCGAAGCGCGCGCGATGTGCGTCTTTTCGATACCAGCCGTCATTGCCGATGGGCCGAAACGTGTTGCCGACGAACTGCACCTCGGTGAGCCATTCCAGCGTCTTGACGCCCGCGTCCACCATCCTGGTGCTCTCGAGCAAGGTTCCAGTCGTTATCAGGGCCTGTGCCAGTTTCCCGTTGTCGTACGTCAGGATGTCCTCGAACCAATACCAATCGTCGGTCGCGTTCTTGCGAAACTCTCGCAGGATGCGGCCGGCGAGAAGCTTGGCCATTCGTCTGGCCCCGGTGCTTCCGGCGAACCGACCCAGATAGGCGTTGATGCCCACAAGCGCCAGAGCCGCCGCTCTTGGATGAGTGAAGGTTTCGGCTGCCGGCAGGGCCAGGTTGAACAGCGAGGTGGCGGCCGCCAGCTGGCCTTTGTCCGGCGCACGTCCGACCGTCACTCCGAGTGCCCAGAGCGCTCTACCCTGACTGTCCTCTGAGCCTTCCGTCTCCATCCATCGTCTGTCGTAGGACATGAAGTTGCGGAACCGCGCGCTTGTACGATTGAACGCATGAGTCAGAAAGCCCAGATAGCACGCGCTCATCGAGGCCAGTTCGTCGTCGCTGGGCGGAAGGTGCGGAGCCGACACGGCGAGCACCAGAGCTCTGGCGTTGTCATCCGTGCAGTAGCCGTGCGTGCGATCGGGAATGTTGAAGACGGCATGTTGCAGGAGGCCTGTCCTGTCCGTCATGCGACGCAGGTGCTCGAGATTCATCTCAGGCAAAGGGGCATTGGCAGGCGGAATCGCGCGAGACTGGAAGCGACGCGTCGGTTGGCGTTGACCGCGTTCCTTCGCTTCGGCGAACACTTTGAAATACTCCTGGGCGACCTTGCTCCAAACGGCGTCCCGGGTGAACTGATAGGCACGTTTTCGAATCGAATGGCGGCGCACCGGATCGTCGAGAAGTGCCAGTACATTGCCACTCAGCGCTTCCGCGTCGTTGAAGGGCGTGATGACTCCGCGCCCCTCGGCCAGCATCTCGACGGCGTACCAGTACGGAGTGGAAACTACGGGCTTGCCGCTGCCCATTGCGTACGCCAGGGTGCCCGATGTGATCTGGGCTTCATTTCCGTAGGGGGTGATGTACACGTCGGCGCAGCCCAAAAATTCGCACAGCTCCTGGATGTCCACGAAGCGGTTAAGAAACCTCACGTTCTCTCCTACCCCCAGCGTTGCGGCCAGGCTCTGCAGGGAAGAGCGATACCGCTCACCTTCGTGCTTCTTAACGTTGGGATGCGTCACGCCCAACACCAGATAGACGAATTCAGGGTGGTGCTTCACGATCTCAGGCATGGCCGCGATCATGTGTTCGATGCCTTTGTTGGGGGACAGCAGGCCGAAGGTGGCGGCCACGATCTTGCCCTCAACATCGAACTGTTCCTTGTAATAGTTGGGATCTACGAAGGGGAGGTCGGGTATCCCGTGGTGGACGAACGCGACCTTCTCCTCCGGCACTTGGTAGATGTCATTGAGAAAACCGGCGGCTTTGCGACTCATGACCACGAGTTTCGCGGACAAACGTGCGATCTCGGAGGTCACTCTGATCTGGTCCGGGGTGGGCTCCCTCAGCACCGTGTGGAGCGTGGTCACGACCGGCATGCGCAAGCGACCGATCAGGTCGAGGACGTACTCGCCCGCCGCCCCGCCGTAAATGCCATACTCGTGTTGGAGGCTTGCGACCTCTACGCCGTTGATATTGAGGAACTCCGCCGCCAGCCGGTAGTCTCTGCGGCTTTGTTCGTGAATTTCGAAGTGCACGCGGTTCGGGTAGGAATAGCCCTGCGGCGTGTCGTTCATCGCCGCCGCCCAGACTTCGCTCGCGGGTGCCTCGGCCGCCAGAGATTCAGCGAGGTCGGCGGTGAACGTGGCGATTCCGCACCGCCTGGGGACGTAGTTGCCGATCACCGCAATGCGTGCGGGACGGGAATGGGATCGTTGGTCGGGCATTGACTGCCTTCCTCTTCCCGGCCACGTGCGCCGTGCGCACATTACGGGGATATTCCTCGGCTGCTTTGGCCTCGAGGTGGCGCCAAGGACTGTGGCCGATAGGCCCAAAGCGCGGACTCACGGACACATAGGCAGGGGAACCAAGGCCTATGCTGCTCCATGAACCGGTTGGCTCACCGGGGAACGACGTGGAGGTTGGCGAGACTTAGAAGGACGCGCGGAGGCTCGGGGCCGGCCGCTTAATCCTGTGTTCTATGTTACCACGATACGTCTTGGGTGGGCCCGACCCGTCCTTGCGGAGCCCGGTTTTGGAGGAGCTTTTGCGGCTGGTTGCTCGATCGATAGGTGAGCACTCCCTGCGAAGAAAGTGCGAGACGCGCTCTTGTTTGTGGAGTTGGTTGTTTTCGTCGCGCCCGTGTTGGCCTCGGGCGAAGTCGTTGCTCGAGATCTCGGCGGAGTGCCCGACTATGGCGAGTTCTAACGGGGCAGGCCCTTGTTGGTACGGCGGCGAGTCGAAGGCCGCAAAGCTGTGACTGTGGGCGGGCAGGCACTCCCTGTCCCATCGGCGCTGGTTGCGGCTAACGCGGGCGTGGCGACGAGGCCCGAGGCCGGAACGTCGTTCTCCGCGAGCCAATGCTCCAACCGGGCCGCCGGCATCGGTCGCCCAAGGTGGTACCCCTGCGCTATGTCGCATCCCATCGACGCCAGCATTCTCCAGGTATCTGAATCCTCAATCCCCTCGGCAACGACTTGGAGGTCTAGGTTTCGGGCCAGGTCGATCACGGATTGCACGATGACAGCGTCGTTGTCGTCGTCTCTCATGTGCATGACGAAGGACCGATCGATCTTGACCTCTCCGACGGGTAAGCGGCTGAGATAGGAGAGTGACGAGTAGCCGGTGCCGAAGTCGTCGATAGAGAGCATCACCCCGAGAGCGTCCAGACGCTTGAGTTCTGTCAGCATTCGCCCGGTGTCGGCCATGATGCTCGTCTCCGTGATCTCCAGGGTCAGGTACGCTGGATCAAAGCCGGTCTCTTTCAGTAGGCGGGCTACGTCAAGCGGAAACGCGAGATCGAGGAGGCTACGCACGCTGAGGTTGACCGCCAGGCGTAGATCGATCCCGCGGCGGCGCCATTCCTGGCACTGCAACATCGACTTCCGCAGTACGTACAGCGTCAGCGGGCGAATGAGACCGGTGTGCTCCGCCATGGGAATGAACTCGTCGGGGGGAATGAAGCCGTGCTCAGGATGCTGCCAGCGCAGGAGCGCCTCCACTCCCACCACGCTTCGGTCCTCGATTCTCGCCTGAGGCTGATAGTAGATATCGAGTTCGTTATTCTGGATCGCCTGGCGCAATTCGGGCATGAGAGCGAGTCTGCGGGGGTTGGTCTGGTCGCTCTCCGAGGTGTAGATTTCGATACCGTGCTTGTTCTCTTTGGCGGTGTACATGGCCACATCGGCTCGCTTGAGTAAGGTTTCGACTTCGCGGCCATGCTCGGGATACAGGGCGGCCCCGATGCTCGCCTGCACCTCTAACGTGACGTCCTGAAGCTGGAAGTTCCGCTCGAAAGCCCCGGATATCCGGCGGGCGACTGTGGCAACCACAGTCGGGTCGGTCAGGCAGGGAAGGAGCACCGCAAACTCGTCTCCGCCGAGACGAGCCACTGTGTCCTCCGGACGCAGAACTTCACTGAGCCTGTGCCCGATCTCCTGGAGCAGCAGATCGCCGTGATGGTGGCCCAGAGTATCGTTGACCTCTTTGAAGTCGTCCACGTCGAGCAGCATCACCGCGAGAGCCTCCGATCGGCCGTGTAGGGCAGAAATAGCTTTCTCCACGGCCAGTTTGAACAGCACTCGGTTGGGAAGCCCAGTGAGGCTGTCGTGCAAAGCTTGATGTTCCTTCTCCGAGGCCTCTTCACGCAGTTGGTCCACCAGCCGACGGTTCTCCAGGGTTACGCTGGCGTGGTTGGCGACTGTCTCGAGCATTCTCAAATCTTCCGTCTCGAACGTTCCCACGTCGCTCAGACGGTTGGCCACCATCATGGTGCCGACGACCCCGTTCTCGCTCCGCAGCGGTGCGATGGCCGCGTCCTTGAAACCGATTGCGTGCATGGCCTCCCGGAGGGTGTCGTCCTTGATGGGTCGGCCGATGAGCAAGCCCTTTCCGCTGCGGGCCACAGCCGAACAGGCCTCGTCCAAAGCGGTTGCGGCATCGACCTCCACGGTATCGATGGATCCTTCGGTTCCCAAAATCGTGCGAACGAGCTTCCGACCAGGCTCCATTGGGACGAGGGTGACCACGGCGATCTCCGCGCGCATGAGTTCCCGGGTCTCGGAGAGGACGGTCTCAAGCACGGAGGTCTCCTGAAGCGACCAGTTCACGGCCCGGGTGAAGCTGTACAGTGTCTCCAGACGGGAATAGGTCTGGCTCAAAGAAATGTAGCCCCGGTACGCGACATAGAGGACTCCGGCGACCAGCAGCAAGAGCCATGCCGACCTTGCGTCGTGCCAGAGAACCACCACGGCGACCAAGGCTAGGCTGGTGTCGCCCACTGCGGGGATCAACCCCCCGGCAAGCGCCCGAAGGCCGAGCGCGTCGAGCGGCATGCTGCCGTTGAGAAGACCGGCCGTGCTTATGGCCAGACCGGAACCGACATTCGTGCTGAGAATTGAGATGTACGCCGCGGTCCACCCGAGAAGCGCGTCTGGATCCGCCGCGCCCAGCACAGCTCTGAAGATTATGATGGGGAGCACCGCCTCGAAGACGAAGAACTGGCCCAAATTGAAGGCCAGCTTTGTCCCGGTCTGACGTCGGTGGAGAGTGAGGGCCGCGGCACCGCCGACGAGCCTTCCGAGGATGAGGGCGGAGGGATCGGCAAAGAAGAGACCCACGACCAGCGGTATCTCGCCCAGAGAGAAGGAAACCGCGTCGTGTCGGCTGTGGAGATGAACGACGAATATGTCGGTTGCTGCAAACCCGAGGGCGAGGCTCCACCACGGGAGATGCAAGGGGGCGGCGATCGAGCCCAGGGGGCGAACCCACCAGGTGTAAGCGAAGAAGCCGACCGCGAACAGGATCGCCGTCAGCAGCCAGACCCTGTCGTGCCCCTTACGTTCCTCCGGACAGGAGACGCTGGCGGCAGGGCCGGTCATTGAACCAGGCGACCCGACCAGCTACGGCCACTCCAAGACCTTCCCGACCAACTGCGACCGCTCCACGAACGCCCGGACCAACTCCGGCCGTCCCAGTAAGTGTCGGACCAGCTACGGCCGCTCCAAGAACGACCCGACCAGCTACGGCCTTCCCAGAGGCCTGACCAAGAGCGACCCATCCAGGAGTCGCCCTCCCAACTGGTCCCACTCCACGAGCGACCCGACCAACTACGTCCGTCCCAGGGCTGCCCGAAGATGTCCACCTCGCCGTAGATCTCGACGCCTTCGTCGGCAACATGACTGGTGCCTCGCGCCGCTTCAATGGAACCGGTGCCGTTGGAGTAGGGATATTCTTGCTTTGCGTTGGGCGCGCGCGCCTTGGAAGCGCTCTTGAGGTCTATGAGGCCCGCGCCTTGCGACTTTCGGTCGGCTTTGGGAAGGCGATCGGCAGTGGAGATCAGCAACTGCTTCACCTGATCAGGAGTGAGATTAGGGCGCTGCTGGATGAGCAGCGCGGCGGCACCTGACACGACGGCCGTTGCCTGTGACGTTCCGCTGCCAAGGAAGTAACGGTCGCCTACCTCAGCTTCGGGATAATTTACGTCGATCCACGATCCGGGGTTGCGCAGGCTGGCGATGGACTTGCCTGGAGCAACGAGGTCGGGACTCCGCTGCGCGTTTCCAATGCTCGACCAGTCTGGAACGAGGTCGTCCCCGGAGCCAGGTGTGCCCTTCATGTCCTCGGCGCCGACGGCAATTACGAACGGATCCACGGCGGGATCGTTGAGACGTCCGCTATCGCCTTCGTTGCCAGCCGCGACCACGACGACAATACCGTGGCGCCACGCAACTTCGACGGCATAGGCAAGAGGATCGATGCGGTAGTCCTGGGTGCTGTCCGTGCCGAAGGAAAGGTTGAGTACCCGAATGTTATATTCAGTGCGGTGCTGCACGACCCAGTCGATGGCAGCGAGCACCTGCGACACGTCGGTGGCTCCGTCATACGAGGCCACTTTTACGCTGATGATCTCGGCTCCCGGAGCGACTCCCGTAAATTGATCGGGGTCTGTCTTCTTCTTGAGCGAAGAGGACGTGTCGTTGCCGGCGATGATCCCGGCGAGATGCGTACCGTGCCCGAACGTGTCGAGATTCTTAAGGGCGGGCGCTTGCGATTCAAAGGAAAGGTCGACAGGGGTGACTACCTGATTCCGCAGACCTTCCACCGGCACGACGCCCGAGTCGATAAGTGCGACGCCTACTCCGCGGCCCGTTATGCCGGAGGCCCAAAGGTCCTGAGCTCCGATGAGCTTGGTGACGTCTCTCATGGTTGCGTAGCTGGAAGTCGTCTTCCATCCGGGGCCGTCCGCCTTGGCCGCCGGCGCGGTTTTCGCCGCTGTGCCGAAGTCGGCGCTGCTCAGCCGAAGGGCCGAGTTCGGAGTCACTTCCAGCACACCGGGGGTCGCTTGAAGTCTGTCCACAGCGCCCGTGGGGAGGAGGGCGGCGAATCCGTTGATGATGGGAAGATACGCGGTTATGCGCCCGCCAAGGGCTGCGACTGCCTGGTCGGGAACGTCGCCTGCCGAGGGCTTCTCCTGGACGATGACAGAGACGAGGCTCGAACCGGTTGTGGAATTGGCGCGGGCCGAGGAGGGCGATGCCCCAAGACACACAAAAGTGACGGCCCCTGCGAGCAGACAGAGCGCTGCGAAAACAAGGATAGGCAACGACCACTTCGATCGGATGGACGCTCTTCTTGGCGGGCCGCCGAGAAGACTGCGGGTGTCGACGTGACGTGCCATGGTTCCTCCCTTTTCCCCTGGCGCCGAGCAAGCGCCTGGTTTCCCGGTGTTTATATCGGCAAGAATTGGCCGTCGCTTTATACTCAGACGAAAAGTTTCCGGGCCTTTTGTCGAATTGCCGCGCAGCTGGTCTGGGCGTCGACGTCAGCTCGAGCGCCCTCACAGGAAATGAGAAACCCGGTCGTGACGACCGGGTTTCTCATTGGTGGGGCCGTGGAATTTTTGGTCGTTGCACCGTGATGGTCCCTGTCATCCTCGGGCGGAGTCAGTCCAGCACGATGGTCCCTTTCCTCACGCCCGGCGTCTCGAGAACGCCGGGTTGCTCATCCGCCCTTCCTCCCGATGGTCGAATGACGTTCTGCTCCGTATCTACTGCACGACAATCGTGCCCTTAATGGTGGGGTCGTTCTTATCGGCGTAGGTGAAGGTGCCTGCCTTCTGAAAAGTTACGGAGTAGGACTGACTCTCCGAGAGAGGTCCGGTATCGAAGCTGCCGTCTGTAGCAACAAACTCGTAAGTCGTGGTGGTGTCGTCGTCCCCGTCCACGAACGTCACGGCCGTTCCCACCGAAATCACGAGCTCGGCCTGGTCCAGCTTTCCATTCTTGACGATGACCTGCGCTCCGCTCCCAAGAGCGTCTGCGCCAGCCCCGGAGGGGGGAGGGTGGTTTCGAGGGCAGACGTCGTCTGCGTGGTGTTGCTCGACTCCGGCGTCTCCGATCCGCACCCGACAATCGCGAACGCGATCAAGAGCACCAGCGTCAGGCCGAGAAGTCCGAGAGCGACATAGCCTCTTCTTGCGGCTGCACTGTGTCTGGTCATGGACGATCTTCCCCTTTCGCGATTCACGCTATTGCTTCAACCATTCCTATGCGTTGCCCATCCTTGGTTTTAGGAGAACGAACAACAGCAGTCCGATGATCAAGGCGCCCAGGAACAAGCAGGCGACGGTGAGCACCTACTCGGTCGGTGTGCCATGGTTCTGTGAGTTCCCTGGAACGGACGGTTCCATGCGCAGGCTTGCGAGGGAGGATGCTTGACCGGCTGGACTTCTTCTGGCTATACTACGTGGGGCGATATACCACACAACGTAGTAGAAGGCGGAGGGTCGCATGACAACCGGGTTCGAGCGCTTCGACCGCTTCGCGGAGCCGTCGCTCCTCATAATGACGAGCCTGGCGGAAGGTCCAAAACATGGCTATGCCATAGCGAAAGATGTTGAAGCTCTCGGTTGCATCACGCTAGGGCCGGGCACGCTGTACGGGGCTCTAGCTCGTCTCGAGTCCAAGGGTCTCATCGAGGCGCTGCCTGTCGAAGAGCGCCGGCGCCCGTATCGTCTGACCACCTCCGGTGCTCGAGCTCTCTCGGAACACCTCCATCGTTTGCGCTCCTTCGCCACCACTGGGCTTGTTCGATTGGGGGCGGTATGAAGACCAGCCGCGCTGCATACTCGTGGAGTGTTCGCTTGGCCCGGGCAGTGGTCAATTTCTATCCGCGTGCGTGGCGGCTTCGCTACCAGGATGAGGTGAACGAACTTCTTTGCGAGACGGGGGCCGACCTAAGCGGGGTCCTCGATCTGCTTCGCGGCGCATGGGACGCTCATCTCCATGTGGGAGAACTGCTGGCCTGGGACACCTCGTCCAGAGTGAGACGGGCGACCGTGGCCAGCCTCGCAGCCTGGGCCGCCTTCATCGTCGCCGTGTGCGGGCTTCTAAAAGTGGGGGATGATCCCGCCTTCGCACTTCTCGGCCGCGAACACCCTGCACTTGGATGGGCGGGATGGGCCATACTGGCTACTACGGTTGCGTCCGCTCTGTTGGTGGCCGTAGGAGCTCTGCCGCTCGTCCTCGCCGCCACGAGTCAGGCCTGGCGCGGGAGGGATCGCCGCTTATCGGCGCTGCTTTGTTTCCCGGTGATTGCGGCGATGGTGTTTGTGCTCCTGGGCTGGGGATTGGGGCGACTGCAACTGCCCGCCGCGGAAATGTGGTTGGGCCGCGCACTCTTCCTCTTATGGATCGTCCTTGGGGTGGTGTTGGTCGTGTTGTGTGTCATCGTTGTTCGATCAGTCGTCGCCCGTTGTGACATCTCTCTGCGTCTCTGGGCATGGGCCAGCCACGTGGCCGTCGCCGCTTCAGCGACCATGATGATTGGGGGCGTCGCGGTCCTGGGGTATGCGGTCGAACTCGCGGTCATCGATCCTGATCTCTTTCGTGGCCCGGGTGGTCTTGCGGCGACACCGCTGCCATTCACGCTCGTGCCCGTTGTGATGGTCGCTGTGGCCGCGGCGGTCGCGGGACTGCGGTTCGCAGAAGGGGGATACGGGATTCTTCGAGGGAGGCGTGCCGCCAATTGACCGGGAGTCAGCAGCGACTTTCGGCGCCGCGCCTCGCGCAAACCTAGGAGGAAGAGGTTGCGAGCAAGTATCGCCCGAGAGGCACGGTGGACGGCCACCGCATTCGCCACTGGACGAGCAACATCTTAATTGTAGCCCTCGCGACAGATTCGGCCGCGACGAGGTTCACCGAACCGACGCTCTTGTCGCCCAGGGTAAAGAGCATCTTGCCCAAAACGTCACCTGCGTGTACCGGCAAGGAAACCTCCCCAGCCAGTTGAGTGGAGACCTTCACCTTGTCGGACTTGTAAAGTCTCACGGCGAGGGAGTTTTCGGGCACTAGGTCGACATGCCGACCGAGCACGTCTGGTGGTGCAACACTCAACGCCGCGTTACCCTCGTCGGCCAGAGTGGTCATGGGATACAGGGCGAAACCGTAGTCAAAGAGCGCCTTGGTCTCCTTCAACCTGGTGTCCTCGTCTTTTGCCCCCAGTATGACCGCGATGAGAGAGACGCCGTCCTTCGTACCCGACGCGACCAAGCACAACTTGGCGTAGGGGGTGGAACCGGTCTTGACGCCCGTCACCCACCCGTATTTCATCAGAAGCGGATTGTGATTCTCGCTCTTGCGCTCGACAATGGTGCCGTTCTCGCCCGGCCGGAGGAATGTGTAATTGCGGGTGCCCACGATCCGGCGAAAGACCTCGTTCCGCATGGCGTACGCCGCCAACGTCGCGAGATCCTTTGCGGAGGAGTAGTGTCCGGCGGCGTTGAGGCCGTTGGTATTGACGTAATGGGTGTTGCTGAGCCCCAGCGCTCTCGCTTTCTCGTTCATCT
The DNA here is from genome assembly GCA_963775295.1 of uncultured Actinomycetes bacterium. Classification (GTDB taxonomy): domain Bacteria; phylum Actinomycetota; class Thermoleophilia; order RBG-16-64-13; family RBG-16-64-13; genus JAMDEO01. The sequence continues at coordinate 1,258,380 of CAVZIK010000006.1, forward strand.
CCTCCACGAAGGCCGATACGCTTCCCGCGCTTGCTTCCGCGAGGGCTATGGCCGCGTCGTTCGCGCTAGGGACCAGCAGCGCATAGAGCAACTCCTCCACCGAGATGACTTCGCCCTGTTTGAACCCAAGCATCGACCCGTAGGTGGAGGCCGCGTTGGCGGAAATGGTGACCTTTTCATCCAACCCGAGCGATTCCAGGGCGAGGACCGCGGTCATGATCTTTGTCGTGGAAGCCATAGGCAGGCGGATGTTGGCGGCGTGGGAATAGAGGATCCGCCCAGAGTCCATATCGATGAGAATGGCTGCCTTGGAGGTGAGCTTTGGCCCGGTGGGCTCGCCGTTTGGAAAAGACGGGGTGATCGTCTCAGACTGTACCTCGGCCGCCGCAGAGGCTGCAGGGACGAAGGCCAGCAGCGCGACGCCCAAAATAACCGCCACCCCCAGAAACACGGCGGCTCCGACGCGTAACGCGGGCGCAACGGCGAACCGCGGACCGATTCTCGACCGGCCACTCTGCCGAGAGGATCTCATGATGACGGTGCGCCCATCCGCTTGCTCCACATATGCATATTAGCGTGAAGCGCGTCCCTTCCGCCACCCAAGCCGACACAAGAGCGACCCGCGAACGCCAGGTTTCACGGCTCGACGGTGATAGTCCCCTTTATGTTTGAGGCCAGCTCGTCATGAAACGGGTATGAGCCTGCCTGGTCGAACGTGAAAGTGAACGACTGACCCGGATTGAGCACGCCGGTGTCGAAACCGCCCCCGTCGGCGACGATGTGGTGCTGCCGTGTCACGTCATCTTCTCCGTTGACGAAGGTGACCGTCCAGCCGACGATAACCTGTCCCTCGGTCACGCTCAGTTTGCCGTTGGCGATAACGATCAGGAGCCCGTCTACGGAAAAGAGAGTGTCGGGAGGCCCTGTCACCGAGGTCGTAACCACGACGGTGCCCTTGATATCCGGGTTCAGTTGGTCGTGGAACGCGACCGTCTCGGCCTTCGTGAAGTGCACGATGAACTGGGCGCCTGGGTTGAGAATCTGTGTATCGAAGCTGCCGTCGTCGGCCACGAAGCGGTGTGGCACACCGGGGTCGTCCTCGTTGTTCCAGAAGACCATCGAGGTGTTGGTGGCTATGGTGAGTTCGTTCGTGTTCAGCTTGCCCTTAGACACCGAGATGAACGGTAGCAAATCCGCCGGCGGAAGCCCGGTGGAGCCGGGGACGGAGGAAACCGTCGCGCCCTCTGCCGACGTCGTGGTAGAGACGTTCGGACCGCAACCGCCGAACAACAACCCGATTCCGAGAGCGGCGGCGAGGGTGGTCACCACAAGGTATTTGTGCATGGTCTTCCCCCTAGGTTCTCGCCGGCCGACGAGACGATCCGATCCGACCGTCACTCCCGCGGGTGTGGGTTACTGAAAGATGTGCGCACAACCTGCGGGCGCGCGCAAGACCGAGCGAGGGAAAGTCGGCCCAGACCACTACGTCAGCCATTGTTGCCTCCAGTCATCGTTCCGAAGATGACCGCTATATTCCCCGAACCCGGCTTCTTATGCGCGCGCCGGCCTTGCGTCGGTCAAGAAGGTGAGGCATCGGCAAGCAATCGAAGGAGAGACTGCCGGAATCGCTCGCGGTCCTGCTCCTGGAAAGGGTCCGGTCCGGAGGTGCGTCCCCCGGCGCGTCGATGGCGCTGCTCGGCATGCCTTATGGCCAATTCGGCGTCGATGGTAGCGAGCAGATACTCCCGGCCGCGCGGACTCAGCACCCGGGTCTTTCGACTCAAGGCCATCGCAGCGAGCCCCGTGTCTCCCGTGATCACGACATCACCTGGCTTAAGACGGGGAACCATGGCGTAGTCGGCAGCATCGGCGCCAGATCCCACCTGTAGCGTTTCCACACCCGCCCGCCCCTCGAAGCGGGCGAGGTTCTGCGACCCATTCGCCACCAGTACCACCGGCAGTGATCGGGATCTTGCTATGGCGATTGTGTCGCGGGTCACGGGACACGCGTCGGCGTCGACAAAGATAGTAGTCATGCTGAGACTATACGCGCCTCAATGCGATTAGGCGGGGTTACCAGCGGGGATACCTCGATTGCTGGAGGCCGGTTGTCATGAAGCGGCGCCGTTATTAACATGCCAGAACGAGGAGCCACAATGGCCGAATCTGATTCGAACGCGGAACTCAGGGAGATGATGCGGGATTACTCGACGATATCGGGCTTCGACCGCTCTGGAGCCCGGGCCATCGAGATCATCCAGGGGACGCTCGGCACCTTGCTCGAGCCTGGGGAACGTGTAATCGGGTACGCTGATCGTAGACTGGCGTCGGTCAACCAAACCGATGCATACGCGTATGCGCACGATGAACCGAACGGGGAGACAGACGCAGTGGCCTACCCGCGGAAGGATGGCAGCCCACAGGTGGATGCCCTTGCCTACGACACCGAGCGAGGCCGGGAACAGATGGATGTACTAGGTTATCGAGGGCGGGAGGTTCAAGGGCAGACCGACGCCTTCGCCTACGTCCACTGGCCGCAAGGCTCGGATGTCGATATTTTGGTCTCGGACGCGGCTGGACCGCGCGCCGCCGACGTGGACCTCCTGGTGTTAACCGACAAGAGACTTCTCAGAGGCATCCTCGAGAACGAGAAGCTGATGGTCGCCGAGGTCCCATCCCAAGTGGGAGAAGTCGGGGTCGCGGTGGCGGAGATAGGTTCGGCTGAGGATGGATCCCCGGACGGGACCGTCTATGTCGCGATCACCATTCCCCCCCGTCTCTGCCGGCCGGCCGAGAACGATGTCTGGCAATGGCAGGTGCCGGAAGGCAAAGACCCACGGGTTGTAGCGGAGCAGTGGGCCGCCGGGCATGAAAGAGCATGAGTCGCATCCGACGGGGGTCCTGAGTCGACGCGTCGTGGTCGGATGACGCTGGGGGAACCCTACGGCTGCCATCACTGCGGCTTAGAGTTTCAGGTGACGAAAGAGTCAAGGCACACCGAAGGAGAAAGCCAAGGGGCGGCCCGTTGCGTCGCCCGCTGTTGAGGGCTGACCCCTCCTCCTATATCCCCCTGCGCCGAGAACGCCTAAAATAACCTGGGAGTTCGGGGGCGCTAAAAGGGGGATCGGTGAGGACGTCCCGATATTTGCCACTCATCGCGTTGGCGGCTCTCGCGCTGCTCTGGGGGTACACGTGGGTGCCCCTCAAGATAGGAGTCGCCTACGCCGATCCATTCGTTTTTGCTGCGTTGCGGACGCTTCCCGGTGGATTGCTTCTTCTGGCGCTCACGGCCGCGGTGGGACGTCCGGTCCGACCGAAGGCAGCAGGGCTGACAATGCTTCTTGGGGTGCTACAGACCAGCGGTTTTATGGGGCTGACCATCGCCGCTCTGGTCACCGGTGGAGCCGGACGCACAGCCATCCTCGCCAACACGTGGCAGTTCTGGATCTTGCTGATGGCCTGGCCTATCCTCGGGGAGAGGCTGCGTGGAACGCAGTGGCTGTCGGTTCTGCTGGCCCTGGGCGGCCTCGTTCTGATCGTCGAGCCTTGGAAGCTGCATGGTGTGCTCAGTCCCCTTCTGGCCCTCGCCGGAGCGCTCTGCTGGGCTGGCGGGTCCATTGTGGCCAAGGTGCTTCGGAAGCGTCACGAAGTCGATCTGCTCTCCCTGACCGCCTGGCAGGTGTTGTTCGGGTCGATTCCTCTGGTGGTCCTCGCCATTTTTGTGGGCGGTCGCTGGCCGGTATGGTCTGGAGACTTCATCTGGTCGCTCGCCTTCACGTTGGTTGCGGCCTCGGTGGTGGCGTCGTTCCTCTGGCTCTACGTGCTGCAGGAGATGCCCGCGTCGATCGCGGGTCTAGGCACGATGGGAACACCAGTCGTGGGGTTGCTGGCTTCCTGGGCACAACTCGGTGAGCGGCCGACCGCCCTCGAGATTGTGGGGATGATCGTGATCCTGGCAGGGATGGGCATCCTCTTTGCCCGGGGAGTGAAGAGGACAACATCGGAGTCTGCGATATTAGTCGTCACCGAGGATGGGGGTCTGCTTACAACGGCCCGTGCGGAGATCACCCTCGAAGAGACGCCGGAGGGCTGAAGGGTCAGGTAGCCAGTTCCGGAATTCTCCGGGTCAGGTCGCCCCAATCGTCCCCAATGGTCTTGTGGATGAGGCCCGTGGCTCCCGCGAATACCGGAGGCGGCATCAACATCTGCCACACCCGGGTCATCACCTCGCGTTCGTCGGGGCCCAGTAGGGGGTAGAGCCAGCCGACGGCCTCGGGGAAACGGTCCTGCGGAACTTTCGTGGACATGAGGCCCATCGCCCTGCCTTGGTCCGTCGCCGAGACTCGCTCTCTGAAGAGTCGGTACAGGTGCGCATCTTCCTTGGCAAGATGTATGTCGAGGTGAAACTTGAACGACGCCGTGGCTCGGGCCACGGCCAGGGAGTCACGCGCCGATGTTGCTTCGTCCAGCGCCTGATGGGCGGCATCGAGCCCACGGTGATCCATAATGTACGCTTCGGCCACTGAAGGCGCCACCGTTTCAAGAACTGGGAATACGGCTAGCTCCTCTCCCAATGCATGCCAGACCAGCATCTCATTCAAGAAGCGGAATCGCTCGAGCGTTGCCGCTTGGTTCGTCTCCCCGCTCGCAGCGGCGAGTGCGGCCGTGTCGATCATGGCCGCATCCCGGCGGAATGCGTTATGAAAGACCTTGATCGCGTCGAGTGGGCTGGTCATGACCGCTGACCTCCTTTGAAGTTGGGGTGACTGTCCCCGGAATGTGCCTGGGCACAAACCTTTATGCCGGGCTCTCGCCTGGTAAGCAACCCTGTGCATTTCTTCGCGCACCCTGCCATCATATTGCGGTGACGATCGACGATCGGAGGGCTTTCCATTTCCACTGCCGACACGGGACCACAACGTGGTAGCCGCGGGACGAGAACGACCGAACTCGGGCCGGACCCAATTCCGGTGGTGGCACCGCATTCACTCGCCTACCTCTTTCCCATCACTTTTTTCTCAGGAACCATCCTCATCTCGCTGGGGCCGGTTCTAGACCCCATAATCCGCGACCTACATATGCCCCTATCGCAGGGAGGTCTCCTCGCAACCGGGTACGCGGCGGGTCGGGTCGTCGCGCTGTTGGTTCTGAACCTCTATCTGGCCAGGGTGCCCCTCAAGTGGCTGGTGGTGGGGGCGGCGCTGCTTCAAGCGGCTGGGCTGGCGATTCCCGCGCTTTTCGTTCACAGTCTGGGTCCGCTGCTGGCCGCTCTGGTAGTGGTGGGGGCAGCGGTCACCATTCCCGTCGTGGTTCCGGTGATCTGGATCGGAGCCTATGCCAAGCACACCACCGAGAGGGCGATGCTTCTTATCCTGACCTTCTTCTCGCTCGGCGTGGTGGTCTCGCCACTGGCTATCGGGGCGGCTCTCGCCCTGGGTGCGGGCTGGAGATGGGTGTTTGGGGCCGAGGCCGTGTTTGCGCTATTGATCGCTTTCGCCATGATGGCCCTCCCACTTGCCGACGTACCGGGAAGGGAGAACGTGCGGCTCAGCCAGCTTCGTGCCACCGTCCGCTATGCTCCCCGCCTCCTGAGCATGATCCTCCTGGGAATGTTCCTATACATCGGGGCGGAGCACATTCTGAATATCTGGCTGTCCGAGTTCCAGGTGGAGACGTTCGCCGTGAGCCAGGGAGTTGCTGCCACCGCGCTTGCCCTCTTCTTTGGGGGGATGATGGCGGGCCGATACCTGTCGGTTCGTTTGACCCGGCACCTCGGAGCCTCGAGGATCCTGGCTGCCTCCGCCGGTCTCATGGCTGCGTTCATCCTACTAACCGCCTTGGTGCCCACGCTGGCGATCTCGCAGATCTGCGTCTTTCTCACAGGACTGGGGGCCGCGGCCTCCTACCCCATGTTATCCAGCTACATCAATCGCTACCCCGCGAAGTTCGCCGGGCTGATCTTCTCGATGATCACTCTGGTGGTGATCGTCAGCGGAGCGGTGTTCGCCTACGCCGCCGGACCGGCCGCCGAGGCGTTTGGCATGCGTGTCGCTATAGCCTTGGCTGCGATCCCGGCGGTTGCGGTGGTGGGGCTGTCGTTTCTCCTCCCCTTGAAGCGAACCCTAGCGTGAGTACCCTCCTCGATATTCGTAACGTCCACGTGGTCCGCGGCGGGAGGACGGTGCTCGACGGCTTCACGCTACGAATCGAAGAAGGGTGCAACACGGCCATTATTGGCCCGAACGGGGCGGGGAAGTCGACGCTCCTCAAGCTGGTGTCGGGGGAGCTCCATCCTGTGCTTTCCGATGACAGTCACATTGAGGTTTTCGGCAAGGCCAGCTGGAACCTCTGGGACCTCCGCACGCACTTGGGCATAATCTCTTACGACATCCAGCACGACTATCTTGCCGGGGCGCTGGGCCTCAACGTGGTTCTCTCCGGGTTCTACGCAAGCGTTGATGTCTGGCAGCATCAGGTCTTCACAGATGAACAGCGCGCTAAGGCAGCGGAGATCATCGACATGCTCGGGGTTGGGGCGCTCAGAGATCGACCTTTCGGTTCGATGTCAGCCGGGGAGCAGCGCCGCTTCCTACTGGGCAGGGCGCTGGTCAATGATCCCAGAGCTCTCCTTCTCGACGAACCCACGTCTGGACTCGACGTAAGGATCTCATTTCTCTACGGCGAACTACTCAGAGGTCTCATGCGACGGGGCACGACCGTCCTGCTTACCACTCACGACATCCACGAGATCCCTCCGGAAGTGCACCGTGTGGTTCTCATCAAGAGCGGGAAGGTGTTCGCAGACGGGAGTAGGGAGGAAGTGCTTACTTCGGCGGTGCTCTCCTCGCTGTTTGACTGCCCGCTGCACGCCCTCTCGCTCAACGGCACGTGTCAGGTATTCCCGGAGAGGAAGGAACTCACCTGACGGGAGACGACGGCCATGGGGGAAATGGAAGCCCACGAAGCCGCGCCGTCCTCCAGGTCAGGCGCGCGGGGGCCCGAACGCCCTCGCGCGCCTGACCGCGAAGCTGGGTCATCTGGCGAAGCCCAAGCTGACTGCGTTCTTCTCGAACAACTTCTCACGCTCGGACTGGGATAACGGCAGACCCTTTAAGAAGTCCATGCAGACCGTCATGTCCTCATAAGGGAAGTCCGTTCCCAGCAGGACCTTGCTATCGCCCAATTCGTCTCGAGTCATAAGGGCGGCGGACACCTGGTAGTTGCCGCTGGTGGTGGCATACATGTTGTTCTTCAGGTAGTGACTCGGCAAATGTTTGAGATCGGGGGCGAATTCGGGTTGCGACTTCACATGGCCCTGGATATAGGGCCTGTCGACCCTGTCGATCATGAAGGGCAACCCCTCGGCGTAATGGCCGAGAATGATCTTCAGTTTGGGAAAGGCGTCGAACACGCCGCCGATGATCAAGCGCATCATGACCATGGACGTTTCCGCGCCGAAGCCGAACGAAGCCCCGGCCAGACCGAGACCGTAGGTGAGAAGTTGCGAGACGATGGGGGCCGTGGGGTGGATGTAGATGGGAACATCGAGTTCCTCGACCTTCGCCAGAATGGGCCAGTACCTCTTTTCATCGATAAACGAATCTCCGAAATTGGAGTGCGTGTGCCAGCCTTTGAATCCGAGTTGCTTCACCGCGCGTTCCAACTCCTTGACTGCGGAGTCGACGTCCTTCGGTGCGAGCGTGGCATAGCCGAGGAAACGATCCGGGTATCGATCTATCGCCTCGGCGAGTTCGTCGTTCGTCTTCTTCGCGACCTCGGTACCCACGGCCGGCTCGAACGGCTCCGCTCCAGAGGCCGCGAGTGAAAGAACAGCCACGTCGATCCCGGCCGCGTCCATATACTTGATGCGCAGATCGCCGAGGTCGCGGAGCTTGTCTCCAATAAAGGGGACCCAAGTCTCGGCCGACCAGTACAACCTGGTCTTCTCGCCCGATCTTTCGACCAGTTTCGGGTAGCCCGAATGGTGGCGAAGGGCGTCAAGCCACGCCTCACTCGCAAAATGGTTCTCGGCATCGATGATCTTCATGCCATGCGCTCCTTGCTTGCTCCGATTCTGTGGCGTACAGGATAACCGGCAAGGGCAGGCGGAACTACCCGAAATTGCCTCACGGACCGTGCGAAGTCAAGGTGTCCCATTGGGAGTGAGGCGCGGTTCCAGATTGTCGGTGCTCATTGATGTACAGGTCCGCCGAACACAAGCACGGCGCCTGATGGCACGCGGGACATGGAACATCGCCTGCCCCGGCGTAGAAAGACTCCAAGCGAAACCGCTTTTCGAAGCCGAGGCCTTCGAGCACTCCGGCGAGAGGGCAGACTCCGGAACCCCCGTAGACCCATGCAAAAGAGACGAGTGCAGACGCGCCGGCCCCTATGCAGTCATTGCCGACGGACTCTACCAGAAGAGTCGCCAAGCCCTGCCGACGGGCCTGCTGGCGCACGGCGACGAGTCGTATCAGGCCGATAGGCCCGCGAAGGCCCGGCATCTCACTCAGACCATCGGCCAGGACCGCAACCCCCACACCCATTGGAACGCCGTCGAGCTCAGCAATCCGGCGATATTCGGGAGCCTGGGGTTCGAAACTCCAAAATCCACGGCCCAATGTGGCATCGAACAGTTCAGACACGGCGGGCAGGTCGGATGACTCGAGCCGACGGATAACAAACTCGTCCATGCGAATCCGCACTCAACCGGCTGCAGGATCGACGGCGTGCCTCGGTGCGGTACCCGTCTGGATAACGGCAGTCGACATTTTCCCGTCGGGAAACAGAACTTTGATCCAGTAGGCCATGATTTCGCAGGGTAACATCAGGGCGATCTTCGCGTCTTCCGTCTCATATACGATGACCGACACTCTGGGAGCGCCGATTGATAGCATAGACAATCGACACTATCCCGCTGCGGATTGGAGGCCGATGACGCCCGGACGCCGAACCAATGCTGAGAGGCTTCGCCAAGGGTTCACGGCGCGCTATGGCGCTTGGGCTTTGGTCGCCGGGGCATCCGAAGGCCTCGGCGCCGCTTACGCCCGGGCACTGGCCATCCGTGGGATGAAACTCGTTTTGGTGGCCAGGCGCAAAGCCCTTCTGGACGCGCTTGCCGACGACATTCGCGGTCAATTTGGGGTCGAGGTCCGTTGCTGCGAAGGAGATCTCTCGGACGTGAGGTTCCTGGAGAGCCTTCGGGCCGCTTGCGTCGAAATCGACCTTGGCCTTGTGGTCTATAACGCCACGCATGCACCGGTCGGCGAGTTCGCGACGGTGGCAGCAGAAGATCTCATGCGTGTTGTCGAGGTCAACGTACGTGCCCCGGTTGTGCTGTTGCGCGGGTTACTGCCTATGATGATCGGGCGCGGCCGGGGTGGAGTGGTTCTCATGACGTCTCTTGCAGGCAACCAGGGTGCACCGAGACTCGCCGCGTACGCCGCGAGCAAAGCGTTCACCAGAGTCCTCGCCGAGAGCTTGTGGCACGAACTCCAGCCCCAGGGGATCGATGTAGTGGCGTGCTGTGCGGGGGCCGTCCGCACACCCGGCTACGCCATGGCGGCGGGCAAGGATGCACCGGGAACTCTCGAACCGGAGCAAGTCGTCGAGCAGGCTCTCCGGGCTCTAGGCCGCGGGCCCCTGGTTATCCCGGGCTTGGTCAATCGGGTTGCTAACGCGTTCATGAGCCGGCTTCTTTCCCGCCGCGCAGCCATCGCCATCATGGCCGGCTCCACGCGCAGTCTGGCCCTGTCAAACCCAATGAGGGAACGATAATGAGGGAGATCGTCGCAGGATTCTTCGCCCCTTGGGTCATCTACGGGGTTATCCTTGGCCTCCATCTGGCCCTGCCGGCGCGCGAAGTCGCCGGTTATGTGCGCGATCCGTCTACCCACAAGTCCTTGAGATACCGGCTGAACGGACCACTGGTGCTCCTCGTGTTGGTTGTACTCTGGTTTCTCGTGGGCCGCACCCATCTTCTGGCCTGGGATTGGCTCTATACCCACCGCTGGTCGAGCCTGGCGGGATCGTGTGTCCTGGGGCTGCTCTTCAGTTTTGCCATGGTCCTGTCCCAGCCGAGCACGGGCCGATCCTTCCTGGCCGACTTTTATTTTGGCCGGGCGGAGAACCGGCAATTCTTCCACGCGGGAATGGACGCCAAGATGTTTCTGTATCTCATCGGCGCAGTCATGCTCGGTTTGAACATCCTCTCCTTCGCCGCGCACCACGTCGTGAAATATGGATCCAGCTTCAACCCCGGGGTTTTGCTCTACTCCATCCTCTTTTTCTGGTTCATCACGGAGTACCTGGTGTTCGAACGGGTGCATCTGTACACCTATGACATCTTCGCCGAGCGAGTGGGGTTCAAGCTCGGTTGGGGATGCTTCACCTTCTACCCGTATTTCTACGCAGTGGGGCTGTGGGCGACCGCCGATCGGCCCGATCCCGGAAGACCCGCGTGGATTCTCGCCCTGTCGGCGGTCGTCTTTTTCATCGGCTGGACCCTTTCGCGTGGTGCCAACATGCAGAAGTACTTCTTTAAGACCGAGCCAAAACGGGCTTTCCTTGGCTTCATGGAACCCATCGCGGTGAGCGACGGCGAGAACGCCCTTCTGGCCAGCGGATTTTGGGCCGTTTCCCGGCATGTGAACTACCTCGGCGAAATCCTGGAGGCGGTGGGGCTCACTCTGGCTCTCGGCTGGATGGGTTTGTGGATCGTCTGGTTGTATCCGCTGTACTACGTTGCCTTATTCATCCCGAGAGAGCGGGCGGATGAGCGCCGCTGCGCGGAAAAGTACGGGGAACTGTGGACCGAGTACGAGCGGCGGGTACCGCGGCGAATCATCCCCTGGGTGTACTGAGTCGGCTCGGCGTGTTGGACAAGGTGCTATCCTTTTCTTAGTTCATATCTCAGGGCGGCAAGAAAGACAGACCTCCGGGGACCGGTCCGGTCATCGCCCGTTAGCGACATAGTAAGCGGAGTCTCCCAGTCGACGCCACGGCAACCAATTGGATCTGGAGACGGAATGCTTCTATATCTGGTCAACCCGTCCAACCCGCTGGTAAGCATTTCCCTGAATAAGAGTAGCTACTGGAACCGTTTTCGCCTCTGGAAGCCACTTGGTCTTCTTGCGCTCGCAGGCCTATCCCCAGCCGATTGGACCATCTCCATCCTCGACGAGAATCTCTCCGCCATCGACTACGACGCCCTTCCTCGTCCAGACCTCGTCGGCATCACCGCCTTCACTGCTCAAGCGCCCAGGGCCTACGAGATCGCCGGACAGTTCCGCTCGCACGGGGTCCCGGTCGTTATGGGCGGTATCCACGCGACCATGTGCCTGGAGGAGGCCAGTCGGTACGTGGACTCCGTGGTAACAGGAGAGGCCGAAGCGGTGTGGGCGAATGTACTCCGCGACGTGCGCAGTGGTGAACTGAAGCCGAGGTACGAGGGCGGCCGGGCGGAAATGGAACAGATCGTCCCGGCTCGCCACGATCTGCTTCCTGAGGGGTACGCCTTCGGCTCCATCCAGACTACGCGGGGCTGCTCGCTCAACTGCAACTTCTGCAGCGTCAGCGAGTTCAACGGGGCTCGCTACCGCCAGAGGCCCATCGCCGCCGTGGTGGAGGAGTTCAAGACGATCCCCGAGGGCCGGGTGCTGATCGTCGACGACAATCTCATCGGCCGCAAGCCGGAGCATATCGAGCGGGCGAAGCAGCTCTTTCGGGCTCTGGCGGAGGCCGATACCGGAAAATCCTGGATCGGGCAGACGACCATCAATATTGCAGACGACGAGGAGTTGCTGCGACTGGCACAAGAGGCCGGCTGCGTCGGACTCTTCATCGGATTCGAATCGGTGACACCGGAGGGCCTTCCTGAACTAGGCAGGAAATCAGCCATGCTTTCCGGGCGCGACATCCCGGCGTCGGTGGAGCGGATCCGACGCCACAACATAATGGTGGTCGGATCGTTCATCATGGGTCTGGAGTCAGATCGTCCCGGCGTAGGCAGGCTGATAGCCGAGGCCGCGGGTCGCTACGGGGTGGACAACATGAATGTACTCTTCCTAACACCCTTGCCCGGCACGCGCCTATGGAAGCAGTTGGCTGCGGAAGGAAGAATCGCCATGAATGACTTCCCGGGGGACTGGCGCTATTACACGCTGAATTATCCGGTCGCCGGTTACAAGCACCTAAGCCGAGATCGGATCGTGCGCGAGATGAACGAGTGCAACAGCACGTTCTATTCCACCTCGAACATTATGTCTCGGCTTGGCCGCAACCTGCTGAGTGGGCACAACCCTCTCTTCAGCTTGGTCAGCAACTTCACCTCGCGTAAGAACTCGAGGCTCTTTGCGGGGGTCTACGAGGATCTATGGCATGCTGGTGCGGGGGGGGATTGTACAGGAGGGCCGGCTGAACTGCCCGATTTGGATCTGGTCGACGCGTGGGAGATGATCGCCCAGCGCCTCCGCCGGGTTCTCATTGCTCTCAAGCAGCCTGCGGATTGGTTCTTCCGTCAGTCGTAGATCTCGGCTATCGGGCCTGCTTTTCTCCTGCCTTGATAGAGGTTCAGGTTGGTCCACTCCACTTGCCAACGTTCCCGATGTCTGTGGGGGCCGTCGAAGAAGTACGTTCCCCCCTGCGCATCAACGCAGGTTCCCGGGCCGATGCGGTCGGCCTGTTTCTTGGCCAGATCTAGATAGGGATGGCTGCTGATCGCCTCTCGCTCGCCCTCGAGATCTTCAGGGTCCTTGAGGCGGGACACGACGTAGCGCACTTCCTTCTTGCTTCTCAATCGATTTCTCCCTTGTCGGGATCGAAATAGTGAGGAACGGCGTGTCGAAAAGGCCCGCCGACCAGGACGTGTGTCTAGTGACTCTATCACGGGCGGGCTGGCGGAGTTTGACGCGGGGCCATAATGCGTGCTACGCGTCATGCTATACTCGCGCCAGCATCCGTTAGGAATCTGCTTCAGGCTCAGCGCCGAGTATCGCAACCTCTTCGCCCAGTCTCCAGTCTTTCCCTCACGTTTGTGGCAATGTAACTCCATTCCTGGAGGCTGTAGTGAGTTCAGCAAAACTGTACGTGGGCAATCTCAGCTACGAGACGTCCGAAGCCACTATCCGGACCGCTTTCGAAGCTCACGGCGAAGTGACCTCGGTCAACCTGATTACCGACCGCGACTCCGGACGTCCCAAGGGCTTCGGCTTCGTGGAAATGGGATCCCCCGATGAAGCCCAAAAGGCGAAGGCCGCGCTCGACGGCACCCAGCTTGATGGTCGCGCCCTCAAGGTCGACGTTGCCAAGGAACAGGTTCCTCGCGCGCCTCGTTCGGGCGGCGGCGGCTACGGTGGCGGCGGTGGCTTCGGCGGCGGCGGCGGCAATCGCGGCGGCAATCGCTGGTAAGAGTCGCCTCGCAAAGGCACTTACGAATCGCCGGCCTTCTGGCCGGCGATTCTATTTCTCGGGCCGGATTGCATCAGGCGCGTCCAGGTTCTTTGCTTGGGGCATCGCTCCAGCTGGGCCGGCCGCGGAGGCCAACCTCTACGGGTCGACGCGGCGGGATGGGCTTCCGGTTCAAAGGCGCGCGCCGATCTTAAGGGCCTTCGTCGCCCGGCTTGCCCCGTCATTTGTTAGCTACACCGAACTATGCCCTCCAGCGGGTCGCTGAATAGTCGCCCAGGGCCGTCGCGATCTGAGCGAACACCGATTGATTCGGTTCCGCAAAGGGTGGGGCATCTGGAAGCAAGGCAACGGTGTCGAACAGCCGGTCGGTGATGTCGCGGGCCGGAGGCAGGTGACTGGAGAGGACAAGACTGGGAGCCAAAGTGCGAAGGGCGTCAAGTTGCGCTTGATACTTCTCTCTGTCCACGAGGGATACCCACGGAGAATCGGACGTCTCCCATCCGATGATGCCTTGGGCCAGTTCCTCAGGAGAAAACTCTCCTGCGTCCTTGCCCTCGTGAGGCAGAAACGCTCCGAAGCAGTCCACCGAGAAAAGTGTCCGCGAGGCGGCTTCGTATAACCCCACGGAAGTGGGATTGTCGAAGAGGATCGGCTTGACAGCCTGCAGGTTGCGCGCGCCGGCCTTGATGTGTTCGCCTGCGGTGAGGGCGTGAACTCGGCCGAGAGGCAGCGGCCAGCTCGCGGATAGCCTAAGGGCGGCGAGGGCATGGGTCATCACCTCGGCTTCTGGTGCCATTTCCAACACCTTCCCCAGACTACCTGTATGGTCGCCGTCGTCGTGCGTTAGCCAGACCCAACGCAGCTTTCGAGGATCGATGACGGCACCGAGAGCCTCGAGGAATTCATCACTTTCTCGGGCGAGTCCGGTATCCACCAGCACCGGTTCCACCCCGAGCAAGAGGAAGGCGTTCACCGCGAGCACGCCGACCATGGGAATGGAGATATGGCTGGGAAGGATGTAGACGTCCTCGGCAACCTGATAGGGATCATTCATGACTCAACCGCCAGGGACTTGACGTTTGTTTTTGCTCGTTCAATCCCGATCTTCCCTCAGGCAGTCTCCGAGAAACGTTACCTGGCTACCTCCACATCGGAAGGGGATCTAACGCGTTTGACGCCTTTGGGAATACGATGTTCGCCCCCAGGCTCGCGAACGGCGTCTGAGGAATTTACTATCGAACACGCCCGTTTCGCGACGGTTCGGCAGAACGCATCGACCACCGTTGGATCAAACTGGGCCCCGGCGTTTTGGCGCAACTCGCGAAGCACGATCTCGTTGGGAGCACCTAGCCGGTAAGATCGGTCTGAGGCCATGGCCTCCACAGCGTCCGCGACGCTGAGAATACGGGCTTCCAGAGGAATGGCGGCGCCTTTCAGCCCGCTTGGATAGCCGCCCCCGTCGTAGCGCTCATGGTGGTGGCGGATGATGGGGAGGATGCCCTGGAGGAACCTCGAGTCGACGAAGATACGGGCGCCCGTCCCCGGGTGTGCTTTGACTGTATCGAACTCGACCTCGGTAAGAGGGCCGTTCTTGGCCAATATCGCATCGGGCAAGGCGAGCTTCCCGATATCGTGCAGCAGCGCGGCCCTTCTCAGAAGCTCCTGTTGTGCGGCCGTGAGGCCCAATTCCCTCCCGATGGCACCGGCGTATCGGGCTACGTACCGAGAGTGTCCCAGCGCGTGGGGATCCCGAAGGTCAAGCGTGCCAGAAAGGAGCAGGAGCAGCTCATCGTTGAGAGCGGACACGTCTTCGGTCCGTTCCTTGAGTTCAGAGTTCGCAGTCCGAAGCCGGCTCACTAGCGCCGCCGTGTGTTTGATGTACTGCTTCTGGCCGAAGCGAAGCAGGAGCAGCGGAACGATCAGGCCCGCGACTCCCACCACGCCGGCGTAGACAAAGCCCAGCACCAGGCCGCAGGCCAGAGCACCCAGGCCGAAATAGTATGGCGCGAGCCAACTGAAGTGTTGCACCCAGGTCTTCTTGAAGCCCTCCCTGGAGTCGAGGTGTGAAGCGGCGGCAACAAGGCCCGTCGTTACCGCATAGACAAGAAGAGTGGCCATGACAGATACGCCGAGAACCAGCCACGGAGCCTCTCTGGCCGGTTCATGGCCGACCAACCGAATGATCCACACGCAACCAAGCCCGGCCAAGACTTGGGTGCCACCATTGAAGACCAGGCGACTGAAAGAACAGTGATGTCTCATCATTGCCGCTATCGCTATCAGCCCGCCGATGACCAGCGCGGCAATGGGGCCGAACAGGATTGCCCCGGCAGTCAAGGCAGCCGCCGACGTCGAGATCGTGGTATCCCGCACGTATATCTCGATGGCGAGGGCCTCGGTCATCAGCGCGATCAGAGCCAAGACAGCGAGGCCTACGAAGTCAACCGAGATCTTGGCGTCCACCACCAAGGTAGCGGCCAGGGCTCCGGCGCTCACCAGCCCAACGACCGTTATTAGCAACCTTTGAGGCCAAAGCGCTGAAAGACGTGGACGAGTTTGCTGGGTAGAGGTCGCCTTCCGGGGCAAAGTGCTTGGCAGGAAGACAGGTTCTTTGACGACTCCCGGACGAGCCACGGGTTTCCACTCGACCTCGTCACCGTGATCCTCATCGGGATCCAGCGTGACTGCGTGTACGCAGTTGCGTCCGTCGAACTTGGCCTTGTAGACGGCCAGATCGGCTCGATGGACGATGTCTTCCGGAGAATCCGCAGCGCTTTCTCGCTGCGCGAGGCCGAAACTCATCGTCGTTCTTATTGGTTCGGCGCTCGTAATCACCTCGATGTCTGCTTCCGCTATCGCTTGTCGCAGGGCCTCAATACGTGGCAGGGCTTGTTCCGCGGAGGTCTCGGGCAAGAGGATGGTGAATTCTTCGCCGCCAAAACGAGCGACAATATCGTAGTCCCTAACGGAATCCTTGAGGATTTGCGCGACTCTGATCAATACTTGATCCCCGGCGAGGTGGCCATAGACGTTGTTGACGTTCCGCAAAAGGTCCAGGTCGCCCATTACCACGGTGAGAGGCCGATTGAAGCGGTTGGCACGCATCAATTCCGTCTCCAATAGTTCCTGGAAGTGTCGCGCATTGAAGACGCCGGTCTTCGGGTCGGAGATTGCCTGACGCTCCAATTCGGGCATCTTCAGTGTCATCGAGATCACGTAGACGGGAATTAGGGTCACCAGGCATACGTAAGGGTCGACGAACCAGATGACCGCCGCCGCCGTTCCTGCCGCCGCCAATGCGGCGTCGATTGAGAGCGTGAGCCCGCTGAAAATACCGGATTCGGTCAGACGTTCCCCGCTCGCAAATCCTACCGCGAACCCTACCAGGAGGTGGTTCAAGCCAACAAAGATGAGCACTGCTCCGAGCACTCCGACGGCCCCGAGGGGCCCGGACGGCCGTCCGTCTACCGAAGTCAAGTGGTACACGGCACCGGCGGCGGTTAAGGCGACGGCCAACGAGCAAATGTTAAAGGCCTGTATGAACCACGGCGGCTTGTGCCATGCCCAGTCGAGCAGACAGGCCACGGCGGACGTTATGATGGCGGCCTGCGGACCCTGGATGACGAGGACGAATCCGTAGATCAGCAGTGCCAGGTCGTAGCTTGATTTTGGCGTGGAACCCTGCACGCTTTTGAAGTGAGCCAGCGCAGCAAGTACGGTCGCGATCCCCAGAAACAGAACGCTTTTCGAGCCGATTATGGCTCCGATGTTAAGGCCCTGCCAGGTAATAACGGCCAGCCCGCCGATAATCACGGCAAGAATATAGATCTTCGCTCTCGACCTCAGATGCTTCACGTATGCGTACTCCGGCAGCCCTGCAGATTTAGATTCTTCCAGTCGAATTTCTCTAACCTATGCCGAACAACTGGACCGCCACAGAACCGCGACGTCTCCCAGTGAGGGTGCGACGATGTTGGAGCGCCACAGAACGGCTACGTCTGCCGTCGGCGCGCAGACTGCATCGGACTGCCATAGAACCCCGACTTCCCCCTGCGAATTGAAGCCGCTTAGCCCGCCGCTGAAGCTGACGGCCGCGACCATGATGATGATCGCCAGCATGAGAATCACAGCGACTCGTCTTGCGTCCTTTCTCATTTCCGTAAACTTCCTTTCCGGTGTTGTCATTTCGAGCTGGCTAGCTCCAGCAAACGAAATAGGTCATTGCGTCGTCAGTCCCGCCACCGCTGGGAGCGCCTAGCCGGACAAGCTGGGAATTGAGGGCGGTTGGAGGGGTCTCGCCGGCTCTCCACCCTGGAATCGGAACAACAGCTGGAACCACAACGGCAAAAGCCACGGGTTGCGAAAGCAACATGCCGTGGCTCCAGTCATCTTCCATCGATCTATTCAATTGATCAACCACTCCTTCCTGAAACCGCGCCGAGATCCTGGGACGCCGGCACGCGGTCGAAAAAGTGCCTTCGGTAGCTCGGCCGTCTTAGCGCGCACGCTTTAGATCCGGAGCTTTGCGTCCCTCGGTTTCCCGGGGTTTGCCGTTTCGGAGCAGTTGCTTGGAATCTCACCTCGTATGTTTAGTCCATCAACCCCCGTGGTTGTCTTGACTCTTAGTGCAATAGATTATCGGCAGAGTAAAACCAGACCTTTAGGGAAAAAATTGACTGTTTGCGTCGACGGTGGTGTCTGGGTCTCACCGCGGGAAGGCCGCCAACGTCGGGGGAATAGGAGCTATAGTTCCTGCAGAAACGCTAAGGGGGTGGATTGCCCGATACTTCTGCACTGCGAGCGCTCGGCTATTTGCCCCACTGGCAAGAACTCTTTGAGCCCTTTGCCACCCGAGGGCTAATGCCCGGTCGGGTCATACGAGCTGATCGGGGCAGTCTTCTGGTTGCGACATCGGGCGGGGTCGTGCGCGCGAAGCCCTCACCCCGGCTCCTAAAATCGGCTGACGGCGCTTGGGATCTGCCCACGGTTGGCGACTGGGTAGCTCTCGCCACATCTGACGAACTCGAGGTTCTGCCCATCGAAGTTGTTCTCGAACGCGCCAGCGCCATCACGCGCCGCGACCCCGGGGGATCCTCCGATGTTCAGGTGTTGGCCGCGAATATCGACACAGTACTTGTGGTGCATCCCATCATGGAGCCGCCCAACCTGCGACGTATCGAGCGCGAACTTTCGGCGGCGTGGGATTCCGGAGCAGTGCCCGTCGTAGTGCTCACCAAGGCGGACCTCTCCGTCGACTCGGCTGCGGCTCGCGTGGCCGTAGAGTCTGTCGCTCTGGGCGCTGGAGTCCTCGTCACCAGCGCGGTTTCAGGCGACGGCATCCGGCAGATATTGGAATATATTTCGGACCATCGGACGGCGGTCCTGGTAGGTCCCTCGGGTGCGGGTAAATCCACACTGGTGAACTCGCTCTTGGGTGAGCAACGGCAGGCAACGCGAGAAGTCCGTGTGAGCGACGGACGGGGCATGCACACGACCGTAACGCGCGAGTTGATCCAGATGCCCGGGGGAGGCGTGCTCATCGACACCCCGGGACTCAGGGCGTTCGGACTGACCGGATCAGAGGAGGGCATCGCTTCTGTCTTCGCCGAGATAGAACGATCTGCTCAGGCCTGTCGGTTTCGCGATTGTACTCACAGAGGCGAACCGGGATGTGCGGTGCGTGCCGATCTTGAGTCTGGAGCGCTGTCCCCCGAGCGCTTGGCCAGCTATCACAAACTCATTGGTGAAGCGCAAGCCGAGGCGGCGAACAAGGATGCGCACCTTCGTACGGACAAAGACCGGAAGCGGAAGCGTCCGCCTTCCTAGAACGCGTGGAGGGGATGGCCCTGCAGGATCTCTTCCACCTCTTCGTAGCCCGTGGGAAACGCATAGTTGTATCGGGCCGGCTGCGCGAACAGGTAGGTGGAGTTGCGACCGAGTTCGCTCGGGGGAATTGGTGCAGGTCCAACGGTGAGCGCCTCCCGCTGAACCCGGTCCCACTCTGTCAGAGTGCACAAGATAATCGCTGTCACCAGGGCGATTCCGCGTCTCGACATTCGTTAGCGAGCCGGGATCACGGGTGCAAGGAGATGGGAATCGTAGTCTCCACCGGTGTAAATCACGTGCCACCCTCTGTTTACGGTTTCAAGGTGCCCGTTCGTATGTCCCTCGGTGGGGTAAGAGTAGATATCGCTTCCCTGCACCACCACGCGCAGCTTCTCCCCCTTTTCGAACAGAACACTTGTGGGCAGGATCTCGATGTCCACGGGGACTATGTCTCCTGAGCGGAGTTTCAGTTCCCTCGTGTGTATGTGCACGGGCTGGTAAGGGGTCGATCTTTCGTCGTCCAGTTCTCGATGCGAGGCGCGTAGCCAGCCCAGCGCGACGGGCCCGTCATCGTGGTTCCCAAAGAAGGCGAAGGGAACCAGGCAGCCCGTCGCGTCGATCTTCTCGAGGGCTACGAATAGGTCGAGATCGTCGCTGCCGTCGGCCTGCACCCAGAGCCTCAGACTCGCGTGGCCGGTGAGTTCCGTCCGTTCGGAGAACTCCATCTCGAAGTTGGCGTTCAGAGGACCTTCGCTGATCCCGGGATTCGGTTTCGCGGTCTGCTCAGAGATCGCTTCGACGGCGTCGCGAAAGTAGTGTGAGTATTGGCCCCCGTTCTGCGTCATGTCGTAGACGCGGTCGACGTTGTACCGGGCCGTAGACTGCTTCGCGGGGGGAGCAGTGGCAAGGCTGCCCCTGCCCGCATCGAGGAAGTACTTTGTGTACTTGGTCCGAGCGATGGGCCACTCCTTTTCGGTGCGAAGATCGCCGACGCAGTATCTCTCTCTGATCTCGATGGTGACCTTGGGCCAGTCCTTCACGTGATTATCGATTCCCTTGAGGAATCTGTTGAAGAACTGCCTTTGCTTCTCGACGCTTTCCATCTGATAGAAATGCCACCACTTCTTGCGGCCGTGGACGAGCAGCCATTTGTGCTCGGACGATATCTGTTTGAACCCCTCAATCGTGCCGCGCGTGTGGTTGCCGTGGTCCGTCCAGGATGCAACGACGAACGCGGGCACGGTTATCTTGGAGAGATCGGCGTTCTTGCCGGCCCAGTAGTCGTCGTACAGCGGGTGCAGTTTCTTCATGGCCAGGAAGTCTTCCACGCGGGTGGTCGAAAACTTCACGCCGTCTTGCCACATGGGGCAGAAGAGCGACTCGGGGATACCTTCGTGGGTGGCCATCTCGCGGTAGAAATCGCTCACGCCCTCCCAAGGGTTGATCGCGGCCAGATGGGGTGGGTTGGCGGCCGCGACCTTCCACTGGCTCCAGGCGAGGTAGGAGACCCCGTGCATGCCGACCTTGCCGTTGCTCCAGTCTTGGGTGCCGGCCCACTCGATGAGGTCATACATATCCTTGACTTCTTGCTCGCTCATCCACGTCAAGTCGCCCTCCGAGCCCCAGCTGCCCCGCATGTCTGCGTTGATGATCACGTAACCGTTCCGAGTCCAATAGACCGGATCGGCCGCCTCAAACCTTGTGAACTCGTTGAAATCGTCGTCGTTCAATCCCGTGTTACCGATGTGCCAGTACTTGATGCGACCGTGCTTGCCGTAGGGTCCCCAGGCGATGAGCGGGGGGTAATGGCCGGCAATCTCGGGGCGGAACACGTCGATGTAGATCTTTGCCCCATCCCGCATGGGCACCGCGAGATCGTAGTCCACGATCATGCCCTCCACCCGCTCTGTTCGGGGATTCAGCCCGGGGTAGCCCCCTTCAGCCGGCGGTACGGCTTTCTTGAAGATCACCTCACAGGGTTTAATGGCCACCTGTCGCCCCTTTCTCTGTGGGGAGTCACGCCGAGCTTCAAATCGCCCTCATGCGGTTGCCCCTGGGATTGTGCTCTACCTCGGCCAGCCCCAACGCCTCGAGCACCGGCGGAACGTAGTTGGCGAAACGACCGCGAAGTCCCTTCTTGAGCCCATACCAGCCGCCGACCGGGTTTTGCGAAGATCTAGCCCAGGCCTCAACCGTTCCTTCCGCAGGCGTCTTCTGCTCATCGGTACTTCCCAGCGGCACCCAATCGCCGTGCTCCCTGAGCATGGCTCGAAGGTCGTCGATCGAGCGCAACAAGTAGCGGACCTCGGTCTTTGACGCGATGACCACCAACGCAGGCGGGTCGGCTCGCTCGTCTCTATAGGCCTCTATCTCAGATTGCCCGCTTGGGGTCTTGAGCTGCCACGGATCTTCCCGCGTGCCACTGCCCTTCATGTTCTCCATCATTCGGGACTCCTTGGTGACGGCGCTCGCTCTATGGAAGCGCCTTCGGGTTCCACGTTACGTTCCCAGCCAGAGGACCAAGTAGGCCCGGAGGTCGCGGCGGTAGTCACGTTGGCGAGGCGGCGCAAGGCGTCCAGCCGCTCGCTGCGCCCGAGCTTCGCCTGAACGACCGCCCTCTGCAAAATCTTGACGTTACGATCGTACATCTCGCGATCCACCGGGTAGGGAAAGCCGTCCTTCCCCCCGTGGGCATAGCTGAACAAGGCCGGATCGTTTCGACTCGCTTTCGCGCCATACACGAGTTCAGCGATGAGCGTGAGGGCGCGTACGGTCTTTGGCCCCACGCCCGGTAGACCGAGCAGAACCTCGAAACTCTCGGCCTGTCGCTCGTACGTGGATAGGAAGATCTTTTTGAGGTTGTCGGGGTGGATATCTCGGAGTTCGACGGCGTGGCGTGTCGGCATGGACAGTTCCTTCAGTCGACGCAACTGGCCTACTGTGCGGTCGGGCGGTTCGTGGGAAACCTGAGTCACCAGCTCCTGCGCCGGTACGCTCTCTCGTGCCACCATGTTCAGAACTGTCACACCCGGAGCCTCGGAGGCGATGGCTTCGTGAGGCTCCACCACGTAGTCAGTGACCGTATCGCTGAGCCAGTGGTACCGGCGAGCCTTGCGGTTGTGATCGTTCATGCCCTGCTGGACGACGGCCCACTTGCCCTGCCGAGTGCAAAAGAAGCTGTGATGATAGATCTGGTAGCCATCCTGGAGGCCCGAGCTATCCACCTTGGCCGCCATCTTACTCGCGTAGACGAGTGTCCGGGGCTCCACCGAGAGCGCTCCGGACTCCGCCGCGGCCTCGATCTCCACCGGGGTCTTTCTGGAAACCCCGCCCTTACCCCCGGCTACGATGAGGCCTGATTCGTGCTCAAGCCCACGGAGGCCGTCCTTGAGCGCCCCGCACACGGTGGTGGTGACGCCGGAACTGTGCCAGTCGAAGCCTAGAACCGCGCCGAATGCCTGAAACCACATCGGATCGGATAGCCGCCTCAGCATCTCCTCCGGCCCGTATTCGCCGGCAATGGCAAGCGTGATCTCGCGTGCGAGAAGCCGCATGCGCGAGAACAGCCAAGCTGGGGCCTTGCCGTCATGGAGCGGTAGTGTGGCAGTGCCTGTCTTCATATGGAGACAGCATACGCTCCGCGCCGGACGGGAGAGATCAGTCTCCGCGGCATGCACTCGCCCATGTCGGGGAACAAGACTGCTGGAAACGTGATTGTATCGGCGCCAGATGGAGGATGTCCGTGAGCGCTGACATGGCTCGCGAACCGGCGAAGGACGAAACAAGCCCCGACAGAACGGGCGAGGGACGGCTACCGGTGAGGGCAAGGCCCTTAATGAGTACCGGCCGGCTCGAGACTTTCAGCGACAGCGTGTTCGCGATCGCGGCTACGCTTCTCATCCTGAGCGTCCACGTGACCGGCTCTTCCCTAGGATCGGGGCTCCTTCACGCCTGGCCCAGCATTGCCGGCTACGCGGTGAGCTTCCTGAGCATCGGCGTGATGTGGGTCAACCACCATGTGGTCATGCATCAGATCGCCCGGGTGGACAGAACACTTCTCATGATAAATACCGTGTTCTTGCTCGTCGTCGCCTTCGTGCCCTTCCCGACTCAACTACTTGCCGAGCATCTTCAGGGCTCCGAGGCCCGGACAGCCGCCCTTCTCTATGGCGCTACCCTGACCATCACGGCCGTTCTCTACAACATCCTCTGGTTCTACGCTTCATTAGGGAGGAGACTGCTCGAGGACGATGCCGATCCGTTGATAGTGCGCGGGATTACCCGCAGCTACATCGCCGGCCCGTGGGTCTACCTCGCGGCCACCATGGTCGCGTTCGCGAGTCCCATCGCAAGCGCCGTTCTCTTCGCGGCCATTGCCGCTTTCTATATGGTCGAGAGCACTGTTTTTGCCGGCCGTCGAGCGCGCGGCGGAGTGAACTGACAATCCGCGGACTGACTCCGGGGACGCGACCCAAGGATGCGACCTGTCGCTCCGTCCAGTTGAGAATCAATTTGACCCCGCCGGGGCATACGGGCCCGCGAACCTGCTTCTTTCAATCCTGTTCCTCGACCGTTTCGTGCCACGGTCTGCGCGTCCCAATCTTCGCGCGCATGCGCCAGCTGCGCGACTTCGGTTGCGCCTCGATGGCCTGCCGCAGCTCGGCGATATTTGAGCGCACCCGCTCGCGTTCACCGGGGGCCAAGGCATAGTCGTCAAGGTGCTCGAGCAAACGAGCAAGGTTGAGTTCGACATCGTGGAAGAGACCCCAATTGTGAGCGCACAGTTGGGCGAGATAGGGAACATCGATCTCGCCGGAGTCGCCATCGGCCCCGAGCCGGACGTCCTGGAGAAGGGTGAAGATGTCGCGTTCGTCCTTTTCGTTGAGGTTGGCCATCTGAAGCTTGGTTAGGAGCACATCGCTGACGGTGATGGTGTAGTCGTCAAGGCTCAGCCGCTCGCTCAGATCGACAACATGGTCCATCTTGAAGGTGTCGAGAAAGACGTCGATGTGATCGTCCTCGTGCGCGCGGTAAGCAGCCCACTCGTCCTTGTGGTGACATTCGCGGGCAAATTGCAGTTGACGTCCCCCGGTAGCCAGGCGCACGTGTGCGACCTCTTCGAAGCCCAGGTCGGCGAAAAGGCGTGCGATCTTGTTGGCATCCCGCTTGTGTCCCACGAGGTCGATATCCCCGTGGTCTCGCTCGCAGAAGTCGAGGGACTCGCAGTGGAAGCGGACCGCCATTCCGCCGACGAGACGAAGGACTATGCCCCGCTCGCGCGCAGCATTGATGATGCGCTTCGCCTCGGCGATCATCTCCTTCCGGGTTGCAAGGATCAGGTCCGGTGGAATGGGGACGTCCATGGCCTCCATCTTCCTTTGCCCAGGGCTAACGAACGCCGAGTCCCGTCGGATGCGATCGGCCGGCTACCAGAGGGTAGGAAGGGGGGTCATTTGGTGAGGACTTTGAAGACGTGGACGTCCAGAGGCCCCTGGATGCTGCCCTCTAGGTGCGCATTCAGCTTCGGGCTCATGGCAGCGGCGGCCGCTTTGGCTTCCTCCAGCGACTCCCAAAGCACGAAGAGCCCATATTCGCCTTCGTCGTCGTCGGCGAAGACCGTGACACCTCGGTTGCCGGGTTGCGAGGCCATCTGGGGTGCCAGATCGTCGGCGATCGCCTGGGCCGCCGCGTGTTTTCCCGGAGCGAGAGAGAATCTGACCAAGCGCGCGTACACGACGAACCTCCTTGTACCGAGGGTCTCTCCACACGGAGGTCGTATACCCATGGCCCTTCTCGCCTATGCCTGACCGGAGCGAGAGAGCGAGGCCCCCGACAGGTTCGTCAGAGCTGAAACTCTGGGAGTCTCTTGTCCACAGATGTGTTCTTCAGCGTAACGTAGTCCGGCAATCCATCCTTGTAGGGCGGATAGTCTTCGCCCTGGATGAGCGGGGTCAAGTAGTTCCGGCACGGCTGGGTGATCCCGAATCCGTCCTGGGTGATGAATTCCGCGGGCATCATCTTCTCCACGTTCGCGACGTCCGCGAGCGAGGCTGCACCGACTTCCCACACGTAAGGGTGCTCCGACTTGCGTACGATCGTCGGCATCACGGAGTTATGCCCCGCCAGCGCGAGTTCCACCGCGGCTTTCCCCATGGCGTACGCTTGCTCCACATCCGTCTTCGAGGCTATGTGGCGCGCCGAGCGTTGCAGGTAGTCCGCCACCCCCCAGTGGTACTTGAGGCCGAGACCATCGCGGACGATGTCGGCCACCACCGGCGCCACACCGCCAAGTTGCGCGTGACCGAAGGCGTCCTTTAGCCCCTGATCCGCCAGGAACCTGCCGTCCGGGTTCTTCACGCCCTCCGAGACCACCACGGTACAGTATCCGAACTGCTTCACCAGAGAGTCCACCTTGGCCAGGAAGGAAGCCTTTTCAAACACGACCTCTGGGAAGAGGATGACGATGGGGATCTCGGTGCCCGCGTCCGACGCAAGACCGCCCGCCGCGGCGATCCAACCCGCATGACGACCCATGACCTCTAGTACAAAGACCTTCGTGGACGTCTTGGACATGGAGCGGACGTCGAAGCTGGCCTCGCGCGTGGAGACAGCGATGTACTTGGCAACCGAACCGAAGCCGGGGCAGTTGTCGGTGATGGGAAGATCGTTGTCCACCGTCTTGGGCACATGGATCGCCTGTATCGGGGCCCCCACCTTCTCAGAGAGTTGCGAAACCTTAAGGCACGTGTCGGCTGAGTCGCCACCGCCGTTGTAGAAGAAGTAGCCGATGTCGTGAGCGCGGAACACCTCTATCAGCCGCTCGTACTCGCGACGGGTCTCCTCCAGGCTCTTGAGCTTGTAACGGCAGGATCCAAATGCGCCGGAAGGCGTGTGGCGCAGCGCAGCGATGGCGCTATCGGATTCCTGGGACGTGTCGATGAGGTCCTCGGTGAGCGCGCCGATGATGCCGTTACGACCGGCGAAAACCCTGCCGATAGCGTCGCCACACGCTCGCGCGGTCTCGATAAGTCCGCAAGCGGATGCATTGATCACGGCGGTGACTCCGCCGGATTGGGCATAGAAAGCGTTCTTTTTGGCCATAGCAGTATTCAAGTCTCGGAATGCCGGTTAGACTACGCCGCGGTCTCCGAAGGGGGCGTCGCTAGCCTTGGTTGGTCTTCTTGTTGTCGGGCTCTTCGGGGCTCGTCTCGGACTCGGCGTCTACCTTGGCGTCGTCCTTGATTGCGGTTTTGAATCCCTCTTCGCCTTCTTTTAGTCCTTTCTTGAGTCCTATGACCGACCGACCCAATGATGAGCCTAGTCGCGGAATCAGCCTGCCCCCAAAGAGCAGCAGGACGATAACGATAACGATGACGATTTCCCAGGGGCCAAGCCAACCGGGCATTCGACCACCCTCCTATATGCGACTGAACAACCTCGCCATATTGTCGCACGGTTTGGACTATCGGTACTCACACAGCGTGAAGCCCGACATCCGCCGCCAACTCTTCGCGCATACGTCACGCTCCCACAAGCCGATTCGGGCCATCAATATTCGGATGGGGACCTTCTACCTTGCTCCGGAATGCGGCCTTCTCGGAAGGATGGCCCCAAGGGCATTTCGGTTGACGTGCTCATGCACGCAAGGTCTGGAGCACGGGCGGGCCCGCCAAGCGCCTGGGGATGACGGCGTCCACCCTGCGTGGCCGTCTGACCAGGTAGCAAACCCCTCGTTCGCCCAGCCACTGATCCGTCTGCATGGCCGGTTCGTCGCAGTCTGTCTCCCGAGAGAATGGTGAAAAGGAGTTGAAGCCCCCAAGGGAACGACAGACCAGGCTGGAGGAGACAGACAATGAGCGGCCCTGGCGCAACCGTACGCGACATTCTCAAGAACCGAAACTTCAGGTTGCTCTGGACTGGTGAAGGGATCTCGCTCATTGGCGACCAACTCTATCTCATCGCCCTTCCCTGGCTGGTGCTCCAACTGACCGGTAACGCCTTCGCCATGGGAACCGTACTTGCTCTTGCCGCGATCCCTCGGGCGCTTTTCATGTTGGTGGGTGGGGCACTCACCGATCGTCTCTCGCCACGAGTCATGATGCTCGGCTCGAACCTGGGACGTCTGACTCTGGTTGCCGTGCTCGCGGCGGTCACGCTTGGCGGAGTGATCCAACTCTGGATGTTGTACGCGTTCGCCCTGTTGTTCGGACTCGCCGACGCCTTCTTCTTCCCAGCTCAGTCGGCAATAGTGCCCAAACTCATCGGAAACGATCGTCTCCAGACCGGGAACGCCGTCATACAGGGCACCGCTCAACTGTCCATGTTCGTGGGGCCGGCATTGGCGGGCGTGCTCATCGCAATGCTGGATGGGGGCGGTGCGGCCTCCGTTCCGAACGTGCGCGGCATCGGGCTGGCCTTCGCGCTGGACGCGGCCAGCTTCGTGGCTTCGGTGACCGCGCTGGCCCTCATGCGACTTGACCGCGGTGAGACGGGGGCCGAGGCCGCGGCCAAAGACGGGACATTCCTGTCCTCAATCGGGGAGGGACTTTCCGCAGTGTGGGACGACCGGGTCCTTCGTTACTACTTCCTGCTGATTGCGGCCGCAAACTTCCTCATCACCGGGCCGTTCTCCGTGGGGATCCCCGTGCTGGCCCATACGCGGTATTCCGGCGGGGCCGCGGCTTTCGGGGTCATCCTGTCGGCCTTCGGGGCCGGCTCTCTGGCCGGCGTACTGCTGGCCGGGTCGACGCGGCGGCCTTCTGCCCGCAAGTTCCCCGCGGTGATGCTGGGACTGACGGCGTTCACCGGGGTGAGCCTGGTACTCCTGGGCCTCATGACCTCCCTGACTCCCGCAGCCATCGTCGCGATTCTCATGGGTCTAGCGCAGGGCTATGTCGTCATCCAATTCGTCACCTGGCTGCAAATGCGGACCCCCGCGCGGATGCTCGGTCGGACCATGAGCCTAATGATGTTCTCTGTGGTCGGACTGGCTCCGGTATCGAGCACCGTCGCCGGCGCCCTCATTCAGGTGAGTGCCACCGCCGTTCTGATAGGCGCGGGTGTGCTCATGGCACTGGTAGTCACCGTGGGTTCGTTGAGCCCCTCGGTCTGGCGCCTCGGTGACGACACTGCGGGCGAAGGGCGACGGCCGCCCGACTCGACCCCCGTTCTCGACGAACCGGTCCGGCAGGCTGCCTAGTGTGTCGTCGCTTCCGGTCGCCACTTGGATTGCCCGACTTCGATCAAGTGGCCATCCGGATCCCTCATGTAAGCCCGGATCTCATTGGTGTGATCTTTGGGCTCGGTGAGGAAATGGGCCCCGGCCGCGCCCCAGTCCCGGTAGGCCTGCTGAATGTCTGCCACCCGGATATTCATGAACGCGCTTACGCGATCGAGATCCCACGGTGTCTCCAGAGTTACGGTGGGCTTGTCGTCGGTGCCTCCGCCCCCGACGTTCAGAATGATCCAGCTGTTGGCGACCTTCATGATGACTGGGTCGCGATCATTCAGTGTGGTCGCCCCGAGCACTCGTTCGTACCACTGGCGGCTTCGTTCTTGGTCGGCAACGACCAGGAAATGAGTCAGTACGAAGCCTTGGGCGGGAGCAGGAAAGTCATTGGAGTCCATGGCACCACCTTTCGGTTTGAGCATCTACACGGCGGGTTGTCTGTTCGCGGTTGCAGGTGCACGGCTGGGGCCCTTGTCTGTTAGTCGGGGATTTCAGTCACAGCGGTCCGGGGGAGGGCGAGACAAAGCAGACCACACACTACGAACGCGCCTGCTATGACCGGCACGGCCAGAGTGAAAGCGCTGGTGAGGCCTGGCGTCTTGTCCCTGCCGAAGAAGAGTGTGCCCAGCACAGCGATCCCCAGCGCCCCCCCGAGTTGCTGCGCGGTGTTGAAGATGCCCGAGGCGTTTCCCGCCTCGGAAGGAGGGACGGCCGATATCACCACGTTAACGAGCGGGACGACCAGCAGGCCTAGGCCCATGCCGGAGATCACGAGCCCGGGTATCAGCAACCATGCGTTCAAATGCGATCCAGTCTGATAGGCGCCCAGGTCCACGCCTGCCATTCCTGAAGCGAGCACCAGGGCTCCGGTTACGAGGACATTTCGGCCGAATCGGGGCGCGAGCCTGGGCGCCAGCCCCGCCGTTATGAACACCCCGAGGCTGAAGGCGGTCCCCACGAAGCCGGTCCGTAGAGGCGAGTAGTGCTGTCCATCTTGGAGCCAGAGGGTGAGAACAAGGAAGAAGCCCTGCAATGCGAGTGAAAAGACGAGTTGTACCAAGAGGCCCGCTGTGAAGGCCGGCACCTTGAAGAGGCGGAGCGGGAGAAGAGGCGCTATCGAGGTATGTTGGCGACGGGCTTCAATCCAACCGAGAGCGACGACCGTTCCCATCCCGGCCAAGAGGCAGAACCAACCCCACAGCGGCCAGCCATATCGCCTGCCTTCCAGCAAGGGAAAGACAATGCCCACCATTCCAACGGCAAGGACGACGCTCCCCAGCACGTCCGGGCGTCCGACTTCCCGCTCGCGGGTGCGTGGCACGAAGATGGCCCCGGCAACTAGAACAACGGCCACGATCGGGATGTTGATCATGAAGACGGTGCGCCAGCTCAGACCGAACAGATTGACGTTGACCAGAAGGCCGCCGAGTAGCAGTCCCAGCGCCGAGGCCACGCCGGCTATGGCCCCGTAGAGACCGAAGACCGACCCCCGCTCCCTGCCGTGAAAGATCGCCCTGAAGGTAGCCAGCACTTGCGGCACCAGGGTCGCCGCGAACATTCCCTGAAGCGCGCGGGATGCTATCAGCTCGCTCGGATTGCGGGCGATGCTGCAACCGAGGCTGGCCAAGCCGAACATGGCTACGCCGACCAGAAACACCTTCTTTCGGCCCCAGAAATCGCCCAGGCGCCCGGCGATGATGAGCACGGCCGCGAAGCCCAACGCGTAGGCTGATATGACCCACTCGAGCTGCGTCGAGCTGGCCCTGAGATCGCGCGCCACAGTGGGCAGTGCCACGTTCACAATAGTCACGTCGATGAGGTCGGTCAGGGCGGCGACGATCATTACCACGGCGGCGGCCCAGCGCCGGAAATGGCTGAGTGTGCCGTCCGTTGAAGATCGAATGTCCGGGGAGGAACTCACTTATCCATGGACCTCAGGCTGCCGCCCAACGTGACTGAGGTGAGAGTTTCCAGAGCCTGCGGCGGCGAAACCTTAGCGGTTCAATCGCGGAGGCGAAATGTCGGGTTCAACGCGGTTTGCTGACAGGTGTTTCTGGCGCGGCGCGAAGGGGGTATATCCGGGGAAATACAGACCCGTTCCTCCTGGGGAGTTGTAATGAAAGATAACGAAGAAGTGGAAACGCAGTGGACAGGTCATGATCTGTTCGACCTTGACGGCAACAGGATCGGCGTAGTCGAGGACGTGCGCTATGACGCCGAGGCAGGAGATCTCCAATGGCTGGTTGTCGCCGCCGGGGCTCCCGAGGCCAAGAAGATCTTTGTGCCTGCCGGTGATGTTCGCCGCTCGGCTGAGCGGCTTTCTGTGCTGCACACCAAAGAGAGAGTTCAAGACGCTCCGAAGGTCGAGGACGAGCAGGCCATGACCGAAGCGGAGAAGGGCAAGTTATGCAGGTACTACGGTCTCCAATACGTTCAATCCGGCACTGAACCCCCGGAAGGCTGCGTCGAGATGCAGGACGTACGTCCGGCCGGATAGAGGGTAGAGGATCGAGGTGGGCGCGGGGGGTGCTGTATTACGCAGTGTCGTCGTCGTTGGGGTGGATCGGAGCATCTTCGGTATCACCGATCAGTTGGAGTTGATGGCTCGGGCGATCGCCTCGATAGCCTCACCGTAACCCGGTCCAGGAACGGCCCAGCGGCCATCGAGATCGGAGAGAACAGACACGGCTCCGCGAGGGTTGACGAGGTCGAATCGTGGATCGACCATTCCGCTGGCCCAGACCACCGAGCTTGATGGGTAAACATAGGCCACCATGTGGGCAACCTGGGCCATGACACCTGCTTCAGCCGAGGCGAACATGACTCCAGACGCGCCGCTTCCGGTCGCTCCCAGGCCCGCGTAGTTATTCTGTTCGGGTGCCACATCTCCGCCGAAGAGCCCGCAACCCGTCTCGTGGATCATCTGAGCCCAAAGCAGATCCGCGCGGAGACCCACTGCGGCACAGTAGCGCACGTAGTACTCCGCTAGAACCGCGACGGAAACGCTGAAGCGGGGCGAAGGGCTTGTCTTGAGCAAATAGGAGGCCAACTGTTCCGCCGTACCGCTCCAGATGCCTTTAAGCGGTGTCTGCCCACCGGTCAACACGACCGAAGTAGAATCTTTGCTATCCCCCGATGAAGCCGCTGAGGCGCCCGCTGTGGACGGAGTCCCAGTTGGGACCAGCGTGGTGACGGTGGGGGGGCTTGTGATGGTTGTTCCGAGGCCGCGCCCTTGCTCGGCCATTATCCGTTCGTGCACTGACCGTTGGTTGGCCAACTGGTCGACGGCCGCCACCGAGGTCGATAGCGTCACCTCGAAAGACGGGATCTGCACCATGGCCGGTGTTTTGCCGCACCCTGAGGCCACGAGAGAAATCGTTGCGAGAACGATGAACAGCACCGTTCCCAAGAGCGATGTTCTAGCCATGCTCCTCAATTCGAAGCCCGCGTGCACTGACTCCTCACGAGCGCCCCGTCGCTGGCTGCGAAACGATCCTTGACCGATCGCCAGCGGTTGAACCCATAATCGATATCGGCACGCAGGGCGTGCGCCCTGAGGAACGGGGACGAAACGGCTTCCTCATGCAGTCCTGAATGGTTCCGGCAGTTAGGCGTGTTCACGTGGCCGCACTCACGATCACACCGGTCAGTGGGCCCGCACGCACCAATCCGTGAACTTTAGGGTGTCTGCCTCGAGCTTCTCGGTCGAGCGGAAATCGTCCGGGCCGCAAGCGTCGTAGTGGATCATGTCCCGAAGTTCTCTCAACTCCTTCGGGATTGGGGCCTCCGCCCCGTAACCCACCGCTATCATGTCGTACGTCCTGAGGTAGTCCGGTAGGCCGAGGATCTTACGTACCGCTTCCCCCGACCCGCCCCGTGCTGCGCCGCTACACCATTGGGAAGACAGCCCTAGGGATGTCGCCGCGAGATGCAGGTAGAGAAACGCGCTTGCCAGCCCGGAAAAGAAGATCCCAGCTTCATCACGTTCACGGTCGGGTTGAGGTTTGTCCGGAAACTGAATACGGGCTCTCCAATCGCCGGCGAGAAGGATAAACACGGGGGCGCCGGCAAACCCGGGTTCTCGCTTTGCCCGGGAAGGATCGACTTCGTCTCTCATGGCCGGCGCCGGAGGGTAGGTGCTCAGAGCAGCGACGACCTCACCCTTGACCGCCTCGTCTTTGATGACCACGAACTCCCAGGGTTGGCTGTGGAATCCGGACGGGGCCCAACGCGCAATCTCGACCATCTTCTCGACCCAGCCCTCGGGAATGGGATCAGGCCGGAAGTGGCGCACGCTTCGCCTCTCCTTCACGAGAGAAAGGAGTTGGTCGTATCCACATTCGGTTCCCATGGTCACCCCCTCATAGCTTACCGTCCGCTAAAGCATACCGCCGCTTGCCGCTGAGATGGTGACCGCAGCATCTTTTCGAAGCGACCGGGCCGTGGTGGCGATTACAGTGCGGAACGGCCGAGGCGAGTCATTGCCCTCCGATCTTCGGCATTTTACCGCGGCAATGTCGGCTCCCTCAGCCCTACGCGCCCTGGGTCAGGGTCAGAGGTCGGCGGGGGCAGGAAGCGGCCGAGTGGACGTCGGGACTGGATATGTCCAAGGCGAAGAATATTGCTTGTCCGACCTCAGACGCCCCTGGGCACGGCCTCCTTGAAGGACGCAGATGTCATCGGATCGCCAGGTTTCCAAGCCAGCGGCGGGGTTGAGGCAGCAGGGCGGTCCCACCATTCCTCCATCGTAGGCAACAGCATCGACGAAGGCAGACTCATCCCTCCCGCGGGAATCGGCGCCTCGGTCAGAATTAACTTGCCCTCGTCAACGCGACCTCGGATCAGTCTCCTGTTGGTGAGGACCAGCAAGTGCACTGTTGGTCGGCTCGTGGCTGGCGACATGAAGGCGTCGGTTTGAGGGTTAGGGCGGACCCGGGGGTAGGCAAATGCATCCGTGTCCTCGATTTTTCCGCCGCCGTGGTAACCCATGATGTCCTGCTGCAGGCTGCCCCGCTCGATGTCGTACGTGAACCCGTCCGTTTGTGGGCCTCTTTCCGAGTGGGCGTAATTCAAGGCGTCTGTTTGATCTTTGCTTCCACCGGCTGTGTACGCAATGGCATCGGTTTGCTCTCGCCGGAGCGGCAAGCAGCTTGAATGCGCGAGCACGATTTCGCCTGGTTCAAGGAAGGAGGTCAAGAATCCAAAGAACTCTTTCTGGAGACGGTCTCGGCTTCCATCGTGCCCGGAAAGGATAGACGACAGGTGCCAACTCCTATGGATCGGTTCCGACCTTAAGGTCCCTCTGCTCATTGTCTCCACCCGTCCCTCGTTTGGGATCCCGATGCGGGGTGTTTCTCCCGGACGTTGGGTAGGGAGGTGTGTCGAGTCCACACGTCCTCGTCCCCCTCCGCGTATTGTCTCCATCTGCCGGTTTCCCAGCTGAAACCGCAACCTTTGCATCGAACACTGTAGAGGTTGCCAAACGTGCCGCGTAGCACCACTTCCATAGAACCGCATTCCGGGCAAATTATCATCGTAACCTCCGTACGCTGACGTGAATCAACACCTTCGTCACACCAGTGGTTACTTTTCCGAGCCTTTCATCACTCGAGGAGGAGCTTCCTGGCCGCGGGTCCCAGATCTTCGGCGAAACCTTGTAAGGTTGCTAAGCCCAATTCGACCTAGTCTGGGGCTTGACGTCGCAGGTGACGGCCCGGTTGGCAACGCCGATGAACGACGACCATTGGGCTTCCTACCATTGCTCTTCCCTTCCCCGCCCTTATCAGGGGCCGGCTCGATTGACGGTCATCCATATATGAGCAAGATTATAGACTTACTAAGCATTCAACGCAAGCCCATGAGGGGATTGACGGACTGGGAGATATTCCACTCTAGATCAGACGAGTCCGGCGTCCCGGGCGATAGCGCCGACCCGATCCGCCAGTTCGGGTGCCAAATCGTAAACGGCCTTGCCATGAATGTCGGCTTCGACTACGTGATCGTCCCGAGGAAGCCAACCCGCCAACGGCAGAGATCCGAGACGTTCGCGGATGAAGTCCAGGTCTCCTTCAGAACGCACCTTGTTGGCCACGGCCCACATCGTTGCTATTCCAAGATCGTGTCCAAGACGAGCGATGTCGGCTGCTACTGTGAGACTTCGCTGGCCCGGCTCGACGACCACATACATTACGTCCACAGATGCCGCGGTGCCTCGACCCAAATGTTCGAGCCCGGCCACCATGTCGAGTAACACCGTCTCTCTTTCTCGCAGTAACAGGTGGTTAACGAGCGCCCGAACCATGCTGTTTTCTGGGCACACGCATCCCGCTCCGGCTCCCCTTACCGGTCCCATCTCTAGTAGACGCACTCCACGATGGGCAACGGAGAACCTGCTAGGGATATCGTCGACACGAGGATTCAAACGAAAGTAGGCGCCCGATTCGCCCGGGCGCGCCCCGGTGCGCTCCTCGATGAGGTCCTTGAGTTCGATGATCGGAACCAATTGGCTCAGGAGATCCTCGGGGAACCCCAAGGCTTGCCCGAGTGTTGCGTTGGGGTCGGCGTCGATGGCGTACACCGTCTCTCCGGCTGCCGCCAGAACGTACGCCAGCAAGCTGCTGAAAGTCGTTTTTCCGACTCCACCCTTCCCTGCCACTGCGATCTTAGACATCGGGCATCTTCCCCATCACTTCGAGTTTTGGCAATGCTCAAGAACTTTCGCCCCCGGCGTCCCCTCTTATCGATTTCCACCGGGTTTCGCCTAAGCACTCGCGAGCCTTGGCACACCACTCAGTACAGGAGGGCACGTCTTCGGTCTGTACAAATGCACCACAAACGTGGCATTTGACCCGAGTTTCGTCAGAGAATATCTCGACTTCGGCGCCGCACTTCTGACATGTGTAGACGGTCACCCTAAGATCTCTTCCGTCTTGACCGGGACAGCGACCCGACATTGATAATCCGCCTCTTGACACCCTTTACATGTGATGTAAAAGGTATACAATAGTAAGCTAATAATGTCAACGATGTTTAGGAGAAACAACAATGCTCTGCATCTCGACGAAGGGGCGGTACGCGACAAGGATCCTTGTCCTACTGGCTTCACTGCCCGCAGATGGAAGCTTCACCAAGGACGAGATCGCAGCACGGGAAGGGTTGACTCCCGGGTACGTGCAGCAATTGATGACCTCCCTCGTCGCCTCGCGTCTTGTCATGAGCATCCGCGGAAAGCAGGGCGGATTTAAGCTCGCCCGCGATCCGCAGTCGATCACGGTGGGCGAAGCTCTGCGCGTTATGGAGGGGGACTGCCGTTTGGTCCCTTGCCATGACGGAGAGAATTGCGCGCGAATCGCAACATGCCCCACGCGTCCCATTTGGGTGGGGGCCGCGGCCGTTCTCGAAGACTACTTTGCCCAGACGACCATTGCCGAGCTTGCAGTGCAGGCGGAGGAACTGGCATTGCCCACGGAATCCGCCACCGAGGAGCCGGGACTTGCGCAGGCCGGTGTCCAATAGACAGAGAGGTGTGCCCATGAAGAACCTCATCGTCGATGTGCCGGGTATGTACGGCGATCATCATGTGCTTCGGCTTCGTCAGGTCTTGCTCGACCTCCAAGGAGTCAGCGACGTTAGTGCCAGCGCTGCCCAGCGTAAGGTTGCGGTGCGCTTCGACGAAGCGACCATAGGGCCCGACGCGATACGCGACGCGATTATCTGCGCAGGCTATCCACCGGAAGAGCAGCCAGGAGTGAGTGAGTTTCCTAAAAGACACGAAGACGGCTCGGGTTGGTACCTGATACTGGATCGCACCACCACTACGGAGCACAAGGATCGAGAAATGGCGGGAGATTTCCGGCGCTACTAGTTCGGGGCATTCTCGGCTGTGGCGTGTGTTTGGAAGGGAGATAGACAAATGCCAGAGCAAAAGAGCCGAGACCAGGCGGCATGCGAGGTACTTCGTTCCTGCGAAGGGGTCATCGAGACAGCCTTCGATAGAGCAGCGAGCAGTAAGCCTTGCCCGATCGGAGCCGAGAGTTCCTGCTGCCGGATATGCGCTATGGGGCCTTGCAGGTTGATAGGCCCAGTCACACGCGGCGTGTGCGGTGCGACGCGAGCTACCGTCGCAGCCCGCAACTTCGCCCGCTCGGTGGCCGCAGGTGCGGCCGCGCATTCGGACCATGGCCGCGGGATGGCCTTCGCGCTACTGGCCGTCGCCAATGGTGAGGTGGAAGGCTTTCGTATCCGCGACGAGGCCAAACTGCGCGCAGTTGCCGCACATATGGGCATCAAGAGCGAGAGCCGGCCGGTGAAGGACGTTGCCCGCGAAGTCGCTGAGTTGGCACTGGGCGAATTCGGGAGACAGACGGGCGAACTCGCATACCTGACCCGCGCAACTCCCGCACGTCAGGCGCGCTGGCATGAAGAGAAGATCGTTCCTCGGGGTATCGACCGCGAAGTCGTGGAAATCATGCACCGGACGAACATGGGTACAGACCAGGATGCAGAGAACATTCTCGACCAGGTTCTGCGCACATCTCTGACCGACGGCTGGGGCGGCTCGATGCTGGCCACGGACATTAGCGACATCCTATTCGGCACGCCTACCCCGCTGCAGAGCAAGGTGAACCTGGGTGTACTGAAGGACGATGAGGTGAACGTTGTCGTCCACGGACACGAACCGATACTGTCGGAGATGATCGTGGCAGCCTCCGCCGATCCCGAATTGTTGGAGTACGCGGAGAGCAAGGGGGCGAAGGGCATCAACCTGGCCGGCATCTGTTGCACGGCCAACGAGATCCTCATGCGCCACGGCATTCCGCCGGCCGGCAACTTTCTTTCCCAGGAACTGGCCCTTGCGACTGGGGCCGTGGAGGCAATGGTCGTGGATGTGCAGTGCGTCATGCAAGCCCTTGCCGGCGTCGCTTCGCACTACCATACCAGGCTCATCACTACGTCGTCCAAAGCCAAGATCGAGGGCGCAGAGCACATCGAGTTCGACGAGCACAATGCTTATCAAAGCGCCAAGGACATAGTCCGCCTGGCTATCGACAACTTCCCGAACCGTGGCAAGGCCACGATTCCTCGAACCGACGAGGCTCTCATCGCGGGCTTCTCTCACGAATATGTGCGCTACATGCAAGGTGGCCACTATCGTGGATCCTTCCGGCCGCTCAACGACGCCATAGCTGCCGGTCGCATTCGAGGGTTGGCTGCCGTCGTGGGCTGCAATAACGCCCGGGTGACACAGGACGCCCCCATCACCGAGATCATCCGCGAGCTCATCCGCAATGACGTTCTCGTGGCCGTTACGGGCTGTGCCGCGACCGGAGCGGCAAAATATGGTTTTCTCCGCCCGGAGTTCATGGCAGAAGCGGGCGCGGGGCTCCGCGAGGTCTGCGAGGCAATCGGTATCCCGCCAGTACTGCACGTTGGCTCCTGCGTTGACAACTCGCGCATCCTGACGATTCTCAGTGAGTGCGCCACGGAGGGCGGTCTCGGCGAAGACATCTCCGATCTGCCGGCCGTCGGTATTTGTCCTGAATACATGTCGGAGAAAGCTCTGACCATCGGCACTTATTGCGCGGCCTCCGGTGCGTACGTCCTCTTTGGTCTCCCCTCGCCTGTGGGCGGCAGTCCAGAGGTCACTGACATCATGCTGAATGGCTGGATGAAACGGTTCGGCGGGGGCATCGAGTTCGAGCCCGATATCGGGAAGCTGATACAAAAAGCCCTCGCGCATATCGACGCCAAGCGGCGGGACCTGAACCTAAGCGAATACGATCCCGATCACTTCGGCGAAAGCGGCGATCGGGTCATGGAAGAACTACTCGAGGTCTTCGACGGGACGACGTCGATGAACGCCTATTCCGTACGCCAACTGGACGCCGTGCCGGAGGGATAGGACATGTCGAGATATATTGCCAAGGCCGCAATCCGCGGGGCCAATCTGATCGTCGGCGAGGCCGAGCAGATGTTGGAATCGGCTATCGCCGATCTGGGCGCGGACAAGGCGGTGGCTTTCACCAACACCGCCTACCATCTCCCCGTGATCTTTGGCTTTACCGGGATGGAAATTCGCACTCTGGGACAGATGCAGAAGGCACTGGCCCACGCCAGGAAGCTGCTCAGCGACGCGCCCGCGGAGAGCCTATGGTTGCCGTATCTGGGCGAAACGTTGGATAGCGGCGCAGCCACCCTTCTCGCGATGGAAGTGATCGAAGCGGTGCGGTTCGCGCGGGGCGAGCAGCCGGAACGGATCCCGGGCTTGAAACTGACGGGCACGAGTTCTGTCAACCCCGACGGAAACGGCGATGGTGGTTTCGACGGCGGTTACGCCAACGGTCCCATCGACGACATCCAACTCCGCGCCTGGGGCATCCAACTGGTCGACGGGCGCATGCCTGGCTTTGCGGCGATCGTCGGCGCGGCTCGTACCAACGAGGCTGCGGTTTCGATAATCCGTGAACTGCAGAAACGCAACATTCTGGTGTTTCTGTCCGGCAACGTCAACGGGCGCAGCATCATCCATCAATTGATGGAAGAAGGCGTCGAAATGGGATACGACACTTACATCGTCCCGTTCGGCACCGATACGATCTCTGCCATTTACGCTCTGGGATTCGCCACCCGCTCGGCGCTTACCTTTGGAGGCATGTCCGGAGGTCAGACTCGAGACATCCTTCTGTATAACAAGTATCGGGTGTTCGCCTTTGTAATGGCCCTGGGCGAAGTGGATGACCTCAAGTACGCTGCCGCGGCGGGGGCCATAAACTATGGCTTTCCGGTTATTGCCGATACGGTGATCCCTCAGATTTTGCCGACCGGAGTGACGCCATACGAGCATGTGGTGAGCATGCCGTTCGACGACATCGAGGGCGACACCGATACGGAGAAGGCACGACGCCTCGTTCAGCGGTGCATCGAGGTGCGCGGGGTCAAGATCAACGTTACCGAGGTTCCCATCCCGGTCGCCTACGGTAGCGCATTCGAGGGCGAACGCGTGCGACGCGCCGATATGCGAGTCGAGTTTGGCGGTCAGCATGCACAGGCTTTTGAGTACTTGCGGATGGCCTCGCTGGACGAGGTGGAAGACGGTCGGGTCGAGGTAGTGGGGCCGGGTATCGGCGAGGTTGCGGAGGGTGGCGCCGTGAATCTGGGGATCGTAGTCGAGGTGGCGGGACGTAAGATGCAG
The DNA here is from genome assembly GCA_963775295.1 of uncultured Actinomycetes bacterium. Classification (GTDB taxonomy): domain Bacteria; phylum Actinomycetota; class Thermoleophilia; order RBG-16-64-13; family RBG-16-64-13; genus JAMDEO01. The sequence goes on from CAVZIK010000006.1 coordinate 1,298,033, forward strand.
GAAGACTTCGAACCAGTGCTCGAGCGTCAGATCCACTACTTCGTCAACGGGGCCTCCGGTATCCAGCACGTCGGTCAGCGTGATATCACTTGGATCCGTTTCAGCAAGGGGGCAACCGACAAGGGCTTCGATCTGAAACACTTGGGCGACATTCTTTACGCCCGTTTCCATGCGGAGTTCGGCGCCATTGTTGACAAGGTCCAGGTGACTCTGTACACGGACCCGGACGAGTTCGAACACTGGTTGGCCGAAGCCCGCGAGGCGTACCAAACCCGGAACGTTCGGTTGGCCGGCATGGTCGATGCCTCCGTTGAGGAGTTCTACAGCTGTACCCTGTGTCAGAGCTTCGCGCCCAACCATGTCTGCGTGATATCGCCGGAGCGCTTGGGGCTGTGTGGAGCTTATAACTGGCTCGACTGCAAGGCCTCGAATCAGATCAATCCAACCGGGCCCAACCAGCCGATAGCCAAGGGCATCTGCCTGGATCCGAATCTCGGCGTGTGGCAAGGGTCCAACGACTTCGTCTATCAAAACTCGCATCAGGCGGTGGAGCGCATTTCCTTGTATTCGATCATGCAGGACCCTATGACTGCCTGTGGCTGCTTCGAATGCATCGTCATGGTCGTGCCCGAGGCCAATGGAGTGATGGTCGTCTCTCGCGAGGATCCGAGTATGACGCCCGCGGGGATGACCTTCTCGACTCTGGCCGGGGTCGCGGGCGGCGGGCTGCAGACGCCCGGCGTGATGGGGGTTGGTAAGTACTATCTGCTCAGTAGCAAATTCATCTCGGCGGAGGGCGGTTTCAGCCGGGTGGTCTGGATGTCGAGTGTGCTCAAAACCATGATGTCCGAGGATCTCAAGGTTGTTTGCGAGCGAGAGGGCGACCCGGGATTGCTGGACAAGATTGCGGATGAGCGTTCGGTGACCACCGTGGAGGAGCTCCTGCCGTTTCTCGAAGAGCACGGCCATCCGGCCCTGACCATGGATCCCATTTTCTGAGGTCGTCGTAGATACCGGACTGTATGTGAAAGGAGTTTCCGGATGCCCGTCTCGATGCCCGAACTGAAAGAGATTTGGAGCGGCACGATCGTGGAGGTGACGCTTGGCGCAGGCCCCGACAACGGGGGTACTCGAGGCAGTACCGTAACTGTCGGAGGCGAGACGACTCTGCCCTTCTTGCACTTCGAGGGGCGGATCCCTCGCAAGCCGGTGATCGCGATAGAGGTGAGCGACCGCACTCCCGACGACTGGTCGAGTCTGTTGCTGCAGGCCTGGGCTGGAGTGGTGGGAGACCCTGCCGCTTGGGCTGCTCGCGCCGAGGAAATGGGGGCCGAAGTCATCGCCTTGTCGCTTGATAGCGCCCATCCGGAAAGAGGCGATACTGGGGCCAAGGAGGCCAGGGAGACTGTGCGACGAGTGCTCAACGCGACCTCGCTGCCGCTCATCGTGTATGGACCGGGTCAGAGAGACAAGGACAACGAAGTGTTGGTCGCGGCGGCCGAGGAGGCCGCCGGCGAGCGCATAGCGCTGGGGAACTGCGAGGACAAGAATTATCGGACCATCGTCGCGGCCGCCCTGGCCAACGACCATTTGGTCATCGCCAAGAGCCCGATCGACGTGAACTTGGCCAAACAGTTGAACGTGCTTATCGGCGACATGGGACTCGAACGAGACCGCATTCTTGTGGATCCGACCACGGGCGCTCTCGGGTACGGGATCGAGTACAGCTACTCCGTGATGGAGCGGGTGCGTCTCGCGGCTTTGACAGGAGACACAGTGCTACAGCAACCCTTCATCGTGACCACAGGGTACGAAGCATGGCGGGCCAAGGAAGCCCGCACCGATCAGGATGTGCCCGCGCAGTGGGGCGACTGGAGGCAACGGGCGGTGTTATGGGAGGCCAACACCAGCGTCACGCTTTTAGAGACGGGTGCAGGCATCGTGGTCTTGCGACACCCGGACGTCATTCCATTGGTTCAGCACGCTATCGGGCAGTTGATGGTGGGGTCTCATTCCTCTTGAGAGGTCGCATCTCAGCCGGTCATCGTCCGGGCTATTGATCGAAAGGAGCAAAGCACATGGCCCTGAGTGGCATCGCGATCTATAAGATGCTTGCACAGACGAACTGTAAGGAGTGCGGGTACCCGACGTGCCTGGCGTTTGCCATGAAGCTTGCCGCTCGTCAGGCGGAACTGTCGGCCTGTCCGTATGTCTCTGACGAGGCCAAGACCCAGTTGGACAGCGCGGGAGCACCGCCCATCCGCCTCATCTGGGTGGGGAAGGATGGAAGCAAGCTCGAGGTAGGCAACGAAACGGTGGTCTTCCGTCACGAGAAGACGTTCATTCATCAGCCCGGTCTGTTCTTGCGCCTCCCCGCCGATTTGGACAGGGAGAAGTTCAGTTCCGCGTTGGACGATGTAGCCGGTTACCAAGTCGAACGGGTGGGCCAGACTCTTCGCCCGGACGGCGTCGCCATCCAGGCTGTCTCGGCCTCGGCGGACGAATTCGCTGCGCGGGTTGCTGAGGCTGCGGCCAGGGACCTGGGCGTCATACTCATCGCTTCCGATCCCGCGGTGATGGAGGCCGGTTTGAAGTCCGCCGGGCCCACGCGGGTGCTTGCCTATGCCGCGGACGCAGACAATTGGGAGACGATGGCGGCGCTCGCCAAGACGTATGGAGTGCCTCTGGTCGTTCGCGTCTCGGACGGCGATCTTGAGGCCCTGGCCAATCTGGTCGAGCTTGTCGCCAAGCAGGGAGTCGAGGACCTAGTTCTCGATCCGGGCAGCCGTGGTTGGGCGGATTCCCTGGCTGCCCTGACGCTTATGCGGCGCGCGGCTATCAAGAAGAACTTCAGGCCGCTGGGCTACCCGGTGATCGCGTTCGCGGGTGAAGGCGGCGACGGCCCGGAGCGGGAAGCGATGCTCGCTTCGCAATTCATCGACAAGTATGCCGGGTTCATTGTGCTGGACAACTTCGATCCCGCGGCGTTGTATTCACTGTTGACCCTGCGCCAGAACATCTATACGGATCCTCAGAAGCCCATCCAAGTGAGCCCGGGTCTGTACGAGATAGGCGCTCCGGACGACAGCTCGCCGCTGCTAGTGACCACGAACTTCTCCCTCACCTATTTTTCCGTGGCCGGCGAGGTGGAGGGAACTGGACGACCGGCGTGGCTGCTCGTCGCTGACTCCGAGGGGATGTCCGTCTTGACTGCATGGGCCGCCGGCAAGTTCGATGCCGAGAGCATCGCCAAATCGGTGAATGCCAATGGCGTCGCGGAGAAGATCAGCCACCGCAGGATCATAATTCCGGGGGCCATAGCCGGTATTTCTGGGGAACTCGAGGAGGAACTGAACGGCTGGGAAGTCTTGGTAGGGCCCCGAGACGCAATCGGGATTCCTTCCTACTTGAAACAAGTCACGAGGAACGACTGATGGCGCAACGGACGGACACGCGGCGCAGGGGAGGCGAAGGCCAGGCGGTCATCCATCTGGAGCCAACCGGGCGGACAGTGCATGTCCCCGCCGGTACCGTTCTCGAAGAGGCCATTTCTCGGGCAGGACTGCGTGTTCCCTTGCCGTGCGGCGGACAGGGCCGCTGCGGCCGCTGCCTGGTGGAGGTGCGTGAGGGCTCGGTACGACGCCGTTCAGGGCAACGACTGAGCGAGGCGGAGGTCGATCGCGGCCTTGCCCTGGCCTGTCAGACACTCGTCAGCGGTGATGCCACCGTCTGGGTGCCGCCTCAAGAAGAGAGGCTCGAGCGCTTCGAGGAGAACGAATCGGCCGAAAAGGCGGAGTCCGCTGCCCCGCTTTGTCACCACCACGCCGCTCCCTGGGTGTCGCGGCTCGAGTGCGTGGTGGAGCCTCCCACGATGGGGGACAACACCCCGGACCTCGAGCGTCTGCAACGTGAACTCGTGCGACAGCATGGGCTGCGCAACGTCCAGCCCACTCTCATGGCTCTTGCGGATCTGCCACAGGTTCTGCGGGACGGGGAGTGGACGGTCACGGCGGAAATAGAGGCGGGCAATTCGGTCACCGCGTCGGACTCGTATCGGCTGTTGGACGTGCTCCCAGGGCGGGTGTCGAGAGCCGCGTTGGGCATCGCCATCGACATAGGCACCACAACCGTCGCCGTTCACTTGGCAGACCTGCGAAGCGGAAAGCTTGTGGACAAAGTCTCTGCCTACAATGGCCAGATCGCCTGCGGCGAAGACGTCGTCTCCCGGATCATCTACGCTCGCCAGCCGAAACGGCGGCGAGAATTGCAGGACCGGGTCATTTCTACCATCAATGCGCTGATCGACGACATCTTGTTGCGCCAAGGGTTGTCCCCGGAAGACGTCACTGTGGTAATGGTCGCCGGCAACACCACGATGATCCATCTCTTCCTTGGCCTGCAATCCGACTACATCAGGCTGCAACCCTACATATCTGGGGCCGGCCGTTTTCCGCCGGTCCTTGCAACCCGGCTCGGGCTCCACGTTCATCCCGAAGCCACCGTGGATTGTCTCCCAGCTGTGGGGGCTTATGTTGGAGGTGATATCACCGCAGGGGTGGTCCGAACCGGATTGCACGAGGAGGAGCCCCTCACGCTGTTCATCGACGTGGGTACGAACGGCGAGATGGTCTTGGGCAACTCTGATTGGCTGATCAGTTGTGCCTGCTCGGCCGGTCCGGCGTTTGAAGGCGCTGGGGCGAGTTCGGGTATGCGAGCCCTGACTGGGGCGATCGAGGAAGTCTGGATTGACCCCAAGACGCTCGAACCGGCCATCACGACACTGGGCGACGCTTTGCCCATCGGCATATGCGGTTCGGGCATGATTTCGCTCCTCGGAGAGATGATGGTGGCTGGGATTATCGACAAGAGCGGGCGGATCGCGTCCGAAGGCCGCAGTCCCCGCGTGCGTCGAACAGAAGACGGACTGGAGTACGTGGTCACGTGGGCGGATGAGACCGGAACGGGAGAGCGAGACATCGTTCTCAACGAGACGGATATCCAGAGTCTCCTGCGAGCCAAAGCGGCTATCTACGCGGGTGCGAGCGTACTGTGCGAAAGCGTGGGCTTGAGCATCACCGATGTTGAACGAGTGCTGATAGGCGGCGCCTTCGGCCGGAGTATCGACATCGAGAAGGCGATTCAGATCGGACTGTTGCCCGACCTTCCTTGGGAGCGGTTCTCGTATCTTGGCAACACCTCGGTTCAGGGCGCATATCTAGCCTTGACCTGTCGGGAACATCGCGCTCAGGTCGACGAGATCGCCGCAAAGATGACCTACCTGGAACTGAGTGCCGACAACCGCTTCATGGAGGCATTCACCTCGGCTTTGTTCATTCCTCACACGGACGAAAGCCTGTTTCCGTCTGTGCAAGCGGCGCTCGCCGCAACCCGAGCGGAAGGAGCCGGCACACCATGACTCAAACGTTGGCTGTCGTGGGCAAGGGCGGCACGGGCAAGACGACTTTTGCCGCGTTGACGATCAAATACTTGCGTGAGGTTGGTATCACCCCGATCCTCGCGATCGATGCCGATCCCAGCGCCAACCTGAACATGGCTTTGGGGATGGAGCTCGATCAGACGGTGGGCCAGATCCGGGAAGACACCCGCGATCAGGTCACCGGCGGGACCTTTCAGGCTGGCATGTCCAAGCCCGACTGGTTCCAATATCAAGTGCTGCAGTGCATTGTCGAGGGACAAGACCTGGATCTCCTGGCCATGGGAAGGCCGGAGGGACCAGGATGCTACTGCGCGGCCAACCACATGCTACGCCAGGCCATCGACCGACTGGGGGACTCGTACCGCGCGGTGGTCATAGACAACGAGGCCGGCATGGAGCACATAAGCCGGCAGACGACTCGCGATGTCGACTGGTTGTTCATCCTTAGCGATCCCAGCCAGAGGGGACTTGCCGCGGCGAAAGCCATCGTGCAGCTGGCCGATTCACTCGGAACCAGGATCGGGAGGGCGGGCCTTGTAATGAACCGCGTGGAAGGCGAACTTGCGGATGCGTTGCAAACCCGGGTTCGTGAGGTAGGCGTTCCTCTGCTGGGTGAACTGCCTCAGGATCCCGCTATCGGCCGGTATGACGCCGAGGGGAAGGCGCTGGCCTCGCTCGAGGACTCTTCGGCGAGCTATGTCGCCGTGAAGGCGTTACTGAATCGGTGTTTGGCCGCAGCGTGAGGGTACTCACGCCTGAAGGAGGAAGCATGCTGATCATAGGTGAGAACATCCACATCATCTCGCCGCAGGTCAAAGAGGCCATCGCCGGTCGTGATACCGAGACGGTTCAGAGACTGGCGCTGCAGCAGGTGGAGCGCGGCGCCCAGATGTTGGACCTGAACATCGGCCCTCAGAAGAGCCAGGGGTCCGAGGTGATGCAATGGCTCGTGCCGGCGGTCCAAGAGGTAGTCGACGTTCCCCTATCGTTGGACACAACGAATCTGGAAGCCATCCGAACCGGCCTCTCGCTGGCCAGGCATCAGAGCATGATCAACTCTATCTCTGCGGAACCCGAACGTCTTCGGTCGGTACCGCCCCTAGCTGCCGAGTACAACGCGCGCTTGATCGCGCTCATGATGGGCAAAGGCGGGATACCCATGACCGCCGAGGAGCGGGTCTCCATCGCGATCGATCAACTTCTCCCTCGAGCGCTGGAAGTTGGCATCCCCATTGAGAACCTCTTCCTGGATCCGCTGGTACTCACGGTTGCCGGCTGCCAGGAATACTGTCCTCATGCCGTGGAGGCGATTCGCTACGTGAAGCAGGGTATGGACCCGGCACCAATGACGACCTGCGGGTTGAGTAACGTGTCAAATCAGGTAGCTCCTGAGAATCGCAGCCTCTTGAACCGCGTCTATCTGGTGATGCTGATGGCTGTAGGGCTGGATTCAGCTATCGCGGATCCGTTGGACGGCGAGTTGATGAATGTCATTCGTGTCGTCGAACAGCGAGACGACTCCACGGGTGGGGGCTCCCTGCTCCTCACCCTCTTCGATCGTACGGCCGCAATGGAGGAACTCGAGCCGAGCGATGTGGACATGTCTGACCCGGAACAGGTGAATATCTGGAAGACCGTTCAGGTGCTGATGAACCGGAGCATCTACACCGACTCCTACCTCCGTGAGTGAGTCGGAGAGAGTGGAAGATATGGAAAGTGAAGGGACCGAAGAGCTGCAGGCTTTGCTCGAGTATCTGGTCAAGCACAACCGAAGTCATGCCGGCGAGATCATGGATCTGGCCGTCCGCGCCGAGGCGCTCGGCAAGACGGAGGCGTACGACTATCTGGTTGCGGGGGTCGCTCGGTTGAACGACTCGAACACGAGCTTAGAGGCCGCTCTCGCGGCTTTGCGAGGTTGAGATGTGTCTAGCCAAGGTGTACGTGGGCACGGCCGTCGATGAAGAGGACCCCACGTTGGTGATGGAGAACGTCGCCAGGGTGGTAGTCGAGGGCGACAAGGTCCGGTTGACATCACTGTTCAGCGAGACCGACGAATTGCACGCCCGTATCTCCAGCGTGGATTTCGCCGAAGCGAGACTGATGCTTCAGAGTCTCGAATCCTAACGGCCCCGAAATGCTGGGGTGAACGGCTGAGATGCGGCGGATCAAAAGAGTTCCAAAGAGGTGACGAGGCAGATGGCCAAAGAACAGGCCGACACGGAAGCCATAGTGCGCGAACACGGCGCCGACAAGTCCAAGTTGATTCAGATACTACTCGCGATCCAGCATCAGAACCGCTGGCTCTCGGAAGGCGACCTGGCGTTGGTGAGCCGAGAACTCGACGTTCCCTTGGCTCGCATCTATCACGTTGCGACCTTTTACAAGGCGTTCAGCCTCGTACCGAAAGGTAGACACTCAATTTCGGTCTGCCTCGGAACCGCTTGCCAGGTGCGGGGCGCCACCCGCCTTCTCGATAGAGTAACGGAGACATTCAGGATAGGACCCGGCGAGACCTCCCCGGACATGCGCTTCAGTCTGGACACGGTGAACTGCCTTGGCTGCTGCGCGTTGGGGCCCGTGATGACCATTGACGGCCAGTATTACAGCAGGCCGTCGAGGGAAGAACTCGAGCAGCTTGCCGCTGACGGCGAATAGCGGGGCGGGAAGGAGCATACAGTGCCCACACTGACATCGCGTGCCGAACTCGAAGAGTACCGCGTCCGGCTCTTGGCCGACGAGGAGACGGATACAGCCGCCGTCGCCATTTGCTCGGGCACCGGTTGCCACGCGGCGCGCAGCGACAAAGTGCACCAAGCGTTCGTGATTGAACTGGAACGCGCCGGGCTTGGCGACCGGGTCGGCATACGGCGGACCGGATGCCACGGATTTTGCGAGAAGGGCACCATAGTCACCATCCAGCCCCAGCAGGTGACCTATCTGCAGGTGAGACCGGACGACGTTGCCGAGATCGTAGCCACCACTATCGTGGGCGGCGGAGTTGTCGAACGGCTGCTTTACCGTGACGACGACGGCCGGGAAATTCTACGTGAGGACGACATACCCTTCTACAAGTACCAAACTCCTGTGGTGTTTGGTGAGAATCGTTTCATCGACCCGCAGAACATCGACAGCAGCATCGTACGGGGCGGATATGCGGCTTTGGCAAAGGCTCTTTTCCAAATGTTCCCGGAAGAGGTGCTGGAAGAGGTGAAGGCGTCCAAACTTCGGGGGAGGGGAGGCGGCGGATTTCCGACCGGGATCAAGTGGCAGACGACCAAGGATGCTCCCGGCGATGTCAAGTATGTGGTTGTGAACGCCGACGAGGGCGATCCCGGCGCGTACATGGACAGGAGTCTGCTCGAAGGGAATCCCCACCGTGTTCTGGAGGGCCTGATCATAGGGGCTTATGCGATTGGAGCTCAGCAGGGCTTCATATACGTGCGTCAGGAGTACCCGATCGCCGTGGAGAACCTGAGCGTCGCAATCGAGCAGGCACGTGGTTACGGCCTGCTTGGGACGAATATCTTGGGCTCGGGCTTTTCCTTTGACGTTACGGTGCATAAAGGGGCTGGTGCTTTTGTCAGCGGCGAATCGAGCGCACTGATGACGGCCATCGAGGGGAGGGTGGGAGAGCCAAGGCCGAAGTACGTTCGGACAGCAGTGAGCGGCATCTGGGGCAGGCCGACCAACCTGAACAACGTCGAGACGTGGGCCACGGTGCCGCTGATCATTGAAAGGGGCGCCGACTGGTTCGCCGGTATCGGAACAGAGAAAAGCAAGGGAACCAAAATATTTTCCCTGGTGGGCAAGGTTAACAACACCGGACTGGTGGAAGTGCCGATGGGGATGACGCTCAGACGGGTTGTCTATGACATCGGCGGAGGCATCCCCGACAAGAAAGAATTCAAAGCCGTCCAGACAGGCGGTCCCTCCGGCGGGATGATCCCGGAAGAACTTCTCGACCTGCCCGTCGATTTCGACGAACTCGCTGAAGTCGGCTCGATGATGGGGTCCGGCGGGATGATCGTCATGGATGAGGACACCTGCATGGTGGATACGGCCAGATACTACCTGAACTTCCTGGCCGAGGAGTCCTGCGGCAAGTGCAGTCCCTGCCGCGAAGGCATTTATCAGATGCTGGCGGTGCTCAACAGAATTTGCGCCGGCGGAGGCCGCGATGGAGACATCGAACGGCTCGAGGAGATATCGGAGGTAGTGAAGGGCTTTTCGCTTTGTGCGTTGGGTGGCACCGCTCCAAACCCGGTGCTGAGTACGATCCGCCATTTCCGCGAAGAATACCGAGCTCATATCGAGGAGAAGCGCTGTCCAGGCGGCGTGTGTAAGGCGCTCATCTCTTATTACATCGATCCCGATAAGTGCCAGGGCTGCATGATATGCCTTAGAAACTGCCCGGCGGAAGCCATCCGCGGCGGGAAGAAGGTCGTTCACGTTGTCGACCAAGCCAAGTGCACCAAGTGCGGCGCCTGCATGGACGTCTGCCCGGCGCGCTTTGGCGCGGTTGTGAAGCTGTCCGGGGTGCCGGTGCCCGAACCGGTTCCCGCTGAAACCCCGGTGGCGCGGAAGCGAGGCAAGGAAGATGAGTGAAGTCGTGTTGACGATCAACGGCCTGGATGTCACGGCCGAGGAGGGAATGACGATCCTCCAGGCGGCGCGAGAAGCGGGGATAGAGATACCCACTCTCTGCGACCTTGCGGATTTGACTCCCTTCGGCGGTTGCCGGCTGTGCACAGTTGAGATAGCCAAGGGCGGTCGTTCACAGCTGGTTGTCTCGTGCGTCTACCCGGTCGAAGAGGGACTCGATGTGCAGACCGAGTCCGATCGAGTGGCCGCGGGACGAAAGCTGATTTTGGAGATGCTGCTCGCTCGCGCACCGGGCGTGCAGGCTCTTACGGACTACGGAAGCAGGTACGGTGTGGACCCGGGCAAGTTCAGCTCCATGCCGAACTACTGCATTCTCTGCGGCCTCTGCGTTCGTTACTGCGAGGAAGTAAAGGGGAAATGCGCCATCGGCTTCGTTGGGAGAGGGGTTGAGCGGCAGGTGATGTTCTTGCCCGACGTCGCTTCAGAGGAGTGCCCAAACTGCATGGAGTGCTTCTCCCTTTGTCCCACTGGGGTATTGCCATCGAATTACGGGGTCGCGACCTTGCCCCACTTCGATTGGCCGGACAATCCGTTCAAGTAGCCGAGTCGCGCCCTCCGAGGTGCTCGTTGCTTCTTGTTGTTTGTCCCCTGTCTAATGCTAGACTCGCACGAAACCGACTACCGGGGGGCCAGTTTCATGGAGATTCGACTGAACGCCAGCGGCACAAACCTGTTGTCGACGAAGGTCATGTTTTGCGACGAGCCGGGGTTCGAAGTCGCATCCGTCCTCGTCATGGGAAAGACCGACGCGGTTCTCATCGATGCGCAATGGACCCTGTCGAATGCGCATAGGGTTATTGCGGAGATCCTCGAAACCGGCAAGAGACTCAAGGCTATCTATCTCACCCACGCTCACCCCGATCACTATTTCGGAGCCGGCACGATCGCCGAGGCGTTCCCGGAGGCCCGGGTTGTCGCTGTGCCCTCGGAAGCAGAGATCATGAACAATCAGTTCTTCGGCAAGATGGAGATATGGGAGGTTGTAATAGGCTCCCACAATGTGTGTAGGAAGTCGGTGAACGTAGAGCCGCTCGAGGAGGGCTTTCTGGAACTCGAAGGTCAGCGACTCGAGATCATACCCAAGGTCATTGGAGACATGCGCTACAACACGATGGTCTGGATACCGTCGATAAAGACACTCTACGCCAGCGATGTCCTATTCAATCAAGCACACCCGTTTACGTGCGAGGTCACCGCCGAGGAACGGCGGCAATGGATGAAAGAAATTGACAAGATCGAGACCATGGGTGCCGAGGTGATTATTCCCGGTCACCAGAAACCCGGCATGCAATTCGATGGCAGTTCGCTGGCATTTACGCGTTCGTATCTGGTTGCGACAGAGGAGGAACTGGCGAAGACTGCCGATGTCGGTGGTTTCTACTACGCGATGGCCGAACGCTTTCCCGAGGCCAACCTGCTTCATCTGAGCAACGAGATGAATGCGAACGTCTTCAAGGGCGCTAGGGACTGGCATTGGCGGGAAGAGTGCTGAGGGCCGGTCTCCGCTTGAACCGGAGGCACGGGACTGGATCTGTCTTCTTAATCATTTTCTGCCGGCTGCCGATATAGCGGATGAACCGGGGAAACTTGGGAGAGAAGGCGAATGCTACTCCAGGGATCGATCGATAGGTTCAAGCTCGTAGGCGTCCTGCAGTTTCTTGCTCAGAACGTCGCCACCGGCGTCCTTCAAGTCCACGATTTCGACGAATCTGGGTCTATCTACCTGGTTAGGGGCCGGGTCGAAGGGATCTCCCTCCCGTTGAGTGACGTGAAACTGGGAACACATCTTCTTAGGGCCGGCTGCCTCACGGAGGCGCAACTCGAGGAGGCTCTCAAGGAAGACCAGACGCTCACTCCCGCTCAGAGGAGACTGAGGCCGCTTGGACAGCGCCTGGTCGAGAGGGGCTTCGCGAGCGAGGCGAGGATCCGAGAGGTATTGCAGCGGCAGACGTGTGATCTCGCGTTCGAACTCGCCCATTGGCAAAGCGGCGTGTTCGTCTATGACGAGGCGGAAGAGCCACCGCATTTCCAAGTGACCATCCAAAGCAAGGTGCAGGAACTACTGCTCGATACTCAAAGGCGAATTGACGAGGGCCAGCATTCGCGCAAGACGGGTCAGGCCATCGATAACGAAGCGTGCTTTGCCTGCCCCATCAGCCACGAGTGCTCGGACGCCATCAAGGCCAAGTACCTGAAGGAGGACATCTGCCTGTGGCGCAAGATGAGCGCTGTGAGCGAGGAGAGCTACCCTGTTCTCGACGGTCAACGACTCCCGGGCGGAGCAAACGAGGACGTCAAGGCACTACTCAGCGCCTCTCTCGACTGGCGCTAACGGTTCCCTGGGGCGCGAAGCGTTGAAGGATGACAAACGCGCTTTCGGCGGGTCCGTTGTACGCGGCGATCGACTTCTCATGCGCCCCTGCGGCATCGCGATAGGTGACGTCGAGCACCTCCATGAGGCCGAGGCGTGCCGGATGCGGCAGAAGCTCCACTGAGATGATTCCGGCGTAGGGGATCTCGAAAGAAGCTCCTCCCCGACGCGCTCCAAGGAGTGGAAAGCGAAACCTCCGACTGGCCTTGAGACGGCGGTCGGTGAGTTCGATGAGGAAGACGTTCTGCCATTGCCACTTGAAGACGCGGTAGGGCCCGTCGCACACGGAGACGCCGAAAGGCCCGAAGCTGAGAAGCGACTGCTCCGTGTCCACCGAACAAACCTCCATAGTGACTCTGCCCACGACTGACTCTACCGCAGGTGCGGCGTCGAGGGTAGAGATAAGCGCGAGAAAGTTGTTTCAGCGGAACGGGCGCCTCCACCACTCTTGTGCCAAGAGCGGCGCGCTTTGCCTTCGCCGGTCCCTAGGACCGCAAATGACTAGGCCGAATCGATAACGCTGAAACGGGCATGGTCTTTGTCTCGCCCGCGATGGTGAGCCGTCCGGGTATCAGACCTCTTCCAGCATGGTTGTGAAGAGATCATGATGGTCTTCCTCGTCTTCGAGGATCTCTTTGAAGATGAACGCCGTGGTGACGTCATGTTCCTTGGTCGCCATCTCTATGATCTGGCGATACATCACGACCGCCTCCACCTCCGCCTTGGCGTCGAGTTCGAGAAACTCCTTCATGCTCTCTCCCACCAAGATCGGCGCGGGCTTAGTGGTCGGCGTCCCCCCGAGATACCAGAGCCTTTCGGCGATCTTTTCTGCGTGCTTCATCTCAGCGATCGCGGTCTGCCTGAATGCATCCTGGACGGCTATGCCCTTGACTCCCACGACCTGGACATGCTGCCACATGTACTGGACGCTCACCTGAATCTCCCTGGCGATCGCGTCGTTCAACAGCGCCTTCAGTTCATCGCTTACTTTGGTCACCGGCTCCAACGAAGATGCCATGTCCTCCTCCAGTCTCTTGACGTGAGTCTGTACAGCAGCGGCGGTTCCACTGGGTCTACAAATGCCGGTTTTGACAGGTACGTGTGCTGTGGCTAAGAGCGCCCTCGAATCGTACCCGGACGAGTCTCCGGCTAATCCAGCCAAGCGCTTTCGGGCATGGCAACTGACCCGACGGTCAGATCGAGCGTCGCATCTTCAGTCCGATGTCGGCCGTTTTCATGAGCCACCCGACCTGCTCAGGATCGGCATCCGCCCAGAAGTGCAGGATGGGCCGCTCGGTGTTGCAACCTCCGCCGCGTCCTTCTCTAACGCGACCAAAAGCTTCGCGTAAACGGCAGCATCACGGCCAGAAGTTCGAGGCGGCCCAAGAGCATCATGGCGATGAGCACCACCTTGCCGAAAGCCGCAATTGGCGCGTAGTTTAGAGTGGCTCCCACGAGTTCGAGGCCGGGGCCGACGTTGTTCAATGTCGCGGCCACCGCCGAAGCCGAGGTTACGAGGCTCACGTTCGAAGTCGCGAGCAGAAGAGTGCCCGCTCCGAAGGTCATCATGTAGAGGAAGAAGAAGCCCAACACTCCCGCCAATACTGTCTCCGGCACCACCCGTCGGCCCACCCGTACGGGTATTACGGCATGGGGGCGCACCGATTGCGAGAGCACGCGCTTGGCATTCTTGGACAGGACCAGAAAACGAACGACCTTGATCCCACCCGCGGTGGACCCGGCACAGCCGCCCACGAACATGAGAAGCAAGAGCAGGGTCTTGGCGAAGCTGTTCCAGCCGTCGAAGTCGGCGGTGACGTATCCCGTGGTCGTTTGGAGCGAGACCACTTGGAACATGGCCTCCCGAAAGGCGTGAGTGACGCTGAAGTGAGACCTTGCGATCATCAGGCTCGTGCCGACCAGGATGGTCCCGGCTGCGAGGATCGCCAGGTAGAGACGGAACTCCGGATCGCGAAAGACCGCCCAGCGACGACCGGAAAGAAAGGCAAAGTAGAGGGCGAAATTCCCCCCCGCCAGAACCATGAACACAGTGATCACCAGCTCGATCGACCAGCTGTTAAACGACCCCACAGAGGCAGCCTCGGGAGAGAACCCGCCGGTGGCCATGGTGCCGAACGTATGCGTGATTGCGTCGAACGGTCCCATGCCTACCACCATGAGAAGCAGAAACTCCGCCCCGCTCAACCCGACGTAGATGTACCACAGGTGCTTCGCAGTGTCCTTGAGCCGAGGCGTCAGCCTCTCTGGTGACGGTCCCGGCGACTCGGCCGCGAATAGGCGGATGGCTCCTCCGCCAACCGACGGAAGCAAAGCGATCACGAGAACGACGATGCCCATTCCCCCGTACCAATGGGTGAGGCTGCGCCAGAACATGATTCCGTGCGCCTGGTTGTAATCCGTGAGGACGCTCGCCCCTGTGGTCGTGAATCCGGACATGGACTCGAAGACTGCATCCACCGGCCCGAACACACCCGAAAGGACGAAAGGAAGGGCGCCGAAGAGGGCGGCCACGATCCAACAGGCGACGACGGCCACGAAACCTTCGCGAAAGCCGATGTAGGCTCGCCTGGTCGACTGAGTGAGGATAATTAGGGGCGTCCCAAGCATGACGCAGATGGCCCCGGAGACGAGGAGCGGAACCACGTCCGATTCGCCATAACCGACCGCGACGCCCGCAGACACGAGTATTCCTGCCCCGATGGCTACGATAACCAATGCCACGAGGTAGGTTACGAAGCGGTAGTTCATCTCCTGCCGCGCGGAGCGAAGAGCCTCTCCACGTCCCGAACCGATTCGGGAAGCGTAAAGACGATCGCGATGTCACCGTCCTCCAGTTGGGTACGTCCGTCCGCGATTTGAACAGTGTCCCCGCGGACCAGCGCCCCCACGATTGCACTCGAAGGGAAGCTGACCTCGGCCAACTTTCGACCGCAGACGGGGCTGGAATCGGAGACCACGAATTCAAGGACCTCCCCAGCCGACTTTTCGAGTACCGCCGCACTCAGTACCCGCCCAGCTCGAACGTAGCGCAAGATCGCCGACGCCGTCATGCGTCTGGGGCTGATGGCGACGTCCACGCCCACACTCTCGACCACCCGGGAGAACTCGCTGCGTTCGACTATAGAGATGGTTCGTTTTGCCCCGAGCTGTTTCGCCATCAACGCTGCCAAGATGTTGAGTCGATCGTCGCCGGTGGCCGCAACGAAGAGGTCGCAGGAGCCCACGCCCTCTCGGACCAGAACCGACTCGTCTATGCCTTCGTCTCGGATCACCATCGACCGACGCAGGACCGCCGCCGCGTCCGCGGCCTTTCGTTCGTCCTTTTCGAATATGGTGAGCCGGACCCGTTTGTGTTCGAGACTCTTTGCGACAAGGAGACCGATCTCTCCGCATCCGAGCAAGATTGCCTTTCTCGGCATGTCGTGCTGTCCAGAAAGGCGAGCGGCTGCCTCAACCACGGCACCCGGCCGACCGGTCAGGAAGATCCGGTCGCCGGCCTGCAACGCGGAATCGCCCCGGGGAATACAGGTGAGGTCGTCTCGCAGCAGGGCAGTGACCACGACGCCTTCCGGCAGTCCCAGGGACCGCAGCGGGACGCCCACGCTGTCGCTGAGCGGATGGACCTGTACTTCGACAACGGACACTTGGCCCCCCGCGAACGTCTCCACATCGAGCGCTCCGGGAAAGCTCGCCAACTTGACGATCTCGTCCGCCACCGCAGCCTCAGGCTGGATAACATGGTCCACTCCCGTGAAGCCGGTGGAAAGGGTTTGTACGTCCTCGATGTAGTCCGCGTTGCGGACGCGCGCCACGGTAAGCGCCACCCCGACCCGTTTGGCAGCCATGCACGCGATCATGTTGACTTCGTCAGAATCCGTTACGGCCACGAGAAGGTCGGCTCTTCCCATGCTGGCCTGCTCGAGCACCCGCCGGCTGGCTCCGTTGCCATGCAGCGCAAGAACGTCGAGCTCTTGGCTTGCCCGCTCGAACGACCTGCGCTCTCGGTCGATGATCGCCACCTCGTGGCCCTCTTGGCTCAGGATGGTGGCGATGTGAAAACCGACCTCTCCAGCTCCGACTATCACCGCGTACATGGGCACGAGGATATCAGCATCGCCTGGCCGGAAGCGAGGGGATGCCCGCGGACGGGAACGACGCCGGCCTTTCCTCTCAGGAGTCGTGTGGCCTACCAGAATTGCTGATCTCCAGCAAACCACCCCTTCCTGGCGTGGCGTTTGACCGACGAACAACGGCGTGTTGGCCAGACAACACCGAAGCGCCGGAGGAAGACCCTTTGTTCCTGGGTTGCGAGTCTGACTGACTCCCCAAGAGGGAACAAGGACCTAGATGGACTGCACTATCCGGCGGCCTGTTGAGCTCCCGGCCATAGACCGGCGATACGGGCGGAAATGCGTGCGAGCGTCTTGTGGGAAACTGAGAATGTCTCGCGCGACCAATGTGGGAGATGCCGGTGCAGAAATTTCAGAGACGTTTCTACCGTCACCCGTCCGACCTGCTGCGCGATGCAGGTGCACTCCTACACGAGCGGAAACAGGTTCGAGCCCTGAGAAGCGGGAGGATGATCGACAGGGCTTTCCAAGAGCGTCTCATGCTGGCGGTCACGGAAGTCAACGGCTGCCGTTACTGCGCTTATGCCCACGCCAGACTCGCGCTCGCGGCGGGTCTCTCGCGGTCCGATATCGAGGGGTTGACTAGAGGGACCTTCCAAGGATCACCGCCCGAACAGGTCCCGGCACTGCTGTACGCTCAGCACTGGGCCGAAAACGATGCCAACCCGGATCCCGAGGTGCGGCGGCGCGTCGTAGACATGTACGGGCAGGAAAAGACCGAAGCCATGGAACTGTCCATGCGCATGATCCGCGTGGGTAATCTCCTAGGCAACACTTGGGACTACCTCATGTATCGTGTGTCCTTCGGTCGCTGTGGAAAAGCAAGAAGCTGACCACCGGTCCCGAGGAGCATCGATTCACGATCGGGTGGAGATTGTCATGGCGAAAGGTTCCAGCCCGGATCTTCTTAGGTCTTCCGCTGAAACCACCGGATGTTGTTCCGCGGCACCTTGCTGACCTCCGGCGAGGGGATTAGGGCGTTGGTGACCTTGCTGGCCAGTCGGCTCACGGTATCGGAGACGGGCTTAATGCCCGGGTACTTCCGCCCCAAGGATTGAGCCACGAGGTCCGTGTATAGGCTGAGGGTCTGGGTCGCAGTGAGGAGGTCCCAGCAGACGAATATCTCCTCTGCGATGCCGAAGGGCACGCTCGCAGGAATGAAACCCCTGGCGTACTCCGTTGCCCACACTCCGTTGGTGAAGTTCATGGCGCGCGCCTGGCCGGGCCCCACATAGACGCGGTCGCCGGGCTTGTAGACCTTCTTCTCGAACTCCCCTTCACCGTAATACCACATCTCGCCATCGATGACTGTGTCCCAGAAGCCAGTGAAATGTCGCCCGGAATGCCCCTCTGACCCTATGGGCGTGCCCCATATCATGATGTACTCAGTCGTGGAGGCGTAATACAGCTTCATCTGTATCATGGCCCCGCCCGCGATGCTGTATATCCAAGGCTGCGTGAAGTCCAGTATTCCTGGGTAGCGCTCGGCCAGCGACCGGCCGAAAGCATCGAACATCTGAGGCTTGGGCAACCCCAGGCACTCCATGGAGCACTCGTGCACAATTTCAGGGTCGAAAACGGACATCGGCGGCAACCTCCCTGTGATATCTACGTCGTCTCAACGGGACTCGTCGAACGGGCCGAACATCCTTTCCATTGATCTAGCCAGCGTGCGGATGGCGCTGGCGCGAGACATGATCGCCCCTATGACGAGGTAGCCCAGCCGGTTGCTTCTTCCAGCGATGATGCTCGGGCGCTTACCCAGCGCGCCCAGGGCCTCGGCTACCGCCGTCTTGGCGTCCATCACCTTGACTAGCCGATTGGGCTTGGGCTCGTTGGCATCCCAGCCGGGCGTCTTGGTTGAACCTGCCATGAAGCCAAGTACGTCCACGCCGTGTCGCCCAAGTTCGTACCACAACGTCTCGGCGATTATCAGATTGTACGCTTTGGTAGCGGCGTAATTGGCGCAATAGGCGGTACCATACAGGGCCGAGCCAGAGGAAACAAAGATGATGCCGCCCTTCTTTCGCTCAGCCATCCTGTTGCCGAAGTGGTGCGTGAGTATCAGTCCGGCACGGGCGTTGATGTGTAGCTGGCGCAGGAGCTGATCGAGGTCTTGGCGCAAAAATGGTTGCACCCTGGAAACCCCGGCGTTGTTGATCAATAGCCCCACCTCCAGAGAATCCGTCAGGGGGGCCAGTTGCTGCAAAATGTCTTCTCGACCGAGGTCCAGGGCTACGGTGCGGGTGTCTATGCCGTAGTTCTGCTCCAGTTGAGCCGCCCTAGATCTCAGCAGCTCGGCGTCGGTGGCGACCAGTACTACGTTGAGTCGTCGCGCGGCGCATTGCCGGGCGAATTCTGCCCCCAGTCCCCGGGAGGCACCGGTCACCAGAGCCCACGGGCCGTATTTTTCGCAGAAAGAGGCTTCCATCTCTGGTCATCATATCGTTTCGATGGTTGCGGCCGCCAACAACCAGCGGGAGTTGTCGTCGGCAGGCATTGTTGAAGGGTCTCACGTCTCAAGAGCGCCATCTCGTGTAACCTTGCGGGGATGCGCCCGCTCAAGATAATCATGGTGATCTTCGGGGCCCTATTCGCCCTTGCCGGGATCGTCTCCGTGGCGTCCGGCGGCTTCGTCCTCGGCGTCTACCGCTTCCACGTCGCTCCCTCCGGCTACTTCACTATACCGAGCCAGACGGTCGGCAGCAACGGATTTGCCCTGACGGTCCCCGACATCAACGGGCAACTCGTTTCCTCGTGGGAAAGGTGGGTCTTGTCTCGGGCGGGAGCCACCGTTCGGATGACCGGCATCTCAAAACTGCCAGCACCGGTCTTCATTGGCGTTGGACCGACCGCGCGGGTCTCGAAGTATCTCTCAGACGTTGCCCGCGACCGAGTCACGAGCATCGACCTGTCGGCAGGGTCGGTCCACTATGAACACGTCAACGGGAAGACAGTCCCGGGTCCTCCAGAAGCAGAGAGCTTCTGGGTGGCCAAAGTCGCCGGGACCGGGAGCCAGACCCTGGACTGGGGGTTGCGAGACGGAAACTGGGCGGTAGTCATCATGAACGAGGATGCCAGCGCGCCCGTCGCGGCGGATGTGACCCTCGGCGCACGATTTGGGATCGTGTACCCTCTGATCGTCGGATTGACGGTGGTTGGGCTCGTATTGCTGGCCATCGGAGCCATCCTTGTCGTCTTCGGATTGCGGCCTCGGCGCATGGCATCGCAGACCCCGTCGTGGGGCGCTTGATCCGAGCTGTTTACTCCGAAACTGAATGGCACTTCCCCCGAGGCGGTCACTGGCCTCGGAGCCTCATGCTAGAGTGAAGCGCAGGGGCAGGTGCCGGCGAGATCATTGTGAGCGCGAGGGGGACCCCATGGCCGAAGACGAGGTTAGGTGCCCGAAATGCGGATCGGCGCAGATTCACGCGGGGAAGCGTGGATGGAGCATCGCTATAGGCATGATCGGCAGCGGGAAGATTGTGCTCACCTGCCTCAACTGTGGCCACAAGTTTAAGCCTGGTAAGGGCGCTTGACATTTCTCGGTAACGAGCGTGCTGTCTCTTAAGAGGCCCCGACCCTGGGTATGAATTGCAGCGCGGTACCACTCCTTCGATCAAGTGCTGGCCCGTTCGCCAGTGGCCGCGAGAGCCGCCCGCCTGTCCGCGAAGACGCGGATTCTGGGATCTACAAGGAGACCATCGATCTCCAGGAGGCGGCGACTGTTGGCGTTCAGTCCGATCAATCCGAGCCATCCTCGTTGGCCCAAGGCCCGGACTCCGGCGCGGAGGACCGAGAGGCCCCCGCTGTCGATGTAGACGAGGCCGCTGAAATCCAAGAAGATGACGTTGAAACGGGCTTCGAACAATCTGTCCAACGCTGTCTGCAGGTCGGCAGAGCCGCCGTGGTCCAGAGCGCCGGTTGCCACAAGCATGGGAACGTCTCCCAGCACCGCATTCCTTACTTCCATTACCACTCCATCGCTTTCGGTGAGTTACTGGCCTATCTCTGCCGACCGTACGGAAATTCTCATTTTCTCTTCTAAGATTCTCACGTCTCGGCCTGGGCGGGAAAGGTCGATCTCATCGTCAAAAGAGTTCTCCGCTGCTCCATCATCGGAAGGAATGTGACCGTGACTCTTGTTCGGCAAAAACAAACTAGAATAGGCCGCATGCTGATCACATGAATTTGTCAACCGGTCGAGTTTCAAGTGATGGAGGCGAAAGTGGCTGACGACAAGTACGGCAAATACTTCCTGAGAGAGCCCTGGGGAATTCTGAACCCGGCCAACCCCGACCCGGAGCAGCCGCTCTACATTGGAATCAACCAAGAAGGCCCAGCCGAGGGATGGGATGAGCCCTTCACCCAGGTATTACGCCCGATCTATCGACCGTACCTGATGATACCCAAACCACACCGCCATAACTGCGCCGAGTTCCTATACTTTATAGGTGGGAACCCTATGGATTTCCAGGATTTTGGGGCGGAGATCGAATTCGTCATGGGCGAGGGCGATGACGCTGAGACCTACACTATCACCAGCACCACCTGGGTATATGTTCCGAAGGGTTTGCCGCATGCCCCGCTGAACTTCAAGAGGGTAGACCGACCGATCATGTTCGGTCACATCATGTTTGCTCCGGGTTTCGCATCGACCACCAACTTCAACCCAGACAAGAGCTGACCCCAGGTCGGTCTTGGTGTTCGTTGTGCGGAACGAGTGAACCCCGTAGTAAGGCGTTGACGCTGTCAGATACTCACCACCTTATCGGCTGCGACAATCAACTTGGCGAGTTCCTTGGGGTTTATGAATTGGGCATTCTTGGTCTGAAGATCGTCCTCGGTGACCCCACGGGCCCTCCCGCAAGGTCCTCAGACGTAGACGGGAACGCGGTGATCTATCAACTGCGGCATGACCTCGCTCAAAGGGGGGAAGCCGACGCCTTGGACTGAGGCAACGACCTGGTCCTTCATCAGGTAGGCGGCTTCACCAAGCAGACAGATCTCGGGTGCGTGACCCGCCTCGAGAGCTCCGGCTGCGGCTAGGACGGGCAGCATCGCTCGAGTGGGATCGTCGGAACCAAACGTGCTTATGAACAGAATCGTGGACATCGGGGCTCTCCTCTCACATATGCCGGCACGACGCCTGTTCAGGTGCCCATTCGTCGCTAAGATGAAACCCTTGGGCAAGGGCGCACAACGAGCTTGGCGCGCCGGCGATGTGCGGGCGGGTCGGGGCTGCATTGGGGGCGCCGCACTTCAGAGTGATGATTGTCGGTCAACATGGAGAGGAATCGGGAGAGGTGATGGCGGGAGTACTGGTCAGAAATGAGACAGACGGCGATATCGACGTTATCACCGAGATCACGGTCGCAGCGTTCGAGAGCCTCGCGATCAGCAATCACACAGAGCAGTTCGTCATTGCTGCGTTGCGTGCGGCCAAGGCGCTTTCAGTGTCTCTCGTGGCTGAAATGGATGGACGCGTGGTAGGACACATCGCGTTCTCCCCGGTGATGATTTCCGACGGTCACCCGGACTGGTACGGACTTGGGCCCGTGTCGGTGCTCCCGGAATACCAGGGACGGGGAATCGGCGGCGTTTTGATACGGGAAGGGATGTCACGTCTGCAGGCTATTGGTGCTCAGGGATGCTGCCTCGTGGGACATCCGGGGTACTACGGGCGCTTCGGGTTCCGGAAGGTCCCAGGACTCGTCCACGAGGGAGTTCCGGAAGAGGTCTTCTTCGCCCTGTCTCTGAACGGCCACATCCCCCAGGGCAACGTTGATTTTCACGCAGGATTCAGGGCGGATGGCCGTCGAGTTTGATCATTCGCCTGCGGGCAAGCTTCGAGCGGGCGCATAGCCTGGCCGTGACGCTGTCAACCAAGTGTCCGCCTCGTTCCATAGGCAGACCTTGACGCAGCGTCGCGAATCACGGTGCAACACTCGTTGAGATCCGGTTCGGGGCCGTCGAACGAACCTTGGAATGGACCGCTTCAAGCTGACTGGCCGGCCCGCAGGTGCCGGAACGGCGACGACCGTTCCCGATCAGATGTGGGGCGACTCAAAACGGAGCGTGAAACCGCCAAGCTATCTCGGCAAAGTGATCTGCTCTTCTCAACCCGACGGGGGTGAGGGCGACTTGATTACGGTTCGTCCATTCCAGTATGCCGCGGTTGGCCCAGAAGTCGCATGCTTGCTCCACCTCGCCCTTGGGGTGGCCGAGCGCCCTGCGTACCCTCGCAAACGAAATGATGCCTATCGGCTTTTTGCCCGCCAGTTCGTACACCGCGCGAAGACACTTCTCTTCAAGACGATCCATGGTTCCCGGAACACTCATCGCATCCCTCCTCTCCGAGAGAGTGACAGCGAAGCGACAGGCGATCTGCAGCTTCGTCCCTCTCATCTGGGCTGTGGCTTTGCACACCACAAGAGCGGACAAAACTGATTATCGCTTCCGGAGCATGAAGTTTTCCTGAATGGAGCCTGATGCCCAGATCTGGAGGTCTCATTTGCGGCCTTGGCAATCATGCCCATGGCCGTCTACTCTTCGCCTCCAACAAGAAGCAAGGGGGTCATCTTCACCATGTGAATGACGCTTTCCGTGACGCTGCCGAAGATCATCCTGTTGAGGCCGCGTCTGCCACGAGTGGCCATGACGAGCAATTGGCTTGGGTTGCCCTTCAGGTACTCGATGATGGTTTGCGCGGGGTCTCCCGAAAGCACCTCGGTCCGAACCGCGAGGCCAGAGTCTCTGATCGGTCGAGCGAGATCCTCGAGGTATGTCTTCATCCCCTGACGCCGGGCGTCCAAATCATCCAGCGTCGCTCTACTGGTGGTGACGTAAGACACGTCCAACACATGGAGAAGGACCAGCTCGCTCTCGGCACCTCTCTGCGCCATGATGTCGACAGCGTGAGGGATCGCGGCACCCGACTGTTTGGAGCCGCTGAGAGGGACGACCATGCTGCGGTTGGGAACCACATCCGCGATGACCTCCTCACGCAGTTCAGTGGGGACCAGCCACACGGGGACTTTGGAGGCATGGACGATCTTGTTCGCCACGTCGCCCAGATCCCAGGCCTTCACTCCGGAGCTCCCGTGCGTGGACATCATGACCAAGTCTATGTCGTTCTCGTCGACGTACTTGAGGATCTCCTCGGCGGGATACCCCACGACGACATTGCCCCTCGCCTGGATACACCGCGTCGCCGCCTCTCGGCTGTAATTCGCGCTGATCTCCTCGGCCTTGGCACACAACTGCCCGGCCATCCGATCCATATATGCCCGGCGCATGGGCAGCTGGGCGATGTCCTGCCGACTGCAGACGTGTAACAACTCTACGTCGAGATGCATCCGACCCGATAGTTCCTGCGCATAGTCGAAAACCACCTCGGCTAACTCCGAGCCATCCAGTAGAACCATCATCTTCTTGTACATGCTCGTTCCTCCTCGGTGCAGCGACCGCACGCTCCGACCCTCCCCCCTTCTCTACATGGTAGCAGCCGTCTCTGGCGCCTACCCGGGAATGCTTGCAGATTGTCACGTTTACGGCCTAAGATGACCGGCGACATGCAAAAGAGGCAAGAAGACCCAGTGCTTACACTCGCTCGATGATCGATCGTCTCCGCCGATCCTGGGAGAACCCCGCAGGCCGCGGGTTCATCCTGCTCGCCGTGATGCAACTCTGCTACGGCTTCGCCTACAGCGCGAACAACAACGTCATCACCAACTTCTTCGAGGACGTCCTTCACTTCAGCGGACCTCAGTTCGGCTACATGACGGCCATACGCGAGCTTGGTGGGCTCACCCTGATCCTGCTCATGGCGCTTCTCTATCGGGTGTCGATACCGCGGCTGACCTCCGGCGCCATGTTTCTCTTGGCCCTGGGCTTTGGGCTCTTCGGCATCGCCACCGGCTTCGTGACGATAATTCCCTGGATTCTCATCAGCAGCTTTGGGATGCATACCATCCTGCAGACCCAGTACTCGCTCGGCATGAGTCTCACGACGCAGGAGAGAAGCGGCCACGTGCTTGGACGCATGGCGGCCTTCAATCAAGTGGGTACCTTCGCGGCCCTGGTGGTTGTTTTTCTCATCTTTCACTTCCACCTGCTCTCGTACGAGATGACGTTCGTGCTCATGGGAGTAGTCGCCTTCATCGGCGCAGTCGCCATCTTTCGCTTTCCCCACCTGCACGACGGGGAGGAGCGCGAGGTGGCGCCTACTCGAGACCGCATGGTCTGGCGCAAGGATTATCGTTACTACTATCTGCTCAACCTGCTGGACGGCGTACGCCAACAGATCTTCTTCTCGTTCGGGCTGTGGGTGCTGGTTAACCGATTCAAGCTCGGGGTCGAGGATATTTCGCTCCTCTTGCTGACGGTCACATTCGTGGGCATTGTCTCCTCGTCCTACGTCGGGAGACTGATCGACCGACTCGGCGAGCGGCGGATCCTGCAGGCTATCAACATCGGCTACGTGGTCGCACTGGGTGGATATGCTCTCTCGGGCCAGGTGTATCTGGCCTGCGTATTTTACGTCATCTACTCTTTCATCTCCCAGTTCTCCACGATCGGAGCATCGACTTACTTGCGCAAGATCGCTGTTCCCCAAGAGATCGCCCCCACTCTGGCGATGGGGGTCACGATTCTCCACGCCACGGCCATCGTGGTGCCGGTGGCGGCGGGGATCATCTTGAACTTCGTCGGCTACCAGATACCCTTCTTTATTGCCTGCGCTGCGGCTCTTGTCATGGTGGGGGTGACGCAACGCTTGGATCCTGCGAAGCAGCGGACCGCCGCTCGCCTGGCGTTGGACGAAGCCAGGCCGGCTTCGCAGGCGAGGTGAAGGCGACCGCTCTCGACGACGTGGCATCCTCGTGATGCACCATCCGTTGGCGCGGGGCTGCTTCGGCAGCGCTGGGACCCACTGGAGCGGACGCGGGCTGGGGCAGCATGCACCGACATGTGTGCTCTGCTCAATCCCGCTACAATGGGCGGTACTGAGAGAAACACGGGCCTAGAGACATTGGAGACGCTGAGACTTCGTCCTACCTGGGAGATTGGCAAGCAGCTGACACCACCCTTAACCTTCGTCAAATAGCCGATTGTCGGAAGGTCTGCAGCTATGAAAATCATTGACATATTGAACGACAGAATGAGCTTCTCGCTCGAGGTGTTTCCACCAAAGACTGATACAGGCATGGCCAACCTAAGGGAGGCCACTCAGCACTTTTATAAGTTCAAGCCCGACTTCATTAGTTGCACATATGGTGCCGGTGGCACCAATGCGGGACGCAACGTAGAAGTATGTAAGAGTCTTAAAGACGACGGGCTAGCGGAAGTGGTAACCCATTTCACCTGCATCGGCAACACACGAGAGCAAATCGTAACCCAACTTGAACTATATCGCTCGTTTGACATCGAGAATATCCTGGCGATGCGGGGAGATCTACCGGAGGGTTGGGATGGAACGAACGGATCATTCAACAATGCTGACGGCTTAATCAAGTTTATCAAGACCGAATTTCCAGATTTCTGCATTGCAGCAGCTTGTTATCCAGAAAAGCATTATTTGGCTCATTCTTTCTCATCCGACATAGCTCATCTTCGCAGTAAGCAGGACAATGGTGCACAACTTCTATTTTCACAGCTGTGCCATGATGTCGAGGCTTTCAAACGGTTTTCTCACAGAATCCGCGAAGCGGGCATCGATATCCCCGTGGTTCTCGGGCTTATGCCCGCTTTGGAGAAGGACGCCATTATACGAATGACGGTTAGCAACGGCTGCTCTATTACCGCGGAATTGGCTGCAATCATTGGCAGGTACGGGGATAGACCAGATGAATTCAAGAAGGCGGGTATCGAATACACCGTCAATCAGATCTTTAGATTCATGGAAGCTGGCATCGGGGGATTGCACATCTATACTCTGAATAAATGGAATGACATCGACACGATCCTGACCGAGTCCGGAATTCGCAAAGACATCTAGCCGGACTGAATGCCCCGTGGCGACGTTGACCGTCAAGGCCTAGCATTCGTCTTCACTTTGCCTTCCCGAGAGGCGCTCGGACGTGGGCGACCTAATCTTTGCCCAACCTAACATCGAGGACGGCGGCCTGACCGGCGCGCACTCTGGCCAGGGCTTCCCTCAAAGCCGGGAGAACCTCGGCTGGGTCTTCCACGGTCTGGCCATGGGCCCCGCAGGCGCGGGCGAGCATGGCGTAGTCGAGGATGAAATCCACTCCCGCCTCAGAGGCGTACTCGTCAGTAAGGCGATCCACCCCCAAAAGCTCTTTTTGGGAACCCCTGGCTATTCCATACCCCTGGTTATTAAGGACAACGGCCAGGAAGGACAACCCATAGTGTCCAGCGGTCCACAGCGTTGAGGTTGGGCAACCCCAGATGAAGCCCCCGTCGGTCAGCATGGTGATCACGGTCTTCTCCGGAGCCGCCGCTTTGGCGCCTAACGACGCCCCCGTGGCCCAGCCGATAGCGCCGGCCGGACAACCCAACAGCGTGCCGGGTCTGGTCCTTTCGATCTGCTCCGTGACCGAGGCGGAGTGGCTGAGAGTGTGATTGACCACTATCGTGTCTTCATCGATGAGTTGATTCACGCAGTAGCATAGCCAGTCCGGAGAGATGGGCTTCTGACCATCCTGGCTTTGGGCAAGT
Source organism: uncultured Actinomycetes bacterium (assembly GCA_963775295.1). GTDB lineage: Bacteria > Actinomycetota > Thermoleophilia > RBG-16-64-13 > RBG-16-64-13 > JAMDEO01. Next base: position 1,325,334 of record CAVZIK010000006.1, read on the forward strand.
GCTCGCCGTTCACGGTGCGTCTGTTCGGTCCTAGCCTCGACGCGCCGGTAACGTTTCTGCAACTCCCGCTGCTTTTCGGCAGTAAGCTTCTGGCGAAGTAGACGCTCCAGTGCCGGCACGGCCTCCCTAGAGTCGGCCTTGACGAAAAGGTCGGCAGTTCGCTCCCACAACAGTCTTCCATTCGTCAAGGGATCGACATCGATGTGGATAATCTTGGCCTCGGACGCGGGCAGTCCGTCCCCGCCCACGTAGGGCATGTCATAGTCGACTACCAGGATCACATCCGATTCAGCGATGCCGGGGTTGGGTTTCCGGCTTCCGCCGATCTGCTCCATGCCCAGGCACAGCGGATGAGGGGTGGGAAAGTTCATCCAGACCTGGCTGGTGAGCACGGGAGCGCAGAGAGTCTCCGCCAGTTGCACCATTACATCTACACTTTGGGGATGACGGCCGGTCGTACCGGTCACGATAAGCGGATTCTTGGCCTCCAGAAGCATGTCGGCAGCTTGGCCAAGGGCTTCGGCATCGGCGGGCGGAAGAGGCGCAATTTCAGCTCGAACCGGCGGCGTGTCCGGTTTGCCAACCGTCTGGGCGAAATAGTCCATCGGAAAATAGAGGTAGACCGGCCCGGCGGGATCGGTGCACGCGATTTGGAACGCTTCGGTGAGGACTTCGTGAATGTCCTCACCGTTGGTTATGCAACGGTCCCATTTCATATTGTTACGGACGATGCTGCCTTGGTCATACGGCTCCTGTCTCCAGGTAGTGCGCCGCCCATCTGTCTGGTACGCGGCCATTATCACCACGGGGACTCGGCCCCATTGAATGTTCTGCAGATTTCCTCCCATCTGCAGAGTGCCTAGCTCCGAATGTACCAATATCACCTGCGGCTTCCCGGAAACCATGTAGCTGGCGTGCGCGGCCGAGACGGTTACCGCCTCATCCAGACAAAGCAGAAGCTGTGGAGCCTTCGCGCCTGCGACCCTGGCCTGGGCGATAAGGCACTGAAGTCCAATCATCTCTCCGCCTGGGTTGAAGAAGATCTTGTCTACGCCATGAGCGTTTACGATATCGATGAAGGCTTCGGCACCGCTGTATGTTCGCATTTCGACATCCCCTGCAAGAGCCCGTGTATGGATTTGGCAGACAACTTAGCCAACGCCCACAGCATAGCGCCTCGACGCCGTAGGAGGCGCAGTTTAGATTGAGCTCCATGAGCCGCATCCCTGTCTAGTTCGTCGACCAGATCCGGCGTTGCTCAGCCTTGAAACACCCCGACCATCAACGACACGATTCCTCCCGCGACGACGACCCACAGCACGTCTACTTTGAGACGCAATGCGACGAAGCCCGCCACGGCCAGAACGACGCTCCAGATCGCCCAGCTGACGTTGATGCCGAGGCGCACGGTTACGGCCAGGATGAGACCCACAAACGACAGCAGGATGCCGTTGATGGCTTTCCTGAAGTAGCGGTTGCGCTTAAACCGGTCGAAGTAGGGTTCGACCAGCGCGAGGACCGTGAACGAGGGCAGGAGGATGGCTGCGGTGGCGACGATCGCTCCGGCCAGTCCGGCGAACATGTATCCCACGAAGGTGGCCGTGATGACGATGGGCCCCGGTGTCACTTGGCCCAGCGCGATACCGTCTATGAACGTCCGAGAGTTCAGCCAGTGGTGCACGTCGACGACCTCGTGCTGCATGAGGGGGACCGAGGCGAAGCCGCCGCCGAAGGCGAAGAGATCGACCCGCAGCATGGTCAAGGCCAAGTCGAAGAGTTGGCGCTCGAATACGTAGAGGAATCCCATGACGACTATAGTGGCGGCCACCAGACGCAGAATGGGACGCAGAAACGACCTGTGCTTCGTTGGCGAATCGTGCTCCGCCTCGACCTTGGGTCCGGCACCGGCATTGAGAGGCAGGGCCAGGCCCGCCGCTGCGGCGGCAAAGATCACGTAGATTGGATTCACCCCGAAGAACAGGGCGACAGCCGCGCCAGCCACCACCGGTAGTCCCCACCACTTCTTGATGGTGCTGACCCCGAAACTGAGGACCGCGTTCGCCATCAGGGCCACCACCATGGCTCTCAGCCCGCTGAACAGCGACAGGACGAGACGCGTGTCTTGCCCGTACCTGTACAGGACGGACAGGACGAGCATGAAGACAAAGGCGGGAATCCCGAAGCCGATGTAGGCGGCCGCCGCTCCAGAGAATCCTCGAGCCTTGAGGCCCACGTAGGCGGTGCTCTGCATGGCGGTTGCCCCGGGAATCGCCTGGCACAGGGCTACGCCGTCACTGAAAGAGTCGTCGTTCAGCCACTGTTTCCTATTGACAGCCATGGTCCTAACATAGGCGACCATGGCAGGACCGCCGAACGAGGTCAGACCCAGGCGGAGAAAGGAAAGAAGGATCGCCAAGGGGTGGGGTGACGGTTGGTGGGACGCGGATGGCCGCGGTTGTAGCGCCGCCGAGGAAGTGGGCTGACCTTCCGGGGAGCAGGATCGTCTTTCGAAGGGCAATACCTGCTCCGTTCAGGCTTGTTCGGCCGTTATTGCGCAGGGACGCCTGGTTGGCTCGCGTCGGCCCTCTATCGCCAGAAGCGTGTCGAGACTTGCCCTCCCGTTCGGTGTCGGCCCGATGACCTTCTTGGCCCGACCGAGGAACTTGTCATGCAGGATATTGAGGGCGCCGGCGAGGTCAACCGTTTCGTCGACTTTGAGTGATACTTCATCGATCGCGGACATCAGGCTGGGGTGAGTGGTGCCCGTGGGGATCGGATTGCTCTGCTGCACACTTGGGCCGGGAAAGCAGACGACCACCTTGACACCGTAGCTCTTTGCTCCGTCGATGGGCGCCAGTTGATCCGTGCATAGAGGGTCCAGATGTCGCTTGATCATGCCCCGCGCCTCACTCCCCATTCCGTCTATGGGGGTCCAGAACATCTGCTCGTTACTTCGGTCCGGTTGATCTTGAGCCATGCTACCGCAGTGCACCGGCAATCCGGTAGCCCGACCTAGCCCTGCCGCCGAACACGACATTGGGAGTTGAATCCTGGCCGGTGCTAACCTGTCGTATCAGCACGGTGATCGTCCCGTTTAAGGGTGTGAGTCGGAGGTTGGGTTATGACACATGAAGCCGCGGGCCATTACAGCGCCAAACATCCTGAAGGAACGCTCTACGATGCCGCCCTCGCTGCCGCTCTAGCGGACACGGCGGAGGACGGACGGATCACCTGTACGGCGGCTCATGGCCTGGCTGAAACCTTCAAGGTCGCGCCCTCCGAGATCGGGAAGACCGCCGACCTGCTGGAATATCGCATCATCAAGTGCCAACTGGGGCTGTACGGTTACTCACCCGAGAAAAGAATCGTGAAAGCGGCCGAGGACGTATCCGACGACCTGCGCGATCGTCTGCTCGCAGCCGCAACCGGCGGTCGGATCAGTTGCGCTTCGTGCTGGAAGATCGCGCGAACCCTCGGCGTGGAGAAGATGGCGGTTTCGGGGGCCTGCGAACACCTAGGTCTCAAGGTCAAGCACTGCCAACTGGGAGCATTCTAGATCCCTACACGATCTCGGGTCCTTGAGTTCGCGATCTGTTGGGGTGTCCTCCGACAATGATGAAGCTGTGGGGGATGCACGTGGCTCGGCCAGCAGAAGGCTTGTTTACGCGGCTTTCGCGCGAGACGAACTCACATGAGCACAAGAGCCTCCCTCGATCGAGCTCTGTGACCGCCGGGTGGGGCCTTCGCCGGCAAGTCACTTCATTCACTTACTTGCGGCCCTCAACGGAGACCCGGTAGATCGGCGCTCTTTCGGAGCTGTGCTTGAACACATATTGGATTGCGCTGCAGGATATGGCGGAAGAGAAGTCAAGGGACTGACATATAACTGCAAGAGATGGAAAGAGGGCAAGCATGAGTGAGGATACGACCAAGAAGGGAAGGGAGCAGGCCGACGGCGAGGCTGAGGTACTCACCAATATCGCCGCAATGTCTGGATTGGACCGCACCATAGGCGAGCGGCTTCATGCGATCATCCGGACGAGCGCGCCTTCCCTCACCCCGAGGCTCTGGTACGGAATGCCTGCGTATGCCAGGGACGGGAAGGTCGTGTGCTTCTTCCAAAGCGCGTCGAAGTTCAAGACCAGGTACGCGACATTCGGCTTCCAGCACGAGGCGAACCTCGATGAAGGCGCCATGTGGCCGGTTGCTTTCGCCTTGGTTGAGCTGACCGCTGCCGAGGAAGCGAAGATCTCCGCTCTGGTGAAGAAAGCGGTGAGTTGAGGATCTGCCTTTGGCGGCAGCTTCTGCTTCAGGTTGCTCGGGAAATGACTGCTCCACTCTATGAGAGTTCGGCCGGCCCCGTGGCCCCCGGAGACGGACGAAACCCTTTGACTATCAGCCACACGGCGAAGACCATTTCCTGGATGCCAATGGGGACATTCAGGACGACTTGCGGGGTCGACATGGAACCGGCGACCTGGAACAAGACCAACATTGCCGCCACGAGGCCCAAGACGGCCCCCGCAGCACCCCAGCCAGATAGCCATCGCGGGACGATTCGTGATTTGTAAAAGATGAAGTAGTACATCAAAGCCCCCGGGTAGAAGGCCAGGATACCCGCCAGCCCGGCCCAATCCCGGACCGCCTTCAGCAATGTTCCCAAGGTTCCGAAATACGCTGAATCCGGAGCGGCGGCCTTGACGAATTCTCGGCTCAACGTCAGGAGTAGCAGTACGCTGACTGCACCGAGAGTGTAAAGCAACCCCTCGATGATCCTGAAACCGACGGCGCCAATGGCCAGACCTTCGCGGTACCTTTTCAGAACCGGATAGAGCGAGAGTGCGATAGCCGCGGACGCGAACGCCGCAATGATGAGAAGAAACACGCCTAGCGCTACCTGGCCTCCGTTCTCAGAGATCTTGGTGAGGTAGTCCGAGTCGTCAAGTGATCCCAGGAAGACTATGCTCAATAGGTTCGCGGCCGTCGCGATTATGAATAGGACACCCGCGACTCGCGCGGTTGTTCTGTTGGTGCTCAAGGTCTTCTCCCCTCCACGGGATGACGCTCATCACACAAGTCTCCCTGTCGGGCCGGCCGGTTGTGACGTTGGGCGCAGCATGATGATGCCCAGCCCTACGAACCACACGATCTGCGCCAACCCGAAGGCGTATGCCAGGCTGTTGAGCGCCGGCACGGTTGAAAGGATACCCGCGACGCCGATTGCCACTCCGAGCCAGTTCAGCACCTTGGGCAGTCTCTTGGTACGCAGCGCGGCCACACTTACCAGCAAGACCCACAGGCCTCCCAGAAGTTCACCGCCGGACCCACTGAGGCCGTTAGCCACCGGCTCGATTGCTTGCCAGGCCGATACGGCCTGGGCCGGGTTGGTGCCGTGGAGTTCGACAACAGCCGCCATGCCGGCGTTGAATATCATCCCGCCCGCTACGAGCACGAAGGCCCATATGAGTCCCACGGCGGTTGCCACCTGGGCCAAGGTCGGTGATCCTTCCTTAAGGCGCTGGTGAAGCGCAAGCGACAAAACGGCCAAGACGATGCCGAAAACAACATAGGAGATCAGATGCATGACCAACATGCTGCCCTCGTTGCCTACGAGCAGGGCTACCTTCTCAACGGGGTCGGTGACGCCCTGGTACTTCACGAATAGGAGGAAGTACGGCATCGCCGCAACGTAGGCCACGGCCAGATAGAGTGCTGCAAGCCCCCCCGCCTTGCGCTGGCGGAGGAAAGCCGTCGACCGGTCGAGCCTCCCGCGGTAGCCGACCCCTAGGTGGGCTGGGGAAGACTCGTACTGAGTTGTCATGAGTATGCCTCCTTCGCGCTCACGGATAGGACTCCCGCGATTCCTGCCCTTGCTCTGCGCCAAGGGCAGGGCCGGTTATCGCGCCTGCATACCGCATCTCAAACGTTCAAGGCTGCAGAGAAAACGGTGGGTAGCGGTCGGTGATCAACAATATTGCGTACGCCTGCACCCTAAGGGTCCAGCGGTTCACCCCTACGACGTAGTCGAAGAGCGCGCGCGGGTACCTGCCTGTGAAAAGGACGGCGAACCAAGCGATGATGACGCACACGGTTGCTCCGATCCACAGGAAGAACAGCACGATCCAATGGGGGACCGCCAACAGCCACTTGACGATCGGCAGTCCCCGGCTGAGTTGCTGCGCATCGGGATAGTCGAAGGAGAGATGGACCGCCTGTTCTTCATCGGTGGAGGGGTACTCGTCGCGCAGCAAGAACGCGTACGCCGCTACACGCATCAGAAATTGGGACAGGTTGAGGTTCCAGTCAAACCACCAACGTGGGTACTTCTTGCGGAAGAGGATCATGAGCAGCAGCGGAAGGAAGAGAAAGCCGCCTACCGCCCACGACCACGAGTACTCGGTTCTCTCCACGGAGATAGTTCCCGACCCGACGAGTCCTGCGATGATGCCGATAGGAATGATCCACAAAAATCGGAAGAAGCTGGTCAGCCGATTCAGCGGCCTGTCGGGGTAGTCCACGCTGAAGGTTAGGGGGTAGGGTGGCTGATTCTGCGTTTGCTCCATGATTTGCCTCCAAAACGGTCGAACGCCTTCAAGACACGCGGCCGGCCGGTGAGACAAACATCGGGCCGACGGTTTTCTGCCACGCGGCTGGCGGGACCAAGCCGATGAAACCCATCGCGACCCGGGACACCGAGCGGCATGCTTTCATTCTGGCAAGGACCACCCCGTTCGGAATCGGCCGAAAGGAGAGTTGTGTCGCTGACCAAGTGACTAGTATTCGACCCAGAGGGCGGAGAGATGGACCCAAGGTAGCGGCCTCGCGATGCTTCTTCAGGGACGCTAGAATGTTTGACGGTACCGCTCAGCGACAGGAGGCTGCCATGGCCAGGCATGCTCGACCGGACGGTCAGTTGGCGGGGCGCGAAAAGAATAAGACGACCCGCGAAATCTTGCCCAGGAGTGCGACGCGCGGCGCCGTTCTCGGAATCGCGATCTGGGTCTCGCTGGGCGCCCTCTTCTTAGGAGCCGGCATGTCACTTTCGGGGTCGAGCCCGGCTTTCGCCGCGCCGAACCAGGCTGCCTTCACTCTTACCAACGGGGTCCAATCATACGACGACACCACGCCGGGCGGCATGGCTCTCAAGGAGCTGTTCAGGGCGGCGTCGATAATCGTCCAATCTGGCAAGGCCAACGGTCTGACGAACCTGCCCGTATCGCTCACCTACGGCGGCAAACCGCTCACGGGCACCGCGTCGCTCTCCTTGACGGGGGACTACGAAGACGTGACCGGTCTTCTCGAGGGAACCTACTACTACGAATACGACATCGTCTATAGCTCCGCCTGGTTCGGCACCGAACGCCAGGTTGGCGCGTACAACGGGACGGTAGAGGGAGGTGTAGGTGCGACTCAATTCTCCTCTCGTACCGCGAGCCTCCTTTTCAAAGGCTCTTGGACGGTGACTCATTACACCCCTACGTCGGGCGGCGGATGGGAGGAGGCCAGCCCGGGTTCGGGCTCAGATTCGCGTCTAGTGACGTTTGCTCTGACCGGGACGGTGCCGGAGCATGGCACGGTGCTGGCGGGGTTCAGGGGGGCCGGCAGGACGAAGATCTCGCACGATGGAGGTGCTAGCTGGACTGAGGCCGTGTCCGGCCAGGCGGTAACCGTGGACGACGTTGTCTCCGTCGAAAATGTCGCTGGCACCCGTGTCAAGATCGTGTTTCCGGATGGCTCACTGTTCGTGGTGAAATCCGGGGCCGTCGTGAGATTGCTGTCGGGTGGTCTCCAGGTCAAGCAGGGTGAGGTGTGGATCAACCTGAAGAAACAAGGAAGCAGCTTTGAGGTCGTCACTCCTACCTCGGTGTGTGGGGTGTTGGGCACCGAGTTCACAGTGAAGGTATCTCCGGGCATCGAGGACGAGATCGCTCTTTTCGCCGGGCAGGTAAAGATTACTGCAAACGCCGGGGGTAAGGTGACCTTGAGTCCAGGTCAGAAGGTGGGCTGCGTCCCGTCCGGCCTAGGTCTGGTCCAAGCGGTGGGCGCGTTCACCGACATCGCCTCCAGTCCCTATAAGGCGGCCATCCTCGGCATGAGTCAGGCCGGAATCGTGAGCGGCCGCCAGCAAGGGGGCGTCTGGGTGTTTTCCCCGCTTGAGGCGGTAAAACGCGCGCAGTTCGCCAAGATGGTTTGTGGAGTCATGGATATCGGAGTAAGCGAGGAGTCTTGGCTCGACTCGGCCCCACCTTTCCCCGATCTTGGGCCGGACCCCTTGGATACCACGTATCCTCACGATTTCGTGGCCGCTGCCTACGCTGCTGGCATCATCAAGGGCGACAATGGCAAATTCAAGCCCTACGACGGCATCTCCAGGATAGGCGTTGTCTTGATGGTGGTTCGGGCACTTGACAGCCTGGCCCCCGACGCCCTGGATCCGGTCCCCGCCGGCTTCAGCTCGACCGTCGGTGGACTGTCGGGAGAGCACGCCGAGGCCATGAGAAAGGCTGAGTACAATCATCTGATGGACGGGCTTGCCGGGTTCGATACGCGCTGGAACGCTTGGGGTACGGCCACTCGCGGGGAAGTAGCCCAGATCCTGTGGAACGCCATGTGGCGCTAGTGACTGCGAATCCAGGGGCGATCTGGGATAGGGGTTCTCCGTACGGTGTTCTCCGTTGCGCAGTCCGACGCGCGCCCAGCTCGCCACAGATCGCGTTGTTTGTGCAGCGCCACGAGGGAGTTGCGACCGCTTGAGTCAGCCCTTCTACCCTGGCTTGCGTTCCACGGTCATGGACATAGTCTCCCAGCCGAGCGCTTGGCTGCCGACGACCTCAAAGCCCCATTTCGCGTAGAAGGCAATCGCGCGGCGGTTCTTCTCCCAGACGTCGAGCCAGACGACATCGCACCCTTCGTCCCTCGCAAGTTCCAAGCAGCTCTTCATCAGGGCCTTGCCGACGCCACGACCCACCCAAGGTGCGTCGGCGTAGAACCGGGCTATTTCCATTGGTGCGCCGCCACCCACGCAGACAGGTGAGTACCCGAATCGGAGTCTGGCATAGGCCGCTGCAGAGTCATGGACCTCTGCGATAAGGACGATTGCCTGCGGATCGGCCAGGGCTCCCGACTTGGCTTCCGGACTGAAGGTTAGAGCAAGGTACGCTGCCTGGGCGTCGCTCTTGTCGGGCCCGAAGGTAGATCGAAGGGTTCGGGCGCCGAGGTCGGCTAGAAGGTCAGCGTCGGCCGGCGCCGCAACGCGGATGTGTATAGAAGCTGTTGTATCCATGCGGCGGTAACTCTGCGGGCCAGTCTATCACGGCTTTTGCCTGGTCCAGCTGAAATCGTTCGCTGATGCTCCTTGGCCGTCGCTTGTCCGATTGCATCATTGAGCACCGTCGCGGTCGCATTCTCATAACTGGGTTTCTACATTGCTTAGCTTGGGGAGGTCATCTTCGAATGGCTGATGGCCCGAAGCAGACCGCTACGGCCGCTGGCAATGCTGGGATGAAGGACATGAATGACGATAGGCACTTCAGCCGACGCGAGTTCCTGAAATTCTCGGCTGTTGCCGGAGCGACCCTCGCTGTAGGCGGCGGCTTGGCCGAGTTGCTCGCCGCGTGCGGCGGCGGAAAGAGCGCCGGGACGACGGGAGTCGGGGTCACCTCTACTGCGACCAGCGCTGTCACGCCGACCACGGTAACTGCTACTACAGTGGCACTGCAACCCATCGTCGTGCCGACCCTACCTGCCAAGATTCCCGGCTACGGCGAAGTCGATCCGGCGACCGGCCTGCATGTGCAGGGTACTCCCAAGGTCATTGACCTAGCCAGCTACCGCCTGAAGGTCGACGGCAAAGTCACGCACCCGCTGAGTCTTTCGTACGACGATATTCGCCGGTTCCCGAAAGTGACGGCTACGCCCGAGCTGGTTTGTCCAGGGGTATTCACCGACACCGCCACCTGGTCCGGCGTTCCGCTCAAGTCGATACTTGGGATGGCCGGGGTACCACCCGATGCCAAGCAGATAAGGATGAACGGAGCGGATGACCACTACAGCTACCTCGACCTGACGGATGCTCTCGTTCCGGAGAATTTTTTGGCCTACCAGTTGAGGGAGCAAACCATGCCGGTGCTGCAGGGCTTCCCGTTACGTGCTGTGCTCCCCGGCCAAACTGGCTCTCTCTGGGTCAAATGGCTGCTCGAGATTGTTGTGGACTAGGGGTCGTCTGGCGCGAACGAGCCAGGGTTCACCTGTGTGCTGCTCGTGGCGGGGACGCTTCCCGGAGGCGCCGGGCTCAATCAAGCACTGCTTGCGCGACGTCTCAGCGAAGACCCGGGCCTAGCGGGCGTAGTGTTTCCCTCGATGGGGAAGCTATCTTGGAGACTGCGACGAAGAGGAGGTCGGTCGAGCGATGGTAGACAAGGACACCTTTCTCGCCCTTGAGCGACGCTTCTGGGATGCAATGAGGGACCGGGACGGCGCGAGCGCGATGGAACTGAGCGATGACCCGACGATCGTGGTGGGAGCCCAGGGGACTGGCGAGATCCCTCGGCTGGCCTTGGGGGCGATGCTCGAGCAGCCCGCCTGGCAGCTACTCTCCTATGAGATCGAGGACGTCATCCTGCGCGAGGTGGCCCCCGGCGTGGTTATCACCGCCTATAAGGTCACTGAGGAGGTCACGGCGGAGGAGCAGCCTCTCACGCTGGAGGCATATGACTCGAGCGTCTGGGTGAATGAGGGCGGCGCCTGGGTGTGCTCGCTTCACACGGAGAGCCTGGCCGGAGATCCGTTCGGGCGCGATAGGCGCAAGGCGCAAGAAGGCTAGAGAAGGGGACGCAGGCCCAGGGCCGTGGTGAGAGCTACCACTCGCGTGAAGCACGGTTTCCTCACTCTTCAGTCAAGCACTACTGCGAAGGCAATGGGGGGGAGGGTCTTGTCCACGACGGCCCCTTCAGCTCACGTGCCGCTTTCGATATCGCACGTGTCCCCCACGGGTGGCCCGGACTCGCCCGAAAGCCTTGAGACACCCGATGCCGTTTGTGCTATGCCAACTTGGCGTAAGCAATGTCAAGGTCACAATCCGTGCGCGCCGTCATCATTTGGCCGAGGCAAAGGGTCGGCGCTGTCCGACTGTGTAGACATAGGCTGTCGCTTGAGCACCCAGGAGACAATTGGCACATGAGCAAAGCAGGCGACGGCAAGCTTGGATTACTGGCGGTCGTTGCCATCGGCGTCGGTGGAATGGTCGGCGGCGGAATCTTTGCCGTGCTGGGGTTGGCGGTGCAGCTGGCGCACGGTGGCACGGACGTGGCCTTTGCGCTGGCGGGCGTGGTGGCGTTGCTGACGGCGTATTCGTACGCGAGGCTTTCCGTTGCTTATCCGAGTCGCGGCGGCACCGTCACTTTTCTCGACCGCGCATTCGGTCCCGGCATGTTCACCGGCAGCCTCAACGTGCTGCTGTGGCTGAGTTACGTGGTAATGCTGTCCCTGTACGCGCTCGCCTTTGGCAGCTACGGCGCCACGTTCTTGCCCGAGGCGTGGCAAGGGATCGGCAAGCACACGCTGATCAGCCTGGTCGTGATCCTGATCACCGGCTTAAACCTGCTGAGCGCCGAGTTGATCGGCAAAGCGGAGGATTGGATCGTGGGATTGAAGGTGACGATCCTCTTGTTGTTTATCGGTGTGGGAATTCTCCACGTCAACACTTCCCACATCGCCCCAGGCGCGTGGTCGTCGCCTCTGCAGTTGGCGGCGGGGGGGATGATCATTTTCCTGGCCTACGAAGGGTTTGAGTTGATCGCCAACACTGCGCATGATGTGCGGGATGTGGCCCGGACGCTGCCGCGGGCCTACTACATAGCGGTGGGCTTCGTGATCGCGTTGTACGTTCTGGTCGCGTTCGTCACCGTGGGCAATCTCGCTGTGGACAAGATCGTGGCAGCCAAGGATTACGCATTGGCGGAGGCGGCTCGACCCTTTCTCGGTCAGGTCGGTTTCGCGCTCATTGCGATCGCAGCCATGTTGTCCACGGCTTCGGCCATCAACGCCACACTGTATGGGACAGCCCGCGTGAGTTATAGCATCGCGCGCGACGGCGAATTGCCGGCCATGCTGGAGCGGAAAGTGTGGAACCAGCCCGTGGCAGGACTCTTAATCACAGCCGGGCTGACGCTTGTTGTGGCCAACGCCTTTGATCTCACGAGCATCTCCACGCTGGGGAGCGCGGGGTTTCTGTTGATCTTCGCCGCCGTGAACATCGCAAACGTTCGTAATAGGCGTCATACAAACAGTCAAGGCTGGATTTCTGCCGCGGGAGCTGTCGCGTGTCTAGCTGCGTTTGGCGCATTGGTTTGGCAGACGGCTCGGACTGGACCCCGCCGGCTATGGGTGCTGGCGGCGATGGTTGCTTTGGCGGTGCTGATCGAGGGCATTTTCCGGCTGGCGAAACGGGAGATTCGACTACCTCGTGAATAGCCATCGCACCCGCCACTGCCGGCTCAGCGCAGGAGTGAACCGACATCTAATCCGGCCGCGTCGCGCTACTCACGCGACTGCAAGGAGGCCTATAATGATCGTACGTGTTAGAAACTTGTCTCCGCCGAATTACGCCCGAACCCAGTCCAAAGCAACAAAGGCAGCACCAAGTACTACCAGTACCAGAAGTATATAGATTCCCACGATTCACCTCCTCCTGTCTCAGGCACAGGAACTCGCGCAGCACTTTGAGTTGGCGGAGGAGGAAGAGGACGGGAAATCGGAGCGCTGTCACGCTAACTGCACCGAGACTGACACACTAGGGCGCCCATTCTGGTCCTTCTGAGAGCAGAGAAGACCTCTACTAATTTGGTAGATACCCAAGGAACAGCCATTTCAAACCAAGGAGGGGAACGTCGCGGCCGACGACTCGCTGTAGCACTCAGGCAGAGACACCGGAATCCGGTCGAGCGTGTGCTTGCGGGAGGCACGAACCGAGGATGCGAAGGTACTTTCCAGCGGCCGATAAGCAGGAAGGATGGGCTTGACACAGAAAAGCATCAAGCAAGGGAGTCAAGAGAACTCCCGCGCTGGCCGATATTCGGTTTGGCGGGCAATTCCTCCATGGGAGAACGCACAGCCATGAACCCGCGGCCCGGCGAGGACCTTGATCATCAACTGGCTCGACTAACTTTAGTTCTGGAGAACGCGCCTGTCATCCTCTACGGATTGGACCTTGAGGGTCGATTCATATTCAGCGAGGGTGACGGCATCGCCGCCATGGGGCTGAAGAAGGGCCAGATAATAGGCAACTCCGCATTCGATCTGTACAGGGACAGTCCCGGTGTAGCGGAGGCCATCCGTGCTGCGCTGGCCGGGCAGCACGCTGTCTTCAGGGCTCACTTCGCCGGAGCGCACTTCGTCTCCAGACTCACCCCGGTGATAGACAGCGTGGGAGTCGTCGAGCAAGTAGTAGGGGTCTCAGTAGACATCGGCGGGCAGGTGAGGGCGGAGGAAGAACTCAGCCAACGGGACGACCAGCTTCGGCAATCCCAGAAGATGGAAGCCGTGGGACAGTTGGCCGGTGGTATTGCTCACGACTTTAACAACCTGCTGACCGCCATCATCGGCTATAGCGATCTGCTCCTAGAAAGCGACGAGAATTGCCCATTCGGCACGGTGCGCGGCGACGTGGAGGAGATCAGGCGCGCGGGGGAGCGCGCCGCCGGTCTTACTCGCCAGATCCTCGCCTTTTCGCGTCGTCAACCCTTGCAGCCGGAAACAATCTGCCTGAATGATGTGCTTGCCGAAAGCGAACCCCTCCTGCGCCGGACCTTGGGCGAGCAGGTCGAGTTGGACTACGCTCTGGACCCAGAACTTGGCTTCACCGAGCTGGACCCGCATCAGCTGGAGCAGGTGATAACGAACCTGGCTATTAACGCCCGCGACGCCATGCCTGGCGGGGGCACGCTTAGCCTTCGGACTGCCAACGTAGAAGTTGACGAGGATTTGTGCTGGCTGAACTCCGATTGGACACCCGGCCCCCATGTCATGCTGACGGTTTCAGACACGGGTGTGGGCATGGACAAACAGACGCTGTCCCAATCTTTGAGCCTTTCTTCACCACCAAGGGACCTGGCGAAGGGACTGGCTTGGGGCTTTCCACCGTCTACGGGATCGTGCGGCAAAGCGGTGGCTACATCTTCACCGAGAGTAGATCGGGCGCGGGGACCGCTTTTCGGATCTATTTCCCCCGCCTGAAGGGCCCGGTCAAGACGCTTCCGGTAGTCGCTGCGCCCCGCGCTCTCGCCAGAGCTCATGAGGTGGTCTTGGCCGTGGAAGATGAGCCAGCAGTGCGGGGTCTTGTGATGCGTATTCTCACCAACGAGGGTTATATCGTGTTCGCGGCAAGCGACGCTTCTCAAGCCTTGGCCCTTCTTGAGGACAAAGATCGATGGGTTGATCTACTCTTGACCGACGTGGTGCTGCCCCGTGGCTTGCAGGGCGACGGTCTGGCCCAGGAGGCTCTGGCTTTGCGCCCCAACCTTCCGGTACTCTACATGTCCGGCCATCCCCGCGAATCCCTGATGCAGGCGCGCGGCCTCCATGCGCGAGTGAACTATCTGCCGAAGCCCTTCACCCCGGAGTCGCTGAGCCGCAAGGTGCGAGAGGTGCTGGATGCGGCGCACACCACTCCCGGAGGCGGCTCCGCGTAACGACAGCCGGGCGTCGCGAGATTCATTCGAGGGAGCCTAGGTGAGGGTCCCGCCTCGGTCGGTTCTTTGTCAGGTCAGTTGGCGGTGCCATCGTTGACAGCGCCCGTCCACGAAAGGCTCATTGTCTTGGTTCTCCGAGCGGAAGACACATAGAGACGGTCCCAGCTGCCTCAGTTCTACTCGCCGGCGGACACCAAGTGCTTTACCTCGGGAAAAGAGACGGCAAGGGACTGCGCCTTCTCTTCGAACATGCGGTCGGCCCCGGTGAGCCGCCCGCCATGCTGTCTCATGTGCTCGTCCCACGACGGTAACCTGAAGAACTCCACGTAGCGATCCGGCGCATCCGATTCTCGAAAAAGCTCCCAGCGGGTCGCGCCGGTTCGCAGTCGGGAACGGCGCACCTGTTCCATGGCCTCCAGGAAGGCACTTTGGTTCTCCGGGAGTACGGTGTAGGTGACGGTCACGATAATGGGCCCGGTCTGCGTATCGATATCTGCTAACAACGGGGATTCGGGCCAGTAGACGACAGGATTCCTGTCAAGCCCGGATGTGTCGAAAAACGGCCGGAGCCGCGCGGCCCCGGCCGATAGGACCATCAAAGTGGCGGCCGCGACGAAGGCGATGAGCAGCCCACTGTGCTGCGCCACCACTCCCCAAACTAACGCGCCGATGCCCTACGTTCCGAAGAGGACCATCTGGTACGTGGCCAACCCGCGAGCTCTTATCCAAGCGGGGAGGAACAACTGGACAGACGCGTTGATGCTCGACAGGACGATTACCCACGACACCCCGGCCACGACCAGAAGCGGGACAATGATGCCGAGGTTTCGAACGAGAACCTGCGCGAGTAGGACTGCCGCATAGAGCAGGCTTGAGATCAAGAGCAGGTTCGTGCCGGATAGGTGACGTCTCATCCTTGGAAGCGCGAAAGCCCCACCAATAGCCCCGGCCCCCAGCGCTCCAAGCAGGATGCCGTAGCCGCTCGCGCCCATGCCTAGCCGCTGTCTGGCCAGAACCGGAAGCAAAGCCCACAGGGCGCTAGCGGGCACAAGAAACAACGCCGCGCGCGCGAGAATACGCCGTACCACCGGGGCATAACGTACGTAGCGGCCGCCAGCCCGTAGGGCAGAGATGAACGGCTCCGGAACTCGCAGAGTCGTGACCGCCTCCGGACGCCAGGCGAGAACCACCAGACCGAGGACGAGAAAGGAGAGAGCGTTAAGGGCGAACACCGGGCCAGCTCCCAGCCGGGCGATCAGCACTCCGGCCACTGCCGGTCCCACGGCGCGGGCTACGTTGATGCTGACGGATCCAAGCGCAGAGGCGGAGTAGAGCTGGCCTCGAGGGACGAGGTCGGGGATTATCGCCTGCAGGGCCGGAACCGAAAGGGCCGCGCCGCATCCGAGCAGGAAGGTGAGGCCCAGCAGCAGCGCCGGCGGCATGTAACCCGTGATGGTCAAAGCCGCCAACCCGATACCGACGACGACTTGCAAACCCTGAACGCCGATGAGCAGTCGGCGCCTATCGAAAAGATCAGCAAGCACGCCTCCGGGAAGACCCAGGAGTAGAAAGGGGATGGTATTCGCGGTCTGCACGAGGGCGACAAGAGTGGTCGCCCCAGGCCTGTCCACAAGCAACCACTGGGCCCCGACCGTCTGCATCCAGGTGCCGATACTGCTGACCAGGCCAGCAATCCATAGCGCCCGGAAGGCCTCGATCTTGAGCGGTGCCCAGGTTGATTCCGTCGGATTAGATGTCTGCGTCGCCGCCGTCTCTCATCTCATTCCAGTCTGTGTTGCGAGGCCTCCACATCGAGTTGCCAGATTTCGAGGTCCGCGAAACCCAAGAGTCAGCGCGGAGGTCGAATTGCCCCCGAACTCGCCCCAAACACGCGAAAACCCGGCCACCCCGGCAGGGTCTCACCACGCCATTCTTGGCTTTCCAAAGGGGAGAGGGGTTCAAGACCCCGGTACCGGGTGCCGCGGCGCAACTCACTGCTCCGGAATGATCGCCTCGAAATGATACAAGCCCAGGTGGGCTCGGAGGTCTTTCGGCCCCAGCCACTCCTGCCACGCGCCTGTCCGAAAATCGTAGGAGAGGAGGGCCACGTCTGCATCTTTGCCCAAATTTCCCCCCTCCAGAACGGTCCACGCCATGGTGGCGTCTTCGCCGATCGATCTATTCCTTCTGCGGCAAGGGATCGACTGCCTCATGGCTTCCAACGATGTTACAGGCAGGGCCGGGACAGGAGAAGGCGACAGGTGCACGGGCCAGAGGGCGACGATGCGTCCTGCGTGTGATTCTGTCCGTCTCGCGCCCACGCCTTGAATCGGACAATGAAGAGCCCAAGCGTATAATTGTGCCCCTGAGTCCTCACCACCGCAGGCGTGTACATCTTCCCATGAGTCAAACCGTGACAAATCGGCGAAATGATGATCAGCATATTCAGCGGGTAGCCCTGTACGCGATCCTGGTGAACGTGGCGTTGGCGGCTTTGAGGGGCTGGCTCGCGCACCTCTCCGGCAGCTTGGCCGTCGCCGCCGTCACCATAGACGCCGCCATCGACGTAGCCGCCGCCCTTCTTCTGTGGGCAGGGCTGAAGTTCTCCGTCCGCAAGACCAGGAACTTTCCGTATGGACTCTACAAGCTCGAGAACGTTGTCCAGGTGGTCGTCGCGATTCTGATCTTCCTGGTCGGGTACGAGATCGTCCGCGAGGCCTTGACCTCATCGGGTTCCTCGTCTACCACCTCGGCCGTGGTTCTCGTGGGCATGGGCTTCAGTGCGGTGGCTGTCCTGGCCCTCAGTCTCTACATGGCCTACGAAGGGAAGAAGACCGCCTCGCCCGGGCTGCTGGCCGAAGCCCGCCACCGCTGGGTGGATCTAGCGGCTTCCGCGGTAGTCGTTGTGGCTTTGTTGTTTAGTCACTTCGGTCTTTCTCTTGACCGCCCGGCGGCGGGTCTCGTGGCGGCCTTCATCATCTATTCCGGCTGGGGTCTCCTTTGGGATGGAATGAAGGTTCTTCTCGACGCATCTTTGGGTCAGGAGACTTTGACGCAGGTGCGGACGATCGCGGAAGCGAACCCTGCCGTCATCGAGGTCCGGTCGCTACAGGGCCGCAACTCGGGCCGCTACCGATTCCTGGAGATGGTGCTGGTGGTCCGGACCGAGAATCTGGAGAAGGCCCATAACCTGAGCACGAGGATAGAAGAACGTATTCGGGAGGACGTAGAGCGGATCGACCGGGTGGTGATCCATTACGAGCCTCAGCAACGGGTGCGGGTGAACATCGCCGTTCCTCTTAACGACCTCGAGGGGACGATCAGCGCTCACTTCGGGGAGGCCACTCACTTTGCGCGACTGGTGGTGCGCACGCAGGACGGTCGAGTCGAGGAACGGCAGATCACGGCCAATGAAGCGGCGGGCGCGGAGAAGTCGAAGGGGATACTCGTGGCCGAGTGGTTGATTCGGGGCAAGACCGATGTCGTCATCCTGAAAGAGCCGCTGGGCAAGGGGCCCGAATACGCTCTGCGTGACGCGGGCATAGAGGTGGAAGTGTGGAATGTCACCAAGCTGGACGAGGTCATCGGTCGGCTTGGCGAGGAAGCCTCGCGTTTCGCCTAGCCGGTCAAGAGCACACTTCCCCATATGTTCGGCAGGGGTTCGAATCTTGCCTGGGTATTGCCCTGATTATCTGAGCTGGCGTCGGCATGCAGTCAGACGGGTATGTAAGCGAATGCCTCTCTGTCCCGACCCGGTCATCTGGACCGGATCTCGACAAGCCATTCTTGGCTTTCGGAAGCGTAGAGAGGGGGATTCGAACCCCCGGTACCCTGCGCTTGCGGTTCGCGACCCATTCGGTCTCGGCATCGAGCGGGAGGCTGAAGGAGAGTGAGGCGAGGGGCATGTAGCCGGCGAAGACGCTTCGGGACGAAATGCCGCCCCCTAGCGATTGCCCAACCTGCCCAATGTGCTTTCCAGCGAACGCTTCATCTTCTTGGCAGCGCCGTCGACGGCCTGCTCCAGGGTAGAGGCCTGATGGCTCACCGCGATCGGTTGGTGGTCGATGAGACGAACCTCCAGCAGGCAGCGCCTGTCCTCAGTGCCGGACTTGCTGCTGCTGTTTTGGTCGCTGAGGTGGACTTCCACGCGTGTAATCTGCCCGCTGAAGTGGTCTAAAGTCTCCCGCACCACAGTTTCGACCTGCTGAGCCAGCGCGTTGTTGCCTTCAATGTTGCTGTCGGTGTTGATCTGAATCTGCATGCGCCTATCCTCTCTATCTAATACCGGTAGATCGCAGCTATTCCCGTCTTGGTGGGCATTCGCTCGGTGGGGATGAATACGACCTCTCCGCCCATCTTCAGGGTCAGCTCCCCCAAGTCGTCGAGCACCTCATCAACCTCCGGGTCTGCCGAGTGTCCGAACTCGATGTTGCCGGTCTCAGCGTTAATCCGGCCCGGAATGTCGCGGTCGGCTTCGATGAGCAAGGTCCCCACCCGCCCGGCAATGACCGCTTTGGCGACGTGCGCCACATCTTCCTCGCCGAGATCCTTGGCGTTTGCTCTGCCGAACTCCTCGATCATCCCGTTCAGCCGTTCCAGGTAGTGAGGCTCGAAGACCTGCCAGGCCCGCTGGCGGAGTTCGTCTGCAGGTAGGGCGTCCGGATGGATATCGATGCCTTCATCCATCAGCAACGGGTTGTGGCTGACGTGGTGGAAGAGCTGACGGTGTTCTGGCAACGTCGCCAAGATCAGTGGAAGGGCCGCAGGTCGGGAGTGGTGCTCTAGGATCCCACGGTCGACGGCGCGGAAGAAGCGTTCCGCGTCGATGTCCACCTCAGACTCCTTCCCACCGTGGCCGTGGTGCATGGCCGAGTGCGACCCGCCGACGCCGCCGTACGAGGCGACGGTTTGATGTGGCTCGGTCAATTCACCCCCCAGCGCCTCGGTGATCGTCCGGGGAACACCTGGGGCCGGGTCGATCTCATCCAGGGAGTCACGGTTGCCCTCGAACAACTTGATCGCTTGTCGACTCAGGCCGAGGACTTGGTAGCGGTCGGCGGACTGAAGCACGCGCAGTAGCGGCTTTGTGTGGAAGCTGTCGGCCACGACGGCCAACTCGGCGACCAGCTGCTGGAGCCTGTAGACTTGGAACATGCCTCGTGCACTCAGCACAGCCAGTCCGTCGAAGGTATGCTCCCAGAAGTCGCGGTCTTCCGCTAATACCAGGAAAGGATCCAAGAGCGTCTGGATCTCACGCTTCGAATACTTCTGCAGCAGTGACTCTTCTAGTGCCTTCACGAGGTTCCCGAACCGGATCGGATCCTGCTGGTTTTCCGGACCGTGCCGATGAGTCGGCTGGTAGAGCGAGAGGCAGGGGGGTTCACAGGTTCGAAAAAGCCCCGCTGCGTAGTCCTTATCGAGTGAGTCCACTTGTTCTCTCCCGGTGCCGACGCACCCGTTTGCATCCTTAACTCTTCCTCTCGTGGATACCCGCTCTACACTAGGCCGAACCGTCTCGGTCCATTCCCTGCTGACGAGTTGGGCCCCGAATTACCATCGAACTCGCTTCAAAGACCCAAAAACCCGGCCTCAGCGAGCGGGTCTCATCAAGCCATTCTTGGCTTTCCAAAGCGGAGAGGAGGGATTCGGGCGAGGACTGGCAGCCTGCGCACTATCGCCTGGCCTGAGACTTGGTCAAGGATTACACTGAGGTCGGGGCTTTGCCTGCGTGGAGGGGGTGGCATTGTGCGGTTCGTACTGCTTCCGCTTGTTGTGCTGATCGCCGTCACCACGTTCGCCTGCGCATCGCCGGAAAAGGAGTATTCGAAGTACTTGTTCGACCAGAGCTCCCGGTTCGAGCAGGTGCTTTCCGAGCCTTACACTGAAAACTGGTCGCCCAGTCTCTTGGTTCTGCAGCAGGCGTACGAGACGCTCCAGGAAATAGACCAGAACCTTTTGCAGGCCAAGGCGCCGACCAAGCAGACCAGGGCGGTGGCCGATCGCCTCCAGCTATTGGTCTACGGGCTGAAGGTGGCAACCCGAGAGGCACTCAACGTCTCTCCGCCGTCAAACTCCGGTCTCTATTACGAGGCAGCCGTCAGCGTTATCGGCACGCAGTTCGTGCGTGGGGATGTTCTCGGCGACATTGCCAGCCTAGCAATGCAGCTGGGAGCGCTGACGACAACGACCGGCCTGAGTTGAGTTACGACGACTGGCCACTAGTTGTCTTTGCCTGCCGTTCTTCCCGGATGGTGGCTGCCGCCGGCTCGCAAGCTACCCCTATGAGGGGTCCGTGATGACGTGCGTTAAGACGACCCAGCCCCAGAATAGTGACCAAATCAGGATAGCCACGGCTCCTCTCCATTTTCTTCGAAGAGGCAGCCCGGCCATGAAGAGCAGGCTCGGCGAGCCCTTGAGACGGAATCCGGAAGGCTGAACCTTGCACGCGCCGTATGGGCGTCCCCAAAAGAACGCAATGCTTCGGGGGAAGGATGCGGCACATGTCTGATTCCGAGGATGCGTGTGACGGCCAGGATGAAGGAAGCGGCAACCGGCAAGATGGTCGCGGCCACTCGAAGAAGCTGCCCCCCTTGTTCGGGTGCCCCTTGGCGCGATCGTAGCCTCTCCACCATCTGCGTCGAGTTTGCCCCCGAATCGCCCCCGAAATCGCCCAAAAGACCCGAAAACCCGGCCCTGGGGCCGCTTGTCACCAAGGGGCCTCCCAAGAGCAGGTTTGAGAGGTCTTATGGGGGTCCATGTATGACTCACTTCCGCCGACAACGGGTATCTCACAGCAGACGGTTCGCTCGGAAGGATGATGTCATGGCAGGCGAGGTAGACAAAGCGAAGGGCCGTGTGAAGAAGGCTTTCGGCGAACTGACGGACGACGAGGATCTGAAGCGCGAGGGCGATATCGATAAGGCGAGCGGCAAGGTGAAAGAAGCGGCCGAGAAGATCGCCGACAAAGCCCGGGACGCGGCGCGTAGGAAGTAGGATGCCACGCAAGCTTCTGACGGAGGCCCGGTAAGGCATGTACATCGGCAGCATATTCCTCATAGCGGTTGGAACGATTTTTCGCTGGGCAGTCAGCTGGCACGTGTCCGGCTTCAACGTTCGCACGGCAGGGCTGATCGTATTCCTGGTCGGGATCCTCGGCTTGGTTATCACCCTCGTTCGCTGGTACACGCGCAGGTTCTCGCAAGATCGCAGACGCAGGGATGACGTGCCGGCCAGGGACTATCGGCCGGATGACTCTGCACCTCGCCCCTAGAAGTACCAACTGTGTTCGCCCGACGCTCACATGGCGCGGCCTGACAGGAGGGGTAGGCCATGGCATCACGAAAGAACGGATCTCTGGCACGCGACGAGAGCAGCCGCACCGGCGCTCTCGGTCGCGACTCCGGGCCGTCTTGGCAGCGACCAACCAAACCCGAAGCCCGGTGGGCGGCGTTCGCCGCCATCGTCATCATCATCGCGGGCCAGACGTGGATGGCCGCCAGCCTCTCTCTTCGGCTGGTCTGGGTATACCCGACCATCGCCGGGATCTTCTTGTTGGCTTCGGTTGCCGTCTACATCCCGTCCCGGACCGAGCCGCGTCGAGCCTTGCGGGTGCTCTCCATCGGCCTCGGGGCCATGCTGGTCGTCGCCAACATGGTCAGCCTTGTTCTGCTGGTGCGCGGGGTGTTCGTCGGATCACACCTCAGCCCGCCGGGGCTTATTCTCGCCGGGGGCGCGCCTTGGATGGCCAACGTCGTCGTTTTCGCTCTCATCTACTGGGAGCTCGACGGCGGCGGACCGGAGGCGCGTGCCGACGGATATCGGGACTACCCCGATCTCGTGTTTCCTCAGCAACAACACGACCAGCAGGCGCTCGCCCCCTCCGACTGGAAACCGACTTTCTCGGACTACCTCTTTGTCTCGCTCATCAGCGCAACCGCGTTCTCGCCCACCGACGCCATGCCCTACTCAAGGCGAGCCAAACTTGTGATGGGGGTTGAGAGCATAATGGCGTTTGTCATCGCAGCCATGCTTGTCGCTCGAGCCATCAATATCGCCCGTGGTTAGGGAGCGGTTCGCTGGGGAGGATAACTACGGCTGAAGCTCTGGCGACGAGGCGGAGTTCATGCGGTAGTGCGCGCCGGTGGTCTTTTCGAATTCGTTCAGCGTGGCTGCCTTGGAGACGATGACAGCAGGATCACGATGCTCCAGCGTGCCTGTGATCGACACCGCAGCATGGCGGTTCATTCAGCATCTCGGCGACCTTCGCGACCTCTGCAACCACCCCAAAGAGCGGGAGCCGAACACGGAAGATGTTGGTGAGTTGGTTGAAGGGACGAAGAAGGTAACTCGCACCGTTCACTTGTCCCTCGTGGCCGGTGTTCTTCCGTTCGTCTTCACCCGCTTGCTGCCAGCGAGTTTGCCCCCGAATTGCCCCCGAACTCGCCCTGGAGACGCAAAAATCCGGCCTCAGCGACCGGGTTCCGAAAAGCCATTCTTGACTTTCCAAAGCGTACAGGGGGGATCCGAACTCCCAGAGCTTGCGGCCGGTCAAAGTGGCCGCATGACCCGTCGGCAGCTACTCGGGGAGGGCAATGATCTTCACTGTTACCGCGAACTCGCCATTCCGAATGGTGCACCTGCCTGGACTCACGCCTTCGTAGCGCACCACCCAGAGGAGCGGGTTCACATCCGGGACGTTTGAAACGTATCCCCACGATGCCCGTAGGGACCACGCTGAGGCTATCGCGCGGATACTTGTTCCCGTCCAGCATCACTGAGAAGCGGGAGGTGACCGTGTATGTGAAGGTCTTGCCGTTGTCCGAGTATCTCGTAGGTGGTCGACAATTCAGGCTGGGACGTCGGGGTGACAGTCGTCCCTGTGCCCCGCGGCGGGTTGCCCTCGAGGATCTTGACCACTTCCTCGTACCTGTGGGGGCGGCGTAGTTGTATCGGGCCGGCAGTGCGAACACGTAGGTGGTGTTGCGTCCAAGTTCGCTCGGGGATATAGGCGCGGCTCCGACGGTGAGTTTAGCTTGCTGGACCTCATCCCATTCGGCCAGAGTGAAGGCCATGATCGGGATATCCTGTCGCGGATTGCTGGCCGTCCACTGAGGGTGTCTGATTAGGATCTCCGGACCGTATATCAGTGCGTCCCCTTGGTCAGGCCCGCTCGTATTATTTGGAAGACCTTCCCATTGTTGGGTCATGATCGAGCACTCCTCCCAACTCTCCGGGAGGGAGATCGTGAACCCGTGTCGGTATTTCGATACTCGATAGATGTTGCCGGCTCAGAAGTGGTCGTCGTGGCTTGCACGGTCGAGGTCGCCGTCGCGGTCGTGGTGATCTGCGAGCCTGTAGCGTCCGACTGCTGGACGGATGGTTGACCTACTATCTGGGCCCCTAACCCGCATCGCGGCGAACGCGTCTCTTGTCCGGTGTGTTTTCGTCCGTCTCGACCGCTTAGCTGTTGCTGAGTTTGCCACCGAATTGCCCCGAACTCGCCCGAAAGACGAGAAGACCTGGTCTGATCGACTGGGTTCCGGATAGAGCAGCCCCTAAAAATGAGCCGAAAAGCAGCCGCCCCCGTCGGCCGAGTTTGGTAGCCACTGGCGGGAGCTTCTTCGTGGTAGGCGTCTTGATCGACGCGGGTCACGGGACTTGGTGTATTTCTCAGACGTGTCGGGGTTGTACGGTGTAGGGTAAGGGCAACTAGACGATGCTGAGCAAGCGAGGTCACGATGGCATACGAACTCACTTTCATCTATTCGCCGTCCGACGATGAGAACGATCCCAACCGGCACATCAAGTTTTCGGACTTGGAAGTTGCGGGAGAGTCGTTCAACCTTGACGCTTTCCCCGAGATCCTGGGAAAGCTGGGGAAGGGTGAGGCGAAGACGCTAGAGGACGTCGCGGCGGTTCTGATCCGTGAACCCAACAATCTGCGCGATCATAATGCTGTGGGTGTTCACCTCATGAGCACCGATGGCGTAGCGCGCCAAGTGGGGCATCTGTCCAGGGACGATGCCGAAGAATACCTGGACACCATCAAGAAGCTGGAGGAACGGACCAAACAGAACGTGGGCTGTAATGCCACCGTATATGGCAAAGGCAAGGAAGGCCTGTTGGGCAAACCAGCCTACAGGGTGACCCTCTCCCTACCGGAAGATGCCGTTGACTGGGCTAGATGGAAGGTTGAAAGGACGTAGGGGGGCCTCGGGAAGTGAGGCCGAGGTCCCTTCGGACGAGGGGCTGAGTCTAGCGTTTCGGGTTCTTTTCGGCGTAGTCGGTCAGGCCGCACCCCTTCGCTACCTCCAGCTCCCGGCCACGCCGCGGGCCGGCATGCGAAGGGCACTCAAAGGCAACGAGGGTGTGAAGATGGCGCAGAAGGGAGAGGACATCTACCTAGTGCGTCAAAGTGAATGCTGACTGGTCCCCTGCGCAGTCGTACTCAAGGCTCCCCGAAGGCACGACGCCGGATGAGTGCAGGCTCTAACAATGCCCCAGTGACTTCGGTTCTGGCCGAAACCACGACGACGACTGGCGATGGTTCTGAAGCCTATAAGACCGCCGTGAAAGCCTGGGTAGACGAACACACTCTCAAGGTCGCCATAAGGGCCGACGCGGTGGGCACCATCAAAGACCCGCTGAACGCGACCGCGCGGGACATCAAAGCTGCTGAAGACCTTGCCAACGCGACGACCGCCGCCCTGGATGACTCTCAAGCACTCAGGCCCCCCTGGCAACTAGCCTCGGTCCACACCGAGTATGAACAGGCGCTCCAGAATATGGCCAAGGTTACCGGTCAACTCTTGCGGGGCTTGAAGGATGGAAGCGCTTCTGGACTCATGGATGCGGGCGCATCCATGGCTTCATACGATGAGCAAGCCACTCTTGCGTTTGACGCTCTCAAGAAAGCTGTCGGCCTAGAGGTTGACGGCACCGATGGAACATCCAGCTCGAATGGCGGCACCTCGACGGAGGTTCTGGCCATCCTGAAGGCCGCCGGAGCGCCCATTGGCACGGTGACGGTCTTCACCGCCGAAAACGATCCGAACAAGCTCTTGGGCCGTCCGGGGCAATATGTCGCCAAGTTCAACTTCGTCGATACGCGCCTCGAACAACCGAAGGGGGAAATTGTCGGCGGTACGATTGAGTCGTTCTCGAATGGTGATGATCTCCAGCGCCGACTTGAATACGTCAAAGGAATCAGCCAAAGCTCGCCCATGTTCGTGGAATACGAATACACAAACGGGCTTATGCTGCTCCGTCTTAGCGGAGATCTGACGCCAGAGCAGGCTGAGGAGTACGACTCTGTGTTTCAGAGCGTCGGCCAGTAGCCAAAGCGCCTCGGGTTTGAGCACATTTTTGATGCGCTTCAGGGGGCTGGCGCGTGCGCGGCGGCGGTTACGTGACGCTCTTGCCTGATGTCGTTCCGTCCGTCTCAGTCTGTCTACTGTTGCCTAGTTTGCCCCCGACTTGCCCCCGGACTCGCCCCCGAACTCGCCTCAAAGGCGCAAGACCGGGTCTGATCGACCGGGTTCCAACACACGAGTCTTGGCTTTTCAAAGCGGAGAGGGGGAACGTGAACCCCCCCACCCTTTGGTCGCCACCCCGACCAAAGGGCACGCGCAAAGCCGGTTTAGCGGCCACGCGGAAAGGGCCGTCTACTGGCCGACAGACCAGCAAGGATCCCGTGCACGTGGGGGGCGCGCCGAGAGTGTCAGCCGCATAGCATCTATCTTGCAGGCGGCTGTCGGTGCAGTGTCGAGCCATTACCCTCATACCAGCGGAAGGAGATACGGAATGCCTTCTTACCGAAGAAACGCCATCGCGGTGGGTGTGCTCTTCATCGCTTGCTCGGCCGCGAGCATCCTGAGTATCGTGCCTTTGGGCTCGATGCTCGACGCCCCGGTCGATCTCGCCAGGCTGGCGGCGAACGATAACCGGGTGATACTTACAGCTCTCATCGAGTTCGTCTGGGCGATCACCGGCGCGGGCATCGCCATAGCACTCTATCCCGTCTTGAGAAGGCAGAATCGAGCCTTGGCTCTTGGGGCGGTGGCTGCTCGGGTCGTCGAGGGCGCGTTCGTCATCATTGGCAGTCTTAGCCTCGTGACCCTACTGAGTGTGAGCCAGGAGACCGTGGCCGGAAGATCCGCGGCTGCGTCGTCTTTCCAGGCCGTGGGCAGCAGCCTGCTGGCGACCCGAGATTGGACGCTTGGGTTCATCGCGATCCTCCCATTTGCCCTCGGGGCTCTTATGTACTACTACTTGCTGTACAGATCGCGGCTCGTTCCCCGATGGCTGTCAGGTTGGGGTCTCGTTGGAGCCGGGTTGTGCTTGGTGGCGACCGTGTACGCCGGCTTCACCCAGGAGTTAGGCTTCTCGTCGGTCAATACTGTGCTCAACATCCCGATAGGTATCCAGGAGATAGTCTTGGCCGTGTGGTTGATAGTCAAGGGGTTCAACGCTTCGGCGGTGACCGCCCCGGCGCTGACCTCCGACCTGGCCGCTAATGTCGAGGTCTCTACGGCATAACTGGTTTCTCGGGTGCAACCCGGAGTGGATTGGGGCCGGACATGCGACTGCTCGATCGGGACTGCGGAAGAGCGAGGCGCTTAGTGGCCGCGCAGTCGACCCCTGCCCCCGCCCTGAACCAGTCGCAGAATGACCAGCAGCACTACCGCCCCAAGGACAGCTACCCCGAAGCTTCGCCAGTTCCACCCCGTGACGCCTGCGCTCCCAAACGCGTTCATGATGAACCCACCCAACAGCGCTCCCACGATGCCGACAATGATGTGGTAGATGATGCCCCCACCGCCGCCGGCGAGGAATCCGGCTACCAAGCCGGCCAGGCCACCGAACACGATCCACGCCACAATGCCCATGATCGAACCCCCTAAAGAAGATCGCGTTGTGTGACCCCGGTCCCCAAGCCTGCCGCCTGGAGTTTCTGTCTGCGTACCTGTAATCACCGAGGGCCAAACCCCTCCGGCGACGATCGTCGGGGGCGTTGCGGTCCCTCCCTTACCCCTCTAGTTCGGAACCGGTTCCATCTGGGCAGAGCCGTCCACCTGACGAACCTCGTAGCGCTTGGTCCACAGGGTCTCGGGGCCAGCCGGGCTGTCTTTTGCGATACACCTCCAAACCCAGGCGTTCCCGTTCGCGGAAGAGTTCCCCGGAAATACGGAAGGTAAGAAAGCCCTCATATCCGGCTGCGCAGAGGCCAGGAGGTCTCCCGACCGACAAAACCGCCGATCACGTAGCGAGTCACGGCCTCGCTCTTCTCGACTCTCACCCAAGAACCTCCCTTGCACCCGACCACGCCTGCATTCTAGCCGCCTTAGGGGTGCCTTGTTTACTTTACTGCAGGATAGGGAAAGATCCTGAAAGCGATACGTACTAGACATTCGTCGTCCCAGGAGGGATAGGGGGGTCAAGAGTCATGTGGGTGCAGACCGGGGCCTATCATCTGGGTAGTCTTTATTGGCTGATTGCGATCGTCGTGATCTTCATCATCGCGCTCGTCGCCCTCATCGTGGCCGGCTCCGCCCTGGCACGAGTTCGGGCCTCAACACGGGCAGGCACTGCCTACTCCCCGGGAGCCCCGATGCAACCGGGAGCGCCCGGAACAAGGTCTGACGACCAGAAGCCACCGGAAGCCTTCCGCATGCTAGACGAGCGCTACGCCAAGGGGGAGATCAGTCGCGAGGAATACATGCAGCGGCAGACAGACCTCCAGTCGAAGGTCTAAGAGGGAGAGGAACAGAGATGGACTGGAACATCGTTGAGGGCAAATGGAAAGAGCTGAAAGGGCAGGCCCGGGAAGAGTGGGGCAAGCTGACCCACGACGAACTTGAGGAAGTCGGGGGTAAGAAGGATCGCCTGGTGGCCAAGCTGCAGCAGAAGTACGGTTACGCCTCCGACGAGGCCGCTCGAAGGGCGGACGAGTGGGCCAAGCACCAGGATGCGAAGCACGAGGATGAGGTCCCCAAGACCTAGAGTTCCAGCCGAAGGAGATGAAGCCAAGATGAGCATATGGCTCATAATTCTGATCATCGTAGTGGTAGTGCTGGTCTTCGGCGGGGGTGGATGGGGATTCACCAGACGGAGGAGATAATTCTCTGTCTGGGGTAGCGAGTTTCGAACAAGACCGGGGCCTAGCAAGGTATGTACATCGGCAGCAGCATATTCCTCATAGCGGTGGGAGCGATTCTTCGCTGGGCCGTTAGCTGGGAGGTGTCTGGCTTCAACGTTCAAATGGCGGGGCTGATCGTATTCCTCGTCGGGATCTTGGGTCTGGTTATCACCCTCATTCTCTGGTTCACGCGGAGGTCCTCACAAGGCCGCCGCGTCGACGATGACCCTCCGCCTCGGGACTATCGACCGGATGATTCCGCGCCTAGGGACTACCGGCCCGATGATCCCGGGCCTCGCGCTTAGGGGAATGCCTCGTTGACTCAGCCGGGTCGGCCGGTATGGCATCGGATGCCTTTCTGTTAATTTCACCCCCTTCGCTGTTGCTGAGTCTGCCCCCGAGGTGCCTCGAACTCGCCCGAAAGACGCAAAAACCCGGTCACGCGGACCGGGTTCCGACAGGCCATTCTTAGCTTTCTTAAGCGGAGGGGGGATTCGAACCCTCGGGCTGTGAAAGACGCGAAAACGAACTGGGCCTACATACCCGACTCGCCATGGCCCGGATGCCCACCAACCTCGGGTGACCCGCCCATCATGCGCAGCATCATACGTCCCCCCGTCCGGAAGAAGCGCCACACGAGGACAACCGCAAGGAGCAGGAAGGCGATGTCGAGCACCGTGGTGTAGTTGAAGCTGATGTGGGCCTCGAGCACCTGGGCGTTACGGGCGGTAGGGATGAGACCCAACGCTCCGAAGACGATCTCGACAAAGAAACCGGCGATCACCATGGTCGCGTAAAAGCTCCCGGCAATGAAGAGCATCGCTTTGGTCCCGTAGTATTTCCGGTAGATCAAGAGGATGGGGATGATGATCAGATCGGCGAAAATGAAGCTGGCCACCCCGCCGAAGCTGATGCCACCATTCCAGAGCACTGCCGCCAGGGGCACGTTACCGATGGAACAGACGAAGCTGACCACAGCCACCAGGGGCCCGACCAACGGCCCCCAGATCTTGCTGAGAAGCGGGTGCCCGTCAAAGAACAGATGCTGCCAGAACGTGGCCGGCACCCAGGCGGACAGAGCCCCTGCTATGAAGAGGCCGAGCACCATATCGCGCAGGATGGCCGCCCACTCCATCACGAACACGTGCGACACGGAGGTAAAGCCGGCCGGGGAGCGCAGCCGCCTCCATAGGCTCCCCGGCACCTTGATGCTCATGTCCATGGCGGCGTGGCCCTCCATGGAACCGGCAATCCCTTTTCTTGCCTGCACGCGCGCGGCCTCGACTATCCGTTTGCGCAATAGCAGACGGAATATCAGGGCTATGAGCACGATCATGAGCGGGCCACCGACAAACTCGGCCAGCGTGAACTGCCAGGACAGAAGGAGCGCGAGGATGATGCCGAGTTCCAGAACGAGATTGGTAGAACCGATCTCGAACGCCATAGCGGCGGTGAAGCTGGCTCCCTTGACGAACAAGGAGCGCGCGAGTGCCACGGCCGCATAGGAGCAGGACGAGGAGGCAGCCCCGAGGCCGGTGGCGAGCGCCAGGGTGCGTGATCGATCATCCCCCAGCAAACGGGCAACCGTCGCGCGGCGCACCAGGGCTTGAACGATCCCAGAAAGAGCGAAGCCCAGGATGAGGGCCCAGAGGATCTCCCAGGTCATGGAACCCGTGATCGCAAGCGCGTGCACTATCGCATGGAGTAGGTTTAAGAGCGCTCCTCTCGCAATCCGCCGACCGAGACCACCTGAGGGCGGACCTCGAGGTGAGTCCGAGACCCTATGCGTCACTCCTCGTTGTCCCATCCTTCGCCCGAGGCGAAACCCGCGGGATGATTCCATACGGGCCGATCCGGGGAGATAGACAGCCTCGAAAGCAAACCCGTCCCAGGGCGTAAGAGCCTCCTGGTTGGGACGGGGGATAGGATCATGAGCAGACCGGGAACGCTGGCTTCTTGTATCGGCGGAATGGCGGCGGTGTTTTTGGCGGGGCTCTTTCTCGTGGCCTGCCAGTCGTCCGTCTTCCCGAGCACGTCGAGTACCGGTGCCGGCTCGACCAGTACAGCCCCGGACGTATCCCTCGGCAAGACCATCTACCTCTACGGGACGGACGCCTCCGGAAGATCCATCTCCCGAAGCGGGGTCACGGGGATGATGGGGTCGGCGGTGGCTTGCGTGGACTGCCACGGCTCCGATGCTCGCGGCCAGACCATCCAGATCACGATGAATGAGGTACAGGTCCCCGATATTCGCTGGAACACGCTTGTCGCGTCCCCCACCGAGCCGGGGGACGTGGCCTTTGACGCAGACAGTTTCTTCCTGGCTGTATCCCGAAGAGATCATCGCCAAGCGGTATTGGCGGGGTCAGCCACCAAGAAAGTCTTTCCTGGAATTGGACTCCGCTCGCTGCACGATGCTGCCTGTTCTTCGACTAGACTTGCGAACAGCAGTTGCCCCCGGATATCCTATGGTCGGTGGCCACGCTGTGCACCCTGGTCATGGTAGGTGCTGAGAGAAATCGACGTAGAAGGGTACGTATCCTAACGCCGCCAGATGGCTCGCTCGCCATGAAAACCGACAAAGCTAAAGAGATCGAACGAAAAATAGCCGAGCTTAAGGCGCGATGGCCGGCTCACTCCGCTCCGCTCCATATGTGGGATGAGTTGGAGAAACTCGAGAGCGAACTCAAGGAGGCCGAGCGGGCCGCCGCCGAGGAGACCAATGGCAGGGAAACTGGCTCTGGTCGATTACCGTAAATGCGATCCGACGCAATGTGCACGCGGGGTCTGTACCGCGGCTCTCGCTTGCCCCCGTAAGATGATGATGCAGGAAGCCCCGTACGAAGCCCCAATGCCGCCTTCGGCCCCCTGTAAAGGCTGCGCCGAGTGCACCCTTCATTGTCCCCTCCATGCGGTCCACGTTGTCAGCGGAGGTTGAGCCGGATCGAGCGCGAGAAGGGGGGCGCCGAGTTTGTCCCCGAATTGCCCCCGAACTTGCTCGAAAGACGCAAGAAGCCGGTCACACGGGCTGGGTCTCAACAACTCGTTCTCGGCTTTCCAAAGCGGCGGGGGGGAATCGAACCCCCCGGTACCGCTTGCACGGCAAAACGGTCTTCGAGGGCTCTCTCCTGGCCCCAATGGCGGATGTCCAGTGCGCATTGATACCGTTGTGTGTGCCGGGAATGCCGCTTTGGTGGTGACCTGTGCGGTAGGTGCCGAAGCGTTTGTTACCAAGGTGGCACCGAGAACTGCGCAGCGACCTAGCTGTCGAAGGGAACGAGAGCATCAGCAAAGTGGCGAGGCATAAGCGTTTGGATACGGTTGCCTTAGGGCACCTTGACCCCTGAGGAGTTCGGCGGAGGCCCTTTCCGGCATGAAACCGGCTCTTTATCCATCGGGTGAGAACGGAGGGTGGCATGCTGCTCAGCGCGGAAATGATACGCGGCTATAAGCTGGAGGCCAGCGACGGCGAGGTCGGCAAGGTCGCCGACCTGTACTTTGACGACGACACGTGGACCATCCGTTACATCGTGGTGCAGACCGGTAATTGGCTGGGGGACCACAGGGTCCTGATCACGCCACGCAGGGTTGACCGGGTAGAGCAAGACCGCAAGGTAATCGAGGCGAACCTAACGCGCGTGGAGGTCAAGGCCAGCCCGCCGGCAGAGTCCGACAAGCCCGTGTCAGAGTGCATGGAGATCATCTTCTCTCCCCGCCCTTTCGCGTCTCCGGCGTATGAGTCGGAGCGATGCAACGAGGACGCGGACGTTCATCTGCGCAGTACCAAAGAAGTAGAGGGTTACACCCTGACCGCCACTGACGGGGACGTCGGCCACGTTGCCGGCTTCATCGTCGACGACACCGACTGGGTGATCCGCTATCTCGTGGTCGACACTCGCGATCTTTGGCCCGGCAAGAACGTGTTGGTGTCACCAGAATGGGTCGAAGAAGTCGACTGGAACACTTCGCGACTGCGCTTTGATGTGCGCGGGGCGGCGATCAAGGATGCACCGGAGTACTCTCCCGGTTCACCGGTGACCCGTGAGTACGAGGTCGCACTCTGCCAGTTCTACAATCTGGAAGGCTATTGGGACAGGCCGTGCGACGAGGAATGACATGCTCCCTGAGGCGGCCCGCCGAGAGTACCTCGCGGCGGAAGTGAGCGCGTCTCCCGCCTCAGGCTAGACATCCCTAGTCCAGCCAGCCAACACGATATCCATCTGGAAGCCGCTGGCCAAGGCCCCCAGATGATGGTCGTTCATCGTCTGCTGAAGCCGCCCGAGGGAGCAGGGTCTTCTCCCGTATAGCATCAACCGCGTCTCGCGCGTCCGGGCCGGTTCTGACCCCCGGTACGGTATGAACAGCACGATTCCGGCACGGCGTCCCCTAGCTTGCCTGCTTGTCAGCCATGCGCGCGACCCGCCGGGCAAGAGGGACTTACACGTCGGGGGTCTTGACTCCCAACTGCTCCAGCGCCGCAGGAATGCCGCCATCGGCGGGCGACTCCACACGCATGTGGGAGACCTTGTCGCCTTGGACGGTTACTACGTAGGCGTCCTTCACCGATACCTTCTTGCCGGTCGGCGGCAGGGTCGGGATTCCCGGCAGAGGCAGACTCAAGGGACCGGACTGGGTGCCGCCCCACCGCACCTTCACGGTTGCCTCATCCCCGTTCACTGTGGTCTCCTCTATCTCAAAGCTCAGATCGGGCATGGCAGTGATCAGCGCATTCACCATTCCCAGCGCTTGCATCACGGGAATGGGCTGAGGCAGAACTCCACCACTCGCCATGGCGTCCGGGGTAACGAGTCCCTTTAGCCTTTCAGAATCATTCATGTTCTTCACGAAATCACTGGCGATTTGTTCAACACTCATCGGGAACTCCTTCCGCAAAACGACGATCGGACACGAGTAGAGGTACAGCGGGCACTACCCACTTCTTTCGAGTTGTACGCGTTTGCCCGCGAATCGCCCTCAAACTCGTCTGAAAGACGCCAAGACCTGGCCTCAGTGACCAAGTCTCAATGGGCCGTTCTTGGGTTCCCCAAGAGAGAGTTGTGGAGCAAGGTTCAAGGTAGCGTCCCACGATGTGGTGTAAGAGCCATCGTGTTCTCGTAGGTCTTCAAGCTTAGCCTTCAGTGGATGGGAATGGCAACGGCGTGGGTGATCTCTCCTTCGATCTCCGGGGTGGTTTGTTGGTAGATGCGAGCCAGGGAGTGGCGGCTCATGTACTTGCGACAGACCGCCCACTCGTCGTTCTGTTCGCAAAGGACAGCGCCGATCAGTCGGACGAGGCTTCCCTCATTCGGGAAGAGGCCGACCACCCGCGTACGCCGGTTGATCTCTTTGTTGAGGCGCTCCAGGGGATTGGTGGAGGAGATCTGGCGCCAATGTTCAGAGGGGAAGTCCATGTGGGCAAGGATCTCTTCCTCGGCCTCCAGAAGAAGCGCGGTCACCCGGGGCAGGCGTTCCTGCAGGCGGCCGGCAAGAGCCCTCAGTTCCTCTCTGGCCCGGGCCTTATCGGGTTGCTGGAAGACGAGCCTCACCGCGGCAAGGACCATGCCCTGGCCGTCCTTGGGCACAAGGGAGAGCAGATTGCGCAGAAAGTGCACCCGGCATCTCTGCCAGCCCGCTCCCAGAAAGACCTCATCGATAGCCTTTCTCAGACCCTTGTGCGCATCGGAGATAACGAGAAGCACTCCAGCAAGGCCCCGGGAGACAAGACCGGCGAGAAATCCCTTCCAGAACGCGTAATCCTCGCTCTTGCACACCTCAAGCCCGAGTACCTCCCTCTCGCCGGTCTCGGAGACCGCGTAGGCCACCACGAGCGCCATGGAGACCACTCTGCCGGTCTCGTCTCTCACCTTCTCGTAGGTGGCGTCGAGGAAGAGATACGGGTAGCGCCCAACAAGCGGCCGGCCGCGAAAGGCTTCGACCTGCGCGTCCAGGCGGGCGCAGATGCGGGAGACCTCGCTTTTCGAGATGCCATCGATGCCAAGAGCATGGGCAAGCTCTTCGACCTTGCGGGTGGAGACGCCCTTCACATAGGCCTCGGCAATGACGGCAAAGAGCGCCTCCTCGCTTCTTCTGCGCGGTTCAAGGAAGCTGGGGAAGTAGCTGCCTTCTCGGAGCTTGGGGATGGGGAGTTCGAGCGTTCCCACGCGGGTATCAAGACGCCGCTCCCGGTATCCGTTGCGCAAGCACAGACGATCGGGGCTGCGTTCACCAAGAGCGGCGCCGGTCTTTCCCCGCACGTCGATCTCCATCAGCTCTCGAAGCATGGCAAGGGCAGCTTCACGGAGCAGATCAACTTCCCCGCCGGCAAGAAGCTTGCCGAGGAGTTCTTCGGGGGTGACAATGGAATCGGCCATCGTAGTGTCCTCCTTCATAGGTACGGCTTTGTCACCAATACCTACGAGAACACTCGATGGCTTTCCTTTTCGCAGAAACCGGCATGATCAGCCGCTTCCTGTTACACCACGTCCGGGGACACTACCAAGGTTCAAACACCGTAGAATGGCGGAAGTGGTCCGGCTCCCCCGCACCGGTTGCCCGCGCGGCACTATCCGGTAGTCTGGCACGAAGAGATACAATTGCCCATGCGTTCTGGTCTGACTGAAAGCGAGAGAGGGGGCGGAATATGGCCAGCTTCTTAGATCGCCTGAAGGCGGGACTCGCGGGGGCCGCAGAAGCGTTCGGTCCCGGAAGCTACCAGGTTGAAGGGAGGCGGCTCGCCTGTCCGCACTGTGGAAGTGAGGAATTCGTCGAGGGTTCTGCCCAGCTCAACACCGCAGGCATGACTTTCGTCGGGTTGGACTGGGCGAATAGGTCCGCCTACACTCTGATGTGCGCTCAATGCAGTCGGATCGAGTGGTTTGGACAAGCTCCCGAGAGGCGAAAGCCTTTAGCTATACAGACCGGATGATGGCCATAGTGTGGATTGTCGCCGTCCGAACTTGTTTAGGAGGCCAGACCCGTGGATCTGAATCGCCCCGTGGTTGCGCTCTGCATGCGCGGTATCCAGGCGGAGTTCGAGCGGCGTCTGGACGACGCCAGCGAGTTCTACGCCGAGGCATGGCAGTCAGCGGTGGACGACTATGACAAGGCCATAGCGGCACACTATGTGGCACACTTGACGAGTGATCCCGTCGAAGTACTACGCTGGAATCAGGTGGCGCTCACTCATGCCATGCTCGGGGACTCGGAGATGATCGAAGAGTTCTTGCCGTCCCTCTACGTCAATCTCGGTCATTCTTTCGAGCAGGCCGGCGAAGAGGCCGAGTCAGCCCGCTACTACGCTCTAGCCTCGAGTCTCGGCCTTCTCCATCAAGCGGAGTAGACGGAGGCCACCGCGTCGGATTTGGTATCCGGTGTCATTCCGTCCGTCTCGCACCACCGCGTGTTGGCGAGTTTGTCCCCGAATTGCCCCCGAACTCGCCCGAAGGAAGTTACAACCCGGCCTCTCGGACCGGATCTCAACAAGCCACTCTTGGCTTTCCAAGGCGAAGAGGGGGGATTCGAACCCCCGGTACAGCTTGAGCGGCGGTTGGTGCAGCTACAGGGTCTGGAGGTAGGCGATGAGCGCGTTCACCTCGGGGTCCGTCAGCTGCCAGCGTGGCATGACGGGATCCAGTTGGCCGCCGCCTGAGTCGATCCCCTCACGGACAGCATTGGCGAAACTGGTCGGATCGTAAGCCGGATCGGTTCCGCCCTCGTCGTTCGGGAAGGGCTGGCTGATGACGCTCCACCGTATATCGGGCGTGTCGAACTGTCCCACTTTCGTGTCGATAGATCTTCCTTTGCCGTCTGTGCCGTGGCACGCGAAGCAACCGGTCTGACTGAGAATGCCTGCCTCCGTTGTGCGGGTGATCTGCGTCCCCTGGACGTCTGTTCCTTCCACATAGATCGTTTCGCCGAGGGCGACATCGGCCGACGCTTCGCTCTCTGATCCGCAGGCTGCCGCCATGACCAGAACACCTACGACAAGGACGGCCACGAGTCCACCGAGCAAGATCCTTATTGATATCACTCCTGTTCTCATGCCTGCGTCCTCCGCCTCCTAAGGGGCCGGCACCGCGTCCGCTTGCGAGCGGGTGTTTTTCTCGTTGCCGGCCCGCCGGCGCCGGTGGCGGCACAGGTAGTAGGTGGCCAGTGCCACTACAGGGGTGAGCAACAGGAAGCAGCCGCGCAAGATCCAGACAAGGGTTCGGAAATTGGCTCCGAAGATGACGGCGATAACGTCGTCCGCGCCTGCAACAAACAGAGCCGCCAACGCGGCGAGGATGGCCGCCCCCAAGGCGGTACGACCGGGACGATCCGAGGCGCCCTGCAAGACGTTGTGGAAGCCCCGGTCTCCGGTTATCCGAACATCCAGCCATGGCCAGTAGTAGAGAAAACCGAAGACCAGCAGGGGAAGCACAACCCCCGGCCAGAAGATGGCTGGGAGAAGAAAGCCTCCGATGTGGATGTCCCAGGCAGGGAACAGACGGAGTGCTCCCTCGAGCCAACCGGTGTACCAGTCCGGCTGCGCAGCGGAGGTAGCGCTCCAAGGCGCATAGGGGCCATAGAGCCATACTGGGTTGATCTGGAGGAAAGCCCCGAGAGCCGCAAGCATACCGCCCACCAAGAAGAAGTAGCCACCGCTGCGGAGAGCGTAGTTGGGAAAGAGCCGGGTCCCCACGATGCTCTTGTCATCACCGCCGCCATTCCGGTACACGGTGTGCTTCTGCCGCCACAGCATGAAAAGGTGCGCACCCAAAAGCGCCGCGATGATCCCAGGCAGCAGGAAGATGTGAAGGGGGAACAGCCGCGCCACGAAGGCGTCACTCGGGAAGGCCCCGCCAAAGAAGAGGAAGGCCAGCCAGGGGCCTATGAGGGGGATGGACTCGACGATTGAGAATGTGATGCGGAGACCCGTTCCGGAGAGCAGGTCGTCGGGAGCAGAATACCCGGTGAATCCGCTGGCCATCACGAGGATGAGCAGCGTGACCCCGATCAGCCAGTTTGCCCGGCGCGGTCGCCTATAGGCGCCGGTGAAGAACATGCGGCACACGTGTAGAAGTAGAGCGCCAATGAAGACAAGTGCTGCCCAGTGATGTATCTGCCGGATCACTAGCCCGCCTCTTACGTCGAAGGTGATCCCGAGGACCGAACTGTAGGCAGCGGACATCGTCGTTCCGCGGAGAGGTTCGTAGCTACCCTGATAGATGACTTGATCCCCGGATGCCTTGAAGAACAGGCTTAGGAAAATGCCGGTAACGATCAGGATAATGAAGCAGTAGAGGGCGATCTCGCCAAGGAAAAAGGACCAGTGATCGGGGAAGATGTGGCGCATGCTGCGTCGCACGAATCCCGTCCCTCCGAGATTCTCATCCAGCCACCGGCTTATCCGTAGCGCCCTAGCGCCCGGCTTGCCGTCGGCGGCCACCGTATCGACCTGGCTGGTCATGCCGGTCGCTCCGTCCTGGCTCTTTGCAGCAGTCATGGCGTCGTCGCTTTTCATGGCAGGTTCCAGAATCCCGGGCCCACCGGCTCTCCAAAATCGCTCTGGGCCGCGAGATTGCCCTGGCTGTCGATCATGAGAGGAAGCTGGGGAAGCGCTCGCGCCGCCGGGCCGTACATGGGCTTCGCTCCCTGAAGAATGTCAAAAGCTGAGTCGTGACAGGGGCAGAGGAGCAAGTGCGACTCGTCCTCGTATTGCGAGGCGGGGCAGCCCGCGTGGGTGCAAATCAACGAGTAGGCGACAAAACCTTCTGGGGTCCAGCTTTCGCGCCCCGCCGGGAGCCGCAGACTATCGCGTGCGACCTGGAACAGAGCGACCGCCGAATCGGCGGCGTGGGTTTGCCCCTCTGGGTAGGCTATGACAAAACCACCGGACGAGAGTGCGTCCTTGCTCACCAGTCGCCCGTCCGTGGTGACCAGGCGAGACCCCTTGCGCCACTCCGTGTGAAACAGGGCGTTGCCCGGAAGCGGCCCGAGGGACTGCACGGGAAACAGGGTCCCCACAGCCAAGACCCCTGCACCCGCTCCCAGAAGCAGCCCCAGAAAGCGCCTGCGAGTGATCACGTCCTTGTTGCTCTCTAGCTCTTCGACCAGGGCGGTTTGGTCTGTCTCCTCGACATGCGGGTAAGGAAAGTCCTCCCGTACGACGTCCTCGCGTTGAAGGTAGAGACCCCAATAGGTAAGGCCGGTTCCAAGACCGAACAGGCCTAGAGCAAGGAAGCCTCCCAGCCACCAATTCGAAACCTGCCACACGTAGGACCATCCAAAGCCGACGCCGCCAGCCATAGCCAGCAGAAAAGCAATGCCTGCCGGCCAGCTCGGCCAATCGCGCCGCCGACGCAAGGTAGAGTCGTTCGCCCTAGCCGTCTCAGGCATCACCATCACCCCCATGGCCTTGCGCCCACCGAGCGAATACCACCAGTCCTCCTAATCCGAGAAAGAGCGCGAAAAAGCCCTCTGGAACCGGTCCCAGGTAGCCCAGGCCCCAGCCTCCCGGCGACGGGGGTTGGGCGATGACGTCCTGAAGATAAAGGGCGACTGCTGTCTGCTGTCGGTAGGTCAAGGTGTCGCTGAAGACGGGCATCTCGCCAGGTCCCTCTTGCACATCAATGAGGGCGTCGGCCCCGCTATCGTTTCCAAGAGTGGGCGCATTCGCACTACTGGTGAGAGCGCCGCCCCGTCCGGTCGACCCGTGGCACGGGGTGCAGTACATCCGCCAAACATCGCTTCCCTCTCCGTCCGTTGCACCGTGGGTGCTGGGGTCGGCCACATTCTGTGCCACGTAGTCGGAGACCGCCTGGATCTGCTGTTCATCCAGGAGGTCGGAAAACACCGGCATCCCTCCTCCGCCTTCGGTCACCTTGGGCTCGATCAGAGCGGAGTCCCCCGCGGCTTTGAGACTAGGCGCGATATCACTACCCTCGCCGTTGCTGCCGTGGCAGGGGGCGCAGTCCTCGCGGTATGTGTCTGCGGCGCTAGTGACCGCGGCGATCCGTTGACCGGCCGAAGGGAGGGAGACTTGAGGAGAATCGCTGCGAGCTGGGGCTGGACCTAGGAATGTGGCAACGCCGATGTACAGAATGACCGCAAGGGAAATGATCGCAAATGCGACCAGCCCCTTACGCCCCGATGGTGCAGATGCCCTCATCTCCACCCCGCCAAGCCGCAATTGTCGAAAGTGACCTGAGCGACAGTTAGAGCTTAATACATTTGAGACAGATTTTGAATTACTGTCGTTCTCGTGTTCGATCTTTTGGAGTCAACGGCACCGTCGACGTTATGCAGCTGCCCTTCACGGTTTGCAAACCGGAGGCTTCTCCGACGCATTCGAGATTCGCGACCACTTTCGGCTGGCGATCCAGGGGGGCCTCTTCGCCTCCAATGCGGTCGCCGGGGCGAGTGAGCCTGTCGCTCGTCACTCGGACGGCCGGGCCAATTCTTCGCCCGGCAACGGTCCGTCTCGTTTCGTTCTCCGCTGGCGAGTTTGCCCCCGAATTGCCCCCGAACTCGGCTGAAAGACGCGAAAACCCGGTGACCTGGGCCAGGTTCCAAACCGGCAGTTCTTTGCTTTCCCTAAGCGGAGAGAGGGGATTCGAACCCGAACTGGCCGCCCGGCCCAACGGTACGCGAGCAGCTGCGCACGAGCTGCGCCCTGTCCCGCCGGAATAGCGCTTCGGCATGGACGTTGCCAATGTTCACGGTGGGAATCCACCGAGATCGCGATCTCAAGCTTCAGAGAGGGCTGCCCAGCCGCTACTACTCTCCCGGCGGCTCCTGTGGGTCCTCGACATGAGGCTCCGCCATGAGTCGTCCGACCGTATCCCACAAAAGCGGGTCGTGCGCTCGATTCAGGGATAGGACCTGGCGCACGACCTCGAGTTCCGGCTTGCAGAACTGCTCAACGATGTGGGAAATTGGGCGTCCGGTGAGCTTGGCAAGTTCGCGAAGCGTCTCGACATCCCGCCGGGGAAGGGTGATTGAGAGCCGATCGACCTGGGTTTCGTGTCTCACCGCCGCTCTCCTTCGAGTAGTGTCCCGCTGGCCTTCGATCTTGGGCTCTGTGAGTCTAGCAAACCAAACCGCGGCGACGCGGTCGAATCGCCGTCTCAGTCACCTGTGAAGACTCCCCTCGGTGGTGCTCGTCCTGACAGCCCAATCGGTGGCATCAGCCATGTGACACATATTCGTCTTACCAAGAATGACAATAACACCTGCAATTGCGCAACCGGCAGGGAACGATTATCATATATATGTATTATGATCTCTGCGCAAGAGTGCCTCGACCGACTGGGAGATTCAACGGCCGAAGGGAAAGGACGTGGGTCATGGATATTCTCATCAGGGTGGCTATCATTCTCGGTGTGACAGTGTTCCTGGTATTCGTCGCCTACGGCATCCCCTTCCTCGTGCGAAACCAAAAACCACGCAGAGCGCGCCGTGCCGGTTCTGTCCAGACCTTAGCGAGCGATGGTCCGGCAAGAGACAAGCCAGGATCCTAGTGACGGGAGAACGTCTCGTGTTCTAGACGCGCGCCGCGCGTCACCAGTCAGGTCCTTTGGGAGTCGCCATCTCGTGCGATCTGGTTCCTCCAGTTTCGATCCCTGCTGACGAGACTTGCCTGCGAGCTCGGGCGAAAGAAGCGAAAACCCTGCTTTGGCGACCGGGTCAGAGAAACGATTCTTGGCTTCCCAAATCGGAGAGGGGGATTCGACCCGCCGGTACCGTTTGCGCAGAAGCCTGCTAGGGCTGAATCCTGTTCACGTAGCCTCTACCCACGTCCCTCGCTTGAGCGTCGCTCGGGTCGTATTGAAGGCCGTAGCTCTCCGTGCCTCGGTCGGCGACCCAAGTGAGCAGATAGTCGTGAAGGGTATTCCCAGGTGCGACGGTGCCTTCGATCAGGAACTCATGACCCTCGAAAGGGGCGGGGGCGAGGACGGCGTCCTGGACCCGAAAGTCGGTCGACGCCGTCATTCCCTCGATCTGTGTCTGGAAGGGACCGACGTAGAGACGGAAGTCGTCGGGCCTGTAGGCGAACGGGGTGTTACTCTGGTTCTCGATGATGATCTCGCCTTCGATGAGTCGCTTCCGTGGATCCGGCTCATTCGATGGGACCTCACGGAGGTCGCCAACGGCCACCCTGACGCCTTCGCGCGGGTACACTTCGAGTCGAAGCTGCCCCAGCATCCTGTCTACCGCTGGAAAGAGCCGCGTGGTCGACGTGTTGGACTCTGTTGGCGCGGTCACGCTGGTGGTCGTGTTGGTCACCGTGGAAGCTTCCGTAAGATCGAAGTCTCTGGACGCGTAGATCAGGTCCTTGATCGTCCCCCCGTCCGTCCCGTCGAAGAGCCCGACTCTCATCCGCCCTTCGGTAGAGTCCGTTGCCCCGTACTTCTCGGCCAGGGCGACTGCGTGGTCGAAGATGGCATCGTCGGTCGCCCGGGTCTCATCGTGGATCATCACGGCAATCCACACGATCAGGACTTCTGCGCCTTCCTGCCCATCTACGAACATGGTTGGATATCCGTAGCCCTCACCGGAGAGTTCCTCCATGAAGGAGGGCTGTGATGGGAAGATCGTGGTTGACGTGGTGACGTACATGTCGGCTTCCTCCCCGCAGGCAGACAGGAGCAAAGCCGAGAGAACCAGCAGTGCGATGGCTGCAACCTGAGGCTTCCTTCGAGAAAAGATCATTGAGTTCGCCTCCGCCGGAGAGCAGCCGGGCAAC
This sequence comes from uncultured Actinomycetes bacterium, assembly GCA_963775295.1. Taxonomy (GTDB): domain Bacteria; phylum Actinomycetota; class Thermoleophilia; order RBG-16-64-13; family RBG-16-64-13; genus JAMDEO01. Next base: position 1,367,884 of record CAVZIK010000006.1, read on the forward strand.
TGCTTGTTGGACGCTCCAAATCTACTCGCGTTCCGCGACCAGTCCCACCAAGTGTCTTTGTGTCCGCTAGGGGCGCGCTTGTGCCACCAGCCCTCACGCGTACCCCCCTCGAAATCCAGGAAGCGCCCTGTATTCGGGTGTCGCGTAGATGAGGTCAGCGAGGCCCTTGAACCACCCACGCAGGGCCTTGGCCCGGGGATCAAGGGAGAGGGTGGAGTCGTTCCAGCGGATCTCTTTCTCGATCCCACCGGCCTTGATCCGCAGATAGTATGCCTGGTTGGGAGTGACGCCCGTGTCGGGCTTGGGGATGAAATCACTGGGATAGGCAAGGATATCCATACCTACAAGCTGCGAGTAGGCAAGCTGAAGTTCCGCTTGGGTCAAGCGAAGATCGACAGTCGCGGTGGTGTTCTGAGGGAGGACCATATCTTTGTGGAACGTGCCCGCAAACGTATCGAGCACCATCTTGCCGTAGACGCCAAAGGCAGCCACCATGCCAAAGTCCTTGGGCATCGTCGTGGGCAGACTCGCCGTTTCATCTTCGCTGCCGGGCCTTGCGATCTCCTGCTCGGCCGCCCCCAGAAGCGCAGGAGCAGAGGCTGTGTGTGACCAGGTGGGGCCATCGAGACCCTGGCCCGCGGCTGCACTTGCCGGTTTCCCGTCGTAGAACTCGATCAGACCGGGCCGCGAATCTTGTTTCTGCCAGAGGATGTTGAGAGCGGATCCGTCCCGGAGGTGGATGATTACGGCCAGATCCACATGATTTCTGGAAAACCCGGCGTCGGGGACTATAGCCGCGCGGGCGTAGGCGTCGACGAGAGCTTGGACGTCGGCGCTATCGCCAACTGGACTGAGAACGCGTCTATCTCCAGGGTCGGCCTCGACCGGTGTGGAGTGGCTCAGTTCCACGTAGGCCACGTCTCCCAGCGAGAGGGCGGGCAACGGCTTGGTTAGGCCCGACTGATCGGTGGACTGTGACAGTGGCTCCAGGCCGAAGTAGGCCCAGACTTCTGTGGGGGCGCCCATGTTGGTGAGTTCCACCGGCTGATTTGACGGATCCGAGACCGAGACCCAGCCCTTGAAGAACCAGGCCGCGTCCCTCTTCTCAAACACGGCTCCGACCCCGCGCGCATCCATCTGCTCGGAGAATCTGCTCGTGTACAGGTTGGCGACCGCCCAGTCTCCCAGGGTCTTACTTTCCCTGAGCTCCCAGTCTTTCACCGGAACTTGAGACTTGCTCGCCACTAGTTGAAGAACCTGCTCGGGAGTGATGCCTGATGACAGGGCAGGGACGGAGGCGGGAGTAGTCGATGTGGTCGTATAGCCCGTGTCCCACACCGTGGCCGTCGCGCTCACACCTGAATCTGTGGTGACAGTCGTCACGCCGGTATCCAACGTCGTGGTCCTTGCGTTCGAATCTGTGCCGCAGGCGGTTAGCGCCAGGGAAGCAAGGACGAGCACGACAGTCAGTCCGAGGATTGTAAGCGCAAGGGGCAAGAAGCGATCTGCCCCACACAGTCTCCGCTTCATCTCATCCCCCCAGTTAGACGGCGGGTTCCGGATGGCCAAGCCCACTGTCTGACGCCGCGATCGTGCCGAAGGCTCCTGAGTCCTGACTCATCATATGTCCGACGGGGGCAGAATCGTTACCCGATCCTTCACCTGCCACAGGGACATCGTGCTGGAAAGGGAGCCAGGCGGGTCCGTTGTCCGGTGCTATTTCGTCTGTCTCAGTCCATTGGCTGGTGACGAGTTCGTCACCAAAACGTCACCAAAGCGGCCTCGAAGAGGCGAAAACCCGGCCTCACAGACCGGGTCTCAACAAGCCATTCTTGGCTTTCCAAAGCGGAGAGGGGGGGATTCGAACCCCCGGTACCGTTTGCACGGCACAACGGTTTTCGAGACCGCCGCATTAAGCCAGCTCTGCCACCTCTCCGCGCGGCGTGCGTGAGGGACGTAGGAGCCCCACACGGCGCATTGGCGATTGTAGCCGATGTATCACCTTTGGGGCAGTGGCACTATCGCACTTCGTGGCCGATGGGATCTCACCCAGGCGCTATCGTCCCCCAAGATCCAAACTGCCAAGTGTCGTCGTGATCGCACCGCGTGACCTCGTCAAGCCAGCAAGCCGCACCTCGGCTGTGTCGCCGTCTTCAGCCTCCCGCAGAGCGTCTACCGTGTTCTACTTACTTTGGACCGGTTTCATCAGGGCTCTCGGTCGCAATGGTGGCGTCCGGCAGGATCCGCGGCTCTTCCGAAACTCTTTCCAACCAATGATCGATCATCCCCTCCGACCGCTTCCAGAGCCCTCGCGCCAAGTCGGAGTCGTCGGCCTGTGGTGCGGTCTTGCCGTGCGCTTCAAAGCGGCTGAAGTACAGCCCGTTGGCCTTCTCCGCCTCGGGCATGGTCGCCAGCCACACGAGCGGCGCGGCCCCCGACTCGGGGCTGCGGAGGTAGGCACGTTTGCCGGGCATCCGGTAGAAGACCCCTGGGATGACGGACCCGGCGCCGAACGCCGTAGCCACGGAACCGGGGTGAACGGCAATTGCCACCGTGGAAGTTCCGGCGAGACGGCGGCTCAGCTCCCTGACGAACAGGATGTTCTCGAGTTTGGATGTGGCGTACGTCACGAAGGGCCGGTAACTCACCCACTCCCTATCGAGGTCTTCCAGATTGACGTGGCCGGAACGGTTGGCGTCGCTGCTCGTCACGATGACTCGTGAGCCGGGTGTGCCGATCAATAGATTGTTCAGCAACCACTGCAGCAAGAAGGGAGCAAGGTGGTTCCCCTGGAAGGTAAGCTCGTGGCCGTCCACGGTTATCGTTCGTTTCCCCTGAAGGGCTCCAGCGTCGTGGATCAGGACATCGAGGCGATCCGTCGTTTGCCTCACCTTTTCGGCGAGGGCGCAGACGTCGTCGAGGCTTGCGAAATCGGCGACGATTGGCTTGGTTCCCACGGCCATGGCCACCTCTCGAGTACGCTCCGGTGAGCGACCGTGGACGAGGACCGTCGCGCCCGCTGCCGCCAGACGCATCGCCGCTGCGCGACCGATGCCGGAACTGGCACCGGTCACGAGGATCGTCTTGCCCGCCAGGTCAGGAACTACGAAGTGTCGTTGGGAAAGGGTTCTCACAGGTCGTCCCCGTTCTCGCCGGGTAGAGGCCTAGTTTGATTGGTTGCTCATTCGACCGTGATCGTCCCCTTGATATCGGCGTTCAGCTTGTCGATGTAGGGATACTGGCCAGGCGTCTGGAATGTGATCGCGACCTCCATGTTGGGCCTGATCACTCCGGTGTCGAAGCTTCCATCGACCGCCACGAACTCGTGGTTCACGGTGGTGTCGTCCTCGATATTGATGAAGATAACAGACCCGCCGACTTTCACGACGGCATTGGTGACACTTAGGGTGCCCATCTTCACGCGAACCAGGGTGCCTGGGGTGGGTACGATGCCGACGTTCGGAGCCGTCGCCGTCGTGGTGACGATGATCGAGCCTTTGAGGTCCGGGTTGAGCGCGTCGTGGAATGCGAAGGTGCCTGGGGTATTGAAGACCACGACAAACTCGCCGCCCGGGTCGAGGGCCATGGAGTCGAAACTGCCATCATCGGCAACGAACTGATGCTGAGTGGAGCTGTCATCCTCCGCGTTCTTGAAGTCCACCGCGCTTCCTACGGGGATCGTAAGCGTGGTCTGGTCAAGTTTGCCGTTTGCCGCGGAGATGGTGTACGGCATGGCTTCCAACGGTACTGGACCGGCGTTGCCGACGGCTACGGTCGTGGTCGCCCCGGAGCCTGAGCCCACAGTAGTTCCGGGGGCGCTTGAGCCACAACCCGAGACCACGAGCGCGAGTGCAATCACGGCAAGAAGCCCGGCTCCAATGATCAGTGACAAGCCTCCCGGGTTCTTCCTTGTGCGGATCCGCTCTGGCATGTTCGTCCTCCCGGCGTCGATAGCATCACCCGTGTCAAGTGTCCTTGTTCCCTCCTGAGCCCCGGTAAAAACCGTCCCGAAGAAAAGGGTCGCAACAGAGCAGGGCGTCGGGACGGTGCGCGGGCTTCAGTGGGAGTGGGAATGCCCTTTATGACGCTGGTTTTCGTTCAGGCCCTCGGGCACGACGGCGCAGGTGCCACCGGCGCACGTGGCTCCCAGCGGCTCCAACTCCAAAGTCGCGTGGCCGATGTTGAAATCGCGGGTGAGCATGTCTTTGACCGTAACAAGTATCTCTCCCGCCTCGGAAAGAGTGGAATCGACCAACTCGAGGTGACCAGAGAGAGCAAGGTTGGTCGAGGAGATCGACCAGATATGCAAGTCGTGAACGCCGGCTACCCCCGGCACTCTTAGGATGGCCCGTTCAACATCCGCGAACTCCAAGCCCTCCGGAGTCCCCTCCATCAGAACGTTGACCGTGGTCCTAACGATTGAAAACGCCGCGCGACCAATCCACAGTGACACCACGATCGAGACGATGGGGTCCGCATAGCTCCAGCCCCACACGTAGACGACGGCGCCGCTGACGATGACCGCGAGGCTGGTCATCGCGTCGCCCATCAGGTGTAAGAAGGCAGCCCGCAGGTTGAGGTCTTCCAAGTGGGAATGCAGGAGCAGCGCCGAAAGCCCGTTGACCAGCAGGCCCGCGCCGGCGAAGGCCATCACGATGAGCCCCTCCACCGGCGACGGATGCAGGATCCGTTGCACTGCCTCGACGACGATGTAGACCGAGATAGCCACCAGCACCGTCGAATTGAAAAGGGCCACCAGGATCTCTGCCCGCTTGTAGGCGAAGGTGCGAGTGGGAGTGGCGGGACGCCTGCCCAAGCGGACCGCCCAGAGACTCAGTCCCAAGGCGACGACATCACTCAGGTTGTGCGCGGCATCGGAGAGCAGTCCCAGGCTGTTGGCGAGGATGCCGCCCACCAACTGCATGATGGTAATGAGCACGTTCAGAACGAGGCTCAGTATCAGCCGCCTATCCGGTGTTTCGCCCTGCCCGGTAGCTCGCTCTGGCGGGGTACTCCTCACCCGATTACGATCTCCTCGCCCACCATCACCGTGCGGTAGCGTTCGCCAAGAGCTTCACGGAATACACCGAGGGTCCAATCGCAACTATCGTGAGCAGAAAGCGCGACCAACTTCAGATCCAGACGTGCCATTGCGGCGGCGGCTTCCCTAGCCTCGTTCCGTGTGATTCGCTGCCAGGGAAGCTTCCCGTTTCCAATGATGTTCTGCCTGCCTTTGCCAACCCTCGAACCGGTCACCGGGAAGTGCAGCCCCCCGATGATGCCGTAAAGAGGGCCTCCGGCGACGGCTTGGGCGCGCTCCACCAGTCTGGATAGAGATGGATGTCCGCATCCCACTATCATCACAGGTCCCTTGTCCTTGACGTTGACCAAGAGTGATTGTTCGGACACCGGGCCCACGAGCCATATCGCTCGGTCCAGCGGACCCGTGCTTGCCAGGCCTTCTCCAAGTTTGCGCGGCTCGGAAATATATTCGGTTCGTGCGGAGGCGTGTGTCATCGGCGTAGGAACGTATGCCGGGATACCGCCCAGATCCACGGGCCGCTTGGAAAGCGCAAATGTCTTGTGTGCCTGGCAGCTCCGTCCGCCAACGTGGTCGAGATGGCAGTGGGAGATGAAGACGGCGTCCAGATCGGACGCCGAAATTCCAAGTACTGCCATGTTCCGGGCCAGCGGGGAGGGCTCCTCATCGTGCTCGTTGCAGCCCACGTCGAACAGAATCTTCTGGCCGTCCACAGTTATCAGATAGGACACTCCCGACTCTCCCGCCAGACGAGCATCGCTACTGTAAAACTCTACCAGAGGCATGACCGAGAGCTGGGACACCGAGCCCAGGTTCTCAATCTTCTCCGCCGAGGCCTTTTCCTGCGCTCGCTCGATCTCTTTGCGAGCCCTGAGAAAGGCCCTGGTCTTCGAAGGCTTGGCGACGCCCGAAAGAGCCCAGTAGACGGCGTAGCGCTTGTCCTGGAGCGACATGTCACCTTCCCTCTGTGTTGACCGCGGAGAACGGTGATGCTTCGTTTTGCCCGCGAAGATTTTGGAAGAATTCCCGCAGCAATGCCGACGCCTCATTTTCCAAGACACCCGCGCGCACCTGCGGGTGGTGGTTCAGGGCAGGGTGATCCACCACGTTCAGAATCGACCCGGCGGCGCCCGCCTTGGGGTCGTCCGCGCCGTATACCAGCCGCCTGATTCGGGCCAGTACAAGGGCGCCGGCGCACATGGTGCACGGCTCCAAAGTGACGTAGAGCGTGGCCTCCCGAAGGCGCCATCCGCCCGCTAGGGCTGCGGCGTCGCGCAGGACGAGCATCTCCGCGTGCGCGGTGGGGTCGTGCCTGCGTTCGCGCTCATTGCCTCTGGCTGCTAGGACCTCGCCACTCGCAACGAGAACCGCCCCCACCGGCACTTCGCCCCTTTCGCCGGCCTTTCGGGCCTCACTCAACGCCAGGCCCATAAAGACCCGGTCGTCCGCAGGCGAATCTGATCTCATGTCCGTCTCCATTTCGTTTCTATGATATAGAATCTGCCCGATAATGGGGCGCAACATGCGGACGACCTAGCCCAGATCGAAGAGCTTCGCCGCATCCTGATCGACGTACGCACCCCCTGCGTGTCCGGCCATCTCCACGGACCAAATGATCGGGAGCCACTCCGTTCGGCGGGGGAGGAGCCGGTCAAGATGCTGGTGGCGGACGACGGGCAGATGGTCCGGACTGTCCTCGTCCGTATGCTCGGTCGGTTTGGTCATGCGAGCGGGGCCTGCGGTTCCGGCGAGGACGCAATCGGTCTGTTCCGCGAAAGAGTGGCGCGACAGATTCCGTTCGACGCCGTCATTACCGATCTCACCATGCTGGGGGTATGGGCGGCATCGAGACCGCGGAGGCGTTACGAGATATCGATCTGAACGTCTTGGCGGTTGTATCCAGCGGCTATTCCGACGACACGGCTATCGTGCGTTTCCGCGATTAGGGCTTGATCGCATCGGCGAAGAAGCTGTACAGTCTCGAAGCGCTGCGCGAGACGCTGGAGAGTCGTTCTGCCCGTCGGCCGATGCAGAAGTAGGCTATCGGCCCTATCCAGTTGATGAACACGATCCCAGCCCACATCCGCCGATCTCCGCGGATTTCCTCCGGCCTGCGATGCATCAGATCCCAGAGAGCTGTTGCCAGCAAGGCCAGTTGGAATGTTGCCATCACAATGACACCCACCCGTTGACAGCGGCTGAGTTCTCCCCAACTCCGGCTCTTCATCGCTCAACCTCCGAGGTTTGCTCCGGCCATGGGACCGGAATGTATATGCCATGATAAATGTTCCGTTCCCCAAAATCACTGCGCGAAATCTTGAAGGTCTGCCGGTGGAGGTGCCGGCCGACCTGACCGGCTCCGCGAATCTGGTGGTTCTCGCCTTTTTGCGCGAGCATCAGTACCCCGTCGAAACCTGGTTGCCTCATCTCGCCGCTTTGGAGGCCAACTTCCCCAAGTTCGTGGTTTGGGAGATCCCGGCGCTTGCTCGCCGTTACCGTCTCTGGCGCGGGGCCATCGAGAGCGCCATGCGGGCCGGAATCGCCGATCCTCTGGTACGGAGCCACACTCTCCCTTCCTACCTGGACTTAGAAGCGCTCCAAAGCTCGCTCGGGCTTAGAAGTCTCGATGACATCCACCTTTACTTGTTGGACAGGGAGGGATGGGTGCGCTGGGAAGGCAGCGGCGCGTATGATGCCGAGACGCTGGGTTCCCTCGACGCCGCTCTCGCGGGACTTCTAGGCGGCTCGTGACTGGATGACCTCGGTAACGCTGCCATCCTCGAAGAGAATGTGAAGACCGCGGACTGTATCTTCACGGATGTCTAGGTAGATAGCTTTCACTCCGTCCTGTGGGGCCGCAAACGCTATTTCCTGCCGGGTTACGGAGAGTTTCCTCACGAGCACGTACCCCACGGGCACCATCAATATGAGAACGGCGACGATCGCTGGTATGAGCATCTCAATTCCCCCCTGCCTTCGCGTATGTTGCTCTGGGTCGAAGCATAGACCGTCGCTCGGACAGGAAATCGCCGGTCATGTAGCATACCGAGGAGCGGCACTGCTTCGCGCGCGGCGGCGTGAACCACCATCGGAACACACATGGAGATTGAATGACGGACCAAGTCCCTCGGGCGGCCTGGGGAGAAACGCTGAGCAGACGTCGTATCGCCTTCGTGCTCGTCAGCGTTATGTTGGGTATGCTTCTCTCCGCATTGGACCAGACGGTGGTGGGTACCGCGCTGCCTCGCGTGATCGCGGATCTCAACGGTCTGCAGCACTACGCATGGGTGATAACCGGGTATTTGCTCGCCTCAGCCGCATCCATGCCAATCTGGGGCAAGCTCTCCGATGCTTTCGGTCGGCGCCGCTTTTTCATGGTGGGAATGGTGATCTTCGTTGTCGGGTCGGCCCTCTGCGGGCAGAGCAGGACGATGGTCGAACTAATCGCCTTCCGCGCCATCCAGGGTCTCGGCGCGGGCGCTATGTTGCCGATCGTACAGGCTATTCTCGGCGACATCTTCCCACCGGCGCAAAGAGCGCGGTGGGCGGGAGTTCTCATGAGCGTGTGGGGTTTCGCCACCATCGTGGGGCCACTTCTCGGGGGTTGGATCACCGACAACATCGGGTGGCGGTGGACCTTCTACGTCAATCTGCCGGTCGGGATCATCGCGTTGGCTTTCGCTGCCGTCGCTCTTCCGGGGCATGCGCGCCTGCACAAGCACAAGGTCGACTACTTCGGCAGCGCGCTGCTTGTGTCCGCCGCAGTGCCGTTGCTTCTCGCCTTCAGCTGGGCGGGCAGCACCTATGCGTGGGGTTCACCTGTGATCATAGGCTTGTTCGTTGGTTCGGTCGCGATGTGGGGGATCTTTTACCTTTGGGAGATGCATGCGGGCGAACCGGTGCTCAATCCACGGCTCTTCCAAAACTCCATATTCTCGGTCTCGGCGATCGCCAGCGCTATCCAATCCGCAGCTATGTTTGGCGCGATCATGTTCTTGCCTTTGTTCGTCCAGGGAGTGATGGGAAAGACGGCCACCAACTCGGGCACCATCCTCATGCCCATGATGCTCGCGGCGATTGTGATGAGCATCGGGGCCGGGCAGGTGCTGGCGAAGACCGGACGTTACAAGATCATGGTCCTGGTTGGCATGGCCCTAGTGACGGCCGGGGCGTACCTGCTTTCGAGGCTGACGATGGACACTTCCTCCTTCGTCTTGTCAAGCTTCATGATAATCATGGGCTTGGGTATGGGCGTTGCCATGAGTACCTTCACAGTTATCGTCCAGAACCAATATCCCGTTCACCGACTGGGCGAGGTCAGCGCCGGATTGCAGTTCTTCCGTTCCATCGGCAGCACGGTGGCGTTGGCGGTCTTCGGCACGGTCCTCAACAGCCGTTTCGCTTCTTCGCTCACGGCGTCGCTGCCTGCGCAACTTAGCGGGCTCGCCAAAGATCCCACCACCGCCGGACAACTCAACAATCCGCAGGTGCTGCTCTCCGATGCGGCCAGGGAGCACTTGACACAACTCTTCAGTCAGTTTGGGACACAGGGTGACGCGCTGTTTAAGGCTTTCATGGACGCGGTGCGGCAGAGCCTCCAGACTGCCATCGGCGAACTGTTCTTCCTGGCCACGGTGATCAGTGTTGCGGGCTTTGTAGTGGTTTGGTTCCTGAAAGAAGTGCCGTTGAGGCGAACTCATTCCGAGCAAGGGCCGGAGTAACTCCGCGCTTCTGCGCGTGATAGGAGCCGCATGGCGGGCGCCCTCCCGGGTTTGCAGGCCTCGATGCCCGCCATCAACCCTTGACAGCCGAGTAAATGAGTGGTCACCTATAAGATCCCCAAGCGAAGGAGGAATCAGGTGTTCACCGAGATTCTCGTGCCCGAGATCATGGCTTCGATGCTTCCCGAAGGCTTTCCCTCGGATAAACTCAGTCAGCCAAAGTACAAGGTCAAAGTCGAGAAGGATGTCTTCATAGAGATGCGTGACGGCATCAAAGTGGCCGTCGACATCTACCGCCCGGATGCTGCGGGCGAGTTTCCCGCGCTTTACGCCTCGTCTCCTTACCAGAAGGATCTGTACTACCTACCTGCCGTGCCTACCTTTCACATGCGCGAGACCAACAAGATCGAGTGGTTCGTGGAGCGAGGCTACTGTTACGTCAACCACGATATACGCGGCGTCGGTAAGTCAGTCGAGGGACAGTGGCGCTTTCATAGCATCGAAGAGCAGCACGATCACTACGACGTCATCGAATGGACCGCGTCCCAGCCCTGGTGTACGGGCAAGGTCGGCATGATCGGCGAGTCGTACTACGCGTGGACGCAATGGATGGCGGCAGCGCAGGCGCCTCCTCACCTGGCCTGCATCGTTCCCTTCGACGGCGGGGCCGACATGTATCGCGACGTCGCCTTCCACGGTGGCATCTTTGCCAGCGGTTTCGCCACCGGGTGGCATATCACTGAGATACGCGGCCACTACCGGGTGGGCCGAAAGGCCGAGGATCCCACTCAGGGCGATTGGGATCTCGCTTGGAACGTGATCAATCACCAGACCTTGGACGATTTCTGGGAGGAGCGCAATCCGGACTTCTCCAACATCAAGTGTCCCGTGTACAGCATCGGTATCCTGCACAAAGTGGGAATCCATCTGCGCGGCAATCTGCGCGGCTACGAGGAGGTGGAGACGCCCAAGAAGCTGATGCTTTGCCACGGGGACTTTGAGGGCGACGAGGTCGCTATCTTCGAGTCCAACGAGATGCGTCAGAACCTCCTTCGCTGGTACGACCACTGGCTGAAGGGAAACGACACCGGGATCATGGACGAGCCCGCCCTCAATATCTTCGTGCGCGGACAGGAGCGGTACCGCCGGGAAAACGAGTGGCCCCTGGCTCGAACCCAGTACACCAAGTTGTATCTCTCGGGTACGAAATCCGGAGCTGTTATCTCCCTCAACGACGGCGGCCTGAGTTGGGACGCTCCTTCCGCTTCCGAGGCTTCTGTCAGCTACTCGTATCCCGATCCGGACTGGACCGGCTTCTCTGGCGTAGGCACCGCGGTCATGGATAAGGGGATCCTCAACCCATGCAAGAAGATCCTCACCTTCACCACGCCGCCCATGGAGAAGGACACCGAGGTCATCGGGAACATCGTTCTCGTCCTCTACGCGTCATCCGATCAGCCCGATACGGAGTTTCTCGTGCGGATATGGGATCAGCTTCCCGATGAGGCGCAGGCTCCAGGGATGCCGCCGGCCGGCCGGATCCTCACGCGCGGCTGGCTCAAGGCTTCCCACGCGGTGACCAAGGACGAAGCGCTCAGCAAGCCGTATCGCCCGTACTATCGCCACGACAACCCCGAACCGATCGATCCGGGCAAGGTCTACAAGTACGAGATCGAGATCTGGGGGACAGCCAATCGCTTCCTTGAGGGTCACCGGCTTCGTCTCGATCTGGCCAACGGCGACTCGAACGCGCTGGATTTCGGAGGCCATTACTACGGGCTCAAAGTGGGCAGCGACACTATCTACTTCGATAGGGAAAGGCCGTCACATCTGCTGCTGCCCGTGATCCCGGAATAGAAGTCCCACAAGAAACGGGCGGGATCAGACCGGGTGATCCCGCCCGTTTTGTTTCTCCTGGTATCCTTGCTGCACTATTCCGCGAACTCGTTCGGAGGGCACAGCGAAACGGCTCAGCGATAAGACGATGCTTCAGATTGGGATCATCTTGATCGTCAGCGGGGTGGTCTTGGGCATGGGTGTCTCTTCCATCCCTGTCATTGCTTTGGGTCTCAAGATAGGTCTGCTGGTGTTCGCTCTCGTGCTGTTTGCGGCCGGCATGCTACTAATCCGCAAATATAGAACGAAGGACATATAGCCTGCAAAAAAAGGTAGAGCCCCAAGTGGACTCGCTTTTCATCGTCATCGGCTCTTACTTTGTACCCGCTTCGCTGTACTCCGCGGCCATTTAGTTCCGCGTTTTCTCTGCGGGTCCCTTTGTAAGCACCTCAGATGCTGCGTCTGAGCTCTTGGGACTCTGATGACAATTCTACGGATTCCCGCGTGATTGTCAAGCCCTCATTTTCTGTCTCGCGTCTCGGGTAGCCGAAGGGCGCCTTGCGGCGCCCTTCGGCTGACTCGCTGCCCCGCTCCGGGCGCGGGGTAGCTCTGGTCGCTGCTAGGCAATCGGCAGCGGCTTGGGAGCGGACAGCGTGCTCGGATCCATGTAAGGAGCGGCGGTGTTGTCAACCGGTACTTCGTCGAAGGTCCACTTGCCACCCTGCATGAGCCACTGCGCGCCACCAAGGCCGTGATCGTACACGTTCTTGGTCTTGTGGCCTGGGCCGGCCGGGTAATCGATGATGCTGTCGCCGGTCTTGGTTAGGAGAGGAGCCGTGAAGTCGATGGTGCCGACGATCGTGTCGACCTTCATCGAGGAGATGGCGGTGATGAGAGCGTCCTTGCTCTTTGGATCAGTGGCGTTCTTGATGGCGTAAATGGCCATCTCGCCTATAACGTAGTGGAGCAGTGGAGCGGTCTGCTGCTTGCCGGTCTTCGTTTCGAAGTCATCAGCAAGCTGAGCGCAGGTCTCGCCGGTGAGCGAGGACTTGAACGGGAAGGTGCGGTGCCACCACAGCTCTTTCATGAGGCCATTGCCGATAGAGCCCAGGGCATCCACCGAATCGGGGAACAGGAGGCATTTGCCCACCATACAGGCCTTCACGCTGAGCCCCTGCTGAGCGGCGGCCTTCCAGAAATTGGTGAAGTCCGGCGGAATCATGTTGCCGGTAATGAGCTCGACGCCATCCTTCTTGAACTGGGAGATTTGCTGAGTGAAGTCTTCGGTGCCAGGCTGGAAGCGGCCGGGGTCGCTGATTGTGTAACCCTTGCCCTGCATGAAGCCGGGCACATACTGCGCGAAGAACAGACCATCGGCCGTGTTGTCGAACATGGCACCGATCTTCTTGTTGCTCGGGATCTTTTCGTAGCATGCCCAGTTCTCGGTAATCCAGTCTTCGCCGCCGAAGAACACGTGGTAGGACCAGTTGTAGCCGGTCTCAACGTTTTGGCCCAGGTACGTCTGCCATGGGCAGTCGGTCGAGACTATCGGCACCCCCGCCACTTCGGCCTGTTCCACAACAGGGGTAACCGTGTCCGGGGTAGAGGCGACCATGAGCATGTCGACGCCGGAGTTGTTGATGAGGTCACCTGCCACCTGAGAGGCGCGGGACACGTCGGACTGGCTGTCTTGCACGTTGATGGTGACGGCGTGCTTCTTGCCGTCTCCGCCGACAACGCCGTCGGCAATGTATTCCTTCCAGCGATCGACGCAATAGTTGTCAGGCACGCCGAAGGAGGCGAGGCCGCCGGTAAGAGGAGTGACAAAGCCGATTTTGACCTCATCGCCCATCTCCACATTGGCTGCCACTGTGGTGCTGGAGCCCGCCGCGGTGGTGGTAGTCTCGCCGCCGCTCACACTGCTCGTAGTCGTGGTCTCTTCGGTGCCGCCGCAGGCCGCTAGTGCCCCGCCCAGACCGGCGCCCAGACCGACCGCCGCACCGGCGATGCCGGCGACTTTGAGGAAGTCCCGGCGGCTGACCGATTTGCCGCTTAGGAGGGTAGGTTCTTGGTTCTCAGAATGTTTCTCGGACTCGTGCTCGGACATTGGTACCTCTCGGGTAGACAGTAGTTCCGCAACGCTAATGGTCGCAAGTCTCTATATGGTACTAGCATTTAGAAGCGGTTGGAAGGGGGTTTGCGAACGACCACTAGTTAATGAAACTGCCTATGCAGAAGGGGCGCCTTGCGGCGCCCCTTTCGATCTTCCGGTGTCCTTCGCCGAGGGCGAGGGCAGATGGTTCGACTATTAAGTGATGGGCAGCGGCTTGGCCGGTTGAATCGTGGAATCGATCATATAAGGAGCGGCAGCTTTGTCGATAGGCACCGAGTCGAACTTCCACTTGCCACCTTGCTCGAGCCACTGAGAACCGCCGAGGCCATGGTCGTAGACGTTCTTGGTCTTGTGCCCGGGACCAGCCGGCCAGTCGGCGGGCCCGGTTCCTGTCGCGGCGATGATCGGAGCGGTGAAGTCGATGGGCCCGATGATGCTGTCGAGCTTCATCGTGGAGATAGCTGCGAGGACGGCGTCCTTGCTCTTCGGATCGGTGGCGTTCTTGAGGCCGTAGATCGCCATCTCGCCACAGACATAGTGCAGCAACGGAGCCGTCTGCTCCGTGTTCTTCTTGGCCTCGAAGTCGTCGGCCAGTTGAGCACAGGTTTCCCCGGTGAGAGAGGACGTCCACGGGAAGGTGCGGTGCCACCACAACTCGGTCATGAGGCCATTGGCGACGTCGCCCAAGGCTTCAACTGACTGCGGGAACAGGATAGCCTTGCCCACCAGGCAGGCCTTGGGCGTGAACCCTTGCTGAGCCGCGGCCTTCCAGAAGTTGGTGAAGTCAGGCGGAATCATGTTGCCCATGATCAGTTCGACCCCACCCTTTTTGAAGGCGGTGATCTGCGCCGTGAAGTCTTCGCTACCTGCCTGGAAGTTGGACGGTTGAACGATGGTGTAGCCCTTGGCCTTCATGTAGCCTGGGGCATTGGCGGAGAAGAAGTTGCCATCGGCAGTGTTGTCGTACATGCAACCGATGACCTTGTTGCTCGTCAATTGAGCGTAGCAGGACTCGTTGATGGCGAAGAAGTCCTCCGCGCCAAAGAAGGCGTGGTACGACCACGTATATTCCTTATTCTGGCCCAAGTAGGTCTGCCACGGGCAGTCGGTGGAGACCACTGGGCAGCCACTGGCTTCGCATTGCTCGACGACCGGGGTCACGGTGTCTGGAGTAGAGGCCACCATCATGATGTCCACGGCGCTGTTATTGATGAGGTCGCCGGCTACCTGAGCAGCCCGGTTGGAGTCGGACTGGCTGTCCTGGACCTCTATGGTGACTGGGTGTTTCTTGTTGTCACCGCAGACGAGCCCATCGGCGAGCGCCTCTTTCCAGCGGTCGACGCAGTAGTTGTCGGGGACGCCAAAGGAAGCAAGGCCACCCGTAAGGGGCGTCACAAAGCCCATTTTTAGCGGGTCGCCTGCTTCGACCGCAACGCTGACTGTGGTCGTGGAGCCGGCCGGCGCCGCACTGGTCGTGGTTCCCGATGGAGCCGCCGTTGTTGTGGTCGTCTCCTCGGTGCCACCGCAGGCCGCCAGAGCACCGCCGAGGCCGGCGCCAAGGCCGACCGCTGCGCCGGCGATTCCTGCTATCTTCAGAAAATCGCGCCGACTGACAGACTTGCTTATGATGGATTCTTTTTCTTCGTTCGGACTATCGGACATTGCTAACCCCCGTTGCTTGTCATAATACGGAACACGCGCCCCAAACGCCGACCGGACCGCTGTTCCTCCGCCCAAACAACCCACTCCGCTGCTCTGCGGAGCGTCGTCCTCCTTTCGCTGATGCTCGCAGCCCTGTTTACCACAGGCAAGATTAGCAGCTGGATGCGCCCCGGTATAGTGTTTCCGCGGGTTTGAGACTCCATCACTGGGTGCCTGATAGCCCCCTGAGCCGCCTTGTCATCTCAGCGTGCGCAGGTGAGTTCGTATTCTGACTTTCCGGACACTTTTGTCGTGAACCAGCGGCTACGGTGCGAATGAGCTATTGCTCTTTGGCTTCCGGCCCGTTCGTTCTTCTGCGAAGGGAGCAGGCCGCGACTCAGCGTAAGCCGGGAGGTGGCGGCGGGGGAGAGACGAGGTTCAATCTGCGGCTTTTCGGGGTACTCTGTGACAGTCGATCACAACGGAGGGACGATGAACGCATACGATGTCATGCACGAGTGGGACCGGGTGGCCGGAAATCCCCCGCGTTCTGATGAGGATCTCGACAGGGAGGTTCCCGCGTCTCTCGCCAGCGCCGACTACGCGGATTGGAAGGCGCGCCTGGAAGCCCGGGAGGTGGCCGCCATCCGCGAAGGCCTCAAGTGCTGGGGCCTGCCGATCGGCCCACTCGGGGCGTTCGAGATCGACGCTGATATCGAGTACATCGAGCGACCGGACTGAGGTGTCTTCCGACAAGCGCGTGCTCCTCTGTTTGAACAGGGGCGCTCCGAGCGATCACCGACCTGGGAAGGCTGATAACGCTTCGCGCCCCGTGCGCGGCCTGATGTCGGTGAGCGTAGCCTGCGTGGGCAAAGAGGCGGAGGCCGTTCGCGCGGTCGATCGGGCTCGCCACGTCCGTGCGTGGGTCGCTGTCCCTGGGGCCTGCACGCGAAGAAGAAAGCCAGCGAGCAGCAGCGACTGAGGGAGCCAGATATGCGATGGGAATATCGGACCACCGTTTTCTACGCGAGGGCCAACGACCCCGAGACCAGGGCCTATCTGAGATCAGTGTGGCCTACGTGGGAGCCACCGCAGCATGCGCCGCAAGCGCTCATCCCCAAACTGAATGACTATGGGGCGGAGGGTTGGGAGCTTGTGAACATCCAGCCCGTGTTTTTGGATGACCGCGCAGATGTTCTCATCCATGGAGGACCAAAGCCTCCCGAAGACGCTATCACCGGTATGATCAAGGCTAAGGCAAGGATCCCTTCAAGCGCCCCGGGCTCAGAGCCAACGAGGTATACCAATGCCTACTTCTGCGCATTCAAGCGGGCGTTGGACTCGTAGAGTCAAAGGCTCCGTCTGATTCTGGCGAAACGTTCTGAGGCGACTCGGAGAGGGTCGCGCCACTGGCAAAGCCTCACCGCCAACCGGCAAAAGCGTCCTTTGCCGCTCGGGTGAGGCGCGCTCTGCGCCGCTCCCCCACCGCGCCCAGTGTTATCAGGGCGCCGCCTACTATGGCCACGATCGCAACGACGCCGGGAATAGCCGAGAGGTGAGACGAGGTCAGCCAGAAGGCCGCCAGCACGACTCCACCCAACCCGAAGCCAAAGTAGACGCGAACCCGGAATCCGACGCCCGACGCAACGATTGCGGCCGCAAGGAAGATAAGCCACATGGCGTGGCCCGTGCTCGAGAGACTGATTCCTGAGGCCACCATGAGCAGCGCCGGGCCACCCAACCCGACCAAGAGGGCAACGATGTCGATCGCCATCGCGGCGTGACGGTATCTCTTCCTTTGCGCCAGGCGCCAGGCGAGCACGCCGCACCAGACGGCCACTACCGCGAAGTAGGCCTCAGACACGTCTACATCGGCCGCCCGAAGAAACATAAGCAGACCCGCCAGCAAGACGACGGCACCGGCGGCGAGCCCCCACTTGGTGTGCATTGAACGCGACCATCCGGCGCAGTACGCCGCCAGGGTGCAGAGAAGGGTCGCCAGGCTCCAGTCTCCCCCGGAAAGCCAGGCCGGAGGCGTCGAGTTAAACTGGGCGACGGCGGTCGCAACGAGTAGGCTTGTCGGGGCCAGCAATCCGGCCAGGGCGAGCGACCGGCTGGCGCTCGGTCGCGGCTCATGCCGGCCATGGCGAACGATCGTGGGGGCGAGCATCAAGGCCGCGGCTACGATCGCGACGGCCGTGCTCACCCATGGGCTGGCGCCGGTCCATGACTCCAGACTGCAGACGGCTCCGAAGGCGACAAAAGCGGAGAGACCGGCGAGCGCCGGCAGCCCGAGCAGCGACGGTCCGGCGAGAGCGGCAGCCAGCCCCGCGAGCGCGAGGGTCGCCGACCAAGATGCAAAGGACGCGCCGATAACGCCGGCCGCGGCTGTGACGGCGGCTCCCAGCGACCACCACAGGCGCCACTCCACTCTGTGGCGAAGGGCAAGCGGAGCGAGGGCCAACACGGCCCCGGCGACGGCGGTTGCCAAACCGGCGGCCGCATGACTCGACGCGCTCCAAACAAACAAGCCGGCCGCGGCCGCGAGTGCGGCCGAGGCGGCCGGCAGGTAGTGTGGCCGGCCAAAACGAGCGGTCTCGGCGCACCACGCCAGGCCTGCCATCGCCAGCACAGCGCCGGAAGCGAGACCGTGCCCGCCGTGGCTGCTGAGGGCGACGCCAAGGACCAGGGCGACAAGAAAGCCCGACGTGGCGATCCACATCGCCTCCACCACCGCCTCCGGACAGCCGAGGTGGTGATGGACCGGCCGCCGGACGTGCGACCAGATGAAGCCGGCGACGAAGACCGCCGCAGCGATTAAGGGGACAGAAGCGTCCGGACGCGCCCAGCGTTCGACGACGATGGCCAGGTAGAGGGAGAGTGTGTAGGCGACGATGGCGGGGGCCACATTGCCCACCGGCGCCGATGGGCCACGCTCCTCCTCGATATAGCCGGAGCCTTCCACATGCCAGCGGGCTGTACCCGCGATCAGCCACACAATAAGGGCCAGGCCGCAAATAAACGACGGGCTTGCTGGGCGCTGCAGGTTCCGCCAAGAGAGCTCGACAGCAGGCACAACGCCGACCCCCGCACCGGCCATCAGCAGCCAGGCCTCGACACCAAAGACACGGCGTAGGTCGTGAGCTCCGCTCCAGCGCGAAACTGGATCGATGGTTCTCCGCACCCAAAGGCTTACGAGCAGGCAGAAAAGGCCGACAAGCAGTTCCGTGCCGAGCACCAAGGCGGCCTTGTTCCAGCCGTCCAATCCGAAGGCATGCGCGATGACCACGGGAAGTTCGAGCGCAAGCAGTGCACCACCGGCCAGCACCCGGGCGTGGCCGCCGCGCCACCAGGTGAAAGCAAGGATGGAAAGCGCAGAGCCAAGCCCTGCCGCGGCTGTCCAATCGGGTGCGCCTTGCCCTACCGCTACTAGAGCCCAGACAACCAGCGGCACGAGGACCAGGGCGGAGGTCTCACGGGCAACCCTGCCATGGACGCGGGTCCACACCTGGAAGACGACCGAGCCGACGACGGCCACGGCCAAGGCCATTCCGAGCTGCGTTACCGTAGGGTAGTGACTGATTGGAATAAGAGCGGCCACCACGGCGAGCGCGGCGCATGCGGCACCGGCGTAGGCCGGCCAGTTCGCCCATTCGGATGATGAGCGGGGGCGGTCGATGAGATAGGTGGTCGCAGCTGCGACTGCGAGGGCGAGCAGGCTTGCCGTTGCGAGGGCAGGTCTCTGCGCCAGCGTTGCAGCGACAACCAGGCCTGCGGCCAGGGAGGGGGCGGTCCACCAGGTGCGGGATCGTGCCTCACCACGACGCAGCGCGGCCGGCAGCGGTGCAAGGACGAGTGTCGCGATGGCGGTCGCAAGGCCCGCCGTCGCCCGGCCGCTGATGGCCAGCACCGCCAGGTAGATCGTCGCCGAGGCGGCAATGGATGCGGCGATAACGAAGGCCTGCTCGTGGAAGCGCCGTGCCTCCAGCCCCCACAAAGCGGCCGCTAGGGCGGCAAGCAGCACATACCCAAGGCCCGGGGCTGCTGAGCCTGCGAGCGTGGGGGCCACGGCGAAAACGAAAGATCCGACGGTGGAAAGGCCGAATGTCCAGGCGGCCACCCCTGAGGGCATGTATGTAAGCCGGCGAATGTCGAGGGTGCGGGAGTGGGACCACCCGGCCGCGAGGCCGAGCATAACGAACGAGTACCACACGTGGCCCGCACTCGGCGCGATCCAGTGTAGCGCGAGAGCGGCGGCGAACTGCGAGTAGGCATATCCGACGAGACCCGCAGTGGTCAGTAGAGCCATGATCGGCTTTGCGGCGACTGCAGCGCTCGTCCGTTCGACCCTGCTGCGCACGGCCGTCGAAATCAGCCAGGCGGTCGCGGCCTCGGCCGCCAGCAGTGTAAGCGCAGCGCTGGACGGCAGCTCGCCGCCCATGAGGGGCTCGGCCGAGCGCAGGGCCACGACCTGCAGCACCGATGCGCCGAAGAGGGCCAGCCAGCCGCCGGCGTGCAAGACCCGGCATGTATGTCGCATGTCCTTTCCGAAACTGCGCCGAGCCATCCCCGGCACCAAGGACCCCGCCGCAACGGCAATAGTTCCCAATCCCAGCCACGACGCGACGGCGCCGATCCAGGGGCCGGTGCCGCCGTGGCCTAGTAGCCCCGGCATGGCGGGCGCGGCCAGCAAGGTTACCAGTCCGACAGTGGCACGAAGGGTACCTCCGCGCCATGCACTGAGGAGCAGGCATGCGACGGCGGCCACCACCATGACCACGACGGCCGGCCAGACGGGCCCGGTGTTCGGCAGAGAAAGAAAGGCCAAGAGCAGCGGCAGGAGTGCCACCACCGACGCCTCCCGTACCCAGGGTGCGTCAACGATCCTCTGAAGTTCGAAGGCCGCGCTGGCGGTCACGGCGATTGTCAGCCCCGCAATGACGGCGCTCCAGCCCGGGTCGAGAAGGACGCCGACGATGCCCACGACGGCAGCGCCGGCGGCAAGTGCGGGACCCGTGAGGCCGAGGATCTGACCGATCGACTGAGCGGCGCCTCGGTGTACGCGAGAGGCGGCCAGCGTCCATATAAGGCCCACGGTCGTCAAGATGGCGGCCCGAGCACCGAGCGGCCAGGAGAGAGCCGTGCCGAGCAACCACCACCAAGCGATCTGTGCGATGGCTCCACTAGCGGCAAAGAGCTTCGCGCGCAACCGCAGGCCCATCTCCCAGTGCACAGCGGACCCGATGGCGAACAGGAGCGTCCACCACCACAAGCTGTGCAGACCGGCGGCGGATAGCAGCAGCCACCCGTCTACCAAGAGAAGCGCGGCGCCGACGGCGAGCAGGCTGATGCCGACAACGGCCAAGCGGCGGAGTAGCCAAAGGCCCCCGCCGTAGAAGCCTGCCGTTAGGGCTACAAGGATGCCCAACCGGATACCTGCCGCGAGACCGGGCCAGGCGTAGATGGCAAACCCGGCGGCGGCCGCGACGACCAGCAAGGCGCCGGCGAGGGCTACCCAAGCGGTCCAGGGCACCCTCCGCGCCATCGCTGCGATGCGCGACGGCGGACGAGGCGCCCTCGGTATCGACGTCGGGACCGGCTGGGATGCCAGGCGGGCAGGCGCTGGGCGGGCGGAGGACCCGAACGGCCCTACCTCGCCGTCACGGGCGGGTGCGGGTCGTGTGGTTATCTCGGGTGAGGTAGTCGCAGGTGTCGATTCCGCCTCCTCGGAGGGGTCGAGGCCGAGCTCGTGAGCCCGATCCAAATATCGCCGAGTTAGGAGAAGGTACGCGTTACCCGGTAGCTCTCCCCTGTCCTGCGCCTGATCCAGCGCTTCGAGGAGGTAGTCGATCTTGGCGAGCTCGCCAGTTTGCAGGGCTTCGCCTTCGGAGCGAATTCTCGCGATCAACTCCGCGCGAGCCTGTTTCCGTTCCAGCCAGCAGGCGGCGCCACACTTGGGGCAGTGCAGGTAACGTCCCTGGACCTCAGTGCCGCACACCGGGCAGTCGATCATGGAACCCCCACCTAGGTGAACCGAGACGGCGGACGGGATGCCGCGCGCAGTCGTCGCTCACGAGCAACCGCTGATTCTTAACATCGTATCGTATCGGGTGTTTCGCCGGCCAACGAGGGGAGCGCCGGGTGAAACTCGACAGCCCGGTGGGGTGCGGGGATCGACTCCGCCTCGCAACTACTGGTTTCCAAAGGAACCGCGGATGACGTGGTCCCACGGTCCAGCCGGGAAGTTCCTTTTGTCAGGAAAGCGATGGATCTGTCATATTGGCCGCAGTAACGACTCCGTTGTCAAGATGGACGTAGGCCCTGGCGGTCGAATTGGGAGGCGGCCGAAAGGACGAAACCACGGCTGCCAAGACATGCCGCCCGGCACGATGGAGCGTCCTCGGTCGCGCAAATAGCGCTGTTATTTGCCCTCGTTGCGTTCTTCCTTCGTCCGCGGTGATCGTGTCCTAATAGCGCAGAGTCATTCTTCAACAGCCTGTTAGGTAGGTATTCAATGGCCCCCAATCCTTTGCTAACGAAATGCAGCTCTCTCCTGGAGGACGAGAACCTGCAAGGCCCTATCTTGGATCTGGCTTGTGGCAGCGGGGAGAATGGTCTCTTTTTGGCCGGCTTGAGCTTGCCGGTCGTTCTCGCAGATCGGTCCCGGGAAGCACTGGAACTCGCCCGACGGTCGGCACAGGAGCGGGGACTCAGGGTGCAGTTCTGGGAGGTTGATCTGGAAACCCCCGGAAATCCTCTCCAAGAGGAATATTACCGGGCGATTCTGGTCTTCCACTACCTGTACCGGCCGCTCATCCCCTGTTTGCGAAAAGCAATCCGCGAGGGGGGAATCCTCATCTATGAGACCTTTACACACGAGCAGCCCAAGTTCGGGCACCCCCGCAATCCCGCCTATCTGCTGCAACCTGGAGAGCTGGCAGACTGGTTTCAGGACTGGCAAGTCATCCACTATTTTGAAGGTCTTTTGGACAACCCTCGAAGAGCCATGGCCCAGGTTGTCTGCCGAAAGCCCAACGAGTAAGAAGCGCCGCAGGTGCCACTTCGGCGCGAGGGGCCAGGGGGTTGGGGAGATATCCGACCAACCTCTCTGCAAGTTCAGCCGCCGACGTGCCTTCCATACAGCGCGTAGTACAGGAGGAGACATCCAGCTGCGACGATCGCTACAGCCACATACATGCCCCTGTAGCCGGCGAATGGGATAACGATGCCCCACAGTAGGGGGCCGACACCAAATCCCATGTCCAAGAACATAAGGCGTGTCGAGGCGGCCAGCCCCATGCGGTGCTGGGAAGTGATCTTGACCGTGATCGCTTGGCCGCTGGACTGCAAGGCTCCGAAGCCGAGACCCATGGCGGCTGCGGCCAGCAAGAGCACGTAGCCGAGACGCGCTTGGCTGAAGATCGCCAAGCTGGCCGCAAAGATGAGAAACGCGGGGTACATGACCGAGTTCTCGCCCTTGACGTCAAACCGTCGTCCGACGAACGGTCTGGTCACGAAAATGGCCAGGGCAAATACGATGAAGAACAGGCTGGCTGCGCCTGTCAGCCGAATCTCCTCCGAATACAGCGCAAGAAACGAGACGACGCTCGCATAGCAGAGATACGTGATCAGCAAAGTAAGCGAGATGGGGACCACGCGAGGTTCGATGAGGTTGCTGAGCTTGAATCCCTTGGCATCTTTCACCTGCTCCTCAGTCAACTCCAGCTCGCCTACGGACAGGAGCGGGAGCATCACCACACCGATCGCCGAGGCGATCGAGCAGGCGATGATGACGGAATTGAAGCCGTGGTGCTGGATCAGAAACAGGCCGATGAAGGGCCCGATAGCAACTGCCATCGTCGAGCCGAGTGTGAAGTAGCCGATGCCTTCACCGTATCGTTCTCTCGGCACCACGCCGGCTACGATCGTGCCGGTGGCCACGGTGGTGACGCCGAAAGCCGCGCCATGAAGAAAGCGGATGAGGAGCAGGACAGCAGTGCTGTTGACTGCGAAGTACAGCAGTGTCATGACGAGGCTCATAAGGGCTCCGGCATAGAGCGTCCTTGTCTGGCCTACCGGGTGGATCCATTTGCCGGAGAGAGGGCGGGTCACTAGTCCGCCGATGACGAAGATGCTTGCCGCGAACCCGGCCAGCGCGGTAGAGGTGCCGAATCGCTCAGTAGCGAATTTCGATACGACCGTCATGAGAAGGTAGAAATTCATGGAAATCAGGAAAAGCTCCAGCGTGATGATCGCGAAGCTCCTGGTCCACAACTTCTGCCTGGTCACCCTGCTCGCGTCTCCGCTACTCAAGAACTTGTTGATGCGATCTCCCTTATACAATCTCCGCCGTCTGCGGCTTGGTCATGAAGACGGCGCGCTGGTAGCCAGCTCAGCCCGCGGTTGCCTCCCAGCCCAGCTTCTCACTTTCGGGGCTTGGAAGTGAGCTCCCCATTCACGAAAGAAGCGGCTCGAAGACGTCCGCGGCACTGAGCGTGCCAAACGGCGCGGCGGTCCGGGGAGACCCCGGACCGCCGCGCAAAGAAGTCGATCTGTATGTGACGCTTTACGAGCCGGTGTAGGGCTGAATGGTCCCCGAGATCGGGATCTCGGTGTCGGTAACGTTGTCCACGAGCACTAGGTCGAAGCCCTTGCCTGGGTCGTTCAGCGGATACTTGTCGCTCTTGCGCCACTGACCGAGGACCAGCGGGGACTTGTAGACGTTCTCCACGATGTGGCAGGGCCCGAGTTTCATCGACGCTGCTCCGGCTATCGGCTCGGTGAAGTCCACCTTGCCAGCAATGGTCATCAAGTTGGTGCCCTTGACGGCCGTCACGATGGCTTCCTTGTCATCCACGCTCGTGGTCCGCTTGAGAACGTCGGCCGCCCAATCGAAGATCAGGAAGTGCAGCAGAGGCTGCGTCCATTGCTGGTTCTGGGTGGCCTCGAAGTCTGCAGCGAACTCCTTGCAGGTCTGACCGAGGAAGTCGGATTTGAACGGATGGTTGGGCGACCACCACACCTCGGTGCTCAGGTTGTTGGCGATGCTGCCCAGCGCCTCGACCGACTGCGGGAATAGCAGCGCCTTGGTGTAGGTGGCTATCTTAGGCGTGTACCCCTGCTGGGCCGCCTGCTTCCAGAAGTTGGTGAAGTCGGGAGGGAGGAACAAACCCATACCTACCTCGGCGCCGGCCTTCTTGAATTGAGCTATCTGCGTACTGAAGTCCTCGGAAAGGTCCTGGAACGCACCCGGGTCGACCACCGTGTAGCCCGCGTTCTGCAAGATAGGGGTATAGAGCGGCCGCAGAGCGTTCCCGTCGGCGTCATTGGGCAACATCATCGAGGCGACTTTGTTCGTCGGGATGTTTTTCCAGGCATCGACCATGGAAGCGCCGACGTCTTCCGCACCCCAGAACACGTGGTAGGCCCATTTGAGCACGGCGTCCAAGTTGCCCTGAGTCTGCGATCCGAGCCAGGCTTCCCAGGGGGTGTCGGTGGTAAGGCAGGGGGTCCCCAGGGCCTCGGCCTGCGAGGATACCGGTGCCGTCGTATCCGGCGTGGACGCAGCCACGATCAGATCGACCTTGTTGTTGTTGATGAGGTCGCCGGTCACCTGGGCTGCGCGGTTCGAGTCGGACTGGCTGTCCACGAGGGTGATGGTGACCTTGTGAATCTGGCCGTCACCGCACAGATAGCCGTCGCCAAAGGCCGCGGTAGCCCGGTCGGCGCAGTACTTGTCCGGTACCCCGAACGAGGCGAGCGAGCCGGTAAGCGGTGCCACGAAGCCGATCTTGACCTCGCGGCCGGTCGCGGCGCTCGCCGAGGTAGTGGTGCTTTGCCCCGCGGTTGTGGTGACCCCGCCGGCCGTGGTGGTTACACCGGCCGTCGTTGTCGTTGCCGCAGTTCCGCCGCAAGCCGCAAGCAGTCCGCCCATGCCGGCTCCAGCGCCCACCGCGACGCCTGCGATTCCGGCGACCTTGAGGAACTCCCGACGGCTGAAGGACCGGCTTTCGAGGTGTTCTGCTTTCTGCTGGTCTTTCTCTTCCTGTTCGTTCATCGCTTCCCCCTAACGTGTTAACACTGTCGCCCCCACTTGGCCAAGGACCCACACTCCCTCTTGGCCTCGCTTCTGGGCACGCATCTCAATACTGTATCCAGAATCGCGCCCTAACCAAACCGAACGTTATTCCGCTCTTCCCACAAAGCAATCGCCGGCGACCTGAATTGCTCCGGTCGCCTACCCGGTCGGTCATGCCTCATCGAACCGCGGTCCCGCTTCGATAGGGCTGGGCGTTCCCAGATGTCTCCGAACACGACATCATTGGTGACGAACACCAGCTTGGGCACAAATCCCCCCAGGGAGTGCTGTGCGGCGGTTGGTTCTTCTGGTACTCCTTCACGGCGCGTTCCAACAAGAATGGATCGGAACTGGCGAACGCCTCGGCCGTATCCCGGCTGCGGAGGATCACCATGCTTCCACCTGCCGGGTCGTTGAGACCTACTCCAACCACCTCGCCGCCAGCAATAAACTCGTCCAGGGGTGCTTTGTGACGGGGACAGATGGCCATGATCTCTTTGCGAGTCTTTTCCGCGATGCTGCCGATGACGACAAACAACATCCGTTCCCCCTCCTTTTGCTATTTCCCTCCTCATCCCTCGCCCGACCTACGCTGGTTCTCCACTCTCCTCCGCCATCGGATCATCCTCCGGGTCGCCGCCCGCCTTGACGAAGTCGAGCGTCCCCGCGCGGCGGATGTAGACGACGCCCGCCACTACCCCTACTGCGCAAAGACCGGCCATTATCATCACCATGGCGGGCACGCTCAGCAACTCGGCCAGTTGTCCCATCGCGTAGGCGCCGATGGGCGTGGTTCCCACGAAGAGAAGAGCGTAGATTCCCATTACCCTTCCGCGCATGTTCCCTGGCACCGCCAGTTGTAGGCGAGTGTTCGCCGTGGTCATGAACAGGACTCCCATGAACCCCATGCCGAACATGAGGAGGCCGCTCACCGGGATTGACCGGGAGAGCCCCACGGCGGCAAGCATTACAACGAAGACGCCGGCGGAGACGAGCAGGAGACGCTGGGTCGGCCTGCCCCGATAGGCGACGAACAGGCCGGCCACGACGGCCCCGATGCCCATGAAGGTAGTGAGTAGCGCCAGAGTGGTGGCTCCAGCACCGAGTATGTACTTGGTCACGAGCGGGGTGAGGGTGGTGAAGTTGTATCCGAACGCCCCGATGGTGCCCATGACAATCAAAATGACCATCACATGAGGAGAGGAGCGGGCGTAGCTAAGGCCCGCGGTCAGCTGCCTGAGCGCTGGCTCCCGGGGTGGACGCGGAACCAGGTGGAGTTCGCTCACCCGCATGACTAAGAGCGCGATGATGAGGGCCAGGAAACTGGCAGCGTTCAGGTAGAAGCAGGCGGCAAAACCGACTGCGGCGAGAACCCCGCCACCGACGGCGGGTCCGACGATGCGGGCGGCGTTGAACTGGATGGAATTGAGGGCGATAGCATTGGAGAGGTCTTTCGTTCCCACCATCTCCGGGACAAACGCCTGCCGAGTAGGGCCTTCGACTGCATCGATCATCCCGCGCACAGCCGCCAGCCCGTAGATGATCACCACAGCGATCAGCCCGGTGTTGGTCAGCACCGCGAGGGCGAGGGCCACGACGAGCTGGCCCACCTCGCAGTAGAGGATCGCCGCGCGCTTCCGGAACCTGTCGGCGAGTACTCCGCCGTAGAGTGATAAGAAGAGGGAGGGGAGAAAGCGGATGGCGATCAGCAAGCCGAGAGCGGCTGGCGACTTGGTGAGGCTAAGGACCAGCCAACCGAGGGCAAGATCCTGCATCCAGGTGCCGGCCAGAGAGACGAACTGGCCGAACCAGAAGAGCCGGTAGTTGCGGTTGCGCAGCGAGCGGAATGCATGGAAGAGGCTGCTCATCAACCAGGAGTATACCCGCGGCCGCCCCGTCCCTGAGTGCATCGTTGTCCTTCTGGGTCCATTGCCTGCTGTCGAGCTTCCCCCCCCAATTGCTCCAAACTCGCCCGCATGATGCGAAAGCTTGTGGCCCAAGGACCAGGCCTGGACTCGAGGAAGGCGGCTGTGACGAGATGTGATGCGGAATCTGGCGACGGCCCGGGAGTTACCGGCCACAGTGTCGCCCGGCTACCTCGGGCGCTATATTCATAGCACTCGATATCAGCAATCGGCCTCTGCCGCAGTTTTCAACAACCCGTGCCATGGCCCGCTTGCGGACACGAAGCACAGAAAGGGCGAAACAATGCAGGTACTCATGATCAACGGTAGTCCCCACGAGAAGGGCTGCACGTACACGGCGCTTTCGGAGGTTGCCGGGCAGCTCGAGAAAGAGGGTATTGAGACGAACATCTTCCATATCGGAAACAAGGCGGTAAGGGGATGTGTCGGTTGTCACGGCTGCGGCGAGAGTGGGTACTGCGTTTTTGAGGATGACCTCGTCAACGCGTGTATTGATCTAGCCAAGGAAGCCGATGGAATCGTCGTCGGCTCGCCCGTCTATTACGCCGGTCCCGACGGCTCTCTCTGCGCATTCCTGGACCGGATGTTCTTCAGAAAGAACGCGCGATACGCTTACAAGCCGGCGGCGGTCGTCCTGAACTGTCGCCGTGGCGGCGCTAGTGCCGCGTTCGACCGGCTCAACAAGTACTTCACGGTCTCGAGCATGCCCATGGTCTCCTCACAGTATTGGAACGCGACCCATGGGCTCACGCCCGAAGAAGTAAGACAGGATCTCGAGGGGATGCAGACCATGAGGACCCTCGGCCGAAATATGGCATGGTTGCTTAAGTGCATCGACGCGGCGAAAGACACGGTCCCCTATCCCGAAGCCGAGCCGTGGGTGATGACCAATTTCATTCGGTAGCAAGGCCTTTCTGGATGATGACAGTTGAGCATCGTGAAAATCATAGTGTCGGTGGTCAGAACGGGATCCCTTCGGGATGGTCAAAAGGGGGCTAGGGAAGGTTAGCCGGCGCTGTGGCGACGAAGATGCCACGCCCCGGGAAACTTGTCGGATCAGAATTGCGCCGCGACCACACGACGTGCCCGCCGTTGACAACTGGCGGCTGATCGGACTGCTGGCCTTCTGTCAATTGCGTGGTTGGCCCATCGGCAAGATCTCGGACCATGAGAACTTCTCCTCCCGGGGGGATGGGAAAGGAGTACCGCAGCCAGGACACGCGGCCGCCGTCGATGCTCGGCCACGTACCGCCTAGACCGAGATCGATGGTTTTGCCGGTCTTGGTGTCATAGACTCGCACCTCGGTGCCCGTCTCATTTTCTCCACGGTTCCAGGCAACATATCGGCCGTCGCTTTGAAGCTCGGGGTTGAAGGGGCCGAACGTGTCAATGACCTTCTTAACGCCTGTGCCCAGGCGGTAGGCGACTAAGGTGGTCCGCTCGCCGATGCGCCCTGTCCAGGCCAGAATGTCGCCATTCACGACTATGGACTCCCCATTTTGCTGGGAGTCCTGGAGGACCTTCTTGGTCTCTGCGCTTGCCAGATCGTACAGGTAGATCTCATTTAAGCCCGGTCCGCCGGCCCAGGCGATGTGCTGGCTGTCGATGTCAAAGCAGAGAAGGCCGTACGCGGCGTCGATCGTCTGGAGCGAGCCGACGGCCGGGTCGTAGAGATAGAGCTGCGAGTCGTGGAGCTGCCTGGCCTCCTCCCAGGCCAGCCGATTGCCGACCACTCGCCAAGAGGTCACGGTCTGATGAGGAGTGAACTGCTTGGTTTCCCCGGTTATCAGGTTGCGAAGGTAGATGTCGCCGGTGTTGTAGCCCTTCATCCATGCCGCCCACTCGCCGGATATCTGTACCTGCACTTGCTCCAGGTAGGTCACGGGGGGATTGTCCGTCAACTGCGTAACCTTGCCGGTTGGAATGTCGTAGAGAAAGACCTGCGGCGCCGTGTCGTAGAGCGCGCTATAGAGGACGCGCTCGCCATCCACAGCCACACTCGGCTCGAACATTGGCGGCGACGGCCGACTGATTGCCCCGTTGGACTGGTCGGCGGTGTCACTCTGCGCGAGTTCGTCAAGCATCTTGTCTGTGCCTGGAATGAGGACGACCCTCCAGCCATCGGGGGCAGGCACCGTTTGAGCCAGGAGCGTAGACGAACTCGTCATCGACGCTGTCGGTTCCTGTATCGATGGATCTGTGGTGGAAGAAGCGGTAATGGGGCTGGGGGTCCCACACCCGGCAACAAGCAAGCTCATCACCGCTAGGGCAACCGAAACAGCGGCTAGGCAGCTACGTTTCAACCCCCCTCCTCAGACCGCTGGGCATCCAGCCAATATCGACTGCGTCTCACAACTGCTCGTTTCCTCAAGGAGTCAAAGCGACGGCGCCCAACGCTGATGTTTTCGTCTATGTCTTGCTTCATCATATGTCCGGCAGGGGCGAAATTGTGCCGTCACCGGAGCTAATTAGGGTGACGGCGGAGTGAGCCTGTATCCCGATGAGCCGTGACCTCCAATACCGCCCAGGAGAAAGAATGCCAAGAACGAAACCACGAGGTAGGCCCCGGCAATGGCCCATACCCAACGCCTGTGGGTCCGGCAGACCCGGACCCCTACGCTGTGGGCGGGGACGGACTGTCGAGGTTATCGCGACCCTTGAGCGGCCTAGCCTCCAACAGCCTGCTAGCCTGCCATGAAATCACGGGAGACTTATCGCCGACCGACCAATTGTGGCCGAATGGATCACGGAAGCTGGGACGGCGACAGTCGCGGCCACCCATCCTCGCACTCGCCTTTGAAGCCGTCGGATCCCGAGGCCGCTATTGGCTCGGCCGCCCGCTCTCGAGCGCGGCTTCCTCGAACAGTCTTGCTACCTGCCCGTGACTCTCCCGGTAGGCATTCCAAACGGATCGGCACCACTCCTCGATGGCGGCGTCCCTCTCCGCGCCAGGGGGAGCCGCAAGAACGTCGGAGACGCTTACGTCTCCCCGATACTCGGGAAGCTTGAAGGTCGGCCACGTCCTCTTGCCTCGGGCCAATTGGGTGTGGGCCCGCTGCACCTGTCTGCCGGTATACCCCTTCTCGATATGGAGGTAGAGACCGATGAGGGCAAACGCGAGTCGGATCGGCTTGGTCTTCGCAGTGGCCCGTTGGGCGCCAAAAGCATCGACAATGAATTGATGGACGAAGTCCGGCTGGGGATGGTTGAGGGTGTAGTAGGAAAGGTTGTGGTAGAGGTCCCGTTCTGGTTGTTCAGTCACTGAACTGCGATGCCTCCTGCCAAGAAGTGGCGGTTGGCTGCCACCCGGATAGTAAGCGAGCCTATCAGACCCCGATCGCCTCCGCCACCTTGCTTCAGCCTAAATCCTCCTGGCCCTCCAGGCGGCGTAGGTAGACCGTGGTCGAGCGGCTGGGTTCGCTGTGGCACGTTCTTGCTTCCACGGGCATGCGTCGGGTGGTAGGCCCTTGGTCTCCGGTGGGCGGACGTCGACTTGGACGGCGGAAACAGAGCCGACTCCGCCATCCATGTGAGGCAGGCTCTTGTGTCCACTGGCTACAAGGTTTCGTGCTGGGGGCCAAAGACTCAGCGAGGCCGGCACCATCGGACTTGACCTAGGGACGGTATCAGTCCTGAGGGGGTGGCGTGACCAGCAGGGGGCGGAGGCCAAGGATTCGGGCGAGGATATGCACCCGAAGGTGGTGTCGGACCGTCTGGGCCATAGCACCGTGGGTTTGACGCTCGACGTCTGCTTCCACTGCATGCCCGCTGTCGCCCGGGACGCTGCCGAGAAGATAGTCACTCTCGTATCTGGCGCTGAGTAGGCGTGACCCGCGGGGATGGCTAACGGGGCCGGGCCACTAGGCGCCCCTCTTCGGCGGCTCCTCGTGTTCCCTATCGGTCCATGCTCACAATAGGAGTCCAGGAGCGCCGAGAAATAGGTCTGAACAGGACGAACATCCGGAGCGAGTTGAAGGCCGCCCGCCCCGGATATCCAGGCCGATTTCCCGGTTGTCTGAGGGGTGGTTCTACCCAGGTTGGACTCCCCAAGATAGGTCGAAGCTGCCGCTTGTTTCCAGGCCCGTAACCACTATCACGTAGGACCCAGTCTGCCCAGCGACCACGGTCTTAGCGCCGTTTGTGTGTTGATCGTCTGGGACGTTTACCCGCCAAAGGTCGTTACCGGTCGGGTCTTTGACCTCGATGGAGAGACTGC
This sequence comes from uncultured Actinomycetes bacterium, assembly GCA_963775295.1. Lineage (GTDB taxonomy): Bacteria > Actinomycetota > Thermoleophilia > RBG-16-64-13 > RBG-16-64-13 > JAMDEO01. The sequence continues at coordinate 1,399,455 of CAVZIK010000006.1, forward strand.
CCTTGGTCACGGTCGCCGCATAGTCGACATCAAGCGCCCCGCCCTTCTCGATGGTCACTTCTTTGCGAACGAGGCCGACGAAGGTGCGGTAGCTGTGTTTAATGTGCGCCGGCCGGTCGAATCCAGAGGAGAACACGAACCGGTTAGGTCCGCTACCTGACCCTCCGGCGAAGCCTACCGTCACCACTGCACCGGCAATGGCAAGCACAATGACAGCCCCAAGGGCGATGAGCAAAGGCTTCCGCCTCAGCGTCCTGGCAACTTCTCGGCTCTGGACGGTGATGGGTGCCTGATATTGATCCGACTGGCTTGGCACGGACCGTCCTTGCTTTGTCGAGTTATCATTCAATTACGCCTCCCTTTTCTGCAACTGACCTGAGCCCGCGATCGGGCGTAGGCCAAGGTTATGCCAAGCTGTTTCGACCATCACCCGGGACCTGACCCGTTCTTCCCCTGGTCAGTTGGGTAGTTCAAGCAGGCGTACAGGGCTTCGAATAACAGAAGGGTTGGTTTCGTCGCTCAGGAAACACTGACCTACGCGACGCTTCGTTCGGCTTTGAGCAAGTGATGTTGCCGACGCTAGCTACGAGCACCAGCCGAACGCAGGGCTCTGCGGAACCACTCGATTCGACAGACGTGATCTGGCCACGCCTGACTTGGTTTTGATGCTGGCCCTCTGCTCGTGGAAGCACTTGACATCTAATACTGACAGGTGTAAGAATAGCATGACACATGAAAGATGACCGACAACATGATCAAAGCTTCCGCACCGGTGATGAGCTTCTGGGCACGTTGACTGCGTTGGCCAACCCGCATCGGTTGCGGATCATCGCGGTCCTACTCCCCGGGCGGGAGTACGTCAGCGAACTGGCGCGGAGGATTGGAATGAGCCGCCCACTCCTGCACATGCACCTGAAGCGGCTACAGGCAGCGGGGCTTGTTAACAGTGAGCTTGAGCTATCCAAAGACGGAAAGGCCGTCAGATACTTCGAGGTAACACCGTTCGCCATCTGGCTCACGCCGGAAGTCGTGGCCACGGCGGCGGCTACCTTGAGTGACGAGACTGGCAACGGGGAAAGCCAAGGCCGTGAGCGGCCGGAAAGTGATGGGTGAGGCATGGAAGGTGCACAAGCCGGAACGGTAGTAGGGGGGATCGCTGTGGCAGGCCTGTTCGGCCTGTTGATGATCCTAGTCTGGCAACTGCTGGCCACCTGGCGGACAAAGATAGGGGCAAGCCGGGAGATCAAGCGAGAGGAGGCCTACCAGAGCCTCAGCGCGGAGATGGCGTTGCTGCAGAGTCAGACCGTGAGTCGGATGGCGGATACCGGAGTCGAGTTGGCGGCGTTGCGGGCCAGCACCGACGAGATCGCGCGGCTCTTGAAAGAGGTCGGTTAGAGACGGCGGACACCCGCGTGGAAATGACCTGGCCTGCCCGGACTCAACACCAGGCAGGCCAGGGCGCCTGAGGTGACTTCCTGTGCCATGCTCATGTTGATTAGCGAGAAGCTCAGTGCGAGTGTCAAGAAAGAATTAGTTATCTTATGCCGTTAGTGTGAGGATATTATGCGACCTGGCACATCGACAATTCCAATGACACCGCGAATGGCTTCTCTTTGGGCTCATGATATTCGGGTTTGTCATCGTCGGAATATATTTGCTAATTGAGCGCAAACCCACCTGGCGCGAGGTGCTCGTCCGGTGCGCTATGATTGTCGGCTTGGCTGGCCTCATCACATTCATGCGGTCGCCCATCATCGACATCGTTGCTGGCCCCCGCGCCTCAAAGCCCACCGCCATGGGCGCGCTCCAAACCCAACTCAATTCTCATCCGAACACGCCGTTGTCGCCCTACTACAACATTGGACCGCTGCTCTTCCAATTTGGCCTGATGATGCTCATCGTCCAACTTGCCATCCTTAGACCGCGCCAACTTCCATGGTGGAGCCCCTTGCTTCTGGGGTCTGGCTTTCTCGTTCTCGGTTTTGACCTTGATCTCCCGTTGTGCTCGGCGCAATTCTCATCGGCATCGCTTTGACGCCCATGAATTCGTGGGCCAAGCGCTAAGAGAGGGCGCCACACACGGAACAGCTCCTCGCGTCGTCTTCGCGGCCGAGTAATTGCTTCCGTCGATCTTCGTCTAGGTGCCGGGCAGTCACGGCCAGTGCCGTCCCCTGTCAGATGGGACGTTGACGATCGGCTGATAGAGTGGGTGAGTGGGGTACGATACCCAAAGAAAAGGCCCCGCACTTGGGGCTTTTCTAAGCGCGCCTGACGCGACTCGAACGCGTGACCTTTGGTTTCGTAGTGCTGTTGCGGCTCTGATTGCGGGTGACGGGCCGTGTCGTCTACTGACAAATAGGCTGCAAAACCGCAGTCGCCCAAGAACCCGGCTGACGAGTTGTGATGACCAGTGTCACATGGTTCGTTGATGAAATGTTGATGGAAGGTCCGCAATGCTCTCGCGGAAGCACCAGCGGTCTTAGGAAGCTTGAGGCGATGGATTGCGTACTCATCTCATCACCAGCGTACCGGTGCCGTCCGACCTGGATGGGATCGGATTTCATACGAACACGATCCGCTCCGCCACGCTCGCCAAGAACTCCTTGGACCACAACTGTAGTGCCCTTGAGTCCCGCACGAAGGGTTCCACGTCCAGACGGGCCCGCTCCACATCCAGCGTTTCGATCGCGCCGAAAACGAGCCGGCGCAGATCAACAGGGGTGAGTGCCCTTAACTCCGTCCAGTCCCCACTCTGCCGCATCCGCTGCTCGAGGTGGCTCAGTCTGAGTTCCGGGTGGTGGCCCGCGAACCACACGAAGTCGTACCAGTCCCTGCCCTTGACCCTGTTGCCCCACCTACGACACAAGGCGGCGTGCATCTTGCCGGCGAACAAGTCTGGGAGCGAATAAGAGCGAACGGAGAACGGTATCGGCTGGAGCAGGAATCTCATCTCCGTCTGGAAGCCGGGCGGGGGATCGGTGTCGACCTCCAATTTGATCTTGACGAGCTGTCCTTTGGGTATACCCGCGATGAGGTCGGGCCGGGTCTCGATCGCGAGCAACTCCTTGATCGTGTTGGCCTTGAGGAAGGCGGAGCGCACCGCTCTTATGTCCTTCTTGGTCTTCACCTCGTAGGAGACGTCGAAGCCGAAGGCGCGCAACTCCCGCTCGAGAGCAGAGCCGTACCGGGACAGGTCGAAGCTCGAGTCGGGCGTAAGCAATGAGAAGTCGAGGTCCTCCGAAAAGCGGTCCAGGCCGTAGAGGATTCGCAGGGCTGTTCCTCCGTAGAAGGCCACTCTGTCGAAGAAGTTGCTTCTCCAGAGGCCGAGCAAGGCCACCTCCTGCAGGATCTCGCGCAGCGCCTGTTGGTGGTCCTGCGGCGTCGCCGGGTCGTAGCGCGAAAGCATCTGGGCGATCGCCTCATTCATTGCCGGCCTCCTGTTGGATTCGTCGGGTGGCGCCTGCCAGGAGCCGCAACTGATACGACTTGTAGGCGGCTGCGATACGGTCGATTTCCGCCGCGTCGAGCTGCGTGAGCGTCTGCTCGTCTATTCGTAGCGACTCGACGAGGTGCGCGATCATCTGCTCGATGTTGCGTATGCCCAGCCCCCGCTCGCCGCGGATCTTGTCTGCCAGAGCTTTCTCCCGGCTGGCTATCAGGTATCCACCCCCGGGGATCTCCAGCCGCTCCAATCCCTGGGCGAAGGCGCGTTCAGGCACCGGCCTGTAGAGGAACAGGCCGACAGGAGTCTTGAACCGGCGTGCTCTTCCGGCGATCGCGGAGGTGACGGCTTCCACTCGCTCGGGAATGAGCCCGTGATGCTGCAGGGCGTATTCGAATGACACGTATGACGGTCCGGCGATGAGGTTGGCCAATATTTCTCGAGAGAATGGCCTGCGCCGGTATGGCGGTCCGAACACATAGATGCCCGGCGCTACGCGGATCACCGCACCAGAGCGCAAGAGCCGGGTAATGGCGTCTCGAGGGTGCGCGTAGCCCTTGGTCGCTTCCAGAAGGACTTGGTGGTCGAACTCCTCGCCTGCCACTCGGTCCCGGAGTACTTCGAGTATGTCAGCCGCGCCTGCCACGATGTTTGTCGCCCCCGTCCCATCTTCGCTGCCATCTGATATTTGAACAGACTTTGTCGATGTATTGTCGACAAAGTATGCTGAATTATCAAGTGCATCGACAGGATTCGCTGGCATCCGCCCTCCCGTGTTGTGCTGGCCTTGCCTCCCCTGATGGTGCCTTTGCAAGAATAAGACGGTTCCGCAACAAGGGCGGGCGAAGTGTGTAGGCGGCGGTCCCGGCTGTCCCTGCCTATTGCGACTCAGCCGGCAGAGCGATCTCGATGTCGGCGTCCACGACGTCGTCCTTCCCTTGAAGAACGCTCTTGCTACGTAGTGCTGTTGTGCGCATGATCGCCAACGGCGCCAGGTGACGTTAGCTGACAATAGCGCTGCAAAATGGCTCTTTCGGCTGAACCGATCTGACGGTCTGTGACGGGCTGTACCACAAGGTGCGTTGATGAAATGTTGATGGAAAGGGGCGGAAATCGGCGCATGATGAAGGGACGGCCAGCAAGACGGCATGGATCGGCACATCAGGAAGGCATGTTGTCGGCCTAATCCTTGATTTGGCACTCCTTCGCGGCGCCTTCCGACAAGAATGGATCCGAGTTAGCGAATGCCTCGGCCGCAGCATGGCTACAGAAGAACGCCAGATTTCCGGCTCCCGGGTCACACAAAGGACCTATTCCCACCACCTCGCCAGCAGTAATGAATTGATCCAGGAATGCTTTGTGGCGAGGGCAGATGGCCATGATCTCTTCGCGAGTCTTGCCTGCGCTGCTGCCAATGACTACAAACAACATCCGCCTCATCTCCTTTTGACTTCCCTCCCGTCGGCGATGCTACGGCGTTTCCGCCGTCCGGGTACCGCATTAGAAGAACTCTGAAGTGCCCGCGCTTGGGGAGGCCGAGTTGATCTCGTAGCCACTCGACGAGACGTCGAACTCCCGGCATATCGGCTCGGTCCCGAGGCGTCCATTCGGTGGCGAGAAGAGGCTCAAGTGGGAATGTGTCTCACCCGTTCACTTCTCATTTCGGCCGATGGGCCGAAGTGGATTTGCATAGACAAGGTCATGGTGCTACCGTCTTCGGCATGGTAGTAGCGCTACTACCGAGCTAGCCTCACTCCATGTCCTGGACTTTGCGCGACCTTTCTTATTTCGAATTGGAAGATGAGGTGATCGAGTGGAAACGAACCAGAAGAAGTACTCGGAGCTCATATACGAGTATGACGCGAGGGATGGGTTTTCTTTTTCCCCGAACATCCCCTTCGAGATCGTAACGCGAGTTCACAACGACATCCTTCCCGGCGCCAACTTCTACTTTGTGCACTGGGTCTTACCTCACGATGAACCCTTTCTTCAGTTCGGTCACCCGCCTCACATCCACAAGGACGCCGAGCTGCTTTTCCATATCGGCTCCGATCCCGAAAACCCGCAGGATCTCGGGGCTGAGGTTGAGATGTATATGGGGCCCGAAATGGAAAAGCACATCATCACCACATCGTGCGTGGTGTTCATCCCGCCCAATTTCGTACATTGTCCACACCGGTTCATCAGGAGCTGGCGTCCCTGGATCTTTGTAATGGCCGACCAGGGCCCGACTCACACCGAGAAGGGCTATCACCAACTGCTTCCACGCGATTTGCTGGAGCAGGAGAAGGAGAATCTGAGCAGGTTTGTCGACGAGGGGTTCTAAAGCAACGGGGCGGCGAGCTCTTCGGTCTCGGCTCGGGTGCTGGCAAGGGGCTCGTGTATTCGAAGACGAAGGGTATTTGACAACGCAGACGGCACAGTGATACGTTCCACGGTAGTAGTGCTACTACCAAACCACAATGACAGGACGGGGCATGCCGGTAGAGACAGGTTCAGACGTTTCGCAACGAATACTGGGGGCGGCGAAGCAACTCTTTTTCGCGAAAGGCTTCGCCAAGACCCCCCTGCGCGCCATCGCCAACGACGCGGGCACGAGTGAAAGCGGTGTGCTCAGGATCTACCAGAGCAAGAATGGCGTTCTTCGAGCCGTGTATGCGGCGTGCTGGGCCGAGATAAATGCTCATGTCGATCAAGCGATGGTCGCGGCCGCTGCGAAGGACCCCGACCCGCGTTATCTGCTCGTCCAACTCATGCGAGCAGTCCTTGAGGGTTACCAGTCCGATCCGTCGATGAATATCTTCTTGCTGAGTCACTTCGGTTTCCGCGAAACCACTGGGCTTAGCCCCGAGGAGGGCGTCGACCCGGGCGTCGATTCGGCTGTTAGAGCGGAATATCACCGTTATCTGAAGCGCATCCACGACCTGTGCAACGAGGTGGCAGTGAGCAGACCGGCCCTCGCCGAAGCCGGCGTTACCCCGGTTGCCTTGGGGCACATCTTCACCTCGATTATCTACGGCATCCAAGTAGGTTGGTACATGGCGGAGGAGGATCAGGAGGCGACCCTGCCTAGTGTGACTATCGAAGAGGCCGTTGCTGCCGTGAGGTTTGTTCTGTATCCGAAATCGTTCAGCTAACGCATTCCAAGAGGAGGTCCGATGCCACATACAATCGATGAGACTAGATGCTTGAAGTGCGGACTTTGTATTACGAATTGTCCACACGAGGCCATTGCCGGCGTCAATCCGAGCAAGGTCAGCACCTCCCTAGTCTACGAATCGGTGGCTATTGATCCTGAGCTTTGCCAGGACTGCGGCACATGTGTGTCGGCGGACTACTGGTGCCCGGCGGAGGCAATCTCCGAGGAGGGTGCGACAAGGGTCGAAGTCGCCGAAGGCGAGAAGAAGTACTCCAAGTACGTCTACAACTACGACGGACGGGACGGATTCAAGTTCACCGAGGGCATCCCATTCAACATGATCACCAGGATCGATAAGGACGTCATGCCGGGCAGTGACTTCTACATGATCCACTGGGTGCTGCCACACGACGAGCCGTTCCTGGAGATCGGCCATCCGCCGCACATCCACAAGGATGCGGAGCTGCTGTTCCATATCGGTTCCGATCCGAACAACCCCCAAGATCTGGGCGCAGAGGTCGAGCTCTATCTTGGGTCGGAAATGGAAAAGCACGTGATCACCAAGTCCTGCGTCGTCTTCATCCCGCCCAACTTCATCCACGCTCCGTGGAAGCCGATTAAGACGACCCGCCCCTGGATTTTCATTGAGGTAAACCAGGGCCCCAAACACACAGAAAAGGGCTATCACCAACTACTGACTCCGGAGGCCATCGCGGGAGAACCACATCTCGCGCATTTCGAGGATGAGGGTTACTAAGAGCTGAACTATGGCCGGGCCCGTCGTTGCGGCGAGTCCGGCCCGCCTGGGGGGGCAGGATATAACCATGTCCACGTGGATTCAGTACCTAGTCACCGGCATCACCATGGGGTCTATCTATGCCCTCATCGGGCTTGGATACGTGACCATCTACCGCACATCTCACGTCGTCAACATGGCCCAGGGCAGTTTCGTCATGCTAGGAGCGTTCTTCGCATACGCCCTGCTGAGCGAAGTCGGTCTGCCTTATTGGGCCTCGATAATCTTGAGCATCGTGGCCGTGGCGGCCGTATCAGTTGGTATGTATGTGCTTGTACTCAAGCGGATCATGAAGTCGTCCCTTGTCAACATGATCCTCGCCACCGTTGGCCTAAGTCTGCTCTTCGAGAGTCTCATTCTCCTTAAATGGGGGGGATACACCAAGCCAACACCGCCCTTCACCGGAGACAAGCTTCTGCGAGTGGGTGAAATACGCATCGCCGTGCAGAGCTTGTGGGTCATCGGACTTATGGCCGTGATCTTCGTGGCTCTGTACTTGCTTGGCTCGCGTACCAGGGTGGGCAAGCAGATGACCGCCACCGCAACCAACCCCAAGGCGGCCCGAAAGTCGGGCATCTCGACGCAGCGGATGATCATCCTCGCCTTCATCATCTCCTCCACCATCGGGGCGATAGCCGGTCTTGCCATAAATTCTGTGATACCGCTGACCTACCAGTCGGGAGCGATTTGGGGTCTCACCGGTTTCGTCGCTGCCATCCTCGGTGGCTGGGGTTCGAGCGGGGGGGCGGTGCTTGGCGGCCTGCTGCTGGGGATCATCCAGTCGATCTTCGCCGGGGTCCTCCCGGCCGGGTGGCAGGACGCCATCGCGTTCCTGATCCTGATCCTTATCCTCTACTTCCGTCCGCAGGGACTTCTAGGGACGACGATGACGGAAGGTGAGATGTGACCCCGCCCACCGACACCAGCCGGACCGCGCCCGTCGCCGTGGAAGCCGCGCAGGCGAAGATCGGAGCCAGGGATCGCATAGGCGCGTTCTACCGGACTCGCTACGTCACCATCGCCAAGGTGGTCTTTGTGGTCATCCTTCTGGTCTGGCCCCTCGCATATAAGAACTTGTATTACATGAGTGTCATGACGACGGCGGGATTGTTCGCCATGCTCGCGATCGCCGTCGGTCTGATCCTCGGTCAGGCCGGTCAGTTGTCGTTCGGCCATTCGGCCTTCTATGGCATGGGAGCGTACGCAGCCGCGCTGCTGTCTCTCAAGCTGCATGTGCCGACTTTGGCGGCTCTGGCCATCGCCGCCGTCGCTCCTGGGATAATCGCTCTCATCATCGGCCGGCCCGTGCTGAAATTGCGCTACTTCTATCTGGCTCTGGCGACTATCGGGCTGGGCCAGATATTCAGTGTCCTGATCATCCAACTGCCCAGCGTTACCCGCGGCATCAACGGTCTTAATGGAATTCCCACACTTAGTATCTTTGGCTTTGGCGTCGGCAGCTTGATACGACAGTACTATGTCGTGTGGGTTCCAGCCCTGCTAGTCCTTCTACTGGTGCAGCGGGGGCTTAAGTACCGGCTCGGTCGCTCCTTGCGAGCTATCGCTACGAGTGAGATCGCCTCGTCCACCCTGGGGATCAGGCCCGCCAACTGGAAGCTCCTTGCGTTCGTAGCGAGCGCCGTTGTGTGCGGCCTTGCCGGTGGCCTGTTCGCCTTTGTTACGGGATCTATCGCCCCGACCTCGTTCACTTTCAATGTCGCCGTCCTTCCCATCGTCATGTCCTTGGTCGGTGGCGCCGCGACAATTTGGGGAGGAGTCCTTGGCGCCATCATCATGACCTGGGTGATCACCTACTTCACGGGCATCCAACAGTACAGCGGAGTCGCGTACTCGGTCATCATGATCCTCTTGCTGCTGTTTCTACCTATGGGGATCCTTGGCATCCATCCCGCCTCGCGCTCCTGGCTCAGGCGCCGGATCAAGGGGGAATTAGTCAAGGACGCGGCCGGGACCGTGCGCGACCAAGGCGCTGCTTCCACTGTCACCGAGACCATGGATCTGCCGTCCACATCGCGGCCGAGCGCGTCCCAGGTAGCCGCGGTCGCGACTGCACCCATTGGCTCCGGGTTGTTACAGGCAGACCTTGCCCGTGAAAAGAGCGAGAAACGGGTGGTAGGACCACTCCTCTCAATCGAGAGAGCCTCGATCGTTTTTGGGGGACTCAAGGCTGTCAACGAGGTGTCGTTCGACGTCCAGGAAGGCACCATCACCGCCCTCATCGGCCCGAACGGGGCCGGCAAGACTACTCTCTTCAATGCCATCAGTAGGCTGCAACGACTGACGGGCGGACGGATCACCTTCGAGGGCAATGATCTGACCAAACTCAGTCCGGCCAACGCGGCGCGGCTCGGGATGGCCCGCACGTTCCAGAACCTGCGCATCTTCGTAAACATGAGCGTTCTCGAAAACGTGCTGGTGGGCTGCCACAGGCACGAGCGCTCGGGCTTCTGGTCGTGCTGTCTGGGGTTTCCCCGCCAACGGGCCGAGGAACGGAGTTCCCGCGCTCGGGCTATGGAAGCTCTGGCGCTCGTCGGTCTCGTTGAGGAGGCCACCAAGCCGGCCGTCAGCCTGCCCTACGGGCAGCAGCGTTTGGTGGAGATAGCCCGAGCCCTGGCTTCGGAGCCCCGGCTGCTTATGCTGGACGAGCCCGCGGCGGGCATGAATGCATCGGAGCGGTCAGATCTTGTGCGCAAGATCGCGGCCATTCGGGCCGCCGGTATCACTGTGCTGCTTGTGGAGCACGACATTAGTCTCGTGATGGGGATATCGGACTCCGTCAACGTGCTCGATTACGGCAAGCTTATCGCCTCCGGGGCTCCCGACGCGGTCAGGCGGGACGAGGGCGTCATCACGGCCTATCTCGGCAAAGGACGAGACAAAGAGACAGAGGTATGTGTCGCGGAAAATGGTGCCGAGGAGCCCTGCGCGCCCCCCGAGGATGCGCTGGTCTTGAAGGATGTTGTCACCGCGTACGGATCGATTCAGGCTTTGCGCGGTGTGTCGCTCAGCGTGGCGAAGGGCGAGGTAGTGGCGGTACTGGGTGCCAACGGCGCCGGGAAGACCACACTTCTTGAAACCGTGTGCGGGATTCTTCGGCCCACCAGCGGCACCGTCACCTATCTTGGGCAGGACATCACCTCCATGCCGGCGGAGAAGATCGTGACCCACGGCATCTGCCAGATCCCCGAGGGTCGCCAACTCTTCCCCACCCTGACGGCAGAGGACAACCTACTCATGGGCGCCTCGGGAAAACGAGAGTGGCAAAAAGGCTACGCCGACGACCTCGCCTACGTGTACGAGCTGTTCCCGATTCTGAGCGAACGCCGGAGGCAACTGGCAAAGACCCTCTCGGGAGGCGAGCAGCAGATGCTGGCCATCGGCCGAGGCCTGATGGCACAACCAAGTCTACTGCTATTGGACGAGCCGTCGATGGGTCTCGCTCCTATCGCGGTGGAGCGGATATTTGACGCGCTGGCGCGTCTGAACTCGCAGGGGCTGACGATGTTGATGGTGGAGCAGAATGCCGAAATGGCGCTGTCGCTTGCGGGCCGCGTGACGGTGATCCAGACGGGTTCCGTCGTACTGAGCGGCAAATCAAGCGACCTAGGGAAGGACGATCGCCTGCGCGCCGCCTACCTTGGAGGAAGGTGAGCGCGAGGCTTGTGCGATCAGTCGTCATAAAACGGGGCGGCCACGTTGGAGAAAGGGAGGGAGCACATGTGTCGTAGACTCACAATAGCGGGGTTGATCACGGTCTTGCTGATCGCGGTCGCGTTCGTTGTCGCTTGCGGTGGAGGTACCACCACGACCACGGCAGCATCGACCGCGACAACGGCGTCGTCGGCGCCTGGTACGACCGGCGGTACCGAAACGACCGCCGCCACTACTGTCACCACGATTGCAACGACCGGACCAGCGACCGGCGAACCGATCAAGGTCGGAGTCATAGGCTCAGATACTGGGAACGGGGCGCCTGCCTTTCCAGCTATCAAGCAGGGGTATGAGCTGGAGGTCGAGGCCTTCAACGCCGCAGGCGGAGTGAATGGCAGGCCAATACAGTTGATCAGCGTGGACGACAAATCGGATCCGGCCACCGCCGTGTCGGTGACCACGAAGCTTATCACTCAGGACAAGGTCGTGGCCTTGATAGGGCCGTTGACCACGCCTGCCGCGCTCGCGGTGGAACCACTGGCTGCGAAGTATGAAGTTCCGCTCATCAGGTGGGATACCCCGACGCTCGACTCTCCGGCGACGAGCGCCAAGTGGCAGTTCATTGCCAGTGTGGGCCCGGTTGACGTCGCAGACGCCCTTGAAAAAGAGATCGCGGCCATGGGCTGGAAGAAGATAGTGGCTGCTGCCGACATCTTGCCCCCGAACTTCCAGTCGCTCCAGATCCTGCAGAAGGATGCGGCGTCCAAGGGCTTCACGATAGACGTGTTGAAGGACACCTGGCAGCTAGACGCCACCGACCTCACGCCCCAGATCAACAAGATCTACGCCGCCTACAAGGCTGAGCAACCGGACGTTCTGTTCGTGATGTCGGCCGTCACACAAACTTCCGTGCTCACGAAAGGTCTCAAAGCCCTCGGGGTGACCATCCCCATCCAGGACGGTCCGGTCGCGGGCCATCCCGCTATCTTCGCCCAGGGCCCCGAGGCAGTGGAAGGCCTCTACGTGATCGGCGCGGGTGTTTTGAATCCTTCGCAGTTGCCTGACGGCTATCCCAGCAAAGAAGTGATGCTTGATTTCGTTACTCGCTTTCAGGCCAAATACAACGCGCCTGCCAGTCTATTTGCTGGGCTCGGCTACGACTCGGCACACATCCTCTTTGAGGGTCTGAAGGCCGGCATCGACAATCCAGCAAAAATCCGCGATGGCATCGAGGCCATTAAGGACCTGCCGATCTCGCAAGGCACGTGCACCTTCTCGCCTACTGACCACGTCCTCCACGGAGGCTACAACGAGTGGCAGGTTAAGAACGGTGTCTTTACCTTCGTGAGCACGTTGAACTGATACAAACCCCTGCGTGGCGGGTGCCTGGGACGTCAGGCACCCGCCACGTCTTTCGGAGAGGCTGAGTCTTCGGGGTGTCCACCTGGCAGCCGTCTTTCAAGCCGCCAGGAGTGCGCCTCCTCGTAGAGTCAGTCTCACCGCCGACCAGGAGTTGCCAGATATGACTCAGACCCACGCACAGATCGCGAGTTGGCTGGACGAATACTTTGAGGCCGCCAACGCCAAGCAAGGCCCTGTCGAGTCTGTGGCGGAACTCGGCAAGTACTTCGCCAAGGACCTCGAATTCTGGATGTACACCGCGCCACCGTTCATCACGCTGCCGCTCAGCCGAGAAGGCCTTCTGATGACCTTCGTACACCCCGGTATCTACGAGAAGCTCATCCCCAAGTACTACGTCATCGACACCGACTCAATGGTGGCCGTGGTCCAGTTCGAACTGCGTTTCCGTGACGAAGAGTCAGGAAAGACATGGCGGCCACTGCAAGCGAGCGCTCACTATCATCTTCGCGCGGATGCCCACGAAGATATCCGCATTGCGAAGATCCAATATTGGACCGAGTCCCATGCGGATGGGGACGACTTCGAGTCGCTCTTCCAACTGTGGAATAGCGCCAAAGAGGAGGCACTCGTCGAATTTGGAACGACATACTTCAATGGCAGTTCTGGTGCCTAGGCCCGACTCCGGTTACTCGCGATAGGGAGGCAACGATAATGGCGCAGCAAACAGGAAGTTCTTTATGCACGGTCTTGGATCCCCGAGGGCAACCGACCAACGTCGTGCGGCCCCTGTCGCTGGCGCCTCGGCTGGACACGCTAGAGGGCAAGACCATTCATCTGATCGATGTGGGGTTTGGAGGCGGCTGGGAATTCCTCGAGGAGACTGTGGCCTGGTTCGCGCGCAACATGCCGAGCGTGAAGACCGTTCTTAAGCACAAGAGCGGCATCATGTTCGTCGATGAACCCCAGATGTGGGCCGATGCCAGAGCAAATGCCAATGCCGTCATCTTCGGGGTGGGCGGCTGAGACGGCTGTGCGGCGAGTGTCGCCGCCCACTGCCGAGAGCTGGAATCGCAGTACGGTGTTCCGACCGCCCCCATCTCGAGCGCCCGCTTTGCCGAGTACATCGCTCTGGATGCTCAGAACCACGGCATGAATCTGCGTTTCAGCTTTGCTCCGTATCCGCTGGTCGGAAGGCCTCGCGACGTCCTTCGCCGGTACGTCGAAGGAAACGACCCGACCACGGGCAGGCCCCTGATGACGCAGATAGTGGAGGCTCTCACCAGGCCGCTCAGCCCCGAAGAAACGAACCCCACCCCGACCCGGGGGGTGCTTAGACCGCGGCTACTGCAGCCCGACAAGCAGGAGAACCTCCGCAGATTGTTCCTGGAAAACGGCTGGACCGACTACATGCCGATCGTACTGCCCACCGAAGAGCGGGTGGCACGCATGCTCACCGGGACTGCGGCCGATCCGGATGAGGTGGTCGGCCAGATGACCATCACCCACCACCAAGAGAAGCTGGAATACACGGTGGAGAAAGTCGCAGTCAATGCCGTCATGGCGGGGGCCGGCCCCGAGCACTTGCCGGTCATCCTGGCGCTAGCCGCGAGCGAGGAAGCCTCCATGCCGAGTTCCACGACATCGTTCAGCAGGATGGCGTTCGTTAACGGGCCTATTCGTGACGAGATCGGGATGAATTCCGGTCTGGGTGCTCTCAGTCCCTTCAACTATGCCAACAGTGTCATCGGGCGCGCCTGGACGCTCATGACCCTCAACCTGGGCGATGCTCGGCTGGGGGAAACGTTCATGGCCTCCACGGGCAGCAACATCAACTACAACAACATGATGTTCGCCGAAAACGAAGAGCGCAGCGTGTGGGAGCCGTTCCACGTTCGCAAAGGTTTCAGGAGGGAAGAGAGCACGATCAGTTTCTTCCAGGGCTGGAGCGCGATCAGCAGCATGGGCGCAGCCGGGTGCTGCCGGCCCGCGCAGGAAGAAATGCTGATCCTCATGCAGGCTTTCCCTTGCCTCAAGGAATCGCTCACGCTGGTCATGGACCCGCTCGTGGCCGAGCATTTAAAGGAGCAAGGATTCAACAATCCGGATCAGCTCTCAGAGTATCTATCGGAGAATTTCAAGATGCCGGCCGGGCAGTTTTGGGGCTCGGATATCGTCTACTCGATGGTGGAGCCGGATGCGCGCACCGGGGCCGAGCCCTTCGCGTCGTGGCTTAAGCTGCCCAAAGACGCGCTCATCGCTCCCTACACCTCCCCCGAGAAGATCAACGTGGTGGTCGTGGGCGGCGAAACGCAGGCCCTCTGGCTTACCACCGACATGTGGTACTCGAAGACCGTGTCCATCGATAAGTGGCGGCCCAAGGGTGGGGTCTTCAAAGAAGATGAAGAGACGGTCCGCCGCCGTTATGCGCGGCAGAAGCGACATGCGGCCGCGCTCAGCCGTAGTGGATACGACCTGCAATGACGAAATGCTCAAGCGGCTAGAAAGGACTGGTACCACATGGCACGTAGCGACCTAGAGAAGTACATATTGCCACCGCTCATGACCAAGGAGATCCCTCATCCTGAGGTTACGGCTCCGCGCCTTGCCTTGGGGAACGGAAAGGGCGGCGTGGGGCCGGACTTTCACATGACCTGGTGGGCGATCACCGAGCCATTCGAGATGATCCATGAGCCGCACGCTCACGCATTCGACCAGTATGTGATGTTCGTGGGTGGCGACATAACCAACATGTTGGACCTTGGCGGCGAAGCCGAGTTTTGGCTGGGTGAGGATCCTGAGCATATGGAGCAGTTCATTTTCACTGAGGCCAAGATGTTCTTCATACCCGCTGGTCTATATCACAGTCCCTTGAAGTTCAACAAGATCAACGATCCTAAGAAGCCCATTCTGTTTCATGACTTGTTCTTTGCGTCCGAGTACGCGAGGAAGTGAGGGCAGTGGTGTGAGGAGCTGCGATCTAGAGCCTGAGTGAGCCCCCACCCTGGGCATACGGAGCCGCCTGCGAGCGCCGGGCGGCTCCGTCCTTGCAAGCCCCTGCAGAAGCTGTTGACCTAGCCTTTTGATTGAAACCTCGATCCCGACGAGAGCCAGCCTCTGAGCGATGGTATGCAGCCGCAAGAACATCGATCTTCGGACTATCGTTCTTGGGCTCGAAGCGCACGAATGTGGCTCGAGCTAACTCGCACTCCGCTCGCCGACACTGCGAGCAACGCTTAGGGCCAAACCAACTTGAAGCGCACCCAAAGAATCATTGGGATCTTCCGCGTGGCGCTGCTCACTACCTCGGTAGCATTGGCCTTAACCCCAGGGGGAGATACTCCAACCATATCGGTGCTGGTCTTCGCGGCCCACGGTTCATCTGCCGGTGCGACTTAGTGCGCCGCAACTTAATCGAGGGCAGGGGATTCGATCCCTCGCTGTCGCTGTCGCTGTCGCTGGCGCCATCACTCGTTGTCTTCTGCGGGCTAGTGCGAATGTGTGTGTCCGCCCTCACAGGACGGATCGGCAGCTTTTCAGCGCACGACACGCGCGGGGACCTAAGCTTCGACCGTGATATTGATTTGGTGTGGTGTGGGTTCGGGCAGCGCCCACTTCTGTATGTAGATGGTGCCGATAGCTGGCGGCTTTCCGGCTTCCGGCTTTTCGGCATACCTAATGGTGTTCTTGGTTTCCTTCTCAAGCTCGAAGCTGGTCTTGATCATGGGACTTCCTCCAGGATCGGACGATGGTGTCGAGGTCGGCCGGACGTCGTCTGTCCAGGTTATCGCGGCCGTCGGACAGTCGCGCCGCCCAACGGTCGAGCTTAGTCACTGCCGAAGGAGGTCACGCCGGTTGGCTGCCCATCTGTTCTTCTCCCTGGGGGCTAGACTAACCCTCTACTAGAGGGTTAGAAAGAGGCGCGACTGGCTACTGTGGGGCCTTACTGCGATAGCGGCCTAAGATGTCTCCAACACATCGCCGCGGCCTGCTGCCACCGGTTGGTCTGACGAGCCCCCAATAGTAACCGGTGGGGCCTCGTCAGAGGCTTACGCTTCGATCGCCTCCGCCACCCGACCCCAGGCCGCGGCCGGCCTAGCCTTCAACAGCCTGCGAGCCGTGCCGTGGAGTCAGGGGAGACTTATCGCCGACCGACCAGTTGTGGCCGAATGGATCACGGAAGCTGCCTTGGCGATGAGGGCCCCACTGGACCTGATGCTCCACTATCTCGGAGCCAAGCGATGCGCCCGCCTCGACGGCGCGCCTGAGAAAACCATCAGGGTCATCGACGAAGACTTCGATCCGCACGCTGGTTATGCGGATCTCCTCCGGGCTACGCTCAGTCGAATTATCCGGATTGACTTCGTGTAGGAAGAAGGGAGCGCCATCGACCACGAGACCCGCCACGCCCCCAAGGTTCCAAAGCTCGGTCGCGCCGAGCGCTTCCTTATACCAGGCGAGAGCAACCTCAGCGTTGGAAACGATCAGCATCACCGAGATCACGGTTGACTCCTGCGGACCTTTCGTCATAACCGATCCTCCCAACCTTTGTGAGTCAGGCGTCCCGCCCCTACACGATAATTCTCAGGTGGATGACCTCCGTAGAGGCTATCTGGCAGGCTCCCGTGGCGCAGCTCCACTAGGGAGGAAGCCCCCGCGACACTTCTTCCCCCAAACTCCGCTCGCAACGCATCGGCTAGCAACGAGTTACTGGTGGATGCCTATGAGGGCAAGCGCCAGGCGGATCGGCTAGGTCTTCGCAGTGGCCCGCTGGGCGCCAAAGGCGGCGACGATGGGTCGATGAATGAAGCCCGGCAGTTCTGGTGGGTGCGCGGGCGTAATCGAACCGGCTAGGTCTTACGGTTCGCTTCTTGCCGGTACAATGCGGAGACGGGCGGGAGGACATGTAGGATCGGAGGCCACATGATTCGCAAGCTGATGGTTCTAGGGTTCGCGGCCATCCTGCTGTTGGTCTTAGTAGGGTGCGGAGGCACAGGCGGCTCGTCACCTAGCACGGCCCAGCCTGCCGCCCAGTCGGGAACCGGCAACTGGGTGACGGTCGCCACTCTTTCCGGCACCGCTGACATGCAGGGACCGGTGTTTGCACTGAGCGGAGCACCAGCCCAACTCACCTGCAAGATCGTTAGCAGCAGTGGCAATCCGAGCTTGTCGGTCTACACCCTGTTAGAAGGTAAGAGCTTGGAAGACAGCCAGGGAACAGCCCCGGGAACGCCGGTGCTAACCATGACCGGGGCAGGGACAAAGAGCGTCACGTTCGCCCGGCCCGCCAACAATTACTACCTCTACGTGACCTCCGCCAACTGTAGCTGGCAGGCGAATATCGAGGAGCGGCACTGAGGGCGCTGCCGGAATTGACTACGTCCCGATCAAGACAAACATTAGCCAGGGGACTCTGTGTGATGAGGCTTCGCGCTTCGATCGGGCCGAACGGAAAGCTGCGGCTCGTAGCTCTGAGGAGCAAGCGGGATAAGATTGAGGTGCGGGAATGCGTCCTGTCGGGCGGCCCTTCCATCTGACGAGGGCCTGATCCCCGGGCCACCCATCCTCGTGCGCGGCGTTCAAAGCCGCCGGATCCTGAGAACCCTAGTGGCTCGGCCGCGCGTTCTCGAGCGCGGCTTCCTCGAATAGTCTTGCTACCTGCCCGTGACTTTCTCGGTAGGCATTCCAAACAGACCGGCACCACTTCTCGATAGCGGCGTCCCTCTCGGCGCCAGGCGGAGTGGCAAGAACGTCGGAGACGCTCACGTCTCCCCGGTACTCGGGAAGGCTGAAGGTCGGCCACGTCCTTCTGCTTCGGGCCAACTGCATGTGGGCTTCCTGCACCTGTCTGCCGGTGTACCCCTTCTCGATATGGAGGTAGAGACCGATGAGCGCAAACGCGAGGCGGATCGGCTTGGTCTTCGCGGTGGCTCGCTGGGCGCCAAAGGCATCGACAATGAATTGATGGATGAAGCCCCGCCGGGGATGGTTCAGTGTGTAGTAGGAGAGGTTGTGGTAGAGGTCCCGTTCTTTTTGGTCGGTCACTGAACTACGATGCCTCCTGCCAAGAAGGTGCGGTTGTATGCCACCTGGATAGAAGGACCCTATCAGACCCCGATCGCCTCCGCCACCTTGCCCCAGCCCAAGTCCTCCTGTCCCTCCAGGCGGCGTAGGTAGACCGTGGTAACTGCGAGCGAGCTGTGGTCCAGAAACCGAGACACATCCTCAATCGACTCTCCGGCATCCCGGCGGAGTTTGGCAGCGCTGTGTCTGAGGATGTGCAGACCCGCGGGAGGCAACCCGGCCTTCCGGAGATAGCCTCGGAACCGACTGTAGAAGGTGCCACTTCTCAAGCCTGCGCCGCCCGTCGCGGCCGGAGAGGGCCACAGCGAGTCAGCAGGCGCCATGCGTCCAAGGTCGAGGCTCCAGGCCGACAGCGCCGCCCTCAGCGCGTCTAGCACTGGGCGTGGCAACTCTCTGCGTCCTGTCTTCCCGCCCTTGCCCCGGTAGGAGTAGAAACAGACGTCGTTTTCGAAATTAAGATCGCCGGCGGTCATGCGGAAGACCTCGGCCCGACGGCGGCCGGTGAGGACAAGGGTGAGGATGATGGCACGGTCCCTGAGACCTGGGGCAGTATCCGGAATGACCGCAAGCAATCGACGCACCTCATCGGCCGATAGACCCCGGGCGGGTGGGGTGGAGGTCCGCGGCCGTTCCAGCTTGTCGCAGGGGTTGCCTACGACGATGTCCATCCGCTGAAGGAAACGGAAGAATGAGGATAGGCAGGCCATGCGGGCGCCGATGGTGACGGGGGAGGGGTCCTTGCCGGAGACGCCCTTGCCGTAAGCCCAAATGAACACTTCTTGGACGGTCACCTTGTCGGGGGGCTTGCCGACCCGTCCGAAGAAGTCCTGGAGCATGCTGGAATATCCCTGGACTGTGCGGAGGGATCCGGAACGGCGCTGCTTTTCAACTAGGAAAGCATAGAGCGCACGTTCCCAGCCGACGAGGTTCTGTTCGGGGAAGGAGAGGGTTTGGGTAGTTGTCATGTCCGGCCTCCGTAGTAGTTTGCGACCGACACCATGTTCGCTCCGGCCGGCAACAAAGCAAGCGGAGAAGGCGAGAGTTGTGAGAAATGAGCGGAGCGAAAACTAGTACCCGATACGGCACGGACGGACTCGTCATCCGGTTGGCCTGCCGGGCGTAGGCTTCTGAGCCAAGGAAAGAGGATGCGCCGCAAACGCCCGTGCCAACGTGCGCCTGGTCGGTCCCCCTCCAACTGTAGAGCACAGGCTTGACCGAGACTGAGCTGGGGTCGAAGCCGCTACCCGGCGAACCTTTCCGCCATTCCCGTGGTAGAAGGTAAGGATGAGTCACTCAGACGAGGAACTTATGGATGCTGTCGCACACGGCGATTCTCGCGCTCTCGGCGAGTTGGTCGAACGCTATCACGCGCCGCTACGGCGATTCTTCGCCCAGCTCCTGACCTGGGATAGAACGGCCGCCGACGATCTCGTGCAGGAGACCTTCGTACGGCTTCTGCGCCAGCGCTCGTATTCTCCCGAGCGCCCGTTTCGGCCCTGGCTCTTCGCAGTTGCGAGCAATCTGGCCAAGAACCACTGGCTCCGGCAAGGCCGGGAGCCGGCGGCGCTGGGGTCTAACTTCGACGAGGCGGTGGCCAATCTGGAAGAAACATCCCCTGGGCCCGAGGAGCGGGCCCAGGCCAAGGATGAGCTCGGCCGAATAGGGCAGGCACTCGCGCGGCTGCCCGAGGAGTACCGTCTCACGTTGGTCCTGCGCTTTAGCCAGGACCTGCAGTTATCGGAGATCGCGAACGTACTCGGGATTCCACTCGGCACCGTGAAGTCGCGACTCTCGGTTGGGGCCCGCAAGCTGCGCGCGGCGCTCCGTGACATCGAGAAGGAGGTGGACCAATGACAACTGACCCTCCGGATCGCTTTCTGGAGCTGGCCGACCTGCTGGCCAAGGATGGCGTGGGTCGGGAAGAACTAGACGATACCCTCGCGTGCGTCGCGCGTCTCTCCGCCACGGATGTCTCAGCTCCTACCTCTGCCGAAACTCAGAGACTCCTAAGGAGCCTAGAACCTCTCCTAGTCAAGCCCACTGCTCGAGTCCCGCAGGGCGCACGTCGTAGTCCAGCGGAGCTCACCAAAATGCTGCGCCTGGCCGCTCTGCAGGTTAGTGTGATGCGTCTGGGCTTCTGGATCGGCTCGGCGGTCGTGATGCTGGTGGGGCTCGGGTTGGCCGTCTCCCAAGCCGGCGCTGACCGCATCTATGTGTTGGCTCTTGTCGGCCCTTTGCTTGCCTACCTGGGCGTGGCGACCGGCTTTCGCGGCGACACGCTGGGCATGCTCGAGGTCGAGTTCGCCTGTCCGGTGACGATGCGTGAGCTCGCGCTCTCGCGACTGCTTGTCATCGTCGGCTACCAGACGCTCATCGGGGCGATCGGCGTGGTCGTACTCCATGGACAGGCGCGCAGCTCGGTCTCGGCGCTGATGCTCATGTGGCTCGCGCCACTGATTCTCGGGCTCGGCTTTACGTTGCTCCTCTCGCTTTGGCTCACGCCGTCGCGGGCCGGTGCCCTCGTCTACTCCGCGTGGGTGGTCGGGGTGACGTTGGCCTGGCGGTTCGGTGCTGGAGCGATCGTGGGGCGGTCGCTGGTCGAGCTGGCCATTGCCGGGGCCGGGGCCACCGCTTTGGCTCTGGCTGTCATCCTCCTGCCGGCAGCGCTCGCAACTCGGCTGCCCACAGCAACGATCGAATCTTCTTGAGTCGCGAACCTTTCTCAGACGTCGCCGGTACTAAGGGCAGAAAGCAATTCCCGCACGAGCAATCCGTAAGGAGGATCCGATGATCGACACGCCAGCGATTGCTGCGCGTCCGGCACTCGGCAGGCGGTCTCGCAGGACCTCAGCCTTGACCGTCTGCGCCTGGGAAGTTCGCCGCCTGCTCGCCTGCCGCAGCACGCTCATCGGCGCGCCGCTGTTAGCCTTGTTTTTCGTCGGGATCGTCCTTATTAAGCACCAGTGGACTCTGCCCCTCGGCGCGGACTCAACGGCAACCATCTCCATTCTCGCCTCGACGGCCTTCGGCCAGATCTACGAGATGGTGGGGGTCCTTCTGCTCTTCCTTGGCATGCTCATGCCCTTCCTTACCACCGACGCCGTGGCCCGTGACCGCAAGAAGCGGGTTCACGAACTCCTCATGGCGACTCCGGTTCGTTCGTCCGCCTATGTCTGGGGTCGTTACTTGGCCGCTCTGCTCGTCTCGCTGTCGGTTGCCCTGCTTATGGGGCTCGCCATGGTGGTCACGAACGTGGTGCTGCATCTGACGGTGTCTGACTACCCCGCTCCAAGTCTCCTCGGTTGGATTCCGAGCTGGCTCGTTTTGGTCCTGCCTTCTGTCGTTCTGGTCGGGGGCATCGCCTTCATGCTGGGGGTACTGTGGCCTCGCTTTGCCATGGCGGCCAAGGTGGTTGTCCTACTTGGTTGGATCACGGGCTCGCTTGTCGTCGGCATCAACCAGGTGCCAAGCTGGCTCGCTAACTGGATACCCACGGCCTCAGCCGCTTTGAGGCGCATAATGCCGGACCAAGTGTTCGATCCCGCGCTGGTACGCCAGTACCTTGACAGCGCCGCACATGCTAGCTCGGCGGCGCAGGGTGATCTCGCCCTGCGCCTGCAGGAAACGCAGCCTGCGCTTGGCCCTTGGCTGATTCCGCACGCCGGCCTCGTAGCTCTGGGCTTGGTCGCTGTAGCTGTCGGAGCCGTCGGTTTTCGCCGTTTCCGCAATGACCTCAACTAGGGGAGCCGATACCATGAGCCTCGAAATCAAGAACCTCAGCCGCCGCTACGGCCAGCGGTGGGCTCTCAAGGACGTTTCTCTCACGTGTGAGCAAGGATTGGTCGGCTTGGTCGGACCCAACGGCGCGGGCAAGACCACCCTCATGCGTATCATCGCGACACTGCTACCGGCCACGAGCGGCACCGTGCAGTGGTCGGGCCATGATGCGCGTACGGACGGCCAGGCCATTCGCCGGGTGCTCGGTTACTTGCCGCAGCACTTCGGCGTCTATCCAGAGTTCACCGGTCGCCAGTTCCTGCGCTACCTCGGCGCCATGAAAGGACTCACCCGTGGCGCGGCACGCCACCGTGCCGACGAGGTCCTCGAACTTGTCAACCTGCAGCAGGAGGCAGACCGGCGTCTGGGCACGTTCTCTGGTGGCATGTTGCAGCGTATCGGTATCGCCCAGGCGCTGCTCAACGACCCGGAGATTCTCGTCGTGGACGAGCCGACGGTCGGTCTGGATCCCGCCGAGCGGGTGCGGTTTCGCACCATGCTTGCAGGCCTGACCTCGGGCCGCTTGGTGATTCTCTCCACACATATCGTGAGCGATATCGAAGCGGTCGCCGGCCGTCTTGTGATCTTGCGCGATGGGGAGGTACTGGCCGACACCACGCCGGAAGCGCTCATAGCCCAAGCCGTGGGATCGGTGTGGTCGGTGACCACGGACTTGAATACAGCCAGCCAGCTAGAGAGCCGCTACGCCGTGAGCTCGCTTATCGCGAGCGGCGAGAAGATGAATCTGCGCTTGATCAGCTCAACATCTCCGCTGCCGGGGGCACAGGAGAGCGAACCTACACTGGAAGACGCCTACCTGTTCGCCATCGGCGGGGGCAAAGAAGCCTGATCTGGCGTTGCGACCCGGCTCCCCAGGGCCGGTTGCGCCATGTCGCATACGCCGTGGCGGGGTCCGGGGACCCTCAGGGGCGGTCGAGGCGGATAATGGGGGAACGCTATGTGTGCATGGTGGGGCCGATACGTAGCCCTATCTTCGCTGCTCTCAGCGGGGTCGCTTGCGCTCCCTGCGGGCGAGGATTTGGGAAAGGCGCCCGTCGAAACTGGCGCTGAACTACCAACCATCCGATGCCGCTGCTAAGGTGGACCGAGAATCCTTGTCTGGGGACCGCGCTTCGATTCGGACTCGGCTTGCACCAGACAGACCCGGCGAAATTGCGGCAGGGCACGCGATAAGTCAGAACCTGCCGGCTCTAATCGAAGAGGGCAGTAGCTGCCCAGAGGAACGGTGCCGTGTGTTTGAGCAGGCCTTTAGGAACATCGATGACGTCCTTCGGAAAGAGGCCGGCTGCAGCAGCGAACTCGACTACACCGAGCAGACCTCCTGGCTGCTGTTTCTGAAGTACCTCGACGGGCTGGAGCAGGATCGAGCTACTGAGGCCGCGTTGGACGGCAAGGCATACACCTTCATCCTCGATGAACCCTACCGCTGGGAAAGCTGGGCCGCCCCCAAGAGCAAAGACGGCACGCTTGACCACAATAACGCCATGACCGGCGATGACCTGCGCGACTTCGTGAACCAGAAGCTGTTCCCCTACCTACACGGCTTCAAGGAGAGAGCGAGCGGGCCGGACACCATCGAGTATAAGATCGGTGAAATCTTCGGGGAGATCAGAAACAAGATCAACAGCGGATATAACCTGCGCGAGATCATCGACCACATCGACGAGTTGCGTTTCCGCTCCCAGACCGAGAAGCACGAACTATCCCACCTCTACGAAGCCAAGATCAGGAACATGGGCAACGCCGGACGCAACGGCGGCGAGTACTACACCCCCCGCCCCCTCATCCGCGCCATCGTCAAGGTGGTGCAGCCGAAGATCGGCGAGCGCATATACGACGGTGCCTGCGGTTCAGCAGGCTTCCTGTGTGAGTCCTACGTGCACATGGCGGCGAAGGAGAACCTCACCACCAGCGACCTCAAGACGCTCCAGGAGCGTACCTTCTACGGCAAAGAGAAGAAGTCGCTGGCCTACGTGATCGCCATCATGAACATGATCCTGCATGGCATCGACGCCCCGCATATCCTGCACACCAACACGCTTACCGAGAACTTGGCGGATGTTCAGGAGAAGGACCGCTACGACGTGGTGCTGGCCAATCCGCCCTTCGGCGGCAAGGAGCGCAAGGAGGTCCAGCAGAACTTCCCCATCCGCACCGGCGAGACCGCATTCCTCTTCCTGCAGCACTTCATCAAGATGATCAAGGCCGGTGGGCGTGGAGGCGTGGTCATCAAGAACACCTTCCTGTCCAACACCGACAACGCCTCGGTTGCTCTGCGGAAGTTGCTGCTGGAAAGCTGCAACCTGCATACCGTGCTCGACTGTCCCGGTGGCACCTTTCTGGGGGCGGGCGTGAAGACGGTGGTCCTCTTCTTCGACAAGGGTGCGCCCACGCGCAAGGTCTGGTTCTACCAGCTTGACCCCGGTCGCAACCTGGGCAAGACCAATCCCCTGAACGATGACGACCTCGCCGAATTCGTGGAGCTGCAAAGGACGTTCGCCGGCTCGCCCAAGTCCTGGAGTGTGGATGTCGCGTCGGTCGATCAGACGACCTTCGATCTCTCCGTGAAAAACCCAGACGGCGGCGAGGAAGTCACCCACCGCAGCCCGCAGGACATCATGGATGAAATCAACGCGCTGGACGCCGAGAGCGCCGAGGTGCTTGGGAAGATCAGGGCGCTTCTGTGAACAACGACTGGAGAACCGCAACTCTGGAAGATGCGTGTCAGTTCTCAAACGGCCTCTGGAAGGGTGAGAAACCACCCTTTGTGAACGTGGGTGTGATTAGAAACACCAACTTCACAAAAGAGGGCACGCTGGATGATTCTGACATCGCGTATCTCGACGTGGAGGTGAAGAAGTTCGCCAAGCGCCGCCTCCAGTTGGGTGACATCATCCTTGAGAAGTCTGGTGGCGGTCCGAAGCAACCCGTAGGTCGAGTCGTCTTGTTCGACAAGGAGGACGGCGATTTCTCGTTCAGCAACTTCACTGCCATGCTTCGGGTCCGCGATCCCCATCTTCTTGATTTCCGTTTCGTACACAAGTTCCTTCACTGGACGTATCTTTCAGGCGTCACCCAAGGGATGCAAAGCCATTCGACAGGCATTCGCAACCTAGACAACGATGCCTACAAGGCCATACGAATCGCATTCCCCGCTGTCTCCGAGCAGCAGCGGATCGTCAGCATCCTCGACGAAGCATTCGAGGGCATTGCCGCAGCCAAGGCCAAGGCCGAAAAGAACCTCCAGAACGCCCGCGCCCTCTTCGAGAGCCACCTCCAGTCCGTCTTCGCCCAGCACAGTGAGGGATGGAAGCAGAAGACGTTGCAGGAGATAGCTGTGGCCTTTGGCAGAGGTAGGTCGAAGCATCGCCCACGGAATGCGCCGCATCTTTACGGCGGACAGTATCCTTTTGTCCAAACTGGGGATATCCGCAGCGCAGACCACGTCATCACCGACTATTCGCAGACGTACAGCGAAGCCGGACTTGCCCAAAGTAAGCTGTGGCCCAAGGGAACAGTTTGCATCACCATCGCGGCGAACATCGCGGAGACCGCAGTTCTGGGCTTCGATGCCTGTTTTCCGGACAGTGTCATCGGCCTGGTGGCGAATCCCAAAGAGGCTGACGTCGGTTTCGTCGAATACCTCCTTCAGTCGTTCAGGGGACGCCTGCAAGCGATGGGAAAGGGAAGCGCCCAAAACAACATCAACATGGGTACGTTCGAGAGCGAGCGGTTTCCGTTTCCAGATATCACCGAACAGAGAATAATCGTCACCAAGCTCGATGGCCTCCGGGATGAGACCCAACGCCTCGCCACCATCTACGAACAAAAGCTCGCTGCTCTGGAGGCCTTGAAGAAGTCACTACTCCACCAAGCCTTCACCGGCCAGCTCGGGTCGCAAGCAGCATGAACGAGGCCGAAACCCGAGCTGAGTACGTCGACCCCGCGCTGAAGGCGGCGGGTTGGGGCGTCGTCGAGGGCAGCCGCATCCGCCGCGAGTACATGATCACCCTCGGTCGCCTCCAAGGACAGGGGCGGCGCGCCAAGCCTCTCATCGCGGACTACGTGTTGATCCACCACAACACCAAGCTGGCCGTCATCGAGGCCAAGCCGTGGGGTGACCCGCTGACCGAAGGGGTGGCCCAGGCCAAGAACTACGCGGGCAAGCTCGCCATCCGCTTCACCTACGCGACCAACGGCCAGGGCATCTACGGCATCGACATGCAGGAGGGGACCGAAGGGGAGCTGCGAAGCTACCCGTCGCCCGACGAGCTGTGGAACCGGACCTTCGCCGAGCCGAACGCCTGGCGCGACCGCTTTGCCGCCGTTCCCTTCGAGGACCGGGGTGGCTACTTCCAGGGCCGCTACTACCAGGACATCGCCGTCGACAGGGCGCTTGAGGCCATCGCAGCGGGCAAGCAACGCATCCTTTTGACCCTGGCGACGGGCACCGGCAAGACCTTCATCGCCTTCCAGATCGCCTGGAAGCTCTTCCATAGCCGCTGGAATCTCAGCGGCGAACCCTCACGCCGCCCGCGCATCCTCTTCTTGGCCGATCGCAACATCCTTGCCGACCAGGCGTTCAACGCTTTCTCCGCCTTCCCCGAGGACGCGATGGTGCGGATCACTCCGGCGGACATCAGGAAGAAGGGCAAGGTCCCCAAGAATGCCAGCCTGTTCTTCACCATCTTCCAGACCTTCATGAGCGGGGCTTCGACCGATGGCGAGCCCTCCCCCTATTTCGGGGACTACCCACCCGACTTCTTCGACTTCATCGTCATCGACGAGTGCCACCGCGGCGGGGCCAACGACGAGGGCAACTGGCGCGGCATCATGGACTACTTCTCACCCGCCGTGCAACTCGGGCTCACGGCCACGCCCAAGCGTCAAGAGAATGCGGACACCTACGCCTACTTCGGCGAGCCCGTGTACATCTACTCGCTCAACGAGGGTATCAGCGATGGTTTCCTGACTCCCTTCCGGGTGAAGCAGATTTCAACGACTCTTGATGAGTACATCTACACGCCCGACGACACTGTCGTCGAGGGTGAGATCGAGACGGGCAAGGTCTATGAGGAGCCGGACTTCAACCGGATCATCGAGATCAAGGAGCGCGAGGAATACCGGGTCAAGCTATTCATGGAGCAGATAGACCAGAACGAGAAGACCCTGGTCTTCTGCGCCACCCAGGATCATGCCCTGGCGGTGCGCGATCTCATCAACCAGATGAAGTCCAGCAAGGACCCCAACTACTGCCACCGGGTGACGGCCAACGATGGCGACCTAGGTGAGCAGTACCTGCGCGAGTTCCAGGACAACGAGAAGACCATCCCCACCATTCTCACCACCTCACAGAAGCTCTCCACCGGGGTGGACGCCCGCAACATCCGCAACATCGTCCTTATGCGCCCGATCAATTCGATGATCGAGTTCAAGCAGATCATGGGACGGGGCACGCGGCTCTACGAAGGCAAGGACTATTTCACGATCTACGACTTTGTGGAGGCTCATCACCATTTCAGTGACCCTGAGTGGGACGGGCCGCCGTTACCACCACCCGAGTCAAAGCCTTGTCCAAAGTGCGGCCAGTCCCCGTGCCAGTGCGAGAAGCCGCCTCCACCAGTGTGCCCGGTGTGCGGCAACGCTCCCTGCGACTGCCCGAAGGAGCCTTGCCCGGAATGCGGAGAATGGCCCTGTGTGTGCGAGAAGAAGCCACGAGCGAAGGTGAAGCTCGCTGACGGCAAGGCCCGCACCATCCAGCACATGATGTGCACGACGTTCTGGCACCCGGACGGAACTCCCGTGTCGGCCCAGCAGTTCATGGAGACGCTCTTCGGCAAGCTGCCGGAGTTCTTCAGGGATGAGGAGGAGCTTCGTGCTCTGTGGAGTGCACCGGGCACACGCAAGAAGCTGCTGGACGGTCTCGGCGAGAAGGGATTCGGCCATGACCAACTCGCGGAGATGCAAAGGATCATCGACGCGGAGAAGAGCGACCTCTTCGACGTCCTGGCCTACGTGGCCTACGCCTTGCCGACGCTCACCCGGGAGGAACGTGCCGCCAAAGCCAAGGTGGTCATCAGCACCCACTTCAACACCAAGCAGCAGGTCTTCCTCGACTTCGTCCTTTCGCACTATGTGAACGTCGGCGTGGAAGAACTCGATCAAGACAAGCTCACGCCGCTCTTGAAGTTGAAGTACCACGACTCCATCGCCGACGCCGTGGCCGACCTCGGACGACCCGAGGACATTGGCAGGGCGTTCGTCGGGTTTCAGAAGTACCTCTATCAACGGCAGTCCGTCGCATGACGGGCACGCGCCCGTACCTTGTGAGCACGCATGGATGCAACGGGGGGATCCGTCATGGCTAGCGACTGGAAAGAAGATGTGAAGAGCGCCCGGAAGTTCGCCGATGACCCGGGCCTCCAGGCGCGAAGACGTGTGGAGCAGTGGATCAAGTCAAGGACCCCCTTGACCCGGAAGGGCAGGGCTCTGGTGGTGATCGCGCCCATCGTCATAGGCCCAATCGTCGAGCACAGCGTGCGGGCTCTCGAAGAGAAGGGTCCTGAATTCGCGGCGGCTGCGGTTGAAAAGGCGAAAGAGAAACTGCCGGCAGTCGGCAATGGCGTGAGGACGGGGCTTGTGTGGACACGGGAGAAGATTCAAGCGCGACGGAGCAGACCTAGAGGACCAAGCTGAGCCTGGGGGACACGATTCAGCGATGGCGATGGCGATGGTGACTCCTGCGCCGCCGGCACGGACTTGGCAGGAGGTGCGGCCAAGCGCGAGGGGAACTGGGACTCGCGTCTCAAGCAGGAACTGGTGCGGAAAGCCGAACCAGCCGTCACGGCGGGTGAGCTGGGTTTCTTGCGAAAACACAGGAGAGGTGTGTGGGGCCCATGAAGATATCAGTCATCCTTGCTCATCCCGATCGCGGCAGCTTTAACCACGCTATTGCGAAGACCGCAGTGGAACAGCTTGACAGGAATGGGCACAGTGTCTTCTTCCATGATCTGTACTTGGAACGGTTCGACCCGGTGCTCACCCGGGAGGAGATCCCAAGGGACGCTCTTCTGAACCAGGCCCTCAAAAAGCATTGTGAGGAAATAGGAGAGGTTGACGGGATAATAGTCGTTCATCCAAATTGGTGGGGCCAACCTCCGGCTGTGCTCAAGGGCTGGATCGACAGGGTCATTCGTCCGGGAATCGCCTACGAGTTCCAGGAAGGGGACCCGGGTGAAGGCATTCCCCAAGGACTGCTCCGAGCCAAAGCTGCCATGGTCCTAAATACATCGAACACTCACCCGGTGAGGGAGAAAGACGTTTTCGGGGACCCACTCGAGACGATCTGGAGAAACTGCGTCTTTGGCCTCTGCGGCGTCAACGTCTTTTGGCGGCGAACGTTCAGCGTCGTTGTCACCAGTACCGACTCTGAGCGCAGACAGTGGCTGCACGAGGTGAGGGCAATGGTCGATTCAATGTTCCCAAACGAAGACGACCGCGAGATGGCCACATAGTTCTGCGGTGTTGTCGATTGGATCTGGAGTCGCGTCGTTTCCGCCGATTTCTTGTCATCAAGGAGGACCGCGCCCCCATTTCCGATGTCAGCAGGCCGCACGCGTTTTCACCGAGGCGACCGCGCTTCGCTCAGGAAGGCCGCGCTCTCTCGAGCTCCTTACGATCAACAGATGGTGTAGCCCCTCTCGCCAAAGAAGCTGGAGATTCTCGTCGCTAGCCACTATAATCTCTCACCATGCATTCGTTTCTTCAAATCATCCCCTTCATAGTGGTAGCGGTTGTAGCCATATTTTTCGTCGCCGTGTTCGTTCGAAGACGCCGGGGGCGTTGAGTCGCTGGTGAGGATCCTTGAGGCCTCCGGGATGGATCAAGCGAGGCAGGCTTCGCTAGGCTGGGGCCGACCTGGATGTCAGCGAGTGGCTCCAAAACGAAGCAGACGGGTGCCAAGCTGGCGAGACCGCCTCGCGACAAGGGAGATTCTGGTTAGGTGAGCGACGTCATCGCGCTCGACGGTATCAACAAGCGGCTCGGGGAGCGCAAGATCCTCAAGGATGTCAGTTTCGCCGTCGAGCGGGGGGACATCTTTGGCTTCCTGGGACCGAACGGAGCCGGTAAGACCACCAGCATCCGGATCCTTCTGGGGCTGTTCGAGCCCGACTCCGGCAGCGCGCGCCTTCTTGGCCGGGATCCGAGCGACGACACGGTCCGCGAAGAAGTGGGCTTCGTCCTTGAGGCCGACGGTCTCTACGACAATCTCTCGGCCTACGACAATCTCCTCTTCTACGGCGAGATCTACGGGGTGCCGAATCTGCGGCTGCGGATTGAGGAGGTGCTCGGTCTAGGTGGTCTAGCCGACCGGGGCGGCGACAAGGTCGGGACCTATTCCAAAGGGATGCGACAGAGGTTAGCCATTTCGCGGGCGCTCCTGCACGACCCCGCGGTGCTCATCTTAGACGAACCTACCGCGGGTGTGGATCCCACCGGCCAGATAGACATCCGGGCGATCATGCTTGCTCTCGTGAAGAGAGGCAAGACCATCCTGCTCAGCTCGCACAACTTGGACGAGGTGCAGCGTATTTGCAACCGCATTGCGCTCATCCACAAGGGCGAGATCCGCCTCGCGGGTGATCTGCGCCAGCTAGAGCGAGACATGAGCCGTGGGGTCACTCGCATCGAAACCACCGAATCGGTGCCGGACCGTTTGGTCGAGGAACTGCGCCAGCATATGAGCGTGAGCGTTGAAGGCCAGGGCGCCGGCGAGTTGAGCATCTCCGGCGACGGCAAGCTGGACATCCCGGCTGTCGTTGCCTTTCTAGCGGCCAACGGCGTGGGCATCGAGCAGGTGAAGCGAGGAGAAACGCCGCTCGAGGACCTCTACGTGGCCATAGTCAGAGAGGCGGAGAAGGAGTGAGGAAGAGCAACACCAGGGGGAGGACGGAGGCGCGGCCAGTGGGGGACGGGGTCTGGGCACGCAGGATCTGGCTGGTCGCCCGTAAGGACATGCGAGAGGTGTTCCGCAGCCGCAGCACCTACGGCTTCACCCTGGTCATGCTGCTCGCCTCGTCGTCCTATTTCTTCAGCTACTTCTCGATTGCCAGTACCCTTACCAGGGAGCACGCCAGTGCCCAGGTGATCGACCTCGCCAGTCACTCGTTTCTAAACAGCATCGCTTTCATCGCTCCAGCGCTTTACGGGTTCTTCGCCTGCAACATCTCCTCTACCACGGTGGTGCTTGACAAGACCAAGCGCAATCTCGAGTCGCTCATGGTGACCCCCTTGAGCATAAGGCAGGTGTGGCTCGGCAAGTGCCTGGGAGTGACCATACCGAGCGTTATGATCGGGTTCGGGGTCGCCATCTTCGCCTACCTGGTGATTGCGCTGGGAGAGGTGGCTCCCCATACCCACACCCTGATCGGCCCGAGCCCATTGGCCATCGTGAGCGGCCTGGTGATCGTTCCAATCCTGGTGTTTTCGGTGGTGCTTCTGGTGACTCACCTGCAGCTCGTGATCTCCAACCCCCGGGTGGGCAGCTTTGTCTTTGCGGCCATCTTCATTGTAGTGCTGGGTGGGCTGCTTTTCGCTGTGTACTACTTCCCGGTCAGGGGCATCTCGATCAATTACTATCCGCTTGTCTATCTCGGGCTTATTGTCGTGGTCGGGGGCGCGGCGATCGCGGCTTCACACTCGCTGACCAAGGAGCGGGTGGTGCTCTCGACCAAGGGCTGAGGGTGAAGGCGAATCCGAGGACAGCTAAGAGCCTATGCCGGTAGGCACCGGCGCCAGGTGATGACGGCGCACGCCAGGTGCAGCATGGCCAGGTAGTTCTCAGGGAGTTTCTCCCAGCGGATGAGGAGGCGCCGGAAGCGGTTGAGCCAGGGTGAGTACGCTCGACTACCCAACGTCGGGCCCGCTCACCCGCCTCTTTTTTTAGCGCGGCGATCTCCTCGCCCCGGGTGCGCAAATGGAGGGTGAAGCCGAACTCCTGGGCGAGCAGGCGCACCTCGTCGTAGTCGTAGCCCTTATCCAGGCAGAGACCCTGTGGCCGCTTGGTGGTCGGTTCCGGTCGCCTCACCATGATGCCCGCCAGCGTTTCGCGGGCGAGCTTGTGGTCATTGCGGTTGGCGCCGGCGACGCTGATGCTCAAGGGGATGCCGGCAGCATCGGTAAGGAGTGAGCGCTTCGCCCCTTTTTCGCTCTATCAGTGGGATTCGAGCCCGTATGCTGGCCGCCAAGGGGCGCCTTGGTCATGGCGCCGCCCAGCGCTAGGAAGTCCCAATCGATGCCGTGCGCGACGTCATAGGCGGCCAGCTCTTCACGCCAGAGCTGCTCGAACACCCCGGTCTTGGTCCACTCGGTGAACCGTCGGTGCGCCGAACTTGATGAGCATATCCCGGTCACATCGAGCGCGTTCCACTGCATGCCGGTGCGCGAGAAGGATGGCGCTCATAGCCGCGCTGTCCGGAACGCGGGGATTATGACAGCCGAGTGGATGAACCGGCCGGGGCGGAAGTAATGGCTCGATCTGGTCCCAGAGCGCAAGCCCGCCCGTTCCAAAACGCCGAGCGGCTTGAGGATGCCGTCCCTTTGTGGATATCGAGGCCGCACAGCAGCATGGGCAAATCCATGGGGGTAGGATGAGCAGCATAGAGGACGCTCTGTCCAGGAAGGCACGAACGTTGCGCCTTGCCTGGCCTGCGTCCATCGAGGCTGA
Source organism: uncultured Actinomycetes bacterium (assembly GCA_963775295.1). GTDB lineage: Bacteria > Actinomycetota > Thermoleophilia > RBG-16-64-13 > RBG-16-64-13 > JAMDEO01. Next base: position 1,432,471 of record CAVZIK010000006.1, read on the forward strand.
TCACCGGCACTGACCGGCGCGGGCAAATACCTACCTCGTGCCCAATGGAATCCCGTTGCATATCGATAGGGGCCAGTCACCATTACCTCCCGATAGTGTTGCTTTCCTGCCATGAAGTGGACGATTCTTCCCAAGGGCCTGGGTGACAAGGCGTTCTACGGCGGCGGGATCGGCTGCTATTGACCGCTCATGCCCAAGAGCGCTTCCTCAAACCACCCGAGAATACCTCGGAGGCTGGGTGGCCTAACGTTCCACGTATCGGTCTCGTCTTCGTCCGATCGTCCAGATTCCGAGCACACCCGCTGTCAGCCCGACCATGTCGATGCCGACGTCTCTGATCGATCCCGTGCGTGAGGGCAGCGAGGTCTGATGCAGTTCATCGAGTAAGGCCACGAGCGCGCCGAACGGCATGACATCACGGCCAGTCTCCCTAGTGTTCTCCGGTTGACACCCGACGAATATGTCGGGAACAATGCTTTGAGCGCTCCTGTCGCGAGCAAGGCAAGCACAGCGTATTCGGCTAGATGGGCGGACTTGCGAAGAGCCCATGACAGCGCCGCGAAATGGCGCGGCGAAGAATCTCCATCTAGCGTGCCGGGAGAAAACAGGCGTACGACCCGCCGGAGCCAGACATTGGTGTGGGCCTCGGAAACGATGTTCGTGGAGGCGAGAGCGATCGCCGCCAGCCAAAAGGCTACCGGTAAGCAGAGTAGGGCAGCGCGCGCGAGGCGCCGTTTGGGAGTCGGCGAGGTGGGATGCGACTTGGGGGCGGAGTCTGTCATTTCTACCAGGTACCCACATCTCGTCAAACGATCCGCAGCTCCGCTTCCGAGTAGTAGTGCGTGGTGCCGTCGTCGAGCCTGACCTGGTATCCGCCTTGATTCGTGACCCCGATTGTCTGAGAGGGCGCGATCACTTGGATGATGGTGCCGGTCCCTTTGATTCGCCCACCAGGAAAACCACGTTGGGGCATCCCGAAGTGGCGGAAGGGTCCCAACATGAAAGTCCCGTGCACCCGGCCTACCTTCACCTTGTCGCCGATCTGATAGTTCATGCCTTCTTCTTCCCCCTCCTCACTTCCGTCGCCTTTCCCGAGTGGAGTGTCGAACAAGCCACCTCGTCCCCGGAAGGAGCTGAGGCACCGTGCGCTTGTAGGCAACGTACTGCTCCCCGAACCTCTCGGTCATCAGCCTCTCCTCCAAACGAATCTTGACCTCAAAGAAGATGAAGACCACGAGAAGGACCGGAGTGGCCTTGCCAAAGCCATGCTCGAGGGTGACGCCAAGAACCATACCGAGCAGGCCAGTGTAGATGGGGTGTCGGGTTACTGCGTAGGGCCCGGTGGTCTTGAGATCGTGTCCCTCCTTCACCAAGGGAGTACCGGACCACATCCGCCCAAGGACAAACCGCGCCCAAAGAGCAAAAGCGGTGGAAACTCCGAGGAGAATAGCGCCCAAGATGCTCAGCCACTCAGCACGAAAGACGAGTCTGGGCCAGAGCCGGCCGGGAGCCACCAGCACGAGCAGCCACAGAATGATGACCGCTCCTACCATTCCCAACCATTGTGGAGAGACCCGTTCGGTATGAGGAGCATTGATTTGGTTATAGATGGCCCCGAGCGCCCACGCGGCCCCCGGGCGCCCCAGCAAAGATAGTCAGCTACGGTGATGTGCATCTGCAGTTCTCCGGCCTACGACTGAAGCGGGCCAGTATAGTCTTCGCCTGCTGGGGCCGGGGGCCAAACCTGGCTGGCGGGATGACAACGCAGGAACCTCTGGAAGTCTGGTGAAGCAAATGCTCTGCTAACATCTGCTGAAACAGTCGCCGAGCCTCGGAGGTATCGGATGCGAGGTCGATCCTTTGCTTTCTTGCTCGTCCTCCTCTTGGCCGGGGCGTGGGTTCTCTCTTTCCAGGCCGCGCCAGCAATGGGAGCTAACGTCGTGCCGCTGGTGAGCAGCCCGGCTTCGACAGTACTTTCGCCGTTTGCCGACGTCCCCAAGTCCTCGCCGTTCCTCACCGCGATCGACGATCTGCGAGAGGCGGGGATCGTGGTCGGATATGAGCAGATGGATGGCACCCATCTTTTCAGACCGACCGAGCCACTGCTGCGCGCCCAAATGGCGAAGATGGTCGTTCTTGCCCTGGGCCTTGACGTGGACCCCCTGCTATCGCCGCCGTTCGTCGACTTGGGTCCGGTAAATCCAGTGAATCCCTATCCCCATGCCTACCTCGCCCTGGCCGCGAACCTCGGCATCGTTCGTGGCAAGGATCCGACGCACTTCGCTCCGTGGTCCCCGGTCACCCGGGAGCAAGCCGTGAGCATGGCTACGCGTGGCATCGACGCCGTCCGACCGGGCCGGCTGCTCGATCCCCCGGCTGACTTCCGCGGGATATGGGCGGAGCAAGCGAGCCTCACGCACGCGGCGAACGTACGCCGAGCGGAGTACAACCTCCTGCTCCCAGGGTTGCCGCTTGCCGAGCTTTCGCCGGCGGGGAGTATGAGCCGCCAAGAGGCAGCCGTCCTGCTAGACCAGGTGTACTTGGCCACCCGGGCTGTTCAGAGCGACAGCGGGATCTTCGGCCAGGTGCTCTTAGGGCCTATCTCGCCGGTGGAGCGGCCGGGACAAGTGAACGAGCGCCCTTATGAGGCCGGTGTTCGGGTCCTTGACGCAGACGGTCACGAAGTGACGCAATTTCGCTCGCGCCCGGACGGGATCTTTCGCCTAGCTCTGTCGCCTGGCACCTACCGGCTTCAGCCCTCACCGGGGGGGCCCGTCTATCCCCGGGCGGCGGAGCAGACGGTCAGCGTCGAAGCCGGTCGTCTTACCCGCGTGCTCATTCACTACGACACGGGCATCCAATAGGAGACCAGTGGTTTCGAGCGTGCAGGGTGGCTGCCGTTCACCGGCAAGTACACCGACAAGAGGGTTTCCGACGATCAAGTCACCGAGCTCCTGAAGGCTGCGATGAGCGCGCCATCAGCCGCTAACCAGCAGCCCTGGTGCTTTGTAGTCGTCCGGAAGCAGGAAGTTCTTGACGGCATCCCCGCTGTTCACCCGGACGCGGCCATGACGCCGCACGCTTCCGTGGTGATCGCCGTTTGCGGGGACCTGACCGGCCTAAGATTCCCAGGATATTGGGTGCAGGATTGTTCCGCGGCTACTGAGAATGTGTTGCCTGCCGCGCACGAAATAGGCTTGGGGGCGGTCTGGATGGGCGTGCACCCGACCGAGGACTGTGTTGAGGGTATCAGGCAGCTCGTGGGGCTCCCTGAGCATGTCATCCCCCTGTCGCTGATCGCGGTTGGATATCCTGCCGAATTTCCTCCGGCCGCGGACCGCTTCGATGCCAGCCGCGTGCACGACGACCGCTGGTAGCCGCGCGCCGAGACCCCCGGTGAACTCGCCATCGTTCGACGGCTACGCATCGCAGCTTGGCTCGATCGACTTCCAGCGGCCTGCCTTTCGTTCGTGCCCTAAGAAGGGTACGCCGCTCGCGCAGTGAATAACCCAAGTGCTAGGGTTCTCTCATGTCACTCCCGGCAATAACCACAGGCGCGCAAGTAGGTGAGGAAAAGGTGTTTGCACTCGCCGTCGTGGACGGAACCGGCACATTGCTATTTGCAACTCTCGGCCGTGTCATGCCTGGGCAGATTGGCCTGAGCTTTGACTCAAGCGGCCACGTCAAGCGCGCGCATCTTGAGCACGCTGACGAGGGTAGTCGGGTCTTTCCTATCGCGTCAGCGGGCTGGGTCGAAGTGGCGGGAGAAAGAATGCGTCTAGGTGTCTATACCGAAGGCGTCGGCCTCTTCTCCGAGTTCGCCGAACTAGGTACCCATCTTTCAGGCATTGCGCACGCCCTCGAGGCATCTCTGCACAAAACGGCATCCGTTTAGGGCAGGGGCACGCGAGTCGAAGCCGAGGCAGACTTGTACTGCGCCTCTACGGCCGGGACACACCATCTTGCCATGGTGAAGCTCCTGAGTGTGCGATCTTGACTTGCCAGCCGGCAGACAAGCTGGGGAAGGTTAGCGCAAGCGGAGGGCGGTTTCCGCCCGGCCGACAAACTGCTGTTCCTCGCCCTGAGTAAGTATGCGATTCGGGTAGAACTCACGATTGGTTCCTCCCCGAACGATGCCAGCGGCGGCCAAACCGACGATTGCTTTCTGCTCTTCAGCCGAAAGGCCGGCAATATCGCTAAGGCCCGCGTGCGCGACCCCGGTGGGAAGATGTGGGCCGATCGCCAGCCACATCCATACGGCATAGCCACGACGCGTAACGAGCGCGTTCAAGTCAAGACCTGCAGCCTGGGAATCGGACAAGACGCCCGCAGCGACGGCCTCCCGGAGCAGCACGGGGCCGGAGTAGGAGGGCGCCGAAGTCCCTTCGACCGATTTCCCGGTCGCTAACCGCGCCAGTCGAACCACATCGATTAGAGCGCCTCTTGCCCGCACTGGACGGTCAAGCACTCCCCCTACTTGCGCGGATGAGGAGGTTACTCCGGTGGAAGGAGTGTCTCGTCCAAGGAGCGATGAAGTCGTCGAAACGATGGCGGGGGCGGCCGTAGTAGCCGTAGATCCGGCCGACGTGGTGGCGGTGAAACCGCTCGTCGTGGTCACGGCGGATGCGGCCACGGTTGAAGTGGGGGAGAGCGCTACCTGCTCTGCGGGGTCCTCAGTACCCAGAACGACGACGATCACTAGCGCGGCAACAACGACAGCCGCACCGGCGAGGGCATACCACATACGCCGACGGGCGAAGAATCGCCGGGCCGGAGATTTCGGCTTGGGATCCGGGGCGTTTTCAGGCCGTCGGGCAAGGAGCCGGCTGAACGTCTCCTGTCCCTCACTGGATTCTGCCCAGCCGGATACATCCTGCCCCCGCAATGGGTCGCTCTGGGCCAAACGGGTAAGGAGCGGATCCGCACCGCCGTCTTCTCCCAAATGGGCGCTCGGCTCGCGCTCGGTTTCTTTGTGGTGGTCGTTCATGGCATGTCCATCATGACGTCTTCGCCTGCATCGTCCTCTACCGTCTCTTCTGTCCGGCCGAGATCAATCTGCGCACCTTGCGGCTCAAGGAGCAGCCTTAGCTTGTCCCGAGCCCGCGCCAACTTCGTGGAGAATGTGTTTCGGCTGGCGCCAAGTGCCTCGGCCGCCTCTGCCAGACTGAGACCGTCCCAGGCGGTGAGCAGGAGCATTTCTCGATCCTCCTCACCGAGAGCGTGAAGCGCGCGCAGCAATTCGTGGTCGACCTCAGGACCGGGGCGATCACCGAGGGCAACGGGTTCCTCTTCGATGAGCTTTCGTTCCAGCTCTAGGCGCCGTCCTTGTGCTCTTCTTTGATTTGCGAGCACTCGGCGCGCTATGCCAAAGAGCCAGGGGAGACCCGGGTCTTTCACATCGTCCAGTCTGCGCCAGCAGGTAAGGAAGGTCTCGATGACGAGATCTTCAGCATCGGATCGGCTTGCTCCCCGGCGAAGGGCGTAGGCAAGTACGCGGTGCGCATGAGTGCTATAGAGCTTACGAATCAGCTCGTCGCCGTCGCGTCGGTCCATGTATGTCCAACATCACCTTACAAATTGCTTCCGTCCGGACATAGTACAGATAACGGGGAGGATCTGACCGGTAAGCCAACGAAGGGGCGCGGCCGTCAAGGGGGCATGATGGGGAAGGATCCTGCAGGGAGGGGAGAGATGAGGCGCAGACGGAGTGGATCAAATCGCTTCTTGCCGTTTTTGCTGGCCGTTCTTGGTCTGGGCGTCCTTCTCGTGCTTACGGCCTTGGCTCTGGCCGCTTGTGGCACCGCCGCGACCATGGGGGCAACAACGGTGGAAACGGGCGAGACCACCACAACAGCGAGCCCGAACGTAACAGAGACCGTGATGGACACTGGATTCACGACCACTTCGAGCACCCCTGTCTCGGTCCCGGCCCTGGCATCTCGCATCACCGCTGAGCAGATCAAGAACCTCGTTGCCAGTTGGTCCCACATTTCGGCGGCGGATTGGGTGGTCAGGGACTACAAGACCCTGGGCGACTGGGCCGCCGCCAAGCTCTTCACGAGCAAGTTGCCCGCGCAGATCGGCAAGGACGGAGTGGGGGCAGTGTTCGAAAAGAGAAGCGGCGCCTGGTTCTTCAAAGACTGGGTATCGGTGGCGGATTCATTGAACCAACAAACAATTGAACTCACGAATATGGGCGCGCCTGCAGAGGTCTGGAGCTATTTCGGCGTCGAACCGCCGTCATCGAGCGCCAATCAGTCGGCTCTGCCTGAGCAGATGCCCGCCGATTTCGCCTTCACCGCCGCATACGGCTTCTACGCGAAGAACGTCCTTGATACCTTCACTGGCACCTTCACCAAGGACATCATCGCTCCCCCAAAACCAAACCCGACGATAACCTTTCGCCTGAGCGCCGAGGAAATGGCTCGCCTGTATCAAGCCCTTGTCCAAATCGGAATCCTCAGCTACCCCTCGGTCTTCACCCCCGATGCCGAGCAGGAAGCCAAGACCGGGGTTCATCACTTTGTCGACCCTCACCCTACGTACTCGCTCCGAGTCAGAGCGGTTGGTCAGGAAAGGTCCGTCCTCTGGGAAGACCAAGGCCTGTCGAGTGCTCCGAAAGCCGCGGCCCTGCGCAACTGGTTCAACATGCTGCAGCGGATGATTGAGGCTCGTCCGGAATACAAGGCCATGCCCCCGACTGAGGGCGGGTACGCCTGATGGTTCGCACCTCCAGGCCAACTAGGACCACCGAACCACATGGGACTGCCGCCGCAATCCGCGATCGTGTCACTGAACACGAGGATGATGAACTTCGCGGGACAGATGACCGCGAGGAGGTACGGACAATGCGCTGGGTTCGTCGATCGTGGTTGATACTTCTGGGGTCTTTGCTGGCGCTCGGGCTCCTTACCGGATGCGGGCAGGCTCCTTCCTCCTCGACGTCAATGTCCTTCCCCCTGACAACGACATCGATCCCGATGACCAATGCCAGCGCTGCCATCCCCGTCGGAAAGCCCATCGAGATTCAGCGCTTCGAGAACGGCAAGGGATTGTGGCAAGCGTGGATCGAGGGCGACACCGTGGTCTGGATGGAGAGCGCCGGTACAGCCTCAAAGACGGGTCTCGCCTACTCGGGCACGTCGAACTGGGACACTGTGTTTCGCTTCGTGTCTATCGGCGACGGTCAGGCGCAGGAGGTTCCCGGGGTACGACTACTGGCCCCGAAGATCCCTCGCAGCACTCCGTACGGCATGACGCTTCCTCTGGCCTGGGCTGAGGTGCTGCCGGGGACTTCTGCCAGCCCGTTCAAGCTGGTATGGGCAAACCCGCCTGAAGCTCTGAGCGAGACGTATCTCTTCCGCAGTCTTCACGCGTGGAGTCCTGGCGGCGCACCCCTGGAGGTTATTCCGCCATCTGCGGTCACACTTTGGGCCCAGGCGTCGGGCGACGCGATCGCCTTTCCTGTTCCGTCGGCCTCCTACTCGAAGATGACTGACGATGCCTATGACCCAACCAACTGGGACAAGCTTCTGATGATGACGGCCAACATGAACTCCCCACTTGAGGTCGATCCGGCGGCGCCCAAGCTTCCTGAGTCCGCACTCGCCGGTCTTTCCCCCTATTTCTCACTTCTCACTGATTCAGCATCGGGCCGCTCTGGCGTGCCAATCTTCGATCTGCGCACGGGCAGGAAGCTGGCGCTGGAACTTCCCGCGCCCCCTCAGCCACAGCCTGCGGTGGTTGGCCACTACGCCACCTGGTGCACAGAGAGCGGGGACGTCTATTTGGCCGACCTCGACACGGGAAGTACCAACAAGGTGTTATCGCTCGAGACCGATCGGAGTTCGGTGCCGTCTGTGGCCCTGGGAGCCGACTGGCTGGTCGCGCTTAAGCCCTGGTCTTCATTCGATGCTCAGTCTGCGATGTCGGACCCGTCACAGCACCCGGGAGCCGACCTTATCGCCCTCCATCTGCCGGATCTTCAGCGGGTCGACATACCCGCGGTGATCCCCAAGGGAGAAATCGGATCGGTCCAGGTCTCGGCTGACACCGTACTTCTCACCGTCAGCCCGGCCATTGTGCCCATGCCTCACAATGAGCCTTCCTGGGTGGCGCTTCAGGTCCTAAGGCTTAAGTAGGCGTACTTTGAGGTGAGTAGCGTGTCACACCTAGCTCGAAGGTAATGCTATTGGGCCTGCCGGACATATGGTGAGTGATGGGGCAGGCAAAAGGATCGAAAGGAGCGGGCGATGAAGAGACTGATCGGACCGGCAGTACTGGCGCTTCGCCTGGGCACCTTTGTCCTAGCAGCCCCGGCAGCCGTCGCCATGGCGATCATGGGTAGTAGATTCCCGGAACGGAGCAAGCCATGAGGCGCAAGTTGTGGAAAATGGCCATAGCTCTCATCTTGGGAGCGCTATTTCTGCTTACGCTAAGTGGGGCCGCGCTGGCCGCACCCCCATGGTCTGACGCTTCAAACCAGTTCTGGTCATCCACCTATGGCATCACCGATGTCCAGGTGGGAACCGTGGCCGGTGGCTACCCCGACGGTACCTTTCTCCCCAATCAGCCCGTCACTCGGGCAGAGTTTGTCAAGATGGCCATCTCCGGACTCGGAATCGCCACGAAGAACCCGGCCACCCCGACCTTTATAGATGTCCTTCCCGATAGCACTTTCTATCCCTACGTTGAGGGTGCCTACGCCGCCGGCCTGGTCAAAGGTGAGACCACGCCTGCCGGTCTTCTCTTCGGCCCGAACGCCGGCATCTCTCGGCAACAGGCCAACAGCATTCTCGGGCGTTACCTCTCGGGACAGGAGATCGAGGCCACTGGGGCCATTACCGGCGGACCTGGCAATCAGGAAAGCTCCCGATATCCTTCGCTCGACGCCTGGTATGCGGCCGGGGGGGACTACTACCTCGGTTGGTTTTCGGATCGTGGCCAGGTCTTGCCCGACCACGCTGCCGGCACCGCCTATTTGGTTTCTCTACGAGTGATCAAGGGCTCAGGCGGGAAGCTGGCTCCAGAGGCCAAGCTCAGCCGAGCCCAGGCCGCCACCATGGTTCTCCGGGTCAAGGGCGTGAGTTTCGCCCCCACCGTCGGCTTTCTTGACCCGGCCTCCGGACCGGTGGCCGGCGGCACCACCGTCATCATGGCCGGTAACCGCCTCACCGGCGCCACAGCCGTCACCTTCGGGGGCACGAACGCGACCAGATTCCGTGTTGACACTGACAACCAGATCACAGCCGTCGCCCCGGCTCACGCAGCCGAAACGGTAGATGTGCAGGTAACGACGCCCGCCGGTTCAAGTGCCACCGCCGGGGCAGGCGACGACTATGCCTACACCGCCGCCCTTCCCACTATCACCCTTCTCAGTCCGACGAGCGGCACCACGGCCGGCGGTACCGAGGGCTCGGCCGTGATCATAAAGGGCACGGACCTGATCGGCACCACCGCCGTCATGTTCGGCACTACGCCCGCAACCGGCTTCACGGTCAATTCCAGCACCGAGATATATGCCGTCGCCCCGGCTCACGCCGCCGGCACGGTGGATGTGATTGTCATCACCCCGAACGGCGCCAGCGTCCCCACGGCCGCGAGTGTGTACGAGTATCTAGACCTATTCCCCTCGCTGCCACTCGACAAGCCGGTTGACGTGGTCCGCCGCACGGCGTCGCCATGGATCTGGAGCGCCGCGGTGGCAGGGCAAACCGTGGCCTACGAAGAGAGTCCCACCTGGACCTTGTGGCCTCCAGGTGTGGAAATGGCTCCACAGACTGCAGTGGCAAAGACGCTCGACCTGGCGACCGGGGAAATAACCGCAATTCCTGGGAGCGAAACCGCTCCTCCGCACTTCGCAAACTTCTCCATCTGGCCCTGGTGGTTCCTGGCAGCCCTCCCCAATCCTCAGGCCAACGGGTCGGGAGCTTCGCTAGTCTGGGGAGTCGTAAACAACCAGTACATAGGCGGCTTCATCCCCCGCTACCAGAATGTCATGGGCTCGACTGCCGGTGGAGAAGCCCAGGCGCTTCTTGACCCGGCCACCATGACCCTACCGCCCATCCGCACCGGCGACGTCCTTGCATTACCCCGCACCACGCCAGCCTACGAGAATGCGTACTTAGGCAACGTGGGCACCACCCTCGGGTACCAGCTCCTCATCCTCACTGGGAGTCTGGAGAAGCCGGTTGTGGTGGATCCCAAGGCTCCGCGGCTACCGGCCGCGGCTCTTTCCGGGATAAGCCCATATGTCTCCTGGTTCGGTTTCTACACGCAGGATGCGAGCCAGTTCCGCAGTGATCTTCCTGGGCGGCCGCCCCGCGTGTTTGATCTGCGTACGGGCAAGCTTGTTGATATCGTTGTTGCCGACCCGCGCACGCCGGATCATAGGACGGCCTGTGTGGTTGCTGGTCATTGGGCGGCCTGGGTAGCAGTCGATGGCAGCCCCCAGCGAAACAGCCTCTATCTGGCTGATCTCACGACGGGGCAGGCCCACCGACTCACCGACGGAAACGGCCCGAGTGGGGATATAGCCCTCTCGCAGGATTGGCTTCTTTGGACCGACACCTCGGGAACCCTCGCTGGCTTTCACCTTCCGGACATGACGCCGGTAAAGGTGGCGGGGGTACTTGCCGCAGGAGAATACGCCAGGAAGCTCCAGGTATCTGGGGATATCGCGGTCCTTATGGTGGTCGCTCCTGGCGGTAACCCGGACTACAACAGCATAAACTTCGAACCACCGCCCAGGTGGACTGCCATTCGGGTGGTGAGGCTGCACTGAGACGCGGTTGCCTGGATTTCGGCCGACGTTACTCGCAAGACCTAGCCGATTGATGAAGCCGGTAGCTAGTGTTTGTGGGAGGCTTCTTCCGGCATCACCATGACCTGATCGTGATCGTTCCGTGGCCGAGCGACATATCGCGCTGTTCGTTTCCAAGCCGTGGCTCGCTGGCCGATGGTCTTGTTGAGGCTCGGGGGGTTGATACCAATCCCAGCCCTTTGCACCTCGGCGCCTCGGAGAAAAGACAGCGGGAATGGCAACGACACCCTTGAGCCGCTCATGCGACGCAGGGGCAAGGGGACCGGCTTCTCTCAATCGTCGGGAACAGGCTCTTTTTGGCAAGTGAGTACCCGTGGTTTCGCCAACGGACCGGGCAGCGGGCTCGCGTGGGATCCGGCCGCCCCTTCTCGCTTGAGCGGGTGTCCGAAAGGATTCGGTAGAGCGGGGGATTATCGTGAGCGAAGAGTTCGAACTCCCGACCGAGTATCTCCCAGCTTATTGAGCACCAGCGGCATGGTTCTCCGACAATCTTCCGACCGGACGCCGAAATCCTTCGATCTGAGGCGCTCGCGGGCCGTCCTAACCCAGGGCAGTGCGATGGGCGATCTTCGGGTGGAGCAGACATTCCCATCCTTGCGCAAGCTAAAGGCGGAGGCCCGCGATGCCGAAGATGGGGGTGTCGGCACCGGTGCGAAGGGCGCATAAGGCGCTTGTTCGGCCGCAGAAGGAGAAATCGTGGATATTATAAGTTGTCCCAAGTGCGGAAGGCCTCAGGCGCTGGGATTTCCCTGCCCAGGGTGCGGAGCCGGCGCGACAGCCAAGATGCCGTCAGCGACGGGGTCTGAGGCCAGACTGCAACAAGGATACAACCCAGGCTCGGTAACTTGCGCCAAATGCGGTGTCAGTCTGCCGTCAGAGGCAGAGTTCTGTATCGCCTGCGGGACGGCAGTAGCGAGCCGACCATCATGGCAACCGGGGTCGGTTCCTGCCAGGACTCCGGCTGGAACTCAGCCCATCGGCAAGTCCGGATGGTGGGGAAGGCGAACTCTTCCGCAGATCATCGGTATGGCCTTCGCCGCAGTCGCGGTGGTTGTCGTCATCGCTGTGGTCGCAGTGACCGCCGGTGGCGGCGGCTTGACGCGGCTGTCCACGGAGGAACTCGCCAGCCAGGTTCAGGCGAGCATAGAACAAACCTATGCAAGCGACCCCGCGACAGCGGATGTCCAGCTTACCGACAACCTCATGCTCGTGCATCAGAACGGGAACCAGTACCAGGGCGTTATACACGCGGCCCAGAACGGCACGTCCGCCGCGCTAACGGTCGATGTGACCTATGACGGCAAGACCTTCCTCTGGCAGACCCACTGACCCGACCTCGATTGCATAGTGGCACCAGAGGCCCCGGGGGAGCTTGCCGCAGACCTCCGGAACGACACGACCCTGCTCATGACAGGCGCTACGCGGAATCAGTAGCAGGGCGCTTCGGGACTGGAGTGCAATGCAGACGATCTCAGTATTTGAGGCGCTCGTGATCATGGGCATCGTTGCCACGTCGGTCTGGGTGCTGATCGACTCCAGCATGCACAAGATTACGGTCAGTGGCTCCAAGCCCTACTCGGTCAACATCGGAGCCGGGGCATGGTTTGAAAACCTGTCTACTGCTCGGGAAGGTGGGCTTTCCTTACTACCTCTACCGGTGGTCGCAGGTGCTCGGCCAGCGGAGTAGATTGCACGACTTCCAGGAGCCTACCACGTCGCCGCGGCAACTCCAGGACCTTTCGGATGCGTACTGCCCAGGTTGCGGCCTGAAGTGATGCCTGGAGCAGTCTTCTGCCATGCCCGTGGAGAAGCAACGGTGGCATCGCGCAGCGGCCTCACTGGGCGGCGGGTAGCTACTGTTGCTCCTTCGGTCGTCTCAAGAGCGTGTACCGAGGGTAGACAAGGGTTGGCAAGCGTTGCTCATCCGGGTTGGGTGAGTCGCATGAGCTAAGCGAGTCGCCCCCGGATGCCGATATCATTGCCATCAGACCAAGAGGGAGAAGAGGCCATGGACTCCTACGACTACTGTTCCACTTGTGGAAAGTTGGTTCCAACCGGGGTGCCCTGCAAGTACTGCGCGCCTGCTGCCAACCAGCATGGGCTCGCTAATGCTCTCCCCATCCAGTACTCCCCAGACTTCCAGACACCGGCACCGGTAGCATCCGCTACCAGCCCGACCATGGTCATAATCATCGTCTTGGAACTGCTTATTGGCCTGTTTTGGCTGACTCTCGGGGGTCTCCAGCTTTGGGCTGCCACCACGGGAGTTGGGATTCTCGCCGCCGTGGGTATCTGGAACCTTTTCAACGGGGCGCTGGGGCTTACCTTCATCAATGAAGTCGTCCGTCAGCGACCTCAAGCGGCCCGGCGAATCGTCATCCAAAGCCTCGTCGGAGCTGGCTGGGCCTTGATCGCCGGCCTCTGGCTGCAAGCCTGGATTCAGTTTCTCGTGCTACCGCTCTACATCGCCCTAGGCGTGATGATCTGGACCAACTCGACCCACTTCGCCGAGAAGGCTGCGCCGGATAGGGCGCCGGTTTGGTCAGCCCGCCCACCCGTCCCGCAAGTGGCGTCCTGGGGCCAGGCTCAGCCTCGTTTCCCTGCATCGGGGAAGACACCGGCCCCGGCCGCGGATGTGCGGGGCGGTCACGATCACGGCGTAGCCGTTGTTGAACGTGCGATGACTGGGGCACGCGCTGCGTACTGCCCAAAGTGTGGCACCGCGGTGATGCCTGGGGCGGCCTTCTGCCATGCCTGTGGAGAGGCGACCGTGGCTCTCTCGCGGTAAGCTCTCATCGGGGTCAGGTGTCCACGCGAAGCAAGCCAAAGACTACGGGGGAGCCAAGCCAAGTCGGGCCGACCCCGTGGGAACAGACGTGATGTCTCGTCTAGGGCTGGACCTGCAGTCTGCTGAGGGATCATGACGAGTCTGCCGAAGTCGCGAAGTTGCGGGATTAGGGCGTCACGATGAGCCAATAGTGATGGCGAACAAAGGGACCTTACGTCCATCGTCTTTCTGGACCTGGGCCCAAAGCGTGCGGATATCACCCTCGAACGCGAATCGACGCTTAGGCCGTATCCCGGCTACTGCAGCGACGGAAAGAGGTAGTTGTACACCGATGTGGCGTGTCGCTCGAACAGCTCGCCAAAACGCCGCCGCCTCCCCTTCAACGGCTCGTTCCCACAGCCTGCGATCTGAATAGGTGCTCATGTAAGGGCAGTGTCCGCTCCCCGGAAAGAACTTCCCGACGCAGGGCACGGTCTGTCGTTCCGCGTCCTTCCCTGGACGGATGATCGAGTCATGCTACTGGGCTGTAGTAACAAGGAGATGGACTAGACAAGACAATCACGTCTGAGGGCTCGGCGACGAGCGGATGACTGGGGTCTCATCCGGACTCCGTGGCCACACGGCATAGGAACCGTGGCGGAGTGTGTAGACCCGCATTTCGTCCGCTACGGCGCTGTCGAGCTGGAACAATGACGGTGGATCTGTTGGCGGCGATCTGCGTCAGATTACAGGGCCGCGGGCGACCAGACTTTGTACCTAGCTAGATCCGCTCCTTCGGCGGCGGCGGAATATAGATGGGACCATCGAACCCGGGGTGTTGTAGGATTGGTGGACGCGCCGAGGGGGCGCCATGAGCGATGCCGGCGACCTGTAGCGCGGTCAGGGTCTTTTCCACAAGGAGGGCTTGCGCGACGGCTTCGATCGCACCCCACGAGTCGATAACTAGCTCTTCGGCACGCTCGTACATCCTTTGCAGTGGCGGCGCAACCTCATATTCGATTCGCTCAGGATTACTGCAATCAGCTACCGCCGAGCTGTGATGGTACGCCAAGTCAACCGCGTGGTGGTCATCCGGGGTGATCCGACCCCACATGTCGTCGAGCGTAGGCCACACGCGATCGGCATAGACGGAGTCAGCAATGTAACCAGCGAGCGTGATGACGGCCCTGTCCATTAGCAGGACGTCGTGGTCCCCCTCGAAGACCTGTTCATTAATGTCAGGCATGGGAAGAAACCGCAGATGGCCGTTGCTATCTGCCTGGGGGATGACGGTTACATACTCAAAGGGTCGCCAGAGCGCCCAGGTGGCCACGGCGTGGGCAGCTTCGTGGTAAGCAACACGTTCTTCTAGGGTCATGATCCGACCTCCTCGGGGTTGCGATGTAGCTGTATTCTTCTGGCTGCGCCCCTGCGCTGGCCATTGGAGGGCCCGTAAGTAACGCCTTGCGCGGGTTTGACCCCTGCCGGACGTTTGTAGCAAGACAACTTGCCTTGTTCCTTCCTGGACCAGTTTCCTGGTCCGCTCAGTGTCTTAGACAGGCCACGTACTCTTCCAAAGTACTCCGTCGTTTGCCCATCACGATGTAACGATGGTGATTCAGGCCTATGGGCTTGTCCGAAGCGGTTGCCCGATCTACAGATCCCGCCCCCGATTGATCGTCACGTCCCCCGGGTAACTACCAAAGCGTCAAAGTCCGTGCACCACTGATCGCTACGGGCGATTGTCAGCAAGCGCTTGACAGGGCGGCTATCCAGCAAAGGGCGAGTGAAGCACGTGAAAGACGCTATTGAGAGCAAGGGCTTCCTCTTGGTTGAGGGTCACAGGCCGGAACGAACCACCGAAGAAGTGGCTCGCACCATGGGGGTTGTGACTCACATCGACGGGCTGCCGCTTGTACAGAGGCTGATTCCGCAGACTCAGGAGGAGTCCACGGAAAACCTGTACAGCGGTCATTTCGGGCTGGGCAAATTCCCGTGGCACAGCGATCTAGCGCATTGGTACGCTCCGCCGCGGTACTTCATGCTCAGATGCATAGTGCCTGGGTCCAGCGTCTATACATGTGTCCTCAGGTCCGACGAGGTCGCCGATCAATTGGGCATGTCGGTCGCGGCGCGGGCACTGTTCACCCCGCGAAAGCCCGTCGGTGGCCGGACAGTGCTGCTGCCGTTGATTCAAAAAGGGGACCGTCAACGTCTCCTCCGATGGGACCAGCTATTCCTGCTTCCGCAAACGAGTGACGCCGAACGCGCTCGCTCATTGCTCATGGACATCGACGCCAGATTTGAGTTCGAGAAGATCTACCTTTCAAAGCCCGGAGACACGGTCATTATCGACAATTGGAGGATGCTCCACGGACGCGGCGAGGTACCAACGAGCGAGAAACATAGAGTACTGGAGCGTGTCTACTTGGAGGCATTGATATGACCGCAGAGGGGGCTCCCCACATTTGGTCCCGCGAAGCGCTTGTCGCTAAGGCGCAACGCTATGCGGATGAGATGTTGAAGCAGGAACGAGGCGACTGGCTGTTTGGTTTCTGGGCTTCGCTGTGTCTTGAAATGTTGCTCCGGGCAGTGGTTGCGGACACGTCTCCGGTGCTCCTTGCCGACAACAAGGACTGGAACAACGTCTACTTTGGGCTGGGGCAGCAGCCGAGTGCAGCCAAGTTCACTCCGAGATCCATACAAACAAATGAGGTCATCAGTCGACTTGAATCGATCGCGCCCTCCTTTACCAAGGAAATGCAGAACTTCACCACTGGATTCGTGGTCCGCCGAAATGGCGAGTTGCATTCGGGTGAACTTGCATTCGATGGACTGCGTACCTCGGACTGGCTCGGTACCTTCTATATGACGTGTCAGGTCCTTCTCGAAGTGCTTGGCGAGCGCCTGGATCTTATCTTTGGCCAGGAAGAAGAGCGACTCGCCGCCAACCTCATCGACGCCCTTAAAGACGACGCAGCCAAGGCGGTCATGGGCACGATTGTGGCCCACAGGAAGGTATGGGAGGAGAAGACGGAGGAGGAACGAGAAACCCTCAAACAGCAGGCCGAACTATTCGCCCGCCGGCAGGCCGGGCATGTGGTCACATGCCCGGCCTGCGGTACGGCCGCTCTGCTTCGTGGGGATCCCAGTCATCCACCGGTTGTCTCGCTTGAAGACGACACCATAGTTGAGCGGCAACAGATGCTACCTGCGAGTTTTGAGTGTGGGGCCTGCGGCCTCAGAATTTCGGGCTATTCCAAGCTGCATGCCGCCAATCTGGGCGACAGCTTTGCCGAGACGACGCGGTACGATGCGACGGACTATTTCGGGGTCGGGGACAAGGCGATTGAGTGGGATCCCGACTTCAACGAGTGATTGGCCCCAAGGGTGTGGTCCGCCATCCGGGTCACCAAGTTCCCGTGCCCGGGCGCCCGAGGACACAGTCCCCTGACTGTAGCCCGGAGGTAAATCAGCTATAGAGCGGCAGCCGAACGTCATCACACCAGGGTGTCGACGGAAGGCAATTCAGGCGCGTCTTATCGACCACCATGCGCAAATAGTGATGGCGCGGCTCGGAACGGGCGGAGCCGTCTGAGGGCCAGCAGCATGGAGTGAGGCGAGCGGAACCTTAGAGCCGCGGAAACCGAGCGGCTGCGGACAAGGCCCCCTTTATCTAGAAGCGTTGGTCGGGCTGGCAGGCGGACGCGGGTAGCGAGCCTCAGGACTCCTCCTCGTCCTCTTCCGCCGGTAGTTCTACGAAGACCAAGCCGTTGTCGCCATCGTGGGGTGCATGATGATCAAAGCCACCGTACAGGATGTCGTCGGGGATCCGGTTAGGAAAGGCCTCGCAGGAGTAGACGTTCGCGCGCCGGGCGCAGCGGTGGCAAATGACCTGCTGCTCTAGGGAAGCCCCTGCTGCCGCCACAGCCTTCCTCGGGGGAGTCCCGGAACCGAGCTGTGCTTGTGACTCTTTCCTTGAGCGGCGTTGGCGACCAGCGCTCGGGGGTTCTTCTTCGGAACCGGATGGGTTAGCCACCCCGATGTTGATTTGCTGCTGGCCGCCAATGTTCGTCTGAGCCACTATGGTCGGCCGGCCAAGGCGCCTTACCTCCTGGAGCGCTCGCGCGGCCCTGAGTAGATCGCTCTGCAACGTGGAGACGTGTCGATCCCACGCATGTAGATCGCTCCAGGTGATGTCTTCTCGCTCGCGGGTAGCCCGTCCGGCCTCCGCGAGGTTCACGGCCAGGAGGTTGAGCGAGTATCTATGAATCAGTTGACGCTCCAGTTCGCCGTCGCCGGGATTTGTCAGGTTGCGACGGACGTCCTTGAGCCACATCCGTCTCGTCTCCAGGTTGATGAAGTCGCCACCGCCTGACAGAAGAAGTAGCTTCTCCTCAGCGATATGGGCGACATCCCCGTAGAGAATGACGAGATCCGGACGGTCCTTGATCAACTCGACTAATGTCTGCGAGGCGCCGGGACCCCCCTTGCGGAAAGTCTCCAGGGCCTCGCGGACATCTTGCAGATCTTGAGGGGGCTTAGCGAGGGATTGACCTTCTTCCATGAGTTCCTCCTCGGGGTTTCGACGTTTTCTCCATTGACCGTGGTGACGGTGGTAGCCCATCGCGACCAGACCTGCCTTCATGCTCACTGCGCTGAAAGCGGCAACAGCCTTGAGGGTCTGAGCAATGTCGCTGAGTTCCTCGCGCTCCTTCTTGCGCCTGGCTCGGTCGAGTTCGCGGAGTTCTCGCCGGCGCTCGTCCTCGGAGGCGGCGAACTCAGCAGCCGGACCGATGCCGACATACTCGCGTTGCACCCGGCCGTCGACCCGGCGGGAGCGGCAGTAGTAGAGGCCTTTGCCCTTGCGCGTCTCCCATGCCATCTGTGTTACCGATTCTCCATTTCCCCGCCTGTCACTTGACTCTTGGCGTTGTGCCCTACGCGGCCCCCGTGGGGGCGCCTACGACGCGAACCTGTGCAGTTGCCCTTGTTCAGTGCGATCCGGCTTCATGACGTTGGCGGCAAGATCGTTTTTCTGTTCATCAACCGGCTCCGTTCACGGATGCTTAGGGACCGAGGTCGCGACCGGAGCGAACCCCGGAATGGGTCCGGCAGCGTAAGTGATGGATCGGTGAAACGCGAGCGCCGGCGGCTGTAATCTGAAACCCCCGCTTTGCAGGTATTTGTCCACACGGCTATCACTTACGGAGCTTTCGGTCCGGGGACACCGCGAGATCGGCTTTCGGCCTCCGGGTGCCCCGGCTGCCATTTCTGCTTCGCTCTTGGCGCCGAAGCTGCCGTTTTCGTGCCTGAACCTGTCGTTTCACGTCCTTCTGGATGGATTCCGCCTCCTTTTTGGCCTCCTCGTGATCGCTCGGGTCAGCGAATTCCTCCCAGTCGGTGAAGAGCAGCCGGTCGGGTAGATTGTCGAATTCAAAGAGTCGGGAGCCCCCGTCGAAGCGAAAGCTGCGGTGCAGACGCCGAACGCATCTCAGGGCGCCAGGAAGCCCGGTGAGGTCAGACAACCTGTCCTTGGTGATGTCGAAGCTGTACTGGTCGCCCTCGGCCTCGGTGAGGCGGACGTACTCAAGGGTTAGGTAGACGAGAAGATCCGAATGGCGGAATTCTCCACGGCGCAATCGATGGAGCAGGACCTGGAAGGCGAAGCTGTGAATGGACGCCACGGAGTCATCTGGCTTTGCCCGGCTGCAGGGAACGTCGAGGTACCGCGTGGCCAGGTTGCGACCCTTGGCCTGAAATCCAGGTCTCGTTTTCATCCAGCCGCGGCGCGTGAAGAAACGCCGGGTCTGACGGACCTTGGCGATGCTCATCTTCAGGATCGTGGCCATTTCCAAATCCGATTGGTAGAAGGGCCCCCGGAGGCTGAACTCCGAGATGATCAGGATGACGAAGAGACGCTCGCGCGCGGTCCGCGCCCGGAAGCCCGGATGCTCCATGAGGCCCTGGGAGAGAACGAAGGAGTTGGCTATGGCCATGTCTTCCCCGCGGCGGTCATCCTTCGTGCTCCTTCCCGTGGCGGTCAAACGCGTCGAAGGCATACTTCTCGCGAGACTGAAGCGCTTCGCTTAGCCGATCGCGGCATAGGGTCCAGTAGGCTTCGTGCAATGCCGACTCATGACAGTCCCAATCGAGGCCATCAAGCACGTAACCGGCGGGCCACCTCGCGGCCAGGCGCCGTGTTGATTCGAGGAGGAGCGCGTCAGCTTCGATTTGGTAATCAATCAGTCGGAGCAGCTCCTGCTTGTGCTGCCGGAGAAGGCTGACAAGCTCCACGGGGATTGGGTGAGTCTCAGGGAACAGCGGGTCCGCCTTGATACGGTCCCCGTCGCGAGAAAGCAACACAAATGACTCAAGACAGGTCTCCCACAGCTCGACGGTTGTCATTTGGGCCTCCTGTCCTTGAACCAAGTCCCCATATAGGAGTGGAGGCTGAGAAGTTCTATTCCGCACGCTTCTGAAGCGTGCGGGGGTAATTGAACTTCCCAGGGGTACCGGGGCTGGGAAATTGGGACTTCCCAGCCCCTTACCCTATGAAGGGGAGAAGATTCAAATGTGCATTGCATGATCAACCCGTTGGGCTGCCGAGAGCCAATAGCCATAGGAGCGTTTCGTAGCCGTGCCCACGTCCTTGTCTCGTATTACATGGCCTTCCGCCACCAGTTCATCGAGGGCTCGTTCCAGGGTGGTCTTCGAGCACCCCAAGGTCTCGCGAAGCGCGGCGAAGGTCGCAGCTTCTGCTTCCTTGTGGGGCAGGGTGTCAAGGACGGCCTCGCGGACTTGGGCTCGCTCCAGTTCTCCGGAGTCACCCACCAACCGGTAGCCATCTGCGTCACGTTCGATGATCACCTTGCCCGGCCCACCGTCGAAGCGGGACACCACCTCGAACTCGCGCCTGGTCTCGTGTCCAATCTGGTTGGCGCGGCGAAGGGAGAGCAGTATGTCGGCCGCCCCGCCATATGCGGAACTCCCGCGGGCGTCATCGCCCACGTCGCCTCCGGACTTGCGGCCGTGGGCCACCACGAGCACAGCTAGACCGCCCGCAGCCGCAATCTGCAAGGAGCGCATGGCCTCGATGGCCTGGGCGCTATCATTTTCATCCTGCACCCCAGCCCAATGCGAGAGCGTGTCTACGACCAAGAGAGCGGCGCCTATCTTCACGGCGTGATCGGCGGCAGCGACGACCATTTCCGGCCAGGTGAGTTCTCCCGCCTCGTGATGCAGGAGAAGCGCGAACCCTTCGGCATCGAGCACCCCGGCCCGTTCCAGATTGGCTCGGAAGGTCGGTGCTCGTTCCTCAGTCAAGTAGAGGACTCCGGCGCGGTTGGCCGGGTAGCCGAGGAAGGACTCCCCCCGTACTACGGCGCCGCACAGAGCAACTGCGAACGTCGTCTTACCTGCCTTGACCTTACCGGCCAGAAAGGTAACGCAGCCTTTCGCGACCAAGTTCTCTACCAGCCACTCTGGCCGCTCGGAGGCTATCGATCTGAGCTCTGAGGCCGTCCGAAACCGCGGCTCCGGCGGCTGGTCAGTGCCTTCTTCGCTGGCCTCATCGGTGACAGCTTTCTTCCCAGCGAAGATACTGCTCCGCTGCCCGGGGTCGTACCGGACCACCGACGAGGCGATCTTGCGCACCTGCTGATCGGGAAGGGGTGGCTCACAGCGGTTGGCATTCTCTACTCGGATTGCGGCGAGCATGGTTTCCTCACTCGCCCCTCTTTGGCGCATGGAACCAGCCAGACTAGTGAGCCAAGTCTCTCGCTGCCCTTTTGGTATCTGTTCGGGCAAGGGCACGGCCTTTGCGGTTCCGCCGTCCGGCTTGTTGACTTCGGACAACCAGGGTGGCGGATCGGCCAGCGGGCAGTCCGCGGGCGAGGTAGCCCATTCGTAGCGGTTGCCACTCTTGTGAGAGCTGGGCGCTGCTACCACATAGCCGCCATCTCCTCGGCTGTCGACTTTGGGACCGATCTTCCCGGTTGTGTTCGGGTGATTGCCTCCCGGATGACGATAGAAGTAATGCCAGCCTCCACCCCCGGTCTTGGCGATCACCGTCGGGCACGTCCGGAGCTTGAGATCCCGGAGTGTCTCCCGACCCTGTTCGCCGTCGACATCGAGGACCAGAAGGCCGGAGACGGCACCGGTGACGATGCCAATGTTTGCCTCCGGCCAGCGCTTCCACCAAGATCGAACTTCATCTACAGTTGGCACGCATGTTTTGTAGGGTTCCCATTGGATGCGGGGGTGCTTACCCGGACTGGAACAATCCGGGTAAGCACACGAGCAGCGTCCCTCGCGGACGGAGTGCAGCGGGATAACACCCCACCCGCAGGCGAGGTAGTCAAGAGCGGCGTCCGCGAGGGAGTCCACTGCTTCGGTACCCTTAGAAGGGGATAGTGCCGTCGTCGACCTCCTCAGCGTCGAGGATGGTCTCTTCGGTCATGACCGGTCGACTCGTGGGCCGGGCGGACAAGGCCTTGTACTCGGGCGAGGATTCGATCTTCTTCTTGTGGTAGTCCGAGAGTGAGTCAAATACGTCTCGGTCAAACTCGTCTGGTTCCAGTGCGAAGTAGACCAGGTCGTTAACCCGTGGCGGCACCTCAGTGCCCTTGGGCACGCCGGTCACGCCGGTCACCTTCGCCTTGCCGTTGTCGTTCAACGTGATCGTGAGCAGGCAGGGCTGGTTGAGCAGACTCTTAATGACGAATCCCTCGGCCTCTTCCTTGGTGAAGTCACGTCCTCGCCAGTTGATGAGATCGCGTCGCAAGTTGCTTTTCTCGCTGATGCTGGCCGTGTAGAACTTGCCCACCAGGAACGGTAGTCCTTGGGACTGCCCCTTTGGGATGAGTTCGTTGGGTAGCTCAAAACCGACGAAGACCTCCCGTCGAGAGGTCGGTTGTCCTTGGTATTCGCCGTTTTGAGTGCCGTGGTCGATGAGCGAAACGCAACGACCTAGAGGTACACCGGTCGGCGGCTGTTGGAAGTCCCCTCCGTTGTCTGTCAATTTCCAGGACATCTTCTTCTCCTTCCTTGTATTGTTCATGCCCCGGCGGGTCTCCGGGTCAATCAGCGCAGTAGCCCGTCTTCGGCCACTCGGTCTCCAGGCAGTACGCGGGGGTGGGATCCAGGTCGGACCATGAGATCCAGCCCGCGCCACCTCGCCAAAGGAGTGCGCCAACGATCCCCAGAATTGCTGTGCGATGTCCGGGTTCTCTCCCCTCCGAGGGGCCCTATTCCGCATGGTTATCTGAGTTGTCGTGGCTATGGCCCTCTTCCTGCGGCTCAGCATCGAACGAGGATCCATCGGAGGCGCCAAGCCATTCGAGGAAGCGTCCGATCGGGATTAGGAACGATCGGCCTAAACGGACCGAGGGTATGACGCCGTCCCTCAGGCCTTTGTAGAAGGAACCCCGACTGCAGCATGCGATCCGATAGGCTGCGTCAGGGCGGATCATGGCTTGTTCGCCAGTGCGGTGAAATCTCCGAAGATCAGCAAGGCTAAGGATGCGGCCCTTCTGGCCAACCGGGCTGGCGAACCAACCTGGATCGGCGTCGACGTTCTCGGTGGCCGGATCATCCTTCTCCGCAGGACCCGTTTCTTTGGACTGCCGATTCCGCACCTTCATTTGTCGGTCTTCAACGGCCTGAGCAGCGCGAGAGCGGCCGATCGTTGGATTCGCAACCCTCGTTTTCCGACACGGGACGCGGCCAGCCGACCGTCTCGAATCATCCGGTAGATGGTTTCTCTATCTGTTCTGATGAGTTCGGCCACCTCTCTGGGACTTAGGTATTCCTCACTCAATCTCATCACCTCCTTGGCGACGGTTGACACATGCTGCAACTCAGCGTACGGTAAATGTGTCCTCATGAAAAAGCGGACAGTGCACAGGACAACGTATTAGGCAAAGCGGGTGTGATGGCTAGCGCGGTACACCAAGAAATGGGATGGTGGTGGAGGTTTTCGGAATACCGGGTAGTCGGCGGTCGGATTGAACCCGCGCCGGGAGCGAGGCTGAGTCAATACGATCCTTGGGCCGACTACCGTGCTTCGCGGTCACGCGGGGGGAATGGGGAGCCGCCGTACCAGTCGCTCCTGTCCTTGCTTCGACGGATTGACTATCGCGCGTCGGGGCGGGGTTTTGTGCTGAAACCCGAAAGTGAGGCTCAGATTGCACGATGGTGTTCGCGGCACGGCCTAATAGGCGTGCTGCCCCAGACGATTCAAAGAATTGACCTTCCGGCAGTCGCCAGAGCCTCTATCCCAGAATCGGGGGTGACTGTTAGAGACGCTCTTCGAATCACCATCTCCGCACACGGTAGGGATCCCGCTGGTTGGTCCACCAGCAAGATTCCCGACACTGAAATTCCAGAGAAGACCCATCCAGGGCTCATTACTCGGTTCATCCAGAGCGGTCTTCTAAAGAAGGATCATTCCGGCCAAGAGCGGGAGCCCGGATTTGTCTCATATAGCGGCGTCATCCCTTACGACGAACTCAAGGCTCTAGTTGGCGTGTTTGCAAGCCGGTGGTGGCAGCGACCCGGCGCCGTACAAGTTGCGGGCCCGAGATTGTCACTGGACGAGCTAGCTAAATCCTATTTTCCTGGTGTGCCCGGCGAAGAGCGAGAGTCATTCGACTATCCACAGCCCCTCACACCAGGCTTCTGGCATTTGTATTCGGAGACGGTCAAGGATTTTCTTCATCGGGCTGGCTGGCTGCAGGCGGCGCTCGAACATATCGGCAGCGTCGACTTGGCAGACGCGACGTGGTCTGAGGGAGAAGTCGGGGATTTCCCCATTGGCTTGGATATTCTCAACTTTTTGACCGGGTCTGCGAATCGTGTTCTCGGCGTGAGGCATGTCTCCCTTGAACTTGTCTGGCTGTTCCCATCCCTACTGGCGAGCTACGCGATGATGATTGCCGAGGATCTGACGCAGAACAATGCGCTTCACGCATGCTCCGTTTGCGATACACCATTCCTTTCCAAGGCGTACCAGGTCAAGTACTGCTCGGACACCTGTCGATTCAGAGCTCAGAAGAGACGACAGCGTAAGGCGGAAAAAGCCAGGCGTCTATACGAAAAAGGTTGGTCATGTGAGCAGATAGCCGCCGAGCTCGGGGAGGAACCGGGAACGATCAATGAATGGCTCAAATTGGCTGGGCATCAGACGGAAGGAGAAGCTGCAACGTGAGGGGCCACGTCCGTCAGCCACCCGGCATGAAGACCTGGCAACTCATCTATGAGCTGGGCGAACAAAGCGCCCAGCGATGTGTCGATTGTCGCAAGCGCTTCTGGGTGGAACGCCGCCTGCTTGATGTTTGTCCCGTGTGTGGCGGGAGACTCGTGCTGCGGGTAGAACGTCGACAAGGTTGTCGCTCCGGATTTCGGACGAAGAAGGATGCTGATGGGGCTTTGAATGACATCCTCGGTTCGCTCCAGCACGGCTCCTACGTCCAGCCGGCAAAAGTCACCTTGGCCGAATTCTTGCAGGACGAGTGGCTCCCGGCCATCGAACACACCGTACGCCCGACGACCCTCGTCGGCTACCGCTGCAATATCGCTGCTCATCTGACCTACGGCTTCGGCGCTACTCCATTGCAGAAGATCACGCCCTCCGCCCTGAACCGGTTCTACGGCAAGTTGCTTACCGAACCTCGGATGAGCCGCAAGAAACCGAGGGAGAAGTCAAAGGAAGTAGACAAGACGGAATCGGCCGACCCCGAGGAGCAGCCGAAGCCCCTTTCCCCGACCACCGTCCGCCACATCCACGCGATCCTTCACCGGGCTCTGGGGGACGCGGTTCGCTGGGGCAAGCTCCAGCGCAATCCGGCGGATGCTGCGGATCCTCCTCGATCGACGCGCACGGGCGAGAACGAAATGAAGAACTGGTCGGCCATGCAGCTTCGCGCGTTCCTGGACATGACCAAGGACGAGCGGCTGGGTCCTCTGTGGCACGTTCTTGCTTCCACGGGCATGCGGCGGGGGGAGGCGCTCGGCCTCCGGTGGGCAGATGTCGATCTGGATGGCGGAAATGGCACCGGCCCCGCGATCCATGTCAGGCAGGCTCTGGTGTCCGCCGGCTACAAGGTTTCCTACTCGGAGCCAAAGACCCAAAGAGGCCGGCGAACCATTGCGCTTGACCCGAGGACGGTGTCAGTTCTCAGGGAGTGGCGTAACCGGCAAGGGGGGGAGGCCGAGGATTGGGGTGAGCTCTGGATCGATACTGGTTTGGTGTTCACGCGCGAGAGCGGCGTCGCTTGGCACCCGGACCGCATAAGCAAGGTGTTCGAAGACGCGATTAAGGCTTCAGGACTACCGAGGATCCGTCTTCATGACCTTCGTCATACTCACGCCACCATCGCGCTCGGTGCCAATGTGCACCCGAAGGTGGTGTCGGACCGCCTTGGCCACAGCACGGTGGCCTTCACGCTCGACGTCTACTCGCACTGCATCCCCGCTCTTGCCCAAGACGCCGCGGACAGGGTCGCAGCGCTCGTCTTCGCGGCCGAGTAGTTTCCTTCGTAGATCACCCTCTGCTGCCGGACCGTCACGGCTGGTGTCATCCCCTGTCGGATGGGACGTTGACGATCCGTTGATGAAGAGGCCCTTTGGGGCACGATCCGAGCAGATCCCCAAAGAAAAAGCCCCGCATTTGGGGCCTTTCTAAGCGCGCCTGACGCGACTCGAACGCGTGACCTTTGGTTTCGTAGACCAACGCTCTATCCAACTGAGCTACAGGCGCACATTGGCGGAGAAGGAGGGATTCGAACCCTCGGAAGGAGCATTCACTCCTTCACTCGCTTAGCAGGCGAGCGCCTTCAGCCTCTCGGCCACTTCTCCAAAGGGCGGCAAGGCGTCGCCCTCAGCGAGCGATTATTCTAGCAGAGGCAAAGCCGACACGTAACTCCCGGATGGGCAAGCAGGTACCGTTTGGCGTCAGAACCAGAAATTACGTGAGGATGTGCACACGGCCTGCGTGCCCACGATCCGGGGCGCAAGGCTGGACGAGGCGCTCGCGGTTGTCGACGATTGAACTTGCAGCAGTGGCACTGTTGCAAGTTCAATCGTCGACCCGGGGCGCGATCAAACCCATCCGATCGCGTCCGCAAAGAGAGCTTCCCGGTGAAGCTGGAGTCTGCTTTTCGATCAGCTCTTCTCGGTCGTTTCGGCCTTGACGGTGGAGTCAGCCGCAGCCGTTGCAGTAGTGGCCTCGGCGCTCACGTCTTCCTTCATCGCGGCCTGGACGTCGTCCTTGGTCTCCTTGAGGCCCTTCTTGAAGCCGGTAATGGACTTGCCGAGCGAGGAGCCGAGTTCAGGCAGCTTGCGGGGCCCAAAGATGAGCAGGGCCAGCACCAGAACGATCGCGATTTCCCACGGTCCGATCCAACTAGGCATCCAAACACTCTCCTATTTGCAGATTGGGAGTTGGAGGACCATATTATCTCACGGTTAGGGAACACGCGCAGGCTCACCACCTGACAGCAACCTGAGTGAGCACGTGGGGATTCGGCTGGGCGAGGCCAGGCCGCACGAGCCTTCCCCTCAGAAGAAGTCTTTGAGCCGGCGCCGGATATCCTCCGTGGTCAAATCTCCCCCGCCCGCCTCGGCACTGGGCTCCTGGCCGGGTTCGGATGCGTCGGCGTGCACGAAGGCCTGATGTTCGTCGAACAAAGAGCGCACTGTATCCGGCAGGAAACGTGTGAGCTGGGCGTACCCGTGCACGTCGCTGAAAGTCCGCGGATAGGTGTAGTAGCGAAGCGGATAACACACGTGGAGCCAATCCTTGGCCCGGGTGAGGGCCACGTAGAACAACCGACGCTCTTCCTCGATCTCTTCGAGCTTGCCTGTGGCCATGTCGGAGGGAATGTTGCCGTCGGCCGCATGGATTATGAATACCGCGTCCCACTCAAGGCCCTTCGCCGAGTGGATCGTACTCAAGATGAGGAAGTCTTCGTCCAGGACTGGGGGTCCGGCAAGGTCTTGCGTGTAGGCGGGCGGATCGAGCGCGATCTCAGCTAGGAACCGCGAACGATCGGGGAAGCGAGCCGCAAGTCCTTCGAGCTGCTGCAGATCCATGAGACGCGCCCGCGCGTTGTCATAAAGGCGCTCCAGAAGCGGCGTATAGAAGATTCTGATGCGATTGATCTGGGACGCTAGATCGCCAGGCTCCCTACCTCCGATCGCGGCCATAAGTGTCTGCAGGCCGGTCCAGGACTCACTCGCGGCCGAGGAAGGAGAGGGTAGCCCCAGCCAGTCTGTGAAGCCGGGAGCCGCGGGCGTCCCGGGCCCGGCGGTTCCGGTTGCCAGGCGGTCCATGAGGTTGCGGGCCTTCTTGGGCCCTACGCCCGGCAAGAGCATGAGCACACGGGTCCCGGCCATAAGATCGAGCGGATTTTCAGCAAGGCGAAGGAAGGCCATGAGGTCCTTGACGTGAGCGGTCTCGACGAACCGCAGCCCACCGTACTTGTGGAAGGGGATGTTGCGTCGGGTGAGTTCCAACTCCAGGGCCAGGCTGTGGTGCGAGGCCCTAAAAAGCACGGCCTGTCGGTGCAACGGAATGCCTGTCTCCCGGTGCTCCAGAATCTGTTGGACGACGTATTCGGTCTGCTCGTCTTCGTCCTCGCAGGAGACCAGTTGCGGCCGGCCGCCCCCTTGGCGACGGGTCCAGAGGTCCTTGGAGTGGCGCTCTGTCGCCTGGGCGATGACCCGGTTGGTGGCATCGAGTAACGGCTGGCTGCTGCGGTAGTTCTGTTCCAGAGTGACCATCTCTGTGTCCGGAAAGTGCTTGGAAAAATCGAGTATGTTGCGGACAGTGGCGGCTCTGAAAGAGTAGATGGCCTGAGCGTCGTCTCCGACAACAGTGAGATTCCTTCCTCTTGGACATAGTCTCTCGAGGATCTCAGCCTGCAGCCGGTTGGTGTCCTGATATTCGTCCACCAGCACGCAATCGAAGCGACGACGGATGGACCTGGAAGCTCTGGGGTCGCCCAGCAGGCCATGCCAGAAGAGCAACAGATCGTCGTAGTCGAGGACGCTCTGCTCACCCTTTCGGTCAACGTAGGCGGCAAACAGCCGGCGCAGATCTTCGACTTCTTCTTTGCACCAAGGGAAGTGGCCCTCCACTGCCTCCTCGGCTGATTCGCGGGCATTCACGCAGCGGCTATAGATGTCCATGCATGTGCCTTTGAGAGGAAATCGACGGTCGTTCTTGGAGAAGCCGAGTTCGGTGCGAAGAACGCCCATGAGGTCTTCTGCATCGCCGCGGTCAAGAATGGTGAACGACGGCTCCAGTCCGATGGAACGCCCGTGCAGCCGCAGAAGTCGCGTGGCGGTAGCGTGAAAGGTGCCGCCCCAAACTCTTCCCCCAACATTGGCCTGCGTCTGCGGATCCGCAGACTCCAATCTGCGCAGGATGCCATCGACCCGGCGCATCATCTCGGTGGCTGCCCGTCTGGTGAACGTAAGGAGGAGCACTCGGCTGGGGCTCGTTCCCGTGGCGATCTTGTAGGCGACACGGTGGGCGAGGGTAGCCGTCTTGCCGGTTCCGGCCCCTGCGACGACGAGCAAAGGCGCGTCACCGTGCATAGCCGCGGCGCGCTGTTGCTCATTCAGATCTTCGAGGATCTTCTGAAGTGCAGTTTCACTAGTGTCGGCTTCGTCCGAGAACAGCTGCTACCTCCCATCCAACTGAGTCTCCACGGCACAGGATACAGTGCCCGTCGGACGGTGACCGATGGGCATGAGCAGTGCTCCCACGGCTCCGAGGAGGGCTACGCCCGCAGCCACGAGATAGCTGACGGTGAAGGTGGGGAACGAGTCGGCCAAACGCCCTCCGATGAAGGGTCCCAGTGCCTGTCCGAAGCCGCCGAACATGGTGATGAAACCGTAAGCCATTGGCGCCAGATTTCTCCCGACCACGTCTCCGCAGGTTGCGGCCGTAATGGCGGGCATCGCCCAGGCTGTGAGGCCAAAGACGAGCGCCGACATCAGGACTCCCAATTGACCCGTCCACAGCGCGAACATTGCGAAACTGATCGCTTGCGCCGAGAGCACGAGGGCCATGGCGAGCTTGCGGCCGATGCGGTCCGATATCCAGCCCCACAGGATGCCACACCCCAGGCTGACTACGCCAACCATTAAGAAGATGTTGCCGGCCTCCGCCGCCGAGTAGTGCAAATCGGTGATTAGTCTTTTGGCGAAGAATGTCATGTAGATCATGTAGGCAAAACCAAAGGTGAAGAAGAGCGCATTGAGGCGCCAGATAGCGGGATTCCGGTAGACCGCACGCCACCCGGGTCTGCGGGTCTCGGTCGTCGATGCGGGGCGGACATCGCGGGCGGGCGTGTCGTGCGGGCGATCCCGGATTACGAAGTACCCCGTAACAGCGACGAGCAGGGTCACCGACGCCAGGACGTACCACGCGATCCGCCAGCCCGATTCACCGTAGGCAGCGACGAGCCGCGGGGTCAACGGGCCGGACACGACTAGGCCCAGCGGCGGCCCGAGCGCGATGACGCCAGTCGCCATGCCCCGCCGGCGCTGGGAGAACCAGTGTGAAGGGATGGTGTGGGCGGGCACGCTCGCGGCGGCGGCGCCCATGCCGTTGCACACGCGACCCGCCGCCGCCATGGCAAAGCTGCCAGCCGTGCCCGTAATGAGCACGCCGCCGGCGCAGACGAGCAGTCCCGCGAGGATCACTCTGCGGAGTCCGATTCTGGAGGCCAGGGCGCCTGCGAGAGCGGTAAGGCAGGTGTAGCCGGCAAGGTTTGCAGCTGCCAGCGCGCCAGACTGGGTATTGGAGAGTCGCAGTGCCGCCTGCATGGAGGGAAGAATCGCCGGGTAGCTGAACTGTGATAGGCCTAGAGCACCGAAAACCACCAGCGTGCCCATTCCGAGCATTACCCAACTGTGGCGCTGGGAAGTATCAGCTTGAGCCATATTTGGCTTTCTTCACGATATGCCTCCCGGGATGGGCTCGGACGTGGAGTGCAAGAGCAAGCCCCGCGCCTATCGAAGCTGCGCCGGCCGCCAACAGATAGCTGGGAGCGAACGTGGGAAGGGAATCGGCCATTCTCCCGGCAACGTAGGGTCCAATGGCCTGTCCCAATCCGTGGAACACGGTAAGAAAACCGAAGGCCATGGGAGCTAGGAGCGGGCCCACGATGTCGCCACATGCCGCCGCCATCGTGGCGGGAATGGCCCAGGCGGTAAGCCCGAACAATATCGCGGAGAGGGTTAGGCCCGAACTGCTGGTCCACAGCGCGAACATAGCGTAGGAAATGGCTTGTATGGCCAAAACCATGGCCATAGCCCGTCGGCGACCCACCGCATCTGAGATGTATCCCCACAGGATCCCGCAGACGAGACTGCTCAGACCGACCAGCATGAACAGGTTTCCCGCCGACACCGAGGTGTAATGCAGGTCGGTCACAAGGCGTTTGGTGAAGAAGGTCATGTAGATCATGTACGAGAAGCCAAAAAGAAAATACACGGCGTTGAGTTGCCAGATGGGCGCATGAAGGTAGACCCGTCGCCAACCGGACGGACGTTCCTCGGAGGGAGAGCACTGATGGATCTCGTGCTCGGGACGGTCGCGGAGTACGAGAAATCCCGCGATGGCGATGACGATGGTCACGGCCGCAAGCGTGTACCAGGTGATGCGCCAGCCTGAGTCGCCGTAGGCTTTGACCAGTCGAGGAACGAGAGGCCCCGAGACGACGAGTCCAAGCGCGGGACCCAATGTGATGACTCCCGTGACGAGGCCGCGGCGGCGTTGTGGAAACCAGTGGGAGGGCATTGTGTGAGCCGGGACGGCGGCTGCCGCGCTTCCTATCCCGGTGAGGATCCGACCACCGGCCGCCAGCGTGAAACCGTTCGACATGCCGGTGATCACCATGCCAACGCTCGCCGCTGCCAGGCCCGCCAAGATGACCCGGCGCAGACCCAAGCGAGAGGCGAGGGCTCCTCCCAGTGCGGCCATGCAGAGGTACCCGGCCAGGTTGGCTGTGACGAGAGCGCCTGCCTGGGTATTGCTGAACCCGAGAGCCTTCTGCATGGAAGGGAGGATCGCCGGATAGCTGAATTGGGAAAGGCCCAAGGCGGCAAATACGACGAAGACCCCCATGCCGAGCATGACCCAGCTGTATCGGCTGCCGCTCACTTCCGAACTCATAGGTTTTGCCGTCCGACCGCAAATATCGCCCAGTCATGATGGATGCATATCCGGCTGGGGTACTCGGGTAGGTCCAAAGAGAACTTTACCCCAGCCCGTTGCACCCTCGAGGTGATTGCATCGGCCATCGCGCTGAGAAGCGCACGGACGCGGGCGATGAGTTCGCGCAGCCTTCCGGCGCGGGCGTAGGCGACTCCCCCCCCGCGGGTCGAATCCCAATGGACGGCATAGCCTTCCCTACCAAGGCCCTCGCTGAGGCTTTCTGCGGTAGCCGGGTCGTCTTCGATCAAGACAATCTCTGCTTCGTTGGACATGGCTGCGAGCGTACCACCTCGATAAGAGCGCCAGTAGGGTTGTCGACCGGCCGGGGTCCCTGGGGCCCCGGCCCGAGAAGTGAGGAGTGGAGGTCGTGGGCCGTCACGTCAGGTCTTACATCATGGTCATATCCCAGCCTGTTGGCTTGTAGTGTCAGCCTGCCTTAGGTGCTCACTTGCTGCTGGCGGAGGTGGAATCGGTCGCGCCGGCACCAATCCGTTTCTCTTTGAGGAACTCCTTCCTGAATCGATCTCCTTTGGTTGGCGTCCGTTTGGTCGGGATTACCTGATGAAGTCAGCAGGCGTGGGCCAAGATATGCGGGTATTAGCATGAGAGTGAGGTTTCGCAACGAGGGCCAAGTGCCAGCCGAGGGTTTAGGTGGGCGTTATCGGTGGGACAGAGCATCCATGAAGATGATCTGGAAGGGCGCGATCTCGTTTGGCCTCATCACCATTCCCGTGCGGCTGTACCCCGCGACTGAGGAGAAGACGGTAGCCTTCCACCAACTGCACGATCGGGATGGAGGCAGGATCCTCTACACCAGGACATGTACGCTGTGTGGGGAGGAAGTGCCCTTCGAGCACATCCTTCGTGGTTACGAGTACGAAAAGGACCGGTACGTGTCCTTGAGCGACGACGACCTCATGGGGGTACGGGCCCGCTCCTCTCGAACGATCGACCTCGTGGAGTTTGTTGATCTGGCCGCGGTCGATCCGCTCTATTTTCAGAAGCCGTACTACATGGAGCCGGAAGAGATCGGGCTGAAGCCCTACCAACTCTTACGAGAAGCCATGGAGGGCGCGGGCAAGGTCGCTGTGGGCAAGCTGGCGCTTCACGCAAAGGAGCATCTGGTCGTGCTGCGACCCTATTCCCGGATGCTGGTGCTGGAGACCATGAACTGGCCGGACGAGATCCGGGCCGCCGAGTTTCCCGTCCTGGATGGCGATCCCAACATCAGGCCGCAGGAATTGGAGATGGCCAAGAGCCTGGTGGAGAGCCTTTCCGCGGAATGGCGACCGGAAGAGTTCCGGGACGAGTACCGAGACGCGCTCCTGGCCCTCATTGACGAAAAGGTCGCCGGGCTGCCGCCCGCCCCGCCCGCCCAGGAATTCGAGGCGGCACCAGGCGGTCCGGGCGAGGTCGTTGATTTCGTGGCCGCTCTGCAGGCGAGCATCGAGGCTGCGAAAAAACGGGCGGCAGGGGTTGCCGCTCAGTCGTCGAACAAGCCGGCCGCCGCCAAAGGCGCGGCGCCGAGTCAGTAGGCGCGCGGCCTCACGAGTGCTCCGCCCGAAGCGTGGCGGCAGCATTCGCCACGAGGCTCCTCACGGTCTCCATCTTCTCGTCGTTCTCGTAGCGCGTCCGCGGCCAGAAGAACCCCTTGAGCCCGTCGCCGCGATTTCGCGGCACCACGTGCACGTGGAGGTGGGGGATACTCTGGCTGATACGGTTGTTCATGGCTACGAACGTTCCCTGCGCCGCCATCGCCGTCTCGACGGCCCTCGTGAGGAGCTGGACTTCGCCAAAGAATGGGCCCACCAGTTCTGTGGGCAGATCCGGCAGTGTGGGCACGTGGCGGCGCGGCAGCACGAGGCAATGACCGAGGAAGAGAGGGCGGTGATCGAGAAAGGCGAAAGCTGTCTCGCTCTCAAAGACGACGGGAGTCGGCATTTCGCCTCGAATCATCCTGCAAAAGAGGCAGTCATCCGCCACGGCGAATGCCTCCATCGCGCTTGTGACGACACGCCGCAGGATGGCCCCTAGTGTATGGAGAGGCCCATCTCGGGCTTGAGCTGAGGCTCGGTTTCACGCGCTCGTCCCGGGCGTCATCCACTTCGACTCGCCGACGCCGGCTACTTCTAGAACCTCTTCAAGACCGGGACCACCCGGCCGCTCCAATTGATCCATAGTGCAGTCCCGCGGGTTCTTGTCCGGCCGCCAGCGTTCGAAACGGGTGGCGTGTCGGAACCGGTCTCCTGTGAGTTGATCGTAGCTAATCTCGATGACCAACTCTGGCCCCACGGCCACGTAGTCCAGGTCCTTGTCGCCCGACCAGCGGCTCTGCCCCCCGGGGCGACGGGCATGCTCGCCGAAGCCGGTCGCAGCAGGCGGCTCCGAACCCAATCTCTCCTCCTGTCCGTCGCTGGAGTGCATGGTCTCAAGAGCTCTGAGCAAGGCAACCGACTCTGCGTCGTCGAAGGAGGAGCAATGCCCAATGAAGTGGAGTTCGCCCTCTTGGTTGTACAGTCCGAGAAGCAGCGATCCCACACCTTTGCCATCCTTGCGGAGCCTGTAACCGCCGACGACGCAGTCCACAGTCCGACGGTGCTTGACTTTGATCATCTCTCTGCGCCCTTCGGCGTACGGTCGGTCGAGCGCCTTGGCAACGACCCCGTCGAAGCCGGCAGCCTCGAAGTCACGGAACCATGCCTCTGCCGTCTCGATGTGCGTAGTATTGGGAGACAGCAGCCAGGGAGAAGGAGCGGTGTCGCGCTCCAACTCGGCAACTAGTTGGACGAGGCGGTCGCGTCGCTCGCTGAGCGGGCGCCCGCGCAGGTCATCGCCCCTCAGTGCGAGCAAGTCAAAAAGGGCGATTTGGGCCGGAGTTTCGCCCGCCAGCAGCCGTACCCGGCTTTCTGCTGGATGGATGCGATTCTGCAACGCGTCGAAGTTCAACTTTCCGCCGATGACGACAACTATTTCGCCATCGGCGACCGTGCCCGATGGCAGCCGACGCAGCGCAGGTTCCAATTCCGGGAAGTAACGGAGGAGCGGCTTCGCGTTGCGGCTGTCGAGCCGGGGGCCGCGACTGGCTTTCCCGTGTCCTGCGCTCCACACCACCACGCGGAACCCGTCCCACTTGGGTTCGTAGGACCATCCGGGAGGCTGAGGCAGTTCGTCGGCCACCTCGGCCTCCATCGGGATGATCGGCGGTTCAAAGGGCCAGTCGGTCAAAGCGATCCTTGTCCTTCATGACGGCGGCGGTTTCTTCCCACTGTCATACGGTTTGGGTCCAAGCATCCATGGAGATATTCTCTCCACTATTATGGACCAGTTTGGCGGGAGGTAGGATGGCGGGCGAGGAGAACCCGGACGGGGCCGTGGGCAAGACGCCGGACGATTCGGCTAGGCCGATCGGGCGGAGGACGTTCATCGGGCTGGTGATAGCAGGATTGGCCGCATTGTTCCTTGGGAAAGAGCTGTTCCCGAGTCTGCCGGGCAGCACGTCCAACGGCACGTTCCGCACCAACAGCGTCGTTCCCGCCCCCGATTTCGATGCCGCCTCGTGGCGATTGACCGTGGACGGCATGTTCCGCAAGCCCGCGACCCTCACGTATCAGGATTTCCTGGCGCTCCCTCAGGTGGAGCGCACCCGCGATTTCTACTGCGTTGAAGGTTGGGGGGTGAAGAACGTCCGTTGGGGAGGGGTGACGGTGAGCACGCTGCTCGAGCAGATGGATATCGACCCCGCAGCCACACACCTCGTCTTCCATTCCGGAGACAGCGTGTACGACGATTCGCTTACCATCGAGGAGGCTCGGCGGGACGACACGTTACTCGCCAATCAATTGAACGGGGTATTGCTCCCACCCGACCGGGGCCAACCTCTGCGGCTGGTGCTTCCCGGCAACTATGGGTACAAATATGTGAAGTGGGTCGTCCGTGTGGAAGCCATCGCAAAAGACTTCTCGGGTTACTGGGAAGACCGGGGTTATCCCTCCAACGGGACGATCGGATGAACGGGCGCAGGATCCCTCGGTTCGTCCTAGCCGAGCGGATCTCCCACTGGCTCTACGCAACCTTCTTCCTGGTTGCGCTCACGAGCGGCCTGCTCATGTGGATCCCTTCGACGCGAGTTTGGATGGCGGGAGCAAGGCACACCGTCGCCACGTATCACGGGTTGATCGGCTTCCTGATGGTCGGGCTACCCCTGGTATTGCTTCTAATCCTCGATCGCAGACGATTGGCCGCAGACCTCCGGGAAGTGGACATATGGGACCATGACGACAGGCGCTGGTTCTGGGCCGCGCTGCGCGGCGGCACCATCCTCAAGCGGGAGATGCCGCCTCAGGGCCGTCTCAACGCCGGGCAGAAAGTCAACTCGGTGCTGGTGGCGGCGATGGCGGTAGGTTTCGCCCTGACCGGGGCGTTGCTTCTCGATCGGGCTCACTTGCCTGCCTGGCTGGTGTCACGGGCCCTGTGGATGCATAGCTTCCTCGCGGTCGCCGCGGTGGCGCTGTTCGCCGGTCACCTGGGTCACGTCGTACTCACCAGGCACGGATGGACGTATCTGAGCGGAATGGTCCGAGGCTCTCTGGCCGAAGAGACCGCTCGCGAACGGCACTTCAAGTGGTGGGCGGCAGCGCAGGAGGAGGAAGAACGCCCTCCGCAGTGAATGCCGTGAGGATCGCACATCGCGGCTGCCGAGGAGCTGAAGATGATCGGTTCGAAGAAGAAGCAACACAGTGCCGCCGTGCAAGCGGCAGCCGCTGGGACTCCACCCAACGAGGCCGTCCGCGAGAGCCTCTCCGGTCTCGATCGATTGGCGATCAAAGTGACCGACCGCGTGGGGACGATGGGCTTCTTTCTCATCATCGTCGTATGGACGGTCTCTTGGGCCGGGTACAACATCGTGGCCAGCAAGATCCCGAGCCTGCACCTGCACTCATTCGATCCGTTTCCCGCCTTCGTCGCCTATCTGCTCATCAGCAACGTCATCCAGATCATGCTCATGCCGCTGATCATGGTTGGGCAGAACTTGCAGGGAAGACACTCCGAGGCTCGGGCAGAGGCCGATTATGCCGTCAACCAGAAGGCCTTCGCGGACACGGAACGCATCCTCAAGCACCTGGAGGATCAGGACGCTCGCCTGCTTGAGCTCGGTCGGACCAACAGAGAGATTCTGGAGAAGCTGGCGGCGAGTTCCGAGACGGCAAGCGGAGGCATGATGTAGTAACCTTCCCGTCTCAAGAAGTTCTACTGAAGGGATACTCACAATGCAAGCGACCCGTGGCGCCGTCGTGAGCTTCAATTACACGCTGACCGATGACAGTGGCGTGGTCATCGATTCGAGCGAGGGTGGCGCTCCGCTTCAATATCTGCATGGATACGACAACATCATCCCCGGTCTGGAGAACGCCCTCGAGGGTGCCGAGTGCGGACAGAAATCTACAGTCGTTGTAGAGCCTGCCGACGGTTATGGCGAAGTGGACGAAGAGGCCGTGTTCGAGGTAGAGCGCGACAAGTTTCCCGAGGGGATGGAAATATTTCCGGGCATGCAGTTTGCCGGTGAGACTCCGACCGGAGATGTTCCCCTAACCGTTGTGGAAGTCAGGGACGACGCCGTCGTTGTTGACGCGAACCATCCGCTCGCGGGCGAGAGGCTCCATTTCGACGTGGAAGTCGTGGAGATACGTCCCGCGTCCGACGAAGAACTCGAGTTGGGATACCCTCAGGGTTGCTGACAAATCGAGCCTAGGGGGGAAGCGCTCATGGCCAATGTGGTGCACACCTCCCGGATTACTATCACCCGGGAAAATGGACCTACTAGGAAGGCCGTCATCTCCGGCTTCGAAGAGCCGATCTACTATGGCGTCCACGGAGGGATCAAACAGTTCTACAAGGTCGATCCCGAAGTGGAACACGCCGCTACCTTGGACCACATCGTGGGGGCGGTAGGCGGCTGAATGATGGGGACACTGGCCACGGCGCTGGCCGGACGCAAGATCCCTACTCACACCGACCGCTATATGGCTGAGGTCGAGGGCGATATCGAAGACGTCGAGGGAGTCCTTCGCATCACCGCCATCCGGGTGGCGTACACACTCAAGGTCCCGGCCGGCAAGACAGAAGAGGCGCGGGAGGTGTTTGCGAACTACGTGACCGGCTGTCCGGCGGCCAACAGCGTGCGCGGGTGCATCGACATCAAAGACACCCTGGAGATCACGGAGCTGGAACCCCGCTAGCGAGCGCGAAGAGTCTGCGTCTCGGATGCGAGGGGATGGCCGGTCATAGACCGCGGTTCATCCCCTCGCCTGGTCGATGCCGCGAGTGCCCGCTATTCGGACAGGGTGAACGGTGGGTAGCGGTCGGTTACGAGGAGGATGGCATACGCTGAGACCCGCAGCGACCACCGTTGAACGCCCACGACAAAGTCGAAGAGACTCTGTGGATATTTGCCGGTGAAGAGGATGGCGAACCACGCGATGATGATGCAGACTGCGGCCCCTATCCACAGGAAATAGAGCACTATCCAGTGCGGAATGGCCAGAAACCACTTAACCAGAGGTAGCCCGCGGCTGAGTTGGGTGGCGTCGGGGTACGGAAAGTCGAGATGGACCGCTTGTTCCTCGTCGGTGGAGGGGTACTCGTCCCTGAGAAGCGCTCCATATACCCACACCCGCGCGAGGAACCGAGTGAGTTGAAGGTTCCAGTCGAACCACCAACGCGGATATTTCTGCCGGAAGAGAATCATCAGGAGAACCGGTAGGAACAGGAGTCCACCGACTGCCCAACTCCAGGAGTATCCTGCCCCGTGGGCGCTTATCGTCCCCTCCGCCACGAGAGCCGCAATGATGCCGATAGGGATGATCCACAAGAAGCGGAGCCCGGTGGTGAGGCGGTTGAGGGGTTTGTCCGGATAATCAACCCGGAAGGTCAAGGGATAACCGGTCGCAATTGGATAAGGCGGCGCTGGTGTCTGCATGGGCCCTCCTGTTCGCGTGGCGCGGGGTGCCTGGGGAAACAGGCCCTCTCAACTCTGAATCCTAACGGAAACTAGCGGCGACGCAAGAGCTGGGAGCCTTGAATGTGCGGGGAGGCTCCTCGATAATTGGCGGACGCGGGAAATCTTCTATCTGGCAAGTTGATGATCCATGGCTTTCGATCGAATCAGGAATCTGCGCCCAGTCAAGCGACATCGCTCCGAGCGGTACGTGCTGATCTCGCTGGTGGTCTTCGCTCTCACCGTGCTCGTTCTGCGCGGTATCCTGAGGCTCACCGGCTACGCGCAACTGGGCAACGATACGGTCCATATCGCCCACGTGCTATGGGGAGGCTTGGCTTTATTCGCCGCCGCCCTGGTTCTTCTGACCATTGCGAACAACTGGGCGTTGATGCTGGGGGCGGTACTGAGTGGCGGGGGCATGGGCCTTTTCATAGACGAGGTGGGAAAATTCATCACCCAGAGCAACAACTACTTTACTCCGGCGGCCGGCCCCATCATATACGCGTTGTTCCTGGCCACCGTGCTGGTCTATCTGCGCGTCCGCCGCGCGCCCGGCAAGGATCCACGCGGCGAGATCTACCGGGCTCTCGAGCAAATGTCAGGGGTTCTGGATCACGAGACGAGCAAGCATGACCTGGCTGCGTTGGGCCGCCGGTTGGAGCAGGTGACGGTCGCGGCCCATGAAGAGTCGGTGAGGCAACTGGCGGCGGCGATGCTCGCTTTCGTCGAGGCGGAGCGGCCTCGATGCACAGAGCCACGTCCGGGAAAGGTGCAGAGGCTGCTGACGCACACACGCAATTGGGGCCGGCAGGTGTTCACTCGGCCCAGGCTTCAGGCCTTTCTCGTCTTCGCGCTTCTCGTCGGCGGGGTTTACGCCGTGCTCGATATGGCGCTCCTGGCCTTCTTGGCCGCGGCGCCACAATCGGAGGCTACCGAAACTCTTCGTACCCTCGTTTCAACCGGAGAGTTGGCCGCGCTCGGGGACAAGATCTGGTTCTCGGTGCGGGCGGTGCTCGAAGGCGGAGTCGGGGTGGTGTCCTTGACAGCGGCGGTCCTTATCGGGTTGCACCGTGAGAGGCGGGGGCTGAGTCTTGCGGTCGCCGCCCTCATCGTGGACCTCACGGTGGTCAACCTTCTCGTATTCTACCAAGACCAACTCAAGGCGCTCGTCGCCACGGCGCTTCAGTACGTTGTGCTGGTAGCTGCGTTCTCGTACCGGCGCATCTACGCCGAAGCGGATGGGGACGAACCCACATGCGCGGAAGTAGTTGACGTTCGTGCCGACGCCGTGCCCGAGCCCGTAGTGCCGGGCGCACTATGAGGGCGGTAGCCACGGTTCAAGCAGGCGGACCCGCCAAGTCTCTTCGCAGGGGCGCCCTTGGCGGTCTGGTCTTCTTTGCCGGCATCGGCTCCATGGCTACGGAGATGTGTGCTTCCCGTTTGCTCGCCCCCTATTACGGCTCGTCGACGATGATCTGGGCGAATATCATCGGGCTCATCCTCATTGCTCTTTCCGTAGGGTACGTTCTTGGAGGTCGTCTCGCCGACCGCTACCCCAGTCCTCGGGTTCTGGGAATGGTGGTGATGGCCGGGGCCATACTCATTGCAGTCATCCCCTTCGTGGAGCGACCGTTTCTCAACGTGACCATACGCGGTATCGACTCTGTCTCCACCGGCGCGGTTATCGGCTCGTTTCTGGCGTCAGTGGTGCTCTTCGTCCCGGCGGTTCTCCTGTTGGGGATGGTCACGCCCTTCGCGATCCGTCTCGGCATGCGCGACGTCGACAAGGCGGGTTCTACCGCCGGGCACGTTTTTGCTCTGTCTACCGCCGGCAGCCTCCTCGGAACGTTTGTACCGGCGCTGGTCGCGATCCCTCTCATAGGGACGCAACGCACCCTGCTCGGCACCGCGGCGCTGATCGCGGCGGCGGCCACGCTGCTGCTCGGTGCCCGTTTCCTCGCGATAGCGGTCGTACTTGCGGGCTTGATCGCCATCCCCCCGGGAGCGGTCAAAGCGACCTCGGGGCTCCTTTACGAAAAGGAATCCCGCTACCAGTTCGTGCAAGTGGTCCAGCGCGGCGACGAGCGGCTGCTGTTCCTGAATGAGGGATTTGCCGTCCATTCCATCTGGCGGGCCGACACGGTCCTCACGGGCGGCGAATGGGATATGTTTCTCACCGTTCCGCCGCTCCTAGGCAGACCGGCAGCGAAGATCGCAATCCTGGGCAACGCAGGAGGTACCACGGCGCGTTCCTTCGGCGTGTATTACCCCGACAGCAATATCGAAGGGGTGGAGATTGATCCGGTGGTCAGCGCGGTGGCAGAGAAGTACTTCGGTCTGAAGGACAATCCCCGCCTCAAGGTCATCACGGCGGATGCGCGCCCGTTCTTGCAGTCGTCCAAGGACAAGTACGATCTTATCTTTATCGACGCGTATCGACAGCCGTATGTGCCCTTCTACCTGGCGACGGCCGATTTCTTCAAGCTCGTCCGCGATCGCTTGGCCCCGGACGGCATAGTGGCCCTTAACGTTTCCACCGTGCCGGGCGATGACCGGCTGTCGCGTTCCGTTGCAGGAACTCTGGCCACCCAATTTCCGTTGGTGATGAAATGGCCCGCCTTGCACTTCAACCAACTCGTCCTCGGGTTTGCCGGCTCCACGAGCACAGCGACCCTCGCGGAACGAGCTCGGACCGCGCCCGCGGATGTCCTGCCGCTCACGGACCTCCTCACCAAGGAGTGGACTCCGGTTTCACCGATGAAGGACTACTGGACCGACGACCAAGTCCCGGTGGAGTGGATCACTGACCGCATGATCGTGAGCTACGGCACCAGCGGGAAGGACCGGGGCGAGGTGTTGCTCCCGACGGCTCCGTGAGGCTCCGTGCGTGATTCGATAGGACACGCTCTCGATGCAGCGGGCCTTCGTCACCGGGTGGTCGACGCGAGGATTGTCGCCGAGATGGCGCGCTCCCTTACCCAGTTGCGCGACCGCGGCATCATGCCCACCGAGATCTACGACGAGTACTCCCAGAGTTTGGCGTGCACTTCCCCGGAGGGGATGGAGATGCGGGCGGTCATCGTTGTGGCCGCTCCCTCGCCCCCTCTCAAGGCGATCTTCCACATGGACGGGCGAGAGGTCGAGGCGGTGATCCCGCCCACCTATGTGTCCTCGGAGACCCGGAGCCTGACGCTGGACGTGCTCAGGGGAATTCTCGAACCGGCCGGCTACTCGGTGCAGAGAGTGGCCGTACCCGCGAAGCTGCTTGCGGTCCGAGTAGGACTTGCGGAGTACGGGCGGAACGGGCTCGCCTATGTGGAGGGTTTGGGCAGCTTTGCCCGATTGGACGTCTATGCCACCGATGCCGACCTGAGGGAAGGGGATTCTTCGGGGGATTTCGAAGCCCCTGAGAGGATCCCGGTCCCTCCGAGGATGCGCAAGTGCCTCTCGTGCGCGTGGTGTTACCACGCCTGTCCCACGGGCTGCATCGATTCAAGCGGAGACCGGATCGATCCGCTGCGTTGCCTCACCTACTTGAATGAGCATGGGGGCGACTGGCCCGCCGCACTCGGGCCGGCCGCACACAACAGCCTTGTGGGATGTATGGTGTGCCAACTGGGCTGCCGGGTCAACCAGGAGCTTATCCCGCCCACGACTCTTGTTGCGACCTTCGACAGCGAAGAGACGGAGATAATTCTCCAGGATCTGCCCGCGGACGAGCTTCCGCAGGATCTCAGGGAGAAGCTCGCGGCTATCGATCTGACAGAGTATTCCACTGTTCTGGGGCGGAACCTGCGGGCACTTGGGGGTCCCCCGACTCAGGAGCGAGTAACATCCCATGGGGAGGAATAGCCACCGAACCCTAGAACATGTGGAGATCATGTCAGCCGGGTCATCAGTTTCGCCACAATTCTCGGCGGTGAGCGGCATCTGCGCTTCTCTCCAACGGGCTTATCGCGATCTTCGTTTCTACCCGCCGACGCACCCCACCGCGAGGCAGAGTATCGACGCTCTCGTACGCGTCGTAATGCTCTACCTGGAGGAGTGGGGGGCGCTGACGCTGGACATCGGAGAAGCCGAACTCGATTTTGAAGGTACCCAGGTCTACTCGCACGCATCCGGCGGCGATAACCTGGCCTTCCTCATGTTCCGCGACGGTTTGAGGTCCCTTTCTCTTCGCCCCGGGCTGGAGGCGACGGAGATCGAAGCCATAGTGGACTGCCTTGCCCACGCCGATGATCTGTCGCCCGTGGAACAGGACCTTGTTACCGCGTTTTGGGAACAGGATTTCGCGCACGTGGAGTACTGGGTCGCCGACCCGTTGGTCGCGGGCGAGGCCATTCGCGATGGCATGATCGACGCTCTCAGGCAGGCGGTTCAGAGGCGTCTCGAAGAAGGCGAGGCGCCCGATTCCGTTGAGGAGTGCCTGAAATGGCAGCATATGTACACTGTGGTCACTGAAAAGATCGACCCGGCGCTTCTCGTCGTCACGGTCGAGGAGCAGGAAAGAGAGGCTGGCGCTATCGAGGCGCTTCGCGACGTGCTCGAAGAATATGTCGACGTCTTGCTCGAGATCGCAGATAGCGCCCCAATCACCAGCATCGAGGACCCACTTGCTCAGGCATTTGTGGGGGCGATGCAGGCTCTCGTGGATCAAGGCAAGATCGACAAAATGTTCGATGTGGCGGGACAACTCGTCGAACTGGAGGGCAAAGAATGGTGCCCGGCGGGTTTTGCGGGAGCTGTGATAGGAGGGGGACTCGGCAGCCAGCGCCTGCGGAGCCTTCTCGAGGCCGCGGGGACCACAAAGGCGGGGGAAGGGAACCAGATCGAGGGCTTTCTCATGGCAGTGAGGTCATGGATCGGTCCGCTCCTGCTGGAGGCCCTCGCCGAGGCGGAGGACCGGGGTGTTCGGAAAAGCCTTCTGTCGGTGCTGGGAGCCGAGGATGGGGTGCCCTGGTCGGACTTGGAGCCCTTTCTCAGTGATTCGCGTTGGTACGTCGTCCGTAATGCCGTGCAGCTGGCGGCTGGAGCTAGGCACATGGGCCTGGCAGAACACGGGCCGAGGCTGCTGAGCCATCCCGACAGTCGCGTGAGGCGAGAAACACTGCGGGGCTTGGAGATTCTCGGTGCCAAGGACTTTATCTCGCTGTTCGCCAGAACTCTATCCGATGAAGAGTCGACCGTGCGCACTTTGGCCGCTCGCGTGGTCGGTCGCGATGGCGGTCGCGATCAAGAGGCGGCTCTTCTGTCTCATATCGAGGACCGTGGTTTTGCGGCCCTACCGGCCGAGGAGGTGGGAGCGTTCTTGACGGCCTATGCCTCATTGGCCCAGGAGAGATCTCTTCCAGTACTCCAGAAGTTGTGGAAGCGCAGGCTGCTTTCCGCGCGCCCATTGGCCCTCAGGCTGGCCGCAGTAGAGGCTATTGGAGCGGTGCACAGTGAGGCGGCTCACACTCTCCTAATTACGCTCTCCAAGTCGGGAGAGGCGCAGATTCGTGCCGCGGCCCAGCGCGCCCTTTTCGGCCCCGGCTTCTCGGGTGGCGGAGGCCGGTCATGAGCGACGAGTCGCCCCGCCCGGCCCACGCAGCCAATCGCGACCAAATGCTGGCGCTCAGCTTCGCCGCCGCCATCCGCACGGCGGGTTACTACGACCCCGGTAATGCGGTGATGCAGCAGGTCTGTGCCTCCCTCTGGACCATGATCTCCGACCAAAATGAGGACGAAGAATCGTTGAGGGTGGGCGTCTACAGTCACTGCCTCTTTATCGGAAGTAGGCGCGTACGCTCCAACATGGCCACCTATGAGCGTTTCGGTTACCTCATGGGTTTGTACGACGAATGGGGTATCAACACGATCA
Source organism: uncultured Actinomycetes bacterium (assembly GCA_963775295.1). GTDB lineage: Bacteria > Actinomycetota > Thermoleophilia > RBG-16-64-13 > RBG-16-64-13 > JAMDEO01. Next base: position 1,477,149 of record CAVZIK010000006.1, read on the forward strand.
TTCTCCACGCCGGCGCGTCAGAGGAAGACCTCATGGGTCTGCTTGTCCTCTTGGGCCGAGAACACGGGAACGGTCCCGACGATTTCAATGCTCGGCTGAGCGAGCGGGGGGTGCATAACGTCGAGGCCGAACTCCTAACCCGCGGCAAGCGGGCCCAGACGATAGCTCCCGTCGCGGCATACGCGGCTGCGGTCCAGCTGGGGGAGGAGCTACGAGCTCTCTCGGATGACGCGAAACCTCTCGATTTAAGACGGATGAGGCGCGTGGCCCAGGCGCTCGTGGATCAACTCGTGGCCGAACCGGCCTCTCTCCTTGCTCTGACCACCATAAAGGAGGCGGATGGCTGCCTACTCTCCCACGCGACCAACGTAGCGATTCTCTCCACGCTGATAGGACAGCGGCTGGGGTTGACCAAGGCGCGGCTGGGAGAGTTATGTCTATCTGCCTTCCTTCACGACGCGGGAAAACTGAGCGTGCCTCCCGACGTGCTTCAGAAGCCGGGACCTCTAGAAGCGGAAGAGTGGGCCGATATTCGCGCTCATCCCATGGCCGCCTCCAAGGCTCTCCTGAGGGGAAAGCATGTGTCGCCGGCCAGCATGTGGGCGGTTGTGGTGGCTTTCGAGCATCATATGAACTATGACCTGAGCGGCTATCCGACTACCAAGGTCAAGGACCACGTTTCCCTGTTTGGCAATATTGTCGCCCTCGCCGACCGCTACGACGCCGTTACCACGCCTCGGGTGTATCGAGAGGCGAACTTCACGCCGCATGAGGCCCTGCACCACCTTCTCTCCGGTGCCGGAACGTGGTTCGATCCTACGCTGGTGAAACTCTTCGTGCAGATCGTGGGGCTCTATCCGCCGGGCACCGTGGTGAGGCTCACGAACGGTGAACTGGCTGTGGTATGCGAACCGCCGGGTGCAGGCACGCCTCTGGATAAGCCCAAGGTACGTTTTCTCACCGGTGACCGTTTCAAGCAGGTCGTGGACCTCACCGACCAGTTCGAGGGCGAGTTGCCCTTGAGCGTCGTGCACGTGGTCAACCCGGCCAACAAGGGGCAGATAGCGGCTCTGGACGTGACCATCTTCGAAGACGAGGCGTGACAAGGGGCGCGGCGCCGCGTGTGGCGCCGCGCCCCGACAAGTCCTACGAACTGCCGGCTAGTCTCTCCGCCGCCTTCTTCTCCCTGTCCATGCTCAGATCGTTGGGGTCGCCCTGACGTAGCGCCTTGGTGGGGCACACCCGAACGCAGGCCGGCTCAAGTCCGTTCTCCAAGCGGGTGGTGCAGAGGTCGCACTTCTGCATTGTCCCGTCCTGGCCGAACCGGGGAACGCCGAACGGGCAGGCCATGGAGCAACTGTGGCAACCGATGCACAGCTCCTGATTGACCTTGACCACTCTCGTGCCCGGCTCTCGGGCGATGGCGCCGGTGGGACAGGCTAGGAGACACGGGGCGTCCTCACAATGCATGCAGGCAAGTGAGACGTAGCGCATACGGGCTTCAGGGTAGGTGCCCGACTCCACCTTGAACACCTGTCGCCAGGCGGTCGGCTCCGCGGTCACCTCGAGGTCGTTCTGATCCATGCAGGCAACGGCGCAGGCAAAGCATCCGGTGCAGCGCTCCATATCCAGGTAGAAGGCGTGGCTCATTGCGTCACCTCCTGGGCTTCGGGCTTAGCCGGCGCCACCTTGCGCACCGCGCAGAGAAGCCCTTTGTATCCCGGGAACCCGGAGATAGGATCCAGGTAATCCTCTTCGATGAGAGAGTTGACGTCGGCTTCGGGGTAGGCGTGGTACATCTGCACCGCCCCTGGACTGGCGAGTTCCGTCACGTTGGCCTTCACGCGGATGAAACCCGTCGGAGTCGAGATTTCAATGGGATCCCCCTGAGCGATTCCAAGGCGAGCAGCGTCGGCAGGGTTGATATCGGCGGCAGCATCAGGCCTGAGGCTGCGCGTCCAAGGTAGGCGGAAGGTGCGTGAGTGGATGAACATGGGAAGGCGCGAACCTGCGCCCAGGACGAGAGGATACTTCGCAGCTCGCTCGGGAGCGGACACGGGGCTGTACTTGTCCTCTTCGTAGATGGGGAGAGCGTCGATACCGGGCCGGTCTGAGTATTTCTCCAGAATGGAAGATGCGAACTCCATCTTGCCGCTCGGAGTGAGGAAGCCGTTCTTCTCGTATTTCTTGAACGTCACCGGGATGGGGTTGGGCACCGGCATGCCGGCGGGATGCTTCTTGAGTTCCTCGATCTTCATCCCACTCGGCTCCAGCAGCCAATCAAGCGTTGCCTCGAAAGCCTCGGTAAAATCGGGCGCGCCGTTTTCCTGATACTTCCCAGCGGGGATGGAAGGTGAAGGAGCATAATCGATACCCAACTTGTCGGCAAGCGCGAAGATGATGTCGGTGTCGGAGCGGGACTCGCCCAGCGGATCTATCACCGGCGTGGTGTAGACCACATACTTCTGCGGGTAGCAGCGCAGTTCGCTCCGCTCCACGGAGGAGCAGGTGGGAAGGACTATATCCGCATACTTGGCCGTGTCGGTCATAAAGAGATCGACGTCCACGATGAAGTCGAGCTTCTGGACGGCTTCGAGAAGACCTTTGGAGTCCGGCCACATACGATAGTTCATACCGAAGGCGATCAGGGCGCGCAACGGATAGGGCTCGCCGCTGTTGATCTGCCGGGGAAGGTCCATGCCCTGGGCCTGACTGATCATCTCCGTCCACACCGGGAAGCGCTCGGCGCCGAGACGTGGAGGCAGCTCACTCCAGGGCCGGGGTACCTCGAACTCGTGCTGCTTGCTGACAAAACCGGCGCCGGCGATCTCAAGCCAGCTTGGTCCCTGGACCACGTTACCCCCGGGTACGTCGTAGTTGCCGGTAAGGCCCACAAGGGCCGCAGCGGCCCGCTGGTTCTGCACTCCGTTGGTGTGGTGGACAACGGGCGCAGCGCTCGGAATCATGGCCGCGGGTTTGGTGGTGGCGTAGAGGACGGCGGCGTCATGGATCTTGGCCGCAGGCACACCCGTGATCTCCTCCGCCCGCTCCAGCGTGAACTGGGCTGCGTAGGCCTTGAACTCGTCAAACCCACGGGTCCACTCGGCGCAGAACTCTCGGTCGTATAGCCCCTCGGAGATGATGACGTTGGCCATAGCGAGAGCTAGGGCTCCGTCGGTGCCGGGACGCAGTTGCAGGTGGATGTCGGCGATGCCGGCCGTGGGAGACTTCCGCGGGTCCACGACGATGAACTTCACACCGCGGTCGCGGGCGTCCATGATGTGGCGGGCCGCCGGCGTGTTGGAATGCAGCGGATTGGCCGTCCATACGAGCACGCACTTGGCGTTCTTCAAGTCCGGACCGGCCATCTGTCCGTAGTCCAGCCGCCACCCCATCTGCATGGCCGTGTGGCAGGCACTCGACTCCGTGGCCCAGTTGGGCGATCCGTAAAGCATCGCCAGCCGCTGCCCAAACGGCCGGAGCTGCTTGGGATATCCGCAGTAGAAGACCACGGACTCCGGTCCGCTTTCGGCCTTGAACTTCTGTAGGTTCTCGGTGATGGTGTCCAGAGCTTCCGTCCAGGAGATGGGCACAAACTCGCCCGATCCGCGCGGGCCCACCCGTTTCATGGGCGTGCGCAGACGCTCCTCGTTGTAGACCCACTGCCGTTGGGCTGCGCCCTTGGAGCAGAGGGTACCTGCGTTTTGGGGACTCTCGAGGGTCCCCTCCACCTTGACGATGCGGCCGTCTTTTACGTAGCAGTCAAGGCCGCACTGGGTGGTGGGGTCGCAGATGGTGCAGATCGACTTCCTCACCTCGATCCCGGTCTCTTGACCCGGGATCTTGCTCTTGATCATTCGCTGAAGCTTGTCCACGTTGCCTCCGTCTCTTGCGTCGAACCGGTGGCCGCTCTGAGTAGGGCTCCTCTCGTAATCCCTACGCCCAGACAGCCGTTGATGAGATTGACCCCTGCCAGCCGTCCTTCCTGCCAGGCGCGCAACCGGAAGGCGTCGCCCAGGTGTGAAGACTCGATCTCGTCGTAATCCCGCAGGCAGCCGACACTGGCAAAGAGTAGCCGGCCCACGTGGGTGATGTTGCTGGGTACGCTTCCCCTGTATCCGGTGGGGACGCCTGCTACGCTGCGGCCGGCGGCGCGGCCTTGAGCGCGGGCGCTCGCCCACAGCCCGATGATCTCGTGGCGGCCGCTCATGAGGTTTTTGCCTTGAGCCACGTCCCCGGCCGCGTAGAGCGTGGGGATGCTCGACCGGAGCTGGTCGTCGACCAAGACGCCCGCTCCGATGTCGATCTGTCCGGGCTTGAGAAAGCCAAGCGACGGACGATTTCCCGTGCAGACCACGACGAGGTCGACCTCAGCCCGTGCCTCCTGGTCCTCGCACGCGGTCCCGCCTGCTCCGCCAGGATCGGCGGCCCCGGGCAGCGAGCCGAAATCCAGGCGTACTCCGGACGAATGAGGAGCGACACCGGTCAGCGCGGCGCCCAGTCGCAGCTGGTATCCCTCTCCCAACAGATGCCGTTCCAAGATGTGAGCGCAATCGGGATGGGCGGATAGAGGGAGGAGCGAAGGCTCTCGTTCCACGAGCGTAACCAGCATTCCCATTTCGTGCAGCACGGAGGCGATCTTCACGCCGGCAAAGGAGGCACCTACTACGGCCGCCCGGGGGGTCAAGCGCGCAGTCACGGCCGCTGCACAGGCCTCTTCGGCCGCTTGCTTGAGCCGCAAAGCGTCGGCAAGGGTTTGGATAGTGAAGACGCGCCTCTCCGGGCCCTCAATGCCCAGGGCCTCACGTAGACCGGTGATCGGCGGCACTGCCGGGCGGGCGCCGGTCGCCACCAGGCAGCGCTCATAAGAGTAGGTGGAACCGGCCGCGGTGGCGAAAGTGCGGGCCTCCGCGTCGAGTTCCGTAACGGCTTCATCGAGGTGTGTTGACACCTCGTTCGCTTGATAGAAGGTCTGTCTGCCGCCAAAAGGGAAGGCTCGTTCCAGCGGGATGGCGCCCGAGACCAGGTACGTCCCCAGCATGGGGTTGTACGGCGGGTGGTCGTTATCCGCGAACACGTGGATGGCGGCGGTGAATCCATTTTGCCGCAGGGCGAGCACGGCTTCCGCCGCCGCCGCCCCGTTGCCGATTATGGCTACTGGTAACCTCACAAATCAGACCTCACGATGCGGCCCTCACCTCTTTCTGAGCCTCTCTTTGCCGACGAACGATGAAAGTATGAGCGAGACGATGCTGATGATGATCGCGCCGAACAGTGCGTTCCAGAAGCCGTTCACTTGGAATGACAAGTGCAACCAGTGCACGGTGATCCAGGAGGCGAGCCAGAGCATGAGGCCGTTGATGACCAGCGTAAACAACCCGAGCGTGAGCACTATGAGGCCGCACGACATGATTGAGATGAGCGGACGAATGAACGCATTGACGAGTCCGAGGACAAGCGCGACGAGCACCACGGTAATGATGCGGTGCGGCTGACCCACGGAGATGCCCGGCAGGATCCAGGCCGCGACTGCGACCGAAGCCGCCGTTATGGCCCAGCGGAGGAGAAACCTCATCGATGCGCTCCTTTGACCACGCGACAGGTAGGAGTCGACAGAATGGGAATGTGGGTTCCGCTTCTGTCGACATCAGACTATCACGCGGCACTCCCCCTCATCCAGAAATTTGAGCGCTCCACCTTGTCGAGACCAAGCCTTCGGATTCTGGTCCGTGTCGCCCGGCACGGAGCTTCTGCGGGAAACCGACCGTGGGGACTATCCGCGAGGGCGGACGATTTGATACAAGTGTTTGACGGTCAGCGCGGCAGCGACTCTCGGCGAAGAAAGGTCAGAGATGAACGACGATTCGAACAACGGATTGGCTCCAGATCCGGCTAGGGTTCTTGTGGACTCGCGCCGGGGTGCCGATCTGCTGGCCGTATCTCTCATGTTCATCTTCATCACCAGTGCGGTTACACTTTCCTTGATGCCCGTGGTCACGAAGGAGTTGCGGGACAGTCTCGGGCTTACCAACGCCGACATCGGCCTCCTGAGCACTGTCTTCATGGGCTTCTACGGAGTTTCCGGGATCTCTTCGGGAGTTGGGGCCGCTCGCTGGGGCGGACGACTGCTCGCGGTGTGCTGCGGTTGCTTCGTGGTTGGGTCGCTGATCTTCGCCTTCAGCCATTCGATGGGTGGTTTCCTCGTGGGGCGCGCGATCCAAGGGATCGGCGGCGGCATGGTCATTGCCACCTGCAGTCCCGTGATGGCCCAATCCCTGCCGCGCAAGCGTCTGGGCCGTGCTTGGGGCATCCTCGGTGCGGGATGGGGACTGGGCAGTATGGCGGCCCTTCTCATCATGCCGAGCATCCAAAGCGTCGGCGGGTACCGGGCCGTGTTTCTCACCGATGCGGCCCTGGGTTTCGTGGTCGGCGCGGTGGCGCTATCGCAGAGGGCGGTGCGGGCCCTTCCCCAGTATGCGGAAGGCGCGACAACGTTCCGGGCGCTGATCCGGTCGCTCGGAGCCGTCATCACGAACCGGCGGATTGTCATCCTCGGCCTCACGAACACAGCCGCCCTGGCCATGGGTGTCGGAGTGCTGGTTTGGGCGCCCAGTTTTCTGCAAGACATACACCACTCCACCGAGGCGGTCTCACTCTACCTTCTCGCCGGACTCGGCGCCGCTCAATTCTTGGGGAATCCATCAGGCGCGATGGGGCAGGCGCGATGGGGCAAGTACTGGGTCATTGTGGGCTCGCTCGTGGTCATGGTGGTTGTGACCGCGGCCATTGGCGTGATTCCGGGAGTTGCGTTGATTTTTCTCATGGTCTTGTTATCCGGTTTCTTCAGCATGTTCTTCTTTCCCCCGATGCTCAGCTACATCCCCGAGGTGGTGGCGAAACCTGAGCAGGTCGGACCCGCGACAGGCATCAACACCCTGATGGGTTTCGCCGGCTCCATGATTGCCCCCTGGATCTTTGGCCTCTTTCTCGACGCTGGAAACAAGTCGGAGAGGTCCTACCTGTGGGGCTTTGTCATGCTGGCCGCTTTTGGCCTGATCGCGCTGGCAGGTATGGCCTTCTTCAAGGGGTCAGCAAAACGGGCTTCCTGACCAAGGCATCCTCCAGACGAGAGAACGATTTCCCGGCCTGCGAACCGGGACGAGTCGCGGAGCAGGAGAAGACGGGCGACAAGTTCGCTTTCGTTCTCATGATCTTCTATCTCCTGTCCACGCTCACACTCGCGCTTATGGCGGTGGTGACGCCGCAGTTACGGCAGGATTTCCGTCTCTCCGAGTCTCAACTGGGCTTGCTCACGTCGGCGTTTATGTTGGCCTACGGTCTCGTGGGAATTCCCGCAGGTGTGGAGGCCACGCGCTGGGGCGGCCGGGTCCTTGCGGTGAGCTGCGCCTGCCTTGTTGTCGGATCAGGCCTTTTCGCGGCCAGTTCGTCCTTCCCCGGCTTTCTGGCCAGCAGAGTGCTTCAGGGGCTGGGGGCAGGGATGGTGGTCCCGGTTTGCAGCCCGGTCATGGCTCGTTTCCTGGCCCCCGCGCGGCGGAACCGCGGATGGGGGATATTCGCCAGCGGCAAGGGCTTGGGTGCCCTCATCGGGCTGCTTCTGATGCCCACCGTGGCTATCCTAGGCGGCTTTCGCGCGGCTTTTGGCACCACCGCCATCCTGGCTTTTGCGATTGGGATTCTCGTCTTCTCTCAGAAGCAGGTGCGGGCCGTGCCCGACTGTGCCGCCGAGGACACGTCGTTCCGGGCGCTGGGAGGCAATTTGGCGGCGGTCGTTTGCAACCGAGAGGTCCTGCTCCTTGGTCTGTTCAACGCGGCGTCCCTGGCCGTGGGAACAGGAGTCCTGATCTGGACGCCCGACTTCCTTCAGAGCCGTTTTGGATCGAGCGTGGGCATATCGGCGTATCTGACAGCAGGCATGGCTGTCGCTCAACTCATCGGCGCTCCCAGTGGAGCGGCCGTCGCGGCCCGTGTGGGACGGATGCGCGTCATATTCGGCGCCATGGCGCTCATGACCGTAATGACGGTACTGGTTTCCGTGGTGCCGGGTAGAGCCCTGGTGTTCGTAGTCGTGGCGCTGGTAGGTCTGTTCAGCTTGGCCTATTTCTCACCTCGCTTCGCCATGATTCCGGAGGTCGTGGCCAAGCCGGAGCACGTGGGTCCCGCGACGGGGCTCATCAATGCGCTGGGGTTCGGCATCTCAATGTTGGCCCCGTGGCTCTTCGGATTGGCCCTCGACTATGGGCTCGGCTATTTCGTGGCCTACGCGGCTCTGGCTGCGTTCGGCGCGGCCGGCGCTTTGGGGGTAGTCCTATTCAGGGCTCCGCCCTCGTCGACTGCCCGGAGCTCGTCGGGCCGACTGAGAGGGGTTGCGGACTGACCGGCCGGGCCGGCCGCAAGGTGTGTCTAGCCGGTCACGAAACGCGCCACATCGGGCGCGGAGAGGATCTCCCAGGTCCCGGTCGCTCCCATGAGACGGGCTCCCACTTCAAAATGCAGCATCGCGATTCCGCAGTCCAGCCGTCGGGAGATGTGGCCCTCCGCGCCGCGCTCCACAACGGAGATCATCGCCCCGGTCGCTTCCCGCGGGCTTGTCTGTGCGTCCGACCGCGTCAGGATCCGAATAGACCAAGGCTGGCGATTCACCGCGGAAGGTGCAACGCGCGCCAATCTCACGCCCTCTGCAGCCCACGATGGCCATTGCTCCTGGTCGTATTCGGGCGCGACCTCCTCGACAGGACGGCGCTTGTGGGCCCCCACCACGCGTTTCATGAACCTTTCCCCGGCGCGCGGACGGGGCTGGGCATGTCCCAAGGGCGAAATGGCAAGCACCCGTTCTCCTGGGAGAAGCTTCACGATGTTCTCGGCCAGGCCCCGATCGAAGAAGCCGGCGATCCAGCACGTATCCAGCCCGAGGGCGGTGGCTTCCAGGATCGCCGCTTCGCCAAGGTAACCCACGCTTTCCTGGACGGCGGGATCGCTCTCGGAGCCGATCATGACGAGAGCCGACGGGGCGCCCAGGACGCGACCGTACCCCCCCATAAACCCAGTGAATACGGCGGCAGGAACGTCTCTGACGATCACGACCCGCGCCGTCTCTGGAGCGGGAAAGCCCGCCGCAAAGAACTCCATCTGCTCCAGAAGTGCCGGATCAATGCTACAGCGGTTGAACGTCCGAGTGGAATGCCGGACGACGACAGCCGCGGCCCACTCGGCCGCGGCCATGGTTGCAAGAGCGACGGGCAATTCTCTTCGGGCAGGAAGCGTCACGCCTCCCCACTCTCGCCTCCGGAATTCAAAAGAGCTTTGCCGGCGCTCCACGGGTCGCCGATGCGTTCACCCAAGGCCCAGTAGCCCGCAGTCGGCAGGGTGAGGACGAAGGGACGGAGCTTGGCCGGATCCACGTGTCCATCGGTGAGGACGGTCTCGCTCGCGTACACGCTCATTACCTCGCCTATGAAGAAGAGATCCTTGGGGAGTTCTACCGTCTGATTCAGCCGACACTCCATCGTGACCGGACACTGCCTGACCATCGGAGCGGATTTCAGCGCACCGCTGAAGATGTCCACATGCGCGGATTTGTCTTCGGCGAAGCCGTGGACCAGCCCGAGGTAGTCGGCGAGAACCATCTGGTCCACACTGGGAAGACTGATACTGAACTGCCCGGTCTGCTGGATCCCCTTCGCGGTGTGCTGTCCGTGTCCCAGGGATACGCCCACAAGCGGCGGTGTGGAATTGAGTTTGGTGATCCAGGCCGCCGTCATGAAGTTCGGCCTCTCGTCGGTGACTGTTCCCACAATTACCACGGGCATGGGACAGATGTCGAATGACTTACCTATGTTCTTCTTTGCCATGTGCCCTCCATATCCAAGTTTACGTCCCACCGCACCCGTTATCGATCGACGATCTCCCCGTCGATACCTACGGTGACCCGGTTGATGGGGATGTCCACTCCCGACGCCTCAACCGCCATCTGAACCATCCTCATGAGACCGGTACAGCAGGGGACGGTCATGATCGCCACGGTAAGAGATTTGGGCTGATTTATCCGGATAAGGTCCGCCAGCTTCTCCACGTAACCTTCTGTATCGTCAAGTTTGGGACAGGCGACAACCATCTTTCGTCCCTTGATAAGGTCCGCGTGGAAGCTGCCGCGGGTGAACGCCGTGCAGTCGGCGGCGATCAGTAGGTCCGCTCCCTGGAAATACGGGGCGTGCGGAGAAATGAGATGTAACTGGATGGGCCATTGTGTGAGCTCCGAAGGAGCGCGATCTCGGCCGACTTCCCCACCGGAATGAACCGCGGCCACCGCCTCAGGGCCTCGGGTGTCGAGCACGTGCTGGCGAGTAGCCTCCACGTCGTAGGAGTCGCTTTCCCGTTCGGATATCGTGAGGGCGCCGGTGGGGCAGACATTCAGGCACATCCCCATGCCATCGCAGAAGATCTCGTGCACCAGCACTGCCTTGCCTTCGTTGTCCAGTGCCAGCGCTCCCTCGTCGCAGGCGGTGGTGCATAGCCCGCAACCGTTGCACAGGTCACGGTCGATCTCGATGATCTTTCTGGTGGACATGACTGCTCCTATACTCTTTCGGGTAATTATGGCCTTCTGAAGCCAGGCTGAAACCCGATCCGGCGAAGCGCGACGTAAAAGGACCCGGGCGGCGCGGGGCCGCCCGGGTCCTTTTAGGAGCGATAGTGGAGCTCAGTCTTAAGCGCCGTTCATTGAGTACAGGTTCCGTTGTGCAGCCGCTGCTGACCTTGAGAACCGGTGCCTCCAACGCTGCCCGGGCCCGTGCCGTCGCAGGTGCCGTCGCAGGTTCCGCAGGAGCCGTCTTGGAGACGATCTTGAGTCTGGAGCTGATCACCGGTCATCGCGGAGGCACCGTACCCATTGCTGTTGGCGGTCGTCGGGGCGCCATAATGATTTCCGGTCGTTTGATCTGACGCCGGCGCGCCCTGGGCGGTCACCGCAGGGGCGCCCGTGGCGAGGCACGTTTCGCAGGTGCCGTCCTGCAGCCGGTCGCGGGTTTGAAGCTGATCTCTGGTGGTCGAGGTGGTGGTGTTTGCTGCCACACCGTTGCCTCCAGCCGCCGAGACCTGACCGTCTCCTCGGTATTGACCTTGGGTCTGCGCGCCCGACGTCGCGTATGCAGCGCCCGCCACGCTGAGGGATAGGAGGGCCGCCGCAGCCAGCCCAAGGATAAGCTTTCTCGTACGCATTCTTGTCGCCTCCTGGTTCTCGGTTACTTTTGGGGCGAAGGCCCCCAGGTCGAGGGCTCGGTTCGCCTCAAAAACGAGTCTAGTGACTGCGCGTGAGAAGACCTTAAGAGTCAGATGAGAAAGCTCTTATCGCCCTTGGGATCCAAAGCGGGCAGGAAGATCGTAAAGCGGGTACCCTCGCCAGGTTTGCTCTCCACCTGAGCCGAGCCACCGTGGGCTTCGACGATGGCCTTGACAATGGCCAGGCCCAGGCCGAGTCCCTCGTAGTGGTCGGCGTGCGAATCTCCCCTGTAGAACCGATCAAAGGCATGCCCGACCATGTTGTCCGTCATGCCTTCTCCCTCATCCCTGACCCAGAGAGAGACTCCGCCGTCGATTTTGCCCCCCAGGGCGATGACCTGCCCCGGCTCCGTGTGGCGCACAGCGTTCTGCATGAGGTTGAGGAAGACCTGGGTCAGGCGATCCTGGTCGGCCACCCATGTTCCGCCTGGGAGGGAATCTATCGCCCACTCACGGTCGCCCAGATGGGAGCCCTCGGAGACCAGGGAAGTAAGAAACGCGTCGAGGTCCACCCGATCTCTGCGGAGAAAGTCGCTCCTGGTCGCTCTTGCCAGAGTGAGCAGGTCGGCTACCAGCCGGTTCATTCGGTTCAGCTCGTCCAGCACCAGGGCGTGCTCCTGCTTGACGAATTCCGCGTCTGGTGACTCCTGCCGGTCCAGGACCTGGAGGTGTCCTTTGATGATGGTGAGCGGAGTCCTCAACTCGTGGGAGGCGTCGGAGATGAAGCGGTCTTGAGCCGCGAACGCGGACTCCAACCGATCAAGCATGGCATCCATAGTCAGAGCTAGTTCTCCGACCTCATCGTTGGGTCCGGAGTACTCTATCCGGCGTGACAGGTCCTCCCTCGATATTGCCGCGGCCGTCTTTGTGATCCGCCTCACGGGGTCGAGGGCGCGTCCTAACAGCAGCCAGGAGCCCAAGCCCACAACGACACAGCCGACGAACCCGCCGATCGCGAGGAGCATGAGCAGCCGTCGCATCGTATCGGCGATGTTGCCGAGCGAACCCGCGATCTCGACCGCTCCGACCTGCACGCCCGAGAGTCGTACAGATGTTCCGGCGACTCGAAGCGATCCCACGGCCGTCCGAGCGTCGATCAAGAAGGGCTCGCCCGACGACAGAAGATCCTTAGTGGCCTGGAGGTCTTCGAGTTTCACTTGGCTTGAGTTGGATACCACGGTGCCATCGCGCGTTTGCAAAGCGAGGACGTATCCGTTCTGACGAAGCGAGTTGGACTGCTGACCGGACAGGAAGGCCTTGGTGAGGTCGGCCAACTCCTGCTCGTCCCCCGCCGATGCGACCGCCTGCTGGTAGTGATTGAGCTGTTGCCCGAGTCGCGAATCGAGGTCGTGGCGCAGCTGCTCAGACAGCACGGCGTACAACCCGGCAGACCCGGCCACAACCACGACCACGATGCCGAGGACGAACCAGAGGGTGAGGCGAAGTCTCACTTGTCGCCCGGGGGCGCGGCGCGAAGCCGGTATCCGCCACCTCGGACGGTCTCGATCATTGACTCCGGCCCGGGATTGTCCAACTTGCCGCGGAGGTAGCCCACGTAGACGTCGACCACGTTGCTCTGCGGGTCGAAGTCGTATCCCCAAACGCCGTTCAGGAGCTGTGAGCGGGTGAGCACCTGTCCTTGGTGACGAAGCAAGAACTCCAGAAGAGCGAACTCGCGCGATGTGAGATCGATGACTCTCTCGCCACGAAAGGCCTTGCGGGCTTTGAGGTCCAGGGTGAGGTCGCCGGCTTCCAGAACCGATCCGTGTTGCTGTCGATCGTGTCGGAGTTGAGCCCGGATCCTCGCCACCAGTTCGTCGAAATCGAACGGCTTCGGGAGATAGTCGTCGGCGCCCAAATCCAGACCTTTGACACGCGAGGGAACGTCTCCTCGGGCGGTGAGCATGATGATAGGGGTGGTCTGGTCGGTCTTGCGGACCTCAGTCAGGACGTCGAAGCCGTCCATGTCCGGTAGGCCCACGTCCAGAAGGAGCAAATCATAGGCTTGACCCCCGCGCAGGCGACCGATGGCTTCGGCTCCATTCGGCGCGACGTCCGTGAAGTAGCCCGCGTCTTCGAGCCCACGCGCGATGAAGGAGGCAACCCGGCTTTCGTCCTCGACTAATAGCAGTCTCATGATTCCCTCATCGTGCGGACCCTCGAGTCGACGGCACGATGTCCGAACTGTGGCCTGTCTGGACTCGCACCTGCAAGCTCACTACGGTGGTGTGGTTCGGTTCGGGGTCGTTGTCCGGCGCAGTGTTGGCCGTCTCACCCGTCAGTGAGCTGTCACCACCGTCTTGGCCGGTGCCCGAGCCCTGCCCGGGTCGCGAAGCACTATTGCCGTTGGGCTCGGACGTCGTGCCGGGATGAGCACCCGACGTGGAAGTTGAGAACGCGTCCGTGGTGTCTGCCGGATCTGTCGCCAGGGAGGAGCCAGCCGTCCCCAACAGGCCCGCGTCGTCCTGGCTCGCCGCCACGGTGCCACCGATCTGGATGACAGGGAGAGCGGACGTGGAGCCGTCGTCCCGGGTGAGGAAGACCACCCAGACCACGGCCCCGATCGCAAGAAGGACGAGAACTGTCCCCAGAAGAAACGCTGCCGAGCGACGAAAGATCAAGAACAACGTTCGAACCGCCTTTCTTATGCCCGTTCGCGAACAATCTTAACAGAGCACATCGATGGTTCCTTATTCTAAGAAGACTCTAATCCGCGTCTCATCAATGGCTCATGCCGCCGGCCTAGACTTGCCTGGTCTGGAAGATCTACACGAGGTGTCGCAATGAAAGAAGTCGATAGAACCGCCCCTGACGGTCGGCGGCGACTGGCAACAAGGGTCCTGGTCCATTGGGCGATCGTCTGTTTGCTGTCTATCTCGGGTGTGGTTTCCGCTCTCACTGGGATCTACTTCCTATTCCTCCCTTCGGGCGGATATCAGGGAGGGCGTAACGCAGATTACGGCGCCACGCTTCTCTTCGCCCGCGCTACCTGGACCGACATCCACACCTGGTCGGGGGTGACGATGGTGGTCGTTGCCATCGTGCATCTTATTCTCCACTCGGGGTGGGTCGCGGAAATGGCGAAGCGCACGGGTGCCGTCCTGCTCGGGCGACGCAAGCCCTTTTCGCGCAAGATCTGGGCGCGAGTGCTGGTAGTATTCGTCGTCACCCTGCCGTTTCTGGTCGTCACGGTTTCGTCGATCTACTTCCTCTTCAACCCAGGGGGTGGGCACAACGGATCTGGAGCCGAACAGGCATCCTTCATATTCGCACGATCCACGTGGAGCCTGCTTCACACGTGGAGCGCAGTCGTCTTTATCGTAGCGGTAGCTGTTCATCTTGCAATGCGCTGGAAGTGGATCGCTCGTGTCACTCCCTCGGTATTCCGCTCCCCAGCAATCGGGAAGGTGCCGACCGCCGGGGAGGTGTCGGCCGCATGACAACACAATCACACGGAACGTGTGGAAACAGACCGGGCCGGACGGTTCGGAAGATCCTCGTAATGGTGGCGATCACGTGTCTGGCCGGAGTGCTTTTGTTTGGCGCTGTCCAAAGGACGATCTCGGCCTCTTCCGGTTCGCAGAGGTATCAGGCAAGCGATGGGTCTGCGATCGCCGGCCCGCATCACGGTCAAGGCACCGGGGCCGGTGGACACTAGGCGATGAGTCGTTCCCGGAAGCTGGAAAGACAACGGCTCGGGCGGCACGAAACCGCCCGAGCCAGGAATCGCTGTCTGAGATGAGAGGCATGATGCACCGGCACCAGCTGCCGGCGTCTCGGGATCAGTGGCAGCTGCCTCCGCCGCAGACTTGGCCGGGGGTCATCACACCCACGTCACCAGAGAGCAGGGCGTCAATGACGGCCTTCACCGTGGGGATCGTGGGATCGGCGTATACGTTTATGCCCAACTCGGCAAAGTAAGCCAGGGGCCGCGACCCCATCCCCCCGACGACGATGTCCGTCGCGCCTTGGGATGCTATGAGTTTCACCGGGTCCAGACATCCTCCTTCGCTATGCGGAAGGTTGGCGACGACGCTCACGTCTGCGACCGAATCGTCTTCGACCTTCACAAGCGTGAACACGTCGCAATGACCGAAGTGACCCGATCGCTGAGCTTCAAGCCCGCCGGGCGAAAGGGAGGGCACGGCGATAACCCTCGTCGCCCCCGTTGTTTGATCTGACATCATGTCACCGCTTCCTCATCTAGATGCAATTAGCATATAGCATCATAGCAGGTAATCAACGCAAGAGTTGGCCAAGGTGAAGTCGGCATTGGAACGATGCCAAAAAGTCGATACCCCCAAAACAGCGTTCGAATTCGGCCGGCTCTCATGGCGTCTCACCGGCGGGACATTTTCAATATAGCAAGCAGGAGAAGCGGAAGGCCCACCACCACGAGAATGACACCAAGGATAATCTCAACCCCGGCAGAGAGGCGACCGCCGCCTGTCAAGGCAAAGTGAACGAGCACGATGATCCCTGTGACAAAGAGGATGAGGCCGAAACGAAGATATGTCTTCCACGACAAGTTTCCCACGTCCTGCCCCAGTTCAGCTCGTCAGGCGGAGGGGAGGGGATTCGAACCCCTGAGACCTTGCGGCCTGCCGGTTTTCAAGACCGGTGCGATCAGCCAGACTCCGCCACCCCTCCGTAACGGACGAGTATAGCCTCTCGGGATAGACCGGGAGAAGGCCAGTGTGAAAGCCAAAGCGCCCGCTGGCACGGTACCGCCCCGGCTCTTGGGCCGGCACCGTCCGGATCAAATGCGTCTGGAAACCGGGTTCCCGCCTAGTAGACGGTGACCGAGGCCGCAGCCGCGAAGATGATGAAGGCGATGATGGCGATCACGATGCCGGCGAGCGCGACCCCGAGGGAGATCCACGACCAGAGCTTGGCTCGCTTGGACGAGTGGACCGCTCCTGCGTAGTCGCCGGTGGCCAACTTGTTGCCTACCTGGCTCGCGTAGACAACGGCGACGATACCGGTGGGCCAGAAGCAGAGGATCAAGACGGCGATGGCCCAACCCATGTAGCTGGGAACATGGGCCATGGCCCCGTACCCCGGGGCGGGCTGATAGTACTGCTGCGGATACTGTTGCTGGTAGGGCGGAGGTCCATATGACTGTTGCCCATAGGGTTGCTGGTGCGTTCCTTCCGCCGGAGGTTGCTGGCCCGCCGCGGACGGCCCGGGCTGTTGCCATTGCTTCCTGTAGCTCTCCATGTCCAGGCCGCAGGTGGTGCAGAACCTGGCTGCATCGTCATTTGTTCCGCCGCACTGCGGGCAGTACATTCATGCCTCCCTTGCCACGTTTCCGTGCTGCTTCTCACATAGCACACCCATGTTAAACGCTAGCCGACCAAAAACGTAACTCCCTTGTGCGACCCGTCGGAGGAAATAGTTAATCCTGCGGCGAATCTTTGCCGACGATAGAGGCGACCGGATCGGGAATCACTGAGCGCGTGGAGGCCTGTAATGAAAGCGGCGTACCTGGGCGGAACGAGGGGGTATCAATCGGCCTATTACAGGCCTGGGTCCGGTTGGATGGGGACCGATCGCCGCAGACGTTTTGGTCGCACAAGGCCGGTTCTGGCCATGCGCACGGGCGCCCACATCACACCTCTTGCGATGGCTCGTCCTCGACGCCCGGGGCTGATGACGAAAGCGGTCATCCTGGCGCTTGTTGCTGTCATCTCGCTGGCGATGGCCGTGGTCCTGGGCGGACTGACACTCTTCTAGACATTCGGCTCGGTTTAGCGCCACACCCAGATTCGCCCGTCTCGCCTCCTAACCGACACGGGGAAATGTCTCTTCGGGATTCGCGCCGGACCGATCTTGCGTGTTTCTCACCCGTGCAGCCTACATCGCTTCATGCTAGTTTGGCGGATCAAGCGCAACTGGAGGCGAACTGTGACAGAAGTGGATCGAGCTCAAAGGATCCGGCGGATGATCGAGACCGATCGGTTCATCAAGCTGTTCGGGATCGACGTGGAAGAAGCTTCCGAAGATTTCACTCGCGTGTCGGCGTTAGTGGAAGACCAGTTCCTCAACGGACATTCGGTTGCTCACGGCGGTTTCATCTTTGCCTTAGCCGACGTCGCCTTCGCGCTAACCGTGAATGCCGTCAGCGATGCGGTCGCGGTCCAGTGGAGCCTAAGCCAATTCCGCTCAGGGCGCGCGGGGGAGAGGGTCACCGCCGACTGCCGCCTGCTGCATGGTGGAAGGCGCCTTCGGGTGGTCGATCTCTCGGTCAGCAATTCTGAAGGAAAGACCATCGCAAAGGGTCAAGCCACTGCCATCCCTGTGGACGCCAGCCGGTTGCCAAGGTAGCGGCGCCAGCGGGATCAGTCGTTGCCGGGCCGCCGGGTTCGCCTCGGTCCAGGAGCCAGCATTCCCGGTGCCTCGGCGGCAAGTCTTACCTTCTCCTCAGCAAGACTCGGGGATAGGCCCACCGTGTAGATCTCAGGATTGCGGAGGCGACGGGTCTCTTCGGGGAGCGCCGCCACCTGAGCGCGCGCCCGGGCCCGGATCTCCTCCAGCGAGGGCCGGGGTCCAACGCGCACTCCTTGGCGCATCACCGTTCGCAGTAGCTGTTCGCACGCGGCAGCGCCACGGATCCCCCTCAGGTACGAGGAGTCGTGTCTATCCGCGAACAGCACGGGGTCCCGTTGGCGTGGGTCGTTAGTGTCGGGGGTCGACGTGCACGAGTCCATGTCGAGAGGCTCATCGCGCAGCCGGATGATGTCCGCGAGATAGCGGCCCTCCGCATCGGCAAAGCGGACAACTCGCTTGCGGCCGGGGTCGGTCATCTTCATGGGGTTGGAAGAAAGCTTGATGCGGGGCTTCCATGCCTCTTGCCCAGACTTCACGGCTACCAGCTTGTAGACGCCTCCCAGAGCCGGATGATCTGAGGACGTGATGAGGTGAGTGCCCACTCCCCACGAGTTGATGCGCGCTCCCTGTCGCTTGAGGTCCGCGATGAGGTCCTCGGTGAGTTCGTTGGAAGCCACGATGAGAGGGTCCTCGAAACCGGCGTCGCTGAACATTCGGTGTGCAGCCTTACTGAGCCGTGCGAGGTCCCCCGAGTCCAGGCGAACTGCGGCGCGCGCCGGCCGTCCGGCCGCGCGCAGCTCCTTGAATACGGTGACTGCGTTGGGTAGCCCTGAGGTGAGGGTGTCATAGGTGTCCACCAAGAGGATCGGGTCCGGGTAGCAGTCCGCGTAGGCCCGAAATGCCGACAGCTCATCGTCGAAGCTCATCACCCAGGAATGAGCGTGGGTTCCCCGCACCGGGATTCCAAACACCTTCCCGGCGAGCACGTTGGAAGTGCTGTCGGTCCCTCCGATGTAAGCGGCGCGGGAGCCGCTGAGCCCACCGTCTGGGCCCTGGGCACGGCGCAGCCCGAACTCCACCAGGTTGTCGCCGCCGCAAGCCAACCGGATACGTGCGGCCTTGGTTGCGATGAGCGTCTGGAAGTTGAGCATGTTGAGGATCGCTGTCTCCAGCAATTGCGCCTGGATGAGCGGACCCTGCACCTGCAGCACCGGCTCGTGCGGAAACACGACAGTCCCCTCGGGAACGGCCTCGACCGTGCACGTCACGCGGAACGTGCGCAGGTACTGGAGGAAAGCCGAGTCGAACACCTTCAAACTCGCCAGGTAGCGGATGTCCTGGTCGGTGAAGCGGAGGCCTTCCACCAGGTCGAGGAGTTGCTCCAGGCCGGCGGCGATGGCGAAGCCGTTGTGCGGCGGCAAATCGCGAAAAACGTAGTTGAAGCATGCCGCGAGGTCCTCTCGACCTGTCTTCCGGTACCCTCCCATCATAGTGAGCTGGTAGAAGTCGGTCAGGAGCGCCAGATCGTCCCGGCGAGCCCAGCGTTGGGAGACGTCCAACTCGTCCGACGGGCGCCCAGAAACCATCTCGCCGGATACTTCAGTCGTGGTGGTGCTCCATGGGGTTGCCGAATTCGTCGTATGCCGCGGCCGGACGCTCGCCCGAGTCCTCCAGCTGGTCAGAGCAAACGCGCAGTACGCCGGCGTCTTCGAGTTCTTGCAGGGCTTTCGCCGTGGTGTCGGGAGATACCCCTCTCACCGCGTCCTCCACCAAGTAGACTGTGAAGCCCGCGGCTCTCGCGTCGAGGGCCGTTTGGCGCACGCAGTAGTCGGTAGTCAGGCCGGTGATAAAGATCCGATCCACCCGGCGGAGGTGTAGGAAGTTGGCCAGATCGAGGCGGTCCACCCGAAAACCGCTGTACGCCTCCTTGTCGGGAGTGTCTCCCTTGCTCACCAGGATTGCGTTCATCGGCATCTCGAGACCCGGGCACCAATCCGCTCCGGGGGTGCCCTGCACGGCGTGAGGAGGCCAAGAGCCATCGTGGTATTCGGGGTGGTTGGAAAAACTGACGTGGTTAGCCGGATGCCAGTCGCGGGTGTATATCCAGCGGCCAAACATTGGAACGATTCGATTGATCACGGGGATCACTTCATCGCCGCCACGCACCCCCAGCGAGCCGCCCGGGCAAAAGTCGCGCTGCACGTCTACGACGATCAGCGCGTCGTGAGCCCCCGTGAATATGGTCCGAGTGTTGCCTTCCACGGGCTTCGCGCCAGTCATGACCCCAGGAACTCCTTGCCGGCGGGAAGGTAGGGTCGCAGAACCGCGGGAGTCTCGATGAGCCCGTCTTCGGTTTGGTAGTTCTCCATGATGGCGATCATCGTTCGGCCCACCGCGACCACGGTCCCGTTGAGAGTGTGGACGAGGTACGGGCTGCCCTTATCACCCTTCGCTCGGACCTTCAGGCGGCGCGCCTGGTAGTCCGTGCAGTTGGAGCACGAAGTCACTTCGCGGTACCGTTCCTGCGTGGGAAGCCAGGCTTCCAAGTCGTACTTCTTGGCGGCGGGAGCCCCCAGATCGCCTGCGGCGATGTTGACGGCCCGGTAGGGGAGATCGAGGTCCCGAAGGATCTCCTCCTCGATGGAACGCATGAAGTCGTGCTCCTCGGGGGACTTCTCCGGCGCGCAGAAGCTGAACATCTCCACCTTGTCGAACTGGTGGACCCGGAATATGCCCCGGGTATCTTTGCCCGCCGCCCCCGCCTCCCGACGGAAGCAACTGGAGTAACCCACGTACCGGATGGGTAGCTCGGCGTCGTCGAGGATCTCGTCCATGTGCAGTGCCGCCAGCGGGACCTCAGAAGTGCCCACCAGGTTCAGGCCGTCGGCTTCTATATGGTAGACCTGCTGAAGATCGGTGGGAAAGAACCCGGTGCCGTACATGGCCTCATCCCGCACCAACACCGGCACGATGACCGGGCGAAAGCCTTTGGAAGCCAGTTTCTGCAGGGCGAACTGAACCAACGCGAACTGCAAAAATACCAGGTCGCCCTTGAGGTAGGCGAAACGGCTCCCCGAGGTACGGGCGCCACGCTCCATATCGATGAGGTCGTGTGCGACGGCCAGGTCGAGGTGGTCCTTCGGAGCGAAGGGAAATTCGCGGGGGGCTCCCCAGTGATGCATAACCACCGAGTCTTCCTCACCACCGGTCGGCGCCGAAGGCTCGGGAAGGTTTGGAACCTGGAGAAGTTCTTCCTCGAGGGCGCTTTCGACCTCCTTGAGCTTAACATCGAGCCCCTTGATCTCGTCGCCGAGCGCCCGCATGGCGTCAATCTGCTCGCCGGCGTCTTCCTTTGCCTTCTTGGCACGTGCGATCTGCTCGCTCACGACGTTCCTCAGGCTGCGCTTCTCCTCCACAGCCACCAGAAGCTCCCGCCGCGACCGGTCCAGTTCGAGCAGTTCGTCGAGGGCGGCCTCGGCGTGTTCGCCTCGGCGGCGGAGAGCCTCGCGCACGCGGTCGGGTTCATTGCGGATGAGCTTGATGTCGAGCATTGTCTCTCCTATAGGCCCCGGAACGAGCCCTTGGTCAGCGTGCGGCCTGGCGCGGAGGCCTGCCCACAGGATAACTGCCGAGTACGGTCAGTCGTGGAAGTTTGCACGAGAGGCAGCGAAGCGCGTCCGCCAAGGGTCCTTCTTCTGCCTTGCCTTCCAGGTCGATGATGAACAGGTAGTCCCCGAGTCTCCGTTTGGACGGTCTGGACTCGACCTTGGTCAGGTTGATGTGACGGAACGAAAACTCCTGCAGAATGAGGAGCAGCGCTCCCGGTTGGTCCTTCACGATCTCGCAGACCACCGACGTCTTGTACGGTTCGAACCAGTCCTGACGTTCCCGCTGCCGACCAAGAAAGACGAAGCGGGTCTCGTTGTCCTTGTGGTCCTCGATGTCCGCGTCGAGGACGACGCATCCATATTTCTCCGCAGCAAGCTCGTTAGCTATCGCCGCCCAGGGCTCGTCCGAGTTGGCGATACGTTCCACCGCATTGGCAGTGGAGTTGGCAGCCTCGACGTCGCGGCCCGGCAGATTTCGGCGGAGCCATCCCCTGCACTGGGCGTTGGCGTGGGGATGGGAAACCACCTTGGTGATCCGGTCCAGGGTGATCCCCGGTCGCGCGATAAGGCAATGATGAACGGGAATCCGCACTTCGCGTACGATCTGAAGATTGTCGACCTCGTGGACCAGGATATCGACGGTCGCGGCGACAGAGCCTTCGATGGAGTTCTCGATGGGGACGATGGCACAGTCTACCTCTCCGGCCGAGACCGCCTCAATCGTCTCCTGCATCGACGCATAAGGGAGAAACCGACGGAGCCGCCCGTCTGCAGCCTTCTCGTTCACGGTCGCGCGCAGAGCGACTTCGGTGAACGTACCTTCGGGCCCGAGAAAGCCTATGGTGGAGGCAGCTAGGATCAGGGGTTCGGCCAGAGATGAAACAGACCAGCGTCCGATTGACGGCCCGCTGGGATCACAACTCATCTTGTCCCCCGGCTTCCTCGGAAGTCACCTCTAGATGCGGGTCTTCAATGCCGGAGTGCCGCCGGAAGCCCTTGCGCTCGGCGAGATACTGATCCGCCAGGCTTTGATCGTCCCCCTGGTCCGGCGCGGGTGTGCGGGAATGACGCCACCCTCCGGCCGACGGCACGACCTCGTGCTCGACGAGCGGCTGACCCGTCCGTTTGCGCCTGCGATTTTCCCGTGCGAGTTCCCTATCGTTCTGGGGGCGACGTCCGGGAAGGCCTAACGACACCGGCTCGTTCGGAGCCAGCGAGGGGAGTTCCGTCTCGACCGGTGTCTGCTCGGGTTGGCCCGTGTTTACGCGCGGACGGATGGTGAACGGGCCGCTCCCCCTAGCCTGCTCGACCGCCTCGGCCTCCTCAGGGGCCAGAGGGATGTCCGCGGTGCCTTCCTTCAGGAGCTTCACGTACATCCTAGCGAAGTCGCGGCTGACAACAGTGGTTACTACCACGCCGTCCCCGAGGCTGTTGAGGAACGCGACCGCCGTACTCTGACGACCGCCTAGGTCCTGGTACGCATCGAAGCGGACAATGCCGACTCTCGAGAGGCTGGTGTCGATGCGCACATCGTGGTCGCGCGCCGCCAGAGTGAGGTCCTCCAAGGCGAGGCGCACATTTGCCAGTTTGTCGTCCATCGCGGAAACGTGGTCGATGATATCCACCGTCCCCCGGGACCCCATGATCACGTGCTGATTACGCTGGTACCGCTGGAGCCTTCTGTACACCAGAGCCAGACCGGCTCCGGCCGCTATCGCGACTGCGATGGCTATGATGGCGACGATCTCGAATACCTGGGTTGCGCTCAATTCTAGCCCCTAGAGTGTGAAGATGACGCTGGCTTCGATGGAGTTGTTATCTGTGGATCTTTCGTCCTTGACCGGTCCGACCTCCACCTTGAGCAGCGCCGTCTCCCCGTACGCAGTGGGGTTGAGGCCTGTGACAGTTACCGGGAGTTCCTCCTTGGGCTTGAGTTCGGGGATGGTCACAGTCACCTTCTGCGGCGTGCTCGAATCGGGAGAGAGCAAAGTGACCACGACCGGCACGTCCTTCTCAGACATGTTCCCCTGATTCTCGACAGTGACCACGAAGGCCAGTTGGTCACTCGAAGTGAGGTTGTAGGTGCTCCCAGCAACGATTTCCTTTTCGTCGGGAGAAGCAACGACCTTGGCGATGGCGACCCCGTGGACCGCCTGCAGGTTGCCGGTGCTCTTGAGTACAGTCAGAAGCTCCTGTACTCGGGACTTTGATGCAAGATCCGGATCGCTGAGAAACTTGCTGGTGGGAACGTTCACGCCGGCGAGATTCTTGGTCTTTAAGACCTCCGTGGCCCGGGGAACGAAGACCTCGCTGTAGATGAAATCGGAGTTGGTGAGATATTGCAGCGCGCGGGAGATCTGCTCGGAGGAAACGTCGACGTCCTGCACTTCGAGCGCGTTCATGAGCGATGGCTTCAGATCCGTCAATCCCTTGAAGCGAAAACTCATCACGAGGATGAAGAACTGATGGACGTCTTTGCTCACAAAGTCTTTGGGCACGTCCATCGCTTTGGCCTTGGTCTCGAGTTCCTCGGAGGTCGCGATGTACTGGTCGAGGCTGCTCTGGATGTCCTTGCGCGTGGTCGTCTCTGGATTGGTCAACTTATTGACAAGTTGAGTCCCCATAGCGTCGGATTGCTTGAGCATGTCGCTGACCGCGGACATGTAGCGCTGGTAGTCTGCCGCCTGACCGCTGCTTATGGCGCTCTTTGCGACCAGAACGATCACAACTACGACAATGACGATCGCGGCGAGGACCAACAGAAGCCGAAGGAGTCGTTTTGGCAGCACTTTCTTCTGCCGCCGTCTGTGCTCCCCCGGGGCCAAATCGTCGTAGGTGTCGTCCTTTGTCAGATCGGTCATATGAAGCGGCAATGCTGAGAGTGTTGGTGGGCGAGGGGGGACTTGAACCCCCATGAGCGTAAGCTCACTAGACCCTGAACCTAGCGCGTCTGCCAATTCCGCCACTCGCCCGGAGTGTGCACGAGTATAACATAGCGCTTTGACGAGTCAGACTGCCTCCAATGCGTGGCTTTTGGCGATGGCTGTGCGTTGCGCCTGAACGCAAAAGCCCGGGCGACATCTCTCTCGGACACCCATCGCGGAAGGCGCCTTTCGGAGCCGGGCCGACCCGTCTAAGGCCTTGCATCAGCGCGGACGATCGCCAGGGTCGCGGCCCCGGTCTCGGGCTTCGGCTGCTGCCTCGCAAAGGCTGCTCGGAGGGCAATCGCGCTTCCCCTCGTATAATTCATGCAATGACCGACCCGCAGTTTGTCTCCGACCGATATCATATCGTCCGCAAGCTTGGCAGCGGCGCTTTTGCCACCGTCTATCTCGCGGACGACCTGCAAATGGGTCGTCCAGTGGCCGTCAAAGTCGTGGAGCAGACGGTCGACGTGGACGATCGCGTACTCCGTGAAGCCCAGGCTGCAGCCAAGCTCAACCATGCTCACATCCTCACGGTCTACGAGATGGTCCGGGAGCCTGATCGGACGCTGCTCTTCACGGAATACATAGAGGGGCAAACCCTGCGCGAGCGCTATCGCGATCGTTCTCTCGACGATCTGGACATCCTCGAAGCCGGTATCCAACTTTGCCGCGCCTTGGATCATGCTCACAAACGCGGTGTTGTTCACCGGGATATCAAGCCCGAGAACATCATGCTGGTAGCCGGGGACTCGGTCGATGTGCGTCTCATGGACTTCGGCGTGGCCCAATTGGAGGATCGGGCTTCGATCACCGTCGACGGGGACTTGGTGGGTACCATCGCTTACATGTCACCCGAGCAAATGGAAGGCCAGAACGTCGACTCCCGTAGCGATGTCTACTCTCTGGCGCTCACACTCTATGAGGGCTTCACCAGAAAGAACCCTCTGAAGGGCAAGAAGCTCCAAGAATTGCTGCGCGACGTATCCTGCCCGGACATCCCTCCGCTGAGCGCGAACCGCCCGGACCTTCCCACCGAACTCAGTGCTGCTCTGGAGAGGGCGTTGGTGCAGGATCGTTACGCTCGCCCGGATGCGGCCGCCTTCGGGCGTTTGCTCTCTCAGGCGGCAAAGAGCATGCCGGTGGAGATCCGCGATGAAACCTTGACTACGAGGGTGATGCGCCGCCTTGAGCCCGCTCGAACACGAGTGGCTCCCGACAGACTGGCCTATCTCGGGCAGCATTTCGCCGCCGGGGTGTTTTCGCTCGCCAGTCTCTTGTACGTTCTTCCGCGCGTGGCGTTCTTTCCTCAGCCGGCGATCATCCCGCTCATTGCGGTGCCGGCCTTCGTCTCCCTGCTCTGGCCATTCGGAGGTGCAATCCTCACCTTGGCCCTATTGGCACCCCCTATCTTCGCCTACAGCGCGGGCTGGGGGATTATCTACGCGTTGCCGGCCATCGTGAGCATGGCTCTCCTGCGGCGCAGGCGCTTGGAGTGGGCGGCGCTCCTGCCGGGGGTCATGCCGTTTGCGGTGGCCGGGGGTGTGGGACTTGCCGTCATGCCCTTTGCGGGTGTCCTGCTTCGGCGCTGGGCGGGGCTCGTGGGCTTCCTGAGCGGCCTCGTTCTAACGGTCACCGCCGGTTTTGCCGGCTGGGCCAAGCTCCCCTACGCGTTCAACCCACGACCGGGGATGTCGCTGTCCGCAGCAGCCCACGCAGTTTCTCCGTGGAAAGTGCTGGTGGAACTCGCACGCTTCCTGGATGCACGACCGGAGATGACTCTCCAGATCTTCTTGTTCACCCTATTCTCGCTGCCGCTATATAGACTGGCGGGTCGTTCCCTGTCGGCCAGGGCCTGGGGGGCGAGCGGTTATCTGATGGCAGTGTTTGCCGCCTTCGTGGCGTTGCCAATTCTCGCGCTGGGTGCGCCCGTCGCCCTGGCTCCCTTTCTGGCGGCCTATGGACCGTGCGCTATAATCGCTTTTCTGTGCGCCCTTCTCGTCTCGTCAGAGGGTCACAAGCCCCTGTAGGAGGAAACATCTATGGGATTGATGCGAAGGGTTGAGTCGCGCGTGGAAAGGTCTGTTGGCGCGGCCCCTCGGGAGAGTGCGCCGGACGAACCCAAGCGCGATCGACCGCGGCAGGACTCGAAGTACTACGTACAGCCGGCGGAACTCGCCCGCAAAGTCGTCAAAGAGATGGAAGACCAGAAGGTCTCTCATCCGGCGCAAGATTCAGTGTGCAACGTATACACCGTGTTTCTGTGCGCCGGGGACTATGCGCGGCTCCAGGATAGGCGTGAGGAGATTGCGGAAAAGTTGGAGCGTCATCTTCTCAAGCGTGTCCGGTCGAGGAAGTACGCCATGCCGGGTGATCTCAAGGTGAATATCATCAGGGACGACGATTTGCCCCTGGGCAAGTTCGGCGTCCTGGCCGAGCGCCTTGATACGGCGCATCCATTCCAGACACCCTTGGCGCCGCTGGAGCGGGCCAAGCGCCCCGCGACGCTGCCGACCGTCTCCAAGGGCGGGACCACCGTGATTCCTCCAGCTCAGGCCGCGGAGCTGGGCCTGGCCCATCACACGATAGTACTGAAGGCCGGAAACAGGGTACGGGAGTTCAACAAGGGGCGAGTGATCGTGGGAAGAGCGCGAGACGCCGACTTTCGGGTGGACGATGCTAACGTCTCACGCCGCCACGCCGCAATATATTGGGATGACGGCCGCATTATGGTGCAGGATCTCGGATCGACCAATGGAACGATGGTCAACGGCTATCCCGTCACCAATACTGGTTTGGCACCCACCGATGTATTGGTGATTGGCGATTGTCGTATTACTGTGGAGACTAGATAGAGGCAGGGCGTGTGACCAGGGGGAGAAGCCGATGTTGCAGATAGTGCTCCTGGCAGGGAAGTTCCTACTTCTCATCATTCTGTACCTGTTCATCTATCGGGTCGTCCGGTCGACTACGCGGGAGTTGCGTATGTCCGCAGCGGCGGGTGGCGGGCAGGCTGTCGTCCGGCCGCATGACTCTAGGGGAATGGAAGTAGGTTACGTCCGCGCCGGGGTGCCGACACCGGCTTCCGGGATCGTCACCTGGAGTCTCGTCGTCGTGAAGAGCCCCTCACTCCGTCCCGGAGAGGCCTTTGCGTTTCCGCCGGGGTCGAGCGCGATCGCGGGCCGGGATCCCGAGATGGATATCTATCTCGAGGATACTTTCGTCTCCTCCAAGCACGCTGTGTTCGAGGCTACCGCTGGGGTTCTCCAGATCGAAGATCTTCACAGCACCAACGGTACCTTGGTGAACGGCCAGCAGATACAAGGGATTTGCGAACTTCGGACCGGGGATCGGATCGAGATCGGCGACACCATTCTCCAAGTGGAGGTGCGCTAGTGCGCCTTCGTTCGGGTGTCGCCAGCAACGTTGGCCTGGTGCGTCAGACCAACGAGGACTCCTATCTCGTGCGAAATGGGTTGTATGTGGTCTGCGACGGGATGGGCGGAGCCCGGGCGGGTGAAGTGGCATCGGAGATGGCCTGCCGGGGACTGCTCGACGTCGATCCAACGACATCAGACGCGGGCGAGTTGCTTCGGGCCGTCAAGGATGCCAATCGCGCCATTGCCGGCCGTAGCCTCGAGCAGGAACGGCTTCTCGGCATGGGTACGACACTCACGGCGGCCCTCGTAGGCGCGGAGACGGTCACTCTCGTCCATGTGGGCGATTCGAGGGCCTATCTGCTCCACGAGGGGCGCCTGACTCAACTCACCGACGATCATTCCTGGGTTGGCGAGATGATGCGCCGTGGCGAACTCACGCCGAACGAGGCGGCCGTCCACCCGCACCGCAGCGTGATAACCAAAGCTCTGGGCACCGACGCCGAGGTCGATCCCGATGTCTTGGAGGTCCCTTTCACGGTTGGCGATCGCATCCTTCTGTGCAGCGACGGGTTGACCGGCATGGTGGCCGACGCCGACATCGCCGAGATATTGGCTCGCGATGAGAAGCCTCAGGTTCTCGCTTGGCTCTTGGTTCAGGCCGCACTGGCAGGCGGTGGTGAAGACAACGTGACCGTTCTCGTAGCCGAGGCCGTTGGCGATGGGGCGGAGCCGGAGCCGGACGGGGAGTCTTCTCCCGGCCAGGACGAGCCGGTCTTCGGCCCGACCGACAGAGGAGTTGCGTCGGCTCACCGGGGCAGAGTCATGCCCCTGAGGGGGCGCCGCTCCAATGCAGCGCTGCGAGAACGTCTGGGAAAGAAGGCGGGCCCTTTGCTGCGTCCGGTGGGTGAACACGGCACCTCGGCGGCTGAGTCGGTCGCAACGGCTCCGGCGCGCGGTTGGGGTCGGCGAAAATGGATCGTCCTCGCGGTGATTGTGGTGCTCGTGATCGCGATCGCCATCGCGGGCTTCGCCGTTGTGAACTCGACGGTCTATTACGTCGGGGCTTCGGACGGGGTCGTAGCACTCTATCGCGGTCTTCCGGCAACCGTTCTCGGCATCAGTCTTTCCTCGGTGATCGAGGAGGGAACGGTGCCGTACTCTTCCCTCGCTCCCTATGTCCAATCGCGGGTGGACGCCCATGACCTGGTCACAAAAGTGGAGGGGCAGAACTTCCTCCGCTCGTTGAGCGCGGTGCCGTGAGTCTGCGTAATCGCGAACTCGTCTTCCTCATTCCCGCTCTCATTCTCACCACCCTGGGGTTTGCGCTCGTCTACACCCACAGGTCAGCGGAACTTACTCCCTCTTCTCTGATTTACGGGGCGTTGTTCATTGCCCTCTTTCTCATCGCTCACATCGGCTGCCGGGTCTTGGTGAAGAACGCCGACCCGTATCTTCTGCCAATAACGGCCCTTCTATCCACCCTGGGGATCGTGATGATCTATCGGTTGGACGAGAAGTTGGCCCAGCAACAGGCCATGTGGCTGGTCGTGGGATTGGCGGCGTTTCTTTTCACGCTGGTCATCGTGCGTGATCTCAACTTCCTTCGTGATTACCGCTTTCTCATCGGGATAGCGGGACTCCTGCTTCTACTTGTGACGGCCGTGTTCGGGCGGGAGATCAATGGAGCCAAACTGTGGCTGACGATCGGGCCCATCCACTTCCAGCCACCCGAGATTGGCAAGATCCTCCTGGTGGTGTTCTTCGCGGGATATCTGGTGGATATTCGGGAAGTGCTGACCGTGAGTACCCGACGGATTCTTGGCGTGCCGCTGCCGCCGCTACGGTACCTTGCGCCCCTTCTCACCATCTGGGCTTTGTCGATGGCGCTCATGATCTTCATGAAGGATCTCGGCACCAGCCTTCTGTTCTTTGGAGCCCTTCTGGCTTTGCTCTATGTGGCGACCGGGCGCTTCTTCTACGTGGTGGTAGGTGTGGTGCTGTTCCTGGCAGGGGCGACAATCCTCTACTACATATTCCCGCACGTCCAGGTCCGTGTGGACGTCTGGCTCAACCCCTGGAAGGACCCCACCAACAAGGGCTACCAGATAGTCCAGTCGCTCTTTGCACTGGCGGACGGGGGCCTGTTCGGGCAGGGGCTGGGGCAGGGATACCTAACCCTGCCGTCCGGCGCGACCATCATCCCCGCTTTGGAGACCGACTTCATCTTCTCCGCCATCGGGGAGGAGCTCGGGCTGGTGGGGGCGGTGGGGATAATCCTCCTCTATTTCATCTTCGTCTACAGAGGCTTTCGCATCGCCATCCGGGCCCGGGAAGATTTCCCGCGCCTTCTCGCTGCGGGTCTTACCAGCATCTTCGGGCTCCAGGCCTTTCTCATTGTGGGCGGCGTGACCAAGCTCATCCCTCTTACCGGCATCACCCTGCCCTTTGTTAGTAAGGGCGGCAGCTCGATCGTCGCGAACTTCATACTGCTTGCGCTTCTTCTGCGGGCAAGCGACCATGTGGCCAGACAGGAGAAGTTGCAACGAACGGTGGGGACGGTCGAAGATCCGGGCTCCATCGTTGCAGCGGAGGCCTAGATGGATAAACCTCTGCGCAGGCTCTTTCTGGTCTTCACGCTGATGTTCGTCGCTCTTATCATCCAACTCACGTACGTGCAGGTCTATGCGGCCCCCAAGCTCAAGATCAACCCTTCCAACACCAGAGCCATTCAGGACCAGATGCGGATTGAGAGAGGGGCCATCGTGTCGGCGGATGGCGTCGAGTTGGCGGTGAGCAAACAAAGTGGTGAGTTCTTCCTCCGCCAATATCCGCAGGGAGACCTGACCTCACCATGGCTCGGCTACAACAGCTTGCGCTACGGGAGGGCGGGCATTGAGCGAGTCTACAACGAGGATCTCTCGGGACAATCCGGCATATTGGGGTTGACAAATTACTGGGATCAGATTCTGGGCAGGCCACATCGTGGCGCCGACTTGAAGCTGACCGTTAATATGGTCGTTCAGAGGGCGGCTGCGGAAGCGTTGGGAAATCGGAAAGGCGCCGTCATCGCGCTTGATCCAAAGACCGGAGCGGTCTTGGCCATGGTGTCCTACCCTCGTTATGATCCTAATCACCTCGACGATCTCTGGACACAACTCAATGCCGATCCGGGGGCGCCGTTCCTAAACCGGGTGTCCCAGGGTCTTTATCCGCCTGGGTCTGTGTTCAAAATGGTGGTCGCCGGAGCCGCCCTTCAGGAGAAAGCCGTCACGGCCTCTACGATCTTCGATGACAGCGGCACCGTGACCGCGGGCGGCTACATCGTGCGTAACTACGGCAACGAGGTCTACGGCAGCCACACGTTTGCCCAGGCGTTCGCAAAGAGCATCAACACCACATTCGCCAAGGTGGGAGTGAAGCTCGGCGCGGATGTTCTCGCCCGCTATGCCGACAACTTCGGCTTTGGGCAGGCCCCTCCGTGGGACTTGGGCGGCGGGAAGAGCGTCTTCCCGGACCCGACCGCGATGGACAAGGCCCACGTGGCTCAGGCAGCGTTCGGCCAGGGAGAGGTCCTTGCAAGTCCACTGGAAATGGCCATGGTGGCATCAGCGATTGCCAACGGGGGGACGATCATGAAGCCGTACATCGTCAACCAGGTGCTTGATTACCATCAGAACGTACTCTCGCAGACTCGCCCCCAGACATGGCTCCAACCTCTAACTGCTGAAACCGCAGCCACTCTCAAGCAACTGATGGTCCAGGTGGTGGCGAGTGGAACGGGAACCTCAGCGGCCATAAATGGCGTCCAGGTAGCGGGTAAGACAGGAACGGCCGAGGTGGCAAATGGTGAGCCGCACGCCTGGTTTGCAGCATTTGCACCCGCCGATGATCCCAAGGTGGTAGTGGCGGTCTTGGTCGAGAACGGGGGGACCGGGGGGAGCGTGGCCGGCCCAGTGGCCAGGCAGGTAATCTTGGCTGCTCTTGGCCTGTGATACTTTTTGATGCGGTAGTATTGCGCGCGGCAAAGCGTGCGCCGACGGGCACGGGAATGTGCCGGAGGACGGGAAGGTCTTGATAGGACGAGTTTTTGACGATCGTTACGAGGTTATCAAGAAGCTCGGCAGCGGCGGCATGGCGGACGTGTATCTGGCTCAGGACCGGCTTCTCGGCCGGCAGGTAGCTCTGAAGATACTATCAAGCCGATACGCCCACGACGAGCAGTTCATCGAGCGTTTTCGCCGAGAGGCGAGCAGCGCGGCGAGCCTCAATCACCCCAACATCGTCCAGATCTACGACCGCGGCGAGGCCGAAGGTACGTATTACATCGCGATGGAATATCTGGAGGGGCGCTCTCTCAAGGAGATCATTCTCAAGTACGCGCCGCTGAGTTCGGACCTGGTCGTCTCGGTGTCGGTCCAGATCCTAGAGGCCCTTCGCTTCGCGCACAGGCGCGACGTCATCCATCGGGACATCAAGCCGCAAAATATGATCATCGACAGTGAAGGCCGCGTGAAGGTCACCGACTTCGGCATCGCTCGCGCCGGCAGCGCCTCTACCATGACCGAGGCCGGTTCCATTCTGGGAACGGCGCACTATCTGTCTCCAGAGCAAGCGCAGGGCCAACCAGTTGAGGCGGCATCCGACCTCTATTCGCTCGGGGTGCTCATGTACGAGATGGCCACGGGGCGCTTGCCGTACGACGGCGACAACCCTGTGACCATTGCTATGCAGCACGTGCACGACAGCCCGGTCCCTCCGCGCAGCATCGTCCCGGACATCCCGGAGAACTTGGAAGCGGTCATACTCCGGGCTCTCGGCAAGAGGCCGACCGACCGATATCTCACGGCGCAGGCTTTCCTGGACGACCTTAAGAGGGTGCAGGATGGACGTGACGTCGCTGCTCCCGCCGCCTTCGTGGAAGAACCCACCAGAGTGATGAGCCCGGCCGTGGCGGCCGCCGCCTTGAGCCAGCAGACCCAGGTCCGGCAGAGGGTTCCCAACGACCAGGGGCCCGTGCCGATGTACCCGCAGGATCCGCCCCGCTCACGGAGCGCATGGCCTTGGATCCTCGTCCTCATTCTTGTGCTGGCATTGGCCGGTGGTGCCTATGCGATCTTCTCGGCCTGGGGCACGGGGGCCTCGGCCAATACAGTTGTCGTTCCCAGTCTCGTTGGTCTAACCGAAGCGCAGGCCAAGCAGAAAATCGAGGACGCCAGCCTCACGTACAAGAACGCGGGAACGCAAGCTTCAGCCGATGTCGCCGAGGGAAACGTGGTGCGGCAGGATCCCGGAGATGGGACGAAACAAGACAAGGGCGCGACGGTGAGCGTGTGGATCTCTTCGGGAAAGGGCAAGGTGAACGTCCCCGATGTGGTGGGCAAGACCCAAGTGGATGCCACGCAGCAGTTGATGTCGCTCGGCCTGAAGGTTAACGCCACGCCCGAGTCCAACAAGGACGCGACGCCGGGCACGGTGCTGCGGCAGAACCCCGGGAAAGACGCTCAGGTGGCCGCGGGGGCGACGGTCACCATCGTGGTTGCCGCCCAGACGAACACCGTGTCGGTGCCCAGCGTCCTCACCATGAATCAGGATGCCGCCGTCGCCCTGCTCGAAGGAATGAACCTCAAGGTTACGGTTTCGCCCATAGATTCGACGCAGCCGGGCGGCACCGTCGTGGACCAGGACCCCAAATCGAGCACCGAGGTTCAGCCGAACACCGTGGTGACGATCTTTGTCAGCAACGCGCCGCTCCCTACCACGGTGAAGGTGCCTCCCGTGGGCGGACTGACTCGTGCCCAGGCCGTCGCCAAGCTGGCCCTGTTCGGCCTCAAGGCGAACATCATTTACGAGGAGACGCCCGACGTCACCCCCGACATCGTTATCGAGCAGAATCCCACGGCGGGGGTGGAAGTGCAGAAGAGCAGCACGGTCAATATCAAGGTGGCCAAAGAGCCCCCGTCGACTACCACCACGACTGCTCCGCCCTCCACCACCACGACAACGACAGAGCCGCCGAGCACCGACACGACGGCGTTCTAGCGACCAGAGAACAGGGGTGAGGTAAGCAGTGAGGTCAGAGAAGCCTACGTTTCAGGACGTCCTTCTAGGCCTGGAGGAGTTCTGGGCAAAGCAGGGTTGCGTGATTTGGCAGCCGCATCACACGGAGGTGGGCGCCGGGACGTTCAACCCGGCCACCTTCCTACGGGTGCTGGGCTCTGATCCTTGGAAAGTAGCTTACGTGGAGCCGTCGATCCGTCCCACCGACGGGCGCTACGGAGAAAACCCCTACCGACTCGGCCATTACTATCAGTACCAGGTCATCCTGAAGCCCTGTCCCGACAACGTTCAGGATCTCTATCTGGCTTCCCTGGAGCACCTTGGCATCGACCTGTCCAAGCACGACGTCCGTTTTGTGGAAGACGACTGGGAATCGCCGACGCTGGGCGCGTGGGGGTTGGGCTGGGAAGTCTGGATCGACGGTATGGAGTGTACGCAGTTCACCTATTTCCAACAGGTGGGTGGTATCGATCTCGATCCTCCCAGCGTTGAGCTTACCTACGGCACGGAGCGGCTCACCATGTACCTACAGGGGGTCGACAACGTGTTCGACCTAGAGTGGGTGCCGGGGGTCAGTTACGGCGACGTGCATAAGGCGAACGAGGCGCAGTGGTCCGTGTACCACTTCGACCTGGCCGACATCGGCAGATTGCAGAAGGCGTTCGCCGAGTACGAGACCGAATGCGAGCGCTGCTTGGAGCGGGGGCTTGTGAGGCCGGCCTACGATTTCGTGCTGAAGACCTCCCATACGTTCAATATGCTCGACGCCCGAGGGGCTGTGAGCGTGACCGAGCGGACCGGCTACATCGCCCGGGTGCGCAACCTGGCTCGGAAAGTGGCTGAAGGCTATGTGAAGGAACTGAGCAGCGGGGACGCCGAGGAAGCATCGAGCTCGGCCGAGACGACGCCTGTTGAATCGGCTTCGCGGCAGGAGATAGTCTCGTGGTCGCCGGCCGGCAGCAGAGACGCGCGTGACTTCCTGCTGGAGATTGGTACCGAAGAGATGCCGGCGTCGGCGTGCCGGGCCGCGATTGACCTGCTCCCCGATCGGCTTTCGAGCATGTTCAGGGCCGAAGGAGTAGAGGTCCGGGCTGAAGATGTCCTCGTGATGGTGTCGCCGCGGAGGATAGCCGTCACCATTAAGGAGGTTCCCGGCGAGCAGGCTCCGCGTGAGATCACGCAGAGGGGCCCCGCCGTCGAAGCCGCCTTCGATGCCGACGGGAAGCCCACGAAGGCCGCTGAAGGTTTTGCCAGAGCCAAGGGGGTCACGGCCGCAGATCTGGAGATCCGAGAAGAATCGGGCCGCCGCTTCGTCTACCACGTCACCCGGAGCGAGAGCAAGCCTACCGCCGGCTTGTTGCCCGACATCTGCATAAAGACGGTGCGCGACATGTACTTTCCCAAGAACATGCGCTGGGGCTATCGCGATCTGCGCTTCTCGAGGCCCGTCCGGTGGCTGGTGGCCCTGTGGGGCGAAGACGTGATCCCGTTCGGGATCGCAGGGCTGACCTCCGGTCGCTCGAGTCACGGCCATCGTTCACTGGGGGGAGCCGTTGAGGTCGCTAGGCCGGCCGACTACCTGGATGCCATGAGATCGGTCTTTGTGTTGGCGGACCACCGCGAGCGCGAGCAGCACCTGTGGGCGGAGTTAGAACGCATGGCGGGAGAGCGGGACCTCGAGGTAACCGACCCCAACGGTAAGATGGAAGAGGTCCTCTTCTTGGTCGAGTGGCCCACGGTGATCGAGGGCCTGTTCGCCCATCATCATCTGGCGCTGCCGTCGGAGGTGTTGGTCACGGCGATGCAGTCTCATCAGCGGTATTTTCCATTGGTAGACCAACAGGGCGCCCTATCCAACAAGTTCCTCTACGTCGCCAACGGCGACCCAGCCTGGGCCAAGCAGATCACCGCTGGAAACGAGCGGGTGCTCGAGGGACGCATCGAGGATGCGGAATTCTCCTTTGAGAAGGACAAGATCACCGGCTTGGAGGAGATGGTCGCGCAACTCGGCAAGATCGTCTTCCACGAGAAGGCGGGCAGCATGAAGGACAAGAGTGATCGCCTCATGGCTCTGGGCGGCTATCTGGCCGATGTCGTCGGGGTTCCCGCTGACGCGCGTGCTCGGACGGTGGAGGCCGCTCGCCTGGCCAAGGCGGACCAGGTGTCGGTAATGGTCCGAGAGTTTGCCGACCTGGAAGGGGTCATGGGCGAGAAGTACGCTCTCATGGAGGGTTACGATCCTGAAGTGGCGTGTGCCTTGCGCGAGCAGTTTCTGCCCGATGCGGCCGGAGGCGTGGTCCCGGCCACCACGGCTGGAGCTCTGCTTGCCACCGTCGAGAAGGTCGACAACATTACGGCCGCATTCGCGTGCGGAGAGCCGCCCTCTGGCTCGAAGGACCCATACGGTCTGCGCCGGGCGGCGGCCGGAATGGTGGCGATCGCGGCCGCCCACGGCCTGCGCTACGACGTCGAGTCCCTGGTCGACCAGGCCTACAACGGGCTCTCCCGATTCCCGGGACTGGTGGGCCGCGGAGAGGTGGTGGGCGACGCCACGACCTTCATTTTAGAGCGGCTTGTCAAGACCCTCACGGACGAAGGGCTGGCCAGGGACACGGTCGATGCTGTTCTGCCTACCTCCCGTGACTTTCTCGACCTGCGCAAGCGGGCCTTGGCTCTCCATGAAGTTCGCAACGGCGAAAACTGGGAAGACTTGGTTACGGTGTTTTCGCGGCCGGCGAACCTGGCCAAAAAACTGCCGCCCGAAGCGGCCGCCTCTGGTCTCGACGTCGATGCCGGAGTGTTTGTCGTCGATGCAGAGAAGACCCTGTTTGAATCGTGGCGGGAATGCGCTCGAGCCGTAGCCGCCGCGGCCGGGGCGGAGGAGTATGCGACGGCTCTCACGGTGATGGCAGGTCTCCGCCCGGCGGTGGATCGGTATTTCGCGGATGTGCTGGTGATGGCGGAAGACGAGTCGGTGCGGTTGAATCGCCTGCGCCAACTGGCTGCTCTCGCCGGAACCGTGCGCACGGTCGCACATCTGGACCTGGTTCAGGGCTGAACGCGTAGCAATGGGAACGAAAAGGGGCGGCGCCCGCCGGGCGCCGCCCCTTCTGTCTTTCTCACATCCTGCCGACCGCGAAGACCGCGCCCAGACGGAAGGTGTACCGAATCTAGCTGCGTCCCGCCATCTCGGGCGTAGGATCGCCGGCTTCGTCGGCCGTATTGTCGGCGTCGACGCCGCGATTCTTTCGCCGCTGGTACTCGGGGTCGGCGTCGAGCCATTCATGAGCCCACGGCATCTCTTTCTGCCAGATGGGGTTGAGAACGTCGCGCACGCCTGCTGCGTAGGCATAAAGGCCAGGCTGCAACTCGTTGATAAGGGACTCGGCGCCGTCGTGCGTCGCGTAGGCGTTGTTTCGCTCCACGACCCTCTTCATGACGGCCGGATGGTCGATGATGGGGCACGGACGAAGAAGGTTCCTGCCGAATGGCTGCATTCTGCGCAGATCCTTGAAGAAATCCGAGCACAGGCAGTCGAGGAGCGGTTTCTCCTTGATGTTGTCCGTGGCGAAGTGGGCGAAGATGCAGGGCTCGACGTCGCCCTTGTTGTTGATATGAACATACTTGCGCCCACCGGAAAGACAGCCGCCGGTGAGGGTGCCGTCGCCCCAGAAGTCGGCTACCAGTAGCGGGCGGGTGTTGCGCATGTGAATTACGCCGCGGCGCAGTTGATCGCGTTGCTCGGGACTCGGCATTAGGCTCAGATCGGGCTCCCGCCCTACTGGCATGTATGAGAAGTACCAGCCGTAGAAGGCGCCTTTTTCCACCATGAGATCGGCAAACTCATCTGAGGTGATCTCGGCAATGTTCTGGCTGGTGGCCGTGGCTGAGAAAGCGAACATGGCCCCACGCTCGCGGAGACGGTCCATCGCCGCCATGATGCGATCGTAAGTACCCTCGCCTCTGCGCGCGTCCGTGGCTTCGCGCCCGCCTTCGATGCTGATCGTGGGGCAAACGTTGCCGAGTTCCACGATGCGGTCGGCGAGACGGTCGTTGATCATGGTCGAGTTGGTGAAGACCAAGAACACGGACTGAGGGTGGCGCTCGATGATGTCGAGAAGAGGCCGGTAGACGAGAGGTTCCCCGCCCAGCATGACGAACACGCGAGAGCCGATCTCTTCACCCTGGGTGATGATGCTCTCGACTTCGTCTTCGGTGAGGTCGTCCTCGTCGTCGTATTCAGCCGCGTAGCACCCGACGCAGCGCAGATTACAGCGCATAGACGGACTGATGAGGATAGCCGTGGGAGAGGAGATGCCGTGTTCCCGAAGGAGCACTTCCGTGTACTCAGGATCCCGCATGAAGAAGTTGGCCATCATCCCGGCAACGAAGCGTTTGCGTACATTAGGATGAAGATGACGAATGTTCTTAAAGAACGCTTGGCCGGGGTTGCCAGGAGCGGTGTAATTCTTGAGCCACTCGGCAATCATCAGTTGCTGCGGCGATTTGGCCGTTCGCTTTACGGCCGCGGTTAAGCCGCGCATGGCTAAGTCGGACGTACCGACCACGGTCAAAGCCCCCGAAATAATCGAGGCGGTTCGTTCGTAGTCGCGCCGATCCCGAGCTTTGGCCATGGGTCGCTCGGGCATGTAGACCTCCCTTCATTGTTTGCAGCCAGTTGTCCCGTGGGACTTACCCACCATAATACAATGATAGTCGAGAGGAAGTGAAAGGGGCGACCGGCGGGAGGGCCTCAACCGAGAAATTCGTACCAGTTTTCTGCGAAGTGGAACTCAGATACCAATTACTCCGGCTGATGAACGTTACAATTGAGAGCCCGGCTTCACAACTTCCACACACTTCGCTAAAATACGGGACTCTGGGAGGAATATCAACGGTCGCATTTTACTCGTTTGATGCGAAGGGAGTTGTAGCATATGAGTTCTAAGAAGTACGTCTATGACTTTGCCGAGGGCAACGCAACCATGCGTTCCCTTTTGGGAGGCAAGGGCGCGAACCTAGCGGAGATGACCGGCATCGGCATACCGGTGCCCCCGGGGTTCATAGTGACCACGGAAGCCTGCATCTACTATTCCGCCCACGGGGCGTACGCCGAAGGGCTTAGCGAGGAGATCGAACAGCACCTTCACGCGCTCCAGAAACTCACCGGCAAGGCCCTCGGCGATCCGAGCAACCCGCTCTTGCTTTCCATCCGCTCCGGCTCGGTCTTCTCCATGCCTGGGATGATGGACACGGTCCTCAACCTAGGCCTTAACGACGAGACGGTGGAGGGTCTGGCGACGGGCACCGGAAACCCCCGCTTTGCTTACGACTCCTACCGACGCTTCATCTCCATGTTCGGAGACGTGGTCATGGGCGTGGATTCGCAGCTCTTCGAGGACGCGCTCACCGGCAAGAAAGCCGAAGTCGGCGCAGAACTCGACACCGATCTTTCTGCAGAGGATCTCAAGGACCTCACCGTGCGTTTCAAGGCGATCCTCGGAGACAAAGCCGGCGAACAATTTCCGGTGAATCCGCTTCAGCAGCTCCACATGGCCATTGTTGCCGTGTTCAAGAGTTGGGACAACCATCGGGCCAAGGTCTATCGGCGCACCGAGGGCATCCCGGACAATCTGGGTACCGCCGTGAACGTCCAAACCATGGTGTTCGGCAACAAGGGCGACACATCAGGTACGGGTGTCGCCTTCACCCGCGATCCCTCCACGGGCGAGAACTTCTTCTACGGCGAGTTCCTGATGAACGCCCAGGGCGAAGACGTGGTCGCCGGCGTGCGCCACCCGCGCCCCCTGGAGGAGTTGCGCGAGGTGATGCCTGACGTTCTCGAGCAACTCTATGCCATTCGCGAGACGCTCGAGAAGCACTACCGCGACATGCAGGACATCGAGTTCACCATCGAAGACGGCAAGTTGTTCATGCTTCAAACTCGCAACGGCAAGCGGACCGCACCGGCGGCTCTTCGTTGCGCCGTGGAGATGGTAGGCGAGGGGCTCATCAGCAAGGACGAAGCGCTCATGCGCGTCGATCCGGCTCAGTTGGACCAACTTCTTCACCCGCGCCTCGATCCCAAGGGTGCATATGACGTGTTCGCAACCGGTCTCCCGGCCTCTCCGGGCGCAGCCGTGGGCCAGGTCGTGTTCGACGCGGACGAGGCCGAAGAGCGGGGTTCTCGGGGCGAGAAGGTCATCCTTGTGCGGTGGGAGACTAACCCCGACGATATCCACGGCCTCATCCACGCCCAGGGCGTCGTCACCAGCCATGGCGGCATGACCTCCCACGCGGCCGTCGTCGCTCGGGGCATGGGCAAGCCCTGCATCGCGGGCGCCCAGGGTCTCAAGATAGACACCGAAGCTCGGCAGGTCACTGTGGGCGACAAAGTCATCAGCGGCGGCGACTGGCTCACCATGGACGGCGCCAGCGGAAAGATCATTCTTGGCCAAGTCCAGTTGATCGAAGCCTCCATCGACGAGAACGTCGACACAGTCCTTTCGTGGGCAGACGATGTTCGTCGCCTGGGCGTCCGCACCAATGCGGATACGCCTGAAGATGCTCAGAAAGCGCGGGAGTTCGGGGCGGAGGGTATCGGGCTGTGCCGTACGGAGCACATGTTCATGCAGGAAGACCGGCTGCCGCACGTCCGGGCGATGATCATGTCCGAGACGGTGGAGGAGCGAGAACGGCATCTGGCCGAGCTTCTTCCCTTCCAGCGCGAGGACTTCCAGGGCATCTTCCGGGCGATGGAGGGTCTGCCGGTGACCATTCGGCTTCTCGATCCGCCCCTACACGAGTTTCTGCCCAACTACACCGACGTCATGGTGGACCTCGAGCACATGCGCCTCACCGGGGCATCCGCCGAGGACGTAGTCAAGCAGGAGCAACTGGCCGGCAAGGTCAAATCCTTGAGCGAAGCCAACCCCATGCTGGGGACTCGTGGGTGCCGTCTCGGCATCCAGTGGCCGGAGATCTACGCTATGCAGGTGCGCGCCATCATCGAAGCAGCCTGCGACGTGCTGGGCGAGAGCGGCAAGATGCCTCACGTGGAGATCATGATCCCGCTGGTGGGTTTCTGGCAGGAACTGAAACTCATGCGGGAACTTACGAACACCACGGCGTCCGCGGTTCTGGCCGAGCGCAAAGTGAACGTGGACTACAAGGTGGGCACCATGATCGAGGTGCCGCGCGCGGCTCTCACCGCCGACGAGATCGCGCCTTACGCCGACTTCTTCAGCTTCGGTACCAACGACCTCACCCAGATGACGCTGGGCTTTTCCCGCGACGACGCTGAGGGCAAGTTCCTCACCTACTACCTCGGCACCGATCTACTCAAGTCGAATCCGTTCGAGAAGCTCGACCAAGACGGCGTCGGTCAACTGATCATCACGGCAGTTGAAAAGGGACGCAAGGTCAAGCCCGAACTCAAGACAGGTATCTGCGGGGAGCACGGGGGGGAAGCCTCCAGCGTGAAATTCTGTCATCGCGCTGGTCTAAACTATGTCAGCTGTAGTCCATACCGGGTACCATTGGCTCGGTTGGCCGCTGCTCAGGCCGTGTTGGAAGCGAAAGCCTCCGGCAAGGCGGGCGACTGAAGATTTCCTGAGCCGTTCGCGATGCCCGCGTCGCGCACGATGATCGAACAATGACAGCCGAGGGTCGCGGGACGCGGATCCCGCGACCCTCGGCGGCTCAACAAGGCCGGGAGGGCATGAAGCACGAGAGGCCGGGAAGAGTGAGCCTGTCCGTCGACCTCTTTGAGGCCGACCTCTCTCCGTTGGCCCAGCGGTCGGCGAATTCAAAAGGTCGAGAGTTTCCGGAGGAGCCCTGCACCCTCCGTACTCCCTTCCAGCGCGACCGCGACCGCATAGTCCACTGCAAGTCGTTCCGGCGGCTCAAGCATAAAACGCAGGTGTTCATCTCACCAGAAGGCGATCACTACCGCACCCGGCTCACTCATACGCTGGAGGTTTCGGGCATCGCGCGCACGGTAGCCAGGGCACTGAGGCTCAATGAAGATCTTGTCGAGGCGATAGCCCTGGGGCACGACCTCGGGCATACTCCTTTCGGCCACGCGGGAGAGACCGTCATGGACGACATGCTCAGGAGCCTGGGTGA
Source organism: uncultured Actinomycetes bacterium (assembly GCA_963775295.1). Taxonomy (GTDB): domain Bacteria; phylum Actinomycetota; class Thermoleophilia; order RBG-16-64-13; family RBG-16-64-13; genus JAMDEO01. The sequence goes on from CAVZIK010000006.1 coordinate 1,518,870, forward strand.
GTCGGGGTTCGAACACAACGAGCAGAGCGTGCGCGTGGTCGAGGTCCTCGAAAACGAAGGGCGAGGTTTGAATCTCACCTGGGAGGTTCGGGATGGCATTCGCTGGCACACCGGCGGCCAGCTCCCGGCCACGCTCGAAGGCCGCGTGGTTCGCCTCTCCGACCGCATCGCCTATGTCAACCACGACATCGACGACGCTCTCAGGGCGGGGCTCATCACGACCGGGGATCTTCCGCCGCAGCCTCTGCGTCGCCTCGGAGAGACCGGGAGCGACCGTATCGATACCCTCGTACACGATCTCGTCGACACCAGTTTCGAGCAGGGAGATATCGTTCAGTCCTCGGAAGTCGGGGAGGCGATGGACACTTTGCGGACCTTTCTCTTCGAAACCGTCTACGCGCGCTCGCTCGAGGAGGCAGGTGAACAGCGGGTGCATCAGCTCGTCACCCAACTCATGGAGTACTTCCTGGAGCACCCAGAGGCCATGCCTTCTCTGTTTACCGACTCCCTGGAGGCCGTGCCGCGCAGGCAGGAAGTGGTGAGGGCGGTCGCGGATCACGTGGCGGGCATGACCGACCGGTACGCTCAGAAGATGTACATGGACCTGTTCGTGCCCAAGGGCTGGACGAACCGGTGAGCCCGCTGATCAAGGATGCAAGTCTTCAGGCGGTCCTCGCCTCGGCCGACATCGTCGATGTGGTTTCGGGGTACACGAGTCTGCGTAAGCGAGGGGCAACTCATCTTGGCCTCTGTCCTTTCCATCAGGAGAAGACCCCATCCTTCACGGTCAGCGCAGACAAGGGTCTGTACTACTGCTTCGGGTGCGGCGAGGGAGGAGACGTCGTCCGCTTCGTTCAGCGCATGGAGAATCTCTCCTTCGCCGAGGCGGTGGAGCAACTGGGCGGGCGGTTCGGCGTTGCGGTGGAGTTCGAGGAAGGTAGCCGAGGAGATCCGGCCCGTAAGGACAAGGAGGCCAGGCTTCTGCTGGTGCTTGAAAAGGCAGCGGCGTTTTACGAAAGGTACCTGTGGGAAACGGAGAGCGGCCGCATCGCTCGCGAGTATCTGGAGACCCGCGGTCTGCGACAGGAGGTCTGCAAGGCCTTCCGCGTGGGTTTCTCGCCCGATGAGTGGAGGGGTCTACATCGGCGGGCCGCCAAAGAAGGCTTCTCCGACAAGGAGATGGAAGACGCGGGTCTGATCATCCTCCAGCCGGGTAAAGTGTATGACCGGTTTCGCGGGCGGCTCATGTTCCCTCTCATCGACCATCGGGGGAGGGTGCTCGGGTTCGGGGGGCGGACGCTCAAGGACGAGACGCCCAAGTATCTGAACTCTCCCGAAGGGCCGCTGTATCAGAAAGGCCGGCTGCTGTACGGGTTGTACCAGGCCAGACGGCCGATCGCCGACCGTGACGAGGTTGTAGTGGTCGAAGGGTACACGGACGTTCTTGGCCTGGTCCAAGCGGAGGTCTCCAATGTCGTCGCCTCCATGGGCACGGCGCTTACGGATGCGCAGATCGGTCTGATGATGCGTTTTACCGCCAACATCACCTTCATGTTTGATGCCGATAGGGCAGGCACGGAAGCAATGCTCCGCTCCGGCGAACTCGCCCGGAAGCGCGGACTCCGCCCCATGATGGCCGTACTGCCCGGAGAGTCCGACCCGGCCGACGTGGCCGTCAAAGGTGGCGCGGAGGCGGTAAGCAAGGTCGTCGCGGGCAAGATCTCACTCCTGGGCTTCGAGCTCGGCCAAGCCCTCACTCGTGGCGACACCGGTAGTTCCGACGGCAGAGTGAGGACTTTCGAAGAGGTGCGCGAGATCATGTCCCGAGCTTCGTCGGTCAAGGAGCGGGAAGAGGAGATCGCGGTCCTGGCCGATCGACTCCGTCTGAGCCCGGACAGCGTGGCCCTGCTGCTGAGCGAGGCTCCGGCCCCGCGAGGCTCCGGCCGCGGCGGAAAGGATGCCGGGGCGGCCGCGACCGTCGATACCAGACCGCTCATCGTAGGGCGTCTTCTCGATAGCGAAGCCGCGATGGAGCAGGATTTCCTGGTGGCCGCTGTTTGCAACCCTGATCGAGCAGTGCAAGTCCTCGAAGCCCTCACTCCGGAGCACTTCACCGATCGGAGCAACCAGGAGGTGTATCGCGGCCTCTTGGATGCCTTGAGGTTGATGTCAAAGTCCAAGGATCAGGCCGCCGCTCTGGCGCAACTCAGGTCGCAGGCACAGGGCGATTCGGAGGCGGGCCGACTGTTTGTACGCCTGGTGTTGGAAGCCGACCAGGGGCGCTACGCACCGGCCGTGCTCGAAGAGCTTCACCTCCGGCTCCAGGAACAGTATCTTAGGAGGGCGATAAACCGGCAACGGGGCCAACTTGACGAGGGCGGGGACGTCGAAGCCAACCAACGGCGTCTATTTCAGTTGGAGCGTCTTCAACAGACGGTACGGATGAGCCTGAAGAACCTCGATCCAGAGGAAGGGCGGGCCTAGATGTCCGACGAGACCGGACTGAGCGCGGAGATCTTTCAGGAGGTCGTGGACCTAGGGCGGGTGAAAGGTTCGCTCACCCTGGATCAAGTGGGTAATCTGGTGCGAGATGCAGATCTGTCGCCGGAGGAACTGGAGTCGCTCTACAGCACGCTCGTCGACATGGGCGTCGAGGTAGTCGACGAGGAAGTCGAGGAGCTGGGAGATCTCACCGAGGAGGAGGCTTTCCTCGAGCATCTCGACGTGACCATCGATCATAACGTGGATGATCCTGTTCGTATGTATCTACGAGAGATCGGTAGGGTTCCCCTTCTCACTATGCAGCAGGAGATCGATCTGGCCAAGCTCATCGAGAAGAAGGACGTGGAGGCCAAGCGCAAGCTGACCGAGGCAAACCTTCGTCTCGTTGTCTCCATCGCCAAGCGCTACATGGGACGAGGGCTTCTGTTTCTCGACCTCATCCAGGAAGGTAACCTGGGCCTCATCCGAGCGGTTGAGAAGTTCGACTATCGGCGAGGATACAAGTTTTCCACATACGCCACGTGGTGGATCCGTCAGGCTGTCACCAGGGCCATCGCCGACCAGGCTCGGACCATCCGGGTTCCTGTCCACGCAGTAGAGACCATCAACAAGCTCAACAGAGTGCAGCGCGAGCTTCTCCAGCAGAACGGACGCGAACCCACTGTCGAACAGATCGCCTCACTATTGGGGCTGACGCCGTTCAAGGTGATAGAGATCCAGAAGGCGGCGCAGGATCCGGTCTCGCTCGAGACGCCGGTGGGCGACGAGGACGACTCGGAGTTGGGTGATTTCATCGAGGACCATGATGCTGACGAGCCTTTGGAGGAAGTCTTTAAACAGATCCGGCGAGAGGAGCTTTTCCGGGTCCTGGAGAGCCTTCCCACGCGGGAGCGCAAGGTCCTGGAACTGCGTTTCGGTCTTAAGGGTGAGCGTCCGCGAACGCTCGAAGAGGTGGGTGATCGCTTCGGGGTTACGCGTGAACGTATCCGCCAAGTTGAGGCTAAGACCCTCAATCGATTGAAGAATTATCGCGATGCCCAGGCTCTCCGAGACGTCGAGGGATAGAAGTACCTTCAACTAGGTCTTCTCGAAAGGCTTGACCGAGACTTCAGCTTTCGCTACTGTAGAACCGCGTGTCTGGAATATCCGGGCCGTGGGCGTTAGAGAGGGGTGGGCTCGGGTGCCGCGTCGCCCCGAAACATATGGAGGTTGCAGGGTTGGCTGAGGGGACTGTGAAGTGGTTTAGTCCCGAAAAGGGCTACGGGTTCATTGAACAGCCGGAGGGTGAAGATCTCTTCGTGCATTTCAGTGAGGTCCAGGTTGATGGATTCCGTACGCTCGCCGAAGGACAGGCGGTTACGTTCGAAGTGGTGCAGGGCCCCAAGGGCCTCCAGGCGGCGAACGTCACGCCCGTATAGTCGAAGAGTAACTCTCTTCCTGGCATTTTAGCCCCGCTTCGGCGGGGCTTTTTTGTTGGCGTAATCGCTAAAGTCTCTGGGTATGGTGCCGATACATGGGTTGAGAGTTTCCCATTCAAGACTCTCCTTTCTCCTCTCGGGCGCCTGGCCAAGGGCGCCCATTTCTTTTCGGCTATAATCCAACGAGTTTGTGTCGCAACAGGGCCGCGCAGGCCCGCTGTGCCCCGCCGGGCGACCCCGCATCCAAGGAGCTGCACGATGATTTCCAGACAAGAAGTCGATCATGTGGCGCGGTTGGCGCGCCTTCACTTCGAGGACGACGAGCTGATTCATCTTCAAGCCGAGCTCTCACAGATCATCGACTACGTGCAGCAGATCGCGGAATTGGATCTGTCCGGCCTGGAGCCGACCTCCCACGCTGTGGCTCTCAAAAACGTCTTGCGTCCAGACGTGCCCACTCCCGGGCTCACCAACGAAGAGGCCATGAGCAACGCACCTCACGTCGAGCGGGGGCAGTTCGTCGTGCCGCGGATAGGATAGAGGCCGCCATGAGTATCGACGTCACCAAACTGACCGCTCATGACTGCCGCGGCCTTCTCGAGACCGGCGAGGTCTCGGCAACCGAGCTGACCCAGGCCTACCTTGAGAGAATAGTCGCGGTGGACGGGGACGTGCAGGCCTACTTGTTGGTCGACGGGGAAGGCGCTCTTGCCGCAGCCGCTGCTGTGGACGCAAAACCGCGTGAAGAGCGCGGGCCTTGGGAAGGAGTACCCATAGGTCTAAAAGACATCTTTGCGGTGAAAGGGATGGAGACGACATGTGCGTCGCGCATCCTCAAGGGCTACATCCCTCCCTATGACGCTACCGTCATCACGAAGCTGCGCGATGCTGGCCTCATCTTCTTGGGCAAGCTGAACATGGACGAGTTCGCCATGGGCAGCTCCACTGAAAACTCGGCCTACCACACCACTCGGAACCCCTGGGATCTCGACCGGGTGCCGGGCGGCTCCAGTGGCGGCTCCGCCGCCTGCGTCGCCGCCTCCGAAGCGCCCTGGGCCCTCGGTACCGACACCGGCGGCTCCATCAGGCAGCCGGCATCCTTCTGCGGCGTCACGGGCCTCAAGCCCACCTACGGCGCCGTCAGTCGCTATGGTCTGGTTGCCTTCGCCAGCTCGCTTGATCAGATCGGTCCGCTCGCGCGCAACACCAAGGATGCGGCCGCCCTTCTGGATATCATCGTGGGACGCGACCCGCGCGACTCCACGAGCATCGGGTTGCCGGAGCCTGTGGGCATTCCCAGCCGAGGTGACCTGGAAGGTCTGCGCTTCGGCGTGATCCGAGAATTCGTGGGCGAGGCCTGCGAGCCGGGAGTGCGCGACGTGTTCGATTCCGCTGTGGACACCATCGGGAACCTGGGCGGGGTCTGCGAGGAGGTCAGTCTTCCCAGCGTCGAGCGCGGCATCGCCGCCTACTACCTCATTGCGCCTTCCGAAGCGAGTTCGAACCTGGCCCGTTTCGACGGGGTGCGCTATGGACACCGGTCGGCACACGCCGAAGACCTATACGAGATGTACGTTCACACCCGCAGCGAAGGCTTCGGGGCGGAGGTCAAGCGCCGCATCATGATCGGCACGTACGCGCTGTCCGCCGGCTACTACGACGCCTACTACGCCCAAGCGCAACGGACCCGGACGCTCATCATCAACGATTTCGCCCAGGCGTTCACCCGGTTCGACTTCCTCCTGTCTCCCACCGCGCCTCTCGTCGCGTTCAAGATAGGGGAGAAGACGGCCGATCCGTTGGCGATGTATCTCACCGACCTCTGCACCATTCCGGTCAATCTCGCCGCGTTGCCGGGCATCAGCATTCCCGCGGGTTTCTCTGCCGGGATGCCGGTGGGCCTTCAGATCATCGGGCCCCACTTCTCGGAACGCGGAATGTTGAATGCAGCCCACGCGGTCGAACAGAAGCTTTCGCTCCACTTAGTCCCGCCGCTCGCGGAGGTGCGCAGATGAGCTGGGAAGCAGTCATCGGCCTGGAGATCCACGTGCAACTCAGCACGCGCACCAAAATGTTCTGTGGTTGCGAAGTCACCTTCGGCGAGCCGCCCAACACGCGGGTCTGTCCCATATGCCTCGGTCACCCCGGGGTGCTCCCAGTGACAAACGAGAAGGCCGTCGAGTACGCGACGAGGATCGCTCTCGCCCTCAACTGTAGCATCGCGGAGCGCACCATCTTCCACCGCAAGAACTACTTTTATCCCGACCTGCCGAAGGCGTACCAGATCTCGCAGTACGACCTCCCTCTGGGCATCGGTGGATATCTCGATGTAGAACTCGAAGACGGCACCGAACTGCGTGTGGGCATCACGCGCGTCCATCTGGAAGAAGACGCCGGTAAGCTGGTGCACGCCGGCGGAGCGTCGGGCCGCATTGACGGAGCCGACTACTCCCTGGTGGATTTCAACCGAGGCGGTACCCCTCTCGTGGAGATCGTGAGCGAGCCGGACATCACCACGCCGGAGCAGGCGAGGGCCTTCCTCACCCAATTGCGGAGCCTGGTGCAGTCGTTGGGTGTCTCCGACGTCAACATGGAGGAGGGCTCGCTCCGTTGCGACGCCAACGTCTCCATCCGCCAGCCGGGCGACCCGTTCGGCACCAAGACCGAACTCAAGAATATGAATTCCTTCCGCTTCGTTCAGCGCGGTCTGGAGGCCGAGATCCAGCGGCAGAAAGAGACCATCGAGGGCGGCGACCGAGTGGTGCAGGCGACCGTCCACTTCGATCCTGGAACCGGCACCGTCTCGAGCCTGCGCAGCAAGGAAGAAGCACACGACTACCGCTACTTCCCTGAGCCCGACTTGGCCCCCATCGAATTGGACGAGGCGTACGTGGAGAAGGTCCGTGCCTCCCTGCCCGAACTCCCCGCCGCGCGCAAGGAGCGTTTCATCGCCCAATACGAGCTTCCGGCCAAAGATGCCGCTGTTTTAGCCGCGAACAGAGGCCTGGGCGACTACTTCGAGACCGTAGCCGCGGCGACAGGCGACGCGCGCATCTCGGCGAACTGGGTTCTCGGCGACCTCTCGGCGTATTTGAACTCAGCCTCCTTGGACGTGGCGGGCAGCGCCGTAACCGCCGACGGCTTGGCCGGGCTTCTCGCGTTGATCATGGACGGGACTATCTCCGGCAAGATGGCAAAGGACGTCTTCGAAGGCATGATCGCCACGGGCAGGGACGCGAAGAGCGTGGTAGCGGACAAGGGCCTTGGTCAGATCTCCGATATCGGAGAGTTGGAGGCGCTGGTCGCCCGGATCGTGGAGGCAAACCCGGGTCCAGCGGAAGAATTCCGGCAGGGCCGCGATCGCATTCTGGGCTTCTTCGTGGGGCAGATCATGAAAGAGACGCGCGGCCAGGCAAACCCGCAGGTGGTCAATGACCTTCTGCGGAAACATCTGGGCGGAGGCCGCTAACCGACGGCGCGAGTAGTTGGCAGAGGCGCGAAGCAGCAAGACACCTGGAGGCCGGGGAGGATCGCTGAGGAGCATTGTGATCACGGCCAAGCCGGGCGATGGGGCTAGCGAGGAGACGACCTCTGGGCCGCCCATTGAAAACCCCGCTCCAGTCTGCTACTTTGCCTTACCTTTTCCAAGGACCCGATCCGTTTCGGACCAGTGCTAGTGTCGGATAACGTTCGAACCTCCCAGGAAGGCCCAAGCGTCGTGCAACCCACAGAAGTGCGCCCGGACTCGTGTCCTGTGCTCAAGACGGCAGACATCATCTCCGGAAAATGGACGCTCCTCATCCTGCGAGACCTCTCCAAAGGCATCAATCGTTTCAGTGCGTTGGAGCGCTCGTTGACCGGCATCAGCCCGAAGACGCTTTCGGAGAGGCTGAAGGCCTTGGAGAAGGCGGGCATCGTCACGCGGAAGAGTTTCGCGGAGGTGCCGCCCAGGGTCGAGTACACCCTCACCGGGATGGGTTGGGATCTCATCCCTCTGATCGATCACATGCGGGACTATGGGGCGAAGTGGCTGAACAACGGCCAACTCCATGTCTCAGCCGGAGCGGACGATTGACTTCCCGCCCCCAGTATTTGACCTGTTTGTTCAGTAACGGAGGTAGAAGATGACCGGCAATCCCGCATCGGAAGGCTGGATCATCCACGTTGAGGAAGTGGACGGGCTGATCGAGCTCGGTCGGGGTCGCGGCTTCGTCACGGTCGACGATATCGCCGAGGTGCTGGCGGAGATCGATCTGACCACCGAACAGATCGAGCTAATGTACACCACTCTGTTGGACCAGGGCATCGAGGTCATCGACGAGTCTTGCGCCGACTCCGATGAAGAACTGGAACTTGATGCGGGCGACACGTCCGGCTGGAAACGGGGAGCCGACGAACTCGACCTCAGCGTCGATGTACCCACCACCGATCCGGTGCGTATGTACCTCAAAGAGATCGGCAGGGTGAAGCTGCTTACGGCCCAGCAGGAGGTTTCGCTGGCCAAGCGCATCGAGCGAGGCGACATTAGGGCCAAGCACGAGTTGACCGAGGCCAACCTTCGCCTCGTCGTATCTATCGCCAAGCGGTACCACACCGACGGCATGAGCTTCCTTGACCTCATTCAGGAGGGGAACCTGGGTCTCATCCGCGCGGTCGAGAAGTTCGACTACCGCAAAGGTCACAAGTTCTCCACTTACGCCACCTGGTGGATCCGTCAGGCCATCACGCGGGCCATCGCCGACAAGGCGCGGACCATCCGCATCCCCGTGCACATGGTGGAGAAGATCAACAAGCTCATCCGCGTTCAGCGGCAGCTTCTGCAGAACATGGGGCGCGAACCTGCTCCCGAGGAGATTGCAGCCGAGATGGGCATGACCGACGTCGAGATCCGGGAGATCCTTCGTATCAGCCAGACCACCGTCTCGCTCGAGACCCCCATCGGCGAGGAAGAGGACTCGGAGTTGGGCGACTTTATCGAGGATGAGGACGCGGTGCGCTCGTTCGACGCAGTGGCTTCGCAGCTCGACAAGGACGGGGTCAACGAAGCCCTGAACATGCTGCCCTACCGGGAGCGCAAGGTCATCGAGCTGCGCTTTGGTCTCAAGGGCGAGCATCCGCGTACGTTGGAAGAAGTGGCGCGTCGCTTCGGGGTCACCCGGGAGCGGATCCGCCAGATCGAAGCTAAGGCTTTGGCCAAGCTTCAGGCTATCGACAAGACCCGGAACCTGCGTAGCAAGGTCCAGTAGCAGCGACACCGGGCACGTGGTCCTCTAGGCCGCGACTCACGCGCCGTGGCAACTATTGCTCGTCGGTCGTCGGCACGTCGACGGGGCAGGCCTGTGGGACATCTCCCAGCTGTGGCGTGGGCACGTCGATGGGGCACGCCACCGGTTCTATCGGGCACGCGACCATCGGCTCCCCAGACCCGGGCGCGGGCGTGTCCGTTCTCTTCTTGGCCCTCTTCTGCACCCTGGGGATGACGATGGGCATGAGCACGATCATGATCAGCAGGAAGATCCAGGCCGCCCCTCCGTATCGAGCGACGAGGGGATAGCCTGCGACGAACGTGGTGACGAGGAAGAACGCTACCGAGGCCGCGACCGAAAGCCCACCATAGATGAAGGCCGCGGTGCGGGCCGGGTGGGAGATCTCAATTCTGGGTTTGGCCGGCAAGGCGCACCTCCTTCTCCAGCCTGACCTTCTGCGCGCTCGGCGCGAAACGGCGCAGCATGAGGGTGTTGAGTGTGACCGAGACCGAACTCACGGCCATAAAGAACGCGGCCAGCTCCGGGCTGACCAGTTGACCCGTGAAAGGATAGAGGATACCGGCCGCGATGGGGATCCCCACGGAGTTGTAGAAGAACGCCCAGAAGAGGTTCTGGCGCACCTTGCGCATAGTCGCTCTTCCGGTCTCGATGGCCGTGACCACGTCCTGGAGGTCGCCTCTGATGAGGATGACATCCCCGGTCTCTTTAGCCACGTCGGTGCCGGAGCCGATAGCGATGCCCACGTGCGCTTGAGCCAACGCGGGCGCGTCGTTGACACCGTCGCCCACCATGGCCACGATGTCTCCGCGATCCTGGAACTCCCTGACCTTCGCGGCTTTCTCTTGAGGAAGGACCTCGGCCAGCGCTTCATCAATGCCTACCTGTTGCGCGATGGCTTTGGCGGTCCTTTCGTTGTCGCCGGTGATCATGACCGTCCGGAGCCCCATCGCTCGAAGTCGCGCTATCGCTTCGGCTGAGGATTCTTTGAGCGTGTCAGCAACCGCGACCAGGCCGGCCGCGTGGCCGTCGACCGCGACGTACATGGGAGTCTTGCCTTCCGCGCCCAAGCGCTCCGCGTCTGGAAGAAGATGGCTCGCATCGACGCCGCTCGCCTCCATGAATCCCAAATTGCCCAACAGGATCGTGTGGCCGTCGACCGTACCCCGTACTCCGCGTCCCGGCACCGAGTCGAAATCGGTGACTGCCGGCATGATCGTCGCCTTGTCGCGCGCTCCCTGGACGATGGCCTCTCCCAGCGGGTGCTCGGAATTCCGTTCCAGGGCTGCCGCATAGCCGAGCAGGATGTCGGCGTCGACATCGGTTCCCGCAGTCAAAACATCGGTCAGTTCCGGCTCTCCCTTGGTAATGGTTCCGGTCTTGTCGAATATGATGGTTCTGACCTTAGCCGTGGCCTCGATCGCTCCGGCTCCCTTGAAAAGTACGCCATACTCCGCGCCTTTACCCGCTCCGGCCATCATGGCACTGGGGGTGGCGAGTCCAACCGCGCACGGGCAGGAGATGATGAGCACGGAAATTGAGAGGAGGATGGCGAAGCCAAAGACGCCCATCGACGCCAAATTGACAGGAGAGAGTATGAAGCTGGTGTCGGGGGTGAACAGGTACTTGTAGCCTGCGAAGAACCAGCCGAGGAACACCAGTAGGGAAAGTAGGTGCACGCCCAGGATGAAGTTGCCGGCCACGAGATCCGCCACTCGCTGGATGGGGGCCTTGCTGGCCTGAGCGTCCTCCACCAGCCTGATAATCTGAGAGAGGGCCATGTCCTTGCCCACCTGTGTGGCCTCGAAGCGCAAGGCGCCCGTCTTGTTAACCGTCCCCCCGACGACCTTGCCGCCTACAAGCTTTTCTACCGGCATAGACTCGCCGGTGATCATCGACTCGTCTACCGCGGAGTAGCCCTCAAGGACTAGGCCGTCGACCGGTATGGACTCGCCCGGCCGGATGACGACCACATCGCCAACCTCGACCTCGTCGGAGGGCAACTCCACCTCTTGGCCGTCTCGGATGACGCGCGCGGTGCGGGGCTGCAGCTTCATGAGTTTGCGAATGGCCTCACTTGTTCGACCGCGGGTGATGGCTTCGAGGTAGCGGCCCAGGACGATAAAGCCCGTCAGCATGGCGGCCGACTCGAAGAAGGTGGCCTGCTTGCCGCCAAACCCGGCATCGGGCCAGATGGTGTTGATGGAGGCGATGAGGAACGAGGCCCCGATCCCCGTCGCGTAGAGGAGATTCATGTCGGTGACGCCGCGTCTCAGGCCGCGCCACGAATGGCTGAAGAATTGGCGCCCCGGGCCCACGACCACGGGGATGGTGAGAGCCATGAGAACCCAGTTCTTCGCCCCAGTGGGCATGAATGTGGGAATAATCCACATTCCCTGGAAGGTAAGAATCATAATGACCGCGACCAGCGGCCACACCGTCCACATGTTGATCTTCTGATGTCGCAACTCGGCCCCGCGCAGCCGTTGCTCCCGATCGAGTTGCGCTTGTCCCTCCAGTTTCTCGGCGGCTTGATAGCCCAAGGCGACGAGGGAGTCGATCAATGCCCGTTTCTGCACTACCCCCGCGTAGCCGCGCACGCGAGCGGTCCCGGTGCCGAGGCTGACGGCGACGTCGGTCACTCCGGGCACCGACTTGAGGGCGTTCTCCACCTTGGCCACGCAAGCTGCACAGTTCATCCCTTGGACGCTCAGGGACAGATCGGACTCTTCGACCTGGTAACCAAGGGAGGTGACCAGCTCGGCAAGCTCCGCCGGTTCCACCTGCGCGTCGTGGGATACAGCGACCCGCCCGGTCTGAACGGTGACCGCGACTTCATTCACCCCTTCGATCGCAGAAAGGGCTTTGCGTACCTTGGCTTCACACGCGGCGCAGGACATGCCGTGGACTATGAGGGCGGTCTTAACTGACTCCATGGAGTTCTTCTTCCATCCATCGCCGATGCGCAAACCGGCCAAAATACTTGCATCCTTTGTCCCGAGCCCGTTATACTGCTTACCGGACAACGAGGGCAGGGAAGGCCGGGTTGAGTGGAGCGATACCCGGCACTCTGAGGTGTCGTGCGTGGATAGTTTACAGACTAGACGGTCAGATCGTTGAGTTCGATACTCTTCCCTTTGCGTTTGTCCCTTCAGGTTGCCGCGTGCGCCACCGTCGTCACCATCCTCCTGGGGATCCCGCTCTCGTACTTACTGGCTCGGAGGAGATTCAAGGGCAAGGAGTTGCTCGATCTCTTTCTTACCATGCCGATGGTCCTGCCTCCCGTGGTAACCGGCTATTTTCTCATCCTGCTCATCGGCCGCAACGGTCTACTGGGGAAGATTCTTCTCGCGACCACCGGCCATCAGGTCGGTCTGATGTTCACCTGGTATGCGGCTGTGATCGCCTCGTTCGTCGTCTCCTTTCCGTTTATGATCAAGACCACCCGCGCCTCGATGGAGATGATCGATCAGGAGTTGGTCAACGCTTCGTACATGCTGGGGCGGTCGGAGACCCAGACCGCATTGCGTGTTGTCGTCCCTCTGTCGAGGGGGGGGATCACCGCGGGGGCGACCTTGGCTTTCGCCCGGGCGATGGGTGAGTTCGGCGCGACGATCATGGTCGCCGGCAACATTCCCGGCAGCACCAACACAATGCCCCTCAGTATCTACACCGAGTCGCAGTCGGGTTTCGGGGGAGCCGCGCTCTGGATGGTGCTCGTTCTGGTCGTGGTTTCCGGCGTTGTCATGTACGTCTCCAACCGACTCGGCCGAAGGATGGTTGCGGTCTGATTCATGGACGGCCTGATGATCCGGGGTTGACGAGCGGAGCGTAATACTCGATAGAGTTGCACGGGAGGAAGCACATCGTTATACTGCTACAAGTACGACATACCTTCCGCAAACAAGGAGTTCTAAATGCAAAGAGTGTCCGCCCGTAGAAATCTTGCCACCCTGCTCGTTTTCGGGCTGCTCGTGGCGCTGGCACTCGGGGTGTTTGCTTGTGGGTCCTCGGGCGGTGACGACGCGACCACGAGCGCAGCTGTCGACACGAGCGAAACGGCGGCTACCAACCTGGCTTCGACCACGACCGCTCCTCCGACCACCCAGGCCGCTTCTCAAGCACTGACAGTGTCGGCGGCCTCCAGTCTGAAAGCGGTCATGACCGAGATCGGCAAAGCGTTCGACGCCGCCGACAACGCAACCACGACCTTCAACTTCGACGCTTCGGGCTCCCTCCAGAAGCAGATCGAGGGCGGCGCCCCAGTGGACGTCTTCGCTTCCGCTGCCACCAAGCAGATGAGCGCACTCGTGGACGAGAAGCTTGTGGATGAGTCATCGGTCAAGACCTTTGCCGGCAACGAGATAGCGTTGGTCGTGCCCGTGGACTCGAAGCTGGGCATTACGAGCTTCGAGGATCTCGCGAAAGCGGACGTTACGAAGATCACGTACGGCGATCCCAAGGTGGCTCCTCACGGAGTGGCGGCGGAGGAGATCCTGACGAAGCTGAACCTGCTCCCAACCATCAAGAGCAAGATCATCTACGCCACGAACGTGACTCAGACCCTCGAATACGTGACCCGCAACGAAGTCGACGCCGGAATCATGTTCGTCACCGAGGCGATGACCGCGTCCGACAAGGTCAAGATCGTAGCCGTTGCGGACCAGAGTTGGTACACGAAGGTTGCCTACCCCATCGGGCTCGTAGCCGATAGCAAGAACAAGACCGTGGGGCAAGCGTTCATTGACTTCGTCATCGGTCCAGAGGGGCAGGCCCTCTTGACGAAATATGGGTTCAAGGCCGCTCCGACCCAGTAAGACCACCCAACAGGTCACCCTCACAGCCGTGGCTCGAACGCTGCGGCGACGAACGATATAAGTGGCGGCCCCGATGGGGCCGCCAAGTCCCTTAGGTGTTACAGACCGCACCGGGTCCTTGGCGGCCATCGGGGCGTGCTGCTATCATCATCACCCCTGATGCGGGCGATTAGCTCAGTGGGAGAGCGCTGCATTCACACTGCAGAAGTCACTGGTTCAAATCCAGTATCGCCCATATCCGTTGTCGCAAGGACAACGTTGTTCCTGCAAACGGCTGCCTTCAGCTGTTTGGTTGCGCACCCGTTCGCTTAACGATGGGGACAGCCGACTGCAACCCACTGAGACCCATGAATCACGCGCACGCACGCTGGCTCGGCCACACCGGTTCTACCTGACCTTTTCGACGTCTCTGCTCAGGAGCGGTTCAGATGCGGCAAGCTCGTCCTCGGCCATCCCTGTGCGCTCCTTCGGCGGTCGGCCTCGCTTCGGCATCGCCCGGACATCGCGAGGCAACCGCCCGGCGTCTGAGAGCGCTCGCCGCAGCAGAAGCTCGATCTGCGCTGTCGTACTGCGCAGCTCATCACCCGCCCAGCAGGCGAGTGCGTCGTGCACCGCCGGATCCAAGCGAAGCAGAAGCGTCTTTCGCTCGACCACCTTACGGCCCCTTTGTCTAGTGATACAACGAGCTCGCGTTAACCACTGCCTGCGCCGGATGGTCGCTGCATAACACGACCAGCAAGTTGCTAACCATAGCGGCCTTGCGCTCTTGATCGAGTTCCACCACATTCTCTTCATCAAGTCGGTCGAGCGCTAGGTGCACCATCCCGACCGCTCCCTCGACGATCTGCCTGCGAGCGGCGACGATTGCGGCGGCTTGCTGGCGGCGAAGCATAGCGTGAGCGATCTCGGGAGCGTAGGAGAGCCTGACGATGCGGCTCTCGCGCACCTTGATTCCAGCGCATTGCACCTGGACGCTGATCTCAGCCGTCAGTTCTTGGGCGATTTCGTCGGCATTGCTGCATAGTGAAACCCGGCCGTCCGCGTGGGTGTCGTAGCGGTATCGTGAGGCCACATGGCGCACAGCCGCCTCGCACTGAGCGGAGACAAAGCCGGTGAAGTCTTCGACGGCGTAAAGAGCCCGGCCGGTGTCTTCTACCTGCCAGACCACGAGCGCTGAGATCTCGATGGGGTTGCCATCGGCGTCATTGACCTTGATCAGCGATGTTTCGTAGGTGCGGATCTTGAGGGAGATGCGCCGGAACTTCGCCCAGGGGCTGACCCAGAGTAGTCCCGGCGAACGAAGCGTCCCCAGGTACTGCCCGAACAGCTCCACGGCTACACCTTCGCCCGGCCGTACGCTTCTCATGCCACGAAGGAGCGTGCCGCCTGTGGCGGCAAAGACGATACCGAGCGCCCACAGCGCCACTCGCAGCGGGCTCGGCCCGCCGTGGACCTGGAGACGGACAGCTGACGCAAGAAGCGCCAGCCCGAAAACGAGTGCAGCCACACCTGCCGGCAACAGGCGCCGCGCCGGTGTAGCTTTTAGCCTTTGCTCCCGAGGCAC
Organism: uncultured Actinomycetes bacterium; assembly: GCA_963775295.1. Classification (GTDB taxonomy): domain Bacteria; phylum Actinomycetota; class Thermoleophilia; order RBG-16-64-13; family RBG-16-64-13; genus JAMDEO01. Next base: position 1,534,435 of record CAVZIK010000006.1, read on the forward strand.
CTCGCGAACCGCGCGGTCTTCCGCTGCTTCCGCTCTCATCTCATCCCCTTGACGTTTTGCTTGCTCACCAAGTAGTCTAGTAAAGTGATATCAAATTTTACCACCATGGGATGTAGAAGTGTCCGCTGAAGGAAACACCGGACAGAGCGATGGCCACGAGAGGGACGGCAAAGAGAGCGGCGCGAAGGAGACCGGCGCCAAGGAGGCTCGTCCGAGAAGGTCCGCCGCGCGGCGTCGGCCCGTCCCCGAGACCCCTCCTGCCCCCACCGCGCTTGAGGTCCGGGATCTCCACGTGAGCTACGGTCCCGTCAGGGCCGTAGACGGGGTCACTTTGGAAATCAGAGAGGGTGAGATCTTCGGCCTTCTCGGTCCCAATGGGGCGGGCAAGACCACGACACTGAGCGCTATCGAGGGGCTGCTTAGGCCGGATGCCGGCTCGGTTCTCATTGAGGGCATCGATATACAGAAGGATCCTCTGGTCGCGAAGGCGCAGATGGGCGTGCAGTTACAGTCCACAGGGTTTCACCCCGATTTGACCGTAAGGGAAATCGTCCAACTTTACGCCGGGCTCTACGGCGTAGAGATGTCGTCGGGCCAGGCTCTTGACGCCCTGGCTGGGCTGGGCCTCGAGCAGGAGGGCTCCCGGCGAGTAAACCAACTTTCCGGCGGTCAGAAACAGCGACTCTCTCTCCTTATCGCCACCATTCATGAACCGATCATTGTGCTCCTGGACGAACCCACAGGGGGCCTCGACCCGCAAGCTCGACGCCAACTCTGGGAACGTATCGAGCAGATGAGGAAAGGCGGCCGCAGCATTCTTCTCACCACCCACTCGATGGAAGAGGCTCAAGCCGTGTGCGATCGGGTGGCCATCATGGACCACGGGAAGATCCTCACCGTCGATTCCCCAGCCGGTCTCATCAAGAAGCACCGCAGCGACCCCCGTGTACGGGCCGTGGCCCACGGCCGGGTGACCCTGGACGACGTGTTCATCGGGCTGACGGGGGAGGACATCCGTGAGTAGCCAGGACCCTACCCCGTCGTCTCCCATCGGCCACGAGGCCGAGTCGGTCACTCCGGGCGGACGCATCAATCCGCGGCTCCCCAAACTCAGCTCTCCGTCGCTCAAACTCACCTTGCGCGCGCTACTTCGGGCCGACTTTGTCAGCCAGGCACGAAACTTGCGGGCGCTGGTGGGGACCTTGGTCCTTCCTGTGGTCTATGTCGTTGTCCTTTCCACCGGCAAGCGCGCCGTGGCAATGGGCGGCCCCAAGTTTGGCGTGGCTTCCTCCTTGGTGGCGGGCATGGGCCTCATCGCCGTTGCGGGATACTCGCTCACCTTGGCCCGGCACCGGGAACTCGGCGTCTTTCAGCGTTTGCGGGTCGCTCCGGTCTCCACCTGGGAGATCATGGTCAGCCGCCTCATCGTACAAGTCGCAGCCATGCTCGGCGGGGCGATTATCGTACTCTCGGTCGCGGCCATCGGGTTTTCGCTGCACTTGAGCGCGGGGGCTTGGCTTCTCACTCTCGCCATGGTCATCGTCGGCGGCGCCGAGTTCCTTGGCATCGGGCAGGCTATTGTGGGCCTCATCCGATCCTCTGAAACTGTGCGAGCCGTTGCCCCGGTACTCTTCATCCCCTTGTTCGTCCTCAGTATCTTCAGCCATCTGGACGTGCTCGGCTCGACCTTCGAGATCGTCTCACGTTGGTCACCGGGTGGAGTCGTCGCCACGATTCTCGCCGGAGCCATGCAGCCCGGCACCTGGACACTCGAAACTTGGGGAGCGTTGGTCGCGACCGTCGGCTACGCTGCGGTATTCGCCGGTATCGGCATCAGGTGGTTCAAATGGACGAGCCGATAAGTCGGCTGCACTGAAAGAAGCAGCCATGGGCTCAGCAACTGTCGTCCTGAGGCGAACACAGGGAGGAAAGAATGCTCCGCGTAGGGATCATCCTGACAGCCATCGGTTTCATCGCGCTTGTAACTGGGCTGATTAGGGGGAAAGGGAACCTAAACGTATCACGAAGGGCAACCCTGACCATCGGCACCGTCCTGCTTGTCGTCGGCGTGCTGCTCTTAGTGGTCTCCCTCGTTTAGCAGGCTGCAGCATGCCATCGGCCGCCGGCCGCGGCCCCAGTCAAGGCTGAAACCAGGAGTGGTTGGGTTCCTTCTCAGTTGCCGGAGGCCAAATAGTGAGCCTCTCCGGGCTGAACCTAGGTCTTGGCCGCTTATGATCTCCGCCACGATGCGGGTATCGCGATAACGTACGTAACACCGCCGCTGGGGGGTCACTTGGTCGAACTCTCCGAAAACGCACCACGGATCATTGCCTTGATCGATCTCCCCGACCTCCGATGGCAGGTAAAGCGGATCGATAGGGGGTTCGAAGACGATCTGACCGCCTTCGTCGCGCAACTGGAAGCCGGCGTGGCAAAGCTGAATCCTGCACCGAAGGGGCGGCTTTGGCTCACGGCTGTCTACGTGTACTCGCCTCTTGAGGCGGATCGGCCTCGTGAGGTAGGTCGGCTGATCTTCAGGCGGCGGACGACCGAGACCAAGAGCAAGTGCGGCGGCTGCTACGGGGCGTGCACGCACTGCCAGGAAGGAGCTATGGACCTAGGCGGGCGGGGCAGCGACAATTCGATTGCCGACGATCTTCTCGAACTCGCCCGCGAAGACCGATACGACTGGGCCGTCATCGTTTCCACAGACCCGCGGCTCATCCCGGTGATCCGGTACCTCCAGTCACACGGCCGAAAGATCATCCACGGATGCTTCCCTCCGGTCGCGATGGACCTTACCAACGAATCCTGGGCTTCCATCGACCTTCGTCCGTTCATTGGGGAACCCGAATAGCCTCCAGGTACCTCTCCGTGACGACTCTTGGATTCATGAAATGAGGCAGGTAGTCCGGACCACCGGCCTTCGTTCCCCCTCCGGAGAGACCGAAACCGCCGAACGGTTGTCGGCCGACCACTGCCCCTGTTATGGCTCGGTTCAGGTAGAGATTGCCGACCCGGAATCGCAGGACCGCCTTGGCCAACCGCTCCGGGCTCGACGAGAAGACACCTCCGGTGAGGGCGAATGGTGTCGACACGGCTAGGTCGAGCGCATGGTCGAAGTCCTTCGCCCGCATGACGGCGAGCACCGGTCCGAAGAGCTCATCCTGCGCTATGCGATCTTCCGGAGTGAGGTCTCCGACGACGGTTGCGGGCACGTAGAACCCGCAGGGAGCGGCCTCGGAATCGGGTATGGCGCTCCGGTAGACGATGCGACCGGCCACCTCCGGCGAATCAATGTAACTCATGATTCTGGTCCGAGCGGCCGCATCCACAACGGGTCCGATATCGTTACCATAGGATTCAGGCGGGCCGAGCCTCAGCGACCGCACGGCCGAGACGAGCTTCCCGACCAATTCGTCGTAGATGCTATCCAGCGCAATCACTCGGGAACACGCCGAACACTTCTGCCCCTGGAAGGCGAACGCCGAGCGAACGATGCGTGGCACCGCCGCCTCTATGTCGGCATCCTCATCGACGATGATCGCGTTCTTGCCTCCGAGTTCAGTGATGACCTTCTTGATGTGGCGCTGCCCTGGTTGATGCTTGGCAGCCCGTTCGCAGATCCTGAGCCCCACCTCCCTCGAACCGGTAAACGCGATCAGGGCGACATCGGCGTGATCCGCTAAGCGATCGCCCAAATCTGACCCCCCGCAGGGCACGTAGTTGAAGACACCAGGCGGAAGCCCGGCTTCGCGGAAGATGTCGACTAGCAAGTGGCCTGTGACCGGAGAGAGGCTGGAAGGTTTGTAGACGACGCAGTTTCCGGTGACGATTGCCGCCGCGACCATCCCGCAGCTTATGGCAAGCGGGAAGTTCCAGGGGGCGATCACGGCCGCGACTCCTCTTGGCTCGTAGAAGAACCGATTAGACTCCGGCTCGCCCGGTCCGGGGGGGAATTTCACCGGTGCGGCAAGGCGTACCATCTCGCGGGCGTAGTACTCGAGAAAATCGATGGCCTCGGTAACGTCATGGCTCGACTGGTCCCATTGCTTGCCAACCTCGAGTACGAGCAGGGCGCTTGCCGACCATACGCGGCTGCGGAGCACTGCAGCGGCGCGAAGCAGATAGGCGGCCCGAAGCTTGGGATCGTTCTCTCGCCATGTGGAGAAGGCGACTCGCGCCGCCGCCACGGCCGCGTCGAGGTCGTCGCCGGTCGCTTGGCAAGCGAGACCGACTACCTCCGAGGGACGGGCAGGGTTGATGGAGGCGGCCGTAGGCCGCCCAGACTCGTCTCTGCCATTGATGAAGAGCGGGTATATCTGTCCGAGCGAGGCGCGCACCGTACCCAGGGCGACCGCCATGCTCTCTCGATTGGCCGCGAGCGAGAAGTCGGCGGCGGGCTCGTTGCGGAACGGGTCTTCAGCCATTGGGCAGCTCCTTAGTACGAGGATGGCTGCTTCTTTCCCAGATCCGGCACGAACAACGCCTGCCTGAGCGAGCACTTTCCGGGTACGTGCTGACCGTTCTGCCCCCGGTCATCATCAAGCGCGGAGGACCCGTGGACACGAGGCTGGAAACACGGAGCACGGGGTATGATGAAAGACGATCAGGCTTGGCCCGCTCAGTTTCCGGCTTCAGAATGAGCGAGTCGTCGGGGGCCAGTATCTCGCCTTTTGCGGGACGACCCAGCGGATGCCGCCTCGAGGGTCGGATACGTCTCCGAGAAAGCGGGGTATGACATGCACGTGGGCGTGAGGGATGGTCTGGCCGGCGGCTGGAGCGGTGTTCACGCCCACGTTGAAGCCGTCCGGCTTGATGCTGTTTCTCAGCCGGAGTTGAGCGGCGTGGATCAAGCGCAGCAACGCGATCTGCTCCTCCTCGCTGAGATGGAAACAGTCTGGCTCATGCCGTCGGGGTGCGACCAACGTATGCCCGGGGGAAACTGGATACTCATCGAAGAAGGCCACAGCGAGATCATTGCTGTCGATGATCCCCTCGCCTGCCTCGATTCGGGCACAGAAAGGACACTGCGTCATAAGGGACTGCCTCCTCCATGGCCGGAAACCAGTTTGTGGGGATGACACGTTAGCACCCTTGGTCTTGCCCTGGCATGACATGAAGACTCGGTGCCTTCGTTTCCTTGCCCGCAGGCGGGCCGAATGATGCTTTTTAGCAGGAGGGAGAGACCACCTGACCAGGAGCGGAATCGTATCCGTCGTCGACGACTGCATATAGGGCCGGGCGGTGGCCGGGTGGCTTCGGCGTCTGCCGAGAACCGTGGTTCCGGCCGGATCGGTTGGTCGCTGAGAAAGACGTTCTTCTCTCTTAGGAACCGGAACTTCCGGCTGTACTTCACCGGCCAACTCATATCGAACACGGGCAACTGGTTGACCAGCGTCGCCCTCACCCTCCTAGTGCTGAAGCTTACCGGCAGTGGCCTCGCGGTGGGTCTGCTGGCAGCCTGCCAATTCGGCCCAATACTTCTTTTTTCCGCCTGGGCAGGCGCGATAGCCGACCGATCGGATAAGCGGCGCCTCCTGCTGCTCACTCAGAGCCTGGAGATGGCCCAGTCGATCGGACTCGCGCTCCTGGCATTCTTACCCACCCCGCCTCTGGGCGGCCTGTATGCCTTGGCCTTCGGCGGCGGAGTCCTCCTCGCTTTCGACAATCCGCTGAGGCGTTCCTTCGTCACCGAGATGGTGCCAATGGACGACAGGCCAAACGCGGTGGTGCTCTACAGCACTACCGTCAACGTTTCCCGCATTGTCGGCCCGGCCTTGGCGGGCCTCTTGGTGACGACCTTGGGCTTCGGCTGGTGCTTCGCTATCGACGCTGGGACCTATCTAGCCGTGCTCCTCTGTCTCTACATGATGCGGCCGGCGGAGCTGTATCGCGAGCCGCGCAAGCCTCGGACCAAGGGCGAGATACGCGCGGGTCTGCGTTACGTGAGGTCCATGCCGTCGCTGTGGATCAGTTTCGTCATGCTCGGCGCGATCGGCATGCTCTCGTACAACTTCGGTGTTACTCTGCCGCTCTTTGTAACCGACTCGCTGCACCGTAGTGGCTCGGTCTTTACGATCATGTACTCGATCTTCAGTCTTGGAGCCGTCGTGAGCGCACTGATCGTCGCCCAGAAAGGTCTGGTGCGGCTACGTCACATCATCTACGGTGCAGCCGCGCTCGGGCTCACGATGCTCGTGCTGTCCGCCGCTCCAGGAGTAGCGTTTGCTATTCCCGCCGTGTTTCTCGTGGGCATGGCCAGCATCCTTTATCTGACCGCCACGACCGCGATCGTGCAGGTGGAAGCGAAACCGGGGATGCACGGACGAGTGTTGGCTTTTCAGATGGTGCTCATGGGAGGCACAACCCCCATTGGAGGTCCGCTCCTGGGCTGGATCGCCGATAGCTCGGGCGGGCGGACACCGATTATCCTGGGCGGCTGCGTATGTCTGGTCGCTGCGGCTTTCGGCTACTTCGCCGCCCGGCGCCACCCGGGCATGCTGCGTCCTCGAGGTATCAATGCTCCTTAAGACCGGACCGACATGTTCGAAAAACCTTCCTTCCGAGGTAGGGTGCCGGGGAGGACCTTTACAAAGGAGTGGTCGGACGCCCGATGGGGAATCTGAGGTGGAGGACCATCGGCGCCGATAAGGGCGGGAGGACGACGATGAAGAAGCTCTACAGCGAACTCAATGAAGAGGCGAAGGCTACCTACGGCATCACCGAAGACGCGAGCAACCAGGCGTGGATCTACTGCAATGCGTGCGGCAGAGCCATGGAGCAAGGAGATTGCGTCGTCGGGGACATCGAGGGTTCGCTGCAATGCGCGTACGATGACTGCCAGCCCGAGGCCAATGTCGCCTTTGAGAGCTTGTATGGCTGGGACGCCTATCGGCAGATGCATGGGGACGAAACCTCGGATTGGCCGGAGATCCCAACCGTGGGGGAGTGCTATCGGCGGGAAGCGGCGGGCTAACCGGACACGCGGCCGCGAGTTTCAAATCCCTCGCTGTCGGAATATGCTTTGTTGAGAAGGAATGCCGTCGGATCCTAGAGTCCATTCAACTTTGTGGGGAGGCTTAGGTCCGCTGGGGTGGTAAGCCGAGACATTTGATAGGAGGTACAGATGAAACTGAGCGCGAGGAACGTCCTCAAAGGCACAGTCAAGAAAGTGACCCACGGGGCCGTCAACACCGAGGTGGTGCTCGAGTTGACCGGCGGCACCGAAGTGGTTGCCATTATCACGCGGCAATCCGCGGAATCCCTCGGCCTCGCCGCCGGTGGTGCCGCCTATGCGGTCATAAAGGCCAGTAACGTCATGGTCGCAGTCGACTGAGGTTTCTGGGGTAGAGAAGCGCCGGCCTCCCAGCCAGGCGCTTTCCTGAGGAGCTCCGCGGCGATGGTGGGTGCCACGGAGCTTCTCCGCTATTATTCCTTGTTGCAGCAGTTCTACGGAAGGATCGACGCACCGTGATGGAAGAATGCCGCCTCGAGGTCAAACTCGCAAAGAAATTGCAGGGTTTCACCCTGGATGTCTCTTGGCGCACCGGGGACGAACTGGCGGTATTGTTCGGGTATTCCGGGTCGGGAAAATCGCTCACTCTACGTATGATCGCAGGTCTTGTGAAGCCGGATTCGGGGCGCATAGTTCTCAACGGAGATGTCTTGTACGACGGCGAACTCGGAGAGTCGGCCCCCCCGCAGGCGCGCCGGCTCGGATTCGTGGGGCAGGATCTCGCCCTGTTCCCGCACATGAATGTGGCCAAGAACATCGGCTACGGTTTGAGTGGTCTGACCAAGGACGAACGCCGGGAGCGCGTGGATGAGTTCATGGGACGCTTCCATATAGCGAATCTAGCCACGCGCCTTCCTCGGCAGATATCGGGCGGGCAGAGACAGCGGGTCGCCCTCGCCCGTGCACTTGCGACTCGTCCGAAGGCGCTGCTTCTGGACGAGCCCTTCTCGGCACTGGATCTGCCGCTCAAGACCGAGCTCTGGGATTTAATCGGAGAGGTACGCGAAGGCCTTCACATTCCAATGGTTGTCGTGACGCACGACCCTCTCGACGCTCGGACCATCGCCGATCGGGTGATCGTCTATCAATCCGGCAAGGTCCTGCGAGACGGCATCCCGGCCAAAGTGCTCCGCAACCCCGACCATCCCGAACTCGTAACCCTAGCCGAAGCAGGTGTCACATTTCACGATGTCTCGGAGTGGGCATCGTCGTTGGAGTTGCATCCGGTCCCTACCGACTGACGCCTGACGCATGACCGGCCGGCATCGCGGTCAGGGTAGCTCGGCTACCACCTCGCCCATGTGGGTGGTGTCGTACCCGGGCAGCGCCGCGACTGCTCTCTGCAGTTCGGGGCCGCGGATGAGATCGAGTAGCGGCCGAAGCAGTTCGCTCTGATAGTGCACGCGGGGGATGACCAGGTCGTAGCGCTCCTTCTCGAAGGGGATGAAATCCAGATCGAGTGCATGAGCCGCCGCGGCTATACCTAAACCGCAGTCCGCCGCGCCCGACTGGATCGCAACCGCTACAGCCAGGTGTGTGTACTCCTCACGGGCGTAGCCCTGGATCCTGTCCGGCGTTATCCCGAGCTTTTCCAGATGGTAGTCGAGCAAGACCCGAGTGCCCGCCCCGCGCTGGCGGTTGACGTATCGCAAGTCCTCTCGTGTCAGATCGGCCAGGCCCTTGATTCCCTTGGGATTACCCGGCGCGATTATGAGCCCCTGCTCGCGATGCATGAACGTCACCAAGACAATGGGTGTCTCCGATAGGTACTGCCGCACGTAGGAGACGTTGTAGTCGCCTGTGACCGGGTCGAGAAGGTGCGAGCCCGCCAGATGAGCGTCCCCGCGCTTGACGGCCATCAGTCCCCCCAGGCTGCCGGCGTTCGCACTCGAGAAACGGCGGCCGGCGTCGGCAAGATACTGGGAAACGAGGTCTAGGCAGAGATCGTGGCTGCCGATGTGGACTATGGTGCGGTCGATCTCAGTCACTTCGCGATACAACTCCACGGCTACTTCCTCGCCTGCTTCCACCCCTTCCGAAAAGCGGGGGATGTGGACGATCCCGTCTGCGCGGACCAGCGAAGTGATGACGCCCGCTCCCCGGGAGAGAGGGGCCGCCACCGTCCGCTCGCCAACGCGTCCGACGGTGACGCGAACCCACTCGTCGTCGCCTGTGGGCGAGAGGATCTTGCGCGTGATGGTGGCCTGCAGGCGGGGTTTCTCCCGCGGCGGCAAACCCAGCCAGCGGGATATCAGCGGTTCCACGAAGATCTCCGCAGTCAGAGCGCAGGAGACGGGATATCCAGGTACGCCGATCACGGGCGTGCAGCGGTCGGTGACCACACCGAGAATTACCGGATGACCCGGGCGCACCGCGACGCCGTGGACGAGCAGCGTCCCCAACTCTTCCACGATGGCGGCCGTGAAATCCTCGCTGCCCGCCGATGAGCCTGCGTTGACCAGCACGAGGTCGTGGTCGCTTGCAGCCTCTCGCACCACTTCCTTGATGCGTTCGTATTCGTCGATGACGATCGTGTAGCGGGTGGCGTCGGCGCCCCATTCGCGCACCTGAGCGGCGAGGACCAGAGAGTTGTACTCGATGATGTCGCCCGGCTTCAGGCCGTTCTTTGCGGCCTCCTCGACGGTGACCAGTTCAGTGCCGGTGGGGATGACTGCCACGCGGGGCCTGCGACGGACGTTGACGATCGCGTGTCCGCACCCGGCCAGCGCGCCCAGGTCGACCGGCTTGAGCACGTGGTTAGCCGGCAGAACCAACTCCGTCGCCACCATGTCTTCACCCATGGGTCTCACCGCGGTCCATGGCGCAACCGCCGCCATGATTTCGATGGACTCACCGTCCGCCCCATGGCCGACCCGTTGAGTGTACTCGATCATGATGACTGCATCCGCCCAGGAGGGGATGGGGTCTCCGGTATCGACGTATTTGGCCTCCCCTTGGGTACCGATCTTCAGTTGTTTCGGGGAGGTTTCCGTGGCTCCGATGGTGTCTGCCGAACGAACGGCATAACCGTCCATCGCGCTGGCGTGATATCCCGGAGACGAGAGGGCCGCCCACACGGGCTTTGCCGTAACTCTACCCAGCGCCTCGCCCAGCGGCACATCCTCGCCTGGAAGCGCTTTCCAGACCCCGGAGTCCTGCATGGCCGCTGTGAATCGGCGCCATGCTTCCTGCAGCGGAATGTCTTCGAGGTAGAACTGTCTTTCTTTCCCCATTCCCGTCCCTATCTCCAGCCCTGAAGAGGTGTTCAGAACAATTCCACGCTGACCGGCTTGCCTTGGTGCAGACCGTTCGAATCAAGCGGCACGCGTATCTTTCCGTCGGCTTTGACCAGCGTGTATATGAGGTTCGACTTGCCGAAGACCGGTTCGGCCCAGACCTCGCCGTCGCGCTCCACGAGCCTCACAGGGATGTAATCCTCACGGCCGGGCGCGGAAGGTACGTTCCGGGTGAGCTTCCCCATCACGCACCGCGGAATCGGCGCGACCAGGTCCCCCTGCATTCGGCTCAGCAAAGGTATCAGGAACAGCCCCGCTACGACCATGGCGCTAACCGGGTTTCCGGGTAGCCCTATCACGGGTTTGCCGTCGCAGACGCCGAGAATGGTCGGCTTGCCAGGCTTGAGCGCCACTCCATGCACGACGACACCAGGCTTGCCTAGGTTGTTCACCACTTCCGCCGTGAGGTCGCGTGTGGAAACCGAGGAGCCTGCGGAGATCACGAGAACGTCCGTGTCGGCCAAGGCCATCCGCGCGGCGGCGAAGAGAGACTCGTACTCGTCGCTCACGATCCCCTGGGGCAGCGGAACGCCTCCTGCCTGGGTCACGAGGCCTGCGATCGTGTACGTGTTGATGTCGCGGATCTGTCCCGGTTCAGGCGCCATGTGCGGAGGGATCACCTCGTCGCCGGTGGACACGATCGCCACTCGCGGTTTGGCGGCCACGGTGACGCTGGTGATACCCAGAGCCATAAGGCCCCCCAGATCCTGGGGACGGAGAACATGTCCGGCCTCGAACAGAGGCTCGCCTTCTTTTACATCCTCCCCTATGCGGATCACGTTCTCCCCAGGCGCCACCGCCCGCAGGACCTCAATGTTCGAGGCATCGAGCTTCTGAGTCTGCTCTACCATGATCACTGAGTCGGCTCCCGCCGGGACCATCCCGCCTGTATAGATGACGGCCGTTTGCCCGGGGCCGATCTCCAACTCGGCGGCGCGGGCCATAGGCACTTCGCCCACGACCTCGAGATAAGAGGGCAACCCTTCGGTCGCGCCAAAGGAGTCGGAGGAACGTATCGCATACCCATCCATGGTGCTGCGAACAAAGGACGGAAGTGGGGATTGAGCCGTCAACTTCTCGGCGAGCACCCGGCCCAAGGCGCCGGCCGTGGAGACGATCTCTTCTCCGACGACGGAGGGCAAATGCCTGAGCATGACTTCCAGAGCCTCCGTTGGGGGAAGAACTTTGAACATCTCCGGCATCGACACCTCTTGGCGGTATGGCTGCAGATCGCACCCATTCTATACCGTGGGTGGCGTCAGATGACCAGAGCGAGAGTCCTCCCTCTATTGTGCATGGTAGCTTGCATATCAGCAGAAACGCAACACAAACTGCATACACTGGTCGAGCTATCTCTGCCGAGCGGCCGGGGACCCATTTCTCGCGATCAGTGCCCGCAAGACAGAGGAGTCCCGCCGAAGCGGGACCCCTCGTTGAGTCCGTTGAATCAAACGGTGTCCGGAATCGACATGTCCGGCCGGTGGACTGTCCCTATTCGATAAACTTCCCGCGATCCGTGTAATGAGTGTGCAGCAGTTCGTGACTCTTGTGGCCGCAAGGACCGTCGGTGAGGAATTCGCCATACACCTTGAGGACGGCCGGGTTCTCGAACGACTTGCGGACGGTCAGCGTCTTCTCCTCACCGTAGATCGCCCGCGCTCTGGCGGCTCGGATCTCCTTACTCGTGGGGATCGGCTGGCCGCCGCCCCCCAGACATCCGCCCGGGCAGGCCATGAACTCGATGAAGTGACATTGGCTGAACTGGCCCCCGGCTTTGATGTCCTCCATGACCTTGCGCGCATTCGCGGTACCGTGCGCGACGGCGACCTTGAGGGTGGCCCCACGCAGCCATTCCCAGTCGGGGATGAGGTGGGCGAGGATATCCGGCACCGGGCCGACCTCGCTGATGGTCAGCTCCGCGTAGCGGACGCCTTCGAAGCCGCGCACCGGGATGATATCGCCGTGCTCGTAGATGGTCTCGAGCTTCCGGCCGGTCACGAGTTCCAGAACCGTTCGCAGCGCCGACTCCATGACGCCGCCTGTGGCACCGAAGATGAGACCGGACCCGGTCGCCGTTCCGAAGGGATCGTCAAAGTCAGACTTGGGCATTGTGGGCACGTGCAAACCGGCCTGCCGGAACATGGAGCCGAGTTCGCGCGTGGTCAGACCGAAGTCGACGTCCTTGAAGCCGCTGGAGTGCATCTCGGGACGGTTGCACTCGAACTTTTTGGCCGAGCAGGGCATGAGGGCCACGCTGACTATATCGGCCGGGTCTACGCCCATCTTTTCCGCGTAGAAGGTCTTGATGAGGGCCCCGAACATCTGCTGCGGGCTCTTGGCGCTGGATAGATTGGGAATGTACTCGGGCCAGAAGTGTTCGCAGTACTTGACCCAACCGGGAGAACAACTGGTGAACTGGGGCAGGGCCACATCGACATCGCCTTTGACCAGGGCTCCGTAGAGCCGCTGGATGAGTTCGGTGCCTTCCTCGATGATGGTGAGGTCAGCGGTGAAGTTGGTGTCGAACACGTGCTTGAAGCCCATGCGCTTGAGGGCGGTGTTCATCTGGTACGTGACGGTGGTCCCGGGCTCGAGGCCGAACATCTCGCCCATGGCCGCCCGCGGTGAGGGCGCGGTTTGGATGACCACGTGCTTGGTGGGGTCGTCCAAGGCCTTCCATACGGCATGAGAGGCGTCCTTGGCGTAGAGCGCACCCGTGGGACAACGATTGATGCATTGCCCGCAGTTGATACAGACCACTCCACCCAGCGGCTTGTCGAGGAACGTCTCAATCTCCACCTTGTTGGAGCGGTTGACCGCCTCGAGCACGCCCACTTCCTGTAGGTCGATGCACGTGCGGACGCAGCGGCGGCAGCGGATGCACTTGTTCATGTCCCGGACGACCGAATAGCTGGAGTCATCCACCGGAACGGGGACCTCCAGATGGCCGAAGCGGAAGGAATCGACCCCATACTCCTCAGCCAGCGACTGCAATTCGCAGTTGCCGTTCTTCTTACAGGAGTAGCAGTCACCGCAATGCTCCGAGAGGAGCAGGTCGAGGACGTGCCTCCGGGCGATGCGGACGGCGCGGGAGTACGTGTTGATCTTTATGGGATCGGTGATGGGGTAGGCGCACGCCGCCTGGAGAGTCTTCTGCCCTTCCACCTCCACCACGCAGATGCGGCAGATGCCGGCGATCTCGAGGTCAGGGTGATAGCACAGCGTAGGAATGCGCACGCCGATGGATTTGGCCGCTTCCAGAATCGTGGTGCCGAGGGGGACCTTCACTTCCATGCCGTCGATGGTGACGGTGATTTTGGCCCCTATCGAACCAGGCGCCATGATCCGGTCGGGCTCGAGATCGGGTTGAAGAAGTTGGCTGAGCGGGGCCCGCCGTTTTGGGAGAGTGCTCTTATCGGTCATGTGCGTGCCACCTTTCCCAGCACTTCGCCCTCGAAATGCTCGAGGATAGACATGAATGCCACCGAACTGGACTGGCCCAGCCCACACTTCGATGCCACTTGCATAGTCCGCGCAAGTCCTTTGAGATCGTTGAGGTACTCCAACGAGCAGGTGCCCTCTTGGAGCATCTTGACCCCTTCGAGAAGCTTGCCGTTGCCGAGTCGGCAGGGGGTGCATTGCCCGCACGACTCGTCCACGAAGAAGTCGAGCAGGTTGTGCGCCACCGCGGTCATGTCGCGCCCGGGCCCGAAGACGATGACCGAACCGCCGGTGGGGACGTCCTCAAAAGAGAGCCGTCGCTCGAACTCAGAGCGCGGCACGCACCTGCCGGACGCGCCTCCGATCTGCACCGCCTTGGCGTTCTCGCCGCCGACTTGTTGGAGCAGCTCGCTTATTGTGAGGCCGAAGGGGAACTCGTAGACGCCCGGGCGCTCGCAATCACCCGAGATACTGAAAAGCTTGTGCCCGGTGGACGCAGCGGTGCCGTAGCTCTTGAACCAGTCGACGCCCTTCGCAAATATGCAGGCTACCCAGGCGAGGGTCTCCACGTTGTTGATCACAGACGGGCGGTTGAGGAACCCGGAGACGACGGGGAACGGCGGACGGTTGCGCGGCTCTCCGCGGAATCCTTCGAGCGACTCGATGAGCGCGGTCTCTTCGCCGCACACGTAAGCGCCGGCGCCCATGGCCACCAGTACGTCGAAGTTGAAGCCCTCGATGCCACCGATGTCGTGGCCGAGAAGCCCGGCCTCGCGGCGTCTGACCACGACGCTCTCCAGATGGTCGCGGAGGTAGCCATACTCGGCTCGTAGATAGATGAGACCCAACGAAGCGCCGATGGCCCGCGCGCCGATGGTCATGCCGTCGAAGACCAAGTCGGGGAAGTCGGTGAGGATCAGCCGGTCCTTGAACGTTCCGGGCTCGCCCTCATCGGCATTGCAGATCACATACTTTGGATGGCGCTGCTCCGCGGCGGCGAAGTTCCACTTGGTGCCGGTAGGGAAGCCGGCGCCGCCCCGTCCCTTGAGCTTGGCCTCGTGGACCGTGTCGATGATGTCGACCCGAGAGAGAGCCAAGGCTTTCCCCAGGCCTTCGCCCGCGGGAACGGTGGCGAAAGTGAGATCGTTCGTGGTGCTCTTGACGTCCATGCTCACGACGCACGCTCCGCGGATTGCTTGGTGGCGTGCCCTTGCTGCTCGCCCCTGTAGTCGTCGATGATCTCGTGCACCTTTTCGGGTGTCAGCTGGGTGTACACGGTCTCGTTGACCAGCATCGCCGGGCCCTGATCGCACATGCCCATGCAGTTGGCCCATTCGAGGCTGAAAAGCTGGTCCGGCGTAGTTTCCCCGAATCCAATGCCCAAGTCGCGCTGCAGTTGCTCAGCGACGCGCTCCTTGCCCTCCAGCTCGCAGGACAGCGTCCGGCAGAGACGAAAGACCAAGCGTCCATCGGTCTGAGGTTGGATGAAAGAGTAGAACGTGGCCACCGCGTAGACCTCGACCGGGTGGATGCCGAGCACATCGGCGATGAGTTGCATGGCGTAGCTGTCGATGCCGCGATACTTCTCTTTGACCTTGCGGAGGATGGGAATGAGCGAGGCCCTGTTGAAGTCCGTCAGTTCAGCAACGGCGAGGACATCTTCGCGTAGACGGTCGCGTTCGGTGACTAGCATCACGCCCCCTCCCGTTCGGCCAGGAGCCGCTCCACCTTTGCGATCAGCGTCTCCGGGTCCACCGGTTTCTCCTGAAACTCATCGACCGGCACCATCTCCTTGTCCTTGTCGATGTGAAGGCCCATGGCCACGTTGACGCTTGTGAGCATGAGAATCGGAAGGTTGAAGCCTTTCCTGCGAACCTGTCGAGCCATGCGGATGCCGTCATCCGGCTCTTCCATCATGACGTCGAGGATCATCAGGTCCGGCTTCGACTCCTCGAGCACACTCATGCCCTGGGAGACGTTCGCCGCACTCACCACCTCGTAGCCTTTGGCTTCGAGCACGATGCGACCCGCCTCCACCATGTCCGGGTCGTCGTCCACAATCAGGATCCTTGTCACGACACTCTCCCTCTCTCGGTCGATCGGCCCCGGTCACCGCCGGCTGTGAAACGCATCCCACCGGCGTGAGCGGATGTTGTGAATAGTATCGCAGTGGCCCGATGAGTAAACAGTGGGATCGCAATAGGTCTTAAACGCCCGTGACGCGCGGTTGAGTCACAACCCGAGCGGCGAAGTCCTCGCTAGCCGGAAGGCCGGCCTGCTATCTCGGTGGGCGCGGCATTTGGAGGCGAGTCCACTGCAGCCGGCAGCTGCGGGGCAGTGCAGTTCAACAGAGTGACCGTGAAGATGCTGCCAGAACCCTTTCTGCTCTTGACCGTGACGTCGCCCCCATAGAGGTTGGCTAGTTTCCGTACAGTGGACAGGCCCAGCCCGCTCCCCATGATCTTGAGAGTGTCGTCATTTTTGATCCGCACGAATTCGTTGAAAAGCTTGGCACACTCCTCGTCGGTGAGCCCGATTCCCGTGTCGGACACCGCGATTCTGGCGCCGTCGCCGTCGTTGGCGATGCTGACGGTTACCGTGCCCCCATCGCGGTTGTACTTGACCGCGTTCGAGATGAGATTGTTGAGGATGATGTCCATCTCGTCGGCGTCGGCCTGAATCTCCACCGGATCGTCCGCACGCAGAGTGATGTCGATGCCTCGCCCGGCGGCCTCGGGTGTGAAGAGTTCGATGGATGCCTTGGCGCTGGCGCGCACATCGACCGCGCTGAAGTTCCTTTGCTTCTGGCCTGATTCGATGCGGGTGAGGTCCAGGAGGTCGAAGATGAGCTTGCGCATGCCGTCGAGCCTGATGAGGCTACGGTCGATCATGTGCTGCCGGTCGGGAGTCTCGTCCTGCCGCAGGATTTTGAGATATCCCTCGATCGCGTTGATGGGAGCCTTCAATTCATGGGAGAGCACCGAGATGAAATTAAAACGGACTTGGCGCTTCTCGTCCGCCAGCCGGCGGGCCTCTCGGTTGATAATGAGCTGGTTGGTGGCCTTCCTTATCGTGTAGCGGAGTTCTTCGGGCGTAAAGGGCTTCGCCAGGAAGTCGTAGCCTCCGAGCTTCGTCGCTTGGACGGCGGTTTCGAAGGTGGCGTAAGCCGTGATCATGATCGTGAGGATGTTGCGGTGCTGCTTGTTCAGTTCCGCGAGGACGTCCAAGCCGCTCATCCCGGGCAGCTTGAGATCGAGGAGCATAAGATCGAATTCGGTCCCCGCCGCCACCGTCTCCAACAACAATTCCCCGCTGAGGAAGTGGGTTGGCGCGAAGGCCACGTTCACGCCCACGTCCGGCACTTCGACCTGGAATTTCGACAGTATACGGTTGAGGGCCAGACCGAGCGGCTCCTCGTCATCGACCACGGCGACTTTGAGAGTCTGCAGCTCTGGTTTGCTCATCCGTCAACGTCCTTCATTTGGCCGCCTCTGACATGTGGCGCGGCAACGTCATGGTGAATGTCGTTCCCGTGGGGCCGCCGTCGGGATCGGCATTCGACACCACGGTGATCTGCCCTCGGTGCATTTTGACGATCCCGTGGGTGACCGCAAGGCCGAGACCCGTCCCCATGCCCACTTGTTTGGTGGTGAAAAATGGGTCGAACAGTTTGTCCATGTTCTCCTTGGGCACGCCCTCACCGGTGTCGGAGACCATGACCGTGACTTCCTCGGCGGTGTCCCTCAGGGTGATGGCGAGGCTTCCGCCCGCCGGCATCGCGTGCTGAGCGTTGGTGATGAGATTGGCGAGTACTTGCACTATCTGCCCGCCATCTATGTCGGCGACGGGATCCTGGAGTTCGTTCACCACCTGGACGTTCACTTTGTCCACGAAAGCTGTGGTGCGAAGGACCTTCTCCACCAACTCAGTCAAGTCCGTGGGCTCCCGGCTCACCCGGCTCTGGCGCGCAAAGTTGAGCAGCCCGGAGATGATTCTCTTGCAGCGATTGGCTTGGTCGACAATGGTCTCCAAGTCTTCCCGTGTCTGCGATTGGTCTTCGCACTCTTCGAGCATGAGGTTGGCATGGAGAAGCAAGGTGCTGAGGGGGTTGTTGACCTCGTGGGCGATGCCCGCGGCCAGTTGACCCATGCTGGCTAGCTTCGTGGACCGTTCCAGCGCATCTTGCGCCTCTTCGAGCGAACGGTGCGACACCTCCAGCTCGCCGTAGGCGGCCCGCAGTTGCTCAATGGTGTGTGGCAGGCACATGTCGGAGTCCGCGAGGCCTTCATAGACCGCTTTGGCGTGTTCCAAGCAGGTGGCATAGCCGCAGGCTCCACAGTTGAGCAGGTCTTCCGCCGTGTGCTTGCCCATACGATGCAGGATATTCTGGATGTCCTCAAAGGTCGCGGATTCGGCCACGGGCTGATAGTCAGCGAAATAGGCCCGATATAGGTTGAGGTCCTTGTATCGCTCGGGAGCGTTGCGGATCTCCTCGAGTTGCTCCTCGCTGAACCCGGCAAGACGATTCTTGGCATAGTTGCTCACCCTCGTGCGCCGCTGGAGCATGGTTTCTTTGCTGGTCATACCTGGACCCGCGTAGCAGCCCTGGCAAGAAAGCACGTCGAGCAGGCGCGCATCGGCATGGGTGAGGTCGAACTCGCTGATGGTCTCGATGAACTCGTCCCGTCCCTCGGCCACGATCAATTCTCCACTGAGCAGATCCTCCTGCAGGCCGGCGGTTTGGAGCAGCCCTCCGGCAATGGGAAAGACCGCGCCGATGCCCCCATACGGCGGTTCGAAACTGTCCTCTTGAGCGAAGGTCTCGGGATCGAGGCCGCGCCGGCGGAACATCGTGCGCAGCTCGGCGAAGGTCAAGACCGCGTCGAGTTCTCGGTGGATCGCGTCGATGGAGGAGCGCTTCTTGGCCACACACGGGCCAACGAACACTACTCTCAGGTCTTCGCCCAGATCGTGGCGCAGGACTCTCGCCATCGCCACCATGGGCGATACGATCGGGGCGAGATACGCCATGAGTTGGGGCTGATACTTGCGGACGTACGACACGACGGCAGGGCAGGCGGTTGCGATGGCACGCCGGTCCGGATCCTCCTCGAGGAGCCTCCTGTACATCTGCGCGACCAGGTCGGCGCCAAGCGCCACCTCGTGCACCGACGTGAAGCCGAGCGCTTTGATCATCGCGACCAGTCGTTGGGAAGGAATATCTGTGAACTCGGCGGCGAAGCTGGGCGCAAGCATGGCGACTACCGGCTCTCCGGACTCGAGCAGAGAGAACGCCCGTCCGGTGTCGTCCCGGACTTCCTTGGCGTTCTGAGTGCAGACACGGAGGCAGTTGCCACAAGCGATACAGCGCGGCTGGATGACGCTGGCCTGTCCGTCGACGACACGGATAGCCTTCGCAGGGCATTCCCGCACGCACGCGTAGCACATGCGGCACTTCTCACCGATGATGGTGATGAGCGGGTTATCCCAGCTGGGCATCAGTCCCCTTCGGTTGCCTCCGGCGGCGAAGCGTCACCGGGCCTGGTCCCGAGCAGTTCGGTGATCTTGCTCAGCAGCCGGGTAGGATCGGGCGGTTTGTCGAAATAGGCGTCGATATGCATCTCCGCCATGTCCACATCGGACCGGGGGCGGAAATCGAGGCCCAGGGCGCTGCTCACCGACGTGGTGATGATCACAGGAATGCCCGCGTAGTTGGGATCTTCCTTTATGGTGCGGGCGAAAGAGAAGCCAGAATCGAGGCTGGTCATCATCAGGTCCGAAATGACAAGGTCCGGCTTCTCTTTCGCCATCTTGGCAAGAGCTTGCTGCGGCTCGGCCGCGGTGACCACGCGAAAGCCTGCCCTCTCGAGAATCATTCGATTCAACTCGAGGAAGTCATAGTCGTCATCGACGATAAGTATAAGTGCGCGTCTATCGCTTGTCATAGTCCTTGAACAATATCACGCGGTGGGTCGACGGCACTCCCCACGAAGAGGAGTGTGCCGGGTCTCTGGAAGACTCGTTACTTCGCAGCTTAAAGAGACCCGGCATCCGGAAAGACCTAGACTCGGTTCTTCTCGGTGTACTTCGTGTGCAGCAGATGATGAGACTTCTCTCCCAACGGCTGGCCCAGGAACTCCTCGTACAACGCGAGGACCGCGGGATTCTCATGCGACTTACGAAGTTCGCGACTCTCGTCCTCCTCGTAGATGGCCTTGATACGCTTGAGTCGGACCTCCTCCGAAGTGAGACGCGGTTGGCCGCCGCCGCCGATGCATCCGCCGGGGCAGGTCATCACTTCCACGAAGTGGTACTGAGCTTCGCCGGACTTGATCCTGTCGATGACCTTCTGGGCGTTCGAAAGACCGTGGGCCACGGCCACGTTGAGAGTGGCGCCCTTGAGGAAGGCCCATTCGGGCGTGGTCTCCTCGATGGTCACGGAAGCTTCTTTGACGCCTTTGAGTCCGGCGATGGGCTTGACGTGCAGGTTCTCGAACGGGAAGTCCTGGCCGGTGACGATCTCGTATGCCGTCCGGAGGGCCGCTTCCATGACCCCGCCGGTGTTGGCGAAGATATCGGCCGCGCCGGTGGAGATGCCCATGGGAGCGTCCTGCTTCTCATCGGGCAGGTTGGTGAAGTCAATGCCGGCCTGTTTGATCATCCGGGCAAGCTCGCGGGTGGTGAGAACCATGTCGACGTCCTGGACGCCCGTGTCATTCATCTCGGGGCGGTTGCACTCGAACTTCTTGGCTGTGCAAGGCATGACCGATACCACCACGATATCTTCCGGCTTGAAGCCAAGCTTTTCCGCGTAGTAGCTCTTGGCCACGGCGCCGAACATCTGCTGGGGGGACTTGCAGGTGGACAGGTTGTCCAGCATGTCGGGGTTGAAGTGTTCCATGTAGTTGATCCAACCCGGGGAACAGCTGGTGAACATGGGAAGGGCGACGTCTTGTTTGTCCACCAATGCCAGCTTGAGGCGGGTGAGCAACTCGGTGCCCTCTTCGAGGATGGTGAGGTCGGCGGTGAAGTTCGTGTCGAACACGCCGTCGAAGCCGAGGCGGCGAAGAGCCGCGACCATCTTGCCGGTCACGCGGGTGCCCGGCTCGTAGCCGAACTCCTCGCCCAGAGCCGCCCGGATGGCCGGAGCGGTCTGCACTATCACATGCTTGCTCGGGTCGTCCAGAGCGTCCCAGACCTCGTCGATAACGCTGTTCTCGGTTATGGCGCCGACCGGGCAGACGGCGGAGCATTGCCCGCATTGCACGCATACGACGTCGCTCAGGTTGCTGGCGAAGGCCGGTCCGATGAGGGTGGCGAAGCCGCGTCCCTGCGCGAAGATGCTGCCCACGCCCTGGATCTCGTTGCAGACCGTTACACAGCGACGGCAGGAAATGCACTTGCCGGTGTCGCGGCGCAGAGCCGGGGTGGAGACGTCGATAAATTTACGCGTCTTCTCGCCGGGGTAGGAAATCTCGTCGACTCCCATTTCAAGTGCGAGGGCGCGCAGTTCGCAATCGGAGCTGCGCATGCAGGTCTGGCAGTCGCCGTCGTGCTCGGAGAGAATCAGTTCGAGCACGGTCTTGCGGGCTCGGCGGACTCTGGCGGTATTCGTCTTCACCACCATGCCGTCGGTCGCAGGCTGTACACAAGAGGCGACAAGGGTGCGGGCGCCTTCGACCTCCACCAGACAGATGCGGCAGGCTCCGATGGCCTGCACGCCTTCGAGGTAACAGAGGGTGGGCACCTTGGCTCCGGCCTGGCGACAGGCGTCCAGAACGGTAGTGCCTACAGGGACCTCGACCTTTGTGTTGTCTACGGTCACGATTGGCATCTGATCACATCTCCTTGGTCTCGGCGGTCTCAACCGGGACCTTCCCGTAGTCGCAGCGCAGGCACCGTTTGGCTTCGGCAAGCGCGACTTCCATGTCCCACGGCAATTCGACTTCGCTGAAGCTGCAGGCCCGGACCTTTGGGTCGAGGCAGTCGACAACGGCCCTCGGCGTGTCCACCGGGTCGGCGTCCGGGTCGAAGAACACGTCTACGGCGATGTCGCGGCGCCAGAAGGCGTGGTTGACACCGGTGAGGTACTCGTCGATGGCCGCAGCGGCTTTCTCACCCGCGGCGACTGCGGCCACAACGCTCTGCGGACCGGTGGAGGCGTCGCCGCCGGCGAAGATCCACTCGACGGAGGTCCTGCCCGTGGCAGCTTCGGTCACGATCCAGCCCTTGCGGGTTTCCACCGGCACGCCGCCGAGAAGATCGGAAGCGTCCAGAGATTGTCCGATAGCACCTATGACTTGGTCGCATTCGATGAAGAAGTCGGGAGTCCGGCTGGTCACCGGGCGGCGACGGCCGCTGCTGTCGTACTCGCCCAACTCCATGGAGGAGCAGACCACCCCTCTGACCTCGCCCAGCGGTCCGCGGACGATCTCGTTGGGGGCCACAAGGGTTTTGATCTCGATGCCTTCCTCGTCGGCCGCGAGCACTTCTTCGGCCCAGGCCGGCATCTGCGCTCTGGTGCGGCGGTAAAGGATGGTGGCGGACTCGGCGCCGAGGCGGATGGCGGTGCGGGCCGCGTCGATGGCGGAGTTACCCGCGCCTACGATGACGACTTTCTTGCCCACCTTGGCGGTGCCGTTGACGTTGTACTCAGCCAGGAAGTTGAGGGCCTCGATGACGCCCTCGCCTTCTTCGCCCATGACACCAATCTTGACGCCTTGCGGCGCGCCCACACCCATGAAGACGGCGTCGTAGCCTTGATCTTTGAGGCCTGGGAGGGTGAAGTCCTTGCCGAGGGCCTTGCCGGTCTCGATTTTCACGCCGATGCTCTCGATCATGCTGATCTCGCGGCCGAGTTCTTCACGCGGCAGACGATAGGCCGGAATGGCTTGTACCAGCATGCCGCCCGGGCTGGGCTCCTTCTCAAAAATGGTCGGCTTGTAACCGAGGCGGGCCAGGAAGTACGCGCAGGAGAGCCCGGCCGGACCGGCGCCGATGACCGCGATCTTCTTCGCGGCGTTCTCGGCGTTTTCGAGCACCTTCGGAAGCTGAGGCTCGATCTCCTGTTCCGTCATGAAGCGCTTGAGGGCGCGGATGGCGACCGGATCGTCCAGGGATGCACGATTGCACTTGTTCTCGCACGGATGGAAGCACACTCGGCCGCAGATGCTGGCCAAGGGGTTGCGCTCGCGGTGCAGTGCCAAGGCTTCGTCGAAGCGCTTCTCCCCGATGAGGCTGACGAACCCGGGCACGTTTACGCTGGCCGGGCACGCATTGGAGCACTTGGCGATGAACATGTCGGAGCAGACACCCGCTTCACAATGGTGGTCGCGGATGTGGGCTTCGAACTCGTCCCGGAAGTAGCGGATGTTGCTGAGCACGGGGTTCGGGGCGGTCTGACCGAGACCGCAGAGAGCGGTTTCCTTGATGGTCTGGCCCAGAGAGATCAACTTCTCGATGTCGCCTTCTTCCCCCTGCCCGTGACAGATGCGGGTAACGATCTCGAGCATGCGTTTGGTACCCACGCGGCAGGGAGGACATTTTCCGCAACTCTCCTCCTGGGTGAATTCCAGGAAGAAGCGGGCCATGTCGACCATGCAGCTGTCTTCGTCCATGACGATGAGGCCGCCGGATCCCATGATGGCGCCCAGTTCCTGGACCGACTCGTAATCCACCGGCACGTTGAGGTGCTGCTTGGGAATGGAGCCGCCGGACGGGCCGCCGAGTTGGGCCGCTTTGTACTGCTTGCCGCCCGGGATGCCGCCGGCGATGTCGAAGATGATGTCGCCCAGGGGGATGCCCATGTCGACTTCTACCAAACCGACGTTGTTCACCTTGCCGGAGAGGGCGAAGATCTTGGTGCCGGGGCTCTTCTCGGTGCCGGCGGTGCGGAACCAGTCGGAGCCGTTGCGGATGATGCCTGCGATGGTGGCCAGCGTCTCAACGTTGTTGAGGACCGACGGCTTACCCCACAGGCCCTTCTGGGCCGGGAATGGGGGACGCGGTCGGGGCTCGCCCCGTTTGCCCTCGATGGACGTCATAAGGGCGGTCTCTTCGCCGCAGACGAAGGCGCCGGAACCCTGAGCGATGTTGATGTCGAAACAGAAGTCGGTGCCCAGGATGTTGTCGCCCAAGAGGCCGTAGTCGCGGCAGGCCGCGATAGCGATGCCGAGGCGCTCGAGGGCCAGCGGATACTCGGCCCGGCAGTAGATGTAGCCCTCATCCGCTCCGATAGCGCGGGCTCCGAGCATCATGCCCTCGAGGACCGCGTGCGGGTCGCTCTCGAGGATACTGCGGTCCATGAACGCACCCGGGTCGCCCTCGTCGGCGTTGCAGAGGATGTATTTCTTGTCACCCTTGGTCTTGGCGCAGAACTCCCACTTCATTCCAGTGGGGAAACCGGCGCCGCCGCGGCCGCGCAGCCCGCTCTTCTTGATCTCGTCGACGATACCTTCCGGAGTCATCTCGCCGAGGGCTTTCGCCAGAGCGGCGTAACCGTCGCGGGCGATGTACTCGTCGATGCTCTCGGCCGCGATCCGGCCCTTGTTGCGGAGAACACGCAGGTTCTGCCGGGCGAAGAATGGGATGTCCTTGAACAGGGGGATACGAGCCTGAGTGGTGGGGTGCTGGTACATGAGCCGCTCGACCGGGCGGCCTTTGATGACGTGCTCGGAGACGATCTCGGCCGTGTCTTCGGCGCCGACCTTGTTGTAAAAGACGCCGCCGGGGTAGATCACGAGCAGCGGGCCACCGGCACAGAAGCCGTTGCAGCCGGTCTCGATGACGTTGACTTCGTCTCTGACGCCCTGAACTTCCAGTTGCTCCATAAGGGCGGCTTTGACCCTCTCCGCTCCAGAGGAGAGACAGGCAGTACCGAAGCACATCATCATATGCATGCGGGGAGTCTTCGTGCCGGTCGCCATCAGTTCTCACCCCCGTAGCCGACCACGTACTGAGGAACGAGTTTGCCGCCAATGATGTGGTCGCGCCAGATCTCGCGGGCTTTCTCGGCGGTGAGGTCGCCGTAAATGACCTTGGGCTCGTCGAGCATCTCGATAGTCAGTACGGGTTCGCGTTCGCATATACCGATGCAGCCGGAGGTGGTCACGCGCACGTCGAGGCGTTCGGACGCGGTCAACTCATCGACCAGGGCGGAAAGCACTTCGCGGGAACCGCTCGCGATTCCGCAGGTGCCCATGTGTACGGTGGCGAGAACGTGATAGCCGTCCTCGCGGAGGGCGTTCTCCTTCTGAGTCTTCGCTTTAATGGCCTGAAGATCGGCGAGGCCGCGGATCTTGTGGGCGCCGGTGTCGTCAGACGGCGACATTCTCGGTCACCTCCTCTTTTTCGTAGAAGGGAGCGAGCATCTGTCCCACCCGCGCGGGGCGGACGCGACGGTGCACCTCATCGTCGATGGAGACGGCGGGAGCGAGCCCGCAGGCTCCGAAGCAGCGCGCCACTTCGAGTGAGAACTGGCGGTCTTCTGTGGTTTCTCCCACGTCGATGCCTAACTTGTCCCTGATCGCGTCGAGCACTTGGAGCCCTCCGCGGACGTAGCAGGCGGTTCCGAGACACACCCTGATGACGTGCTTACCTCGGGGGACCGTGGAGAAGAATGAGTAGAAGCTGACCACTCCTGCGACCTCGCTGTAGGGCTTACGGAGGCCCAGAGCAACGCGCTTGAGGGCTACTTCGGGAAGATAGCCAAAGATGCCTTGCGCCATCTGAAGCACGGGGATCAGCGCGCCGGGCTTCTCCCTGTAGCGCTCTATCACCTCGTCAAGTCTCGCGAGAAGCTCCTCCTCTGAGGCCTCTTCGCCGCAGGCACATTTACCTGCCGGATTCTCCGTTTCAACCGTCATGCCTTGGACCTCCTAGCCCCGGTTTTCTTTCTGTTGTTCGTCTACCATCACCCGGTCCAGATGCTGGGTAGCTCGTTTGAGAGGACCGCGCGTCGTTTCCGGCGCGCCGTCGATGACCGGCGGGTCGAATTCATCCCCGGTCAGACTTGCCGTAAATGTGATGTCCGGATTGGTGACCGCCATCAACGTGATGGTCTTGGCGATATCGCCCACCGGTACCCTGTCGACGTGGCTGAGGACCATCTCCACGTCGACGCGCACGCCGGTGCTTCCCGACGCGTTACCCATATTGAGACTGCCGCCCGCCGCCTCGGCCTCGGCTCGGAGAAGACTCAGGCCGAGCCCCGTCTTCTTGTCTATTTTGGTCGTATAAAACGGATCGAGGACCTTCTCCGCATCGATCTGAAGTCCGCGTCCGTCATCTTCGACCGTAAGACGGAGTAGGTCGGACGCATGATCGGCGAAGAGCCCGATGGAAATGTGGGTGGCCTCGGCCCGGATGGAGTTCTCCAGGAGTTCAAGAAGATAGAGAGAGAGGTCATGCACGGTCGATCCGTCTCCCCAACCGATTTGCGAACGCCAGAGCGACCTCTGCGAACGTGGGTTCCTCGAGGGTCAACACCGTCACGGCCGCGCCGATCTCGTGCAGATAGTGGCTGTCGGATGAGCCGGTGATGGGTAGTCCGAATCTCCGGAACTCTTCCATGCGCGGGGCGTCCGAGGCCATGTGTTTGGAGACCTCAACGCCGTCGAACCCGGCGTCTTCGGGGAACCAGCCCAATTGGGAAAGGACGCCGAAAGCCCTTCTGTCTATGTGGGCGGCCACGGCGATTCCTCCGTGCCGCTTGATCAGTCCAACCGTGTCGTTGAGGACCAGTGTGGTCGCGACGGCGAGAGACGCCGTCTCTGCGTCTACCTGAGTCCCGTCTGCGCGCAAGACCTGCTGCTCTCCGAAAAAAGCGTAGTACTGTTCGTCCGCGGCCGGCAGAAGCGCCCGCACCTCGTCGGCCGCGGCCTCGGCGGCCGCGGCGTCTGGGAACAGGCCTACCACGTGGACTTCCTCCGCACTGGTCACTTCCATGCCGGCGAGCACCACCAAGCGGTCCCCCGCTGCCTCTTGTACGGCGGCGACGTTGCGGGCGCTGTTGTGGTCACAGATGGCGATCATCTCAAGCCCGGCCTCCAACGCCGCCTCGACGATAGCGGCTGGGATCATCTCTTCTGAGCCGCAGGGCGACAGTGCCGTGTGGATGTGTAGATCGGCCAATGTGGGTCGCAGTGCTTGCGTCACCAATCACCCCGTCCGGCCTCTCAGTCCCATTTCATACAAGCGCCCGGCGATCTCGAAGGTGTCAGCCGACGATGCGTATAGGCAGAGATTCTCACCTAGAGCACGGTCGATCACGTCTTGCTCCGGTATCCGGTCGGAGGAGAAGATCACGGCCTGAAGTCCGGCGTGACTGGCCACGGCGATAACATTCAAATGTACTTGAAGGGTGATGAGAACGCCCCCAACGGGAGCGTGGGCCAGCACGTCGCTGAGAAGATCGGAGGCGTAGCCGCCCGCGATGTCGTCGCCGTGGACGACCCCCGGTGTCAGCTCGCGGAGGTTCAGCGTTTGGGCAAGCTCCTCCAGCCTCATGTGTTGGACCTCCCCTTCGTGTCGTTCAGATAGGGACAATCGTCCACGGCCGCTCGCTCCAGGACCACGTCTTCAGCGAGGGCCGTGCAGGAGGGGGCGCCGCAGGCGCCGCAGTCCTTGCCGGGCAGGGTCTGTAGTATCGTCTGCAGCCGTCCCAGTTTCTCGATGGCAAGGGCCATGTCCGCGTCGAGGCGGATGCCCGGACGGGCTGTGTAGGCCAATCGGCGCGGCACGGCCGCGGCGGGAGTATCCGGGGCGTCGGCCGGGCCGCAGGTCTCTTCCCACCTGCGATGGGAGACGTGGAAGTCCTCATGGAAGAAGGGCGATCCGAAGCACCCGCCCGCACATGCGTAGGGTTCCACCAAGGCGATATCGGTGAGAAGGCCGTTCTCCAACTCCTCCAATACCATCATCACGTGGTCGACGCCCGTCACCGTGAGCGCCACTGAGTCGGTTTCCGCACACGGCCCAAGGCCCCCGCGAGAGGTCTCGACTCCGTTCTTCTGAGGGTCCTGCTCGCTTGCCCCGGTCTTCGCGACCAACCGCTCCATGGCCGCCTGCCGCAGCAGCGATGGCGTCACGTACTCGGTTATCGTCTCCCTCCCCGGGAGAAGGCCGGCGGCGACTTCGTGCGAGACGAGCGCGGAGCGCTGACTCGGGCAGGAGACCACGTACACGATGGGCCGTTCGGGATGTCCCGCCTGCACCGCCTCGATGGGCGAATCGAACGGTGCAAGATGGGGGATGAGGGAGGGAAAACGGAGTTCGATCAGATTTACGATCGCCGGACACACCGGAGTGATCAGGGGCCTGGATGCATCATCTGCCTGAGCAATCTCAGCCGATTCCTGTCGCAGGGCTTTCTCGTACGGCGCGAGGGAGATCACCTTTGCGAACCCGAGCGACTTAAGCGCGGCGAGAACTCGTTCGGGCGGGTACTTCGCGCCGCAGTCGGCCAGAAACGCCGGAGGGATGGCGAGAACGGTCTGACTGATGTCGCCGAGGTCCTCCACGCTCGAAATATCGTTTCGGATCATCAAAGCCTCGGCTTTGCAGGCGGCGATACATGCGCCGCAGTCAATGCAGAGCGACTCGAACACGACAGGCAGGTGTTCCCTAATGCGGATCGCTTGTGTGGGGCATGCGGCCAGACAGCGTCCGCATTCCTGACATCGCTCGGGAGAGGCCTGCAAGGAGACGAAATGTGGCGGCCGCGTGGTGTCACGCTTGAAGTAGACGGTGAAGCTGATGCGGGTGCCGGCACCCAACCGGGAGGTCACGCGCAGGCGGTCGCTGCTCCGCTTGATGTTGGGCAGCCCCATGCCCGCGCCAAAGCCGAGGGCCCGGGCCTCCGCGTTGGCCGTGGAGAAACCTTCTTTCATGGCCAGTTCGACGTCTGCGATGCCTGGGCCGTAATCGATGACGTCCACGTGGACCGCCTCTTCGGCCAGGTGCGCCTCCAGGTGCCCGCCCTGGGCGTGGATGACCACGTTCATCTCGGCCTCGTATGTGGCGATCATCGTCCGCCTGATCGCCTCGGGGTCCACGCCGATGCGCTTGAGGTGTTCCTTGAGAGCGCGGGAAGCGTCTCCGGCACGGTTAAAATCGTTACTAACTATGTGATATGAGAGGAATTCCACCAGTGGGGCCCGCGTCAGCCGTGCTTTTTCTCGGACAGGTTTTGGAAGATCAGACCACAGGTCTCGAAGATTCCCAGCGGTGAGACCATGAGCAAGGTGCCGTTGTTCTGGGCTAGTTGGACGATCTCCGTGCTCGGATTGGTGTCGTCTACGAAACAGATCCCCGGTACGTCGATGAGTTCGGCCACCCTGAGCATCTGCAGGTTGGCCAACTTGGTCACGAGAAGAGTCCTCTGCGAGGCCTCGTGCAACAGGTCGCTCACCCTGTCGCCGGCGTAGATCTTGGTGACGTTGGTCTTGATCTGGTCTCCAGGTACGATGATGCGCGCGCCGATCCTGTCGGCGAGTTCCTCAAGGCTGAGTCCGGCTCCGTCCAACAACGAGTCGATCTTGCGGATGATTGGGTCGACTTCCACCTCGGCCGATTCTTCCTCCGCCGCCTTGGCCAGCCCTTCCTGGGCAAAGTAGGCTGCGGATTCCAATGCTGAAGTGATGTCCAAATAGTCGACGAAGACCTCTTCCGGTACCTGCAGAGCACCGGCGGTGAAGGTGACGATGCTGAGTATGCCTGCCTCGACCAATGCCGTGGCGATCTCCTGGGCCATGACCGGGGGTACGGCAATGACGCCGACACGTATGCCTCTCGCGCTAATGACGTTGCTCAACTCCGAGATGTCATAGATGGGGCAACCGCTTATCGTGGTCCCGCAAATCGCCGGATTGCTGTCGAAACCGGCCGTAATATGGAGCATGGGACGGTACTCCGAGAAGTGGGCGAGCAGCGCCCTTCCCAGACGGCCGACGCCCACCAACGCTATCTCCTGACGGGACGCTCCGACGAGGAACCGCTTGATGCTTGCGAGGCAGGTTTCCACCTCGTAGCCGCGGTTGGGGCTCCCTGTGTACCCGATGACCATTAGGTCTCGGCGTACCACCGTGGCGCTGACTCCCGCCAGGTGCGCGAGTTGATGCGAGTAAATACTGGTCGTGCCCGTGGTGCGGAGACTCTCCAGCAGCCGTCTGTATCGGCTGAGTCTACCAACCGTCTTCCGAGACACGACTGGTCTATTTGGCGCCATTACTTCACCGACCTGCCCCCCGTGACCGGTCCGATCCTCGACCCGCGTTCATCGCGTAACAGTGTTACTGGTTTCACAATTTACCCTGTGGAGAGGACTCTGTCAACGCCCGGCGTCATTGTCGGAGACACATATGTGCAGCGAAAACACACATTACCGATACGGTCTTTTCAGGTTTGGGAAAGGGCGTTCAGGGGTTACACTGAAAGAAGGTAGGCATATCAGGACCCCGCGATGAGCGGAGGAGGGCGCGAATCATGCAGCATACCATTTTCGGCATCCACATCTCCCAGCGTACCGAGAACGTTCCTGCACTCCAGACGACCCTGACCAAATTCGGATGCAACATTCGTACTCGTCTGGGCATCCACGACGCCGATGCCACCAGTTGCTCACCCAGCGGCCTGGTCCTCGTCGATGTCTTTGGACCCGAAGCGGAAGAGTTCTATAACGAGTTGAAAGGCCTCAAAGGGGTCGGACTGCAACGGATGGACTTCCCCGAGTGAGAAGAAGTCGGGACGCCATATGATCTCCAGATCGGGACGAACGTTCACTGCAGCCATACTCGCGGCGTTGGTCGTCGTCCTGGGCGTCTTCCTGCTTGCCGGGTGTGGTTCGTCCAGCACCGACACCACAATGGGGTCCCCACCGACGACGAGCACAGCGCCGTCGTCGGGGGGCGTCTCGTCCACCACCACGACCGCGGTGGTATCCACGACGATCGCCGCGGCCAAGCTGCCCAAGCTCACTCTCGTGGCGCCCCCCGGCCCCATGGCCATCCCGATGGCTTACATGGTCGTCAACAACAAGCTGGCCGACGTGGCCGACAAGACCGAACTGGTCATCTGGCAAAACGCCGAGCAGCTCAAGGCGATGGTCGCCGGCACGCAGGGTGACTTCGTCACCATCCCTTCCAACAATTCGGCCGTCTTCTACAACAAGGGCGTCGCGCTCAAGCTCCTCGACATTTCGGTCTGGAATATCACTTACCTGGTGACCAGGGATCCGACGGCCACCAGTTTTTCCGACATCAAAGGCAAGTCTCTGGTTGTGTCGCTCCAGGGCAGCGTTCCCGACGTCATGTTCCAGTACATCGTCAAGAAGGAAGGGCTCGACCCCAACAAGGACTTCGACCTGCGATACGCCACCGATCCCACGCAGGCGGCGCAGCTCCTCCTGGCGGGCAAGGTGGACAACGCCGTGCTGAGCGAGGCCCTCGCGACCTCCGTCATCCTTCAGACGCAGTCCGACGCCAAACCTCTCCGCCGTGCGCTCGCCTTCGATCAGGCCTGGGCTCAGGCGTCGGGTAGCTCGTCGGGAACGCCCATCGCGGGAACCGTCGCCACCGCCAGTGTCATGGACAATCCCGTGGTCGTGGCGGCCTTTCTCCGCGAGTACAAGGCAGCCGTCGACTGGATGCTGGCCAATCCGGACGAGGCCGGACAACTCGTGGAGACCCAACTGCCCCAGTTGGGTCTCAAGGCGGCTCCGTTGACCGCGTCACTCAAGAGCATCTCGTGGAAGTTCACTCCTGCCCAAGATGCCCGCGCCAGTCTGGAGGCTTTCTACAAAGCGCTTGCGGATCTCTCGCCTGAGGTCATCGGAGGCAAACTCCCAGATGACGGCTTCTACTACGCCCCCTGATCGGCGCCGTTTCGCGGCTCGTGGATCGGGGGCCGGGACGCGGGCCAAAGGGATACGGCTTATATTCGCGGCATTAGGGGTGGTTGTCATCCTCGTCGGGTGGCAACTGCTCTCCCTGTTTATCAAGCCACTCCTACTCGCCTCGCCGCTCGAAACCGCGCGCGCCCTCGTCACCCTGGCGGGGGAGGGTTCCTTCTGGATCCAGATACTTATCACGCTCAGACGCTTGGTCATAGGGTTCGCCATCGGGGCGTCGCTCGGCCTGGTGCTGGGAGTGCTGGCGGGGCTGGAGTCGCGGCTTCGGTCACTCCTCGAGCCCTTGCGCTGGGTGGGAATGACCGTCCCGGCGGTCATCATCGCACTGCTGGCGATGATCTGGTTCGATCTGGGCGATCGCACCGTGATCTTTATCGTGGCGTTTGTCGTGGTGCCGGGGATGTACATAAACACGGTGGCCGGCGTGCTGGCCATCGACCGGCGGCTGGTAGAGATGGGGGAGGTGTACCGTTTTTCGTGGCGGCTTCTCCTGAGCGAGGTCTACCTTCCCGGCATCGCGTCGCCGGTCGCAGCGGGCCTCACGCTGGCGGCCGGGGTCGCCGTGCGTGCCGTGGTCCTGGGAGAGGTACTCGCGGCCACGAACGGCATCGGATATGCCTTCTCCCGCGCGTCGAGCTATTTCGATACTCCGGTCCTCTTCGCTTGGGTCATCGCGTTGCTTGCTCTCATGGCCGTCCTGGAGTTTGGGGTTCTTCGCCCCTTCAAGAGAAGAGCGATGAGATGGCGCAAGGGGGGCGACTCGTGATCGACTTCGAACACGTGGACAAGACCTTCGATTCGCTCAAAGTGATCGACGATCTGAGTCTCTCGATCAAGGACGCTCAGATCGTGGGCATCGTGGGCCCCTCCGGTGTGGGCAAGACGACGATCCTCAAACTCATCACCGGGATCGTCCGCCCCGACAAAGGGACCGTATCGGTGGGTCCGGGGAGAGTCAGCTACGTCTTCCAGGAACCCCGTCTCTTACCCTGGCGGACGGCGCGGGACAATGTGGCCGTGGCGCTGCGGGCCATGGGGATGGCGAAGGCCGACGCTCAGGATGTGGCTACCCGCTGGCTGCGCAGAGTGGGCCTCGAAGGCTTTGCGGCGTATCACCCGGCTGAGCTCAGCGGAGGGATGGCCCAAAGGGTGTCCATCGCCCGTGCTTTCGCGGTGGAGCCGAGCCTCCTTTTGCTCGACGAACCCTTCAGCAACATGGATTCGACGCTCAAGGCCTCACTCATGGATGTGCTTCGCGACATGATCAAGGAGCGGCCGGTGACCGTGGTCTACGTGACCCACGACCTCACCGAGGCTCTCCAGTTGGCGGACCGGATCGTCGAGATCACTCCCGACCGCAGTCTGCGCGAACTGGATCTTCGCGATCGCAGGGCCCTCGCCATGGACTGGCTGTCGACGTCGCTGGGCGGGCTCTGATCGAGCGGGCCGAGGCCGACCAAGCTCTAACCCATGGTGTAGGGACGTTTCTCCCTCTGGCTTCTAGGATCGGTGCGTCCATGACGCTACCCGAGAGGGGGAGATGATGTTCGAGAAACAGGCGTGGATGCAAAGAGCCGGCGAGTACCCGCAGTGTGATCGGGAGTACTTCGACCTTCTAGCCAGAGCGGTCTTTTCCGCCGGGCTGGGACCGAAAGTGGTCGAGTCTCGCTGGCCCGACATGGAGGTCGCGTTTCACGGCTTCGAACCGGAGGAGGTCGGCAGGATGGACCAGGCCGACATTGGCAGGCTGCTGAGCGATCCCAAGGTGATCAGAAACCGCCGGAAGATGGAAGCGGTTGTCAAGAATGCAGGGGTCTTCTTGGATCGGGTGAGTGAACACCTGTCTTTTCACACCTATCTGACTCAACTAGGTGCCGGCTCCAACCTCGAGGCGGCCGCCGACAGCCTGGCGCAGACGTTCGCCCACTTGGGCAGGACATCGGCCCTGTTCTTTCTCTTCAGCGCGGGGTGGAGAGCCCACGATCCGAGCGCATCGTAGACAGTGGTTTGGTCAGGGTGCATGATGGTTAGAAGAAGGGCATAGGCGCAGAAGCATGGCGTCCGGCGCCGGCAAGAGGAGGAAAGGAGGCCTCATGGATCCAGCGGCCCTCCAAGAATTCAAGATCAAGTTCGACGGCTGGATCGGTCAGGGCTACAAGGTCCTCGCCGATGACATTGACGGCGAACTCCGACTGACCGCACACTTCGTGTCGAGTGCGGGCGGCAGAGGGAGCGAACGCGAACAGGAGTTTTGGCCCATGGTTCCGGAGATCGTGGAGTTGCTCGATCGCAATGGCGTGACCATCTCCCGAGTGCTTGCCGGTCCACGTCCTTGGGCCGGACCGCACCCGGAAGACTGGGAGCACGAGGCAGACTGAATCGGCACTGAGTGGTATCTTTTCCTGCGGAAAGACCTAGCAGGATTGCCTTCAGCCGCGCTTATGTTTCCGAGGGGGGATCGAAGCGGCTAAGCGTCCCCGACGAAAGGAGCACACCTGTGCCTCGTGAAGTTGTAATCCTCAGTGCTGCGCGCACGCCGGTCGGCCGGTTTTTGGGGACACTGGCCGACATTCCCGCCGCTCAGCTCGGTTCGATCGCAATCAAGGAAGCCATCAAGCGGGCCGGCATTGACGTGACCGATGTCCAAGAAGTGGTCATGGGCAACGTTCTGCAGGCCGGTCAAGGCCAGAACCCGGGTCGTCAGGCGTCGATCTTGGCGGGCGTTCCCGAGGACATCCCTGCGTGGACACTCAACATCGTCTGCGGCTCGGGAATGAAGTCGGTGCATGTGGCTGCTCAGAGTATCAAGGCTGGCGACGCCGACGTGATCGTGGCGGGTGGTATGGAGAACATGAGCATCGCTCCCTACCTGGTCCCGAGAGGCCGCCAGGGCTACCGCATGGGCGACGGTGTGCTGCAGGACGAAATGATCCTAGACGGCCTTTGGTGCGCCATGAACCACTACCACATGGGCATCACGGCTGAGAACATCGCGGAGAAGTACAACGTCACCCGCGAAGTACAGGACGACGTGGCTTATCAGAGCCAGCAGCGAGCTGCTGCAGCCATCGCCGCGGGCAAGTTCAAAGCTGAGATCGTCCCGGTCGAGATCCCTCAGAAGAAGGGCGACCCCATTATCTTCGACACCGACGAGCACGTCCGCGCCGAGACCACCCGTGAGGCTCTGGCCAAGCTGAAACCCGCCTTCAAGAAAGATGGCACCGTAACCGCCGGCAATGCCTCAGGCATCAACGATGCTGCCGGTGCCTTCGTGGTGGCTTCAAGCGAATGGGCGGAGAAGCGGGGCATCAAGCCCTTGGCGACGATCGTTTCGTATGCGACGGCTGCACTCGATCCGGCATACATGGGCATGGGCCCCTACTACGCCACCATGAAGATCATGGAGAAGTCGGGCATGACCGTGGAACAGATGGACATCATCGAATCCAACGAGGCTTTTGCATCTCAGTGTGGGGCAATCTCCGAACTGCTGCACTTCGACAACGACAAGACCAACGTCTACGGCGGGGCCATTGCTCTGGGTCACCCCATCGGCGCCTCCGGCGCCCGGATACTTACCACCCTCATCTATGCTCTGAAGCAAGAGGGCGGCACGTACGGTCTCGCTACCATGTGTATCGGTGGCGGCCAGGGCGTGGCCACTATCGTCAAGGTCTGACGCCCCCCGAGATACGTGCGTGCTCGGTTGCGGCGGCGCCCTGTGGGCGCCGCCGCCGGCTTGTGAGAAACTATTCGGCGGAGTTTGTGAATACCTGGCGGCCGGTCCCTACGGGGCGACCTTGTTTGAAGCGGGCGGCCGGCATATCGAGATGGAGGAAAGCGTGAAGGAACAGGTCGAGAAAGCTCTGGATCTCATCCGTCCGAGTCTTGAAGCCGACGGCGGCAACGTCGAGCTCGTGGACGTGGACGAGGCCACCGGCACCGTCAAGGTGAAGTTGGTGGGTGCCTGCGGAAGCTGCCCCATGTCGCAGCTAACCCTGCGGATGGGCGTCGAGCGTGTTCTCAAGGAGCAGGTCCCCGAGGTGCTCACGGTGGAAGCCGTCTAGCTTGGGGAGCGAATCGTCGAGCTAGGACTTCAGCTTGGACAGATGGCCAGTGGCCTCGTCCAGGGATTCCTTGAGATAATTGAGCTGTCTTGATGTGGCCGAAAGGTTTTCCAGCCTTTCGGCCAATTCTTTTTGGCTCTCGCCCAGTTCCTGAATGCGCGGCATCAGTTGCTGGCCTCTTCGGGCGACGGCTTGGACTTGTGCGATTGAAGCCACACCTGCTCTGCGGGCGTTCTTAGCCAAGCGGTACGCTTGGATACCGAGGGCCGCCAATCCCGCGATGATGGCGGCGCAACCCACGCAGATCATGACGATCATGATGGTAGTCATGCGCCCATTCTACCTGACCGCCGGCGCGCCCACTCGCAACTGAAGGGGAAAGCGGCGGATTGCTGCAAGGTTACTCCGTCCGCTCAGCGGCTCGATCTTGACCACGTCGCCCGTACGAGGCGCGTTGATAAACAATCCTTCTCCAATGTAGATCCCCACGTGATGCACCGGGAAGCCGAAGGCGACCAGATCGCCCGCTTGGATATCCTTGAGTTGAATAGGTATGCCCATCTGGGCTTGGTAGCCCGAGTAGTGCGGCAGGTTGATGCCGTGTTGGGCATAAACAAACTGGGTGAACCCGGAACAGTCGAATCCCGTGGAAGGACGGTCACCAGCCCACACATATGGGATGCCCATGTACGTGGCCGCCGTCTGCACGAATTGATCGAGGACTGCGTTGTTGTTCTGAGGCAGCGGGCCGGTGTACTTCTGACCTCCGTTCAGCAGGCCCAGCAGCGAAGCTTGGAGGGCGGCCCGCTCATTTTCCTGACGGATACGCTCCGTCTCGATGACCTGGGTGATTTGCTTGCCGAGACCGCTGAGGGTACCCTGGCGTTCAACGAGTTTGGCTTCGATCTCGCCGCGCTGAGCATCCATCTGCCGGCGTATCACAAGCTCCTCCGCCTTGTGAGCGTCGATCTCCTTGAGGAGGGAATCGAGAGTATCTGTGCTCTCCTGCAGGTTGTCGACAAGCGCGGTGTCCTGGCCCGCCAACGTCGAGATAATCCGGATCCGGTTCAGCAGATCATCGACGCCGTCAGCCAGGAGAAGCATCTGCAGCAGTTGGTCGCGACCTCCAGATTTGTACACGCCGACCAGGCGCTCTTCGAACATCTGTACGCGGCGATCGTGGTCGACTTGAGCGTTCCGAAGCTGGCGACGCAAGTCTGCCATGCGCACGTTGAGCTGGTCGAGCTTGAGCGCCATTTGGTTGTAACTCTCGGTGGCCAGTTCGAGTTCGTCGTCGAGCGTGTTGATGTCGGCCTGTACGGCTCCCGCTTGACCTGTGAGGGCGTCGACCTGGCTTTTCGCTGCCCCATAGAGATAGATGGAGGAGGTGGTGGTCCCGGCTGCCTGCGCCGAGCTGGACGAGAACCAGATCAGAAGTAGGCCGAGAAGGATAGCCGTGAACACGGAGAGAAGAAGGACAGAAGCGACTCCGGGGCGCCAAGCACTCCGGCGCGAGCGCCCAGTCGGCCAGCCATCATGGGAGCGGGTGGGAATCAACATGAACCCATCTCATAACCTTCGTCGGTGCCTTGCCAATACTATCGGCATCTACGAGCAATCACTTTCGCGATTCCTACAGACGTGCGACAGGTTGATTCTATCGTCCGGGGCAGCGCGGTACGACCCCCTTTGGTAGGAGATTGGCTGCGGGCAGCCTGGGTGGGGGACTGTGCTATACTACCGTTTCTCGTACGGCGCGGGGTGGAGCAGTCCGGTAGCTCGTCGGGCTCATAACCCGAAGGTCGCAGGTTCAAATCCTGCCCCCGCTACCATAAGAAAGGCCCTCTTTGGAGGGCTTTTCGCTTTCTGAGGAAGAAGCGTTGGAGCTTCAAAACGGTCAACTGCTAACTTTTTGCAAACTTCACTGTCCGAAAACCAGCGCTGCGACCCGTTCTGCGGCCTCTTGCTCTAGAGCTGGGATGGCATGCGAGTAGGTGTCCATGGTCATCGCTATGGTCGAGTGGCCCAGTCGCTCTGAAACTACTTTTGGATGGACGCCAGCGCATAGAGCGAGAGTGGCATGCGTGTGTCTTAGGTCGTGGAGCCTAATCCGGGGTAGGCCCGACTTCTCAACCAAATCGTTGAAAATCTGGCTGAAACGGTCTGGATGTACGAATTCTCCCGAGATGCATGTAAAGACATAGCCAGTGTTCCGGTATTCGGCACCCCCCGCAAGCTGTTCTTCAGCCTGTTTGGCTCGGTGCTTACGAAGTGCCGCCACCGTGACGGTATCCAGTTGAATACATCTCTTGCTGCGTTCCGTTTTGGGTTCTGTGACCTCAGGCTTGTACTGGACACTGACTAGGCTCTGGCGAACCGACAGCCTGTTTGTGTCAAGGTCAACGTCCTCCCACCTCAGACCGAGTACTTCCCCGCGCCTCATCCCGGTGCTGGCCGCCAATAGGAACGCTGGATAGTATCGCTCGCCCTCTATCTTCCTTAGGAATGCGCCGAGTTGCGTCGCAGTCCACGTGCGCATCTGTCTGCCGCCCACTCCAGGCACGCTAGGGGGGTTGGCCTTTGCCGCCACGTTCTTCAGGACTAGGTTGTTGTCTACAGCGTAGGACAGTGCCGCCGATATACATGCGTGGATGTTCTTAACCGTCTTGGGACTAAGCCCCTTCTTTTCGTGGTCGGGATTATCCGAGACGAGTTTCTCTTCTCCCGACTTCAGCTTGGCCCGGCGCTTCTGGCTCTTCTTCCCCTCTGTTTGTAGTTTGCGATAGAGCGCGTTGAGCGCCGCAGGAGTGAGTTTTTGCACCTTGACCTCGCCGATGTTGGGGATGACATGGAGGTCCATGTTCGACTTATAGCTCTGCCAGGTGGAGTTCTTGGGTATCCCCTTGATGGCCTCTAGCCATTGCCCCAACAATTCCTTCATCTTCAGATTCGTGGGGGAGACGAAGTTCCCGGTGTTTAGCTGGTGAAGCACTTCCACCCGCGCCTGTCTGGCCTCCTCCCATTTTGCGTACCCGGAGTACCACTTGGGCTGCCTCTTGCCGGTCACCGGGTCACGCGATGTCTCAACTACAAAGCACCATGTCTTCCCGCGCTTCATGATGCCGTTCTTCATCTTCGGTTCTTTTTTCTTTATGGCGCTAGCTTGCTCTGTCATCATTGTTCCTTAGGTGAGTGTTGTTCCTTAGAACATGCGTACGAGGGGTACTTTTGGTATACATATCAAGTGGGTATGCATTTACCATCAGTAATTAAAAGAAGTGAGAATATCTCTCAGTGGTGATGGCTTATAATATGCATTGGTGCCTTTGGCCCAAATAGGTGCTGGTTCAAATGGCAGCTCTATGATTTTTGAGAATGGGACTACGTCTGAGCGAGTCTCTTGCGCCGAAATATCAGTCGGATAGGGGACGCTAATATCTATCCCCTGCTCCAAAAAGCGGCGTCGATACTGCTTCCGAGCGTGACTTGAGTAAGCTTTGCTCAAGTCCTCGCCACTTCTCCAAAGGCAGTAGGCTCTAAATTCGCCAGAGGTCAGCGCATTTTCTTCCTGCGGAGACAATCCTGGCCGCTCATTGACCCTGAGCAAACCTAACTGCTGTCGGACAATCATTCCGGGCGTGTCCAGATTCCAGGAATATGCCTTCTCCAGATTCAACATCCTCAGTTTTCGGCGCTTCATACAAACTTCGGCGCGGAGTTTCCCAGAAGCCCACGACAGAAGTAGTTCCCTACGCCCGGAGTCAAAGCTATGGCCCCAACCGCCAGCACTACTCATCTCCAGGTGTTTGTTATAGAACGTCACCTGGTAGGAGCCTCCCGTGCCGAAGGTCTCAGTCCCATGGTAGGAACTGTGAGCTTGGAGACGGCCGCACTTGCCGTCGTGGAGATATGCGAGCGCGTTATATACTGCGGCGTCGCTTCCTAGGTCGAGCATTGCGGTGCAGTGGACCTCATGAAGCTCGACATCTCCGGCAATCAGCCTTGGCAGCTCTTCGTCTGGTAGGCGGAGGCCGAGGCGCACGGTGATGTCAAGCACTCCGGATACCAGGAGACCTTGGAGGTTGCCCGAGGCAAATCCGTTATGGTCCTGGAAGTATTTTCCTGGACAGAACTTCATGTCCAAGAGTTGACGGGTGCTGGGGTCATGGGTATGCACCATTGCCTGCCCATGTGGTCCAGGTATGCCGATGGGGCAAAGGCTCTGTCTTACGACCTCGCCAGTGTCGTCATTCCTTGCGCCCGTATTGATGTATCTGCCAACCGGCTTCTCGTGCGGGCACCGGATGACAGCCCTGATGCAATCCACAAAGGCATTGTCGTAATCAACCGGAGGCATCTCTCATGCCTCCCGACTGCCGGAAGCGGTTGTCGCGGCCTCTAGGAAAGCCTTCTTGCTGATAATGATTCGTTTCCCGATGTGAATGACGCCGGGCACCTCGCCCCTGGCGATGGCCTCGTAGATGCAGTTGGGACTTGCCCCAGTCTCCCTGGATAATTCTTTGACGTTCCAGAATCCTGTGTCTGGCTCTTCGGCGTCGTGGTCGTGCACGTTGTGGTTGGTGCCGCTCATTTGTTTCCTCTCTGTGACCGTTTTGCTCGCAATTGGGTTGAGGAGAGGCGGCACCAGGGCACGGATGTGCTTCAAGGCGCACTTCTCCTGTGAATTGCGGCATCTGCGGTCCCCGTGGAGAGGACAAATCGACACCCAGGGTTGGCTATCCCTAAACTAGCCGGTGGTGGCTAAGCTCGCCTGCCACCATATCCTCATGTTACGTCAATGCATTACTTGTGTCAAGTAGCTAATTCTGCAAGTTCTATTGCATATAGGGCTACAATCATGTTTCCGCATTTTGCGGGTTATTCAGCAAGAAATCACCGGCTCGTAGCCTACGCGCCCGGCCATCAGGGGCATATTTCCTTCGGATTTGTGTAGTCCAAGTCCAGTCTCGACCTTCCTGGCTATCTGGTCGGCGGCTTGCAGGTGGCGAAGAACCTCATCCACATCGCCCTGCGCCCAGGCCATCAGGTAGAAGCTGCTCTCCTCGACGGTACACAGTCCCAGTTCGGCACATATGATGTTGGCTGCCGTCTCGGTGATAATCTCCGCCGCCTCCCTTCCGAAGTCCTTGTAGCCAACACCAGCGGCGTGAACAAGCTCATGCACAAGGCAGTGAACCTTTCCGTCGACGTCCAGTCTTTCGCTCAGACGAATGAGGTCATCCTTAGGCCTGTAGTAGCCTTCCGCAGCTCCGGTATCTCCAACCTCCACCAAGATGCCTTGGCTGCAGGCGTATTCGGACAGGCGCATCAACCACGACTGCATGGTGTCGCCGGTCGGACTAATCTTGTAGGCGGGAAGCTCTGGCCCTGTGGTCTGGGCCACATCGAATACCGGGACACAAGTGAATCCCGCCACCTTTACGTAGCTTCGAAGCTCTCCGGTGTCGGGGTCACTCTCGTTCCAGGTCTTCTTGATGGGTGCGAACACCCAGATTGCCTTTGCACCCTTCTTCACCTGCCTGCCTTCTCGTTGCCAAGCTCGGTAACCGGCCACCCTCGTGGCATCTTCTCGCTGATAGGCAATCATCAATTGGTTATATAACGAATACCTCCCTATGGTGGTGGTCGTCCTCAGTCTCAGCCACCTTTGGAATCCTTCATCGCTGCCAAGGGCGGCGACGGCTTGGGTAAGACGCTCTTTGCTCTCGGTATGGCTCACGACATACTCCTTTCATTGGAAATGGGAAAGGGGCCTCGCCAGGAGACCCCTCAGCTGAAGTGCCCGTGGTGTGGATGTCTAGATGAACGGCAGATAGGTCTCCTCTATTAGCGCTTTCAGCACGATGGCCAGCTTGTGGGTCGCTTCGTTGCGAAGGTCGGTCCGGTACTCAGGATTTGCGGCGAGAGGAACCAGGCCGCGCACAGCCT
The DNA here is from genome assembly GCA_963775295.1 of uncultured Actinomycetes bacterium. GTDB lineage: Bacteria > Actinomycetota > Thermoleophilia > RBG-16-64-13 > RBG-16-64-13 > JAMDEO01. The sequence continues at coordinate 1,576,111 of CAVZIK010000006.1, forward strand.
CGTGAAAGCTTGCTGCAGGGTACGGTGCTCGTTCTCCATGGCCATGCAAAAGGCCAGGTGACCCCGCTCGGCGTCGTTGCTCATGCAGTTGAGAACACCGGTGATGGTCCCGGCCAAATGCATCATGTCGCCATAGGCTTGCTCCAAAAGGTCGTAATCTTCCATGGTGGTGGGTCGGTTCATGGGTTCATCTCCTTTCTTGGGGTGTGCGTCAGTTGAAGCGGCGTGGGCGATAGGCATCACCTCCGTTCTGGGCAGGCTTGTTCAGGGCGCACCAATCCCTTGGATGGGGGGCGCGTGGGTAAGGGAGGCCGACAAATCGGCCTCAGGGAGATGGACTTGTTCTCAGATAGTTTGCCTAGATAAGTCCCAGGCTACGAAGACCGTCGATGTTCACGACCTGATTGCAGTTATCACACCAGCTCTTCGCGGCATCAGGTTCAACGGGGCTGACTTCCATCCCACAGTTTTTGCAGTAGCCCCAACAGTCTTCATCGAATACTGCCGCTCGAAGAAGTTCCTCCGTCTCGTCCTCAGTCCAGACATGCATGGTGATGCTCCTTTCTCGGTTTTGGGCATAGCTACGCCCCGGAAATGCAAGCGACATTGTTCAAGGCCCAATCTGCAGTGGAGATTGATGGTTGCGCCTGGAGGGGCGCGAGTGGCGATTATGCCAACGATTCGGGCGGGAAGAGCGTTTCTTCTTGCGGCCGGTCAACTACTGGCGGCACAACAAAGAGAACATCTTGCTCATGCTCTTCAGATTCGGGCGGCGTGGCCTTCAGGGTGAATTCCAGCGCGGTGGAGTAGTCTCGATACTTGAGGTCGTTCTGACGGTTGAGACGGTCCAGTAGATGTGAGTAGGTTTTCGGGCCAGGGTCAAACATTCTATTCATGTTCATCACCTCCTTTCAGATTTCTTCGACAGTTGGGACTGCGCAACAGCCCTTTCTTATGTCGGTCCTACCTGATTGAATAGATACGCCACCAGCCGAGCGAGCGGGAGCAGTATGTTGAGCACTAAGGTAGTCAGGCGTAGGACCATGCTCGCGAGAAACAACACCCTACTGACGACGGGTCTTTGTGCCGCGCTAATGGTGGCAACCGCTCTCTTCTTGTTCTCTGGCTGCAGTTCGCCGAGTACGGCTGCCAAACCCTCCTCGCACTCAAGCGCCTCGTCCATAACATCCCAGGGGAACGCGGACGCTTCCCCAACCACTACGACGGGCGAAGTAGCGCCCGGCCCAACAAGACGTGTCCAGACGGCGAGCGAGAGAATCTACCAATTGGAGAGCCAGTCCATGGGTAGTGCCATGAACGCAGCGGAAGAATCCCTGTATGAGTGCTTCGGCGCTGAGCTTGAGCAAGGTCTACCGCCAAACTTCACGGCTGCGAACAAGGCCACCGTGGTAGGGGTCGCCCAAGAGGCTGAAAAGATGTGGGGTGACTGGAAGGATAAGGAGACACCCAGTCCTTATTACGCGTCGCTGCATCGCTACAATCTTGAGTTCCTGCGACATTTCGCCGAGGGCACGAGACAACTGAGCGTGGCGTTCGAAGAAGAAGATGCTTCCAAATTCCTCATGTCGATTGGGGAGCTGAACGCTGCTGTTGAGGCCAAGACTCTCGGCATATCCGAGGCACAGAAGATTGTCCTAGAGCAGGGACTGTGAGGTTTCTCCTGCGAGTCACCGGCGGCATTGTCCTGCTGGGCGCGGGCTTGGCCCTCTTTATCTTCTGGATGATAGCGATGGTCCACTGGCTTGGAGGAGTTGGCTTCATCTTGGGCCTGATACTGTCACCGGGCCTGGTAATCTTCCCCTTTGCCTTTTGGGTCATTGAGGGCGTGTTTCCCTGGATGTACTTCGGGCTTTGGGCCGTCAGTTGGGTGGGGACTTCGATATATATCGCTGGCGGAGGAGGCTCCGAAGCGTCGGACTACTGAGACTGCGTCTCCGCCATTCTTTCTGGGGTCTGAACTTCCATCGCCCAGGAGTCGGAGATACGAAGGTCGGCTACTGGCCGTTTAATCTTTGAGCTTCGGCCCATGCTGCCTTCTTGGCGACGTATGATTCCTCAGCCAATTTGCCATAGAGCACATACTCGTTGGAGTCGCTTGACCGGACCCCCTTCTCAAGATGTCCAAGAGCTGCCGCCATGGTCTCCAGATACGTCAGCATGTTCTTATGCAGGGTCGACAATTCAGAGACGGGAGCGCTCCGGCCTTCCCATTCGTCCCAGGCCGTCGCGGCCTTACTAGCCGCCTCCGATGCCTTTGCAATGTTGTCCGCCGTAGCCGCGGGCATACTGTCGCCGCTGAGTAGGTCGGCAGCAGCGTTCTCTGCCGCGCTCATCGTGACTCCCAGCTCGCCGACGTCGCCAAGGTAAGCGTCCACCGTTGCCTGAGTAAGATTCACAGTCGTCGTGGGCGACGGCGCGACCACCGCGGTGCTCGGGGTGACGCTAATGGTCGGTGTCTCTCCCCCACATGCAAAACCGACCCACAGAATGCCAACTGCCAAGAGGGCTAGGGTCAACGACAGCGACAGCCTACTTGGCTTGTCCAATAACATCTCCCTGAACCTCCTCCGAGTTGGTCGAGCGCCGCCTTATTATCATAGCGCCGGCAACGTGTGCGCTCTTCATCGTTCCTGCGCAATGGAAGGCATCGCCTTGGGCTGGTGTCGAAGATTGCATACGTCATCATCGCTTGCTTTCGGATTTCTTCCACAGCAAAGGGTGGGTATCGCTCAAGGGTTCTTGCCAACTCCACATTCCAATACTTGCCCCTCGGAATTATTTGGTTTTTGAGGCCCCCTATAGAGCGTTTAACCCGAAGCCATCGGGTGGGGCGATGCCTCGGGTCCGGTTCCTATCCTCTGTCTGGTCGGCGTGGTTGAAGACTTCCGACGGCGATATACAGCGAAGGAGGGAGAGGGGGCCGGGTGAGTCCTGGGTATCGGCTGGGCCAAATGAATGAGGACCATCTCGGGTCGGAACTGATGCATAATGGACCTGGGCAGTGCTGGAACACCGCCCAGGTCTGCAGAGGCTACACTCTACTTAGCCTTGCCTTTGGGATGGGGCAGAACACTCGGCACGAAACCGTTGCCGGGTTTGTGTGTCGGCGGGAATGGTTCGCCTTCCACTACGGTCACCTTGTGGGGCGTCTTCCCGCCTTTCGGTCCGACTTCAGACCATATGCCTGAATCCGGCACCGTCTGGCCAGGTTTGCTCTTCACTATTATCACCTCCTTCCTAAATCAATATTCGCCAGCGGATTACTGGGCATGTCCTCCACTATATCTGGGCGGATGTGCAGTGTAAGCAGTGATTGCCGCTGTGGGCGCGCTATTTGCAGGAAGTTGTGACGAAATGTCTGCTCTCAGCGGATGTTTTGGTACTCTCCCCTATGAATCGTGCGTATCGGGCGCATGAGTGCAGTCTAGGAGGTGAGTGCATGTCTTTCAGGCTGGAAGAACTGCGCAATATCTCTACGGAGGACCTCGTCAAACGTCATGACCATGCGGCGGAGAACACCGTGGTCGGTGTTGACTATTATCTCGACGAGCTATCGCGGCGAGACCAGGAAGCCCAAACTCGGGCCATGCTTCGACTCACTTGGTTGATTGCAGGCATGACCGGTGTCATGGTGGTCGCTACCATTTTCAATGTCTTGCTTTTTGCGCTGAGCTAAGAACAGGTGCGTCCGGCTAAGCGGGATAGCATCGAGCCGCTCGCCAATCATGTGCGCCGTCGCCCCCTGACATCACAGTCCCGAGCAGCGATGGTTTGCGCCCAGACCGAAGCTGTGGTCCATTAGTTGGAAAGCGAACAACGGGAGAGTCGAATGGACTGGCTACGGGTCACTGAAGCACTCAGATTGTTCACACAAGAACTCGCGGCGCAGGTGGCGTTGGCTATAGAAAGTGGCGAGTATGCGCCGACCGTGGACTCGTACAGTAGACACACTGTCGACGACCTGAAGTGCGACGTATACGGCGTTCCCACAACGGCCCATGGGAGCATTGAGGCGGTCGAGCGCGAGTCACAAATCAGAAATCTTCCTTCTTTGCTGGCTCTTACTAAATCCAGCCAAAGCTATGGTCAACTCGTGAAGACATGTACTGAAGAAGCCCTGGCGAACGGCGAGGTCGACCGGTACGTGAGGAGCGTCGCTTCTCTGCTTCTTCAGAACCCTGGGATGGACATAGACACGGACTCAATTGTGGATGAGTACGTTGTAGTGCTGCGGCAGGGACCGAGGCCAGTACGAGCGACGTCGCTCATTAGCGGGATTGCGATGCAGCACCCTTCGGTAGCTTTCAAGCTGGAGGATGGTCTTGAGGTGACCATAAGAAGGGTGGAGAAGACCGACCTCGACACTGAGACCCTTCTCCCCTTGCCCCACGACGAATTGCCGACTACGCCGAGCGCGGTAATCGAGATGCAGTTCGTAACCTCGGAGCCGCGCCAGGCCGGTGACAGCCTGACCAGGCTAGAAAGGATTCTGGGGTTGTTCCTCACTTCAGGTGTGAGGTCAGTTCAGCACATGGTCGTCGTAGGAACGTTCTTTCCGCCACCCTTGGGTATCAGTGGAGTAACCCGGAGCCTCGACAGGACGCCCAGCTTGTGTGTGGGGGTGTTCACGGATGAACTCTCCCGTCGATTCCCCAGCTTCGCAAAAGCATACTGGCCGAGAATTGACCTGAGCCAATCCGACTGGCTTGATGGCAAGGACTACCTTACTATCGGGCATGACTTCTACCAGCAAGCCACACTCGATGCCAGGAATACTCCCCAAAGGCAGGTAGCCTTCGCAGTCATGGGTCTGGAGGCATTGTTCCTGGTAAGTAACTACGAACTCAAACATCGGCTTAGCACCGCCGTTGCAGCGTATACCTCACTGCTCGGGATGGACGGGGTCACAATCAGAAAGGCCGTGAAGGACGCGTACGATATCCGTAGTTGCTTCGTCCACGGACAAGCCACGAAGGGTAGGGAGCGTGAAAAGGCGACCCTGCTGGTCGATTCGGTTCTGCCGGTGCTCAGGACGTGCATTTCTTCAATGGGTCTCCTCCATTTAAAGAAGAAGCAGATTGTGGACATGTTGGAGCTTCTCTCAATCACGACGAGCACGCGCCCTCTCCTTGAGGACAACCTTGCGGACATTCTCGAACTTGTCGTCCTACCAGGACAGGAAACCAAGTATCTGCGGGGTCGGGGATGAGGTGGTTGACGAGGTTAGACGAATGGACTCTTGTCTCAGGACAGTGTCTTCGTTGGTTTCTGTAGAGGAAGGGTCCGCATCACTAGAGCCGTCGTCAAAAACCAACGCTCAATAATCACCCCTCAGAATTTCCTGACTTTTCAGACCCTATAAAGGCGAAGCCGCATCCATCGCTTCAATTCGGGGCGACACAGTAGCGTCAGCACATGGCATCTTAGGTTCACTCAGAACAGATACCCCCACCCGTATTGAAGGGTCTTCCCTAGGCCAAGTTCTCAGCACGGATGGCTCGTTTCGTAACCGCAACATGTGTACAGCTACTCTGATTCAGATGACTCTGGTCCATTTTCGAAGGCGAGTTGCAGCCCATCGTCAACCAGATTCGCCTTTGGTGCCCTCTTGAAGGTCACATTTCCGAACCGTGACGGATAATCGATACCCTTGCCGCCAAGAAGCTCCGCGACGGTGAGAAGTTGTATCTTCGGATGCGACGTGCCCCACCCTGGCGAATGATAATACCCGGCAGACGCCGCTTCTTTCCTCATCGGACCAGTGGGGTCCTCCATGCTGATGAGTACACCTATCTCTGCCTGCTCCCTATCCAGAACGCCCCGCAAATCTCGGAGTTGGGAAACAGTCAGACCTCCCGCCTTCACTGAAAGGATGACCTGTTTGGTTTTGCCCTTGGCTTCGTCGTGGAAGTAGAGACGACCATCGATGCCCTTGTCCGCGCCCTTCTTCTGTTCAATGGGGCGAGCACCCACTAAACCCAAGGCCCACCATTGGAACTGATACTTGTCCTGCTCCGCCAGAGCTTTCGCGTCGTCTACCGTTACCGGCTCTCCGATAACCATGGGCATGGCTTCTTCACCGAAGCTGTCGTGGATGCGGTTCTTGACGAGCGTAATGGCTAGATGGGTTATGTCGATGCCTATCCAGTTTCGTTTGAGCTTTTCGGCAGCGATAATGGTGGTCCCACAGCCACAGAATGGGTCGAGAATCGTATCCCCCGGATTACTGGAAGCTCTGATTACCCGCTCCAAAAGAGCAAGGGGCTTCTGGGTGGGATACCCCAGGCGCTCCTGCGCCTGCGAATTGATGGGCGGTATGTCCGTCCAGACGTTACCAAGGAGGACCCCGGGCATCTCATCCAAATAGCGCTTCAGTCTGGGCCGCTTCGAGGTTGAGTCCGGATACCAGATTAGCCCTTCTAAGTCGAGCCTCGCCATAGTTTCACGTGAGTAGCGCCAGCCCATCGCAGGACACGAGTGGCCCTTCCACTCATACATCATGTTGGGGCGCGGATGAGGACTAGTCATGTTGTCCAGGCAGTACAACCTGCCGTCCGGGTCCTTATATCGATACTTGGTTCTTATGTAATCCTCGGCATGAGCGACATGAGTAGGATGCCAGGTAACGGTGTCGGTCTTACCGTAATAGAGCAGGGTGTCGGCAACTGGGCTCCATCTCTTTGCGTCGCTGTGAGTGCTTGTTCTCTGCCAGGTAACATCACCTCGGAAGTTCACCGGGCCGAACACGGCGTCCAGCAACATCTTGAGGTAGTGACTAGCCGTCGGGTCACAGTGGAGATATAAGCTGCCGGTTGGTCTTAGCGCTCGCCGCAGCTCAACCAACCTGGGTGCCATCATCGCCAGGTATGCCATCATGTTGCTCTCGCCCAGAAGTGTCCTGAAGGCCATCAAGGCCTTGGCTACTTCGCCGCCCGACTCTATCGTCTCCTCATACTCAAGAGCGGCCTCTTGGTCCCAGCGCCAGGTGTCTTCGAAAGCCTTTATCTGGGCCGCAGCCTGGGTGCCATTCTGTTCAGCGAAAAGCACATTGTACGTAGCGTTTGAATTGAAGGGCGGGTCCAGATAGACGAGGTCAATACTCTCATCCTTGATATGCCGTCTCAGCACGTCTAGGTTGTCGCCGTAGTAGAGAAGGTTGGAGTTCAAGGCCGCTCCGTTACCGGGTTCCGGCTAGGACTTGGTTATTTGCTGCAGCCAGGACCTTGGTAGCAGCCTGGACTATGGACAACATCTTGAGTTCCTGGTCAGGCTCGAAAGCGCACGATTCCCCACTATGCACGAACTTGTTACGCGCTTCACGCAATTCCTTCCATTGCTTCGGAAACTGCGGCTCTCCGATCTGCCCCGCTATTGTCTTCAGGCTCACTCCAGCTAGGTCCTTGATTAATTCGAGGCGAGCCTCAACACCCTGCGTCCTGCTTAGGATATAGTCGGCCAGCTTGCGGCCATTCTGAGAGCGGCCGGAGAAGTACTCCAAGATGCATATCGTTGTCACTTCCAGCATGACCTCAAGTGCGCTGGCAACCAGGGTCCCGACGACTGCGCAATCCTCATAGTCTTGGGGTTTCATTGCGAAAGCCTTATCCAAGATGCCTTCGGCTAAGAGGTCTGGCCATGGTATTGGGATTTCCGTGGTGCCGCAATTCGGGCATAGACGCTTGAATCCTGGCCCCGGACCCCATCCCTGGCTAATCAGCTCACAGTATTGACAGCAGCCCCAAGCTACTATGTCTTCAAGGTTCTGGTCGTGCGCCATTTGTGCCCCCGGCTATGGGTCAAGTCTGCTCTAGCCTATCACTCGGAGGGTCCGAGCCATCGCGCCCTCGGCATGTTGTGCTGATGGCCCATGAATAATAGTACGGCCCTCGGACGGAAGAGCGCGGCCTGAGTTGAAAGGTCGTGAAGAGGAACCCCCAACGGCCAAGCCTGGTAGCTACCGAAGAGGGACCATGTTCTCTAGGCCCGTCCCTGCGATACCCTGTTCACGCCATCAATGACCAAGGAGAGTCATGAGCGCGAACCGGCAGTACTGCAAAGACGTCCCTGTGCTACTTGAGGTGGAGCCTATGGTTGACCACTTCCGAGAGCACGGGAAGCCGACCATAGATGCACTGAGCACCGCACTTGGCCGTGTCGGTCGAGACAACGGACCACAACTACTATTCAACTTGTGGGACGAGGGTTTGCTCACCCGTTGGACGTTGACACGCTTTGTCGGGGAAGTGTGGAAGGCTTGCGACCATCCTGAGGCTGAAGTCGCTGAGGAATTATGGCTTCTGGCCTTCGAGCAGGCTGGATACACGGTTGATGGGCGACGTGCGGAGTATCCGGATACGCCACTCATTCTTTACCGAGGGGCGTCCTTCGAGCGTCGCCTCGGGATGTCGTGGACTGATGATGTCAATGTCGCTCGTTGGTTCGCGAGCAAATGGAATGACGCAAAGGGATACCCAGGCATCGTCTGGACCGCGACTGTGGAATCCTGGCGACTTCTGGCACGCAACACGGACACCCCAGACGGCGAGCCAGAGTACATCATAGACACCTTTGGTCTCGCACTCGCTGAATACACGCCGGTCGAAGCAAGCTCTTAAACCAGCAAAAGACCGATACCGGTCTTCCGACAGTTGCGGCATGCGCGCCATCGCATATCAACGTGGGGGACAGGTGCCACCTACTTACAGCGCCTGACCCCCAAAGAAATCCTCTGGCTCTCTACTGCTCGCTATTCCGCTGAGCTACCTCCACCTTGGCTAGCTCGATGGCCTCCGCAATAGCGTCGGCGACATCTGGTAGCTCCGATATTCTGAGAGACATCGTTTTTTCGCCGACCGGTCTTAGTACCTCGTTGTCATCTTTCCTCCAGAGGGAAACGCTGACATACGGATGCCCTTCATAGGTCGTCCACGTGAAGAGTAGTTGCTCGTTGTCGCCACGACGGATGACCTTCAACGTCTTGCCCTTGCTGATGGGAGTTCTTGGCGCGCACATCGTACGCAGCTCGTCTGCCTGCTCAGTTAGTGATTTCTGGGACGGTGCTTCTTGAGTTGGACTCTTGCTCATTGTTCTTCTCTTTCAGATTCGCTCACGATTCGCCAGCCAAAAGCGTCGACTTCCGCGAGCAGTTCTTGAGGGTCGCCCTTCCAGTCGAGGGCGTTAGCCAGCTTGGACAGCTGACCTGGGTACGGCTTCAACCTGCCGTTTTCGATTTGGCTCACGGTTGCTTGGCACAATTCCGCTTCACGAGCCAGCCGGGCTTGTGACCACCGGCGTTTGATGCGCTCTGACTTGAGTCTCACAGCGGACCTCCTTGAGGGAGGGAATAGGAGTGGAGTTCGAGACTCCTTGACGGCGAGGTAGTAGGTCTTACTGCCTCTCCACATGAATAGAGGATAGGCTTTCATCTTCGAATAGACTGTTCCGTAAGCGATAGCGCGCCAGCGGCTTTGACGACTCTGGCTGACCTATGTCTTGAGGACCAAACAGAGCCACCTCCCGTTGGTCTAGGTGCCGTCTGACGCGGGTGCTATGCTGAAAGTCGGCTGCGGGAGACTGAGCTTTGTTGTCTACCGGCCTGACTATCCGAGAGGAATCATCAGGAGGGAGACCATGAAGCACAGTGCCCATGAAACCTATGAACCTAGGCGCAAGAGCAGCGTCTTCTTGTGTTTGACCGCAGCGATAGTGGCTCTGAGCATCGCCGTTTGGTTGTCCGGGTGCGGAAACGGACAAGGAGTTTCATCGGCCACGTCTCAGTTGCCAGCTTCAGCCACAACGGTCATGGCGGGGGACACGTCCACATCGCTCTCTGATATCAGGTCTGTTGTCTCGTCTGTGTCCACAGATTCGAGCGACGCACAGTCAAGTGCCCTCTCCGATACGGCAGCTGCGAGAGTCCTCAAGGATGGCTCCCAGATTGCCATAGTTGCCGGGGATATTGGGTCCGAGTCGTTGAGAGACATATACCTTCTCCGTGCTGGAGGGGTCCAGAAGCTAACAGACTCGGGCGACAACTACTCCCCGACGTGGTCCCCTGATGGCAAAGCAGTCGCATACGTCCATGAGGGTGACTCTGGCCCCCGCCTGTGGGCGGCGGCACCGGGGGGCGGCTTGGACCTCACGGGTGGTACCAGCGCAGCGGTAATTAGTTCGCCACATTGGTCGCCCAACGGCGCGGCTATCGTCTTCGAGGCTTATGATGGCGGGCACGCCAATCTTGTCGCGTCCAAAGCGGACGGGACTGGTACCAGCAGCCTCCTGTCAATTATCGGCGGCGAAATATCCCCGACCTATTCACCAGACAGCTCGTCTATAGCTTTCGTCTCTGATTCCAAGGCCCTGTCTCTGATTTCGACCGATGGGACCAATCTGCGGCGTTTGATTGAGAACATAAGCATTAGTGACTTCGAGTGGTCGCCTGATGGGTCAAAGATTGCCTACATCTCTGGGGACCAGAACACCTTAAACGTCGTGAGTGCGGACGGTACGCCAATCATGGTTCTCAGGACCGACATACGACAACCTATGGGATTCAGCAACCCACACTGGTCTCCGGATGGGTTCTTTGTACTTCTGGAGACCCCCTTCGGTGATATCTACGTCGCAGACCTTCACGCCCAGGTGATTCGTTGCCTGTTGGACGGATATCTCGCTGGCGACAACGGGTCCCCAGTCTGGTCGCCAGATGGCTCCAAGATTGCCTTCTGCTCAGTAACTGGGGGGAAAGACACCCCGGAGAAGTTTTATCATGCGGTCTATGTGATGAACGCTGACGGCTCAGACCCAGAGGTGATGTGCGAGTTCGAGTCCGCTGGGGCACGCGAGATTGCATGGAGTTCCCCGGCGGCTAAATGACACTGGGCAGGAGATTGGAGGCATCCGCGTGAGAAAGAAATGGCCGTTCATTGTGGGTGGGATAGTTGTCGGTCTTGTGGTCATCGTGGCCGTCGTTCTCATCGTGGTGTACATGACTCTCAGGGCAGTCGACCAAGGCGCAAGAGAAGCCTATCTGCAGGGCTATGAAGAAACATATGACCGGATGGAACAGGTTGCGCCGGACGGAACTCGGTACGTCTACTACTTGGACACTTTCTCGGGCAATAAGTACCTCAAGGATAAGGACGGCGAGTACGTTCAAGTGCCCGATTATTATCCTGACACGACCACCACTACCGGCATCGAGACGCCGCCTGGGCTGCCCGGAGCATTGGTGACCGGGACGAGTGATGGTGTGACACAGAGCGTGACAACAATTGGCCCAGATTCAGTCGCAACGTCACCTTCTTCTACGGTGGAGGGCAAGCAGTCCATCGAACATGGCACCGCAAAGCCTGGTGACCTCGACATCGACCTTTTTTATCAGCATTACCCCAGCACCTATAGTCCCCTATATCGCAGTCAGGACCTTGAAGCCAAAGACCCTTCTGTCTATGTGATTGCCCCCCTTGGGAACGTTTCCGAGGACAGTGAGATTGACACGGGACACGGCGCAATCTGGGATGGATTGATAGTCACCCTCAGCGACATGGGGTACGACATGAACCTTGTCGTAATCTCCCAAGATGGACTGTCAGCGGACATGCTCGCCATCGAATCCCAGCTCCAAAACGCGGACTACCTCCGCTTTTTGGCCAACTCCGGTCCAGCGGGGGAGCAAGAATACACCGGGGACCCCCGGTTCAACGGCGTGTACACCAAGATATTGACGCTGGCTCAGTTCCTGAAACAAGTGCAGATTGCGGATTTGACCACCAATGAGTACACCAAGTTCGTGGGTGACTGGTGAGCCGGATTTGCGCGTCGGGTGGGATGCCCGTCGCGCTAGGTCTGCTCTGCAAACATTCTGCAAACGGGGTAGACATGAGGCCCTGTGAACAGCAAGGGCTAGGCGGTATAAGTGCTTCCGCCCTGAGCGTTCTGGCTTCAATCTACGACTGGGTTTGCAGTGGCTAGAGATGACTCGTGATGACTGGGCATGACCTGAGCAGTCTGGTGGCCGAAGGCCCCAAAAGTAGGCTCATAACCCGAAGGTCGCAGGTTCAAATCCTGCCCCCGCTACCATCATGAAAAGGTCCGGTTTTCCGGGCCTTTTCGCTTTCCTAGGGGTCGTTGTGGAGGCCTTCTTTCGGGCCCATTTTGACCCCTTACCCCTGAACTTGACCCCTGACAAGATATTATCCAGTGATATTCAGTGGACGCAGTGGACAAATGACCGGGCAGAAAGGGGAGAGGTCTGCTTTCACGGATGGTGTCTGCAAATCTGATTGGGCCTGCACAACAAGCCTGCAGGGAGAGGTGGTCGAGCTCGCTTTGTGGGCGGTCTCGAAAACCGCTGTGCCGTGCAAACGGTATCGGGGGTTCGTGCCAGCAAATTCGGTTGTCGGCATCGACGCGGCATGGACCAACCGTCACCTTCCGGCGTGGCGTTGGTCGAGCAACAGGCCTACGGCTGGCGATGCGTGCGGGCCGCGCCTAGCTTTAATGCCTTCCTCGCAACTGGTCCGGTGGACTGGTCCGCCGTTTGGCCGCGACCTCACGAGATGAAGAGCGCGCGTCAATTGAATCGGCGGTGAGCTTCCACGGGTTGTGAACGGCCCAGGATCGTCGTGGTCGACACGCCATTGGCGCTCACCGCCATCACCGGGCGCCTTTGCCAGTCTCAAACGCTCCGAGGATGCGCTGGATGGGCTCGTGTGCTCATGGTCGGGCATATGTATCAGGGAAGGAAGGGCCATCACCACAGTGATCTGGGGGCCGCCATTTGGGTGCCACTGTCTATGCGCACGGCGCCCTGAACCGCGTGGGCGACGCTATCCCGAAGCTCGTCCATCATCTCGGCATGTTGCCGGCCATATCCATGATCGCCTGCCGAGCCAACTCGTCGCAGCGTTCGTTGTGCTCGTCACCGGCATGGCCCTTGACCTTCTTCATGGTGACCCGGTTCCTGCCGGTCAAATCGAGGAGTTCCATCCACAGGTCCTGGTTGGCAACGGCCTCCTTCTTGCTGTTCTTCCAGCCGTTCGTTTGCCACTTGTCCAGCCACTTCTGCCGAAACGCATTCACCAGATAGGCGCTGTCGGAGAAGACTTCGACCTCCCAATCGGTCACCTTCAAGGCCTTGAGTGCTCCGATCACCGCCATGAGTTCCATGCGCTGATTGGTGGTATGAGCCTCGCCACCGGATAATTCCTTCACGTGGTCGCCCGAAAACAGCACGGCTCCCCAGCCACCGGGACCGGGATTCCCGGAACAAGCTCCATCGGTGTAGATGACGATCCTCTTCATTTGACTCTCCTTGGTGTGGCGCGAGCAGCCGTGGAGTCCCTCGGGCTCCGTCGCGTCGCTTATGGCCCAAGGGTACCGGATACTATCGCTGCGATGGCTGCTATCGCCGCGTGATTGGAGGGAGTGACCGTGAAGAAACAAGGACATGGATCAGCTCATTATCCGCCTGACGAACTCGTTGGAGGCTGCGCACGAGGCTCAACCGGGCTTGCTTGAGCTTATCCTTCGGCTGGTGGGCAGCGCCGGAGCGAGACCCGGCGCACGCGATGACTAACCGCGATTGGGGTCAGCCGTGGCACATTCCTCGCCCAACTCCGCTGCGGAGCATCCCAGCCGACCGGCAGATAGTGCAAGAATTAATGCATATAGTTATATTTGCATTATATGATGCCGTTACTAACTAGGATGATCTCAGGCGTGCGGGCGCCCATTTGGCGGGTGGGGGTCCCCTCCCCCCTCCCTCTAGTCCTCGGTACCGGTCCCGGGTTCGACTTCCTTGGCCGTCTGCGGGTCCCTCGGAGCGAGCAAGCTATTCATCCTGTCAGCCGCATCGCGTCGGAGGGCCGGAATGACGTGCGAGTAAATTCCCAAAGTGGTGGACACATGGCTATGACCGAGGATCTCTTGAACCACCCTGGCGGCTACGCCCTGGGCCAACAGCAGGCTGGCGCACGCGTGTCGCAAGTCGTGGAATCTTTGCGGTCGCAGCCCTGCCTTGGCAACGATCCTCTTGAAATAGTGGGTCACGTTGTCAGGATCAAGCGGAGTGCCGATCGAGGTGGTGAAGACATGACCGCTATCTTGCCATTGCTTCCCAGCTAGCATTCGTTCCTCGAGTTGCCGCTTACGATGATTGCGCAAGGCGGTAACAGCAAACTCCGGAAGGGCGATGGTCCTTCGGCCACGAACGGTCTTGGGCTCCACTAACTTAAGGCCACCTTGTTGCCGTTGTAGGGCGTGCCGAATGGTGAGGAAACCATCGTCCAGGTTGACGTCGGGCCATTGCAGGCCAAGGGCTTCGCCTCGACGCAGGCCCAACGCCAAGACCACGGAGTACAAGGCTTCCAGCCGGTCTCCCTTGATAGCCTCCAGGAATTTGACGGCTTCCTCCGGATTGAAGGGCTCGATTTCCTTGACGACGCCCCTAGGCGGACTAACGAGGGTGGCCACGTTGCGCTGCAGGTCTCCCCAACGGACGGCTTGGTTAAGCGCGCTTCGTAGCACACCTTGGATGTTCTGAACGCTCTTGGGTGAAAGCCCCGAGGCGTGGAGGTCGTTGAGCATGCCCTGCACATCCTGGGGTGTGAGCTTGGCCAGACGGATGCGCCCTATCCTCGGCAGGATATGATCCTTGATGACCTGGGTGCTGCGCGTATATGTCGACGGACGGACCCGCTGCTTGTGGCACTCCTTGAGCCACCTGTTAAGGAAGTAGGTGACCGTCTGTTTCTCGTTTGCTGGCGGGACCCCTTGCTGGAGGTCGCGCAAAGCCTTCGTGAGCTTCTGCTGCGCCTCCAGCCTGGTGGTTCCGTAAAATGACCGGCGCTGTTGCCGACCGTCGGGGCCATAGCCCAGGGTCAACCGAGCCTCCCAACGCTTGCCGCGTTGGCGGATCGTGCCCTCGTTATGACCTCGTCTTGACATCAGTGCGCCTAAGTCCTTGATCTATCGGTAGGTTAATGTTCGCTTACTAATAATCGCGTCTACTCGGCAGGATTACTTCTTCTTGCTTCAAGTCGTGCCATTGCAGCGTCGTACTGGCGGTCATGCCACGAGCCGATGACGAGTTCCGGATGGTCTTCCCACCAGAGGTCCTCCCGCAGCTGGTTCAGATCTTCCCAGTCCTCTTCGCAGGGGGGAGGGGGGTACCCTCGGCGGTTTCGACGCGCCCGCACGCCTGAGGTTCATCTGTGGCGTCTTGGCCCAAGATTTCCCCGGTCTCCGGGTCCACCGCCATAGGGTCATTGGTCGTGATCTGGTCCATGGAAGTCTCCTTGTTTTCGATGTAGGCCTTCAGTTCATCAACGGTTGGGAAAAGCGTGCCGTCGGCGGGGATGGATTCTTCCGGCACGAGCCTGCGGTCCTTGCCCTGCGGAGCAATGTTCTCGATATATCTGAGCGCTAGGGCCTCCTTCGCCCGGCGGTCAACCATGGAGCGGTCGAGTTCTATCTTGAGGCGGGCGAAACGCTGGTGGCCGCGGCCACCAGCACGGGCGAAAAAGATGTCATTCGGATCCCAGGCGGAATCTTGGGGCGCTTTGCGCTGGCGTCTCATGAACCTGGCGACCTCGGTAACGGCCTCTGCAAGAGACGCGCTGGCGAGGGCCATCACGAGTTCGACGACCCCGCCCGCAACGCGACAGTGATCGCAATGAAACGAATTGGAGTTCTCGTCAAGGACGAACAGGCCGAATCGGTCGTCGTGCAGTGGAATCATGCAGTTGTAGTAGAGGAGGCTGTTATCGTCGTCCGCCCCCACCGGGCCATGACCCCGAGCTTCAAGGTAGTCGAACAGCCTAAACTGCCGGTTCAGGTTTTCTATGTAGCGCGGTATCGCCATTTCGTTAGACATAGGACTTGCTCACTTTCAGTAGTGTCTCTTCTCGATCTGGTATGCGGGCTATGCCGCGTTGTCCTCGATCCACTTGTTCAAGGCTGCAAGTGGCACCCTCACCGCTCTTCCGAACCGGACGCTCGGCCATGTGCCGCTGGCGACCAGTCCGTAGGCCAGGCTCCTGCTGATCCCGCACATTTCCGCGGCCTCGGTAACCCGAACCAGCAATCTGGGCTCCGCCGCTTGTCGCGGTGTTCTCTCGGAGCTTGCGACGTGTTCTCTTGAATCTTTCATTTCACCTCCCCTTGAAAATCCGTTCATGCCGTTGCATTATTAAGATTCCCTAAAGCAAAATGAAAACGATTCATATCCAATATTGGCCTGTAAAAGCTGCCGCGCTGCCGCCAGTGATATGCGCAGCAGTTGACGGCATCGACGGATTCCTTCTGGTCGGGCCCGAGACCGGAACCCGCGCGATTGCACACGAGTTGTTCCTGCGGCAACTGTTTCAACTTGATCTCGGATCTCCGGCGACGGTGGTCGCCTTCATCGAAGAGAACGGGGTGCTTGTGCCGCCGGACAAGAGCTTCCTGCCCCTCGAGGAGGCGCCGGCACTTGCCAAAGCGTTGGCCGAGACTCGGCAGGTGGGGGAGGCGCCCGCACTCAAGCCGGGATGGAGATCCGTGCCGCTCGCAGAGGTCCTTCTTTATCTCAGGCTGCTGCGCGATTTTGTTCGAGCGCTTGACCCAATGGGACGGTACGCGCGGACAGACTCGAGACCGTGCTGGTCATGGGAGTCATCATGGCGCCGTCCACCCGCAACGCCTGAAAAGAGGACAGACTTCGTCGCGTGCTATCTGAACGCGAGCCTTCGACCATATCGGTTGCGATTCGCAGAAGCGGAAAGCGTCAGCGAACCGGCCGCCTATCTCTACCCTGTGTTGTGCATGCAGATCGTGAACTATCTGGCCGATGGGTTCGATTTCCAGACCTGTCCCACCTGCGAGACACTTTTTGTCCGACGCGAAGAGCCCGGGGAAGAGAAGAAGCCCTGGAGAGGCAAGGCGAAGTACTGCAGCCGCGAGTGTGCGGTCACTGATGCCAAGCGCAGCGAGTATGCGCGCAGGCTAGAGGAGGGCTGGGTCCCACCCGCCATTCGAAATGGCTGGGCAATCCCGCGTGCCCACAGGAAGTATGCTGAGGACCTGTTCAGGGCTAATCCCGCTGAAGAAGAGGCATATCGGGAACGAGTGAAGGTGAACGCGTGGATGGAGGAGCGATGGCCGCGGCAAGAGAAAGACAAGAAGCCTCAACGGCCGGCTGTACCTCCGAGGCAACCAACAAAGAGCCGCTCGGCTGCCGGGAGACCGGCGGCGAACACGTGGGCAAACGACGAGGATGAGCTTTCAGGTGATCCTGATGAGACGGCGGCGTTCGGTGACGGGCAGAGTGGCTACCAAGACTCGTGGGACGACCCGACGGATATATCCGCCGATCCCGACTGGTAAACGGGCTGCTGTTTCGAGATCCGCGGTGGCGCTGATCTCAGGATGCGATCGACGTGCGCAGTTGCCCAGGAAGAAGTTGCGCGCCCGCTTGGGCGGCCCAATCCAATCGACACGTTATTGAGGCCCTAGGCCACGTATCTTGCGGTAGAACAGGTCAGTCGGGGGTCGCATCGCGATCGATGGGGAATGCTTGCTTCCCGGACGACTCATCGCCTCCGGGCATTGCTGCTCTCGCGCCTACGGTCCCTGATTGCAGCCTGACGGCATTCCGTACTGCAATAGAGGGCCTGGTATCCGGTTGAGACGAATGGAGTACCGCACTGCTTCCAGCCGCAGCGCCGAATGAGATCTCTCTTCCCCTTTTCCCTTTTCTTATCTTCTTCATGCTGGGCGAGATCCTGGTAGAGCTGGAACGCGAGCATTGCGAGAAGAGACGGCGCCTGCGAGCGAGCAAGCGGTTCCGCACTGGTCAGATCGGGTAGCAATCTCAGGCTAATCGTGGAAACCAGCCAGTCCATGGGATCGAACTCCGTCTTCACGTAGTCGACCGCGTCGAACTCGGACTCCGGATCGGCTTCCGCGGCCCCCGCGTACGTACGAAGATCGGCCATCTTGCCCAGTACGGACGCCAGTCGCCCCGCAGTCTTGAGGAAGCTATCGAGAGGCTCGCAATAGTTGGGCCAGAAATCGGGGTCGTCGGGCGATGGGTACACGTACCTGCGCCACCCATTCTCGAACCCGGGAAAGAAGGGCCCCGCTACTTCGGTCCATGGCTTCATTTGAATGCGATCCTCGAAGAGCGCCTGGGTTACCGCGTCGAGACGCCCGCATTCGTAGGTGACATCTTGCGGCACTAGCCCGATCTCGGGCACCCCTCGGCGGTCCCAGGCGAGCGCTTTCCGGGCCAGCGGAGCGTCCGGCTCCTCGTCCCGTCTGTAGAAATCCCCGACCAGTTGCATGGTCTCTTGGGGGAGTATCCCGAGCAGGCCGTGATCCCCGACCCATTTGAGGAGCCGTTTCTTGCTGTCCTCCGTCAGCTCTTGCCCGTGCGGCCCTACCTTCCAGCGGAGCGAGAAGACGGTGCGGGTCAACGAAACGTACGCGCGCTCGGGTGCATTTTGATGTCCCTTCTTCTGAGCACGGGCCTTCGCATATTCCTGCATGGGGTCGTAATGTGTAAAGAGGGCGCTCTCCACTGGGCGAAGATAGCCATCCCTCACTTCATAGGCTTCAGCTCTCCACCACCCACCCGCTGTGAAGTCGATCTCAGCCAGCATCGGTGTCTCCTTTTTGGTCAAACAATCCGTTGACATTGAATAACGCTAGTGGTAGGTTAGGCGAGTATTGCACATCTCCGCGTCACGCACGTGGGTTCCTGGCTCAAACGAGGGTGCGCAAGTGCGCCAGCAGTCGGGGAAGCGGAGAGTTGTTCCAAGGAGTCGCAAGCAATGGGCCTGCGCGTCGGTACTTCTATGGAAAGGCGGTCTAGAGCGGGGGCAAAGAAGTGGGTGTCCACGAAGCACCCTAGTGAGCGGAGGCTAGTCTCTGGGGCCGGTGCCGACTTCGGCCATCTGGCAGAAGTGGGGGTGTCTGAGGTCACGCGGGGCGCCTGACGCGGCAATGAGTCAGTCAGCCCAGCCAACAGCGCAGCGAACCAATTCATTGTAGTCAAAGAGGGTGCCTATGTAGAGAGAACGAAGCTGCACGGTAGACGAACAAGTAACACGACGTCTTTTCTTCCTCACAAAGGAGCAGTGATGCGGGATTTCATGTCGCGAAATGCTTGTGAACATATTCATAATCACGGACCGTAAGGTCAGAAAGACAGACTGAGATGTCAGTATTCGAAGATATTGAAGCGATTGAGATTCTCAAGGGCTACTGCGAAAAGCTCGTGGTGAAGCCCACCCGCTATGGGGGTCATGTCAACGTCAACGTGGGTATCCAGACTTTCCACCCTGATAAAGGGTACCGATACAAGCCCGGAGGGTTCAACGTCTGGTCATCGGTAGCCCGAGAGTTGGCGGAGGCTTTGTTTGAAATGGCTCAGCTAGCCGAGTGGGCAGAAGCGCGTGACAATTTCGATGCGGACGACGCCGGCAATGAGAACGGAGACCAGAGTTGAGCCCCTTCGTCGAGAGTCAGGGTCATGCGCCGGACACGGGAGTCGACGGCACGGTGCTGGAGGCTGAGCGACTCTGGGAGCTGTTCCGGGCCGAGGGCATCGTCGATGGACCGTGGCCTGGCCTATTGGGGGAGCGCGCAACAACCCCGGTCGTCACTGCAGCGAAACAGGAGGAGGGGCGATGAGCCCCTCCACTCCGCAGCCGGAATGGACCCAAGGGCCCGTGAACATGTTTCCCAACTTTTTGGCAACGTGTGAAGACGCGGCGCTCGAGGGCCCAGCCACCAAGGTTTCTAGGGAGCAGCTCACGACCGAACTGGCGAGGATCAGAGCCGCGGGCGGGAGCGAAGCGCTTGGTGACGTGTTGTACGAGGCCATCGAGAAGGGCGATGAGAGCCCGATCGAACCGGCGTGGGAGCGGCCCATGCCCCTGTCAGCGGGACCGCCGCTCCCGGAGTTCCCGGTAGACGCGCTCCCCTCCGTACTACGCAACTACGTGAAAGAGGTCGCGGCCACGCGGAAGGTGCCGCTTGGTCTTCCGGCGATGATCGGGTTGGCGGTGCTCGCGGCCGCAGGAGCCCGTCGCTTTGAGGTGCAGGTGGGGTCGCTGGTTGATCCCATCTGTCTCTGGACCATCGTGGGCGCCGAGCCGGGCGAACGGAAGTCAGCGGCCTTCACCGACATGATCTTTCCCCTACGGGATATGGAGCGTGAACTGGTGGAGGATGCGCGGGAGAGGGTGGCCATGGCCCGCAATCTCGTGGAAGTGCACGAAACGCGGCTCAAGAGGCTGCGGACAAACCTGGCGAAGGCGGAGAGCAATGACGAGCACGACGCAGCGGAAGCCGAACTCGATGAGGCCGTGCGCAACGCGCCGGAGGTCCCCGCCCTGCCTCGCCTCACCGTTGACGACGTCACCCCGGAGAGGCTGGCCTCGATCCTGGCGGAAAACGATGGCTGCATGGCGCTCATGAGTTCCGAGGGCGGCGTGTTCGGCATGATGGGAGGACGCTACAACGACAAGGGTGGTCCCAACATCGACATCTACCTCAAGGGCCACAGTGGCGACAGCGTGCGGGTGGACCGGGCCGATGGGCGGACCCTGTTCATCCCTAGGACCGCGCTTTCGATGGCATTGACGGTCCAGCCGGAGGTCATTCGGGAACTGGGCAAGAGCCAGGCCTTCAGGCACAGGGGTCTGCCAGCGCGAGGCCTATACGCCCTGCCGCGCAGCCTCATGGGAACGCGAACCGGTCCGGACCCGGTCATGGACTACCATGTCAAAGAGGCGTACGGGGTGGCCGTCCGCCGGATACTAGAGGTGGCGACTGCATCCGAGGAGACATGGGAGCACGGACGCTACCGCCTGCACATCAAGGGAGACGCGCACGACCTCTATCGTCAAGAGGCAGACCGGGTGGAACGTGCCTTGGGTCCAAACGGATACCTCCACGACATACGGGATTGGGCAAGCAAGTTTTCCGCCCAGGTTGCCCGAATTGCCGCCGGGTTTCACCTCACTACCATACACACGCCGCTTGAGCCGCGGGACCTTGCGGTCACCACCGACGAGATCCAAGCCGCCTGGCGGGTGGCCGCATACCTAGAGGCCCATGCCCTGGCCGCGTTTGCCCTCATGGATGAGGGACATGAGTACAGGCAAGCCACCCGAATCCTCGCCTGGATCATGCGGCAGCGGCTCGAAAAGTTCAGCCGCGCGGATTGCTACCAAGCCGTTCGCCGAACTGCGGGTATCAAGCGCTCGGACGACGTAAGCGCGCCGCTTGAGATCCTGCTCGACCATCACTACATCGCCGAGCAACCGAAAATGTTCACCGAAGGTCAGTCAGGACGCCCGCGAAGCGCGACCTACCTCGTGAACCCGGCCACACTTGCGGACTGCGAGGTAGCCGATACTTAGGGTTGTTAGGGTTGTTAGCTGGCGCGGGGACTGCGGAATCGCCGCGCGGCACACTTGATACAGGTTCTTCTTGGAAGGAGTAACTAATAGATGTTCTTTTATCTTCTCCCCTAAGTAACCCTAGACCATCTTCCCCGCAATAATCTTTACTGCGAGGGTTCCGCCGCCACGACGTCCCGGGCCGCTGAAAACCCTAACAACCCTGGAAACTGATACCAGAACCACATCAGTGTCCGCGCCGTGGACGATATTGCCAGGCCGTCCGACGCGCACCGGGACATCTAGACCATGGCCGGAAGCACTGAGGGCTAACGGTCTTAGGATCATCGTCACCCGCGGGACGCCTCCAAAGGCCTTGGGCACCAGTGGACACGCTTCGTGACAAGATGCATCAAGCCCACCGTGCCTTGTTCCGTCCGGGTGCGGGACTCCCCTGAACGTCGCGGGGGATCGCGACGCCCGTCTCCGGCAGGTTGGCGGCCGCCGCCATTAATGGCCCAGGAAGCATTCACCCGGCCGGTTGGCCCACGCGGCAGAATCAACACCTCCTTGATGCCTTAGGCCACGTGCTTCACGATGGGAAGAGCGCCGCCTGCGCGCCTGTCTTGCGTCGCGACCGAAGTTCCGGCGCTGCCCGGAATAACCCAACTTGCATCAAGGCGAAAGCGCCTGCGAACGCGGTTGTTCGGGTAATCAACTAGGGTGAAATGGACGTGGTTGGGGTCCCAAACCGTGAGGGGGATCCTGAGCAATCGGACCTTGTCAACCCCCACCGCAACGGGCCTGGTGTCGTGCATCGCGGAGACCGTGACAGGCAATCGGAATACACGCTCGGCATCGACGTTTTCGGCCCGGTTTCGCGGCGAGCGTCTTGCGTACTGCTTCATTTCAAGTAGAGGTCGCTCTGATGGGCGATATGGAAGTCAAGGATTGCTGTCGCGAGGTCTCGCGCATCAAGTGGTAGGACGATCTCAAGCCGCGAAAAGGAATCGCCATCACCGTCGACGCCGATTCCTGTGCTGGCAACGCCGTTGATGTCGCCTCCGTTTGGGCTGTCGGCTGGTGCGATTCGATATCGGACGATTTGCCGGCTGGCGAAGGTCGTCACCATGCCAGGCCGCAGCTCGGGAGGCTCGTTCGGCATACCCGAGTCGCTCAACTCATCAGGCAGACCCGAATCTCTCCACTGGTCATGGACCCAAGAGAAGTACTGTGCCGCAGCATTCCAACCGGCAACCACGCGCCCCGCCGTTTGCTCATACTCCAGCGTTCCGACGATGGCTGACGAACTGTTCGAATGAAGCATCAGCCCCGAACTCCCGTTGGCGCCGACTGCGGAGTCGGTCGTTGTCCAGCCAGACGGGGCGAGGAGAACGATGCCGGCAACGGCGTATGCAGCAACTTTGCCGACCCATCTCTCGGGGACCATCGCCTCGACCGATCGCGGGTAGGTAAAAAGCGTTTCCGGGTTGCCGAGTTCAGTCTGAAGTATGGTGACGGAGAGCGTCACATCCACCAACGCGGAGACTATTGAAGTTGTGTCCTTGGCCAAGGAAGTGGTGGCTGAAGCCAGCGTTGGTGCGGGGTTGGTGGGGACCGTCGTCGGCCCTGTCCATTCGGATGTGGCGCTTGCCACATCATGGGTCTTCTGATCGGGCGCCGAATTAGCGAGGAGCACTGTGCCCACGGCGGCACTCGCAAGGACAATGATCACAAGGGCCATGAGGGCAAGTCTGCGGGTCGAACGCTTACGTGCCGGGCCTACCTCGCCGGGGCCCGCCATGTTCTTAAACACAGGTTCCAGGTGCGCAGCCTCGGATGAGGCCCCACAATGCGCGCAGAATCGAGCACCCGAACGCACTTTCTTCCCGCACTGAGTGCAGTACATCCGCGCCTCCTAGTCCTGGAACCCGTTGACGGGCATGATCAATCGGCCAGATCGGTCGACGTAGCCCTGCTGATTGCCCACCCTCACCCAAGCAAAACCGCCATCAAAATTCCGTGCTTGGTCGAACACGGCCGAAATTACCATCTCTCCCGACTTGTCGATGAAGCCCCATTTATTGCCGAGGCAAACGGGAGCCAAGCCTTCGGTGAACGGATAGGCGAACGTGAACTGAGGCTTGATTACAATATCCCCGGACGTGTTCATGAACCCCCAGTGCCCTCCCCGCATGACACCCCCTGGGTTGACCCTGGCCAATCCCTCCGAGAAGTCACCCCTTTCACCTGCCTGGGGTGCGATGACCATCCGCCCCTTCTCGTCGATGACGCCCCACTCTCCGCTTGCTACCTGCACAGATGCCAGACCCTCGGAAAAGGGACCGGCCTGCCTGTACTGCGCGGGGATCGCCATGTTGCCCTTCTTGTCTACGTACCCCCAGGCAGTTCCGTCCTTGACCGGGGCGAGACTCGCGGCCACACGAGATCCAGTCGGTAGAAAAAGCGACACTGCATCGCAGAAACCGGCGAATGCATCGGCATACTTCGGGGTGATTGCATAGCTGCCGTCGGTGTGGATAAACCCATATAGTTGTCCGACCTTCACAAGGGCTAACCCTCCACAGAAGCTCTCTGCGTTGTCGTAGGTCGCCTTGATTACCACATTGCCGCTCTTGTTGATGAAACCGTAGTGGTCACCCGCTTCTATCCCTGCTAATCCCTCGGAGAAATCAAACGCCCGCTCGAACTTTGGCGGGATGACCATCTTCCCATCTGCGTTTATATAGCCATAGAGCTTGTTCGTCCAGACAAGCGCAAGCCCGCCCGAGAAGTCCGACGCCCGTTGGTATTTCGCCGGGATTACCATTTGCCCGGCGGCGTCTATGAAGCCGTAGTTCGTTCCGATGTCCACTGGAAGAAGAGTCGAAGAACTGAGCTGAGTTGTCGTGGTAGTCGACACGACGGTCGTAGCGGACGTCTTCGGAACCCCGTTTACGCTGAAGCTGCTCAGAACGGCACCAACGGTCGGCTCATACTGCTTCCAGTCGCCCGAATAGCGCGTGACATTGACCAGGCACAGCCACTTAGGGGTACGAACGAATATCGTGCTGGGGAATTCTTGGCCTTTGTCCGTGGACCCCCAAGAGTATGCTTCCGCGTTACCGATGGATACCTTTTGTATGGGATTGATGGTGGAGTCTTTCGTCGAAGCCTGCTGGTACAGCTCTTGAACCAACTGGGCGAATGAAGCACGCGGTTGAGCCATCAGCTTCTGCAAGTGGTCGGGGACGAGGAAGGTCATCTGGATGAGCACTGAGTATGGGTGGCCGGGGCTTGACAACACATTGGGACCCATCCCCACATAAATGTCTCCCAGGCCGTCGTTGGTTGGCCGACTGAGGTCGACGTCAGCTGGAGGAGTGGGCTTGTCCAGCATACTTACCTCAAAAGAGCAGTCGACTGGATAATCGAGGGCAAAGCTAAAGGCCGCATTCTCGTAGTGCCGCATACTCAATACAGCCGTTGAGGAAGTGGTCGAGGGCGAGCCAATCGTCGTCGTCGCCTGACTGCCGGTGGACGTTGTCGACGCTGTCGATTGTGCTTGGACGGTGGAGGTCATCATGGCTGTATCCAGAGCTGCCACGTTCTGATGCGACTCTCGAAGAAGGATTCCGCCGACGACCGCTGCCACAATGACGATGAGCTGCCGCAGGTGCAACGACTGCGACGACTCGTCTTCGGTTCCAACCCTCTGCCCGTGGTTTCCGGTTGACCTCAGACTTGGGCTCTTCTTGGGGTGCAGGAGACTCTGACGGTCCGTAAATGGGCGTCCCACAAGAGCTGCAGAACTTCGCATCGGACGGACCTCGTGCGCCACAGGCTGAACAAGCTTGTACCTCCAATGAGGGCATTTCCGAGCCACATTTCTCGCAATAATCCCCGTCGGGTTGGGAGTTGCCACATCGAAGGCAGGGAGGTCGGTCCGAAGCGTTTGATGCGGACATGCTCGTCCCTTTCCTCGCTAGCGCAATACGGTCCCACCGAACCAGCTCGTACCCAGACAGACTGATTGTCGCGGCGTCGCCACCGATGGGGTCTGGCCCGCAGGCCAGGGCTTCCTTGCGGGCCATCCCAGGCACATCGCCGCTGCTGTGGAAAGGGAAAGGCTTCTGCGCCTAGGCCGATTCCCCGCACCGGGACAAGCTTAGTCCATTATCCCGCTTTGGGATATAGATTACTGCTGACTATGTTCAGCGCATGGAGAAGCTCTATTCACCCGCTGATCGCGACAAGCTTCTTGCCCTTCTGCGGCAAGTCCGGGTCGAGGCGGGCATTGGTCAGCAGCAGCTTGCGGATCGTCTCGGCCGTCCGCAGTCTTTCGTATCGAAGTACGAAACGGGGGAACGGCGCCTCGACATCTTGGAGCTTCGGGAGGTCTGCCGCGCACTCGATGTTCCCCTTGTCGACTTCCTGTTCCGTCTGGAGCAGCAACTGGCTTCCTCAGCCGCCTGAGACCAAGGGGCGGCCCCCGTCCAATGGGGACAGCTCCTATCACCTGCTCGGGCGTGTTTCGCTGTCCCGCAGTCCACGGATGTCCTGTGATTGGTTTCATTGAGCGGGTCAACGGGCCCGGTCACCCAGCCCGACACGCGACCTTGTAGGCTAATGACCTGGACTACGACGATAATCTGGAACGCAGTGCTAATCGCCGCAGTCATCTACGGCGCTTTGACGCATAGACGGTGGCTGTGGATCAGCGCGGCCGCCATCGTTGTCGTATTGTTCGCCGCCTTCGTGTTGCTGGGCGGAGTGGGCGGATCGGGTGACGCGGGGTACATCTTGAACTAGCAGCGTCTCCCCGCCGCTTCCTTTCCCGGAAGCCCGCACGGCTCGACAATCGGCAGCCCACGCGGTCTTTCCCGGCAGATCCTTCACTACCCCTTGGCAGCCGCCCCGGCTACGCGTCGTCCTTTCCGCCAGCAGTAATTCTTCCCGAAACGAGCGATCCTTTAATTGCGGTAACCAATACCGTGAAAGGACACGCTATGGGGGAAACGATCTGGCAACGTGTCGAGAGACGCATCGTTCAAACTCGGGACATGTTGACGGCGCAAGGCAAGCTGCTCAACCCCGATGAGCTTGCGGCGGCATATGAGTCCTTCCGCAGGCGCTTTGGGCCGGAAATACTGGCCAAACTCGACGATACCGAACTGCTTCATCTTTTGACAACCCGCGACGAAACCGCCCTTCCCACCTGGCTTGAGCACGAGGACCAGGGCGAGGACGCGGAACTGGCTTTCGGTTTCATTCGGCCATTGGGCCCGCGTTGTCTCGGGCTGTGGTTCGATGAAACGGAGGGATGCTGGTGTCGAGAGGCGCGTAGTGGTGAGTATGTCCGCGACGAGCGCTCGCTCACGCGACTCACCGAACAGGAGGCGGTGGCGCTTGCGCGCAGTTGGCAAGAGCAGCTCTCAAGAGCGGCCGGTCTTATCGCCGACCTTCCCGAGGTGGCAGGCGACGCCGTCTACCTGGCACTTCAACGTGGACTCGAAGCCGCCGCTCCCGATCTCGTTCGAGAGGGCTGGGCGCATAAATACTTGAGCATGTGCTACCCGGCGCGGCTGAGTCATATCCACGATCCCCGGGAACAGCGATTCCTCCTCTTGCGGTGTCTCGAGATGCCGCCGTGTGCAGGGGCAGCGGCTGTCCTAGCGTTCATCTGCGGAGGACGGTTTTCCCGGATGGCTCGGGAGCTTGATATGCCCATGAGCCACCTATGCCGATCACTGCGGACCTTTCTCGGTTGCCGTCATCGCTACTGGGCCATTGAGATAGCTGACACGGAATGGCAGGACTTCACCGCTCGAGGCTTCATCGACATGGGGTGGCCGCTCCTCGGAGATCTCACGGTCCATGGCCCAATCGAGTCCAGGCGCTGGGACCGGGTCGTCAGTGAGCGAATGTTCCAGCACTACCCAATGGCGCCACGCCGCCTAGTTCTTGCCCAACTACGCTGGTTAAGCAGATTTCTCAGTCGGCGGGATGTCCTTCTTGCTCACCAGGGAAGCCGGGTGCTTGGTCTTGCCGAGGTCCCCGGTCCCTACACGTTTGAGCCGTTCTGGGAGCATCCCCATCGCCGTCCCATTCGACCGCTCGACATTGACCTCTCGGAGATCTCCGTTCGCGAACTTCCCAAGAGACCAATTGTTGACCTGGGGGCCCATCCCCGGGTTGTGCTCGCCATTGAGGAGGCGCTCTATGAAAAAGAGTAGTAAGAGGTTCGGCCTGTTCAAAGGCCCAGGAAGCATAACCCCAGGGACTTGGGCGCGGAACATGGATCAACACGCTTACGGCGCCTTTGAACACGTCTTTGCTGCGGATGCCGCGAAGACGGCGGGGGGAGGACGGCGGTGAGCGCTTTCATCGTTGGCAAGGCCCACATCGACGCGCTGGTAATCGCGGCCGTCTACGAAGAACCTGGCGACTGCGGACCGCTCAGTTGGTTCGTCCGAGAGCTGACCGAGGAAGAGAGATCTGGCTGCTTCATGACCGGTGGACCATGGGGACCGGAAGCGCTGCGGCTGGCCGAGGAGTTGCGACGACATGCCACCCTGGACCAGGCTGACCGCATCGGGCAGATGCTGATGCGGGAGAACCAGCTGAGCGTGAACCATCGCTATGGCGAGGCCGAGATCGAAGACGTCTACTCCTTCATCCCGATCAAGGGAACCGTCCGCGTCAATCCGGTCATGATCCTCAAAGCCATCGCCTGCCTTGAGTATCAATCTTGTGAGCATCCCGGCTGGGAGGGGAGCGAGGCACACGCGTTCTGCGAGGCGCTGCGTCGACGGATGATCCGCCGGCTACCTGGATATGATGAGGCCCCCTGGGAGGTTGGCCGTCCGGACGGAACGAGCTTCATCGCCTGGATGAGGGTGACGGGCGAGCGGGAAGGAACAGAGGATCAGGGATGCTGACCGCGCGCCAGATAGCGAAGACTCAACGCACTGCCGATGGTCATCTCCTCTGGTTCGGTGGCCTCGCTAATAAATATCCGGCCATCAAGGTCGAGGGAAGGACCGTCTATGTCAAGCGGCTATTGTGGGAGGAGAGCGACGGGCCTATCCCGGAGGGTGCAGTTGTGATCTCTGCGTGCGGTCAACGTCTCTGCATTGAACCTTCCCATCTGGGTCTCAGTACTCCAGGTCGCCACGCCAGTATCAGAGACGCGCTCGGACGGTTCGGAAAGGATGCAGGACTGCGATAGGTAGGGGTCGAAGTGGGGTTGGCTGAATAGGACCCGGCTCAAGGAGATTATGGATGCCGATCCACGGATGCGAACGCTCATTCGCCGAACTCGCCAATACCGTCCTTCCCATCTGTATGGAGGGCATGCGCGAAGCATTGGAGGCTCCAACGTCACTCGCCGAGTTCGCCATCAAGGGAGTTGGTCCCGTGACGCTTCGGACGCACTGGGGACTCGACCACGATCCCAAGGGCTGCTACGTCCTTATTGAGGATGGGCGTCCCGTCTACGTGGGCATCTCACAGCATGTCATCGAGCGCCTCAGGGAGCACGTACTCGGCGCCGATCACTATGCGGCTACTCTTGCCTATCGCATTGCCTCAACCAGGCACCCGCATGGTACGACCGCATCCCTTGCGATGAAGGATGCGGCATTTCTCGCCCAGTTTGAGGAATCGCGTGACTATCTTCAAGCCCTACAGGTAGCCTTCATAGAGATCGAGAACCCGCTTGAGCTCTACCTATTCGAAGCATACTGCGCGAGGGAACTCGAAACCGGCTCCGACAACGGCGGCTGGAATACGTTCGCGACGCACTAGTTGGCCACCGTTGTCCGCTGTTCTCCATCCCGGCAGGCTGATCGTCACCAAGCGCGCAGCTGGCAGAATCTCGTCTTGTGGGTCGAGCACCTTCACGGTGTCGCCCTTATTATTCCGGGTCGTTTCCCAATAGAGTCCGGTTTGGGTGCGTCCCAGCAGGAATCGTGAGGCCTTCTCTTGGCTTCCTTGGGAAATCGCTGTACCTGTCACGGGTTCTGCGGGCCTCATTGCGGTGGCTTGCAGACCTTGCAGGGCGTGTAACCCTGGGCTATCGCATCTTCCAGACTGATCGCGTGCTTGCTGTGCGATAGATACCGGCAGTTGCCACGATGGTACTTCGCTCCCGTGTCCGTGATGTAGACGGTGACCCCGCCGCCGCCCTTCGCGACCGTGGTGGTCGTTGCCTTGTGGGTGGTTGTGGTTTGCTTCTCGGTAGTGGTTGTCGGCTTCGCCGTGGTTGTGGTGGCCTTCTCGGTAGTCGTCGAGGCCTCTTGGGTCGTAGTCGTGGCAGGGGCGACGGTGGTCGTGGTGACAGAAGATGTGGTGGTGGGATCAAGGGTGGAGGTCGGTGCCAGGCTGCTGGTCGTCGAGGGCTCCGCAAGTAGACTTGCCGATCCGGCCGGAGCCAACTCACTCCCGCATCCGAACGCTGCTAATGCGATGCAGAAGATGAAGACCACGGCCAGGCCAATTGTTAGACACTTCCCGGTGAGACTCCGCACGGTTCCCCCTCAGTTTGGAATTAGTTACCTGCCTCCTAGGAGACATCCAGAGGGGTGTCTCAGGGCCCTTCCTGCCCACACTCATTTCTCTTGCAAGTGCTGTCCTTGGCGAAGTCTTTCGAGTTTGCTCTGGATCCTCGCCTCGGCGTCCTTTCTAGCTCCGGGGTCGATCTCGGCGCTCAGAAGCAAACCGTCCTTGACCTCGATGAGGAGCCAGTCCCCTTCCTTCGCATCTAGCAGCAGCTCCTGTCTTTCAACGACCAGACGTTCGGTGCCATCCCCAAGGAGGAGAACAGCGTTGCCTTCTTCAAATCTGTCGATCACGGCTTTCACGCCCATCAGCGCACCTCCAAAGGCAGTTCGAGGCTAGTCTTGTCCCCGTTCGCAGCGGCGGACACAACGATCCGCCACGTTCCCGGCGTCGTGCTCGTGCCGACCTTCCATCTCCAGGTCACCGAGCCCTGGTCGTTCGCGGTCTGCTCGCCCAGTCCAGCGGCATGGCTGGGCCCGCTCTTGTAGCGAACCTCGATGCTGCAGGCTGCGCCGGGAGACGTCTTTATCGTGAGTTTTGCCGTCGATCCTGGGCTCACCGGACTTGTGAGCGACACAACCGATATGGCGAACGACCCCGATGCCGGACCCTGTGTCTGCTCGATTGCGGAAGGTGGCGCCCGAGGCTGAACGGCGGCTCCGTCGACTGAATAGGTGGAGCCATCCGAGGTCACGACAACGGTGCCGTCCTTGTCGGTCCCGTAGATCTTAGCCCCCACGTTTTCGAGGGCAGAGATCGTCTCGGCGTGTGGATGCCCATAGCTATTGCCGACCCCGCAGCTGTAGATGGCAACCTCAGGTCCAACGGCGGTAAGGAAGCTCGCCGAGGAGGCCGAAGAGCTTCCGTGGTGACCCACCTTGAGAATTTGGGCTTGGACGTTCGCCTCAGATGCGAGGATGTCGGCCTCAGCCTCTTTGCCTGCGTCCCCAGTGAAGAGGAAAGCCACCTTGCCGTAGGCGAGTCGGAGTACGACGGACTGGCTATTTAGATCGTCTCCGGTCGGGCTCACCGGGTGAAGTACATCGAAGGTCAGACTGCCTAGCTTGAGCGTGTCACCGCGGGTGACTTCAGTGTAGGTCGCCTTGGCTGCGGCAATGGCGTCAAGAAAATGTTCGTAGACCGAGGTCGTGTGGGGTTGCCCGTTGGTGACCACCTTAGCGACGGGCAGAGCCTGGAGGACATCGACGAGGCCGCCAATGTGGTCGGAATGCGGATGGGTGGCCACCATGAGGTCGATGTGATCTATGTTCAGCGACCCCAGATACTCTAGGGCGCCAGAACCGCTCTCGCCTCCATCGATCAGCGCCACCTTGCCCTCCGGTGTGATGATCAGTTCGGAGTCTCCCTGACCGACATCGATGAAGTGGACTTGCAGAAGGCCGGAAGGCGAAGAAGTGGTGGTGGTTGGTGAAGCGATTACGGGAACGCCGATCACGGTCGACGAGACGCCGGGCGACACGGTGGAAACCGACGCTTGGGGCGACGGAGGTGCAGAGGTAACTGAAGAGCTGGTGCTTGTCGCGATAGCCGACCCGCATCCTGCGAGAAGTGGGAGGGCGCAGAACAGAACAACAGCAAGCTTGGCGGCTCGGATCATGATCCGGTCACTGCATCTGCTCCATTCTGGTCCTTTCGTGCCGGGTCCGATCGGCACGTCGTCACAATCGATGACGCAGAGTGGCGGGTTCCCGAGTAATTGCGCGCGAAAGGGGAAGACCGGACCGGTCACCCCCGCAAGAACGGCGCATTCGGTCGATGACAAGCATCCTATTACTCCCCGAACCTTTTAGATAGCTGTCTCGGTCGCTTTTGGTAGCCATCCTCATCTTGTCCGGCATGCTCGGGTTCATTACATTGGATGTGAAGTCCCGTTGTTGCCGTGGCTTCGGGAAGGCTAGAACCCTAGCGAACAGGGCAAGCAGGTAGAGCGGGCTCTTGAGCGAGACCGGCGATGAAGTCAAGCGGGAGGCTAGGATGCCCTGTCCAGTTCATCCGCCATGACCATGTACCCTTGTGCGCGCCCCCACCCAAATGGCAAAGGTGATACAGGGCGGACCGTGGATACTGGTTTCAGCCACCAGGGTGATAGGTTGGCCCGGCAGGAACGTCGACACTCGCCAGTGGACCCCGCCCTTTGCGGGATGACCGGCAGGAATCCGTCGGGCGTGTGGCGTAGACTAGATGCATACGAGGAGGCACTGGCGATGGGTATGGTCAGCTACATAGGGCGAGGTATCTACTCAGTACCGCGCGCGGCATGCTTGGCAGGTGCGCGACCCGACTCTGTGCGTCGATGGACCGTCAGTAGAACTGACAGCAGCGGCCCCGTTATTCGTTCCGACTATCCCCTCATAGACCATGAGATCACCCTCTCCTTTCTGGATCTGGTGGAGATCCAGTTCATCGCGCGGCTGCGCAAGGAACGAGTGTCGCTTCAGAAACTCCGTGAGGCGCATGTCTTCATCAGCGGCGAGTTCAACGTCCCCCACCCGTTCGCTTGGAAGAAGCTGGAGACTGACGGTCGGGACCTCTTCATCCGCTTCTTGGAAGAGGACACAGGAGATAGTCTGATCATCAAAGCAACGGGTCGTCGGAAGGCGAACACAGTCTTTCCCGAGGTCATCGAACCCTATTTCCATAACATCGACTTCTCCCCGACAACCTTTCTTGCCGAACGCTACTACCCCCAGGGCCCGGACGGAGGAGTCGTCCTTGACCCCCGTGTTGCTCTGGGCCAGCCCGTCGTGGCCGGGACTCGAATACTCACCAGCACCGTCGCTGACTTGCTGAAAGCCGGTGACAGTTCCGAGACCATATCGCGATGGTACGGGCTGACGCCGGAGCAAGTGAAGCAGGCTTGGGTCTTCGAATCTGGCCTAAGGTGCGCAGCGTAGGCTTCTTCATAGACGAAGGTCTGCCCCCGGTATTTGCTGCCGTACTGCGAACCCTCGGTTACAAGGCCGTTGCCGCAACGGAAGTGGCGCCCGCAGGAACAGACGATGTTGACCACTTTGCCTACTGCAGGGAGAACCAACTCGTATTTGTCACAAGGGACTGGGAGATTAAGCGCCGCAAGACCGAGCGAACAGCGCTAGCCTCAACGGGTATCACTGTGATCGAGGTCCGCAATCCTACCGCCAACACGTTGACTCTCTTCGAGATGCTCTTCGGGCAACTCACGAAGATAGTTGCTCTCTTGGACAACGACGAGCCCGAATTCTATGTGACCACTGCGAAGGATCGGATAGAGACCTACGCCAAGTATCAGGCTCGGCAGCACAGACGGAAGCGTCATTCTTAGACCGGGAGTCCATGTCCTACGGGTCAAATGTGTCGGCGAGGATGGCTGAGGGAATTAGGGGGGATTCGATGACGAGACGGCCGCTTGGCGATCCTGGGCATAGGGTGACCATGAGGGACGGGCGCATTGAGTACGAGACACTCGCGGATATCCTGCCTGGCGAGGGTCGCCTGGAGATGCTCATCATCGGAAAGCGACCCGCCCCGACAAGCGTCCAGGCCAGCCACTACCTTCAGGGTCGTCAAGGGCAGTTGTTCTGGAAGCTTATGCGAGACTACGGAATCCTGTCGCATGGTCATGGCTATGCTGACGATCTCCTGGCTGCGCAAGGCTTCGGGATAACGGACGTCGTCAAGCGCCCGGCCGCGGCGGGCAATGAACCAACTGACGAGGAGTACAAGACCGGCGCTCGCCGCATAGCTCAGATTCTCTCGGATCTGAAACCTCGTGTGGCGCTATTCCTCTACAAACCCCCGCTGGTAATACTCGCTACGCTGCTAGGCTCCAGCACCGCCGAAGCGAAATACGGCTTCAACGAGGACTTGAAGGACGTGTTCTTCGGTTCGGAGGTCTTCCTCTTCCCCATGCCGGGGACTCCCTGTTCAAAGAGCGTACAGGTCAGCAGTATGTCGGAATTGAGGAAGAAGCTCCTCGGCTAATGGTCCGGCCCCCAGAATGAGTACGGTCTGAAGTGCTAGGCATTTCGACCGCCGCAACTGCACCCCTACGCGCACCCCTACCGGAATGATAAACGGTGTGTGAAGTCCCGGTACATACTTTCCACATTGGCTCCGGTAGGTGCTTTACACTTTCGGGACGCGGCTCCGGTACCTAGGCGACAGTTGCACCGGTACCTGCTTTACACTAGAGGAGCTGGCACCCGTTGAGCCTCGCACAATAGGCAAAAAAGACTGGGAAGCATTTGCCAACCCCGGAGGACGAGCCAGAAGGCGAAATCCGGGCCATGGGCGATTGCGTGGTTCGGCAGTTGCCGGTGTGCGGGGAAGTAAATGTAGCGCGCATTCCAAACGTCTTACTCCATAGAGGGATCAGAAACAGGCACCGGGAGGAACGACGAAACAGGTCGCGGCCGCAGACACGAGAGACCGGGATAGTCGAAGTCTGAGCCGCGACCAGGAATGGCCCGCCGAGTTCGAAGCACTGGTGCATCGCCACAGCGCTCTTCTGATGAAGACTCTCACACTAATCACATTGGACCGAGGGCTGGCAGAGGATGCGACTCAGGAGGCGTTTCTTCAGCTGTATCTGCATTGGAGCGAAGTGCCAGGCATGAGGGACCCGTCGGCCTGGCTCTATCGGGTAGGAATCAACCGCTGCAAAGACTATAGACGCGCACTGGGTCGCGCGGCCCGGCTGATTGAACGCCTTGGTCAAGCCGCTGAGGAGCGTGCTCCGCGTCAGTGGTCGCCAGAGGCCGACTTCCTGGCCATTTTTCAGCCTCTGCCCAAACGCCAGCGTATGGCAGCCGCTCTCTACTATGTGGCCGGTTTCTCGGCAGCGGAGATCGCAAGAACAATGGGCATATCCGAGGGTGCGGTAGGAAGCCATCTTCACAAGGCCCGAGAAGTACTTCGGAAGCTATTGGAGGCAGAATAGTGGACATACACGACATAGATGGACGACTCCGTGAGGTGTGCACTCGGAACACGCCTTCCTTCGATGAGGTCGCTTTTTCCGCTCGCCTATTAGGGAAGACGAGAAGCGCTCGGAAATCATCACCGCGTTTCACTGGTGGTTCGCGCGTCGTTATCGCCGCCGTTTGCGTCGTGGTGCTAGTCGCCCTGGGAATGGGTGCGTATGAGGCCACTCGGCACCTTGATCGTGACCAGCACATCATCGTATTTACCGACGACACCATGGGCGTTTTCCCCGGCGCTTCGCCTGGCACCAACCAAGGTGTCACCGGCACTCGTCTGCCAGGTCCGGGAGCGTCCGATACGCTGCTCGGGCTGGACACTCTGAGGCTCGATGTAACCCCACGCGCTGGTATTCGAATGACAACAAAGCTTGAGCAGGTCCCTGGAGTCAACATTGTCCACTTGGATGTCACGGTCGTAAACAAGAGTGTGGCCTCCACCTTCTCCTTCGCCGATAGTGACTTCACGCTGCGAGTGGACGGTGTGGCGCTTCGGACTCAGGTGGAAGGCTCGCGAGCCAAGCGCAGCTACGCGGCGCCAGGTGTCACAACGGAGATAACCGACTACTACTGGATCCTGCCGCAGGGTCCGTTCGCCGAAACCGCTTTTTCCTACGCCTCGACCGATTCGCAGAGTGTCGGATTCAACAAGACCGTGAGAGTGGTTGAATCAATCCCGATTTCGGCGACAACCACGACCAAGCCAGCGTCGGCTGAGGTGCAGGGGTACCTCGACACCCTCGAATCCATGTGGAGGGGGGCTGGCGTGCACGTCCTTGCGGTCAGCTCAAGTCCCCTGGATGCTCGAACCGAACAGTTGATCAAAGACAACACCAAGGAAACCGACGTTCTTCCCTGGGTTAGCGTGGAAGTGCCCGCAGCAGACTTTGGGAAGTACGAAGGTACGTTCGTCTACGACAACATCATGCGGCAGACAATGCTTGCCGTGCGCGGAGGTGTTCCCCTCCACTATCTGGGGGTGACGACTGTCGAGAATGACGGCACCAAGAGGGAGTGGACTTCCTCCGAGGTGTTTCAACTCTCCGGGCTTGCCGGGCCGGAATGGGACCGGCCTGCATCCGTGGCTATCTCATCTGTCGAAGACCAAGTGAAGCAGATGCTGACCGACGCGGCCACCAAGTCAGGCGTCAGCTCTCCTGCGCTCCAGGTGACGGAAGATGCGTCTGGGCGTGTCGTGACGGCCACCGGCTTGATTCCGGACGTCAAGCATCCATCTGTTTCCATCATGTCTTTCGGGTCTAGTATCCAAGATGTCGTTAGCCAACTGAACAAGCAAGGCGCAAAAATCGCTGCTCTCTACATCAAGATAGACGACGCTAGCTCGAACCCAGCCGTGCGGCTCGTCTGGAGCTTTACCATCGGGGCAGGAAGCACCTCTCGCTGGCTTGCTCCGGAAGTCCAGGCTATCAACAAGGGTTAGACTGGTGACGCAGAAACACGTCTTCACCGCGATGTCGCGGGCCTGATGCTCGCCAACAACTGCAACGAAGTACCAGAGGAGCTGAAATGACCCTGAGATCTAAGGCTGCCGTTGTCTGCCTGCTCGTGGGTGGAGTGCTCGTTCTCGTCTTTGGAGCAATCGGAGTACAGGCGTCCTCGACGACCTCAACAAGCTCAGGGGTGTCGCAGGACTCCACCACCACAACCGTGCGGATGCCTTCGGACGGCGGCTTCACCATCGGCTTCGACATTGACCAGCCGTTTCACGACGTAGATGCGCCAAGCCAGCCGGGCATGAAGATCCTCACGAGCTATGTGGCCGTTGGAAACCGTCTCGACACTCCTCTGCCCTTCAGCCTTATGGACCTGGTCCTTGAAGACCCCTATGGCAACACCTACCAAACCACTGTCGCCCCCATCTGGAAACCGCCGCTTGCCATCGATGTTATCGGTGCGAATGAAGTGGTCGGCGGCTACGTCTCTTGGGAGGTCCCCTTCTATGTCTGGCCGTACGCGGTGGCGTTCAGGCCTGAGGGACGCCAGGGATTGGGGCGTGGCTGGCAGATGCCTGTCTACAGCGACGTGAACAGCGGGTATCGCTTCTACTGGGAGATCGGCGCTCTGAAGTACCGGGGAACGATTGGCGGGTATCCCGACGGAACGTTCCGGCCCGACAAGCCCATCCTTCGGGAGCAGTTCGCCAAGATGATCCTGCTTGCCTCCTCCCCGGACGGGACCTCAAAGCTCTCTTACCCGGACGGATTCTTCGCGCAGGCAGTGAAGCAGGCTCTGCTGCCCTCCGGAAAGAGCGCTCGGATTCCCGCCACGAGGTTGGAGGTCGCGGTGGCCGTCGGGAAGATCGGGCAGCTACACCTCAAACCAACCCCGGACGGCTACAAGCTTCCCTTCACCGACGTGCCGAGCGCAGCCCAGGGACTCCTCGCTCTTCTCGCATCCAACGGCGTCATCTCCGGCGCGAGCGCAACTACCTTCGGCCCTGATGCGCCCTGCACGCGCGGTCAGGCCGCCAGGATGGTGCAGCTCATGTTGAATCCCGCGAGGCCGACCATCGCGCCGAAATAAAGCCGGGCACGAGGGTGGAGATCACGCGGCTCCGTTGCGTCAGCGGCTGGTAATGGTTTCGGGCCTGCCGGACATGTGATGACTGTATTGAAGGGGCGAGAGTCGGATGCTCGACGACCCCGCGAGCGGCAACGATCCAGGCATCCAGGCTCAGGCCGTGTAAAGCTGGAAGGCACTTGCCGTCGTAGATAGGGTGAGTGGAGGAGAAGAAGAGACAGCGACACGGCGTCTGAGGGGCGAAGAAGACGGTAAACGGCACTCTTGTCACCGAGCTCGAACGGCCCGCCAACCGGACCGCCCTCAATTCGCGTGAGGAAGCGCGTTTCGAGGCGGTGGTGCGCGGCACTTCGGAGAGGCTTGTCCAGATGCTTGAAGCCATCGTCCTGGACCGTCAGTTGGCGGCAGATGCCGCTCAAGAGGCCTACGTCCAACTCTATCTCCACTGGGACAAAGTGGGACTTGCCGGCGAACCGGAGGCCTGGTTGTACCGAGTGGCGGTCAACCGCTGCAAGGACTACCGCAGACGGCTCGTTCGGGGTACGCGGCTCTTTCGTCGGCTGGTGGCCACTGCACCTCCGCTGGCAACGGAAGACGGTCGGGAGTCCGCCACTGAGTTCTTCGCCATTTTGCGGCACCTGCCCATCCGGCAGCGGACCGCCGTGGCGCTTTTCTATCAGGGCGACATGTCGATAGTCGATATCTCGCACGTGATGGGCATATCCGAAGGGGCGGTGAACAGCCATCTCAACCGAGCGCGGCGTAGTTTGAAGCAAACGCTGGAGGCCAGACGATGAATACGAACGACGGAGTCGACATCCACGAGAGCGACGCGAAGATCAGGGACTTCTACCGGGACCACGCCCGAGGGCTCGACGTGGACAGGTTCATGACTGGACTCCGTCTGAATCTGGGTCGGACGGGCAAGAGACCCCAGCGGCAGCGCCTCGTCCGCAGACTCGGCCTTGCCTTGGCCGGACTGCTTGTGATCACCGGGGTAGGCGTAGGCGCCTGGCAAGTCGTGGAGCACCTCACCAAACCGGATTACGTTTTGGTGTTCAGCGATACCCCTGTGTCATCTCCCGTTGGTGGCAGCGGCAGTGGGTCAACCCAGGCCGACCCCGGCGCACCTTCGGCCGCCTTTCCCTCACAAGAACCGCGTTCAGTCTCGAAGCTCAAGCTGGCCGAAGTATGGGCTAAGGCAGCCGCGGCCTTGGGGGTAGATCCTGCTTCCGCCGTTATCGATCACTTCCAGATACTCTGGGGAGCAGATGGATTGCTCGACCAGTTCCAGTTGTCCGCCGTCACGCCAGAGGGACGAACGATTTCGCTTTTCGCTTCGTCTGATCTTGCCGCAACGGATGGGTACATCTCTTTTCAGGGCAGCGTTCAGCCCCACACGGTCTACGGGCCCATGATGACCGCAAGCCCGGTCTTGATGACCGTCGTCCAGGTCCTCGCGGACCTGGACGCTGTCGGCCTCATGGCGATCGGCACGCAGTCCGGAGTGAAGGTGGCGGGTGATGTCGCTGCCCTCTTCGCCGCATCCGGGCAGGATGCCTCCCCCGAGAGTTTCCCGCCGTCGTCCGGGGCAAACCCAGTCCTTAGCAAGGTCGTCTGGGATCTCAGCGATTCGAACATGAATCTGGCATACATCGATGCGGCCCATCAAGACGGACTACACGGGTCCCCCATCTCCCCGCCGGTCATCCTAGACCTGTCCTCGGGAACGCTCCGCCGTGTCGAGCTGGCCGATCTCTCCTCCGTGTCCTTCCCCGCCAAAGGTCTTACCCTGGGCAGGTTGTGGACTTGGACCGACAAGTCGACGGGGCGCGAAACGGGCAGCGGGGGAGGGTCGCTTCAGGCGGCCGTTCTGCTTCATCCCTCCGCAGAAGACCAAAGGACCTTGGGCGCAACCGTGGACTCGGTACCTGTCGACGCGCGGTTAGACGGGCTGGCGTTCGCCATGGCCCAACGAGGTGTCTCAGTTGTCTCCATGGTCCAAGGTGGAACGACGCAGACGTTGTGGACGCCGCAGCAGGTTGGCGGCGGCGGCTCCTTGCTCGGGGTCTCCTACTCTCTTGATCGCAAGTGGCTGCTTTACGGCTCAGGGATATATCAGGTCACAGACAAGCAGTCTGGCAAGACCACTGAGGTGCTCGGCAGCATAGTTTCAGGAGAGAGTTCGGGCGCCGCCGGCGGCGGCGATGCATCAGGTCCCAGTTGGAGCGCCACCACCGACGGGC
This sequence comes from uncultured Actinomycetes bacterium, assembly GCA_963775295.1. Taxonomy (GTDB): domain Bacteria; phylum Actinomycetota; class Thermoleophilia; order RBG-16-64-13; family RBG-16-64-13; genus JAMDEO01. Next base: position 1,615,852 of record CAVZIK010000006.1, read on the forward strand.
AAAACGCGCTCATGGCCCTCCCAATCGGCGGGACCGGCAAGTCCGTAGAGCTACTTCGCAGCAAGAGCCTACCCCTGATGGACCGCGTTCACTACGACGCGAGCGGCGACCGTGTGTGGCTTGCCGAACTCGCCCAGGATGGCGGTGAGGCGACCCTCTGGTCAGCCCAGCCGCACGGGTCGCAACTTGTGGCCCTTCATCTGGCCAACAGCTTTGGGGGCGACTTCGCCGTATCACCCGATGGGTTATCGATTCTGTATCTAGGGACCCAGCAGTACCCTGCCACGGCGACGCTGCGGACTCCGGCCCAAGAGATCCGCCTCTCCCTTGATCTCGAAAAGGCATCCAGCCCCGTCTTCTCCCCCGACGGCAAGAAGGTGTGCCTTGTGGGTTCTGACACCGCGGACGGAGCCACGAGCCTGTGGGTCTACGATCTTGACGTGCAAACGTGCACACGGATAGAGTCCACCAAGGGGTTGTCCCCCACCTTCCCGGCGTTTTCGCCCGACGGGCAGCGCATCGCCTTCCGGAACTGGCGGCTGGGTGACGTGTGGACGGTCGCCGTCGATGGCGGGGAATTGACGCGCTACGCGCTTTCGGTTGCGGATGCGCCCATAGCCTGGTAGAGAGCGGTGGCAACCTGTGGGACACCTCACGCCCCGCAGTCGGGGAGAGGCGGCCCAAATGGTGTGGAACGCTCTGCTACTGGCCGGCCAGGAGGGGAGAGCTTGCCTGCCGACGGGCCCGTCTGTCCCGCTGGCTCGCGTGCGGGGCACTGCCCGGCCAGTGGACGTACACACCCGGGGACCCCATGTACACCGTGCCCCGAGGGCTTGGCAGTGACAAACCGTCTGCACTGCGGTGAACGAGCCGGGACGGAGAGTTGGGAGATACTGCTCTTAAGATATGGAAGTTCGGGGCTCGCAACTTCGTTTCCAACACCCCAGCCAAATGACAAACGGCCGAGGCATTCAGTGGGCAAAGTGGGTGGAGAAGGGGCATCAGCGGGACGGCGATGGACCTCGGCCATGGCCTCCGCGTGTTCACGTTGCCTGTAAACGTTTCCGCTACTTCAGACGTGTTACTTTCGAAGGCCAGATTGTAATGGCTACCCAGCAACAAGACTGGAAGCGATGGACAGCGACCGCGCCCGCGCGAGCACCGGGAAGACCGCCATGCCGCAGGAAGGCTTCGAAGAGCTCTTCCGCCGCAGCTACCCACGATTGATAAAGACGCTCTGCTTCGTAACCCTTGATGCGGAAGTGGCCGCCGATGCCGCCCAGGATGCGTTCTTTCAGTTGCACCTGAAGTGGGATCACATCGCCCAGTACGATGACCCGGTTGGATGGGTCTACCGAGTGGCTATCAATCGCTGCACAGATCATCGGCGACGCCTGGCCCGAGTGGGCCACCTTCTCGAACGCTTGTCTGGGCAGCAACAGCCGCGAGATGAGGTCAATTGGTACCCCGAACGGGCCTTCATGGAAGCGCTCAAGAGCTTGCCGGAACGCCAACGGGTGGCCGCTGCCCTTCACTATGTGGCTGGGCTTTCCCAGCAAGAAACGGCGACGGCCATGCATATTTCCGAAGGTGCGGTAAAGAGCCATCTGTCCCGGGCCCGAGACAAACTTCAGGACAAGCTCGAGGTGGAGTCATGAGCAGCGAGTATTCCAAAGCTAACCTCCAGAGTAGTTACGAAACCAGTTCTCCTAGTGTCGATGTCGAGCAGGCGTGGATGAAGCTGCGTTTGCGGATGGAAGAGCGCGAAAGGGACAAGAGAAGAAGACCGAGTCGTCCTTACCTTGTGCTGGTCGTGCTAGCGGTGGTAGTCGTGATCAGTGCGGTCTCGGTTGGCGCGTTTGCAGCCGTGACACACCTCGGCCGACACGGACAGACGATTGTGCTCGGCGATGGCACAACCGTCTCTTCACAGGCGCCCGGGGCCTCGACCACCAAGGACATCGCCCCCGAGGCGGTCACTTTTGACACCTTCACCGAGAGGTTTGGGGCGCTTCTCACTCAGCGGAAGCTTGCCGGAACCCTGCCGTTCAGCCCGATACCGACCGAAGACCTAACCTGGCTCTCGGAAGCTGCCCACCCGTTGACAGTGACCGACCTCAAGGGCTACAAGCTGGCAAACGGCGACATAGTCGTGCTGTTCTACACCAGGCCGAGCTTCTTCACTTCCACGCAGGCGGAACAAGACACAGTCTTTCCGGCAGGCGACGAGTCAATCACAATGGCTTTGCGGCAAAGGTATCCGGGATCGACCTTCCTGATCGTGGACCTTGACTTCGGATACCTGGTGGTCTCTCAGGAGTATGGGGACGAACTCAGGAATCTTGCCGACACGGCCCGGCTTGGATCGACTTCCAAGTGGCCGACGAACGCGCGGGGTTTGACCTACGGACCTGGTCCGAATGCGTTGTCTCCGCAGGACGAGCCGGATCTCGTTCTGGCCACAGCCACGAATGGCAAAGATGGCTACGTTCTCGCTACCGATCTTGAGGGGCCAACCCCCAGCTCGCCGGAAGAGGCACTGGCCTGGCAAGCTGCCCGAGCAGGAAAGGCTTGGGTAATACCGGTCTACCAGTCCGATGGGATCACTCAGATCGGTGTATTTGAACTCGGGGCCGCGTCGACATCTTCGGAAACCTCGCTTCCGTCCGGCGTTCGAATCGGGGTGATGATTCCCTTCTGCATGCTCTACCAAGGGCGGCTGTATACGTGCACCGGCCAGGCGGTTGACGCGACCAACGACACCCCTACTCACGTGTCCATTGTCGGGTTCGGTCTCTCGGCTCTCGACCAGAATGGCGTCGTTGATCCGAGTTCGCCGCAGTACGACATTTACGCGATCAAAGGCACCGATCAGGAGAAGGCTATTGCCGTCAAGTTTCAGGGCATCGGCAGTACTGGCCCCATCTGGGTCTGGCTTACGTATGAGAGGAAGAAGTAGTCTACGGTCTGGGCGAGCCGAGGCGGCTTTCTGCTGACGGGTAAAGCTTTCGGGCCCGCCGGGGATCACGAAACGACGACGTGCGATGAAGCGAGAGGTTCTGCAGCACATCATCGGAACGGCAGAGAGTGGGATGAAAGCAGAGGCGGTGATGAATGAGTCGTAGACCACGCGTGGCAGCAGAGTTGCTTCTTCTCGGGCTCACATCGGCGGCACTGCTTGGTGTGGGCGCATGTACGAGCGTCGTCCCCGCCTCTTCATCCGGGGCTTCAGGACAGACGTTCGCATCGTCCCCAGCATCGACAATAGCGCCGCCTCCCAGCACGACCACCACCGTCGAACGCGAGGAGCTCTATACCGCGGACTGGAGTTACGAGCGCGCCAACCTCGCGTACTTGGTCAGTACTTGCGAGATCATCATCCGGGGCCAAGTGGTCGAGGAGCCGGCCGCCCGATGGAACAGTCCCGACGGCAAGCCGTGGCAGTCCACGAACTCGAACGAGGCGGCCCAGTTCTATACCACTTGGACCATTGAAGCGCAGGAAGTGCTCAAGGGAGGCGCCCATGTGGGCCAGCGACTCCTCTTCCACGCCCAAGGGGGCACGGTGGAGATGAACGGTCGGGTGGCTCACTACGTCGGCAATGACTTCCCCGAGATGACCAAAGGCGACGAGGTGATCATCTTCGGGCGGACCGAGAGCCCCGTGTGGGGAACGGAGAACCTGCCTGGGTTGTGGATACCTGCCGGATTCTTTGCCTTCGCCAAAGGGAAGGATGGAACTTTTCAGCGTCTTGTGGAAGGATATGGGCCCGTAGGTTCCGACACAGTGACCCCTGATGAGGTCCGGAGCATGATCGACGACACTCGGGCGGGGCAGATCCGCGACTACTTCGGTCTCTGGGCGGAGAATGTGGAGACTCTCCCGGCCCGGCCTTCCGAGCTTCCTCCCCATTTCCTGACCCCTCCGGGCAAGATCGAGGCTTTCAGAGGCGGCGACGGGAAAGGGAATCCCTTCGTTCTGCCAGCCTCGGGAGTGAAGAAGCCGTTGTGGGTGTTCGCCGACGGGGCGCATGTTTCTGAGGTCGGCGCGAAGATCAGGGCGGCCATGGAGGAGGAGCGCCCGCTAGTCATAGCCGGAGCCGACGAAGAAGAGGTATATCCCTATCTACCAGGCTCGGAGGAGGTGGTCTTCTTTACACCGGACGTCCCCCGGGAAAGGAAGCTCATCTCCTGGGTTCCCTACCAGGGGTTCCGCACCTCAATTCGCATGGGCTCCGTCGCTCCCGTTGCAGGCACCCAAGAGCTGACCGAAGCTGAGAACGTCTATTGGCAGATGGCTGCGCTCACGCTGTGGCGGGATTGGAGAACAGCCTGGCGACGCAAACCCGATTCACCAACCGTCGGACTCTGGCCACAGAACCGCGGACCCTATCCGAGCAGTTTCCCCTCAGAATCTGGCCCTTCCGGGCTGATGCCACGCTGGGTATGGCAGAACGGGGGAAACATCGTCCCTGACTCAAGCGGCAAGCCTTTTGCCATCCCAGTTCCCCAGCAGATTCCGGCTGGGATCCTGGTGCCAGCTCAAGTAGTGCCGGGGAGCCCGACCGGCATGTCCCGTTCCGGGATCAGGCCCGACCCACCCGCCTCCTGGCTTGCCCCCGGGGAGTGGGAACAGTATGTGCGGCTCTATCGGACGGGTCTCACCTTCTACTTGATCCAAGGCTATGACGGCTACATGCACCCTGCGGCTAAAGACGACAAGCGAATGGCCAACTCCCCGGCTCCCCTCGCGGTGCACTGAGGCGGGGACAGGCCTGTCGGGCATATGATGAAGTGAGGGCGCAGGTTGAAGCGCAGGTCTCCCTCGCGATTGTGCGGGTCCAAGGTGGCAGTATCCGGGAGGTCGAGGTGAAGAAGCAGCCACGTACTGAGGCACATGTTCCGATCATCGCCGTGACCCTCGTAGCTTTGCTGCTGCTCACCGGCTGCGCAACGGCTGCCCTTGAAAGTTCTTCTACGTCCAAACAGTCGGTCCAGCGGGCGACCACAACCCTTGCGACGCGGACGACCGTTGTCCCCTCCGAGACATACGTGCCTGTGGCAGTCGTTGCCGCCAACACGTGGGGCCGCGTTTTTGGGGTGACCGACGACTATGTGCTGTACGTCACCGATGCTGGGTCGGGCAGTTGGAGTCTCTTTGCCTATGCGATCGCGACCGGAACGAGTCGGCTTCTCGACGACACGCTCTCCTCTGGCTCGCTCCCCTACCCAGTTCTCAGCGCAGACAATGTCGCCGTGTGGATGGGAACCGACAAGGGGAAGCAAGGTGTGATCCTGCGGGATCTAACCTCGGCGCTGGGTAGCCCGCTCAAACTAGTGGGGCCGGACTCGCCTGATGTCTTTCTGGCCCAAAGCAGCGGGAACGTCGGCTTGCTCCTTCTTGAGGAGACTTCTGCGGATAGCCGCGCCTTCGTGCTCAATCTCTACCGGATGACAGACAAGCTCGAAGTCGCGAGGGTCGAGTCTCCACCCGGCTCCAGCTTCGGGGAAGATGGCTATTTGCAGCCAGCAATGGATTCGAAGCACATTGTGTGGTCCGCTCCCGTGGGGACGAGCCGGGAGATCTTCTGCTACGACATCGACAAGAAGACAACGGTCCAAATCACCCATAACACGGTCATGGACTTCAAGCCTCACGTGGCGGGGAGCCTCGTCACCTGGCTTTCCGGCACAAAGGACGAGGCCGACGTCTATGTCCATGATCTCTCAAGCGGAGTCACAAAACTCATCGGCACCGGGGTGCAGACCAATGTCGTCTATGGCGGCAATGGCGTGCAGGCAAGCCCGGGAGGCCCCCAGACCGACGGTCGTCACGTGGTCTGGTGGCAGTTCTCTCCGCCGGCATCACAGATCATGGCTTACGATTCGAAGACGGGCAGCACCATTAATGTGAGCGGCGATAACCGCGCGGACGGTGGTCCCCAGTTGGCCGATGGTCACGTGGTCTGGGTCCGATGGACACCCGATGGAGAAACATCTCAGATCGTTGTCCGGAATCTCAGCTCGGCTGCGGGCGAACAGGTGATTGCGCAAGGCCGGGTCACCGACCCGTTCACGAACGGCCATCAGATAGCTTGGCTGGATTGGGAACGGACTTCCGGCCCCCAAGACACCTGGGTGGCTGGGGGGATCACGCTCGCCCTCTTTCCCCCAGGTAAAGAGTAGGTCCTTGCTTGCTTCGCCTCGCCAACGTAATGCTTTCGACCCTGCCGGACATATGATGAAGTGAAGGCGCAGGAATGTTCAAGGGGGAATATGAAACAGCGCAGTTCTTGGCTTGTCCTGGTTACTGTGGGTGCGCTATTCGCCCTTTTGCTGGTCGCCGGGTGCGGATCAGGGACCACCGTCGGGGCACAGCTTGAGACAAGTCTGTCGGTCGACAACACGACCCACCGTGCAACGGTGCACATCAACACAACCGGTGGCAGCGAGATTATCGCCGTCTTCCTTGCCTATCCGGACGGTCACCGTGGACTGCTCGGATCGGGTAATGTTGGCGGCGGCGGCGTGAATTTGGTAACCGAAGAGTTGTCACAGGGGGAATACTCCTACACGGTATATGCGACGCCGCAGGGACCCCAGGACAGCGGTACGCTGCCAGCTAGCAAGATGGGTGCAGAGAACGTAGCGGCCACGGGCAAGTTTGTCATCCCATGAGCGCCCGACATGGCGACTGTACGACGGGCCGGTACGTTATCGCTTAGGTGAGCGGGGCCACCGTCCTCGCGTTTGAGCGGTTTTCGCGTGACCAAGGTAATGGTTTCAGGCCTGCGGACATATGATGAGTCAAAGCCATACTTGCCGGGAGTCGTCGAAGCAACGAAGGGGGCTTTAGTGTCGGACTGGATGGTCGCCAAGGACGCGATTGTCGGCACATCTCCGATGAAGCTACCCGACCGCTGCGTCGAGTGTGGCAGAAGGATCTCGGGCGGTCGGCGCGTCGAGACCACCCTCTACTGGTACCCGCGCTGGATATGGGTGGGTATCTTGTGGGGCGTGTTCCCTGCGATCCTTCTCTACTTCGCCTCAAGAAGACGGTTGGAGATCAGCTACTCGCTCTGCTCGGATGATGATCGTTCGCTTCGGAAAAGGAAACGGGTGGCGATGGCGGCGTGGGCGCTGTTTCTGGCTCTCTTGATCGCCACCGTCGTGACGCAAGGCAATCGGGTTTACCTGATCGCAGCTTTCGTTCTCCTTTTCGTGGCCTTGATCCTGCACATGATGGCCGGTGTGCCTCTGACGGTGGCCGGGCACGAGGACGGGGTCTTCGGCATTAAGGGCTTCGGCAAAGAGTTCCTCTCGACAGCGGGAGAGTCCGGCACCGCCGAAGCCCCGGAGTCCTGAGAAGTGGGGCTGGTGAGCCGAGACAGCCGCTCAGCAGTCCACGTGATGTGACTCCGGCTCGCGTCGAGGAGGCCAACCCAAACGTGCCTCGAACTCGTAAAGCAGACGTAGTTATGCCGAGCAAATGATCAGGCCGATTCCGCCCGAGGTGATTATTGATTGACGTCAGCAAAGACGAGGCCCAGAAGATCGCCACCCGGCATGTCGAGGGAACTCGGTATACCTGCCGTGGTTTCGAGGGGACCGTACTACAGGTCCGTTTCGGCGACCACCGAAGCCCGTTCAAATTGGAGACCACGAGGATCTGCCAAGACAATGGGTATCAGCCTCGAAGTTTCACCGCCACGTTCGGGATTGCCATAGATGACCTGCGCGTCTGGTGCGCCGAGCATCACGGGTGTTCAAGGGATGAGATCGTTCTCTGGTTCGACGAGGAGTAGGGTCGACCCTGAAAGCTAGGCTCCGAGGATGGCGTCCATCTTGTCCGCCGTCTCGCGCATCAGATCCGGGATGACGTGCGAATATGTGTTCATGGTCAAACTGATCTAGGAGTGGTCGAGGACCTGCATGACCACAGGCCGTGAGCCTCAGGCGCGCAGGCCGCTCGAAACGGGCCGGGCGAGTCCCTCCCCCCTCCCCGCGGTGACAGACAACAGGCCCCGCCTACGCACACGCCAACCCGGGTGATACGTGGTGCTACGTCATGGACAGGATGGACGGTCAACGCCCTACTTCATGTACGCTGTACTACTCAGTAATACGTGGTGGACACGTGAGCGGCGGCTTCCTAAACCTTGTGTCGCGCGTTCGATTCGCGCCGAGGGCACCTGATAGATTCACAGTTTAACCTGCAAATGAGCACTTTCCTGTTTCAGGCGCTTGACCGCCGAATGTCCAAAATGGTCTCTACCACCCCTACGCGCACCCCTACCAGAATGATAAACGGTGATACAGGGTGGACAGAATGGACGAGAATTGGCTCCGGTACCTGCTTGACACTTTCGGGACGCGGCTCCGGTTGCTGGACGACTGCCCCTTGCCCGATAGGATGAACGTAAGCGGACCCGCGAACAGGATTTAGCTAACGAAGAGTATGCCCGCGCCTCGACCACTTCCCACAACCAGAGTAAAGCTGGCTGCAAATACTGCCGATACTGCGCGGAGACGACCAACCAAGGACAACAGTGGGGACACCGACTGTGAATGCCGCGCGAGCCAAGGAAGTCGAAGGAGGGTTCACCCTCATCGAACTACTGATGACGATCGTGATCATCGCCGTCCTGGCGGCTATCGCCATCCCGACTTTCCTCGGCCAACGGCAGAAGGCTCAAGACGCAGCGTGCAAGTCTCTGGTCCGCAACGCAGCGAGCATGATCGAAACCGGGTTTGTGGACGCCGGCAGCTACGTTACGAGTGTCATAGGAATGCGGGCAGCCGACCTGAAGAAGATCGAGCCCTCTATGACCTTCGTCGTGCTGGGCACAGCGGCGACGAACCCCACAGCCAAAGCCTCCACTGGGAAGGTCAACTACACCGGGACTGCCACCACGTACAGCGTCGGCGCCCTCTCGGACTCAGGCAATAAGTTCGGCATGGTAGTGAACAAAGGCTCCACGGGCACTCTCGGCATTACGTTCTATGTCAACAAGGGGATCAAGAAATGGTAAGGCCACTGCGGGCTTGCGACGACGCCCAGACTGTCCGACACAGGGTCGTCCTCGGCTGGACCCCGCATGATGTAGCGTAGTGCCGGGGCTTTGAACCACCCCGTTTTGGAAAGCCACGAATGGCTTGTTGAGACCCGGTCCTGATGACCGGGTTCTTGCATCTCTTGGGCGCGTTCGGGGGCGCTCCGAGGGCAGACCCGACGACTGCTAATAGACAAGATGCACCTGCAAATGGCCGCTCTCCTGTTTCATCAGCGAAGGCCTCTGAACGTCCGAAACGGCCTTTGCACCCCTACGCGCACCCCTACCAGAATGATAAACGGTGATATACGGTGGACAGGATGGACTCCGGTACCTGCTTGACACTTCAGGACGCGGCTTCTGAGAGGTTGGGTTGGTCCAGCGATTCCACTACTGGTAGTGTCCCCGGACGTGGTGTAACAGGAAGCTCATGATGGCGGTTTCTGCGAAAAGGAAAGCCATCGAGTGTTCTCGTAGGTATTGGTTGCAAAACTGTACCTATAAGGAGGACACTACGATGGCCGATTCCATTTTCACCCCCGCTTAGTACGAGAATGCGCGTAGAATGAGGCGACCGAACGCAGCCCACGCGAGAGAGGAAATGGCTATGCCGGCTCGCCGTGAGCGCAGTGATCCCAGCCGCAGGTTCCCGATTGTGGGTGTTGGCGCTTCTGCTGGAGGCCTCGAAGCCTTCACTGAGCTTATCCGGAACTTGCCCCCCGATACCGGCATGGCCTTTGTGCTTCTTCAGCACCTGCGTCAGGACGCCAAGAGCCTGCTCTCGGAGATCCTGGCGAGGGAGAGTTCGATGCCCGTGGTTGAGGCATCAGATGGTCTCTTGGTTGAGCCGAACCACATCTACATCATCCCGGCGGCGGCCGATCTTGAGATCCTCGGGGGTAAGCTTGTCCTTATTCCTCGAACGGGTAAACTCGTCCATCTTCCCATCGACCGTTTCTTTGCTTCTCTTGCTGCTGACGCACGCGAGCGGGCGATCGGGGTTGTTCTCTCCGGCGCTGGTTCTGATGGATCGGTGGGGCTGAGAGCAATAAAGAGCGAAGGAGGCCTTACCTTCGTTCAAGACCCAGCGGGAGCCGGGCAACCGGACATGCCTCGCCATGCCATCGAGTCTGGCGCAGCCGACTTTGTCCTTAGCCCCAAAGAGATCGCTCGCGAGCTTACGCGCCTGGGAGGTCATATGGACTTGGCCGCGCCGGCGAAGTTACCGGCGGCGGTTGCGGGCAGCAAGCAGGAAGATCTTCTTCGACAGGTGTTTCTCATTCTTAGGCGTCAAACCGGCATGGACTTCAGCGGGTACAAGCGCGCGACTTTTGGTCGCCGTCTTGCTCGGCGGATGCTCATCAGAAAGCTGGAGGACCTGGAGGACTACGTGCGTTTCCTGGGGGAGAGTCCAGAAGAGGTCGAGGCCCTCTATCAGGACGTTCTCATCATGGTCACTGAGTTCTTCCGGGAACCGGAAACCTTCGACTACGTGCAAACCGAGATTTTTCCGCGACTAACCCAAGGCAAGGAGCCGGGCTCGGCTTTGCGCCTCTGGGTGGTCGGCTGCTCAACCGGGCAAGAGGCCTTTAGCTTCGCCATGTCGCTCCTTGAATATCTAGGCGAAGCCCCGTCATTTGCGGTGCAGATATTCGGCACCGACATCAACGAGAAAGACATAGAGCAAGCGCGCGCGGGGCTCTACCCAGAAAGCATCGTCTCCGGGGTCTCACTCGACCGTCTAGGCCGCTTCTTTGCCAAGACCCCGGGGGGGTATCGCATCAAGCAGAGCGTGCGCGACCTGTGCACGTTCGCCAAACACGATCTCACCCGCGATCCGCCCTTCTCGCATATCGACCTCATAAGCTGCCGCAACGTGCTTATCTACTTTGACAAGGTTCTTCAGCAGCGGGTGGCCCCGGTATTTCACTACGCTCTTGTCCCGCAGGGGGTTCTTCTACTTGGTCGTTCTGAGACTATGGGCCCGAGAGACAACCTCTTTGAGCCCTTAGACAAGAAACATCATGTCTACTCTCGGCGAGACGTGCCCGCAAAACTGCCCCTTGGCCTTGGTCTTCCCAAGGCTGCGCTTGCCCTCCGCGGCTCGGTTCCCGCTTCTGGTCAGGTGGAGAAGCCCTTGGATTCTCACGACCTGCAGCATGAAGCCGATGAGGCGCTCGCCAAGGTCTACGCCCCCGCAAGCGTCGTTGTTGACGATAGCTATCGGGTGCTGTCTTTCCGTGGGTCCACAGCCGCCTATCTTGAGCATCCCACCGGTAAGGCTTCGTTCGATCTGTTGCAGATGGCCCGAGAGGGACTGGCCTACGAACTTCGGCGGGCCCTTAAGGAGGCAAAGGAAACCCTGACCTCGGTAAGCAAGGCTGGGGTCCGGGTGCGTACGAATGGCGCCAGGCGACCGGTCGATCTGGAGGTGACGCCTTTCCTATCTGCCGACGGGCGCATCTACTTCGTCATCTCTTTCCGGGAGCCGGGGCAAGAAGAAGTCAAGCAGGCGGCCAAAGGGGAGACGGCGGAGCAGGCCCCTGGCGCTGTCGAGCAGGAGACGGATCTCCTAAGAAGAGAACTCGAAGCCTCACGCGAGCATCTCCAGTCGGTGATAACCGAAAAGGATGTGGGGACCGAGGAACTCCGCGCCGCCTATGAGGAGCTGCAGTCGAGCAATGAGGAACTTCAGAGTACAAACGAAGAGCTGGAGACGGCGAAAGAAGAGCTCCAATCCATAAACGAGGAGCTCAGTACCGTCAACGACGAGGTTGTCGCCCGCAACGCCGAACTCAGCCAAGCCCACGATGATCTTGCCAACCTGCTCGCGAGTGTGAATATTCCCATCGTCATGCTAGACGGTGACCTGCGTCTTCGTCGCTACACTCCCGGCACCGAGGCCGTTCTGCACGTGGTGCCTTCGGACATCGGTCGGCATGTGAGCGAGATCAAGCCAAGGCTCATCGTGCCTGACCTGGAAGAATTCTTGCGTGCGGCCATTGATTCCCTCAGCCCATCCGCCCGTGAAGTCCAAGACACGGAAGGCCGCTGGTACTCCATGAGGGTGAGACCCTCCAGGACAGCCAAGGGAGGGGTCCAAGGAGCGGTACTCACCTTCATCGATGTCGATGACCTCAAACGCGCTCTTGAGAGCACAGCGGAGTCCAAGCGGTTGGGAGACGCCCTTAACGATATCGAAGTCTCCATACACTCAACTTTCGAATTTGACGAGATCATGCGCCGGGTCATGGACCGGGCCGGCAAGGCCCTGGGCTCTCAGACGGCCGCCATTCTCCTTGCCCGTGGATCTGGTTGGTTGGTGCGTCATGCGCAAGGCCACCCGAAGCCGATGGTTGGAACCTACTTTGACGAACGCGAACTGCCTCAGGCGGCACTAGCACGGACTACCCGACTGCCAGTTGCCATCAACGACGCCACAAATGATGAGATGGTGGCCCCGGCATTCCTTACTCAATTTGGCACTCGCTCGGAGCTGGTCGTTCCGCTCATGCAAAAGGAAACGGTCCTGGGCGTCCTTCTCATAGACCACGTGAAGAAGCCGGTGGACTTCACCGAAACCCAGGTTGATTTCGCTACCAAGCTCGGGGCCAGCATCTCCCTTGCCCTTGAGAACGCCGGTCTCCACAATGATCTCCTGGCCGCCGAAGGGCTAAGCTCCACGCTCAGCGACATCCTCGCAGAGATCGCAGCTTCGCGAAATGCAGAGAAGAGCATAGGAGTCGTTCTCGAAAGGGCCGCAGGAGTTCTCGGGGCCGATCGCGCCCTTTGTTCATTTCGGGTCAAAGGCGACTGGCGGATCGGCCATGTTCTTGGATTTGGCCCCGAACTTATTGGGCAGCCCTGGGGCGCGAGAGAATCCCAGGCCTTTCCGGCGCGCGCCACCTCCATGGAACCGGTCATACTCCCTGAACTGAATGATCGGCGCTTGGAACAAGCGGGTCCGAAGAGGAGCGGCGATGCCTCCGCGTTTCTCGTCCCGCTCGTGCTCGCGGGCGCTCTTTCCGGCATTCTCCTTTTTGGTTTTTCCGAAAGCCACAAGGAGGTGAGCGTTGCCGAACGCAACTTCATGGTCAAACTATCGGCAGCGCTTTCACTCGGGCTTGAGAACGGCCGTTTCTTTGAGGCCGAGCATCGACTGGCAGAAAGTCTGAGAAGGCGCCTCAGCCCGGGGGTGCCGGCACTTCCCGGACTCCAGATAGGTGCGGCCATCCATATGGCTTCCGAGGTCGATAACGTGGGAGGAGACTTCTATGAGGTCTTTCCTGTAGACGAGGATAGGGCTGTCTTTTTTGTGGGCGATGTCATGGGCAAAGGTCTAGCGGCTGCTGAGCTCACCGACGTCATTCGTGCATCAGCGAGAGCGGTTGCGCTGCTTGAACCATCTCCCGGCATCATCCTAGATACGGTGAGCAGGATCGTGCGCGAGACGGGCGGAGGGATTCGGGCGGCCACGGGGCTACTCGTCCTATTTGATATGAAGACCGGAGATCTGGAAATAGCGGGTGCGGGACACCCCCCAGGAATCGTTTGTGCCGACGCCTGCCGTCTTGTTGAGCATCCTTCCGCTCCGCCACTGGGGTTTGCCGTTGCCCCCTACCAGGCCCGTGCCGATGTCCTTGAGATGGGGGAGACCCTCGTTCTCTACACCGACGGACTGACGGAGGCAAGACAAGGGGACGAGCTCTTCGGGGAGACAAGACTTCTGGAGGCGATCGAGCGTTTGGCGGAGAGTGCTCCCCAGGCCATGGCCGAGGCTCTCCTGAAGGAGGCCTCCGAGTTCGGCGGCGGCGAACTTAAGGACGACGTCGCCGTTCTCGTTATTCGTCGCTCCGGCTAGGAGACAGGTCCATGCCGAGGGTTTGGCATACTCAGGCGCCAGCGGGCTAGCTGGGCTCGTGGGCGCCTCAGTCTAAAAACAGCGAGAGAGAGACTCGAGTGCCGGCTCCCGGAGGATGACTGACCGTCACCTCATCGGTGAGGGCGAGCATCAGAGGCACTCCCATTCCTCGGTGGCTCCTGGCTGGGTCCTCACCTGATCGCGGGAGAAAACAACCCGGGTGAGAGACGATGATGGTAAGGCGCCCGCCCTCGCATAACGAGGAGAGCGACAGATTGCCTGCGGGCAGCCCGTGCTCGATCGCATTTGCCGAAGCCTCCGAGACAGCCACCTGGAGATTGTAGGTTCTTGCTTCGTCCAGGTGAGCGTCTGTAGCGGCTTTCCCGGCGAACTCGCGTATTCGCGCCAGTTGGTCGAGTCTTCCGGCAAAAACGATGCTGCGGGGCAGAACCTTTCCTCGGCCCGGTGCCCGGGGCGAGATGGGTGCGGAGCTCTGGCTTGAGCTCTTTTCTTGGGGCGCGATTCGCACCCCACCGTGGGCGGTCAACCCGGAGACCTGAAGGATGCGCCAGAGATTCGGCGAGACCCCTGTCATCTCGATCTCTTTGCCGCCGTCTACTCTCTCGATGAGTTGGTAGACCGCGGCAATTCCCGCGCTGTCAATATAGTTCAACTTGGAAAGGTTTAAGACGATTCGTGGGCTCTGCGTGTCGATGGTTGTCCGTAGGGCACCGATAAGTTGCCCGACGTTCTCATGATCGACCTCACCCTCAAGTGCCAGGCTCGGACCAGTCGCCCGCGTTTCTATTTTGATCATCAGAGACTTGGAGCCGCTCGTCTCGATCAAGGCCGCACATTGAGGACAAAGCCCATGGCTCACGTCATTATCGCTCTGATCCAGCGGATTCGGCTCCGGTTTGGCGTCGCACCACGCACACACATGCTTCATAGGAATAGGTCCCCCTGGTCCTTGCATCTCTCGTCTTGTTCGCAGACGATTCTCACCAACGACTGTTCCCGCCGCTCCCGCCATAACCACCACCGCCGCCGTAGCCACCATTGGAGCGAGGAGTTCTGGGCGCTTGTTCCTTGGCGACATCCACGTTATGCGCGCGCCCATCGAGTTTGGGTGCCATTGAGAGCGTCTTTGGCGGTTTGTGCCTGTTCGGCGGAACCCATTTCCACGAAGCCAAAGCCTTTGGGGCGGCCCGAGCCCCGATCGGTAATGAGGTTGACCGAGACGACTTCGCTGTGCGAGTCAAAAAGTTTCCTCAGACTGTCTTCGGTTGTGGAGTAGCTGAGGTTGCCCACGAACGGTCTTGCTGAGTTCACGGTCTCCTCCAAGCGCGGAGTTACGGATGCAGCAAGCGCGAGGGCAACACCTGGGACCGTACAACGAGGTAAGGACCTCGACGCGGCGCCTTGAGAATGTTCCAGACGATTGCTGCTGTCGGTATACCCGAGCGCACGCGAGCCAAACTATTGCTCGTGGGTTGCCCGTCCCTGAGAAGGAGAAGCGCGTCTGGACGAACGGCGATCGACTGGGGCATGTGCTAGGCCGCAGCCACGTCCCGGCGAACGCGATCTTACCGGGGTTCCGTCGGCGAATATCTCAGATGACTCTCAGCGGCACTGAGCAGTCTCTTTAATCCCACAGTCTGCTCGTGCGATAGCTGGCTCTCGTGCGGCGCTAGGTTTCGAGGAACACCCCCGTCGCGCATGAGTCCCTGGACGACCGGCAGGGCTAGTAGGAGCCCAGTGACGTAGCCACTGCGGAACTCACTAAGGAGAACCTTTCTTACTAGCACCCCCTTGGAACTTGAAGGCAGGGTCGGTGTGAGGTCGACCTTGAGAAAGGACCTGCTTGGAGAAGAGGCGAACGTGGCCGACTCTATTCTCCCGGCTCCCCCCATGCTGTAATCGAGAAAACCGGATATCGTCCGTCCCCAGGCGTCCTCCGAGAGCCCGGCAAACACGGCAAATACGGTCGCATCGACAAATACCCAACTGGTCTTCTGCGGGTCTGTGCAAGTGGTCAAGGATTGCTCCTAAAATTGGCGATGGTTTCCTCGCGTGGATTCGCCTGAGTGGCTGGGAAGGTTGTTGCTACTGCAAGTTGTGACCAAAAGGACCTACCCAGTTTTCGATATATCGAATCGCGAGAGTCTCTATGCTTCCGGCTTGCGACATGCCTTTCGGAGGTACCAACCGCAAGGATGCGGGTAAGGCTTGCAGAACTTCCTAGACCAGCTCCGGTTCGGGAACTGCGTCATTTCCCGCGCCGCTACCCTGGAGGAAGATCTCAGCCCCGACTTGCGAGGCGAAGAGATGAAAGCGAGGATCCCCATCGATTCCCGCGATGGCAAGAAGCCTACGGATGCTGTCCGAGACGCCGATTGCACCAAGCCACCCTTGGTCGGGTAGGTCATCGAGCGCAGTGAGCAAGATCCTAAGGCCGGCCCCATCAAGGTAGCGGCAACCAGTCAGGTCAACAAGAAGATGCGGGGGGGGGCTTGGGCGGCTGATGATACTCGCTATAGCCGAGGCAAGCGCGGGGCCAGAGGCGTGGTCAATGTCCCCTGTGATCTCAATTCGGGGAGCACCTGCGACCAAAGTCTGACTGAGGTTCAAAATTGCCCCATATCATGGGGAATAGAGCCTGCCATGAGTCTACTCCCTTTCCAAATGGTGAGCCCCGTGTGGGTGGATCTTGGTCGGGAGACGCCGGTAGCGTCCCGAGACGTGGTGTAAGAGCCATCACGTTCTCGTAGGTCTTCAAGCTTAGCCTCCAGTGGATGGGAATGGCAACGGCGTGAGTGACGTCTCCTTCGGTCTCCGGGGTGGCGGCTTGGTAGATGCGGGCAAGAGAGTGCCGGCTCATGTATCTGCGAGACACAGCCCACTCGTCGTTCTGCTCGGCAAGAACAGCGCCGATCAGCCTGATGAGACTCTTCTCGTCCGGAAAGATGCCGACAACGCGAGTGCGGCGGTTGATCTCCTTGTTGAGGCGTTCCAGGGGATTGGTGGAGGAGATCTGCTTCCAGTGCTCGGTGGGAAAGTCCATATGGGCAAGGATCTCTTCTTCGGCTTCAAGAAGCAGCGCGGTCACCCGAGGCAGGCGTTCTTTAAGGCGATCGGCAAGGGCCCGCAGTTCCTCTTTGGCTCTGAGCTTATCCGGCCGTTGAAAGATGAGCCGAACGGCCGCCAGCACCATGCCCTGCCCGTCCTTGGGCACAAGGGAGAGCAGGTTGCGCAGGAAGTGCACCCGGCATCTCTGCCAGCTCGCTCCCAGAAAGACCTCATCGATGGCCCTTCTTAAGCCTTGATGGGCATCGGAGACCACCAGGCTGACCCCGGCAAGGCCCCGGGACACAAGCCCGGAGAGGAATCCCCGCCAGAAAGCGTAGTCCTCGCTCTTGCACACCTCAAGGCCCACCACCTCCCGCTCGCCGGTCTCAGCCACGCCATAGGCAACCACAAGCGCCATGGAGACCACTCGGCCCGACTCATCCCGCACCTTCTCGTAGGTGGCATCGAGAAAGAGGTAGGGGTATCGCCCGAGAAGGGGCCGAGCCCGAAACGCTTCCACCTGCTCGTCCAAGCGGGCGCAGATGCGGGAGACCTCACTCTTGGAGATGCCTTCCAGGCCGAGAGCGCAGACCAGATCCTCCACTTTGCGGGTGGAGACGCCTTTAACGTAGGCTTCGGTGATCACGGCCAGAAGTGCCTCTTCGCTCCGGCGACGAGGTTCGAGGAAACTGGGGAAGTAGCTGCCCTCTCGGAGCTTGGGGATGGGAAGAGAAAGGGATCCCACCCGAGTGTCCAGGCGTCGCTCCCGGTATCCGTTGCGCTGACAGAGACGATCCTGACTGCGTTCCCCGAGAGAAGCTCCGGTCTTGGCGGAGACCTCCACCTCCATGAGTTCTCTCAGCTCCGAGAGCATGGCTTCCCGGAAGAAATCGAACTCTCGGCTCTCGGCGAGCTTGCTGAGCAGCTCCGCAGGCGTGACAATGGGATCGGCCATCGTTGTGTCCTCCTTCATAGGTACGGTTTGTCACCAATACCTACGAGAACACTCGATGGCTTTCCTTTTCACAGAAACCGGCATCATCAGCCGCTTCCTGTTACACCACGTCCGGGGACACTACCGAGACGCCCCCGCTTTTCGTCCACCCTTCGGCGGGGCAACCGATACTAGGAGCACCGTCTCTTAGACTCTGAACCGGCTGAGGTTTTGGATCTTGCGGCGGCGGGAACCACCCTTTCGAGTCCCAAGAGATGTAGCGCACCTTCCAAGTGCTTGTCGGAGACAAAAGACCGACAAGCCGAGAGGGAAAGCGGAGTCACTTGGGACTCGCTTCTTTTCTCCCGAGTCGAGGTTTGCGCTCTCGCGGCATGTGGAAGTCAGGTAGCAGTGGGTGGCATCAAAGCCGGAGAGGGAAATCATGTTGCATCTTCACGATCTACTCGGGATTGCGGCTGCGCTTGCCGTCATCCTTGCGATGCTCAGGTACGGCAACATCGTGGATACCAGGTCGCTGCTGTGGCGAGTGTTGATGACTCCGGTGTGGGTGGGCGCCAAGATGCGTTGGAGAGAGCCACCTTCCAGGCGCTAGCCATCGTCCTTTCGTCTCGGGCATTTCTCGGAAGCGCAAGTAGCCACATCTTCATGGTGCCCAACGCCTTCCCTTCGGCCGCTGGCTCGTCTATGGGGGGCCTCAATTCGGAACTGCGGGGTTCGGTTGATCCGCGCCGTAGCAAGATATGGATCGACACACCTTGGGGGCTACGAATCGCAGGTTCGGCTCTACCCGGCCGACCTGATGCCAAAACCGATCAGCCTGGCGCGCGCGTCGGAGCACATGCATGACCATCCGATGCAGCACAGGACACGCGAGGTAGACCGACTCCTAGGACGCATGCCCAGCACAGTAGCGCGTCCATCCGCGCGGCCGTCAGACCCCGTTGTTCGGGTAGGACGTGCGAGTAGACGTTCAAGGTGGTGCCGATCTCGGAGTGGCCGAGGAACTCCTGCACCAGTTTGGGGTTGAGTCCTTGGGCTAGGAGCAGCGTCGCGCATGTATGCTTGTTTGGCTGGAACGAGTAGGGCAGCATGGAGTCCTGGCGCTACGCTCCGAGGATGGCATCCAACTTGTCCGCCCTTTCCCTCTTGAGATCTGGGATGACGTGGCTGTAGGTATTCATCTTCAGTCAAATCGGCGAGTGCCCGGGGGTGTCCATGGCGATCCGGAGGTGTGCGCGGGCGCGCAGGCGAGCAAGATGGGGGCGACCGCTCTGAGCCTCGCCGTAAGGTAGAGATCGAGACTTTAGCCGCTTGACCCCTGAACTTACCCCTACCGAAATAACTTCAGGGGTAACGCAGTGGACAAAACGGACAAGCTCACTCGGGTTTCCCCTGCAAAATGACACTCTGTGATACTCAGTGGACGGCCGACCGGCGGGCTCATAACCCGAAGGTCGCAGGTTCAAATCCTGCCCCCGCTACCATTTGAAAGGCCCTCTTTGGAGGGCTTTTCGCTTTTCTGCGGCTGTTTTCAACCTGCTCCCTGTGGGGCCTGCCGACATCTTGCCGACTTTGGTGTGTGTGGTCCCGGCACATACTTTCCACATTGGCTCCGGTAGGTGCTTGACACTTCGGGACGCGGCTCCGGTACCCGGGGGACGCTTTCCTCAGAAGAGTCTCAATCGCATGCTCGTGCTGCTCACCGTATTGAAGACCTTGGCGCAGACGACGAACACGCTCTTAAGTTCACCGAATTGACGGCCGCCGCGCCCCTGGAGGCGGACATCACAATCTGGATCATATGCCGGTGGGCGGAACATGAGATGAGCGACCCAGACGGCGGAGAAGAAGGCTGGGGAGGAGGGATAGGAGGTCCGATTTCGGCCATATGTCTTTATGGCGGAAACTGTTCGTGGGCTGCATCGCTGCAGGATCGCTTCTCGCTCTTCCTGGAGGAAGTTCCACTCGCAGCCAGAATCAGTCGGGCATGGAGCAGCGCCAATATCGGATTCTTCAACTCGATCTGCGTGTGGCGAGAAATATTGAAGCTATACAGTCCAGCACTAGACTGACCCACGATACAAACGATACAGTTGAGACATGATCAGGGTATTCGTAAAGAGCGAGATTCTTGCCTGGGCGGGACTCCGTTCTGGGATTGGGCGGGCCGAGCTGGAGCGGAGGTTTCCCAAGATATTGGAATGGGAGGGTGGAGAAACCCTCCCCACCATCCGGCAGCTTGAGGCGTACGCTCGCGCCACCTATACCCCTTTCGGCTACTTCTTTCTTGCTGATCCGCCCAAGGATGAGTTGCCTATGCCTCACTATCGCACTCGGGCCAATGACCGAGTGTTGAGCCCCAGTCCGAATCTGCTTGATACCGTTCAGGCCATGGCTCAGAGGCAGGATTGGTATCGCGATCTAGTCGTGGAGGATGGTCAAGACTATCTCCCGCTTGTAGGGTCTGCAATCGCCTCAGATGAACCAGGAGCGGTGGCCAAGGCGATGAGGGAAGCCCTTGGACTTGAGCCGGGGTGGGCGAGGATGCAAAGGAACTGGACTGAGGCATTCAAGCATTTGCGTGCGTCTGCGGAGGAAGCAGGAATACTGGTAGCCGTGAACAGCATTGTAGGGAACAACACGCACAGGGCTCTGGATCCAGGCGAGTTCCGCGGCTTCGTTCTTTCCGACAGATATGCACCGCTGATATTCATTAACGGTGCCGACAGCAAGGGCGCTCAAATGTTCACCCTGGCGCACGAACTGGCGCATGTCTGGATCAACAAGAGCGCTGCTTTTGACTTGCGGGATATGTCGCCGGCTGTGGACGCGACAGAACAAGCTTGTGACCGAATCGCGGCGGAGTTCCTCGTGCACGACCAAGAGCTAATTGGCGCATGGGGCAGCTTTGGAGGCGAAGCCGATCCATATGGAGCGGCCGCGAAGCGCTTCAAGGTAAGCGAACTCGTCATTGCTCGTCGGGCGCTGGATCTTCGAATCATCACCCGGGATGAGTTCTTTCGTTTCTATCGGTCCTACCAGGCGGCGGACAGACGTCGGAGGAAAGCTCACGATGGCCCGGTCGATTTTAACGGCCTACAGGCTGCCCGCTTGAGTAAGCGTTTTTCGACGATAATTATCAGGGCTGCTAGAGCGGGAGGCATCCTCTACTCGGATGCTTACAGGTTGACCGGCTTGCATGGGGAGACCTTCGAGAAGTACGCGGGTGCTCTTGCCTCGAAAGGCGACCTATGAGCCAGTCGACAAAGTACCTACTCGATGCCAACGTGTTCATAGAGGCGAAGAAGCGCTACTACGATTTTGACTTGTGTCCCGGCTTCTGGGAGGCACTCGACCTTCACTGTCAGAATGGCCTGGTCTGCAGCATAGACCGCATAAAGGATGAGATTGTCAAGGGAAATGTTCCCTTGGCGACCCGGGTAACCCTTGCCGGGTTTCGGTTGCCGTCGAACAACGTCAGTGTCCTCGAATGGTATGGCAAGTTCCAAAGTTGGGTGCAAAGCGAAGTGCAGTACAACGCGGGCGCCAAGGCCGAATTCGCGCGCAATGCCGATGCCTGGTTGATCGCCTACGCAAAAGCCGAAGGCTGTGTTGTTGTGACTCAGGAAGTCCCAAATCCAAATATCAAAAAGAAGGTTCCCATCCCGAATGTGTGCGACGCATTCGGGGTTCCGTATATGAACACCTTCGACATGTTGAGGGCTCTAAATACCTCCTTCGTGTGTGCGGCGGTCTAATTTACGCTCTTGCTACCCCATGCGTTACGGAGGTCGATGGTTTCCAGCGTGAGGGTTGCCGGTAGTCGGGGAAAACGCTGGCGGACGGAGTGGGCGGTAGACAGTCGGACTCGCCGAGAACCCCGTTGGCGCTTGTTCTGCAGAGGGCTAGGCGGGCAGGGGTTGCCTTCGAGCTGCGAGCATGGAGGGATCCAGGCCATAACATCAGGGTCGACCTCAGCCTGAGTGTTCCTATGACCGAGGCTGCGCAGCGGTTTCATGCGCGCAGCCGGTGCGTGTGGTCCAGTCACTGACCGTCGGCAGGGCAACTCCTATCGCCTCCGCGACTCTTCCCCAACCCCGATCCTCCTGACCCTCTAGTCGGCGCAGGTAGGTCGTGGTAACGGCCAACGACGAGTGGTCTAGGAATCGAGATACCTCCTCTATCGACTCCCCAGCGTCCCTGCGAAGCTTGGCAGCCGTGTGTCTGAGGATGTGAAGGCCGGCCGAAGGCAGACACGCATGCTGTAGATAGCGCTGGAAGCGGCCGTAGAAAGTGCCGGAGGTCAGGCCACGACCATCAGAAGCGCACGGAGAAGGCCACAACGATTCCGACGGCGCCATAGTGCCGAGATCCCTCCCGAAGGCCGTGAGCGCAGCCCTGAGCCCGTCTACGACGGGGCGTGGAAGTTCCCGCCGCCCGGTTTTTCCACCCTTGCCACGATACGAATAGAAGCAGACCTCATTCTCGAAGCTCAAGTCCCCGGCGGTCATACGGAAGACCTCAGACCGTCGCCGGCCGGTTAAAACCAGCGTCAGGATGATGGCCCGGTCGCGTAGTCCCTGACGCGTTTCAGGGATCACCCCCAGAAGGCGGCGTACTTCGTCCGCTGACAGCCCTCGTGCCGGCGGCGTCGACGTCCTCGGCCGCTCCAACTTATCGCAGGGGTTGCTCCTGACAATGTCCATCCTGATCAGGAAACGGAAGAATGAAGAGACACAGGCGATGCGAGCGCCGATGGTAACAGCCGACGGGTCTCTGCCAGAAGCGCCGCGGCTGTGCGCCCAGATGAAGACCTCCTGGGCCGCAACTTTGTCCGGCGCTTTGCCTAGCCGACCGAAGAAGTCCTGCAGCATGCTTGAATAGCTCTGGACAGTGCGGAGCGATCCCGAGCGTCGCTCCTTCTCTACAAGGAAGGCATACATCGCACGTTCCCAGCCCACCAGATCCTCTGCGGGAAAAGCGATCGCCTGCGTCACGGTCATGTCCGACCTCCATGCTAGGGTGAGGGCCACACCATGTTCGCTTCGTGACGGATTAAGTCAACAGGTCGGTCGGCAGGGGGTACGATGAGCGAAGTTCTGATGATCGTCTTCACCGCGGTGATCGCCGCCGCGACCGGCGTCTACGCACTGCTCACCAGGAAGTTGGTCACTCTTAACCGGTTGCTCGTTGACTTGCAGACCCGCCCCAGTCTCGCTTTCTACCTTCAGATCAGGCCGGGCGCCAACGTCGTCGATGCAGTTCTCCAGAATACCGGCGCGGGCGCCGCCCGTAACATTACGGCCGACTTCATAAGTCGACCCGACTGGGTAGGCGAGACGCCATTTTCTCGGCCGCGCTGGTTGAGTGAAGGTCTCAGCTTCCTGGCACCGGGTGCAAAGCTGCAAACGATGTTCGCCGTTGTCACCCGGGATCTCCTCGATCGTGCTGCCGAGCCGGTCCGCCTCAAGGTCAGCTACGAGGATACCCTCGGGAGTTCGGCAGAACAGGAGTTCGTATTGGACCTGCGGGAATTCGAAGGGGTGACGATCGGCGGAAAGGATCCATTGGACAGGATCGCCGAAAGCTCCAAGAATCTGGTCAAGGCACTGACAAAGGGCCGAAGGGGCCTCGGGAACATGCCTTTCGTCGTCGCCATGTCGTACGAGGAATACCGCGAGTACGAGCAACGAGTGCTGGAGGAAGTCGAGGCGCGAGACGCTCAGCATCGTGCGTTCCTAGACGGATCGCGTTCCGATGATGGCGGTGAACAAGCAGGAAGCGAGGGCTCATGAGTCCTGGGCTTTTTGCCGAACGCAAGGCACGCAAGTCGAGGACCGGCATGAGCGCTTGTTGCCCTTTGGTTCTCCAGTGAGCCATGAAGAGTTACATTTGTCCGGTCACTCTTGGTCGCCTATTGCCGAGGAGTCAGCTTGGATTGTCCAGCCATCGTCTTGAGCCTTATCGAACGGTTCGAGCGCGAGCGGGACTCGTACCGCTCCGGGCGCTATAACGAAACGCAAGTTCGTCGTGAGTTCATCGATCCGATGTTCAAGGCACTTGGCTGGGATATCGATAACGAGCAGGGCTACGCCGAAGCTTACAAGGATGTCGTCCACGAGGACGCAATCAAAATCGGTGGGGCCACAAAGGCCCCGGATTACTGTTTCCGAATCGGCGGCACACGCAAGTTCTTCCTTGAGGCCAAGAAGCCGTCGGTCAACGTCAGGGACGACGTCGGTGCTGCCTTCCAATTGAGGCGCTACGCATGGTCGGCGAAACTTCCCCTGTCACTCCTTACCGACTTTGAGGAGTTCGCCGCCTACGACTGCCGAGTGAAACCCGAGAAACTGGACAAGTCCTCGACGGCCCGCGTCCTCCTCATTCCGTTCGAGGATTACCCGCGTCGTTGGGACGAGATTGCCAGCATCTTCTCCCGCGATGCGATTCTCAAGGGATCATTTGATCGATTTGCGGAATCGACCAGGAGCAAGAGGGGGACGGCTGAGGTAGACGCGGCTTTTCTCGCGGAAATCGAGGCTTGGCGTGAGCAACTGGCCCGCAACCTCGCCCTGCGGAACCACGGGCTCACCCAAAGAGAACTGAACTACGCAGTCCAGCAGACCATCGACCGGATCGTCTTCCTCCGGATTAGCGAGGATCGCGGGGTAGAGCCCTACGGGCAGCTTGGTGCCGCGGCCAAGGGAAGAGGGGTTTACCCTCGACTTCAAGATCTCTTCACCCGCGCGGACCAGCGCTACAATTCCGGCCTTTTCCACTTCTCAATGGAACGTGGTCGCACTGGGAATCCGGACCTACTCACGCCAAGTCTTGTCATCGATGACAAGGTGCTGCGCGACATGATCGCAGGTCTCTATTACCCTGACAGCCCGTATGAGTTCTCGGTCCTACCCGCGGACATTCTCGGCCAGGTCTATGAGCAGTTCTTGGGCAAGGTGATCCGCTTGACTGCAGGTCACCGTGCGACGGTCGAGGACAAGCCGGAGGTCAAGAAGGCCGGTGGCGTTTACTACACGCCGACCCATATCGTCGACTACATCGTGAGGCAGACGATCGGGCCGCTCGTTGAGGGAAGGACCCCAAAAGAGGTCGCACAACTTCGCATACTCGACCCTGCCTGTGGCTCTGGCTCGTTTCTCATGGGCGCGTATCAGTACTTGCTCGACTGGCACCGCGATTGGTACGCGGCCCACGACCCGGGAAAGCATCGGAAGGAGCTGTACGCTTATGGACCGGGCGACTTTCGCCTGACCACTGCCGAACGGAAACGCATCCTCCTCGCGAACATCTATGGGGTCGACATTGACCGGCAGGCGGTTGAGGTCACGAAGCTGTCGCTGCTCCTCAAGGTCCTCGAAGGCGAATCAGCTCAAAGCCTTGCCGCTCAGCTTCAGCTTCTGCAGGAGCGGGCTCTACCCGATCTTGACGAGAATATCCGGTGTGGCAACTCGCTGATTGGAGCCGACTTCTACGACAACCGGCCGCTGGACCTGTTTGGCGAAGACGATCTGTGGCGCATCAATGTGTTTGATTGGAAGTCGCGGTTCCCCGAGGTCTTCGCGCGCCCAGGTGCCGGATTCGACGCCATCATCGGAAATCCGCCCTATGTACGTATTCAGTCCCTGCGCGAGTGGTCGCCGACGGAGGCCGACTTCTACAAGAAGAGCTATCGTGCGGCCGAGCGGGGTAACTACGACATCTACGTCGTCTTTGTGGAGCGGGCGCTTCAGCTCCTTAGCCAGAACGGGCGACTAGGGTTCATTCTCCCGAGCAAGTTCCTGGCAACCGACTACGGCGCGGCGCTCAGGAGGCAGATCGCAAATAGCCGACTGCTGGAAGAGATCGTCGACTTCGGTCACGATCAGGTGTTTCCCCAGGCGACAACCTACACGTGCCTGCTCTTCTTGAGCGGCCGACAACACGGGGAGGCTAGGTATGTGCGGGCCGCGCCGAAAGCGCTGCCCTCATCCGAGACCAGGTTTGGGACCGTGTCTCTTGACTCCCTTGCGGAAGGTCCTTGGGTCCTTGCAGGGGAAGACTCCAACTTCCTGCGGCAGAAGTTGGCAGCGAGGGGCGTACCGCTCCTGCAGCTTCCAGTGGACATATCGCGCGGATCGAGCACCGGGAACGACGATGTCTTTTGTCTCAAGACGGCCGACGGAGGCTACCTTACCCGCTCGGGCAGGCCGGTCGAGATCGAACCCGAGATCCTCCGAAAACCTATCTGGGCCTCAGATTTCACCCGGTTCTGTTTCTGCAGCAAGAACAACGAGATGATCATCTTCCCGTATGAGGTCAACAACCGCGGGTACCGACTGCTCGGCGAGGAGGAACTGAAGGGGCACTATCCCCGAGCGCACGCGTACTTGGCTTCCAACAGACAGCTCCTCGAACGCCGGAAGCAATTTGGGGCTTGGTATGGCTTCAGCGCGGCCCGGAATCTGAATGTTCATGAGCGAGCAAGCTTCCTGGTGCCATTATTGGCGAACCGCGGCCTCTGCGCGCCCGTGGCCGGCGAGCCAAATCGACTGTGCCTCATGGCGAGCGGGGGTTTTAGTGTCGGCATGGATTCCGGGCTTGCCCTTCATCCTCTGTACGTTCTCGGTCTTGTCAATTCCCGATTGCTGTTCTGGTATCTCCGCCAGATCAGCAATAAGTTCCGCGGCGGGTGGATCACATGCACTAAGCAGTACTTCGGCACCCTGCCTGTAGTCGTACCGGAGTCGACCAGTGAGCGGGACACATCGAGCTACGATCGCATTGTCCGGAACGTCGAACACCTGCTGACGGTGATCCAGAGACTCCGAGATGCGCGAAATCCGGACGAAGCCAACCTGCTTCAAACCCAGATCCATGCAGAGGAACGGCAACTGGACGCACTGGTGTACGAACTCTATGGGCTCAGTGATGCCGAGATCCGCTTGATCGAGGCGGGGGAAAACGATTCCTTTGCATCCTCGGAGGCGGACACCCCGATCTCATAGTTCGGATTGCTGGGCGACGGGCAAAGGTCCAGAAAAGGGAGGCAGAACTGTCAATCGCCAGCCGCGTGGTCGATGCGCAGATCCTTTCGGATCATTGTCGCTATGAGGGAGCATTGCTTGTCGCCCTGCTCGCGGTCCAAGCGACTGCTCGCAAGGCTCACCCAAGAAAGCGCGACCGGGAAGCATTCGAGGAATTCCTGCGGGGTGCTCACACAACTTCGGTCTCTGTCGAGTATCGAGGAAGCCTGGTGGACGTCGATCACCTGTTCTGGAAGTGGTTGCGGTGTGAACTCGTGCATACCGGTTCGCTCCCGGTTGACCTCAGGATTGACTGCGGCTTCGCTGACCCAGGCCACTTGGTTATCCGGGCAGGTGGCCACCCTGACTTCACGGTTCTCATCACGCCCGGCTGGTTCAGGCTCTTCATTCGCGCCGTTATCGAAGCACCCGTGAACGCCGGCGAGCAGTTCCCCACGTCTTGATCGGAGGCTGAGATGCGCTATCGAATAACGGGAATAGGGGCATTCGGCTACAGCCTCAACTGGGAGATGGTGGACGGTGACGACAAGATTGCCAGAGCTGTGATCGGCTTCCTTGAAGACTGGCGATTGTTGTTCGCGGACAGGCATATTGAAGATGAAATGCAGTGCGTCGCCTCCGCACTTGAGATACGAGAATTTCTGACCGATCAAATCGCGTAGGCTGGGCCCGGAAAGAGACTCGAAGCGTCGCTACGATCCATGAGGGCAGCCTGCCGAAAGTTCATCGAGACGGCTGGTCCTAACGGACGCAACTTCCACGGCCCGCACTCGGGATATGGCGCCGATCGGTTCGGGCTCGCACTGGGGGACTTGCGCACCGCCGTTGGCATGCAAGTTGCGCTCATCGCCAGCCAGCATAAGATTCCGGTGGAGCGGGAGCTGCGGCAGATGCTCCCTCCCGAAGATGATGGTGACGCTGATTGGGATGGAGACGACTAGGCCCGACACTATGACAAGATAGTGAAGGTTTCCGCCTCACCGGGGGTCGCGCCTCACGGGGCAAGGAAGGTGTAGAACCGTTGCGAGGATGGGCACCTTCCCCCAAGAGAAGAAACAATAGTAGTCGAATCTAGCGCCGGCCTCCGGGCTGTCCACCCAGGCAGCCCGCCCATGGCACCCTTACTCCCCGGCTCCTCCAAGCATGAATGCCCGCCTGCTCCAGCCAACGTTAAGCAGCCGCGCCATTTGATGGTTCTGCCATCATCATCTCGTAGTGACCCTTGTGGTCCAGCTTCTCAAAGATGGCTTTGAAGACTGCCAGATATGCCTCTACTGTTGAGTTATCCGGGGTGACGTAAAGACTGTCGTGCACATCGTGAGACCCAGCATGCATCCATGAACAAAGGGATCCGCAGACAGCTTTTTCCGTGCCGGCGAACTGCCCAACAATCTTGTCTAGGTCGATTCCACCGAGAATCTTGAAGTAGTTCTCAAGTATCCTTCGCATCGTATTGCAGATGGTGGTATTCGACCGCTCCTTTCTCTTCAGCTCATCCCACAGTAGCTGATAGGACGTGGTCACTGGGTTCGACTCGCACTTCTCCACTATTGACCCCAGGCCCGGTTTGCGGACAAGCCAGAATGTCTCTTGTTTCGTGGGGAGACCACGTCGAATCGGGTTGAAAGTTACTTCCTTGTGAAAATAGACGTTATGGGTTAGAACGAAGACCTGCTTGATTTGCCCGGTACCCGCTTTGGCTTCTTCGATCAGCCCCCTGATGAGGCTGCTCACGATGAACAAGACATCACTGTCCAGGCTAGAGACCGGGTCATCAAAGACCACCACCCGGTCAACTGTGGCCCCACTTTCTGAATGACTTCCCTTCAGGAGATGGTAGAAGTACAGGAACGTGACGAAACTGCGCTCCCCCTCGCTTAGGGTCGCCTTGGCGTCTGACCCGTTCGGCCGAACCAGCTTGTAGGATGCACCATCGTCTGCGACGGCAACAGAGAAGCTGCGAAAGCCAAAACATGACAGCAGCGAATTGATCCCTTCGACCGTCGGCTGAATGCTGGTTGTCTCCCTTTCGAGGTCTCGGAGCTGGCCCTGCTTCTGCCGCCTTTCCCCCTCTGCCGCTGCAATCTTCTCTTCGATAGCGCTGATCGCCTTGTTCAGATTGTTGCGAGAAGTCTCATAGCTGGCTAGGTCCGCCTTCAGTTCCCAGTCAAGAAGATACTTCCACACTTGTGCCGTCAGATCTGAGCGCTCTTCGACAAAATGCTCTACCACTCTGTTGTGCTCAGCTATCCGTCCGTTTGCCTCGTCGATCAACGCTTCGATAGCTGCGCCCGCGGCAATCAGGGAGTCCAACTCGACCGCCCGGCTCGGTTCACGTCTCTTCAGGGCCAGGCGCTGCGCATTGATAGTGACGATCGAGTCGAAGACTTCCTTCTCCTTCGCCAGCTTGTCGGCATCAATGAATTTCGAGGGATTCTCGATGATGTCTGCGATCCGTCGGCTGATGGAGGCAGCCTCCTCCTTGTAATTGGCGCACAGCACGTCGATCGCTCTGCTGTCCGCCTCGAACGTCTCATCGAAGTACTCGCTCAGGCCCTTCGCAAACGCCTCGGACGTCGTCTGCTGGCAGAAGGGGCACACCCCTTCGCTGACTGCGAAGAAACTACGACCTTCCCGCACCCAGTCGCTATTGCCCAGCTTCTCGATGAGGGCTGCGATTGCGACGTCTTCCTTGCCGACTACGTGCTTGGTCATGATGGGATCGGATTCGTGGCCTACGAGCTTGTCCGTGTCCACCGCCGGAACTACTCCCTCGGCGGAGGGCTTTGCGGCAAAGACCGAATCGGCCCTCTTCTTCAGGTCGTCGAGCGGGAGCAGTGGGGCGGTATTGCTTTCCCACTCCTCGACTACCTTCGCTTTGAACTTCTCCTTGCTCGCGCGGTAGCCACCGAATGCCTTGCTGAAGACCACATCATACTTCTGCTTCTGCTTCCAGCATTTCTCGGCGAAGGCCAGCTCCAACTCTGCCAGGTCACCGATCTTGCCACCCTTCCCGTCGTCGCCCTGCCGTGTATGGGTGAGCTGTCCAATTGCCTCGGTGAGGCCGTCGACGTCGGCCTTCAAGATTGCGATGTTATCCAGGGTCTCTTGCTGTTCCTCGCCAAGGGTGAAGACGCCCTTCAACTTCGGCGGCTGATGATAATTCTTCTCCACGAAGTCCAGGTTGTAGACCATGACTTCGAGCGGGGCGCCTCCGCGCCACTTGACGCTGCACGAGGCGCCCTCCACCTCCCCGGCCAGGATTCGACTGATCGTCGTCTTGCCCGTGCCGTTGGAGCCAAACAGGAAGTTGACCTGCGATAGCCCGTTCAGAACCTGGGGCTTCTCCTCGTAGGTCGCAATCTTGGCGATGGAGATCGACTCAATCACTTTTGCCCGCCTCAGCCGTTTCGTGGACGACAAGCATGTGTTTCCATGCCTAAAGGTACGCTTGCATGAGCGAAAACAACACCCTTCTGCTGGGGTTCTGTGCTAGGTGCTGCCTCTGACCGGGGCAGGCTCGTCTCGGCTACCGGGGAATCCGTCGAGACGAGGATCGGGCTGCTCTTGGGTCAGTTCGTCCGCATCCTAGATGCCCTCAGCGATCGAATAGCCGGTATCCCCTTGGGTATCCCCGGCCGCTTGATCCACGCCCTCGCTCGCCTTCCTCAAACGCTACGAGGATGCCCTCGATGCCCTGGTCTGCGCCTGTATCGGCGCCGAGTGCCTGGAAGGCCGGGCGCAGGCATTCGGACATGATGATGCGGCCATCTGGGTCCCCGGGCGACCGGGCTGACCCGAATCACTCCGGTCCTCTTGGCCCTTCGTGCACTACCCTTTTCCCTTCGATCGCCTCTTGAAGGAGGAAAGGGGCTACGAGTGGACGCGACAGAACTGCGGTCCTCGACGGCCTCATACTACGGTAACCGGGATCTGACGCCCGGCGTGACCCGCGTGCTTGTCGGGGAGGACTGGGTGCACCTCAGCCTGGGCGAGAAGCGCACGCAGGTGATGAAGACTCGGCAGACCGACTGGGGCAATACCTGGCAGCAGCGGGCCTACCCCCCGACCGGCGCCCTTTCCCTGTCAATCGCGAACGCCTGGTGGTTCCAGATCAGGCGGACGTGGAGCGACGACAAGCGCCAGCGCGTCGAGGACTGCCTGGGCGATTTCGTCGGCCACCTCCCCGTCGTCGCCGAGAAGCTGAAAGGGCAAAGGCTGGAGGAGGAACGGCGGAAGCGGGAGCGCTTGGAGGCGGAGCGTCGGTGGGAGGAGGCCGAAGAGCGCCACCCGGTCGAGGAGCGCCGGGTCAAAGACCTGCTCGATCAGTTGAAGCGACGGCGCCATGGCCCGCGACATCCGGGCCTACGTGGAGGAAACAAGCCACGGGTCTGACGGGAACTCGGACTGTTTTCTCTGGGCGCTCGCGTACGCCGACACGATCGATCCCATACACTGATAGCAGCGGCGCCTGGGGAGACCGGCTGGGCTGGTCAGGAAGGAGCCTGCTCCATCTTCAACTGGATGACGGAGACCATCATGGGGCATCACTACGTGCCACAGGAGTACCTCAGGGGGTTCGAGGTCAAAGAAGACCCCGGTCTCATCTGGATGTACGACAAGATGTCCCGCGACTTCCGGAAAGTACCTATAGCCGCCGCCGCGCAGGCGACCGGGTTCTACGAGCCGGACACCGAGCGCAGGTTGAACGAAGTGGTCGAAGGGCCGGCGCACGCGGCTCTAGGGAGGCTACGCAAGCACCAGCAACTGCTCCCGGGTGACAGGGAAGCCATCGCCGGTTATGTCGCGGTGATGATCATGCGGGTCCCGGCGAGGCGCCGGAGATCCATGGCGATGTTCCCCTCCGTGGTCGACAAAGTGATGGGTGATGTGAGTAGGCTCGTCGAGGGCTGGGCGAAGGACCCGAGGGCCGATCCGCAGCTCGCCAGCCGCCGGAGAATTGAAGTTGAACAGGCTCGCGAGCGGTTCCTTCAGGAGCCGCCCGAGGAAGTGATCGCGCGGGTAAGGTCACCGTGGCCGAGTAAGAGCGTCCTTGAGGCTGTCCACTCCATGACCTGGCGCATCGTCGTCGCCCCGAAAGACAACGCTTTCCTGACCTGCGATAACCCGGCGTTCTTCTTCGAGTCGCTCGGCCTCGGCCGGCCGGAGTCGGAGCTGACCTTCCCGCTCGCCCCGGATCTGGCCTTGCTCGGCAACTGGCAGGGCGAGCGCGAGTCACTTATCATCGTGCAGCCTCGGCCGCGGGTTGCTAAGGAGATCAACCGAAGGGTGGCATCGGGCGCGGAGCGCTTTGTCTTCTGTGACGAGCGGAGGGAATGGGTCGCCACCCTTGCACACAAGCGACAGCGTTCCCTCAATCGGATTCAGTGGTAGCAACGGTCACTGCGGCCATTGCCTGAAGCAGCACTATCCGTTCATAGTGTTGGTCTACGCCTCGGCCTCATTCACTGCAACTCTTCGGCTTATGAGCCGACGGTCGTGGAGGGACTCGTTGCAGATGTACCGAGCTTAAGGATGCTTGAGATTCGAGACAGAGTGAGGGCTTCATCCTCTGGGGTCAATGGGCTCGCTGCCCGGAAATATCCGCCGTCCTGGGTGGCCAGGACTCCTGCTCCAATCAGCCCAGCTACAGCCTGGCGCTGCGCCCCAGACACATTGTTGAGGTCGCGAATGCCTGAGGCTTGCCCAAACGGGAGTTTCGAGCCAAAGGCTCGCCACAGCCAGAGCGCAAACTCGCCCCGTGTGACCGGCGCACCGAGACGCAAGCCGGGCACTTCAGAGGGGACAAGCACGCCAACCGCGAGCGCTCGATTCACCACCTTGTTAGCAGGAATGTCCGTAACCGAAGGGGTGGCGGGTTGATATCTGTTCTGGCTCTTTTCAGCAAGCACCACGATCCGGGACAGCGCTTGCGCACCTGCCACGGTCGTCACTGCCGGGGGAGGCTGATCCACATGGGGGGAAGACCCGGCGCCCGAGGAGGTTCCTCCAGCGCTGGGCGTTCTGACAATGGTGGAGGGCGTCTTCGGGATGAGCCGTGTTCCCGCCGTCGTTGAAGGCGAACCAATGGAGGGGAGTTGCTTGGTGATCGATGCCGCGGCTGTGGTCGCGGTGGATGCCGCCACAGTTGAAGTGGGAGCGAGGGCTAC
This sequence comes from uncultured Actinomycetes bacterium, assembly GCA_963775295.1. Lineage (GTDB taxonomy): Bacteria > Actinomycetota > Thermoleophilia > RBG-16-64-13 > RBG-16-64-13 > JAMDEO01. The sequence goes on from CAVZIK010000006.1 coordinate 1,649,003, forward strand.
TTCCCTGTACTGGTCCTGGGTGCCGAGAATGATGACCACCACGAGCGCTGCAACAAGGACGGCCGCGCCACTGAGGGCGAACCATATGCGTGGGCGCCCGACGAAACGTCGGCGCCGAGAACTCACCTTGAGGCTAACTGCGTCTTCTCGCTTCCTCGCGATAAGCCTGCTGAAGGTCTCTTGGCCCTCGCTCGATTCCGCCCAACCCGTCAAATCCTCGCCTCGCAAGGGGTCGTTCTTCGCGAGCCGGGAAAGGAGCGGATCCTGGCTCACTTCTTCCCGCAGGTGAGCACTCGTCTCATGTCTAGTTGTCTTTTCCGAATTTTTGCCACTCATGGGGTGTCCATCAGGAAATCCGTGTCTGCATCGTCCTCTACTGTCTCTTCTGTCCGGCCGAGGTCAATCTGCGCACCTTGAGGCTCAAGGAGCACTCGCAGATTGGTCCGAGCCCGGTTCAACCTTATGGAAAAGGTGTTTCGGCTGATGCCGAGTGTCTCGGCCGCCTCCTCCTTGCTGAGTCCGTCCCAAGCGGTGAGCAGGAGCACTTCTCGATCCTCTTCACCCAGATCGTGAAGCGCGTGCAGCAATTGGTGATCGACGTCCGGCGCGGGCGCATCACGAGGGGTCAGAGATTCACCTTCGAAGAGCTTTCTTTCGAGTTCTGCCCGCCGCCCGCTGGCTCTTCTTTGATTTGCGAGCACTCGGCGGGCTATGCCAAGAAGCCAGGGGAGACCAGGGTCATCCACGTCGTCAAGTCTGCGCCAACAGGTGAGAAAGGTCTCAATGACGAGATCTTCGGCGTCGGGGCGGCTGGCTCCCCGGCGCATAGCATAGCCGAGCACGCGATGCCCGTGAGCCCCATAGAGTTCATGAATCAGCTCTTCGCTTTCGCGTCGGTCCATGCGTTAAGACATCACCTTACAAATTGCTCCGGTCCGGACATGATATAGGCAACGGGATGATCTGACCCGCAGGCCAACAAGGGCACGGGAGCCAAGGGGGCGTTATGGCGAGACACTCTTTCACGAAATGGTTGGCCGGTTTGGGTCTTCTCTTGGGCTTCGTTGTTGCCATGCTACTGCCCTGTGCTCCTGCCTTTGCTCAAACGCAGGGAGGCTGGGATTCGGTTCCTCTTACCGCCAACTCCACGACCAACAAAGAGCCACATATCGCCGGCGAATATGTGGTCTGGCAGGCATATGACGGCATCGACTGGGAGATCATTCTCTATGACCTTTCCTCGAACAGGACGCGGCAACTAACCAATGACGTCGATCAAACCGACCCCCGAGTAGATGGAACCCACGTCCTCTGGGTGGCCCACGAGGTCGTTCCGGTTCTCGTGCTTTACGACCTGAACACCAGCGCCACACTTCGTATTCCTCAGAGCGAAGGTGTCCAAGGCGCGGCGGAGATCAAGGGCGATCTTGTGGTATGGCAGACGGGCGCGCCCGCGTCATCTGAGATCTACGTCTATGACATCAAGACGGGAAGCACCCGTAAGGTGACGACAGACCCGTCGACGCACTCGTCCCTCGCGACCGACGGACGTTTCGTCGTCTTTGTGAGCACTCCCCGGATCACCAGCATGGAGGGCCCGAGCCCGTCCACCACCGGGAGCTTCCTCTACCTTTACGACACCCAAAGCGACACGCTTCGGCAGTTGCCAACCGGCGGAGATGAGCTGCGGGCGCAAGTAGCAGATGGACTCGTCGTCTGGCAAGAAGGCACCGGCCATGCTGCGGAGATCGTGCTCTATGAAGCGGTCTCGCGCGCAGTCACCTACCTTACCAACGATAGCGTGCGGGACGCCGCCCCGGTTGTGGGAGGGGGGAAAGTAGCCTGGCTGAGCTGGAGCCGCCCCGACGATATGCAGATGCCTCACGACAGCCCCTGGAAGGTGATGCTCTTCGACACGGCCACGCGCAATACCTCGATGGTCAAGGACGGGGCTTTGTCGGTCGCGATCGATGCAGATGGCAATACCCTGGTGTGGTCCCACTGGACCATGGGGCCCGAGTACGCGGTCTATGACGTGTCCAGCGGGCAGTCGTCCAATCTGGGCCCGGGGGGTTTGGCCAGTTTCGGCGCGGATCTTGACCGGGGGCGAGTCGTGTGGTGGAGCTACCCGCCCTTCCGTTTCGATGAGGACACCACCATCTATCTGGCCGCCCAAGGCGGTCTCCCACCGGCTGCCATTGCGCCCACATCGCCAATTCGCGAATTTGCCGACATCGCTTCCTCCCCCTACCGTGACGCCATCGAGCAGCTCGCCGGCCTTGGCATCGCTCGTGGATACCGGACGCTAGTCGCGCTATCGCGGGGCGATACCTATCTCCAGGAATTTCGCCCCGAGCAGCCGGCTCTTCGCTGGCAGTTTCTGAAGATGCTCCTCGCGGTCAGTGGGATCAGCCCGACCGAGTATACGAACCAGCCGCCCTTTCTCGACATTCAAGCGCTCGAAGGCACCGGGAATCACAATCTGCGTTACTACGTCGAGGCTGGTCTGAAGAACGACATCATCCAGGGAGTCACCTCGACTCGTTTTGCTCCTTTCGGCTCGCTGAGTAGAGCCCAGGCGGTGACCATGCTGGTTCGAGCCGCGCGGGCAGTAAAGCCGGGAATCTTTGACGGCCAGACGGGCCTCACGGGTCTGGAATATCAACCCTACGTCCGGCTGTCCGGTAGCCTGGGCGACTTCAGCTCCGTCCACGCGGAGAATATGCGGGTGGCTGAACAGAGCGGCCTTCTTGAGAAGATCGTAGGCTTCGGCCCCTCTTGGGATCCCTGGGCGCCGATGACGCGCGGGGAGGCGGCCCAACTCATTGTGAACCTGGAAGCCAAGCTGTGACGCCGGACTTGGGGAAACGAATATGGCGACAGTGCGATCGAGGGGGGACAATGCGTGCCAGTGTCTCACTAGCTCTGGTGGCCGTATTGCTGGCCGCGCTGGGGGGTTGTGCGTCGTCCACGTCCGCGACCACCGGTTCGCCCCAACCGTCAGCCATCAGAATATCGACGCCGAGCACCACATTGGCGAGCACCAGCACATCAACCAGCCCCTCTATCCCGCCGGATTGGGTGCAGGAAGCACCTTCACCTACTTCCTTTGAGCCGCTTCTGGGCCTGGGTGTGTTGAAACTGGATGTAGCTCCGCGTGCCGGTGTCCGATTAACGGTGAGGCTGGAGCAGCCCTCAGGATCGAATCTGGTGCACTCGGTCATCACGGTTACCAACAAGAGTGAGTCCACCTTCTCCCTCACTGATGGTGACTTCACCCTGCAGGTGGATGACACCGTGCTTCGGGCCCAGGTAGAAGGTTCACGGGCCAAGCGCAACTACGTGGCGCCCGGTACCACAGCAGAGGTGTCCGATTACTTCTGGGTTCTGCCGCAAGGCCCCTTCCCGGACACGTCTCTTTCCTATGCATCCACGGATTCGCAGAGCATCGGGTTTAACAGGACGGTAAGGGTGGTGGAATCGCCGGCAGTTTCGGCGACCGCCAGGACCCGATTAACGGCCGTGGATGATCTTCTCGAAATGCTATGACTAGACGTCAACCCGAGGGACGGGGCCCGGGTGGCGGTGGGTGGACTTCCACCCGTCGCCCAGATAGGCACATTGCTGTTCTGATGTCCTGGGCGGAGGCAAGGTGACGGTTTCGGGCCTGCCGGACGTATGATTACCGATGGGGCAGACAACACGTTAAGGAGCGGGTTGATGAAGAGACTGATCGGACCGGCGGTAGTGGCGCTTCGCTCGGCCACCTTTGTCCTGCTGACCTCGCCTCCTTCAGTCATGGAGACCGTTGACAATAGCTTCCGAGATTGGAGAAGGCCATGAGGCACAAATCCAGGAAAGCAGCCGCGGCTCTAGTCCTAGGGGCGCTGTTCCTACTTATGCTCAGTGGGGCCGCGCTGGCCGCACCGCCATGGTCAGATGCCTCGAACCAGTTCTGGTCATCCATCTATGGCGTCACCGACGCTCAGGTGGGAACTGTGGCTGGGGGATATGCCGACAGCACCTTTCTTCCCAACCAGCCCATCACTCGGGCCGAGTTTGTGAAAATGGCTGATCTCCGGACTCGGAATCGCCACAAAGAACCCAGCCACGCCGACGTTCATCGACGTCCTTCCCGACTCCACCTTCTACCCCTACGTGGAGGGTGCCTACGCGGCTGGCCTGGTCAAAGGTGAGACCACGCCTGCCGGCCTTCTCTTCGGCCGGAACACCGACATCTCCCGGCAGCAGGCCAACAGCATCCTCGGGCGTTACCTATCGGGACAGGAGATCGAGGCCACCGGCGCCATTACCGGCGGGCCTGGCAATCAGGAAGGCTCACAAAGATATCCTTCGCTCGAAGCCTGGTATGCGGCCGGGGGGGACTACTATCTCGGTTGGTTCAAGGATCGTGGCCAGGTCCTGCCCGACCACGCTGCCGGCAGCGCCTATTTGGTTTCTCTACGAGTGATCAAGGGCTCCGATGGAAAACTGAGTCCAGAAGCCAAGCTCGCCCGAGCCCAGGCCGCCACCATGGTTCTCCGAGCAAAGGCCGTGAGTTTCGCCCCCACGATCGTCTACGTTCAGCCGACCTCCGGACCGGTGGCCGGCGGCACCACCGTCATCATGGCCGGTAACCGCCTGACCGGCGCCACGGCCGTGGCCTTCGGGGGCACGAACGCAGCCAGTTTCCATGTTGACAATGACAACCAGATCACAGCCGTCGCCCCGGCTCACGCCGCGGGAACGGTAGATGTGCAGGTAACGGCGCCCGCCGGTTCCAGTGCCACCGTTGGGGCGGGCGACGACTACGTCTACACCGCGGCTCTTCCTACCATCACCCTTCTCAGTCCGCCGAGCGGCACCACGGCCGGCGGCACAGAGGACTCCGCCGTGATCATAAAAGGCACGGACCTGATCGGCACTACCGCTGTTACCTTCGGCGCTACGCCCGCGATCAGCTTCAAGGTCAATTCCAGCAGCGAGATCTACGCGGTCGCCCCGGCTCACGCCGTCGGTGCGGTAGACGTGATCGTCACAACCCCGAACGGCCCCAGCGTCCCCACGGCCGCGAGTGTGTACGAGTATCTAGACCTGTTCCCCTCGCTGCCGCTCGACAAGCCGGTCGACGTGGTCCGCCGTACAGCATCGCCTTGGATCTGGAGCGCCGCGGTGGCAGGGCAAACAGTCGCCTACGAAGAAAGTCCTACCTGGACCTTGTGGCCTCCGGGTGCGGAAATGGCCCCACAGACTGCAGTGGCAAAGACGCTCGACCTGGGAATCGGGGAAGTGTCCACCGTTCCAGGGAGCGAAACCGCCCCACCTCACTTCGCAAACTTCTCTTTCTGGCCCTGGTGGTTCCTATCCGCTCTTCCCAATCCTAAGGGCAATGGGGCCGGAGCTTCAGTTGTCTGGGGAGTCGTGAACCCCCAGTACTCAGGCGGCGCTATCCCTCGCTACCAGAATGTCATGGGCTCGACTGCCGGTGGAGAAGCCCAGGCGCTTCTTGACCCGGCCACCATGACCCTGCCGCCTATCCGCACCGGCGATGTTCTTGCTCTACCCCGCACTACCCCGGCCTACGAGAACGCGCATCTAGGCAACGTGGGCACCACCCTGGGCTACCAACTCCTCATCCTCACCGGGAGCCTGGAGAAGCCGGTCGTGGTTGATCCCACCGCCCCGCGGCTGCCGGCGGCCGCTCTTGTCGGCATCAGTCCATATGTCTCGTGGTTCGGCTTCTACACGCAGGACGCGAGCCAGTTCCGCAGTGATCTTCCCGGCCGCCCGCCCCGCGTGTTTGATCTGCGCACCGGCAAGCTTGTGGATATCGCTGTCACCGATCCGCGCACTCCGGATCATAGGACGTCCTGTGTCGTTGCTGGTCACTGGGCGGCCTGGGTAGCGGTCGATGGCAATCCCCAGAGAAACAGTCTCTATCTGGCCGATCTCGCGACAGGCCAGGCCCGCCGACTCACCGACGGGAACGGCCCGAGCGGGGATATAGCGCTTTCGGGGGATTGGCTTCTGTGGACCGACACCTCTGGAACCCTCGCTGGCTTTCACCTTCCGGACATGACGCCGGTCAAGGTGGCGGGGGTGCTTGCCGCAGGAGAATACGGTAGGAAGCTTCAAGTATCGGGCGATCTTGCCGTCCTAACGGTGGTCGCTCCTGGCGGTGACCCGGACTACAACAGCATAAACTTCGAGCCACCGCCCAGATGGACCGCCATTCGAGTGGTGAGGCTGCACTGAGACGTGGTTGCGAGAATCTCCGCAAGGCCTTCCGGAACGGAATTCACAGACGGGTGAGGCGAATCCCCGGCAAAGGGGACAATCTGGTCCCTGCCGCAGATGTACAGGCTGACGGGCTGAGGGCGGCAGGTCGCGAAGATGCCAAGGACGTTACGTGCAAGCGTGGCCGGTGTGTTAAGCCGACGGCCCGTATTTGTGGGAGGCTTCTTGTAGCGGCACGATGACCTGATGGTGTGCGGTATGTGCAGCAAGGATGCTTGACAGGGCTCGGCTTTTTGGGCAATCCAGTTCTTATCTGGCTGTACAACAAGGTGCCCCGCGAGTTCCGGAATGTCGCAATCGATGCGCAACCGGCTCCCAGCAGCTAGATACCGGGGCGTAGGTTGAGCGAAGTCGTCGAAGCGCCGTCCCGGGCGGCCGGGGCAAAACCTCAGGCCTGTGGGGCGCTCATGCTCTTGGGGGTCCGGCTGAGGCGCCGGAGGTCCAAGGCGATGTTCCCCTCGGTCGTCAAATAGATGATGGGATCCGTGAGCGATTCCCGGCAGGTGAAGTTCGACACGGTGGGAGCATGGGGGGCGACGAAAACGCAGAGGTCGCGCCGGGTTGGGCTGTGGCCTACCACTGAAACGTCTTCCCGCCGCGGGTCGTCGCGACGCAAATCATCAGCCCCTGGCTCTTGTCAACGAGGACCCCGAAGACGGTGCCCGTCTCGCTACGAGTGCTGACCGAGTAGGACGTTGCGTCTCCGTAAAAATTGACGGCGTTTTTGCCTGCCTTTTCGGTGGTGGGTGCGGCGCCCTGCGCATGGGGCGCGATCAGATGGCTACCCGCGGGAACGAAAGTAATGGAGGGCTCAATAACTGATAGCTGGTCGGGGCTTGTCTCAAAGCTCCGATAGTCAACGTAGGCCGTCTCGACAGCCGTCATAGCATTCCGAACGAGGCTCTTCGCGGCAGCATCCTCCGCTTGAGTTCTTTGATCTAGGAAGGTGGGCATGAGTAGAGTGAAGAACAAGACGAGAACCACGGTTACCAGGGCGACTATCCCTATCGCAAGCAACCAGGGTCTAGACCGACGTGTCGACGGGTAATTGACCCGTCCGCAGTTCGGGCATGGATGACCGGCGAAGGCTGGTCCGCCGCACTGAGTGCATTGGAGGGCGATCTGCTGTTGGAAAGCGACTTGTGCCAGCGGTGAGCGTGGAGCCTGATCGGGGCGAGGCTGGCCGGCCCCCGGACTCCGCTCCCACGAGCAGGTTGGGCAGGTCTGGCCATGAACAAATGGCGTTCCACACTTCGGACAACGGTCGATTTCCATGAGTCCCTTCCCAGACATTGAGGCTTCGCCCTGTTCATCGGCACTCTTGTCGAATCCTTGATTCTATCCGGACTTCCAGGACGACCCTGAGGCGAGCGGCTGATGCTGTCGTGGGGTCCTCGCCGCCGACCCACGTTGCCAGCTATCTTCTGGGCGCGGGGCGGTCCGAGGCCCCGCGGCAACGTTGCTGTCGGGGTCATGAACAGTCGGCACGTAGGTCGACCACTGTCCCAACGGGTCCCTGGTGTTCGGGCTCGTTCTCAAGTGTGCCCGGCGGCCACTCGGTAGCGCCCGACGGGAGGCGTATGGAGATCATGTCTTCCGCCCGCCAAGACGTCTCGGTTGTGCGTCAAAATGCCATTCTTGAGGTGATCCTGTGCGTTATTGCATCTCCTTTTGCGACCCAAACGTATCCAAACGCGCCGTCAAAAGGCGACTTTGGGCCCTTTCGACCCGTCCGGGGTCAGGGCGGACCGGCCGATCTGCCCTCTTGGGCAGTCCGACGGGTCCGGGACCAAGTCCAAGTTCTGGGAATCCGCAAAGGGTGGTCAGCCCTCCGTATAGGGCGTCGGAATGGGCAAAACGACCCGATCCCGATGGCGCCCCGTCGCGGGAAACTTCGCTATACGGTGTGGGCAAGAGGGGCATTATTGCTGGGAAGACGGAGACTAGAGTCCTCAGAAAGTCCGCGCGGCCTGGCTCCCCGGAGCAGCCCTCCTATTGTGGGAAAAAAAACGACCCCCCAGTGAGTCACCTAGTGAGTCACGCCGGCGCGGCTTGGCGTCGGGGTTTTAGGTTCCGGTGCGATTCGTTTTTTTCGCAGCAGGGGGTCATGCTCACATCCTTTGGGCCCATGCAGATTGCGGGGAAGGTCACTCTGGTGCATTCGTGCGAGGGACGGCCTGTTGCGTAAGTTGCACATCTGGCCGCAGTACTCGTGGGGTTTCAGGCAGGGAGGTGGATTGAAAGCAAGCCTATTTGCAGCCATTTCTTATGCGCCGGCGTCACCCGGGATAAGTGAAACGACCGTGGAGTCTCGACGCACGCCTCCCATCCTGTTCGGCGCCGGTGTCCTTGCAGAGGCGTAGGTGCTATTTCGGTTGCATCGGGTGTCGGGACGTTCGCCTGGCGGTAAGTGACAGATCGGCGAACCGGGTGGTGTGACACACCCTGCCGGGATCCACTGCCGGATCGGGCCGCGATTCGGTCACCTACGCTCGGTCGGAGGGGTCTCCCGTCCAGCAGGGGGTTTCGGACAGCGGGGCTCTTTCTGTCCGGTGTCCCTCAGGAGCCGCCTTCGGGTTTCCACCTCCGTTGCTATCGTCTCCCGGATGGCTTCGGCTTCCTGCTTTGCCTTATCGCTGTGTTCCGGCCCGGCGAACTCTTCCCAGCTTGTGATGATCAGCTTTTCGGATTTTTCTTCAAACGAGAAGAGCGTCGATCCGCCGTCGAAATGGAACCCTCTGTGAAGACGCCGGACCGACCGCATAACCCCGGGTAGTCCGGTCAGCTCACGGAGACGCCCCAAGCTAATCTCAAACTCATCGAGGTGGTCGCCGTCAACAAGACGGCTGTAGTCAAGGATGACGTACGTGAGAAGATCGCAATGAAGGAGTGCTCCGTGACGGACGTGGTCGAGCAGTACCTCGTAGGTGAAGAGATCAAGATACGCACCAGGCTCATCCGGGTTCAGCCGACAACAGGGGATGCCCGAGTATTTCGTCGCCAAGTTCCGTCCCGCGCTTTGGAAACCGTGCTTCTCCTCTATCCAGCCCAAACCAGAGAAGTAGCGACGGGCCTCACGCACCTTGGCGACGCTGACCCCCAGGGTCACGGCCAGTTCGAGGTCCGCCGCATAAAAACTGCCACGTCGCTGGAACTCCGCGATCACAAGGACCAGGAAGAGACGGTTCCTAACGCTGGATGCGCCAAAGCCAGGGTGCTCCACGAGGGTGCGGGGAAGGAGAAAGTACGGCGCCTCGGCATCATTTACCATTCGTGTCGCCCCGCGCAGTGACGCTTATTTCTGGGTAGCCAGGTAGGTGGTGTTGCCCTCGATGACGGTGCCGCGTGTCGGCGACTATGGATCGGCCGGCGCCGCATTCGGCAGGCCTTGAATTCCACTAGCGCCTGTCCACGCTCACTTTGTTTGTTCGACTTGTTGGAATCAAGCATCAGTCTGTCAAAATTGCCATCCACAAGAACCTCCTTGTTCGGCGTTCAACCAGTCGGAGTCGCCGAAGCATCTACTACTCGCTCGGCCCCTCGCGCTATCCGGTAGAACTCGTCTCGACGCGCCGAGGCACTCGATAGGGATGGGGCGGTTTCCCGAGCCGTGCAACCATGGCTCCTTCCATGAGACGGGTCACGACACTCTCACCGCACCTTGGGATGAGTGACCCGTGCCCCAACTCTGTTGTAATCACCGTGGGAATCATTTGGCGGTAGCGTTCGTCAACTATGTCGTAGAGCTGATCCTCCACCCAGGACGAGCCTTTTCCAGGGTGAGTCTTGCCCAGATCATCAAGAAGCAAAATAGGAGCGAGTTTCGCCCTTGAGATTTGTGAAGCCGCCTCCTTGCGTGCCAACTCGTCAGTGAAACCATTCTTGATCATGGTCAGATGCTCGGGCACAGAAAGCCACTCCGGCCATGGGCTGGGGGCGGCGAGAAGCTCCTGAAATACGCAGGCCATCAGATAGCTCTTCCCGCTGCCGACTGGACCGACGATGATTAAGTTCGGGCGGGAATCTTCTTTCAGCCAGTACTGCGCTATCTGTAGCGCTTCGCGGTTGGCTTCAGTTTCTCGGTAGGTCTTTAGGGAGGCGGTTTCTAGCCTGCGGCCAGGACCGCGGGAGCACAGCCATTCGTCACGAAGCTTGTCTTGCCGCGCCTCTTCCTTGATGCGCTCTTCGTCCTTCATGCGTTCCACCATCGCCTCGTACTCCATGGCGCAGTTGGAGCAACGGGGGAGAAACGGAAGCCATTCACGATCGTGTACAACCTGTCCGCGGCGATGAAGCGCTTGGCATTTCACTGGCGCTCCGCAGCCAAGACACGGACGATCTTTGAAACTCACCGTCATCGTGTCAGCCTCGGTGGAGTGTTCTGGCCATTCTTCCCGTATATTCATTGGTGACACCTTTCTCCAGGAACTAATCAAGCTGACCGCAAGTCGCGGCGTACACGTTCGGTCAGGGACTTCTTCAAAGAGTTCTTCAGAAAAGTTCTTCCGTAGTCTTCTTTGGGCTGCAATCCGCTGATGGGTGTGTTCCTGTTTTGCTTACACCCCCTCCACAATCCGCCGACTCCCTGTCAGCATCCTGCAGTCCGCAATCTGCTGACAGTCGGCAATTCGGCAACGGGTTCTTGACAGCGTAGGCGCCCCAGGTCGAAGGGTCTCTGTTGATCCTAATCATGGCCGCTCGGAAGCAAGTTGGCGGCCGTGTTTGCACGAGGACGCCTTCCCTCAGAAGGTCTTGGCGAGCCTTGCTCACGCGGGTTTTGTGATGACCTGTCATGTCAACCAGGAGCTGTAGTCCAATCTCAGCCTCCTCGTGGCTATAGTGGCCGATGGTGCGTCTGACGACGGCAAATACGATGTCCCTGTGGACTCCGGGCATCGGCGCCCGTAGAAGCGGATCAAAGAGATGCTTCGGGAACTTGACAAAGGAGCCATCTGGATCCTTCACCATGACTTACCTAATCTCATCGTCATGCGTTCTTGTCTGTGGAAGTGCAGAACCGTAGCGTTCGCGTGGAAGCTCGTCACCAACCAGGTGTGGGCTACGTCCACCTTCGTCTTGGCGTTCGCTTGCTACGCGATGTGCTGAGCCATGTTTCGTCGGACCGTCCGTATCGGGCCGGCTAGTGAGGAGCCGATCCATGCTGGCCGAGCACTGATCGAGTTCGTTGTTGACGACGTAACCATCCCTCAGATTCAAAATTGGCCCCTTCGGGATTCTCCATACTCGGCCCCAGCGGATGGCCGGTAGATGGCCTTGCTTGATCCACCCCCTGACGGTGCTCTTACTCACCTTCGCAACCCCCGCGAACTGCTCAACAGTGGAGAAATCCGGCAACTGGTCCACAAATTCGAAATCGTTCATTTAGTCGGTCACCTCATCTAGGAGTTCCGCGGGGTCGCCAGACCACTCCAGGGCGACTGCTAGCTTCGCGAGCTGCGAGGCGTACGGCCGCAGGACGCCTTGCTCGATTTGCCCGACTGTGGCCGCGTTCATGTCTGCTCGCCGAGCCAGCCCTGCCCTCGACCACTTCCTCGATTCCCGCTCCTGGGTAACTCGTAGTCGCTTCATCTTGTAGCCTCCTGTTGTCGCAGCGCTTGCATTGGCATAGGCCAACGCCTATGATGATCGCATGGTCACGACTGTAAAGGTTATACCTGACGGTCGTATTTGAGTCGGGATGGGAGTGCGCACTGATGAGAACAACTTCGATTGAGATTGAGAAACTGGCGCGCGGGGCGTATGCGTTTGCTCAGCTTGCTCCCGTAGACGGATACGACTGGGTGTCCCACGATGGTGAGCGCTGGCTCGTCGACAAAGAGCCGCCCTGGCTTCCCGGCCAAGCGTTGGAGTTTGTGCAGCCGGTTCTCGGCTCGCGCCACAAGGGCGATCCGGGTTTGCATCGCGACTTTGCCCGTCTTCCAGAAACTGAAGAAGACATCAAGAGATTTGCCAATGAACACGGTCGGCTCTGGGGGACGGTAGGGCACTTGGATGTCAGCGGCGAGATTAGGCCGGAGGCGGCCAAGCCGCGCGAGTCCTTCAGCGAATGGCGCATTGAGATTAGAGCGATGGCTCAGCTCATAAATCTTTGGGATCTGGCCCACAAAGGTGATGACGAGGGCTTGCGGGAGTTCGTGGAGTGGCGGCGTGACCCGACCCGGGTGCATGTCGACGGGGAACCCTTTGCAAGCGAGGGGCTTCCCATGAAGTGCACACCACCGAAGCCCCGCCGAAACCTCGCCGCTGCAAAAGAAGGTGAATTCCCAATACGTCCCAAGCTCATCAAGACATGGGAGTACGGAGATCGCCTCAACCCTATCAGGTACTTTGTGACCTCGAAGGTCAACCAACGGCTCGAAGGGCATCTTAATGCGGCAGTCATGCCGTTCTCAGGTTCCGTTGACGGTGGTGAGATCTTGTTCTTCCCCGACACTCTGCTTGGCGCCCTTTATTTGTTATTCGCCTTGGAGATCACCAACCACGGCTTTACCAAGATATGTCCTCAGTGCGATGGGATATTTCGAACCACGAACCGAAGGAGGGACTACTGCAGCGACGCCTGTAAGAAGGCAGGTTGGGAGCCCCGAAGGGGGCGCGCCAAGGGTGTAGCATCGCGGGTGAAACCGGGCGAACCGGCGGCCGGTGACGAGACGTGAGTATCCGAAGACGAGGACAGTCGTGGGAGATTAACGTCAACCTTGGCGAGGACCCGGTCACGGGCAAACGCATACGGGCCTTCCATACGATGCAAGGAACTAAGAAAGAGGCGGAGGCCGAGGAGCGCCGGCTTCTCCGCGAGCGCGATGTCGGAAACTATGTGGATCCGAATCGCTTGACCCTGGAGGCCTACCTCGGGCGCTGGCTGAACGACTACGCTCGTCCCAATGTCGCCCTGCGCACCTTCGAGCGTTATGAGGACATCGTCCGTCGCCATCTAGTTCCGCATCTTGGTCAGCTTCCTCTGGCTAAGCTAAAGCCCCTTCACATCCAGGCCTACTACTCCAAGGCTCTGACCTCCGGCAGGCTGGACGGCAGAGGAGGTCTGTCAGCCAAGACCGTGCTCCACCATCATCGACTACTGAGCGAAGCATTGAAACACGGCGTCCGCTGGCAACTCCTGGTCCGGAATCCTTGCGATGCTGTTCAGCCCCCACGGCCGGAACGACACGAAATGAAAGCACTGAACGAGGTTGAAACGGCGAGGCTGCTACAGAGCGCGCAAGGTTCCAATCTGCATGCGCCCCTGGTGGTCGCAGTTACTAGCGGTCTCCGCAGAGGCGAGTACCTGGCCCTTCGATGGGAAGACGTAGATCTTCCGGGTGCTTCACTCGCTGTTAGACGGTCACTCCAAGAAAGCCGCACGGGGGCATTGTCCTTCAAGCAGCCCAAAACCGCAAAATCTCAACGTTTGATTGCCCTGCCCTCCATGACCGCGGAAGTGCTGAAGCAGCACCGAAAGTCTCAAGTTCAGGAGAAGCTCCTGGCTGGATGTGCCTACCATGACGAGGATTTAGTCTTTCCGAGATTCGACGGTCGGCCCTGGTCACCGGATGCATTTTCCAGAGCGTTTCGTCAACTGGCACAAGAGGAATGCCTGGGTATTCGACTCCACGATCTCAGGCACACGCATGCCACGCAGCTTCTTAAGCAAGGAATCCATCCCAAAGTAGTTTCCGAACGCCTGGGTCACGCGACGGTCGGTATTACGCTTGACGTCTACAGCCACGTTCTGCAGGGGATGGACCGCGAGGCGGCTGACTCCATCGACCGACTCCTCGCAGTTAACCCTGTGGCAGAGGTTGAGGCCACACCGAAACATGCTGAGGCCGAAGACCCAGAGCAGCATGGCCCTTCAGCGCGTGGAGTCAGAGGAAAGCTGGGAACTCTGACAGCGCCGCCTACTCAGCCCAGGGCGTCTCGGCCGACTAGGCACTAGTTCTATTCTCTGCGGCGGTTGCGAGGCACCGCATCCCGCCGCACCCGAATCGCTGACCATTTTGGGCGCTTCAAGTAATCACGGGTCGGGGTTCAGACCGACCCACCACCAATAAACCGCGTAGTAGGGCGTCCCCGTCCTTGCCATGGTTGCCGACATTTTGCCGACGCGCGAGGTCAAACAAGCCACGACGAAGTCATGCGAGACGTCGCACAAAGTCGGGAACCACCTGCTCAGACGTCACCTATCGTCGCGAGATATCGCCCAAGACAGCGACCCAGGACGCACTCATAACCCGAAGGTCGCAGGTTCAAATCCTGCCCCCGCTACCATCATGAAAACGCCTTGATTTCCGGGCCGTTTCTGCTAAGCGAAGGTCCTCGGCGCTAGGTCCAGTCTGCTCGCCTACACCCCCTACACACTTTTTTGCACCCCTACCGGAATGGAAATCATGACATTCCCTGGACAAGATCGGCCGGGGTGGGAGATCAGCGAGGGGGAGGGGGTACGTACCGCGCGCGGTGGGCTCGCGCGCCCGCCGTGAGCTGGTCATCTTGGACCCACTAGAAAGTGGAGGCCATCATAATGAAATGGCCGGTCAGACCGCGTATATCGCGGATTGATTGGTAGCAGCCGGATTTCTCGTCGCCTTTCTCTTTCACTTTGCCCCTGTCTTCTATCTGGTGCTGCTGTTCGCGGTCGCGGGTTCCTTCATGGGTACTCAGGACTCGCTGGAGGGGGCCATCACTGCCGATCAGATCAAGCTGGAGCATCGCGGTACCGCCTGTCGTGGCTCTTGGTCACGCCGCCGTTCTTATGTGGGCGGGGCCGGTGTTCTTCTGGAGATTCGCCGTTCCTACCCGTGTCATGAGATCGAGGATTAGGGGTACCCAAAGAATCGCGTGCTCCCGATGACCCTCGGAATCTCTCGCTTCAGGTGACACGTTATGAAATGTTGCCCGAGAGGAGGCTTGATCATGCAGCTTTCGATAATGGCCGCCCGGTTGGCCGCGGGGGCGCTGTGAATGGTGCCCCGATAGATCCGGATTGCCCGATTTGCCGGAAGCTTTCGGGACGGGCCGCCGGGGAAGGTAGCGTCCCACGATGTGGTGTAAGAGCCATCGTGTTCTCGTAGGTCTTCAAGCTTAGCCTTCAGTGGATGGGAATGGCAACGGCGTGGGTGATCTCTCCTTCGATCCCCGGGGCGGAGTTCGTTGGATTCTGCCGGCAAGAGCAGCCTACTGGAACCTTGCCGAACCGGGTGACGGGTGAGGGTGATGCAAGTCCGACGCGCCGACAGAACAAGTAAGAGGCCCGCGACGGGCGACGGACGGCAGTGCTGCCCCGCCCACGCTAGGACACGGCGTCCTCTCCGTATTCATATCCCAGGCTGTTTCCCGTGGTTATAAAAATGAAGGGTCGGTTCACCGAGTGGACTACCAGCGGGCAGTGAGGCGTCCCGGCAGGGCAGAAGACTGCGCAGGTCTTTGTAACCATGTGCTTTTCTCCACCCAGCCAGAATTCCACTTCGGCGCCGAGGTCAAATTGATCCTCAGGGTTTGTACCGACGAAGATGACGTATTCATCGAAGGGGTGACTGTGCTCCTGCAGTCCAGCCATAGAGCCGGTACGCAGCATCATGCAAGTCTCCAGGTAGTAGGCGCCCTTCACCGCGCCATCGAGTTCTTTGTTGATGACGAGAGAGTCGCACCATGGCAGGTCGTTCTCGATGTCCCTGCTTTGCGGGTGATCCGGATGTCTCGGAGTGTCGGTGATGAAGTACTTTCCGTACTTGGACTCTTCCATTACTCCTCCGTCATGTCTTGGTGGCCGCCGGACGGTCGCCTTCCTGCCCTGGCGCAGGGGGAACCGGGCGAGTACCGTCTAATATCACATCGTACATGAGCGCAACGCGAGCGGGGGCGATGCAAAGATGACGAAGATGGAAGAGCCCGTGGGCAAGGTCCAGACCGTTTTGGGTGTGATTGACCCTGAGCGCTTGGGGATGACCTCTAGCCATGAACACATTTTTGCGGAGATGACGTGTTACTACGAAGAGCCGGTCGAAGCGTGGAAGAGAAGCCTGGTTCATCAGCCTCTCTCTCTTGAGAATCTTGCCTGGGCAAGAACGGATCGCTTTCTCAACATGGACAACATGAGATTGGACAACAGAGACCTCGCCATTCAGGAACTGCTGCATTTCAAGCACGCAGGGGGCAGCACCATAGCCGAGGTAAGCCCCATCGGAATGCGCCGGGACGCCCTCGGTCTTTCGTCTGTCGCCCGAGCCACCGGCATCAATATCATCATGGGCAGCGGCTATTACGTAGCCATCTCACATCCTGGCGACATGGATGACAGGACAGAGGATCAAATCGCCGATGAGATCGTCGACGAAATAGTGGTGGGAGTGGGAACTACCGGGATCAAGGCCGGACTCATCGGGGAGTTGGGGTGCTCGGTTCCGCTGTCAAAGAATGAGGAGAAGGTGCTGAGAGCCTCGGCGAAAGCCCAGAAGCGGACCGGCGCCCCGATCGTCGTACATCCAAGCTTTCGCGACGATCTGGCGTTGGCTATCGTGGACATTCTCAGTGAATCCGGCGCTTCCCTATCTAACACCATGATTTGTCATATGGATACCTTTGAGTTTTCCCTAGAAACCAGGATCAACATATTGGATCGCGGCTGCTACATTGGCTACGATAACTTCGGCAATATTGGCTATCCTCACTCCTACCTGGGTAGGGTCATCAATCTTGGATGCGATGTCCAAAGAATACGAGACATAAGAGAACTGATAGATAAAGGATATTTAGGTCAGATTCTCATCGGCTCAGACAACTGCTTCAAGGATGGGCTGAAGGCCTTTGGCGGGCACGGATACGCGCATGTGGTCGAAAACGTCGCGCCACTCATGCGTGCTATGGGCCTGGCCGCAGAGGAAGTAGGCGCTCTGCTCATCGATAATCCTAAGGACTTCTACGCATTCAGTGAGCCACGGGAATAGGTTCGCCCAACATTGCCGCAACATATGGCACGGTTTTGTCCATCATGTAGATGACGATACCTGCGATTGGTATCATCTTCCCCGCAGGGGAGTAGTTCACCCTCCTTGCCTCAGCGGCGAGGAGGTGTAGGGAAGACCGTCATCACGGCCCATAAGGCCCGGTCCCCCACCTCGACACGAGGCGAACAAGACCAGCAGTTGGTGCAAATAGCACCTGGCTTGGTCTTTCAGCGCCGCAACGAGACTTCAGCCGGGTCCCTATGAAGGGGCAGTCATGCCGAAAAGGTCTTCGCTGAAGTTGGCAGTTGCTCTGGCCGTTCCACTTCCCGCACTCGTCTTTCGTCTCGCCGGTATCGAACTCTCGCCGTCCTGCTCACTCGTCGCTTACGGCGCGGCGGTCGTAGGTTCTGCCGTTCTGCTCGCCTGGGCGGCTGAGACCGCCCAACTCGACATCTCCGGCAGCCTCGCCATTGCCGTCCTCGCTCTTATCGCGGTGCTGCCCGAATATGCCGTCGACCTCTATTTCGCGTATGCCGCCGGCCACGAGCGCAGCTATGCTCAGTATGCCGCCGCGAACATGACCGGCAGCAATCGACTGCTCCTCGGATTCGGTTGGCCTCTGGTCGCGCTCGTCGCCGGCCTGGGCATTCGCAAAGCGCGAAAACGGCGCGCGAAGGGCGAGCGCGACACGATGATCGTCCCCGTGGTGTCTGGCGGCCTGCAGTTGATGGGGAAACGGAGGATCGAGCTCATGTTCCTGGGGATAGCTGCGGTCTATTCGTTTGTGATCCCGATCTTCCGCAGCATCAACCTCATCGACGGTGTCGTCCTTCTGCTCATCTACTGCGTGTATCTGTGGCGCGTTGCCAAGGAGGAACGAGAAGAGCCGAAACTCGTGGGTGTCTCTGCATACATCGGGGGCCTGCCCAAGGCAAACCGTCGCGCGGTCGTCGTGGGCATGTTCGTCGCTGCAGCCGTGTTCATTCTCGCGTCAGCCGAACCCTTTGCCAACGCCCTTGTCGACACTGGCAAGGGTTTGGGGATAGACGAGTTCCTGCTAGTGCAGTGGCTCGCGCCGCTCGTGTCGGAGTCGCCTGAGCTCATCGTCGCCTGTCTCCTTGCCTGGCGGCTTAAGAGTGACGACGCCATGGGCACCTTGTTGTCGTCAAAGGTCAACCAGTGGACGCTCCTGGTCGGCACCATTCCCTTCGCCTACATGGCCGGGGGAGGGCACCTCGGGAGCCTCCATCTCGATGGCCGCCAGACGGAAGAGTTCGTCTTGACTGCCGCTCAGACGGTTCTGGGCTTCGCCGTCCTGCTCAATCTACGCTTTCGTTGGAAGGAAGCCGTGACGCTTGCGGCGCTGTTCTTCCTTCAGTTCCCTTTTCCTCAGACGTCAGTCCGCCTCGGCTTTTCCGCCGCCTACATGCTCCTGGCCGTCTTCATCATCATGAGGGAGAGAAAGAACCTCCGCCTGATGGTCAGATATGTGTTCGCTGAACGGGGCCGGACCAACCCCGCTTCGTCCAGCGCTTGCCGGAAGCTTCGGCGTAAACCGCCGCCGTCGTCAAGCGGTCGCGCCTGAGCGTCGGTGGGTGGTAGTGCTCTCCATGGAAGCGCCCATTCTTCGAATAGGCTCCAGCGGCCACAATGGAGATGGTGGAAGGCTTGCCGTTGATTTTCTAAATCTCATGCTGCATGGGCGAAGGCGACCGCAGCCCAAGCTCGATCTCCGGTAGAGGTTGAGAGCTGAGTCCCCTTGACCCCTGAACTTACCCCTTACAGAGAAAGACGGGACGTGGAAGGGCTCATGGGTTGCTCGCCGGGCATCGGTTTAGTATACGCTGGGTGCTTATGGAACGGTCGAAGCAGAGAATGGTGCTGCTGGTCGCAACGACGGCCGGGTTCCTCACGACCTTCATGGTCACGGCTGTCAACATCGCCCTCCCGGCCATCCACGCCGAATGGAACATCTCCGCGGTCACCCTCGGTTGGATCCCGCTGGCCTACATGCTCACCGGAGCCGCCCTCCTCATGCCCGCCGGCCGCATGGCGGATTTCGTCGGGCGCAAGCGGTTCTTTGGGATCGGGATGGTCGCCTTCACGGTCCTCTCGCTTGCCGCCGCGCTCGCCCCTTCCGCCTCCGTGCTGATCGCCCTCAGGCTGTTGCAGGGAGCCGCCGTTGCGATGCTCTTTTCGTGTACGGTGGCAATGGTGACGCTGGCGCACCCGATGGAAAGCCGGGGGAGAGCCCTTGGGCTGCAGGTGGCCGGCGTGTATCTCGGATCGACGCTCGGCCCTGTCGTCGGCGGAGTCATCACCCAGAACCTGGGGTGGCGCTACATCTTCGTGTTCGTCGGCGCGGCGAGCGCTCTCAATTGCGTCCTCATAGCCTCTCAGCTTCGGGGGATCGAGTGGCGTGAGCCCAAAACCGCTCCCTTCGACGTGGCCGGTTCGCTCGTTTGGGCGATTTCGCTCGCCGCTCTTCTCGTCGGCTTCTCGCGGCTCCCCGGGCTCTTGGGCTGGGCGCTCGTAGCCCTAGCCCTCCTCGGCATCGCCGGCTTCTGGTGGTGGGAGACGCGGGCCGCGGACCCTGTGCTGAACGTCGACCTCATCAAGCGCAATCGGGTGTTTGCCTATTCAAATGCCGCCACCTTCATCAACTACGCAGCTACAGCCGCCATGACTTTCCTCATGAGCCTCTACCTGCAGTTCAACAAGGGACTCAGCCCGGACCTCGCCGGTTTGGTCCTGGTGAGCAACGCCGCCGTACAGACGCTGTTCTCGCCGACCGCCGGGCGGCTCTCCGATCGGGTGTCGCCCCGCTACGTCGCGTCCGCGGGAATGGCGCTCTGCGTGCTGGCGCTCGCAGCGTTCATCTTCCTCGGCGAGACCACTCCCTACTGGTACATCATCACCGTGCTGTGCGTGCTTGGGGTCGGCTTCGCCTTCTTCTCCACTCCCATCATCCATTCGATCATGGGCAGCGTGGACCAGCGGTTCACGGGCGTCGCCTCGGCCACCATAGCCACCATGCGCATGACCGGTCAGAACATCAGCCTGGGCCTGGCGACGCTGGTGCTCGCCGTGGTGGTGGGCTCTCAGGCTATCGGCCCGGCGAACGTACTGACCACCGTGCGGATCACGTTCGCGGTGTTCGCAGGAGTCTGTGTGCTTGGCGTCGTCGCCTCACTGGTGGGACCTCGTCCGGGCGAGGGCGGCGAAGCAGCAGTCGGAACCCCTCCATCCGGCTAGCAGGCCGTTGAATAACCAGTCACTGCGGGCAGCTAAATGACCACGCATCCGGCGCAAAGAGCTATCCGGCCTGCGGTGCAAACAGTACTTCGACGGGCCTGACGGGCCCCATGCCGACCCGGTAGGGGTACCTACAAGGTATCGTTTCCCGGACGGTCGAGGCATGCGCAAGGTAAAGTCTCCGGGTGGCGCCTCCAGTGACCGCGCCCGCCAGTCCGGTTCGTCACTCGTTCTCGAGAATGTTTCGAATGCTGTCCGTGACCGTCGCACTCTTGTCATCCAAGGGTGTCATCTCTATGACCGAGGCAGATGCGGCTCCTAGCCCCAGCTCTGCGGCTCGCCGTATCTGGTCTAGCTCAAAGATCGGTTGCTCTGCGAGGCTTGATGCGCCAAAGCTTCTCAGAATCGCCACCCCGACTGCGTCAATGGCCACTCGGTCTCTGCTTGCGAGCATAAGCGAGGGCTTGACCTTTTTTCCCTTGTCCGGACCTCCGTCGACAAAGGCCTCCGTCGCGTCCGTGACCACCAGGCCCACCTCGTAGAAGCCGTTGATCTCAGCAACCATCAGCCTTTGCGATGGAGACCTGTGCAGCTCTGACATGTAGTCGTGCGAACCACCAGGAACTTTCCTAGCCACCAGACCAACAGAATTCTTGAGTGACATCGTGAATTGGCCGCCGAATCTGTGAGTCTTGAGGCAACAGGTCTGTACCACAACGTCTGCATGAAGAAGGACCTTCGGAAGGTAGAAGCCGTCAGACCAGTGAGTCCTGCCACGCTCGATCTTCACCCAGCCTTCCTCGGGTTCTTCATCCAGGACGACAACCCTGAAGCCCAACCGTCTGGAGAGGTCGAAGATGCCGAGCTGCTCTAGGGTCTCCCGCGTAGCTCCCATGCCGCTTCGCTCGGTTAGGGTGATCTCTTTTGCTCCAACTTCCAGCAGCACCGTGACTATCGCCGCGAGGGTGTCGGGATGGGTTGAGGCGGGAAAAGCGTCGGCACTGTTGAAGTTGGCTTTCAAAGCGACGCTCTTGCCACGAAAGCCTGTCAAGTCAGTCCTGTCGAGTAGACTTCTGACCGCTGCCACTCTGTCCGAGGAGTCGCAAAGAAGAACTTCGGAGGTGTCTTCAGAACTCATGGCATCAGGCTCCATTCAAGCTTTCGGCGGTTGGTTTGGTCCGCTGGTTGTCGAGTTGTCGGCTCCGCACCGGCGGGAGAATCCGCCGTACGGTCGAGCTTTGACTTTGGTCGGACGCCGACCCATCCCCTCCTGATTCTAGGTCAACCGGGGGGCCGACGCGAGAGCGCTCAGGTCTCCGAGGCCAGCGCTTGGATCTCGTTCGTGCCGCCGCGACCGCTGAGGGTTCATCGGAGGCTTGGTGGACTTGGCGTTCACTTCCGCCATGATTCGTCAATGCAGTTCGGCAAATTGTCCCGAACTTCGTACGCCCAGAACCCAACGACCCTCCAACCGACGTCCGTGAGACGCATGCCGCGGATCACATCAAGTCCGCATTGCTCCCCATTCCAGTCTCGCATCCATATCTCCAATCATGTGAAGAAGAGCTCTCGGGCTCGTAATTGCCACATTGGTGAGAACGGTATTACGTTACGCTCGTCACCCCGAAATTTGCGCGGCGTCCACGATCAATTCGCTCCTCGCAATCATCGCCAACGGGGTCTGCTTTGTGACAAGGTGACGAGTCAGGTTCTCCTGGGGCTCTCCAAGGGCGTGACCACTCCGACTGAACCGGCGAAAGCCCTACGGTGGAAGACGAGGATGGCCGGACCCGTGTTCTGAAACCACAAGATGCGGCCGACCTTGCCGGTAGAGAAGCGCTGGGCCGAACGTAGATGGGGAAGACTGCGATGGCTTGGTGGCTTGTGTCGGTGAGTCCGAGGGGAATCGGCTATGGCGCGACGTGTGCTCTTGTCCGTCTCTGTGTCTTCTACATTTCTGCCGTGGAGATGCTCGGGCGATACAATCAGGGAGTCCTGACCCCACTGATGGCATCCGATTGAAAGAGCCGACGCGAAACCAGGGCCGTTTCAAAAGGAGAACAACGAACGATGGAAGAAACGAAGTTTGGCGTTACCAAGAGTGGCAACCCCGATACCAAGTTTGGAAATTGTTTCATTTTTAGAACACACCCCAACCCGCTTCACCCAGAGGACAGGCCGGACGTATTCCAGGTCTACCTAGACGACAGGTCTGTTGAAGGAGGCATGTACTTCAGCGGGGGGATGGTACTTAAGCCTTCGGTCTCAGGGCCAACTGATAAGCCTCATTATCATGATCATATGGAATATCTAATCTTGCTTAGCACCGACCCAAACGATCAGAATGGTTTAGGCGGAGAGTTCTTCTTATACATAGAAGACGAAAGACATGTCTACGATCAAGCCTGTGTTGTCGCCATTCCACCCAAGGTGTGGCATTGTCCATTTGGATTCACCAGAGTCGACCGGCCCATCATATTCTATTCGTGTTCGGATGCCCCGAGACTGTACCAATACATCAGCCGAGATCCCAAATGGGCTCATATTCCCGACTCGCCGAACATGACCACGGTACTGGAACCGGAACCAGGCATGGAGCACTACAAGAAGTAGGAACTCCAAACCGCACTATGGGCGCGTGCAAGTTCGATGCAGCCAAGACGAAGGACCTACTTTGCGCATTGGCTCGGACAGGTGCGTGACGTTTCAGGCCGCGGCTCCGGTAGATGTGCGACACCTGCTCCGGTTTTGACTGAGTCCGCGATCTGGCGGGTAAGACCACCATGGTCCACAGGCCATGAGAAGGGGTGCCACCATGACCGAAGAGGGTGCCGTAGTCACGAGGATTCTTCCTTGCCCAGTGGTGATCGTGACAGTGGCGGCTGGAGAACAACGCGACGCCATGACAGCCACGGCGGTGTTCGTCTCCGAAGACCCACCATGGCTAAGCGTAAGCGTGGCAGAACACGTTCTCACCCACGACTTGATTGAGCAGGTCGGAGAGTTTGTTGTTAACGTGGCCGCATCCGGGCAGCTTGATCTGGTCAAAGGATTGGGCTCCACGCATGGTCGGGACCTAGACAAGTTCGAATATTTCAATATCGTGACGGAGCCAAGCGAGAAACTGGGGGCCCCTTGTATTGCCGGATCCTATGCCTCAGTTGAATGCAAGGTAGTGGCCTCCCACACGGCGGCTACATACCGCGTCTATACGGCCAGAGTGGTTGCTCACATGGTGGACAGGGAGAGAAGCCCGTTGGTCTGGCACAACGGGCGCTATTTCACCCTTGGCGCCCCAGCCGCATAGGTCCGCCCGGCCGCTCTATGGCGGGGCTAGTTCCCCGCGGGCGGCAGATGACCGAAATTCCAAGCCCTGAGCCCGCTTGAGCCGAGGTGTCACCTGTCCTGACCCTTTCAGGATCGTGGCGAGCCAGTTGACCTCGGCTCGGGCCGCCCCCCAGCTGTCAGCGCGTGAAGTACTGGACGAGCAGCTGCTCCTGCGCCGCCGTGAGTTTCGCGCCGCGTTGGACCATACTGTTGATGAGCCCCTGGGCCTGGGCCGCGTTGGCGGCGTGGTAGTTCAGGGCCGTGTCGGCCGAATGACAGCTGCTACTGCAGGCCTGGTTGATGACCGCCACGGCTTCGGCGTCGGCACTCGTCGTCGTTGACGTCGAGCCGCCTTGCCCGCCGGAGGGGCCGCCGCTCGAGGAGCCGCCGTTGGCGACTATGCTGTCGGCATAGCCCTGGACCAGAGTCTGTTTCTCGGCGTCGCTGAGTTTGGCGTTCCGGTGTATGAGCGTGTACTGAAACGGGGGCATACCGTTGTTGACTGCGCGTTGCAACTCGTCCGCTGAGGGCTGGCCGTCGTAGTCAGAGAAGTTGAAGCGCTCCCGGCCGCCGTTCACGTCGGCCTGGACCAGCCACGAGAACGGAGCGATGTTGGTCGCCCACCACCAGTTGGTCTCGTTGCTGTGGCAGTCGTAACAGGAGACCTTGGCTATGGCCTCGGCGTTGGGGTCGGTCCAGGTGAAGGGGTTGGTGGCCGGGGGATTGGTGTGGGTGGACCGCCCGTAGGGGACCGCTTGCATCAGGGCAAATATGAGCAGCAGGATGCCGATCACCCACAGAAGTATCTTCTTCCAGGAACGTCTTCTCTTCGCTGCCACTCGTCCTTCTCCTATCCGGTTGTGCTGAAAAAGCATTCGGTAGATACTCGTTATCCACGTGCTTACCCAACGGGCCCCGAAAATAGCCCGGTGGCAAAACCTATCTCTATTTGGCCCGTTTACCGTTACGCCGCGTTCGGGTAGCAAGGTAGGGGGCGAGAACAGGGCCCGCGTTGACTATGGCCATAGAGAATGCGGCAGGAGCGGGAACAATGCGCGATCACTCTACCAGGGCGGTAGCGGCCGTCACCCTCAAGGGTGTGTGGATGGTCTTGGCGGTCGTCGTTCTTGGAGCCGTGTTTGGTCTCGGTCTGGCCCAGCCTGCCTTGGCTCACACCGAACTGGTCTATCGGACGCTGGAGCCGGGCTCGACCGCGGGCCAACAAAAATTGCTGCTGCGCTTCAGCGAGCCGATCGACGGCCGTTTTCTCGCCGTATCGATCCTCAATCTTCAGGGAGCCGTCGTCCAATCTTCCGGCGTGAGCATCGACCAGCAGCGGCGGACCGATGGGTATGTGGTCCTCGACCAGCTCGCGCCGGGCATCTACACGGTGGCGTGGTGGACGCGGGCCCTCGACGGCGACCCCTCCAATGGAAGCTTTGTCTTGGGGTTGGGGACGAATGTAGCCCCGGTAGCGCTGTTGCCTCCGGTGGGTGCCCGCGACCCTGCCATTCAACCGGCCATGTTCTGGGGTGATACCGTCTGGGATACCATATTGCACTGGTTTGCCTACCTAGCCTCCGCCCTTCTGCTGGGTAGTTTGAGCTTTTCTCTTTTCATCTGGCGCCCGGTCTGGCGGCGGATCTCTGCCTCTGTTCCGTCGACGGATGAATCCCGCCATGCGGAGTTGGACAGGCTTGACTTCAGGGTCTCCCGCGCCTGCCGGTTGATCGCCCTTGCCGGCGCCGGCTTCTTCGTCATGAGTAGCGTTATGCTGCTGGTGCTCCAGGTGGAATTCGTCCGCTACTCCCTGCTCCAGCCCATAACCGGTGCCTCCCCAACTCCCCTTGCGCCTTCTGCCCTGTCGCATCAGGCGGCATCCAAAGCGCTGGCCGAAATACTTTCGGGTCATCAAGGTCATGTATGGCTGGCAAGACTAGGAGCGGGGGTCTTCGCGCTTCTTCTCGCCGTCTTCCTGCTGACTTCTCGAAAGAGGCGGGAGAATTGGCGTTGGCTCCTTACCTTCGTCGGCGCGGTCGGCGCGGTGCTCACAATCAGCTTGAGCGCCCATGCCGCGGTGATCCCGCAGTCTTCCTGGTCGGCGTTTCTCGACTGGTCGCATTTGGTTGTGATGGGGGTCTGGATTGGTGGCCTTATCCCTCTGTTGCTTGTCACCCGAAGAATTCGCAAATCGGATGAGGGTCGCGGCGTGTATGAACAGCTGTCTCCTTCGGTGGCCGCTCGGTTCTCCACCCTTGCGCTTGGAGCTTTTGTCTACATGGCGGTGACGGGAATGGTGCAAGCGTACCTGAACGTGGGAAGCTTCGGTCTTCTTGCCCGAACTACCTACGGCCAGGTGCTCATCGCCAAGCTCGCTCTCTTTGCCTCTCTCTTCATATTTGGGGCTGTTCACCGGAGGCTGACGTTGCGTCGACTGAACACGCGTCCGCAGGGAAGAATTACGGCTCTCGAGAGGATTCTTCCCTTTGAGTTTGCTGTGGGCGCCAGTTTGCTTGTTGCCGTGGCCCTCATGGCTAGTCTCGCGACCAGCAGACAGGCTTGGCCGGCCCACCAGGAGTTGGGGTACTACTCGGCGGCCACTACGGCCGGTGTTACAGCCACCTTTAGGGCGGTCCCGGGAAAGGCGGGCGAGAACGAGATCGCGCTCGACATCGCGGATCGTCGATCTGGGCCGGCGACTCTGGGCACCCGAGCAACCGTTACGGTGAACGGAGTAGTTGTCGAGTTGACCGCCGTCCAGCCCATGGTGGTCGGGAGCACTCAGCGCTTCGCCAGCCCGGTTCTCGCAACCCTGCCCGAGGTCAACGGACTATGCTCTTTTACTTACGAACGAGCTTCGTACGCGGCGGTTGAGGGCCGGGTGAAGGTTGTTCTGCCCGCCGTCATCAAGGGCGCAGAGTACTAGCCGTGCCTTCGGCCGGCACTGCCGCCATGGAGCGTCAGACCCACGTGCGGGGTCAGGTCGGGTCGAAGTCGATCTTCTCGCACCGGGCCCGAGTATTTCTCTGTGTCTGTCAGGCCAGCGCGATGACCCTGGCCGGGCCTGAATCGGCCTTCGGTTCACCGCTTCGTCGATCTCTCTCCCTCGTTCGTTTGGGTAAGACTCACGTCCAAACGAAAGGTTGCGTCCCGCCGGTTCCGTTAGGTTTCTATGTCAGTTTCTGAGGGGAAGACCAACATGTAGTCAAAAGGAGGTGCCCAATGCAAGGTGAAGCCAGAGTTATCGACGAACTCAACGCCCGTCTGGCGGAAGAACTCACAGCCATCAACCAGTACATGGTGCACGCTGAGATGTGTGAGAACTGGCACTACGGCCGCCTCGCGGAGCCCATCAGGAAGCGGGCTATCGCGGAGATGAAGCATGCAGAGAAGCTGATCGAGCGGATCCTCTTTCTCGAAGGCCGTCCCATAGTCAGCAATCTCAATCAGATGCACATCGGCGCAGAGGTCCCTGCCATGCACACGAACGACTTGGACTCCGAGTACGTCGCCGTCAAGGGCTACAACGAGAGTATTCGCATCGCCGGCGACCTCAACGATGATGGCAGTCGCAAGGTCTTTGAGGCGATCCTACAAGACGAGGAGGGCCACGTCGACTGGCTGGAAGCCCAGCTCGAGCAGATCGAGCAGACCGGTCGCGAGAACTACCTCGCCGAGCAGATCGCCTAGGAGGCTGCTGAAGAACGAAACCACGGCCGCCAAGACACACTGACCGGCACGATAGAACGTCCTCGCTCGCACAAATAGTGCTGCCGCTTGCCTCCCTGCGTTCTTACCTCGTCCGCCACGATCGTGTCTCCACCGCGTGAGTCATTCTTCAGCGGCCTGTTAAGGGAAGCTGAAGTTGAGGTGCCTAGGATGAACAACCGCCGGGGAAAGCGATGCGGTGGGCGCTTGCCGCGCTCATGCTTTCGCGACTGCGTTTGAGTTTGGCGGTCGTTGCGTCGGGGCAGATCTGAGTGATACCGCCCATCGTCGTGTTTGACTCGCAGTTCGCCAAATAAGGGGACAATCTGTGGATGGTTCAGCCAACTGGCAACCTGTTCATCTGAGTTACCTCAGCGCTGTCTACGAGCTGGGAGAGAGGAGTGATGGAAACGGCGTGGAGCCAATCGAGGTAGAGACGAAACTTGGGCTCGACCAAAGCCAGGCTGGCAAGATCGTCGAGTTCTTGGTCGATGCCGGAGTTATGGTGTGGCCGGCCAAGGGCATGTTGATGCTCACCCAGCCCGGTCTGAAGCAGGCGAAGAGACTCTTCCGAGGCTCCAAGGCCACCGATTTTCGGTTCCGGGTGTCTCTCTCCCCGAGGCCGATGCCGATCTCTCCCTCCTGACCATCGGAGTCGAGGCTCGTTTAGCAACGGGCCTAGCCAGGAACAACTGAGTCTGCAGGATATGAGCGTTCGCCCAGTCGAAAGGAGAATGTCCATGCCCAACTATGTTCTCCTGGTCAACCTCACCGACGAGGGTCGGAAGACCGTCAGGGACAACCCGAACCGCATCAACGAAGTGAACGCCGAGATGAAGGCCATGGGTGTCACGGTCAAGGACCAGTACGCCCTGTTCGGTCCGTACGACTTCATCAGCATTTTGGAGGCGCCGGATGACGCGGTACTCGCCAAAGCTCTGATTCAATTCTCTTCGCGCGGGACGGCCTCAACTATGACCTTGCCCGCCACACCCACGGGAGAATGGGTCAAGAGACTGGGCGCCTGAGCGGGCGGGTGCGTAGCTACATTATCCAATAGCGTAAGAAAGGCCCGCAAAACGGGCCTTTCTCTCATTGGGGTGATAGACGGGGGAGTGACGAGACTCCGAGGCTGAGCGGGGACCCCCTATCCGCTGTCTCGAAGATCTTCCAGTTGCTCCCACCGTGAATACGCCTCTCCCAGTTCCAGCTCCAGCGTCTCCAGCCGCTCGTTGGTGGAGGATACTTGGGCGGCGTTGCTCCCGGCGTAGAATTCGGACGAATTAAGGGTGGCAATAATCTCGGACTCCTCTTTCTCCAGCGCTTCGATCCTCTGAGGCAGCGCTTCCAATTCCGTCGCTTCTTTGAACGAAAGTTTGCGCTTCGGCCGCGGAGGGCCTTGCTTCGCGGGCCTTCCTTCCTTCTTCGCGGTCTTCGGTCGTTCCGACGTTGGGGGCGTCTGCCGCTGACGAAGCCAGTCGTCGTAGCCGCCCACATATTCCCGCAGCCGTCCGTCGCCCTCGAATACGAGAGTGGAGGTGACCACATTGTTCAGGAAGGACCGGTCGTGGCTGACCAGCAGGATCGTGCCGCTGTAGTTGAGAAGCCGCTCTTCCAGGAGAGAGAGTGTTTCTGTATCGAGGTCGTTGGTGGGTTCATCGAGGACGAGCACGTTCGACGGGACGCTGAACAGCTTGGCCAGGAGCAAGCGGTTTCGTTCGCCCCCGGAGAGCAGGCGAACCGGCGCTTGAATCTGGTACGGGGGAAAGAGAAAGTCCTGGAGATATCCGACCACGTGCCGGGTCGTCCCGCCCACCGAGACGGTATCACCGCCGTCGGCGATGTTGTCCCTGAGGGTCCGATCGTCGTCGAGTTGGGCGCGGAGTTGGTCGAAGTAGGCGATCTTCAAGCCGGCCCCCAGCCGAAGCCGACCTTTCTGGGGCTTCAGTTCCCCCAACAGGAGCTTCAACAAAGTCGTCTTGCCCGATCCGTTGGGGCCGAGAATACCGACCCGGTCTCCGCGGATGATCGTGGTGGAAAAGCCTTCGAGAATCTTGGCGCCGTCGAAAGCAAACGAAATCTTCTCGGCGTCAACCACCAGCCGCCCGCTCCTGGTCGCCTCCGTGATTGCGATCCGGGCGTTGCCCACCCGCTCCCGCCGCAGGTCGCGTTCGAGTCGAAGCCGCTCCAGGGCTCGCACCCGGCCTTCGTTCCGCGTGCGCCGAGCCTTGATCCCCTGCCGGATCCAGATTTCCTCCTTCGCCAACTTCTTGTCGAAATCGTGCCAGGCCTTCTCTTCGGTGTCGAGCATGGCCTGCCGACGCTCCAGATATGTGTCGTAATCGCAGTCGAAGGACACAAGCCGGCCTCGGTCGATCTCCACGATCCGGGTCGCCAGCCGTTGCAGAAAAGCGCGGTCGTGGGTCACAAAGACGAGCGTCTTGTTGAATCGGAGGAGGAACTCCTCCAGCCAGAGAATGGAATCGATATCCAGGTGGTTGGTGGGCTCATCAAGCAAGAGAACATCGGGCTCCGCGGCGAGGGCCCTGGCCAGGAAGACCCTGCGCTTCAAGCCGGCGGAGAGCGTTCGAAACTCTGCATTCTCGTCGAGGCTGGTCCAGCCGATCACGGTCTCGACTCGTTGATGAAAATGCCACGCGCCGGAGGTCTCCAGCCGGTGCTGCACCCTTTCGAGCTGCTTGAGGAGATGCGCCTCGCCCCCGTGGGCCAGGTGTGTCGTGAGGTCGTGATATTGCCGCAACAACTCCAGGTGTTCCAGTCCCCCTGAGGCGACGATCTCGTAGACAGATCCGGGCAGACTGTCAGGAACGTCTTGGGGAAGGAGAGAAATCCGCGTTCCCGGGCTTCTAACGACTTCCCCAGAATCCGGGGAGAGATCGGCGTTAAGCAGTTTCAGGAAAGTGGATTTGCCGGTCCCATTACGGCCCAGAAGACCAATCCGCTCACCCGGTTCGATAGAGAGGGTCGCGTTGTCCAAGAGAAGGGGTCCCCCGAAACTCACGGAAACGTCGTGTACCCATATTTGTGCCATCAGGTAGTCTGCCTTTGTCTCACTCGGGCGCTTCGCCGATTCGGGGGTACCTACCATGATATAGAAGGCGAGCGACTCGCGTTTCGATGGCATGGGAGCGCGCGCGAGCTATACATATGTCGACGGGTTGGATAACGTCTACCCAGACTGAGGCGGCTCTCAGGATCGAGCAACGAGCGCACACACCGGAGGATGTCTCAATGGCGGAGCTCAACTATGAAACCAGGTATGCCCCTAGGCCCCACGATTTCGCCGTGCTGTCGAGGTTCGACTTCAAGTACGCGCCCGTAGCTTTCAAGTTCTTCAATGTGGAAAGCGATCTCGAGGGCTTGGGGCTGGGCCGGATTGACGGCAAGATGTCATGGTGCGAGATGCTCTTCGAAGCTCAGAAGGGGAGGGCGTTCTACGCCACCGCGGAGAACCAGTCTTGCGAGCCCGGGATCTTTCTCCCCGGCCATGGAAAGCTGACGCCCCTGGCCGCGAGCGGCCGCATCGGGCCCGCCTTCGACATATATGCAGACGAGCGAGCCAACAGACGTGTGTACAACCACATCACGATGCTTGCCGAAGGGTCGACATTCGCCACGGGTTATGCACCCGTCTATGAGTCTCCCTTTGACCCCGACCTGCTGATAATAGCCTGTGACAACATGGACCAGGGGGAAAGGGTCTTTCGAGCGATCCAGTGGGATTCGGGAGACATGATCGAGAGCAAGATGACGTACGTCATGGGTTGCAATTGGATCTATACATATCCATTCGTGTCCGGAAACATAAACACCGTATGGACGGGTATATGTCACGGCATGCGAAAGTACGATCTTTATCCGCACGGACTGCCTATCGTAACGATTCCCTGGAACCACATCGACCGCGTTCTGAGGAACATCAGCGAGATGCCTTGGACTCTTCCGGCGCACACCACACACAAAGCCGAGGCAGATCAAAGGGGCTGCGACCGACTCGGGGTGGAAGGCATCATCTAGGGGGCAGGCACGCCTTCCGCTTAGGCTCTCGTCCTACTGGGAAAGAAACGACGGAGAGTCTCAACTCGGGGAGCGGACCCCAGCGCCTCGGCGAGGGCCGAGCTTCATCGGGTGCGGCGCGACCGCGGCCCACGACAGGAGAGGAAGGAGACAGGATGAAGATTGCAGTAACGGGAGCGACCGGTCGGCTGGGCCGATTGGTTATCCAAGATCTACTCGAGAAGCTCCCGGCGGAGGATATAGTCGCGGTGGTCCGGAACGAAGCGAAAGCCGTCGATCTGGCCGGGGCCGGCGTACAGGTGCGGGTAGCCGACTACGACGACCAGGCCGCCCTGCACAAGGCTCTTGCGGGTGTGGACAGGCTGCTCCTCATCTCTTCGAGTGAGGTGGGCCGCCGCTTCCCGCAGCACAAGAACGTCATCGACGCGGCCAAGGACGACGGGGTCAAGCAAGTTGTCTATACGAGCGCCCCGAATGCCACCACTTCAGCTCTAATCCTCGCTCCGGAACACAAGGCGACGGAGGAATATCTGGCGGCCTCCGGTCTCACCTATACAATCCTTCGCCACGGGTGGTACACGGAAAACTATGCGCAGACCATCGAAACGGCCAAGCAGACCGGGAAGGTAGTCGCCGCGGCCGGCCAAGGCCGTGTTGCCAGTGCGACACGGGCGGACTATGCGGCTGGTGCAGCCGCGGTGCTATTGGGTGAAGGTCACGAGGACAAAGTCTACGAGTGCTCCGGCGACTACGCTTGGGACTACGACGAGCTTGCCGGTGCTATCTCCGACATTATCGGCAAGCCGGTCGTTTACGAGCCGGTCAACGTCCCGACGATGATGGGGATCTTGAAGGGAGCCGGTGTGGACGAGGGCACGGCCGGATTCATCACGGCGCTGGACGCCAACACCGCTGAAGGCCTTCTCGCGGGGTGCACCGGGGAGCTGTCGCGACTCATCGGTCGACCCACCACTCCTCTCAAGGAAGGGCTCAAGATCGCGATGGAATAGGCAGCCGGTGTGCATGCCCTTGATGGCGGGGAAGTGGTCGGCTGGACAAAGGGGTGGCGGCTCCCACTGTCAAAAACAAAAGGCCCGTAAATCCGGGCCTTTTGTTTTCTATTGACGCGCCCCTTCCGGGCGACCCGAAACGAATATCCTAGACGTTGTAGACCTCGGGCCCCAACGTGGTGACCCAGTTGGCAGCCAACACCTTTTGCGCCTCCTCCGTCTTGTCCACGCCCAAGATGACGATGGCGTTGTCGTCGATCCTCCCCAGGTGCGGGTAGAGGTAGTGCACGTTGATGCCGGCCAGCTTGAGCGGTTTCAACACGGCGTTGACGCCTCCGGGATGGTCCGGCGTCTGCACGGCGAGGACCTCCGTCTCTTTGGGGTTGTAACCGCGTCCGGCGAGGATGTTCTTCGCCTTCTCGGGGTCGTCCACGACGAAGCGTACCGTGCTGATGTCGGAGGTGTCGGCCACGGAGATGGCCCTTATGTTCACACCCTCGCGTCCCAAGAGCTCGCTGACAGTGGAGAAGCTCCCAGGAACGTTGTCGAGACTCACCGAAAGTTGTTTGATGGCCATGAGCCTACTCCTTGATGTAGTTGTACCCCAGACTCAGGGCTTCTCTGTTGACCTTGATGAGCTTCGACTTGCCCGCCCCCAGAATCGCCTCCAGGTTCTCCAACATAGTCTGGTAGGAGATCATGTTGCTCGCTCGAAGCAGTGCTCCGAGCATGACCATATTGGCGACCTTGATGGTGCCGGCCTGTTCGGCGAGTTCGCCCGCGGGGATTGCGAGGATCTCTATGTCGCTCCTGGCCGAGTCAGTGTCCACGAGCGAGGAGTTGGCGCAGAGCAGCCCCCCGGCCTGGAGGATGCCCTGAAATCTGGCGAAGGACGGCTGGTTCATGGCCACGACACATTCGGGTTCCGACGCCACCGGGGAAGCGATCTCCTCGTCGGCGACAACGACGGTGCAGTTGGCGGTGCCGCCTCGCACCTCCACACCGTACGCGGGAAGGTAAGTCACGTACTTGCCCTGGAGCATGGCCGCCGTGGCCAGAGTCGAACCCATGGAGAGCACCCCTTGCCCTCCGAATCCCGAGAAGATGGTTGCTACGAGCATGGCACCTCTTTAATGACGCCCAGTGGGAACTGCTTGCTCATTACCTTGTCGATCCATTCGCAGGACTCGAGAGAGTCCATCTTCCAGTTGGTGGGACAGGGCGAGAGTATCTCCACCAGGGAGAACCCACATCCGTCGAGCTGCCGTTGGAAGGCTTTGGCGATGGCTTTCTTCGTCTTCACGACCCCGCCCGGTGTGCTGACGGAGGTGCGTTCGAGATAGGACGTGCCGTCGAGCTGGGCGAACACCTCGCAGATCCGCACAGGATGACCGGCGATGAGCGAGTCCCTCCCCAGCGGCGTGGTGGTCGTCACTTGGTCGAGCAGCGTCGTGGGGGCCATCTGCCCCCCGGTCATGCCGTATACGCCATTGTTCACAAAGATGACCGTGATGTTCTCGCCCCTGTTGGCGGCGTGGAATCCCTCCGCGGTACCGATGGCTGCGAGATCGCCGTCGCCCTGATAGGAGAACACCAATGCCTCGGGTTGCGCCCTCTTGATGCCCGTGGCCACGGCGGCGCCTCGACCATGGGCGGATTCGAGGACGTCGATCTCGAAGTAATTGTAGAGAAGCATGCCGCAGCCGGCGGGCGCGACGCAGATGGCCTTCTCTTGGAGGTCCATCTCCTCAACGACCTCCATGAGGAGCCGGTTGATGACACCATGACCGCATCCGGGACAATAATGGAAGCGCACGTCCTTCAAAAGCTTGGTTCGCGCAAAGGCTGTCTTCATTGTTTCTTCCTCTTGGCGCCGGCGGCCTGTGCCTGATAGCAGTGACGCGAGATGATCCTGGAGAGCTCCAGGGGCGTCGGGATAACGCCTCCCGGTCTTCCGTAGAAGTGGACGTGCGCCCTTCCTTCAAGTGCAAGCCTGACATCGTCCACCATCTGTCCGGCACTGAGTTCAAAAACGAAAAAATCGTTCACCGTCTTCGCCGTCTCCCGGATGGCCTTCGACGGGAAGGGCCAGACCGTGATCGGCCTTATCATCCCCACCTTGACACCTTCTTGGCGGAGCCGCTTGATAGCGCCCTTTGCGATCCTAGCGCCGATGCCGTAAGCGACGACGACCATGTCGGCGTCTTCGGTGAGATAGGTTTCGTACCGCACCTCGTTCTGCTCCATGAGCTGGAACTTTCGAAACAATTTCCAGTTGTGTTCTTCTTGGAGCTTGGTGTCGAAGATGAGGGAGTGGACCTTGCGCGGCGGCCTGCCCTTGGCCCCGGTGAGGGTGTAGTCCTTCTCGTAGTCCGGGGGACGCTTGAGGTTGTCGAAGTCAACGGGCTCCATCATCTGCCCCAGCATCCCGTCGCCCAGGATGAGGACCGGGTTGCGGTACTTGTCGGCAAGGTCGAAGGCGAGGGGCACGATCTCGGTCAATTCCTGGACGGATCCGGGCGCAAGCACGATGGTTTTGTAGTCGCCGTGGCCGCCGCCGCGCGTCGCCTGGTAGTAATCGGACTGTGCGGGGGAGATGTTGCCCATGCCGGGCCCGCCCCTGACCATGTTGACGATGACCGCGGGCAGTTCGTCGGCCGCGAGGTACGAGATGCCTTCCTGCTTGAGACTGATACCCGGCCCGCTCGACGAGGTCATGGCCCTCGCCCCGGTGACGGCTGCTCCGAGGACCATGTTGATGGCGGCGATCTCGCTCTCGGACTGGATAAAGATCCCGCCCTCCTCGATCATCCGCTTTCCCATGTGTTCCGTGAGTTCGTTCTGAGGGGTGATGGGGTACCCGAAATAGCAGGTGCATCCGGAAAGGATGGCTGCCTCGCCAAGTGCGGCATTCCCGCTCATCAGACGCTTCATTCGTTCTCCACTTCGATGTCAACTGCAGAGCACCTAAAAGCACAGGTGCCGCCGGAGACGGATAGGGTACGGCACGCGAGCGCCACGTGCAACGGCCTGCGCAAGGGCACTCAGCCTGGACATGATACGAAAGTCCCGTATTTACGGGGCTTTTGGTTAATCGAAAGTATACTCCGTCCTGGTGGCGCGAGACCTCGCGGCTGGGTTGCGCCGTGCTTCGGCACGTTTTTGCGGAGGCGTCCTGGGGAATATCAACAGTCTTGCTTTCTTTCACGGACGCAGGGGAGAGTGAATGGAGGTCTTTTGCGCCTCGTCTGCCGACGTTCCGGTGTTCCGGGCAATGACAGTTGTGCGATGTGGCCGGGACCATGGGTGAGCGCTCTCTTCGACGCGTCATTCCCGCCGATCTGGCTAGGATATCCGAAGTTCGCGAGTGGCTGGGCCAGGTCGCTCAGTCGGTCTCGCTCGGCGACTGTCGTATTTTCGACCTCCAGGTAGTCGTCTCTGAGGCGATCGCCAACGGCATCGAGCACGCCGCCAGCGAGGTGGAGATCGTAGTCTGGCCGCTACCCGACCGATTGATGATCGAAGTTACGAACGATGGCGCTTTCCGGCCGGGGATTCACAAGGATGACAGCGGAAGGCGTCGGGGCCTTGGACTTCCCCTCATGGTTTCCCTCGCTGATCAGGTGCACGTTTCCCGCCTTATGGACAATAGGACCCTGGTTTCGATCACGTTCTATCTTCCGGGGCGCACGGGCTTGTCGGCATTCGGGGACGGCTTGACTTCAGCTTCCGCATTCGGGAACGACACTCCGGGTACGGTCAATCCCGGTTACGCTTGGGTCGCGTTGCCTTTCTTGGCGATCGCGATATTTGTTCTTGCAGCTGCCCATGTCGGCAGCGTCTTCAATCCGCCGGGACTCTTCACGGCCTTCAACCTGCTCTTCATCACTTTCACGTCTCTGCTGATATCCACCCTTGCGATCCGTACGTATCTGGTGCGCGGCGCGCGGTCGGTGATCCTCTTGGGTTCGGGCAGTCTGGCTCTGGCTCTTGGGGCCGCGCTGTCCGCGATTCATGCGGGAGGGGCTGGAGCCAACCCGCTGGCGGCGTCGTACAACACGGCCGCGGTTCTGGCCGGGCTATGCTATCTTGCAGCCGCCGTTTCTTCGTTTTGGCCAGGCAGGATACGTTCCTACCCGCGGCGGGTTCCGGTTGCCGCCGGGACCTATACTCTCGTTGCAATCCTGCTCTTGGTCTTCACGGTACTTATCCGTGACGGCATCTGGCCGTTACATCTTGTGCAGGGCGTCGGCACGACCACGTTCGGATCGGCGTTTGCGCTGGCGAGTGCCGCGCTCTTCGGTCTGTCCGCTCTCATATGGGTGGTCAACATCAAAGGCGTGAGCCGGGAGTTCCGTAGTTGGTACGCGTTGGGGCTCGCTCTTCTTGCTCTTGGGGGTGTGGGGGCATCTCTCGTGGTAAGCGCCGGGGGTCCCGTTTCTTGGGTCAGCCGCTGGTCGGTCTACTTGGGCAGCTCCTCCGTTCTGCTCGGCGCGCTACTCACTGCACGCCGGGCGGGCTCTTGGCATGTCCACCTGGAATCCGCGCTCGAAGAAGCCAAGAATCGCTATCAGATCTTGGTCGACCTGAGTCCCGACGCGATCCTGGTGGAAGCGCCCGGAAGGCGGCTCTTTGCGAATGCCGCGGCGGCCAGGCTCTTAGGCACTCGATCTTTGGAAGAGTTGCTCGACAAGACCCTGTACGATTCGGTATATCCGATGGATCGTGAACTTGTCGAAGATCGAATGAGCCAGACTCTCGCGGGCGGAGTAACGCCACCAGGGGAGATACGGCTGGTGCGGTCGGATGGCGCGGTTCTCGTCGCAGAGCTTACCGCCTCCAGAGTGGGGTTCGAGGGGCAACTGGCGGTGCAGGCCGTTCTTCGGGACGTAACCGATCGCAAACGGGTCGAACAAGAGCGAGATGCTCTGCTGGGTCGGCACCAAAGTTTGAACGAGGAACTCAAGGCATCGAACGAGGAACTTCGGGGCCAGGCCGAAGACTTGCTGGAGCGCGAACGGGCGTTACGCGAAAGCGAGCGGCGCTTCTCGTTGGTCTTCCAGAAGGCCGCCTTTCCCATGGCCATGTCTCGCGAGGGTGTTCTGGCCGACGTCAATGAGGAGTGGGAGAGACTCTTTGGATTCACCCGGGAGGAGGTTCTTGGGAAGACGACCTTGGAGCTGGGCATCAATCGAGATCCGGCTGCCAGGGAACGGTCGCGGAACGAACCGGTGGAGCACGGCGCGATCCGCGATCACAATCTCGTCCTCTTCACGAAATCGGGCGAGGCTCGGGTGGTATCCAATAACCTTGATGTGATGGATGTCGACGGAGATACCTATCTTCTCTCGACGGTTCGCGATATCACGGATTACAAGCGGGTGGAGGGAGCCCTGCTGATGCGGGAGAGCGACCTCGCCAGAGCCGAGAGAGCCGCTCACATCGGCACGTGGAGGTGGGACCTGACGGCCGACAGGCTGACGTGGTCGAACGAGTTGTACCGCATTTTCGGCGTGGATCCCAGGGCCTTCGTTCCTTCGAGCGCGGCTTTAGGCTTGATGATTCACCCGGCCGATCGCGCTCGACACGTGGAAACTATGAAGATGGCCCGAACTCACGGCACCGCGCCGGCGATGGAGTGCCGCATCGTGCGTCCAAGCGGCGAGGAACGTATCGTCTCTTACGGCGGTCTAGAGGCGGAACGCGATCGGTGGGACGAGCCACGCATCCTCTTCGGGAGCGTGCTGGACATCACAGAGCGCAAGCGCGCGGAACTCGAGCGCGAGAACCTCCTGCAGGAGGCGCAGCAACTCACCGAGGAATTGACCACCGCCAACGAGGAACTGCACTCTCAGGCCGACGAGCTCTCGGCACAGGCGGGGGAGCTGAAGATCGGCTACGAGGAGCAGGCGACCTATGCTGATCTCGGTCGCGCGCTTCTGAAAGCCACCAACACCCTGCATGCTTCGGTCGCGTGGGATGAGGCATTCAATCACGCCCTGGCGCTAGGAGCCCGGGCGCTCGGAGCCGATGTGGCCGCCCTGGACGGGTGGGAGGGCGACGGCTTTCGGATTTCACACGTGTACGGTGTGTCCTCGGACCTGATTGGCGACTTTATTCCCGCTTCGTCTGCACCATACGGAGCCCAAGCCATCGCCAGCGGTGAGACGGTTTCCGTCGACCGGCTCGGGGGGCAGTACGTGCCTGGTGGCCTCACGGGGAATCACTCCATCAAATCGATGATCGTTGCGCCGTGTTATGTACGAGGACGACCCTTGGCTGCTCTCTTCTACGATTTCACTCACACGTCTCACACGTTCACCGAGGCGGAAACAGATTTCGTGGCTCAACTCGCGGCGTCGCTCTCGCTCGCTCTCGAGAACCTTCAGCTATTCCACGAGCAGGCTTCCCTTCTCGAGCGTCTCCAGACCGCCTATTTCGACATACCAAAACAGTTCTCGCAGATCGAGGTGGGCCACGAATATCGCTCGGCCACCGCGGGCGCCCTGGTAGGGGGAGATTTCTACGATCTCTTGCTCGCCCCCGATGGACGTTTGGTTGTCGTAATAGGCGATGTCTCTGGGCGGGGGCTCGAAGCCGCGAGGATCGCTACGCTGACAAAGGACGTCTTCAGCGTTCTGGCGCTCCAAGGACTCGGTCCGGCCGAGGTTCTCACCCGGGCCAATGACGTTCTCGTGCATCGCGGCGTCCCCGGTTTCGTGACTGCGTTCGTCGGTTTCCTCGATCTTCGGACCGGCGAACTCGCCTACTCCTCAGCCGGGCATCCGAGCCCGCTGATTGCTCAGGGTTCGTCTGTGACTGCTCTGTCAGTGGCAGCGTCCTTGCCGCTCGGCTCCTTGGCGGGCACACGGTACCGGACCGACCGGGCTCAACTGCGAGAGGGCGCGGTTGTGATTCTCTACACCGATGGCCTCACCGAAGCCCGTACAAGCGGAGAATTATTTGGGGAGACGCGCTTGGCCGAGAGTCTGAGCAGACATTCCGCGGCATCCGCTCGGCAGATTCCAGCCTTGATGATTCAAGACGGAGTCGATTTTGCCGGCGCAAGCATAGCGGATGATGTGGCGGTGCTGGCCTTCCGGTTTCGCATGCCGCCATCCTCCGACCGCGATCAATCTGGTCAGATCACCCAAAGCATATAAGCAGGAGCGGGATGGTACTAGGATAGAGACCCGCTCGCACAAAGGTCCACGAGGAGGCTCGATGAACCCGGCCGCGTCACGCCGAACTCTCAGATTTCGCGTCGTCGGAATCGGCGCATCGGCCGGTGGCCTGGAAGCCACGCGCGAATTCCTCGAGGAGATGCCCCTCGATACGGGGATGGCGTTCATCGTGCTGCATCATCTGGCCGAGAAGACCCCCAGCTACCTGCCGGAGATTCTGGCGAGGAGCACACGGCTTCCGGTGGTCGCGGCCGCCGACCAGGTGCGGGTGGAGCCGAACCGGGTCTATGTCATGCCCGCCACGGCAGACCTCGAGATAAAGGGGGGGCGACTTGTGCTCGTGCCCAGGACGACAACAGGGGCTCATCTCCCCATCGACCACTTCTTCAAGAATCTTGCCGAGAATCAAGGGGACTTAGCCGTAGGCATCGTCCTGTCTGGAACGGGGGCGGACGGCAGCAAAGGCCTGCGGGAGATAAAGGATCACGGCGGCCTCGCCTTTGTTCAGGACGTTCAATCGGCCAAATACCATGACATGCCCCGTCAGGCACGGGCGGCGGCAACGGTGGATTATGTGGGATCCCCGCGAGAGATTTCTCGGGAAATCGTTCGGTTTGCACGCGGCGAGAAGTCCGACGAAGTTGCGCGGTTCCCACCGCCATCGAGCGGACCGGGGACTGCTTCACCGGCGACACCCGCCGAACCGGAGACATACCCGGCCTTTTCGGCACACGACGAGGCTGAAAGACTGGGCGAGATCTTCCTGCTGCTCCGAGAGAAGAGCGGCGTGGATTTCAGCCGCTACAAACGTCCCACGCTTCTACGGCGTATCGGTAGACGGATGCAGCTGAACCGCGTGGACGCGTTGGACGAGTACATCGCTCTTCTGCGGGATCGGCCCGACGAAGTCGAACTTCTTTTCGGCGATTTGCTCATAACAGTGACGGAGTTCTTTCGCGACCCGGAGACTTTCGATTACTTGAAGAACGACATCCTTCCCGAGCTCATCTCTGAGCGAGCAGGGAAGCGGGGCCTTCGCATTTGGGTCGCCGGGGTCGCCACCGGAGAGGAGGCGTACAGCCTCGGCATGGCACTTCTCGAGGTGATTGGTGACCGCCCCCGTCTTCGTCCGCAGATCTTTGCGACCGACGTGAGCGAGCAGAACCTCCAGAAAGCGCGCATGGGTGTCTATCCAGGCGACATCGCCACTGCGGTTTCCGCAGACAGACTCCGGCGTTTCTTCGAGCCTTGTGACGGCGGCTACCAAGTCACGAAAGAATTACGGCAGGTTTGCATCTTCGCACGTCACAACTTGATCAGCGACCCCCCATTTTCGCGCCTCGACATGGTGAGCTGCAGGAATCTCATGATCTACTTCGATCCAGTACTTCAAGAACGGGTTGCCAAAATCTTCCACTATGCTCTCGGCCCGGGAGGGCTTCTTCTGCTGGGGCGGTCGGAAAGTCTTCCAAGGCATGCGGCTTCTTTCAAGCTCGTGGATAGGGCTCACCACGTGTACACGCGCATGGGTGATTCGAGCGGACTGCCGTTCCTCGAACCGTCGCCCGGAAGCAAGTTGACCGCAGCTCGTCATGAGCCACTTTCGGGGCCGCCCCTGGACTCGTTTGATCCACGCAGGGAGGCCGAGCGCGTGATGGCCGCCGCATACGCACCCGTCAGCGTGTTGATCAATGACCAATTGGAAGTACTGTCCTTCCAGGGGAGGACCGGATCGTACCTCGAGCACGCCGAAGGCAGGGCCTCCTTCGATCTTCTTCGCATGGCGAAGGAGGGGCTGGGGCCAGAGCTCCGGAGAGCACTGGAGAAGGCCAAGGCGGCCTCTGCGTCGGTGGAAGCGAAGAACGTCCGCATCAAGCAGGGGGATCGAACGCTCGCGGTGGACCTGGAGATTCGGCCGTTCAGAGCCTCCGACCAGCGGAAGTACTACATCGTGGTCTTCCGCGATGTGGACGAGCGCCATCAGGGCAAAACTCAGCCAAACCAACCAGAGCCCCCAGACGATACCGAAGCAGACCGGCTACGTGAGGAGTTGGAGTTTGCTCGAGCGCAGATGGAGGCCGCGATCGAGGAGAAGGAGACAGGGCTAGAGGAGATCAAGGCGACCAACGAGGAGATCCAGTCGAGCAACGAGGAGTTGCAGAGCGCTAACGAGGAGCTTGAGACGGCCAAAGAGGAACTCGAGTCGATCAATGAGGAACTGACCGCGGTCAACGACCAGTTGGATCTACGAAATCGGGAACTCAGCGACGCTCACGATTTCATTGCCAATCTCCTTGCGAACGTGGAGATCCCCATCGTGATGGTGGATTCTGATCTCCGCGTTCGTCGCTATGCCGGGGCGGAAGCGCTCTTCGACTTCCGGGGACAGGACATCGGACGCCCGATCACCGATCTGGTGCTGAAGATCGACGTGCCCGACCTCGAAGCGTTGCTGCGAGAGGTCATCAACTTCCTGGTTCCCATAAGACGCGAGGTTGCCGATCGCAAAGGACGATGGTATTCCCTGACCATCCGCCCGTATCGAAGCGTCAACGATCGCATCGAGGGCGCTGTCCTGGCTCTGGTAGACGTGGATGATCTCAGGCGCAAGACCAAGGAATTGCAGGACAGCGAAGCCCGGTTCCGCGCCCTGACCGAGGCGGGCTCGGACGCCCTCTATCACGTGAGCCCGGACTGGAAGGAGATGCGGCAGCTCCACAGCAGGGGGTTCCTCGCCGACACCGAAAGGCCCAATCGCAACTGGCTCGAGGACTACGTCCCCGCGGAGGATCGACCCCGGGTAGCGGCCGCAATCGACGAGGCCATCCGCTCGAGGAGCGTCTTTGAGGTGGAGCACCGAGTGCGGCGTCGGGACGGTGGGCTGGGGTGGGCATCGTCACGAGCGGTTCCCGTTTTCGGCGATGACAATAGGATTGTCGAATGGTTCGGTGCCGCGACGGACATTACAGAAAGTAAGCGGCGTTTCGAGGAGATGCGCGCGGGCAAGGTCCTTGAGGACGCTCTCAACGACATCAATGTGGCTATTGCCTCTGCGACCCGGGACAAGGACATCCTGCCGCACGTTCTGGCTGGGGCCGCGCTTGCACTGGAAGCCGATTTGGGGCTTCTTCTGCTGCGATCCGATTCGGGCTGGGTAGTGTCTCGCGTGGAGGGTGAAGGATCCGGCCTCGAGGGAGAGCGCTTCGACGGGAAGCGGGCGACTGAGTTGAGCGATGCTCTTGCGGGTGGTCGGCCGATCTTCTTGGAAGATCTCGACACCGCTCCCGGGCCCGCTCTTGGAGTGGGAGAGCGATTCGGCATGCAGTCCATGTTGATCGTGCCGCTGATAGTGAAGGACGACGTGACCGGCGCCTTCGCCCTGTCGCGCAAGCAGAGGTGGCCGCTCGCCGCTCCGCCCGTGGAGTTTGCGAATAAACTGGCTGGCTCGGTCTCGGCGTGGCTTTCAAATCGGGGCGTTTGCACGCCCTCGGATTGAGAACGCGACTAGCTGAAGTGGAGGTAGAAATGGTGGAGAAACTGGTTCGAAGCAAGGAAGAATGGCGACGCATCCTGCCGCCGGACCGCTATCAGGTGTTGTTCGAGGACGGCACCGAACCGGCTTTCAGAAACGAGTACGACGACTTCTGGGAACCAGGCACGTACGTCTGTTTCGCGTGCGAACTGCCCCTTTTCAGCTCCGAGGCGAAGTTTCACTCCGGGACGGGTTGGCCGAGTTTCTGGCAGCCCATTAGTCCCGACGCGGTCGAGGAGCATAAGGACCGGTCGTTTGGAATGACCCGCACCGCCGTCACCTGCGCGCGGTGCGGCGGTCATCTCGGTCACGTTTTCGAGGACGGACCCGCGCCCAGCGGGCTGCGCTATTGCATGAACTCGGCGTCGCTCAAGTTCGTTCCCGAGTAGGGTACCGACGGCCACCCGGGTCGCTGGTCCTGGTCGGAAGCCTGTGAAGAGAAGCGTTCACTCGAGGGCCGACGAACGCCCCCTTTCCTTGGCGCCGTAGTCGCTTCAACCGGAGATCGTCGAGATCGGGGATTGACGCTCCACAACCAAGACTACGACGACGAGCATCGCCTGTCGCTTACGCGGCCTTTAGCGGATGCGCCGGGCGTGGGGTGGCGCTCCCATGCATGGGCGGTAGGGCCTGGGAGCGCAAGCCGGGCGCCGTGGTCAGCGCGTCTCGGGTGCTGTGGGCCTGTTTAGCGCGAATCATTATCCACGGGGTCTTCTCGGTTCCCACGCTGCATGGACGTCTCAGACGCCGGGAGTTTGATCCGCACTCGGGGTGGGCATGCTCGCGCTCTCTCCCGTAACGAGCACGGGTGCATGCCGCTTGATCCACCACCGGCCAAGCCTGCTCCCGCCGAACTGCCCCGTGGCGAACGCCGCGCACGTGAATGGGATGAACGCGTATGACAGGTGCCCCTCGAATCGAGCGAGAAAGACCAAAGGCACCGGGAGATGGATCGCCAGGAACCAGCGCCACGACATCTTGCGGGTGTACGCGCGGTAAAATCCGAACGGCAGCGTCACGAGAACTACGACTACGAAGACTTCGAACAATCTCAACCGCTTGCCCCCATCAGGCGCGGATTCTCCGGTAAGCGATGTGATCGGACGATTCCGA
This sequence comes from uncultured Actinomycetes bacterium, assembly GCA_963775295.1. GTDB lineage: Bacteria > Actinomycetota > Thermoleophilia > RBG-16-64-13 > RBG-16-64-13 > JAMDEO01. The sequence goes on from CAVZIK010000006.1 coordinate 1,693,431, forward strand.
TAAGCCTGACAGCATCATTCCCAAACCGGAGCTTTTGGATGCCTGTCTTCGGAGGGTCAACAGAAAGTCGGCTCGGCCAGTTGGCGTGCCTGGTCGCGCACATCCGGCGGCCAGAGCTCGGAGAGTGCATGGAACCGTTCACGTTCGCCCGCATAGAGGGCGCGGAGCGCTTCCTCGTAGCCGGGTTCGTTGCCGGCCATCACATTCATGAACCGGTAGCAACTCTCCCGTCCGCGGCGTTTTTGTCCCTCAGCCCTAGTCCCCCGACGTGCATCTTCCACCAGCCTCCGAAGCGTCACGGAAGCCCCGCCCGGCTGCTCGCCCAGCCACTCCCAATGTCGGGGGAGGAGAGTCACCTCCCGCGCAACCACCCCCAGCTTGGGACGCCCGGGCCCCCGGGCCGCACTGGAGCCCTCGGGCACGGCGACTTCGTTGGGCGCCAAGTCTGCAGCCGGGGTCGCCGGGGCCGTGGTCAGTCGCGAGACCACCTCTTCCGGAGTGCCGCGAAAATCCACCTCCACCTGATGGCTGGTGATTGCGTCGAAGATGAGAACCGGCGCTGCGGCGTCGCCGTCCATGGCTCTCCTCGCTTCTCGGGCCACATCAGGCAATCTCCCAGAGGCTACACGGTTCTGACCTAAAAAAGCCACCCAGATGCGTTCGGCTTGGTTCTGGTCGTCCGGGGTCATCTTCATCTCGCTCTCCTTGCTCAGTCCTTCTTCCGCGGATATTTTACCCGGGTAAAAGCGGGCTTGTCAATATCACCCGGATAAAACTAACACTGATGATGCCCTGCGGCTTATGACGCTTGACCTCTCGACGGGCAAGGGTGCATTTGTGTCTCTATGTGACGCTTGCGGCGTGTGCGCCTTGTCGTGTCCAACCGAGGGACTCACGGTCCCTGTCTACGAGTGCTCGGTGGACGAACTGCTGGGTCTCTTCGAGCGTGATTGGGGTATCTACCGGAGGTCGGGTGGAGGTGTGACATGCAGTGGTGGAGAGCCGCTGCGCCTGCGAGATAGGCGATACTCCGGCAACCTGACACCGGTTTGTCGGTTTCGGTCAGTGCGGACCTTCGGCGATCGTCTCGGCGATCGGCTCCCCTGCAAGCCTGGCCTCGTCCAGGGCCACACGGCCCGCTGTGCGCTGCGTCTTCGGGTTGAGGCGCATGGTCACGAAGACGGTCACCACGGCGGCACCGCAGGCGATGAAGAACGGTATCTGGTAACCCACGTAGTTCAGGATGAACCCAGCCGCCACCGGAACTACGACCGCAGTCGCGTGGAGAATGGTGACCCCCATCGCGAGGCTGGGTACGATTTCTTCGGGAATGGCGATTTTGCGGAGATAGGTCGCTGCTCCGATGGGCGAGAACGGCGTAATGAAAGCGTAGATGATGTAGAAGAAACAAGCCAAGGCCACGTGGTTCGACAACGCATACCCGGCGAGCGCGACTACGTAGGCCATGTTGATCGCCTGCAGCACTCGACGCTCCCCATGACGGTCGATCAACCGGCCAACGTAGGCCGAGGAAAAAATGCCGCCGAAAGTAACCGCGAGCAGGACGAGGGAGATCTGAGCCACAGTGAGACCGAACCGGTTGACCAGTACCCAGAGGCCGAAGGAGAAGAAGACCTGCTGACGCACGCCGTCCAACAAGTTGAGATAGTAGTAGTAGCGGTAGTCATTCCGCCACACGATTGGCTCGCGCTTGGGCGCCACCTTCCGCAGTTCGCCCTCGTGAAGGTGCGGGAAACGGAAGATGACTATCCCGCCGATGATTGCGACCACCCCGAGCACGATGAATGTGGATTCGTAAGACAAAATGTGGAAGTGAAAGATCAGGAAGACGATGATCAAGGCTGCAAAGGTGCCTGCCTGGTTGAAGCTCGTCATCCGTCCGAGCACGTGTCCGCTTCTTTGCTGAGTCGTCAGGCTCATGCCGAGCGAGTACTGGGTCTGCAAGATCGTATGGAACCCGAAGCTGGTAATGAGGATCCAGGGGATCACCGAGGCGAAGCCGTGGGCGAGGCCGAAGAAACCGTATCCGATCCCGAGAAGGATCATCGCACCTGCCGTCAGCATCTGCACCGAGACTCGGTGCAAGAGCGCCATGAGGATGATCAGGAAGAGGCCGCCCACCTCGCGGACTGCCGTTATGTATCCGAACTCGGGTCCCTTGAAGTGGAGGACATCCTCAAAGAAGTTCGTGACGATGTTCGTCTGGGCGTTGTAGGCGAAGCCATACGCGGCCATCATGACCCCGAGCATGATAAAGCCCCGACCCGCAGGGCTCTTCCACAACTCGCGCACGCGGTCGATCATATTGGGACATCCCCGGAAACTGGAAGGTGGTTCGCTTTCTCGTAAACCATCTTAGTCGGCCCATGCGCCGTGATTCAAGACGCTGCCCAAGATCTTCGCCGACGTCCAACTCTCGAAGCTCGCACGTCCTCGCGTCCAGCCGGAATGAGGTTGATTCAGTCCGAAGTCAGGAGGTCCGCGCGGGCGCTCTCCAGATCGACGAACGTCGAGAAACCGCGTTCACCGGTGAGACGGACGGTTCGGAAGAGATGGAGCATCTGCCCGGAAGGACGTACAGCGACGATCTGCCCTTGCTTTGACCTGGCCCAGCGCACAAGAGAGAAGAGAACGGCGAGGCCGGCGCTGCTGAGATGGGTGCATTTCTCGAAGTCAAGGACGAGTTTCACGCCGGTGCCCCCGAGGGCTTCCCACGCAGCCTGCTCGAGTTGGGGGGCATCCTCGAACTCCACATCACCCTCGATCCGGATCACGGGCAGGTCGAACGTCGTGGCAGTCGTCAGCTTCAAATTGCACCTCGGGAAGTGGAAGAAATTCGTTGATTGTAACTACCCGACGATGGAGGCGGCGAAACGGGTGCGGATCCATCGCTGAGGGTGTGCGGCGAGCAACAATCGTCCCGATGGCACCCCGTCGTTGGAACACTGCGAAACTGTTGGAGGAGGCTTTCGACGCCGGCAGATCGGCGGGCGCCGAGACCGAATTCGTTCACACTTACGGCCACCACTGTCGGGGATCCTGCTCTGCGCCGCTAAGAGGTCTTACCGTTCGATCGCGAAGACCCATTCGAACTGGGATTGTGGCTGGCGGACTCGCGTCGGTGATCGTCGCCCACCCGCTCATCGCGAGGCTCACCGGCGACGGGGGCTGCCGGCAGCCGTTTCTGGCGCTGAACACGCGTTGGACGCATCCACGAGCGTCCCCGGGAGAGTTCCTTGCTGTCCATGAATGCAGAACCCCTCGGGTCGACGTCGACAGAAGGGCTCACATCGCCGAGGGCTGTTTGTTCACCTCAAGGGTTTCCGCAGCGGGATGCGACCGGAGGGAATGGCGGATTTGCCCGAAAAGGGGTACCGGCTTCTGCTTGACGACCACAGGTCCGGCGTACAGCGCGTCCTGGTAGGCGTCGAGCACCTGCTCGATGACCCGGTCCCATGAGTAGCGCTCAGATCGAGTGATGCCGGCGGTCGATAGATCGCTTCGCAAGTCCGGGTTCTGCAGAAGGGATAGAAGCGCGTTTTCAAGGACCGGAGCCTCGCCCGGTGGGACGAGCACGCCTGCTGCACCCTCTGCGAGCACGGCCCGGTATCCGGGTATATCCGAGGCAACGACGGGAATGCCCGCAGCCAGCGCCTCGGTCAATACGATGCCGAAACTTTCTCCCCCCAGAGACGGGGCACACAAGATCTCCGCCTCACGCATCTGATCAAGTTTCACCTCTACGGGCACTCGGCCCAGCGCTTCCACTCCGTCCAAGCAGGCGACGCAGCCGTTCTTGGACTTCGTGAGCGCTCTCAGATCGTTTGGACTGGGCCCGCACAGAACCAGCGAAGCCTCTGGCATTTGTCGGCGAAGGCCTGCGAAAGCTTCCAGCAAGACAGAGAGCCCTTTCCGAGGTTCGGCCCGTCCGATGAACACGACGCGGCCCGTAGTCTTGTCGGCGCTTCTTGCAGAGGCATACAAATCCACGTCGATTCCATTGGGGATGACGCGGTAGTCTCCAGGGAATTGCGTGACGACACACTCGCGCGCAGCCTCAGAGACTGCGACACGAACCGCGATGCTGGCCATGATACGGTCGGCCAGCGGCCTGAATCGCTGATAATACCCCGAGGCGATGCCCGCGGCGTGGAAGGTTCCCACAACCGGCATCTTGGCTGCCATGGTGGCTGCGGCTCCGGCCGCTGGGATGGTAGGCTCGTGAACATGAACCAGATCCAAGTCACAACTGGCGAGAATGCGCCCCATCTTCTGGAGCATGAGCGGCCAAGGGCTCACGTAGGCGACCGAACCGTTTGCCTTGACAGGTATGGCTCTACCCGCGGTAATAAAGTTGGTGGGAAGGTCGGTCGCGGACTTTGTTAGATCACCCGCCGGAGCGATCACAAATGCTTCGTGGCCTCTCCGCTCGAGATGTTCTACCAAGCTCATGATGTGGTTGTTGACGCCGCCGGGAACGGTCCAAGCATAGGGTGAAACAACACCTACTCGCACGGTACGCCCCCCTAGACAGACGACACTAGTTTGTTAGTTCACTACCACAACGCGTTACTGCAGGAGCCAGTTCTTGTCTTCCCTTTCTCCCGAATCCGAAACGGACCAGCCGAGATGGGTGCTTCGGCAAGCATCGTTTCAGTTTCCTCTAGGTGAGCACTCGGCGACGAAAGCCGTTGATTCCCATCCACAGGAAGAGCACACAGAAGCCTATCATGACCGGGTAAACCGCATATAGGGGCATGTGAGAGGTTTTCGTGAGCGCGGCTCGGAAGCCCTCCGTCACGTAGATGAGCGGATTGAACAACACGACGGTCTGTAACCAGGACCAGCCCAGGATCTTGATCGGGGCGAGCGCCGTCCAGGCATAGTACGTGCCACCGAGAAAGGTCATGGGAAGAATGATCACTCCAAAGAGGATGGGCACTTGACGCGGATCGAAACGAGTGCCGAAAGTAAGGCCGAGACCGGCGCACATGACGCAGGAGAGGGGCAGCATTGTTAACAGTACCGCCCAGTGGACCGTTAGGCTGACGTGAATCTCGCTGACGTGGACCACTGCGGCGATGGGGAAGACGATGGCCGCCGCGATTAGTCCCTGGATGGCACCTGCGACCACCTTGCCCACAGCGACCATCCACACCGGAAGCGGCGCCAGCACCCGATCCTCGATCTCCTTGGTATAGCCGAATTCCTGGACCATGGGCAACGCCACGGCTTGGATGCCCTGGAACATTATGGAAAGTCCCACGACACCCGAAACCAACACCGCGGCGAACTCGGATTCCGCGCTGCCGCCGCCGCCAACCGCAGCGCCGATCTTGGGAAACACGTAGAGGAATACGAACACCAGTAGAAACGGCTGCAGGATCGTCCTTGGGAGAAAGACACTGAGGGTCTTGCGAAGAACCACCAGGTCTCTCAGGAGCAGGGCTTTGAAAGCGGTCCAACTGGCACCCGCGGTCGAACGCGACGGTTGTGGCATCGAGCAGACGACAGGATGGTCTGGGCTCACATCTACGGCGTTCATCAGTCTCGTAGCTCCCTGCCGGTGAGATTTATGAAGACGGTCTCGAGGGTCGGCTCCTTCACAGACAAGTCGGTGACCGTAATCCCCAGATCTTCGGCGATCGCGATCACTTGGGGCAGTACCCCGGTGACGCCCTCCACGTGCAACTGGATGGTGCCGCTCACCAACTGGGTTCTGACTGCCCCGGCCACTCCGCGCTCCAACCGCTGCGCGAGTACGCCGAGTTCGCCCGGCGCCGAGACGATGACGACGGTGTCGGCCCCGACGGAGGCTTTGAGGGCTCCAGGGGTTCCCAGAGCTAGAATGCGGCCCCTATCCATGATCGCGAGGCGGTCACAATGCTGGTCGGCTTCTTCCATGTTGTGCGTACTGAGGAAAATGGTCGGTCCCTCGTTGCGCAGGCGGCTCAGGATTTCCCACAGCGCGAGACGGCTTTGCGGATCGAGTCCCGCGGTAGGTTCGTCGAGGAAAAGGACGGACGGACGATGCATGATGGCGCGCGCCGCCATGAGTCGCTGAGCCATTCCCCCGGAAAGAGCGCTGACGGGCATCTTGGCTCGGTCGGTCAACCGGAACTCCACCAGCAAGTCGTCCGCCGCGGCCTTGGCCTTCTTGGATCTCATGCCGAAAAACAGACCGTGGAAATACAGGTTCTCCCAGACGGTCAACGCGCGGTCCAGCGTGTTGGACTGAGGGACGACCCCGATTACCTGCTTAGCCAGGGCGGGATGCCTTACTACATCGATGCCGGCCACAAGCGCCTGTCCGCTGCTCGGGATTACCCTGGTGGTGAGCATCCCAGCGGTGGTGGTCTTTCCCGCGCCGTTTGGGCCCAGCAGTCCGAACACCTCCCCGGGAAAGACCGCGAGGTCCAACCGATCCACAGCAAGCACCTCGCCGCTGTAGGTCTTCGTCAGTTGTTTACAGCAGATCACGGTTTCAGGCTCGACCAAGTCGGTCTCCTCGAAGTTTCGCGGTTGTCTTGGGGCCCGAGCGTCCAACGCCGGACGGCCAAGTATATGGTTGCGGCAGCCCGTGCCCACGCCCCCATTCGCGGGTTATGTTTCCCACTAGCCTTGGCTAGGAAACCGGTCTTGATCCCGGGGTGCCATTGAGCCACGGACGCGCTTGCGGTGCTTTCCCACGCTGTCCATGTGTCACCGGGATTCGATTGGGATTCCTATGCCGAAAACAGGGTATGTATAAGCCGCAGGAGGGGCTCGGGAAGTGAAAAGCGACAGGGAGATCCCAGCGATGACAGCAGATGCCCAGGGCGAAGACAGATCGGGAGAAGCGCAGCGCAATCCGGCTACGCCCGAGGGAAGCACCGGCCAAAGCAGGGGAACGAGCCGCCGGACGGGAACCGAAGGCCGGCCTGCAACGGGTGGTCGGGCAGGAGCTGGAGGCGGCAGGCCGGGTCCAAGAGGCACGGGGCAGAGCAGCCATTCCCCGGGAATGCCCCCACATGACGACGAACAGCGCCGGCATGCGCGCCGGAGGGTCTGGTACGCGGTCGGCTACGTGGTCGTTGCTTTGATCCTGCTCTACGTCTTCCAGCAGTTCATCGTCGGTCCGATCGTGGCTCCCTCGACTCAGTTGGATTACGGCCAGTTCAAGAGCGATGTCGCCTCGGGACAGATTCTCACGGCGGTGATTGGAACGAGCGAGATCACCGGCACCATGAAGAACCCCGGCGCCAAGGTCACGACGCCTGTCGACTTCAAGACGAACATTCCTATCGGCGCGGATCCCAATCTGGTGTCGGACCTGCAGGCCGCGAAAGTGGACTACTCATTCACAGGCGCGTCAAGTCCGATCGGGGGCATTCTCATCTACTTGATCCCGTTGTTGCTGATCGGGGTCTTCTGGTATTTCATCTATCGGCGCTCCACGGCTGGCGTCGGTAGGGGCGCCGGCGGCATCTTCGGGGTTGGGCGGAGTAAGGCCACCCAAGTCACGCCGGAGCAGGTCGGCGTGACGTTCAAGGACGTGGGGGGCGCGGACGAGGCTATAGCGGAGCTCCGGGAGATAATCCAGTTCCTCAAGACTCCCGAGCAGTTCGCGAAGTTAGGCGGCAGGATTCCCAAGGGAGTGCTGCTGGTGGGCCCGCCGGGAACCGGCAAGACCTTGCTGGCCAAGGCTACGGCAGGCGAAGCCGAAGTGACCTTCTTCGAGAGCAGCGGATCGGAGTTCGTGGAGATGTTCGTTGGCGTGGGCGCGGCGCGGGTCCGGGACCTGTTCGAGCAGGCGCGCAAGGCCGCCCCGGCAATCGTATTCATCGACGAGGTCGATGCCATCGGGCAGAGCCGGGGAACGGGTCTTGTCGTCGGCGGAGGCAACGATGAGCGGGAGCAGACACTTAACCAGCTTCTGGCCGAGATCGACGGGTTCAACACCGATATTTCCCGTCCCGTGATCATCATGGCGGCGACCAACAGGCCGGAAGTGCTCGATCCGGCGCTCCTGCGCGCGGGTCGTTTCGACCGCCAAGTTGAGGTGGGCAATCCCGACATCATCGGACGGGTGCAGATCCTCAAGATCCACAGCAAGGGCATCAAGCTGGAGCGTGATTTCGACCTGGATCGGGCCGCGAGGATCACTCCCGGGTTCAGCGGAGCCGATCTGGCGAACGCTATGAACGAGGCTGCGCTTCTGGCGGCGCGCCGTCACGCCCACGCCGTGAATATCAAGGACTTCGAGGCTGCGATGGAACGGGTCGTCGCAGGCTTGGAGCGAAAGAGCAGGGTGATGAACGATCTCGAGCGCACGACGGTGGCGTATCACGAATCGGGTCACGCCTTGGTGTCGGAGTTGCTGCAGCATTCCGACCCCGTGGCCAAGATCAGCATTATCCCGAGAGGCCGCGGAGCGTTGGGATATACGCTGCAGATGCCGACCGAGGACCGGTACCTGCTTACCGAGGAAGAGTTGCTGGATCGAGTCGCAGTGATGCTGGGCGGCAGGGCGGCCGAGTCCACCGTGTTCGGCACCATCAGCACCGGGGCCAGCGACGACATCCAGAAGGCGACGGAGCTTGCCCGGCGGATGATTACCGAGTTCGGCATGAGCAAGAAGCTCGGTTCGGTTCGATATGCCGGCCAACAGTTGCAGTACTTGGGCGGCATGGCTCAGGACAACAGTCAGATCAGTCCTCATACCCGCGAGATCATCGACAGCGAGGTCCAAGCGCTGGTCACCAAGCAGTACGATAACGCCCAAGCGTTGCTCCATGAACACAGAGCGGCCCTGGAGACTCTGGCCACGGAACTCCTCAAGAGCGAGACGTTGGACGGAAGCGCTGTGGCCGAAGCCCTAAAGACGGAGGCAGAAGCCGCGCCAGTCTCATGAACTGGGAAAGGCCGACGGATTGAGTGAGCCGGTATCGAGCCTGAGCGGTGCCCCCCGGCGTACGCCGGGGGGCAGTTTGTACACGCTGCGAAAGTAGGCCCGAAGAGAGCTAGACCTTCTCGATCCTCACCGCCGAGATCTTGTATTCCGCCGTGTTGGAAATGGGGTCGAAAGCTGAGTTGGTCAGTTCGTTCACGGGGACCTCGGCGAAGTGGAACGTCATGAACATGATCCCCGCCGGCACCCGCTCAGTGACTCGGATCTTGGTGACCACGGATCCGCGGCGTGAGGTGACGCGTATCTTGTTCCCGTCGATCGCCCCGATCCCGGCGGCGTCGGCCGGGTTGATCTCGGCCAGTTCGGCGGGAGCCAAGGATTCGAGAGTGTCCGACCAGCGCGTGGAGATGTTGTATTGGTAGAGCATCCTTCCGGTTGTGAGAAGGATGGGGTACTCATCGTTCGTGAGTTCCGCCGGCGCCTCGTATTCGATGCCAACGAGTCTTCCCCGCCCTCTTGGGAACGTGTCCTCGTGCAGGTAGGGCGTTCCTGGGTGGTCGATGTCTGGGCACGGCCACTGCAGACCGCAGGCCTCCACACGATCGTAGGTCATGCCCGCGTACGTGGGCGTGAGGGTCCGGATCTCATCGAAGATGTCGGCCGGCGAAACACAGGCCATCTCGTACCCCATGCGGCGCGAAAGGTCGCAGATGATCTCCCAGTCGGCTCGAGCCTCACCCGGTGGTTCCACCGCTTTGCGGACCCGCTGGACGCGACGCTCGGTGTTGGTAAAGGTGCCGTCCTTCTCGGCGTAGCAGGCGGCCGGGAGTATCACGTCGGCGTACTTGGCCGTCTCGTTCATAAAGATGTCTTGCACGACGAGAAAATCCAAGCTCGAGATGGCCTTGCGGACGTGGTTGGCGTCCGCGTCGGTGAGGACGGGGTCCTCGCCCATGATGTACATGGTGGTGACGTCGCCGGCTAGGATGGCATCGAACATCTCCGGCGTGCGCAGGCCCGCCTGGGCACTGAGGGAGGTGTTCCAGGCCTTCTCGAAGACGGCTAGATGCTCGGGCTTGCCGACCGACCTGTAGTCCGAAAATACGTTGGGAAGGGCGCCCATGTCACAGGCGCCTTGCACGTTGTTCTGGCCGCGGAGAGGATTGACGCCCGCGTGCGGAACGCCGACATGACCGGTGACCATGGCCAGGTTGGCCAGATTCATCACATTGGCGGTACCGGTGGTGTGCTCGGTGATGCCCAGGGTATAGAAGATGCCGGCGCGCTCGGTGTGTGCGTAGATCTCGGCAGCCTCATGGAGCTTGTCCTCCGGCACCCCGGTGATCCGGCTCACAACGTCAGGAGTGTACGTCTTCACAACCGCCCAGAGATCGCCGTAGTTCTCGCAGCGGTCGGCTATGAACTTCTCGTTGGCCCAACCCTCGTTGATAATGATGTTCATCATCCCGTTCACCAGGGCGGCGTCTGTTCCGGGCGTGAGTTGCAGCCACAGGGCCGCGTAGTCCACCAACTCGATGTGTCGCGGGTCGGCAACGATGATGCGCGCGCCTCGGCGGGCGGCTCGCTTCATCTTTCCGCCTATGATCGGGTGGGCCTCCGTGGTGTTGGAACCGATTATGAAGAGGGCGTCGTAGAACTCCACCTCTCCGATGGAGTTCGTCATTGCTGCGCTACCGAACGAAGTGGCCAGACCGGCCACAGTGGGAGCGTGTCAGGTTCGTGCGCAGTGGTCCAGATTGTTGGTGCGCATCACCACCCTGGCGAACTTCTGCATGAGCCAGTTGTCTTCGTTGGTGCATCGGGCCGAACTGAGGGCCGCGAAGGCATCCGGACCCTTTGTATCCCGCACTTCTTTGAAGCGGGTCGCGATCAAATCCAGGGCCTCGTCCCAACTGGATTCCACCAGTGCGCCGTCCTTTCGGATAAGCGGCCTGGTGAGGCGATCGGGACTGTGGATCATGTCAGTGTGGTACCGACCCTTCACGCAGAGTGCGTGGCCGTTTACCGGTGCGTCGGCCGAGGTGGTGACACCTATCACTCTGCCGTTCTTCACGTTGAGGTCGAAGTTGCAGCCTGTTCCGCAAAGAGGACAGGTGGTTCGGACCCGGGTGATCTCCCATTCTCGGGCGCTCTTGAGTTGGGCGTTGACCAAGGCCCCGGTGGGACAGGCGTCGGTGCACTGGCCACAGGATGTGCAGCCGGAATCGCGGTACGTTTCGCCGCCGAGCGCCGGGTATCCGGCCTCGTCCACGTGGTAGACGTGGTACTGCTCCACTTCGTCGCAGACCCGGATACACTGGTGGCACTGGATGCAGCGCTTCCGATCCAACTGCAAGATCGGCGATCCGTCAAAAAGGTCGTACTGCCCGTGATCGCCATTGAACTCGGTGGTGCCGGCCCCGTAACGAATCGATAGGCGCTGCAATTCGCAGGCGGAGGCCTCGTGGCAGGTGCACTGCAGACAGCGCTCGGCTTCCCTTCTTGCCGCGCCTTCGTCGAAACCCAACTCGACCTCATCGAAATTGGCTCTTGCCGTAATGGGCAGTACCGGGATGTGATTGCGCTTCTCGTGGGACAGAGGCTCGGCCCCGATGTCGAACAGCTGGGGACGGTGTCGTTCGAGGCGCGCTCCCGGTTCCGAACAGGCCTTCTCGGGAGACCGGCCGGATACATAGGCATCGATGGCGACGGCCGCTCTGCGGCCGGCCGCGATGGCTTCCACGACGGTGGCGGGTCCGGTCTCACAGTCACCGCCTGCGAAAAGCCCCTCCCGGCTGGTCAGCAGCGTCAGTTTGTCGGCTTCGATAGTGCCGCGTGGCGTGAGTGTGCAGACTTCTCCCAGATCGGTCCCGTCTATGTCCACCTCTTGACCTATGGCCAGGATGACCGTATCGGCGGGGATCGTGAATTCCGACCCGGGCACGGGCTCTGGGCGTCGACGGCCGCTCGCGTCCGGTTCTCCGAGGACCATCCCCTGGCAGACCACCCCGGTCACCTTCGCGTCCTCGTGGGCAACGGCGGCTGGAGCGGTGAGCAGGCGGAGGTTCACACCCTCCTCCTCGGCTTCGTTCACCTCATCCGGTGTGGCGGGCATCTCGCTCCGCGTCCGCCGGTAGACCACCGTGACATCCCTCGCGCCGAGGCGGATGGCCGAGCGAGCTGCGTCCATGGCCGTGAAGCCGCCTCCGACGACGAGGGTTCGCCCAAGAGGCTGACGCCATTCACCCGCGTTGCTCTCGCGCAGGAAGTCGACGGCCGACAGAATCCCTTCGCTTCCTTCGGCGCCCGGAATATTACCGGTGGAACCGCACTGGGCTCCGATGGCCAGGTAGGTGGCGTCGTAGCCTTCGGCTTCCAGAGTGTCGAGGGTGAAGTCTTCGCCAAAGCGGCTGTTCAAGCGAAGCTCCACGCCAAGTGAAAGGATGTCCTGCACCTCTTCGGCTATGACACTGCGCGGCAGGCGGTAGGGCGGGATGCCGTTAAGAACCATGCCGCCAGCCTGCGAGAGGGCCTCGAAGATGGTCACCCTGTGGCCGGCCAGCGCCAGATAGTAGGCGGCGGTGAGCCCGGAAGGCCCGCTGCCGATTACCGCTATCTTCTTGCCGGTGGCCGGACCGGGAGTCTCCATCGTGTTCTCGCCGTCCTCATGGGTCCTGTCGGCGGCGAAGCGTTTCAGTTGGCAGATCGCCAGCGGTTCTCCGTCTACCTGGGTGCGACGGCAAGCGCTCTCGCAGGGGCGCGGGCACACCCGTCCGATGATGCGGGGGAGAGGAAGACGTTGCCTAACGATTCTCATCGCCTCGACATCATCGCCACGGGCAATGGCTCCCAAATATCCGGGAATGTCGAGGCCGGCCGGACACGCGTAGTGACACGGCGGTTCGCAGTAAGCATTGTGGTTCGATAGAAACTCGTTAAGTCGTAGGCGACGCGCCTCCGCGATTCCCGGATTGAGCGTGACGATTTCCATGCCTTCGGCCACATGGGTCTCGCAGGCTTGGACAAGTTGGCCTTTCCCGATGTCGACCACGCACAGGCGGCATCGGCCCACCGGTTCGAGGCGAGGATCGTGACATAGCGTCGGTATCGAAATGCCGTTCTCCTCCGCCGCCTCCAGGATCGTCGTGCCGGGAGCGACCTGAAGGTGGCGTCCGTCGACAAAGATGCTCACGGATGCGTTGTTATCCAAGTCGATCTCACTCGCCATCGGTCTGTCTCTCCTCCATGTATCGCTGACAGATGCGGACGCCCTCCATGGCGTCTGTGGTCCAAAAATCGGCCCCGATGTGCTTTGCCGCATGCCCATCGATGGTGCAGCCGCCGATGATCATCATGGGCGGATTGGCAAAGTCGGCTGCGTGCTCCCTGATGAGGTTGACAGTCTCGCGCATCGACGTGAAGGCCACCGAAAGCAGGCCGGACATCCCGATGATGTCGGGAGCGTAGATCTTCGCCTCCTCAAGGAAACGTTCCGCCGGCACGTTAACCCCCAGATCCCTAACCGTGAACCCGAAAGATCGAAAAGCCAACGAGGCCATGTTCTTGCCGATATCGTGTATGTCGCCGGCCACGGTCCCGAGCAAGACCTTACCCGTGGCGTCGCCAATCAACTCGTGCTCGAGGCCCGGTCTGGCGAGTTCCATGACGCTTCTGAAGATCTCGCCCGCCATTATCAGGCCGGCAAGGAAGATGTCCTGCTGCTCGTACCGTTCCCCCACACGCTGCATCCCCTGCTCGACGGCGCGGGTGATGTCGACGGAACTTACCTCTGCCGCGAGAGCATCTCGGACAAGGGACAGCGCGGTCTTCTCATCGAGGGCGGCGACAGCGGAAGCTATGGCCTGCACGTCTTCTGCTCTCACAAGGTTTCACCGCTCGTTGGTGTGATCCCGATCATCGTGGTCAGCCTGAAGCGGTCGGCCCGGCAAAAATAGCGTCCCCAGCTCACGATCTTCCCGTCGAAATCGCGGAAGAGGTGCTCCAGACAGAAGGCCGCCGATCCAGTGGGCATCGCCAGGATCTCAGCTGCGGCGTCCTGGAGGTTCACTGCTTCGATGGTCAGTTGGCCGCTTTGCATACCTTCGCCCCGGGCGGAACGCAACAGCCCATCGAGTGAGGTGATCTGCAATTGTGCCTCGACCAGTGGTCGGTGCTCATCGTAGATGAGGTTCTCGAGTTGGTAGACGAGGGGTACGCCTTTGCGCTCGATGAGCCGGCGCATGAAGACTGTCGGGGCGCCCAGCGGGCACTCCAGTTTCGCCGCGACCTTCTCGTCGGCGGCTGCGATGCCTGCGGAGAGGAGCGGCACCCTCACCTCGGCGTCCTCTACCCACATGTCGGTGATCTGCTGGAGGCTGAAGACGGCCTCGCCCAGGTCGAGTCCTCGTACGAAGGTGCCCTTTCCCTGGGTAGTGGTCACCACTCCCCGGTCTAGGAGGATGTTGACGGCACGGCGCACGGTCATCGGACTGACACCAAATTCGGCCCGCAATTGACCCTCCGTCGGAAGCTGGTCGCCGGCGCGATACTCACCCGAACCGATGCGGTCGGCTACGGTATTGGCTATGACCAGGTACGCCGGCTCATGGGCTTGGCGCCCGCTTCTGGCCGTGGCTTTCGTCCTTGCGGACACCGCTTTGGTCACCATCTGCGCCTCTTCAGGAATCTGTTTCGACGACCCCCAAACGGGGTCTTGCGGATTTATCTATATAAATATAGTATATGGAAAGTATTTGTGAAAGATGCTAGTGGGTACAACCACTCAAAAGCAAGACGCACTTCGAGTGAACGGAGCCAGCGGGTATGAAGAGCGACATTGAAATCGCGCAGGAAGCCAGTCCGATTCCGATAGTAGATGTGGCCGCCGGCTTGGGCTTGACTGTGGACGATCTCGACCTCTACGGCAAGTACAAGGCCAAGATACACCTCGACGTGTTCGACGACTTGAAGGACAAGCCGGACGGCAAGCTGGTGCTCTGCACGGCCATCACACCCACTCCGGCCGGGGAAGGTAAGACGACCACGAACGTCGGGCTATCCATGGGGCTCAACAAGCTGGGGAAGAAGGCTATCTGCACTCTTCGCGAGCCCTCGTTGGGCCCGTGCTTCGGCGTCAAGGGCGGCGCCGCCGGCGGCGGATACGCCCAGGTGATCCCAATGGAGGACATCAACCTCCACTTCACCGGGGACATCCACGCCATCACCACCGCCCACAACCTCTGCGCGGCCGTCCTCGACAACCATCTCTTCCACGGCAATGAACTCAACATCAACCCCAACGACATCTCCTGGCCTCGCGTGGTCGACTTGAACGACAGGGCGCTGCGCCAGATCACCATTGGTCAGGGCGGCGAGGGAGTGGAGCGCAAGACCCGCTTCGACATCACCGTTGCCTCCGAGATCATGGCAATTCTCTGTCTGGCCACAGACATCGAGGATCTCAAGGCTAGGCTCGACCGCATCATCCTTGGCTCAACGCTCTGGGGCCGCAAAGTCACCGCTCAAGACATAAAGGTCTCGGGCGCGATGGCGGTCTTGCTCAAAGACGCGTTCATGCCCAACCTCGTTCAGACCCTCGAGCACGGCCCCGCGATCGTGCACGGAGGCCCGTTTGCCAACATTGCCCACGGCTGCAACTCGGTCCAGGCCACGCGCATGGCGCTAAAACTGGGCGACTACTGCATCACCGAGGCCGGCTTTGGCGCTGATCTCGGGGCGGAGAAGTTTTTTGACATCAAGTGCCGCTACGCCGGTCTGGTGCCCGACTGCATCGTCCTGGTTGCTACCATCCGTGCCCTGAAGATGCACGGTGGGCTGGCGCTGACCGAGTTGAAGAAAGAGAACCTGAGCGCGTTGTCCGCTGGTATGGAAAACCTTGAGAAACACCTGGAGAACATGCAGATGTTCGGCCCACCGGTCATCGTGGCGATCAACCGTTTCCCCGATGACACCGACGCCGAAGTCGCGCTCCTGCGCGAGCGGGTCGGGGCTATGGGCGCGAACGTGGTGCTGTCCGACGTCTGGGCCTTGGGGGGCGACGGCGGCGTGGAATTGGCCGAGGAAGTGATGAGGGTCTGCGAGGGGCAAGAGAAGCCGCCCTTCAAGTTTCTCTATGATCTTGGTCTGACGATCCCGCAGAAGATAGAAGCAATCGCAACCAAGATCTACGGCGCCGACGGTGTCGACTATCACTACGAGGCGACGGCGGCCATCGAGCGCTTCACTCGCCTAGGATACGCGAGTCTGCCCATTTGTATGGCGAAGACCCAGTCGTCGCTTTCGGACGATAAGACCAAGATCGGTCGGCCTCGGGGCTGGCGTCTTACGGTGCGCGAAATCAGGCTGTCCGCCGGGGCGGGCATGATAGTCCCGGTCTGCGGGAAGATGATGACCATGCCCGGACTACCGAAGAAACCCGCCGCGGAGCAGATAGACCTCGTCGACGGGAAGATCGTGGGGCTGTTCTAGCCCCGAGACGGCGATCCGCAACGAGACAAGGAGCCCTAGGTGACCAACAAAGCCTATACAGACGGCACCATTCAGGCCTATCTCGACAAACTGGCCGGAGCATCCCCCGAGCCCGGCGGCGGCAGTGTAGCCGCCCTGGTCGGTGCTCTCGGCGCAGCGTTGGTGACCATGGTGGCAGACCTTACGCTTGGCAAAGAGAAGTACGCCGGCGTCCGAGACCAAATAGCGGAGATCAAGGTCGAGGCCGAGGAATTGCGCGGGCGGCTGGGAGAGATGGTCACGCTCGACGCTCAGGCGTATGGAGCTGTGGCTACGGCCATGCAGCTGCCCAAGGCCACCGAAATCGAGAAGGCCGCGCGTGAAGCCGCGCTTCAAGCGGCCTTGCAGGCGGCGGCAACCGTGCCGCTCCAGGTGGCCGAAGCGGCGGTCGAGGTTGCGCGCCTTTCCCTCCCGGCGGCTGAACTCGGTAACACCAACGCCGTGACCGATGCGGGTGTGGCGGTGATCCTGGCCGACGCGGCCGCCCAGAGCGCCGCGCTCAACGTCAAGATCAACGTGAAATGGATCGCGGATGAGGAGTTCAACAGGGTCACCTGGAGGCTCATCGAGGCGATCCTGAGCGAAGCCGCTTCGCTGAGAGACGGCGTCCTCGCCCTCACCTATGGCAAGCTCTAGACAAGACGCAATCGCACAGAAGGGGTACTCGTGGGAGCCACAATAATCGACGGAAAAGCAATTGCCGCCGAGCTGCGCGTCGAACTGGCCAAGCAGCTTGAGGAACTCAAAGCCAAAGGCGCCCAACCGGGCATCGCTACTCTTCTTGTGGGCGAGGACTTCGGCGCGGGCATGTATCGCGGAGCGGTTGAGAAGTTCTGTGGCGAGATGGGCCTCGGATATCGGAACGAGTCTCTGCCCGCCGACGCGACCGAAGAGCAGGTCGTCGGTGTGGTCGAGGATCTCAACCGCGATCCTGCGGTTTCGGGCATCCTCCCTCTACGGCCTTTCCCTGCGCACATCTCGGACTCGGTGGTCATCAACTCCATCCGTGTGGACAAGGACGTGGATTGCTTCCATCCATTCAACATGGGCAAGCTCACCTTGGGTGAGCCCACCTTCCCGCCGGCGACTCCCGCGGCTTGCATGGAACTGCTCGAACGCCACCTGACCGCTCAGGGCCTCGACGTATCCGATGCCCTCGAGGGAGCCGAAGTCTGTGTGGTCGGTCACTCCAACATTGTGGGCAAGCCGTTGGCGCTGCTCCTGCTCAACCGCAACGCCACTGTCACGGTGACGCACGTCTTCACCTCGAACAGAGGCAATCTGGAGAAACACACCAAGTCTGCCGACTATCTGGTCGTTGCGGCGGGCGTGCCTCAACTTATCGGCCCGGCTCAGATTAAAGAGGGCGCGGTGGTGTTGGACGTGGGCATCAACCGAGTGGTGGTCTGTCCGGCGTGCGGAGCCATAAACAGGGGCAAGAAGAACCCGTGCCGCGCTTGTGGCGCCGACTTGGCGGAAGCCCAGAACAAGACCGTCGGAGACGTGGATTTCGACGCGGTGTCCGAGACGGCAAGCGCCATTACTCCCGTACCTGGTGGGGTGGGCGCCGTCACCAATATGATGTTGGCCCGCAACACCCTGCGCGCCGCTCAGCTGCAACTCGAGAAGAAATGACACCGGGGACCTCGGTCCCCAGGGGAAGGTAGGACAAGTTGATCATCTCTCAGAAGAAGCCCTTTGAAGAGATCGTCGAGGATCTCGAAGGCGATACAAAGATAGTCATCCTCGGTTGTGGGGAGTGTGCCACGGCGACACGGACGGGCGGCGAGCCCGAAGTAGCCGACATGAAGGCCAAACTCGAAGAGGCCGGCAAAGAGGTCGTCTTCACAGACATTGTCCACACCGGGTGCCACGAGCTCGACGTAAAGCGCATTCTGCGGCAGAACAAGGAAGCGGTGGACAAGGCCGATGCCTTTCTCGTGCTGTCCTGCGGCGCCGGCACTCAGGCCTGTCGTGCGGCGACCGACAAACACGTCGTGCCCGGTTGCGACCCGCTGTTCCTAGGCAACATCCAGCGCTCCATGGACTTCGCCGAGAAGTGCTCTCACTGCGGCGCCTGTGTCATCGACGACTATGGGGCCATCTGTCCGGTCACCCGTTGCGCCAAAGGCTTGCTCAACGGTCCGTGCGGAGGCACCAGCCACGGCAAGTGCGAAGTCGATCCGGAGATGGACTGCGCATGGGTGCTCATCCACAACCAGCTAAAGAAAGAGGGCCGGGAAGACAAGCGCACCAAGACGCACGAGCCGAAGGATTGGGGAGTCATCCGCCGCCCGGGAGCGGTCGTGGAGCGCGGAGCCGACAAGCTTAAGATGGGGAGCGAAAAGTAATGGGGACCTACCGCGACGCCTGCAACGCCGGTAACTTCGTCGTATCGGGCGAGATAGGCCCGCCCAAGGGCACCAATGTCGCCACCATGTTGCATCATATCGACCTGCTGAAAGGCATGGTCGACGGCCTCAATGTGACCGACAATCAGAGTGCGGTAATGCGCCTCGGGTCCCTGGCCGTTTCCGGCGAGATCGTACGCCGCGGCGGCGATCCGATCTTTCAGACCACCTGTCGGGACCGTAACCGCCTGGGCCTGCAGTCCGATCTGCTGTCCGCGGCGTTCCTTGGTATCACCAACGTCTTGTGCCTCACGGGCGACCATCCTGTCGTGGGCGACCACAAGCAGGCCAAGGGTGTGTTCGACTTCGACTCCGTCCATCTCATCCAGTGCTGTAAGAAGATGAACGGGGGCCACGACTGGGCCGGTAACGAACTCGACGGCGGAACCGACTTCTTTGTCGGCGCGGTCGTCACACCGGAAGCCGATCCCCTTGAGCCGCAGATGTACAAGTTCGCCCGGAAAGTCGAGGCCGGAGCCGATTTCTTCCAGACCCAAGCCGTGTACGACATGGACAACTTCCAGCGCTTCATGGATCAGGCCAGGGAGATCACGGCGGGTACCAAGGCTAAGATCATGGCCGGACTAGTGATTCTCACCGGAGTGGGCATGGCCAAGTACATGAACCGGGCCGTCCCGGGCATTTTCGTTCCCGACGCCCTATTGGAAGAACTGGGGAGCGTTCCGAAAGAGGAGCAGATGCACAAGGGCATGGAGATTGCTGCTAGGCACATCCGTTTCCTGCGCGATAACGCAGTGTGCGATGGGGTTCACATCATGGCCATCGGCAAGGAGGAGATCGTTCCCGAGATCCTCGAAATGGCCGGGATGGCGGGATCGTGACTCAGGAATCCGTTGGATCGTCCTTGAGGATCGTCGTTCTAGGAGGCGGCCCCGGCGGATATGTGGCCGCGCTGAGAGCGGCCCGTCACGGTGCGCAGGTCACCCTGGTGGAGCGGGACCTTTTGGGGGGAACGTGCCTCAACCGCGGCTGTATCCCCACCAAGGCGTTGCTCGCCAGCACCAGCGCTCTGGCTCAGGCTCGGGCGGGTGAGGAGTTCGGCTTTGAGATCAGCGGCGACGTGCGGCCCGACTTGGCGCGCATGATGGCGCGCAAGGATCGCGTGGTCACTCAGTTGCGCGACGGTGTCGAGGGACTTCTCAAGAAGGCGAAAGTGGACCTCATCCGGGGCGCCGGCCGGCTGGGCGAGGGTCTCACGCTCTCAGTAGATACCGGGTCGGAAGTGCGGACGGTCGAGGCTGACAAAATAATCATCGCCACCGGGTCCGAGCCGGCGCTTCTGCCGATGTTCGATTTCGGCCACCCAGCAGTCTTAACTTCTACCTCAGCTTTATTGTTAGAGAAGATACCCGAGACGCTGCTCATAGTCGGTGCCGGCGTTATCGGGTGCGAGTTCGCATCGATTTTCGCCGAGCTTGGGACCAAGATCACCATGGTCGAGATGCTGCCGCAGATGCTTCCCCTGGAGGACAAACGAATAGCCAAGCAGTTCCAAGGTGTCTATCGCAAGCGGGGGATTGAAGTTCTTCTGAAGACCAAGGTGGAGAGCATCGAGGAATACGCCGAAGACCACGTTGTCGCCCGCTTGTCCGATGGTTCCCAGCTGTCGGTCGAAAAGATACTCATATCGGTAGGTCGCAGTCCGAACAGTTCCGGAATCGGCCTCAAAGCCGCGGGCGTGCAGACGGACGCGAGGGGCTACGTGGTGGTCGACGATCACCTTCTGACCAGCGTCCCGAACATCTACGCCATCGGCGATGTGAACGGCGGGATGATGCTTGCTCACGTGGCTTCGTACGAGGCTTTTGTCGCTGTCGACAACTGCCTTGGGATGGAGCGGCTCCGCGACCTTCGCTCCACGCCGTCGTGCACCTACTCACATCCTGAAGTGGCAAGTGTGGGGCTGAATGAGGAGCAGGCTTTGGAGAACGGCTATCAGCCTGTGACTGGGACCTACAGGTTCTCAGCGCTGGGCAAGGCGCTTGCCATGGGCGAAGACGTGGGCTACGTTCAATTGGTGGCGGACAAAGAGACCGATCTGGTTCTCGGAGCCAATATGATGGGGCCGCACGTGACCGACATCATCCACGAGGTGGCGGTCGCGGTGCAGAATGGGCTCACCGCGAGCCAGTTGGGCGAGACCATTCACGCCCATCCCACTATCGCCGAGGCCTTGATGGAAGCGGCCCACGACGTACATGGGGAGTCAGTGCACGTAGCACGCTAAACCTAAGGACGAGGCGGGGATCGGGTAATCACGTTCCTGGAGGATCGGAATGGAGGAAAGAGGAGGCCGGAGGTAGGTGGGAGTGAGCCGCACCGAAAAGCTGCGCGGGTGGAAAAGACCATTGGATTGTGGATGACGTGCTTCCAAGGAGACCAACATGCATGAACTAGTAGAAGCCATGGCCAATATGAAAGAGACCGATGCCCTGCGCATCGTGGATGAGATGCTGGAAAAGGGAGAAGACCCCGCCCACATCCTTGATCTCTCTTCAGAAGCCATGCAGGTGGTGGGCGAACGCTACCAGGAAGGCAGTTACTTCCTGCCCGAGCTCATCATGAGCGGGGAGATGCTGAGAAAGATCGGCGAGATCCTAAAACCCAGGCTCGCCGCCAAGCAAGACCAGACCAAGAAGCTGGGCACCGTGGTCCTTGGCACCGTACGAGGCGACATCCACGACATCGGCAAAGACATCGTCGGGTTCATGCTCGAGGTCAACGGGTTTAACGTGATCGATCTCGGTATCGACCAACCCGAAGAAGCCTTCGTCCAAGCGGTCAAAGACAACTCTCCCCAGGTCCTTGCCCTCTCCGGATTCCTCTCTGTGGCCTTTGACTCCATGAAGTCCACCATCGAGCAGGTGGAAGCCGCCGGACTCCGGCAGGGCATGAAGGTCATCATCGGTGGCGGGCAGATGGACGACACCGTGCGCAAGTACACCGGAGCCGATGCCTATGGCGATGACGCCATGGCTGCTGTGGCTTTCGCCAAAGAAGCGGTGGGGGTCTAGAGATGGCAGAGAAACCCTGGGCGTCCCTGACCCCGGAAGAGAAACGCGCCGTTCGCATCGAGCGCTGGCGCAACCCCGGCATCGCCTTTGCCTCTCCTCAGGCTGAAGCGGATTTCAAAGCGCGGGTGGACAGGATCCTTGCGGCCATCAACCTTGAGAAGGCGGATCGCGTCCCGGTCCGTCTCAACACGGGATTCTGGCCGGCGAAGAGCGCGGGCATGACTGCGTACGAAGCAATGAGTGACCCCGCCCGCGCGGCCAAGGCGTGGAAGGAATTCAACCTCAAGTTCCAACCTGATACCTCGGTGGATCCAGTCCATAACACCGTTCCAAGCTCGATGTTCGAGTCCATCGAGTACAACCTGTACGCCTGGCCGGGCCACGGCGTCTCCAAAGAATCCAGCTACCAGTACAACGAGAAAGAATGGATGCTCCCCGAGGAGTATGACCACCTCATCTCCGACCCCTCGGACTACATGCTGCGGACCTATCTGCCCCGGACGGTCGGTGCTTTCGCCGGCTTTGGCAAGTTGTCTTCGCTGTTCGACTTCATCGAGCTCCCCTTCGTCTCCGGCAATATCGGTGGCTGGGGCACGCCGGAGATGGCGGCGGGGCTGCAGAAGCTGGCCGACGCGGCCAAGTCACTGGGCGAGTGGGGTAAGACGGTCTTCCCCGCGATGGGCGAGGTGGCGAGCCTGGGATTCCCGGGCTACGCATGCTGCGGCACCAAGGCTCCCTTCGACATCCTGGGCGACACCCTGCGCGGCACCAAGGGCGTCATCATGGACATGTTCCGCTACCCCGACAAAGTTCTCGCTGCGTGCGAGCGCCTGGTTCAGGTCGCGGTGGACTGGCCTTTGAAGAGGCCGGGGACTCTGCCCACACCCGTGGTGTTTATTCCGCTGCACAAGGGCGCCGACGGCTTCATGAGCGACGAACAGTTCCACAAGTTCTACTGGCCGACATTGCGCAAGCTGCTGCTCGGTCTCATCGATGAGGGCATGATCCCCTTCCTGTTTGCCGAGGGGCGCTACAACACTCGCCTCGAGGCGATTATGGATCTGCCCAAGGCGAGCACCATCTGGCTGTTCGACCAGTCCGATATGGCCCGCGCCAAGAAGACGATTGGCACCGTGGCCTGTATCGAGGGCAACATGCCGCTTTCGCTCCTCCATGCGGGGACAAAGGAAGAAGTGATCGCGCACACGCGCGAGATCATCGACGTCGCGGCTGACGGCGGCGGCTTCATCTTCGATATCGGCGCAGTGGCAGATGAGGGCAACGACGACCGACTGCTGACGATGGTCCAGACCGTCAAGGAATACGGCGTCTATTGATCCATTCGCTGCGAACCGAGCGACCGGGCTGGCCGGGGCGGACTCGCCCCGGCCGTATCCAATCTTGGTCTTGGAAGGGGACGGTCACATGGCGGACACGGTGATCCTCGCTTGCGAGATGATCGAGGACGAGGTCAATCTCGCCCTGAAGGCGGTCCCGGCGGAGCGCCGCCCCAGCGTGGTCTGGGTAGAGAGCGGGCTGCACGACTACCCTCAGCGTCTCCAGGAGGCCTTGCAGCACCTGGTCGATCTTCTCGACGAAAGCGCGCGAACTGGAAAGGCGGCGTTGCTGCCCTCGGTGAAGCCGGGCCGCGGGTCGGCGGACACGCGGCGGATCAACGTGCAGGTTGGGCCGGTCTCCGAGATCATGCTTGCCCTTGGCTTCTGCGGCAAGGGGCTGCAGGGGCTGGTCTCGCAGAACATGACTATCGTGTTTCCTCGGGTGGACGATTGCGTTTCGCTCTTCCTTAACCCGGGTTGCGCGCGCGAGGCGATTCCGAGAGACACGCGCAGCTACTACCTCACGGGCGGGTGGTTCAGACATAACAGCTCGCTCAATGAGGCCTTCGAGGATTGGGTGGAGCGGTATGGCCCCGAAAGAGCGGCTTCGTTGCGAAAGGCCATGTTTCACGGATACGAACGAGTGAGCCTCATAGACACTCGCGCGTACGAGGTCGACGAGTTCTTGGAGCAGAGTAACGAATACGCTGCGGAACTCGGCCTCGAACACGTCATAGTGCCCGGGTCGGTGCAGCTTCTGGAGAAGCTGTTTCGCAGGGATTGGAACAGCGAGATCGTCGTGGTTCCCTCGGGGGAGGCTATCGGCTTCACTCACCTATTTACCGTCGATGCCTGTCTGCCGGAGGGCTGATCGGCTCGCCACAACCGTAACTAGTCGTAAGATTCACAGGAAGGAACCCAGGAGCATGGAGACACGAGTAACTAGCGGCAGTCGCGAAGTGATCATCGGAGGGGGCCGACCCACCATTCTCATCGGCGAGCGCATCAACCCCACCGGCAAGAAGCGGCTGGCCGAAGCTCTCCGCGCGGGCGACCTGAGCGTAGTGCGCGAGGAAGCCTTGGCGCAGGTGGCGGCGGGGGCTGACATCCTCGACGTCAATGTCGGCGCGACGGGTGTCGACGAGTTGGAGATGCTCCCTCGTGCGGTTCAGGCCGTGGCAGAAGTGGTGGACGTGCCCCTCTGCATCGACAGCCGCAAGGTCAAGGCGTTGGCTGCGGCTCTCGCGGTCTGCCCGGGCCGGCCTATCGTCAACTCGGTCACAGGCGAGGAAGCGTCGCTCGAGGAGATTCTCCCGCTTGTGAAAGAGTACGGGCTACCGGTGATCGGCCTCACGCTCGATGAGAAAGGTATCCCGGCCGAGGCGTCCGCTCGTCTGGAGATCGCTTACAAGATTATCGAGCGAGCGGAAGCCGCGGGGATCCCGCGCGAAGATGTCATCATCGACACGCTTACCCTATCGCTGGGCGCCAATGTCAAAGCCGGACTCAGTACTCTGGAGGCCACTAGACGGGTGAAAGAGGAACTGGGCGTCAACCAGACCCAGGGATGTAGCAATATCTCGCATGGCTTGCCCAACCGTCCTGTGCTGACCGGGGCCTACCTGGCTTTGGCCATCGAAGCCGGACTCACCTGCCCGACGGTGGACGTTGCGCTCGTGCGCTTGGCCGTGCTTTCGGCCGACCTCGTATTGGGGCGCGACAATTACGCGATGCGCTTTATCTCGGCCTTCAGGGAACAACAGAAAGCCGCGGGTGAATAGGGATCGGTGACGTTCTCGACGGCGGTCGGCTGCCGAGGAGGCCGAACAGACCGTCCCGAATCGGTCATGGAGTGATATGTTATGCAGGTAAGGCAATTATGCTCGCGCCCGACGGAATTGAATGAAAATCTATAACACGGTGCATAGGAAGAGGCTTCCTATGCCTTTGATGGGTGCGACGATGCTGGCGGGTGGCCGTTAGGTTAGTATGATCATTGATTAATCCATTGGGTGCGCCGGGTCCAGCGTTCGCGCGGCGCGTCTTTCGAGCGGAACGCAGCATCGTTCTTGAGTAGCTTTCGGAACCAGAAGGGGGAACAATGGCCAAAGATGAACAGGATCGCACTATGCCTGATGAAGAATCAATCGCGAAGAAAGCTGTTTCTCGTCGCGACTTCCTCAAGATAGCGGGAGTCACAGGGGCCGCAATCGGGTTCGGCGGCGGACTGGGCGGGCTCGTCGCGGCATGCGGCGGGGGTACCGACGACTCGACCACGACGACGGTTGGCGGGGCGACGACCACCACGGCGGCGACCGGCGGAGAGACCACCACGAGTGCAGCAGCGGGCACTGAAATGGGTCGCGAAGTCAAAGTGGGCTGGGTCACGATGACGACGGGCGTGTTCGCCGGTCTGAGCGAGCCGGACGACTTCTTGCTGAAGCAGGCTAAAGACACCATCGGTGCCGGAATTGTTGGGGCTGACGGCAAGCAACACCCGGTCACCTGGATCGTGAAAGACAGCCAGTCCGATACCAACCGGGCTGCTGAGGTGACGGGTCAGCTGATCACCAGCGACAAGCCCGATCTCGTCTTCGGCGGTATGACCCCGGTGGTCAACATCCCGGTCGGCCAGCAGTGCGAAGCGAACGGTGTCCCGTGTGTCACTTACGGGTGCCCCATGGAACCGTGGTTTATCGGCATGGGAGGAAACCCCGCGGATCCCACAAAGGGTTTCAATTGGGCCTACAACATATTCTTCTCGGTCGGTGGCGATCTGAACCCGGTCTATATTGGGCTGTTGGATCTGCTCCCCACCAACAAGAAGGTCGCCTGTCTTTGGCCTAACGACCCTGACGGCACGGCCACCGCGGACACGAAGACCGGCATGCCGCCGGCATTGACGGCGGCCGGCTACACAATTGTCAACCCGGGCCTGTTCACAACGGGTACCGAGGACTTCTCCAGCGTCATCAGCAAGTTCAAGGCAGAGGGCTGCGAGTGCCTTGTGGGCACCTGGGACCCGCCGGACTTCGCGAACTTCTGGAAGCAGGCCATCCAGCAAGGCTTTAATCCCAAGGCGACCGCCATCGCCCGAGCTATTCTCGTCCGGCCCGATATGGATGCGGTGGGCAACATCGGGAATGGTCTGTGCCTGGAGGTATGGTGGGAGAAGAGTTGGCCGTTCACCTCTTCACTCACCGGTCTTACCTGCCAGGGCATAGTCGACGCGTGGGATGCCGCCAATCCTGGCAAACCCTACACTCCCGCCCTTGGCCTGACCGGCGGCGGTGGGTTCGACGTGGTGACCGATGTGATCAAACGCACGGCCAACCTCGACGATCCCACCTCGTACGTGGAAGCGATCAAGACCACCGATCTGCAGAGCATCTTGGGCCCTATCAAGTTCAATGCCCCCTTTGCCAACTGCGCTCTCAGCCCCTTGGTTGGTGGACAGTGGATCGGTAAAGTGGGCGCCTGGGAACGTCTGATAGTGGACAACTCGCACTATCCGACTATCTCGAAAACCGGCACGATCGTGGACAGAACGACTCTCAACATCACGTAGGCAATCGAGCCCTGCGTACGAGCGATCGCGACTAGCAGACCGGTGACGGTCATACTTCAAGCCGAGCACCTCACCAAGTCCTACGGGGCCGTGAGGGTAGTCGACGACCTGAGCGTCTCCCTCTTCAAGGGGGAGGCGCTCGGGGTCGTTGGGCCGAATGGGGCCGGAAAGACAACGATGCTCAATCTACTCACCGGGATCGCCCATCCGGACTCGGGCACCGTGATTTTTGACGGAGCGGATGTCTCTAAGCGGCCCCCGAACGATCGCTGCGTCGCCGGGTTGGGTCGAACCTATCAGATTCCAAAGCCTTTCGAGGGCATGACTGTCTTCGAGAACGTCCTTGTCGGCGCGACCTATGGAAGAGGTCGCTCCGAGAAGGACTCCTACGAGATCTGCGCCAGGGCGTTACATCGCACAGGCCTGCTTCCGCGCGCGAACGCGCTGGCGGAGTCTCTCAGCCTTCTGGAGCGTAAGCGTCTCGAGTTGGCGCGTGCATTGGCGACCGAGCCAAAAGTCCTGCTCCTAGACGAGATCGCGGGAGGCCTCACTGAGGGTGAAGTCCGCTCGCTGATCGAAGACATCAAGCAATTGCGCGCCGAGGGCATCAGCATCATCTGGATCGAGCATATCGTCCATGCACTTCTCGCGGTTGTCGATAGACTCATCGCACTCGACTTTGGCAAACTCATCGCCGAAGGCGACCCGAACACGGTCATAAACAGTCCCGAAGTCCGGGACGTCTATATGGGGAGCATGGCCCCGTGAGCTTGCTTGAACTAGAGGACATATGCACTGGATACGGCCACTTTCAAGCCCTCTTCAACGTGAACCTCACGGTGGAGGAGACGGAGACACACGCCGTCATAGGCGCGAATGGGGCGGGCAAGTCCACCCTTCTTCGCACGATATGTGGACTCTTGCGCACCGACAACAATAAGGTGCGTTTCGATGGCCAGCCCATAGGCCAACTGGCGCCTCATAAACGTGTGGGACTAGGGATCTCCTACGTCCCCGAAGGCCGCTGGGTGTTTCCCAGTCTCACCGTCAATGAGAACCTGATGGTTGGCGCTCACTCCAGGCGAAAGGGCATGTGGGATCTGAACACGGTCTACGACCTGTTCCCCCTGCTGTCGAGGCTTCGACAACGTCAAGCCTTCAGCCTTTCCGGCGGGGAACAGCAGGCTCTATCCATCGGCAGGGGCCTGATGTCCAATCCTCGACTCCTTTTACTGGACGAGGTTTCCCTCGGTTTGGCGCCTGTCGTGGTTGAGAATATCTACGAGGCTATGCCTAGGATCGTGGAATCGGGCACGACAGTCCTCCTAGTGGAGCAAGACGTCGGCCAGGCTATGAAGTTTGCCAGCAAGATGACCTGTCTGCTCGAAGGCCGCCGCGTTCTTGAGGGCAGCCCTGGCGACTTCACCCAAGAGCAGATTTTTGCCGCCTACTTCGGAGTGTGACGAGTGGTCTGGGTAAACAACATCATCCAGGGCATTCTCCTCGGCGGCCTGTACGCTTTGTTCGCGGCCGGACTCTCCCTAGTGTTTGGCGTCATGCGGTTGGTCAACCTTGCCCATGGGGATTTCAGCATTTTGGCGGCATACGTGGCGCTCACCATAGTGGGTCTGCTCCACATAAATCCGTTCTACACGATTATCCTCGTGATGATCGTCATGGGCATTTTCGGCTATCTGATCCAGCGGGGGCTGCTCAACTTCGCTATGGACGCCGGCCCCATGCAGGCGATCCTGGCGACCTTCGGTATTGCCATTATCATCCAAAACCTGCTGCTGGAGCGGTACACGGCAAATAGTAAGGGCCTGGATGCCGGTTATATCGAGAACGTCTACATCCGCATCAGCAACCAGATTGTGATCGGGTGGTTCCCTCTGATTACCATTATCGTGTCTGTGGTCGTCTTGTTGGGGCTGCAACTATTCCTCAGCCGCACGCGTCTTGGCCGTGCGTTTCGAGCCACGGCCGATAACCAGCGGGCCGCTCAGCTCATGGGCATCGACAATCGCCACCTCTACGGCATGGCTATGGCCTTCGCACTGGCTATCGTTGCCATCGGTGGTGTGTTCATCGGCATCCGAACCACCTTCAACCCATTGGCCGGTCCGCTGCGGTTGATCTTCGCCTATGAGGCGGTCATCATCGGTGGGCTTGGCTCACTTTGGGGCACGCTGGTCGGGGGGATCGTCCTTGGGATCGCCCAGGTTATGGGCGACCACATC
Organism: uncultured Actinomycetes bacterium; assembly: GCA_963775295.1. GTDB lineage: Bacteria > Actinomycetota > Thermoleophilia > RBG-16-64-13 > RBG-16-64-13 > JAMDEO01. The sequence continues at coordinate 1,722,460 of CAVZIK010000006.1, forward strand.
CATCAGGGTTGGGGGATGCTCGTGGGGCATTTGGTGTTTCTGGCCATCCTCGCCTTCCGTCCTCAGGGTCTGTTCGCGAAGCAGGTTCAGTGATGGCGGAACCGTTGCGCGTTGAACGCTACACCAGGGCCAGCCGCATCGCCCTTCCTTTGGCAGGCGCGGTCATCGTGGTGGCGGCCACCATCCCGGTTTGGGGCTCGTCGAGCCTCATCAAACAGTCGGTAACATTCTTGACCCTGTTGGCGCTCGCTCAGATGTGGAACCTTCTCGCTGGCTACGCGGGCCTGGTGTCCGTTGGCCAACAGGCGTATGTGGGAATCGGGGCGTACTCGCTTTGGCTTTTTGCAGAGAAGGTTCATATCAACCCGTTCCTATGCGTCCCCATCGCGGGAGTCATTGCTGCCGTGCTCGCAGTCCCGACCGCCGGTCTTGCGTTTCGTTTGCATGGCGGCTACTTCGCCGTGGGCACGTGGGTGATTGCCGAGGTCTATCGGCTCCTGGTGACGCAGACGCCGTCCCTGGGCGGAGGTTCAGGAGTCTCCATCAACAGTGCGACCGCCATGAACAGGGACACCCGTCAGGCCGTCGTCTTCTGGTTGGCCCTGGCGGTTGCGGTGGGGTCGGTTGCACTCGTCTATTTCTTGCTGAGATCACGTCGTGGCCTTGCCCTCACCGCCATCCGCGACGACGAGACGGGAGCCCGCGGGCTGGGCGTCAATGTGCTCCGCTCGAAGCTCTGGGTCTACGTCATCGCCGCCTTCGGGACGGGGGCTACGGGCGCGGTTATTTACCTCAATCTGCTGCGAGTCCAGCCGGAGGCCGCTTTTGGGCTCAATTACAGCGCCCTGATGATCTTCACAGTGGTGATCGGAGGTCTGGGGACCATCGAGGGCCCGATAATCGGAGCGGTCATCTTCTTCGCCCTGCAACAGCTGCTCTCTGATTACGGCACCTGGTATCTGATCCTTATTGGCGCGCTCGCGGCGTTCGTGGTGGTCTTCGCCAGGCGCGGACTATGGGGCACTCTCGTCAAGTACTGGCCGGTCGATCTGTCTCCAGTGAGGCGGCGCCTTTGTCTGGAGACGGTCTGTTTCCCGGAGGAGGGCCCGCCTTCGCCGCCTCCGGTCATCCCGGTCCAGCCGGGGACGGCCGCCGAGGCGATCGCAGGAGAGTCGGTCGGTCCGGAGGAGTCGAGGCCAGGAATCTAGCCACCTTCGATCTCCTTTCAGCGGTGCACCGAGACTTCTCCCGTGGGATCAGGGGGCCGGGTAACCGGTCGCTACGCGTTCAAGATCGGGCCCTGGATGTATCCTCTGCCAGGTCGGAAGAGCAAACGGGAGATCTCCGCATGACTGATAATATCAAGCTCTACCTCGACGGCCGCTGGGCCAACCCGATAGCCGACGGCGGCCGGTTTACCATATTCAACCCCGCGACGGAGGAGCAGGTCGTGACGGTCGACGGGGCCTCCGTCGGCGACGTCGACATCGCCGTCGCTGCGGCTCGGCGCGCTTTCGAGGCCTTCTCGCAGACCAGCAGGGAAGAACGTCTGGAGCTGCTGCGCGGGCTGCTCGCGGCATACACGAGACGCATCCCGGAGATCACAGCCGCCATGACCACCGAGATCGGGATTCCCCGGGCCTTCTGCGAGCAGGTGCAAGCTGGTATAGGGGAGCGACACATCAAGGCCGCGATAGACGTACTAGCAGACTATCCCTTCGAGACCGAGTGGGGGACGACGCGGTTGTTCAAAGAGCCCGTGGGCGTTTGCGCGCTGATTTCGCCCTGGAACTGGCCCATGAACCAGATCGTGGTCAAAGTGGCTCCGGCTTTTGCGGCCGGATGCACCATGGTCCTCAAGCCCAGCCAGCTCAATCCCATCTCTGCCAACCTTTTCGCGGAAGCCGTGCATGAGGCAGGGGTTCCGGCGGGCGTATTCAATATGATCCACGGCTCGGGCACCTCGCTGGGAGGAGCCCTCTCCACCCATCCCGGCGTGGACATGGTGTCCATTTGCGGTTCGACGGAAGTCGGGGCAATCGTTGCGGCCGCGGCGGCCCCTACGATCAAGCGGGTTGCGCAAGAGCTCGGCGGCAAGTCGGTCAACATCATGTTCGAGGACGTCAATCTGCCCAAGGCCGTCGCCGCCGGGGTCCGCGGGTGCATGCGCAACTCCGGGCAGACCTGCAATGCGCCTACAAGGATGCTGGTGACTCGGGCGCTCTATGACGAGGCGGTTTCTATTGCGGCGCAGACCGCCGACGGACTTGTTGTGGGCGATCCTCTGGATCCCGAGACATTTCTCGGACCGGTCGCCAGCAAGAGACAATACGAGACGGTGAGAGGCTACATCGAAATTGGTCTGGCGGAAGGCGCAAGGCTCGTCGCTGGCGGGCCGGGCAGACCGGAAGGGTTGGAACGAGGTTATTACGTCAAGCCCACGGTTTTCGCGGATGTCTCCAATAGCATGCGAATCGCCCGCGAGGAGATCTTCGGTCCGGTACTTTGCATCATCCCCTTCAAGGATGAGGAAGAAGCTGTCGCTATCGCCAACGACAGCGATTTTGGACTTTCGGCATACGTGAACTCCGGAGACATCGATCGAGCGCGCCGCGTCGCCCGCAGACTGCGCGCGGGGATGGTCCATCTTAACGGCGCCAACACGGACCTCACAGCTCCTTTCGGCGGTTACAAGCAATCGGGCAACGGGCGGGAATGGGGCCGATTCGGCATGGAAGACTATCTGGAAGTCAAGGCCGTCATGGGACACGATCGCTGAGTGCGTGTGCACTATTCGCATTTTTGAGGAAACGGCCGAGCTATTCGTATATTTGCATCAACGTGTCTTTTATCGCGTTGCCCCTTATCATCTCCGAGGAGGAATTGAAATTCGGTTTGGATAGCGTCGAGGAGGCTCTAGCCGAGATCGACAAGATGCTCGCAGTCCAATAGATACGAGAGGAAGATCAGATGGCAGCAACTGAAGTCAAGACCCTTAACTACTGCGTTGACAACGAGTGGTGTGAGTCCGCCACCAACAAGTACATGCCTGTTACCGACTCGAGCACCGGCGAGGTTATCGCCCAGGCTCCCTGTTGTACCGCGGATGAGGTGGAGGCAGCAATTCAGTCTGCCCATAAAGCGTTTGCGACTTGGTCCCAAACGCCCATCCAGAAGCGCACCCAGGTGCTTTTCCGCTGGAAGGCCCTGCTCGAGCAGCACATGGAGGAACTCTCCTACATCTGCTCGCGCGAAGTGGGCAAGAACTTGGATGAGGCCCGCGGCGAGATCGTCAAGATCATCGAAGGCTGCGAGGTCGGAGTGGCCGCCCCCATGCTCATCAAGGGCGAGTCGCTCATGAACGTGTCCACCGGACACGATACGGTGAGCTACCGGGAGCCGCTTGGTGTCTTCGCGGGCATCGCCCCCTTCAACTTCCCGGCAATGATCCCCTGGGGCTGGATGATCCCGCTCTGCATCGTCACCGGGAACACCTTCGTGCTGAAGGCAGCCAGCATGGTGCCGACCTCGAGCATGCGCCTGTTCGAACTACTTCAAGAGGCCGGGCTGCCCAAGGGCGTCGTCAACGTTCTGACCTGCAGCCGTACCGAGGCTGAGATCCTGCTCACCCACCCACTGGTCCGCGGCGTCACCTTCGTGGGCTCCACCGAGGTGGGCAAGCATGTCTACTCGGTAGCCGCCGCACACGGCAAGCGTGTCCAGGCCCAAACCGAAGCCAAGAACCACGGACTGGTCTTGGCCGACGCTTCACTCGAGCGCGCGGCCGCCGGCATCATCAACTCCACCTTCGGATGTGCGGGCATGCGTTGTATGGCCCTTCCGGTCTGCGTAGTTGAGGAATCGGTCGCCGACGAGTTCATCGGTTACATGAAGAAGTTCGCCCTGCAACGCGTGATTGGGTGCTCGTACGATCCCAAGACCGAACTCGGCCCTGTCGTCTCCGCCGAACATCAGAAGTTCGTGAAGGATTGGATCACGAAGGGTGTCGAAGAAGGCGCGGACCTCGTGCTCGACGGGCGCGATCTGGTTGTGCCGGGGTACGAGAACGGCTTCTATGTCGGCCCGACGATCTTCGACAACGTGACCGAAGATATGGCCATCGGTCGCGACGAGATCTTTGGCCCCGTGCTGTCCATCAAGCGCGTGGCCGATTTCGAAGAGGGCATAACCATCATGAACGCGAACCGCTTCGCCAATGGTTCGTGCATCTTCACCGAGAGCGGCTACTACGCTCGTGAGTTTGCCCGTCGCACTGACGCCGGCATGGTGGGCGTGAACGTGGGCATCCCCGTCCCGGTCAGCTTCTTCCCCTTTGCGGGTCACAAAGATTCGTTCTTTGGGGAGAGCCACGTGTTCGGTCAGGACGGCATCCGCTTCTTCACCGAGACCAAGTGCGTCACGTCCCGCTGGTTCACCGAGGCCGAGAAGAAAGAGAAGAAGGTCGGTACTTGGGAAGGTACTGTCGTTAGGTAGGACTCGTGAGTGTCGGGGCGGGAACGCGGCTTGCCGTGTTCCCGCCCCTTGCTTTTTCAGGCCGACAATCAGACAAGGCGCGTTACCAGGTGCAGCACGATTAGGCACCCTGCTGCTCCGGCGGGAAAAAGGCTTGCCCGGTTGAAATACTGTTGCGCCGGGCCGCTCCCGCGTTTCAGACTGAGCAGTAACGCCGGGCCGCTCATGGTCGCCAGCGCCACCGCAACAAGTATAAGTCTCGTCGACCAAGGGCTGGGCTGGAGCGCGGCTACCACTGGCATCAGCAATGCGCCTGTCAATATCGTGACGATCGCGGTGGCGGGGTTGTGAGTTGCTGCCAAGGTCGCTATCCCGACGAGACGGTCATGCTCGACGTCGGCCAAGTCGTTGGAGAGATTGCGGCCGAAGATCTCCCAGAAGAGCAACAGGAAGAAGAAGGCTAAGGCACCCCATCCAGCCTTACCCACCGCGAACCAACCGGCCAGACCGCCCACAGAGACCATCACCCCGGCGGGGATGACTTTGAGCCAGGTCCGGCGCCTAAGACAGCAATAGAAGACCTGAAGCAAGGCGCAGCCGACGAAGAGCCACGCGCACAGGGGGCGCAGCAGATACGCTGCAACAAGACCCACTAGGCCCAAACCGACGACCCACGTCACTCCCGCCCAGAGCGGCAGGGCCCCGGCCGCAACGGGGTGACGAAGGGTCATGATGTCTAGGTGCGGTACGTCCGGATTCCAGTCTTGGGGGTGATTTGAAGAAAGCTGGATCTCCTGTCGATCGGCCCGAAGGTCCAGCAGATCGTTGAGGGCGTAAACGCAGAGGTATCCCGCGGCCGCTGCCAACAGTCCGAGCACGATCACGCGCGCGGAGGGGATTCCCCCGAAGGCGATCAGGGCCCCCAAAGCGGGTTCGCCTAGTGAAAGGAAGGCAGACCTGCTGCGGGCGAAGTCGAGGAGCAGCAGAAGCTTTCTCATGTCAGAACGGTATCATCGTTCGAGGTCTCGGTCATCCCCTGGAGAACGATCGACACGGGCGAATGTTGCGGTCGCCTCCGCACGAGGTTGTGGCAGGACACGTGTTCGTTTATCATTGCTGCCGATGACGGCGGAGTAACAGTCATGACGCAGCCGGCGAGGAAACAACCCCGTCGGCTCGTTCTACGAGGGGAGGGATCGAGGTATTGAGCGGCGGCACCGGACTGCTTATCGCGGTGGTGGCGGTGGCGCTCATCTTCGACCTACTCAACGGTTTCCACGACGGCTGCAACGCTGTGTCCACGGTGATCTACACCGGGGCGCTCAAGCCTCGGATCGCCATCGGTCTTTCGGCCGTTTTCAATTTCGTCGGGCCTCTTGTCATGGGCGTAGCGGTGGCGAAGACCGTCGGTGGGGTCATCCGTGTGAGCGGCACGTCGGCGGCTGACCACAGGCTGTTCGCGCACTTGGTGATCGCCGCCTTGTTGGGCGCCTGTGTGTGGGAAGTTCTCACGTGGCTGTGGGCTCTGCCGGTGAGTTCTTCACACGCCCTGGTCGGAGGACTGTTGGGCTCCGGTGTGGCGGCCTTGGGACTCCACGAGATCATCTGGAGCAAGGTGCTCCTGGTGTTCGCGGCGCTTTTCCTCTCCCCCTTTCTTGGGATCATCACCGGTTACCTGCTCATGCGCGTCAGCAGGTTCGCCTTCGCCAAGATGCGGATGGATATCACTCGAGCGGATCGTTTCTACAGAAGGATGCAGGTACTCTCGTCGAGCTGGGTGTCCTTCAGCCACGGGTCTAATGACGCCACCAAGGTCATGGGCATAATCGTTCTCTTCTTGGCTTCCCAGGAGGGCCTAGGGGTCACCGACTACGTGACTCAGCACGGTTTTCCTTACTGGGTGATCCTGGCCTGTGCCGCCGCCATGGCCATCGGTACGTTCATTTCTGTGAAATCTTTCCGTCTCATTCGCACCCTGGGTGAGAAGATTACGAAGCTCCACCCCATAAACGGCTTCAGCGCGGAGTGCGGTGGGGCTATCGTGATCCAACTGGCATCGTTCTTCGGGCTCCCAGTCTCGACAACCCATGTAGTCACCTCGGCCGTCACGGGAACCGGTTTGGCCAGTCAACTCGGTGGAGTAAGCTGGAAAGTCTTCCGTGCTATCATGCTTGCCTGGGTGGTTACATTGCCGTTTTGCGCGGCCGTGGCCGCCATTATTTATTACGTCCTAAACTTGGTTATGTAGCGGGTCGCCGGCACTCCGAGGGCGAGGGAAGAAGAGGCATCCATGGCTAGGTCACGTCTGAGAAACATACGGCAGACACTCGGAGGAGAGACCACTCTCGAGGGAGCCATCGACGCCATGGGCAAGGAGCGCGAGGCGCAGGTCCTAGAGCGCATTATGGAGTTCAGCGATCAGGTGGTCGTCATGGTCGAGAAGCTCCAAGACGTTGTGGATCGTTTCGTTTCGGATCGCTATGACGAGTTGGGAGAGTCTGCGCGGGAACTCGACGCTCTGGAGAGCGCAGCCGACACTACCAAGGAGGCCATCCTTGATCGGCTCTCTTTAGGGGGGGTTTTCCCCATGCATAGGGCCGACCTGGCGCGCCTCGTCGGTTCCATGGACAGCATCGCCAATCTCTCGTCCGGGGCCGCTGATCGCATCGGCATGCGCAAGTTCTCGCTGCCGGCTCAAATGAACGAATTGGTGGTGGCTTTGGCCAGGGCCGACCTGGAAGCGGTGCAAGGTTTGCGGGAGGCAGTCTTGGCCATGGGCAGCGATCTGCGCGAAGCGATCAGGCTTGCCGGCAAGGTCGACAAACTGGAGAGCAAGGCCGATGACATCTTCGCCGAGCTATACCGCTGCATGTTCGATCTAGATACCGACTACAAGACGTTTCATCAGCTCAAGGCCATAATCGAGCGCCTTGAATCCATTGCCGATCGCTGCAGTCAGAACGCTGAACTAATTCGGCACATGGCCTTGGAGTACTTGGAGAACGAGTAGCTTCTCCGCCCTGTCGCCAAGGTCGGCAAGCTAGCTGCAAAAGGAGATCACACATGGATTTGCCGCAACTGCGGGTGGCGATCCCATCCCTGGACGCATCGAGTATGGCTTTGGCTCGTCAACGGCAGAATGACCTCACCAAACCTGCTGGTAGTCTTGGTCGTCTGGAGGAGCTGTCCATCCAGTTGGCTGGCATCATGGGGGATCCCCGGCCCAGCGTCGAACGCAAGGCTGTCATCGTTATGGCCGGCGATCACGGAGTGGCTCGTCAGGGTGTGAGCGCTTATCCGCCGGAAGTGACCCCCCAGATGGTTCTGAACTTCCTCGCCGGCGGAGCCGCCATCAACGTGCTTGCGCGCCAAGCCGGCGCGCGCGTGACCATTGTCGACGTGGGGGTCGCCGCCGACCTCGGCGTGAGGCCCGGACTCGTCAGTCGGAAGGTGGCCTACGGGACCGCGGATCTCACCACCGGCCCGGCCATGACAGCAGAGCAGGCGGCTCAAGCGATCCAGGTGGGTCTGGATGTAGTCGCCGCCGAATACGCGGCCGGTCTCGACCTGGTGGCTACAGGCGACATGGGCATCGGAAACACGACGCCCTCTTCGGCCATAATCGCAGCATTGACCGGACTACCGGCTGCACAGGTCATCGGGCGCGGCACCGGAGTCGATGCGATTGCTCTCGAGCACAAGGTGGAGGCCGTGCAGGCGGCCTTGGCCGTCAACCGACCCGATGCGACGGATGCATTCGACGTACTGCAAAAGGTCGGCGGTTTCGAGATTGCTGGTCTGGCGGGCGTGATCATTGGGGCAGCTTCCCGTCGTGTGCCCGTTGTGATCGACGGCTTCATATCGGGAGCAGCCGCGGTGATTGCCGCGGGGTTGGTACCGGCGGTGAAGCCATACCTCATCGCTTCGCACCGTTCAGTGGAGATCGGCCATACCGCCATGCTCAGTCTACTGGGGCTGAGTCCGATACTGGATCTCGGACTCCAACTGGGCGAGGGCACCGGTGCGGCCCTGGCTTTCCACATCGTGGAGGCGGCAGCCCGCATCTTGAACGAGATGGCTACTTTCGCCGAGGCCGGAGTCAGCGAAAAGGAGGACTGAGCCCATGTTCGCCGATCTGCGGCGGGCCCTAGGGTTACTGACGGTGTTCCCCGTTCGCGCCCCGGTTGTCGGCACTCAGTCCCCCGGTCGGGCGATGGCCTACTACCCTCTGGTAGGAGTGGTCATCGGGGGAATTTTGGCCGGGATCGCAGCCCTTCTCCGCTGGTCGGGCCTCACCGGCACTGTTCCGCTCCTTTCGGCGGCCATCGTGCTGGCGCTATGGGGGGCCCTGACCGGCGGTTTGCACCTCGACGGTTGGGCGGACTGTTGTGACGCTCTGTTCGTCCCGGTGGATCGGGAGCGTCGCTTGGAGATCATGCAGGACCCGCGGCTCGGCGGGTTCGGAGCGGTCGGGCTCTTGCTCCTCCTTTTCGTCAAGTTGGCGGCACTCCAAGGCGTCATGGGCAAGCCGCACGCGCTACTCGCGCTGATTGCGATAGCATCCGTCGCAAGGCTGGGCGCGGTCGTCGCCGCGTATTTGTTTCCCTCGGCGAGGCCGGGGGGGATGGGAGACTATTTCCGCCAGGGGCTTTCCTTGCGTGGTCTGACGGTTGCGGTTATCTTCGCGCTCGCGGCTGCGGCCCCCTTGCTCTGGCGCGGCGCGGCAGTGTGGGCGGCGGTTGCGGTCGCGTGCGTCCTGCTCGCGTTTCTTGCAAAAGCTCGACTCGGCGGTCTCACCGGCGACGTTTATGGAGCCGTGGTCGAACTCGGAGAGACTGTGGCGCTCGTGGTTCTGTGTTTCCTATAAGGTGAGGGCCATGTTTCGCATCGGTTCCACATCGTACGTTATCCCTGACGACATCGTTCCCAACGTGGAGTTTCTGGCACCGCTCGTGGACGACGTCCAATTGGTTCTCTTTGAGACGGACGAATTCGGAAGCAACCTACCCGACGCCGGTCAGATTGCCCGTCTCAAGGAGCTAGCCCGTGATCACGGTCTTACCTATACGGTGCACCTGCCTCTGGATCTGCGTTTGGGCGACGACGGAGGTGAAGGTGATATCTCGCTGGTCAAGGCGCGCCGGGTAATTGAGGTGACCAGAGGTTTGGAACCGCACGCCTATACTCTGCACCTGGACGGCCGATGCCTTCTGAGTGAGCCCGACCGCGAAGTCGTCGTTCGTTGGCAAGAAGCCAGTGGCAGGGCCTTGGAGCTGGTGAGTGACTGGCTTGACGAGCCGGAGAGGCTGGGTATCGAAAATCTCGAAGCCTGGGATCCCGAGGCGTTCGCGCCTCTGGTTGACAGGCTGCCGGTAGGACGGACGATCGACGTCGGCCATCTGTGGTTGCAGGGCGTCGATCCTATCGGACATCTGGAGCGCTGGATACATCGGACGAGAGTGGTCCACTTGCACGGCATCGCAGATCGCGACCACTCCTCCCTGTCTCATGTGCCCGCCGAGGACCTCGATAGAGTCACGGCGTTCCTCATGGAAAACTTCTGCGGGGTGGTGACGCTGGAAGTCTTCAACCTTCCCGATCTCACGTCCTCACTGGATGTGTTGGCCGGGTCAATGGGTCACGTCTTGGGAGGTGGGTCTTGGGCGGGAGTCTGATCCTGGTTCTGGGCGGAGCTCGGGGAGGAAAGAGCTCCTGGGCGCAACGCCGCGCGGAGGAGATAGGCGGTCCGAACGTGCTTTACGTCGCGACAGCCGAGGCTCTGGATGAGGAAATGCGGGACCGGATCGCGGCACACAAGGCCGATCGTCCCAGCGGCTGGCAGACACTGGAGACGCCTACGTTGGTCGGTTCGTCCTTGGCGGAGGCGGCGCTCGGCGTCCCGGTGGTGCTGCTCGACTGCCTGACGCTGCTGGCCAGCAACGCCATGCTCTCGGTCGATTTCGAGCCCACATCCGCTCAAGCTGAAGCTGCAGTAGAGGCTGAGGTTGATGCGTTGCTCGATGCGTTCCTGCAAAGCGAGGCCACCTGGATTGTAGTGACCAACGAAGTGGGGTTGGGACTTGTTCCTGCTAACTCTCTGGGCCGGGCGTACCGAGATGCGCTTGGGCGCGCCAACCAGCGACTGGCGGCTGTGGCGGCCGAAGCCGTCCTCATGGTGGCAGGCCTGCCGCTGAGTTTGAAGTGAGCCGGAGCGGATTCATGTGTCGGATCCACAGGGGGGATTGAATATGAAGATCGGCCTCGTACAGCTCAACAGCACGGCGGACAAGGTTGCCAACTTGGTCCAGGCCGAGGGGGTCGTTGCCAGGGTCGCCGAACAGGGCGCCGATCTCGTGCTGCTCCCGGAGAATTTCAATCACCGCGGTACCGATGAGGCGAACGCGGCGGCGGCAGAGACTATCCCCGGCCCAACCTCAGACTGGGCGCGCGCAATGGCGCGCCGGTACGGAATGTTCTTGCATCTCGGGAGTCTCGTAGAGCAGCGGGGTGATGAGAGGTTCAATACCAGCGTGGTCTTCGATCGCTTTGGCGTCGAGCTTGCGAGATATAGCAAGATTCATCTCTTTGATGTGGAGTTGCCGGACGGTGCGCTCTATCGCGAGTCGGATGCCATCTCCAGCGGAGACGCAATAGTTACTTGCGACTGCGAGGGCCTCACCTTTGGCCTCGCCATATGCTACGACCTGCGCTTTCCTGAGTTGTTCCGGGCGCTGGCGGATCGCGGCGCTCAGATCTTCCTTATCCCGGCGGCGTTCACGATCCCGACGGGGATCAGCCACTGGGAGCCTCTTCTGAGGGCCAGGGCCATCGAGAATGGGTGTTACGTGGCGGCGTGCGGTCAGTGGGGGCCGTCGGCGGTGGGCAAGCCCTGCTACGGCCACAGCATGGTGGTCGATCCCTGGGGAGTGGTCATCGCGCAGTGCCGCGAAAGCGTAGGCTCGCTCGTCGTCGACCTGGATATCGAATACCTACGCTCAGTCCGCCGGCGGATGCCGGTCTTGGATCACCGACGCTCCGACCTCTTCGAACAGAGGGAGCAGCTCTCTCGGCTTGCCCCCGACTGAACTCGACGAGTCAGGGGGCAGCCGCTGTCTGACCGCGTCAGAGTAAATGTCAGCCGCAAGGCGGAGCCAGTCAACCCTATCCGAGAAGTTGCCAAGGGAAGACCTCGGTCCCTCCGGAAGAATGGCAAATATGCAGCCGGAGGAGGGACCAAGGACTTCCCCCGGCCCGCTCAGAAGTCCATTTCGAAGTGGTAAACCCCTTCACGTAGGTTACTCCGGACCTTCAGACCGCTGTGGTTCACGACGGCCTGCATGGCCTTGTTGTCGCGCATGACCTCAGCGGTGAAGCCGGCGATCCCGTTTCGCTTGGCGATGTTGACGAGGTGCTTGAGAACAAAGCTCCCAATACCGCGCTTCTGCCAGTCGTCGCGCACAACGAAGGCAACCTCTGCCCGGTTCGTCTTAGGGTCGAGGTAGTATCGCCCGATCACGATGATCTCTTCGCCTGAAGCGTCGGGGATTGTTCCCACCACGGCTACCTCGTTGCGGTGATCGACGTACACGAAGTTCTGCATCTGCTTGCGCGGGATGCGTTTCATGTGCGACATGTAGCGGTAATAGATCGTCTCCTGGGATAGCGAGTAGAAAAGGTCTCTCGTACCAGCCTCGTCGGTTGGGTGGATGGGTCGGAAGCTGATGAAGGTCCCGTCATCGAGCAGCATGGTTGTGCGGAGCTCTTTGGGACCGATGAAGATCCGGCCCTCCACGTCCTCCATCTCCGGGCGCACGTATTTGTATTCGATGGCTTTGGAGAGCAGCTCTTCGCGGAAGTCCGGGTGGGAGATGGTGATGAGGGCCATTGCTCGCTCCTGAACGCTCTTGCCGTGCAGGTAAGCGATCCCGTACTCCGTCACCACGTAGTGCACTGCGCCGCGCGTGGTAACCACGCCGCCTCCCGGTTGCAGCGTGGCGACGATCCGGGAAACCGAGCCCGACTCGGCGGTGGAAGGCAGCGCGATGATGGCGCGACCGCCCGAGGAACGACCGGCGCCATCGTTAAAGTCGGCCTGCCCACCAATGCCCGAATAGAATCTGGTGCCCAACGAATCCGCACATACCTGGCCGGTGAGATCGATTTCGAGGGCGGTATTGATGGCCACCATCTTGTTCTGCTGGGCGATGACGAAGGGGTCGTTAACGTACTCGGTGGGGTTGAACGAGAAGAGGGGGTTGTTGTCGACGTAGTCGTAGAGGCGCTTGGTGCCGATAGCAAACGAGGTGACGATCTTGCCTCGATCGGTCGACTTCTGATTGCCGGTTACCACGCCCGCCTCAATGAGGCCGATAAGTGCGTCGGTGATCACCTCGGTGTGCACGCCGAGATCCTTCTTGTCTCTGAGGAACTCGACCACCCCGTGCGGTATGCGGCCGATACCCACCTCTAGCGTGGAGCCGTTCTCGACGAGCGAGGCTATGTGCTCGCCGATCGCTCGGCTGATGTCGTGCGATCCCAACTCCGACGTCAACTCGCCCGTCCGGACGTTGTCGATGATGTAGTCCATCTCCGTGGTTTCGGTGAGGGGCTCATCCACAGGCACGAGGATGTCGAGATCGAAGACGCTGATGAAGCTGTCGCCCATGGTCCACGGCATCTGGGGATTCACCTGCGCGATCACCAGAGCGGCATTGGCCGCAGCGGACTTGACTATGTCCACTGAGATCCCCAAACTGCAGCGGCCCTGAACGTCGGGGGGCGTCACCTGAATCAAAGCCACGTCGAGAGGCATCTGCCCACTGGAAAACAGTCCGGGCACATCGCTCAGGCTTATCGGCGTGTAGTCCCCGTAGCCCGCTTGGATGGTCTTGCGAACGTTGGCGCCCACGAAGAACGTGTTAACAGAGAAGTGATCGGAGAGATCCTTGTAGGCGTAGGGTGCCTCGCCGAGAGTGATGGAGTGGATGATTTGGGTGTCGGCCAAGTCGGCGTGGCGCGCCACCAGCGCCTTCACGAGGCTAAGCGGCTGCGCTCCCCCGGTCGCGATGAAAATCCTCTGTCCGGGTCGCACACTGGCGACCGCGTCTTCAGCGGTTGCGACCATGCTCTTGTACTTCTCTTGCCAGTTGGGGTCGTAGGCATGAGCCTGGATGTCGCTCATTGGGCACCTCCGGCGGTCAACTGGATTCGCGCGTCTGCCGCCACTGATTCCTCTCCAGGTTTTCCGACTATGAATGGGTTGATATCGAGTTCAGCTATCTGCGGAAAGTCGGTGACCAACTGGCTGATGCGTTGCAGAGCTTCTCCGATAGCGGCAAGGTTGACGCCGGACTCCCCGCGGACGCCCTCCAAGAGCCGGTAGGAGCGTGTGCCCATGAGCATCTGCATAGCTTCCTCGGAGGTGATGGGCGCTAAGTGGAAGGTCACGTCCTTCATGACCTCCACAAAGATACCGCCCAGCCCGAACATGAGCATGGGGCCGAATTGCGGATCCCGGGTCATGCCTAGGATGACCTCTCGACCCTTCGGAACCATGTGCTCGAGATAAACGCCTTCCAACACAGCATCCGGAGCCCGTCTATTCACGCGCAGCATCATGAGTTCGAAGGCATCTGCGACTTCCTGAGCGCTGTTCAGATTGAGCTTCACCCCTCCAATATCAGACTTGTGGACGATGTCGGGGGACGAGATCTTCATTGCCAAGGGGTAACCGATGCGGGGCGCCGCTTCCACCGCTTCTTCCACCGCCGAGACCAGGCGCCCGTCGGGGACGATGAAGTCGTAGGCCCTGAGTACTTCCTTGGCCTTTACCTCGCCCATATACAGTCGGCCGGTGCGCAGTTGACGGGAGATGATGCGTTCAACCCTTCGACGGTTGACGGGGAAGCGAGCGACGATGCGCGGGGGCCGCGCCCGCCAAGCGGCATAGTCGACCATGGCCTTGAGCGCCGCCGCCGCTCGTTCCGGGGACGGGTAGTCCGGAAGATTCGCCGCGACCAATTCCTCGCGGCCGGGCATGACGTCCGCACCACCCATGAATGCCGCCAGTAGCGGTTTCTTACCGTTGGCCTTGGCGGCCAAAGCGCGGGCCGTCTCGGCGGGCTTGGTCATGGCCTGAGGAGTCAGGATGACTATGATCGCATCCACCGAAGGGTCCTCTTGCGCGGCCTCGACGGCCTGGGCGTAGCGGTCGGCCCCAGCATCTCCCAAAACGTCGATGGGATTACCCACGCTGGCCGCGGCGGGCAATTTCTCTCGCAATGACGCAGCTGTGCCTGCCTGGAGCGACGCGACCTGCATCCCCAGATGTTCCACCGCGTCCGCAGCCATGATGCCCGGTCCACCGGCGTTGGTGATGATCGCAACTCTGTCGCCGGCGGGCAGGGGTTGCATGGCGAAGGCCATGGCATAGTCAAAGAGCGACTCGAAGGTTTCGGCCCGAATGATTCCCGCGCGCTTGAAGGCCGCTCCGTAAGCGATGTCTGCTCCAGCCAGGGCGCCAGTATGGGATGAGGCTGCTTTGGAACCGGCGGATGTCGTGCCCGCCTTGAGTATCACAACAGGTTTGATGGCTGCGACCGCTTCGGCCACCCGCACAAACTCGTCGCCCGATATGATCCCTTCAAGGTACCCGGCGACCACTTTTGTTTGTTCATCGTCTGCGAAAGCCGCTAGGAAATCGGTCTCGTCCAGATCCGCTTTGTTCCCTATGCTAAGCAATGTGGCCAACCCTATCTTGCGCGACGCGGCCCAGTCGAGGATGGCTGTGCAGAGGGCTCCGGACTGGGAAAGGACGGATATGCCGCCAGGTTTCGGCATGTAATTGGCGAAGGTGGCGTCCATCTTGTGGTGGGTGTTGATTACCCCAAGGCAGTTGGGGCCCATGAGGCGGGCCCCATGGGACCGGCAGATGTCCGCGATCTCCCGCTCCAACTTCGCTCCCGCTTCGTCCACTTCTTTGAACCCGGCGGTGATGACCACGACCGCCTTCGCGCTGGCCCGCACAGAAGCCAGCACCGCATCCTTCACAGCCGCGGTGGGCACCGCGATGACGCTGAGGTCGATGGGCTTGCCATATTCATCGAGGCTCGTGTAGAACTGGTGCCCCATGAGTTCGCCACCCGAGGGGTTGACAGGAACGATTTGTCCCTCGAAGCCGCCTTTGATGAGATTGACCACAATCGCATTTCCCACCTTGCCGGCAGTCCGGGATGCGCCCATGATCGCGATCGCGCTGGGGTGAAGGAGAGACTCAAGCATTGGTCGAACACGTCCTCTCGAAACGAACGATGGTCACGGAATAGTCCTCGTGGACATTACTTCAAATGATAGCTGTCATGACGGTCATCGACACCGCGAAAATTTTCAGCTATCAACACAGCCTTACCCCGGTAAACCGGGAATCAAGCTATCGTGGTCCATCTCCTCCCTGCCCTCGGTGGTCGACCCCCCCTTAGGCAAGTGCCGTGAGCACAGCAAACGCTCTCGGCCACTTGAGGCAACTGATGTTTGAACAGCGAAACGCATTTTACTACGGAGGAGTCCAATGAGCACGCCCAGAGGTCCGAAGGCGTCCTTTTAGGTCGTGACCTGGGCGGCTAATGGGCGGTAGAATGATTGTCACGCGTGGCCCCCACCGCCGCACACTGCTCGAGCGAGGTAATGCCCGTGCAAAAAACGTTGAAGGCTCTCGGCGCTGTGGTTGCAGTGTTAGCCCTGTGCGCGCCGTTGATCTTCTTGCCGGTCGACCCAGGCCAACCCGGCGACGTGCTGGGCTCGACCGCGACCGTCACCGTACCCGCGACGGTGATTGTTCCTACCACCGCATCGCCTTCTCAGACGACGACCACCGTGCCGTCACCAGAGCCGACTTCGTCGACGACGACCACCACGGCACCGATCGACATCACCATAGCTGCCGTGGGGGATGTTCTGACTCACATGCCCATCGTCAACTCGGTCCGCGATTCGAAGACCGGCTCATACAACTTTGATCCCGTGTTCAGCCCAATCGCACCTTATCTGCGCGGGGCCGACTACACGGTCGCCAACCTCGAAACCCGTTTTGCCGGACCCGCGGCTGGGTACAGCGGCTTTCCCCGCTTCAATACTCCAGGCGAGCTGGCCTTCGCCCTCAAGAATATCGGTGTGGATCTCGCCGCCACCGCGAACAATCACTCCCTCGACATGGGTTGGGACGGCGTCGTCAAGACGCTGGACAAACTGGACGCGGCCAACGTGTCGCACGTGGGCACCTACCGGAACGCGGCGGAGAAGGCGAAGCCGTTCATTGCCGACATCCACGGCGTACGAGTGGCGTTCCTCAACTACACAGCGAGCCTGAACGGTCTGCCCATTCCCAAGGACCGTCCCTATGCGGTCAATGTCCTGGACGTTGATCAGGTGGCCAGCGACGCGGCGACCGCCCGCGTGTGGGGTGCCGATCTGGTGATCGCGATCCTCCATTACGGCAACGAATACGACCGGGAGCCGAGTGAGGCACAGACGGAGATTTCGACCGAACTACTGCGCCGCGGGGTGGACGTCGTCCTTGGGTCGCACCCCCACGTGGTGCAGCCTATTCGGCACATCTTCGACGGCACCAGCCTCACCGACAAATACATCGTCTATTCCCTTGGGAATTTCGTGTCGAGTCAGCGCTGGCGCTACTCGGACAGTGGGATAGTGGCCTATGTCCACGTGGAAAAGAGAGGCCTGCGGACCTTCGTGACGGGGGTGAGTTATCTGCCGGTCTACGTGCAGCAGGGAACCGCGCAAGGAAAGACGGCCTACCGCGTTCTGCCTATTCTGCCCGGCCTGGAACCCGATACCGACGTTCCCCTCAGCGATGCCGATAGGCAGCGGATGGCCGAGGTTTGGGAAGAGTTACGCCCGCTCCTCTACAGCCCCAACGAGGGCATTTCCCCGCTCGATCCAAGCAAACTCAGCTTTATGGGTGGCAGCTAGTCCTGTGGGCGGCGCATCTGGTAGCATGCCTGCCCATGCTTGAGTTTGAGTTCAACACTCCCGTGGAGACCGATACCCTTGTCGAGTTCTTCGCCCGTTGCGGATGGGAAGCGGACGAGGCCGGAGCCAAAGTCGAGTGGGCTCTCGCTGCTTCCGATCAGTGGGTTCTCTGCAAGCTGGACGGAGAGGTAATAGGGTTCGGCAGGTCCTGCCGCTTCGGACCCGTCAAACGGGTGGTCTTCGACGTGCTGGTGGATTCACGCTTCCGCGGCCGCGGCCTTAGGGCTGAGATCGTGCGGCTGCTGTCGCAGGGCGCCGGCCGTCTCGAGGAGGTCTCCGTTTTCTCCGATGGTAGGGAGTCTCCGTTTGAGGTGGCGGTCATCGGCGAAGTTGGTTCGCCGCTATTGGACTTCCCCTTGGTTTCGCCGGATATCTATTTGGGCAGGCGGCACAGCGGGCATGGGGGAGGACAATGAGCGAATACGAGGTCACGTGCGTTCCGGGCGACGGAATTGGACCAGAGATCATGGCCGCGGCCAAGGTTGCGGTAGCCGCCACCGGGGTCGAGATAGCCTGGGAAGACGTGGATGCCGGCGCCGACGTCATGGAGGAGTACGGCACACCGCTGCCTGATACAGTTCTCGCCTCTATCCGCCGGACCAAGGTCGCTATCAAGGGCCCGGTGACGACGCCCATCGGCGCGGGCTTCCGGAGCGTGAACGTTGCTCTCCGCAAGGAACTCGATCTCTACGCGAACCTCCGTCCTGCGGTCAGTATCCCGGGAGTCCAGTCGCGTTACGAGGGTGTAGATCTGGTCATCGTGAGGGAGAACACTGAGGACCTTTACGCGGGCGTGGAGCACATGGTCGGCCGCGATGCCGCCGAGTCCATCAAGATAATCACGCGGTTCGGTTCGGAGAGGATCGCTCGTTTTGCCTTTGCCTACGCCAGGCGGGAGAAACGAAGGAAGGTCACCGCCGTCCACAAGGCCAACATCATGAAGCTCTCCGACGGCTTGTTCCTAGAGGTAGCCGAAAAGGTGGCGCAGGAGTACCCGGACATCGAGTTCGAGAATCGCATCGTCGACAACATGTGTATGCAACTGGTTCAGAAGCCGGAGCTCTACGACGTTCTTCTGTGTCCCAACCTCTACGGGGACATCCTGAGCGACCTGTGCGCCGGCCTCGTGGGCGGATTGGGCGTGGCCCCAGGGGCAAATATCGGCGACGGTATCGCGGTGTTCGAATCGGTCCACGGGTCCGCGCCCAAATATGCCGGGCTCGACAAGGCCGACCCCACGGCGCTGATACTCTCCGCAGTGCTGATGCTTGCGCATTTGGGCGAGCATGAAGCAGCCGAGCGACTGTTCGCCGCGGTGCGGTTGGTGATCGGAGCAGGCAAACGGGTTACCTACGACCTCGGCGGCACCTCGGGCACAAAAGATATGGGCGCGGCTATCGCGGAAGAGGTGGAGCGACTGCGCGGGTAGCCTTCAGTCGCCGTCCACGGTGCCGTCGTCGTTCCAGCCGCGTTTGCGCCAGTAGAGCCGGATTCGGCGTTCGAACTCCTCCCTGTCGAGAGCCGGCGCTTTGTCCGTGGCTTCGCGGAAGAAGCGCTCCGCCACGGTGTCGTCTGCTGGGACCGCTCCCAGGCGGAAGTTCATCACGCGTATTCGGGTCATGGTCTCGTTGGCGAGCGCCTTGAGTTCCCCAATCGTCACCGGCGCCCCGTTCAATTGCGAGGCGATGGAGGCAACGTTCTCCCAGGTCAAGAAGTCCCTGTAGAAGCGGCACATCGAAAGACTGTCGATGAGGAGCATCCGGTCTTCCCAGTCGATATATGTTTCGATGTAGGCGTCGTCATCCAGTCCTTCGAGCATCCCGCCCAACTCCGGCTTGTAGAAGGTCGAGCGAAGATGGCAGGCCCCGCGGACGCTTACCGCATAACTTAGAGCCATGCCCTTGAGCCTACGAGGCTCGTATCCAGCGGGGTCCATGTGCTTGCTGGTGATGGACCATTCGCTCATCCCAAAGTGGGCCAAGGCCTCGTCCATGCCCTGGGCGAGGGTGTCGCCAAGAGGGGTAGAGCGCTCGGCGATCTCGGCCAATAGCCGATCGATTGCTTCGACGTCTCCCGGTTCCGGCCCCTCCGGGATTAGCCCGAGTTGCTTGCCCTTGATCGCGATGGCGACGAGGTTACCCCCGCTGATGGTGTCTATGGCCGCAAGATTGCAGCGCTCGTTGAGCTTCGCCACGTCCCGAGCGTGTTCCACCATGCAGGATCCGCCGAACACGTAGAGGGTCTCGTACTCTGCGCCGTGGAGTTCGCGCCCGGCCTCGGGACCTTCGGTAAGGATAAGGCGCTTCCGGCAACGCATGGGGCAGGGGGGGCACGTACTGCTCTCGATGGTGGCCCATTCGGGCCAGTGCTCCGCCTCGAGGGTTGCCCGGTGCGGCGCCGCACCCTTGGTGAAGAAGTCTGTGGGGAAGGCACCGGTCTCGTTGAGCAGCCCCACCATGACCGGGGTGCCGAACCGGTTGTAGTTGGTCGCAGTTGGCGAGTCGGTGGCCAGCCTGGCGATCTCGCGTCTGGTGGCGACAAACTGCTCTTCCGTCTCCATCTTGATGGGTCCGGGGGAGGTGACGCTGATCGCCTTGAGCTTCTTGCTGCCAAAGACCGCTCCCATGCCTCCTCGGCCGAGAGAATGGGCCTCCTGATGCATGACGGCAGCGATGCTGACGAGGTTCTCCCCGGCGACGCCGATTGATAGCACCGCGGAGCGTTTGTCGAGTTGTGGCATTAGTTCGGCTTCGAGCGCGGTGGGGTCCTTCCCCCAGAGATTCTCAGCCGACGGAAACTCGATGCCCGCCGCCGAGAGGTGGATGCGCACAGGCTTATCCGACGCCCCGGTAATGACGACCGCCTCCCACCCGGTCTCGCGGAGGGTCCGCGCAAACGAGCCCCCGCAGTATGCCTCCAGCCAGATGCCGGTAAGCGGGCTTCTGGTAAAGGCAGCAAAACGATCGGAGCCGGACACCCCGTATGCGGAGACGGGACTCGGCGTGATGATGAGGACGTTTTCAGGGGCAAGTGGGTCCGCGTCCGGGTCGAGGTAGATCTCAAGCAAGCGGGTGCCCAACACCTTGCCTCCCAGACCCAAGAGCCCAGAAACGTCGATCTCTTCCACGCGCCATGTGCGTGTCGTAAGGTCGACGAAGAGAATCTTTCTCATATCACCCACGAGAGCCTCCTCGCCTCCGATACACCTCGGCCCGAGACGCTTACTGCGTGGGACCGCCGGCGTTCACCTCAGCCATCGTCTCTTCGAGGATATCGAGACCCCGGGTGAGTGTGATGTCCTCAATAGTGAGAGGCACGAGTACCCGAAGAACGTTGTGATACGTGCCCGCGCCGATGTTGACGACCCCATTCTTGTAGAGCTTCAGCCGCAAGGCTTTCGCGAAGTCTCCCGCCGGTTTCTTGGTCTCGGGATCCTCCACCAGTTCCATGGCTACCATGGCCCCGAGGCCACGGACGTCGCCGATGACCGGATACTGCTTCTGTAGCGCGAGGAAGCGGTCCTTGATCCGCTGTCCAATCATGCTGGCCCTGGCAAGCAAGTTCTCGGATTCTATGATGTCGAAGACGGCCAGCCCAGCGCGACACGCGGTAGGGTTGCCTCCATAGGTGGTGCCGACTCCGCTCGGGTGCACCGAGTCCATGATCTCCTTGCGACCGGTGATGCCGGAGATGGGGAAGCCCGCGCCAAGGGCCTTCGCAGTGGTCACGATGTCGGCGGCCACTCCCCAGTGCTCCATGGCGAACCAAGTGCCGGTCCGACCCATGCCGGTTTGGATCTCATCGGCGATGAGCAGGATGCCATGAGCCTCACAGATTCTCTTGACTTTTCCCACGTACTCGGGGGGCGGAACGATGAAGCCACCTTCGCCTTGAACCGGCTCTATGACGACCGCCGCCACCTCTTCGGGATTAACGCTTTTCGCGAAGGCCAACTCGAGAAGCTGTGCACACTCGCACCCGCAGGCCGGATGGGTGAGGCCCAAAGGGCAGCGGTAGCAGTAGGCATACGGGACGCGATAGACCTCAGGCGCAAACGGCCCGAAACCGATCTTGTACGGGTTGACCTGAGAGGTGAGACTCATGGTCATATATGTGCGGCCGTGAAACGCGTCGTCGAACGCGATGATCGACTTACGACCCGTAGCGTAACGCGCGATCTTGACAGCGTTTTCCACTGCCTCGGCGCCGGAGTTCATAAAGAAGGTGCGCTTGGGGAAGTCCCCCGGAACGCGCTCGTTCAGGTTCTGGGCCAGTCGCAAATACATCTCGTAGCCGAAAAGGCCGAAGCAGGTATGCGAATAGAGTTCCGCCTGCTCCTTGGCCGCTTCGACCACCTTGGGATGGCAGTGGCCGACGCTCATGACGCCGATGCCGGCGGCGAAGTCTATGTATTCGCGACCCTCGACGTCGGTGATCACGGCGTTGCGGGCTTTTGCGATGAACACCGGTGCCACGCTGGAAACGGCCCGCGGCAAGACTTCAGTCTTCAAAGCACTGAGTTCAGCGTTACTCATGGCTCCTCCAAATCGGTGCGCATCGCCGCGATCGTATATTCCGATTGAGCGTACCACGACCCACGTCTCGTCGGCCACGTAGCGTTACCGTATATGTGCCCCTTAACTGCGCGTGCGGCGATGTTTCGCGGGGGCATGCATGGCTCTTGGTCTCTTGGGCATGATGCTGCCCAACCCAGTGAGGCTGGGGATCTTTGGAAGACTCGTGACTTCGCGGCCGGAAGAGACCTCCACGTCCCTCTTCGGGACAGGAGGAGGCGTGGCATCCGGCCCTCCCGCTTGAATCGTCATTCATGTCTAGTAAACTAGATGGCCTGCGCATTCGATTTGTTGAGGAGCCTGTCTTGAAGAGCACCAGCCAGAGCGTTTACTCCGGTCCCGCCCGAGCGCCGCATCGTTCGCTTCTGCGTGCCCTGGGAGTAAGCCGCGAGGACGCGGACCGGCCGCTTATCGGGATAGCCAACTCCTATAACGAACTAATCCCGGGCCACATGCACCTCAACACCATCGCCCAACAGGTCAAATACGGCGTTTGGCAGGGTGGCGGGGTTCCCCTCGAGTTCAACGTCATCGGTGTGTGCGACGGTCTGGCCATGAATCATGAGGGCATGCATTACTCGCTCGTGTCGCGTGAAGTCGTAGCCGACTCGGTGGAGATCATGGCGAAAGCTCATGCCTTGGATGGGCTGGTGCTCATACCCAACTGCGACAAGGTCGTCCCAGGTATGGTCATGGCAGCCGCTCGGCTGGACATACCGGTGGTGGTGATCTCTGGCGGTCCGATGCTGGCCGGTGACTACAAGGGCGCCAAAGTCGGGCTCTCACAGATATTTGAGGGTGTCGGCAAGTATTTCAAAGGTGAGATTGGCGAGGAAGAACTTACGGAACTGGAGGACTGCGTCTGTCCTACCTGTGGTTCGTGCGCCGGCCTGTTCACCGCCAACTCCATGAGTTGCGTAACCGAGACCCTCGGCCTCGCGCTTCCTGGCGACGCCACCATCCCGGCGCCGTTTTCTGCCCGTCTTATTTTGGCCCGTCACAGCGGGGCGGCCGCGGTAGAAGTGGCCAAGAAGGGTTGGGGTGCCCGCCGGTTCCTTACCAAGGCAAGCCTCCGCAACGCCCTCGCCGTCGATGCTGCGCTTGGTTGTTCCTCGAATACGGTTCTGCACCTCATGGCCATAGCCAAAGAGGCCGGAGTGGACATGTCCCTTGAGTTCTTCAACGAGGTGGCAGATGCTACCCCGAACCTTGTCAAGCTGTCGCCTTCCGGCACCAACCACATGGAAGATCTGCATCGGGCCGGCGGTGTTATGGCGGTGATGAAACGACTCGCCGAAGGCAATTTGGTGGACGGCACGGTCCCGACGGTTGCGGGCGTTGACATGGCCACCCAGTACGCGGCTGCCACCGTCAACGAGGACGACGTCATCCGTCCTCTCGATCGGCCCTACCGGCCCACCGGGGGACTGGCCATACTCTTCGGCAATCTGGCGCCTCGCGGCGCCGTGGTCAAGGAATCTGCGGTGCTTCCGCAGATGCTGGTGCATCGGGGCGCGGCCATGGTCTTCGACGATGAAGCGTCGCTCATGGCGGCTATCCAGGCCGACAAGATCGTGCCCGGCAGTGTGGTCGTGATCCGTTACGTCGGGCCCAAAGGCGGCCCCGGCATGCCGGAGATGTTGTCCCCCACGTCGGCGCTGGCCGGCGCAGGTCTGGACGACAGTGTCGCGCTCATAACCGACGGTAGGTTCAGCGGCGCCAGCCGCGGGGCCAGTATCGGGCACGTCGCGCCTGAGGCGCTCGACGCCGGTCCTATCGCTCTCGTCAGAGACGGCGACCTTATCAGCATCGACATTCCGGGGCGCAAGCTGACCCTGGAAGTCACCGGAGAAGAGATGGCACGAAGGAGAACGGCGTGGCAGCGCCCGGCTCGAGAGTATTCGGGCGTGCTGCGCCGCTACGTAGCCTTCGTCTCCGGGGCGGAGACAGGGGCTGTACTCGGGGGAGAGGGCCCTGCCTGATCTTCCTCGGCTGCGATTGTCATCGCAGCGGCTCGTCTCCGGGGTTCGGTCGGCCCATGGGCCGACGGTCTGAGCAAGCGCATCATCAGCGACAGCGGAGCGCATTATGAAAGGGTCCAGAATCATCCTCGAAGCGCTTAAGCGCGAAGGGGTCGATACCATATTCGGGTTTCCGGGAGGGCAGGTCATTCCCCTCTACGACGCCCTCTACGATTTCGACATCAATCACATACTCGTGCGGCACGAGCAGGGCGCCGGCCACGCCGCCGACGGCTACGCCAGAGCCTCGGGCAAAGTGGGCGTGTGCCTGGCCACTTCGGGCCCGGGCGCGACCAATCTCGTCACTCCTATCGCGAACGCCTACATGGACAGCGTTCCGATGGTCGCGATCACCGGGCAGGTCAGTCGTCACCTCATCGGTCTGGACTCCTTCCAGGAGGCCGATATCACCGGCATCACCTTGCCCATCGTCAAGCACAGCTACCTCGTCAAGCATGCCGAGGACCTGCCCCGCATCATCCGGGAGGCCTTCTACATCGCCGGCACCGGGCGGCCCGGTCCCGTGCTCATCGACATCCCCGTCGATGTCACCAAGGAGGACATCGGCTTTGACGCCGAGGTCGTCCCTGAGATGCAACTCCCAGGCTACAAGCCCACGGTGAAGGGCCATCCGAAGCAGATCCGTGAGGCCGCCCGCGTAATCGCGGCGGCCGAGCGGCCGGTCATCTACGCCGGCGGCGGAGTCATCATAGCCAACGCCTCGCAAGAGTTGCGGGAGTTGGCTCTTTACGGCCACATCCCTGTGACGACGACACTCACCGGTAAGGGTGGCTTCCCCGAAGATCACGACCTGTCGATGGGGATGCTCGGCATGCATGGGACGTCCTACGCCAACTACGCCGTCAGCCAAGCCGACCTCCTCATCGCCGTGGGGGTCCGTTTCGACGACCGCGTCACGGGCAATCTGGCCGCGTTTGCGCCGCACGCCAGATTCGTGCATATCGACGTCGATCCGGCCGAGATATCCAAGAACGTGGCCATAGACGTTCCTATTGTGGGAGACGCCAAGCGAGTGCTCGCGTCTCTGCTTTCCGAACTCAAGAAGCTCGACCTGTCCGCCGAGCGTCATCTGCCGTGGATGGAGCAGGTCGAGGCATGGAAGCGCGAACATCCTCTGGTCGTTCGGGAGAGCACCAGCGGAGAGATCATGCCCGAGTTCGCCATCAACAAGATCTGGGAAGTCACGCGCGGGGAGGCGGTTGTCTGTACCGAAGTGGGACAGCACCAGATGTGGGCGGCCCAGCACTATCTTTCCCGTCATCCCCGCCGATTCATCACTTCCGGGGGACTGGGCACCATGGGTTTCGGTTTCCCGGCTTCCATCGGCGCGCAGGTGGCGCGGCCTGGTGAACTCGTCATCGACATCGCCGGAGACGGCTCCTTCCAGATGACTCTGCAGGAACTCGCGACTGCGGTGCAGTATCAGCTTCCGGTGAAGGTGTGCATCATCAACAACCAGTACCTGGGGATGGTCAGGCAATGGCAGGAACTCTTCTGGGAGTGTCGATACAGCAACACTTGCATGGAGCATCAACCGGATTTCGTCAAGTTGGCCGAGGCGTACGGCGCCGAGGGGTATAGAGCCGACCGCCCAGAAGACCTGGAAGAGGTGCTCCGGGTCGCCTTCGCGACCAATTCTCCCGCCGTCATTGACATCCGAGTCAAGCGGGACGCGAATGTGTACCCGATGATCCCTGCCGGAGGCACCATCCACGACATGATGGAGAGGGACTGATGAAGGCCACGCTGTCTGTCTTGGTCGAGAACAAGCCCGGCGTGCTTACGCGCGTCGCCGGCCTTTTTGCGCGCCGGGGCTTCAACATCGACAGCTTGGTCGTCGCCGAGACTGAGAACCCTGAAGTCTCCCGCATGACCATCACCACCGACGAGCAGGATCAGCCGGTAGAGCAGGTGACCAAGCAACTTCACAAGCTTATCAACGTGATCAAGATCACCTCGCTAGACCCGGCTGACAGCGTCGAGCGCGAGTTGTTGCTCATCAAGGTCAAGGCCGACGCCGAAACGCGCTCGGAGATTATGCAGATGGTTGAGATCTTCCGAGCCAAGATCGTGGACGTCGATCACGAAGTTCTCATAATCGAGATGACCGGCACCCGCGAGAAGGTGAGTGCCTTCATGGACCTGCTCGAGCATTTCGGTGTCATCGAGCTCATGCGCACAGGCCGTTTGGCGATGGGTCGCGGCAAGCGTCCCACGTAGACGTGGTCATTCCTCGCGGAGGACCGGCCGGTTAGTGTTGTGTTACCCTGCCATGACGCATCAGGGATTAGGAGGTTACGAGTAGACATGTTGTACGAAAAGGATGCCGATCTAGGCTTGTTGTCTGGCAAGACCGTAGCTGTTATCGGCTTCGGTAGTCAGGGCCACGCTCATTCCCAGAACCTGCGCGACAGCGGAGTCAAGGTCGTAGTGGCCGAGGCCCCCGGTACCCCAGCTTGGGATCGCGCGGCGGCGGCCGGTTTTGAAGTCCTGACGGCGAACGCGGCCGCTGCTATGGCCGACGTCATCATGATGGTCGTTCCCGACCAGACCCAGAAGGTCGTATACGATTCCGCCATTCGTGACAATCTCAAAGAGGGCGACATGCTCATGTTTGCCCATGGCTTCAACATCCACTTCAATCAGATCGTTCCCCCGGCGTTCGTCGACGTTACGATGATCGCTCCCAAGGGGCCCGGTCATCTGGTCCGGCGGGTCTACACTGAGGGCGGGGGCGTGCCGGCCCTTATCGCGGTGTACCAGGACGCTACCGGTCAAGCCTTTGAAAAGGCTCTCGCCTACGCCAAGGGCATCGGCTCTCTTCGCGCCGGCGTCATCGAGACCACGTTCAAGGAAGAGACTGAGACCGACCTATTCGGTGAGCAGGCCGTTCTATGCGGCGGCGTCAGCGAACTCGTGCGCGCCGGTTTCGATACGCTGGTCGACGCGGGCTATCAGCCCGAAGTTGCGTACTTCGAGTGCCTCCACGAGCTGAAGTTGATCGTGGACCTCATCCACGAGCACGGCATCAGCGGTATGCGTTACTCCATCTCCGACACTGCGGAGTATGGCGACATGACTCGCGGCAGGCGTGTTATCAGCGATGAGGTCAGGGAAGAGATGGCCTACATCCTCGAGGAGATCCAAAACGGCGAGTTCGCCCGTGAGTGGATCCTTGAGAACATGGCCGGCCGCCCGGTGTACAACGCCATCAAGCGCGAGGACTCCGAGCATGAGATCGAAACCGTGGGCCGTGAGCTGCGCGCCATGATGCCCTGGCTCGGCAAGAGCGGCAAACTGGAATAGTCTTCCGACCAACGGGACGTTTGCTCTGAGGCCCCGGGCGGCATTCGCCGACCGGGGCCTCAGCTTTGCCGAGGACATCGAACGTGGAACTGGCTTGGCTTGGTCTACGCTTCGACGGAGGAGATCACCGGTGTGGGTACGGGCGTCTCCGGCCGTCTCAGGTCGGCCGAATCTTCCAGCATCGTACTCACCCCGTCTTGCACGTGAGCCATCAGGGCTCGCGCAACTCCTGTGAGTGAACGGTTCTTCGCCCGGATGAGGTTGAGTTGTCTGGTGAGCCCGTCCTCGATCTGGAGGATGGCGATCCCTTCGTTGGCCCCAGCGCCGAGGGCCATCCGGGGTAGCACTGCCGCGCAGAGACTTTGGCGGACGAAGCCCTTGGCCGACTCAAATGAGAATGTCCGATAGGCCACTCTGGGCTCGAACCCCACTCCCCGGCAGGCATCGATGAACTCCGCGCCGATCTTGAAAGAATCCGCCGGGATGGCAAATTCTTCGTAAGCCAACTCGCGTAGCGAGACGCTCGGTCGGGACGCCAGGCGGTGGGCGGGAGGCAGAGCAAGGAGAAGTTCTTCGGCTGCCAGTGGTGTGACATCCAGAGTGCCGGCGGATCCCATTGCCGTGACAATGGCGAAATCCACCGTTCCATCGAGGACGCTTCGCTGGAGCTCAACGTCACCGAGTTCGGCCAACGACACTCCCACCCGAGGGAAGTTCCCCTTGAACGATGCCAACAGTCTGGGCATCAGGTACGTCGCCACGGAGGGGTTGCAGCCCAAGCGCACCTCTCCCGCCTCTACACCCAGGTGTTCACGCAACACGCGGACGGCCTCGTCCGCCCGGAACAGCACCGCTTGAGCCAAAGGAAGGAAAAGCTC
Organism: uncultured Actinomycetes bacterium; assembly: GCA_963775295.1. GTDB lineage: Bacteria > Actinomycetota > Thermoleophilia > RBG-16-64-13 > RBG-16-64-13 > JAMDEO01. The sequence goes on from CAVZIK010000006.1 coordinate 1,750,780, forward strand.
CCCATCTGGGGTGAGAGCGATGCGCCTTTTGCCCCTATCGAACAAACGAGCGCCCAGTTCAGTTTCAAGCTGCCTCATCTGGTAGCTGAGAGCGGGTTGCGACACCCGAAGCACTTCGGCTGCCTTGGTGAAGCTGAGCATGTCCGCGATCGTCACGAAGTACTTGAGTTGTACCAGCTCCATGATCAGTGCCTCCCGATTGGTCGGGCCGCGCGATTGCAGGACATCCCGAAGGGTACATAACCACATTTTATAACATATATAGAAACAATATATTGGACTTATTACCAACCCTAGACTACACTTCGAATCGCTGAACGCTCAAAGATTACGCGCCAAGGGAACCCCCCCTCCCAGGTTCGTGAGAGAGTTGAGCAGCTTTTCCCGCAGCATAGCCGACTCCTCCCCCAACGGAGTCGGCTATGCTACTTTTCCCCCTCATGACAATCGACAAGACGAAAACCCGCCTAAGCCTGCGCAGACTCATCCCCGGTGGCGGGGTGGCTCGCTCTCCGCACATTCGGCTCATGTCGGAGATCGGCCTTGGCGCGGCCGGAGTGATCTGGGGCATCAATTTCGTGCTGGTGAAGTTTGCGATGGGACACATGCCGGCGCTCTACTACCTGGGCTTACGTTTTCTCTTGGCCGCCGTGCTTCTCGCCCCCTTTGCCGCAGGGAGACTCGGCAGGCTGAGCAGGCGAGGTTGGTACCTGGGAATCGGCGTGGGGACGCTGCTGTTTGCGGGCTTCGTGCTGCAAACCTATGGCTTGAGGCTGACCTCTCCGGGCATATCGGGTTTTCTTACCAGCCTGTATGTAATCATGGTCCCCCTCATCCTCGGCCTAAGCTCGGGGCGATGGCCCTCCCCGCTGGTGGGGGTCGGAGTGGTGGTTGTGGTGGGCGGCCTGGCCTTGCTATCACTCTACGGCCACATCGGTTTCGGATGGGGAGAGGGACTCACCCTCCTTGCGACTCTCTTTTGGGCGCTGCATATTCTTGGTGTCGACTACGGGAGCACGCGCATTTCGGCCATAGCGTTTGTGGAACTCCAGTTGGGCACGTGTGCCGTATTTTCGCTCGTTTGCTCGTTCGTCATCGAACGGCCGGTACTATTCCCGGGCTGGGCGCCAATGGGTGCCGTCGTTTGGACGGGAGTGATGGGGGGCGTAGTCGCCTACTTGCTTATGGTGCTGGGCCAGAGATACACTCCGCCTACTTTGGCGGGTCTGCTCATGAGTCTCGAAGCCGTCTTTGCGCTCATCGTTTCCATCATCGTCGGGTACGATAGCCTGACCTTACGAACCTTTCTAGGTTTCGTCCTGGTCTTCGCGGGTACGACCGTTGCGCGGGTGGGGTCCGAGAAGGAGCCGGAGATGGCGGCCGAGCCCGCGCCTCCGGCCCCGTAGATCCCTTGCGGGCCCAGGCGGTCGGGCGCAACTTATGTTATATACGAGGGGCGAATCCAAGGAGGTCAGGTTGGAAAAGATCATCGCAAACCTCGACAAAGCGAAGCTCAAGCTCGACGAGGCCTTCTTCTACCTCGACGAGATAGAGGAACTCATCCAGGAAGACGATCTTAGCGCCGACGCGGGCGCCAAAGTCTCCCAGGCGGCCGAGAGGTTGACGGCCGAACTCTCGGCTCTCAGCGCCCGGGTGGCCGAGTTGGAAGATATCCTCAGCAATCTCGATGATCAGCAGATGGAGGAGGGTTCGCTCGACTCCATCCGCCGGGAAGAGCCTCTCGACTGAGATCTGGGGTAGGGTGAACGACGAGGTCGGAGGGCAGGCTCGAAGTGATCCGGACGGCTGCTCACCGGCCCGGCGTCCGCCGCTGCTGGTCAGCGCCTGTCTTCTGGGACTGTGCACGCGGCTCGATGGCAGAGCCCGTTCGTTCCCGGCCGTGAGCTCGCTCGCCTCGCGGTTTTTACTGATCCCGGTATGCCCGGAGCAACTTGGGGGCCTGCCTACTCCCAGGCCGGCTGCTGAGCTGCACGGAGGTGCCGGGGATCAAGTGCTGGACGGTAAGGCGAGTGTGATGACGGCTGACGGCCGCGACGTCACCCAGGCCTTCCTTCGGGGAGCTGCCGAAGTGCTCGCAGTTGCCCGGCTGATCGACGCCGACACGGCCGTGCTCAAGGCTCGGAGCCCTTCGTGCGGAGTCGGGATCACTTACGACGGTACGTTCAGCCACACTCTGCAGCCCGGATCCGGTGTGACTGCGGCTTTGTTGGGGCGTTCCGGGATCACCTTGTTCACGGAGGAGGATTGCGCCGGTCTTGGGGCCCCTGATCCGAGGGAGGCACCCGTCGTCGAGGAGGGCAAATGAGTCACGGTCTCGCGCTCAGCAACTTGATCATCCAGTGTGTGCTGATAGTGGCGGCCATTGTCGGGACCATCGTGGCCAGGATGCGGCGCCTACGCCGCCATTGCCTAATCATGCGCTCAGCTATCGGAGTACAGATTCTCGCCATCGCCATCGTAATGGCCCCTGCGCTCGGCAGCTATCTACGCGACTGGCATGGGTGGTCCCGATTCATCGCCGAGATCGTGATACATCACTCGCTTGGGGTGATCGTCATCTTGCTCTTCATCTACATTAACCTTGCCTTCACCGGGGTGCTCAAGGCGCCCCGGAGCTACAAGCCCTTCATGATCTCCGCCTTGACGCTCTGGCTGATCACCTTGGGTATGGGCATCCACCTGTACTGGTACATCTGGCGATAGGTGTGGCTCATGGGGAGCCGATAGTCTCTAGGACTCGTTGGGGGAGAGGTACTCGTGGTGCTCCGGGATGTAGTCCTCGATGATAGGGAAGTCCCGCAATTCTTTCCTTATGGCGGCTCGCATGAATGAATCGACCCACCAGAACACGTTTTGGTCTCGGACGTTGCGCCTCAGCTTTCGCATGCGAAAGCGGCGTTCTCCCACCGGCATACGGACAGCGTTGTATAGCGCATCCGCGGTCTGTTCGACGTCGTACGGGTTGACTACGAGCGCCGACTTGCCGAGCTGTGCCGCGGCTCCCGCGAATTGACTCAGTATCAGCACCGCCTCTTCTTCCAAGCTGCAGGCGCAATATTCCTTGGCCACCAGGTTCATGCCATCCTTGAGCGGAGTGATCAATGCGACATCAGCCGCACGATAGAAAGCCAGGAGTTCGTCCGGAGGCAGGCTGCGGTAAAAATAGTGGATCGGTACCCAGCCGACTTCAGAGTACCGTCCGTTTATTTCTCCGACGAGTCGCTCGATCTTCATCTTCAACCCTTCGTATTCGCTGATACCTCCTCGACTGGGTATGACGACCTGGAAGAGATGGATGCTTCTGCGGACCTCGGGGAATCTCTCCAGAAGGTCGGCGAAGGCCCTCAGCCGCTCGGGGATGCCCTTGGTATAGTCCAACCGATCCAATCCCAATACGATCTGCCGGTCGGAATACCTGGCTCGAATCTCCCGAACTCTTTCCTCGACCTCGGGCGCCGCGGCACGATTGGCGAAACCGGCGGCGTCGATTCCGATGGGAAAGGTGCCCACGCGCATCTCTCTGCCTTCGTGTTGCACGAGGTACAGGTTTCCCTCCGCCCGAACCCTCGAGTTCTTGATGAGCGTCTTCACACACTGGAGAAAGTTTCGTCGGTCGCGCACCGTTTGGAAGCCCACCAGGTCGTAGGCAAGCAAGGACGTGAGCAAGGCGTGACGTTCCGGTAGTTTCATCAATATGTCAGGTGACGGAAATGGAATATGGAGAAAGAAGGCGAGGTTGGTCATGAACCCTTCGCTCCGCAGATGGTGGGCGACGTCCATGAGTTGATAGTCGTGGATCCAGACGAAATCGTCCTTAAGGCACTTCCCGGCGAGCGCTTCCGCGAACTTCCGGTTCACCTTGACGTAGGCGTGCCAGTATTCAGGATCGAAATCGCAGCGGGTCTGTAGATCGTGGAAAAGCGGCCAGAGAATCTCGTTGGAATAGCCGTGGTAGTACTTGTCGACCTCGTCTTGACTCAGCGCGACCGGGGTCAACTCATAGCCCGCGTCGGAAGCGGCCTCTCCGAACATGTCCTCGGGGTGAGTCACATCGCTGGCTATTCCCGACCATCCGATCCAGACTCCTCCTCGGTCTCGCAGTACTGGTAGCAGCGCTGTGACCAGGCCACCCGAACCGGGCTTGAGAACCCACTTGTGTCCACTCTGTTTTTCGGCGACGTAGGGAAGCCTGTTTGAGACGACGATAAGTCTGTTGGTCGATCGTTCGGTCACTCGTCCTCCTGGTTGGGATGGGCGGACGCGGGTCTAGCCGAGTTCGATGCGGTCCTCGTTGCCATGTGTGAGGGCGACCATCACGGTGAGGTACTCGCGCAGATGGCGGGTGATGAGGAAGTTCTGGCGTACCAATTCTCGGGCAACCTGGCCTATCTGCCCTATGCGTTGGCGCTCGAACAGCAAGTATCGGATACGCATGGCTGCACCCTCTGGAGTATCCACGAGAAAGCCGGTGCGGTGGTCCATGAGCTGCAACCTGATTCCCCCGGTGTTTCCTCCGATGACGGGCTTTCCCTTCCACATGGCTTCGGTGACGGTGAGGCCGAAACCCTCGCGGAGAGACTTCTGCAGGATGATGTCGGCCCCGAGCTGCAGGGCGTTTATCGTCCGGTCGGTGTAGTGCCCTGACGATAGCACGTGGATATCAGGGTCGTTGCCCGCAGCTTCTCGTACCTCGCCCAGCACGACATCGCCTTCGGGATCGTCCACGGCTCCTCCCCCGGCAAGGATCAATTGGAGGCTGGGCACGAATCGTTTGGCCAGTTGATAGGCCTGGATGACACCCAGAGGATCCTTGAAGCGGTCGAAGCGGGAGACCTGCAGGATAATGGGCCTCTCCGGATCGACGTTGAATTCGTGGAGCGTTTCGAGAACGGTTTCGTGCGACAACGGCATGTTCTTCTCGCCGAGCGGGTCGATGCTTGGCGGGATGAGGAACACCGGGTGGGGCATGGGCTGGGCGAATGCGTCCAGAGAAAATATGCTCGCATCGTAGCCGACCACGAATCGGCGCAGGTATTTCCAGACCGGTCTGTAGGGATAGCTCAGATCGATATGGCAGCGCCAGATCCACTTGCCACGGCGGTCAGGACAATGGCCGAGGAGAGGGGCGGGCTGCGGGTCATGGATGAAGACCAAGTCCGCCGCTTCCAGCACCGGTCGGAGCTTTTCCGCATTCTGCGCGTTGACCTCTTCGTACACGCGGAGAAGAGTGTCGGGGATGCGGAGGTTCTTGCCTTGGAGAGCATTATGAAACGACTTCGTGCATGCGTAGAAATCGTCATTTCCCTGGATGACTTCCCAACTGGCGTCCAAGCCCAGTTCCTGCATCAAAGGCACGAGTTTCTCAAGAATCTCCGCTACTCCGCCGCCATAACGGGTCGAGTTCACGTGCACCACTTTGAGACCGGTCAAGAGAGCGGCCAACTGGCGGAGTTGCACTATGGCGTCTTGACCGGCGTACTCAGCGTAGCGGTCGAGAAGGCCTGGGCTCGCGTCGCTAGACGTCATGGACGGCCTCCGGGGAGTCGGTGGTCCCGAAGTGATCGGTAAAGAGCGAGACCAGATGGTCGCGAAGGACGTAGAGGGACTCAAAATAGGGATCCAGCTCGGCCAGGGCGTTGCATAGCGGGTCGTACTCCCCGCCCAGGCCGCCAAGCCAGGCACGAAAGTCGTCCATTCCCGCCGGGTCGCGGCGCCTTGCGTCGACGAAATGATAGAACACGCTGCCCACGGACATCTCCTGGACCGCCTTCACGAGTTCAACGGGGTTGGCGAGTCTCCTGTACGTGTCGAAAACCACGATGACCGACCTCACAAAGTAGAACTCATGTCCGGCCGCGGCGAAAAGCATCAACTCCGATTCGTCCAGCCGCGACTCGATGAGATCGATGAGTTCCTGGCGCAACTCCTCAAGATCGGCGAAGTCCGCGGGGTCGATGGCCGAAAGCCTCTCTGCGAGGGGGTTGTCGTGCAGACTCTCGTGGCACCAAGCGGCGAAATCATTGTTGTATTCACGGCTCAGAAACTGAGGCCGCAACAGTGTGCCCCAAAAGTGGTGGTAGACACAGCCCGGATGGACGTCACGCAAAATGTCGCGCAACTCGCGCAGTGTCTGCGCACGCCGTCCTGTTGCAATATGGGCGAGCGCGCAGTCCTTTATTGCGAATTCAACCAACTAGATCCCCGATCATTCCCGTTTCCAGCAATTTATCTACCCCGTCGCAGGCCCTTCCTAATCCTATCGGCCTCGTCGCTCGATCCCTCAAATGAAGCCGGCAAGGAAGTCGGCAGCGTCGTCGACGTCGCGGAGCCTGTACGCTGCCCACGTTGGCCCGATGCGCGGCCCCACCGCAATGGAAATGCCCCAGTCCCGGGCAGCCAGGAAGGTGTCCTCGTCCGTGAGGTCGTCTCCCAGGCAAATGGGGCAGATATCGCTGTGATTGTAGCCGAGCCTCTCGATAAGCCAATTCATGGCCCACCCCTTATCCCAGACGTCTCCGGGGCGAAATTCGAAAACGAATTTTCCCGAACTGCGTCGCAGAGACGGATAGCGTTCGCCGACTTGTTGGACGGCGTCGGCGACCACTGGCACAGTATCCGGAGGCGTGAGCCGATAGTGGACCGACAGCGACAGGGTCTTGGCTTCCACGAGAACCCCCTCGACAGGGCGGAGGAGATCCCGAAGATCTGTCGCCGCGGCCGCCAGAGTCGGACGGGCAAGCGAGCCTGCCTCGTATTCCACGTCCGAACCCAAAGGTCCCGAGATGCGATATCCATGATCGCCGGCATAGAACAGACCGGGCAGACCGGTGCGGGCTCTGACATCGTCGAGGTCGCGCCCCGACAGAAGGCAGACCAGGTGCTTCACATTCAGATCTCTCAAGACCTGCTTCGCCCGCGGCGGAAGTACGACCAGGTCTGGGTAGGGCCCGATGGGCGCAAGAGTGCCGTCGAAATCAAGAAAGAACGCCAGCTTCCGGCCGGCTATCTGCTGTCTGATCCGCGAACCGGACTCGAGAGCCCACGGTAACTGGTCAGTGTTCATACAACAATCCTTCGACGCTGGACAATGGAAAGCACTTGCAATTTGTATGCATATATCGGGTATGATGGGGATGCATCGATAGGAAGCTCTCCCCGCGACGTGCAGAGTGCTTCATCTACTCGTCCGCAGGTGCATCCGAACGCATGCGGTTCTGTCATTGGTATCTGTGGAGGATACGATGGGCACAGCAAGACTGTATGTCGGCAACCTCTCCTACGGCACCACCAAGGAAGTTCTGGAAAAAGCTTTTGCCGAGCACGGTGAGGTGGTTTCGGTGAATATTATCACCGACCGCCAAACCGGGCGTCCCAAGGGCTTCGCTTTCGTGGAGATGAGTACCGCGGAAGAGGGCGACGCGGCCAAGGCCGCTCTCAACGGTGTCGACCTTGATGGTCGGACCATCAATGTTGACAACGCTCGAGAGCAAGAACCACGCCGTCCTGGTGGTGGCTTCGGCGGTGGGGGCAGCCGCGGAGGATATGGCGGCGGCGGAGTGTCCCGCTGGTAGCATGGTCGTTTAGCCGGACCCTGAGTAAAGCCGGCGGAAAATGATTGCGCACGGAGGCGCCGGGAGACCGGCGCCTCTTGTTTAAGGACTCCCTAACTCGGGTAAGAATCAATAATGTCCAAACTGCCGTGTGACACACGCGCGGCGCGGCAAAGTGGAGGAAGTACGTGGCCGAGTTCAAACTCGATGTGCGGGGTGAGACCTGCCCGATTCCCTTGGTGGAGGTTCGCAAGGCTCTTCGGCAGGCTGTTCCGGGGGATATCGTAGAAGTGGTGGGAACCCACCCTTCTTCGAAAAAAGAGATTCCCTTGGCAGTGAAGGCGCTCAAACTCGAGCTGTTGAGTGTCGAGGAGGAGGGTGACACGTGGAAGATTCGGATCCAGCGGTGACGGTGGAGAAACTGACGGTCGTCGTTCACAGCGGCGACTTCGACAAGATATACAGCGCCTTCATCATAGGGAATGGGGCGCTTTCCATGGGTATGGAGGTGTCTCTCTACTTCACCTTCTGGGGGTTGATGAGACTCAGAAAGGGAGGGCTAGACTCTGGTCCCCTATCGAAGATGCAGATGCTCGGGCTGGGCAAATGGATGATCAAGCGAAGGATGAAGAAGGCCAACGTCGCTCCCCTCGAGCGTCTGGCCCAGGATTTCAAGGCCTTGGGCGGCAAGATATTTGCGTGCGACATGACCATGGACATCATGGGCATCGGACCGAACGATCTTCGGCAAGATCTCATCGAGGAATACTGTGCCGTGGGCACGTATATCCAGGAAGTTCGTGAGTCCACAGCGACCCTCTTCATCTAATCGACCGGAGATCAGTCATGTTTGGTGAGACGATATATTTGGACAACTCGGCGGGCACCCGACTCGACGAACGCGTGCTGGAAGCAATGCGCCCCTACTTCTTCGACACGTATGCGGTGGCCACGTCGGAATTCGGCTATTCCATGGGGATCGAGTCGCGGGAATCACTCGACCGAGCTCGGGCCACTCTGGCCGCGCGGCTCGGGGCGGCTCAGGCCGAAGAATTCATATTCACTTCTGGCAGCACCGAATCGAGCAACATGGCGTTAAAAGGGGCGGCGCTTGCCTTGGGGGAGAAGAAGGGCAGGCACATTATCACCTCGCGCATCGAGGATTTCCCGGTACTCAATACGGCCGCCGCACTCGGAAAGCAGGGCTTCAAGGTCACGGTGCTCGATGTCGACGGGGAGGGAGTTGTCGATCCGGCTGCGGTAGATAAGGCCATCACCCCCGATACGATCATCGTCTCAATCCAGCAGGCTAACCAGGAGATCGGCACGCTGCAAGATGTGGACGCTATCGCCAAGATCTGCCATGACAAGGGTGTGCTCTTTCACACCGACGCCACGCATTCGTTCGGCAGGGTACCCTTGGACGTGAGTCGAACCCCGGCGGATATGGTGACAGTTTCCGGCCACACCATCCACGGGCCGAAGGGCGTGGGCGGACTTTTCGTGCGCATGGGGACGCCTTTGGGGAAGTGGATGGACGGTGGATTCCAGGAGTTCAACCATCGCGCCGGGGTGGAGGACATCCCGTCGGCTGTCGGCTTTGCCGTCGCGGCCGAGTTGATCACTGACGAGGAGACGGAGCGGTTGCGAGGTCTGCGCGACCGCCTACTCGACCGCGCACTCAGCGAGATCCCTTTCACCACGCTCAACGGCCATCGCACGCGACGCCTGCCCCAGAACGCCAACGTTACGTTCCACTATGTCGAGGGCGAATCGATCACCTTACAACTCGACATGCGGGGCTACGCCGTGAGCACGGGCTCGGCTTGCTTCAGTAAGTCGCTCGAAGCCAGTCACGTCATAATGGGGATAGGCGGAGATCACGAGAGGGCGCACGGGTCGGTGCGTTTCAGTCTGGGAAGATACAACGACGAGCAGGATGTGGATGGCGTCGTCGACGCGATCGCAGAGGTCGTGCGCGAATTGAGAGCTATCAGCCCGCTCATGCCTGACGACGCGAAGGGGAGATAGACATGGCTTTTCCTTACAACGAGAAGGTTCTCGAGCATTTCCGGCACCCGCACAACGTGGGGAAGATAGAGGATCCGTCCGGCAAGTCCACCGAGGGTAGTCCCGCGTGTGGAGACATGGTCGCGGTCTACATCAAGGTCGACGACGATACGAAGGTCATCGACGACATCAAGTTTGAGTCATATGGCTGCGCCTCCAACATAGCTACGGGTTCGATCATTACCGATATGGCCATGGGGAAGACGCTCACGGAAGCGAAGAACATCAGTTGGAAAGAGGCTTCGGAGGAATTGGGCGGACTGCCTCCGATCAAGGCCCACTGTTCGGTGCTGGCAGTCGAAGGACTGCGGGCCGCGATACGCGACTACGAGGAGAAACACGGCCTGATCGAGGATCGCGTGCCGACCACGCTCGAGATCATCAACAAGCGGCTTCGCCACGTCATGAACCCGCTACGCGGGCTGGACATCGTGCGCACCAACCTGATCAAGGACATTTCTCTCGAGGACGGTGTCGTGCGGATCACGGCCGATCTGCCCGCCGATCATCAGTTCGCGGCGGTCATCAAAGCCGACATCGCAGAGAAGATCGAGACCTTGTGGGACGTCAAAGAGGTCATCGTGGAGTTCACTGGCTAATCCGGCTCATCGATGTTCTGTCGGACTGGCTCTCGATAGGCGCGGGCTCAGCCAGTTGAACTGCGAGGATGGCCAGGTCGTCCCGGAGTTTCCCGGCACAATGTTGCACGATCTCCGAGTAGAGGGCTCCGGGTAGGTCCGCGGCTTGGCAGCTTACGCTGGACGTGACGAGAGCCAGCAGCCTCTCCTCGCCGAAGAAGTCGGAGTCGACGCGGGCTTCCGTGAGGCCGTCCGTGTACAGTAGCAGCAGGTCTCCGGGGGACAAATATTTCACTCGATCCTCGTATGCGGCGTCGTCAAATACTCCTACCACCGGCGACGGGCATTCGAGAGTGCTCGCCTGTCCGGAACACCGCCGGATGATCGCCGGCGGGTGTCCCGCGTTGGAGTATCTCAACAGGCCGCTGGTCGGATCGAGCACGCCATAGAACGCGGTGACGAAACTCCTGGAGGTCCCATCGGAGCCTTGGAGCGCTTGGATGGCGACCAGGTTGGTTTTCTTCAGGACCGCGCCGGGCGATTGACCCTCCATTGCGAAGGCCTTGATCGTGCTCTTGGAGACGGAGGTGAGCGCCGCGGCCTCCAGACCGTGGCCGGACACATCGCCCATCACCAGGCCCACGTTGCCACCCGGAAGCGCGAAAACATCGTAGAAATCACCGCCCACTCTCCCCGCGACGGTCGCCGGCTGGTAGAGATGGCCAAACCTCACCCCGGGCACCTTTCGTGGCACCGTGAGGAGGGTCTCTTGGAGCACATCGGCGATGTGGCGCTGCTGAGCTTCGCTGTCTCTCAGAATCTCTTCGCTGTGCTTGAGTTCACGGAACAGCAGAGAATAGGGACGAGCCAAGGCCGTCTCAATGACGGCCTTGTAGATCAAGTAGAACGCGACGAGTTTTAGAAGATGTCCCGCCAGATTGGGGGGACCGTAGGGCGAGACATACAGAGTGAACAGTAGTTCCGAAGCTACCGTGACCAGGATGGATGAGGCGAGCAGGAGGAATACGCTTCGCTCGAAGGCAACCCTCTTGCGGTAGAGCATGAACAGCGCCAGCAGGAGGAGGGTGCAGATGACGTATTCGCTCATCACTTTGAAAGCGGTAAGGCTCGATCCCGCAACGAAAGCGACGGGGAACACCTTCCCGAAGACGAGGGTGACCAGCACGATCGCGAGGGTGCAGAACGAAGCCAGGTAGAGGCCAATGCGGCCCCGTCTACCAAGAACCAGGGGTGCCGCCAGAAATGCCCCCACCTGTAAGTACCGTCCCACAAGCCACAATTGGGTGGGCAAGTTCGTTCCGTATCCGCTGAAGACGTTGAGACCTGGGTAGGCGAGTGTATGAAGGATATCGACGATGGCGATAGGCAACAGTGCCATGCCCATCAGCAGAAGGTAGTTGTTCCTGAAATACCCCCGAGCGTTCCACGCAATGGAGAAGACGCCGCCCGCGACGGCGACGCCAAACACCTCTACCAGGCTGTGGAAGAGAACGTAGCTGTAGAGGCTGGTCAGGTAGATGCCGGCGAACAACGCGAGCCCGACGCCATAGCGCGCGAGCCCGGGCCCACTTGTATGCTCGACCGAGGCCAGCTTGATCTCCTCCGTAACGACAACGGGTGCTGACTCAAGATATCATCCTCGCTCGGCGGACGGGATCTCCCGATCCGGAGATACGACTCCCTCCGCCAGGCCTGCGGCGTCGGTGATGGCCTGGGAGCAGACCTGGCCGCGGCACACCCATGCAGCCACTTTGGAACCTTCGGGAGGCTCGCGACCTTCGAGGATCGCTATCGAAGAAGTTTCCCCCGCCTTCCGGGCGGCACACACCAGGGCCGGCAGGTAGAGCGAGGCGAGGACTGAGGTCATCGCCCTTGCCTCGGGGCTGTCCAGATCGCCGACAATGGCACTCTCAGTGATCCCGACGTCCGCAAGGTATTGGGCGCAGAGCCACTGACCGAACACGCTCGGCGCTCGCTCGGAAGGCGGCCCGGCGTGTTGCAGCGCCTCCACGGCCAGATCCCAGTACTTTCCCTCTCCGGTGAGGGCGGACATCTTGAGAAGCATCGTGGCGGCGAGCGAGTTGCCGCTCGGAGTGGGGCTGTCCTGAAGTGATCTCGGTCGCACTACGAGGGTCTCGTGCTCCTCGCTCGTGTCGTAGAAGCCGCCGCCTTCTCGGGCGAAGCCGGTCACGACGGTCTGGATGAGCCCGTGCGCCTGCTCGAACCAGCGCTCGTCGAAGGTGGCTTGGTAGAGGGCGAGAAATCCCTCGGCTAAGCAGGCGTAGTCCTCCAGGAAGCCCATACCCGTCCTCCGCCCATCCTTCCACGAGCGGCAGGTCTTGAACTGTGTGAGCATCTCGCGAGCGATGAACTCGCCCAGCGCGACAGCTGTCTCCCTGAACCGTTGTGAACCGAAGGCCCGGGCCGCGTCGGCGAACGCTGCCAGAGCCAGCCCGTTCCACGAGGCGAGGATCTTATCGTCGAGAGCGGGGCGGACCCTCAGTTCGCGGACGTCCAGAAGCCGCCGCCGGATGTCCTCGAGACTCTCCACCGCGGCGGGATCTTCCGGTGGGGCGGCCATCCACAGGATGCTGTGACCCTCGAAGTTGCCGCCGGCGGTCAACCCAAAGGTCTCGCGAGCCAGATCCGCATCATCGGTCTCGAGGGTCCGTTCGACCTCATCCAGGGTCCAGAGGAAGAATCTTCCTTCTTCTCCCTCGGAGTCGGCATCTTGAGAGCTGTAGAAGCCGCCATCCGGATGCCTCATTTCCGCGATGAGGTATTCGAGTGTCTCTTCCGCTATTTGTCGATACAGGTCCCGTCCGAGCAGCTGCCAGGCGTGCGTGTAGCAGCGAGCCAACTGAGCGTTGTCATACAGCATTTTTTCGAAGTGCGGCACCAACCATCGATCGTCCGTGGAATATCGGTGGAAGCCGCCTCTCAACTGGTCGTAAATGCCTCCGAAAGCCATAGCCTCCAGCGTCCTGTCCACCTCCGTACGGATATCCGGGGCGGGGCCAGGAGTCGAACTCAGCCACATCAACAGGTACTCGAGCACCATCGGTTGAGGGAACTTTGGCGCCTCTCCCCAGCCGCCGTGGACGGGATCGAAGGAACCGGCCAGGCTCCTGCGCGCCTCCTCATGCACCCCTTCAGTCCCGCGGGCCCAGTTCGACTGTTCCTGTGAAAGACTGGGCAACAGGCTCGAAGCCGCCTGCTCGATATCCTGCCGGCGGTTGTGCCAGGCGTCCGCCAAGGAGACGATCACCTGCCGGAATGAGGGCATTCCGAATCGCGCTGAATCGGGGAAATAGGTGCCGCCGAAAAAGGGAGTGCCGTCCGGCGTTAGCCAAACGTTGAGCGGCCAACCTCCGCGGCCGGTCATCGCGGTAACCGCCTGCATGTATACCGCGTCGAGGTCAGGACGTTCCTCTCTGTCGACCTTGACGCACACAAAGTGTTCGTTCAAGCGCGCGGCTGTTTCCGGGTCGGAGAACGACTCCCGTTCCATAACGTGGCACCAATGGCACGCCGAATAGCCGATGCTTACGAAGATCGGCTTGTCTTCCGTCTTCGCTTTCTGGAGGACCTCGGGTCCCCATGGATACCAATTGACGGGGTTATCCGCGTGCTGCAGCAGATAGGGGCTGGTCTCCGTCGCCAGATGATTCGACATTGTCTCCCACCGTTCCGCGCCGGCCGGTTGTATCCCGACCTACCAGTAGTTTGCCTTAGTTGTCTTCCCGCTTGACTGTGTTTGTATACAATGAAAGGAGAGATAGGGTACTTAGTGCGCCTACCGGCGCATAGGGAGGCATGGATGCCTAGGTTCGTGGGCAAGAGGCCACATGGTCTCTGGTTGGACGTGATCGCCGTTGTGATTCTGGCTGTCGTCATAGTGGTTGTGCTCCAAATTACGGGAACGTTCCACATCTTCGGTGCCGCGCCCCGGGTTGTTCCGGCGTAAATCGCGAGTGGGGGTTGCAGAATGATCAGAGCGGGCGAGATCGTCGGTAGGCCGGTTATCGTGCGCGAAGGCGGGCGGGAGGCGGGTAGGATCAAGGACGTAGTCGTCGACCAAGCGGGCAAGCGGGTTCTGGGTTTTGTGATCTCAGAAGGGTTTCTGCGAGCCACCCGAGTTGCTCCTTGGGGCGGACTTCTGGCGATCGGCCCCGACTCGGTGATTCTGGGAGGGGCGCGCAGCGTCGTCTCCGCCGGCGAAGCGCCTGATATCAAGGCCGTGCTCGACGGGGACACCAACATTCGCGGCCTTCGACTTCAGACCACCGGCGGAAAAGACCTGGGCAAGGTGGAAGACTTCCATTTCGACGAGCAGACGGGGCAAGTCGAAGGATACGAACTGTCGGGAGGGATACTCCCCGACACGATGGGAGGCCGGACCTTCCTCCCGACGCCGCAGTCCATAGAATTGGGCACGGACGTGGCTCTCGTCACCCCTGAGGTGGAGGCCACCATCCGGGAGCAGTTGGGTAGGCGAATCTTCGGCAAGTCGGAGTCGTGAGTCATGTCGACTTCCATCAAGAAGGCAATCACCTTCCTCGCCTGCTTCGCCGTAATCATGGCGGGGAGTTGGCTGGTCTCGGCACCCAGTATCGCGACGGCCGACGATGGCACCAGGTCCTCGCCTTCGCAGAAATTGGTCCTCTTTGAGGACGTGACTGTCGGTCCCAATGAGGTCTGGGACAACGTCGTGGTAGTGGGCGGGGACGTCCTTGTACAGGGCACGGTCAACAAGGTCCTGGCCGTTGTCGGCGGAAATCTGACGATCGGACCGCACGCCAGCATCGGAGCTGGTATCAGCCCCGACGATGCCGCGATCGTGTCCGTATTCGGTAATGTCTACAGGGAGGGTGGCGGAGCCGTCTATGGCCGGACGGTCGACGTGGCCGGCAGCATTTCCAACGAGGCGCATGCCGCCTTCGTCGATCCGATCCTGAGGACGTGGCGGGTCGGCGCAGTGGTGAGTTGGGGCTTGTCGAGCATTCTTCTGCTCCTTGCGGCTTTGGTTGCCGCGGCCGTGGCGCCTCGTCAAGTGGCCGTCGTCCGGGATCGAGTGCGGAACCATTTTCTTTCATCACTTGGCTGGGGGGCTCTGGGGGCAGTCGTCGTCGTTCCCATCGTTACCGTTCTACTCATTGTTACGATCGTCGGAGTGGTTATCGCCGTGCCCTGGCTCGTTGTGGGATTACCGCTTATTTCCCTGTTCGGGCTTGCGGCCGTTGGCGCCGCGATCGGACGGATGGTACTTCGACCTCGGGCCGACGGGCGCGAAAGCGTTGTCGCCGCTGCGGTATTGGGTCTGCTGATCGCGACGATGGTCCGCTGGATTCCCGTTGTGGGAGCCGCGGTTCTCGTCCTTCTATGGCTCGCCGGGTTCGGCGCCACCTACATGGCAATCTGGAGCTGGATCAGGACTCGGCATCAGAGGAGTCAGCCGAAGCCGGAAAGTCCCAATTTCTGACGAGAAGGGGCAGGAAGAGGGCGCGTACTCAGACATTCGCTGATCGACTCGCTCGCCGCGGGCGCGATTGCTCCAGGTACGTCCTCTTTCGTTCGAGGCAAAGATGGCCCAGTACTACCATGAGTCCCTCGCCAGCCTCGGTGCTGGGCGCTTTCCGAACTGCCGCAGGCTACGAGGCCGGGTTCAGCATGCCATAGAGGTTCCAAAGTATCTGGGCGCACTCGGCCCGAGTGGCGTTGCCTGTGGTGTTCCAGCCCGCCAAGGTGCCGCTGGGGCCCACTATGCCGTCGAGTAAGTGATTGTATTCGGCCAGCTGGATATTTTGGCCGTGCTGCGGATCGGTCGACGGGAGCACGCCCTTGTATCCGGTAGGTGGAGGTTTAAGGACCTGGCTGCCGGCCCTCACGACCATGGTGATGATCTGTTGCCGGGTGATGTTGTTGAGGGGGCGGAAAGTCCCGTCGGGATACCCTTCAGTCAGACCCGTGAGCGCGGCCAAAGCTACATAATGGTAGGCATAGAGTTGACCGGCGACCGTAAGGATCGAGGAAGAATCGACGAAATTGTAGGCATCGTTGAGGGTGGGTGTCAGCCCCTTGGTGAGGACGATCATCTTGGCGAACTGCTGTCGGGTGACCAGGTCATTAGGGCCAAAGTACCCGCTCGTATAGCCGCTGATGATCTCTTTGGCAGCCATTCCCTCGATTGCGGCGTAATTAGGGTTGGTCTTGAGAACGTCCGGGAACGTAGTAGCGTCTTCGGGACTGACAGCGGTGTAGAGCCCTTTGGTGCCGTACCAGACCACGGTGGTTCCGTCGACGTCGGCCGAATGGACGCTGTCTCCTTGCTGCGCAAGCACTACGTTGGTATCGGTGGTAAGGTCGCGCACCACGATCGACGATGGTTGCGACGTCTCCCAGGCGACTAGGTCTCCCTCGATGGCGGGCCGGAGATTCCCCGCCACGTTGTTGGTGAGAGCTGTGGTCGTGCCCGAGGCGATATCGTACAGGATGATCTGGTAGGTGAGTCCCGGATTTGGAGCACCTTGGCTCCAAGCATCTCCTTGGCTCCACACTATCCTGCCGTTGTCGATACGGGGGTTCTCATTGTCCTTGCTGCTGTCGGTGAGCGCCTTGGTCTCCCCCGTGGCGATGTTGTACAGCATGACTTGCGAGGACACCTTGCCGCCCGCCACGACTCCCTTGACCGCGACGACGTAATCACCCCAGATGTCTGGGTCGCGGTACGTGCCGCCGGAGAGGATCATTCCCGAGGTGCCGATGCCCACGTCATAGAGATAGATGCCCGGCTTCGCGCTCGATCCGACCATGGTCTTCTGCCACACGACGCGGTCGGCCTGGATGCGTGGGTTCCAATCGTTTGCGTCGCCGGCCGAGGTGTTGTAAGTGATCTGCGTAAGCAAGCCGTTGTTCAGCTCGTACATGAAGATGTCATCGTAGGCTCCGGGCTTCCCTCCTTGGAACACCACCGTTGAGCCATCGATGCAGGGATTGTAGTAGTTGCCCGGAAGACCTGCCGAGACCTCGATGTTCTTGGCCGTAGGCAGGGTGTAGACATAGGTGCGAGAACTGGGTGTCTTGTCCGCCCCCGTCCAAGCGATCACGCTGTTGTCGGCGGAGATCGCGGATGGGACTCGCCCCTGCACGGGCGTTGTGATGGTCCTCACCTGCCAGGTCCCGCTCGATGAGTCGGCAGCCAAGCCTGAGGAACTCAAACCGAGCGTAAGGACGATCGCCAGGCTCACAATCACCGCCAGGACGAACTTGTTCTTTATCACCGCACACCCCCAAAACCGTTGCCGGTTGATTTTCTCATGATCTCCATTGTCCCGCCCATGCGCTTCCCGGGTCAATAGCTGGATGTCTACAACGTAAGTCCTAAACCGCAGCCAGAAGGACGGGGGTTTCGTTCGACGCAACGACAACGTTTCTGCCCAGTGCTTTGGCCCGGTAAAGAGCCCGATCGGCACGCTCGTACACGGAGTCGAGCGTCTCCGAATTTCCGAAACTGCCGACTTGAAGTTGCGCCACTCCCACACTTATGGTGACCGAGACCCCATCGTTCCTGTCGTCCTGATCGGAAACGACCCTGAGGGATTCGACGGCCTCCCGTAGCCGATCGGCCGCTTCCATAGCTACATCCAGGTCAGTTTCGGGCAGCAGCACCGCAAATTCTTCTCCTCCCACGCGTCCGATGACGTCGCTTGAGCGCAGTTCGCGACGGCAGGCCTGGGCAAGGTCGCGGAGAAGTCTGTCGCCAGCCCTATGGCCGTGTGCGTCGTTCACCTGCTTGAAGTGATCGATGTCGAAGAGCAGAAGAGAAACCGGTTTGCGGTAGCGGTGAGCGCGGTCGATCTCCTTGGTGGTCTGCTCGAAGAAGTGTCGGCGGTTCGGCAGCCCCGTGAGGTCGTCCTTGTTGGCCAGTTCGCGCGCCTGCTCGAAAAGCCTTACTCGCTCGGTCATGTCGTGCATGATGACCGTCGCGCCCAGCGGCTCCCCCCGGTGGCTGGTAACCCGGGAAGAACTCAACGCGAAGTACCGCGCGATCCCGTCGTGCTTGATGACCATGTCGCGGCGAGATGCCGCGCCGACCGGATCTCCGTCGGGGGTGGCAAGGACCTCGAGAAGCACCGGGTAGGGTGCGAGCACCTCACCCGCGGCCCGTCCGAAGACGTCATTGCGACGAAGACCGATGATGCGCTCCGCGGAACCGTTCAACTCGAGAATTCTTTCCTCGCGATCCACGACCAGCACGCCGTCGGTGAGATTTTCGATGACGCGGTCATGCGCCAGCGGGATGATGCTGAAGAGGCGCCAGCGAAACAGGCCGACGCCCATGAGCAGTCCGGAGAGCCCAGAGAGGGCGACGGTGAGGTTGTAGTCTTTCCAAACGGAGAAACCGAGCACATAGAAGCCGGAGCCCAGGAGAGGCACCAACAGGGCGAAGAATAGAAGGGCGAACTGGCGCCGGTAAAAACGTTTGGCTTGGATGGTCGCTCGTGCAAGAAGAAACAGAACCGCCGCGTTGAGTAGAGCCGTCTCGGGTAGTAACACCCATGTGTACCAGGCGCCGTAGTCGGCATGAAGAATGGGGAAGGGGGCCTCCCCGGAAATGATTGACGGAACGCCCCGGAATAGATGCCCGGGATTGGTGAAGGCCATGATGATGGTTGCGCCCGCGACGAGCCAGAGGACTGCCGTTATCATCCTGGGGATCTTCCCGAGGTCCAAGTATCGGCGGATCATCTCCCACCAGCAGACTGAGACGGTCGCTACGCCCAGAAACTCGATGTTGGCGAAAAAGATCTTTCCCTGGACGTCTAGGGACATGATTTCGAAGCAGTATCCGACGGCCCAGACGGTAAGGGCGATCAGGGTGGTCGCGAACCAGCGTCCCACAGGATCGCGGCGATTGTTCCACGCCACGTGGAGGAGCGAGGCCAAAACGACGGCTGCACCCGCGAAGGGCAGAATCTGCGGCGTGAATCGGAAATCCATAGGCATCAACCGGGGGTGTCTGGTCGTTTGCGATCCTCTAGGGATAGTTCGGAAAGCAAGGCAGGTTTCTTGAGCGCGTAGGTCCACAGAAGGATCGGGAAGGGGATTGAAATGTCCGAGATCAGGAAGGTACAGGAGGTTCTGCGAGCAAGACCGACGATCGAGGGGGCCGGGGTTCATCTGAAGCGCGCGTTCGGCCATCAGCAGGTCCCGCGATTCGACCCGTTCTTGTTGTTGGATGACTTCCATTCCGACGATCCGGCCGACTACTTGGCCGGCTTTCCTTGGCATCCTCACCGGGGGATGGAGACCATCACCTATGTGTTGCATGGCGCGATAGAGCATCAGGACAGCATGGGCAACCGCGGGGTCATCAGCTCCGGGGACGTGCAATGGATGACCGCGGGGAGTGGGATCATCCATCAGGAGATGCCTCGAGGCGGGGTGGCGGGAAGCGAGACCGGCGACCAACTGCTCTGGGGGCTGCAGTTATGGGCCAACCTGCCCGCCGACCACAAGATGATGGCTCCGCGCTATCAGGAGATCAGATCTGCCGACATCCCGCGGGTGGGACTGGATGGAGGCGTCGAGGTCCGGGTCATCTGCGGCGAGGTCGCCGGCGTTCGCGGACCCGTGCGGGACATCATCATCGAGCCTGAGTACCTTGACGTATCGTTGCCCGCCGGAGCAACGTTGCGGCGCACTGTACCGGCGACGCACACTGTGTTTGCCTACGTAGCGACAGGAAAGGGGTACTTCGCCGCCGATGGCTCGGTTGCCGGCCCGGAGGAGGCGGTGCTGTTTGGGGCGGGCGACGAGGTGCTTGTCACCTGCCGCGACGAATCCGTGAGGTTCTTGTTGATCTCCGGGAAACCGCTCCGGGAGCCGATCATTTGGGAGGGCCCAATCGTCATGAATACCCGGGAGGAACTGCAGCGGGCCTTCCGCGACTACTATGACGGCACCTTCGTCAAAGCCGACGCCACGACTTGACA
Source organism: uncultured Actinomycetes bacterium (assembly GCA_963775295.1). Classification (GTDB taxonomy): domain Bacteria; phylum Actinomycetota; class Thermoleophilia; order RBG-16-64-13; family RBG-16-64-13; genus JAMDEO01. The sequence goes on from CAVZIK010000006.1 coordinate 1,771,015, forward strand.
GCTCTCCCAATCGCGCGCAAAGTGGTCGCAGGTTTATGACCGTACACTAATGGGAGCTGACCCGGCGAACCGGCTCGATATTGGAGGATCTTCCTGATGGCACTTTGGGACGCGCTGCTTCAACCTCTTCAGATCGGCCCAGTGACGACGAAGAACAGGGTGGAGGCCGCTCCGACTTTGCCATGCTTGGCCAACGTCGACGGCTCGGTAACCACCGAATTGGTGGACTACTACAGAGCCAAAGCCAAGGGTGGGGCGGGCATCGTGACGGTGGGAGAGAGCGCTGTGGATTCCGACTACGGCATCACGCACGCGGGACAACTATTCCTCGATCACGATAACAAGATTCCCGGGCTGAGCCGCCTGGCCGACGCCATCCACCGGCACGGCGCACTTGCCTCCATCGAGTTGTGCCACGGGGGAGGCCAGACCCTTCCCGACCTCATCGGCGGCCGCGATCCTATAGCCCCGTCGGTCATGACGAGCAAGCTCCACGAGACTCTTGCCGGCAGGCACATCGACGTGCGCGTGATGGATCACGAGTTGATTGATCAGGTCGTCGAGAACTACGCCCGAGCAGCCCTGCGGGTGAAGAAGGCCGGGTTTGACATGGTTTTGCTGCATGGGGGCCACGGCTGGCTTCTGGCTCAGTTCACGTCGCCCCGCACCAACAAACGCACCGATGAGTATGGCGGGAAACTCGAGAACAGAACTCGCTTTCCGCTTCGGGTGCTGACCCGTATCCGTGAGTTGTGCGGTCCCGATTTCGCGATTGAATATCGTTTCAGCGCCGACGAACTGGTGCCCGACGGGTTGTCCCAGGAAGAAGGCATCCGGTTCGCCCAACTCATCGAGGATTACGTGGACTGCTTTCAGACCTCGTGTGGCACGATGGCGGAAATGGGGCTCATCCCCTACGTGCATCCGGCGTACTTTCTGCCACAGGGGAAGAACGTCCACTATGCCACCGCGCTAAAAAAGATGGTTAGGAAGCCGGTCACCGCCGTGGGCGCTATCGTCGATTTTCGCTTGGCTGGAAGGATCATCGCTGAGGGGAAGGCCGATATGGTGGCCATGGCAAGACCGCTCATTGCCGATCCGTGCCTTCCCGAAAAAACCATCCATGAGCACGAAGACGAGGTGGTTCCCTGCATACGCTGCAACGAATGTCTCAGCCGGGTGGCTCGGTTCATCCCGGTACGCTGTGCAACCAACCCTCGGGCGGGTATCGAGACGGAGATATCAACCGTTCAGCCCCCGCGGGCGGCAAAGAAGGTGGTCGTTGTTGGGGGCGGGCCTGCGGGGATGCAGGCGGCTATAGCGGCCGCGGAGCGCGGACACAAGGTTGTCCTCCTCGAGAAGAGCGCGAGGCTGGGCGGGAATCTGTACTTCGCGTCACGCCCGGATTTCAAAGACGAGATGAAGCGGTTTCAAGAGTATCTGGTGAGGCGAGTGACCGCCCTGCCCATCGAGGTCCGCTTGGGCGTCGCGGCGGAGCCCGCTCTGGTGGAGCGGGAAGCCCCGGATGCCGTGATTGTCGCCGTTGGGGCCGAGCCGCTCCGTCCGGACATCCCGGGCCTGCGAGAGTCGAAAGCGGCGTGGGCGGGGGATGTCTTCGCGGATCTCGGGGAAGTGGGCGGCCGGGTCGTCGTCGCCGGCGGAGGCGGCGTGGGATGTGAATGTGCGCTCCATCTGGCGCGGCTAGGCAAGAGTGTGCTGGTGGTGGAGATGCTCGACGAGGCTGCGCTCGACTTCAACTTCATCAACAGAGGGATGCTGCTCGACCTCCTTAGTCAAGAAGGTGTCGAGATACGCACCGGCGCTCGAGTGGTCGCGGTGTCCGATGCGGGCATCACGGTTCGAGACAGCTCGGGGGGGAATACCGAGATCGCCGCCGATACAGTGGTTCTCGCGTTGGGCATGGCGCCCCGCTTCGACGTGGTGGATGCCCTCAGAGACACGGCTCCGTATGTGGCGGTCGTGGGGGACTGCGTCAAGCCCCGGCTGATCATCGATGCCGTCCGAGAAGGTTTCCACGCCGTGGCGGACCTCTAGGGGACCTTCCTCCGGTAGACGGAGGCTAGCCGGTCGTCGCCGGCGGAAAATGTATGGCCTCCACGTACTCTCGTTGGAAGTCGGGGTCCGTTGCGAGTTCGACGAACTCGACAGTGTCCGCCACCCAGGACGCCTCACGACGCTTTCCCAAGCTCAGGAGGGCGAATCTCGCTCCGTCACCAGCCGCGTTGCCCACGGAGCTGACTTCGTCGGGCGCGCAGTCGGGGAGCATGCCGATGGCCAGGGCCGCCTGTTTGTCGATATATGTGCCGAATGCGCCGGCCAAGATCACTCTTTCCGGCTTGTCGACTCCGTAGAGCCGCAGCAGCACCTCCGCCCCCGCACGCAGAGCGGCCTTGGCGAGCTGGATGGCGCGGATGTCCTTGAGCGACACGGTGATGCTCCGCTCGAGCGCCGTCTCATCCGGCCATGCGATCACGAACTTGCGCGGCCGTCCATCTTCCAGGATGACTCTCCTGTGCTTGAGTTCGGGATTCAGATTGCCTGTGGGCAGGATCACGCCGGCCTTGAGCATCTCCGCGGCGGCTTCTATGATGCCGGAACCACAGATTCCCCTCGCACCCATTTCCGCGGGTTGGTGCTCCGAACTCCATCCCTCGACGCCGATCACCTTGAACTGGACCTCGAGAGTCTGAGGATCGATGCGCAGCCGTTCGATTGCCCCCTGCGCCGCCCGCATGCCGAACTCGATGTGCGATCCCTCGAAAGCCGGTCCCGTGGCGCAGGAAGTAGACAGCATACGTTTTCGGTTGCCCAGCACGAGTTCGCCGTTGGTCCCGATGTCGATTATCAGAAGAACCTCGTCCTGCTTGTACGGCTCCTCCGCGATGATCACCGCCACGTTGTCCGCACCCACGAAACCCGCTTCGATAGGCAGCGCATAGAGCCTACACCCCGGGTGGAAGGTCAGGCCCACGTCGGAGGCGCGCAGGTCCAGCGCCCTGTGAACAGCCGGCGCGAAGGGAGCGACTCCCAGATTGTGAGTGTCCAGACCGAGAAAGAGGTGGTGCATGGCGGTATTTCCCCCCATAGCCACGTCCAGGATGTCCGTGAGGCGAGCCCCGGCGCGAGCGACGGCACGGGCGGCGAGCCGGTTGACCTCAGAGATCACGGCGGTCTGCAGCTCCGTGAGGCCGTCTGACTGGTGGGCGACGTGGTGTAGCCGGGCGATGAGATCGTCTCCGAACGCCACCTGAGGGTTCATGGCCGACTCGGTTGCAATTACTTCGCCACTTTGAAGATCGGTGAGATATGCCGCCAGGGTCGTGGTTCCCACGTCGAGTGCCAGGCCCAGGATCGGACGCGTGTCGGCGGACGACCGGACATCGACTATCGTCCGGCCTTCCCACACGCACACGGCTAGGTCCCACTTGGCCGCCCGGACGACGCTGGGTAGTGTCTGCAGGATGGCGAGGTCGAATTCCACTTCGCGCACGCCGTGCTCGCGCTCCAGTTCGGCCAGCAGGCGCTCGCCATCGGCGACGGCGTCTTGGAGGGTGGGCGGGATCAACTGGACCCGATACACCTTCACCGCGGGATCCAGGGGAACAGTCCCCGTGCCGGCCTCCTTGCGTACCACCTGGGCGGTGCGTCGGCTCTCCTGTGGTACGAAAATCCGGGCGTGGCCCAGAACCTGGGTCTGGCAGGCAAGCCTCATTCCGGTGGCAAGCAGATCCGGACCCAGCGCTCGTGCCTCGAGTTCCGTGGGCTCGGAAACGCTGCCGGCGTCGGACTCCACGCGGACCCGGCACTTGCGGCATGTACCTTTGCCTCCGCACGTGCTCTCGATCTCAACTCCCAGTGCCCGGGCCGCTTCAAGGACACTCTGGCCCGTGGAGACCGGTCCTCTCCGACCCGAAGGCTGGAAGGTTACGGACAGATCGGGCGCGCTCGCTTCTGTGCGTTCGGTGGAATCGACCAATCTAGTATCTCCCATACTCCCGGGCGGCTTTGACCAGTTGAAAGACATTCACAGGTGGGGCCTGTGGAGGAAGGTCGCATCCCGCCATCAAGACGTAGCCGCCTTTGTGGTATTTCGCGGTCTCGATGCACTCTTTGGCCTGTTTGAGGACCTCTTCGGCCTTGCCCTCCTGTATGAGAGTGGGGTCGACATTGCCGGCGATGATCTGCTCCGGGAACATCTCCATGGCCGTCACGAGATCCACCTCGCGTCCAAAGCTCATCACCGTCTGCTTCGTGACGGGCACCTGCTGCCAGAACTTGAGGTTTTTGTTTTGTTCGCCGCAGACGTGGATGAAGTACGCACTGATCCCCAACTCGATGGTTCGGGAGTTGATCTTCTGCAAATAGGGAAGGACGAAGTTCTCGAACTGTTTCGGTGAGATGAGCGCATTAGATTCGGTGGCCGCTCCGTGGAAGGCCATCAACCTTTCAGCCCCGAACTCCTCCACGTAGTACTCGGCCACTTTGATGAGGAACTCCGAGACCTTCTCCAGGACAATGTGGACCAACTCCGGCTTCTTGATGAGCCAGACCATCATGCGTTCTTCGCCGATCACCGATCCGGCCCAGGTGAGAGGCGCACCGATCTGAAGGGTGATGGGCATGCCGGATTCGGCCTGCCTGCGGGCCACGCCAAGAGCTATGGGCAGCGCGCCGGCCTTGGTGATGTCCTCAGGTACCTGCAGTTTGTAGACGTCTTCTTCCGTCTGGATGGGGGTTCTGGTGACGATGGTGGCGCCCGAGTATTTCTTCGTGGGAAACTCGATATCTCCGCCGAACTCCCAACCTCCAGCTGAGGCGTAGGCATACAGAGGACCGCCGTCGTAACCGTACATCTCGGCCGACAACATCTGGCAGCGGAAGCTCTGTTCTGCGTCGTCGAAGACTCGGGCCAGCGGCTCTCCGCAGACCACGGCAGCATGGCCGAAGATAAACGGGATGACCGGAACCCGGTCGGGCCGCTCACCCCGCATGATTGCATCCATGCGCTCGCCGCTCGTCATCGTCTCGCACCACATGGTCATTCTCCTGTGCTCACTCGCATGGTTACGTCCTTGGGCAGAGCCAGTCCGGCGGCGACCTCGATCGCCTTGATCAGGCCCGACGGAACCGGACAGGCAGCGTGCGCGCACAGGCCGTATGCCGTCACGAGTACCGAGGGAAGCCCGCCTCTCAGACCGATCTGCTGCAGCGCATCCACCTCTTTGATCTCTTCGCCTATCTTGCGCACATGGGGACACTCGCTCTCGATGCTGAGCTGGACCGAGTACCCTGGGCCTCTAATCGCTTTCACCGTGGTGTTGTAGCCGCACACCCCGCCATCAATCGCGACTGTCGCCATGTCACACCCCCATCGGGCCTGAGTTTCAGTTTAGCCTTGCAGCAGCCGGGTGGCGACCCGGGCAGCCTCCATCGCGTTTTCCCCGTAGCCGTGGGCGCCCCAATCATCGGCCAACTGTTGGTTAAGGGGCGCTCCCCCGATCATGATCTTGGTGTTCGGGAGCTTGGCCTTGAACTCGGGCATGTAGTCCTTGATGGCGATGATGGTGGTTGTCATAAGAGCGGATAGACAGAGCAGATCGGCATTCACCCTCTGGCATTCTTCGATGAAGCTGTCCATCTCCACGTCGCGTCCGAGATCGTGGACCTCAAGACCCGATACCTCGAGCATCATCTTCACCAGGTTCTTGCCGATGTCGTGGATGTCTCCCTGCACCGCTCCAATGACGGCCACCCCTCGCGCGCTCTTGACTTCGGCGGTCTGGATGACGAGTGGCTGCAGGATCGCGAGTCCGGCGTAGAGGGCTTCGGAGGACACCATGAGCTCCGGCACGTAGCACTCGCCCTCTTCGTAGAGACGTCCCATCTCGGCCATGCCGGCCGCGAGTCCCTCCATGATGGCCTTCTGGGGATCGATGCCCGCTGCCGCGGCCTCGGTGGCGGCTTCTGTCGCCGCCTCTTCCTCGCCTTCCATGACGGCCCGCTTCAATCGTTCAAGGATGGATGCTTCGTCTGCCATGATGCCTCCCTGGTTGCCTCGTCTAGTAGTGGCCGAAATCTCGACAGGCCGGGACCATCTGCCCCACGTTCACAGGCGGGGCCTGGGGGGGCACCTCGCAACCGGTCATGAGCGCGTATCCTCCGGGATGGTCCTTGCCTTCTTCGATGCTGCTCTTGCAGAGGGCGCGGACTTCCTCGGGCGTCCCCTCCTGCACGGTGACGGGGTCGACGTTGCCCATGATGACGCACTCTGGGAACGCCGCGCTCGCCGCCCCGAGCGCGATCTCCTTGCCTATGCTGATCATGCCCCGCCGGCCGTAGCTGAGACGGGACCACAGGGGCAGGTTCTTGTTCTGCTCGCCGCAGATGTGGCTGAGCAAGATGGCGGCTCCCAGCGCGGTGAGACGGTCGTGTACTTCCTTGATGTAGGGAAATCCGAAGGCTTCGAATTGCTTGGGGGAGTAGAGCTTGTTGGTCTCGATGCAGAGATCGAAGGCCATGATGCGCTCCGCCCCGAACTCCTTCACCCAGTGCTCCGCCTTCTGCAGAATGAAATCGGTGATCACGCGCAGAACGTGGTGGACCAGATCCGGTTTCTTGATGAGCCACACCATGAGGCGCTCTTCCCCGCAGACCGAACCGGCCCAGGTAAGCGGGGAACCGACCTGGACGGTCACCGGCATGCCCATCTCGTACTGCAGGCGGGAAAACTCCAGGGCAACAGGCATGGTGCCGGCGGCAAGGATGTCTTTTGGGACGGCAAGGGCCCAGGCATCGTCCTCGCTCTGCACCGGGTTCTTCTTCATCATGGGGGCGCCGGTGTATTTGCGGTAGGGGAACTCGATGTCCCCCCCGAACTCGGCTCCTCCGGCGTTGGCCCAACCATGCAGCACGAGGCCGTCGTGACCGTAGAGGGCCATGGCGTTGCGCTGGCAGGCGAGGCTCACGGCCGCGTCGTCGTAGACTTTGGCGATGGGTTTTCCGTTGACCACGGCGGTATGCCCCAACATGAACTGCAGAACCGGGACGCGGTCGAGACGGTCGCCTCTTACGAGCGCGTCCCAGCGTTCCCCGGACGTCATCTGATCACAAGTCAACGCTGCTCCTTTCGAAGCCTGGCGGTTATGAGTCGATAACATTCTAGCGGAGGGCGCCGTCTCTTGCTCGCTCGAAGTCGTTTCCGGGCGGCGCGCCAAGTATCATGATCCTTGCTGGACGTGCGAGGTCACACAAGGAAAGGTAGTCTCCTCATGCCAGTCTCATCTCTAGCCCGGGCCTTGGGGGATCTCGACGAAGCATCAGTAGTCGATTCGGTTGCGGAACAGCTCACGGCAGGTCAACCCCCACTTGCCATCTTGGCGGAGCTTCAGGCAGGGATGGACATCGTTGGCGAAAGATTCGAAGCGGGCGAGTACTTCCTCTCCGAACTCCTGTACGCCGCCGACATCTTCAAGCAGGCCAACGCACCTCTCGCCGAAGGACTGAAACAGGTCGTCCAGGCAAAGCTTGGTACGCTGGTGCTCGGCACGGTCCGCCACGACATCCACGACTTCGGCAAAGACATCGTGGCCACGATCATGCGCTCCAACGGCATCGAGGTCGTCGACCTGGGAGTCGACGTGGATTCTCAGGCTTTCATCGACGCCATCAGGGCCCACGACGCGCAGCTGGTGGGAATGAGTTGCCTACTCACCACCGTGTTCGACGACATGAAGCAAGGGATACAGGCCATCGAGGAAGCTGGGTTGCGCGGCCGCGTCACCGTCCTTGTCGGCGGCGGACCGGTGGATCAAGCCTGTGCTGATTACGTGGGCGCCGATGTCTACTGCCGTACCGCCCAAGATGGCGTTGCCGCGGCCAAGAAAGTTCTGGGGGTGAGCTAAGATGTCTGACGAAGCCGTTGTGAAGCTCTACCAGGTTCACGAACAACGTATCCGCGACGCCGTCGCGCTCAAGACGCCTGATCGGGTGCCCGTCGTACCGAACGGCCCTGCTTGGCCGGCGCGGGCGCTGGGGGCGAAGATGAGCGATATCGCGACCACTCCCGAGGTCTCGTATCGACGGATCGTCGAGGCCTATACAAGTCTTGGAGACATCGACGGTATCCAGAGCCCCGCCTACGACGTGAGCACCTTGCCGGCTATGTGGTTGTCCCGCGTCAGAGTCCCCGGTCGCGAATTGCCGGAGGATGAGCTGTGGCAGGTGGATGAGGCGGAGGTTATGACCCTAGAGGACTACGACGCCATCGTTGCCGAGGGGTTCGGACCCTGGCTGGAGCGTTACTATGCCGAACGGCTTCCGGGGAACGTGGAGGCATTCAACAGGTTCGCGAAGACCATTCCCGACGCGCTGGCTTTGTGCAAAGAGAAGGGCGTCGTTCCCTTCACTCCGGCCGTAGGCACGATCCCATACGAGTACTTCTGCGGGGGAAGGTCCATGAGGGTGTTTCTCCTCGATCTCTTCCGGCACGCGGACAGGGTTCAAGCGGCTATGGACGCGGCGCTGCCAGTCCTCATAGAACAGCTGCGTCACACGATACGCGTTTTCGGACTCATGGGCGTGTGGGTCGGCGGCTGGCGTTCGGCCAGCGAGTTCATCTCCCCGCGGCTCTGGAACCGCTTCGTATTTCCCTATTACAAACGGATGGTGGACGCCGTCATCGAAGAGGGAGCCGTCCCAGTGCTCCATTTCGACGCCAATTGGGATCGGGACCTCGACCGGCTGCTTGAGTTTCCCAAAGCCAAGTGCGTGCTCTCCCTGGACGGCAAGACCGATATCTTCAGGGCGAAGCAGATCCTCGGCGACCACATGTGCATCATGGGTGACGTCCACGCCAGCATGTTCGCTCTTGGCACGGTTGAAGAAGTGCGGGCATACTGCAAGAGGCTCGTCAACGAGGTCGGGCCCGCGGGTTTCATCCTGTCCTCAGGCTGCGACGTGCCCGTCGACGCAAAGTACGAGAACGTCAGAGCCATGGTGGAATCGGTCCTCTAGGGCGAAGCTTTGGAAATCCTCGGCAGCTAAATAGATTCAGACTCGCGATGCCCGAACTTCCCGATATCGAGGCCTATATAGCGGCGCTGGACCAGCGTGTGCTGGGTGAGGAGTTGCGCGGGATGCGCATTGCCAACCCATTCGTCGTGCGGACGGTGGATCCACCCCCCTCGGCTGCCGTGGGGCGACGTGTAGAAGGTATCGAACGGCTCGGCAAGCGCCTCGTCTTTGAGTTGAGGGGCCCAGACGGAGACGACGAGGCGATGTTCATGGTCCTCCATCTAATGATCGCCGGTAGGCTCCATTGGAGGGCACCCGGCGCCGCGATCCCTAAGGGATCCGGCTTGGCGGCTTTCGACTTTTCCGGCGGCAGCCTCATATTGACCGAAGCCGGATCGAAGAGGCGGGCGTCACTCCATGTCGTCGTTGGTCGAGATGCGCTGGCGACACTGGATCCGGGGGGACTGGAGCCGCTTGGTTCCACGGCCGAGCAGTTCGCCAGAGTCCTTGCCCGCGAAAATCACACTCTCAAACGGGCACTCACTGACCCGCGCTTATTCAGCGGGATCGGCAATGCCTACTCCGACGAGATCCTGCACCGGGCCTGTCTGTCGCCACTCAAGAAGACCCGCGATCTGAAGCCCGAAGAGGTGGTCGGGCTGCACTCGGCAGTGGTGGAAGTGCTCGCCGAATGGGTGGGGCGGCTCACCGCCAGCGCCAGAGAGAAGTTTCCGGAGAAGGTGACCGCGTTCCGGCCGGAGATGGCCGTGCACGGGCGTTACGGGGTCGCTTGTCCCGCGTGCGGCGTCCGGGTGGAGCGCATCGTATACGCGGAAAACGAGTGCAATTACTGCCCGGGCTGTCAGACCCAGGGACGCGTTCTGGCCGACCGGGCGCTGTCGCGATTGCTCAAAGAGGACTGGTCGCGGCGCGAGACGATTTGATAAAATATCGTCAAGCGTAGAAAGGAGGTGGTCCACATAGACAGCATGCCTAGCAAGCGCAGCGGCCATGGGACCGGAGGTGGTTCTCGCCTTTAGTCGTTGGATAACCGACTGACGCCTTCCGACGGCGCCTTCGGGGTCGCAGCGCTAAATAAGAGTTCTAGGAGGCCGTCTCGGCAACGAGACGGCCTCCGATGTTTCCACACCTCGAAATGTCTAGGCGGGGAGTGCCTCGGCTACAGCTCTCGCGATGTCCGCCGCCTCCAGTGCATAGAGGTCCCCGTTCTGCACACTCGCCGCCGCCGGGTCACCGATGTGTCCCCAGGGCGAGAGATCGCGCCATCTACCCGCAGGTTCGGCCCGATGGAACTCGCGAAGCTCTTCCGGGACCGGTTGGATGTCGGTCAGCACCACATCCTTGTTCAGCAAGTCCGGATACCAGCGCATGATCAAGCTGGTCTCACGCTCGCCTGCGTGCACGTCGAACGGCAGCGACGATTTGGTGAGCCGCTTTCTCGCGGCCACAGTGACGTCCGAGTCGACGGCTCGGATGATCTCGTCCCCATGGAGCGGCAGGGGCTCGTGGAACGCCGCCTCGTAAGCCATATCGATGAATTCCTGGACGATACCGCCCACAACGTAGGTCGCACGGATGTCTTGGGCGCGGAGCATTTTGATGGTCTTGACAATGGCTTGATTGTGCTGCGGATCGCCATGGTGATTGATGATGAGCTGCCGGTCGAAGCCCCAGCGCGCGTAGTTTTGGAGGATCTCGGTGAGCATCGCGATCATCGTTTGAGGGCTGACGCTCAGCGAACCCGGGAACATCCCGGTGGTGACGTTCAGGCCGAAGTAGTAAGGAGGGGCGACGACGCTGTCGAACCCCACTTTCGCCAACTCCGACCTCACCAGCGAGCACAGCAAGTGAGCGCCATAGGTGTCCGTGGCCAAGGGGAGGTGATGCCCGTGCTGCTCGATCACTGCCACCGGCACCAATATGGGCAGATGTCGCGCCCCGGCTTCCTCGACGGCCGGCCAGGTCATGTCGGCGATCGTGTTGGAAAAGATGGAATAGCTTGCCACGGATCTTCCGTCCCGGCGTCTAGGGCTCGAGAAGCGGAACGATCTCGTCCATCATCCAAGCCACGTACAGTTGACACCGATCGTGGATCTCACTCTCCTTGAACGCCGTAAACCCCTCAACGGTGCTGAGGTCGTACCCGGTCAGATCCAAACAAGTGCATGAACCGAACTTCTCGGCAAAGCCCCTCATGGCGTTCTGGAGGCCGGCCTTTGTCTCCGCCGTCCTGTCGGGACCCTTGTCGTCGGCATAGTAGTCGCGAGCTCCCATCGCCATCGCGGCTCCGGTCACCGCTCCGCACGCTTCACCCATGCCGCCGATTCCGCCCCCGAAGTACTTTGCCAGAGGAAGCAGCTCGCAATCCTCCCCCATCACGTTAAGGGCATAGCACAACACCGCCTGCGAGCAGTTGACTCGGTCGGGGCCGGTGTCGGCAAAGCGGGCGAGAGCACTCGTTTTGGCTCTCTCGACGTTCTCTTTCATAAGGAGCTTCTCCTAGTAGACGACATGATGGTCAGAAGCGTGGTCAACGAACAATCTACCATCTTTGAACGGCGTGACGCTTTGTCACTGTTGCAAGCGCGCCGTGCCGCCCCAGATGCTGGGAACAGTCCGTCTTAACACGGGCCCAGCTATTTGGCCTGGCCGAGTACGTGGGCAGCACAACTGCTAGCGAAACCGAGGCGGCGCGGCAGGCACAGGAATTGCAACAGCAGCGCCAAGGGGCTCTGCCCAGGCAGGCTCTGCAGAACGTCAAACAGCAGTTGCAGGAACTCGTCGGCGAGTATCTGCCTGCTTCGACCACGACTTCAACGGTCCCCTGATCTGATCCCAACAAAGATTTCAGCGGCTCAGCATTGGCCGGCGCCCGCCGTTCTCTCGATGGGTGGGTGCCGGTCCCACCCTCCGCCCGATCAGACGGACTAGCAGCCCTCTCCAAGATCGGTCAGCAGTCTGAGCAGGAAGGTCGCGAAGGAGCCCACGGCAATGATCGCTCCGATTATCGTGATGCCCAGCCCAAAAGTGTACGCCTGACCCATGAAGCCGAGAGCGGTGGGAAGCAGACCACCGCCCAGAAGGAATGCCACCGGTGGGGCGAAGCCTGCAGCCAGACTGCGATGAGTCGGCTGGACGATCCGAGAAAGCGCCTTGAAGGCCGGGGGGAAAAACCCCACGGCAAAGGCGGCCATGAAGAAGATGCTCGCTTTCATGGGCGCCCCCGACAGACTCCCGGCCAGGGCGGTGGAAACACCGGCGAGGAACAGAAACAGGGTCATAGTCCACTTCTCCCCGATCATGTCCGTCACCCAGCCCGAGACGAAGGCCATGAGCAGGGGCGAGATATTGGCTAGGCCGAGGATGGTGTTTGCCGACCCGGTGCTCATACCCCTCTGAGTGGTGAGGTACAGCGGCAACATCGTGTAGACGCCGACTTGGGCTCCCATACCCAAGGCGAAGAGGAAGATCATGACCCAGAACGATCGGATACGCACGACGGGCTTCAGCATTGAAGGCATGGGAGCATCGCCGGGAAAAGCCCCGAGTCCGCGAAAGGCGAGGAATATCAGACCCAGGAGAGCACACAGGCCCGCCACCCACAGCAGCGTCGTCTGCCAGGAAAACCATTTGAGAAGTCCGACGGCCAAGAGTGGACCGGCCACCAAGCTCAGGGGAGGTCCGAGTTGCTGGATGGACAGAGCCTTACCCCAATCGCTCGGCCTCACCATGGCGGTGATCGTGGCAACAGAGGAGGGGGTGTGGATTCCCGCAAAAAACCCGAGCGCGACCAGGCACGCGCCCAGTATCCAGATGGAGCCTGCGAAATGAGCGGCCACAAGGGCCCCGGCCGCCCCGAAGATGGCGATGAGGATGGAACCCCGATGGTTCAATCGCGAAGAGACCAGACCGGCAAGGAACGATCCAATGAGGGCACCCACCGCACCGAAGAGAAAGAGGGTACCCGCCTGCCCCGGTCGCAACGGAATATCTTTGGCGATCGTGGGAAACAGGGGTGAGAAGATGAAGCGGCTTACAAAACTCAAGAAGAAGAGAAGCGTGAGAAAGATTACCGATCCCGCGACTGCGTTGAAGGGGCGGGGTGTCGGGCAGGCTTTGCTCATGCAACAAGGGTATCATCGGGAGGAAGGGGCAAGGAAGCACGTCTCACCGCGTGCATTCCACATTTGACCCGGTCCCCTACTTTCGGTAGCGTTAAGTAAGTGCCGACAAACTTGGGGGACGTGGATTTCGATATTGGAGCCTTGGAGAGCTCGCGACAGGAGGTCTAGGGTATGGGCAAGGTTGAGCGATTGACAAACAGCACGACCGGGGGACCGGTCTTTGTGGACGTCCAGGACGGGAAGATCCTTAGGATCACTCCCATGGATCTGGACGACAATGATGCAGCCTCGTGGAGTATCGAGGCCCGAGGGCGGACGTTCACTCCGCCGCGGCGTACCACTGTCATGCCGTACACGGCAGGGCACAAGTCGATGATCTACTCCCCGAAGCGGGTCTTGACGCCGCTCAAGCGGGTGGACTTCGACCCCAATGGCGAACGCAACTGCGAGAAGCGCGGCGAGTCCGGCTACGAGCCCATCAGCTGGGACGAAGCGCTCGACATCACCTGCGGCGAGATCAACCGCATCAAGCGGACTGCCGGTCCCGGCGCTATCCTCACCACCTGCGGCTCCCACCACCTTTGGGGAAATGTGGGGTACCGCCACAGTGCGTATCAGCGTTTCACCAACTTGGTAGGAATGGTTCAGTCCGCCCATAACCCGGACAGCTGGGAAGGGTGGCATTGGGGCGGGATGCACATGTGGGGATTCAGCCATCGGCTGGGCATCCCTGAACAGTACGATCTCTTGGAAGACGCTCTCAAACACACGGAAATGATCGTCTTCTGGTCTGCGGACCCGGAGAGCACCGGCGGTGGTATCTACTCCGCCTTCGAGAGCACCGTGCGCCGCAAGTGGCTCAAAGAGCTCGGCGTAAAAATGGTCTTCATAGATCCCTACTACAACCATTCCGCCGGTCTTCTGGCCGACAAGTGGTTCTCTCCGCGGATGGGCACCGATGTGGCTTTCGGCCTGGGTATCGCGTATACGTGGCTCACCGAAGGGACGTACGACAAAGAGTATGTTGCAGGCCGCACGGTAGGCTTCGACGAATGGAAGGCCTACGTTCTGGGCGAATCGGACGGTGTGCCCAAGACTCCTGAGTGGGCCGAAGGCGAATCCCGCATCCCTGCCCGCGACATCCGGGCGCTGGCTCGCGAATGGGGCTCCAAGAAGACCATGCTGGCTTCCGGCGCACTCGGAGGGTGGGGTGGGGCCTGCCGTTCCGCGACCGGCAACGAATGGGCTCGTACCATGATTGCTCTCGCCGCGATGCAGGGCATGGGCAAACCGGGTAGCAACATCTGGGGCACCTCCCAGGGTTGTCCGGCGGACGAATCCTTTCTGTTCCCCGGATACGCCGAGGGCGGTATCGGCTGCGACGTGAACAAGTCGGCGGCTCTATACCGGTGGATCTACAAGATGTTTCCCAACGGAGGCGCCCTCACCTCTCCGCACGATTCCACCGAAGGGCAGGGCATTCCGCGTATCAGGATCCCCGAGGCCCTGCAGCACGAGGAATTCGAATGGCGGGGCAAGGGATTCTCCGGCGCTTCCATTGAAAGTCAGTTCCAGAAGTATGAGTATCCTGCTCCGGGCTATCCGAAAGTGAAGATGTACTGGCGGTACGGCGGCTCGTTCTTCGGCACGATGACGCAAACCAACCGCTACGTGAAAGCTTACCGTAATCCAAAGCTTGAGTTTGCCGTGAGCCAGCCCGTGTGGCTGGAGGGCGAGGCCAAATTCGCCGACATCATCCTGCCGGCGTGCACCAACTTCGAGCGTTGGGATATCAGCGAGTTCGCCAGTTGTTCGGGATACATCCCCGACAGCTACACCCAGACCAACAACCGAGTCATCACCTTCCAGAAGAAATGCATCGAGCCTCTGGGCGAATCCAAGTCGGACTACGACATCTTCGCCGCCGTTTGCGAACGGCTGGGCGTAGGCGACATTTTCACCATGGGGGGCAAGGACGAATACGCGTGGACCAAGGAGTTCTTCCACGCCACCGATCTGCCCAAGCACATCACCTGGGAAGAGTTCGAGAAGAAGGGGTATTTCGTGGTCCCATTTCCGAAGGACCACAAATCCACCCCTGCGCTCCGCTGGTTCGCCGAGGACCGGGAGCGCGACACGCCGGACTGGGCATTCCCGTGGGACACCGTGGGGCTGAAGGGTCTACAGACCACCACGGGCAAGATCGAATTCGTCTCCAGCAGTCTCACCCGGATGGAGAAACAGGGCGTGCTCGATGCGGAGCGCCCGGCGATGGGTCCGCAATACATCCCCAGCTGGGAAGGGCACCATACGGAAGAGCGTCGTGAATCCTACCCGCTCCAGATGGTCTCTCCGCACCCGCGCTTCAGCTTCCACACCATGGGTGACGCAAAGGACAGCTGGATGAACGAGGTGAAGGACCATCGGGTCTTGAAGGAGGACGGCCACTACTACTGGATCATGCGCCTCAACACCAAAGACGCTGCCGACCGGGGCATCAAGAGCGACGAACTCGTTCGCGCCTACAATGATCGGGGATCGGTCATCCTGGCGGCACGCGTGACGGAGCGGGTGCCGGCAGGCACCGTGCACTCCTATGAGTCCTGCGCCGAATACGATCCGTTGGGCGTGCCTGGTGAGTCGCCGGATCGCGGCGGATGCGTCAACATACTCACCAATATCCGTCTCATCACCCCGACTTCGTGGGGGATGTCCAATAACTCATGCATGATTCAGGTCGAGAAATGGGAGGGCGCCAAATGAAGAAATGGAACATGGTCGTCGACGTCGCCTTGTGCCACGACTGCAACAACTGCTTCCTTGCCTGCAAGGACGAATACGTCGGGAACGACTTTCCACCCTATTCGGTAGCCCAGCCCTGGTCGGGTCACAGGTGGATGAACATCGACCGCAAGGAACGAGGCCAGTATCCGATGGTCCAGGTGGCCTACCTACCTCAGCCGTGCATGCACTGCGATCACGCTCCCTGTCTCACCGCCGACGGCGCAGTCTACAAGCGCGAAGACGGCCTGGTGATCATCGACCCGGTGAAAGCCAAGGGCCACAAGGAAATCGTCGACACCTGTCCTTACGGTGCCATCTACTGGAACGACGAATCGGAAGTTCCCCAGAAGTGCACCGGGTGCGTGCATCTCGTCACCGACGGCTGGACGGAAACGCGATGTACCCAGGTCTGCCCCACCGGGGCCCTGAAGCTGGTCTTTGCCGAGGACGCCGAGATGGCGGCCAAGGCCGAGGCCGACAGTCTCGAAGCCTACAGAGTCCAACTGGATACCAAGCCGCGAGTCTGGTACAAGAATCTCCACCGCTGGACCAAGTCGTTCCTGGGCGGCACCCTTGCCTCCAAGGCGTCGGACGATTGCATAGAAGGTGCGACCGTTGCCCTGTTTGCGGATGGGCACAAGGTCTCCGAGACTACGAGCAACAACTACGGGGACTTCATCTTCGACGGCCTTGTCCCGGGCAAGTATGAATTGGCAGTCAGCGCGCCCGGGTACAAGCAGTTGGAGAAGAGCGTGGACCTGGAGGACAGTCTGAACCTGGGAGTCCATTTCCTCGAGCAATAGGGCATCTCTTCGCACGTCTCTTGCTGCCGCCCGAGGGCCTGCCGATCTCGGGCGGCAGCTTTGTCTTGCATAACCGCGTGCGGTCTGGCGAAGGCGAAACGGCCAACGCGACGGAGCGGCCGCATACCCGCCGAAATTTCATCGGCTGCGGTGCGGCTGGCAGGTCCGGCAGCGCCGTTCAGGACTTTTCGTCGGGCAACAAGGGCCGGAAGAGCAACTGGTAGTCGCGACCGCCGCTGGTCCAAAGTGTGATTGCGTTCGCCTTTTCCAAGGGCGGTTTCTGCTGCAGGGTCAGAAGATCCTCGCCGCTGACGACCACGCGACGGTAGCCACGGTCGACCGCTGCGCCAAGCGTGCTCAGGTCGCCGAGCGGCCAGTCGAGGCGGCCGGGCATGATGTCGGTGGAGTCGGTGGTCCCTGTCGTGTCGACGGCCCGGCTGTATACGGCCAGCGCTTGGTACTCGTAAGGTGTCCACGCAATCGGGTCGGAGATGAAGGCCGTGAGGTCCTGCAGCGTGCCGCGGAAATCCTGCAAGGCTGCTCGAGCCTGCTGCTGCTCCAAGGTCAAGCCGCCGGCTCCAGCCTCCATACCTAGGGCGTAGGCGTCGCTACGGTACGTGCGGCCACCTACGCTCACGACAAAGGTGGTCGTAGACCCATCGGCGATGCCGGGTTGGCCGTAGTCGATGCCGTTCTGCAGGAGACCGCCCTCCTGAGCCGCGAAGAGGATTTCCTGGATTGCGTTTTCCGGGATGACCGCGGTCTGGAGGTTCGGGAGGGCCGGCCCCGGATAGATTGCATCTATAGGGCCGGAGACGATCACGCGGCCGTCTCCATACAGGGAGAACTCCGGCGTGGCGGTCAGGTTGTACTCAGCCGGCACGAGGCCTCCGCCGTTTGTCACCCGGAGGACCACCTGATCACTGCCAGCAGGATGGTTCAGGGAGTCCGCGGGGGAGGTGGTGGTCGTTTCTCCGCTCCCTGTGTCGTTGGTACCTCCCGCACC
Organism: uncultured Actinomycetes bacterium; assembly: GCA_963775295.1. GTDB lineage: Bacteria > Actinomycetota > Thermoleophilia > RBG-16-64-13 > RBG-16-64-13 > JAMDEO01. The sequence goes on from CAVZIK010000006.1 coordinate 1,788,786, forward strand.
CCCCGTCGTTCCGCAGCCACCTGTACTCAGCAGCGCGAGGAAGAGAGTCCCGGTTCCAAGAACCGCCAGGGCCGTTCGGGCCAGACCGCGCCGCCCGGTCGGCTTCATGCACAGATCGAGATGAAACATGACACAACCCCCTCGTTAGATAGAGCCCGGCAAGCGAAGCAGGACTTCGACGTGCCTCCTCTCGGGGATCGTTCCGATGCCGCCGCGCCCAGTTGGTTCATGATAATGTGCCTGGAACCGTCCTGAAAGCTGCGGCTAATCGGAAGGGCCCGCCTCGTGGTGCGCATCGCTCTTATCGTAATCGAGTTGGTGACGGGTGTCGGCGCCATGGCAATGGCTGCGCGCATACTCACAGTTCGAAAATCTCGCGTGACTCACGACCGAGCTCTGCGTTTCTTGGCGAACACCCTTCTCGGCCTTCTAGGGGCGGTCCTCGTTGCCGCCGCGTGTCTTGTGCTTGCGGGGGTCTCTCAGGCGCGGTTGATCTCGGTAGAGTCGGGCGTGCTCTTCAGCGGCTGGGTTGCCAGTCAAATAGCCATGGCCGGATTAAGACATTGGATACAGCTATTGGCGCTGGTCCTGGGGGTGGCGGCCGTGGTCCTTGCCCTGCTGCTGCCGTGCCCCGGCTGAGGACTGATCTGATCCGGCGGTCGGCCGGACTCGAAGAGCTCCTGCGCTAAACGTCCAGGAGCTGGAACCCACTCGCTTCGTCGAACCTCCTGAGAGCATCGGTACCGAGGATCTCTATCATGACCACCTCTCCCACCAACCAGGTCTGAACGCCGGCTCGTGTGCAACCCACGGTAGCGCCGCCCTCCCGGCCCGAAGCCGTGTGCATGTGCAGAACTGGTTTGCCGGCCTCGTTTGGGAAGAGCGTTCCCACGCAGAAGGCTTCCTGCGACCCGCTCAGCGCATGCACCAACGGAACCATGAGATCCGGCGAAGCTTCGTCTGGCCCCACCACCACCTTGCTGCCGGAAGCGACTCCTCCCAAATAGAAAGCCAGCGCTCGCTGGACACCATGCTCTTGCGCGAAAGCTTCCAGGGTGTCGTTGAGAATATCCCCATCTTCCATACGGAGGACGAACACGCGTCCCATCGTGGCCTCGTTGTACTTCACCTGATCACCTCTCGCCGGATATCGCAGCCCTACGGAATCGTGAAAACAAGGATACACATCGGGCGGGCTTGCCCTCCCGTGCGGTAGCATTACATGGCAGCATCAACATCAAATACGGGACGGTAAACGTGAGCGATAAGGTTCTGGGACCTCAGCGTCTCAAAGACAAGGTGGCCATCATCACCGGGGGTGGAGGAGTCAACAGCATCGGCCGCGCGATCTCCTTGCGCTACGGTGCCGAGGGCGCGAAAGTGGCCGTCCTCGATATCAACGCAGCTGGAGCTGCTACCGTCGCCGGCGAGATCCAAGCTGCCGGGGGCACGGCGATTGCGGTTGCCTGCGACATCACAGACTTAGCCCAGTGCGAGGCTGCGGCCAAGACGGTGGCCGATGCATTTGGAGGCCGAATCGACATCCTGGTGAACAACGCCGCCTTCTTCGGCACCATGGGCGAGTGGCGGCCGTTTGATCAGTGGACTCCCGAGGAGTGGGATCACATGCAGAACGTGAACGTTCGCGGCATGTGGTTCTGCACCCGCGCCGTCGCTCCCTACATGAAGGCCCAGAAGTACGGCAAGATCATCAATCTTAGCTCCAGTACGTTCTTCCAGGGTGTGCCCGGTTTCATCCACTACACCACCAGCAAGGGTGCCGTCATAGGCTTTACCAACTCCATCGGGAAAGAACTGGGCGAATTCGGCATCCGCGTCAACGTGATCGCGCCGGGCTTCACCGTTTCGGACGCACAGATCGCTCTGACCAAAGACTACCCCGACTGGTGGGTGGCGAGTCGCGAAGGACAGGCGTTGAAGGAGCGCAACGAGCTTCCGGAGGACTTGGCCGGTCCCGCGTTCTTCCTTGCGTCAGAGGACAGCGATTTCATGAGCTGCCAGACCCTACTGGTCGACGGAGGGCATAGCCCCCACTAGGATGCCCGGTTGTTTATGCAACGTATATTGCAACTATCGCAAAGTGCAACCAGAGCTGGGTGCGACTGAAGCCGTCGTGTGAAGCCGCTGTCTGCCGGCTGGTGCGAAACTCGCGTTGCCGTCCGACTGCCCCCGAGGAGCGGGGGCAGTCGGACTTTCTCATGCCTTCCGATATGCGCGCACCGCGAGAGGGACGAAGATCACACAAATCGCCACGATCCATATCAGGAGTTGCCAAACGTAGCTCCAGGCCGGCTGATTATTGAAGAGGGCTCGGCAGCTGTTGACCGCCAGCGACACCGGCTGATGAGTGGCGAAGGCTCGTAGCCATGAGGGCATGGTCGCCACCGGGACGAAGGCCGAACTAGCGAAGACGAGCGGAAACAGGGGCAGGAAGCCGGCCATCTGGGCGGTTTCCGGATCCTTCACGAGAAGACCGATGGTCGCATACAGCCAAGAGAAGGCATACCCGAAGGCGAGCACGACCAGCACCCCCAAAAAGTCGTGGCCAATGCCCCCGTGAAAACGAAAGCCGACGAGGGTGCCGACGATCAGCATAATCGCGATTACCATGACGTTGCGCACGAAATCGGCGGTGGTGCGTCCGGCGAGCACTGCCGAGCGGGCCATTGGCAGCGTGCGAAAGCGGTCGATGATCCCGCCCTTGAGGTCGAAGGCCAAACCGATGGAAGTGCCGGCGCCCCCGAAAAGGGCGGTCTGCACGAAGATGCCGGGCATGAGGTAGTCGACGTAGCTGCCGCCGGGCACGCTGATGGCTCCGCCGAAGACATATCTGAACAGAAGTACGAACATGATGGGCTGGATGATGGAGAAGACGAGGAGTTGCGGTACTCTCCAGAAATGCATGATGTAGCGTCTGGTAATCGCCGCGATGTCACCCAGAGCGATGAGCGGCGTGGTGGGCGTCGACGCTTTGCATGCCCCTCGCGGCATCGGGGGACGAGCTTGGATATCGGCCTGCCTCATCTCTTCCTCCTCCCAAACCTGCCCCGGGCCGGGGGCGGAGCCGGCGTCGCCGACTCGGCCGCGGTCTCCTCGGTTGCATGGCCGGTTAGGGCGAGGAACACGTCGTCCAGAGATGGCCGGTGTAAGGCCAGGTCGTCAAGCGCGATGGATGCTTCGTCCAGGAGGCGGGCGGCAAGCGTCAGACTCTGGACACCCTTGTGGCTGGGCACGCTGACGCGTCTCTGAAGCGTGTCGACCTGCGGAATGCCCTGATCGAGACCTGCCAGGATGGAAGCGGCCGCTTCGAGTTGTGCCCGGTCGGTCACGCGGATCTCTATGACGTCTCCTCCCAGCTGGTTCTTGAGTTCGTCGGAGGTGCCGTCGGCGATCACCTTCCCTGTGTCGAGTACGACTATCTGGTGGGCGAGACGATCGGCTTCTTCCAGGTACTGAGTGGTCAGAAGGATGGTCGTGCCATCCGCAACCAGCCCTTCGATGAACTGCCACAGATCAAGGCGCGAGCGGGGGTCCAGCCCGGTGGTGGGCTCATCGAGGATGAGCACCGGCGGATGCCCGACCAGGCTGGCGCCTACGTCCAGCCGGCGACGCATACCACCGGAGTAGGTCTTCACCTGACGATCGCCGGCTTCGGCTAGGTCGAACAACTCGAGGACTTCTTGGGCCCTCTCTCGTCGCAGTCTCTTGTCGAGGTGGTAGAGGCGTCCGACGAGCTCCAGGTTCTCCCTTCCCGTCATCATCTCGTCGACGGCCGCGTACTGTCCGGCCAGCCCGATGCAGGAGCGCAAAAGGGTGGCATCTTTCACTACGTCCATGCCGGCTACCTTCGCCCAGCCGGAGTCGGGGCGGAGAAGTGTGGTCAGGACCCGCACCAAGGTGGTCTTGCCGGCTCCGTTTGGGCCGAGCAGCGCTAACACCCTTCCGCCCTCGGCTTTCAAATCCACTCCATCGAGGGCGATGGTGGCTCCAAAGGCCACCTTGATACCGCTAGTCTCGATCATTACGTCCATTGCGAAATCGTCCTCCAGACACGTCGGAGCAGGGCAACAAGAGCGAGATGACTCGTCCCGCGACAACTACCCAAAGAACGCCGATCTTTAGTCGGAACGCGTCGAAGGCGTCGGCAAAAGGGCGGGCGCCGATCCGTCTCTCTGATTTGTTGGGCAGCCCTTCCGAAGCCGGCTGGGAGGCCGCTTTGCCGCGCAGATCTTACGGTGTCTTTACCCCGGCATGGCTAGCATGTAGGCATTCCCCATCGTGGTGAGTGTGACTCTGAGGAGGCGACAAGATTGCTGAGTAGCCGGGATGATCGGATTCAGGGCTCATTGACGGCCCCAGTGCCGGGGGGTCGCAGCCGGAGTTCGGTCCCGCGAGGTTTGGCTTCTTTCAACGAGGCATTCGAAGACGCACTGAAGGTAGCGGAGGAGCGAAGACCTCGAGAGATCAGGGTCAGGTGGCATCCAGGAGAAGACACATACACCTGGAGCATCGAGTACTGAGGCCGGCGGAACGCGTCACCGGTGCGATGCCCGGGCCGTCGTCAGGCAGCCCGGGCATCGCTGCTATTTTCCGAGGAGTTGATTCGCGACCAGCGCGATCGTGTCGGCCGGGATCGCGAATCCGAGGTTCTCTGCGCCGCTTTGACCGGAGATGTAGGCTTCAGGCATACCGATCAGCCGGCCTTCGGCGTTGAAGAGGCCGCCACCGGAGTTGCCGGGGCTAATAGCAGCGTCGGTCTGGAGAAGGCCGGTGAGGTCGGAGATGCTCGAGTCCCCGGTAGACAATGTTCGGTTCAGACCACTCACGATGCCTTCGGTGACCGAGTTGCTGTAGTCGAATGGGCTCCCGATGGCGAAGGCCCACTGTCCTACCCTAACGTCGCTCGAGCTGGCGAAGACGACCGGCACCAGTCCGGTCTTGGCGACTTTAAGCAGGGCAAGATCCTTGTCACTATTCCTGGCCACGATTGTGGCGTCCACCTGTTCGCCCGTCGCGAAGGTCACCACCACAGAATCGGCGGCCTGCCCGTTCTCAGTGACCACATGATCATTGGTGAGGATATATCCGTCGGAGGTGTAGACGATGCCCGAGCCGACGCCCTCGTACTGCTGTTGTCCATAGAAGGGGCTTGCAGTCATGCCCTTGACCGTCACGTTGACCACGCTGGCTGATACTTTGGCCACCACAGCCTCGGCCGGGCTGACGATCCTTTCAGAGACGTTGGAAAGGACCGTGGCCCCTGCGGTTGACGAGCTGTTCGCAAGGGAAGTGACGGCGCTGTTGCCGGACTTCGCTGCGGAGGTGGTGATGGGGGTTCCGGTGCCGGCGCAGGCGGCTGTCGTCAGGGTGGCCAACAGAACCAAGCCGACCAGCGCGCCTCCCGCTCTGCGGGGCCAATGACTCATAACGTTCTTCGCGGTTAGATAGAGTCTCATCGGTGGCTCCCTAGATCGAAGAATGGTGCATCACTTGTTGGTTCCAGAAAAGCAGATGCCGCATAAGGGGCGCGTTAAGAGGGCGGGTCGCCGGGCGTCGCCTTCTCTCAACCGTAATTGCGGCGATGCTTCTTGGGGACAATACCCGGCTCCTGCTGTTGGGTAGGGAAACCGGGGTTTCGGTGGATCCCTCGCCGGCTTAGGTCGGGGGCCGCGGTACCCGATGGTATAGTTCATTTTCGCAGGTAGACGAGTGATCGAGAGGAACGAGCATGCTGTATCGGCCCCTGGGAAAGACCGGCGAAATGGTCTCCATCCTTGGATTTGGCACTATGCGGTTACCGGTGATCGGCCATCGCCATGACCAGATTGACATTCCATTGGCCACTGAGATGCTCGAATACGCGATCAGCCGGGGGGTCAATTACGTCGATACGGCGCGCATGTATCATTCGGCAAGTGCGGTCGCGCCGGGCAGCAGCGAGCCCTTCACGGGGCAGGCGCTGGCAGGCGGTCTACGCGACAAAGTCATGATCGCGACCAAGTTGCCCATGTGGGCCGTCAAGACGCGTGAGGATATGGACAGCACGTTGGCGGACCAGCTCCGCGTCCTGCGGACCGATCACATCGACTGCTATCTCTTACATGGCATTGGCGCCGAGACGTGGACCAGGTTCCGCGATTTGGGCGCGCTCGACTTTCTGGAAGCAGCCAAGGCCGACGGGACGATTCGCTTCGCGGGATTTTCGTTCCACGGTGAAGGACCGGCTTTTGCCCCCATCGTCGACGCCTACGACTGGGACTTCTGCCAGATCCAGTACAACTATATGGACGTCGATCGGGGGGCCGGTCGTGCCGGGCTCCGCTACGCAGCGGAGCGGGGCCTCGGTGTCATCATCATGGAGCCCATCCGGGGCGGACGATTGGCAGGGCGCGTTCCTGACGAAGTGCAGGCCGTCTGGAACAAGGCCCCCGTTAGGCGCACGCCCGTAGAGTGGGCTCTCCGCTTCGTCTGGGATGATACAGACGTAAGCACCTTGCTCTCGGGCATGGGGAGCGTGGAGCAGGTGGAGGAGAACGTCCGCCTGGCGGAGCAGGGCCGCCCCGGAACTCTCACTCGCTCGGAACTCGATCTATACGATGAGGTGCGGAGGGTGTATCAGAGACGCACGCTGGTGGACTGCACCGGCTGTCGTTACTGCATGCCGTGCCCATCCGGCATCGATATTCCCCTCATCTTTTCGTCAATGAACGACTGCACGCTCTACGGGGACGAGGCCCAGGAGAAGTTCCTCTATGCGCTCAATGTGGAAATGGGGGCGACCGCCAAGGCCTCCGATTGCACAGAGTGCGGGCAGTGTCGGGCCGAATGTCCTCAGTTGATCGAAGTGCCCCAGCGACTCGCCGAAGCGGTCGCGATGTTCGAGGACCGGGAGCCATGAGTGTGGAGAAGTGCGCATGACGAGGCGAAGAGTGCGATCTTCGCAGAACGTGAGCCGCATGTGCGTGGTGTGCGGGGTCGACAATCCCGCCGGCCTCTTCGCTCGGTTCTACGAGGTGGACAATGGCGAACTGGTCGGGGTGTTCGCGCCGCGTGAGGAGCACCAAGGGTATCCGGGCCGCATGCACGGCGGAATCATCACAGCGCTTCTCGATGAGACCATCGGGCGCGCGATCAACGTGACCGACCCCGGGACCTGGGGGGTAACGGTGGAGTTCACGGTTAGGTTCCGCAAGCCCGTGCCTGTCGCAGGCGAGGTCCGAACCATCGGGCGGATCACCGCCAACTCAGGACGGGTATTCGAGGGCACAGGAGAGATCATTCTCGCGGACGGGACCGTTGCCGCAGAGGGCAGGGGCAAGTACGTGAAGATGCCCTTGGGTGACATCGCCGACGAAAGCTTTGCCGAGAACGAGTGGGTCCCGGACCCACTGCCCGCGCCCACCGAGGTCGACATCTAGGGAGCAAGCTCCTGGACCGCGATGTGGAGCCATCCCGCTGAGTCGACCGAAGCGTGCAGGCGATTGACGGCGCAGTAGTCTTGTTTGATGGTGAACATCTCCTCCAGGGGCAGCCCCAAAAAGTGGCAGAGGATGACCCTGTCCGCGCTCTTGTGAGCAACGACAAGTAAGCTGTCGGCGCCGGCCCGCGCGGCAGCCCCCGCCAAGTCGACGAAACCGGGGATCGCTCGTTCTTGGAGCTGTAGGAAGCTCTCCCCTTCGGGAAAGCGAAACCCCACCAGATTGGACAGGCGCTCGGCATACTCCCGGGGATAGCGTTCTTGTATCTCGGAGTCGTTGAGTCCGTCCCACAAGCCCAGATCGATCTCCCGAAGCCGCGGTTCGATGCGGATAGAATCGGCAGGCAGCCTGGAAGCGATCTCCGCGGTTTGCAGGCTGCGGGCGAGACCGCTGCTCCAGACGCTGTCGAAACGTAGGTGCTCAAACCGCGAGGTCAACTGCGAGGCCTGACGGATGCCCTCGCGGCTGAGGGGCGGATCGGATCGTGCACCGAGGAAGCGCCACGTGTGATCCGCGAAGAGCGGCTCGGCATGTCTCACCAGGTAGATGGACGTTCCCCTCGAAGCCAGGACCGCGGGCTTGTCGTTCATCGCGACTCGGGGGTCGGGAGCAGCCCGGACAGCGCGTCCTGGATGGGTCGCCCGAGCGACGCTTCTATCTTGGCGGTTATGGTTTGTGCGGCGCGCATCCGCTTCTTGATCGCCTCGACGGAAGCCTGATCGCGACCGTATGTTCGGAGGGCGTATTCGGCGCGGGCCTCGAGACCGTCGGCCCTGTCTTCCACTACCATCTTGTCGGCCAGATAGACCAACTGCGCTTCGCTCACGCACGAGTCGTTGATTTCCTCGTCGGGTAGGACCATATGCGATCCGACGATTCTTCCGAGGGAGGGTAGGCCGAGCCGGGCCAGGACGGTCTCTCCATCGGCAGCGTGTCGGCGATTACCTTTGGCCATATCGTGCAAGAGTGCTGCAGACCTGAGCAGGCGGACATCCAGTCGCGATCCGGCGGCGTTGAGCTCCTTGGCCAGCGTCTCTGCCACTGCGGCGACCGTTCGACAGTGGCGGATTACCCGCCCCTCCACTTCGAGCACCCTCAGGAGGTATGAGACGTCGTCATCGCTGAGCCGCGGCTCATTACAGGCTGATCTGTCCTTCCATCCGTCGATGGCGTCTGCGAACACGGCGAGCCGGCGGTAGTCCTCGGGCGTGTCCATGTCGAGCAATGGGGAAATGTCGGTGACCTCGACATCGCGCGCGCCCTGAGCCTGACTCTCGAGGAAGGCTCGCAGGTTGCTCCCCTTATCGGCAGCCCGAAGCGCACCCCGCAGCCGACTGGACAGCAAGGGCGGATGGCCTCGCCGTCCGCAACAGATGGGATAAAGGACATCGTCGTCCGTTTGGTAGCTTTCCATTAGCGCGGTGACCACGCCCGGGGTCACGAGCGGACAATCGACCGGAAGCACGAAGAACGAGTCGACCTCCTGTGACAGAGCGCGTGAGCCGGTCTGGACCGACGTGAACATACCCAGTTCGTAGGCGGGGTTGTAGCTTTCTGTCAGGCCCAAACGTCCCGCCTCTGTGGCCGTCTTGAATCGATCGTGCCCGGTGACGACGACTATGTTTGTCACCCCGGCGGTCTCGAGCGCGCCTGTCACTCTGCCAAGCGCCGTCGTCATTCCGAAGGGAAGGCAGGGCTTCAGCGCACCCATACGCGAGGAAAGCCCCGCCGCGAGGATCACGGCGCCAAGAATGGGAGTTCGGTTCACCGGCGTCTGGATGCCCTGATCTGGATGAGTTCCGCCGCGATGCTAACGGCGATCTCCTCCGGGGTTTCTGCTCCGATGGGTAGGCCTATGGGGGCGTGGACGCGGGCGATGGCCTCGGTCGGGACGCCTTCCTCGGTGAGGGCGCGAAACGTCTCGGCCACTTTCTTCCGGCTTCCGATCATGCCCACATACGCAGCATCGGTTCTTAGAGCCTGGCCGAGTATAGACCGATCGTGGACGTGGCCTCTGGTAACGATAACCACGTAGCTGTCTTCGTCGATGGGCAGTTGCTGCACGATGGCGTCAAAAGAATCCGGAACAACGATTCGATCCGCGGACGGAAAGCGCATTGAGTTGGCGAACTCCGCCCGATCGTCGACAACTACAGTGTAGAACCCGATCGAGTTCAACACCGGGACCAGCTTTTCCCCGCAGTGCCCCGCCCCAAAGACGTAGGCGGCTCCTTGGAGGCCGATGGGCTGAACAAAGGTTCTGGCACTCCCATCGGTGACGAGCCCATCGCGGCTGCCGCCCTTCTTCACGAGTTCTTGGAGATCTTCTCTCGAGCAGACGGGGTCGCCGGCCACCGTCCCGTCGGCGCGCACCAGACAGTTGCGGGCGGTCCATCCCGGAGCGGGTTCTTGAGGAAGGGCGATGACGATCCAGCCCTTTCGACCGCTCTCGACCAACTCGAGCAGGGCGGAGTAGAAGCTCTCGGCAGACTCGTTCGCCGGATCCACGTAATCGACGAGCACAACCCCAGTCCCTCCGCAGATCATGCCCAATTTGGCGGAATCGCTGTTTGTTAGGTTGTAGTCCATCAGCCGGGACTCGCGGGCCTCAATGGCCTGGGCGGCAGCCCGGATCGCCGCTCCCTCGAGGGCGCCTCCGCCAATGGTTCCCGCGATCGAGCCGTCCGCTCTCACCAGCATCGCACTCCCGACATGCCGGGGCGAGGAGCCCAGGTTGTCGATGATTGTCAACCAGGCGAAGCCTTCGCCCTTCTCCAAGAGCGACAGCGCCGCTCCGACAGTCACTGCATTCATGTTCCAATCTCCTGAACGAATACTATTCTTCTCTTGCCCGTCCCCGTATTCACTTCCGGTCCGGTTTCCGTCTTGGCGACTTCGACATGGATCCGGATCTTCCCACCTTGACCACGGATGAGGGGTATGGATCGCACCGCCTCCTCCAGAAGGCGACGCTCGGGCGCCGCCACGCCGCCCAGGGGTCTCACCTGAACGTCGAGAATCCATTTTGCCTTATCTCCCGAGACCGAGACTCGAAAATCTGTCACTCCGTCCAGTCCCAACAGCGCTTCGTCGAAGTCCTTCTGCCTCAGCACGCCCCCCTCCGGCAGGAGAAAGTTGCCCCTGACTCGCTGATCCACGTGGGCCAGCCGCCTCAGCGAAGTCCCGCAGGGGCACGTCCCCGAGAGGAAGGAACTGAGATCACCGGTACGATAGCGAATGAGCGGCATGGCCCGGCGGGTGAGCGTCGTGAAGACGACTTCTCCCGAGGTTCCATCGGGAACCGGTTCACCCGTGAGGGGATCGACCACCTCGAACAGCATGTCGGCCTCCCTGAGATGGTAAGCGGTTCTCGCCATGCAGTCCACCCCTCCACCAAGACCCATCTCGGTCGTGCCGTAGTGATTGAATACCCGGCACCTCCAAGACTTTTCGACGACCCGCACCACGCTGTCCGGCACGCAATCAGTGCTGAGAAGAACGTTCTTGATACACAACTCGGGGCGACGTCGCGTCATCGTCTTCCAGGTCTTGGCAAGGGTTAGTACCTGCACAGGGATGCCGACCAAAGCCGTTATGTGCTCGTGCTCCATGATCCCGAGCGTTTGGACGGCATTTGTCACCGGACCATGAGGTACACCCTGGACGTCCATGCGGGCCAACCCCTCTTGAAGCAACGCCCCCACGCTGCCGGGAAGGTGGCCCGGCAGCAGGATCAGCACACGGTCGCCGGGGGCGACCAGGGTCGACATGCCCCAGTGGAAGAAATCCCGTGTCAATTCCTGATCTTCGGCCGTGAAGAAGATCCTCTTGGGGGGCCCCGTGGTGCCCGAAGTAGGAAGGGTCACGATCCGGTCCACATCGTCCTGTTTCACGCAGAGAAAGTCGAAGGGAGAGATCCTGAGTTGCTCGGGGGCAGTGAACGGCAAAGTGCTGAGGTCCTCGAGGTTGGACAATTCAAGTCGCTCCGCACCAAGGTGGCGGCGATAGAAGGAGCTGCGATCCTGGGCGAGCGCAAGAGTCTCGTTGACCTTATGCAACTGGAAGGCCCGCAGGCTCTCGCGGTCGAGCCGCGGTCCTGGTGCACCGATCTTCGCGCAGATCCAGCCTTCCAGGGGCGTAAGGGGGATGTGGTTGCGGGCCGGAATGGCAGAGTACGGAGTGCGATCCACCGGGACTCAGACCTTCTCCGCGACTATCAGATAGTAGCTGATGCCTCGAAACGAAGCCGGCAGGGTAGGGGGCCGTCGGACCGGCGGCTCCGTCGTCGGCGTCTCTCCGTTCGGCGATGCGTCGGTCTGCGTTTGCGCGAAGGCCTCGTCGAAGAACCGGGAAAGGGAGCCGAACTTCAGGATGATCTCCGCTCCCAGGCGCTTGAGATGGGGGAGATGATCCTCCCACAGAAGCACTCGGAACCCCGCCTTTACCAAGGTTCTCTCGAGTGCGGTCCGCGAGGAGGCGTTCCGAAGACAAAGGAGCGACGCGACCGGCTGGGAGCAATCGAGGCTCCTCGTCCCATCAAGCAAGTACATGTCCGTCAGGATCAGTTTCGCGCCAAGTTTCAAGCTCCGATGGACCTCCCGGAGTACTCTCTCCGGATCCGCGGTGATCGACAGGGCGCACTCCATCACGGCCCCGTCCAGTTCGCCGTTGCCCCGGGGCAGATTCATGCCGTCGCCGAGGCCGAGAGAGAGACTAGGATCCGCCGAGACTCCTAAGGAGATCATGGTGGACGAGGGATCTATGCCGGAGGCATCCAGAGCGTATTCCTCGGACATCAGGCGCACTGTGGCTCCGGACCCACACCCGATGTCAAGGACCCGCATGCCGGGAGTGAAGGCGCAGAAGTCCAAGGCTCGCCGAGTGAGATCAAGCCCGCCAGGCCTCACCGTCTCCCCAGTGGCCGCGCGCATGGCAGGCGACGAATAGAACTCGACCATCACTTCTCTTCGAGCGTCTGCTCGACCTCTGCCATCTTGCCCTTGGCGAGGTCTTCGGGGATCAAGGTCTCCCCGCACACCGGGCAGCACAACACGTCCACGGGGAAGGTGTGCCCCTGGTACGTGAGTTCGACCTTGCCCTGCTGGAGCGGGACGCAGTGCTTCGCGCACAAAATAGTTCCTCCCGCGTCGGGCGATTTGATCCGCGGTTTCTCAGCACTCATCGGGTTTCCCGTCCTGGACTATTTTCATCCGATGAGAATAGGCGTTGAAGACCTCGAACTCGTCTCCCCGCACCGCGTACTCCACCCAGTAGGTAACGATTGAAGGCCGATAGTGAGCGATGAAGTGGTCGATCGAGGGTGCGTACAACTTGTCGCCGGTCTTCTCCGCCTGGTAGATGACTCGCTGCAGATCCTCGGAGAGGATGAACTCTCCCTCCATTTTGGCCGCGACTTCGGGCGGAATGCGCAATTTGATCGATAGATGCTCCGCGTCCACCACTATGGTCTCTCCCCAGAGTTCGCACAGAAGCTTCTCGGCCAGGCGGCGGCGATTGACCCTTCGCTCCGACAGCGTAGGTCCGGGCTTCGCGGCCGAGTCTCCCTGATGTCCATTGAATATCAGGTCCAATACATGATAGGCGGGTTTGGCTTGGCCGGCGAAGAAGTCGCGGCAGTTGCTGCAATAGGTGACGTAGTCGGCGTCGCTCTCTTCGACCCTCGACTTGATGAACTTCTTTGTCAGCTCCGGATCGACTTGGTAGAGCAGTCCGCCGTAGCCGCAGCACTTGGTGAATTCGCGGCTGTGGGGAAGTTCCTCCAGCTCGTAGCCGAGCCTGACCAGGAGGGTGCGCACACTGTCTTGCATCTGACGGGCGTGCCGTGCCGTGCATGAGTCGTGCACAGCGAGTGTACGGCCGCCACCCGAGGGCGTCTCCTCGGGCAATCCGTAGGCGTCGAGGATCTCCCAGAGTGAGACTGCGGGGACGGCCGGCAGTTCCGTTCCGAACACTAGGCTGCAGGTGGGGCATGCGAGGATGACTGTCGGGCGGCCCAAACATTCCCATCGCTCGCGGAAATCCGCTGCCATCGTCTTGAAGGTGTCCTGCCGGCCCGACCACAGGGCCGGGGCGCCGCAGCAGCGCAGCATCAGGCCCACGCCTCCGCTCAGGCGCTCCGCGAGGAAGCGATAAATGCGCTCCACGTTATTTGGAGCCGACGCGGCCAGCTGGCAACCCGGGAAGAAAAGGTAGGAGCTGCCGTCGTGTCCGGGTTGATGGCGCGCGAAGCCGTATGGCTCGGAGCTGCTGGACTCCATATCCCGCAGAGCGAATTCATGGATTGCATGAGGCATGAAACCCTTGGCAGACATGATCGCCCGAGCCTGGCCATTCACCACAGCCATGTCGAGATCGGTGGGGCAAACGACGCCGCACAGCCCGCAAAGCGTGCAGGCGTTTATGAACTTGGTGGTGGTCCGATAGCTCTTCCCGGGAACGCTGATGACGTTCTTGGTGACCTTGCGGATACACTTTCCCGGGTATTCATGGAAGTGGTCCAGGTAGGTGCAGGCCTTCACGCACTCCAGACACTCGCACTGGAGGCAACGAGCGGCTTCCGCCACGGCCTCCGCCCGGTCGTAGCCCATGTGCGATCCGTCTCGAGCGACCGCCGGCTCCGGCTCGATTCCTTCTGTGTTGGTGTGGAGGCGAGTCGCGTACGGTCCCTCTTTGCCGCGGTTGACGGTGAGCGACTCCCGTCTGAGATATCGATCAATGGAGACGGCGGCTCGGCAACCGTCGGCCATGGAGCCCACGGGAGAGTAGGGGCGGCAGCGCCGCAAAGCGCTGCCGCCCAGGAAGACCTTGTCGATCGGGGTGGCCAGCGTTGTCGGGTTGACCTCGGCCCATGCCTGCCCAAGCAGGGTGGCCTCGGGTTCGGTGCAGTCACCCGGCGGTTGCTCAGACCCGGTGGTCAGGAAGACGGCATCGTACTCTCGAGCAAGCTCAGAGAGGGTCAGAGCATCGCAGAGTGGCGTCGCTGTCCGCACCTCCACACCGTATGTTTCCAGGAGAAGCAGTTCTTGCTCCAGGATCTCGCGCGGCAACTGCTCTTCGGCGATGTCGCGGAGCCTGCCTCCCGGCCGAGTCAATTTCTCGAAGACCGTCACGCGGTAGTTCTTTTTCGCCAGTTCGATGGCGGCGCTGAGACCGCTCAGTCCCGCGCCGACGACGGCGATATGCTGATCCTTGCGCACCTGTAATCTTGCCGCGTCGGGGGGAAAGCCTGCGTACTCAGCGCAACTACGCTCGAGGATCCCCAATTCAATGGGGTCGCCGACATCCCCTCTTTTGCAGGCTGAGCGGCACGGTTGGTCGCATATCCTGCTCAGTATCGCTGGGAACGGGACCCTCTTCCGAAAGGCTTTGGCACCGGCGGCAAAATCTCCCTGAGCCAACGCCTCGAGCATGGCACGGGCATCGACGTGCAGCGGACAGGCAGCCTCGCAAAACGGGGCGTCGTCCTGAATGCACAACTCCTCCAACCGCTGGAGTTCTCTGGGGTCCATTTGTTCCGTAATGATGTCTCGCGTGGTAGGGGTTTGCCGCGAAGCTTAACAAGAAAAACGTCCCTCCCCCCCGTGGGGTGGGGGGAGGGACTCAATAAGGGGAAGGAGAATCGTTGTGACTATGCCTTCAGACCGGCCAGTACTTTCTCCGGCCGAGCCGGAAGCTCGGTGATCCTCACGCCGCAGGCGTGGTAGATCGCGTTGGCTACGGAGGCGTGCGGCGAAGACAGCGGAAGCTCCCCGCAGCCGCCTGCCCCGAACGGACCGGTCGCGCGCGGGGTCTCGACGTAGTTGACGACCAGAGCGTCGGGAGCGTCCTTGATGAAGGGAATGCCGGCGGCGATGAGGTTGGTGTGCTTCTGGATGTCCTCGAAGTCCTCGGAGAGAGCCAAGCCGATCCCTTGGACCATCCCGCCGTACATCTGACCATCAACCGCCTGCCTGCTCGCGATAACGCCGATGTCGGCATTGAGGGTCATCTTGACGACCTGGGTCTTGCCCGTGGCGACGTCCACTTCCACTTCGGTGAGGAAGACGCCGTACTGGTAGGTGGGAACCGGACGGACCGCGAACTGGAAGGTTTCGGGATCGGGCGGGCTGCAGAACGGGGCGACGGTGAAATGACCCTTGTACTTGGTCGGGATGCCCTCTTTGACCATCTCATCGTAGGTACGGTACGTGCCGTTGCCCTTGTCCATGGCCTTGAGAAGTTGGTTGCAGGAATCCACGATGGCGTTGCCCACCAGATACTGGCAGCGGCTGGCGCCGGCCGGACCGCTGTTGGGGCAGAGGGCGGTGTCGTTCATGTAGAGATGGATTTGCTCCGGTGTCAGGCCCAGCGGCCGCAAAGCTTCGTGGGCCGTGACCAGCGTGCCGAGATCGGCGCCTTGACCCGGATCTTCCCAAGTGTTGTAGGCGGTCACCGATCCATCGGGATTCAACTCGATGTCGGAACCGGCTTCGTCGCCGGTGTCGGCGCCAACGTTGTACATCCCGACGGAGAGCCCGACGCCGTACTTCTTGGCGGCGGTGGACATACTCTTGCAGCGCTCGAGCGCTGCGTCGTACTCGGGCTTGATCATCTCCATGAGTCTGGGCAGCGGATAGACGTCAGGCTGCTCGCCGGTGCTCACGGTGTCGCCCGGGTGCAGGATGTTCTTGTTCATGAACTCCCACGTGTCCATGCCGCACTTCTCGGCCAATTCGTCCATGAGCAGGTTGGTCGTGAACTCCCCCTGGGGGGCGCCGAAGGCCCGGAAGGCGGACCCGAAGGCGTGGTTCGTGAACGTGACCTTGCCGACTCCCTTGATTGTGGGCAAGTAGTACCCGCCGCCCGTGTACCGGGCCACCTTGGTGGTGAGGTCGTCGGCGAACTCGGAGTACGGTCCGTGGTCGACTATTGCATCGAAATTCAGGGCGACCAACTTGCCGTCCTTGTCTGCGGCGGCTTTGGCCGTAGTGAAGGCCGGGGAACGTTTGCCGGTGTAGGTGATGTGCTGGTAGTAGCTGTACTCCAGATAACAGGGACGCCCGGTGGCCATGGTGGCCACGGCGCAGATGGCTTCCAAGGTGGGGCTGAGCTTGTAGCCGAAGTTGCCACCTTGCGGGTTCATGATGAGTCGCAGTTTCTCTGGAGCCAAGCCGAGGCCGGCGCAGATCATGAAATGGTGGATGTAGAGGGCGATGCTCTTGGAGTGGATGGTGACCACTCCGTTTTCGTCCGTATAGGCGAAGCCTACGTCGGGCTCTATGCTCAAGTGGGGCTGCCGCTGGGTGTAGTAGCTGTTTTCGACGACGTACGGCGCGTTGGCGATGAGTTCGTCGACCTTCTCGTGCTCACCCTTCTTGAGGTTGACCTCGAAGAAGACGTTGGGAGTCCCCGGATGGATCTCCATTGCGTCTTCCTTGGCCGCCTCAAGGGCGGTCATGTATGCCGGCAGAGGCTCCAGTTCGACCTTGACTTTCGCGGCCGCTGCTTCGGCCTGGGCTTTTGTCTCGGCAGCGACCACCGCAATAGCGTCGCCGAACTGGAACACCTTCTCGTCGCAGAGGATCGGCCGGTCATACCCGTCGCCCTTGTTCCACGGGAAGATGACGAGGCCGAAGATCCTGTTGCTTCCCTGCACGTCGGCGTGGGTGAGGACCTTCACCACGCCCGGCATCTTCTCCGCTTCGCTCGTATCGATGGAGAGGATGTTCGCGTGGGAGATCTTCGACTGGACGAGCGCGAGGTGCAGCGTCTCCTTGGGCAGCTTCAGTCCGAGATCCATCCCGTAGTCAACGGTACCGGTCGCCCGTGGCACACCGGAAGGGCGCGGATAGTAGGTATTCCAGATGCGACCGTCCTTGCCGACCTTGGAGTTGGCACCTAGATCCTCCACGGTAGCCTCCCCGCGGAGGACCTTGGCGGCCTCCATGGTGGCGTCCACCAGCGGCTTGTAGCCTGTGCAACGACAGACGTTGCGGTGCTTCTGGAACCAGTCGCGCACCTCTTCCCGCGTGGGTTTGGGGTTCTCGTCGAGGAGCCCTTTGGCCGAAACGATGAAGCCGGGACTGCAGTAGCCGCACTGAACGCCACCGTAATTGATCCAGGCGACCTGTATAGGATGAAGGTTGTCGGGCGTGCCGATCCCCTCGATGGTGACGATGTTGGCGTTGTCGGCCACACGGGACATCTTGGTGATACAGGCTCGAACGACTTTGCCGTCGAGCAGGACCGAGCAGGCGCCGCATTGACCTTGCCCGCAACCGATCTTTGTCCCGGTGAGCCCGAGTTGCTCTCGAAGTACCTTGACGAGACTGTCTTCGGGATCGACAAAGATGCTCTTCGGAATCCCGTTAATGGTCAGAATGATGCGTTTAGTCATACCGTAAATCCCCTGTGATTCGCCTAGATTTTTGCGCAGCCACTCTCTGCAAGCGGACTTGGCTAGTACGCCCCCTTTCCGAAACTGCAGTCGGGATAACGACAGTCGGTACAGTTGAGACAGAGCCCTCCCTGGGCAAGTCTTGTGATATCTCTGCGGGTGATTCGCTCCCCGGCAAGAATGCGGGGCAAGACCAAGTCGAACACACTGATCCGGTTGTACATGACACATCCAGGAAGCCCCAGCACCGGGACCTCCGCTCGGTAGGCGAGCATGAACATCGCTCCTGGCAGCGTGGGCGCACCGTAGGTGACTACCTCCGCGCCTGAGAGACGAATGCCAAGTGGGCTCACGTCGTCGGGGTCCACCGACATGCCGCCCGTCACCGCGATCACGTCGGCTCCCTCGTCGATAAGCCCGGCGATCTCAGCGGCCACCTGCTCCGCCGAGTCGGAAACGAGCGCCTGACGGATGACCGAGCCTCCGTACTTCTCCACTTTGGCCCGAACGATGGGACCGAATTTGTCTGCGATGCGACCCGAACGGACTTCGCTACCCGTGGTGACGACGCCCACCTTCAAGGGTCGGTACGGCGCGACACGCACAACCGGGCCCCGGCAGGCGCACATCGCTTCGATCCGACCGATCTCCTCCTGAGGAACGACGAGCGGGATGACCCGTGTGCCTCCCAGGACCTTGCCCGCGTGCACAGGCTGGTTGGAATGGATGGTCGCAAACATCACGTCGCTTGCGTCGTTGATGCTGTCGAGCAGCGCCCCGTCGATCTTGAGCAGCCCAGGCCGCGTCGCCATGAGTTCGACCTTACCTTCGCTGGGGCCCTGGAGCGCGACACCATCACCGGCGGCGGCTTGCGCGATGCGCACGGCCGCGTCGTCCTCGTGCACGAATCCGCAAGCCAGGTCGCACACGAACAAATGCTGCTTACCCATGTCGAGCAAGCGAGGGATGTCATCACCGGTCACGATGTGGCCCTTCTTGAAGGCGCACCCTTTGAACTCCCCAGGGACTATCTGGGTGAGGTCGTGGAGCAACACCATGCCTTCGGCCTCGTGTACCGGCACGGTCTTCACGCCGGTGTCTTCTCTTTTTCGCTCGGCTCAGGCATAGTGGTCGACGCTCCGGCCTCGCCTCCGGCAAGTGGACCCGAAAGTGTGCACATGGCCTTGAACATCAGCATGCCCGCGTATGAATCCATCTCTTTAAGCATGGCCGATCTGGGTTTGGATAGGGTCCCCGCCCACGAGCGGCAAACGCACATGAGGGAAGCCGTGATCGGTGCACTGTTGAACCGATGTGAGATACCGGTGCCCGAGGCCTCTGTCGCTCAACGGGTGGACACCATGGTCGGAAACTTCAAGGCTCGGCTGAGGGAAAACGGTGTGGAATTCGCCGACTACCTCGTCGACACCAAGAGATCCGAAGAGACACTGCGCGCGCAGTTGCGGGTCATTGCAACCGAAGCCATCAAGAAGGAAGTGGTCCTGTGGCACGTCGCCCAGGTTGAGGGCATCTTGGTCCAGCCGGCGGAGGTGGACGAACGGGTGGGAGAGATCGCGGGGGTGTGGGGCGGCGACCCGGGTGAAACGAGAACCGCTCTCGAACGGGAGGGACGCATGCCGCATCTCGTTCAAGAGATCCTCTTTGACAAGGTGAGCGATTTCCTGCTGCTGCGCTGTGTGTACGAGTAGGCCATCAGAACATCTCCTCGATGATCTCGACGGCGTCTTGGACATATCGGGGGCAGCGTTCTTCGACTAAGCCCGTGCGTCGGGCGTCGTTGAAGCCTTCATCGGTGCTGAGGTCGCACCCCAGGAGTTGCCGGCAGGAAATGCTTGCATTTCTAGCCTCGAATTCCTGGACAAAGGCTTGTATCAAGGCGTAGGTTCGGGTTTGGCTAATCGCGTCGCCCGGGTGGGGCGCACAGGCTTTGAGGCCGATGACCATGAAGGCTCCCGTGACGGCTCCGCATGTGCCTCCCGAACGTCCCATGCCGCCCCCGAAACCGCAGGAGATCTTCAGCGCAATCTCCGCGTCCAGCCCAGATTCTTCGGCATAAGCGGCGAGCACGGCCTGGGAGCAGTTCAGACCCGACTTGAATTCGTCCAGAGCGCGTTCGCTTCTCTTCATAGGTCTCCCCCGAAGCGACGCTTCGGCCGCCGACGGCAAGGTGGTTTCAGCTCGATCCGCTGTTTGAAATAATGCCAGATTGTTTGTCATGTAGCAATGCAAATACAACAAATCTGGCGACCGGTCAACCTCGTTGTGATATCGGAAGACTCGGCAAGCGGAATGATCGGTCCGGTCTCGCGTCCCCGCGGGGCACGACCTGGCGAACACTACTCGGTTGTTGCATCCTGGAGGGCAATGACTTGTTTGATTGGATACAAGTCTGACATGATGTGGGTGATATTGGAACGTCGTTCTTGGGGTGAGTCCCCCCATTTCTTTCGTCGCCGGCAGGGCAGAGGAGGCTATGCGTGATGTTGAAGCGAAACCTATACGTCAACGGTGTACTGACTTTGGTGCTTGCCGATCCTAAGAACAGCTTGGCCGATGTCCTGCGAGGACAACTCGGGCTGACCGGCACCAAAGTGGGGTGCGGGCAGGGTCAGTGCGGGGCCTGCTCGGTGATTCTGGACGGCAAGTTGGTTCGAGCCTGTGTGACCAGCATGCGCCGCATCGCGGACGGGGCCTCCGTCACCACCATCGAAGGGATCGGGACTCCCGCGGAGCCACACCCCATCCAACTGGCTCTCGTCAAGAACGGGGCCGCTCAGTGCGGCTTCTGCATGCCCGGTTTCGTGGTCTCGATCAAGGCCCTCCTCGACGGCAACTCCGATCCCACTCGCGAAGAAGTGCGCAAGTGGTTCCAGGTCCATCGAAATGCCTGCCGCTGCAACGGCTACAAGGTGATCGTGGACTCGGTCATGGACGCGGCCAAGGTCATGCGCGGAGAGATGGCGCGTGAAGAACTCGTGTTCAAGATGCCTGCGGACGGCCGTATATGGGGCACCTCGTATCCGCGGCCCACAGGCGTCGCCAAGGTAACTGGCACGTTGGATTACGGCGCCGACCTTGGTCTGAAGATGCCGCCCGACACCCTGAAGTTGGCCTTTGTGCAGGCACAGGTTTCGCACGCCAACATTCTGAGCGTCTACACGAGCGAGGCCGAGAAGATGCCGGGTGTGCACAGGGTCCTCACGGCCAAGGACGTCAAAGGTCGCAACCGCATCCACGTGCTGCTCACCTTGCCTGGAAACAAGGGCGACGGTTGGGATCGCCCCATTCTGTGCGACGACAAGATCTTCAAGATGGGCGATGAGATAGCAATCGTCTGCGCCGACACCGAGGAGCACGCCCGCGCGGCGGCCGAGAAGGTCAAAGTGGAACTCGAAGTCCTTCCGGCTTACATGAGTGCCCCTGCCGCCATGGCTGAGGACGCCATCGAGATCCATCCAGGGACGCCCAACGTCTACTACGACATGACCATCTCCAAAGGGGAGGA
Organism: uncultured Actinomycetes bacterium; assembly: GCA_963775295.1. Lineage (GTDB taxonomy): Bacteria > Actinomycetota > Thermoleophilia > RBG-16-64-13 > RBG-16-64-13 > JAMDEO01. Next base: position 1,810,207 of record CAVZIK010000006.1, read on the forward strand.
CGCGAAGCCGATCTTGGACGCTGCCCCTTACGTGGTCGAAGGCGACTACTACCTGCAGCGGCAACCGCACCTCACCATCGAGACCGACGTCGCTCTCGGCTACTACGATGATGAAGGGCGCATCTGCATCCACTCCAAGAGCATTTCCATCCATGAGCACGTTGAAATGATCGCCGAAGGCATGGGCATGCCCGTGGAAAAGGTACGAATCATCCAAAACCCCGCCGGCGCCACCTTCGGCTACAAGTCCAGTCCAACCATGGAGGCCCTCATCGGCGTGGCGGTTATGGCGACCGGGCGTCCGGTGTACGCCCGTTACAACGAGAAGCAGCACCTATTCTGCACGGGTAAGCGTTCGCCGAACTTCATGAGCGTGCGTGTGGGGGCGGACGAGAAGGGTAAGCTTATTGCCGTTGAGTTCGATTCCACGGTGGATCACGGTCCGTACTCCGAGCTTGGCGACATCACGGCCACTAAGACCGCGGAGACAGTGGGTGCAGGCTATGATATCGACAACATCCGAGGCAATCTGCACGTGGTGTGCACCAACCATTCCCACGGGGTGCCCTTTCGTAGCTTCGGGTCCGTGGAATCCTATCTGGCCTTTGAGAGCCTGCTGGACGAATTGGCCGACAAGATGGGCATGGACCCCCTTGAGCTGCGCTACCTGAACGTTTACCGTCCAGGTTCCACCACGCCCACTGGTTCTAAGCCTGAGGTCTACCCCTTCCCCGAGATGCTGGACAAGCTTCGGCCGAAGTACAAGGCCTCGCTCGAAAAGGCGAACTGGAACTCCACGCCGGACGTGAAACGGGGCGTGGGTATCGCTCTCGGTATCTTCCCCTGCGGGTTGGGAGGCCCGGACAACGCGTCGTGCTTCGTCGAGTTGAATCCCGATGGCTGCGTGACCATCTACCATGCGTGGGAAGAGCACGGCCAGGGGTCCGACATGGGCGTGCTCGGAACGGCGCACGAATCGCTTCTGCCACTGGGCCTGACGCCCGAGATGATCAGGCAGGTACCCAACGACACAGCGCTCACCCCCAAGGCCGGACCTGCGGCCGCCAGCCGGATGCAGATCATCATGGGCAACGCTATCAGGGTCGGCTGCGGGCAATTGATAGACGCCATGAGGAAGGCGGACGGCAGCTATCGCACCTACGAGGACATGATCTCCGAGGGCATTGCCACCAAGTACACGGGCAACTGGACGGCGCCGTGCAGTTTCCCCAACGAAAAGCACCAGGGTGATCTGTACGTGGCCTACCAGTACGGAATCTTCATGGCTGAGGTCGCGGTGGAGTTGGCTACGGGCAAGACGAAGGTCGAAGCTTTCACGGCCGTGGCGGACATGGGGCAGATCAACAACAAACTCGTGGTCGACGGGCAACTCTACGGCGGCATCGCTCAAGGTATCGGCCTAGCCCTCACCGAGGACTTCGATGACCTCGAGAAACACACGACCTTGGCCTCGTGCGGTCTCCCGTACGCGGAGGACGTTCCGGACGACATCGAGCTCATGTATGTGCAGAGCCCACGGCCACTCGGTCCGTTCGGCGCCAGCGGCTCCGGCGAACTCACTCTTACCGCGCCGCACGTTGCTATTCTGAATGCGATCAAGAACGCCACCGGTGTGCGGATCACCAGCCTTCCCGCCAGGCCCGACAAAGTCATGGCCGGCCTGAAGGCGCTTCAATAGCACTTTCGGAGCAGTCGGTGGGCGGGGTCGGGCCAAAGCTGGGCCCCGCCCCTCCTCGCTAGGAGGTGACGTCTATGGATAAGGCTCAGCTTCAGGAATTCGAACGTAGGTGTATTCAGGAAGAGCCTGCCGAGTGTGTCGCCTCGTGTCCTCTTCACGTCGATGCGCGTTCGTTTGTCATCGCAGTCGCCGGCGGGGCGTGGGATGAAGCCTGGAGGATCTTGCGCAAGACGATGCCCTTGCCTGCGGTGCTCGGCCGTATTTGCGACCACCCTTGCGAGCTGCGTTGCAAGAGAGGTGAGCTTGGCGATCCCATCCGGATCGGGGCTCTGGAGCGCGCCTGCGTGGGAACGCCGGTCGCTGAGCAACGAATCATGGCCCTGCCGCTCCAGAAGAAACGGGTCGCGGTAGTCGGCAGTGGACTGTCCGGCCTCGCGGCCGCCTGGGACCTGGGAAGGAAGGGTTGGCCGGTCACGATCTTTGAACGGAGTCACACGCTCGGCGGGTTGCTGGCGGGCTTCTCCGAGGAAGAACTGCCACGCGCCGTGATGAACAACGAGTTGGCCACTTTGAAGAAGCTCAGGGTGGAGTTCAGACTTGGTGACGTCGCGTCGCTGGCGGAATTACGCCGGGATTTCGACGCCGTTTTCGTGGGATTGGACGTCGATGGTGACGAGCCTGATCTGGCCGCCGCCGGGCCTATCGACCCGACTACAATGCAAACCGGTTGGCATGATGTCTTCGTCGGGGGCGGCGCCATTACGGTCGCTGAGGGCGCATCAACTCACCGTTCTCCTATCAAGTGGGCCCTCGACGGTAGGCGCGGCGCCGTCTCGATCGATCGGTTTCTGCTCGGTGTTTCCATGTCCGCGGGACGGGAGAAAGAGGGTCCTCAGTCCACCCGGCTCTTCGTGAGCCTCGCCGTACGTGAGCTTTCGCCGGCGGTGGTCCCGAACCCCGGGCCGCGTGACTACACTTTGGGAGAAGCCCGGAGAGAGGCGGATCGATGTCTCCGGTGCGAGTGCCTGGAGTGCGTGAAGGTGTGCGAGTACCTGGACAACTACGGAGCATATCCGCGCCGCTACGCCCGGGACATCTATAACAACGCTTCCTTCGTTCACGGCGATCACAAGGCAAACATTCTCATCGACTCGTGCATGCTTTGCGACCTTTGCACGACCGTGTGCCCCGAGGATTTCTCCATGCCTGATCTCTGTCTTTCGGCGCGGCGGGACATGTTCGAGCGCGGAAAGATGCCGCCGTCGGCTCATGAATTTGCTCTCGAAGACTACCGCTGGAGCCACGGCGAGGCCTTCGCGTTCTCGCGTCACCAACCCGGTGCCAACCGTAGCGCATATGTCTTCTTCCCGGGATGCCAATTGCCGGCGTCGAACCCCGGCCAAGTGGAGCAGGTCTACGAATACCTGCGCAGCAGACTTTCCGGCGGAGTGGGCCTGATGCTCGACTGCTGCGGGGCTCCGGCTCACTGGGCCGGCAGACAGGAATTGTTCGAACGGGGAGTATCGGACATCGCCGAACGTTGGGAGGAGTTGGGGTGGCCCACGGTCATATTTGCGTGCCCAACCTGTCTGACATTGCTCAAGACTCGGTTGCCCGAGGCGAGGACAATATTCTTCACCCAGGTGGTGGAGGAAGTCGGGTTACCGGCGGCAGTCGATGACAGCGTCTCAGGGCCCGCGACCGGTGAGAGCCCCCCATCTCTTCGCGCGCTTCACGACCCCTGCACGACCCGCCACCAGCAGGGGGTGCTGGAGAGCGTGCGCCGGGTGCTCGCTCGGGCAGGGCAACCGGTGGAGGAACTCGCGCTCTCGCGAGAGATGACCGAATGCTGCGGGTGGGGCGGGCTCGAGTCCACAGCCAACCCCGAGTTGGCCAAGAGAGTTGCGGTGAGGCGCGCCGCGGAGAGCGCTCTTGAGTTCGTGACCTACTGCGCCGTCTGCCGCGACAATCTGGCCGCCGTTGGCAAACGGACGGTTCATCTGTTGGATATCCTGTTTCCCGGCGAGCAGGACTCGGCCGCTCGGCCCAGGCCGGGCTGGTCTGAGCGGAGAGAGAACCGGGCTCGTCTCAGAAGTCGGTTGCTCTCGACAGTATGGCAGGAAGGAGGCCCACATTTGGAGCCCTGGCTCGTTATTGAACTCCTCATTTCCCCCGAGGTGCGGGACCTTCTGGAGGTGAGACGGATCCTCGTTGAGGATCTGCAACAGGTCATTCACCACGCCGAGACTACTGGTGAGAAGCTCTGCCACAGTGGGACGAGAAGATTCAAGGCCTGTTATCGGCCGCGGGCCGTGACGTTCTGGGTGGAGTACTCGCTCCGAGGATCGACGTATGAGGTGCACGACGCGTACTCCCATCGTATGACCGCCGTTAAGGGAACGCCGTGAGCGACCTGGGAGGCATAAGCCAGGACGACATGCTCTGGACCTGCTGCCGGTGTTCCGTTGCCATGGAGGTCGGTCCGGTGGAGTTGACGTATCTGGGTAATTCGTTTTGGATTGATCTGCCCCGTTGTCCCAAGTGCGGGCTCTACCTCGTCCCCGAAGAATTGGCTACCGGCCGAATGAACGAGGTGGAACTCTTGCTGGAGGACAAATGACTCTCAGGGTTACCGAGACGCTCTGCCCGGTCTGCTTGGCGAAAGTTCCGGCGGCGCTCGTCGCCAAGGACGAAACGGTCTTGCTTGAAGGGCACTGCCCGGAACACGGCATGTGGCAGACATCCATTTGGACAGGACCGCCGTCGTGGGAATCGTGGAATGGCGCCGGTTGTAGCGAACTCCCCCGCGTGAACGGCGCGACCATCCCCGCCAAAGCGGACAGGACCGGCGCCACGTATGCAGCGGCGGAGCCTGCGCCATACGATTCGTGCCCGGGTGAGTGCGGACTTTGTCCCGATCATGGGCAGCACACTTGCACCGCGGTTCTCGAGGTGACCCGACGCTGCAATCTTGCGTGCCCGGTTTGTTTCGCTGATTCTTTCACCGACCCGATCGTCGCCGACTCCTCGGTGGACGACTTGGCCCGGGTCTTGCAGGAATTGTTCGAGAGCCAGGGCCCGGTGAACATTCAGTTGTCAGGCGGAGAGCCTACGATGCGGCGCGATCTCCCGGAGGTTATCGGCGCTGCGAGGGCGGCCGGTTTCACCTTCGTTCAGGTCAACACCAACGGTCTTCGTCTAGCGGTGGAGCCGGGATACGCCGAGGCGCTGCGCCGCGCGGGGCTGGAGTCCGTATTTCTCCAGTTCGACGGTCTCCGCGACGAGACGTATCGCACACTTCGCGGACGGCCGCTGCTGGAGCAGAAGTTACGGGCTCTTCATCACTGCGCAGCGGCGGGACTTGGTGTGGTGCTCGTTCCCACAGTGGTAGCGGGTGTAAACGATGACGAACTCGGCGACTTGGTCCGTTTCGCCGCGGGACGACCGGGCGTGGTGCGCGGTCTACACCTTCAGCCCGTCAGCTATTTTGGCCGCTTCGGAAACGGTGACCGTCCCCGGCTCACGATGCCGGAAGTGTTGCGCAGGTTAGAGGCGCAGACCCGAGGCGATCTGAAGACGTCCGATTTCAGGCCCAGCGGTTGCGAACACGTCCGTTGCTCGTTTCGGGCGCGGTACTGGGTGCGGGAGCATGGGAGGCTGGAACTTGTTCGGTCAGAGGCATCCTGTTGCACTCCCAAGTCAGATCAGCTGGGCGCCGCGGCTAGGCGGGCCATCGCCGCCACCTCCCGTCAATGGCGTCGTCGAGCAGGGTCGACCCGCATGGGGCAAGCGGATGGATCGGAGGGGGCGGAGGCGCCGGCCGACACGCTTGCGAGATTCCTGGACGACGCCGATCGTATTCTCTGTGTCTCGGGGATGCTGTTTCAGGATGCTTGGAGCATCGACCTCGAGCGCATACGGCGATGCTGCGTGCATTCGGTGGTGCCCGGGCGCGGCCTGGTGCCGTTCTGTCTCTGGAACCTGACAAGCGAATCAGGCGAGAGACTCTACCCTAGGGCCTGAGCCCACCTCGACACATTGCCCGGCTCTTTGGGAGACACGGCCGCGGGGAAGATGATATGTTCCACGCGTGCGGTCCATGCCGACTCGGGGGAAAACAATGGCCACCCAAGAGAATCCTCGTATCGAAGTCATCCACACTGCGAAGAACGACCCCACATACAATCTTCCGTATTCACCAGCGATCAAAGTGATCGGGGGCAGGTTGTTGTTCACGGCGGCCATGGCCGCTCCTACCTACCACCACCATCCACACCGGCCGGAGGAGTTCGACCATCTCCCCGAAGATACGGCCGAGCAGGCACGCCTCACCATGGAGCAACTCAAAGAGATACTCGCCGCCGCGGGCGGGACGTTGCAGGATGTGGTCTTCGTCACCCGCTTCATCCGGGACATAGCCGAAAATCAAGACGCCATCAATCGAGTCTGCGGCGAGTACTTCGGAGACCATCGACCGTCCAGCGTGACCGTGGAAGTGGTCCGCTTGGCGACAGATCCCCGCCTGAAGTTCGAGATGAGTGTCGTGGCCGTGGTGCCCGAGTAGGACTCCGAGGGAGCAGCGTTGGTCGAGGCCTTGCCGAAAAAATACGAGTCCCGGGGGAGACGCCACGGCAAAGGATTGTCTTGAAACTGTGAGGCCGACGAAGCGTGCGCGGAGCGCCGATCGACGGCGGCAGGTCGCGGAAGTGACTCTCGGTTTGATAGCCAGACACGGTCTGCCAGGAGTAAGGTTGGCGCAAATAGCGGACGAGATCGGCATCACCGACGCGGCGCTGTACAAGCACTTCGCCTCCAAGGAAGACATACTCATCGCCGCCTACGATATTCTTGCCAAAAGGGTTTTCGACTGGATCGACGCGCGCCCCGGTGCGACCGCCATCGAGCGGCTCCAATCCATTGGGGAGACTCATGCGTCCGCGTTCTCTCGAGACGTCGACGGTTTCAACGTGCCCATGTCGCAGTTCAACGTCTGGATTCCCCAAGATCGTCTTCGCGACCACGTCGACCGCACGCACAGGGCGATAATGGACGCCTTTGTCAGACTGCTGGACAAGGGGAAGACCGAGGGTTCCGTGCGGAACGAAGTCGATTCGGAAGTCATCGTGTCCGAACTTTACGCGTGGATCTGGTGGGAAGATCTCAGCCATCTTCGCGGACTCGACCCGAGAAGCATTTCCAAAGGCTCGGCCGAGATGTTCAGTCGCATACTGGCCGATGTTGGGCTCGAACCCGGCCTCTGAGGGCCTTATTCGCTAGGAGGATCCCGCGTCGCAGACCACCAAAAAGGGTCCCGCTCGCGCGAGACCCTTCTGGCTGCTTCGCCGCCCTCATGCGGCAAGGGCGTTGAAAAGACCCTGTCGTGGCGGCCTACTGATTGCTCACCGGAGCAGTGGCCGTGCCGTCCAGTCCCGCGCCGCCAAGCGCTGCTCCGCCCAGGGTTCCGAGCGGGCCAAGCAGTGACGGGTCGGCCTGAAGAGCCTTCTGGAGCGCGTCCCACGACTCGGCAGAAGCCGGGGCAACGACAGATACCGGTTGGTTGACGTCTTTCATAGCCAGTGTGAGGGAGAGGTTGATAGCGTTGATCCCCCCAGAGTCCTGCCCGGCGGGCGGAACGATCTGGGCACCCAACGAGGCCTTCATGACCGTGAGTCCATCTTCGGCGACCCACAGATCGGCCTTGAGATTGCGGAACATCTCAGGCAACTGAGTCTCAAGGCCATCCAGACTTTGGAGGCCGGGAAGGCCGCCGTTGGTTCCGGCTGCGGCATTCGTTTGCCCCATCATGCCCGAGAACTGGCCACTCTGCAGGAGCTTGAAGACGTCGTTGGCGATCGCTGTGAGGTCCGGAGCAGCTTCGAGGTGATAGACCGCTACGCCGTCAAGCGTCTCCTCGCCCACCATCGTAACGTTCTTCATCCAAGTCGCGGGATTTATGCCCGCATCCGTGAGCATCTTCTGTACGTCAATGGTGGTCGTGGTCTGCGAGGTGGAACCGCCGAGCGTCTGCATCATCTCCGCCGGGGCCTCGTACCATTTGCCGGCAACTGACAGGAACAACTTGTCGCCGACCAGCTTTGCGCCAAAGTTCATCGCCTTCCCAGACAGTGAAGCGTCGACGGTCAGGTCGAGGGCCCGGGTCTGGCTTGCGAAAGTGAGCTGGCCCGATACCTGCATCGGTTGGCCGACGAAAGAAAGCTCATCAGCGGGGACCTTGGTCTTGTCCAGGTCGAAAGATACTGAGAGATCGAAGTTCGCTTTGGCGCTCGTGATGTTCGAGGTGGCTTCCATCGAGGCAGCCAAGATGCCTGCGGGGGTCTGGTCGTCGCCGGCCCCGGCGTTCTGGGGAGCGGTACCGCAACCGGCAAGCACTAACCCGAGCGCGAGCACCAATGCAACGACTATCAACGGTGCGATCAACTGCCTTCTCACGGTGACTCCTTTGTTGGCGGCGATACCGTAGTTCTATCGGCTAAAAACTCCCGCAACTTCAGTCATCTGCTCAAATGGGCGTTTGGAGGTCCGACGTCGCCATGGAAGACATTACGCAATGAGCTTACAGGATATCCCGGCCCTAGCCTTTCGGCCAACCCCGCGGGATTCTTTCGCCAGAGCCTTGCAATTCAGTGCTTCTTGCTGGACATTGAGCAATCAAATGCGAACTTGCCAGTGAGGCGCCGATGCGGAAGGAGTCGACATGTTCCGGTCATCGCCCCAGGGGCTCGTCCCCGACCGAAGCATGAGCCCGCTTTGCCTCGACCGGGCGATGAGCTAGCAGATGGAATACGTCGCCTTTGTCCGCGGCATCAACGTAGGTGGACGCAGGCCGGTCAAAATGACCGGCCTGCGGAGTGCGTTCGAAGCCATGGGCTTTTGGGACGTGCGGACCGTCTTGGCCAGTGGGAACGTGATCTTCGAAACTGAGCGGCCGGTTCCCGCGGGTGAGGCCGCCGCGTCGGCCGTCGACGACGGTCTGCGCGACAGCGTCGCCCTTGCCGAGCGTGTGGGGCGTGGTCTGCTGGAGACGTTTGGCCCGTCGCTCTCGGTGTCGGTGCGCACTATCGTCGATATTCGGCGGCTGGTGGACTCTGACCCCTTTCGAGATCTGGCTCCGACCCCGAGCACGAGACTCTACATCACCTTTCTCTCACGGCCGGAAGAAGGACGTCTGGATTTCGTGTACGAGTCCCCAAACCGTGATCTCACGATCCGTCGGATCTCCCCGGGCGAGGTTGCCGGCACCGTGGTTCTCTCGCCGGGGCGCGGGACCACCGACCTGATGAAGCTTCTGGACAAGGAGTTCGGACCGACCGTGACCACCCGTAACTGGGACACCCTAGTGAAGGTGGCGAAGGCGTGACCACTCGAAGCCGAGGGGTAACGTTATAAAGGCCTGATAATTGGCGAGACGGCAGGGATCTGATACAAGATTGAAAGACTAGCGGTGGACTTGAACGAGGAGCGTGATGGTAGAAGTCCTTGGCATCTCATGCGTGCGACGCATGAGCAACACCGAGATCCTTGTCGAAGAGGCGCCGATGGGCGCGTATGGGGGCCGAGGTCGAACTCGTCCGCCTGCACGATCTTCATGCTCAAGCCGCCGACCAACACGAGCGAGTTGCCGACGAAGCTGGAGAAGTGCAAGGGAAATCCGCAATACTCGAAACCCTAGCGTTCCCAGGCGCTCGAGCAGCGAAGGAGAAAGCATGCCGGCCTATGTGATCGCGAAGATCCGCGTGGATGATGCCGAGACTTACGAAGAGTACCGTCGCATGGTTCCTGCCGTCATAGAAAGTTTCGGCGGCCGCTACCTCGCTCGCGGCGGGCGCCACGAAACTGTCGAGGGCGACGCATCCCCCGGCCGGGTGGTCGTTCTGGAGTTTCCGAGCTACGAGGACGCCCGGCGCTGGTACGACTCGCCCGAATACGGGGTCGCGAAGGAGATCCGCCAGCGCTGCTCGGTGGGCGAAGTCCTGATAGTCGAGGGCGTGTAGGGCTGCAGCGCTCCGTAGAACTGTCGTCTCGAGGCGGAAGCCGGGTAAGTACTAGAATGGCGCTATGCAAGGCTACCAATACCGCTTCGAGGAACGGCAAACCCTGTTGCCGTGGGTGGGGCGACCCGTCCCCGTTCCGCCAAGGGTGGACCGGGTGGAGCTGCAGCAACTGGCCGACCGGACCCGTGGCATGTTGCTCGGGGTGGCGATCGGAGACTCTTTAGGCAATACCAGCGAGGGGATGACCCCAGCTGAGCGGAGTCGACTCTACGGCCAGATTCGCTATTATCTTCCTCACCCTCGCGAGGACATGCGTTGTATCGGCTTCCCGTCGGACGATACTCAGCTCGCATTCTGGACGGTGGAATCCTTGCTGCGTCGCGGTTTTCTGGATCCAGCAGACTTGGCCGACACGTTTGTTGGACCACGCATTTTCGGCCTGGGCAAGGCGGTGACGGACTTCGTTCTCGCCTATCGGTTCGATCACAAGCCGTGGTATGAAGCCGGGAGCCCCAGTGCCGGTAACGGCGCCTTGATGCGGATCGCCCCTGTGATCCTGCCGCACCTGCGCGACATGACCGCCGACCTCTGGTCCGACGCCGTCGCGGCCACGATCGTAACCCACAGGGATGAGGCAGCCGTGGTCGCGGACGCCGGGTTCGTGGGATTGCTCTGCGAATGTCTGGCTTGGTCGGGTGATCAAAGTCCGCCCGCTCATTGGTGGTCGGAGACCTTTCTGCGCTACGCTCGACCGATGGAGACCGGGCGCGTCTACGCCTCGCGGGTCCTGGGCGACTCGTTCAGAGGCAGCCTCTGCGATAGGGTGGAGCAGTCGGTAAGGCCCGCGGTCGAGTCAGGAATGACCGTCCTGCAGGCCGCCGAACTGTGGAACTCGGGGACGTATCTCTTGGAAACGGTGCCGTGTGCGCTTCACATCCTTGCTCGGCACGGCGCCGACGCGGAAGAGGCCATCGTTCGTTCTGTCAACGACACCAGAGACAACGACACCATAGCCGCCGTCGTCGGGGCGGCCGTGGGGGCGCTACACGGGCTGCGCAATTTGCCACTCCCTTGGCAGGAAGGACTGCTCGGGCGAACGGTCGAGGACGACGACGGTCGTGTCCAGGAGTTGGTGGAGAAGGCCGTGCAGGCTTTCGTCGTCTAAGAGAGGAGATTGGCTGCTGGTGATAACTCCTAACGCCTACTTCATAGCAGCTCTGGCCGGGGTCCTCATAGTGGACGGGCTGGGGAGCGCTGCGGAGGTGCTGAACCTGCGCCGTCTCAGTTCCGATCTTCCTCCCGAATTTTCAGAGGTCTACGATGCTGAGACCTATGCCAAGTCCCAGCGTTATACGCGAGTTCAGACCCGATTCGGTTTCTGGGCGGCGGGGTTCGATGTGGTGGCACTGCTCGCGTTCTGGCTGTCCGGTGGCTTCGGCTGGCTGGACGGTCTGCTGCGAAACCTCGACATGGGCCCGATACTGACCGGGCTCATCTTCTTCGTGGTGCTGGGAGTGGCGAAGAGCATACTCGATCTCCCTTTCAGCCTCTATGCGGTCTTCGTGATCGAGGAACGCTTTGGTTTCAATCGTACGAGCGGGCGAACCTTCGTCCTGGACTTGCTCAAAGGGGCGGCGGTGTCGGCGCTGCTGGGACTCCCTCTTCTCGCTGCCTTTTTGGCGATCTTCCAGTACCTCGGCTGGTATGCGTGGCTCATAGCCTGGGCGGTTGGGGCCGTCACCACTATCGTGCTGCAGGTGATAGTGCCCACCTTCATACTGCCGCTGTTCAACAAGTTCACCCCCTTGGAGGATGGTGAGCTTCGGTCCGCGATCTTCTCGTATGCGGAAAGGGCAGACTTTCCGCTCAAGGCGGTCTATGTCGTCGATGCGTCCCGTCGCTCTACAAAGGGCAACGCCTATTTCACCGGGTTCGGCAAGAGCAAGAGGATCGCCCTTTTCGACACCATCGTGAATCGTCACCCGACTCCGGAGTTGGTCGCCGTCCTGGCCCACGAGATAGGGCACTACAAGAAGAAGCACGTGCTCCTGGGAAGTGTGACCGGCGCCGTCGAGATGGGACTGTTCTTGGGGCTATTCTCCATCTTTCTGAAGCAGCAGGGCTTGTTTGCCGCTTTTGGCGTGTTGCAGCCCTCGGCTTACGTGGGTGTCGTGGCCGTCGCTATCCTGCTCCGTCTCATGCAGTTCGTGCTTTCCATGGGTAGCGCCGCGCTATCCCGTCATAACGAGCGGCAGGCGGACGCTTTTGCAGCCACGACCACCGACGGCGGAGCACATCTGGCAGACGGTTTGGCGCGACTGTCCAAGGACAGCCTCTCCAACCTCACGCCTCATCCGTTTTATGTCTTTCTGAACTACTCACATCCACCGGTGCTGGAGAGAGTGCGGAAGTTGCGGGGCCAGCAGAGAGGATAGGTGGCTTCAGGCCGTGACGAGGTTCGGGATGGTGGCGGAGGCACCGGAACACTGTCTTGGTCAGACGGCGGGAGATGCGTCGCGGACCGCGACGCATCTCCCGCACTGACAACGTCGGCCGCGACGGCCGGTGACGCCGGGATCAATCCCTAACGCGACCGTCCAGCATGTGGATAACTCGGTCGCAGGTGCCGGCCACGCCTGGGTCGTGGGTGACGAGGACGAAGGTCGTGCCGGTGTCGCGGTTGATCTTGTGCATCATGGCGACGATCTCTTCCGAACTGGCTGAGTCCAGGTTGCCGGTGGGCTCGTCACCGAAGATCACCTTGGGGCCATTCACGAGGGCCCGGGCGACGGCCACACGCTGCTGCTGCCCACCCGACAGCTCCGAGGGCTTGTGCTTGTGTCTGTCTGCCAGACCAACCTGAGCTAAAGCCTCCCTGGCGGCCTCGTTCGCAGCCCGACGCCCTTTTCCGGCGTACTGCGCCGCGAGCGCGACGTTCTCCAGAGCATTAAGGCTCGACACGAGGTTGAATGTTTGGAAGATGAAGCCGACTTCCTTCCGCCTAAGTTCTGTGAGGTCTTTGCCGTTGAGCGTGTCTACTCGACGCCCCGCGAGCCAAACCTCTCCTTCGTTCAAGGAATCGAGGCAGCCGAGGATATGGAGGAGGGTGGATTTGCCCGATCCCGACGGACCCATGATGGAGACCATCTCGCCCTGTTTCACTTCCACCGAAGCCCCTTGAAGGGCGTCGACGTAGTTGTCCTTGCTCATGACGTAGCGTTTGTGTACGTTCAGTCCTTTGATGAGGGTCATGGGGTCTTCTCCATCCTTCTCATTCATAGCGCAGTGCGGCCACCGGCTTCATCCGAGCGGCGTGGAGTGACGGATAGAGTCCGCTCACCAGCCCGAGGACCACGGCGAACCCCACCGATCCGATGGCGAGTCTGCCCGTCACAAGGAAGAGGTTGAGGTTGGAAGCTTCCAGGCCCATGTTGGCCAGAGTTACTGCCACCCAGCCCAGCACCAGTCCGGTGAGCCCGCCGATGAGCCCGATCACTCCCGCTTCAGCAAGGAACTGTCGCACGATCTGCCCGTCGGACGCGCCGATGGCCTTCCGTACACCAATCTCGCGGGTTCTCTCGCTCACCGACATGGTCATGGTGTTGATCACCGACAGCCCGCCAACAATCAACGAAATAATGGCGATGCCGTAGAGGATGGCGTTGAATATCCCGGTTGTGCTGGCGATTTGCTCCTTGAAGGCGCTGGGACCGGTCGCGCTGACTCCGGGCACGGAGTTGTTGATGTCTGCGGCGAGAGTCTCCGGATCAGTGCCCTTTGCGGGGTAGACGACGAACGAGGTCACGAGGTCCGCCTGATTGATCTGGCTCCGGACCATCTCAGGTAGGTCCTTCACATACACGCGCTGCGCATCGGGTAAGGTCATCCAGACAGACGTATCGGGGGCGGTGAGCGTCTTGTCGAGAATTCCGACCACTTTGAACTGCTCGTCTCTCACGGTTACTGTCCCACCGACCTTCGCAGACAGCTTCTTGACGAGGTCGGAGCCCACCACGACCGAGCCGACGTCCGCCGAAGTGAGCGCCCGGCCTTGGGCGTAGGTGACCTTGAAGCTCTCCAATTGGTCGCCGCGCATGTCGCTGCCCGCGATCATGGCCGGCATGCCGAAGGACATGCCCGATTCGGTCGAAAGCAGGGTGCCTATCTGTCCCGAAACCTCGGCGACCCCTGGCACGGCCTTGATTTCGCCGAGTTTGCTGAGGGAAAGCGGACCACTGGAAAACATGGCGGACGACCCCTCCGCCGAAACCGTGACCTTGTCGGCGTAGTAGCGGGTGCCACCGGAGACCAGCAAATTGATCTTCTCGGCCATGCTGCCCATGACCACCAGCGCCAGCACCCCGATCGTGATACCGAATATGGTGAGAAAGACCCTCAGCTTCCGTCTGAACACATTTCTCAGAATCTGCATGCAATCACTCCCGTCGTTTCGAGACGACGCGCATGCCGCCCCTTCCAAGCAATGCAGCATACCGGAAAGGTCCGGAATCTGTGTTAACAAATGGCAGCATTTCCGGACAATCGGCGTCTGGAGAAAACCGATGGGGCCGGAAGGTTCGACCGGGGATCGCGCACCGCGCGAAACGGGCGGTCAGCCGGTTGACGCCGGATTCTTAGGCGTCTTTGCTTTTCGTCCCTGGTCGGCGACGAAGTCTTTCTCGCGGATGAAGAAGAATGACAGTAACGCCGCGGAGAAGGTCAGCAAAGCCGTGATGAGCAGAATCAGGTTGAGGCCGTCAACGAAACCCATCCGGGTCGCCGCCGACACCGCAGGACGCGCAGACGCGGGAAGGGCCGCCAGGGTGGGGCCGAGTTGGCCGCTCGCGGCCGCCACCGCTATCGCGTGAGACTGTCCCGCAAGGGCCGTCCCTGCCAGTTGACTGATGACCGTCGACCTGATGCGTGCGATAAACAGAGCCCCGAGGACGGCGATCCCCGTCGCAATGCCTATCTGGCGGAAGGTGGAGCTAATGCCCGAAGCCATGCCGGCCCGGCGCGGCTCAACAACCCCCACGGCGGTGGCAACCAAGGGAACGTTCACCAGTCCGGCGCCCACTCCCGAGACGATCATTCCCGCCAAGAGGTGCGTCCAGGTGGAACTCGGAGTCAATCCGCGCATGAGCAGGAGGCCGACCCCAAGAAGCACGAATCCAGGACCGATCAGGAAACGCTTTGAGAGGTTGGCGGTCAGTCGTCCCGCTATTCCCGCGGCTACGAATATCGAAAGTGACAGTGGAAGGAATCGCACTCCCGTCGAGAAGGCCGAGAGCCCAAGTATGTCTTGCACCCACAACACGAGATAGGTCAGGACCGAGAAGATCGAGGCCGAAATGGAGAAGGCCGCCACCAGCCCGCCGTCAAAGGTGGGGACGCGCAGAAGTCCCAAGTCGAACATCGCGTCCCGCTGCAAAGCTTCAGCGGTGACGAATGCCGCCAACAGGATAGCGGCCGCGACAAGGGAGGCTATGACGGTGACGGAACCCCAGCCCGCGGTGTTGCTGCGGATGAGCCCAAAGATCAGAGCCCCGAGGCCGGTACTGAAGGTCACGAACCCGAGTAGGTCCAAGCGCTTGGGCGTCGGGTCACGCGATTCGTCGACACGCAGCGCGGTGACGACGAAGACAATCATCCCCACGGGAATGTTGACGAAGAAGATCCACCGCCAACCCAACCCGCTGACCAGGGCGCCGCCGATCACGGGGCCGATCGCTATCGCCAGCCCCGTCACAGCGCCAAATGCCCCAAAAGCAATCCCGCGTTCCCTGCCTTTGAACGACTCGGACAGCATGGCGAGCGACGTGGCGAACATGATCGCACCGCCGATACCCTGGAAGGCTCGCGAGATTGTGAGGAACAAGATTCCTGTCGACGCCCCGCACAGGATCGAACCTGCGGTGAAGACACCAATCCCGATGAAGAAAAGGAGTCGTCGGCCAGATCGGTCGGCCAGGATCCCGGCCGTGAGAAGGAGGGCCGCCAACGCGAGAGAGTAAGCGTCGATGACCCACTGCAGTCCGGAGAACGTGGCCCCGAAGGCCTCGGCGATATCGGGAAGGGCCACGTTCACGATTGTGAGGTCTAGGAGTAGCATAAAGACACCCGTGCACACCACCCCAAGCGTCCACCACCTACGCGTCACGGGACCTCCGCTCTCCGCTGTACACACGCCGCTTCATCGCCTGCCTCAGGGACCGTTCGTCGCATCTTTGCCCCGGCGAAGGGCTATCGAAACTCGAAGGGTGACAAATCGGCGCGGGGCCGACTGAACATCGGCCCCGCTCGTCGACCGGTCGATCTCAAACGGCAGCGACCGGGTTGTTTGCAGATAGTCGCACTAACGCGCGGCCAATCCCGTGCAGGTCGCCGGAAGTCCCGTGATGCTTGGAAGTTGGGCTAGCGAGCCGTCTGCCCGCATCATGAAAGCGCCTATCGCGTCCTCAGTCCCAACTGCCAACGCGTATAGGAAGCGGCCATTCCCGCTGATAGCGAGGTCCAGCGAACTTCCGGTAGGCGTTGGTCCTGCCGCGCTCGTGAGAAGCGCAATCTCGCCCGAAGGCTGCACCATGTAGCTGGAAACCGGGCCGCCCCCGTTACCGATGTATGCATAGCCTCCGCTCGGAGTGGTCGTCACCCAGCAGGGCGCCGTCTGCAGACAGGGGATGGACGAACTGATCGTGTCAAGGCCCGTCGCAGAGATTGAGTATGAAGAGTTGGCGTTGGCCGCGGCCTCGGAAACAATCAGCGTTCCCGACCGCGAGAAGTCGAACCCGTAAGGGGTCGCGCCATTGGATGGGTAGGAGACGGCCGGATCGGCTTCACCGTTATCATCCACCGGGTAAACGTCGATCAGGTTTGTGCCCCGCTCCGTGACCACCAGATGAGTGCCGGTTGGGTCGAACTTGATCTCCGCCGCATTTGTGCCGCTGGTTGCGCTGAGCGCCTCGATGGAGTCGGGGATAAGGGTGAGGTGTCCGTCGGCGCCGATCGTGAAGCCGGTTATGTTGCCAGGGTCACCGGCGTTTAGGACGTAGAGCCAATCTCCGTGGGTGGTCGCGCTGATAGGGAGAGAACCGGCGGTCTGAACTTGATCGACCAGAGTGAGACCGTCCGCCGCGACCGAGAAAACCGAGATGTCATCGCTCCCGCCGTTGACCGCGAAAAGCCACCGGTTGTCGGAACTCAGGGTTACCGCGCCTTGGGGATGGCCCACGCCCGTCGCTCCGAGGCCGTTGGTGTCGACAGCTCCAACTTGGGTAAGTGTGCCGTCAAGCCCTCGAGAGAATTCCAAGACTTGGTTCATGGAGGGGTTGTTGGTCTGGGTGTAAACCATCCCGGTCGTCATCCAGCTTGCTTCGATCTCTCCACATGCCACCGGAACCGTCGCGTCGAACACATCGTTGACGGTCAGACCATGCATGACGATGGCTCGATTCGTGAGAGGAGTCGTGCCCAGATCGAGAGATGTCAAATCGGCGCCAGAATACACGTGAGAGTAGAAGACACGGCCCGCGCTCCCATGAGCGGTGGGATATGGGTCGTCAAGCGGCCGCAAAACCGGGCCATAGTAGGGCAGACCTTCTGCAAGACTGATAATCCCGTCCATGTTCGTATCGGCCGTGAGAGGTGGGCATGTGGAATTGCTGCCATTGGCAAGACCATGGATGTGCTGCAAATGCTGGAGACCCGTCTCTAGGCCGTCGGCGACGGTGATGACCCTCAGCGAGTCGTTTCTCAACCACAAGAACGCTTGACCGCTGACCCCGGAATTGTTCAGCTCGTCAAGGTCGGCGTGATACGCAAGACTAAGTGCGGTCACTTGGCCGCATGCGACCGGGACGGTCGCGTCGTAGACGCCGTTGACCGTCAGTCCGTGCAGCACGACCACTCGCTTGGTGAGCGTGACGGTGCTGAGTTGGAGCGCGTCCAGATCGCTCCCCGAATACGTGTGAGAGTAGAAGACCATCCCGTCGGGGCCCTGTGCAGTCGGGTAGGGGTCGTCAAGCGGACGCAGCACGGGGCCATAGTAGGGCAGTCCTTCCGCCAGGGAGATGATGCCGTCCATGTTGGTGTCCGCCGCGAGTGGGGGACAGTCCGCTTGGCTGCCGTCCATCATGCCGTGGATGTGCTGCGGGTGTTCCTTCCCGGTCTCCAGCCCGCGGGCGAGGACGAGGGTTCTCAACTGGTCGCCACGGAGGTAGAGCAGTGCGACCCCGGTGACGCCGGAATTGTTGAGAGAGTCGAGATTTGCCATGTAGACCGAAGCCAGGACTGAAGACGAACGCGCCAGCAAGGCCGCGCCCTCGATCCTCAGAAGGGTGCCTACCGGCCTCAGATTCCCGCCCGACCCCTGCAGCAACCCCAGCTTGATGGCGATCGCCACTTCGGCTCGGAGCGACGTCGATATCGAGGAGGCGTCGCCAAATCCTCCGACAGCGTCCGTGACGTCTTCCGAGGCGATGGCGTTCGTATCGAAGCCGTTGGCCTTGGCGATCCAACGGACAAGCACAGCCGCCGACTCCTGTCGCGTTATTTCACGGGTGGGGGCGAACATGTTGTCGCCCACCCCTTGGATCAAGCCGGCAGCCACAGCCCCCTCGATGTACTGATAATAGATACTGTCCGCCGGCACGTCGGAAAACGTGGGTGACGTTGGATCGGCCAGCGGAATGCCGAAGTTTTCCACCGCCATCTTGACGAACTGCTGTCGCGGTAAAGGATTGGACGGAAGCCAAAAGCCACTGGGATAGCCTTGGCTTAGCCCCCGCACCTCCGCTTCTTGCAGACCGTAACCGTTGAGGACGTTGGGGCCGAGGTCAGGGAACTGCGACGCAGAGGCTGGAGGGGAGAGGGCCAGAAAGGCCACCAACGTGATGGCGGCGGCCAGCCCAACGAGCAGGACCAATCTTCGCATGGTAGCTCTCCTTCTTTTGGGGACAATCCTTCGTCCCGGACGTCTGAAGAGATTGCCCGCGCTTCGTCGTCTCTGCGGCTTTTACCCTTGAGTTCGGTCGTCAAACCGCCGCCCTGCGGAGAGTGCGATAGTCCACGTAGCGATTCCGTTACCCAGCCGATCCGGATATCCAGGCACACGTCAGTGCATCTTCATCAACTCCGCGATTCCGGCTCTGGCTTGCATATCTATTCGAAAGGGGACAACACCTCCGTGGGCGTGAGAGGAGACGAAATGTGTCGCAACATAAAGGTACTGTTCAATTTCGAGCCGCCGGCGACCGAGGAAGAAGTTCGCGCTGCCGCGCTTCAGTACGTGCGGAAGATAAGCGGCTTCGCCAAGCCTTCGGCGGTCAACCAGGAGGCGTTCGACGCGGCCGTGGCTGCCGTATCGGTGGCGTCCCAGAGCCTGCTGAGTTCGTTGATTACCTCTGCCGCACCGCGGAACCGTGAAGCAGAAGTCATCCGGGCACACGCTCGGGCGGTCCGCCGCTTCGGTGTACCGGGGCAGTCTCCGAGCGCATAGGGGACGCGAGGTCAAGGTGGGCCTGGGCTTGGGGGAAGGGTCAGCGAAGCCCGGACTTGACATACAGGCATCAGTCGTTTACGATATGTCACGATATATCGCAAACATATCGCTGGAAGGAGTCATGCGATGCATCATCATATGTGGGGAGAATTTGGACATCACGGGCGCGGAGGCCGGCGGGGATTCTTCGAGAGAGGTGGAATCATCCTCGTTATCCTGGATCTTTTGAAGGAACAGCCTCGGCACGGATACGACATCATCCGCGAGTTGGAGGAGCGGTCCGGCGGGTTCTACAGTCCGAGCCCAGGAGTCGTCTACCCGACGCTCCAGTCGCTGGAAGACAGGGACTTCGTCACCGCCGTGGCAGAACCCGGGGGCAAGAAGATCTATTCCATCACCGATGCCGGTACCGCCTGGTTGGACTCTCACAAGGAGGAAGCGACGCGTACCCGCGAGCATATGGCCTCCTTTGGCGGCCGGATGGGCGCCGGTCAGTGGCCGGGCGCGATGGACGACATGAGGTGGTTCTTCCGCGACGTGGCGCAGGCTATGCGCCGGACCATGAACGATCCCGAGAAGATCCGCGCGATACGCGAGGTCATCGTCGACGCAAAGAAGAGGATCGACGACATCGTCGCGGGCTAGGCTCGGCCTCCGCGAGCGCCCGGAGGGACCGATCTCGGGATGACGCCGGAGCCGCGACTTCGCGGCAGTCACCGCCGCATCCGGCGAGAGCCGCCGTCAGTGTCGACGGTTTGACGTGGAAGAGACTCTTACCGGGCTGGCCGCCGTCGTGGCGGCCAGCCCCACCCTCATTAGATTGGCATCACGGCCCTTCTTGACCGCTGCCGGTCCCCGTGCTAAGAATGGTCTGCTTCGATACGGAGCTGGGTGTCGCCGGGTATCCTTGGATGTCCGGCGGAGAATAGGGAATCGGGTGTGAGTCCCGAACGGTCCCGCCACTGTGAACGGGGAGTGAGCCCGCAGAAAAGCCACTGTGTCACCGCCGTCGCCGGTTTTCCGGGGAGGTAAGGGGGATGGGAAGGCGCGGGTAAGCCGAGATCCGTCAGTCAGTAGACCTGCCCGGCATTCTGGTTAGGACCCTCAAGGAAGGGTCACGACTGGAGATGATGGCAAAGTCTCCGGCCCTCTGGGCTGGGGACTTTCTTGTTTGTTGCGCCCCGCCTCGAGATTGTTCTCTTTGTCATAAGGGAGGCGGATTGCGGACAACTGCCAATGATTCTCTGCCTGCCGAGCGATCGCTCTCGGCTGAACGACGGCTTCAAGGTGAGCCGCAACCCGCGCGTGAGCGTCGGGTCAAGAAGCGGGAGTTCCCCGCCGCCCTGGTGGGCATTCTGATACTGGTCGCGGCGTGGGAGTTGATCGTGCGAGCGGCCAGGGTCCAGGCGTTCGTGGTTCCTCCGCCCTCGGCCGTGTTGCGCGAGTTGGTCACGCAACCGGGCGTCTTTGCCACGGCCACCCTCGCGACGTTGGCCGAGGCTGTGGGTGGGTTCTTCCTGGCTGCCGTCGCGGCTCTGGTCTTTGCCGTGGGAGCTCTCCACTCTCGCCTGTTCGACAGGGTTGTCACGCCGCTCGTGGTCATCAGCCAAACGATTCCGGTAATCACCCTTGCGCCGCTGCTGATCCTGTGGTTCGGGTACGGGACGCTGCCCCTTGTCGTGGTGTGTGCCTTGGTAGCGTTCTTCCCCATGGCTGTGACCGGTCTGGAAGGATTCCGCTCAGCCGATCCGGAGCTCGTGTTGTTTCTCCGATCCGTGGATGCCTCGCGTTGGGACGCCTTCTGGAAGGTGAGGCTGCCCCATGCCGGGCCGTTTCTTGCGGCCGGCGCGCGAACAAGCGCCACTCTCAGCCTCGTGGGAGCCGTGGTCGCCGACTGGATGGGGTCGGGTCGAGGTCTCGGCTACATCGTGCTCAGTGCCAATTCGCGGCTCGCGACGGCGCAAGCGTTAGCGGCCGTAGTCGTGATCTGCCTTCTTGGACTCGCTGCTTATGGGTGCGTGGGTTTTCTCGAAAGGCGGATCGGATGGTGGAACCGTTCCGATCCCAGTATGAAAAGGATGTTCTGATGAAACAAATAGCGCGCGATTATCGCTGCCCTGCGACGGTTGCCTTCGCCCTGCTGCTTGCGGCGGGCGTGTTGTTGGGAGGGTGTGGAAGTGTCCAACCCCCAACCACCACCGTCTCTTCGGACGGCGCCTCCGCCGCGACCGCGAGCACCGCAGCCGAGACCGGGACCACCACCGGCCCCAAGGTTGAGATGCAGCAAGTAGACCTGATGATGGATTGGATTCCCTGGGTCCTCGACATCCCGGTTGACGTGGCCCAAGTAAAGGGATTCTACGAGCAGCAAGGCCTGAGGGTCCGTCAATCAGTTCCTGCCGAAGCTACGGACGTAGTGAAGTTCGTGTCCACCGGTAGGAGCCAGTTCGGCCTCTACTACTCCCCCGACATGCTGATGGCTCTGGATGAGGGCGCCCAACTGGTTTCGGTGGGCAGCCTAATGTCCCACGCTCCTGTGGGGATGGCTCTCAGGCCGGGTCTCACCGCGGATTCGCCCGCGGCGCTCAAAGACAAGGTGGTCTCGGTGCCGCTCATTCCGTCCACACGCGCCTCCTTCACCTCGATGCTGGACGCCGCCGGCGTGGATTCAAGGACTGTGAAAGTCGTCGATCCCGGCTTCGAACTGGTGGCACCGCTGCTGAAGGGGACGGTCGACGCCGCCGCCTTCACCGAGTTCGGGGAGTTGGTCGAGGCTGAGGCTCAGGGGCAGAAGCTTGACTATCTGGACTTCCGCGACTGGGGCACTCCCGACTACGCTTTTCTGGACGTGATTACGACTCAAGAATTCGCCGCATCCAATCCCGAGACAACCCGTGCATTTCTGCGCGCCACATACGAAGGGCTGGCCTATGCCGTTGCCAGTCCCGAGGCCGCCGTTGCTCTTTACGTGAAGGCGCACCCGGAACTCGACGAGGGATTGTTGCTTGCCCAATGGAAAGCCGCCGTCCCTTTTCTCGCCGTTGCCGCCAGCGGCCGTCCCGCCGGCTGGCAGGACAGTGAGGGCTGGGGAAGGCTCAAGGTGTGGATGAAGAGCGCCGGTTTGCTGAAGACCGAAGTCGATCTTGTCCCGGCCGTGAAGAACGACTATCTCGACCCCGCCAACTAGAGGGCGGCTGAAAAACGAAACCATGGCTGCCAAGACACGCTGGCCGGCACGATGAAGCCTCCTCGGTCGCGCGAATAGCTCTGCCATTTGCCCTCCCTGGGTTCTTTCCCCGTCCGCGGCGGGAGTGCCCTGACAGCGCAGAGACATTCTCCACCAGCCTGCCAGACGGGCCGGGCGATCGGACAAGCGCCCGAGGCGTGCACTTGCTCGCAACCGATCTCACCCTTGGCTACGCGAGCGGAGCCGGCGCACGGCTGGAACCTGACTCCCGACCCGTCATCCGGAACGTGAGCCTGACGCTTCGCCCGGGAGAGCGGGTGGCTGTGGTTGGGGCCAGCGGTAGCGGCAAGACCACTCTGTTGCACGCTTTGGCGGGCTTGTTGCCGCCCGTGGCGGGGCGCGTGATCGTCGACGGGGCCAGCGTGGCTTCACCTAAGGGTCCCTGCACGTCGCGGCACGCCGCATACATGTTCCAGCGGGACCTGCTTCTCCCGTGGCGGACCGCCCGAGACAACGCCGCTCTGGCGCTTACAGTCGCGCGGCCCGCACCCGCGGGGCTCAACTCCGCGGCATTGAAGACGCGGGCGCGCGAGCAGGCTGAAGCCCTATTGACGGAGTTCGGCCTGGGGAACGCTCTTGATGCTTACCCGTACCAGCTTTCGGGCGGCATGCGGCAGCGCGTGGCGCTCGCCCGGACCCTGCTGCTCGAGAGAGGGCTCGTCCTGCTCGATGAACCCTTTGCCGGGCTTGACGCCCTGACCCGTGACGACCTGGGGGTATGGATGAGGGGGGTGATGAACACGCACTCCGCGACCTGGGTACTGGTGACCCACGATATCCGCGAGGCTGCGTCATTGGCAGATAGGGTGGCGGTGCTGGGTGGAAATCCGGCTGGAGTGGTGGGCTGGGTGGAGACGCGGGATGGCTCTGATAAGGCCATCGGCGAGCTGCAGCGGCTATTGGCGGAAGCTCGGGCACCAGCGGGGCGCGGCCCGTCCTCGCCAGTCGTTATCATGGGAGGCCATGAAAGTGACACGCCACGATACGACCAGTCTTGAATCCGGAGCCAGTCCCGAGCAAATCCTTTCCAGGGTCTTCGGCTACTCCGAGTTCCGCTGCAATCAGAGGCAGGTCATCGACACGGTGCTGGCCGGTGACGACGCTTTCGTTCTCATGCCCAGTGGGGGCGGCAAGTCGCTCTGCTATCAGATTCCGGCCATGCTGCGTCCAGGGACGGGCATCGTGGTGTCGCCGCTCATCTCTTTGATGAAGGACCAGGTCGACGCTCTGCGTGCCAACGGCGTTCGAGCGGCGGCCTACAACTCGTCGCTGGATGCGGCCACGGCGCGTAAGGTTCTGGCCGACCTTGCGAAAGGACGCCTCGATCTTCTCTACGTCTCGCCGGAGCGAGTGACCAGCGAGGGTTTTCTCAACCGGTTGGCAGGTTTGGGCGACGGCGACGGGAGCGGCCCGAGACCGGCGCCGGATGGGGTTGGTCTCGCTCTCATCGCGGTGGACGAAGCCCACTGCATTTCCCAGTGGGGGCACGACTTCCGGCCCGAGTACGTGGCCCTCGGTATGCTGCGCGGCCGTTTTCCCGGCGTGCCGATCGTGGCCCTCACAGCCACAGCAGATCCACATACCCGCGAAGACATTCGCGACAAGCTGGGGCTGCAGCACTCGGCCTGCTTCGTGTCCAGCTTCGATCGGCCAAACATCCGTCTCGAGGTGGTGGAAAAGCATAATCCTCATATTCAGCTTCAGCGTTTTCTGTCTGGGCACGCGGACGATGCCGGCATCATCTACTGCTCCACCCGCAAGCGCACGGACGATCTGGCCGCTCATCTGCGAGGGCGGGGTATCGCCGCGGCGGCCTACCACGCGGGGCTGCCGGCGGAGGAGCGGGACCGGGTTCAAGAAGCGTTCATTTTCGACGACATCCAGATCGTGGTGGCGACTGTGGCCTTCGGGATGGGTATCGACAAGACCAACGTCCGTTTCGTGGTCCACTGGGACCTGCCACAACATCTCGAAGGCTACTACCAGGAGATCGGCCGGGCGGGCCGGGACGGGTTGCCGGCGGAGGCGATGCTGCTGTTCGGTTGGGAGGATGTTCCCCGGGTGCGGGCACTCATTGAATCGGGGGAAAACGTTGAACGGGTCGCTATCGAGCGGCACAAGTTCGGGGCACTTCTCAGCTTCGTTCAGGCGCTCTCCTGCCGGCGCCGGGCTCTTCTCGGATACCTGGGTGAGGGCATGGATCGCGATTGTTGTAACTGTGACGTCTGCCTCGAGCCGCCCGAACTGTACGACGCGACCGAAGACGCCCGCATGGCGCTCTCTTGCGTCTACCGGGTGCGAGAGCGCTTCGGGGTGGGGCACGTGGTTGACGTGCTTCGCGGATCGAAGAACCAGCGCGTCATCGACCTCCGACACGACCATCTCTCCACCTACGGGATCGGAGCGCATCTCAGCGGGGAAGCTTGGCGAAGCTTGCTGCGGCAACTGGTCCATCTGGGGTACCTCCGCCAGGACATAGGCGAGTATCCGGTGCTCACGCTTGCTTCGGCCGCGGCTCCACTGCTGCGTGGGGAGGAGTCGCTCATGCTGGCCAAGCCTCGGGTTAGAGTCATCCCGGCGAAAGAGCCAAAAACCAAGCGGGGGCGGAGCGCCCGACTTGATAGCATCCTCGGCGGGGAACCGCGAAGCGGACCGTCGGACTCCGGCGGCGTCGAAGACGCCGTTGAGATCCTTTTCGAAGAACTGCGCACGCTCAGACGGCAGATCGCCGACCGGGAGCGTGTGCCGGCCTACGTCATCTTCCACGACTCCACTCTGCGGGAGATGGCGGTATTGCGCCCCCTGGATGCCGACGGGCTGCTCGAGGTCGGCGGGGTGGGCGTCAAGAAATTGGAAAAATATGGGGAAGAGTTTCTCGCACTGCTGCGCGGCAGTCCGCCCGTCGACTTGGAGTAGGCCCAGGCCACGGCTTCATGCCGAGGGGTGGAGTGGGCCGGTTACGCCGCCTGGGTGCTTCTCATTGGCCCAGCTGTCCAGTTCCCTGCCCGGCGACAAAGTCTTTCTCCCTCACAAGGAAGAACGAGAGAATCGCCGAAACAAAGGCGAGAATGGCTGCTATCACCATGATCAAGTTCAATCCATGAACAAAACCCAGTTTGGTCGCCGCGGCCACGGTTGCGCGCGCCGACGGGGGCACGGAGCCCATGATCTGACCGATGCGTCCGCTTGCCGCCGCGGACGCTATCTCCTGAGCCTGCCCCGCTACCGGAGTTCCCGCCAGCTGCGCCACGACCGTGGAGCGGATGTGCGAGACGAACACCGCTCCCAGGACGGCGATGCCCGTCGCGATCCCCACCTGGCGGAACGTGGAGTTGATGCCCGACGCCATGCCCGCGCTTTGCGGCTCCACTACACCCACCGCCGTGGCCACCAAGGCTACATTCACCAAGCCTCCGCCGATACCGCCAACGATCATCCCCGGTAATAGATGCATCCAGGTGGATGCCGCGGTCACGCCGCCCATCAGGAGCAGTCCCACTCCCATTATGACGAACCCCGGCGCGATGAGCAGGCGCTTGGGCATAGTGGACGTGAGACGTCCGGTTGCGGCCGCTGCCACAAAGAGGCAGAGCGATAGCGGAAGGAACCGTATGCCCGTCGAAAGGGCCGAAAGGCCGAGAATGTTCTGCAGGTAGATGGTCAGATAAGTGAAGACCGAGAACAGGGACGCCGATATCGCGAAAGCGGCCACCAAGCCACCGTCGAACGTGGGCACACGCAGAAGGTGGAAGTCGAACATGGGGTCGCGGCGCAGCAACTCCAGAGCCACAAACGTCACGAGTAGGACCATCGAAGCGACGAGCGAAGAGATCACCGTCACCGAAGTCCATCCGGTGGTGTTACTGCGGATGAGACCGAATATCAGCGCTCCCAGGCCGATGCTGAAGGTCGCGAAGCCGGGGAGATCCAGGCGCCGTGGGGTAGGATCGCGAGACTCATCCACCTTGAACGAGGTCGTCACGAAGAGGATCACTCCCACGGGGATGTTGACCAGGAAGATCCAGCGCCAGCCAAGGCCGCTGACCAAGGCCCCTCCGATGACCGGTCCCACGGCAACCGCCAAGCCTGTGATGGCACCGTAGGCGCCGAAGGCTATCCCTCGTTCCCGTCCTTGGAACGACGCTGACAACATCGCGAGAGACGTGGCGAACATAACGGCGCCGCCAACGCCTTGGAAGGCACGGGCGAGGGCGAGAAACACGATCCCGGTGGAGGTTCCGCACAGGATGGAACCGACCGTGAAGATGCCGATGCCGATAAGAAAAAGGAGACGGCGGCCAGCCCTGTCTGCCAGTATCCCTCCCGTGAGAAGCACCGCGGCCAATGCAAGCGTGTAAGCGTCGATTACCCACTGCAGTCCCGAGATACTGGCCCCAAAGGAACCGGCGATGTCGGGAAGGGCCACATTCACGATCGTAATGTCGAGAAGCAGCATGAACGTGCCGAGGCATACCGCCCCCAGGGTCCACCATCTACGGGTCACGAGGCCTCCACTCAGCGAAAAAGTTCACAACAAACCCGCATGTTACCTGATGAGGGTCCCCAAATGTCCGGTACACCTCCCGGCAGAATGATAAGGTTGGATCTGAAAAGTATGTTGCGCTTCTTCAGAACACCCAGCATGACCCCAACGCGGGTCGAGGCGGTCATCGCGATCGTCGAACGGGTCGTAGGGCGGCCTGTCGGGCAGGTGGGTACGGAGTATTGCTTCTACGTCGAGCAGACGGACGAGCCGCTTGAGACTCAGGATGTCACCGTTCTCCGCTACCTGCTGTCGGAGACCTTCGAACCCCAGCAATTCGGGTCGGCAAGCTTTCTGGACGGGCGCTTCGTCACGGTGATCGAGTACGGTCCCCGTCTGAATTTCGAAACCGCTTGGTCCTCCGCCGCGGTGGAGATCTGTCGACGGTCCGGTGTTCGGGCCGTGCGCCGCCTCGAGCGATCCACGCGAATAGGATTCTCGGCAGCCGTCGACGACGAGCAGGTGGATGAGCTGCTGGCCCCTCTCCATGACCGCATGACCGAGATGAGATACTGCGCGCCTCTGTCCTCGTTCGAGACGGGTCTTTCGCCTCAGCCCGTGAGGGCGATCCCGCTGTTGGCAGAAGGGATCGCCGCCCTCCAGGAATTCAACTGCGAACGCGGGTGCAGTTGGGATACCAGCGATCTGGATTTCATTGCAGGAATCTTCCAAAGGTTGGAGCGAGATCCCACTGATGTCGAACTGTTTCAAATCGCGCAGGCCAACTCCGAGCACTCTCGGCACTGGGTCTTCAAGGGCGAACTCTGGGTCGACGGTGTGCGCGTGCCAGAGCGGAACCTGATGGACATCGTCAGGCAGCCCCTCGACTCTTCCGCTCCCAACTCGGTGATAGCTTTCCGCGACGACAGTTCGGCTATCAGAGGAACCAAGGTAAACGCCCTCACGGCGTCGGAACCGCTGGGCCCATCGCCCCTGGCGCCCACGCCGGTGGTGTTGCACCCCACACTCACCGCTGAGACTCACAACTTCCCGTCGGGTGTCGCTCCCTATCCGGGCGCGGAAACAGGTGGGGGAGGGCGGATTCGCGACAATCAAGCGGTTGGCCAAGGCGGGCTCGTTTGCGCCTCGGGTGCGGCCTACTGCGTCGGTAATCTGCACATCCCGGGCTACGCGCTCCCCTGGGAGGAAGACGGTCATTCCCATCCTTCCGATCTCGCGTCGCCGCTGGAGATCTTGGTCGAGGCCAGCAACGGCGCTTCCGACTACGGCAACTGCTTCGGCGAGCCTCTCATCTACGGCTTCACTCGCACCTTTGGCCTCGAGCTGCCCGACGGCTACCGCTCCTGGTACAAGCCCATCATGTACAGCGTGGGGGCGGGCCAGATAAGAGACGAGCACACGGTCAAGGGAAAGCCGGAGAAGGACATGCTCGTGGTCCAGGTGGGCGGGCCGGCATATCGCATCGGTATGGGCGGCGGGGCCGCGAGCAGCATGGAGCAGGGCGAGAACGTCCAGGAACTCGACTTCAACGCCGTCCAGCGCGGCGACCCGGAGATGGAGCAGCGCGTCAACCGGGTCATGCGCGCTTGCGTGGAACTTGGAACCGCGAATCCCATCATATCGGCTCACGACCTGGGGGCCGGGGGCGACTGTAACGCTCTGCCCGAGATCGTGGAACCGACCGGGGCCGTCATCGACCTGCGGGCCATTCCCGTGGGCGACCAGACTCTCTCCGTCCTCGAGATTTGGGGCAACGAGTCACAGGAAAGAAACGCCCTTCTCATCATGCCGGCCAAACTTGAGGTCCTCGAGACCATGGCTGCGCGGGAGAACGTCCCGCTGGCGGTCGTGGGTCGAGTCACGGGCGATGGGTTGCTGGTGCTGCACGACTCGGTCGACGACAGCAGGCCCGTTGAACTCCCCTTGGACGACATTTTGGGGCAGCTCCCGCCGAAGAAATACGAGTTCGAGCGCCTCGTCCGCGAACTCGAGCCTCTGGTCCTGCCCCCGACCGCGGACCTCCACCGGGTGCTCCACATGGTTCTCCGGCTTCCCGGCATCGGTTCCAAGCGCTTCCTCACCAACAAGGTCGATCTCGATGTCACCGGGCTTGTCATCCAGCGGCAGTTGGTGGGGCCGCGGCATCTGCCCCTGTCCGATTATGCACTGATCGCCCAGAGTTATGCCGATCCTTCGGGCACCGCTCTGAGCCTGGGCGAACAGCCCATCAAGGGGATCATCAGTCCGCGGGCCGGCGTGAGAATGGCCGTCGCAGAGGGGCTCTTGAACCTGGCGGGCGTCGTGATCTCCGACATCAGCGAGATAAAGTGTTCGGCCAACTGGATGCTGCCGGTGAGGCAGCCCGGCGAAGGGGCTTGGCTCTACGACGCGGCCTGCGCGCTGCGCGACATCTTGATCGCGCTCGGCATGGCGATCGACGGTGGCAAGGACAGCCTCTCTATGGCAAGCCAGGGAGTGACCCCGGACGGGAGCAGCGAACTGGTGAAAGCGCCCGGGGAGATGGCCATTTCTCCTTACGCCCTTGTCTCGGATGTCGGTGCTCGCGTGACCTGCGATCTCAAGCGGGAAGGCAACAGACTTCTGCTGCTGTCCGTAGGAGATAAGAAGCGGTTGGGGGGGAGCGCGTTCGCTCAGGTCCTTTCCCAACTTGGAGACGAGACCCCCGATATCGAAGATCCGGGGGCCCTGAAGGCCGTATTCCAGGCGGTTCAGGACATGGTCGCAGGCCGGGCGATCATCTCGTGCCACGACGTGAGCGACGGCGGGCTTGTCGTCACTCTCTTGGAAATGGCGTTCGCGGGGGACAGGGGCTGGAATGTGGACCTTAGGGGCGACGAGCTGTTCGCATCTCTGTTTGCAGAGGAGGCAGGGGTCGTCGTGGAGGTCGCGGACGACGATGGTGCACGTCGCGTTCTCGAACGCCACGGAGTACTTGCGACGGAATTGGGGCGCGTCGAAGGCGACATGGTTGAGTTGGCCTTCAACGACCAAGTTGTCCTGAAGGAGTCGGTCCGCGGGTTGCATGCCATATGGGAGGAAACCAGTTACCAACTCGAGCGTCTGCAGCGGAACGCCGAGTGCGCGGAGCAGGAGTGGAGTTCCCATCGGTTTGCGGCAGGCACAAAGCCATATCGCCTCGGTTTCGACCCCGATCTGGATCCCTTCGCGGGCACTCGGCAGGGCCTTTCCAGCGTCAAGCCGAAGGCGGCCATCCTGCGCGAAGAGGGCAGTAACGGCGACCGGGAAATGGCTGCCTCGTTTCTGGCCGCCGGGTTCGAGCCCTGGGACGTAACCATGACCGACCTCATCAGCGGCGCCGTCACCCTGAACGAATTCCAGGTGATCGCTTTCGTGGGCGGGTTCTCGTTCGGCGACGTTCTGGATTCCGCCAAGGGGTGGGCGTCCGTCATCCGCAACAACCAACGCCTGTCGGAGCAGTTCGACCGCTTCTTCGCACGCCCGGACACGCTGTCGCTGGGAGTGTGTAACGGCTGTCAGCTGATGGCGCTGCTGGGCATTCCCGGCTTCGATCTCTCCGACGCTTTCATGCCCCGGTTCATCAAGAATCAGTCGGAACGCTTCGAGTCGCGGTTCACCACAGTCCGCATCGACAGAAGCCCGGCCGTCATGCTGAAGGGGATGGAGGACTCAGTGCTGGGGATCTGGGTGGCTCACGGCGAGGGCAGGCTGCACGTTCCCGATGCGGCGACTCAGGATTGGATCGTTCAGAACCGTCTGGCACCCGTGCGCTACGTCGATCCCGACGGCAATCCCACCGTCGCCTACCCATTCAACCCCAACGGCAGTCCCCTGGGCATAGCAGCGCTCTGCTCTCCCGACGGTCGCCACCTGGCCATCATGCCTCATCCCGAGAGGAGCTTCCAACTTCGCCAGTGGCCCTGGGTGCCGCCCGAGTGGAACTGTCGAAACAGCCCGTGGCTGAGGATGTTTCGGAACGCCAAGGCGGCTTGGCGCTAGTAGGCCGCTGAAGAATGGCCCCGAACCGTCAGGAGACGATCGCTGCGACTGAGGGCGCTCCGTCGCGCCGACTCGTTGCCGGCTTCAGGACAGTCGGACGCCCCGGTCCAACGAATCCAGTGCCGCCATGTCCTCGTCGCTGAGAGAGAAATCGAACACCGCCAGATCTTCCTCGATGTGATTTCGGTTTATCGACCTTGGGATCGGAACGAAATCGTGCTGAAGGTGCCAGCGTAGGACTACTTGTGCGGGCGTGCGCCCGTGTTTCTTCGCAATCCGGTCGACAGTTTGGTCGAAAAGACGCATCCCTTGGTTGAGCGGACTGTAGGACTCCACTTGTATCCCGTGGGCCGCGCAGAACGTCACCAGCCCGCGTGGAAGCAGGAAGGGGTGTAGCTCGATCTGGTTTACGGCCGGCACCACTCCCCCTTGTTCGAGAAGCTCTTTGAGGTGGCCGACCGTGTAGTTGCTGACGCCGATCGCCCGGCACGGTTCGTTCTCCAGCACCTCTTCCATGGCCTTCCACGTCTCTATCCAATCGCTTCCGGGCCAGTGCACTAGGTAAAGGTCGATGTAGCCGATGTCTAGCTTGGCCAGGCTGCGCCGAAACCCCCGCGTGGCCCCACCGGAACCGTGATCCTCACCCTCCAGCTTGGTGGTCACGAAGATCTGCTCCCGCGGTATCCCCGAATCGCGCACAGCCTGTCCCACCTCCCGCTCGTTCCAATAGTTGAGGGAGGTATCGATGAGGCGATAGCCGGTCTGGAGCGCCCACAGAACGGCTGCTCGAGTGTCGCGGGCCGGAACCTGCCACGTGCCGAACCCGATGCTTGGCATCCGCACGCCGTTGTTTAGGGTGATTGCCTCTGCGAGCATGCGTCTATTGTTGCCGCAAAGAGGGCAACGCGAAACCTCCTAGCGGTAGTGGCCGGTCTCGTGACGTGCTACTCGCTTTGGGCGTCTTGGAAGGCCGCTTCGCGCAGTCGTGCCTCGCGCTCTCGGAAGGCCTCAGGTCCTTCGGCGTAGGACGGCAGCACCCACTTCATTACCTTTAGGTTGTCGAGCACTACCTTCATCTTGTCCCATGGCAGGGAGATTAACATCAACCCCTCCGGAAACACTCGTTTTGCCTTGGACCCAAAGCTCATCCCGGTCGCCATGTAGTTGACCTTTCCGGTGAGGTAGGGGTAGTTGTAGATCCACGCGCATCCCATCACCGGCGTCTTCTTCGACTCCCATAGCTCTCCGGAGGCGTAGCTGAGCGCTCGCATTATGATCTCTGCCTGGGAAACGGTGACCATGAAGATAAGCAGGTCCGGCTCGAAGGTGAGCGCGTCCACGATAGAGTAGGCCACGTAGTTGACCGTGCCTTTGGGGAATTTCACGATGTGCTGGTAGATGCGCTGATTGGCCCGCGGCTCGTCGAAGATCTCGAAGGCTTCCCCCAGCTCGCCAGCCTCGGCGAATGCCGGCACGTCGACCATGCCAAGGGTCATGGTCCCGAAACAATCTTCATTCTCTTTGGCAAAGTAAAAAGGCGTCTTTCTCTCCTGCGCTTCTCGGATCATTCCGCAGAAGGGCAATTGTTTGTCCAACTGTTCGATCCCTTCGGGTCTCTTGAAGAGGAATTTCACGCCCACGGGTGCGTAGTTGAAGTCAAAGCCCTTGAGTATCGACATGTCGGTGCGAAGCGGTTTCACTGTAGCCTCCAAGGCGGTTGGGGATAGTCAGCGAGCGCAATCCGAACCTGTTGCGGCCGGTCCCGGCGGGGGTTTTTACAAGCTTCTTGGGGCACGGCCCGATTCCTCCAAGACGAAGTAGTCACGCCGCCCACGGTTCGAAGGATTTTAGTCGGGGTAATAGGACAGCGACCGTGCTCGCAAGAAAGGAGAACTAGCGATGCCGACCATCGTCATGAAGGATGGCACCTCGATCTATTACAAGGACTGGGGCGAAGGGCAGCCCGTGGTCTTCAGCCATGGGTGGCCACTGAGCGCCGATGCCTGGGAAGACCAGATGATCTTCCTTGCCGGACACGGGTACCGATGCATCGCGCACGACCGTCGGGGTCACGGCCGGTCCGATCAGCCGTGGACCGGCAATGAAATGGACACCTACGCGGACGATCTCGCGACCCTCGTGGACAATCTCGATCTCGAGAACGCTGTATTCGTCGGTCACTCCACTGGCGGCGGTGAGGTGGCCCGCTACATCGGCAGGCACGGCACCAAGCGAGTCGCCAAGACGGCTCTGATCGGCGCGGTCCCGCCGCTCATGTTGAAGACCCCGGCCAACCCCGGGGGGTTGCCCATGGAGGCGTTCGACGAAATCCGTGATGGGGTGATCAGAGATCGCTCGCAGTTCTTCAAGGACCTCAGCATTCCTTTCTACGGGGCGAACCGGCCCGGCAGCGATATCTCCCAGGGCTTGAAAGACTCCTTCTGGCTCCAAGGGATGATGTGCGGGCACAGGGCGGCGTACGAGTGCATCAAGGCCTTTTCGGAAACGGACTTCACGGAAGATCTGAAGAAGATCGACGTGCCGACGCTCATCCTTCACGGAGACGACGATCAGATCGTACCCATCGCCGACTCTGCGCTCCTCTCGGCGACTTTGGTCGAGCCGTCAACACTTCGGACAATACCGGGTGCACCTCACGGTATGTGCTCCACCCACAAGCTGCGGATCAACGAGGAATTGCTCGCGTTTCTTCAATCCTGATTAGAGGAGAGTAGCCATGGCCGAATCGTTCGAACACGAGTACGAGTTGGTGCAGCAAATTAACTCTTCGGGACGTCCACCGGTGGTGTTCATCCATGGACTGTGGCTGCTGCCCAGCAGTTGGGACCGATGGGCTAAGCTCTTCGAATCCGCGGGCTACGCGACCATTACTCCCGGGTGGCCCGACGATCCCGAGACCGTGGAAGAGGCGAAGGCCCATCCGGAAGTTTTCGCACACAAGTCCATAGAGCAGGTGGCGAAGTACTTCGCGGACATCATCTGGGAGTTGGGGAAGAAGCCGGCCGTAATCGGCCACTCTTTCGGCGGGCTGATCACCCAGATCATTGCCGGACGGGAATTGGCCGCCGTTTCGGTGGCGATCGATCCGGCGCCGTTCCGGGGGGTGCTGCCTCTGCCGATCTCGGCTTTGAAGTCGGCGTCGCCCGTACTCGGAAATCCGGCCAATCGCAACCGGGCGGTGCCGCTCACGTACGATCAATTTCGATATGCTTTTGCGAACGCTGTGAGCGAGGAAGAGGCCAAAGAGCTGTATGACACCTTCGCAGTTCCGGCGTCCGGGAAGCCGCTCTTCCAGGCTGCGGCCGCCAATCTTAACCCCTGGACCGAAGCCAAGGTGGACACCGAAAACCTCGAACGCGGACCGTTGCTCATAATCTCTGGCGACAAGGACCACACCGTACCGCCGGCCATCGCCCACGCCGCGTACAACAAGCAGAAGGACAACAAGAGTGTCACGGAGTTGGCCGACATGCCGAACAGAGGCCACGCTCTCACCATCGACAGCGGCTGGCCGGAAGTTGCTGAGACGGCTCTCAACTTCGTGAAGCGGTTTCTGCCGCCCGGTAGGGCTGCGTTCGACGTAGCCAAGTAGCCATAAGCAGCCAATCGGGGGCCGTCGGACATCGGCAACCATTGAGCCCCAACGGCATGCGGAGAGTTACGCGGGGTCTCGCCCCGGCCGCACCAGGCTCGTGTACACCGGCTCCACTGAACGGGCAGGGCAGATGGGAAGGGGCGTTGTCTCACTCAGCGATAGTTGCTACTATTTGATAGTAACAGTCAGATAACTGTAACTATCAGCAAGGGAGAGAGGCGTGGCTCCTTCTAGGAACGGAAAATGGTGGGCGTTGGCGGCGCTGTCGCTGACGAGCCTGGTTGTGGGTCTGGACGCCACCGTGCTCAATCTGGCCCTGCCCACGTTGGCCACGGAGCTCAAGGCCTCGACGGCATCGCTTCAGTGGTTCGTCGTCGCCTACAGCCTGGTTTTTGCGGCCTTGCTCATACCGGCCGGACTTCTCGGAGACCGGTACGGGCGAAAGAGGCTGCTGCTCAGCATGCTGGCTCTATTCGGTGCGGCTTCGCTGGGGTGCGCGTTCTCCCCGTCGGCGGGCGCGCTTATCGCGGCCCGCGCGGTCCTCGGCATCGGTGCGGCCTTCTTGCTCCCCTTGTCGATGGCCGTGCTGCCCGTCATCTTCCCTGAGGAGGAGCGGTCCAAGGCGATCGCGGTCTGGGTGGCGTCGACGGCCATCAGCTTCCCCATCGGGCCGATCCTGGGAGGTTGGTTGCTCAGCAACTACTGGTGGGGTTCGGTGTTTCTCATCAACGTGCCCGTTGTCGCGGTGGCGCTCGTGGCCGTGGCAGTATTCCTGCCTGAATCGAAGAGCTCCACGGCCCCCAAAGTGGACCTGGTGGGCGCGGCAAGCTCCAGTCTGGGCCTGGCCGCCTTCGTCTACGGCGTTATCCAGGGCGGCGATAAGGGATGGACCAGCGCTGAGGCTCTGGCCTTCCTGTGCGCGGGCGTACTGGTGCTCGCGTTCTTCATGCTGTGGCAGCGCCGGCAGGGAAGAAATCCTGACCGGCAGCCACTCGTCGATCCCTGGCTGTTTCGCTCGCGGAGTTTCGCCTGGGGGGCGATCCTGGCCACGCTGGTCTCCTTTGCCATGTTCGGCGTCCTTTTCACCCTGCCTCAATATCTCCAGGAGGTTACGGGTGAAAGCCCGCTCGGCACCGGCCTTCGCTTACTGCCGATGATCGGCGGCCTGTTCGTGGCGTCCCAACTCGGCGAGCAGTTGGCCCGCCGGGCAGGGGCCAAGGTGGTGGTGGCCTTGGGATTCGTGATGCTCGCCGGATCCCTGATGATGGGGGCGGCGACATCGTACGGCGACCCGTACTCCTTCGTAGCGATCTGGCTGAGCGCAATGGGTCTCGGTCTGGGCTTCGCCTTGCCGACCTCCATGGACGCGGCCCTGGGCGCGCTGTCTGTGGAGCGGAGCGGTGTGGGATCCGGAGTGGTCATGGCGCTGCGGCAGGTGGGGGGAACAATCGGCGTTGCCATCCTGGGCGCGGTTCTGGCCTTTGGCTACCACAGCGGGCTCGATCTTACGGGCGTACCCGCGACTGCTGCGGGGGCGGCGAAGCAGAGCGTCTCGGCCGGGGTGGCAGTGGCCGGACAGCTTGGCTCCACCCAGTTGCTGGACTCGGCCCGAAGCGCCTTCGTGCACGGCATGGACATGACTCTTTGGGTCTGTGGCGGGCTGATGGTTCTGGGCATCCTGCTGGCCCTGGCCTTCCTTCCCCAACGGATCACCTCCCGGGAGCCGGAGACTTCTCATTTGATACCATCAGCGAATGAGTGTCTCGCCGATGAGTGATCGACCTGCCGGCCTTCGCGAACGCAAGAAGGCGAAGACCCATGCGGCCATCCAGGAGCATGCGCTTCGCCTTTTCAAAGAGCGGGGTTACGAGGCCACCACCATCGAGCAGATTGCCGAGGCCGCCGAGGTATCGCCGAGCACCTTCTTCCGCTATTTCCCCACAAAGGAAGATGTCGTTCTGCACGACGCGTTGGACCCGCTAATGATCGAGGAACTGCGGAAGCAACCGCTCGATCTGACCCCGATACAGGCCCTGCGTGCGACCCTTCGCGTCATACTCGCCGAGCTTTCGCCCGAGCAGCGCGAACTGGAGGAAGAGCGCGAAGCTCTCATACTCACCGTTCCGGAGCTCAGGGCCAAGTCGCTCAACTCGCTGGCGAGCGCCGTCGGCATGATCGCCGAACTGATTGCGGCTCGAGTGGGTCGAAATCCCTCAGACTTCGAAGTTCGTAATTTCGCGGGCGCCATCGCGGGCATAGCCATCGCTGCCGTGTACGGCGAGCCCAGAGGATCTTTCGGCGACTATATGCAACGCATGGATGCCGGAATGGCGCATCTGGAGGCCGGGCTACCGCTGTAGCTGTAGCCGAAGAGGGGCTTCTTAGTCCCCCTTGACGTACCTCCGTATGGCGTCGGCAACCTCTTGGGGCCGATCTCGTTGAGGGGTGTGAGCTCCTCCCAAAGAAATCACCTCTGTTCCCAGCCGCGCGGCCAGCCATTCCGCCGCGGGACGGAAGAACGGCGCGCTCTCCTTGCCGGCGAGAAGCACGACCGGCCGCGACACCGCGGCCATTTCCTCGTCGGATGGGCGGTACCACTCGTAGCGATCGAACTCGTGAACGAGGAAGGTCGAGGCTCCCGCGAGAAGCCGC
This sequence comes from uncultured Actinomycetes bacterium, assembly GCA_963775295.1. Classification (GTDB taxonomy): domain Bacteria; phylum Actinomycetota; class Thermoleophilia; order RBG-16-64-13; family RBG-16-64-13; genus JAMDEO01. The sequence continues at coordinate 1,847,435 of CAVZIK010000006.1, forward strand.
TCCCGCTGATCCTCGGGAAGCGCAGCATAGTTGGCTTCGCCCATGCCCGCCCTCAGAAATGCTTCCCGGCCTCCGCGCAGCCCGCCGGTCGCCTTGCCCTCGCTCACCACGCGGCGCAGATGGGCCATGCCCTCGGTCGGGTCAGGCAGACCGGCCAGAAGAGGCGGCTCGTGAAGCATCACCTTCGTCACCACCTCGGGGTGGTGCAGCAGGAGACTCAGCCCCGTCAGGGCCCCGATGCTATTGCCGTACACGGCCGCGGGCGCGAGTCCGAGTGCGTTCAACAAGGCGGCGGCGTCGTCGGCCTGCTGATCCACCCACGTCCACGTCGCGCCTTCGGGCCAAGGGCTGCGCGCATAACCACGCCGGTCGTATGTGATCGTGGTGAACTCGTCGGCGAGCAGCGCCGCTACCCCGGCAAAGTCCGCGGCGTCTCCTCCGGCCCCCACTATGAACAGCAAGGGCGGTCCATCGCCCCGCCTCTCGTAATACAGCGAGGTACCGTTGGCTTCGACCATCCCGCTGGTGCGTGGCGCACTCATCTGCATCTCCTTGGGTGAACTTGCGGAGCCGCCGCACACCACGACGGGTGAGGTCGGTCCCTCGAGTAACTCATGCGCCAGGATACACCAGCACTATTGAGTGAGGGCCATCGCAAAGATAGAGAAGTTCAGCAAGTACTGCGGCCGACACAATCTGCGGGGCGGTGTCGAGACTCGCTGCCAGTCAGCGCTGTCTAGGCATCCGTGTATAGACCTTGACCTGAGGTTTATGCAGAATCCGAAGGAAACATGCGGAAGATCCGGCTTGTCATCGCCTTGCAGCACCGCCCGGAGTTCCTGACCCTGGAGGAATCCGCCTCTGGTCTCGGCCCTCTGGTTCACATCATCGGTGAGGCTCGCTCGGGCGACCCGGGCGGTCGTCCACCCGTGGGCTCGTCCGAACTGCCCATCTGGGCAGTGGAAGACTGACCTGGAGGGGGAAGCGGCTCGGCGCCGTTGCGCCTAAGATTCGAGTTGGAAAGAACGTACTCTTCCGCAGACGTCTGAGGCGAGGTGACGGGATGAGCAATGATACCCACACAGGAGTGAAGGCCGAGAAGCTCGCGACCGCCCGCGTCCTCGCGGCCAATCCCGACATGATCCGAGTCCGGCCCGGAGCGGCGACCTTCATGGCGCGGTACATGCGCAAGTTTCCGGCCAGGCGGTTCGGCGACAACCTGATTCTTCACTCGCACCTCCCACCGCTCACGAGTCGGGCCTACTCGCGTTTCGTGTCGCACCACTTGGTCAAGCGCCTACCCGGGTCTTCGCATGCGCAAATCGGGGTGACGAACGCTTGCCCGCAGGATTGTGAATACTGCTACAACAAAGGTCGCGTGGGGCGACCGATGGACACGCCTACCATCTTGAGGGCTATCGACGACCTCAGGGACGCGGGCGTCGCCTGGCTGGGCCTCACCGGCGGTGAGCCGCTTCTGAATCCCGATCTTGCGGAGATCGTCGCTCACGGGTCACCGGACATGGCGGTCAAACTCTTCACCACCGGGGTGGGGCTCACCCCGCAATCCGCCCGCGAGTTGGCGGAAGTAGGACTTTTCTCGGTGGCCGTCAGTCTCGACCATTGGGAACCCGCCCGCCACGACGCCTCCCGCCGCTACGAGGGTGCTTTCGAGGCTGCGCTTCGGGCCATTTCCATCTTCCAGCAGGTGCCGGGGTTGCACGTGAGCGTTTCGTCGGTACTCAGCCGGAAGGCGATCCGGAACGGCGACACGGAGAGGCTGGTGGCGTTTCTCGATTCTCTGGGCGTGCACGAGGCCTGGCTCAGCGAACTCAAGCCCACATTGCGCGACTTCTGGTCGGAGGAGAACGTCATTACCGAGGAGGACCGTAAATACCTGGCGCATCTGCAGGACGAACGCAACCGCGCGGTCCGCGATTCCGGCGGGGTGGTGATCAACTACCTCGGTCACTTCGAGGGATGCGAGAACTTCGGGTGCAACGCCGGCTGCAAGATGGTGTACGTGGACGCCTTTGGGGAAGTGAGCCCGTGTGTGTTCCTGCCCATGTCGTTCGGTAACGTTCGCGAGCGGCCGCTGGCCGATATCCTGCAGGACATGCGCGACAAGTTCCCCGGGGAGTCCGCGTGCTTCGTCAACAGGAACTATCAGGCGCTCGGCGCCGGTGAGGGCGCGAGTCTCCCCCTCGATCGAGAGCGAACCATCGACCTACTCGAAGGGGTGACGTTCGGCCCGCCGTCGGAGTTCAATCAGCGGCTGTACGGGAGGAGGGTTGCGGCATGACCGGCGCCCATTCAACTCGAATGGTGGGGACGGGCTTGGCGGTAACCTTCGCGGTCGTGGGCGTAATCTTCCTGGCGATTCCGGGCAAGGTGCTGGCCGCGTTCAACTGGCTGGCCGCCGGTCTGGATTGGCCCTTGTCCACGACGCAGCCTTACACGCTCTTCTTGGCGCTCGCCCTCGGCTACATGTACGTGGTGACGCTGCTTGCCTGGCAAATGGCGCGCCATCCGGAGATGCGGGTGTATCCGTGGCTGCTCGCCCAGGCGAAAGGAGCCAGTGCGGTGATCTGTCTGGGGCTGTTCGCACTTCAGGATCAGTATCTCCTCTATCTGGCCAACTTCGTGGTCGACGGCGCAATCGCCTCGTTCGTGTGGACGTTGTGCCTGCGGTCGCGGCCCAAAGAATCCCGATGAACGTGCGTCTGGCCCTCTTCAGACCCGCCCTGGCTTCGGGTCTGAAGCTGCGCATGTTGAACGAGCTTGCGGTTGTGACGGCCCTGGCATTCCAGGTCGACGTACCGATATGGGCGGGCAGGACATTTCGCTCCCGGCTGACGGAATACGCTCGTTTTACCGCCGAACGAGCCGAACTGCTTGCGTCCACCGGGGACACCTCGGCGATCGAAGCGGCCAAAGAGCGTCTTCGGTCTGGTGCTCTCGACCTCGGAGCCTCCTTGCGGCGAACGCTTCACACTCGTAACGCGGAACAGGCCTTTGAGGCTCTGACCATCCTGTACGGCGGAATGGGGATAGACATGCGTGCAGAAGCCGACGGCGAGGTCGCCGTCGCTCGCTGCTTCTTCGCCGGCTTCTACCGCCCGGACGTCTGCCGGATCGTGGAGGCACTCGACCAAGGCTTGGTCTCCGGTCTGTTCGACGGCGCGTCGCTCGAGTTCAGCCGGCGTCTCACCGAAGGCCGATCGCAGTGCCGAGCCTGCCTGCGTCTCGCCGAGGCCGAAGCGTGAAGCGCGCGATCGTGATCGGTAGCGCCGCCGGGGGAGCGATGGCCGCCCGGGAACTGGCGGCCGCGTTCGATGTCACAGTGGTCGAGGCAGGGCCCGAGTTCAAACCCTTCGGCGGCAATCTCGAGCGTCTCGCCAGGATCCGCTCGTCGGGGCTGTTCATCGATCCGCGGATGATCCGGGCCCTGTTTCCCGTCATGCACGTGAAGATGGTCGCAGACCGCATGGCCTTGGTGTACGGCGTCGCGACGGGAGGGACTACCACTCTTGCCACCGCCAACGCGCTCCGTTGTGACGACGAACTGCAGCGCATAGGCATCGACCTGGGACCTGAGTTCGACGCCCTTTTCTCCGAACTGCCCATTTCCACCGAGCACGAGCGGCGATGGCGGCCGGTCACCCGGGAATTGTTCTCAGCCTGCGACACGCTCGGTCTGAAGCCCGCGGTGACCCCGAAGTTGGTTGACGACTCGCGTTGCGTGCGGTGCGGCCGCTGCGTGCTGGGCTGCGGCACCGGGGCCAAATGGGACAGCCGGAATCATCTTCGGCAGGCAGTAGCGCGGGGTGCCTCCCTGCTCACGGGTGTGAAGGCCGAACGGCTGCTGGCGGAGACGTCTACAGGAAGCACCGGTAGGGCCACCGGGGTCCTTGTCCGTCGCAAGGGACACACCGAGGTCATTTCCGCTGATCTGGTCGTCCTCGCCGCCGGCGGCTTGGGAACTCCGGCCATCCTGGCGAGATCGGGGCTGCCGGCCCAGGACCGCCTCTTCGTCGACCCGGTGCTCTGCGTCGCCGCGCCTGCCGAAGGCTGTCTCTCCGATCGAGAAGTGCCCATGCCCTTCTATGTCCAGGGCGACGGCTACATCATCTCGCCCTACTTCGACTACCTAAGTTTCTTCTTCGAACGGACCTGGAGGCGTCCCCGCCACGACATCGTGTCGCTCATGATCAAGTTCGCCGACTCGGAGACCGGTTCCGTGAGTGCCCGGCAGAAGCTGTCCAAGGGCTTGAGTTCGCGCGACAAGCGACGGATGGCTTCTGCTTCCGAGTCCTGCGTGGAGATCCTCACGCGTTTCGGCGCCCGCCGGGATTCCGTGTTCCTGGGAATGCTGAACGGCGGTCACCCGGGCGGCACCATGCCGCTCACGGGACTGGAACGCGATCACCTGCATGCCGACGAGCTTCCGGCAAACGTCTACGTCGCCGATGCTTCGCTCTTGCCGCGGTCTCTCGGAAAGCCGCCCAGTCTCACCATCATGGCCCTGGCCAGGCGGGTAGCCAGCGTCTGCAAGGAGCGCTTTGCCTGAGGCGCGACTCCCTCCTGCGGCCGGCGGCTTCCAGCGCAACCGCTCTTCGTCGTATAGTGCTGTAGGAGATCAGCCAAGGATTGGGGCAGGCGTTGAGACATCTCCGTTGGTGGCTGTCGGGTTTCGGCATCCTTGTGGCCGCGGCGGCAGTCGCGGCCGTGGTGGTTTTGGTGGTTCCGCATTTTGGCGGCAATGGCGGTCCGCGGGTGGTGGGCCTTCTCGGCTCGCCCAACAACTGGGCCGAAGTGCGCGCGCCCAAGGGATCCACTCCCCCTCCGCGGGACAACGCCTGCATGGTCTACGATCCGGCGATAGACCGCGTGCTTCTCTTCGGTGGCAACAGCCCGCTGGGGAACGACACCTGGTCCTACGACCTCGACTCGAACACCTGGACCAACATGCAGCCTGCCGGACCCGCGCCTATGGCTCGCTACGGTCCCGCTCAAGCCGTCCTGGCCGTCCCTGGATCGTATCTGAACGGCCGAGTGGTCATGTTTGGGGGCTACAACAGGGAGAAAAGCCTCTCCTTGAACGACACCTGGATGTACGACCCAACGGAGAACAGGTGGCAAATCGTCATCGCGAGCGACGAGAATTCACACGCGCTTCCCACTCCGCGCCTGGGGGCGAGCATGGAATACGATCCGGCATCGGGCCTGGTCTTCATGTTCGGAGGATGGAACGCCGCGAAGTACAAGCTCTTCAACGATCTCTGGGCCTACGACCCGGTTAAGAACACCTGGACCCAGCTCGAGCCCGACGGCCCGCTGCCGCCTGTGCGCGACGGCTCGGGCTTCGTCCGGGACCCCAAGACCGGAAAGATCGTTCTCTTTGCGGGGGTGGGCTTCGATTCCGCCCGCAATTTGGTCGAGTTGGGCGACACATGGACGTATGATCCTATGAGCAATGCGTGGACGGAACTCTCGCCGGCGACCGCTCCGAGCCCTCGCGACGGCATGTTCATGGTCTCCGACCCGGGTCATGGACTCATGCTCCTCTTCGGCGGCGGCGAGGAGGGCGACAACGTCAAGAACGACACCTGGGCCTACGACCCGGCGGCGAACACCTGGAGAAACCTCAACCCTACCGGCTTGCTGCCGTCGGCCCGTATGAACTACAACATGGTCTTCGACAGCAAGCGCGGTCGCGTGGTCCTATTCGCCGGCGCCTACGACCACTGGAACGTGCTCCTGGGCGATACCTGGATCTACACTCCTCCGGGAGTCTAAATCGACCTCCGGTAGACGCGGAACGCCCGTGCCGCCAGCCAGGCGCAGACTAGAAGGAAGGCAAGCAACGCCAACATCCGCGGCCAGATGATGTTCCAGTCCGGGGTGGCCAGCAGCGCCTCCCGGCCCGAGACCACCGCCCAGTCCACCGGGTTGTAGCGGGCGATGGCCTGCATCCAACCGGGCATGAGGTTCGGTGCCATGAACACCGAGGACAAGAAGGTCAACGGCAGGAGCACGAAGTTCGAGGCCGCGATCATGGTCTCCTCGCGTCGCGATAGCACGGCGATGGAGTTTGAGAGTCCGCCTATGCCTGTGCCGAGCATGACCGACCCGACCACCAGCACCAGGATCCCCACGAATCCGCCGGGGAATTTCGCGCCGATGATCAGCGCCAATACCAGGATGATCGCCGACTGCACCACCGCGACGAGCGCGCCCTGGATAAGCCGGCCCCATATCAACGCGCCCGGTCGGACGGGGGAGACCAGGAAGCGGTCGATGATGCCGTGGTTGATGTCGTCGATGAGACCCATGCCGCTCCAACCGGCCGAGAACAGGGCGGTCATCACCACGATGCCGGGGGTGAGGAAGTCGACGTAGGAGCCGGTGCCGAATCCCGGCAGCTCCACGATCCTGCGGAAAAGCGCCCCGTAGAGCAGCAGCCACACGATCGGCTGGACGAGGCTGATGAGGATCCATGCCGGCTGGCGGAAAAGGTTCATGAGATGCCGTTTGGTCATGAACCAGGAGTGGGCGAGGGTGGCGGTCATTTCTTCACCTCCGAGTCGGCCTGGGCAAACGCCCGACCGGCGTGGCGTAGATACACGTCGTCAAGGGAGGGCCGGGACACGGTGACCGACTGGACAATCATGCCCTCCGCCTCCAGTTCGGCGATGGCCAGGGGCAGAGCGCGCGCACCCACGTCGGCCCGGGCGCGTACGGTCCGCTCCTCCACGCCGACCTCGCTCACTCCCGCCACCCGAGCCAGCACTTCGCGCACTCGCTCCAGCCGCCCCGGCGCTTCCAGTTGCATGACGATGGCATCTCCCTGCAGCTCGCTCTTGAGCTCGTCCGGAGTGCCCTCGGCCACCACTTTTCCCTTGTCCACGATGGCCAAGCGCTGGGCGAGTCTGTCCGCCTCCTCCAGGTAGTGCGTGGTCAGGAGGATGGTGAGGCCTTCGTCGCCGGCCAGATGGGCCATCTCGGTCCACATGTCCACCCGGGCCTCGGGGTCGAGGCCGGTGGTGGGCTCGTCGAGGAAAAGTACTTGGGGACGGTGCATGAGCCCCACGGCCACGTCCAGCTTGCGCTTCATGCCGCCGGAGTAGGTCCGCACCACCCGCTTGCCCGCTTCGGCGATGCCCAGCCGCTCCAGCAGTTCGTCTGCGCGGCTGTTGAGCGTACCGCCTGACATGCCGTAGACCCGGCCCTGCAGGATGAGGTTCTCGCGCCCGGTGGCGTTGACGTCCAGCCCGGAATTCTGGGCCACGACCCCGATCATTTTTCGCACCTTCGCCGGTTCGCGCAGCACGCTGAGTCCGCCGACCCACGCCTCCCCGGAGTCGGGGTGGGACAGCGTGGTGAGTATCTTCACCGCGGTCGACTTGCCCGCTCCGTTCGGTCCCAGCAACCCGAACACCGTCCCCGGCGCGGCCACCAGGCTGACGCCGTCCAAGGCCCGTATGCCTCCCCGGTAGGTCTTGACCAGATCCCGGGCTTCTATCGCATTGTCCATATGGGGTTTCCCTTCGTGATCTCGAATCCTGAGCAATAGTTTAGGCAGAGTCTCTTTCGATTGTCAAACAGTTGCATGATTAAAAAGTATCTGTTATAAAAAGGATGATCACGTTCAAGAAGGGAGGTGCCCATGGCACCGGGTAACGACACGCGAACTGAACTCATCGAGGAAGTGGGCCTGGAATTCACCGAACTGCGCCAGGCGGCCGACAGGCTGGACGAGGCGGTGGCGGCTCTGTACGGACTCAACCGCACCGACCTGCGCTGCCTGGGCATCCTGTATCGACGGGGGAGAGTGACCGCGGGCGAACTGGCCGAAGAGAGCGGACTCACTCCTGGAGCCATCACTACCGCGCTCGACCGGCTGGAGAAGAGCGGCTATGCCAACCGAGTGGCCGATCCGGAAGACCGGCGCCGCGTGCTGGTGCTCTCGACAGTCGCCGCGCGCGAGGTCGGCGCGCGCCTCTACGGCGAGGTGGAGGTGGCCGGTCACCGTCTACTCGAGCCGCGAAGCGCGGACGAACTCACGGCCATTCGAGACTACCTGCGGGGGACCCGCCAGGTCTACGAGTCTCAAACGGGGCAGATCGCCGTCACCCTTTCGGGCGGAGAAGCTGTGTCGGCCGAGGGCGGCGCTGGAGAGAACCTGGAATTCTCGGCTCCTCTCGCGAAGGTTGACCGCGCCAGCTTCTATTTCGTCAAAGGGATCTCCCGGCTTTCCCTCCGTGGTGACCCCACGCTCAAGGACCTCTACCGCGGCCGGTTTGACGGTCAGGCCCCCGAGGTGAGCGTGCGGGGAAACACCGTGGCCATGCAGTACAAGCGCCGGTTCAGTCCGTTCACCTGGGGCGCCCAATCGTCCGACGTCACCCTGAACGCGAACATCCCCTGGTCGATAACGCTGAAGGGTGGCCTGTCCAGCCTCAGCGCCGACCTGCGCACCCTGCGGATCGAATCGCTCGAAATCAGCGGCGGGGCGAGCGAGGTAGAGGTCTGGTTGCCTGCGGCCCAAGGGAAGGTGCCGGTACGTCTGTCCGGCGGCGCGAGCAACGTGACGCTGCACCGCCCCGCGGGCGTGGCCATGCGCGCGGACATGAACGGCGGAGCCAGCCAGCTCATCTTCGACGGCCAACGCGCGAGCGCGCTGGGGAGTAGGACTCACTTTGAGACTCCCGGCATCAATGAGGCCGCCGATCGGTACGAGGTGTCGTTTTCCGGGGGGGCCAGTCAGATCACGATTGATGTGGTGTAGGGAGGGCGCGAAGACCCGGAAGCTTTCCGCCAAGCAACAAATAGTTGTATTGTGGCCTCGCGCCATGTAATGACCAGACGCATCCCGGACATTCCAGGGATGTAGGAGTCGTCGCAATGCGAGGGGGAAGCATGACGGACTACGATCCCATGGCGCCGAGCCCAATCTCCAGCCGGCGTTGGAGTCCTTATAGCTCTGTCGGTCGTGGCCTGGTCGCCGCGGTAGCCCTCATCGCTGCATCGCGCTCGGCTGGTTATGCCATCGTGGGTGTCGCCATTCTTCTCGCCATGTGGGCTCGAGTGGGTCAGGCTGGCTTTCAGCACAAGCAGACCACGGTCGAACTGTGGAAACTAAGATCGGGGAGGGAAGTGCCCAAGATCCAATCGGAAGGCGTCGGGACGCGCAGATTCGACCCGCCAATAGACATGGAAGGAAACCCGGAGAAGTTCTCATGGTGAACAGGGGTGGCTTCTCCTGGAAGAGGGCGGTGGGTATCACTCGGGCGAAGCAGCGGGTCTCAAGGGCCACTGGTATTCCGTGGACTAAGTCGGGTCGACAGCGCAAGGTCGGGAAGTTACTGACTGGCGGCTGCGTGGTTCTTCCCGGGATCGTTCTTCTGCTCTGCGCTCTTGTGTTCGGGATATTCTTCCTGGTTGGCTGTGGGGGGCCATCCGAGTCTCTTGATCTGATCGTTACCACATCATCGGCCCCCGCCACTTCTGAGGCGCCCCCCAACTCCGTGACAACCACTGAGGCACCTTCGACGACCACGATTGTTGAGGTCAGCACAACGGTTGGCGCGATCGCAACCACGACGACGACGGAACCGGCGACGACAACCACTGCGAAGCTGACAACGACCTCGCTCGCGGCGGTTGCCGCAGATGACGACCCGACGGTCTATATCACCAAGACCGGCGAGAAGTATCACCGCGCGACCTGCCGCTACCTGAAGGAGAGCAAGATCCCCATTAGCCTGAGCGAAGCGAAGAATCAAGGATACGAACCGTGCAAGGTCTGCAAACCGCCGAACTGACGAATGGCTAAGCTGCGATGAGGAGCGTCCGGCACAAGAGTGGGCGGAGTGAGGCTTTTGCGGCGTCTGTGGCAATGTGGAGCCTGTCGAACCTGAATCGCCGAAGGAGGAACTATCCGTGGCAAGTGGACAGAAAAAGCAGGTGGCGCCAAGCCATAAGGGACATCAAGAACTACGGACTTCCGACGGACAGCTCGAGTGCCGATAGTTGAGTGCGCCACTCCCGTCTTTGTGGGTGGCCAGCTACCGAGCCGGACTTGGCAAGGTCGGTCGACGCGTAACGATACCAAGGCCACGGGTCCCCAGGGCGAAGCGCAGATTGCAAGTGTTCATCCCCATCCGGCTGCCCGTGAAGAAGAAGCAAAGAAGAGGCCACAATCTATTCGGCTAACGCGAGAACTCCCGATTCTCTCGCCGCTTTCGGACCTCTTCAGTCGGCTTAGGGCCGTCGGGCCAGGGTCCTCCCCTAAACCCTATGCTCCTCCCGCACCACCTTACGCGCCCCGGCATGCCAGGAACAGCTCCAGTCCTTGGCCGGGAGGATCTCGTCGAGCCGGTCCAGCTGGCCGATATTCTCAAGGCGCTTATAGATCAACTGCCAGGCACAGGGACGATCCGGGTCCACTTCGCAGTGATCTTCGGTCGAGCCGCCGCAGGGGCCGTTCAGTAGGCGCTTGGCGCAGCGGGTCACCGGGCAGATGCCGCCGAACTGGGCCAGCATGCAGTCGCCGCAGCCCAGGCATTTCTCGGTCCAGACGGCCTGCTCCTCCAGGGTCCCCATGAATTGGGTATTCAGTCCGGCGTAGACCGGTTTGTTGGGGAACCTCTCGGCGATGGCTTGCACGCCCACGCCGCAGCCGAACGACACGATTGCGTCGACGTCGGCCGCCTCTTCCGCCAGGTCCTTGATGAACTCGTTCTCGCATTGGCGTTCGATGGTGACCTGGGTCAGCTCCAGGGATTCGCCCTCGAGCTTGCGGGCCATGCGGATGGCGTAGGAAGCAATGCCCACCTCGCGCTCGCCGCCGGCCAGGCAGACGGTGACACAGGTGCCGCAGCCCACAAAAAGGACCTTCTTGTGGCCTGTAATGAGGCTCTTCAGCTCGGTGATCGATTTAGGGGAAGCGACAATCATTGCTATCCTTCACTTTCCAATTGCTGGGACTCATCGGAGCCCGCCGCCCTGAGCGGGCTCGGTCCCAGGGCCCTGACCGTCTCCACCATCTCCTGCACGGATTTCACGAACGTGGGGGCTTCTGCGGCGGACAGATTCACCATCTTGAGCCGATCTTCGCCCACGCCGATCTCGGCCAGCATCTCGCGGATGCGGTTCGTGCGCTTGCGCGCGCGCAGGTTGCCTTCCAGGAAGTGACAGCCGCCTTCCAGGCAGCCCGCCACCAAAATCCCGTCGATACCCTTTGTGAAGGCATCGAGGATGTGCTCCATCTCGATCTTGCCCGTGCACGGCGCATGGATCACGCGCACGTTGACCGGGTATTGCATGCGTTTCGATCCCGCCAGATCGGCTGCGGCGTACGCGCAATAGTTGCACGCGAAGACGATGATCTCCGGCTCCCAGCCGTTTCCGTTGGAGGCCGTCATGCTTTCACTCCGTCCACGAGCAGTTCGTCCAGCATGGCGACCAGCGCGTCGTCTTCCTGATGCTGCAGGGTGATCGCCCTGGCCGGGCACGACGCGGCGCAACTGCCGCAGCCCATGCACATGGCGCCCTGTATCTCCGCCTTACCGAGCACGTTGATCATGGGAGCGCCGTAGGGACAGACCTTGACGCAGGTGGCACACGCCACGCAGTTCTCCGGATCGACCTTGGCTACCTGTCCCGGGATCTCCAGATGCGTCTTGGAGAGGACGGTCGTGGCGCGGCCCACCGTGGCCTGAGCCTGGGCGATGGTCTCGTCCATGAACCTGGGGGAGTGAGCGAGGCCGCACAGGAACTCACCCTCGTTGGCTAGATCGACCGGGCGGAGCTTGGGATGCGCCTCCAAGAAGAATCCGTCGGCGGTGAGGGCGCTGCGCAGTTGTCCGGAGAGCACCGGGTTTCCCTCGGCCGGAGCGATGCCGGTGGAGAGCACCAGCAGGTCGGGGCGCAAGACCAGGTCGCGATTATTCGACGCGTCGTTCACCGTCACTTTGAGCCGCCCGCCGTCTTCGACCACGATGGGGTCGTTCTTCTCGGGATAGCGCACGAACAGCACGCCTTCTTCTCTGGCTTTTTGGAAGAATGTCTCGCGGAATCCGTAGGTGCGGATGTCCCGCCCCAGGACCGCCACGTTGGCGTCGGGTAGACGGCGCTTGATCTCGAGGGCGTTCTTGACCGCCTCCGAGCAGCACACCCGGCTGCAGTACTGGTGTTCGTCGTTGCGGCTCTCCACGCACTGGATCATCACCACTGTGGGATTCTGCTTGCCCTGCAGTTCCGCCGGTAGAGCGCCGTCCAGCAGAGCCGCCTCCAGCTTGCTCTGGGTGGTCACGTGCGGGTTCTTGCCGTGCAGGTACAACTCGGTTTGCCGTTCCCGGCCGCCGGTCGCGACGATGATCACTCCGTGGCTGATGGGCACTTCCGTGCCGGCCGCGTTGAGGACGCTCTTGAAGTCGCCCACATGTCCACTGAGGCTCGCCGCCGTGGTGTTGAGATAGACCGTGATGCCGGGATGGGCCTGGACCTTCTCCACCAGTTCGCGGAGATAGGATTCGACGTCGGCTCCTTCGAGCGTGCCGTGGACCTCGCGCAGCAGGCCGCCCAGGGCCGGTTGCTTCTCCACCAGGTGGACGGCGAAGCCTTGGTCGGCGATGCCCAGAGCCGCGGTCATGCCGGCCAGCCCGCCGCCGAGGACGAGCGCCGAGGCCGTTACCGGAAGTTGCCCGGTCTGCAGGGCCTTGAGATGCCGGGCCCGTCCCACGGCCATGCGGGTGAGGTCGACGGCTTTGTCGGTCGCCCCCACGGGGTCGTCCTTGTGCACCCAGGAACCCTGATCGCGGATGTTGGCCATCGTGAATAGATACTGGTTGAGACCGCTCTCGCGCAGCGTCTCCTGGAAGAGGGGCTCGTGCGTGCGCGGCGAGCAGGAGGAGACCACCAACCTATTGAGGTGATGCTTCGCGATCATGTCCTTGATGTGCTGCTGGTTGGTATCCGAGCAGGTGTAGATGCTGGTCTCGGCATGGGCGACGTTGGGCATGGTGGAGGCCTGCTGGGCCACCCGTTCCACGTCGATGACCGAGGCGATGTTCTGGCCGCAATGGCAGATAAAGACGCCCACCCGCGGCTCTTCGTCGGTGATGTCGCGTTCCCAGGGGTACTCGTGCCGTTGGATGAGGTTGCCCCGAACCTGGGCCAGTTGGTCCATGGCGCACGCCGCCGCCGCAGATGCTTGAGCCACCGACTCGGGGATGTCCTTGGGTTCCTGGAAGGCGCCCGCCACGTAGAGACCGGGCTTCGAGGTCGCAAGCGGGGCCAGTCGGTCGGTCTGGGCGAAGCCGAACTCGTTGAGGTCCACTCCCAGCCTGGCCGCGGTTTCGCGGACGCTGTTGGGGACCTGGATGCCCACGCTCAGTACCACCAGGTCGAATTCCTTCTCCTGCTCGGTCCCGTCCGGGTCGAAGTAGCGGACCCGCGGGTTCTTCGTGCCGGGCATCTCGACCACGCGCGAGGGAATGGCCCGGATGTATTTGACGCCATGCTCGTCGCGGGCGCGGTTGACGTAGCTGTCGAACTCCTTGCCGAAGGCTCGGACGTCCATGCAGAAGATGGAGACGTCGAGGTCTCTCCCGTGCGCATGCTCCATGGCGACCATGGCTTCCTTGGTGGCGCTCATGCAGCAGATGGAAGAGCAGTATCCCTTGCCTCGGGCGGTGTCGCGGCTGCCCACGCATTGGATGAAGGCGATCCGTTCCACTTCCCCGCCGTCCGAAGGCCGCTCCACGTGTCCGCCGGTGGGACCCGCGGCCGAAAGCATGCGCTCGAACTGGACGCTGGACAGCACATTGGAGTAGCGGCCGTGGCCGAACTCGCCCCGTCCCGCACCCTGGAACTCTTCGAAGCCGGGGGTGACGATCACGCTGCCCGCATCGATCTCGATCTCCGTGGGCTGCATGTCGTGTTGCACCGCGCCGACGGTGCAGACCTTCACGCACTGCATGCATTCGCTGCACATACCGCAGGCCAGGCAGCGCTTGGCTTCGGCGACGGCCTGTTCCTCGGTGAAGCCTTCACTCACTTCGCCCCAGTTGTGGCGGCGCTCGCCTCCCGGATGTTCGGTCATGTGCAGGCGCGGCGCCCGGGCGATTCTGGCCAGTTCGGTTTCGTCGGGGCGGGCGTCGGGCATCAGCTCGCCCCCGAAGGCGACCAGCTGCTTGCCGCGCAGATAGTTGTGGATGTTGGCCGCGGCCTTGCGGCCGGCGGCTATGGCTTCGATCGCCGTGAGCGGACCTTGCGGGGCCGCGTCGCCGCCGGCGAATACGCCGGGGCGGCCGGTGGCCATAGTGGTGTCGGTAATCTTGATGGCGTTGCCCTCGATCTCGACGCCTTCCAGCGAGGTTCCCTCGGTGCCTCTGGCGAAGTCGTCCACCAGTGCCTGCCCGATGGCGAAGATCACCGTATCGCACGGGATCTCGAAGAAGTCGCCGGGGATGGGCTCCGGACGGCGGCGGCCTTTCTCGTCGGGTTCGCCCAGCTTGTTCCGCTGGAACTTGACCCCGCTCACCTTGCCGCCACTGCCGATGATCTCCACCGGCGCGGCCAGGAATTCCACTTTCACCTGTTCGGCGAGGCCTCCCTCGATCTCGTCGGGCGTAGCCGGCATCTCCTCGCGCGTGCGGCGATAGGCGACGGTGACCTCGGGGGACTTCCCGTTGACGGACTTGAGACGCGAAGCGGCGCCCGCGGTATCGAAGGCCACGTCGCCGCCACCGATGACGACCACGCGATCGCCCACCGGCAGGGGCCGACCCAGGTTGACCGCCTGCAGGAACTCGACCGCCTTAATGCAGCCGTCGAGATCGTCGCCCTTGGCAGGAGCCGGGGCGCTGGCGTGCAGGCCTGGGGCTAAGAAGACGGCACGGTAGCCCTCTTCGAGCAGTCCGTCGACGGTGAAGTCGGTCCCGCAGCGCTGGTTGACCCGCAGGTCGACGCCGAGGGCGCAGATGTTGTCGATCTCGCCCTGAAGGACGTCCTGGGGCATGCGGTAGTCGGGAATGCCCACCCGCAACATGCCGCCGGCGACCGGAAGGGCTTCGAAGATGGTGGTTGCGTAGCCGTACTGGGCCAGGTCGCGGGCGCAGCTGAGGCCGGCCGGACCGCCGCCTATGATCGCCACCTTGTCTTCGTAGACGAGCGGCAGCTTCGCCGGCTGGTCGTCGGGGGTGCCGTGATCGGAGACGTAGCGCTTCAGACTGGCGATTGAGATGGGCTCGTCCACCGAGCCCCTCGTGCAGGCGGTCTCGCAGGGATGCGGGCACACCCGGCCGCAGGCGGCAGGCAGCGGGCAGTCCTCGCGGACCAACTCGTAGGCTTCCTTGAACTTGGAGGCGGCGATGAGGGCCACGTAGCCCTGGGCGTTGACGCCCGCTGGGCATGAGGACTTGCAGGGAGCGCGCCCTTCACGCTTGGATATCCCAAAGACGTTGGGGATGGCCTGCGGATAGGGGCGGAAGATCGCCTTGCGGGTGCCGAGATTGCGGTCGAACTCGTTGGGCAGGTCGACCGGGCAGGCGTCGACGCAGTCGCCGCAGGCGTTGCACTTCTCCAGATCCACGTAGCGCGGGGCCTGCAGGAGCTTCACCTTGAAATTGCCCGGCTCTCCGGAAATGCCCTGGACGTCGGCCATGGTGATGATCTCGACGTTCTTGTTACGGGCTACCTCCACCAGCTTGGGGGAGAGGATGCACATGGCGCAGTCGCCGGTGGGGAAGGTCTTGTCCAGCTGCGACATCCTTCCGCCGATGGCCGGGGAGGAGTCCACCAGGTAGACCTTGAAACCGCTCTCGGCCAGGTCCAGTGAGGCCTGGATGCCGGTGATGCCCGCGCCACAGACCATGACGGCGCCAACCGGCTCGGTGGCGGTCGCCCCGCTGCCGGCGCCGTTCCCGTTGCTTTTGATGATCTCGCTCATGATCGCGCTCCAACCGGCTGAGCCGGCTTACCGCCGAGCCCTTTGGATTCCAGCAGCTTCCGCGGATCCACTATGAGGCTGTCGAGCGACACCTCGCTCGCCGAGCAGCCCATGGCCAGACCCAGCAGTTGCGTGAAGTAGAAGATGGGCATGTCGTAACGCCGCCCGTACTTCGCCGCGACGTCCTTCTGCCTCATGTCCAGATTGAGCTGGCAGAGCGGGCAGGCGGTGGCGATGCAGTCCACGCCCGACGCCTGCGCCATGGCAAGGATCCTGTCGGTGAGTTCCACCACGATGCTCGAATCGGCGATGGAGAAGCTCGCTCCGCAGCACTCGGTCTTGTGCGGCCAGTCGACGACGGTGGCTCCCGCGGTCTCGAGGAGGCGATCCATCAGCGTGGGATTCTCGGGGTCGTCGAATTGGGTGACTTCCGGCGGACGGGTCAGCAGACAGCCGTAGTAGCAGGCCACTTTCAGGCCGGTGAGCGGGCGGCGGATGGCAGCGGCGATCTCGTTCTGCATGTCCTGGCCCATAATCTCCAGCATGTGTCGCACGGGCGTGTTGCCGTCGTAGTCGCCGCCGACCACTTGAGCCACCCTGGTCCGCACCTCGGCGTCGCCGGCGATGTGATGATTGGCCATCTTCAAGCGGCTGTAGCAGGCCGCGCAGGAGACCGCGACCGTGGTGCCGTTCGCCGCGCGCAGGTTCTGCGCCGGCAGGGCGTCTGCAAGCAGCGGGTCGCTGCTGTGGGCCGCGGTGGAACCGCAGCAAATCCAGTCCTTTATCTCGGGGAGTTCCAGTTCCAGCTTGGATGCGACTGCCAGGGTGGAACGATGGAAGTCTTTGGCCGTGCCCTCGAGCGAACAACCTGGGTAGAAGACGTAGTTCAAGGCTTACCTCCCTGGGCCGCCCGGCGGAACAGCTTCTCGCGCTCGCTTCGCCCGCGCATCCGCGTCCCGAACAGGGGCAGCTTGCCCTTTCTCAACATCGTGGGGGCTTTGTCGAAGTCCTCGAAGAACCGCTTCGTACGAAGCTTGAAGCTCGCCATGAGGCTGAGCTCGTGCACGCGACCGCGTTTGCGGACGCTGTTCAGGAAGATCTCCGTAAAAGCGGGTACGGCCGAGCCCGCAGCCATCTTCCTCTCGGCGAGACTCAGGGCTCGCAGAGCGTCGTTCATGGCGGCGATGTCCACTTTCTGCGGGCAGCGAGTAATGCAAGTCTGACACGACGTGCATTCCCAGATGAGGCGGCTGCGCAGCGCGGCTTCGCGTTGGTTGGTCTGAACGAGCCGCACGAGTTCGTGCGGCCTGATATCCGTGCGGCCGGCCACGGGGCAGCCGCTGGAGCACTTGGTGCATTGGAGGCAGCTCATGGGGGATACGCCGCTGGAGCTCTTCACCTGGTTGGCCAGGTTGCCGCCGATCTCTTGGATCTCTATCGTCAGGGGGGTCACTTCTTCTCCTTCGAGCCGGCGAGCACCGTCAGCTTGACCGCTGTCACCTTGCGGTAGACGTCTTGCGGGTTGCGGAGTTGGCCGTCCACCGTGAGCAGGTCCTCGACTCGGATGCCGAAGAGCCGCTCGTTCTCCTCCAGGTAGCCGCGGATCAACCGCCAATCCTTCTCGTCGATGGAGGAGACCACGCCTCCGTTCAGTTGGCGATCGACCACCTGATCGTGAGGATCGCGGATGTAGATGGCGCCGCCGCTGGCCAGCGAGAACAGGTTGCTGCCCGGATATGGCGACGCCTGAGGAACGATCTGGCCGCAACCGTCGAACTCGATGCCGTTGAGGATGACGAATCCGCCTCCCGCCAGGGGATCTCCGGCCATGAAGGACTCAGCCAGGAAGTCCAGGCAGGTGCCGTTGATGACCACTCGCGGCCGTCCCACGGCGTTGATGAGCGGGCGGCCCGCTCCGTTACCGAGGACGAAGACGTCGCCGCCTTTGGCGCCGTACATGAAGGTCTGGCCCACGTCGCCGTAGATGACCAGCTTGCCGCGCTTGGCGATCTGGGCCAGCTGATCTTGCGCGTTGCCGTGGATATAGAGCTCGAGGCCGTCCATGCCGCTCGCGGTGTAGTCGCCGTTGGAACCGTACAGGTCGATGCGGACGCCGTCGGTCCCTGCTCCCAGACCTGCTCCATGGAAACGTTGCCCGCGCAGGCGATAAACGATGAACCGCTTCCAACCCAAGCGGTATCCGGCGCGGAGCAGGACTGCGTCGCAGTCGTCGCCCTCCGGCGGGAACCCCTCGGCGTCGATGCAGAGCACGTCTTCGCCGGTTTGCGGCGCCGCCAGGCTGTCGCGCGTGTCCCAGGTGATCCTTCGCCAATAACCGGTGGCAGGCTCTCCGAAGAGCGGAGCTTGGTCGAACAGGTCGTCGAGGGTCTCCTCGAGCACCTGGACGACAGTGGCGCGGCGTTTGTCCCCCGTGGGGAAGCGGCGGTCGTGAAGTTTCGTGAGCAATTCGACGGCGGCGGCGCGGGACTTGGAGTTGTCCGTTCCTCCGAGCACCGCCCGGCAGAACTGGCGCAGCCGGTCGGCCGGCCACGAAGGCATGTCGCGTACGACCTCCGCGAAGAGGCCTTCCACGTCGCCTTGGCGCAGCTTCTCGGCAAGACCCTCGATGGGGCTCGCCTGATCGACGTCGGCACACGGTAGGTCACAGCGCACCGTGCCCACCTCGTTCTTGACCTCGCGGCCGAACTTGTCGGCGCATGAAAGTCGCATCTTGCCGCTGTCGCCGTTGCTGCCGGGCGCCACCGTGAAGATGAAGGCGCCGCCATCGGTGGAGGAGCCGCCGCGGGCGTTCCAGTACTTGTCGGCCACCGGGCAGAAGCGCGGGTCTTCCTCGGCCAGGCTGCGCAACGTGGCGTCGATGGCCTGCTTCTCCGAGCATATGAGCCCGATCTGAACGTCTCCGCTGTCGGAAAGCGCGAAGACCTGCGGGCGGAGCATGGCGGTGTCGGTGATGCCCATGAGCTGGAACCTGTCTCCCTGGCTCCGGGCGATGATGAAGAACCACGGACCGTCCGGCGACGCGTGGATATGGGTCGCCTGGATCTGCCGGTAGATGGCTTGCTTCTCGGAAGGCAAGTTGTCGAAGTCGAGTTCGGTGGTGGGAGCCAGCGCCTCGATGATGTACTCCAGCGGATACTGGTAGACACGGTCCCACAGATCGAAGAGTTGGACCGAGACCTCCGTGTCGGTGAGGAACTGTTGCCGGATGTTGCGTTGGCGCAGGTACTCGCAGACCGAATGGTAGTTGGCGAAGTCGCCATTGTGCACCAGCGCCTCGTTCACTCCCACAAAGGGGTGGGCTCCACCTGGGTGCCAGACGCGGCCCTTGGTCGGGTAGCGCTGGTGGGCGATCCACACATGCGCCTTGAAGTCTTGGAGCTTGTAGTACTCCACGTTCTGCTCGGCGTATCCCACCATCTTGAAGACGAGCAGGTTCCGGGAGTGGGAGAGTACGAATGCGCGTTTCTCGCCCAGCGAGGCGTAGTACGTATCGTTGAGCCGATAGGTGTTGCGGAACATGAACTCGTCTTCGAGCGCGCGTGGGGCCAGGTCCTGCAGCCCCGCGGATTCGGCAAAAGCCCTCAACGCGGCCGGCTTAGCGCGCACCACATAGCGGTGCACGTCGGGCGGGCGCACTTCCAGGCCGATGTCGCGATAGTCTTCGATGTGCTCCTGCCTAGTGGACAGGGCCACGTCGAAGTTGGGGAGGATGAACTCACGCTCAAGTTCAGCGTGACAGTCGTCGTCGAGCAAGGCTATCTGCAGCAGGTTGTGGCTTTCGAGTAACTCCGAGGAGATGCCCAGTTGCTCGGGGACGAGGCCCGCCGCTGCGATGCCGCCCCCCTTGCCGTTGCCACGGTTCTGCATCTGCTTGGAAGGCTCGTAGATGAACTTTCCCTTCACCGGAACGGTGCAGGCAAAGCCGGTGACGCCGCAGCCGCCTTCTTCCACCCGCTCGGCTCCGATGGGCTCTTCCGGACGGGTGTAGACCTGTGACCTGCTGGCCAGTAGACGTTCGGCATAATCGCTCATCGAGACACCTGCCCCGCCGCCGCCGGCTCGTCGTCGGAGAGCGGCTCGTCGCTGATGTAGCACAGCACGTCGCTGCGCCCGCGAAGTTCACGGATGGACTTCATTCCCAGGCGCGACAGCACGGCGATCATTTGTTCTTGCCAGGCGTTGTTGAGGTTGATAAGCCGCTGAGTGGACCACTCCAGGCTCATCTGCGTCATGAGGTCGGGGTCGGTGGTGGCGATACCGCGCGGGCAACCCCGGCCGCTCTCGCAGCAGGCGCAACGCACGCAACCCAGCGCAACCAACTCGACAGTCCCCACCACCACGCCGTCCGCGCCGAGAGCGATGGCCTTCAAGGCATCGTAGGCCGTGCGGATGCCGCCCGAGGCGATCAGCGTGATCTGGTCGCGTATGCCTTCGGCCACGAGAAACTTGTGTACTTTGGGAATCGCGAACTCGATGGGCATGGCGATGTTCTTCTTGGCGATGTCGGGGGCCGCGCCGGTGCCGCCGTAGCTGCCGTCCAGGTGGATGATGTGCGCCCCGGCGTAGTAGCTGCCCACGGCGACCATATCGACATCGGTGGGGGTCGACACCTTCACGCTCACCAGACAGTCGGGATTGACTTCCTTTATCCAATCGAGGTGCTTCTTGTGGTCCTCCACGCTGTAGACGCTGTGGAAGGGAAACGGGCTGAACAGCGCGTTGCCGGCCACGGCCTCACGCATGCGGGCGACTGGAGGAGTATTTTTGTCGCCCAGGAGGTGCCCGCCCAAGCCGGGCTTGGCGCCCTGCGCGTACTTGAACTCCACGATGCGCACGCGCTGGATGGTCTCGTCGCGCACCCCGAAGAGGCCCGTGGCCACCTGGGTGATGACGTGGTTGTCGTAAGGCCTGAGGCGGTCGTGATACCCGCCCTCGCCGGTGCAGGTGAAGCTGTTCCAGGCGGCGGCGGCGCGGGCCTTACCCAGGATGGCGTGGATACTCACGCTTCCGAAGCTCATTCCCCCGCCGTAGACGGGAATATCCAGGTGCACCTGCGGACGGCCGTCGCTGCGTTGGTTCAGGTCCAGACTCATGTCGATGTCTTCAGCGGGAACCGGTTCGACGGCGCTCGTCTCGTTCTCGAACCCCTGGACCTCGAACTTGAAGCGCATCTTGTCGAACCCGCCTCCCGAGAGGCCGGTGCGAGATTCGAGATGCGGCGGGGCGGCATGGCCGGTGGCGGCCTGATGCCAGGTGGAGATGATCAGGTCACCGGGCCAGCGCGGATCGCCCATACAATCGGCGGCGGGGTTGCGCCGCACCGAAAGCGCGTTCTGCGGGCATTGGGCAATGCAGGACTCGCGCGAATTGGCGCATTCGGGGCCGATGCAGAGGTGATCCTTCGGCCGCAGGGTGAAGGCGTAGCCCTCGGGCTTGACGTGCACCCCGTATTGGCAGACTTCGACGCACCGGCCGCAGGATATGCAGCTGGCGAGACGGTCGACCTTGTATTTGCCCACGGCGTTACGGTAGCGGTCGGGAGCGGGGCGGACCTCGCGGTCCACCTTCTCACCAGGCCACTCGCTCTGGCCGAGATGTGTGACCGGCGCTCGCGCCGGTTCGCCCTGGACTTCGGCAGGAATGGTTTCAAGTTCGATCGTCATGTGCACACCTGACCCTGAGGCACGCGGGCAAGATCGCCGAATGCCTCTTTCTCGATGTCTTCCATAAAAATGGCGCGTCCTACTTCGCCGCGCAGGCGGCGGACTTCTCGGATACCCATTGCCCCCAACACCTCGATGAGTTGCCCATGCCACGCACCCATGAGGTTGACCATGCGCTGGGAGGCATAATCGGTGTCGACCGAGGCGATATGGGCCGGACAGGCCCTGGCAGCGTCGCACTCACCGCCGCCACCGCACACGCGGCAGCCCAGGGCGACTAGGAGCGGTGTGCCCACGGCTATGAGGTCGGCACCGCAGATGATCGACTTGGCCATGTGCTCCGCCAGAGCGATCCCGCCGGCGATAATGAGGGTCACCTCGTCTCGCAGACCTTCCTTGACCAGTCGCCCGTGAGTCTCCCGGAGAGCGTCCTTGATGTGCCGCCCGGGCTTCCCGTTGGCCAAGCGCTCGCGGCCGTGCGTGTCGGCACACAGGTGGAACACCTTTACACCCGCCTGCGACAACTCGACGATGCGATCGGCGGTCTTGGGGGTGAGTGCCAGGCGCACGGAGATCACTAACTGGGGGTTGATGCTTCGAATCCGGGCGATGAGTGGAGCCGCGTCCGGGCCGTCCATTACCTGCACCATGCGTATCGCCTCGAGGAGGCGCGGGTGCCGCTCGATGTCGCCCACGCCCATGACGGGCACGACGTGGGACAGTTGCTCCGAGGGCAGATCTTCGGTGTCGTCGGCCGGCATCACGGCCACGGAGTCGAGGGCCACGGCCGCTTCGGCCCGTGCGGCGGCCAGATGCTCGCTCTTGACGGGCCAAGCCGGCATGTCCAGGATGACGGGAAGTTGGATCTCCAAGAGACCGGCAGCCGGAGTAATCAGGGCGCCGTCGGGCGAGAAGCTCAAGCGCATGGGCTTGGGGCCTATGTCCACCGAGGTGGATATGTACTCGCGCCCGTGGATGCCGTCGCGGGTGGGGCGGACGATCTCGGACATGTCCGTCCAGATGGAATCGAAGCCCGGACCGCTGAAGCGACCCCGATAACCGGCACCCGAGACGGGAATTCGGCCGTTGTCGGCCTGGTTCCAGGTGGTGAGAAGAATGTCGCCCTTCCAGTAATCGTCGCCCATGTCCGAATAGGTGGGGTTGACCGAGACGCTCAACAGGCCCTTGGTGCAGCCCTGGACGCACGATAGACACGCCTTGCATTGGTCGAGCGTTTCGGTGGAGGTATGCGGATCGCGGTTGAACGCTGCCTCGTGCGTGTACACGTCGTAGAGGCAACGCAGCTTGACGCAGTTGGTGCAGCGAGAACAGTCCTCACGCCAGTCGACGTTACCGAACTTGCCCACGCGATGGAATCGGGGAGCCACCGGAGCGGTGTGGATGTGGTAGCGGTCGGGCATGCCGATCCGCCTTACGCCAGTTGGGCGGCGGAAATGACCTCGCCGGCCAGCGCTTCGAACCCACCGCAGAGGATGTGAATGCCACGTACGCCCGGAATCGCCTTGATCTGCGCAGCTAGAGCGGCCGCCATGGCGAGACCCTCCTTGGCCGCGTCGGAGGCCTCGCTCAATTTGGTGACCACCGACTCATCCAGCGGGCCGTAGGTCTGCTGCTTGTGCAGGGACCGGGCTTGCTCTGCGCTCTGAAGGGGAAGCACGCTCGCGATAATGGAGGTTCGTCCGTCCAAACCGGCCGCCCGAACTGCATCCATCCACCCGGCAAAACCGGCCACGTCGAAAACAGGCTGGGTGAGGAGGAAGTCCGCACCGGAGGCGATCTTCTTCCTGAGACGGAGCAGGTTCAACTCCAGCGGCTGCAGGTAAGGATGGGCTATCGCTCCGACGACCATGTCGGGAAGCTCCAGGCTCTTCACGGCCTGAGTGAGTTGCAGGGAGTCGAGATCGTTCGCCGAGGCCGCCTGCGGGCAGGCGCCGAGAGATTGATGGTTGCCGCTCAGGCAGAGAATGGCGCTGACCCCGAGGGCAGACGCTCCCAGGGCATCACTTTCGAGGGCGATGCGGTTGCGGTCCCGGGTGGTCATGGTGACCACAGAGTCGCGGCCTTCGCGGGCCAGGAGAGCCGCACACGCCAATGCCGAACCATGGATTTCGTCAGGGTTGTCCGCCACCACCACCGCATCGAGGCCGGAAGCCAGTACGTTGGAAAGCTTCTTGACCGCTTCCACGCCGCCCGTGCGCGGCGGCAGGCATTCGGCCGTAAGCACCAGCCGGCCCGAACTCAGTGCCTGAGCGAACCTACTCTTCGTTGTCGTCATCGCTTGCATCCAATTCTTGGTAAGCCTCTTCGGCCTCTTCGGCTGTCGGCCCGGTGTACAGGGGATTTGGGGCCAGGCGGTCCAAGGCCCGTAGTACTTCCTCGCGGATGGCAGCTATTCGGGGGTCTTCTATTTCGACCGCACAAACCGACTGGTGGTTTCCGGCATCCAGCGCCATGTCTTCGGCCGCGGTGCCGGGGAGATGGAACAGCATGAGGCGCTCGGCACCCAGTCCGACCTCATCGAGAATGTCCCGGAGAAAGTCCACCCGGCGGGCACAGCGTTTGCTACCCTCGAGCGTGTGACAATTGTCTTCCGCGCAGGCCACGGCGCAGACCAAATCGGCGCCCAACTCGAACGCCTTGAGGATGTGTTCCGGCTGAAGGCGGCCTGTACAGGGCACAAGCACTTCCTGGACCGAGAAGGGCCAGCCGAAGTCGGGCGCGGTGGGACGAGAACGCCCTGCGCTGTCGGGGGCGCTGCCGGGGCGGGCGCAATTGGCACAAATGAAGGCTGTGACGGCCGTGGTGGCGTCATCAGCACGGGTGGGCAGCTGGAGATCGCTGTAAGTCGGCAAAAGAGCTATCAAAGCCCATGCCCTCCTCTAAGGCCTTTTTAGGGTCCATGAGAATACCAGTATCCGTATCAGGATGGCTTGTCCGGATGGCCAAGACTTTGGAGCTGGGGCTTGTACGTTTGGACAGCGCCCCAGATCCAGAGCGATTATTCGCTGACAGCTTTGGCCAGAACAGGTAACCTTCAAATCCGAGCGTATCATGGGACAGAGCCCGGGCCGGCACCGACACTGGGGGATGAAGAGATGACTCGTTCTATCGACCCGATCGTCTCGACCGACTGGCTGCAGAGCCAACTGCCCAGCGGCGAGTTGGCGATTATCGACATCAGGTGGCCTGAGGAATACCAGGCGGGTCATATCCCGGGCGCGATCTCGGTGCCTTTCGGCCTCAATTCAGTCTGGGCCGAGTCGGACGACGAACTCATTCTCGAACTCCCCGCCGATGAAGACCTGTTCAAGGTGATCGGGGACTGCGGGCTCACGAAGGATTCGAGGGTGGTCGTCGTGGGCAGGGTGGAGGAACCGCCCGCTCCGCCATATCCGCTCGCCGACGCTGTCAGAGTCGCAGTGACCCTCATCTACGCTGGAGTCGTGAACGTGGCGGTTCTGGCCGGCGGGCACGCGAAGTGGGACGCGGAGGGGGGAGAGACCACCACCGCACTCCCCGTCATCGCGCCCCTTACATACAGCGGAGTGCCGGATAAGCGATCGTGGGTTTCGACCGAGTACGTGAAGGCCCACATCGGCACGTCGGTCATCATCGATGCGCGCGACCCCGACCAGTACTTCGGAACCTCCATCGACCCGTTCACCGACATGCGTGGTCACGTTCCCACCGCCCGCAGCCTTCCTTTGATCTGGGTGTGGGAGGCAGACGGCACCTACAGGCCCATCGAACTGATCGAAGGGATGGCGGCAGGTGTCATTGGCAACGACAAGGGGCAGGAAGTGATCGCGTACTGCGGGGTCGGCGGTTACGCCAGCACCTGGTGGTTCCTTCTCACGCAACTTCTCGGATTCACGAATGTCAAGATCTACGACGGTTCTATGGAGGCTTGGGCAGACGGGCAGAATCCCCTGGTGCGCTACAGTTGGAATCTCTAGCCTCAACCGTTCGACCGTTTGATGTCGAAGGAGAACAGAGAGGTTCAATGAAAGTTCTGGGCATAAACGGCAGCCCTCACAGGAACGGCAACACGGCGGTCATGCTCGGCTGGGCTCTGGACGAGCTTCAGGCCAACGGCGTCGAGACCGAACTGTTCGAGTTGGCGGGCAAGCCTATCGCCGGATGCATCGATTGTCGTCGCTGCTTCAGCAACAAGGACAGGAGGTGCGCGGTGACTTCGGACGCGTTCAACGAGATTTTGGAGAAGATCCTGGCGGCCGACGGCGTTCTCATTGCTGCGCCTACGTATGTGGCAAACATCCCGGCCAACGTCAAGGCGGTCATCGAAAGAGCGGCCTACGTCAACAAAGCCAACGACTGGATGCTCAAACGGAAGATCGGGGCCTCGGTGATAGCGGCCCGGCGGGGCGGCGCCATAGATGCGTTCAACGCCATCAACCATTTGTTTCTCCACGCCCAGATGATCATTGCTGGGTCTTCCTACTGGAACATGGGTTACGGCTGGCGCGACCAAGACGTTCTCGAGGACGCCGAGGCCCACGCGACTATGCGCACCCTGGGACAGAACGTGGCCTGGTTGCTGGAGAAGACCGTCGAAGGGTGAGTCGCCGCGGCGCGGCCCCTGGCCACAGTCGCTAGCGAGGGACTCCGGCCGGTAAGCGGGCATCGGCGGCGTCAAGGACGAGATTCAGCAATGCGGTCGAATGGCCGTCGTCCATGAAGGCGGGCAGTCCCATGAGGCAGCTCATGTTTTCGCCCCACAGCACCGTCTGCCATTGCCAGACCAACCTGTCCGAGTCCACCAGCGGCCGGATGGCACCGTCGGCCTTTCCCTGTTCAACCAGACCCTTTAGCATGGAAAAAGCTCTAACCTGAACCATCGCCACTTCGGGGCCCAGGCCCTCGTGCATTCCCGCCGCGACAAACTCCATCCAAGCACGAACAAAACTGCGGCCGCTCTTCATGAGTTCCGCGTGGCGCCGTACCTCTTCTCTGATGCGATCGATGGGGTGGGGCTCGGTGACATTGAGAAAGAGGGCCTCCATTTGGGCAAATATCTCGTCCAGTGCGGCGGCGAACATCTCCCGCCGGCTTGCGAAGTACTTGTAGAGCGTTCCCTGCGAGACGCTGGCGGCTCTGGCCAAGCGCGCCGTCGATGCGCCGGAAACCCCGTGCTCGCCGACGACTACGAAGCCTACACCGGCGATCAGTGGACCGCCGCCATGGCCGGCTATTCCAAGTTTGAGTGGGCGATTGACGTGTTCAAACGTGCCGCTGACCCCGAGGATAAGGAGAAGGTCGTCGACGCCATCCTGGCGACCAACATGACCACCATGCAGGGCCCGATCAACAGCCCTGAAGATCATGGTGGCCCAGAAGAGTGGGAAGATCATCAACATCTCGTCCATATGGGGCTTTGTAGGTTCCTCGTTGCTCCAATCTTGTCCCGCGTACAACGCGGCCAAGGGCGCCCTTGTGAACCTCACTCGAGAAATGGCCCTCTGCTACGCCCCCTATGGCATCAACGTAAATGCCATCTGCCCGGGCTTCACCAAGACGAAGATAGGCAATAGCTGTTCGGACGATCCGGAGTGGCGTAAACAGGCCGAACCTCTGGTGCCACTGGGCCGGATAGGGATGCCGGACGAGTTGAAGGGGCTGGCCCTTCTCCTGGCCTCTGACGCAGGCAGCTACATCTGCGGCGATTGCATCGCGGTGGATGGGGGTTATCTGGCGGGCTAGCAGCACACCCTGACCGAATGGCCAGTGAAAGTACCGGCCTTTGGCTCAGCATGGATTCCCAACCGCTGTCCGGGGCGCGGATGCGCTCGACACCATACTCTGTTGCTAGGTGAACGGTGGGCGACCTGATCGCCTCGGCCGCGGGAGAGCCAGCAACAGGAATGGGGTGCGTCATGATGAAGTTCGGTCTTGGATCAATCGCTCGGGCCTGCGCCCGTCACCCATGGAGAACCCTGGGGGCTTGGGCCGTCATACTGATCTGTGCAGGTGCCGTCACCGTCTTGTACCTGGGCGGAGCTCTCAGCAACGAGCAGCGTTTCACCAACGACCCCGAATCATCGCGGGCCACCGCTCTCATCAGCGCCGCCTTCCCCGGCAACGACCAGTCAAGGGAAATAGTCATCGTTCGTTCGCCCGGACTCACCGTCGACGACCCGCAGTTTCGCGAGCAGGTAAAGAGGGTCACGACTCAGGTCATGGCGCTCGGCCCTGGGGTTGTGAAGGCCGGCGTCGACTACACGGCCAATCTCTCACCGGTTCTTATCTCCACCGACCGGCACGCCGCCCTCGCGTTCTTCGACATGGCGAGTGCGCCCGACAACGCCACCGCCGACGCCACTGCGCTCGAGGCCGCGGCTCGCAGCGCCGCCGGATCCTCGGGTTTCGAAGTCCTAGTCACGGGTGAGGCGAGTATCAACGGCGACTTTGGCACCACGGCGGAGAGCGATCTGCGCACGGGTGAGATCTTCGGCGTGGGAATCGCCTTGGTAATCCTGGTCCTAGTGTTTGGGGCCTTGGTGACGGCAGTGGTCCCTCTGATACTGGCGCTGGCATCCATCCTCCTGGCCATGGGAATCACCGCCGGGGTAGGGCATTTCATGGACCTATCCTTCTTCATTACGAACATGATCACAATGATCGGGCTGGCGATGGGTATCGACTACTCGCTCTTCGTGGTCTCCCGTTACCGGGAAGAGAGGGCCGCCGGGCACGACAAGGTCGAGGCCGTGGGACGCGCCGGCTCGACGGCCAGCCGTTCGGTGCTCTTTAGCGCCATGGCAGTCATCCTCGCCCTCGGCGGGCTCTTTCTGGTGCCGTCCACCCTGTTTCATAGCATGGCCATGGGCGCCATCATCGCAGTCTTTACCGCGCTGCTCGCCGCACTTACCCTGCTGCCCGCTTTGCTAGGTGCCCTGGGTGACCGAGTGAACGCGCTACGCGTACCCTTCCTGCGCAAGGCCACCGGTGGGGCCGGGCGGCCGGGGGGGTTCTGGGACCGGCTGAGTAACGGTGTCATGCGCCGCCCGGTCATCAGCCTGGCAGCAGCCGCGGCCGTGCTCGGGGTCATCGCCGGACTCTACTTCTCCATCGATCTGGGCTCCGCCGGGGTCGACACGTTGCCGGCCTCTATGGCTTCCCGTCAAGGGTTCGAGGTGCTGCAGAGCGACTTTCCGGGGGCTTCTCTTGAGCCGGTCGAGGTCACCGTAATCGGCGACGCCACGTCTCCGGCCGTAGCGAGGGGCATCGGGAACCTGCGGGCCATCCTCTCCACGGATGCCGCCTTCGCCGGGGCCGGAACCACTCGGACGAGCGCGGACGGGGGCCTCACCGTCCTATCCTTAGTGGTCGCCGGTCAGCCGAACGGCGAGGGGGCGCAGGCGTCCGTGAGGAGCCTGCGCGCCGACTATCTGCCCCGGGCCTTCTCCGGGACGGGGCTGATCGCTGGAAGTGACGTTCTCACCACGGGTCAGACATCCTTTGTCATCGACTACCTCGACACGATCAACGGAGCCACACCCTGGGTCTTCCTCTTCGTCCTCGGCCTGTCCTTCGTGCTTCTGATGGTGGTCTTCCGCTCGCTGATAGTCCCGCTCAAGGCCATTATCATGAACTTGCTTTCCGTCGGCGCGGCCTACGGTCTCATGGTCGCCGTGTTCCAGAAGGGCTGGGGAGCGGATCTCCTCGGGTTACAGAAGGTGGACTTCGTCGAAGCCTGGGTGCCTCTCTTCCTGTTCGCGGTGCTCTTCGGCACCTCCATGGACTATCACGTGTTCCTTCTCAGTCGGATTCGCGAGCGTTTCGACCGGACCGGCGACAACCGGGAGTCGGTAGCATTCGGTCTGCGCCGGACCGGTGGGATCATCACCGGAGCGGCCCTGATCATGGTCGCGGTCTTTGGCGGCTTCGCGGCGGGCGATTTGGTCATGTTCCAGCAATTGGGCTTCGGATTGGCAGCGGCGGTGTTCTTGGATGCGACGATCGTGCGCTCGGTGTTGGTCCCCGCGGCCATGAGACTGCTGGGCAGGGCGAACTGGTGGTTCCCGCGGTGGCTGAACTGGCTGCCCGACCTGCGGGTCGAGGCCGGCAATGAACCCGGTGCGGACGAGAGGGCGGGTGCGGGCCGCGGAAACACGCGTCAGCCGACCGTCGGCCCGGCAGCGGTGGGGTCCGCAGCCGCCACGCCGACACCTCACCCCCTGCTCGAGCGCGGGTTCATCGAGGCGGTCGACACCGACTAGGGTGCCACGGGGAACTACGACATTGTCACCAAACGCAGCGGGCCGGGCCGATCACCCGGCCCGCTCTTTCAGCGTGAGCATTGTCGTGCCGCGAGTCGCCGCCCAGGCCACCTGAACCCTCGTTCCCTTGCCTTTGGCCGACTCGATCTTCAGCCGGGCTCCGATCGCGTCGGCGCGCTCGGCCATGATGGTGAGACCCAGATGTCCTGCCGGAACCGCGGGAGGAACGAAACCGGTGCCATCGTCCTCCACGACGAGCAGCGTCTCCCCGGATCCTTCGGGTCCATGCCCGAGAGCGACACGAGCGCGGGACGCCCCCGAATGCTTGGCGACGTTGTTCAGGGCTTCCTGCGCGATCCGGTAGAGCGCGATTCTCACGTCGGACGGGACATCGACAGCGGGCTCCAGTTCCACATTCACCGGAATCCGCGCCCGCCCTACGACCGCTTCGGCAAGCTGTCGCAAAAGATCGGGCAGATTCGCTTCCGCCAGCGCCGCAGGCCGCAGTTCGAGAAGGAGCGTGCGCATTTCCGCGAGTGCCCCGCGGGTCAGTTGTCTCAGTTCCTCCAATCGCTCCTTCCCTTGAATGGGATCGCGCTCGTAAATGCGAGGAAGGACCTCCGCGATGAGGCTTACCGAGAATAGAGTTTGGCTCACCGCGTCGTGAAGGTCTCGTGCTAAGCGGTTCCTCTCGGCGATCGCGGCCGACTCCTCCGCCCTTTCGTAGAGGCGGGCATTGTCCACGGCCATCCCGATCTGATTGCCGACGGCCGCTAGAGGCCGCAGTTGCTCGACGGAGAAGTCTTGTTGCCGGCTGCTGACGAGCAGCAGCACCCCAAACAGCCGGCCCTTCGCCGCGATTGGGATCTCGACCAGAGAACCGAATCCCTCCGTCACCAGGCCTCGCAGCTCGGGTGAAGCGATGTCGTCGATACGCAGGCTGACCGGGCGAGGCTCGGAAACCTGCAGCCAGCGCCTTATCTCCTTGCCTCCGTAGGATCTGAGCGTCGCTAGGATCTCCGAAGAAGCGTTCTTCGCCGCGGCCATGCGGAGCTCCCCACCTTCTGCCTGCTCCTCGGGCAGCACGAAAGCGGCTCCTGTTTCAAGACCCAGCTCGCCCAGAATTTCCCCGAGAGCGTCATCGAGTATCCGCTCCAGGTCCAAAGACTGGCTTACGACGGAAGCGACGGCATTGATGGTCGCGAGCTCTTGGGTACGGGCCTCCACACGCTTGTCGAGTTCTCCATAAGAATCCCGGAGTTGAGTTGACATCTCGTTAAACTGCTCGGCAAGCTCCTGCAGTTCGTCGTGTGTCCTGATGGTCACCGGGTGCTCGAAGTTGCCTGAGGCGACTTCGCGAGCCGCGCGGGTGAGGGCCAGCACGGGACGAGTTACGCGTCGCACGCCCACAAGCACGACGAACGAGGGGATCAACAGGCCCAGTACCAACAGTACGATCAGGAAGGTGCGGTATCCTTCGAAGGGTCTGACGAGCGTGGACCAACTCTCCACAGCCACAAGTCCCCAGCTCGTGCCCGGAACCGGCGCATAGCCTGCGACCACGTCGCGCTGGTGCAGATCCCGGGTCCGGATGGCGCCCGATTGACCTGCGACGACATCTTGGACCACTTTTTCGGATGCCATACTGGTGGCGATGAGACTGGGGTCAGGGTGCTGGATGACCCGTCCCCCGCCGTCGACTACGTACACGTCGCCGGTCACGCCCACCCGGAGTTTCACGATGTCGCCGTAGAGGGCGCTCACGGAGGTGGCTCCCACGCGGAACATTCCCGCGAGCACCCCCTCGAGCTCGCCCTGGGTCCCGGTGATGGCCACGGCGACCACCACCACCTGAACGCCGGCTTGGCCGTCCGGCAAGATGTCGGAATAGGCCGGCCTGGACGAGCGCAACAGCTGCGAAAAATACGGTCTCGACGACCAATCTCTTCCGAGGTCCCCCGGTCTCTCCGGCCAAGCGGCGACAAGCTTGCCGTGGGCATCTAGTATGACGGCGCCCTGGTCGAAGACCGAGAGCTTGTTGGAGGAAGCTTCCAGCGCGCTCTGCTGCGCGGCGGCGTCGCCGGAAGTTATGTTGGTCTGACGGGTGAGGCTGGTAAGGTCGAGCGAGAACTGGTTGAGTTCGGAAGCGAGGTTCGCGGCGGACAGGCGCGCCAGTTCCTGGTCTCGCTGGACTGCCTGTTCCTCGGTCACTCGACCGTATGAATACACGGCTACCAGCGCGACGGCGAACAAGATGACCGCGGCGGGAACGAAGGACCACGTGAGGATCCTTCGTCTCAAGCGGCTGCGGGTAAGGATCGGACCCATTCTATTGGACGGGAGCGGTCTGAGCCTGGCTGATCTCGCGGCTCACTCCTCGGAGGATGCCCACCGGGGATTGGCCGAGGGTGAATATCTTGGCAAACGCATCATGAACGAGTTGTGTCGCGTCCGCCATGTTGCGCGGAAATATTTCCTGCACCACGGAGTATCCCTCGCGGTGAGGGGCGGAAAACACGTCGAGGTCCATTCCCGCGGACTTTTGAGGGTACTGCTTTTTCACGAAGCTCTCCCAATCGGACACCAGTGAGAGGCGCGCCGGCTGCAGGAGGTTGGCTTCAGCCATTGCCAGGCCGTATTCCTTACTGACCAAGAACTTCAGAAACTCCCAGGCCTCGTCTGGATACCTGGTCCCCGAATAGATACCGAATCCGTCGGTGGTACTCAGGGTGACTCTTTGAACCGGCCCGCTGGGAATAGGGGCCACGCCGATACGGAAGTCTGCGTGCTCCAATATGTTCTTCAATGCCCACGATCCATCCTCGATCATGGCCAGTCTTCCTTCGGAGAACGACAGTTGGGTGCCGAGGTTGTTCACGTCGGTGGCAGTGGCCATGACCTTGTCGTCCCACATCCGTGCGCGAACCCAGTCGAGGGCCTCGAGAGAGGCCGTAGAGTCCAGGACGCAATTGGTGGGGTCGTTTGGATCGACAATGTTGCCACCCCAAGCGTTGACGTGCACCTGGAGGCGGTCCCATCCGATGTCGATCATGCTTCCCCAGATATCCGTCCGGCCGTCACCGTTCGTGTCGCGAGTGAGTGCCTTCATCGCGGCGAGGTAGTCGTCGTGGGTCCACGCGGCCGTGGGATAAGCTACTCCGTATTGATCGAACAGATCCTTGTTGTAGTAAAGGACGAGAGTGCCCTGATACTTCGGCAGTCCGAATTGGCGTCCGGCGGCATCGAAGAGGGCTTTGTACTGGACGGGATCCCACTCACCCACCGTGGAAGCGTCTAGATCGCGCTCGACATAGGTGCGCAGGTCGAGTACGTAGCCTTTCTGAGCCCAGGTGGGGAAGAACTCGCAGCATCCCTGGAAGACGTCTGCGGCGCTGCCGGCCTGCATATCGAGCGGCATCTGGTCGCTCAGGTTATCGGGATCGGGCGTGTAGAAGACACTGATGTCGGGATGGTCGGCCTGGAACCTGGCGAGCTCCGTCTGGGCCATGGGGGGGAACCACTCCGTCCGCCAGTCCTGGTACACGAGTTGGACCTTCGACGAGCCGGAAGCCGCAGTGGACAATTGCTCTCTCCCGCATGCAGCGAGGATTCCTCCCAGCCCTGTGCCCAGCCCTACGGCAGCCGCCGTCATCCCCGCGATCTTCAGGAATTCGCGACGCGTTAGACGCTGGCGATTGGCGAGAGGATCTGACTGTTCGGAGAGTTGTCCGGGGCTCATTCGATCAGACGGTTCGCCTCTGCTCGGCCGGATGCATCGACGACCATCCTCCTCCTTCCGCTCACTGGTCCGATCCGACTGTGGCCAAAGAATACAATATCCCCTGCCTCCCGAAGGACCCCAGCGACTCGAGGGGGCACTCCGCGACCGCCGGCGCGCGCCGACGGAGGCGGAGGAGGCCGCAGGAACCGACGTCGGGACGCCCTCGACGGCTCAGTAGATGAACGGGATCAGTCGCTTCGTGTGCTCGCAGTAGTGGGAGTAGTCGCTACCGAGCTCAGCAATCAGTAGCTTCTCCTCCACATGAATGCGGTACGAGTATCCGAGGAATACGGGTACGACAGCCGCGAGGCTGATCCAATTGGCGTACGTCAATGCGGCACCCAGCACAATCACGAGCGGTCCGGCGTACGACGGGTGGCGTACGTACCGATACGGTCCGGTGCTAACGACCTTCTGATCCGCAGTCGTAGCGAGGGCGGCGGTGAAGAATCGTCCCAGCGTGGCCATTGCCCATAGCCGGAAAGCAAAGGCCGCAACCGCCAGCGCGATCCCGATTCCGAAGACGAGCCAGGCATTCCCGTGAATGGCGGCCGAGGGGACTTGCTGGGGGCCCGCCTGAATGATCAGGAGGGCCAAGATGATCGCACCGAAGACGGCCAGTGTTGAAGCCCGGTCCTCCCGGTTGGCGCGGCCGCGGGCGCGAGTGCGCGCGGTGAAGACAACCTCGAAGACGACCCAGCCGCCGAAGACCACCGCGAAGATCGCGGCTGCGAGGGGGCTTTCATTCACCAGCGGTTGCATCCCTGCTCATCTCTCCGGTGTCAGACTCTTTCGAGCCCAATCTTCGCCGACGGGCCGGGAATCATCAAGGCCTGGAACCGCCTCGCAACACGAAGGGAACATCGCCTCGGTCGCAGACCCACGCGCCGGCGCCTATCCGCCCCCTCTGCCGCCGTGGATCTTCCCGCTACCGGAGTGACACACGCTACACTGGCCGATGGGGCCGGCCGTTCCCTGTAGGTACAAGGGGATGCTGTTGTCGAGAGCGAGCGTCGATTTCCACTCGCTGTGGGTGCCGTTGTGACAGCTCTCACACAGTATCTTGCCGTTCATGTCCTCCGGTCCGTTCTCCAGAAAAGACAGGCGGTACAAGGTGTTCGGATTGCTACCGTTGGTGTGGCAATTGGCGCAATCAGGCTCATTTAGCCAGGGCTGCCGACCCGAGGCGATGCTGGTCGCCACGTTCTGAATGTCGCCGTGGCACTTGGGGTCGGAGCAGGTGAGGCCGGCCGCGTACATGGCCCCCCGCAGGCACTGGGTCTTTTCTCCCGGGTGGCAGTTGTAACAGCTGACTTGGAGTGTGTTGAGGGCTTGCATCTTCGAGGCGTGAAACCCGTGCATGGCCTCTGACAGCGATTTGACACCGCTCTTGCCCGGTGCGTTCAGGACCGGATCGGCGTGGCATTCGTTGCAGGCGTGACGCGTTCCTTGAGAGAGGTCAGCGGCGAGGGTGGTGCCGGAGAGCTTGTCGTGCGAACTGAGAATGCTTGCAAACGTGTTCGTCTTAGAATGGCAGTTGTCGCAGTGCATCTCGTCGGAGACAGGCAGGACCACGGTGGGCTGGACGGCAAGCACCGTGCCGGAGGCGTCTTTGACCGTGATCTCGCACGTGGGATAAGCGTTGAAGTTTCCCTGGGCGTCGTAAGGGACGACGGGGAGCGCCGTGGCCTCCCAATATCGACCGTCGCTGCTCAGTGTGCAGGTGCCTGTGAGAGTGTTGCCGGTGATGCCCGTGCCGGGAGCTATGTCGAAGCCGTAGTCCTTGGCGTACTGCCAGAAGTTGAGGTGGGAAGCGGTGTCGCCCAGGTTCTTAACCGAATACTCCACCGTGATCCCGGAAGTGACCAGTCGGGCGCCTTCGCCGCCTTTCTGGAAGACCTGTACGTGCAGGAAATTGGCCGGCGGCAGGATCATCATGGCGGAGTAGTCGGGCTGTATGCAGTGCATCCCGAGATCGTTCACGGCCATGATGCTGTAGGCCGATTGGGAAGCCGGGGGAGCCTGCGTCGTGGAAGACGTGAGACCCGTGGACCCTGTAGTTGAGCTGCTGCCGCCGCCCGTCGTCGATGTCTGCGCAACTTGGGTGGTGGCTGTAGTTGCCTGAGTGGTCGAGCTGGTGCCACCGGCGCAAGCGAACGTTACGACCGTTACCGCGGTCAACACTACGAGGACGAACATAGAGATCAAGACAACCCGCAGGAGCCTGCTCCGCCGTCTCATCGACCCCTCCTCCACAGCCAAACACTGCTGACGACAATCTCGATGAGGCCGGGCTCGACTTGCCTGCCCAAGCGGCCACGTCGATGCTTCTGCATGACCTACTAGTTACTACTCACTTTATCCGGTTCGTTCCGAAGATGAAACCCCCACCAACCGCGCTAGAACGTGAGGCTGGCCCAACCTGATTTCAGGAGTTCCGAGATCACCGGGCCCACGTAGAGAACCTCGATGCCCAAGGCCTCGAGATCATCGGCGATCCCCATACGATCGGCGCACCATTTGCAGGCCATCACATGGATGCCGGCATCGAGCGCCTCCTTCAGGCGGCCCTGGACTTCCACGTCGTTGACGACCAGCTTCTCCGAAGGGCCGAAGAAGATGATCTTCACCTCGTCCATCCAACCGTGGACGGCGGTGTTGAAAGGGTAGGTGAAGCCAACCTCGAGAAGCACCTCGCGGTCTTGACTGCTGAGAATCACAAATACCTTGTCGGCCATAGGGACATCCTCCGGAGTGATCGTGGCTGTAACCTCACGATCGTAGCAGAAGCGAAATGTCACTTTGCTCATCGACTGCGTGACCCGAGGTCCGTTCGCCGGGTCCCGAGCCGCGCGCTGCTGGGAACCGGCGCTCAGATGCCGGGGTCAGAACTAGCGGGGAACAAGGGTAAGGATCAGCTTGGGGTGATATGAGCCAGCCGCGCGTTGCAGGGATCGTTTCGGGAATAGCCGCATCCATAGCGGCTTTTCTTGTTGTCAGTCGCTGGCATCTGGCGGGCACGCTCACGGGCGCAGCCATCATGCCGGTGATCTATACCCTGGTATCTCACGGTTCCCTGGAGAGCCTCGAAAGTGTGGGCAGATGGACGCGAAGGCGCCTGGGTTACGAGAAGAGCGTCGGCGGCGTGAGCGCGTCATCTCACTCGACGCGGGTCGATCCCATCGCGACGGAGATGGTCGAGAAGGCCGGGATTGGATCGACGGAGCCGGGTAGACAGGGCGACAGTCGGGGGCGCGGACGCGGTGGCTTCAAAGTCCAATGGGTTCTCGCCGGGGTTTCGACTATAGCGCTTGCCGTCAGCGTCTTTTCTTTCCTCCTTCAGGGCCAGCCTGACCAGACCGTAATCCGAGAGAGGGTGGTCGAGAGAACGGTGACCGTCACCACCCAGGTCACGCGCTCGGTCGAACCCGGGACTGGCGCGGGCGCCGCGGACACAACAACTTCGGTCACCACGGAGCAGGCCGACACGTCCAGCACGGGCGACACGCCCAGCACCACGGTGGGAACCGGGAACGGCCAGGACGGATCGGGGACGACCACGTCGACCGAGAGCCCGGGTTCTTCCGCTCCGAGCGATTTGTCGTCGACAACCACGACCGGGAACTCCGACTAGGGGCCGCGTCGCTGGAAGGTCTCGTCCTCGGCGGGTGGCCCATAACGGGCGCAGCCGCCGCCCGGGCAATCGAGCTCACCTTGACCAGGTGGCCGGTACGGAACCCCCCTTCTCGCCAGCAGTTAGTCCCCCCAGTGCGCGGGCGCGCTCAGAGGCCTCAGGGCCTAGTCTTGGAGCAACGACCGACTAGGCGAACTAGACCTGACCGTTCTCGCGGCGGAAAGAAGCCCACGATGCGCACAGAACTCTTGCTCAATAATCGGCGATACCCTCCACACCGGCTTGATGTTCGCAGACTGCGCGATATCGGTTGGGCGATTCTTCTCGTGTTGTCGCTCATAACGCTGCCTGGGCTCTTGCTGCTTATGAAGGTCCCTCGAATTGGCGGCGCTATGATTCTTGGAGTGATGGCGCTGGCCGTCGGGCTGGCTGCTTTTGGGGTGGGCGGCGTGGCCCTTTCGTCCGTGTGGGTTGCATTGGTTGTCTATGCCGCTCTCGTGAGCGGCCTCGCCCGCCGAACGACGCCGGTCAGGTCCTCCAACAGGGTACGACATGGTTCTCACCGCCGGTCGGTGCCCGGCGTGCGCGGCTGACCAACGCCCTCGATCTCGGCACACGGCCTGTTTCAGCCCGCCGATGTGTGTATCATTAAACCAATCTAATGAATGACAGGGAACCTCCACAGCAGAGATATCTCGGCAAAACCGGGCTCATCATCTTCCTTGCGGCGCTCAGCGCGTTTCCTGCGCTGTCGACGGACCTCTATCTCCCCGCCCTCCCAGGGATGACCGCCTACTTCAAGGTCCCCGAGTATCAGACCAATCTCACTCTCATCATCTTCTTCGTCGTCTATGCCGTCGCCCTGTTGCTCTGGGGTCCGCTCAGCGATCGATACGGGCGCCGGCCGATCTTACTGGTGGGACTCACCTGTTACACGGTCGCGGGCGTTCTCTGCGCTCTTTCTTTCAACATCATCGAACTGAACGTCTACCGCGCCTTCCAGGCCCTAGGGGCGGCAGCAGCCGCATCGGTGGCGACCGCCATCATCAAAGACGTCTATCAAGGGCGGAGACGGGAGATCACTCTCTCCGTGATCCAGGCGTTGACGGTCTTCTCGCCGGCCTTTGGCCCGGTCATCGGAGCACTCATCCTGCGGTTCACCGAGTGGCGAGGGGTGTTCGTGGCCCAGGCGATACTCGGCCTCGTAGTGCTGGCCGGAGCGATCGCTCTCACCGAGACCGTGGGGGAGAGACTGACCGGCAATCCTCTGGCCTCACTGAAACGCCTGGGCATCGTCCTGGGAAATAAGGATTTCGCCTACCTGCTTCTGAACTTCTCGCTGCTGGGCCTGGCAGCAATGGCGTTCATTTCGTCCTCTTCGTACATCTACGAAGTCACCTTCGGCGTCAGCAGTCAGGTGTACAGTTACTTCTTCGCGCTTTTTGCGATCGGTATCGCGGTGGGCGCTCCGCTCTACGTGTGGCTCTCTCGGCGGTTGGACCGCAGCAAGATCCTCAGTTGGTGCTTCGTAGTCTCCGCGGGGAGCGGTCTGCTGATTCTCCTTCTCGGCCATCTCGGGCCTTGGGCGTTTATCATGGCGCTCCTTCCCGGCGCGGTGGCCATGAGCTGCATCCGTCCTCCATCCACCTTCCTGCTCCTGGCCCAGCACGAGGGGGACGCGGGGTCCGTTGCCGCACTCGTGGTGGCCTCGAACATGGTGATGGGGAGCGTTGGCATAATCCTTGTCTCCCTCGATCTCTGGGGCAGGGTGGAGTTGATCGGGAGCCTCAACCTCGCCATCGCGGCGCTGGGCCTAGTGATGTGGCTTACCCAAGGGCGCTCCCGGGTCCATGAGCGGGCAAAGGCTGTACCGCGCGGGATCTAGTCAGCGGGGGTCGCGACGACGCTTAAGAGGTGCCGCTGACTTCCCTCACAAAGGCCGCCACCTCGGCGCCGATCGCCGCGTACTCGTCTTCTGCTCCGCGGCCCGAGGACTTGGGCATGAGGAAGGAATGATCTCCGCCCTCGACGACAACAAGGCGCCCGGGGTGGGGAAGACCGGCGAGAATGGGCTCCAGCAACTCCGGCTCGCAGAACGGGTCGCGGGTGCCCAGAAAGAAGAGGCTCGGGATCTCGATCCCTTGGAGCGGCCTGACGTTAGGCCGGTCTTGCCGGCCCGGCGCGTGCAGGGGATAGCCGAGGACCACGAGTCCCGAGGCGGGCAGCGCGCCACCTTCCAAGGCTCCGGAGGCAAGCTCGGCCGCGAATCGTCCGCCCAGCGATTTTCCCCCAAGGAATACGGGCGCGCCGGGTCCCAGCAGTTCGTTCACCAGCACGTCGTACATTCGCCGGTATGTTTCCTCCAGGACGGGGCGAGGATCGGGAGAGGTCCCCCCGCGCTCGCTGTAGGGGAAATTGAAGCGGAGTACAAGCGCCGCGTTCTCCCGGGCGAGCTTGACCGCCACGGAGGACAGCAAAGGATGGTCGAGGTGGTTATTGGCGCCGTGGGCCAGCACCAGTCCGGGGGTATAGGAACTCATCCCGGCGGGGGTGTCGACCTTGACGGTAACGCTTATCCCATCGGAGACATCCACCTTGATGGTGCGTGTCGACTCAGTGTCCATGGGAAGCGGTACCTCGCAATCCGGCAGGGCGCGCACGAGGGCTCATTCGACACTCCTCTCGCGATTGGATGGGCGATCAGTCCGGGCGCCCCGCCTCGACCCGGCTCACCGAAGCCTCCGGGGTGTCGCGGGTATTTCTACCCCGGCGGGGCGGCGGCCAATCAGGGTCAAGGTCTGCAGCTGTGGTATTTCCAGCGACCGGCCGCGACCCGAGTTCCGACCAGGTGCGCGGAGGCCGCGGTGGTCGATCCCCGGGGTCACGGGGCGGTCATTGTCGAGATGAAGCGGCGGGTGCCTGCCGGGCCCGTCGACGTCCAAAGCTGGCTGAAAGCCGACTATTCCATGGTGACTACGCCAGCGAACTGATGAGTGCCGGCACGACCGCTTTCCAGTCGTCCACAATGCCATAGTCGGCAAATGTGAAGATATCCGCTTTAGGATCTTTGTTGATGGCCACGATCACCTTGGAACTTGAGCAGCCGGCCATGTGCTGGCTGGCCCCGGACATGGCGACCGCGATATACAGATCGGGGCTGACGATCTTGCCTGTAATGCCAATCTGTTGGCTGTCCGATGCCCACCCGGCATCGCACGGCGGGCGGGTCGCTCCAACGGCGCCGTGAAGCAGGCCGGCCAACTCCGCAAGCTGTTGGAAGCCGGAAACACCTCCCACGCCCCGTCCTCCTGCCACGATGACCCTGGCCTCCTCCAGCTTGATACCGGCGGTTGGCTCGACCTTCCTGTCCCGCACAGTGGCTCTGGGTGCAGACGGTACGATAGCGGCGGTGACATCGATCACTTGCCCCTGCAGTGCGTCGTCCCTGACCGCCGGAGCCATCGCCTTAAGCCTGATGGTAGCTACTTGGGGGTCGGTGCGGCAGGTCTGCACCGCCTGTGCATTGCCGCCGTATACCGGGCGCGTCATCAGCAGACGACCGGACTCTGGATGAACCTCCAATGCCATGCAGTCCATGGTTGCCCCGGTGTTGAAACGGAGAGCCAGCCAAGGCGCCAGGTCACGGCCCAGTGGGGTCTGGCCCAGAAGTATGACGGTCGGAGGAGCCTGCTGAATGACCGTCTCCATGGCCTGAAGATAGGGTTCCGTGGCGTAATCGTTCAAGAAAGGCGCGTCGACGACATAGACGCGGCTGGCACCGTAGGCGACAGCCTCCTCGGCCAACCCACGGACGCCGGCGCCGATGAGTACAGCGCTCAGTTGCTGTCCCAGCGCGGCCGCTAGACGGTTCCCGGCCCCGAGAGCCTCGGCGGCCACCGGCGCCAGTCTGCCGTCGCTGACCTCACAGTGTACTAGCACTCCACTACCGGTCTGCATCTCCATGTCAGCCCCCATTCTGGTCACGGCGCCTCAAATCACTTTGGTCTCTCGCAGCCGCACAAGGAGCTGTCTGGCCTTCTCTTCGGGGTCGGCCCCCTCGAGGATCTCGCACGAGCCCTCGTGTACAGGGGTTTCCATCGTAAGAATCTCGAATCTGTTCGTCTCACCGAGCGCGATTCCCAGGTCCTCCGCGGTCCAGGTGGTAGTAGGCTTCTGGCCCGCGGACATGAATGCTTCCACTCCAGGCTCTCGCAGGGAACCGACCTCGTAGGTTGTCGTGACCACCGCCGGACACGGCACCTCAATCACCTCGTAACCGTCGGGCAACGACCTCTCGACGATGACCTTGTCGCCCTCCACCCCAACCTTGCGGGCGGCGGTAATGCAAGGAATGCCGAGCAGACCAGCGATGTAGGTGCCGACTTGCCCCGTGTTGGTATCAGCCGCCTGCAGCCCGCATAGGACCAGATCGAACGGCCTCAGCTTGCCGATGGCAGTGGCGATGGCCGAGGCCGTGAGGTAAGTGTCAAAGTCGTCGAAAGCGCCATCCTGAAGGAGGACAAGCCGGTCAGCCCCGGCGGCGAGAGGCGCGGTGACCACAGCTTTGACAAACTTCTTACCCAGGCTGATTACCGTGACCGTGGCCCCGTGAGCGTCTTTGATCTGAAGAGCGGCTTCCAGAGCGCTCTCGTCAAAGGGGCTCAGGACCGGCGGCGTAGCTTTCGGCGGGATCGCAGTTCTAGCCTCTGAATCAATGTGAAAGAGCGACAAAGGGATTTCTGGATCGAGCACCTGTTTCATGCACACTATTAGGTTCTTCAACGCTGCCTCGCTCATCTGGTATCAAATGGCCGATCAATCCTGCCTAGTAAATCCACCAAGAGGATCTTTCCGGATTCATCCGGATGGCATAAGATCCGACGCTCCTTCGTGGGCAATATCTTAGTTGTTCCCTGTCATGAGAACGACCACAACTTAAACACGATTATCCAAGCTGTCAAGCTGGTGGCGAGCATCTTGCCCCGGAAAAACACCCCTGCCTCCTGTAGCGAAGGCTCTCGTCTATTTTTTATGGCTCACCTCTTGCACTGTTCCCAATTTGCGATAGAGTAGCGCTCGCTAGTAGCAAATGCTAGTAGCGAGCGCTACTTACCAGGGGGGGTGCGCGAGCATGTCTGGTCGGTGCAAGGAGCAGGCGGGGAAGAGGATCCATCGCATCAGCGACGTGATGCGTCTCCGACGGCCAGAGCGTCTCTCGCTCATGATGCCTGTCGGTATGACGCTTGCCCGGTTGGGCGGCGTCACCAGTCTGTTCTCATCCGACACCATTTCCGGGCCGGCGCCGTCGGATCCCAGCCAATCCTGTCCCACAGCTACTTCCCGCGGACTATCGCTGCTTTGGAAGGCTTCGTCTTGAGGTCCCGCGCCTCCTTGAGATCAAGCGGTTTTGTCGATCATGGGCTCTGCATGTAGCGCACTATTCGCACTGTGACAGGGAGGCCAAGCATGGCTAAGGACGATCTCGTCGGCATCGTTGGCATGGAGAACATCCGGGATGACCCGGCCGTTCTGGAGGAGTACTCCGGTGGGTCTACGGAGAACACCCCAGTCGCCGTGGTCAGTCCGGCCAGCACCGACGAGGTCCAGCGGGTCGTCAAGTGGGCCAATGAAAGCCAGACTCCGCTTATACCGGTGAGTTCAGGACCGCCCCATTTTCGGGGCGGGACCGTGCCCGGCATCAAGGGAGGCGTCGTCGTCGACCTGCGAAGGATGAACAGGATCATCCGCGTGGACGCCCATAATCGCGTCGCGATTGTTGAGCCGGGGGTCACCTTCGGCCAGCTTCAGTCCGAGCTTGCCACTAGCGGTCTCTCTGCCTACATGCCACTCCTTCCCCGTGCCTCCAAATCCGTGCTGGCCAGCGCTCTTGAACGTGACCCCATCCTGATGCCGAGCGTTCACTTTGACAGCACCGACCCGATGCTCTGCACGGAGGTCGTGTTCGGCTCGGGTGACTATATGAGAACCGGCGAAGCCGCTGGGCCGGACACCCTGGAGCAGCAGTGGGAGATCAGCAAAGCGCAGATCAGCCCCTTCGGGCCCACCCAGATGGATCCGCAGAGGCTGCTGTCGGGCGCGCAGGGGACCATCGGTGTCGTCACCTGGATGTCCTTGAAGTGCCGGGAGACGTCGGAACTCTATCGAGCATTCATGATCCCATCCGACAGCTTGGAGCCCTTGATCGAGCTTAGCTACCACCTGTCACGAATCCGCTTCACCGGCAAGATCTTCATCCTCAACGGGCTTAACCTCGCCGCCATAACCGGTGACGATCCTCGGGAGATAGCCGACTCGCGCGGTGGCTTACCCGCCTGGGTCATGTTTGTCGGCTTCGAGGGCTGCGGGCTCTTGCCGGAGGAAAAGGTCCAGTATCTGTCGGACGACCTTGGAGAACTGGCGGCTTCGTACGGCCTGCAACCCCAAACCGAGATCTCCGGAATCAAGGCGGAAGATTTCTACCTTCTCTTGATGGGACCTTCGACAGATCCCTACTGGAAGCTGAAATACAGGGGAGGCTTCGAAGATATCTTCTTCCTCAGCACGCAGGGCAAGACTCCAGAGCTCTCCGGAGTGATCCTGCAACTGGCCAGGCAGCTGGGATTCTCTCCCGAGAACATCGGCGCGTACATCCAGCCGGTTGCACAGGGCACCAGCTGCCACTGCGAGTTCAACCTTTACTTCGATCCAGCAGATGACGCCGAATCAGATCTGATGCGCCGTTTGGAAGCTGAGGCAGTTGATCGCCTAGAAGAAGCGGGCGCCTTTTTCTCCAGGCCATACCCGGGATGGGTCGAGGTGGCGTACCGGCGTTCCCCCGACACCGCTGCCATGCAGAAGAAGGTCAAGGACATCTTCGACCCCAACTGGATACTCAATCCTGGCAAGTTGTGCTTCGGGCCGGGCGAACTGAGGGGGAACTGAGATGGCCTGGCAGGATTTCAAACATGATATGGAGCGCTGCACTCGCTGTTCGTACTGCAAATACATACCGTGGCGCTTCATCAAG
This sequence comes from uncultured Actinomycetes bacterium, assembly GCA_963775295.1. Taxonomy (GTDB): domain Bacteria; phylum Actinomycetota; class Thermoleophilia; order RBG-16-64-13; family RBG-16-64-13; genus JAMDEO01. The sequence continues at coordinate 1,891,780 of CAVZIK010000006.1, forward strand.
GACTTCAACTATATGGAAGGCTGCCCGTCCGCTGCCAGGTACCACTGGCATGCCTTTGCGGCCGGCGGCAAGTACAACCTCTCATATGCTTTGATGCAGGGCGCCATCGAGATCGACGACACCTTCCTGGACGTGGTGTACAGGTGCATGATGGACGGCTCCTGCGATATCGCCTGCAAGGTACAGCAGGATATCGAGCCGCTGCAGCACATGCAGGAACTCAGGATCGAATGCGTCGACCAAGGCTATCTGTTGCCCCAACATCAGCCCTATCTCAGAAGCCTGCGCAACGAAGACAACATGTTGCTCAAGCCGCGGGCGGAACGGGGAGATTGGGCGGCCGACCTCGACGTCAAACGGGTCACCCAAGAAAGCGCCGAAGTCGTGTACTTCGCCGGCTGCCGCTATTCCTATGACCAGGAACTGTGGCCGATAGCCCGTGCAGGTGTGACGCTGCTGCAGTCGGCCGGAATAGATGTAGGCATTCTGGGGGCCGACGAAGCCTGCTGCGCGGGGCGCGCGTACGAAATGGGTTACGAAGGTGAGTTGACCAAGTTCGCTGAACACCATGCCGACACCCTCAAAACGGTGGGCGCCAAGACGCTGGTCACGCCTTGCTCAGACTGCTACGGCACCTTCAAGGTCCTTTACGACAAGATCGGGAAGGACACAGGGGTCGAGGTCTACCACATCACTCAGTACCTGGAGAAGTTGATCCAGGAAGGCACGCTGCGGTTGAAGAAGCCCCTCGACCTCAAGGTGACCTATCACGACCCCTGCCATCTTGGCCGTTTGGGCGAACCGTGGATTCACTGGGAAGGGAAGGAATACAAGCCCGCGGGCATGCAGATCTGGCTGCACGATCCTCCCAAGAAGTATCGTCGGGGGACCAACGGTGTCTACGACACCCCCAGGAACATCATCAAGAGCGTCCCGGGCGTGGAACTCGTTGAGATGTACCGCACCAGGGAGTACGCGTGGTGCTGCGGCGCCGGCGGCGGTGTGATCGACGCCTACCCGGACTTTGCCGAGTGGGCGGCTACTGAGAGGCTCAAAGAGGCCAAGGCGGTTGGCGCCGAGGCGATCGTCAGCGCCTGCGGCTGGTGCAAGAGGAACTTCCTCAACGCAGCTAGACAGACCGGCGACGAGATCAAGGTCCTGGACATCATCGAACTGGTGCAGGAATCCATTTGACGCCTCGGGCGAGGAAGCGGTGAGGAGCCTAGCGATGAGATTGACTCAAGAAGAATACAAAGCACTGGAAGAAATCGTCGGCCCTGAGTACATCACTCAGGACCCCGTAATCATGGAGAGCTACTGCCAGGTCTGGGGCAACAAGGTGCAGTTCGGCGACAAGCGACACCGTCCGCCGGCTGCCGTGGTCTTGCCGGGAAGTACCGAAGAGATACAGGCGATCGTGCGGTTCTGCAATCAAGCCGGCATCTTGTTCAAACCCTCGGCCCGCGCCTTTGAATACGTGGCCACCTACCTCAGCGACGATCGCGGGATCCTGCTTGAGCTGAAGAGACTCAACCGCATACTGGAGATCGACCCCAAGAACATGCACGCGGTGGTCGAACCGTTCGTGACGGTCTATCAACTCATCGACGCCGCTAGCAAGCAGGGCTTCTACGTGGGCAAGCCGGGAGTGGGATACAGCGCCGCGGTGATCTCGCTGGCCTGCTGTCACCAGGAGATGACCATCTCCCAGCTCTTCACCAGCGGCTACGGGCGCAACGTGCTGGGTGCAGAGTGGGTCCTGCCGACGGGGGACATCCTGAACTTGGGTACGGCCAACCGAGAAGGAGGCTGGTTCTCGGGGGATGGGCCGGGCTTCAGCTTGAGGGGCATCCTGCGCGGGCGTGCCGGAGCCAACGGCGGGCATGGAGTCATCACCAAGTGTTCGGTGAAGCTCTATCCCTGGAACGCCCCCGCGCCCACGCAGTACCGATTGACAAGGGAGTCGGGCCAAGCCCTCTCGGCCGCCCAAATTGAGAAGGTGCCCGACACCTATCGCGTGAACGTACTTACCTTCCCGGACACCGAGAAGATGATGAGGGCCGCTCAAGACATCGGCCACGCCGAGATCGCCTGCATTGTAGCCCCTGCCTATCTCAACACCGGCTTTCATCAGGAGGGCAACGACGAACAGTGGGCCAGTATGCGGGTCTCGCCCCCCGACCCGGACAAGATCGCGAGGACGGTGCCCGTGTTTGTCACCGGCCACTCGGCTCGGGAGCTTGAATATCGGGAAAAGGCCGTGATGTCGGCCATGGAGAAATGGGGCGGCCACCTCGACCCCGCGTGGAACAACGAGAAGACAAAGGCGCAGATTTTCATGTACCAGATATGGTCCACAGGCGTAACGCTGAGGGCCACCGGTGACTTCATGTTGTCCACCCAGGGGACCGACGGCAGCCTGGAAAGTCAGCTGAAATATCGCGCCATAGAGTTCCAGGCTCTCCAACCCTTTGTTGAGGCAGGCGATACCGTCCACCCCAACATGGGCATGTCGTACCGTCCCATGGAGCACTTCTCACTTGGCTTCTCAGGCGGCATCGCCATGGGCATCGATCCCTGGGACCCCATATCGTACGCAGCGGCCAAGAAGTACTTGGACATAGTCTACGACCCCGACGGGCCCTGCCGGAGCTTCGGATACACAAATCGGGGAGCCATGATGCAGGTGGAGGATATCGAGCATATCCACGAGAAGTGGGGCCCCATGTACGATCACGCCGATCTCTGGCTGCAAAAGGTGAGGAACATGCTCGACCCCAATCGCGTGGCTGATTGGTCGGCATACATACCGCCGGAGTACAGCAGCAACGAAACCAAATAGAAGGACTGACTGGTCTTGAGGCGGGCAAAAGCTACGAAAGGGGATCAGAGATGTTGTTGAAGGACAGAGTGGCTATCGTCACCGGGTCGGCCAAAGGCATGGGCCAGGGCATCGCCCTCAAGTACGCCGACGAGGGCTGCAACGTGGCCGTCGTCGACATTGACGCAGCCATGGCTGAAGAAACGGCCGCCCAGATAGCGGCGAAAGGTGTCGAAGGACTGGCGTTGCCCTGTGACGTCACTGACATCAACCAGGTGCGGGCCGCCGTGCAGGCCGTCGCCGACAAGTTCGGCAAGATCGACATCCTGGTCAACAACGCTGGGGCCATCGCTAAACACATGAACATCGAGGACATGCCGGAAGAGGCCTGGGACAAAGTCCAAGCCCTCAACATCAAGAGCCATTTCCTCTTCTGCAAGTTCGTCGTCCCGTACATGAAGCAGGCGAGGTTCGGCAAGATCATCGGCATGTCGTCCATCGGTGCCGTTCTGCCGCCCGCCCACGAGATCAACTACAACACGGCCAAAGGCGCAGTCATGGCTTTCACCAACGACCTGGCCACCGCCTTGGCCCCATACAACATCAACGTCAACTGCATACTGCCCGGCCCGATCAAGACCCATTTCTATGATGGCCTGTTCGGTACCGTGTCCGAGGCGGAGATGGAAGAGATATTCGCAGGCATCGGCAGAAAGACGCCGCTACAGCGGATGGGCACTTCGGAGGATATAGCCGGGGCCGCGCTGTTCCTAGCCTCGGAGCTATCGTCCTACATCACCGGTCATCCCCTGTACGTGACCGGCGGTCTGCCGTTGCAACCCACCGGACCGGCTCACTAGTCATGGGGGCTTCTACGGCCGGTAGCGCAATCACCGCCATGGATAGGATCATTGCCAATATTCTGGAAGCGGAGTTTGAGGCAGTTGATCGAGAAACGCTGCAGAATGCCAAGGATCGTATCATCGACACGGTGGGCTGCCTCATCGGCGGTGCCGGCGACCCCAGCAATCCCGAACTCGTCAGACTCATCCTGGACTTTGGGGGCAAGCCGGAAGCGACGATCTTCATGTACGGCGGCAAAGTCCCCGCCTCCCATGCCGCTATGGTCAACTGCATCCTCTGCCGTTCCTTCGACTTCGAACCCGTAAGTCCGGTGGTGGAAGACCACATCGCCCCGGGTCACGTGTCCGGCACGACCGTTATGACCGCCCTCACTCTGGGTGAGGCTGTCGGCGCCGGCGGCCGCGAAATAATCACGGCCATGCTGTTGGGAGACGATCTGGCGGCGCGCTTGCTCAACACGTGCGAGTTCACTCTCACGCTGGGCTGGGATGGAAACGGTACGGCCAACGCCTTGGGGGCCACGGCCATCGCCGGGCGTCTCATGGGGCTGAACGAGAAGCAGCTGAGGAATGCGTTCGGATTGGTGCTGAGCCAGCTGAGCGGCAGCGCGCAGAACATCACGGAATCGACTTCAGCCTTTAAGCTGCCCCTCGGTCTGGCCGCCCGCAACGCCATCTTTTCCACGGAACTCGCCGCCGCCGGCTGGACCGCTCCGAAAGACGCGCTACTGGGACAATTCGGCTACTACGACCTATTCACGAGCGGTATCCGCAACGAAGAGCTCTTGACCAAGGACCTGGGCAAGAGGTTCTGGGGCGACAGGACCTTCAAGCCTTACCCGTGCTGCCGCGGCACACATGGGCCCATAGACTGCGCCCTCGACATTGTGAACAACCACGGCGTCGATCCCGACAGTATCGACGGGGTAATGCTGTACTTGCCGGAAGGGGGACTGAACGGTGTCTTGGGCCAGCCCTGGGAGATCGGCGACTTTCCCCACGGCAACGCCATCTTCAGCTTCCGTTTCACCGTGGCCACCGCTCTGCTGAGAGGTAGCGTGAAGCCGGAGCACTTCACCGAGGAGGCGATCCGCGATCTCAAGCTCGCCGAACTCATCGCAAAGATCGAATTTGCCGACCTTCCGCCGGGAAAGACTGGCTTCGTCCTGAGGGTCCGCACGAAGGAAGGCGGCGAATACGAGGCCCAGAGCCAGATTCCCCGGGGGGACATTGCGGGCAATCCCTTGTCTCGCGATGAGCTGCTGGCAAAGTTCTGGGGGAACGTCGAATTTGCGCAGAAACATAAGAGGAGCGACGCGGAGGCGTTACTCCAGCTCCTGGAAGACCTAGAAGGGCAAGACGACATCAGCGAGGTAACGCGGCTACTGGTCCCATAGTTTTCGGCACGAGCAGCACAACTGGACAGAGAGGGGGGTCTTCGTCGGATGTCACCGCTTGTGAGCAGTTATCTCGGCATCCCTGGCTACGTGTTGTTCTGGGTTCTTTTCGCGGTGGCAATGGGACTCTTCATTCAGAGGGTCGTTCTTCTGATCCGTCTCCTCAGACTTGGTAGACCGGAGAAACGCTTCGATCACTTGCGCCAACGCGTTGGCGGCATGCTGGCGATACCCTTCTCACAGACAAGCAACTTGAGGCACGTGTCTGTGCGGGACTTGGCCCCGCTGGGACACGCTTTGATGTTCTGGGGGCTGGGCATCTTCGCTCTCGGATATGTCGTGTTCCTCGGCCTGGGAGCCGGTCTCGGCCTATTCCCGATCATGAGCGGCAGCGCCTTTGAGAGGATCTTCTTCTCGATTATGGAGATCGTGGGGATATTCATCCTCCTCGCGATCATCGGGGTCATCATAAAGCGGTACGTAGTCAGACCAGCCCGGCTGGAGAGGAAAGAGACCACGAGCGAGAAGGTGATTCAACCCATACTTCTCGGGGTCATCATGGCCGTAGTGGTGCTGCACTATCTTCTTGAGGGCTTCGGCTATGCCGCGGGTGGCATCCAGCATGCCTGGCCACCGATCGGCATGGCTATTGCCGACTCCCTCAGGCACGCTGGCATTGCTTCACACAGCCTGACGACTGTATTCAAGAGCCTCTGGTGGCTCAATTGGCTGATACTGCTCAGCGCAATCGTCTACACACCCCGCTCCAAACACCTCCACCCTCTCTTTATCTTCCCAAACATGGCCTTCAGGAATCTGGCCTCCAAAGGGACCCTGCGGCTGGTGGATCTGAACGACACCACCACGATCAGAAGGGCGGAGACCCGGGATCTCACTTGGAAACAACTGCTGGACTCCTTCGCGTGCACGTGGTGCGGCCGCTGCCATATCGCGTGCCCGGCCCAGGCCAGCGGCAAGCCACTCTCCCCAAGGGAGTTGGTCTTAGGCACAAAAGAGCATTTGCTGAAGGTGGGCCCGCCGCTGCTCAAAACAGGGACCGCGAAAGAGCGGGCTCAAAACGAGGCATCCGGCACCGACAGCGGCGACGCTCAGCAGTCGGCGGCGCCTACGCCCTTCGTTGGAAGCGTCATCACGGAAGAGGCCGTCTGGGCCTGCACAACCTGTCGAGCCTGCCAGGAAGTCTGTCCTTCTTACAACGAGCAGATGAATACCATAGTCGATCTCAGGCGGCATCTCCAGATGGTCACCACGACCGAGACGGCCAGAGAGACATTGAAGAATCTCAGAGTGAGGGGCCACCCTTGGCGCGGGACGACATATGCCCGCACGGACTGGGCCGAGGGGCTTGGTGTCAAGGTAGTCGGCGAAGACGACCAGGTAGACATTCTTTACTGGGTGGGTTGCACGCAGGCCCTGGAGGATCGCAGCCTCAAAGTCGCGCAGGCCATTGCCTTTCTCATGAAGAAGGCTGGCATCAATTTTGGGATCCTCGGTGAAGAGGAGATGTGTTGCGGTGATCCCGCACGCCGTCTGGGGGCGGAACACATCTTCCAGATGATGGCCGTAAACAATATCCAGCTTCTCAACAGCTATAACGTCAAGAAGATCGTGACGGCTTGTCCTCATTGCTACAACACCTTGAAGAACGAGTATCCCGAGTTCGGAGGTCACTTCGAAGTCGTCCATCACACCGAGATGCTTGCCGGCCTGGTGCGAGACGGCAGGCTGGCAATGGGGGATGCCGTCAAAGAGACCGTCACCTATCAGGATCCTTGTTATCTCGGCCGCTACAACGACCTGTATCAGCCGGCCCGGCAGTTGTTGCAACATATGCCCGGGAAGACCTTGGTGGAAATGGAGAAGAACCGGGCGGACGCCTTCTGCTGCGGAGGCGGGGGGGGGCGGATGTGGCTTGAGGAAAGTGCGGGCACCAGGATCAACGCGCTCCGCCTGACTCAAGCGATGAGCACCGGGGCAAACGTGGTGGCCACCGCCTGCCCCTACTGTCTGCAGATGCTCGAAGACGCCGCCAGGGGCGAGGACGCAGGCGAATCGGTGGCCGTCAAAGATGTTGCGGAGATACTCGCTGACGCTGTGCTGGTCAGTCCGACGCTCCAATCCAATCCAGGGCTGGGAGGTGAACTAACCTGAGCCGCCGTTCACTCCGGGTGGGAGCGTCCGCCAAGAGGAGCTTTGGTCAACATTGAAAGGAGGGATATAGGTCATCTTCCTGAGTGCAGAGGCTGGTGTGGTAACAGATGGCGAAGAAATGGTCTTACAACATGAAGCGATGGGGGGCTTGACCGTGAAAAAGCTGCTATTTGCATTACTTGCGCTGGTGATGATCGGTGGTCTAATGATGGCTGGTTGTGGGGGGACGGCAACAACGGCCACGACTTCGGCGGTAACTACGTCCGCCCCTACGGCAGTATCAACGGCTGATACTTCCACAGCATCGACCGACAGTACAACGGCAACAACCGTGGCCATGGCCGCCAAACCCGACTTCTATTTGAGATGGGCGCAGTTTGCGACGGCCGTTCTGCCGGATAGCCAACCTCAGATCAAGATGGCCGAGAACGTTTTTAACCGCACCAACGGACGGTGCAAGATCGAGCTGTTCTGGAGCGATTCCCTGGTTCCCATGTTTGACTCCATGGATGCCGTGAGACAGGGTTCCGCGGAGATGGCCACCTTCCCCTTCGGCCCCTTTGGCGGTCTCGACCCCAGGTTTACATCTTCGGAAATGCCTCTCTTCTACAACACGATAGAAGCCATGGTCGAAGCGCAGTCAGCCCTGATGCCGGCCTACAGCAGCGTGTTCGAAGAGAAGTTCAATCAGAAATGTATCCAGGTCAGGTCCATCAACCCACTCGGAATCGGGTCAGCGAAGAAGCCCGTCAAGACCCTCGCTGACTGGAAGGGTCTCCTGACCCAGACAATCTCTCCCGCGATGGGCCCGTTGGTACAGAAGCTGGGTGGGGTTGGCGCACCCGCCTCCCCCCTCGACGTATATGAGTTGCTCCAAAAAGGCACGGTGGATGCAACGGTCCAGTCGCTCGGCAAGTTCGTAGAGGCTAAGCTCTGGGAGGTCTGTAAGTATTACACCGACTGCATGTTCATCTCCGCCTCAGCGGCAACGACTGTGAACTTGGATGTATGGAACAAGATGCCTAAGGATATTCAGGACATCATCCAGGAAGAGGCAAAAATTGCCCAGGATGAGATCCAGCGTCTCACCGTAGAGACATTCTACTCGTATACCAAGGAACTCGAAGCAAACATGGAGGTCTACCACCTACCGGCGGCAGAACGCGCGGTATGGCAGGCCCAGCTCAAACCGCTTGTTGACGGCATGATGGCCGCAATGGGAGATTTCGCGGCGACTGTGCAAAAGACGGCTGACGACGCCAACGCAAAGTATCCGTATCCTTACTAGCAAGAGGCGCTTAAGAGGCACCGTATTAGCATAGGTTAACCAACACGTAAGTGTAGTAGCCGAGCGCCAATAGGAAAGGAGGTAGTAGAAATACCTCCTTCCTATTGGCGGAAGAGATGTATAAGCTGGACGAGAGAAACGGTTGCTGTCATGAAGATAGGTAGGTTTCTTGATAAGACAATTGACATATTGAGCAGAGGCGCTCTGCTCATCGGTGGATTGCTACTCATGGCCATGGCCATCGCCGTCACTTACGGCGTGTTAGCGCGTTACGCGTTTCATCGTCCGTCGATCTACGCCATGGATCTCACAAAGATTCTGATGATACCAGCGCTAGTGCTGTCCGTCTCTTATGTGCAAAAGTACAAACGGCACCTTCAAGTGGACTTCATCTCGTCACGTTTGCCCGAGAAGGTTCGGCTCGTAGTGCTTGATTTGATCGTGCCGCTCTTCGCCCTTTTTGTCGGGTTCATTCTGGTATGGAAGGGATGGGAAGCCATGGCCTACTCCTTCTCTATTCACGAAACAAGCTTTTCGACATGGGCTGAACCGTTGTGGCCGGTGAAGCTGTCCATTCCCATAGGCTATGGGCTTTTGTGCATCGTAATAGTGGGGCAACTCGTACAAGTCGTCGCTCAATTGTTCGGTTACAGGAGGATTTCGCCGGGAGGTTCTGAAGTGACGGTAGAGAGCGAGCGGGTGTAGGCGATGGACTACGTACCCGGATTGATATGTCTCGGCGTCATGATCGTTATGATGCTGATGGGCGTGCCCATCGCCTTCAGCATGCTGATCCCCGCTCTCCTTGTCGGGCTGTTCACGTATGGCCCGCCGGTCATGGACCTGTTGGGGAGAACTACCTTTTCCTTCCTCTTCAGGGACCAGCTGGCGCCCCTGCCGCTGTTCTTCCTGCTGGCCTGCATCATCGCGGAGACGGACGTAGGCGATGAGCTATTCGGGGCCGCCAGCAAGTGGCTGTCCCGGGTACCGGGCGGGCTGGTGGCCGCCAGTATCATCGGCGAGGGCGCTATGGGCGCGATAATGGGCCACAGCGGCGGCGTTATCATCACGGTGGGCAAAGTCGCGGTACCACAGTACGAGAAACATGGATACGACCGAGGGTACGCGCTGGGAGCGTTGGTCTGCGGCGGCGTTCTCGGCCCGCTGATCCCACCCAGCACCACGATGATAGTCCTCACCCTCTTCGCGGAGGTCTCCCTAGGCAAGCTGTTCATCGGCGGCATTATTCCCGGCTTGCTCCTGGTCGTCATGCTGTCCGGAACGGCTGTGTTCCTGGCCGTGCGGAATCCCAAGTTGGGGCCTCCCGCCGGCAGGTATACCTGGAGAGAGAAGTTCCGTTCCCTCAAGAGGCTCTGGATTGTTGGATTGATAATATTCAGCATACTCGGGGTCATCTATTTGGGAATAGCGTCAACAACTGAGGCCGCAGGCTTCGGATGTGTGGCGGCTCTGCTGGTTGCCGTGTTCGCCTATCGGTTCCGTTTTCGGCATTTACGGAGAGCGGTCTTTGAGGCTGCGCTCGTTACCGGGATGCTGATTCTGGTCATCATCGGAGCTTCCTTCTTCACCTACGTCGTAGGCAGCGGCGGACTGGGTAAGTCGATAGCTTCGCTCGTAGTCAATTCTGGGATGTCACCCATAGGGTTCATCGTTCTGCTCAACATTATGTATCTTTTCCTTGGTTGTATCATGGATACAATGACCATACTGCTGCTAACACTGCCAATATTCGTGCCTGTAGTTACCGCGTTAGGTTTTGACATGGTATGGTTTGGTGTAATGATAGTGGTTAATATGCAAATAGGGCTTATAACACCACCGCTTGGACTAGATCTGTATATCATGCGAAACACGTTCGGGATACCGCTGGGAGAACTTCTGCGAGGGGTAAGGCCGTTCATCATTGTCCTGCTTGTTTTCCTGGCCCTGCTGGTCGCTTTCCCGCAGATCGTCACCTGGCTTCCGAACCTGATGTCGGGTTAGGTGGAGGCTTGGTATCTACCAAGCATTCGGTCGGCGCACAGACGGACAATTGCGCACCGGCTCCCTCTGGATTGGAAGAAGCGCCGTATCCAGGGGGAGCCGGTTGTCTGGAGCGGCCTGGGCGGGCCGGGGGCCCGCAGCGTAGGAGGCCGCTTCCGGCAGCATCACGTTCTCAGTCTTCGCCCCCCACCAGGAGCAGCGGCGTCACCTTCACCATGTGGATGATGCTCTCGGTCAAGCTGCCGAAGATGGTTCTATTGAGCCTGCTCTTTCCCCGGGTGGCCATGACGAGTAGCTGGGTTGGGTGGTCCTTGAGATAGTTGATGATGCTCTCAGCGGGCTCCCTCGAGGACAGGACCTCGGTCCGCACGTGGAGACCGGAGGCCCTGATCGGCTCGGCGAGGGCCTCCAGATACGCCTTCATCTTTTCGCGTTGGGCGCCGAGATCGTCCACCACCGGCATCATGATTTCCGGGCCTTCCATCACGTGGAGCAGCACGAGTTCGCTGCCGCTCTCGGCGCCCCTCTGCTTGAGGATCTCCACGGCATGAGGAATTGCCGCTCCGGACTTCTCTGTGCCGCTGAGAGGGACCACCAGGGGCCGTTTGGGCAGCACGTCAGCCAGGACCTCCTCACGGAGCTCGATGGGCACCAGCCAGACCGGCACCTTTGAGGCGTGGACGACCTTGTTGGCCACCCCGCCGAGATCCCAGTCCTTCACCCCGGAGCTGCCGCGCGTCGACATCATAACCAAGTCGATGTTGTTCTCGTCGATGTACTTGAGGATCTCCTCGGCGGGATAGCCCACCACGACATGTCCTCGCGCCAAAATGCACTGGGCGGTGGCGTCTCTGTCGTACTTGCTTCTGACGGCCTCAGCCCTGGCGCATAGTACCTCGGCCTTCTGCTCCATATACGCCCGGCGCATAGGCAGTTGGGCTTCCTGGTCGGGGCTGCACACGTGCAACAGATCTATGTCCACGTGCATTCTCCCGGAGACTTCTTGAGCATAATCGAAGACCACTTCGGCTAGCTCCGAGCCGTCCAGAAGAACCACCATCTTCTTGTACATGCTTGTACCTCCTCGGTGCAAGGACTGTTGGAGATAACCATACCCCCGGCTCAGCGTAGTAGCAATGCGGAGAGACCCGTTCGGGTGCCCGAAGCAGCCAGCCGGGCAACCGTCCGTTGCGAGGGGTGATGACAGACGGGGTAAGCGAGACCGGGTAGAAGCTATCCCACCTTCTTCGGAATAGCCGTGGTCCCGGCTCCAGGCGCCCTGCGGGCGCGGCGCCGAGCCAGTACCACTTCCAGATCCAGCACCTCCTCGGCTACGATGGCCAACCCCCGTTTGTGGTTGTTCTGCAGCCTCCCCCTGACCAGGAAGTAACTCGCCCGAGCGACCACCGGCGCGATCTTGGCCAGCTTGCTCTCAAAGCAGACGCACTCGAAGAGGCCGTAGGCGTCCTCTAAGGTCAGAAACATCGTCCTTTTTCCCGAGCGCATCCAGGGATTCTGGGCCCGCTCGTAGACACCGGCCACAGATACCGGCACCTCGTCTCCCATAGCGGGGAGTTCGTAGCTCATGCGTACACCCATCGACCTCAACTCTTCCTCATAGAGCTCCAACGGGTGAGCGCTCACGGTGAGTCCCATGAGTTCGAGCTCGGAGCGGACCTTGTCCTCGAGACTCCACTGGCGTTCCAGCCCGGCGCGGCTGGGCGGGGAAAAAAACGCCCGCAGTTGGCCGCGCCTCTGTCCGGACGACCCGGCCAGCGCCTCCAAACGATCGTGCAGAAGGGGTAGACGCCAGAGCAGTTCGGTGCGGTCGGGTTCCAGCGAGTCGAAGGCACCCACCCGGATGAGGTTCTCGGCCACAGGGTAGTCGATGCGGGTACGGAGGTAGAAGTCCTCGAAGCTGGTGAAGGGGCCGTGGCGGCGCTCCTTCTCGATGCGGTCGAGGGAGCGCTCGCCCATCTGCTTGAGGTAGGAGAAACCCACCCGTAGGGCCCGGCCGGCATCCGGGGCGATGCCGCAACTGGGTGCGAGGCAGGCTCCGGGCTCCACGCCGCCGCGGGCGCGGGGCGCGCGGGGGAGAAGAAGGTCGCCGGGAAGCAGCGGCGCTTCGCGCGGTGGCACGGGGGCGCCGGCCCATCTCTGCTCCGGCGCCGCTCGCAGGGCCTCGGCATAGGCCAGCTCGCCTTCCTGCTCGGCCCCCAACTCGGCCAGGTCGGACTCGGTGAGGCCCCAGTTGCGCTCGGCGTTCCAGACCTGGGCGAAGGGGTCGTAGGGGCCTGCGGCCCCACCGGTGTGTGTCGCCGTCTCATCGGCCTGCGCCTCACTACCAGGCAGGCCTCCCGCGGCTCCCGCTCCCAGCAGGCCCGGCTCACTCGAGACCTCCGGCGGCGTGTCGCCCTCCACCGTGAACCCGCGCCCCGACAGGTTGATGTCCATAGACCTCACCTCCAGACCAAAGCGGCGGGCGTCGTTCAGTACCGTCCGCGGGGTGTAGAAGCCCATGGGGTAGTTGTTCAGCACGGCGCACAGGAACTCGGCCGGGTAGTAGGCCTTGAGGTAGGCGGTGGCGTAGCTGATGACGGCGAAACACACCGAGTGGCTCTTGTTGAAGCCATAGGCGGCGAAGCCCTCCAGTTGGCGGAAGACCTCCCTGGCGGCGTTCTCCGGGACTCCCCGCTCGACGGCGCGGCTGATGAAGGTCTCGCCGATCTTGGCCATCTCCTCCCGGCTGCGGTCGCGGGTCATGGCCCGGCGAAGGGAGTCGGCGTCGGCCAGGTCGAACCCGGCCACCAGTTGCGCCACCCGCAGCACCTGCTCTTGGTAGAGGATGACGCCGTAGGTGTCGCCCAGGGCTTCGGCCATAGCGGGGTGGGGAAGGACGACAGGCTCGATGCCCCAGCGCCGGTCGATGAAGGGACCGATCATCTCGGCCTCCAGTGGACCGGGGCGGTAGAGGGCGATGGCGGCGATGATGTCGTCGAAATCCCGCTCCTGCAGGCGGCTGGCCAGGTTGCGCTGCCCGGCGGATTCCAGTTGGAACAGCCCGATAGAACCTCCGTTGCTGATGATCTCGTACGCGGCGGGGTCGTCGGGCGGCAGCTCGTAGGGCCGGATCCGTCTCCCCGTCCGCTGCCTGATGATATGTACGCACTCCGACACGGCGGAATGGGTCCTTAGTCCGAGGATGTCCATCTTGACCAGGCCCAGGGCGGCAACGTCGTCCTTGTTGAACTGCAGGACCACCACCCCTTTGGCCGCCCATTGGAGGGGCGCGTAAAAAGGGATCTCTCTATCGGCGATGACGAACCCCCCCAGGTGAGTTCCTAGGTGCATGGGGAACGAGTCCAACCGCTCCACCAAATCGAGGAAGCGCCCCCACCGGGACTCGTCCTGCAGCGGGGAATCCTTCAACTCGGGCCAAGCGCCGCCCAGGTACTCGCGCATGCGGGCGGCGTCGCCATGCCGAGGGACGTGTTTGGCCAGGGCGTTGATCTCCGTGGGGGCGAACCCCAGGGCTTCGGCCACGACCCGCACCGCCGAACGCGGAGACATGGTGTTCACGTTGGCAACCACGGCTACGTTCTCCGATCCGAAGGTCTTGTAGATGTGGTCTATCACCTCATCCCGTCGGGAAGAGCAGAAATCGACGTCGATGTCGGGCATCTCTCGACGGTTGGGATTGAGGAACCGCTCGAACAGCAGGTTGTGGCGGATGGGTTCCGACGCGGTGATGTCGAGCGCGTGACACACGATGGAGTTGCCGGCGCTGCCCCTCCCTGAGCAGGCGATCCCTTGGGTCCGCGCCCATCGGACGATGTCGTGCACCACCAAGAAATAATGGGCGAACTCCATCTGCTGGATCATGCAGAGCTCCTTCTCCAGAAGCTCGACGGCTCGCGGCGGCACCGGCTTGTATTTGCGGGGGACGCCGCGAAAGCACCGCTTGGCGAGAAGTGAGTACGCCGTCTCGCCGACAGGGACGTCGACCTTGGGAAAGTGGTAGGTGTCCAACTCCAAGTCGACGGTGCAGCGCTGGGCGATATGCCACGCAGCATCGAGGGGGGAAGGATCTGCTGATGCAGCCATACCCGGGTTGCGCTTCGCCGGGGCTCCAGAGCCAACGGTCACACGCGAGGTGAGTAACGTCCCGGAAAGTCCCGGACTAGGTGTCCTATCCTCGCCCCTGGATGATGCAATTGCTGTTGCATTATAGCCATTATGCAATACAGGAGGTCGACAGGCATCCGTGAAGGCCGACACCACCTCCACCGCCCCCCGCACTCGGTCTCTCTCTCGCTCTCCTGGCAAACCCGATTCCCCCTCCAATAATGCAAGTTCTGTTGCAATGCAATAAGTATGCATACCAACAGCCTGGTCAACGGGTGTCACCAGAGAGAGCAAAGCCTCCGCCTCAAGCTTCAGTTGAACTTTAGACTTCAGACAACGTGCGCCAGGGACGACGTCTGGGTAGCCGGAGAGTGGTTTATCGTGACCGGCGGCGCGGCATATCAGGTGGATGGCGCGATCGGATGCCCCAGCATAATGGGCATTACAAGTCAGTACGGTGGGCAGGCGGCACTCCGCGGCCAGGTGGGTGAGGTCGAGGCAGTAGGTGAGGCAAGAGAGGCGCCAGGGCCGACCGTCGTGGTGGAACCCTACATCATAGTCTGAGGGATTGAGACGCTGAGGTTGACCCTCGGGAAGGTCAGGACGACCGACGTGAGAACGGGGTTTGGGAGGACGGACTGGGACAAACGTCCGCGTTGACTCGGATATTGCTGCAGACTTTGTTGCAATGCAATGTGATTGCATTTGGGCAGATGGAGGTTCGGCTGGGCGAACACCGGCGCGGGTAGGCGCGGGGTCGGCGATCAGTGCCGGGGTTGCGGACGTTGCAGTGTGCTCCACCCCGATGGTGTCCGGGGCCGGCGTAGCCCGGTGCCGAAGTCGTCCGCCCTCTGCGCGGATCTTTTCGTAAACGGGAGACCCATACTGGCCGGCGTGAGCCTCTTGGTGGGGTTCGTACCCGAAATACTGTAGTTCGACGTAAAGGTGACCAGGGCCGAAGATATCGCGCAGGTGGAGGAGGACGGCGCCGGCATCCCGGGTGCGGCCGAGGTCTGTGAGGTAGCCCAACTCTCCGTGGCGGCATCCGGTGAGGCAGATGAGACCGTTGGCATGAACGCGCAACGAGTCCACGGTGACGGTGGGCGGATGCTCCCGTTCGGGATCGGCCAGGTGTGCGGCAGAGATGATGCGGCAAAGATTGGCATAGCCCTCTCGGGTTTCGGCGAGCAGGACAAGATGGTGCGGATCATGGGGGGAGACGCCGCTTGTTGCGGCAAGGGCGTCGGACGGCGAGGGTGAATGTTCGACCTGAGGGAGCAGCGAGTCCACCCGGACCTCGGCTCCGAAAATCGGCTTGATACCGCGCTTGCTGCAGGCCTTGGCGAAACGTACCGCGCCGTAGAGGCCGTCGTGATCTGTAAGGGCCAAGGCCGGCTGTCCCAACTCGGCCGTGCGGGACACCAACTCTTCGATGCGGCTGCCGCCGTCGAGGAACGAGAAGTTGGAGTGGACGTGCAGGTGGACAAACGGGGAAGCGCCGGTCGCTGTGTCTGCGTCGAAATCGACGGCATCGCAGGTGACGGGCAACTCGTGCAGCTTGGGCGCCCGGGTGTAGCCGAACTTGTGGACGGCGCCGTGGGCGGTAGGTCCCGGTCCGCCGATCTGGGACTTGGGACCGGGATCCGCCGGCCCTTTGGCCCAGGCCTTTTTGGGGGCGGCGTTACCGAGTTGCCGCGCATAGTCCTGACTTGGCGGGATTCTTTGCACCGGGAACCGGCTCGACTGACTGTCGGAAGGACGGCCATCGTGTGCGGTATCGCTCGCTGTCATAGCAATGAACGTTGCATTATTAATAAGATGAAATTGAACCGGTCAAAATCTGGCTCGCTCTCTGAACGTATGTTCGTGGAGCACGGAGTATATACGAACAAATGTTCGGATGACAAGAGCGGTTTTTCGAGGGAAAACGGGGTCGCGACTACTATCGTTTTGGTTCGGGTAGAAACAAGATCGCAAGAGTCAAATGGTGGGGGTTGAAAATGACCCAAGCACCCTCGGGCCGGTCCATGGCCAACGACGAACGCACGATGTTCAAAGTGCGGATTCCTCCCGACCTGTCTCGCGTGCGGGACGCACGTCTGCTCATGGAGCAGGTGGCCTCGTTGACCGACATCGACACTCGGCGTCTCTTCGATCTGCAGGTGGTCGTATCTGAGGCATGCGTGAATGCGATCGAGCACGCGGGCACGGAGGTGGATGTGGTCGCCTGGGTTCTCTCGGATCGAATCGTGATCGAGATCTCTAGCGAGAGTTCTTTTCAAACGCGGGTCTTCTCGGACGATCACTCTCAGCGAGCCGGGGTTGGACTGCCTCTGATGGCGGCTCTGGCCGATCAAGTCCAGGTATCGCGCTTGAGCGGCGCGCTTACCCGAGTGTCACTTACCTTCCTGCTCGAGCCCGAGATCGAGGGCGACCGTGTCTCGGTCGAGGAGAGTCCGTCCCAGCCCCCGAGGAGATGTGAGCTTTTGGAGGACCCCCACGTGCATGCCGTGGTCCTGACCCCGGGCGAGATAAGGGAGAAGAATCGCTTGGAGCGGGAACTGACCCGACGGGCTTTCCACGATCCACTCACCGGACTTGCCAACCGCGGGTACCTCTTCGAGCGGGGCGAGGAAGTGCTGCGCGGAATCGGGCAAGGGGGTCGTTCGGTGGCGGTCCTTCTGCTCGATGTAGACCGCTTCAAGGAGGTGAACGATACCCTGGGCCACGAGGCCGGCGATCGGTTGCTGGCGACTGTTGGCGCGCGTTTGCGGAGTCTGCTCAGGCCGAAGGATATAGCGGCCAGGTTGGGTGGAGATGAATTCGTCCTCCTTATCGAGGACGGTACCAAGACTTTGGAGGTCGGGAGACTTGCCGAACGGATTCTCAGCCGTCTTCGCGAACCTTATGACCTATCACCCGGCGAACTGCGGGCCACGTTCTCCATGGGCGTCGCCGTCTCGGGTTCTTCGTCATCCACGCTTTCCGAGTTGCTTCGCGAGGCCGACATCGCTCTCTACAGCGTGAAGTCCGAGCGGAGGGACGGCTGGAAGCTCTTTGAGACCGGAATGTTGGAGGCCGAACGGGCCAAGAGAGAGTCGGAAGGGGAGTTGCGGCGCGCTCTGGAATCGGACGCGATTGTCACGCATTTCCAGCCGGTTCTGTCGACCGACTATGGCACGATTGTGGGTTTCGAGGCTCTGGTGCGCTGGAACAAACCCGAGGGTCGCCAGTTGCTGCCAGAGAACTTCCTCGGCCTTGCGGAGGAATCGGGGCTGATCGTGCCGCTTGGCTACGAACTGCTCGAGCGGTCCTGCATCCATCTTCGCGACTGGGATGCCCGCCATCCACGGGACGGCCTCAAGCTGATGGTGAACCTTTCGTCGCGTCAACTGAGAGAGCGGGACTTGGTCGATAGGGTGGAAGCTGCGTTGACCGCGGCTGGCGTCAGTCCCGATAGACTGGTGCTCGAGATCGTCGAGGACGTTCTGGCGGACGGCAGTCTCGGGGCACTGGAGAATGTCGACGCGCTCAGGACTCGCGGAGTGAAAGTGGCCCTGGACGATTTTGGGACGGGGAGTTCGTCGATAACGGGTCTCAAGGAGTACCCCATCGACATTCTCAAACTCGCTCCTCACTTAGTGGAGGCCGCTGTCGCTACGGAAGAAGGGGCTTTGCTGGTCGCCGCGGTCGTGGGTCTGGCCGGATCTGCCGGTCTGCAGGTCGTTGGGGAGGGGGTGGAGAAGAGCGCGCAATTGGAAAAACTCAGACTTCTTGGATGTGAGATGTGGCAGGGCAGATATTTCTCCCCGCCTGTCCCTCCGGCCGAAGTTCCAGGCCTGCTTCAGCAGTCGGTTCGTGGGCACAACTGGTGAGCCGCTCTGACCGCCTGGGGCGGCGACAGCGGCTACCAGTCGTGTGCCTCCGTATTGAGGCGATCGAGTAGGTCCTCTCGTTCCGTCTGATCGAGAGCGTTGAGCCAGTCGACTACCTCCGAACTCTTGCACTCGGGACCGTAGCCGCCGCACATCTCGTCGTTGATGACCTCAGGAACCCTCAGAAGTTGAGTGGCGCTCCACGGCCCGTTGGAGATCATCTCCAGGGCTTCCTTCACTATCATCTCGTATTGACCCAAGGCCATGACGACTCACTTTCTCTCCTTGACGCAGGAGAATGAACTCGGCGGAGGACAGGTACTGCAAGGTATGTTCACATTCCGCGCGATTCTTGAACCCGAAGTATGCCCACCGGGGAAGGCGGAGGTGAAACGGATATCCTCACGGTCCGATGGCCGGCTTGGCGTACACGGTCTCGAATGCGCTCCTAAACACCCGGTTGGTGGCATGCAGCTCGTCGTCATTCCAGCGGGGGTCGGGGGCGCCGTTGATGTACCAGCTCCCGTTATTCATCAGGGTAGAGGGTGGCGGGGTCGTTGGGACCGGCATCGCTGAAGGGTGGGATGGACCCTTCGGTCACCTTCAGGCCGAGCACTCCGCAGATGATCTTGGCGAATTGGGCCCGCATGACCGGTGTGCTCGGTTTGAAAAGCAACGAGCCATCCTCGAGGTGCCCTCCGACGACGCCCGAACGATTGGGTCTGCGCCCCGGCCGGGGCCTCCCTCGGGGTCTGCGCAACCGCGCCCATCGTGAAACACAGCAGAGGAGGGTGCCGAACACCGCCGCAGGTAGAAAAGCTTTTCTGATTATGGACCCGCGCTCCAATACTCGTAACCGTTCCACGTCCAGTTCCCCGTCCCATGACGGAAAACGCGGTATTTGCCCCTTCTAAGACGTCGGGCCTCGGGGACGTGCAGGCGGACCCCGACCCGCTTTACCGGCGCCCTTGCGTTGAGTACGATGGGTGCGCTATCACGCGATTGAGGGTAATCACACCCTGACTGGAGGACCGTCATGGAGAAGATAGACATAGGTCCGCAGGGGTTTCTCTACCCTATGCCGGTCACGCTCGTGGGCGCCGACCTCCCGGCCGGCCCCAACTTCATGACCGTTGCCTGGGTTACCCGTTGTCAGTTCAATCCACTCCGGCTGAGGCCGCTTGTGCTGACCATGCCGGACAATCGGTATTGGTCGGTAGGGGACCATATCGCCGATGCCTGGAGCGCAGGGCGAGGAGGGAGCCAATGAGCGTGCCGATACCCCCTGCAGGCATCGGGACGTTCTTGAGGTCGCCCCATGTCGTCCGACCCACGGCCGCCGACGGAGACGTGGCCGTCATCGGCGTCCCTTACGATGAGGGGACGACGGCGCGCGCGGGCACCCGGGAGGGGCCGCGCGCGCTCCGGTCTGTCTCCGCCAACTGGGCCTACCGACATGGCACTGAGCCGTTTTGGGACGGCGAGGCGGGAGTCTCTCTCCTTGGCGGGGTGCGCTTCGTAGACACGGGAGACGTGAAACTTCCGCCCATGGCTCCTCCGGACTTAGGACGCTCGCTGATCGCCGGCCGGGTGGCGGCTGTCGTCGAAGCCGGTCTGTTTCCCGTCATCCTCGGCGGCGACCACTCCATTACCTATCCGGTGCTGCAGGGCGTGATTCAGGCCCGGGCTGCAATTGCGGCCGCAGACGTGACCCCGGCCGGAACTCAGGTCCTTGCCAGGTCGACCGCTGGGCTGAACCTGGTGCACTTCGACACGCACATGGACTATTGGGACTGCATTAGCGGTCAGTGCTTCACACACGCTAGTCCCATCATCCGCGCCCACGAAGCCGGATTGGTGAGCGGCATAACTCAGTACGGCATACGCGGGCTGCACACGGAGGCCGACAACGTCGAGCTTGCCCGGGAGCGCGGCGTGGTCAGCTTCTGGTGCCAACAGGCCAAGCGCGAGCCCGCGGAAAGACTGGTGGCCCATCTTGAGCTGGGTGCGGACACCTGGATCACCTTCGACATCGACTGTCTCGATCCCGCGATCGCGCCCGGCACGGGAACGCCCGAACCAGGTGGTTTCACGTACTACGAGGCAAAGGCGCTGCTACTAGCCTTGGCGAACAGAGTAAACGTGATCGGCTTCGATCTGGTCGAGGTCAACCCGTTGTACGACCCGGGAGAGTTGGCGGCGCTGCACGGGGCCCGGTTGATTCTGGACCTCGTGGGCGCGGTAATGCGGTCTGCCGCGCGGGCGTCTGGGTAGCGCTGCTAAGCGGCATCCTCCGGGCTGGGAGCGAAGCCCCGCCGTATGGTGTTCTCGGTGATCGTGCGGGGTTCCATGAACTGGAGTAGGTAGTCCGGTCCTCCCGCCTTGGAGCCCACCCCGCTCATGCGCGACCCGCCGAAAGGTTGTCTTCCAACCATGGCGCCTGTGACAGGTCGGTTGATGTAGAGATTGCCCACTCGATATTCGCGGACAGCGCGACGGATGTGGGTGGGATTGCGGGAGTAGAGACCGCCGGTGAGTCCGTACCGGACCTGCAGGGCCATCTCGAGCGCTTGGCCGAATTTTTGCGCCCTGAGCACTACCAGAACCGGTCCGAAGATCTCCTCCTGGGCGATAGTCGATTCCGGCTCGGCGTCGACGAAGATGTGGGGCATGACGAAGTATCCAGCTGCAGGACGGGGCGCTTCGGGAGCGTCGGCCGTGGGGGTCGGCGTGTCGCCTGCGGTCTGCTCTGCCGCCGCCTCGGCTGCCGACGGCGGGGTCGGTCCGTCGGTTTCCACATCGGCCGCGGGAGCGACGTCGGCTACTATCGCCTCCACCAGGGTGGAGGTCCGGATGTCCGCCGACGCGCCCTCTACAGGAAGTACAAGGTGGGCCTCCAGCTTGCCTTTGCCGATGTAGGAAAGGATCTTGTCCCGGGCGCTTTCGCCGATGACCGGTCCCACGCGTACGGCCGGGTCCGCCGGGTCGCCGACGATGAGGCTCGCGGCCGCCTGAGTGAGACGACGGACGAACTGGTCATGGATGCTTTCGAGCACGATGACCCTGCTGCACGCGGAGCACTTCTGCCCGGCATAGTTGAAGGCCGAGGTGAGGACCCCTTCGACTGCCGCGTCGAGATCGGCGTCGGTGTCGACGATGATGGCGTTCTTTCCGCCCATCTCGGCGATGACCCGCTTGATGTTGCGCTGTCCCGGTCCCACGACGGCAGCCTGGCGCATGATGGAAAGTCCTACGTCGAGACTGCCTGTGAAGGGGATGAGATCCACTCTCGGGTCTGCGGCAAGGTAGTCGCCGATCTTGCCGCCCGCTCCGGGCAGGAAATTGAGCGCACCGCCGGGCACGCCGGCTTCGTGAAGGATGCTCACCAGGGCATAGCCGAGCACAGGCGTGGCGCTGGCCGGCTTGAACACCACCGTGTTGCCGGACACCAGAGCGGCCGAAACCATGCCTGTAGGTATGGCCAGGGGAAAGTTCCACGGGGCTATGACCGCCGCCACGCCACGCGGCTCATATAGGTAGAGGTCCTCCTCGCCGGGCACGTCGCTGAGGTCCCTTATCGTCGAGTGGCGGATCATCTCGCGCCCGTAGTAGTCCATGAAATCTATGGCCTCGCTGACGTCGGCATCGGCTTCGCGCCAGGGCTTGCCGGCCTCTACCACTTCCAAAGCGGCCAGTTCGAAGCGGCGTCTGCGCATGAGCGAGGCGGCTTGAAAAAGGATGTCGGCG
The DNA here is from genome assembly GCA_963775295.1 of uncultured Actinomycetes bacterium. GTDB lineage: Bacteria > Actinomycetota > Thermoleophilia > RBG-16-64-13 > RBG-16-64-13 > JAMDEO01. The sequence continues at coordinate 1,914,072 of CAVZIK010000006.1, forward strand.
CGATCTGAGGCCGGGGTGTCTCTCCACGCCGGAAATGCGGCCCGAGCCGCGGCCAGCGCCTTATCGGCATGTTCCTCTGTCGCGGTGGCAACCGAGCCCACGATCTCATCGGGCCGCGCGGGGTTCACTGAGTTGATCCGCGTTTCGGTCTGCACGTTTGCCCCGTCGATGACCAGCGCGTATTCCCGCCCCAGACTGCCGCGAATGGTCGCAAGCGCCTTTTCCATGATGGTCCGATTCTCGAGATGGGAGAAGTCGGTGTGGGGCTCGTTCTGGAACGGCCTCAGACCCTGCCGTTGCGGCGTGGCGGCGCCCGTGGACAACCGCTCGGCTGGTGCGGCTTCCTCGGCCGGGAGTCCATCGGGTGAACCGTCGGTTGTAGGAGGTTCGAGCAACTGCCGCGGGTCAAGGTGCTGCGCGAAGGTCAGCCGCAGGAACGATTCGTTCGACGTGTTCTCCAACAGCCGGCGTACGAGGTATGCCATTCCAGGGATCAATTCGCCTATCGGGATGTATTCGCGCACTCGATAACGCTGGGAGATTGCCGCTTTCCGGATGGGTTCCGCCATGCCGTGGAGCATCTGTAGCTCGACCGACCGGGGGGCAAGTCCCGTTGCCTCTGCCGTTGCGAGGGCGGTGGCGATACTGCGGATATTATGCGTCCCGAGAGCCGGGCGTGTGAGTTCGCTGTTCTCGATGAGGATCTTCGCCAGCAGCTCGAATTGGGCGTCCGTCTCCGCTTTACGGGAGAACACGGGCACCGGCCAGTGCTCCTGACGAGCGGCCGTGGTCTCGTAGTCCCAATAGGCGCCTTTGACCAGGCGGACCGTTATTGGAGTGCCGCGCCGGCCGGCAAGGTCCACGAGGCTCTGCACATCGTGGGCGCTGTCTCGAAGGTAGGCCTGTACGGTAATGCCGAGGTGTGGGTAGGAGGCAAGTTCCGGGTCCAGGGCAAGGTCGGAAAAGACCGCGAAGGTGAGGTCTCGGTAGGCAAAGCGCTCGAGGTCGAGGCCCACAAAGACTCCTTGCTCACGGGCCTTGATAAAGAGGGGTTTGAGAACGGCAACCACGGCGCGGCGCGATCCTTCGAAGTCGACCGGGTCTATCTGCGAGTAGAGCGACGTGATTTTCAGGGAAAGGTTGACCCGTGGGATCTCTCCCCAAGGGGCTTCGTCGAGAAATGGATCCGGCGACCAGCGGGCCGTTTTGGGAGGGAGGGTCTCGAGGACGTCGAAATACCGGCGAACGTACTCTTGGGCTTCCATTTCGCTGAGACAAGCCTCGCCCAGAATGTCCAAGGTAAACGAGGTGTGCTGGTGGCGGAGCCGCTTCAGTTCCTGGAAGACCTCGCCGGCGTCCCGTCCGGCGATGAGGCCTTTCGCCATACGCTGCATCGTTCGCTCGGTGAGGCGGGCCACGGCCCACGACGGTAGGCGCCGCCCGCCGTCAGGACCGACCAGACGGTCCAGAGGACGGGGGAGTTCTCCGCGGTCAGCCAGGTAGGCCCGGAGGTGCCGGACCAGATCACCCGAGTCACGAAGACTGGGGTAAACGTCGATGAAGCGGAACAGTTGCGTCTTGAAGTGCGGGTCCTCAGCGGCGCGTGCGAGAACCCTGCGCTGTACGGCGCGGCCTCCAAAGATGGGTGAGAACGCATGGATACGTCCCTCGTCTGCCATCGCTGCGAAGAGCCGCTTGCCGATCTCCTGGATTCGAGGTTCAAGTTCGGCGGGCGCGGTCATGTCAATCACCCTCGCGTTTCATGGGGTTCTCTTGTTCCAGTACTAAAAAGTGAATTCGACGACGTGCTGATAATTCCGGCATAGAAATGAGCGAAGACCTCAGCGGGGAGAGGAGTTCCAAGCGTCAAACCTGTCGCTGGTCGCCTCCGGTCTCGAGAGCGGAGCGCACCCGTTCCCTCAGCATGGCCAACGTGTAGGGCTTCTGGATGAAGCCGGCCGCGCCCTTCCCCGCGAAACGAGAAAGGATATCGTTCTCGGCATATCCGCTGGACATGAGTACGCGGACTTTGGGATCGATTTGCCGCATCTCCCGAAATGCCTCTTCGCCGCTCATCCTGGGCATGGTCAGATCGAGTATCACCAGCACGATCTCGTCTCGATGTAGTGCGTACATCTCAAGAGCCGCTCGACCATCCGCCGCGAGCAGAACCTGAAAGCCCAATCGCTCGAGCATGCGCTTTCCCAAGGCCCGGATCGTCTCTTCGTCGTCGGCGAGAAGAACGGTCCCTGCTCCACTCCAGTCTGCTTCGTCACTCTCGCCTGTCGCGGGCAGGTGACCGCCCCCGAACCCGACTGCCGGGAAGAGTGCCTTGAACGTCGTGCCCTTGCCCGGTTCGCTGTAGACTTTGAGCGCGCCCTTGTGTCCTCTCACGATACCGAGCACGGCCGCCAGTCCAAGTCCGCGGCCCGTGAACTTGGTGGTGAAGAACGGCTCGAATAGGCGGGCGAGGGTCTCCTTGTCCATGCCGATCCCCGTGTCGGAGACCTCCAGCGTGACAAACAGACCGGGACTCAAGCCTTCGCAGAAGTAAGTCGCGTCGAGGTACGCGCCCGTGCACTCCTGGGCCCCAACCGAGATTGTGATCACGCCGCTACGCTCGCCGATCGCCTCCGCGGCGTTGATGACGAGGTTCATGATCACTTGGCTGATCTGGGTCACATCGCCTCTGATCGTGGGGAGGTTCTTGCCGATGTTCAAATTGAGAAGCACCTTCTTGGGGATGGCGCTACTCAACAGGTTGAGCATGTCTTCGATGAGTCGGGAGAGATCGATATCCTCGATGATGAACTGGCCGTGTCCGGAGTAGGCGAGCATCTGCCTACACAATTCCGAGGCTCTCCGGGACGCTTTTACAATCTCCTGCACACCCTGGCGTCCCGGGGACGATAGCGGCAAGTCCTGCAAGGTGAGATCGGCGTGACCGAGGACGGCAGTAAGGATATTGTTGAAATCGTGGGCTATCCCTCCGGCCAACACCCCCAGGCTTTCCAGCCGCTGGCTGTGCTGCAGTTGTTGTTCCAGCTTGAGCCGTTCCTCCTCGGCCCGTCTTCTGTCGGTGACGTCCGTGCACACCCCGACCCACTCCGCTACTTCGCCGTCGGACCCGTAAGAGGGCGCGCCACGGATCCAGAAGTCCCGATACTGTCCGTCGGCGCGGCGCATCCGGCACTCTGTCTCGAAGCGGGTGTGGTTTGCAAGGGCGTGAGCCCAAACTGCCGCGACCTGATCCAGGTCCTCGGGGTGTACCGCCGCTAACAGTCCTTCCTCCTGAAGGCTCTCGAAAGTCAGGCCGGCGTAATCTTGAAGAGTTGAAAGCGACTCTACGATCTCTCCCGCTGGTCCGGTGACCCACACGATTTGTGCGACCGCCTCTACCATTGCTCGGTACCGCTCCTTGCTTGCAAGAACGTCACTTTCGGCCTTTTTGCGGACCGTGTTGTCCCTAATAATGGCCTGAACGTAGGGTTTACCCTCTATCTCGAACGAACGGTCGCTGACTTCGACCGGGAACAGGGATCCGTCCTTCCGCCGCCCAATGATCTGGTGGATCGAGGAGCCGGAAAGATCGACCTCGCGCATCCGCTCATCGAAGTGGCCGCCCTCCTCCCGGGGGACCAGATCCTTCAGGAGGAGACCGAGGAACTCGGCGCGTGAGTAGCCGTACGTCTCGATCGCCCGGTCGTTGAGCTCCACGATACGACCGTCTTCGTCCGCAAGGATTATCGCGTCGTTGGCCTCCTTCACCAGATGCTCGAAACGCGTCAGCAGTTCGTGGTGCGCACGTTCGGCTCGATGAGCGGCGATGTACCGATGCTTCAGACCTACCTGCCACATGAGAGTGGCGCCTACGAGTAGAGCGAGGAGCAACACTCCTATCAGTCCCCCGAGCAGCCCGAGGCGCACTCGAGCCGGGCCGAAGGCCTCTGAAGTATCGATCTTTGCCACTATGAACCAGGAGGAGCTTGGGATCGGCGCGAGAGCGGCCAGTACTTCCACCCCTCGGTAGTCTTTGCCTATCGCGATGCCCTGCCGCCCCAAGACGGCCATAGTTGCCGGCAGTTTAGTGTTGCTCAGTGGCTCCCTCAACTTGAGCGCCGTACCGCTCTCATGGCGCAACTCATTGAGGAAAAGCACGGAGTCGCCATCCCTGCGCACCAACAGGGTTTCGGCGCTTCCGCTCGGCACAGGCCATGAACTGATCAGTGGGTAAAGGAACTGGTCGGCATCGGCGATGAGAACTACAAAGACTGTGGCTTCGCTCGACGCTGCTCCCGCAGACACCACCGGCGCGATCGCGCTCAGATGGATTGCGGGATGGTCCGGATCGCTGTGGAGGTCCGTGAGGACAGACGTGTGCTCCTGCTTCGCCGTCTTGATCGAGCCCAAGGTCTCCGTCTCCGGAGCACCCGGAGACTGGGCTGTGCTGAGGAGAACAGTTCCACTCTCGTCCACCAGTTGGGCTTCGGAATAGTTGTAGAGATCAGCCTGATTCGCGAGCGTCGCGACGATAACTGCAGCGCCCGACGCCTGTTTCGTGGTCATCCACGCGGCGACGGCCTCGCCGAAGGTCGGGTTCCCGCCCAAATCGGCAGCGTTGGCCAGACGCTCCGCGCGCCAAGCCACGATCTCGCTTACCTTCAGCTGACTGATGGAAAGGAGGTCGTCCTCGACGTCTTTGCGGATGTCCCGGTTCTGACTGACGAGGAGCCAGACTCCTCCGGCAATAATGGCGATCGACACCAGACCGACGAAGATCAGCAACCAGAAGGGAAATCTAGGCTCGTCTTTGGCTCTATGCAGGGTCCCACCCCCAGCGGTCGAGCCGCGCCAAAATCGCGCGGCTTTGCTCGCCTCTCCAGTTTGAGGCCGTGGCGGGAAGACTGTCAAGGACGGGCCCGGCCCACACGTTGTCGACGATGCCGTGGGCGATGCCTCCATTGGCGGTACGGACTTGGCATGGGCTACGAGCGCCGCTCTCGAGGCTCGTAGGTGGTCGAGGAACAGCGAAGGCCGAGATTCGGCGAATGGGAGGGTATAGTCTTGCTGTTGGCGCCGTCGGACTGAGAGGGGCGTGATGGAGAAGCTCGATCTAAAGAAGCAGCTCAAACACCTCTACCTGCCTTCGGTAAAGGAAGTCTCTCTCGTCGACGTCCCCGAGATGAAGTTCATCGCCCTTGAAGGACAGATCGAAAGCGGAGCAATGCCGGGTACCTCGCCCGGTTTCGCGCGCGCTGTGGGCGCGTTGTACGGGTTGGCCTACACGCTCAAGTTTGCGTCGAAGCTTCGCGCGGACGATCCCATCGACTACACAGTCATGCCGTTGGAAGGGCTTTGGACGACGCCGGACGGCGGGGCAGATTACGCCGATTCTTTGGGCTGGATGTGGACTCTATTGATCATGCAGCCCGATCATATCGATCGGGAGATGTTCGACCAGGCGCTCGCGAGACTTGGGGAGAAGAGAGAGAAGGAAGCGCGTAAGGCCGTCAGGACGGGGGACGGGAGCCCTGAGGTCGACGGCGGTGACCCCGAGCCCTATCTCGCCTGTCTGGGAAAGGTCCGTCTGGAGAGTCTCCATGAGGGTCTTTGCGTCCAGGCGATGCACGTTGGGCCCTATGCGGACGAGCCAGTCACTCTGGCCAAGATGTCCGCTTTCGTCGAGCAGAACGGGTACGTGTTCCACGGCCAGCATCACGAGATCTATCTGGACGACCCGCGCACGACGAAGCCGGAAAATCTCAAGACGGTTCTCAGACATCCAGTGCGCCCCGCATCGTGACCGGCCGCTCGACGCGAACGATGGAGGAGGGCTACGAAGCGGGAAGGATCCCCCGGATGCGGGTGTGGCTTGTCGCCTCCGCGGGAGTCGTTCTTCTGGGCGTCTTCATGTTCATAGCCTACGAGGCCCGCGCGGGTACGTTTGTCGCCCGATGGGACGTTCACGTGGCCGACGCGCTCGTGGCTTTCCGTAGCGGCGCATGGAACCGGGTTTTTTGGGGCGCCACTCTGCTGGGAAACGCCTCTTTCATGACCGCCTACCTGATCGCCGGGGTCATACTCTTTCTGGCCTGGGGGAGGTGGAGGGCGGCGGTCCTGCTCGCCGCGGGCACCGGGCTCGCTCAGGCGGTCTCCGCCGTGGCTAAGGCCGTCATACACAGGCAGCGGCCGCCCGTCTCGGTCGCCCTGATCCAACAGCCGACATCCCACAGTATGCCTTCCGGACACGCCTTCATGACCCTGGTGGTGGCGGGCCTGCTTATCTACCTGCTATTGCGTCCGCCGGCCGCGGACCGGCGGGCGAGCCAGGGACTACCGGCCGACCGCCGGCGACGCCGGCGAGCAGCTTGGGTTGGCGGGGTGGTCGCGGCCTCGGTGTTGCTCTTACTGGTCGGAGCTTCGCGGGTCTACCTGGGAGTCCACTGGGCTTCAGACGTATTCGCCGGGTGGTGTCTAGGCGGTTTTTGGCTGATATTGGTCCTGGGTTCAGTGCGTCTATTGCGGTGGGACGATCCGCTGTTGGTCCGCGGTTATCCCTGGCTAAAGAGTCGCTGGCGGATCGGTCTGGTATTCCTGTTGGTGACGACCGGAGCAGTCGTCTTGCTGCTGACGGCGAGGGCCGAGCCGCTGCTGTGATCGGCCGAATGTAGTTTCCGGCCGACTGTCCTCATGGCGATGTCTTTCAGAGACGGACAAGGGTCGAGTTTCGCTGGGCCGGGTGACACTTCCGAGTGGGCTTTTACGTACGTTTTACCCCCGATGATGTATCCTTGCGAACGTAAGGAGGGTCGTGCCGCAAATAATCTTTCGGCCCCCGATACGGGCCGACAAACATATGAAGTCGGATTCACCCACCGGTGCCAGCAACATGGCAGCAGCTACCGTCAAACGCCGTTGGCCCATATGGTCGGCAAGGTTGATTTTGTATGCGGGAGTGGCGTCGTTGATCCCGCTCTTGCGGATGCAACTCAGCCATCCCGAAGGCCGCGAGACTTTTATCATGTCAGCCTTGGCTGTGGTGTTGCTACTCACTCTCTTCCTCATGTGGGCGCACAACCTCGTGGGCAGGTTGGACCGTATCCCGCGGACACGGACCGTCCGGCGGATCGCTACTTTTGGGGCATCCTGCGTCGCGGTAGGCATGTTTCTGCACGGCGCCCAAGCGGATGCGGCGAGTGCGCGGACCAAGGCGGCCGCTCTGCCCAAGACGCTGTGGCCTCTCAAACATGGTTTAGGGAGTCTGGCCATCCACCACGAACATGTGGGCCTGCTCCCTCGGTTTTCAGCCAAACTCGACGGCGCATCCATGGCCCCGGTGAGCCTCGTCTTTCTTGGAAGCGGCACCGAACTTCTCGATACCTTCGCCGCGGCAGGCTGGAACGTGGCAGATCGGGTAACTATCGAGACCGCGCTTCGGGCGTTCGCGCGCGGGGTTCTCAACCGACCCTACCCGTGCGCCCCGGTCTTTCCGGTCTTCCTCGACGGTAAGTTGCACGACGTGGCTTTCCAGAAACACGACGAAGGCGACAGTTCCCGCCGTCGTCACCACGCGCGCTGGTGGCTGACCGACTTCGTCATTGAAGGCAAACAGGTCTGGGTCGCCACCGCTTCCTTTGACGCGGGGGTAGGCATCAGCCGTTTGGTTCCCATTCCCATCCACCACATCCACCCGGATATCGATGCCGAGCGCGACTACATCGTCGACTCGCTCGTTTGTACGCACAGGGTTGAGATGACGCAGATCATCCAGGTCACCGAGCCGATGATGGGCCGCAACGCCGCCGGAGACCGTTTCTTCACCTCCGGCACCGCCTGCGTCCTGGCATAGCCACTTTGTCCGGCGCCCCCGCCGGCGCCGTTGCGCATGCTCTACAATTTGAACCTTCCGGGTTGGGCAGTGCTGGGTTCGCGAGAAGGGGGCCGCAATGAGTTGGAGTCCATTCCACCGAGGTCGAGGGATCGCGTCCGCGGCCGCCGGGATGCTTGCGCTCGTCTTGTTGGGCGTGCTTTTCACCGCTGGGTGCGGAATCAACGTCGGGCCCACACAGGAACTCACCATTGACGAACCGCTCTCGGGGACGGCAGTCACCCATGTCACTCTGACCATGGGGGCGGGTAAGTTGTCCTTAGGCGAAGGTGCGCCCGGGCTGATATCGGGGACGGTTCGCTACAACGTCGAGTCTTGGAAGCCAACGGTGACCAGAGCCGACGGCTCGCTCACCGTGAAGCAGGGAAACCAGAAGGGCATTTCAGGCCTCGGGACCGACATAGTCAACGATTGGTCGCTGAAGCTGGGCAAAGGGCCTGTGAGGTTGATAGTAAACGCTGGTGCCTACGAGGGTACTTACGAACTGGGCGGGTTGAACCTGCAGGCTCTCGCCATCAAGGATGGGGCCGCGAAGACTCAGGTGCTGTTCAATTCGCCCAACTCGGGCAATATGGACACCTTCACCTACGAAACCGGCGCGTCGAAGGTCGCCATGACGGGTCTGGCCAACGCGAACTTCACGAGCATGGACTTCAAAGGCGGGGCGGGGTCGTATACGTTCGACTTCTCCGGTGATCTTCGGACCGACGCGAACGTTAGCATCAGGGCGGGTGTGGGCACGGTACAGGTGATTGTGCCCAAAGAGACCGCAGCCAGAGTGACCGTGGGCGGCTCTCTCACCGATGTTTCCGTGGATGGCAATTGGACTACCAGCGGCAAGACTCACGAGACCCCCGCCACGGCTGCGGCGTTGGGCAAGCAACTAACGATAACTGTTAACATGAGCGTGGGGACGCTGAAGCTCATCACTCAGTGAAGCCGCGCCGCCGCTCGCGAGTGGGCATGCTTCTTTTGTAACCGCTCGACGAGTTTCGACAGCGCGGCCGTCTCCCATGCTCTACTCGATGTTCAGGGTGGCGCTGAAGGTTTGAGCGGGCTGGGCGCTCTCCCAGGGCCGTGCGTAGGCTAGTTTGAGCGTGGCCTGACCCTCAGCGAGCGCTTTGAACGTGAAGGTGTAGACACCGCCCGACCCCACTACGCCGTCGTCGGTGCTGTCAGGAGCATACGCGGCTTCCCCGACCTGTTGAATGAGAGCCGCATCCTTGTCGACCAGTACCGCTACCCACTCGTAGCCCGTTGTTGGATTGCCTGGAATCACAACCTGAATGATGTCGCTCGCCGCAACGGCGAACGTCTTGCCGTCGTCCGCCTGCGTAAGCTTGAGTGTGCCCTTGGCGGCATCCGCGGACGTACCGCACCCGGCGGCAGCCGCCACTACGATGGCCAAAAGAATTACCGCCGCCACAGCCGTTGCGTACCAAGTCCTGCTGCCCATTGTCGTCACCCCCGACATGTCGCTTTGCCATGCCGCTGAGACGTCCCGCTCTGCTTGGCGAGTTCCAGACGTTTGTAGGGGACTCACGTGTGCTCCTCCGCCTCCGAAAATACCTATCGAAATGTTTATCCCCCAGGGAATCGGACAAGCGGCGAAACCCAAGAAAGCCGAGGAACGAAAGCGAGGATTAGAAGGAACTCATGCACCTAGATGGGCGGGGCTCCGTCGTCCGGGGCGGGTCTCTGAGTCAAGGAGGTTCGCGCCGCCGCTAACCTGAAGGCTCGGCGTCGTCGCCAGATGGTGAAGGCCAGCAGTAGTACGATCGCGATCGTGGCGCTGGCTATCTTGAGTGCTGACATCCCCTGAACGACGGCCATGGCGACCAAGTTTGTAGCCAGAGTCACTCCCCATAGGATCAAGGTGGTGCGGGTCTGGGACAGGCCGCGGGCCAGGAGACGGTGGTGAAGGTGATCGTTGCCGGGGGAAGACAGCGGATTCTTGCGTCTCAGCAGGCGGCGAAGGACTACCTGAAGAGTGTCTATCAACGGCAGAAGCAGGAAGAGGACAGTAGGAAACAGTCCGAAGATCGTCGTGATGTTCCCGCCGCCCAAAATACTGGACGCAGCCAGGACGAAACCGAAGAAGTACGCGCCGCTGTCACCCATGATGATACGTGAGGGGGGGAAGTTGTGACGAAGAAAGCCCAGGGCGGCGCCGGCTAGGGCCGCCAGCACCAGGGTTGCCGCCGCGCGGGGGGCGGATTGCGCGGCGACGGCCAGGAGACTCATGCTGGTGATGAAGCTGACGCCCCCTGCCAGCCCGTCTACTCCGTCAATAAGGTTGACCGCATTGGTGATGCCGACGATCCAGACCAACGTCACCAGCACGGAAGCGGCACTAGACCATATGCTGCCCGGGTCTGCTGCAGTTCCTCCGAAGATGATCTCGATGCGGATTCCCGAACTCACTAGGAGCAGGGCGGCGACGAGTTGGACGAGTAGCCGAAATACAGGGGGGAGACCGAACTGGTCGTCGATGAAGCCGGCAATGATCATGAACGAGCCGCCCAGAAGGATCGCGAGAACCTGCACTTGGACGCCTTCAATGTCGATGGAGCGGAAAATAGTGGTGAGCACGAGGGCTACGATCACCGAGCCGAAGATCACCAGCCCGCCTGCGTTGGGAAGAGGTTCTTTGTTAAGTCTGCGACCGTTGGGCTCATCGGCCCAGCCCATCTGAAGCGAGAACAATCTGGCTCGAGGCATGAAACGCCACGCAACCACGGCGGCGATAATGAAGGTGGCAACCACCGTCACCCACCCCAGCCTGCCGGGCTCAGCAATGCCGAGTGCTTTGAAGAAGTGAACTATGGGATCAAGCACATAATAATTGTAACCCGACCGGGCGACGGGAACCTAACCGGGCGGCGTCGGTTCTCGTCACAGAGGCCGATGCGGTAAAGTCTAGGCTGAAAGAACAGGCAGGCATCGGCCCGATGGGCCTCATAGATCGGACGCATACGGTATGAAGAACGGCGAAGCTATCAAGATAGGCACCAGAGGTCTTCTGAATCGCACCAAGGGCTGGCCGCTCTGCGTCTCCTTCGAGGTGACCCACTCGTGTGTCGCCGATTGTGTCCACTGCGACAAGGGCGGAGTCAAACAGGAGACCGTCCTTATGGGCCTCAACGAGTACCGGCGCTACTCGGAGGATCTCAAACCGAGCGTCTGCCAGATGTCCGGGGGCGAGCCGCTCATGCGTGCCGACCTCGAGGACATCATCCGCGCGATCAAGCGTCCCAGTGGATTGCCGCTGGTCGTGTGCGTGAGCAATTGGTGGCTAATGACCGAGGAGCGGTACCTGTCTCTCAGCGAAGCCGGCACGTCTCTCTTTTCGATCTCACTCGATTTTCCCGACGAGCGCCACGACGACTTCCGCCGCGTTCCCGGGCTCTTTGCCAAGATGGACGAGATAATTCCTTATCTGGTGAAGAAGTACGGCAGGAAGAACATCGTTCTCAACTCGGCGCTAACGCATGCCAACTTCGCGGAGATACCGGGCCTAGTCGCCAAGGCGGAGGAGTGGGGAACCCGGATCTCCTTCAGCGCTTACAGCGCGTTGCGGACCGGGGATCGAACCCTTTGCATCGAGAAGCCCGAGGACTTGGCTGTGTTGCGCAGCCACATGGACTATCTCAAAGAGCACAGGCGCCGATCGAGCAGCGTGATGAACTCCGATCACATCCTTGACATGACTTACCGTTTCTTTGCCCAAGGCGGCATGAACCATTGCCAGGCGGGGCGGCGCTTTCTGGTCGTTCGTCCCGACGGGCGCATCAACCCATGTTCAATGTTTCCTGAGGAGCAATACGCGACCCGAGACGAGGCGGTCGAGGGCTTCAAGAGTACAAGGGAGCATTGCGACCAGTGCTACGTTTCCATCAGGGCGAGCACTGAGCGGTCGCTGGGACGACTGATCAAGGAGAACATCGGTCTCGCATTCCGGATGCCGAGCTATTCGGACTCCCGCTAGACCTCAGAGGCCGCCGGCGCAGGGTTGTGGCTCGAGCGGATCAGTCCGTCGGATCAGTGCTTGCGATAGACCAGCTTGAGGCCCGACCAGTCGTGATCCAGGGCTGCGATCTTCACGTCCACGAGGCCGCTCATCAGAGCCATTCTACGGATCACATTCTCGTTCAGGTCACCAGATAGGTTGCCTGAATGACGGGCCGACGCCTGCTTGATCCAGGAGATCCACAGGCTTCCGCCGGGGGCCAGCCTGTCGCGGAGTTGCGGGAACACCTTGGTGAGCTCAGCTCGGCTGCGGGCGAAATAGTGGATGTACTCGAGTTGCCCGTCAAGAGCTCCAAGATCTTCAACTTGGGGAAGAGACGTGATTCCCTCAGGAAGCGGAATCAAGGGATTATCCTCGTCGTCGGGCGGAGAGACGACTGCGCCCACCACGCCGGGACGCAGTCCGAGGCGCTTGTGGAGCGGGTTTTCAGCTATCGCATCGTTGTCCACTAGAGTCACCTTCGCTCAAGGATCGATTGAGATGGCCGTCACCCGACCACTGCTTGCCCGGCAATCTTAGCATCGGCGGGCCCTCGGGCGGGAACCGAGTGCTCCAAGCCAAGCCGACCGATATGAGCCAAGGCGCTGGGGTGGACCTTTCCTGCCCCGGCCCGTCGCTTAATGCGGCCTCATGACGCTTACCTCGCCGAAGCTTTACTGGAAGTATGGGTTGCTGTACGCTGGGTATTGTCACGGGAGGGAGGCCTCATGACCGAGTATGGCCCGAACACAAGGCCCTTTAACGTAAGATTGCCACTCTGGGCGGTCGACTACATCGACCGTCGTTCGGAGGAACGCGGCGTCACCAAGACTCAGATTGTCGTCGATGCGCTCTCGAGCCTTCGGGCCCAGGAGCTCCAGAATCTGATGCGGGAGGGATACGAGGAGATGCGCGTACTCGATCGGCAGATGGCGCAAGAAGCGCTGCCGGCCTCAGTTGGGAGCCTCACCGAATGAGCGGCGGGGCGGGAGTGCGCCGCGGATTCATCTATCTGGTTGATCTCGAACCCGTGGCTGGCTCGGGCGAAAGCAAGCCACGCCCGGCTCTGGTGGTTCAGAACGATCTTGGGAACCTCTCCGGAGCAACGACGATAGTGGTCGCTCTGAGTTCCCACATTCCCTCTCGGCTGTATCCCTTCCATGTGGCCTTGCCGGCGGAGGTTCTGGGCCGCGCCGGCGTCGTAATGTGCGAGCAGATACGCACCGTCGAGATGGAGAGGTTGGACCGACAACCGCTGGCCCAATGCCCGTCCGATGTCATGAAACAGGTGGAGCAGGCCCTCCGTCATTCCCTGGGTCTGTCCGTGGAGACCGCCTCGATCGCCTCACTGTGATCCAGTAGATGGCCTACCGCCGGCGACCGATCTTGGCGCCTCTCTAGGACTCCGGGGACTTCTTCGCGGGCACCTCCACCTCCACGAACACCCGGTTCACCTGCGGGAACGGCTTGCTTATGTGTTCTTCGATGCGGTGGATCGCGCCATGGATATCCTCGGCTGGAAGTCCCGGCGTGAACTGGATCTCGATGTTGAGCAGGACCTCGTCGGGGCCCATGTGCATCGTGAGAACTTCGCCGAGTCCGACGACGACCGGATCGGCGAGCGCGATGTCGCGTACCGCCTGCACGAGCGCCGGATCGGCGGCTTCTCCTACGAGCAGGCTCTTGCTTTCGTAGGCCAACCAGCCGGCCGCGCAAACGAGTATGAGCCCGATGACTACGGAAGCCGCTCCGTCGAGAACCGGTTGCCGCAGCTGGTGGCTGAGGAACACGCCGAGAAAAGCCACCAGAAGCCCAAGCAAGGCCGCCGTGTCCTCAAAGAGTACGGTGAACAAGCTCGGGTCCTTGCCGCGGTGGATAGCAGTGAGGGTGCTTCGCGAACCCCGCTGCTTGCGGAAGGTTCTCCAGGCGACGCTGAACGACATCGATTCGAAGACGGCCGCCAGACCCAGCACGATGTAGGCTATGCTAGCGCTCTCCAGAGGGGATGGATGTCGGATGTGTGTGATTCCTTCGTACATGGACATGCCTCCGCCGACTCCGAAAATGCTCACTGCGACGATGAGGCTCCAGAAGTAGACCTCCATGCCGTGACCGAAGGGGTGGGCGGCGTCGGGTGCGCGTGCTCCGCGCCGGAGGCCATGGAACAAGAGCCCGCCGTTGCCTGTGTCGACAACGGAGTGGATACCTTCGGAGATCATGGCGGAGCTGCCCGTCATCACTCCTGCCACGAACTTTATGACCGCGACAATGGCGTTCCCAATGATCGCGGCGACGACGGCTTGTTTTGATTCGGCGGCCATTCTTCTACGTTAGCAAAAACCCCGATGAGCATAGGACCCACCGGGGTTTCCGACCTTGGCTGCTCGCGACGGTGTGAATCAGCGAGGTGCTCGGTCTAGGCGAAGTAACGCCCCAGAAGGCCTTTGAAAGCCTTTCCGTGTCGCGCTTCATCGCGGGCCATCTCGTGGACGGCATCGTGGATTGCGTCATATCCGAGTTCTTTTGCGAGCTTGGCCAGTTCGAACTTGCCCTCGGTGGCGCCGTATTCAGCCTCGACCCGCGCCTGCAAGTTGACCTTGCTCTCGGGAGAAACAAGCTCGCCCAGCATTTCGCAGAAGCGGGAAGCATGGTCGGCTTCCTCGTAGGCGATGCGCTTGTAGGCTTCCGCAACCTCAGGATAACCCTCGCGGTCGGCGGCCCTGGACATAGCCAGATACATGCCCACTTCGCTGCACTCTCCATTGAAATTGTTGACGAGACCCTCGATGACTCGTGGATCTATACCCTTTGCTATGCCGATGACGTGCTCGGCCGCCCAAGTCATTTCGGCTTCAGCTCCGACGACGAATTTGTCTCCGGGAGCCTTGCACCCTGGGCAGCTGTCCGGCGGAGCGTCGCCTTCGTAGACGTAACCACACACGCTGCACCTGTATTTCATTCTGATTCCTCCTAACCACGGATAACGAGCGCGATCGACAGACAAGCACCGGACACGGCCCAGCGCCCCTTTGACCTTTCCGCAATAATTCCACGTTCGGACACGATCAAAACATCAAGCTGGCAAATTTTATGAGCCGGGTCGAGTCATGGCAAGATCGTATAGAATTCTCTCTGAGAAGGGGTGACTGACTGGGAGGATCACTTGTCGCACGTGGAGTTGAACACTCCCGCGCCCGATTTCGAACTGCCCGACTTCGAGGGGAAGGTCTTCCGTCTTTCCCAATTGCGCGGCACCAGGAACGTACTCTTGGTCTTCAACCGCGGGTTCACGTGACCCTACTGCCGCGCGCACATGGCGCAGTTGCGCCAAGACTTTCCGGAGTTTGATAAGCGGGATACCGCGGTTGTGGTTGTAGGGCCTGAGGACGCAACCGCGTTCGCCAGGTATTGGCGCGCAAACCTGCTGCCTTTCGTTGGGTTGCCGGATCACGAGCACACGGTGCTCAAGCAGTATGGGCAGGAGATAAAGCTGTTCAAGTTCGGGCGGATGCCCGCTCAGGTCTTGGTGGACAAGGCGGGCCGCGCTCGATTCGTCCACTACGGACACGATATGACCGATATCCCTTCCACGGCAGAGATGCTCAAATTGATCGACGGCTTGGAGCGCTCCAGAGCCCAGACGCCCGGGTAGGGAACTGTAAAAGCCCCTACTCGACGAACCCCTCAATGACGTAGGTCCAGCCGGCCTTCTTGTCCCGGTGCAGTTTGATGTAACCCTGCTTCTCGGCGTCGACCAGCAGGTTGCTGAAGCTGCGGTATCCGTAAGCGGACTCGTTGAACGACGGCTTCTTCCGCTGCATCGTGTCCTTGACCATGGAGGCGAAGATGGGGTCCTTGTTCTCCCGGATGAGGGCCGCGATGGACTCCAATAGCAGATCGAAGATCTCCTTCTTTTCCGGCGGGATGTCTGTGGCTTCCGGACCCGCGGGAGCCGGTGTGGGCTGTTTCTCCAAGTCCTCGTAGAAGATGAACTCGTCGCAGTTGCCGGCCAGCAGATCGGAGGTGGACTCCTTCATCCCGATCCCGATTACGTGCTTGCCGTTTTCCTTGAGCTTGGACACCAGGGGAGAGAAGTCCGAGTCGCCGGACACGATCACGAACGTATCGATGTGCTCTTTAGACCAGGCCAAGTCCATTGCGTCCACCGCCAAGCGTATGTCGGCCGAGTTCTTGCCTGTCATGGAACGTCGCGGAATCTCTATAAGTTCGATTGCATTCTCATGCAGGGGGCGGGTGTACTGCTTGTATTCCCCCCAATCGGCGTAGGCCTTCTTGACGATGACCTTGCCCTTCTCTACCAGGCGTTCAAGGATCTTGTGGATGTCGAATTCGCCGCGGCGATGCTTGAAACCGATAGCCAGGTTTTCGAAGTCGATGAAGACTGCAAGGGTGCGTTCGGTCTCGGCCATGTGTTTCTGATGCTCCTTCCCGAGCAATGCGGCGGACGTGCGCTTCTGTGGATGAATTCTTGCACGATTTCCGTATTCCTGGTACCCGCGGGCGTCGACCCGCAGTTCCCTCGATCTCGAACAGTCTATGTTTACCCCCTCCAGACGTCTGGGTAACAGGGGGCAGAACGCCGCGTCTGGGGCCGTCGCGTTCTGGTCATCAGAGCTTTGCGTGAGCGATGATCCCGGTGACGGTTATCAAACCAAAGCCGGGTAGGACTCGCAAATCGGGAGGGGCCATCAAAGGTCGCCACTCCCGAACGTGTCGGGGTGTGCTTGGTCGCCAATGGGACAAGGGGTGGTCGCATGGCTCAGTCTGAGAAAGACCCGACCGCTGGTGGTGTCCTCCAGGACGAACGCGGTCGACGGGGGTTCCTTCAGCGGCATTTCGGATCTGAGTATGAGCGGGTAACCGGCTTCGGGGAGATCGTGTACGAGCACGATGACCGTGCTGCCAGAGTCTGGCTGGCGAGTAGCGTCTTTTGGTTCGTTGTGGTCACCACTTTCGGCATCATCATCGCAATGGAGCTCGCCTTTCCTGAGACGTTCGCCGGGGTCTCCTGGTTGGTATTCAGCCGCGCCCGTCCAGTCCACGTAGAAGGCGTGGTGTACGCCTGGCTCACCATGATGTATTGGGGAGCTATCACGTACTTCACCCCACGGCTCTTGGGCACGCGCAGTCTCTGGAGCGAGAAGCTCGGCGTCTATCTGGCGTACCTGTATAATGTCGTCATCGCCGCCGGTTTCTTCGGGATTCTCACCGGAGCCTCGCAGGGCCGCGAGTGGGCTGAATTTCCATGGCCTGTCGACGTCGCCATCATCTGTATCTTTATCGCCCTCACTTTCAACACCCTCATGACGGTAAGCATCCGCCGAGTGAGGCCGCTTTATGTGAGTATGTGGTGGGCGATAGCCGCCCCTATCTGGGTCACCGCTTCAATATTCATTGAGAATGTCGTGTGGCGCCCGGGCGCAATTTGGAGCAACCCCTCGGGCGCCCTTGAGAATGGAATCCACGACGCAATGATCAACTGGTGGGGCAACCACAACCTGTTCGGATTGTGGCTCACGCCTGTGCTGGTAGCGGTTGTCTATTACTTCATTCCTCGGATCACAAACACGCCCCTGTACAGCCATACACTGTCCTTGGTTTCGTTCTGGGGGCTGATCTTCGTCTACGCCGCGGTAGGTGACCACCATATATTGCAGAGCCCCACGCCGGGGTGGTTGAAGACCATTTCTTCGGTCAACAGTGTGGCGATCCTCATCCCAGTGTTCGCCTTCTTCACCAACGTCTTTCTCACCATGCGAGGGCAGTGGAACCGCTTCTTTACGAACTTACCCCTGAGATTCGTGTTGACCGGCTTCATCTTCTACATCTTGGTCAACCTACAGGGGTCTTTGCAGGCCGTGCAACCCTTCAACATCTACATACACTTCACGTATTTCATCATCGGACACTCCCATCTGGCTCTGCTTGGAGGGTTCACGATCCTGGGGATGGGGGTCCTCTACTACGTCATCCCACATATATTCAACAAGCCTGTCTATTCCACGGCGCTTGCGGAGTGGCAGTTCTGGCTGGTGACGTTCGGTTTTCTGCTCTTCTTCGCAGCCGTCACCATCGCCGGTTTCATTCAGGGACAGAGTTGGTTGGCGGGCGAGCCCGAGGTCAACGTGCTGCCGGCCTTGAGGTTGTGGAACATCGTCCGGGCCCTCGCCGGAGGGATGATCTACCTCTCAGCTTGGGTT
The DNA here is from genome assembly GCA_963775295.1 of uncultured Actinomycetes bacterium. Classification (GTDB taxonomy): domain Bacteria; phylum Actinomycetota; class Thermoleophilia; order RBG-16-64-13; family RBG-16-64-13; genus JAMDEO01. The sequence continues at coordinate 1,932,190 of CAVZIK010000006.1, forward strand.
CAGATCTACAACCTTGTCCGAACCTACGCGAGCGATACCAGCGCCAAGCGCCGCCGTCACGCCGTCGAGGACAACGAGTCCTCTCTGCTGGACACCCAACCCGACATCGTCGCCTGAAGGAGGGAGTGAGACATGGCCGACATGGGCAAGTGGCTGCCGACCTATCAGAGCTTCCCACAGGGTTGGGCTCCCCATCCGCGGAAGCGAATGCTGATGACACCACTCCTGGTCTTCCTGGGAGGCATCTTCGCTTTCGCGATACCCACACTGGTCGCGGCATTTTTTCAGCTGATGTTCTTCAACGCGCCGGTATCCAACAACTGGTCTCCGCTTACGGCCTCGGCGATCGAGGGCAGGAAGGTGTTTGTCGCCAACGGTTGCATCTATTGTCACAGCGGGTACACGAGGCCGCAGGACGTCCGCACCGGCCTCATGTACCTTTACCCACGCATCTCGCTGCCCGGCGACTTCGTCAGTAGCGACTCCAGCCCAAATGTGTTCGGTTCTGCGCGCATCGGCCCGGACCTGAGCCAAGAAAGCGGGTTCCATCCTGACGACTGGGAGAGAGCACACTTCAGCGATCCACGGTACGTCGAACCCCTATCGATCATGCCCCGTTTCATCTTCCTCAGTGACAAGCAGGTGGACGATCTCTCCACCTATCTTCAGCTACGGGCCGGCAAGGACGGACTGGTGCGGTATGCGGGACAACTCTATGCCAAGCAGATGCAGAAGGTGGCATTGGGCATCGAGGATCCGCCCACAGGGTTCCAAGGCGCGAAGCTGACGCTCACCGACGTGATGAACTTGGCCGCGAATGGTTCGAACCCACCGCAGGGGACGGTGGATGGCCTGGATTGGCCCGACCCCATCAACCTCAATATCGTGGACCGGTCGTACTGGCTGGCCGACAACCCGCTTCCTGTGACCAAAGACAACCTGCTTCGGGGTCGTCTCATCTTTAGGGAACGTTGCATAGGGTGCCATGGGGACAAAGGTGACGCCGTCAGCGAGGCGGCCAAGTATCTTCGACCGATGCCCATCGACTTCACCGGACCCGATGACGCGTCGGGAGGCAACGATACGGCGCCGGGAGTCCTGTACTACCGCGTGCTTCGCGGTATAGAGGGGACCGCCATGGAGAACTTCGGATCTCGGTTGCGGGTCGATGACATATGGCGGGTGGTCCTGTTCCTCAAGACGATACCCAGCGGCGGCCTCGACCCCTCCAAGGTGCCGACGACAGACATGTATATCCAGTGGAAACCGCCGGATGCCCTTTTGCAGTACGTAGCGGCGCATCCGATAGATCAGAATAAGAGGTATGTCGAAACGGCCTCGACCACCGATCCATGGATGCTGGAAGCCCAGAGGTTCTTGGCCGGTCTCAATGATTCCGACACCATGGACCTCCCGGGGTTCGGTACCGTGTCACTCGCCACAGCTCGAGACGGAATCAAGTCCATCTACGACCAGTTACTCGATCAGGGTTGGAACGACTACTTCGCTCGCGGCGGATCGCCCAGCGTTCCCGCGACTCAGAAGGACATCGCGCCCACTCTGGATGCCGAGCTACGCTAGAAAGGAGATAGGGGACATGACCATCGGTCCACTTGAAGCGCAACTCCTAGCGTCGTCGGTTCTCGCCGTTCCGGCCATAGCAATACTGCTTTTCGCGGTACTTCGCGGTCACCTCCGGCATCAGGAGGCGGCTAAATACGCGGTCTTCACCGCGAGGGACGAGCAGGAGGATTTCTGGGACGACGACTGGGATCAGCGCCACGGGCGCGAACTCGCTCCCCCCAAAGGCCGGCCCAAGCCAATGAAAGGGGGCGATTGACATGAAGAGGATGCGCGGCAAACATGGTGCGTACCGCATCTACATTGGCGGCGTTCTGCTGTACCTGATTTTGGGAGCCATACTGGCCGTCCCGGCACAGGCAACGGAGAACACCCTGAACCCCTTCGTGCCGGGGCCCTCCTCCTCTTTGAGCGTCCCGTCTGGTTCAGATGACGCGTCGGTGCTTGCCTACTACGACTATCTCAGCCTTCAACACTCCAATTCGCTGAAGGAAACCTACAATTACAACTGGCAGAACTTCCTTATGACCTACGCTGTTATCGCGGCGGCCCTCATCTCCCTCTACTTTTTCGCCTTCGCTTGGTATGCGCGCAGACGTGTCGCTGACCTGTATCCGGTGGAAGTTTTCAACGGAATCATCACCGAGCGGGGCGGCCCCATCGATGCGTTCAATTATGCCGTTTGGACAATCCTCGGCATCTACATGGTCTATTACACCGTGATCCAGATCATCTACGGACAGATCTACTAACTGCCACTGCCGAATCGAAGGACAAAGGAAGAGCGGGAGATGGAAGAAGTCCGAGATCACCGTATGAAAGAGCACCTGCAAAGGCTTATAGAGGAGGGCTTGGGCGGGACACGGTACAAGGAGCACGAGATCGCTCCCTACGCTCTGATCGTCCGTGCCCGGATGCCAGCCGAGGTGTGGAGCGGGGTGTTTTATTCCTGGCTTTCGATGAAGGGGCACCTTCAGGGAATGCACGGCTTCGACCGGACGCAAATGTTCGCGGCCCGAGAGGACGATACCGTCACCGCCACGTTTGTCACGGTTTGGGATAGGGCCGAGACGATGTATCAATGGTTGCAGGGGGGCTATCCAGTCCCGGACATGTTGGAGGCGATGGGAGTCCCAGAAGATGTGATCGAGTCGGAACTGGTAAGGGACTACTCCTAAGTATCCGCCGTCGTGCGGTGGGTTGAGAGGAGCTACTGAGATGACGGAGTATGAAGAACTGCGAGCGCGCAACCGTATGGACGAGATCGCGTTCGACGCGACTCTGAGACAGAGCTACGAGCGAGAGGACGAGCGGTATAGTGCCGCTAGCCAGGCCCGGGACTGGCTAATCCTCGTGGCTATCGGGGCCTTCCACTTTGCCTGGATGCTAGTGGTGTTCCTTCTGGAGCCGGGAATCCGTTGAGGGGTCGCAGATGAGCTTTGTCCTCGGAACACTCGCAGGTCTCGTGGTGGTCTTCGCGCTGGTGGGCTTGCTGGTCACGGTAAGTGCGCTCAGGTCCGCGAAGGCCGAGCGGCGAAGCCCGGATCCTAAGGATGACTACTCCCTTCGCGCGAAGATCGGGCGCTATGTAGGTCCGATCGATCCAAACTTGGCCTTGTTCAATCCTCCGGGACGAGTGGCGACCGAGTTTTTCACATCGCTTTGCGGCTTTCCCGGCATGGGGTGGCTGCTGTCCGGGAGCGTCTTCACCGGGATTGTGTTGCTCTGCTTGGGCCCGGCCTTCGTTTGGGGGATCTACCCGCTTCTTCTCCTGCTTTCCGGCAAGATGGCGAGCGGACCTTTCGTGGCCGTCCAGTACCTGCCCGGGCTCGCGATCGGCTCCTCATCGTTGCTCGCCTATAGGGAGATGCAGCTCCGTCGAAGAAGGAAGCGTGTGGCCCAGACTGCCTCCGGCGATGAGTGAGTTTGGGTGCGTTCTGTGACGACCGGCGAGCAACTTCGCAATCCCAGGGAGACGGTTCGACTCACTCGCAGGGCGAAGATAGTTATCCTTGCGGCTCTGGTGCCGGTCGTGGTGGCCGTCGCCGTGTTGCCACTTATCCTCCTTGCGATTCCCGACCCGCACCCTGTGAAGGTGTCGGGCCTCGCCGGTGAGATCGCCGGAACGTACATCAATCGGCAGGACGGTCTGTACAAGCTCTTCCCGTATACCGCTCCTCTCATGTCGTTTCCTTCCGATGCGCTGGTGGTGGACGGCGATGCGCCCCAGGTGATAGTCAAGTACCGGCAGCTCGACATCTTGGATGCCTACGGCATCATTGCCTACGGTGATTCACAGGAAGTTCCGGTACAGAAGCAAGTCGATCAGACGGAGAAGGCACTCTATCTCAAGCCCACGACTGCACTCGCGACCGGGCAATACGTGGTCACGGCCTCCAGGGACGGGGCGGATGGAGGAACGGACTACTTCTACTTTCGAGTCCCCTAAGCGTCTGCTTGCGGACTCGACGTCGAAGAGGTCTGTTCCCCTCCTAAAGCAATTCCAAGAAGCTCTCCATCGCCTGCACGGATTTCTCCTGCTGAGGCCCGCCGCGTCCCAGCGCATCTCCGTCGATGGCTAGGAAGGGAATGCCGGCTTCCATGAACGCATTTCTAATGACGGGCACCGAGCCCAGGCCGTGGCGGCAACCCCAATGATTGAAGTGCACGGCCCCGTCGACTCCTAGTTGCTTGGCCAGCGCGACGTTGAGGCGCGCGCGGCGGGCAGAGCTGCCCCACAGGGCGTGGTCTGTGAGGCGCTTTGCCAGTCCAGGGAAGGGATCATCGGGATCGACCGTCTCCATGTGCATCTGACCCATCTCCTCGAAAATGACCACCGCATCCTGTTTCTCCAGCATCGCGAAGAGTTCGGTGTCGTGATGGGGAACAGTGTGCAGCCAGAGCAGGCGTTTGAGCTTGCGGCCTTGATCGAGAACTGGGGCCATCAAGTCCTTGCGCCCCCGTTCGGTCAGAAGCCGCTCGAAGTCCTTCGCCCCGGCCTCCGTGCCCCACAGGAGTTGCCCCAGGAACACCGTCGCGAACGTGCGGCGCCCGTTCATTTCCAGACGGCAGTCCAGACGCTTGGTCATGATCTGTCCCCACGCGGCGGAAGCCCGGTTTGAGAGCTGCACGGTCTTTTTGAGGTTTGGCCTGCGGCCGGTCCAGCGACCGATATCCTCGTGAAGCAGTTGTATCTGATCGGCCACATCCGCCACTACGTCCGGAGCGGCCTCGCCCTCGTCGGGAGGGAGGGGAACCCGAATCTCACGGAACGGCACCTCGTAGCGCACGGCGAGCATCTCAAGGAGACACTCTTTCCCCAAACAGAGGGGAGTCGTGCCCAGGCACATGGTCGGACGGGGCAGCATGTCGTTCTCGACCGCCGCCAGCGCGATGCGGTGGTAGCTGCAGACATCGCGGGCGAGTGGCATCCGTGCGGCGGCCGACTCCACCGCCTCGCGCAGGTCACTTCCCGTCAGCGTGGCCGAGCCGATTTCCGGGATCATCGGAGTGATGCCGTACGAGGTCAGGATCTCGGTGGGGAAGAGGTACGACACCCACGGCACGATGGCCCCAGTCTTAAACAGCTCCAGCGACGCCCCCAGGGCATGCAGCTCGAGATAGCCTCGGGCGGAGCGGGACTGTATCGCCTTCCACCGGGTTTGGGCAAGAAACGCGGCGCGAATGAGCGAAGCACTGAACGAGTCACCGGTTACGTCCGCCATTCCGGGCATGTGGGCTAGTCCTCCTCGAAAAGCAGGTCGTCGACGTTGGGATCGTCGAGATCGTTGCCAAGCAAGTCGTCATCGAGCAGTTGGGCCTCGAGGAACGCTTCCACCCTGGTACGGAGCGGCCCACCGACTTCAAACGGGAAGCCGACCTCGATTTCCAAAAATGGAAGCCCACGCTCCTCGGCCAACTGGGCGACCAGAAGGGCGTCGTATGCTCCCGGGTCGCAGAAGCTCTGCCTGGCGTAGATAACCGACGTCGGGTGGGCTTCGTCCAGGCGGCCGGCGAGATACTCTCGCCGTTCACTCGTGGATCGGCGCGGGCACATCCCGATGTCGAGCAGTCGAACGGCAAGCGTTTCAAATGTAGTGGGGTCTTGGTCGCTCAGGGCAAGCTGAATCGCGGTCTCGTCGGCCAAACGTTTCCAGCGGTCCGGTGAGGTGCAGGATTCCAATGCGGCGATGTGCACGCCGAGGTCCTTGACCATGCGTAGAAGTGAGGCGTCACTGAGGGGACCGGCCACAATGAAGGTGCCATCCGGTCGAGGGGAAGAAGGGTAATCCACCGTGGGAGGCTCTCCGGCTGCGCAAAGGTCCTCCGCGCCGTCCGGCAGGCGGCCCTTCAGCCAGGTGGCCAAAGAGCGAAGATCAGCGGCAAGCGTGCTGACTGCCCCCGGCACCGAAGATCGGGGCATGGCCAGCACGAATACCTTTCCCGGATAGGTGGCAGCCATGAGGTCGCCCATTCGGCGCATGGCATCGCAGCCCCCGGGAACTATCAGGCAGTCCTCCTCCGCAGCATCCGAGAGCAGGACGTCCGCGGCCAAAACCAGTTGGGTCACGTAGGGGCAGGTCATGGGGTGGATGCTGAGAGCCTCACGTCGGGCGGGTGCGGCGACGTCCTCGAGATGGTTACCCAGCCATCGTGGGGAGTAGCCGGACTCGACTGCGAGCCCGACGGGGAAGAGATTGCAGGTGTAATAAACGCTCGGCATCGAAAGGGAGATTAGGGCCCTTGGAGCGAGAAGGCAAGGGCCGCTGGGGTTGTGGCAGCGTTCGCTTGGCGTTTGCAGTCATGCTATAAAGGGGCAGAATTGTCGACGGAGATGCCAACGTTCTCTGAAGGCGGGGGGATATGAACAAGGTTTTCCCGAGTGCCGAAGCCGCGATCTTCGATATCGAAGACGGGGCATCGATCATGAGCGGGGGGTTCGGCTTGTGCGGAAACCCCGAGAATCTCATTCGGGCGGTCCACGACAAGGGGGTCAAGGACCTCACCATCATGAGCAACAACTGCGGTACCGACAAGTTCGGGCTGGGAATACTGCTCAACAATGGACAGGTCCGCAAGATGGTCTCCACCTACGTGGGCGAGAACAAGACTTTCGAGCACCTGTTCCTAAGCGGCTTACTCGAGGTGGAGTTGGTCCCGCAGGGCACGTTTGCAGAGAGAATACGGGCAGGGGGCGCGGGCATTCCGGCCTTCTACGTCCGGGCCGCGGTCGGGACCCCATTGGCAGAGGGCAAGGAAGTCCGTGTCTTTGACAGCAAGGAATATCTTATGGAGACCGGCCTGCACGCGGACTTCGCGATCATCAATGCATGGAAGGGCGACAAGTACGGCAATCTGGTCTATCGAAAGACCGCGCGCAACTTCAATCCGGTCATGGCGACCGCGGCCACGATCACCATCGCAGAGGTAGAGCATCTGGTGGAACCGGGGGAGATCGAACCCGACCAGGTCCACACTCCCGCCATCTACGTCAACCGCGTGGTTCAGGGTGAGCACTACGAGAAGTGGATCGAGAAACACACTGTCAGGCCGCGTCCGTAGACGTCGTCGAAACAGCCGAATGGTACTTGTCGGGAGGCGACAATGGGGATTACCAGGGAGCAGCAGGCAAGGCGGATCGCGGCCGAATTCAAAGACGGCTATTACATCAACCTGGGCATAGGCATGCCCACTATCGTCAGCAACTACATCCCCGAAGACATCATGGTCTTCATCCACTCCGAGAACGGCATCCTGGGGTGCGGGCCGTATCCGTTCGAGGGTGACGAGGACCCGGATCTCATCAACGCCGGCAAAGAAACGGTGACCGCCCTGCCGGGCGCGAGCTATTTTTCAAACGCCGACTCGTTCGCCATGGTCCGTGGGGGCCATGTGGATGCCACCGTGCTCGGCGCGCTGGAAGTCTCGGCGGCCGGAGATCTCGCTAACTGGATGGTGCCGGGGAAGATGGTGAAGGGCATGGGCGGGGCCGGCGACATGGTCGTTGGCGCCAAGCGGGTAATAATCATGATGGATCACTGCACCAAAGAGGGAAAGCCGAAAATACTGAACCAGTGCTCCCTGCCTCTCACCGGCAAGAAAGTGGTCGATCTCATAGTGACCGACCTCGCCGTCATAGAGATCCGCCCCGCGGGGATGGTGCTGCTCGAAGCCGCCCCCGGACTGAGCGCTCAGGACGTCCAGGATGTGACCGAGCCCAGCCTGGTGGTTGCCCGGAAGTTCAAGCCGATTGAGGTCTAGAACGTGCGCTGTGGCGGCCGCCCGTTTGGCGGCCGCCACAGCCTGACCAGCGGCTATCAACCCCCATCGGCGCGGCGTCACCTCATACCAAATACCCGCACTTGGGCGGGTCGGAAGCGGTATGATGTTGTCTACTGTCATCAATTGGGCCCCTCCCGGGGTCCGGTGTATAGGAGAGGAAGATGCCGAAAAACAAGGTTGTAGGACTCCAGGAGGCTATATCCCATATTGAGTCCGGGATGAGCATCGCCATTGGGGGGTTCCTCAGCCAGGGCGACCCGCTGACCTTGATGCACGGTCTGAAGGATTCGGACGTCAAGGACTTGGTCATTTACTCGTGTACGGCCGGCTTTCGCGACCGGGGCATCGTGGAACTGGTCAAGGCCGGCAAGGTGCGCAAGGTCGTGACCAGCCACATCGGCACCACGCCCGATGTGGTAAAGGCTTACCATGCGGGTGAGATTGAGGTGGAACTCATTCCCCAGGGGACGCTAGCCGAGCAGTTGCGCGCAGGCGGCGCTGGCCTCGGCGGTTTTCTCACTCATACCGGGGTGGGAACGATTGTCGAGGAGGGGAAGCAGAAGATCGAGCTTAACGGCATGGTTTATCTGCTGGAACAGGCCATCCGCACCGATGTGGCCTTTGTCCGGGCTCACGACGGCGACACTTGGGGCAATCTTAGGTATCGGGGCACGGCGCGTAACTACAACCCCGAGTGTGCCACCTGTGCCGATTACGTGATCGCGGAAGTCGAGTATCTGTACGACCCGGGCGAAGTCGCGCCTGAGAGTGTGCACACCCCCGGTCTGTACGTCGACGCGGTGGTCCGGGCGGATCTCACCTACCGCGGTTCTTCGGTATTCGTCGGCCAGTGTTCATTGTGACAAGGGGCGTTAAGGTGACAGATATTAAACAAATCATTGCGCAGCGGGCCGCGTTGGAGTTGAAGGACGGCCTTGTCATCAACCTAGGTATCGGAGTTCCCACGTTCGTCGCCAACTACATACCTGATGGGGTCGACGTGGTGATCCACTCCGAGAACGGAGCAGTGGGGGTTGGACCGGCGCCGGAGAAGTATTGTGACGACCCGGATCGTGCCAACGCCGGAGGCGCCCCGATTACGCTGGGCGCGGGTGGCAGCTACTTCGATTCGGCCACATCGTTCTCCATGATCCGGGGTGGCCACGTGGACATGACCTTTCTCGGAACGTTGCAGGTGGATGGCGAAGGCAATATTGCCAGCTACGAAATCCCCGGCAAGTTGGTGGCCGGCATGGGTGGGGCCATGGATCTTCTGGCGGGCGCGAAGATCGTGAATGTGGTCACCGAGCATTGCTCGAAAGATGGCAAGACCAAACTGGTGAAACTCTGCACGTTCCCATTGACGGGTGCCGCGGAGGCAGATGTCATCATCACCGAGCGCGCCGTGTTCCGTCGCTTCCCCCATCACAAAGGCTTTGTGCTCGAGGAAATCGCGCGCGGCTTCACTCTCGAGGATATCGCCGCCTGCACTGAGATGGACTACACGGTCTCACAAACCGTCAAGATCGACGCGTTCGGGCCGCGGGCTCCGAGATGAGGTAGAAATCGTTGCAGTGGCGACGAAGGTAAGTGGATGGTCTTGAAGCGAGGGGCGCGCTCTAGAGCGCGCCCCTCGTCTTGAAGGGAGGTCGAGAATCAGGGCCGATCACGCGGCTGGACTGTACTTATCGCGCGGTCTTGCTGCTCTTGCGACGCTGCAGCCACCACTCGGACGCAATCGCCAAGATGGCGAGGAAACCTAAAATGACCACGTTTACCATGGTACTCCACCAGTTTCGGGTCTCGTCTCCGTAAAAGCCTTTCTACGTGGCAGTCCTTTCCCCTGCCTCGGCCAGTCTTCGTTCCAACTCAGCTATCTTCTGTCTTAGTTCTGCGATCTCCGTTCCGCTTGCTTCGGCGGCGCGCCTGGCGGGAAACGCGTCCTGGCTGCCTGCCACGGTCGCGGTTTCCAGGCACTCCATGGGGACCATTGGCTCGTAGCTGTTCTGACGGACGAGAAGGCTCAGAATATCCCAGCGACTGTAGAGTCCGGTGACGTTGATGATCCCGCGGGCCATCTCGTTGACTTTGAGGTCGATCTCTCCATACACGATGGTCTCTTCGTCCCTTACGGGCCCGGCCACCACTTCGCCGAACGGGTTGATGATGGCGCTTCCTCCAAAGGTCTGCCAGAAGTCGGTGTTCGTATAGAAGTCCTTAGGCCGCTTCTCCGGCGGGAGGTAGTTTGCGGCCAAGACGCACCAGCATGCGCCGGATACCGCCATCGCGGTGGTCATGGCCGGAGTCACCCACGGCAGTTCCTCCGCCCCGCCCAAGTATCCGGGCCACATCGAGCAGTTCACCTTGGTGCCCTGGACGATGTAGTTCTGTTTGAGGAGCGGTTGATCGTGCTCGCCGCAGATGAGGCTGCTTATGCCTCCGAAGTCCATTTGCCGGACTCTTAGGTTGTCCCCGCCATCGCCCCGGGTATGGATCATGAGTTCCTGCACCGTGATGTTGATCTTCCGATGGGTCCCAAGGATCTCTCCGCGGTTGTTGATGAACAGCGAGGAGTTGTACTGGCGTCCGCCGTAGTACTTATCACGCTCGTTGATACCCATCACCACGTTGACGTTGTACCGGCGCGCTGCACGGCAGAGGATCTCGGTCTCCTCGCTTGGTACCTCAACGCCGTGTCGTAAATACTCCGCCCAGATGTTCGTGTACTCGGGTCCCTTGGTCAAATCGATGGCGAAGTGGCAGTAACCGGGAATGTGCAGCTCGGGAAAGACGATGAGCGTGGCTCCGTTACCCGCGGCTTCCTTGATCCTCTTCACGCAGTTGTCCAGCGTTGCAGCTGAGTCGAAGTAGACGGGTTTGTCGCGGTATTCGGGAGCGGCCTGGACAGCCGCGGCGATAAACTTGGAAAACTCTTTGGGCACGGTTGCCTCCTGGGGCCGGTTGCAGGCGAACGTTCACCTAACATTGTAAGTACTAGCACATCAAGTCTCCGTATGGAACGGTCTTCCAATACGTCCTTGGTCGCAGTTTAGCGATTCTCGGGGCGGCTCGGTCGCCCGAACTTGCACCGCTCAAGAGCCTCAACTAAACTGTTGCACCATGGAGAGCAGAACAGGCTTTGAGGCGTTCGTCGGCGGTCGGCCCATCTCGTGGGATGATGGCTCACGCCTTGCTCTCGTTCTCGACCTCCTCCTGCTGCTCCCCCGCTAGGGGGAGATATTCGCGTGGCCGGCGCTATCCGGCGAGTCAGCAGCTATCATTGGTTGAACAGTAGGAGGTAATTGAGTCATGTCTTCGACCGAGGGTCGTCGAAATATCGGTAAGCCGGTCGTCTTTTTTGATACTACGCTCCGCGACGGGGAACAGTCGCCCGGAAGCAGCTTGAACGCCTCTGAGAAGCTGGAGATCGCGCAGCAACTCGCACGCCTACACGTCGATGTGATCGAGGCCGGTTTTCCGGCCAGCAGCCCGGGCGACTTCGAGGCCGTCCGCGCCATCGCTCGCGAGGTCAAAGGTCCAGTCATCTGCGGGCTGGCGCGCTGCACCGACGGCGACATTCGCAGCTGCTGGGATGCCATCAAGGACGCTGAACGTCCGCGCATCCATACGTTCGTCTCCACGTCCGACATCCACCTGGAGCACCAGATGCACGCCAGCCGCGCGGACGTATTGAAACTAACGAAGGATATGGTCGAGCTTTGCGTGTCCCTCTGCCCCGGAGATGTGGAGTTTTCCGCCATGGACGCCACTCGGTCGGACGTAGACTTTCTGGCGGCTGTTCTGGAGACGGCCATCCAGGCTGGAGCCACGACGGTCAACGTGCCCGACACCGTTGGCTACACGCTTCCTACGGAGTACGCCGCGCTCATGGATCGCCTCTACGAAAAGACGCCCAGTCTGGGTAAAGTCACCCTGAGTGTGCACTGCCACAACGACCTGGGCGTAGCCACGGCCAACTCGCTTGCCGCGGTGGAGCGCGGCGCCACTCAAGTGGAGGTGGCCATCAACGGCCTTGGCGAAAGAGCCGGCAACGCCGCTCTCGAGGAGATTGCAATGGCCCTGGTGACGCGGCAGGACATCCTCAACAGGCCGTGCAACATCGTCACCACCGAGATCTCCCGAGCCAGCCGCATGGTCTCGAGCTTTACCGGACACATGGTCCAAGCCAACAAGGCCGTGGTTGGCAAGAATGCCTTCGCACATGAATCCGGGATCCATCAGGATGGGGTCCTGAAGGAGCCTTCCACCTACGAGATCATGCATGCGAAGGACATCGGGCTCATCGATTCGGACATCGTGCTCGGCAAACATTCCGGCCGACATGCGTTGCGCTCGCATCTGGCCGAGCTGGGCATCCACATGGACGAGGCCGATTTGGACGAGGCCTTCCGGCGCTTCAAACTGATCGCCGACAGGAAGAAAGAAGTTACCACCGCCGATCTGGAGGCTCTCGCGGGGGAGGAGATTCGGGAGCGCGAGGACGTCTACTCGCTGGAACGTTTCTACGTTTCTGCCGGCACCGATATCATCTCCTCTACGCAGGTAGGAGTGCGTCAGAAGGGCGAGCCCGAGACTGGAAAAGCCTTTTCGGGCGGCTCTGTGGAATCGATCTTTATGGCCATCGACGATGCGGTGGGCGTGAACGGGAAGCTCATGGACTATCAGGTCCGTTCCATAACCTCGGGCAAGGACTCTTTGGGCGAGGTGAGGGTTGTGGTTGAGGTGGATGGCAAGCGCTACGCCGGTCGAGCGGTGGCGATAGACGTCCTGGAAGCGTCGGCCAAAGCTTATGTACGGGCAATGAACAACGTTGCAATGAAGCGGGAAGCGGGGGGCGCCCGCACGAACCGGGTCTACTTGTAGTTCGGCCGGCCGTCACGGCTGCGCGGGACAGAAGACGAGGAAAGGTGCGATCCCGATGGTGAAGACATTCGGCAGCGGCCCCTTCGACGCTTGGACCACTATCGACCTTTCCGGCGGACCCTGCTGGATCGCCGGGTTGCAGGCCTTGACCAAAAACACCGGCCGCGAGCTCGGGCGGCTCCCGTACTCTATCCGGGTGCTCTTAGAGAACGCCCTCCGCCAATGCGGGCGCGGCGTTGTTGAAGAGCGTGATGTCCTGGCCCTACTCGACTGGGACGCCACGGCAGTGGGACGTCCTGAACTGGCCTTCATGCCCTCGCGGGTATTACTCCAAGATTTCACCGGAGTGCCCTGCGTGGTGGACCTTGCCGCTCTCCGCGCGGCGGTGGCTCGGACCGGCGGCGATCCCACGGTCATCAATCCTCGCGTCCCTGTGGATCTGGTTATCGATCATTCCGTCCAGGTGGACTACGCCGGCACGCCGGACGCATGCGCGCGAAATATGGCCCGGGAGATGAAGCGTAACACCGAGCGCTACTCGTTACTTCGCTGGGCGCAGGGCGAGTTCGACAATCTGCGTGTGTTACCGCCCGGCACCGGCATCTGTCACCAGGTCAATCTGGAGTACCTGGCCGAAGTGGTGCGCCGGGGCCCGGCCGCCGGCGCCGAGCCATGCGCTCCGGAAGAGCAGTGGGCCTACCCCGACACGGTCATTGGTACGGACTCGCACACCACCATGATCAACGGCTTGGGAGTGCTCGGATGGGGTGTGGGGGGCATCGAGGCCGAGGCGGTCATGTTGGGGCAGCCCTACTTCATGCTGATCCCCCAGGTGGTTGGGGTCCGTCTTGTAGGGGCCCTCACGGGACAAGCAGGCGCCACCGATCTCGTTCTCACTTTGACCGAGTTGCTGCGGGGCCTGGGTGTTGTGGGGCGCTTCGTGGAATACTTCGGCCCGGGCGCCCGGGGTCTCACGCCTGCCGATCGGGCTACGGTGGCCAACATGGCGCCGGAGTACGGGGCCACCTGTGGCTACTTCCCAGTGGACGAGCAGACTGTGGCATATCTGGCAGCTACCGGGCGTCCTCAGGAACTGTGCTCTCGTGTCGACGCCTACTGCCGTGCTCAGCGTCTACTTTGGGATTCGGGCGCGGCCGCCCCGGAATACTCGTGGGTGATCGAACTCGATCTGGCGGACGTGAAGCCGAGTCTCGCCGGTCCCCGCCGTCCCCAGGAGAGGACTCGCCTCGAGAAGCTTCCTGAGAACTTCCGTCGTCATCTACCCGGGTTGGCGAACGGCAGGCGGAGCATACATAAGGCTAAGGTAGAGCTTGATAGCAAGCGCGAATTGATCCACGACGGCGACGTCGTCATCGCCGCCATCACGAGTTGTACGAACACCTCGAATCCTGCCTTGATGTTGGCTGCCGGTCTTGTAGCGCGCAACGCTCTCAGGTTGGGGCTCATGCCCCCGAGTTGGGTCAAGACCAGTCTGGCGCCGGGATCACGGGCCGTGACCGGCTATCTGGCTGCGGCCGGACTGCTGGAACCTCTGGAAGCGCTAGGATTCTCGCTCGTCGGATATGGCTGCGCTACCTGCATCGGCAATAGCGGACCGCTACCCGAAAATCTCGTCGAGGCCATAAAGGAAGAGGGTCTGGTCGTTGCAGCCGTGCTCAGCGGCAACCGCAACTTCGAGGCGCGCATCCACCCATCGGTGAGGGCAAACTACCTCGCTTCGCCGGCACTTGTCGTTGCCTACGCCCTGGCCGGGACTGTGAACATCGACCTCACGTGCGAGCCCCTGGGGACGCGTGCGGACGGCAGGCCCGTGTACCTTAAGGATGTCTGGCCCGCGCCGGAGGAACTGGCCCAACTCGTGCCTGAGGCGCTGAGTCCGGGACTGTTCTTGATGGAGTACGCCGAGGCCCTCAGGGGCACCAAGGCTTGGCAGAAGATGACCGTGCCGGAGGGTGCGCTGTACCAATGGGACGCTGAATCGACTTACGTGAAGGAGCCGCCTTTCCTCACCGCCTTCACCGCCGCCCCCGGGGCCCCTGGTGATGTTCGGGGGGCGCGAATATTGGCCATCCTCGGCGATTCCGTGACGACAGACCATATCTCTCCAGCGGGTGCGATCGCCCTGGATTCCCCCGCCGGTCGCTTTCTAAAGGAGCACGGGGTGAAGCGGGCCGAATTCAACACCTACGGGGCCCGGCGCGGCAACCACGAAGTGCTGCTACGGGGCACCTTCGCCAACGTTCGGTTGCGAAACCTGATGGCAGAGGGTCGGGAGGGCGGCTGGACAAAGCACCATCCGTCGGGTGAGATCCTGCCCATCTATGACGCCGCCACGCGTTACGCGGCGGAGAAGGTACCGCTGGTTGTCTTCGCGGGGCGGGAATACGGCACGGGCAGTTCGCGAGACTGGGCGGCCAAGGGTACGGCCTTGCTGGGCATCCGCGCGGTGATCGCGGAGAGCTTCGAGCGCATTCACCGAAGCAACCTGGTGGGGATGGGCGTCCTGCCCTTGGAACTGGCTCTGGACGTGACTATCGAGAGTCTGTGTCTGGACGGTTCGGAGACTGTCGACATCACGGGCATTGCGACCGACGTGCATGCTGGGGCCGAGGTCGCGGTGACGATCCGCCGGGCGACTGGGGAGCATCTCTCCCTGTCCTGCCGGGCTCGCCTCGACTCCACCACCGATGTCGAGTACTACCAACATGGCGGTGTGTTACCCCGCGTCCTCCGTCTGCAACTGGACCACCTCGCCTGTCAAATCTAGCCCTTAGGGAGGCCGAATTGGATATCTCCAAACCACGATATCGGGTCGTGGGCGAACGACGGCGCTTTGACGAACGGGACAACGTGCAGTCCCGTAACACGTTGGAGCCGGACAGCCCGGAGTACGAGGGCTTCTACGCCCTTCACCCCGAATGGAAGGAGAAGGACGACGCCATCCGAGCGCTTCCAGGCATGGGTCATGTGGGGAGCCCCTTGGATCTTCCGTTCCTCGGCGTGCAGTACGAGTTTCTGGCCAGCCTCGGCATGTCCGACCGGGTCGACGGTCCGGTCGCGCCGGTGAAACAAGAGATCTCTCCGGAGCGGGCGGCCGAGAAGGTCAAGGGCTTCGCCAAGCATCTCGGCGCGGATCTCGTCCGGATCGGGCCACTCAACCCTCTCTATGTCTACACGAATATCGGTAAGACCTGGCACGATTCGGCGCGTTCCTTCGGTCAACCCATTGAGTGTGTGCACAAGAGTGCCGTCAGTGTGGCGGTGGGCATCAATCCCCGGATGATCGAGACGGGACCCATCCTTCCGGAAGTAGTCGAGATCATGCGCGTATACGTCAAGTTGGCGAGCATCGCCGTGCAACTCGCGGGGTACATCCGCGCGCTTGGCTATCCCGCCCGGGCGAACGTCATGCCGAACTACGAAGTACTGGCTATACCTATCGCTATCGATGCTGGCATGGGGGAACTGGGGCGACACGGGATCATGATCACCAAGGAGTTGGGAAGCGCCCTCAAGTTGGCCACCATTACCACGGATCTACCCCTCGCCTATGACTCGCCCCGGGACATCGGTGTGGAGGAGTTCTGCAAGGACTGCAAGATCTGTGCGGAGACTTGTCCCAGCGGTGCTATCAGTCAGGGAGCTCCCAAGGAACTACGGGGGGTCCAGCGCTGGTCTATCAACCCGGAAGCCTGTTTCTCGGTGTGGAACGACACCGGCACGGATTGCGGAGTTTGCGTCGCAAGCTGTCCCTGGACCAACCCGCGTACGCGCTTTCACCGCCTGATGGTGGAGGTTGCTTCGAGGAAACGCAAGGCCGGTTGGTGGATGAGTCTCGCCGACAAAGTCTTCTACGGAAAATTCAAGATGAGACGGCAGCCTCCCTGGTTCGAGGAGCCGGACCCGGGCTGGAAGAAATACAGGAGACTGGTTAGCAAATGACACTCATTCAGGCCACCATTCTCGGACTCGTCCAAGGGCTCACCGAGTTTCTGCCCGTTTCGAGCTCCGCACACCTCCTCATCGTGCCGTGGCTTTTCGGATGGCACCTCACCATGTCCATCGACCTCGAGAAGACTTTCGACGTGGCCTTGCACCTGGGGACGTTCATCTCCATCGTGGTGCTCATGCGACGGGACATCTGGAAGGTCCTGAAGGCATTCTTCGGCAGCATTTGGCGGCGCAAGATTGAGAGCGCCGAGGAGAAGCTGGCCTGGCTCCTTCTAATCAGCACCATCCCGGCTGGGCTCGTCGGCGTGGCTTTCGAGAGCTTCATCGAGGACAAGTTGGGGCAGCCTTGGCTCATCGGGATTCTCATCATCGCCTTCGGTTTCGTCCTGTGGGCCGTGGACTCGCTCGCTGCCCGCAAGAAGGATCTGGGCTCTCTGCATTGGTATCATGCCCTCTTCATCGGGGTCGCGCAGGCTCTTGCCCTGGCCCCAGGCGTGTCGCGCTCCGGAGTCACCCTCAGTGCCCTCAGGGGTCTGAAGATAAGCCGCGAAGAGGCCGTGCGATACTCCTTCCTGCTCACCGTTCCCATCATCGGCGGGAGCGCCGTGTACAAAGGTCTCAAAGTGGCGTCGAACGGGGGACTTCCGGCGGGGACGGGGATGCCCTTCCTGCTGGGGACCATCACGGCAGCCATCAGCGGGTTTGTGGCTGCTTGGTTCCTTCTGCGCTATGTGCGCAGCCATTCCTTGCGGCCGTTCGTCTGGTACCGCTTCGCGTTTGGCGTGCTGGTGCTGGCGCTCATCATCGCCGGGTTGCGGACGGCGGGAATCGCCTGACCCTACCAGGGCTGCTCCACGATCTCGTCGACCGGGATTCTTCCGCGGACAGAGTTCCCGAGGACGACTTCATCGGCCGCAACGAGGTCGTCGAGGGTAAGGGAGCGCTCCACCGCCCGAGTCTCCCGCATGAAGCGGGCCCTCCATATACCAGGAAGAAGACCATCGGACACCGGGGGGGTGACCCAGGTCGTACCGAAGCGTGCGAACAGGTTGGTGATCGCCCCCTCGGTCACGTGGTCGCGTCCGTTGAGAAAGACGGCGTCGAAGAATCCCAGTTTCGCCGCGCGCGCGTGCTCGCGATCGTAGAGAGGTCTATCGGCCGCCTTGTGCTGGAGGTGGTCGTCTTTTGATTCCACGCGAAAGGGAGAGAGCAGCACCCTGACGGGCGCAGCGGGTGGGTCCGGAAGCGCCCTGGTCTTCAGACTCATCTGGCCGGAGGTCTGCAGGTCTAAACGGACCACGGCGGTCTCGGAGTGGGCAAGCGCGAGTGAAGCCAATTGGGCCCGGGCCGTTTCAAGGGCGAAAGGGATACCAAGCGCGACCGCAGAGCAAGTCATGCGCTCGAGATGCTCCTCGGCCAAGGGGTAACGAGCCAGAGGGGTCGCAGGCGCATCGACGTCGACTGCGGTCAGCAGCATGGTCTCGAAGATCCCGGTGACGGGTCCGAGGCCGGCTCGTCCGGTGCTTGTAGAGAAGTCATCACGGAAGACGAAGGCCGCCTTCGTCAAGGTTTCGTCGTATTCTTCCTGAGCGTCGGAGTTCCACACGACGCCGGAGCCGACTCCGAGCAAGCATCGCCCCTGCTCGTGAGCTACCGTGCGAATCGCCAGGTTGCAGGTGAAGTCTCCTCCCGGCAGAAAGAGGGCCACGGTGCCTGTGTACGCGCCACGCGGCTCCGATTCGAGGTCACGGATGATCTCCATGGTGTGATGCTTCGGCGCTCCCGTCACCGATGCGCCTGGAAACGTGGCCTTCATGACGTCGAGCAAGCTTGTGCCGGGATTGAGATCGCCAACGACAGTACTTGCCATTTGCCACACCGTCCCATAGGGTTCTAGGGCGAACAGGGCGGGCACATGGACACTTCCCGTGCGGCAGACCCGCCCGAGGTCATTGCGCACCATGTCGACAATCATGAGGTTCTCAGCGCGGTCCTTCTCCGACCCCACGAGTTCGTAGGCGAGATCAACATCCTGGGAGCGGGTGGCGCCTCTCGGGCGGGTGCCCTTCATCGGCCGACTTTCCAGACGGTCGCCTCGGCGGCGAAGGAACAATTCGGGAGAGAGGGAGATCACTTGGAGAGGCCCCAGATCGAGAAAGGCCGCGTAAGGGACGGGATGCCCCGCCGCGCGGGCGAGAAAGTAGTCCGTGGGGTCCAAGCCCAGATCGAAACGGGCGCGCACGGTGTAATTGACCTGGTATGTGTCTCCTGCGGCGATGAGCGCGCGGACTTTGGCGATAGAGGCGCAGTACTCCGTTTGACTCTCGTTCAGGGTCAGAGCGGCTTGCGACGACGGCAGCGCGGCCACGGAGCCCGCGGGAACCGGCAATGCCGACTCTCGTACCGTTCCTCCCTCGTAGATTCCCATCCAGGCGAGGGGCAGACAGTCGGGAGTCAAGCGCTCGGAACAAGCCGTGGTGCGTGTGGTCTTGGTCGCCAACCCAAACGCGGCCCCGGCTTCGTAGGCAAGGTACCCGACGACGTAGAGACCTCGTCTCTGGGCGGCTTCCACGGATTCTATGAGGTTAGGGACCTCCTCCGCCGTACGAGCTACGAGCACTTGCTTGGGTCGACTCAGCACCAGCGTGGGCTGCACGCCGCCGCCCGCCCGGGCCGGGCGCGGCGGCAGCCAGGCGCCGCCTGCAAAGATGGCCGTTCCGGCGCCCGTCTCCGTCACAGTCCTCCCCGCGAAGAAGCTAAGATGTATATCCGGCGAAGCTCTCGACGATGGTCTGGTCCTGCGGGATCTGCAACTGGGCCATCACCCTGTCCATCGCCGTGATCATCGGCGGCGGACCGACCACATAGTACGTGCAGCCTTTGGGGTCCGTGATTTCTGCTCGCACTATATCCGCGGTGATGAACCCCCCGTGTCCGTTCCACGCTTCTGTGGGGTTGGTGATGACGTGGATAACGCGAAGCCCTGCGATCTTCCGTTCGAACTCGTCGAATTCGTCCTCGTAGACGATGCCATCCTCGGTCATGCTCCCATAGAAGACCGTGATCTCCTGACCTTCGATCCTACCGGCTCCGTCTGTATCGGCGAGATACCGCAACATGCTGCGCACGGGTGTCACCCCGATGCCTCCCGTGAGGAAGACTATCCTGGGGGTATCGTATCCGAACAAGAAGCGGCCATAAGGCCCTTCGATTTCGACCTCGGCTCCAATCGGAAGCGCATCGAGGAGATTCTTGAAATCGGAACCGGTGAGACGGGTGGTGAGTTCTACGAACGATTCGGTGGGGGAATCAGCGTGGCTGAAATGGTGATCGAGAGGCCCACCGGAGGTGCTCAGGGTGACGGTAAACCACTGCCCGGCCTTGAACTCGTACTCGGACGGACGCGAGAAGCGGTAGCTTGTGGTGTCGCTGCTGCGACGGATCTTTTCGAGAAGCTTGCTTGTGAAGGCCATGGCTGCCATCGATGGTCGACCTCCTCGGTAGGCGTCGGAGCCTGCCCTCACGCGGGCCGGCCTCTGTGCGGGATAGAATAACAGCCGATCGACTCGACCGGCCCGACACTCGGGGCGACGTCTGAGACAAGGAGGCCCGTGGTGGAAGCACTCGCATCGATGGTCGAGGTCGGACTGGACCATAGCCCGGTGGTGACGACCCGCTGTGCGGATTACGAACTGGAGTCGGTGCGCGCAGCGGTTAAGCGGGTGTTGGAACCGCTCGGCGGGATAGCCGCGTTCGTCCGCCCCGGCGAACGGATCGCCCTGAAGCCCAATCTTCTCTTCGGAGTATCACCGGATCAGGGGATCACGACGCACCCGGCCGTGGTCACGGCGATGGCGGCTGAGGTCCGCGAAGCGGGTGCCTACCCCATCGTGGTAGAGAGTCCGGGTTCAGGCATCGTGCACGTGAAGGGGGTCATAGAACGGGTCTATCGCCGGACCGGCATGCGCGAAGCCGCCGATACGCATGGGTTCGAACTCAGCGGGGACATGGGGTGGGAAGCCGTCTCCAATCCCGAGGGCCGACTGGTCCGCCGGCTGGAAGTCATGGACCCCATCCTGAAGGCCGACGGGGTTATCAACCTGGCCAAGTTCAAGACACACGCGTTCATGATCTTCACAGGAGCTACCAAGAACATGTTCGGAGTGATTCCTGGTCTCAACAAGGTGGGCTATCACGCTAAGCTGGCCGATCCGCTGCTGTTCGGCGACATGCTTCTGGACGTCGCCGGACTGATTCGACCCCGGCTGAGTTTGGTCGATGCCATCGTCGGTCTCGAGGGCATGGGCCCCGGTACCGGAGGCAAGGCCAGGCCGCTCGGCTTTCTCGTGGCCGGAACCGATACAGTGGCGATGGACGTGGCCTGTTGCCGTATCGCCCGCATAGACACCACCGCCGTTCCGGTGCTTGAGGCAGCGAAGGCCCGGGGGATGTGGTGTGGGCGCGCGGCCGACATCGAAACCGAGGGAGTCCCCGTGGCCGACCTGGAGGTGAAGGACTTTCAACTGCCGGTGCGTCGAGCCAGAGAGGCCGGATCGAGCCCGATTGCTAGGTTGGAGCGTCTGACAAGACCGCTGATTCGCGGGGGGTTCAGCCCCATGCCGCGACCGAAAGCCGACCGATGCACCCTCTGCAGGTCCTGCGAGCGCGCGTGTCCGACCAAGGCGATGGGGATGGGTGAGCAAGTGGCCAAAGTGGACGACAGTCTCTGCATCCGCTGCTATTGCTGTCACGAAGTCTGCCCCTCGGCCGCGATCGATCTGGATTTCGTCGGCCTGGGAAGGGCCATGCATCGACTGGGGCTGGTCTGATGGATCGCGCGGACAAACGGCCGATCCGTCTCGTCGCGCTCGATCTGGACGGTGTGGTCTATCGGGGCGGCTTGGTTCTGCCGGGCGCGGTCAAAGCCCTCAGGGACGTGCTCTCTCGGGGCCTAGACCTGCGCTATGTCAGTAACAATTCCACAGCACACCGGCGCACGGTGTCCGAGCGGCTGGCTAAGATGGGGGTGCCGGCGGGGGAGAGCCGAGTGCTCACTTCGGGGTACGTGACAGGACGGTGGCTGCGCGCCCGCCTTTCGGAGGGCGCGCCGGTGATGGTAGTGGGGGAGGATGGCCTGATCGCGGAATTGCGGGAGGCGGGGTTAGACGCATTTCACGCAAGTGGCGAGGCGGCCGGCGACGCGGCGCACGGCGTAACCGGAAAGGTCCCGAAGGCCGTGGTAGTTGGGATGGACCGCGCGTTCACCTTCGGCTCACTGGCGGCCGCGCAGAAGGCCATCATGGACGGGGCGCTGTTCGTCGCAACCAACCGGGACGCTACGTTCCCCACCCCCGATGGACTGGTTCCTGGCTCGGGGGCGATCGTAGCCGCGGTAGCCACCGCCGCTCAGACGGAGCCCGTGCTTATCGGCAAGCCGTCGACAGCTTTGGCCAAAGCGCTGGAAGAAGCGTCGGGAGTCTCCCCCGCGGATACCGTCTTCGTGGGTGACAGGGTGAGCACCGACATCGTCATGGGACATGAGGCAGGCATGGTCACCGTCCTGGTGTTGACGGGGGTAAGCAGGGTTGGCGACCCCGGGAATTCGCTGGCCGATTACGTCATCAAGGATCTCACGGAACTCGCCGGAGTCCTGGAGCGGCTGGGTGCCTGACCTTCCCAGAAAGAATTGAACCGGCCGAGTATCTATTGACGGCTCGCGCGGCTTTCTGTACTATTCCGACCAGTTTAGTGTAGTAACCCTCACGGAGGCATGCGGCCAGGTGGTTCTTTCGCAGAGAACGCAGTACGCGGTGCGGGCGGTGTTTGAACTCGCGAAACGCGAAGGAGCCGGGCCTATCAAGGCCTCTAAGATCGCTTCCTCCGAGTTCATACCATTGCGCTTCCTGGAGAACATCCTTGCCGGCCTGCGACAGGCCGGTGTAGTTGAGTCTGTTCGCGGAAAAGTGGGCGGCTACACTCTGGCGCGACCCTCGGTGAAGATCTCGGTGGGGGAAGTGATCCGGGCCGTCCAGGGACCGGTTTCGCAGGTCGAGTGCGCGGATTCTGCGTCTGGACAGGACTGCTCTTTGCGCGCCGGGTGTGTGCTCATGCCTATGTGGGAAAGAGCTCATCACGCGATGATGAGCGTGTACGACGCCACCACCTTCGCGGACCTGGTTGAGCAAGAACGGGCGGCCGCAGCGTGTGAGGTCATCGACTATGCCATCTGAGCAGTCTTTCAAGCGAATGTTCCGGCGCCGGTGAGGCGCAGCCGCGCTCGGCGCACGGCTACGAGGACCATCGACATTTGAAGGAGAAAGGTTCGGAGAATGACGGAAGAGAACGAGACATATCACATAGACACCCTGGCTCTGCACGCCGGGCATGCTCCCGATCAAGACACGTTGTCCCGGGCGGTTCCGATATACCAGACTTCCAGCTACGTGTTCCGCGACACCGAACACGCAGCGAACCTGTTTGCGCTGAAGGAGTTCGGCAACATCTACACGCGGTTGACGAATCCCACCACCGACGTGTTGGAGAAACGGCTGGCCGCTCTCCATGGGGCCGCCGGTGCGGTAGCCACGGCTTCCGGACAGGCGGCCATCTTCTACGCCGTGGCGGCGATAACTTCCGCCGGGCAGAATTTCGTGACGGGGGACAAGCTCTACGGGGGCACCTATACGCAGTTCAGCTACCCGCTCAAGCGCTTCGGGATCGAGGCACGTTTTGTAAACTCCAGCAAGACGGCCAATTTTGAGGAGGCCATCGACATAAATACGCGCTGTGTTTACACAGAGTCAATAGGCAATCCCAAAGGCAACGTGGACGACCTATCGGGTATCGCGGAAATAGCACACAAGTACAATATCCCGCTCATTGTCGACAACACGGTCACTCCGCCTCCGCTGTTCAACCCGTTCGATCACGGCGCCGACATCGTGGTGTACTCGCTTACGAAGATGATCGGCGGCCATGGCACGTCCGTGGGCGGGGCGGTCGTCGACAAAGGTGACTTCGACTGGAAGTCTTCCGGCAAGTTCCCCGAGATAACCGAGCCGGACCCCGCCTACCACGGAGTGAATTTCTGGGACGCCTTCGGTAGTCACCTCGGGGCCGTCGCGCCTGGTCTGGCCTACGTGCTCAAGATTCGAACCGGTCTGCTTCGCGATCTGGGCGCCGCCATTTCGCCGTTCAACTCCTGGCTGTTTATCCAGGGCTTGGAGACTCTGCCGCTCCGGGCGCGGACCCACGGGGCGAATGCCCTCACCGTCGCGCGCTTCCTCAATGACCACTCGGCGGTGACCTCGGTGGACTTTGCCGGTCTTCCCAGCCATCCCGACTACGAAAGAGCGCGTAAATACTTTCCCTACGGACCGGGCGCGGTCTTCGGCTTCGAAGTCAAGGGCGGCCTCGAAGCAGGGAAGGCGCTTATCAATTCTGTAAGGCTGGCGTCGCATGTGGCCAACATCCTCGACGCGAAGACGTTGGTCATACATCCCGCTTCGACTACGCATCAGCAACTTACGGCAGAGGAGCAACTCAAGGCGGGTGTCACCCCGGGTCTCATCCGAATATCGGTGGGCATCGAAGATGTTCGCGACATCATTGCCGACCTCGACCAGGCGCTGCGTACGTCGCAAGGGTGAGGCAACCGTAGACCGCCGAGCACTTCGGATAAGGAGCTCACAGTGAGTAATATATATGCGGATAATTCGCTTTCCATAGGGCGGACGCCACTCGTTCAGCTCAACCGGGTGGTCGGTGAGACCGGCGCTCGTGTTTTGGCCAAGATCGAGGGGCGGAACCCCTCTTATTCCGTCAAGTGCCGCATCGGCGCAGCGATGATCTGGGATGCAGAGGAAAGAGGGAGTATCAAGCCGCATACCGAAATCGTCGAGCCTACCAGCGGCAACACCGGGATCGCGCTGGCCTACGTATGTGCAGCGCGCGGCTACAAGCTTACCCTCACCATGCCCGAGACCATGAGCATGGAGAGGCGCAAGGTACTTGCCTTTTTCGGCGCGAATCTCGTCCTCACACCTGCGGCTGAAGGCATGAAGGGGTCGGTGGCGCTCGCGGAAAGGATGGCCGCCGACGACCCCGAGCGCTACTTCCTTCCACAGCAATTCAACAATCCCGCCAACCCGGCCGTCCACGAGAAGACCACCGGCCGCGAGATCTGGGAAGACACGGACGGCGCGGTCTATGCCTTAGTGGCCGGGGTGGGCACGGGCGGCACGCTCAGCGGAATCTCCCGATTCTTCGAAAGGGTGAAGGGTCAGCCCCTGTACTCCGTCGCAGTCGAACCGGCCACCAGTCCGGTGATTAGCCAGACGCTCGCAGGCATGGACATCAAGCCTGGGCCGCACAAGATCCAGGGAATCGGCGCAGGCTTCATCCCCGCCAACTTGGACCTTTCTCTCGTTGACCGCGTGGAGCCGGTGGCGAGTGAGGAAGCTATGGAAATGGCTCGTCGGCTCGCTCGCGAGGAGGGCATTCTGGGCGGTATTTCCGGCGGAGCCGCGACGGCCGCGGCAGTGCGGTTGGCTCGGGACTCCGAGTTCGACGGCAAGACCATCGTGGTCATTCTTCCGGATGCGGGAGAGCGGTACCTATCCACGGAACTGTTCGACGAGAAATACCTGGCGGGACGGTAAGCAGGGAGGCCCCCAGGCCGGAGTGATAGGATACCCTATCGGGTATACACTGCACTGCTAGTGAAGTGCGCACTTTGGGAGGCTTGAGATAGGAACAGTCGTCGAAATAGTGGTGGTGGCGGTTGTCTTGGCGCTCGTGGTTCTGTCGTTTGCCCGGAGAGGTAGCGGCGGGGGTGGAGGCGGTGGCTGAGGCCTATAACGGAGGCTCCGTGGGAGCCTCAGACAACCAGGTTGTGGTGAGCGCCGCGGCTGGGCTCACTCGCGCGCGGGGGTAGGGCGGTGGAAGAAATAGACCGATATTCGCGTCAGATCATATTTCCCGGCATCGGGCCGGAGGGACAGCGGCATCTGGCCGAGGCTTTCGCAGTCGTCGTCGGATGCGGGGCGCTTGGTACCGTTGTCGCAAGTTCCCTGGTGCGCGCAGGTGTGGGACGCGTGCGGATCATCGACCGCGATTTCATCGAATATCACAACCTGCAGCGTCAACTTCTCTTCACCGAGCAGGATATCGAGGACAACCTTCCTAAGGCCACCGCGGCGGAACAACACTTGCGGGAAGCCAACTCGGCAGTGAAGATCGAGGGCGTGGTGGCGGACTTCAGCCGGACCAACGCGGAGAAGTTGGTCGAGGGCGCCGACGTGATCGTCGACGGGTTGGACAACTTCGAGACCCGCTTTCTCGTCAATGATGTCGCGCTCAAGCTGGGCATTCCCTGGGTGTACGGCGGGGCGATCGGCTCCTCAGGGATGACGGCTAACTTCCTGCCCGGCGGGCGGCCTTGCTTCCGTTGTCTGGTGGATTCCCCGCCCGCGGGCAGCACGCTCACCTGCGACACCGCCGGAGTAGTGAACGCCATCCCCTGGATCATCGGTTCGCTGGAATCGGCGGAAGCTCTGAAGATCCTGGTCCGCTCGCCGGACGTGAGTCGGGACCTCGTCGTGGCTGACATCTGGTCACGCTCCTTCGAGTCGGTGCCCCTTTCCACTCTGATGAGCGAGGACTGTCCTTCCTGCAGCGGCACCTACGAGTTTCTCGAAGGACGGCCGCGGACGAGGGTCACCAGTTTGTGCGGCCAGAACGCGGTACAGATCTGGAACGCCGCGGCTGTGGGCGCATCTCTCGCCGAACTCAGGGAGCGATTGAGCGTCCTGGGACCGGTCGAGGGGAGCGGGCAGATGATCCGTTTCCCCGTAGGTGAACAGGAGTTGGTGGTCTTCTACGACGGCCGCGCCATCGTGCGGGGCACGCGCGACGAAAAGTTGGCCCGCTCTCTTTACGCGAAGTACGTGGGGATGTAGCCGCGTAGCGCGACCTCTGTGGGGGTCGGTTCGAACTCCGGGAATCGTTCCGTCAACAACGCCCGATCGGCGTCAGTCGCCGCTCCGGCCTGGGCTACGAAATCCACCGCCCCCGGCGTCAGCGGGCGGCCTGGCATGTGTTGTAGGATCGCCCCCTGCGCTTTGCCGACGGGAATGGGAATGTGAAGGATGGGTCGGCGGCGCTCCATCGCCTGCAGGGCCAGCCTCAGGAACTCGTTGAGCGTTACCACCTCTGGTCCGCCGAGGCCGAAGGTGGTGTCGATGCTTTTTTCCGGCTTGTCGATTACCAGTGTGAAGAGCCGACCGATGTCCCCCACGAAGACCGGGGTGAGCGGTTCCTCTCCGTCTCCAAAGATGGGGACGAACGGGAGTCTGTCGGAGTAATGAAGGATGCGATTTAAGGCCGCGTCGTGTGGCCCGAAGGCCCAGGAGCCGCGCACTATCGTCCAGTCCAGACCACTCCCGCGTATGGCCTCCTCGGCCTGCCACTTGGCGCGGTCCCACGAGTACGGGCTGCTCGGCGAGACCGATATGCCGCTCATGTAAAGGAAGCGCGGAGCCCCGTTGGGGAAACGCGCCATAGTCGGACCCGTTGTGGGCGCACCGTAGACATGAGCAACGGCCCCCAGGAGGTTGAGGGTGCCGTTTCGGTCGACGTTCATGTAGGTGAGACCGCGGACTTCGTTCTCTACGGGCGCTCCCCTGAACTGTGCGGCTTGGATCACGGCGTCGATACCCTCTACCGCCGAAGTCAGAGTGGCCGGCTCGGTTACGTCCGCCTGGACGAACGTGAGCAGTCCGTCGGCGATGCCCCGCTTGCCCACCTCATCGTCCTCGTACATCTTTCTTGCCCTGACCGCGGAGCGGCTCATCACCCGCACGAAATGACCGGCCGCCACAAGGTGTCTGGCAATCGTTCCTCCGACGAAGCCCGTGCCCCCCGAAACAAGTATGATCATCCGGTTATCCTTTCACTTCCTGTGAGCCCGGCCCAGAGATCCCCGGTGGTTGCCAGGCGGGCGGGAGCCGTCTTGATAGTGAACCCCCGTCCGTCCTCGAGCGAGTCCAGTTCCTCCCACGTTACGGGCATGGAGACGGTCGCCTCCGGCGTCGGCCGCACCACATAAGGGGGAACGATGGTGGCGCCCGGGGACATCCTCAACGCATCCAGATAGACGCGGCCCTCACGTTTGTTCTTGCGGATAAGCGTCGTTAGAAGGGTTGGGTTGCGTTCGGCCAGTTGGGCAAAAAGTCGTGCCAGTTGGGCCCGTGCCTCGGTGTAGTCGGCACCGTCGGTCAGGCGGAAGGCAAGGTGCAAGCCTCTCTTTCCCGAGGTCTTCACCACAGGGTCGAAACCGGCCGCACGCAGTTGCTCACGAAGCAGCATGGCTACCTCGGCCGCCAGCCTGAACTGCTTCGTGCCGCGGGGCATCGCGCCCGCAGTCAGGTCTTCGGAGCCGTCCAGTTCCGGCGGGTCGACGTCGAGTACCATCACGTCGGGGTGCTCGGGGTCGGTTATGTGGGACATCTGGGTGTGGAAGGTGATCGTGCCCTGGTTCACGAGGTAGAGGAGGTCGGCTTCGTCGTCCACGAGAGGGAAATGCACGATCTTCTTACGATCTTTTCGCTCCACCGGGTAGGTGCGCAACCATTGAGGAAAATACGACGACGCATTCTTCTGAAAGAATGAGCCGTTCTGTACCCCCTCGGGATATCTTTCCAGAGTCAGGGGCCGATCTTTGACGTGGGGGAGCAGGTAGGGGGCGATCTGTAGGTAGTAGTCGAGCACCTCGGCTTTGGTATAGCCCGCGGATGGAAAATAGACCCGGTCGAGATGCGTGAACACGACCTCTTTCGCGCCCAGGACGAACGGTTCCAGCTGTGGACCGCTGTCGCGCTCGCCCGGCATTCACTCAGCCTTTCGCGATCTCGTCCAGGGAGCGTCCCGACAGGACAGAGTCGGGCGACTCGCCCAAAAGGTCGTATCCGGTCCGCGCGCCGTCGTCCCGATGCTTGAGCAGCAGCCAGTTCTTTGCGCCCCGTCCTTTCATCTGCACTAGAGCCCAGCTCCCGGACAGCTTGTGACCGTGCAGGATGAACTTGAGTTCCCCGGTCGCCAACTCCTTTTCCGGGTCGACGGCGTTCTCCGTGGCAGAGGTTTCGTGTACCGACCCGGCCGGGTGATGTCTCTTGGTCGCGGCAGCGTTGATCCATGCGAGGTCGGGCTCCCACCAGCCGAAATCCCACAGCATGACCGTCCCGCCGCCGTACTCACCCTCTGGGATCGTGCCCTCGAAAGCGGCGTACTCCAGGGGATGGTCCTCGACCATCACGGCCAAGCGCTTGTCTGCGGGATCGAGTGAAGGTCCTTTAGGAACTGCCCAAGACTTGAGGACTCCGCCCATCTCCAGCCTGAAGTCGTAGTGTAGATTCGACGCCGCGTGTTTCTGGACGGCGAAGATAGGCCGTTCCGCTGCGGACGTCGGCTCGTTTCCGGCGGGCTCGGCCGTGTGGGAGAAATCGCGGCGGCGGCGGTACTCCGCGAGAGCCTCCGCAGGGTCGACATCGGGCTGGCCCACTTTTCACTCCCTCCGTGTTCGTCTGAGGATCCTTTGCCGAGCTGCTGCCTCTACCTTTCCCCAGCGTCGTCCCTCTCAAGCACCGGCGCGATATAGTGTTGCTCAATCATGAGCTTCTGGGCCGACAACGTCTTCGTCCGTGCCGGGGTTTCGATCCTCGTCTTGGTCGCGGCATACCTCATCTACAGAGGTCTGAAGCACGGCGTCGACCGTTTCTCCCGCCGGCGCAACCTCGCCCAGGAAGATCCAGGGGCTGAAACGCGGTTTCGTATGATCGAGCGACTCTCGGTCGTGATCCTTTTCTTCGTCGCGATCGGGCTCGTCTTTTGGATAATGGACATCTCTGCTCTCAAGAGGGTCGCCGTGGGGATGTTCGCTTCAGCGGGAGTGGCGGGCATCGCGATTGGGTTCGCGGCTCAGACCACCATGGCCAACCTGGTGTCGGGCGTCATCATCACCTTTGCCCAACCCATCCGTCTGGGGGACAACATCGATGTGGATGGCGAGTATGGGGCGGTCGAGTCCATCGGTCTTTTCTACACATACATCCGTACGTGGGACAACCGTCGTCTTGTAATACCGAACAAACTCCTTTCGGATCGCACTATCCGCAACTACACGCTCATCGATCCGCGCATGCCGGCTCTCGTGACACTGCGTCTGGGCTATGGAGCTGACATCGAGAGTGTGCGTTCTCTCCTTCTGACGGAGGCCCGGGGGCACAGATCCTTCCTGTCTGATCCTGAGCCTGCTGTCCAGGTGATAGACGCAGACGAGATGGGTGTGTCAGTGCGTCTGGCGGCTTGGGCCCCTACTCAGGCCGATGCCTGGACCCTGGCCGTCGAGGTCAGGGAAAGCGCTGTCGGCAAGTTGGCTGCCATGGCTATCCCAGTGGGGGTCCCCTGGAGCCGAATCAGCCCTGAGCCCAAGAGTTCATAGGGGAACGGGCACCACGACCATGCCGGCCCGGAACTCGAGCGAGATCCCGGAAGAGCCTCATCTGGACAGTTGCGGCACTTCGGGGTCCAGCGACGGGCGCGGGCGCAAGATCTGGGGGCTGGACCGCAACGTCTTTTTCGCCGGCGTGGTCTCCTTCTTCATGGACATCAGCTCCGAGATGGTCTATTCGCTCGTCCCGATCTTTCTGTCCTCGGTGCTCGGGGTCAACAAGTCGATCATCGGGGTTATCGAGGGAATCGCAGAGACCACCGCCAGTCTGCTCAAGATGTTTGCCGGGTGGTTGAGCGACAGGCTGGGCAAGAGGAAAGCCCTGATGGTCTTCGGCTATGGGATATCCACTTTGAGCCGGCCGCTTCTGGCGCTCTCCGGAGGTTGGGGGATGGTCCTGGGATCCCGCTTCATCGATCGCTTCGGAAAGGGCGTGCGGACTGCGCCCCGGGATGCCATCGTGGCCGATTCCTGCGACAAGAAAGAACTCGGGCGCTCGTTCGGCTTTCACCGGGCGATGGATCAGTTTGGCGCGGTAATCGGGCCGGCGGCGGCTTTCCTCATCCTTTACCTCAGGCCGGGCGGCTACCGCACCGTGTTCTGGATCTCCATGGTCCCCGGAGTGATCTGCGTCGTTGTGATCGTGTTCTTCATCAGGGAAAGGAAGCGTCGGGATCCAGACGTGACGCCCGGCGCAGGCGGGTCGTCCGCGACGGACCAGGCGGGAAAAGCAGCCGGTCTCTCGTCCGGGAACTCCGCGGACGTCGCCACACGGGGTGAGCGCCTGGGCCGGCTGCGCGGCCCTCTGCTCGCGTATCTCTTGGTCACGGCCGTGTTCTCCCTGGGCAACTCCTCAGATGTCTTCTTGATCCTGAGGGCGCGGGATCTGCAGGTCGCCGCGGCGATGATCCCCATCATGTATCTGGTCTTCAACTTCATATATTCGGCCCTTTCGATACCATCGGGGCTGCTGGCCGATCGGGTCGGGCGACGCAAAGTGGCTCTGCTTGGCTTCGCCGTCTTTGCGGTCACTTACGCCTGGATGGCCTTGGCCCACTCTCAGGCCGCAGCATGGGGGGTATTTGCCGTTTACGGAGTGTACATGGCCATTTCGGATGGCAATGGGCGTGCGCTTCTGGCCGAGTTCGCGCCCGGGGCTCGACGGGGAACCGCCTTCGGGGCATATCACATGGTGGTGGGGGTGGCGGCACTGCCGGCAAGCGTGATCGCAGGGCTCTTATACGACCACGTGTCGGCATCGGCGCCCTTCTGGGTGGGGGCGGCGGCGGCCGTCTTGTCGGGGATCCTCATGTTGTCCTTCGTCCCCGAACCGCGTGCGGGGACAGGATGATGCCGACCGAGGATCGTGATCAGGCAAGGCGTTTGAGCAGCCCGGGGATCTCCCGATGGTCGCGGATGACGAAGTGGGCCACTGGAGGCTCTTGATGGTCAACCGCTCCGGCGCAGCGGATGCTGAGCATGCCCATCGCTTCGGCTCCGGCGGTATCCGTGCGAGGAGTATCACCCACGTGAGCGGCTCTTTCCGCATCGACACCCAGTTCGGCGAGCGTGTTCTCGAACATGCGAGAATCGGGCTTGGTGTAGCCGGTAACGTCGGAGAACGTCAGAGCCGAGAAGTACCCGAGGAGGCCATCGCCTTCCAGGAAATGCTTGAGTAGCCTTCCCGGCGTGAGGCTCGTGTCGGAGATGATTCCCAACCTGTAGCCGGCGGCCGCCAGTTCGGGGATGGTTTCGGCGACCCCTTCCAGAAGTTGAAGCGGGGCGATAAGGGATAGGTCTTCTATCTCGACGGCCGCCCTTGTGACCCTCTCCTCGGGAACCACGGCCTCGAAAAGTTCCAAGATGTGGAGCACCTGTTCTCTGGCGCCGAAGTGGACGCCCCGGTTCCATGCCGCCATGTAGGCGTCGAAGCCCGATCGATAGGCCTGGGCGACGTCATCTTCGCTGGGTCGCACCCCCGCGCCCCTCAGCAAGTCTTTCAAGACCTCGATCCGACGCGGGCGCACCGAGTCCATTGCGCCGCTGTCGGCCGAGTAAAGCGTATTCCAGAAATCGAACGTTATGGCCGAGACAGTCCTGGTCAAGCGTTCACCCCATATCCATATTTGCAGGGCAATCCTTCAGCGTCGGGAAACTATACAGAAGGAGATGTAGCCGCGGACGCCGGCGGAACGACCTTCCATCTCGAGCCGGGACGCACCGACAGGTCGGGAGAAACGAATGCTGATATCCTTCCCACCCATGAAAACCAAGTCCTTCAAGCACCTGGGACTCCTGGTCCTTGTTTCGCTCACAATCATCACCGGCAGCGCGATCCATCCGAGCGCAGCGCACGCCCAATCGGCGGCGTTCAGCGATGTGCCTTCGAACAGCTCCTATCACATCCAGATAGAGACCCTCGCTCTGTTGGGCATTATAGACGGCTACTCGGACGGGACTTTTCGTCCCAACGCTACGGTGACACGGCAGCAGTTTGCCAAGATGGTCGTCTTGGCCATGCGGATCGGCGTCGGTGAGGCCGATCAGAGCCCCTTCGGGGACGTCAAGAAGACTGTCGACGGCGAACTCTACCCGGACCACTATGTCGCAGCGGCGGCTCGGGAAAAGATAGTGACCGGCTATTCGACCGCCTCCGGACTTTTGTTCAAACCCAATGCCTCGATCTCCCTGGCCCAACTCATCACGATGGGGGCGAAGGCGGCGACGCGCGCGCTCTACGTGCCTCCAGATTCCTGGAAATCGGCCTGGGGCAACTTCGATCCCGTCCACGGCGTCATCGCTCGAGTTGCCCAATACAACGGACTTCTCCGCAACGTGGCGCCCGCGGGAACCGCGTTGAAATCGCTGTCTCCCTGGAAGGCGGCTACGCGGGCTGAGGCCGCCGCGCTCCTTTTTAACGTCATGGGAGCCGATACCGCCGGGCTCAACGGGCGTTTTCTCGGCGACTCCAGCGACTTGGTGCGCTATTTCCGTGCAGGCGGCAAGGGCGATGGGAAGTTCTCGGTCCCACTCGAAACCTTGGCGAAACTCTATGTCAAGTACGGCCAGCGGTTCGGGATCCGCGCGGACATGGCCTGGGCCCAGATGATCCACGAGACCGGCTATGGCCAGTACGGCGGGGATGTCCTTCCCGGCCAGAACAACATGGCGGGTATCGGCGCAACGGGGGGGATACCGGGCAACTCCTTCGCCACGGCGGAGCTTGGTGTCATTGCTCAGTTCGCCCACCTCGCCTGGTATGTCTATCCTACCGACCTGGACGACCCCTACTGCGTCCTTGTAACTCAGCCTACCGGCGCGCCCATTGCTGACCCCGGGGACCCGAGGCATTTTGTGCAGCCTGACGGCAGTGCGCATAAGGGCAACGTTCGCACGGTCTATGACCTAAGCGGCAAATGGGCGGTCGGTTCGCAATACGGCGCGACGATCCAGAAGATGGCCGCCGCCATCGTGCCAACCTGCGGGCTCTGGTAGAAACGTCAGGGTATCGACTACGAGCCGCGACCCCTAGCCTCTGGTGGCCCTTCCGTCGCCGTCGACCGGGATGACCGGTCCCAGAAAGCGCGGACCCGGTTTCGTGATCTTGAGGTCGAGGAACGCCTTTGTCCTCGCCAACCAGTCTCGCACGGCGAAACGCCAAGTGCTTGTGTAGGGCTGGATGTCCGACGGCACCCCGGTAGCTTCGAGGCCGAGCGATCTCGCCGTGTAGACCGCTCGTGCCAAATGGAAGCCCTGGGTCACCACGATCGCGGAGCCGACCGCGAACACATCGCGCGCCCGGTACATCGTGTCGTATGTGCTGAAACCAGCGTGATCGGTGAACACGTCTTGGTCCGGCACGCCGCGGTCCAACGCATAGCGGAGCATCGCGTTGACCTCGTCGTAGTTGGTCTGTCCGTGATCGCCGGAAAGAAGGAGCTTCTCCACCTTGCCGGCCTTGTACAGTTCCACGCCCATCTGGAGGCGGTCGGCGAGCATGGGGGAGAGAGTCCCATCGGCGTAGACTCGCGCTCCGAGAACGATGGCAACTTGAGCCTGGGGGGCCTCGGCAACCGTGGAGACGATGTGAGCACGGGCCGATCGTACGATCACGAGGTTGGGTACCAGGACAGCAAGGCCGGCCAGAACCACGACCGCGCCTACGCCGATGGATCCCCAGAACGCTATTCGACGCCTCAGGCTTCGACTTCGCATTGTCCAAGGCTAGCACGTGGATTAAAATAACTAGTCCGTTGACGTTCATTAGCTCGCCCGCCGTGGGCGTCACTTCGAAACGAGCACAAAATCCTCTACGACTGGGGGAATCCGCATGGCTATGACCATGACCGAAAAGATCCTCGCCCGGGCTGCAGGCAAAGAATCGGTGGTGCCAGGCGATCTCGTCATGGCCAAAGTCGACCTTTGCCTCGGCAACGACATCACCGCACCGGTGGCGATCGACGAGTTCGAGAAGGCCGGATTCGACAAGGTGTTCGACCCGCGCAAGATCATCCTCACGCCGGATCACTTCACACCGAACAAGGACATCAAAGCGGCCGGCTTGGTCAAGCAGATGCGCGAGTTCTCCAAGAAGTACGGACTCGACTGGTACGACGTAGGCCGTGTGGGAGTGGAGCACGCCTTTCTGCCCGAGCAAGGCATGGTAGGCCCGGGGGATGTGATTCTCGGCGCTGACTCACACACTTGCACCTATGGGGCCCTGGGCGCCTTCGCGGGCGGGGTCGGCTCCACCGACCTTGCGGGGGCGATGGCAACCGGCGAGGCATGGTTCCGTGTGCCTGAGACGCATCGCTTCGATTTCGAGGGCGAACTCGGCCGCTACGTTACCGGTAAGGACATCGTCCTCTTTACGATCGGACAGATCGGGGTGGACGGCGCCCTCTACAAGGCCATGGAATTCACCGGGTCGACCATCCGCAGCCTCTCCATGGACTCCCGCTTCACTATTTGCAACATGGCCGTCGAGGCGGGCGGCAAGAGCGGCATTATCGCTCCCGACGACGTGACCAAGGCGTACGTCGAGGGGCGGTTCCGCCGCACCCCCGTCTACTACTCATCCGATCCTGATGCGTTCTACGAGAAGGTCTACAGCTGGAAGGCCGGCGAGATCCCGCTCATGGTCTCGAAGCCACACCTGCCTTCGAACACCCAGCCGGCCGAGGAACTCAATTCGATCAAGATCGACCAGGTGGTCATCGGGAGTTGCACCAACGGCCGTATCCAGGATCTCCGCCAGGCTGCCGAGGTGCTGCGCGGCCGCAAAGTCCATAAGGACGTGCGCTGCATCATCATCCCGGCCACCCAAGCTATCTGGAAACAGGCGAACGCCGAGGGGCTTTTCGACGTGTTTATCGAGGCCGAGGCCGCCGTTTCTGCACCTACGTGCGGACCCTGCCTTGGTGGGCACATGGGTGTTCTGGCCGATGGCGAACGAGCTGTCTCCACCACCAACCGGAACTTCGTGGGCCGTATGGGACATCCGGGTTCGGAAGTGTTCCTGGCAGGTCCGTATGTAGCGGCCGCCAGCGCTGTTGCCGGCTACATAGCCACGCCAGACCAAATCGGTGGAAGGAGACAGCCATGACTGTCCTGCGGGGGAAGGCCTGGACGTTCGGTCGCGATGTGGACACGGACCTCATTATTCCGGCCCGCTATTTGAACATGAAGACCGCGGAAGAGCTGGCGCAGCACGTCATGGAAGACGCCGACCCGAGTTTCTCCTCCAAGGTCCAGCCCGGGGATATCGTCGTGGCGAAAGAAAATTTCGGTTGCGGCTCCAGCCGCGAGCATGCGCCCATCGCGCTGAAGGGCGCGGGGGTGTCGGTGGTCATCGCAAAGAGCTTTGCGCGCATCTTCTATCGCAACTCGTTCAACACCGGTCTGCCCATCCTCGTGGCGCCGGAAGCCGTGGACGGCATAAGCCAGGGTGACGAACTCACCGTCGACCTGAGTACCGGCGAGATCAAGGATCTCTCCACCGGCAAGGATTACAAGGCCCAGCCGCTTCCGCCCTTCATGCAACAACTGGTCAACGCGGGCGGCCTCCTGCCGTACCTGAAGGAACGACATGGACTATGAGATCGCCGTCATTCCCGGTGACGGCACAGGACCAGAGGTCGTGGCCGAAGGGCTCAAAGTCCTCAAAGCGGCCGGCGACCGCCAAGGCTTCAAATGCTCCACGACTATGTACGATTTTGGCGGGGAGCGCTACATGCGCACGGGGGAGACATTGCCCGATTCCGCCCTTGAGGAGTTCCGGCAGCACGACGCCATCTTTTTGGGTGCCATCGGCCATCCGGAGGTAGCTCCGGGAATCCTCGAGCAGGGCGTGCTTCTGAAGGCCCGCTTCGCTCTTGATCAGTACATCAACCTGCGTCCGGTGCGGCTGATCCCTGGGGTGGAAACACCCATCAAGGGAAAGGGCCCGAAGGATATCGATTACTGCTGCATTCGCGAGAACAGCGGCGGCATGTACACGGGAATGGGCGGCAATTCCAGGCCTGGGACCAAAGATGAGGTGGCCATCCAGGAGATGGTGTACACGTACGATCAAGTAGCTCGCTGCCTGCGCTTCGCCTTTGAGTACACGCGGAAATACGGAAAGAGGGCTCGGGGTTTGGGCGCGGACAACACGCTCGCGCTCATTGGGAAGTCCAACGTGCTTACCCACATGTACAAGTTGTGGAACCGGGTGTTCGCCGAGATCGGCGAGGAATATCCGGATGTCAAGCGCGAGTACTATCACGTGGACGCCACCTGTCTATATATGGTGGCCAGCCCGGAGATATTCGACGTCATGGTCGTAGAGAACATGTTCGGCGACATTGTGACCGACCTGGGAGCCGTCACGCAGGGCGGCTTGGGCATCGCGGCGGGGGGCAACATAAACCCGGAGGGCGTGAGCATGTTCGAGCCCATTGGGGGGACCGCCCCGCTTTGGACGGGCAAGAACGCCATCAACCCGCTGGCGGCCATCGGCGCCGTCCAGATGATGTTGGAGTACCTCGGCGAGCGCGAAGCGGCGTCTCTCGTGGAGCGAGGAATAGTCCACGCCGTGAGCAAGATGAAGTCCATGGTCGCCGGCGAGATGGGCATGGGTACCGACGCTGTGGGCGACACCGTCGCGGAGTTCGTGGCGAAGGTCTGAATCCGTCGACGTGCGCTGGTGGCCATGGGCCTCGCGCGTCTTCAAGGCAACCGAGGAGTCGAACCCCAAAGCGGGTACGTGTACAGGAACCGGCATGGACTTCCCGAATCTGGGACGGGAGATCACTTATGCTGGAGGTGCACCTTGGTTTCGGGAGAGGAAACGCCGGCAGTCAACAGACCGGCGCACAGCGTCGAGGGTCGCATCGCTGCGCTACTTCGCCGGCGAGCAACTCGCAACCTGAACGTTATCGAGGACGCTGAGCCGCGAACTCTGGGCCAAAGGGTATCCGATCGGCTGACGGCCGGCGCGGGCAGTTGGCGTTTCATCCTGAGTTTTCTCGGCTTCATTGCTGTATGGATGGCGGTCAACGTACTGGCGGGAATCAAGCACTGGGATCCGTATCCTTTCATCCTTCTGAACCTCGTGCTCTCTTGCGTCGCCGCCATCCAAGCCCCGGTAATCCTCATGAGCCAGAACCGGGAGGAGGCGCGGGACCGGTTGCGGGCAGAAGCTGACTACGAGGTCAATCTCAAGGCGGAGATTCTGCTCGAGCATCTCACCAACGAGGTGGAGGAACTCAAGGTGCTGCTTGCCGGGAAGGCCCCAGAGTCGGATAAGGAAGGGTAACGTCGC
Source organism: uncultured Actinomycetes bacterium (assembly GCA_963775295.1). Classification (GTDB taxonomy): domain Bacteria; phylum Actinomycetota; class Thermoleophilia; order RBG-16-64-13; family RBG-16-64-13; genus JAMDEO01. Next base: position 1,970,220 of record CAVZIK010000006.1, read on the forward strand.
GGGTGCGAAATCCCGGTGAGGGATCGTCCTATCCTCGGTAGAATGGAAGCTCAGGAAGCATAAAACCCGCACGAAGGGGATCGCATGGAAACGATCGTCGTCGCGATGAATGGCTCCGACGAGGCAGCGGCTTCGCTGGACTACGCGGTCAGAGAGGCGGCGCTCCGTGGGGCGCGTCTGCGTCTCGTGGCCGCCTGGGAGGTCCCCTCATCGATTCTGGGTGGTGGCGTAGCCGGGCGTGACATGTACGATGACTTCCGGGAGAACGCGGAGACCGTGGTGGCGGAGGCGGCGGCGCGCGCGGCCGAATTGGATCCGACCGTGGAGATCGAGACTCGCGTAGCCAAGGGGCAACTCGGCAACGTACTACTGGAGGAGTCCCGCGACGCGTCCATGATCGTGGTGGCGCGCAGAGCTCATGGCGGTTTGCGGGAACTGGTTCTTGGTTCGGTGGCGCGGCAGACACTGGCTAACGCTGAGATCCCCGTCCTGGTGGTCCATACTCACGCCAGCGACAAATAGAACTACCCTGGTATCGTCGTGATAGTATCCAGGTCGACCACCGCCCTGGTGGTCGACTCGACAGCCGACCTGCCCGAGGGTCTCGCTGCTGATCCCAACGTCACGCTCGTACCGCTGACCGTCTTCTTCGGAGAACAGTCGTACCTCGATTGGGTGGACTTGATGCCGTGCGAATTCTACGCCAAGCTCGCCACGGCTTCCCGGCTTCCGACGACCTCGCAGCCCGCTCCAGCCGTCTGGTCAGAAATCTATCGAAGACTCCGCGAGCGGTACAGCCGTGTCTACTCGGTCCATCTGAGCTCGCACTTCAGCGGTACCTACCAGACCGCTCGCATGATTGCTGCGGAAATGGATGGGGTGAAGGTCGTTGACTCACAACTGGCCACCGGCGGCTTCGCGTTGCTGGTGGATCGCCTGATATCCAGGATCGATCGGGGCGTGTCGGAAGAGGAGTTTGACACCTACATCGACTACTTTCTGAAGCACAAAACCTTCTTCTTCTTGCCGACAACGCTCGAGTACCTCTACAAGGGCGGCAGGATCGGGCGAGCGGCCCATCTCGTGGGCACCCTGCTGAACATCAAGCCGGTGCTGATGATCGAGGATGGGGTGGCCGACGTGTACAAGAAGGTGCGAGGCGGCCGGCAGGCGCTGGAGGCCATGCGGAACGGACTCCTGGAACGCACCGACCCGGATTCGGATGTGTTCGCAAGTCTCTCGCACGGATACAACGTCCCGATGATGGAACAGTTGCAAGAGCTCTTGGAGGGCATAGACGACCGCCGCATCCATCTGCGGCCTTCAAGTATCGTGGGATCGGTCATCGGGACGTACATCGGCCCCCGGGCCGTCGGACTTGGCTTTGTCCAAGAGTAGATGATAAATAATGGGCAGGCACACATCGATCGAACAGAAGGTGGTCAGAGGATATGTTCTACCCTGTCAATCTTGAACTGAGCGACAAATCTCGTATCCAACAGGGAGTAATGGTCCTCAATCCGGCGGAGTCCAAGCGGCTTATCGCTCGCGCCATCGTGGGACTTGCCGAAGTGCAGCACGCGTATCACAGTGCTCGTCTCGCGGTCACGAACGGCAGCAGCAACGCCTTCGTGTTAGAGGAACTCACGGGGGAGAAACTACCTGCATACCAGTTCTGCATCGGCATGGTGGCCGACGGTCTGCTCACCATGAGCGCCAAGGATGATCGTGTGGGATCGAAGTTCTTTCACAAGGGCGAAGTCCTGGCGATGGAATCCCGCGACTTTATGAAGACTCTCGAGAGAGGGGACGTGGTCATCAAGGGCGCTAACGCCGTTGACTGGGACGGGAACGCCGGCGTCTTGGTCGGGAACGAGACCGGCGGGACTATTGGAGCGCTGTTCGGGATAGCCTGCGTGCGGGGGATTCCCCTCATTATGCCGGTGGGCCTCGAGAAACTGGTCCCGTCGGTTCCGGATGCCGCCGCCGGTTGGGGTCAGTTGACGCTTTCATATGCGATGGGGCTGCCGTGCTGGCTGACCCCGGTGTCGACCGGTCTCGTGATAACCGAGATTCAGGCCTTGGGAATCCTGGCGGGCGTCGGCGCGCGCTTAGTCGCGGCTGGTGGAGTGGGCGGCAGTGAAGGTGCCGTCGTGCTCCTGATCGAAGGGTACGAGGAGAACCTTAACAAGGCCGTCGAGATCGTCAACGCGGTCAAGGGCGAGCCCAAGACCGAGGTGCCCCGACATCATCTGAGCTAGGACTGCGAAAACGGGCCGGCGACAGCGTGTCGCCGGCCCGCCAACTGTCGGAAGCCTCAGGAGGAGCTGGCGGCAGTCAGCGCCTTGGAGACCGCTTGGATGTCGGGAAGCAGCTTGAAGCCCTCGCGGTCGGTGAGGCCGGTGATCTCCAGCAGGCGCAGGACTCCTGGGTTCGGAGCCACCACGCCGAGCCACTGCGGCTCTTTCATGTTAGTAACCACGTCGAACATGAGCGACAGGCCGCCGCTGTCCATGTAGGTGAGTTCGCTGAACTCCAGGATGAGCGCCGCGGGACTGCCGGCTGTCTCGTCTCTGATGATTTCACGCAGATAGGCTGCGGAATCGTGATCCAGTTCACCCTTGAGGTAGATGAGAGGAACTCCGAGCCGATAGGAAACCTGAGAGTCGAGATGGAGCGCTCTCGATCGATGGTGGGGCGAAGAGTCCGATTGCATCTGCCTTCCTCCTTGCGCGTGAAGATGACCGGAGGGTACCCGGTTCGAGTCAAGGCTAGTCACACGCCAAGAGGCGCGTTACATGTACCCGCTGTCAGCGCCACGAATGCTATACTGCGGCCGACATGCGACAGGAATTCTCTTCAGGCGCCGCGCAGGCCGAGCTACCATCTCTCCTCACGCCCGTTTGCAGTTTTGTCCTCTCGTTTGCCGCAGTGTAACTCCGTATGTGGAGGAAATAATGAGTTCCGCAAAACTGTACGTGGGCAATCTCAGCTACAGCACGTCCGAAAGCAGCATCAAGGCCTTGTTCGAACAGCATGGTGAAGTCGCCTCCGTCAACCTGATCGCCGATCGGGACAGCGGAAGGCCCAAGGGTTTCGGTTTCGTCGAGATGACTACGCCGGAAGCGGCTGAAGCAGCCAAGAACGCATTGAACGGCACCCAGCTCGACGGCCGGACGCTCAAGGTCGACATCGCCAAAGAACTGCAGCCGCGCACTCCTCGTAGCGGCGGCTACGGTGGTGGCGGCGGCTATGGCGGCGGAGGCGGGGGTGGTTACGGTGGCGGCGGCGGTGGAGGCCGTCGCTGGTAGTCCAGCACATCCCGAGTTGACATCAGGCGTCGGCCAACAGGTCGGCGCCTTTTTTTGTGCCACGGAAAGGCCGACCTTGAAAAGTTAGGCGGTCGAGACTAAAATAGGCGCACCTAACTTTGCGATTTGGAGAAGTGAATGGCAGCGAAGATAGCGCAAGCCGAGACAGAGTCGACTGTCGTCTCCGCCGACCGAAGCCTCAGCGCGAGCTTGGAGGACTATCTTGAGGCCATCCTCCGTCTAGAGCGCGTGTCTCGGGTGGCTCGGGTTAGCGAGATTGCCGAGGTGCTTCATGTATCCAGGCCATCGGTGACTGGGGCCCTCAAGGGTCTCACAGCGAGAGGCTTGGTCGTGCATGCGCGCTACGGTCACGTTACTCTGACGGACTCGGGAGAACGCATCGCCCAAGATGTCGAGCGTCGCCATGTCGCCATCAGGCACTTTCTCATCAGCGTGCTCGAGATCCCTCTCGATGACGCTGAAACAGCCGCGTGTCGTATGGAGCATGTGTTGGATGCGCGCGTGCTTGCGCGTTTTGTGGCATATACGGAAGCGCGGCGCGGGGCAGGCGGTTCCGGTGGGAGCGAAGGATGAGTTCGCTCGCGCTTCTCCCGGCAGGCTCCAGCGCCGTTGTCTCGGCCCTCCCTGAGGCCCGGGGACTGGCCCGCCGTCTCATCTCCATGGGCCTCGTGCCGGGCGCAGAAGTCCACATGCTTCAGAACCGGGGCAGGGGCCCCGTCATTGTCGAGGTCTACGGGGCCAGGCTCGCCTTGGGACGAGGTCAGGCCGAACGGGTTGAAATCCGGGTTCTATCTCCCGAGCCAACTTCCCGTCAACAGAGGGACTGAGTGGCCGCTGCCCGGACGCTGACCGTGGCTTTGGCCGGTCAGCCGAACGTCGGCAAGAGCACGGTCTTCAACGCCCTCACCGGACTCAATCAGCACGTCGGCAATTGGCCGGGCAAGACCGTCGAGAAAAAGACAGGGCGCTTCACGCGCGAAGGCCGCACGGTCGAGATCGTCGATCTGCCGGGCACGTATAGTCTCGCCTCAGGCTCGGAGGAGGAACGAGTCGCCCGCGACTTTCTGATCCGCCAGAGGCCCGACGCGGTGATCGCATTGGTCAATGCGTGCTCGTTGGAACGCAACCTGTACTTGGTGGCCGAGTTGCTGGCGCTTCCGTTTCCGGTCGTGGTCGGGCTCAACATGCTGGATGTTGCGGAGCAGCATGGAGTGCGGGTCGAACCAAAGGTCCTTGAGGCGGCACTCGGGCTGCCGGTCGTGGAGTTGGTGGCCAGTAAGCGCCGGGGGGTGGACGAGCTGGTGGACGCGATCCTGACCGTGGCGGATGAACCTGGATCGTTCTCGCCCAATCGTCCGGTGATCCGCACTAAACACCGAGACGTTCTTTCAGAGATCGAGGACCTAGTACGCGGGCGGGAGTTGGAAGGCTATCCCTTCGACTGGGTGGCGCTCAAGCTCCTCGAGGGCGACGCCGATGTCACCCAGCTCGTCCGCAGCAGCGCCTCCGACCTGTGGGAGCCGGTCCACGCGATCCTGGCCAAGCACGAAGACGCCTACCTGGATATTGCCGGCGGTCGCTACGACTGGGTGGCTCGGATGGTGAGGGCGGCTGTGGTCAAGCCGCGGCGGGGCATCCTGGGCGTGACCGACAGGATCGACCGGGTAGCCACTCATCCGTTCTGGGGACTACTGGTGCTGCTGGCGGCTTTGGCCGCCATGTTCGGGATCACGTACACGGTGGCCGGTCCGGCGTCGAACTGGCTGAGCGGTCTTGTGTCCGGCCCTCTTTCGGATGCGCTGCGCGAGTTGTTGTCCAGCGCCCCCTTATGGCTTTCCCGCCTTATCGTGGACGGAGTCGTGGCCGGAGCGGGCACCGTACTCTCCTTCCTGCCAATCCTGGTCATCTTCTTCGCCGCGCTGGGCATCCTTGAGGACGTGGGTTACATGGCCCGGACGGCCTACGTCATGGATCGTTACATGCACTGGATGGGTCTACACGGCAAGTCGTGCATGCCGCTCCTGTTGGGGTTCGGGTGTAACGTTCCCGCGGTCCTGGGCACCCGCATCATAGAGGATCGTAAGGCACGGATGCTCACGATGATGCTGACGCCCTTCGTGCCTTGCACCGGGCGGCTGGCAGTGCTCGCGTTTCTCGCTCCAGCCTTTTTTGGCAGCGCCGCGCCTTGGGCGCTTGTCGGACTGGTAGGCGGCAATTTGGTTGTCCTTGCGTTGATAGGCATGGGGGTCAACAAGCTCCTCTTCAAGGGGGAGCGGAGTGCTTTCATCATGGAGATGCCCCTTTATCATCGCCCGAACGGTCGAACCATTGGGCTGCATGTTTGGAGGAACACCGTTGCCTTTGTCAAGAAGGCGGGAACGCTCATCGTGGTCGTATCGGCGATCATCTGGGTGCTGGCCAATTTTCCCGGGTCAGATCCCAGCGGAAGCGTGCTCGGTGTCATCGGGAAAGCGCTTGAGCCGGCCGGTGGCCTCATGGGCCTGGGCGATTGGCGGCTGATCGTGGCCCTACTGTCGAGCTTCGTGGCCAAGGAAAATAGCGTGGCGACTCTCGGTGTCCTTTTCGGGGGGTCGGCCGCCGCGGGTGCCGCCGGAGCGTCGTTGGCCGTACGAGTGGCCGGGGTGCTCACCCCGGCGGCGGCCGCCGCCTTCCTTGTGTTCCAGATGACCTTTGTGCCATGCGTGGCCACTGTGGCTGCGATCAAGCAAGAATCGCGCTCCTGGCGATGGGCCGGGGCCAATCTTGGATTGATGCTCGTGGTTGCATTGATACTAGGGATCGTCGTCTATCAAGTGGGTTCTCTGCTGTGAGGCCAGGAACGGTCCATATTTTGTATACTTTGATGCTCAATGATTTGGGCCGGAGCAAGGCCCAGGGGAGGCTCAGATGCAGATCTACATCGATGGCGAGTTTTACAGCGAAGAAAACGCCAAGATTAGCGTTTTCGATCACGGCCTGTTGTACGGCGACGGCGTCTTCGAGGGTATCCGGGTGTATGGCGGCCGGGTCTTCGAACTCGATCCGCACATAGACCGGCTGTACGCCTCGGCACTGGCTCTGGCGCTGGAGATCCCCATTCCGCGGTCGGAATTGGTCGAGGCCATGATGGAGACCGTCCGCCGTAACGATATCCATGACGGCTACATCCGACTCGTGGTTACCCGTGGTAAAGGCGATTTGGGACTAAATCCAAGCAAGTGTCCCAAACCGACGGTATTCTGCATTGCGGGTGGGATCACGCTCTACCCGAGAGAAGTTTATGAAAAGGGCTTCAAGATCGTGACCCTGGCCACGCGCAGGAACGATCCTCAGGCCGTTAATCCCGCGGTCAAGAGCCTCAACTATCTCAACAACGTGCTCGGGGCTCTGGAGCTGCGGGGCCGCGACGCCAATGAGGGTCTCTTCCTCACCACGGCGGGATATGTGTGCGAGTGCACGGCCGACAATTTCTTCATCATCAAGGGGCGCAAACTGATGACTCCCGGTGCGGCGACTGGGGCGCTTGGTGGCATAACGCGTGGGACCGTCATGCGATTGGCTGCGGCTATGGGCCTGGAGGTGGAGGAGGGGTTCTACACCCTCTATGACGTCTATAACGCCGACGAGGCGTTTCTCACCGGTACCGGGGCGGAAGTCGGTCCTATAGTCGAGGTCGACCAGCGTCCTATTGGTGCGGGAGTTCCCGGGCCAGTGACCAAAGACATAATCGCCCGCTTCCACGAGTACGCTCTAAGTACCGGCACCCCGGTCTACGGAAAGTCGTAGGGGCGAGGGCCGCCCGGTGTTTGCGTGGCGCCCATGACTCCAGGTCGTGAGATTCTTCTGTACGACACCACGCTGCGTGACGGGATGCAGCGGGAGGGCCTCAGCGTCTCGGTGGACGAGAAGGTTCGTATTGCTCTGAGGGTCGCCGACCTGGGCATCCACGTCATCGAGGGCGGTTTCGTCGGTTCCAATCCCAAGGACGACGAATTCTTCCGTCGCATGGAGAAGGAGTCGCTGGGACATTCGGTGCTGGCCGCGTTCGGGATGACCCGTGGGCGTGGAGTCCGGGCGGAGGACGACGTCAATCTTGCCGCTTTGGCCGCCTGCTGGGCCCCGGTGGCCGCCGTGGTGGGCAAGACCTGGGATCTGCACGTGGAGAAGGTCCTTCGCGTCGATCGCGAGGAGAATCTGCGCATGATCTCGGAGTCGGTGGAATTCCTCAGGGCACGCGGCAAACGGGTTTTCTACGACGCGGAGCACTTCTTCGACGCCTTCGGGGCTCATCCAGATTATGCCTTGGCCTGTCTGCGCGCGGCGGCCGAGGCCGGGGCGGAGTCTGTCTGTCTGTGCGACACGAACGGGGCTGCGCTGCCCACCCGGGTGGGGGAAGTCATCGACTCGGTGCTCACCTTTCTGGGCGGGACTTGTCGGGTGAGCATCCACACTCACAACGACGCGGGATGCGCGGTGGCCAACGCGCTCATCGCCGTGGAACATGGGGCGGACTCCGTCCAGGGCACCATCAACGGCTACGGCGAGCGTTGTGGCAACGCCGATCTGTGCGCCATCGTGCCGGCTCTCAAGCTCAAGATGGGCTTCGATTGTGTCTCCGATCGCGATCTGGCCAAGCTCACCGACACGGCTCACTTCATAGCCGAGCTCTGCAACGTGTCTCCCGATCCTCATCAACCGTACGTGGGCCACAACGCCTTCGCCCACAAAGGCGGCATGCACGTGTCTGCCGTCACCCGGGACCCTCATACTTTCGAGCACATCGATCCGGCGCTCGTGGGCAATTCGCCGCATATTCTCATCTCGGAGCTTTCCGGCAAGGCGACCATCGACCAACGCGCGCGGGAATTGGGGCTACTGTTCAAAGAAGAGAGCGGGCTCACCGAACGGGTCCTCAATCGTGTGAAGGAGCGCGAGCACCTGGGCTATCACTACGAGGCCGCGGACGCTTCTTTCGAGCTGCTATTGCGCAGCGAGATGGGTGTTAAGGTGGAGTTCTTCCAACTTGAGACCTTTCGCATCATCGTGGAGAAGCTCGAGGACGGCCGGACGGTGAGTGAGGCCACAGTCAAGGTCCACGTGGGCGGAGATCGCTTCATCGAGACCGCGGAGGGGAACGGTCCGGTCAACGCCCTCGACAAGGCCCTGCGAATGGCTATCGAGCGAAAGTTTCCGAGGGTTCACGACATCAGGCTGGTCAATTACAGCGTCCGCATTCTGGACGAGAACAAGGGCACCGCGGCAATCACCCGGGTGCTCATCGATTCGTCCGACGGGCGCAATAGCTGGGGCAGTGTGGGGGTGGGCGCCAATGTGGTGGAGGCTTCGTGGGAGGCCTTGGTCGATTCCATAAATTACGGTTTGCACCGATTCCGATACGAAGCCGATGTCATAGGAGAAGGTTCATGAAGCTGGCCCGGATCGAATACCAGGGCGAGGTATACGCCGCCACTCTTTCGTGTAACGGCTACGAGCTGGAGGACGGAACCGAGGTGCCGTCGGACGAGGCGCGTCTGCTGCCCCCGGTGTCTCCGGGCAAGATCTTGGGAGTTGGTTGGAATTTCCCGGCCCATATCAAGGAGATGGCCGAACGTCGATCCGCAGGTCAGAAGATCGCTGAAGGCCCCGACGAAGAAGTGCCGCCGCCTATCTTGTTCTTCAAGCCGTCCTCCAGTCTCATTGGACACGGCGATGCGATCGTCTATCCGGCCGATGCCACCCGCGTCGAGTACGAGGGCGAGCTTGCCGTGGTCATAGCGAGAGAGACCAGGAGAGTCACGCCGGAGGAGGCGAAGCGCGCAGTGCTTGGCTGGACTTGCGCCAACGATGTGACCGAGCGTGACATGCAGAGCACCGACACGCAGTGGTGGCGGGCCAAGGGCTACGAGACCTTCGCGGTCGCCGGACCGTTCATCGAGACGGAAACCCCTTCGCCCGAGGCCTGGATCCGGACCAGAGTCAACGGACATGTTCGGCAGGAAGGGCAAGTGCGCGACATGATTCGCGATCCGTATGCCATCATCTCGCTCGTGAGCCAGGCCATGACGCTCTACCGGGGCGACCTCATCATGCTGGGCACTCCTCCCGGTGTGGGCGAACTGCATCCCGGTGACGAGGTCGAGGTCGAGATCGACGGCGTGGGGTATCTCCGTAACCGAGTGGTCGCCGAGGCCTAGCCGCAGCCTGGAGGCCGGACGGGAATCGGCCCCTGCACGAGTTCGTGGAAGCCGGTGAAGTCGTGGAGGCGCTCGGCTAGAGCTGCCGTAACCCGAGAGTGCTTTCTCTTGTTTGGCTGTGCCGTGGCGGGCGAGCCGCGCCAAGATTCCGGTCTGTCAATTCCTTAAATCCTTCCCTTGACATCGGGCGCGATGTTGCCTACGCTAATAGAGAAAGTTTTCTCCGTAAAATCTTCTCGATATAAAATGGGCGATTGAAGAGGAGGTGCCAAATGTCAATGGAACGCGAGCCTAGGCCTGTGTCGGAGGCGACGCTTCGCCGACTCCCGGCGTACTACCACTTCCTTCGCGGGCTTCAGGAACGTGGTCGGGAGGCGGTGTCTTGTAGCCACATCGGCCGCGAACTCCGGCTCGACCCGACTCAGGTTCGGAAGGACCTGGAGGCGACGGGCATCGTGGGGCGTCCCAAGGTCGGCTACGACCTCAACGCGTTGCTGGACGCGATCGTCACGTTTCTGGGATGGAACAACCACAAGGATGCTTTCCTGGTGGGCGCCGGGCACCTGGGTTCCGCGCTGCTCGGGTACGAGCAAATCGAGAACTATGGCATCAATATCCTAGCGGGGTTCGACACGGACCCGGCGAAGATCGGCAGCGTGGTGCATGGCAGGACGATCTTCAGCCTCGACAAGCTATCGAATCTCGCCGAGCGCATGAGCATCCATCTCGGCATCATCACGGTCCCTGCGCCGGTCGCCCAGTCCGTTGCCGATCTCCTGGTCGACAGCGGTATTTGGGCCATCTGGAATTTTGCTCCCGTCGCTCTCCAGGTGCCCGAGGGCATCATCCTGCAGAACGAAGACTTCTATCGCGGCCTGGCGGTGCTCTCGAGCCGCATCGCCGCCCTATCCGACCACGCCGGCAGCTTTACGGGCCGGCTCGGCAAGGCTCTGTACACCAACTAGCCATATGCGGCAGGGAGTTTGAACAACAATGTCAACGGTTGTGTCAGGTTCCACCATGAACTCGGCGCGTCGTTTCGAGGGGGTTTGCGAGATCCTCGAGCGACATCAAAACGATGCGGCGCGGTTAATCCCGGTGCTGCAGGCGGTGCAGGAAGAGTATCGCTACCTGCCCGAAGAAGTGCTCACCTTCGTGGCTACCGCGTTGGACCTGCCGCCGGCGCAAGTGTACGGCGTGGCCACGTTTTATGCCCACTTCGCTCTGGAGCCGAAGGGTAAGTACGTGATCAGGCTTTGCGACGGGACTGCCTGCCACGTACGTCGGTCCACCCCGATCTTGGAGGCACTACGCCAGAAGTTGAAGGTGAGCGAAGAGCGTAAGACAACGCCCGACATGCTCTTCACGGTCGAGACGGTATCGTGCCTCGGGGCGTGCGGTCTCGCGCCGGTAATGGTGATCAACGAGAAGGTATACGGTCAGGTGACCCCCGAGAAGGCTCTCGTCTTGGTCGAAGAGATCGCGGCCAAGGAGGTGGGGGCATGATGACCAGCGCTGTTACCGATCTGGCAAGCATCTCGGAGGATTACAAGGGGGCGGCTGCGAAGCTTGTTCGGCGCGTGGTCACCTGCGCCGGCACCGGCTGCCTCGCGAACGGCGCTCTTTCGGTGCATGAGGCCTTGGTCGAAGCCTGCACGCGTTACGGAATAGCGGTGGTTGTCGAACTGAGACCGGAGTCCGACGGCCACTCTCGCGCAACGCTGATTTCGAAGAGCGGCTGCCAGGGCTTCTGTCAGCAAGGTCCGTTGGTTACTGTCGAGCCCGATGGCTTGCTGTACTGCCGCGTGCGGCCCGAAGACGTGGAGGAGATCGTCGAGGCGACACTGGTTGGGGGACGAGCGATCGACCGCTTGCAGTATCAGGAACCGCGCTCGGGCAAGCGTTGCCGTGGCCAGCGCGAGATTCCGTTCTATCAACGCCAGGCTCGCACCGTGCTCGCCAAGTGCGGGCTGGTCGATCCCGAGGACATCCGGGAGTACATCGCCAGGGGCGGTTATGCTGCCGCCCGGACGGCCTATTTCGAGCTGCGGCCGGAGACGGTCTGCGAAGAGGTCGCGCTCTCCGGTCTGCGAGGCCGCGGGGGCGGAGGGTTCCCCACCGGGCGGAAGTGGGACCTTGCCCGCGAGCAGGCGAGTCGCAAGAAATACGTCATCTGCAATGGTGACGAAGGCGACCCGGGCGCGTTTATGGATCGCAGCCTCATGGAGGGCGATCCACATCGCGTCATCGAGGGAATGATGATCGCCGCGCGCGCGATAGGCGCGGAGGAGGGTGTGGTCTACGTGCGGGCCGAGTATCCGCTGGCCGTAAGACGCATGCGGAAGGCGGTGAGGGACGCGACCGAGATGGGGATCCTCGGTCCCAATGTAATGGGGGGCGGTGCCTGCCTGACCCTCGAAGTAATGGAGGGCGCAGGAGCGTTCGTCTGCGGTGAAGAGACGGCCATGATTGCGTCTATCCAAGGGCGGCGCGGCATGCCCATGCCAAAGCCACCCTTTCCCGCCTCGTCAGGTCTCTGGGGTCAGCCGACCGTAATCAACAACGTGGAAACGCTTGGCACCGTGCCGCTGATAATCACCGAGGGCGCGCGACACTTCCGCGGCATCGGGACGGAGAACTCGCCAGGCACGAAGACGTTCGCCCTGACCGGTCATGTCGCAAACACGGGCCTCATCGAGGTACCGTTCGGCACTACGCTCCGAGAGGTCGTGATGAACATCGGTGGTGGGGTGATCGACGACGACGGCCAACCGACGGGAGATATGTTCAAAGCGGTGCAGATCGGCGGACCTTCCGGAGGTTGTCTTACTCAGGAGCACCTCGACCTTCCCCTCGACTTTGATAGTTTGAAAGGGGTCGGCGCAATGGTGGGCTCCGGTGGATTGGTCGTCATGAACCGCGATACCTGCATGGTGAGCGTCGCCCGTTTCTTCATGCAGTTCACCCAGAACGAGTCGTGCGGCAAGTGTGTGCTGTGCCGCGAGGGCACGAAGCAATTGTTGGCCCTGCTCGATGACGTCATAGAGGGCCGCGGCACCGCCGAAACACTGGAACTCCTTGAGCGTCTGGCTTGGGCGGTGCAGAAGGCCTCGTTGTGCGGGCTGGGCAAGACCGCCCCGAACCCCGTGCTCAGCACGATGCGGCATTTTCGGGGGGAGTACGAAGCCCACGTCTTCCAGAGGCGCTGTCCCACGCATAGATGCAAGGCTCTCGCAAAGCCGTGGATCGATCCGGCTCTGTGCAAGGGCTGCGCGCTCTGCGCCAAGAAGTGTCCGGTGGGAGCCATCAGCGGCGAGCGCAAATTGGTGCACGCCATCGATCAAGAAAAGTGCATCAAGTGCGGCGAGTGCGCGGCGGCGTGCCGGCTCGGCGCAGTGGTTGGGATCTAGTGGGGAGGATTGAGGCTATGACGGCCACGAGTACTTTGATGATTGACGGGCGGACGGTCACGATCGAGGGCGAGCGCAATCTGCTTGAACTCGTGCGCAAGACCGGCATCGAGTTGCCCACGTTCTGCTACCACTCAGAACTGAGTGTGTACGGCGCGTGCCGTCTGTGCATCGTGGAGGTGGAGGGCCGCGGCATTCAGGCCGCCTGTTCCACGCCCTGCGAACCAGGTATCAGCGTCCGTACTCAGACGGAAGAGATCCGCGAGATCCGGCGGATTGCGATCGAACTGCTGCTGGCCAATCATGAGCAGAACTGTCCCACCTGCCCGCGCGGCGCGAGCTGTCAGCTCCAGGACATCGCGCGTCAACTCGGCATCGAGCGAGTGAGGTTCAAGGCCACGCGACCGCATTATCCCATCGATCGCTCGTCGCCGGCACTCGTCCGCGACCCGAACAAGTGCGTGCTGTGCGGCGACTGTGTGCGCGCATGCTCTGAAATACAAGGCATTGGCGCGATTGACTTCGCGTTCCGCGGGGCCCGGGCCACGGTCATGCCGGCCTTCGGCAAGGATCTAGGGCAGGTGGAATGCGTGCAGTGCGGGCAGTGCGCGCGCGTCTGTCCGACCGGCGCGCTCGTGGTTCGTAGCGAAGTGGAGGGCGTGTGGAAGGCCCTGGATGACAGGAAGAAGGTGGTCGTTGCACAGATCGCGCCCGCGGTCCGGGTGGCCCTTGGCGAGGCCTTCGGCCTGCCCGCGGGCGAGGTGACGACGGGGCAGATCGTGTCCGCTCTCCGCACCATGGGTTTCCAGAAGGTGTACGACACGTGTTTCGCCGCCGACCTGACCGTCGTGGAGGAGGCAACAGAGTTCATCCTTCGCAAGCGGGCGGGTGAGAACCTGCCCCAGTTCACCTCCTGCTGCCCCGCATGGGTGCGGTACGCCGAGCAGTATTGTTCCGACCTGCTGCCAAACCTGTCGTCTTGCCGCTCTCCCCAGCAGATGTTCGGTGTGGTCGCCAAGAGCACACTGCCGCGCGAGTTGTGTGTGGAGCGCGATGATCTGGTTGTTGTGTCGATCATGCCCTGCGTCGCCAAGAAGACGGAGGCCGGGCAAGCTCAGTTCGCCGAACGGGGCCGGCGTGACGTCGACTTCGTCATCACGACGCAGGAGCTTGCACGCATGATTCGGCAGGCTGGGCTGCGCTTCGAGGACCTCCGGCCCGACAGTCTCGACCTGCCGCTTGGCTACAAAACCGGTGCCGGCATCATTTTCGGTGCGTCGGGCGGCGTCAGCGAGGCCGTGCTGCGGTTTGCGGTGGAGAAGCTCAGCGGGATGAAGCTCGACAGCCTCGACTTTCATGAAGTGCGCGGCGAGGACGGGGTTCGCACGGCGCTATTCCACATCGAAGGCATGGACCTGAGGCTCGCGGTGGTCCACGGTCTCCGCAACGCGAAGGAACTGGTACGCAAGATCCGCGCGGGGGAAGTACAGTACGATTTGATCGAGGTGATGGCCTGCCCCGGCGGCTGCGTCGGTGGTGCCGGCCAGCCGGTGACCCGTGACCCGGGCGTCCGCCGACAGCGCGCGCGTGGCTTGTACGATGCGGACAAGACGGCTCAGCTCCACAACTCACAGGACAACCACATGGTGTCCAGATGCTACGAGGAGTCCATCGGCGAAGTGGGTGGGGAGACGGCGCATCGCCTCCTGCACAGGCACTACGAAAGCCGGCGACGCATCAGCGGCCTGCCGCTTCCGCCGGCCGAGGGGTTCGACAACGGTAGACTCCCGGTGCACGTTTGCGTCGGCACGAACTGTCATGTCCGCGGCTCACAGAAGCTGCTCCAGCATGTACTGCAGTACGTAAGCGACAATGTTCTGGAGGATGCTGTCGACGTGCAGGCGACGTTCTGTTTCGAGCAGTGCGATCGCGGGCCAACCGTAACCATTGGGGGGCAGCCGATCAACCGCTGTACGCCGAGCCGGGCGATCGAGGTCCTGCGGAAAGAGCTCGAGGCGCTTGATGCGCAGGCCGTCGGCGCGGCGGTCGGGATCGCTTAGAATCGCGCATTGGAGGATCTGGTGGTTGGCGAACTTATACAAGTTGTCTTCACGGACAAGGCTCGTTGCCGGGACTGCTACCGTTGTCTGCGAGTCTGCCCGGTGAAGGCGATCGAACTGCATGACGGGCAGGCACGCGTCGAGCCTCACCGCTGCATCGCGTGCGGCACGTGCATCCGCGAGTGTCCCCAGCATGCCAAGTCCTATCGGAACGACCTGGAGCACGCGATGGTCGTTATGCGCGACGGCTCCACCGTGGCGGCGTCCGTTGCGCCGTCCTACGCCGCCGTTTTCGACGATTGGGAACGCAAGCGACTTCCTTCGGCGCTGAGAAGGCTGGGCTTCAGCTACGTGGCCGAGACGGCTCTCGGCGCGTACGAAGTTGCCAAGGCGACAGCCGTGTATATCGGCGGCCAACCGGAAAAGATGCATATTTGCACCGCGTGCCCGGCAGTCGTGAATTACGTCGAGCAGTATCAGCCGCAGCACGTGGAGGCGCTGATACCGGTGGTGTCGCCGATGCTCGCGCACGCGCAACACATTCGCGCGAAGCTCGGTGCCCACGCAAAGACCATATTCATCGGTCCGTGCGTTGCAAAGAAGGCGGAAGCTGAGCGTGCGGAACACGCCGGGGGTGTGTACTGCGCCTTGACCTTTGTAGAACTGCAGGAGTGGCTGCGCCGGGAGAAGATCGAGATGGCGCGTCTGGAGGAAAGCGAGTTCGACGAGTCGGCGCCTCCCGCGGCGCGGTACTTCCCGGTCCCCGGGGGGCTGGCGCACACGGCGGGACTCGAAACGGACGTGCTCAGCCGCACGTGTCACGCCATTGACGGTTTTCCCGCGCTGGAAGCCTTGCTCCGCTACGTGCAGGGCGGCGGATCGGGCGGGGTCTTCGAGCCGCTGTTCTGTCCGGAAGGCTGCATCCGCGGTCCCGGCATGCCAGACGAGCACGCCAACACGTTTACGTTGCGCGCGGAGCTTTTGAACTCCGCCGCAGAGGCCATGGAATCCCATGGCGAGTTGATTTCGGAGCCGACGCCCGAGCGCCTTGGCGAGCTGGCGACGGACTTTCGCGCACGGCCCTCATATGTGGGTCCAGCGTTTACCGAAGAGCAGATCCGCGAGACTCTCCAGCGTACGGGTCGTGCGGCCCCGGAAGATCAGCTCAACTGCGGCGCCTGTGGTTACGCGAGTTGCCGCGACAATGCGCTAGCCGTATTGCGTGGCATGGCCGAGCCGGACATGTGTATTCCATACATGCGCCTGCTCGCCGAGCGGCGAACCGACCGCATCATCGAGACCAGTCCCAACGGCATCGTCACCTTGGATCACGAGTTACGTATCATCGGCATGAATCCTTCCTTTCGCCGGATGTTCGTATGCTCAGAGGCGGTTCTCGGGAAGCCGATCTCATACCTGATCGATCCAGAACCTTTCGAGCGCCTTGCGGCGGGCGGCGGGAAGGTAGACACCGTGGTGCGCCACTCGAATTACAACCTCGTTTGTCATCAACTGGCCTATGCTCTGCCCGAGGATCGCCAGTACGTTGGCATCTTCGTAAACATCACCTCCACCACTGACAATGAGAAGCAGCTCACCGATCTGCGGGAGCAAACGCGGGTGCAGGCCAAGGAGCTCATGGAGCATCAGATCGACATGTCTCAGCAGATAGCGAAGCTGCTGGGCCAGACCACGGCGCGTGGCGAGGCTCTGGTCAGGTCCTTGCTCGAACTTGCAGGGGCCCAACACGACGAAACGGGCACGGATTGGCTGCGGGATATCTACACGTCGAAATAGCGAGCGCACAGAGCTCCAAACACCCAGGGGAGCCCTGCGGCGATTTCTTCCGCCATGACCGCAGTCCATTCGCGACGACCGTTATCGTCGCCGACGGCATCGGCTCCGGGGTGAAGGCGCATATCGCGGCGGTAATGTGCGTCTCGCGTTTGTTCGGATTGCTCGAGCGAGAGTTCAGCCTTCGCGAGGCGTTCGCAGCCGTGGCCCGGACGATGACCAGCGCTATGGGGTCCGATCTGCCTTTTGTCGCGTTCACGGTGGCACGCATTCACGCAGACGGTCGTACCACCGTGCTCTCGTATGAGTCACCGCCGCCTATTTTTGTGGGAATGCGACGGGCTCAGGTGCTGAATCAGCGGACGCTAAGCCTGGACCGCGCCGTCGTGGGAGAGGCGCAATGCCACCTGGAGACAGGGGAGGGGTTGCTCATCTGCAGTGACGGCATCACGCAGGCAGGGCTGGGCGCCGGCCTCGGGCTCGGCTGGGAGGCGGCGGGCGTGTGCGAGTATCTGAACGAGCTGCTTGGGGAGGGAATCCCAATCACGACGCTAGCGAGTGAAGTCCATGATCGCGCGCGGGGCCTATGGGGAGCGAGGGCGAGGGACGACTGCACAGCCATCGTGGCGAGTTGCCGACCGGGGCGTACCGTGAACGTATTCACCGGGCCGCCGGCGCACCGCGTCCACGACCGTGCTCTGGTCGCAAAATTCCTGCAAAGCGACGGAGCGAAAGTGGTGTGCGGGGCCACTACGGCCAAGATCGTCGGCCAGAAGATGGGCACGACGGTTGAGGTCGAAGAGTCGGTCAGTCTTATTACCCCGCTCGCCTACCGGCTTCGCGGCATCGAACTCGTGACCGAGGGTGCAATCACTCTCAACCAGGTATACAACATTCTCGACGAGGACCCGGTGGAGTACACGGAGGCGTCGGGAGTGACACAACTGTGCGCACTGCTCCATGGCGCCGATCGGATCAACATCTTCCTCGGGCGGGCGCGGAATCCCGCGTCGAACGATATCTCCTTCCGCCAGCAGGGGATTCTCCCGCGCACGAAGGTCGTACCGCTTTTGGCGGAGAAGTTGCGCCAACGGGGAAAGCTGGTCGTGCTCGAGGAGTTCTGACCGAATCGCCCTTTCCCGCGAACCGACGGCGGTGTCGGCGCCGCGACGGTCCCGAAGCCTACGTGGGAGAATGAACCCCAAGGTAAACCCGCTCCCAGCGGATTTTGTTCACCAGGGGCTTCCAAAACAGCTTGAGGGGGTTGTGGGCTTCCGGTAGAATCGAGCGATAGTAGGAATATTTTCGGCGGTCGAAATTGGAGTTGTTGTCTTCAGGCGGCCGCGTTCGCGGCTAAATTCTAATTCATGCTGGTGGGGAGCCGAGGACGTGTCATCTTCTCTTGATTCGACTGAGGTATCGGGCGAGGAGAGACCTGTGTCAGCAGGCGGTTTCTGCCACCTTCATGTCCACACCCATTATTCGGCTTTGGACGGTGCTTGCAAGGTGAACGAGCTGGTAGCTCGGGCCGTGGAGCTGGGCATGCCGGCTGTGGCCATCACCGACCACGGCGTCCTATCCGGCATCATTCAGTTCTATCAGGAATGTCGCAAGGTCGGCATCAAGCCTATCATCGGGCTGGAGGCCTATCTGGTAGAGGACCGGCTCCGCAAGGAAGGCCAGAACGAGGAAAGATGGCACCTCACCCTTCTCGCCCGCAACGAAGCGGGATACAAGAATCTTCTGAAGCTGGGCAGTCTGGCCTTCTTAGAGGGCTACTACTACAAGCCGCGAATGGACTACCAGCTCTTGACCCGGCACTCCGAAGGGCTCATCTGCCTTTCCGGGTGCGCCAGCGGCCGTCTATCGCGGTCCTTACAGTTTGGGCAATTCGCAGCCGCTGACGCCGAGGTGGAACGCCTCGTCGGCATCTTTGGCGAGGGCAACGTGTACTTGGAGATGCAGGAGACCGGTATTGCCGATCTGGCTGAGATCAACCCCCGCCTCGTCGAATTGGCCCAGCGCACGGGGCTCAAGCTGGTCGCCACCAACGACGTCCACTATCTGCGAGAAAAGGACGCGACCGCACACGACGTGCTGCTGTGCATCCAGACCGGCTCGCGGCTCGCGGAAGAGAATCGAATGCGTTTCTCCTCGCAGGAGTTCTTTTTCAAGACAGCGGAGGAGATGCTGGAGGCGTTCTCCGATCACCCCGAGGCGGTGGCGAACTCTCTCGAGATAGCGGAGAGGTGCAACGTCGAGATCGAGCTGGAAAAGATGCTCATTCCCAGCTTTCCTGTGCCCGAAGGTTACGACGAAACCTCATATTTGCGGGAGAAGTGCGAGGAAGGGCTGGTCCGCCGCTACGGGACCGAGATTGCGCCGGCCGTGCGGGAACGGCTCGAGACGGAGTTGGTGGTGGTGGAAAAGATGGGCTTTCCGGCCTACTTCCTCATCGTCTGGGATTTCGTCAGCTATGCCAAACAGAGCGGCATCCCCGTGGGACCGGGCCGCGGTTCTGCCGCCGGCTCCCTGGTCTCCTATCTGCTCGGAATCACCGATCTGGATCCCATCGCGCACGATCTTCTGTTCGAGCGCTTTCTGAACCCCGACCGCATCAGCATGCCCGACATCGACATCGACTTCTCGGTAAGCGGCCGAGAGAAGGTGATCGACTACGTGGCGCAGAAATACGGCCGCGACCGAGTCGCGCAGATAGCCACGTTCGGTACCATCAAGGCCCGTCAGGCCATCCGCGACGCGGCTAGGGTCATGGACGTGCCTTACGGCCAGGCCGACCGCATTGCCAAGCTCGTTCCCGAGATATTGAACATCACCCTCGACGCCTGCCTCGCCGATCCCAAATGCGAACTGCGTCTGGCCTACGACAACGACGACGTGGTGCGTGAGGTCGTCGACATGGCTCGTCCGCTCGAGGGGCTCATCCGGCAGGATTCCATCCACGCCGCCGGGGTCGTCATCTCGAAAGGATCGCTCACCGAGTACCTACCTCTCATGCAGAAGGGCGACGCGGAGGTCGTCACCCAGGTCTCCATGACCGACGTGGAGAAGCTCGGCCTGCTCAAAATGGACTTTTTGGGGCTGCGCAACCTCGACGTCATCGACAGCGCCGTCAAGATCGTCCAGGCGGAAGGACGGCCTGACTTCGCCATAGAGACCATCCCTCTCGACGACGAGCTCACGTACCAGATGCTGGCGAAGGGAGACTCCGAGGGCGTCTTCCAATTCGAGTCCAGCGGCATGCGTGAAGCTCTACGTGAGATTCAACCTTCACGGTTGGACGACCTTATTGCGCTCGTGGCGCTGTACCGTCCCGGACCCATGGAGTTCATCCCCCAATACGCCCGCAACAAGCGGAACCCGCAGGGGATCAAATACGAAGACGACCGCTTGGAGCCGGTACTGAGCCCCACCTATGGGGTAGCCATCTATCAAGAGCAGTTGATGGAGATATCCAAACGTATCGGTGGGTTCACACCCGCGCAGGCCGACGACCTGCGCAAGGCGATCGGCAAGAAGATCAAGGCGAAGATGGATCAGTTGGAGCCCAAGTTTCGTGCCGGCGCCGAGGCCTCCGACACTGCTCCTCGGGTGATCGACTATCTGTGGTCCCTTATGGAGAAGGCGGGAGACTACTCCTTCAACAAGTCTCACGCGGCCTGTTACGCTCTTATCTCCTACCGGACCGGATATCTCAAGGCCAACTTCCCGGTGCAGTACATGGCCGCTCTCATCTCGAGTGTCATGGACACCAAGGACAAGGTTCCGTTCTACGTGACGGTGGCCAATGAGATGGGTATCGAGGTGCTGCCGCCGGATATCAATGAATCGGTCTTCGACTTTCGCGGTGTTGAGGGACGCATCCGTTTTGGTCTCAACGCTGTGAAGAACGTGGGTGAGACCGCGATCCGCAACATTCTCGATGCCCGGGATGGCGGCGGGGCCTTCCGCGACCTCTTCGATTTCTGCGAGCGCGTGGATATGGGCGTGGTCAACGGACGGGCGATCGAGAGTCTGGTCAAGTCCGGGGCGCTCGATTCCGTCGGCCCTTCACGTCGGGGCATGCTCATGGCGCTTCCGCAAGCCATGTCTCACGGCAAGAAGATACGTTCCGACGCGGACAAGGGCCAGGGTTCCATTTTCGACCTGATGAACCAGAACGGATCCGGTTCGGTGGATGAGACGAGGAATTCGGCCCCGGTAGAAATTTCGCATCACGATTACAGCAAGGAAGAATTGCTGGCCCTGGAGAAGGAGACCCTCGGGCTTTACGTGAGCTCCCATCCCATGAAAGACATCAGACATCAGGTGCGGCGCGAAGCCGGGCACCTCATGTCTGAACTCGGCGAGCTGCCCGACGGCTCCATCACCACTATCATTGGCATGGTGGGCACGGTCAAGAAGATCACCACGAAGAAGTCCGGCGAGATGATGGCTTTTGTGACGCTGGAAGGCTTGGAGGGTTCGGTGGAGATCATCTGCTTCCCTGCCATCTACCAAGAGAATAAAGAGCTTCTCGTCGAGGACAAGGTTGTCAAGATCAAGGGCCGCGTCGATCACAAGGACGAGGCCGAAACCAAGTTCATCCCTATGGCGATAGAGGCCTTTACCCCTCGCACAGGGCTTGAACCGCTGGCGCTTTCGGTGAACGGCGAGAGTTTTCCGCGCACCGTGGTAGAAGACCTCAAGCGCATCCTCAGTCGGTTCCCCGGGCAATGCGCGGTGGACATGTATGTGCACATAGGCGATGGCGCGCGTCGGCTTCGCTTTGGCGACGGCTTCAAGGTGGATCCTCAGGCCAGCCTCTTCGCCGAACTCAAGGAACTTCTGGGCGAAGGCTGCGTCGTGCAGGGAGTCGGGGCGCCATCTCAGGGCGCGCGGGCCTAGAAGGAGTCAAGACAGTGAAAGTCACGGCCCTGTCGGCGGCCATGCTTCCTTCCGCAGTCGCCCTCCTCCGTCCCTCGGAGTCTTCCAGCCGGGAGATCGCGGACGTCGTCGCATCGCTTGTCCACCAAGTGCGCACCCGCGGCGACGCCGCTGTCGTCGAGGCGACAGCCCGCTTCGACTGGGAAGATGCTCACGTGCTCGCTCTCGCCGTTTCTCCGGACGATCTTGATGCGGCCCTGACGGAAGCGGACCCCGGCCTGGTAGAGGCTCTACAGACCACGCGCGACAATTGCACCTTCTTCCATCGCCACGAGCTCGTACCGGATTGGGAGGACGTCGGTCCCCAGGGACAGCTGCTGGGCATCCGCCGCCTGCCCGTTCGGCGGGCGGGCCTTTATGTCCCGGGCGGGCTGGGATCGTATGCATCCACGGTCATCATGAATTCGGTCCCGGCTGTTGTGGCCGGTGTGGAGGAGTTGGTCATCTGCACTCCGCCGGGAAGCGATGGCAACGTCAACCCTTCGGTCCTAGCCGCGGCCAAGCTCATGGGGGTGGGACGTGTCTTCCGGGTGGGCGGCGCGCAGGCCATCGCGGCCATGGCCTACGGCACGCAAACGATCCCGCGTGTCGATGTCATCTGCGGCCCCGGCAACGCGTACGTCATGGAGGCCAAGCGACAGGTCTACGGGGCCGTGGGCATCGATAGTCTGGCGGGGCCGAGCGAGGTACTCGTGGTCGCCGACAAGACGGCCCGGGCGTCGTGGGTCGCATCCGATCTTCTTGCGCAGGAGGAGCACGGGAGTGGGGCGCAGGGAGTGCTGATCGCTGAGTCGGAAGGACTGTGTTTGGAGGTCGGCGATGCTCTCGCAAGAATGGTCGAGTTGGGTGCGTGCCCCTGCGGTTGCGGCAGACGCGTTACAACGGATCGGCTGTGGGCGTTCTTCCCGGGCAAAGGGGAGGAATTTCTTCCTTTGGCGACCGAGATGGTGAACTTCTACGCCCCCGAGCATCTGGAGCTTCAGATCGCCGATCCTCGAGAGTTCCTGGCGTCGGTTAGGTCCGCGGGTGCCATATTCGTGGGTCATCGCTCTCCCACGGCGTACGGCGACTACATTGCCGGGAGCAACCACGTCCTGCCCACGGGAGGGTCGGCCCGTTTCGCGTCGCCTCTGTCCGTGGATACCTTCATGCGCAAGTCTTCGTACGTGGAGATGAACTCCGCAGCGGTGCAGGCCCTCACTCCCAAGCTGGCCCGTCTGGCGAATAGCGAGGGGTTTTACTATCACCGCATCTCGGCCGAATTGCGCTCGGCAGCCTTGGATTGACCCGCTTCTCAGCGGCGTATCCGGCCCCGCTGCGCACGGGCCTTTGCGGCGGTTCTCTGTGCTATTCTCCGAGGGCCTGCCATCACTAACGCGGAGGATACATGCAGCCGGATAGCTCACAGCGGTTCGTCGGCCAGGTTCCGCGGTTAGCGACCATCGAGCGCAACACCAGGGAGACGAAGGTCGCCCTCAGTCTTGGACTGGACGGTTCGGGCAAGGTCCACATCAACACCGGACTCGGCTTCTTCGACCACATGCTCGAACTGGTGGCCGGACATGGCTTGTTCGACCTGACGGTTGAAGCGGCCGGTGACCTGCAGACGGGCGGGCACCATACGGTTGAGGACGTCGGCATCTGTTTTGGTTCGGCGTTGGCCGAGGCCTTGGGAGACAAGAGAGGCATTAACCGCTACGGCAGCATGCTGGTGCCCATGGACGAATCGCTGGCGCTGGTGGTTCTCGACCTCAGTGGCCGCCCGTATTTCGCCTACGAGGGCGGGCCGGTGGCTGAGAGCATCGCGGGGTTCGACACGGGACTCGTCGCCGAGTTCTTCCGCGCCCTGGCGAACAATAGCAAGATGACCCTGCACGCTCGGGTCATGGCCGGTGGAGACACGCACCACATGATCGAGGCGGTGTTCAAGGCCTTCGGAAAGGCCCTGCGGGAAGCGGTGGCCTACGATCCCCGTATGACCGGCATCCCTTCGACCAAAGGGGTGCTCTGATCGTCCCGAAGTTTCTCTATGTCGTCGACTACGGTTCCGGCAACCTGCGTTCCGTTCAGAAGGCCTTCGAGCATGTGGGAGTGGAGGCGATCGTCGGCTCGGATTTTCGGAAGATGCGGGAGGCAGCGGGCGTGGTTCTTCCGGGGGTGGGCGCTTTCGGCGCCGCCATGGAACAACTGGAGGAGCGCGACCTGGTGGGGCCGCTTCTGGAGCGCATCGGGTCCGGGACCCCGTTTCTCGGCGTTTGTCTGGGCCTGCAGTTGCTGTTCGAGGCGAGTGAAGAGGACCCGGGGGCCTGCGGCCTGGGTTTCGTTCGGGGCGACGTCCGCGCCCTTCCTTCTACAGTGAAGGTGCCTCACATAGGCTGGAACCAGATCGAGACGTGCACGGGCTCCGATCTCTTCGATGGCATCCCCGACCGTTCCGCATTTTACTTCGTCCACGGTTACGCCGTCGTGCCGCGTTCGCCCTCGGCCGTGCTTACCATGACCGACTACAGCGGCGTGTCCTTCGTGTCTGCCATCGAGGTGGGCAACGTGGCGGCCGTGCAATTCCACCCGGAGAAGTCGAGCGCTTTGGGGCTCCGCTTCTACCGCAACTTTGCCCGTCGGGCTGGACTGCTGGTGGGGACATGAGGCTCTTCCCCGCGATAGACATCCAGCGCGGTCGGTGTGTACGCCTGCGCAAAGGGGATTTTGCCGATGAGACCGTCTTCGGCGAAGATCCTGTGGCCATGGCCCGTCATTGGGCGGCGGAAGGTGCTCACTTCCTTCACGTGGTGGACCTTGACGGCGCTCGGGAGGGAGAGCCGCGCAACTTGCCGGTGATCGAGGCCATCGCCGCGGCGATAGACATTCCCGTGCAGGCCGGAGGGGGCATTCGTACCGACACGGTCGTGGCACGCATCGCAGCCGGCTCTTTGGCGCGAGCGGTCATCGGCACGAGCGCCGTTGAAGATCTCGCCTTTCTCGAGAGGGCGCTTGCGACTCTCGGGCCCGCCCGAGTTGTTGTGGCGGTTGATGCCGAAGCCGGGATGGTGAAGACCCGAGGCTGGCGTGAGCAGAGTGACGTGACCGCGACTGAATTGGTCGGGCGTCTGGAAGACCTGGGGGTGCGGGAGATCCTCTACACCGACATCAGTCGCGACGGAATGATGCAGAGTGTCAACCTGGAGGGTATCCGCGAGCTGGCTGAGAACAGCAGCCTGCAAATCATCGCTTCGGGTGGTGTCACCACCCTCGACGACCTCCGAAGCCTTCTCACGCTCGAACCGTTGGGAGTGACGGGGATCATCGCCGGAAGAGCGCTGTATGAAGGCAGGTTCTCGGTGGCCCAGGCGCTGGCTGTGTTAGAACCCGGGGAGAGGGCCGACTGATGCTGCTTAAACGGATCATACCCTGCTTGGACGTGCACGAGGGTAGGGTGGTCAAGGGCACTAACTTCGTTGATATACGCGATGCGGGCGACCCGGTGGAGCTCGCCGCTCACTACGATCACGAGGGCGCGGACGAACTGGTCTTCCTCGATATAACAGCTTCGCACGAGAACCGCGACACCATCGTCGAATTGGCGCGGCGTTGCGCGGAAGAGGTCTTCATCCCCTTCACCATAGGCGGCGGCATCCGCAGCGAGGAAGACGTACGTGCTCTGCTCGGAGCCGGGGCGGACAAGGTGTCTTTGAACTCAGCGGCCATCGCGAACCCCGAGCTTGTCACCGCCTGTGCTCGCCGGTTTGGCTCGCAGTGCGTGGTTCTCGCGGTCGACGCGAAGCGGGTCGGCTCGACGAGCGACTGTGGGCTTGGGGCCGAGCCGCATTGGGAGGCTTACGTCAATGGTGGGCGTATACCCACCGGTCTGGATGCGGTGGAGTGGGTGCAGCGGGCCGTGGCGCTGGGCGCCGGCGAGATCCTTCTCACTTCCATGGATAAGGACGGGACAAAGGACGGCTACGACATCGAGTTGAACCGGGCAGTAGCGGAGGCCGTCAATGTCCCGGTCATCGCCAGCGGCGGCGCCGGCACTCTCGGCCATCTGGCCGAAGTTATCGAGAAAGGCAAGGCCGACGCGGTTCTGGCAGCCTCCATCTTCCACTACAGCGAGTACACCATCCGGGAGGCCAAAGAGTATCTGGCAGCCCGGGGGATCCC
Organism: uncultured Actinomycetes bacterium; assembly: GCA_963775295.1. Classification (GTDB taxonomy): domain Bacteria; phylum Actinomycetota; class Thermoleophilia; order RBG-16-64-13; family RBG-16-64-13; genus JAMDEO01. The sequence continues at coordinate 1,996,115 of CAVZIK010000006.1, forward strand.
AGTCCGTCTCTAGAGTGGGTCCGCCCGATAGGTTCCGCGAACCGCGATGCTGGGTATGACCAGCGAGAGGAGTCGAAGCCGACGCCAGAGGGGGACCGATGTCCGACGGAATGTGTCCGCGATGCGGCCTGTTTCTGGGCCCCGACGCCAAGTTCTGCTCGCAATGTGGGTCCTTGGTTGGTGAACCTCCTTCCCACCACGAGCATGATCGTGACCGTCTGAACTGGTGGGAGCGTCGTCCCGGGTGGGAGCGGGCTCTCATTCTCGTGCTCACGGCGGCCGTAATCATTGCCGCAATCTACTTCATCTTCTTGGCCTGACCCCGGCTCTGCATCCGGGCCGGTTCTCGGGCCTGCTGTGCACCCGCATACCACCCTGGTAGAATCTGAGGCCGCATGAGCACTTCCGGGAAACAGGAAAGGTGTCTCAAAGGGGCTGGGCGAAAGCGCGATTCTCGGCTGGGAAGGGTGTTTGGCCGGCAAACGCAGTCTGTGCTTGCTATGTCGCTGCTCGTGCTTCTGCTTGTCATGCCCGTGTCTTCCATCGCCGCTGCCTCCCCTCTTACTCAGAAGCAGGCTGAGCTGAAAACAGCGCGCGCAAAGATGACCCAGCTACAGGACTCTCTCGACAGTCTCACTAAGAAGTTCGCCACTGCCGAGGCAAATCTGGCCCAGACCGGAGATGCCATTGAGGCCTTGCAGAAGGACATCCTCCGATCCAACCAGGACCTGGAAACTGCGCGAGCCCAGTTGGCGGAACGAGTCGTGAGCATCTACAAGGACGGGTATTCCTCGACTCCTCAATACCTGGAAGTGCTGTTTTCCGAAGCCGACTTCATCACGGTTCTCAAACGGTTCGCGCTTCTGGGTAAGTTGGCCGGCCAGGATCAGCAACTGTATCAGCAGATCGAGACGCATCTGGCCAAGTCGGAGGAGAGACAGGCCACTCTGAGCAAGAAACAGCAGACCCAGGCCGAGCAGACGGCGGAGCTCAAGTCGGTCCAGACTGAAATGTACGACAAGATGCAAGCGTCCGCTGTGGAATATCGCAGTCTGAAGAGGCAGGTCGCGACTCTCCAGGAGGAGGCTCGTAAGGCTGCCGAAGAGGCCGCGAGGATCAAGGCCCAGCAGGCGGCGAATCTAAAGAAAGGGGGCGTGGTTCAGCCGGGCTCGTTTGTCTTCCCGGTAGATGGACCTCATAGCTATGCGGACACCTTCGGAGCTCCGCGCTCCGGTGGACGTACTCACAAGGGCTGCGACATCATGGCGCCGAAGGGTACGCCCGCGGTGGCGTGCGTTAGCGGAACGATCCTTAGTACGAACCCCACGGATACGGGGCTGGGGGGGATCACCGTCACGCTACATGGCAAGAACGGCAACAATTACTTCTATGCGCATCTGGAGGCGATCGCAGCAGGGATCCACTCCGGCGCGTCCGTGAAGGCCGGTCAAACGTTGGGCTGGGTTGGCGATACCGGCGACGCGGCGCCTGGCGCGTACCATCTTCACTTCGAGATCCGACCGGGTGGTGGATCGGCGGTCGATCCTTACGCCACTCTTCGTAACGCCGACTGAGCCTCGCCCGGCGAAGTCCTCTTCGACAGACGGAGAAGGGGGCGCCGTGAGCCGTCTGAGTGGGTACTACCTTGCCTGATCGTCTGCAACGCCCGGCTTAAGAATCACTCCCCGCTGTTGCCGTCCGTTGATCTTGACGAGCAAGGGCTCATCCAAGGTCAGCCGACGGACGAACGGGCCCTCCTGGGCTGCAGGTTGCGCCGCCAACCAGTCCCAGTCGAGAAAGCCATCGCCGAGTGTCGGGTTGACCGTGAAATAGGCCACTCGGAACGAAGTGAGGTTCTGGAAGAAGTGGCTGCCCTGGGAAGGGGTGACCTTGATGTCCTTCAGCCCGCATTCCACGATGACGCGCGCTCCGGAGATCTGTTCCCACGTAACCGGTATGCCCAGCCAGGGGTCCGCCGAGCCCCACCGGCCCAGGCCGACGAGGATGTATGGGATACCGCGGGTGAGGAGTTCGGCATTGAATCGAGCGACCTCCGTCGCCATCTCGCCGGTTCTCGCCCTGTCGAAGCGCCCGTAGTCCACTGCCACGATGTCTCTGATGGCCGAGATCCGCCCGTTGCCCAGCACACTCGTGGAAAAACAAAAGGCCCGAACCGGGTCTTCCTCGTCGATGGTAAGCTCCTCCGTCTCGCGCGACATGGCGAGGGGCCGCAACTGAAGAAACGCGAAGTCCTTGCGTCGCCCCTGCTCGGTTGGAGACAGATCGGCGGCGAACTCGATCTCTACCTCCGTGGCCATTCCCCAGCGCCCGATCTCCATGAGGCGGGTAAGCACCTGCGGCAGAGGGAACAGGTTCTGCTTCAAGATGGGAGCGAAGCTGACGAGGCGCACCCCCGGTCTGCCGATGCCGTCGTACACGGCGTCGTTGTCGGGAGAGTACGTGGAGCCGACAACTCCGAGTGTGCCGTCCGCCTCCGCCACTTCGAGAGGGTGATGCTGCTCCGTTACTCGATCGCCCTCCCTTCCCATTTCCAGCGAAACGAAATCTCTTTGTGAGTTGGCGAGCATGTCCTCCACCGCGGAAAAATGAAGGAGGTTCTCGGGATACTTCGGGCAGAACGAGAGCGCCCGGCCGCCGTCCACCACGGTGCGCCCCAGGCCGAGCGCGACGGCCACGATACCGTCTTCAGCGGCTAGGGGGGCAACCGGATAGAAATTGTACGAGCGGGCGACGCCGGCGAAATCAGGGTAGAAGCGATCGCTGTGATGCGTTCCCACGAGCTTCTGGATGATCACGGCCATCTTCTCCTCTTCCAAGCGGTACGGCGTCACCTTGAAGTAGCTCTTCGCGAAGGTGAGGAAGGTAGATGCGAGTACCCGTTTGACTGCGGCCACCAGGCGATCGAGACGGACGCCCGCGTCGGGGTGGTTGTTCGGGAGCATGAATGTCTGGTACACACCGGCCAGCGGCTGATATTGGGAATCCTCCAGAAGGCTGGACGACCTCACGGCAAGCGGGTGATCGATGAGGGAGAGATAGGTCGCCATCTCGGCCGCAATATCCTCCGGAAATGCCGCCTGGAGGAACCGCTCCTCAATGGCCTCGTCGTCACCGGTCGTCATGGCGAAGTCGCGCAGGTCGTTGTCTTCGATGAAGCGATCAAAGATCCCGGTGCACAGCACGAGGGCCGGTGGAACGGTGATCTGAACCCCGGGGAACTCGTCTGTCACCCCGTAGTCGCGCAGGAGATGTCTGACGAAGGCAAGGGCGCGGGCCTTACCTCCCAGCGATCCCTCACCCACGCGCGCGAAACTGTTCTCCGGGTCGAAGGTCAAGGGGTCGAAATCGCTCACGGATTCTCGGGCCTGCTCACGCCGATAAGTGTCGATTTCATCGATGAGATACTGCCTGCGCTCGTCCGCGGTGGTGGAGTCGGTGGTCTTGCGGGCCCGCAGGTGGTGGGCGAGGTGGAACTCGGTGCGTGCCTTCAGCCAACGAGAGAAGTGGTTCCTGTCGGCGTGGTAGATGATGGATTCGGATGGGACCGTATGCAGCAGGTCGAGCAGACTCTTTAGGTCCTTAGCCCTTCCGACCGGGGTGCCGTCGGGCAGTCGGAACACGAAATCGCCGAACGAGAAGTTGTCGATGATGAAGCGACGCAGATCGGTGAGGAGCGTGGGGGAGCCCTTGACGAGGAAATCTGCTCCAACGGACTTGGCAAGGACCTCACTCTCGGGCCGACTGGATTGCAGCAGCACCGGGATGTCGGTGTAGGCGGCCTGCACTCTTCGGGCAAATTCGGCGCCGGCCTCTGGGTCGAGCACCCCGTCCACCGGGAACTCGATATCGGAGATCACGCCCAGAACGTCCTCCTCATAGGCTCGGAAATACTCCCAGGCCTCCTCGAAGGTTGTGCAGAGAAGGATCTTGGGCCGGGCCCGCATGCGCAGAATCTTATGGGCGACGTTGATGCCTTCGGCGATGAGGCTCTGGGAGTGGTTGATTATCTCGGTGTAGATGAGGGGAAGAAACGAACTGTAGTAGCGAATATTGTCTTCGATCAACAGGATGACCTGAACGCCGGCCACTCCGGTGTCGTAGGCCACGTTCAGCTTATCCTCCACATACTTGGTGATGGCGAGTAGGATGCGGGAATCGCCCTGCCACAGAAATATGCGTTCCAGATCAGAGGTGTCCTGTTTCGCCATGAACTCGGCCAGTTCTCCGCCGTCGTAGGCCAGGAGGATGACAGGAATGTCGAGCCCGGCGTCTCGAGCCCCTCGCGCGAGCTGGGCCGCATTCATATCGCCGACGTTGACCGCGGTCACGATGAGATTAAAACGACTCTCTGCCTTTGCCAGGTTGATTGCCTCCGAGCCGCTCGCCACGTGGGTGAGACCTGTGGTGTGGTGGAGATTGAGATCGAGGAACTCGCCCAGTAACAGGGTGCTCAGCTGGCCGTCTTCCTGGAGGATGAAGGTATCGTAAGTGCTCGATACCAAGATGATGTTCTCCACTCTCCGAGCCATGAGGTGCTGGAAATCGCGGCTATGTTGCCAATCCAGGTTGGTCGGTCTGGACGGATCGGTCACTCTGTCCCTCCCGGCAGGATTTGCGGTCGGTTTGCGGTCCTTAGCGCTGCGGGGCTTGGAAAGACGCTACACGACTCCCTGATCCATCATCGCGTTGGCGACCTTGAGGAAGCCGGCGATGTTCGCTCCGTTGACATAGTTTCCCGGAGTGCCGTAGGCCATGGCCGCGTCGACACAGGCCGTGTGGATGCTCTTCACGATGTGCTGCAGGCGGGAGTCCACCTCTTCGCGAGGCCAGCTGATCCTCATACTGTTCTGGGACATCTCCAGCCCGGATGTGGCCACCCCGCCTGCATTGGCCGCCTTACCCGGCGCGTAGAGTATGCCCGCCTCAAGAAAGGTGTTCACCCCGTCCAAGGTCGTAGGCATGTTCGCGCCCTCGACCACGCAGGTCACGCCGTTTCTGAGCAGGTTGAGGGCGTCCAAGCCGTTCAGCTCGTTCTGGGTCGCACACGGAAACGCGCAATCCGCCTGAACGTCCCACTGCGGGGAGTGCGGCGCCCCAAAGTCGAAGGGCGTATACGTGGCTCCCGGGTAGCGCTGAGTGTATTCCGCTATCCGCCCCCGCCGCAGATTCTTCAATTCCATGATGTAAGCGAGCTTCTCCGAGTCGATTCCCGCCTCGTCCAAGACAAAGCCGGTGGAGTCCGAGGCGGAGACGGGCCTGCCGCCCAATTGGATGATCTTCTCTAGCGCATATTGCGCGACGTTCCCGCTGCCGGATACCAGGCAGGTCTTGCCCTCGAGTGTTTCTCCTCTTGTGGCGAGCATCTCCGCGGCGAAATACACGACGCCGTAGCCTGTCGCCTCCCGGCGCACGAGCGAACCACCCCAAGCGAGCCCTTTGCCCGTAAGAACCCCGGAGAACTCGTTACGGAGGCGCTTGTACATGCCGAACAGGTAGCCGATCTCGCGGCCGCCCACGCCGATGTCGCCGGCCGGGACGTCGGTGTCCGATCCGATATGCCTGAAGAGTTCGCACATGAAGCTCTGGCAGAAGCGCATCACTTCGGAGTCGCTCTTGCCCTTGGGGTCGAAGTCGGAGCCTCCTTTGCCCCCGCCCATCGGCAGCGTCGTGAGGGCGTTTTTGAACACCTGCTCGAAGGCCAGGAACTTGAGGATTCCCAGGTTGACCGACGGGTGAAAGCGTAGACCACCCTTGTACGGCCCGATGGCCGAGTTCATTTGCACCCTGAATCCGCGATTGATCTGTATCTCTCCCTGGTCGTCCGTCCAGGGCACCCTGAACATGAGGACTCGCTCGGGCTCGACCAATCTTTCCATGATCTTGCTTGCTCGATACTCCGGATGCCGCTCAGTGACGAGCGAGGTGGATTCCGCTACTTCCCGGACGGCCTGATGGAATTCGGGCTCCGCCGGGTTCCTGGCCATGACCAGGGCGATAATCTCCTCCGCGTAGTCACTCATAGTGCCTCCAACTCACGTCACGGGCCGTTTTCGGACCGACGAGCAGGGTGAGGTAAGCGTGATCCGAGATCAATGATAGAACCCGCAGTGGAAGGAAGTCCAACAGTTCGGCGCCCAAATTCAACCCGGCTAGTCGGCTGACCCGGTAGCCAACTATATCTGCTGGGGGTAGACTTGTGGCATCTTAATGGTAAAGTCTCGAGACCGATTCATGGTCTTGGCCGTGTCTGAGTACAGGGGGATATAGCGTGGTGCCCGTTCCGGACGACTTTGTCATCGACCGAAACTCGTTCGAGCCTCCGTATAAGCAACTCGGGGACCATCTGCGCCAGGGCATAGCGACCGGCGTCTATCGAGTCGGGCAGCGCCTGCCTTCGGAGAGCGAGTTGTGCCAGCAATATGGGGTGAGCCGGATGACCGCCCGCCGGGCCATCGGGGAGCTGGTTAATCGCGGACTGGCTGAGCGTCGCCAGGGCAGGGGGGTCTATGCCTGCGCTGTCGGACTTTCTCACGCTGTGTTCAACTTCGACGGGCTCAGGGGTTTGCTCGACCACCCTCTGGCTCGCGACGTACTCCTCGAGACCACTCCCATGCGGGCAGACGAACGGGTCGCTACCGAGCTCGAGACTCGGAAGGGTGCCAAGACGGTCTTCATCCGCCAGCTTCTGTTTCACGGCGAGGAGCCGGTGCTGTATAGGAGGGCTTACACGCTGGCCTCGGTGGCGCTGGACGACGCGGAGAGAGGCATAGGTCGCCTCTCCAGTCTCCTGGCTGATGAAGCCGAATCGCCGTTTGTAGGCGGGATCATCGAACTCAGGGTCCACAGCCTCGACCAGGAAGAGGCAGCGTTACTCAAACAACCAGCGGGATCGGCGGCCTGGGAAATCGAGGAGCAGCTCTACGGCGCGGATCACACTGCTCTCAGCTGGGGACACGTGGTCATCCCCGGGCAGCTGTTGCGATTTCCTACCGGGATAGGCGATCTCGTCCCGGAGGACATGCTCAACCGCGTCTAGACCTCACTCTCGCCCGGACTCTCAGCTCTTTCCATCTCCATGCGTGGGATGTCAATGCTCTGGGAACAGCAATTCAAACGGCAGGCGGTAAAGGGGTCGACGTGCAACCAGGCTCTCAGGCGCAATCTCACCGGGGCTTCCATCGTCCTTGCGGCTCCAATTATTCTCGGCTTTTGTTCGGAACTCTGGTGCTCACAGCCGCCGGCAGTGGTTGGCTTGGCCGGTCATGAGGCTTTCTCGGGCCGAAAGCGGTGCCATCTCCGCTCTCCGGGAGGAACGGCGTCGCGGAACGGCCCTGGGCATAGTCCCGGCCTTCTATACGCGGCTTGCGGACGACGCTGAAGCGTACCTCATCGAGGAGCCACATGCGGACGGCGGCTCTTCCGTTCTCGGCTACGCGCTCGCGCTCTCACGGCCGCACGACGGCCACAGTCACTTGACGGCCATCGAACTGCACTTGGCCACCGGTTACCGACATCGTTTCGAAGACGTGCTGGACTTGCTTCGTGAAGAACTGCACCCCATCGCGTATCTCACGCGAACGGACGACTGCCTCTACAACGCCACCCTGCTTTCTCAGGGGCACCAAGTGGAGCCCACGGCCTTGGTCATGTTGCGGCGGCCATCCGTCGAGATTGGGGATGCGGCTGCGTCTGAACCGGCCCCTCCTGGCATCGAGCTTGCGCCAATCTCAATGGAGCATGTGAACGCCATTCGTGAGCGGCTGGATTCCGGGAAAGACAAGGAGATCCTTACAGACCTCGGTACGATGGCGACTTCGGGCCGCGGCTGGGCCCTTCTGCAAGAGGGCGACGCCGTGGCAGTGATTGCCCGCCGCGATGGCGGAGACGGCGTACACGAACTCCTCGACTTCGCTTATGCCCGAGCCGGCGAGGGAATCCTGTCTAGGGGGCTCGAGATAGTCGCTCAGTCCGTCGAGAGCGAAGGGCTGCGGCCGGCCGGCGTCATCGACGCCGCCGAGGCTGCGCGCCATCGCATATTTCGGGGAGCCGGCTTTTTCACGGTTGCTTCCTATCTGGTGTACTACGATCCAGCAGCGGGACGTCCCAGCGTGGCCAGGATCACGACCGCCGAGTTGCGTGGCCTTATGCAGCGCGGCGATCACTTCCGCTTGGTCGACGTCCTAGGAGAGGAACATTGGAAGGAAGGCCACCTCCCGGGGTCGGAATGGATTGATTTCAAGGGCTTGACGAAGCAGGCACGGCGCCGATTCAAGGCGGAAGAGCCCCTGGTTCTGTACTGCAACGGCTTCACCTGAGAGGCCAGTGCCATCGCGGCTGATAAGCTGCGACAGCTCGGTTTTGTGGACGTACGCGATTACAGCGGTGGCCTACAGGAGTGGCTGGAGGCCGGATTCGCTCTGGAGGCAGGATGAGAGACTCACTCGTTGATAGGCGCTCGGTGGAAAGGCTGCTGTTGATCAGCGGCGCGGTGCGCGCGGGGTTAATCGATGGGCTTGCCAGGGAGGGCGCTCAGTCCGCGCAGGAGGTGGCTGAGACGGCCGGAGCTGATACGCGGGCCGTGGGAGTGGTGCTCGAAGCTCTGGCTGCCGAGGGAATTGTCGACCGGGTTGCACCCGGGGGGGATGCACGTTACCGGCTTTCCGCGCTCGGCCGGAGTCATCTACTTGACGATGGGCCCGGTCTCGAGCGCTCGGGTTTGCTGCATCTGGCCAATCGGGTGAGAGGGTGGCTTGACCTGCCCGAGGTCATCCGCACGGGCAAACCTCTCCAAAGAGATCCCGCCCGCCGCGACGTGCGCAGCTTTGTCTCGGCCATGGGGGAGCGGGAACCGGAGATCGTGGACGAGATCGTCGAGCGCTGCCTCACCTTCGCAGGAAGGGTCGGAACCATGATCGACATCGGGGGCGCCGTGGGGCACATGGCTCGGCAGTTTTCGCGATGCGGGATTAGGGCGACGCTGTTCGATCGCGAGAAGGTTATGCCGATCGCCCGTGAATTTCTTGGGGCCGAGGGCGCCGACATAGCGCTCGTGGCCGGAGACTTCACGGAGTCGTTGCCGCCGGGGCCCTTCGATTTGGCCTACTTGGGAAATGTCTTCCACATCTACGGCCCCGAGACGGATTTTGGAGTTGTGCGGGACGTGTACGGTCTGCTTCGCCCCGGCGGGACGATCGCGATTCAGGATCAGGTGTGGAACCGCAGTCCTCGGGCGGCTATGTTCGCAGTGAATATGCTTCAAGCCACCGAAGAAGGTGGCGTATGGACGGAGGAGCAATTCCGCGGGTGGCTAGCGCAAGCTGGTTTTGAAGGAGTGGAAGTCGCGGATCTCGAGACGACACAGGCCCAGTTGATCCTGGGCAGGAAGCCTAGGCACAAGGTCTGATGCGGCCGGCTTCAAGTTTCCAAACGCGTCAGATGCGGGCATGGCCAGCACGAATAGGGTCGCGAGAAGGGGGTAGACGTGGGCAAAGTGGTGGACAACGGCGATAACATGGCGAGATGCATATGTGGAGAATGCCCGTCGAAGAATCATGACGACCTGAGTTTCTACTGCGCCAAGGGGAAGGGCACGATGACGGTCCGACGGCGCGGTTGCGTGTGCGGCGACTGTAAGAACTGGCATGACTACGGACTCGCCAAGAGCTACTACTGCGATGAAGGCGTGACCGAGTGATCCAGGAATGCAGGCGGGAACAAACGACCGGGAGAGCGCATGGAGCGGTATCTGGTAAAAGACAACATCTGGTGGGCCGGGGCTATCGATTGGAGCGTGCGCGATTTCCATGGGTACGAGACGCCGCGGGGGACCACCTACAACGCGTATTTGATCCTCGACGACAAGGTAGCGCTCGTAGACGGTTGCCGAGACGGCTTCGGGCCCGAGATGCTCTTGAGAGTGCGCGACTGCTGTTCCGCAAGAGAGGTCGATTACCTCATTATCAACCATGTGGAGCCGGATCACTCTGGAGCGATCCCGTTACTCATCGAACAACTTACGCCAACCCGCGTGTTCTGCTCCAAGCGGGCCAAGGATGTCCTTGCCCTGTATTACGGGTCCGACCTGGTGGAAACCTGGGATCTGCAGGCGGTGGGCACAGGAGACGAGTTGTGCCTGGGCAAAAACACGCTCCAGTTCATCGAGGCTCCGATGCTGCATTGGCCGGACAGCATGTTTACTTACGTCCGAGAAGCCAAGACTCTTCTCCCGAACGACGGATTCGGTCAGCACCTGGCCACTTCCAAGCGGTTCGCCGACGAGGTGGACATGAGCATAGTCATGGAAGAGGCGAGCAAGTACTACGCGAATATCCTCATGCCTTTTGGGGGTCAGATCCAGAAGATGCTCGCTAAGATCGGGCAGATGGGGTTGGAGATCGACGCCATCGGCCCCAGCCATGGCGTCATTTGGCGGCGTTCCGAAGACGTCGGGCGGATAGTACAGGCCTATTCCGAATGGAGCACGTTCCAAGCTCCCGAGCGGGTCAGCCTTATCTTCGACACCATGTGGCATTCCACGGAGAAGATGACCATGGCCATCGCCGACGGGGTGGCCCAAGAGGGTGTGGAGTGCGCGGTCCTCCGACTGAGCGTGAGTTCGCGCGCCGAGGTGGTGCGCATGGTGCTCGAGTCCAGGGCATTCTTGGTGGGCTCGCCGACCCTCAACAACAACATCTTTCCGACGGTCGGCGGCTTTCTTGCCTATATCAGGGGTTTGCGGCCCAAGCAGCGGATTGCGGGCGCCTACGGCTCCTGCGGTTGGGCGGGAGGCGCGGTGAAGCAGATCGACGCCGAATTGCGGGGCATGGGTCTGGACGTCTTGGACTCCATCGAGGTTAAGTACAAGCCCAGCAGCGAGGAACTGGAGGCCTGCGTGGAGTTGGGACGCCGGGTGGCCCGCAGAGTCAAGGATGGGGGAGGTTCGTAGCCGTGGGCGTCACGGTCCTTGGTCTTGCTGGGAGCTGCAGGGTGGGCGGCAACACCGAGACCTTGCTTGACTGGTGCCTTGAGGCCGCAGCCGAGCAGGGGGCGGTGGTGCAGAAGGTCAGGCTGTGCGATCTCGACCTTCATGGATGTCGTGGTTGCGGTGCCTGTTCAAAGAAAGGAGCCTGCATCGTCGGCGATGGGATGCAGGAGCTCTACGACCCCCTACGCAAGGCCGACTCGGTCGTTTTGGCCGCTCCCATTTATTCCATGGGCATGCCGGCGGTGCCCAAGATGATGATCGACCGTTGCCAACCCTTCTGGGCTTGGAGGTATGTTCTCGGGCGCGAGTTGGTCGAGGCGGGACGTCGGCAGAGGCTGGGTGCCTATCTCTCCTGCGCAGGTACAGAGTTCTCACACGTCTTCGACGGGAGCAGGCAGGTGGTCCGGTATCTTTGGCACATCCTGGAGGCCCAGTCCGCGGGCGAGATGCTCTGCCCGGGCGTGGACGAGTCCGGCGCGATCAAGGACTATCCATCCGCCCGCGATGTCGCGATGGATATCGGCCGTCGGCTGGGTGAGCCGCGACCGTTCCTGGGAATCACCCAAGAGGAACAAGGAAAGGCGGGCGAATGAGCGATCAGTTGAAGACCTGTATCAACTGCGGCAAGCCGCTTGCGGACCGGGTGGAGGAAGAAGAGAGGACCGGGACGGGGACGAGCCGATCCACTGGGGAATGCGCCACCTACCGGGTCTGGTTTTGCGTCAATCCCGAGTGTGTGATGAACAAAACGGACCTCTACCGCGAGCAGATCGCGGATAGAGTCGATCACTGAGGTGGAGCATGACCAAGCGTCTACAGAGATCCAGGACCGAGAAGATGATAGCGGGTGTTTGCGGGGGCATCGCCGAGTACTTTGAGGTGGATCCCACCCTCGTCCGGCTTATCTGGGTGGCGGTCAGCCTGCTGGCCGGCACTGGGGTGCTTCTGTACCTCATCTTGTGGGTTGTCGTGCCGCTCGAGCACCCGAGGTCGCTCCAGTAGTCCCGGTTTAACCGTGCCTTGGGGCATTATTCGCCGGGACCGGAGCCTGTCCCCCAGCTGACGCGGTTGCACCGACCCGCCTACCGGGGACGGAGCGTCGGTTTGCCGACCGAGCGTGACTTTCCGGCCGGGAATACCCGATGTCACACGATGTGTTCTGCTAGGCTGACCTTTAACTACCGGATTGAAAGGGGGTGATGGCCGATGGAAGCGCCGCCAAGGCTCACAACGCTTTCGCATGGCTCCGGCTGAGCGTGCAAGCTCGGCCCCAAAGATTTGGGGCAAGTCATGCAGATGTTGCCGCGAGTTGACGACCCCGCCCTGCTGGTGGGCGCCGACACGCTGGACGACGCGGCCATCTATCGCCTTTCCGACGATGTGGCCCTGGTTCAGACGGTCGACTTCTTCACACCGGTGGTGGATGATCCATACGACTTCGGGCGAATTGCGGCCGCAAACGCCTTTTCCGACATCTACGCGATGGGCGGCCGGCCTCTTACGGCTCTGAACGTGGTCTGTTTTCCATCCGACACTCTTCCCTTGGAGACGCTGGGCCGCATCCTACAGGGGGGCGCCGAGAGCGCCCGGCTTGCAGGCGCCACCATCGTGGGGGGTCACACGATAGACGATCCGGAACCCAAGTACGGCATGGCCGTCACGGGGGTGCTCAAACCCGGCACGGAGATGACGAATGCTGGGGTGCGCCCTGGAGATTTGTTGATACTGACCAAGCCTCTGGGCACCGGCATCATAGCAACCGCTATCAAGCAGGGAAAGGCTTCAGCTCTTGCCATAGCAGCCGCCACCGAATCCATGGTGGCCCTCAACCGGGACGGGTCGGAGGTGGCTCGGTCTCACGATCTCCGCGCCTTGACCGACGTGACCGGCTTCGGGCTGTTGGGACACCTGAGCGAGATGTGTCGCTCGAGCCGGGTTTCGATCGAATTGTGGTACGACCGTCTGCTTTTTCTTCCCGAGGCCGCGGAACTGGCGAGCGCGGGGGTAGTACCGGGCGGGACAAGGCGCAACTTAGACTTCGTCGCCGACTGGGTTGCGTTCGATCCTGGATTCGAGGAGTGGCGACGCCTGCTTGTGGCCGACGCGCAGACGTCGGGTGGGCTGGTTCTCGCGGTTTCGCCTAAGATCGCGCCTGATGTGGTTCGAGATCTCGAGTCGAAAGGTACTCCGGCCGCGGCCGTCATTGGGAGGGCACTGGAGCCAGGGAAGCCGATGATTGCCATGCGAATGACCGCGGAAGGCTAGAGCAGGATCGACAACCTCACAGCGGTGCCTCCGCCGGGGACCCGCGCAAAGCTGACCTCATCCATGAGGGCGACCATGAGCGGGAGCCCTAGGCCTCGGCTCTGTTGAGCCTCTCGGGGAAGAGTGGGTGGGCGGAAAAGGCCGTTGTCGGTGACGACGAAAGTAAGCCTTTGCTCTGCAACGCACGCATCCACTTCCAGATGTGCCTGCCGACAACCGGCATGCTCCACAGCGTTCGCACAGGCCTCCGAGACCGCAACCTTCAGGTCGAATATCCGCTCCAGGTCGAGATGGAGATCCGATGCCACCTCTTCGACAAAGGCCCGTATCCTAGCCAGTTGAGCGGTCTCGGCTTTCACTCGGATGGCCCGAGAAGAGCTTCGCTCATCGGATCCCATCAGGTTAGGTTCGTCCTGCGACGGCAGCCTCGGCCGCGTTCTTATCGTCAAAAACTCGAAAGCACGGGTCTACCAATAACCCCACGATTTCGAGGAGTCTGCGGACGTTGGCGTTGGGGCCGATGACACCCAGCCAGCCCCGCTCCCGGAGCGCGCGGACACCGGCCAACAGTACTGACAGGCCGCCGCTGTCGATATAGCTAACTTTCTGGAGATCGAGAAGAACAATGCTGTGTCCGCCATCGAACACTTCGTCCAGCGCCGATTGAAGTGATCCGCACGTGCTGTGGTCGATGTCGCCCCGAGCTTCGAGGAGGGGGATATCTGCAAGGGAGGTGGTTCGTACTTCCATTGGCACCTAACCGCTTCCTAGATCTTTCAGGCCTCGCCCGCCGACTTCACGTGTTTACCCCGTATCCAACATGTTAAACACCGCCGGATCCGCCCGAGCCCACGATTTGAAAAGATTCCGCAGTGCCGTCAGAGAGTAACCATTCTCCAGCAGCCCGTCAACGACCGTCGAAACGATAGCCCCCCATGGCGGCCATTTGTGTCTGCAATCCACTGCGCTTGTTCGGGAATTGAGTGTTTGCTCACACATTCCTTACAATCTTGTTCCACACTGATCCCTACAAGGCGTTGAGGCGCCCATTAAGGAGGATCAGAATATGAAGAGGATATGGAAACACAAGTGGGTTGTTGGCGGAGTGGCTCTGGTCATCTTTCTGTCAATCGGGACTGCTGCGTGGGCGGCGACCGGGAACGGTGGCAGCAATCCGGCGGCCACCGGTGTTGCCTCGGCTAACGCGAGCGCGGCAAGAGTGGTTGCGGCGGCTAACGGTCAAAATAGCGGAACCGACAGCGCTCTGGGTGCACGGCGTGCCGCGCTCAAGGAGAGAGCGGCCCAATTCGGCAAGCGCCAACAAGCTCTCCTGAATCTGGTTCGCGATAAGATGGCCCCTGCGGATCAGGCCAAGTACGATCAACTGGTGCAGCAGATCAAGGCTCAGAAGACGGCTTTACAGAAGGCGCGGACCGATCTCCAATCGTCGGTGAAGGACCTGCGGAGCCTGACCCAGAAGTACCTCAGTGCCGGGGCCGGCTCCGCCGGTACCACGGGAACCAATACTCAGTAATCGGGGAACACGGACGGCTGAGAGCCTCCGCTCGATATCCGGGGCACCCCGTTCGCATGAGCGGGGTGCCCCGGATATCTGTCTCCGCACTGGGACAAAGGGATAGCCATCCGAAGGACGAAGACGACACAACCATGCCGGCACGAGACGGGACAAGCGAGAACACGGTCGTTCTCATCGAGGACGACCCCTCCATTTCGGAGTTGCTCCAGCTCTATCTGGGTAGGGAGGGTTACCGGGTCCACCCGGCCGGTCTTGGAAATCCAGGCCTCGAACTCGTGCGACAGCTCGATCCGGCTCTCGTCATTCTCGACCTGATGCTGCCCGACGTGTCGGGCTTCGAGGTTCTCAAGACTATCAGGAGCTTTTCGGCCGTTCCGCTTATCATCCTGACTGCTCGGGACGCGGAGCAGGACAAGATCCACGGGTTGGAACTTGGCGCGGACGACTACATGGTGAAGCCCTTCAGCCCCGGAGAACTAGTCGCCCGCGCCCGGGCCGTTCTGCGTAGGACCGGGGCGCAGGATGACCCTTCCGGTGAGGTGCAACGGCTGGGCGAGATCGAAGTGCTGCCCGAGGAGCGCGCCGCGCGAGTCTCGGGGAACGCTGTCGATCTAACGCGCAAGGAGTTCGAACTGCTCCATTATCTTCTCGTAAACCGAGGTTTGGCGCTTTCGCGCGAACGACTGCTGGAGGAAGTATGGGGCTACCGCTACTACGGTGACGCCCGCACAGTGGACGTGCACGTGGGTCAGCTCCGCAGAAAACTAGGCTCGTGGGGCCGCGTCATTCAGACAGTTTGGGGGTTTGGTTACAAGGTGGATCCCAATTGCGCACCCCGCGATGACGTCGACGGAGCGGAGCCGTCTGGAGGTTGATGGCGTTGTCAGAAAAGGAACCGCGTCATTCGGCTCGGCAGGGCTGGCTCGGCTCTATTGGCAGTCGTATGGTCCTCGCCTTGACGGGGGTGTCGTTGCTCACGCTTGTCGTGGTGGGGGCTTTGTTCTACACGTTCTTGGGCGGCTATGTGATCGGCCAGCAGAAAGAGCAACTCCTAGAACAGGCGGCGCAGGTGAGCGAACAGGTACAAGCACTAAGCGGTACCGTGGGGAACGCAATGTCCATGCCCGGAACGCTTACGGTGTTGCTTCGGGCGGACCTTCGAGTCCTGCCGACGGGTGCCGGCATCGTCATATTTCAGGGTAACGACGTCGCCGCCAAGGCCGGGCTGCTTCCGTTCTTGGGACAAAATATCTCCCGGCTGCGCGTCGAGGGAGAGCGAGTGGGGGGCAGCGCACCCGGAAGCGACCTCGTGAGATCGGTGATCAACTCTTCCGGCCGGAAGACCGACCTGCTGGTGGCGGCCGCTCCCATTGTGTTGTCCTCTGGTTCACAAGGTCTGGTGGTGGTGACCCTGGCTGCTTCCGACGCCTTTGCGGCCCGAGGAGCATTGATCCGAGTGCTGGCCCTCTCCGGTCTCATTGCGATCGCTCTTGCCATCCTCGTTGGGTTAGGCCTGGGCTCGTGGATGGGCCGTCCTCTTCGGAGGCTTTCCGTCGCGGCCCGGGGTATGGCTTCTGGCACGTATGATCTACCGGTGACGGGAAAATACCCCGGTGAAGTCCAGGAATTGGCCGGCAGCCTCGAGACGATGCGGCGCGAGGTTCACCACAGTGAGGAGTCGCTGCGCGCGTTTGTTGGATCGGCAGCACACGAGTTGAGGACTCCGCTCACGTCCATCGAGGGTTTCTCTCAGGCTCTGCTTGATGGCACGGCCTTCTCGGACGAGGAGCGGCAGCGGTCCGCGGCGGCCATCTACCGTGAGTCGACTCGACTCCGTCGGCTGGTGGACGCCTTGCTCACGCTTTCTCGATACGATTCCAGGGAGTTTCATCCCAACAACGCTCGCGTCTCCGTGAAGGCGCTGGTGGAGGAGGAGATCGACAGGCTCGTGCAGACCGGCTTCGCCCAGCCGGGGCGGGTGGGCTTCGCTCCGGCGTCAGATGTGTGGGTGATGACGGACGCGGATATGCTTAGGCAAGTCGTCGCCAACCTCCTGAAGAACGCCGTGCAGTACGGGGGAGACGACCCCATCGAGATCCGCGTTCTCGAGAGCGCAAGAGAGATGGTCCTTCGCATAAGCAACGGGGGGGCTCCGCTCACGCCGGAGGAGAGGTCGCGGATCTTCGAGCGCTTCTACCGAGGCCGCGTGATCGCGGGTAAGGAGGGCTTCGGTCTCGGCTTGGCATTGGTGCGCGAGATCTGCGCGGTCCTGGGAGCACGGGTGGAACTCGTGGGCCCGGGTCCTCGAACAATCTTCCAGGTGGTGCTGCCTCTGGAACCGGCCTCGAGTTACAGCCTGCCCCAATAGGAGCGGGGACGTTAGCGGAAGAATGGCCGTAAAGCGGCTGTAGCGGTTGGATGGCCGCCACGAGGCTTGTGCTACCATACTTGTCACGCCCTGTATTTATCGATAGTGAGGTCGGCGTGCGCATCACTTTCATCGAGCCCGCTGCGCCGGGTTTTCACGTATACAGCTTCGTGAAGCAACTACGTCTCGGCTTGCCGCTACTCGGAGCGCTGCTCAAGGAACGTGGACACGAGGTCCGCGTCTACGCGGAAAGTCTCAGTGAAGTCGACTGGGACGATGTCCTCTCATCCGACTTGGTAGGTGTGTCGGCCACCACATCTACGGCCATACGGGCTTATCGCTATTCTCAAAAGATCCGGGACGCCGGTATTCCCACCGTTATGGGTGGGCCCCACGTCACCTTTCTGGCCGAGGAGGCCATGGATTTCTGCGATTACGTCATCCGCAACGAGGGCGAGCAGGGAATCCTCGAACTGGTGGATTATCTGCAGGGCCGGGGATCGCTGGACAACATTCTCGGGCTGACCCACAGAGCAAAAGACGGTCGGGTCGTGCACAACCCCGATCGACCCCTGTTGATGACACTTACGGACCTGCCCTGGCCCGACATGAGCCTGGTAGTGGGGGGTGAGAAGGTCAGCCCAACTCCCATACTGGCGTCGCGGGGTTGCCCCTTCGGGTGCGAGTTCTGCTCGGTGGTCCTGATGTTCGGACGACGGGTTCGCACGGTGGAGCCCGTTGAAGTCGTCAAGCAGATCAAGAACCTCCGGCCCAAGAAGCTTTTCTTCTACGACGACAACTTCCTCATCAGCAAGCGCCGGGGCAAGGAACTCCTAAGGCTGATGATCAGAGAGGGCGCTGAGACCGAGTTCTACGCGCAGATCCGGGTCGACTCCGTGTGCAAGGACGGCAAGGTGGATCACGAGCTGTTGCAGCTGCTGTGGGATGCGGGTTGTCGCATCGTATATCTGGGCCTGGAGTCGATCAATCCGGCCACGCTGGCGGAATATCACAAGGAATCGAGTGTGGACGACATGGCCGGCGGTCTTGAAGCCCTGGCAAACAGCGGCATCAAGACCCATGGTATGTTCGTCTTTGGCGCCGATTCCGACACAACCGAGTCTTTGTACAAGACGGCGGATTTTGCCGTCGATCATGGTCTGAACAGTGTCCAGTTCCTCGTGCTCACGCCACTGCCGGGGACTCGGCAGACCGCCCAGTTCGAGGCAGAGGGTCGGATCTTCACGAAGAACTGGAGTTTGTACGACGGTCATCACGTGGTTCATTGGCCAAAGCGGATGACTCCATACGAATTGCAGCAAGCGGTGTTGGAGGCTCACAAGCGCTTCTACAGAGGCCGGCGGGTAGTGGCCATCCATCCGAAAGCGCCCATGTACCACAAACATCAGCTGCAGGGATACCTGATCAGTCGGGCATGGGAGCACGTGCGCGAGAATCGTGATTACTTGCGGGAACTCAAGGACTTCTCAGAATCGCAGACCCCTCCTGCGGCACTCAGTCCGACTGCCTTCAAGGCTGATCTGGAGACTGTGCCCCGGTAGCTTCTCGCTGGGTCGGTACAATGCCCGGGTGGGGAGCGCCTGCGCGCAGGATTCCTCGCTGATTCACCGAAATGACTATCCCGTATACGTACGCCGTCACTATTTGACCGGGGAGTGCACTTTTGGCCAAAGTCCTGGCCTTTGCAAACCAAAAAGGCGGGGTGGCTAAAACCACCACGACGATCAATCTCGGGGTCGCCCTCCAGGAGCTCGGTCTTCGGGTTCTCGTCGTGGACATGGATCCCCAGGGCAACCTGACCATGAGCCTCGGCCTGAACCCGGATGCCGTGCGGCCGAGTATGTACGACGTGCTGGTCAACCACGTCAGCATCGAGGATGCGTTGGTCCGGCGGGAACTCGACGTCGTTGTCTCGAGCATAGACCTCGCCGCCGCCGAGATCGCTCTGAGCTCGCTCATCGGACGGGAGCGCTCTCTGAGCAAAGCCCTCATGCAGGTCGCCGATCGTTACGACTACGTTCTCATCGACACGCCCCCTTCGCTGGGGCTCCTCACAATAAACGCGCTGACTGCGTCCGACGCTGTGATCGTGCCCGTTCAATGCGAGTACCTTTCCCTTAGGGGCTTGGCGCAGCTGGAGAGGACACTTGAGCTGGTTCGTGAGAATCTCAATCCGAACGTACATATTGCCGGGATCCTTCCGACTATGTACGATTCTCGTACCGTCCACGGGCGCGAGGCGGTGGAGGTGCTGAGGAACAGCTTCGGCGATTTGGTGTTCGAAACCACCATCCGGAAGACGATTAGGTTTGCAGAAGCGCCGGTGAAAGGGGAATCGGTGCTGAAGTACGCTCCTACAAGCGAGGCTGCCAACGTCTATCGCCGGCTCGCGAAAGAGGTTCTCAATGGAAAAAAGATCTAGCATCAAGGACAGCGGCCTCAGTTCGCTCTTCAAGGCCACCGACACGGCCCGACAGAGCGCTGGGTCTGCAGCCGAGCCGGTAGAAGATCCGTCGGCGCCTTCGGCGCAAGAGAGTCCTCAGCCGGGGACTTCGGCTAAAGAGGAACAAGATCGCCCCAGGGACGAGGGCTCACCCGGTGAAACCGTTTGGTCCGGGCCCAGCTACTCTGACTCGTCAAGGCGCAGCCTCATTCAGCCATCTCGGAGTTTTCCCGCCGTTATCCGGGTGGTGGGTGTGGGCGGAGCAGGCACGAACGCCATCAACCGCATGCTCGAGGCGGGCCTCGAGGGTATCGAGTTCATCGCCATCAACACGGATGCCCAGGCTCTCGCCATGTGTGAGGCCGATCACAAGTTGCGTATCGGCCGAGAATTGACCAAAGGCCTCGGCGGCGGTTCCGATCCCAAGGTAGGCCGCGACGCGGCCGTTGCTGCCTACGACGAGATCAAGTCCATGCTCAAGGGTAGCGATATGGTCTTCATTGCCGCGGGTGAAGGGGGGGGGACGGGCACCGGCGCGGCTCCTGTCGTGGCCGAAATCGCCAAGTCGCTCGGGGCTTTGACGATTGGGGTCGTGTCGCGCCCCTTCGCGTTTGAGGGCAAGCGTCGTGGGGTCCAGGCTCTCGACGGGATACGGACCCTCAGGCATCGCGCGGACACCGTGATCGTGGTCCCTAACGACAAGTTGCTCGAAGTGGCCGATCGGGGCACGTCTATGATCGCTGCGCTACGTCTGGCCGACGATGTATTGCGGCAAGGCGTGCAAGGCATCTGCGATCTGGTCACGGTGCCTGGTCTCATAAATCTGGATCTCGCCGACGTGCGTACTATCATGACAGGCGCGGGTACAGCCCACATGGGTATCGGCCGGGCGCGTGGCGAGCAAAGGGCGGAGAAAGCTGCCGAGATGGCGGTCAACTCGTCTTTGCTGGAAACGTCCATCGAGGGAGCCCGGGGCATCCTGCTCAACATCAGCGGCGGGGCAGACCTGTCGCTCTATGAGGTGAACGAGGTGGCCGAAATCATCAACGCGGCCGCGGATCCCGAGGCGAACATCATCTTCGGCGCCGTCGTCGACGAGAGGCTTCAAGACGCTCTCTGGGTAACCGTTGTGGCCACTGGCTTCGATGCCACGAGCGAAGAGGTGTTGGCGCACGAACTCGAGCTGCCTTCGCGAGTCGAGCGCCAGGTGGAGAGGCGCGCTGCCGAGCGGGAGAGCCAGGGTTCGAGCGTTTCTCGCGCGGATGAAGCCGGGAGGCTGCCGTCGACCGCGACCGAGACTCCCGCCCGCTCCTCTGAAGACGAGCTGGAGATTCCGCCCTTTCTACGATAGAACCATTCCGCGTAGGTCGCGCTCGAAGTCGAGGCAGGTCTGTTCGTTGAGGCCCAGGCTGCGGTAGAATGCGTGCGCCTCCAGGTTCCAAGGCTCGGCGAGCAAGAAGAGGCGGGCGCAACCGCGCCGACGGGCTATTTCCTCTGCTTCCAGGACCAGACCGCGAGCGACGCCGCGCCTGCGGGCGGCCTCCCGGACGATGACGTCTTGGAGTTCGCACACCAGAGCCGCGGACCACGTGCTGTACGTGAATACCAGGGCGCACATGCCCACAATCGTTGTCTCGTCTTCCTCGGCCAGAAGGAACGAGTGCTGCGGCGACTCGAGAATGGTGCCCACGATGGATTCGAGCCGCGCGGTCTCCGGGACGGAAAAGCAGTGATGCTGCATAATCTCGACGAGGAGCGAGACGATTTCTGCGCCATCTGCGGCATCGGCTAGTCTGTACGTGATCATGGAAAAGAGGTTAGCAGATGAATGAAGAGAGTCTGTATTTGAACGGCCTGTTTCAGCCTCTGTCGGAAGGCCGGGTCAATATCGAAGATCGGGGATTTCAGCTCGGAGATGGGGTCTACGAGGTCATCAAGGTGATGAACGGGACCATCGTCTGGCTGGATGACCATTTGGTGCGGCTCGGCAAGAGCCTGGCAGCCATCCGTCTCGTGGAGGCACTGGTCGGCCATCCCCTGGAGACGGTGCTGCCCGACTTGGTGGGACGCGCTGGGCTTATCGACGGCAGCATCTACGTCCAAATAACGCGCGGTTATGCTCCTCGGGAGTTCACTTTTCCAAAACCGCCCCAGCCCACGATTCTTGCCTACACCCGACCCAAGAAGTTTCCCGACGCCCAAGAGATCTTCCGCGGCGTGGCGCTGCACCCCTTGCGCGACCAGCGATGGGGGCGGTGCGACATCAAATCCACCAACCTACTTGCTCCCGTTCTGGCCAAGGAAGAAGCCTGGGAAGCCGGCGCCGATGAGGCCCTTTTTATAAGCCCCCGGGGCCTGGTGCGCGAGGGTGGTTCGTCGAATGTTCTCGCGGTGATAGACGGCGTCATCCGCACCCATCCGCTAAGTAACCGGATCCTTGGCGGAATCACGCGGAAGCACGTGCTGGAGATCGCCGGTCGGCTCGGATTTGCCGTGGAAGAACGGGCCTTCACGTTGCGAGAGATCACCGACGGGTCGGGGCTGTGCTCGGAGGTCTTCACAGCCTCCACCACCAAGGACGTGCTTCCGGTGCTGCGCATTGGGAAGTCTGAGATTGGGGAGGGACAGCCGGGTCCGGTGACCCTGGGAATACTCCAGGCTATGCGGGAAGAACAAGCTCGTCTCGTTGGTCTGCAGCCCCCGCGCGCATTGATTTAGCTCTCGCGAGGCTGGACAGGTCGGGCCCGTGCCCCTCGACGCCTGGGACCTCTAAAACGAACGGGACCTTGCGGAATGCCGAGTGACGGACTACGCGGGCGAGAGCGGCAAAGCCGATCTGGCCTTCACCAAGATTCTCGTGATGGTCGCGTCCCGACGCAAACGCCGTCCGGGAGTCGTTGAGGTGGATAAGCCCAACTCGGTCCAGCAAATTCCTCTCTCGGAGCTCGGACACCGCTTGTTCAAGACCCTCCTCGGTGTGAATCGGCAGGCCGGAAGCGAAGAGATGGGCGGTATCCAGACAGAGACCGCACCTGGGAGAGAGCGTCTCGACCATGATCTGCAGCTCAGCAAGATCCTTACCCATCGTGCTGCCCGAGCCTGCGCTCGACTCGAGGAGGAGTTCCGGCAACATGGCCTGTGGAAAGACTGTGTGAAGTCGCTGCACCGCCGCTTCTCTGGCCGCCCTGACGGTCTGCGCCACCCAGGTACATGCTGGCTGAAAGCCTTCCCCACGATGTGAGCCCACATGGGTGACTACCCCGGCGGCCCCGGCCACCGCACCCGTGAAGAGAGCCTCGGCCAGAGCCCCGGCGGACTTGAGGCGGAGTCCTTCGTCGGGCGACGCCAGGTTGATGAGGTAGATCGCGTGGAAGAACAGAGGCAGAGAGTGTTCGTCGAGACCTGACCGCAGGGCGGCTATCTCCTCGGGGTCGTAAGGCTTGGGTCGCCACATCCTCGCGTTGGAATTGAAGATCTGCACAACCTCGGCGCCGATATCCACGGCTCTCTGCGGTACCAAGAAGAAGCCCCCGGCCGTCTTTATCTGGGCCCCGATAAGGGGGCTTCCGGGGGAGACCGGTGTTGTCCTGTTGGCCTTTGCAGTCACTCTTGCCTCGTGCTGGCATGTCGGTGCGCTGTCTGCTGCGGCTTCCAGGATATAGAATCGGAGGCGTTCCGTGCCAGCGAGGCTCATGATAGTGGAGGCTGGGTGCCTTTCCCGACCACGTTTGCCGAACGCAATCATCTTTCCAGACTGGATGTCTGGGCGGTCGAGCCGTTCTATGGAGGCTCCCACAAGTCTTTTCTCGATGGGCTTGTCGCCAGCTCCGCTCACCACCTCACACCCCTGACCCTTCCGGGGCGCAACTGGAAGTGGCGTATGCACGGCGGGGCCATCACTCTTGCCGAAAGTGGGCGCGCGCTGCTTTCGCGTGAGGCGGGCGTCGGTCGCTCTCCGGATGTCATCTTCGCCTCCGACATGCTCGATTTGCCCGCCTTTCTGGCCGTTGCGGGCAGGAGTCTGGCGGCGGTCCCAGCAATCGTCTATTTTCACGAGAACCAACTGACGTATCCGTTACCACCGGGCACTCAGCGGGACCTGGGATACGGTATGAAGAACGTGGCCTCGGCCCTGGCTGCCCGTTCGGTTATTTTCAACACCGCGTATCACCGCCAGGAGTTTTTGGCGGCTGTAGGCCAGGTTCTCGCGAGCGTGCCCGACCATGCGCCCGAGTGGATCGTGCCCGAGTTGGAGGCGAAGTCGAAAGTACTCCCGGTTGGATGCGACCTGCGCCGCCTCGACGAGATCCGTGACCGCGGACTGGCCGAGGCAGCCGCCGGGCGCTGGGGTGACCCCGGCCGGGGTCCTCTCGTCCTTTGGAACCAGCTTAGGGAGTACGACAAGGCTCCGGAAGATTTGTTTACCGCCCTTCTCGCTCTGAAGGAGGATG
Source organism: uncultured Actinomycetes bacterium (assembly GCA_963775295.1). Taxonomy (GTDB): domain Bacteria; phylum Actinomycetota; class Thermoleophilia; order RBG-16-64-13; family RBG-16-64-13; genus JAMDEO01. Next base: position 2,020,205 of record CAVZIK010000006.1, read on the forward strand.
GCCTGCCTTTCCGCCTGGCCGTTGCGGGCTCCAATCACGGGACTCCTCCGCCGGGGTTCGAGCGCGCCAGGGAGGAGTTGGGTGACCGCGTTGTGCAGTGGGGACATGTGTCGGAACCCGACAGCTACGCATCTCTGCTGTGGGCGTCCGACATAGTGGCATCCACGGCCATCCATGAGTTCTTCGGGGTTGCCGTCGTGGAGGCCGTGTACTGCGGATGCCGACCGGTGCTGCCGGCGAGGCTGAGCTATCCCGAACTCATCCCGGCCGAGGCGCATGAACATGTCCTTTACGGGGAGGGCGAACTCGTAACTGCTCTCTGTGAAGCGCTGACTCGACCCAGGGCTTGGTCGGAAGACTGGCAGAGAACCTGGGTTGCGCGTTATGACTGGGCTGGGTTGCACGCGCGATATGACGAAGAGATTAGACGCTGTTGGAGGACGACGTGGGAGGGACTGTGATGGTCAGGCTTCGGTTCCAGTGTCCTCTGCTTGTCACCGAACATTTGTTCGTTTATGATGGATCTCCATGGAGAAGCAGGAGATCATAGCCCGGCCGCGCGCCGCTCATCGGGTTATAGCCCATCTGGATTTCGACGCCTTCTTTGCCGCGGTGGAAGAGAACTGCAACCCTTCGCTCAAGGGTAAGCCGGTGATCGTAGGCGGTGGGGAGCGGGGCGTGGTGGCAACCGCCAACTACGTCGCCCGACAGTACGGGGTCCATTCGGCTATGCCGTTACGCACGGCTCGGCGTCTCTGCCCTCACGGGGTGTATCTCGCCGGCCATCACCATCTCTATCAGGAGTACTCGCGCCGTCTCATGAGCATGCTGGAGAGCTATTCTCCTCTGGTGGAGCAGATGAGCCTGGATGAAGCCTACGTTGATCTTACCGGCACTGAGAAACTGTTCGGACCGCCCACGCGTACGGCGCGAATCATCCAACAACGGGTGGCCGACGAGCTTCAGTTGGGCATCTCGGTGGGTCTTGCCACGAACAAGCTCGTGGCAAAGGTAGCTTCCGATTATCGCAAGCCGGCCGGCTTCACCGTCGTTCCCCCGGGCAGAGAGGCCGAATTCTTGGCTCCCCTACCCGTAGAACGATTGCCGGGAGTAGGTCCGGCACTCCTGGAGCAGCTTCGCGACCGAGGCGTGGTCACCGTGGGCGACTTGGCCCGGGTCCCCGCGTATCTTTTGAGGCTCTCTTTCGGGGAATGGGGGGAGCTGCTGGCCCATCGGGCTCAAGGGAACGATCCGCGGAGGGTCACACCTCGGGAAGAGGTCAAATCGATCTCCCGGGAGCACACGTTCGAGGAAGATGTCTCCGACGTGAGCCTGCTCGAGTCCACTCTGATCGCGCTCACCGAGGACGTATGCCGCCGTCTGCGTCGCAAACAGTTGGAGGCGCGCACAGTCACGGTCAAGATCCGGTATTCCGACTTCGTCACCCACACCTGCTCCCACACCCTGTCCCGTCCCTTGGACGTAGATGAGATGTTCTTCCGGGAAGTACTCTCCCTGTTCCGGCAAGGGCGGCGCCGCCGTTACCATCTGCGTCTGTTGGGGGTGGGGGTGAGCAACCTGGTCCCGCGGGCATGGCAGGACGATCTCTTCGATCAAGAGTTGCCCTTGCTCAGGGAGTTGGATTTGAAGCTGGACGCCATCAGGAACAAGTACGGCACCAACGCCATCCGCCGGGGAGCCGGCTCCTACGACTGGTCCACCAGGCCATACAACCGCACCTCGGACAAAGCTGCATCCGCCCAGACGTAGTCCGGGTAGACCGAGACGATGGTCAGCTTGATCCAGTCGGTCTGTTCGCGCAGGGTGTTGATGGATTGCATCGCCTCAGTGTCCAGCAGGTCCACCAACTGCGTAGAACCACTGGAGTATTCAATCTGAATGGTTTTGACGCGAGGGTGGCCCTTGAAGCGCGTCTCGTCTTCCTGGAAGCCGTTGGCGATGTCCATCCGGCCCAACATCACCGTATCGAGGAACTCGAACTTCACCCACTGGCCCAAACCGACGCCCTCCGCGCCCTCGATCCAGGCTGTCGCGGTGTCGCCGTCCAGGAGGTTGGGCGCGCGAAAGTTGTTGGTCGTGGTCGGCTTGAGCGCCGACGAGGATGTGGCGGCCTTGGGCCTCACCAGCACCACGGGAAGCGAGGTGGAGGTGGAGGAGGAGCTCGTGCCGCTGGAGCCCGAAGCGAGTGTGGTGGAGGTAGAGGCTGTGGTACCTGAGCGCCCGGCCAGCGGGTCGACCTTCGCGGACGGGTGCATCGTGCGGTAAACGACCACCCCCAGCGTGAAGACCACGACCACCAAGACGACGAGCATGACGAGGCCAAGGAAAGCTCCTCCCGCCGTGACGCGGCGGCGTCTGCGGCGGCCCGCGCTACCCAACGATGCCTCGCATCGCGCGCACTAAGGAGTTGCCCGCTTGTTCAGAACTTGACATCGACGGCACCTGACGTTCTGGCCCCTGCCCGTTGATAGACTTCGGTTCCCCCTGTTGTCAGATTATAAGCGCTCCAGGGTCGTTGCGTCGCGGCGGTGGGCCACATGGCGGCTTCTGAGGCGCTTGCAATGGACATCGGTCCCTGAGTACAATCCTTTAGCCTCGGAACGACCTTCTTGGGCGGGCGATGGGGTTCGCCCAAACCGCGCTTTGTGCTGATGACTCCTACCTGAGACTGTTCCTGGATGGAAGGAAAGGTAAGGAGCCGCGCATGGGGATCCAAGTTCTAGCTGTCGCCATCGGCGGAGCCATCGGATGCAGCGTTCGTTATGTAGCCACTTTGGCGGCGGCCCGGATCGTGGGCACGGGATTTCCCGCAGGTACACTCTTGGTCAATGTGTTGGGCTGTTTGTTGGCGGGCCTTCTCTTCGGCGTGGCCGCCGAGCGCGCCGGTTTTCCGCCCATTTTGAGGTTATTGGTCATGACCGGATTTCTCGGGGGTTTCACGACATTCTCGGCCTTTTCTCTCGAGACCGTGAGCCTCATGCGGGATGGAAGTTGGGCCGTTGCGTTGGGCAGCCTCGCGGCGAACAATGTGATAGGACTGGCGGCGGCTGTGGCGGGTATCTATCTTGGACGCGCCGTCTAGAGGAGGCAGTTATGGCGGAAGAACTCACCTACGGCGTCATCGAGATATTCACCAGCGAGGAAGCTCGCTGGCATGGGTCGCCGCTCTACGACGCCATTGTCCACATGGTGGCAAAAGAGGACGGTTTCGCCCGGTGCATCGTGAGCAAAGGTATCGCCGGATGCTACGAGGATGGGGAGATGGCTTCTCATCGGGTAATGGATCTGTCTTACAACATGCCGCTCAAGATCGAAATCGTGCTTCCCGCGTCCGAATTGGAACGCGTTTTGGCTCACGTGGATGAGATGGTCACGGATGGCCTCGTGGTCGTGGAAGATGTGGAGATCCGGGTCCACAGAACTCACCGAGCGCGCAAAGGGCGACGGGTCGAGTAGAGCGGTGCGGCAGGTCGGAGAGCCCTTCGTGCCCCTTTGGTAGAATCATAGAGTTCGTGTTTCTAAGCCAACTTACGCGGAGTGTGCTTCATGCCCGATATCGATAGCCTCAAAGAATCGAAAGAGTACTATCTCGACACCCCTCAGAAGAACTGCGCATTCTATCTGAAAGGCTCGGGGGCGCTCGACTGGGGCATGCAGAATCGCCTTTCCAAGATATTCAGGCCGGAAACAGGGCGCACCGTCATGCTTGCCGTCGACCACGGCTATTTTCAGGGTCCCACTTCGGGTCTGGAGCGCATGGACGTCAACATCGTCCCCATCGCGCCCTACGCGGATGCACTGATGCTCACGCGCGGAGCGCTCCGTTCGATCGTGCCGTCGACCTACGGCAAGGGCGTCGTGGTACGGGCCAGCGGCGGGCCCAGCGTTTTGCGCGAACTTTCGAACGAGCAGCTGGCCATGGACATTGAAGACGCGGCCCGTCTCAACGTCTCCGCCGTGGCGGTGCAGGTATTCATCGGGGGCGAAGGCGAGACTCAGTCCATCTACAATATGACTCGTCTTGTGGATATGGGCCTGCGCTATGGTATCCCCGTCCTGGGTGTGACCGCGGTTGGCAAGACCATGACCCGCGACGCGCGCTACTTCCGTCTTGCCTGCCGAATGGCTGCGGAACTGGGCGCCCATTTCGTCAAGACCTACTACGTGGAAGAGGATTTCGAGACGGTGACCGCTTCCTGCCCCGTGCCCATCGTCATGGCGGGCGGCAAGAAGCTTCCCGAATTGGACGCACTCACCATGGCATACAAGGCCGTGAACGAAGGCGCGTCAGGCGTCGACATGGGCCGAAATATCTTCCAGTCCGACGCTCCTACGGCGATGATCCAGGCGGTCAGCAGAGTCGTGCACGAGTTCATGAAGCCAGCCGACGCCTTCGAACTCTTCCTGACCCTCAAGAACGAGAAGAAATAGGCCCGGCCTCGCATGGCCGTCCTCGATCGTCTGAAGTCGCTTTGTCCCACGATCAGCGTGGGGATGCTCACGGCGGATCTCATGGATTTGGGCGGGGAGTTGGCGTCTCTGGAGCGCGCGGGGGTGGGGGTCATACATATCGACGTGATGGATGGCTGTTTCTGCCCCATGTTGACCGTCGGTCCTCCGTATATCGAGGGTGTGCATACGCCCCTGCTCAAGGACGTACATCTCATGATCCGGGAGCCGCTGGATAGTCTGGGAGACTATGTGGCGGCAGGCGCCGACATCATCACGGTTCACGTGGAGTCGGCAAGACACATCCACCGAGTGCTGCAGCATCTCGGGGCGATGCGTACCTCGAAGGACCCGGAGTCGAAGGTCGTCCGCGGGCTGGCGCTCGACCCGGCCACCCCGCTCGACTGGTTGGATGCCCCCTTGCTCGCGGAGGTGGAGATGATCACTCTGCTGGGCGTCGATCCCGGGTGGAGTGGGCAATCGCTGGCGCCGGCCACTCTGTCGCGGTTGGCCCGGGTCAAAGAGATCATTGGGCGTTCCGGACGGGAGATCCTTACCTGCGTCGACGGCGGCATGAACAAGAGCAATGTCGCCGATGTGGCGGCAGCCGGGGCGGACCTCATCGTGACCGGGAGTGCTGTCTTTGACGGCCGGGCCCCCGAGGAGAACGCCGTGGAGATGCTGGCGGCGGTGCGCGCCGCGGCCGCGCGCACCCGGAATTTCGGTGCCCTCTGATGCGCTCGCGCTGGCTTGAAGCGGAGGCTGCGGAGTTCGTGGAGCGTTACGCGGGGCAGTGGGGCGAGCCGGTCGCTCTCCGGACATACGCAAGCCGTCTTCTGGGAGCGGAAACGTCGCTCGTGCTTCACGGGGGCGGCAACTCATCGGTGAAGAGCTCGTGGAAGAATGTACTGGGCGATGTGATTCCCGCGATCTTCGTCAAGGCATCCGGAGCCGACCTGGCCACCATCGAGCCCGAGGACCATCCTGGCCTCGACCTCGACTTTCTGATGCGACTGCGGTCGGTAGCCGAGCTGTCCGACGAGTCCATGGTCGATCAGCTGCGCACGCACCTTCTGCGAAGCGACAGCCCCAACCCATCGATCGAGGCGCTGGTGCACGCGTTCTTGCCTGCGACTTTTGTCGACCACACCCACGCCGACGCGATCCTCGCCCTGAGCAACCGGGGCGGTGGGCTTGCTCTCGCGGCGCGTGTCATGGGCGACCAAGTGATCGTGCTTCCCTACATTACGCCGGGGTTCAAGCTGGCCAAGGCCTGCGCGGCGGCGCTCGAAGCGCAACCTGATGCGTTGGGCATGGTCTGGGGGCATCACGGCATCGTCACGTGGGGCGCAACGGCCCGAGAGTCGTACGAGGCCATGATCCACCTGGTATCCGTGGCGGAGGAGTTTCTGGCGTCGGAAGGGTTGAGCATGGGCCGGACGCTGAAGGTCTCGGCTACGCCCGTGTCGGCAGGAGCGACGTCGGTCGAGTGGAGTGAGGGAAAGCGGCGGCTGGCCGACATAGCCCCAATCGTCCGTGGGCTCCTCGCCGAACATACGGACGATGAAGACCGGCCGTACCGCCGTTCGGTCTTACTGCCACTCGTCACTCCGGGCGTGCTTGAGGCCCTGGCGGCTCCCGGAGCCCAGGGACGCTTCGAAAGTCCTCCCTTGACCACCGACCATCTCATTCGCACCAAGGCCCTTCCGCTATGGGCTGGGGGACTGGACTTCGAGAGCGAAGAAGCCCTGCGGGTGCAGTTGGAGTCCGCCGTGGCCGCCTATGTGGTGTCCTACCAAGCCTATCTGGAGAGGTACACGGCCTTGTTGCCCAAGGGCGTGCGGGCGTTCGATCCGCGCCCGCGCGTGCTGCTGGTGCCGGGAGCCGGCGCTCTATGTGCCGGATCAGATCTTCGCGAAGCCGTCATCGCCCGGGATATCACGGAGCACACTCTCGCCGTCAAGGCCGCGGCCGGCGACTACGAGGGCCTGCCCGAGGAGGAGCTCTTCCGCATGGAGTACCGAACCCTCCAGCACGCCAAGCTCGGATTACGTCAAAAGACGGCGGTGCTCAGAGGCCACGTGGCCCTTGTCACCGGAGCCGCGGGGGCGATAGGCGCCGGCATCTGCGAAGGGCTGCTCGAGAACGGTTGCTTGGTTGCGGCCACAGATCTTCCCGGCGAGCCGCTGGACCGACTGGTGGACGAACTCGACGCTCACTTTCCCGGTAAGATCGCGGGGGTAGCTCTCGACGTAACCGACCCGGTGTCGGTGGCCAGCGCATTTTCGGACGTGGCGGGCATGTGGGGAGGGGTTGACCTCGTGATACCCAACGCCGGGGTCGCCCTGGTCTGTGCTCTCACGGATCTTGGGCTGGAGCGCTATCGCAAGCTTGAGCAGGTCAACGTCGAAGGGACTCTTCTCGTCCTCTCGGAAGCCGCCAGGATGTTCAGGAAGCAGGCCACGGGGGGGGACATAGTGTTGATTTCCACGAAGAACGTGTTCGCTCCTGGAGCCAATTTTGGAGCCTATAGCTCCACCAAAGCGGCGGCTCATCAACTGGCTCGCATCGCCAGCCTCGAATTGGCCGTCGACGACGTGCGGGTGAACATGATCGCGCCGGACGCGGTGTTCGCGGGTGGAGGCCGCCGTTCAGGTCTCTGGGCAGAAGTCGGTCCCGATCGAATGAAGGCTCGAGGTTTGGACGAGGCCGGTTTGGAGAATTACTATCAGAATAGAAACCTGCTCAAGGCTCGGGTCACGGCAGCTCATGTGGCCAGGGCGGTGTTGTTCTTTGCTAGTCGTCAGACGCCCACTACCGGCGCCACGATTCCGGTAGACGGTGGACTTCCTGACTCAACTCCCCGCTAAGGAGGGGCACATGGCGCAAGTTGTCGAACCAGTCGACCTGCGCAGTGACACCGTCACTCGCCCGGGACCAGAGATGCGTCGCGCCATGGCCGACGCCCCCGTGGGGGACGATGTATACCGCGAGGATCCCACTATCAACCTCCTCCAAGATCGGGTGGCGGAACTTTTGGGAAAGGAAGCGGCTCTTTTCGTCCCCTCCGGCACGATGAGCAACCAAATCTGTCTGCGCACCCTTACCTCGCGTGGAGATGAGGTCATCGTCCATGAGAAGGCGCATATTCTCAACTTCGAAGGGGGCTCAGCGGCTGCGTTGTCGAATCTCCAGCTTCGGGCCTTACCGGGGATTCTCGGCCTGCTCCATCCGGTGGACGTGGAGAGAGCGGTCCGTTCCAAGGGAGAACACTTTCCACGCACGGGCGCCGTGGAGATAGAGAATACCCACAATTCCTGCGGCGGGACCATCTGGCCGGTGGAGCGGATGAAAGCCGTGGCCGACGTGGCCAGGACCCTTGGGATCCCCGTGCATCTTGATGGGGCAAGATTGTGGAACGCGCACGTCGCCTCGGGGACTTCGTTGGCCGCATACGCCGCCAACGCCGATTCGGTCTCTGTCTGCTTCTCCAAAGGACTTGGCGCGCCGGTGGGATCGGCTCTGGCCGGTTCTCTCGGGTTCGTCGAAGAGGCCCGTTACAACCGAAAGCGATACGGAGGGGCGATGCGTCAGGCAGGCATCCTGGCTGCCGCGGCGTTGTACGCACTGGACCACAACATCCAGCGTCTAGCGGTCGATCACGACAACGCCATCCGCCTGGCCGGCTTCCTGCGGGAGGTCCCGAAGCTCGAAATAACACATCCCGTGCAGACCAACATCGTCATCATCGACGTCAGCCCGTTGCAGCTGACTGGAGAGCAGGTGCTGGTGGCGCTCAAGGAACATGGCGTGCTGTGCGGTCTTGCGTCCCCCGAGTGCGTGCGGTTCGTCACGCACATGGATGTCAGCAGCAGGCAGATAGAAGTGGCAGGCGAGGTGGCGGCTCACGTGCTGGCTTCGCTGAGCGCTGAGTCCAAGGCGGCCCGAGGGAGGCAATGACGGGGGAACCAACTCGGGAATGTGCGGCAGAACCCGGTCCGGCCGTAGATCCTGAGGCCCCTTATGCGCGTCTCGCGGTGGTCGCCGTGATAACGCGCTTGAGCGGCGGTTTGGAGAGCGCGGAATGGCTGCTCTTGCGCCGATCCGGGCTCGAGGAACTCTGGGATCCCCCTGGCGGCAGGGTGGAGAGGGGCGAGGATTTTCGCACTGCCCTGCTTCGCGAGGTGATGGAGGAGACGGGGTTGTCGGTGGAGGTGGCTGGACCATGCTACGCCTATCTCACCTTCCACAAGGGAGAGAGGTTGGTAGCGGTGAGCATGGCCTGTCGCGTGAGGGGCGATTCCGAGGCGATCCAACTCGAGCCTGAAACCGCGACCGACTGGCGCTGGGCGGGCGCCTCGGAATGGGAAAGTCTTGCGGTAGCGGGCAAGAGCAGTTGGGATCCTTTGGACGTCGCCAGGGTGACGAAGTTGTCTTCGGCGATATGGGAGGCGAGCGAAGAATGACCCGAGACGAGGCGCTCGAGTTGATCCGGGAGAGTGTCGAGAGCGAGAACCTGGTCAATCACATGCTGGCGGCCGAGGCCATCATGGGTGCTCTCGCCCGTCGTCTGGGCGGAGACGAGGAGCAGTGGCGGATGGCCGGGTTGCTCCACGATCTAGACGCCGAGGAGACCGCCGACTCGATGGAGATGCACGCCGTGCGCACGGTGGAGCGGCTCCGCGCCGTCGGATTTGCCGACGAGGAAGTTCTTCAGGCCATACTTGCGCACAATCCGCAGTGCGGCTCGAGCATCACATCGGTGATGGATAGGGCCCTGTACTCGTGTGACCCGCTCACAGGTCTTGTCACGGCGGCGGCACTCATCCGTCCCGAGAAGCGGCTGGAACTGGTTGCGCTTAAGAGTTTGAAGAAGCGGTTCAAGGAGCCTTCGTTCGCGAGGGGCGCGCGTAGGGAGGACATCAGCACGTGCTCTGGGCTGGGCTTGGAGTTGGACGAGTTTCTCGCCATCGGATTGGAAGCCATGCAGGAGGTAAGCAATGAGCTGGGACTCTAGCTTGACAAACACGGCTCTTCTCGTAACGGTCTACAACCCGGTTGAGGCAGAGATCATAGTGGCCAAGCTGCGAAGCGCGGGAATCGAAGCCTTTGTCCGGCACGAAGCCCTCTCAGTCGTCTACGGCCTCACTATCGACGGGGCTGGTCAGCAGGACATCTTCGTGCGGACTGAAGACTTGGAGGAGGCAAAGGTGGCCCTCGAAGAGGATTCCCAGCCGGCGTCATGACGAGCTTACTCTCCACGATGCGCTCGGCGATCGCCGCGGAGTCGGCGTACGAGCCCATCGGCGCGGTGGTACGGGGATCTTTCGTGGAGTCAGTCCACCGCGGTGCCATAGCCGTGGTCGACCAGCGCGGAAAGGTGGTGGGCGGCGCGGGCGATCCCGAGGCGCTGCTGCTCCTTCGTTCGGCGGCCAAGCCCTTCCAGGCGCTTGCGGTTATAGAGAGTGGTGCTGCCGAAGCGTTTTCCATCAGTCAGCAAGAACTAGCGGTCATGTGCGGCTCCCACGCGGGACGAGCCGAGCACATGGAGGTGGTCGAGGGGCTGCTGGCACGCCTTGGAGTGCCCGTTGAGACGCTCACCTGCGGTCCGCTGAACCACATGTGTTCGGGCAAACACGCAGGGATGATCGCCATTGCCCTTCACATGGGTGTTCCGGTTGAAGGCTACGAGCGAGTCTCCCACCCGGTCCAGCAGGAGATCGCAAAAACCGTCCGCGCGCTGTTGTCCAAGGACCGCCGGGACGAGGGCGAACTCCTGGACCGAGCAGAGGAGCGTCTGCGAGAGCCCATTCTCGTGGGCACCGATGGCTGCGGCGTCCCGATGCTGCGGATGAGTCTCCGTGACGCCGCATATCTTGTAGCCCTGCTCTCGGCGGGGGCCACCGGTGGTCTCGCGCAGATCCGCGCGGCTATGCTCGAATACCCCGCCCTCATCGCCGGAGAGGGGCGCCTCGACACGGAACTGATGAAGAACGCGGGCGGGCGGCTGCTCGCGAAGTCCGGGGCAGAGGGCATCATGGCGCTGGGATTTCCGTCGGTCGGCCTGCCGGACGGGGGCGATGAGAGGTCGTTCGGCTGCATCATGAAGGTCGCCGATGGTTCGGCCCGGGTTATTCCCGCCCTTGTAGGGCCATGCCTGGAGGCGTTTGGTGTCAAGGTCCCCGGCGAGGTGCTGGCCCAAGCCCGGCCGCGCAGTCCCGAGGGCTTGCGCGGGATCGTCACCGGGCAGATTGTTTCCCTCGTCGATCCGGACCAACTCCGCCGAAGTCCCGCGTGCTTCGGCCGAAAGAGCATGGGGTTGGTCGGCGGCGGGCCCTTCGCGGGGGATGAGGACCTGAAGATCAGCGTCGGCCGCGGCGACGAGAAGGACATCGTTCGTTTCCTTCGAGATGAGTGGCCGCCATCAGATGAGGAGACCTTCGGTCGTCCCCTGGAATGGATAGCCGAGCCCTACGCGCTCATCGTGCGTCGTCGTCGACGGGTGGTCGCCGTGCTCAGGGGCCACTTTACCGGAGGCGTAGGATCCGTGGACGAGCTCATGGTGGGGCGGGGTCAAAGGGGCGCGGGCATCGGCTCGATGCTTCTCAAGAGGTTCGAGGCCGAAGCCGGTGCCAGGCAGTGCACTCGAATCGTTCTGAGAGCGGTGAAGGACAGCGCCGCCGAGTCCTTCTACCACGATCACGGATATCGTAGGGAGTGCGTCGAGTGGCTCCATGAATTTGCGTTCGACTACGTGCGTCTCACCCGGGAATTGAGAGCGACCGAATCGAGGGGGAGATGAGCGTCGTCATCGGGGTGGATGTTGGGGGGACCAAGGTGACAGCGGCACCGGTTGATGAGGTGGGCAGGATCCTCGCAACTCCCGTTTATGAGCCCAGCATCACCAGCGACACAGACTCTTTCATCCGCGGTCTGAGCGAGACTTTGCGGCGCGCTCTGGATGAGTTCGCGTCATTGAAACCCAGTGCCATGGGCTTGGCCTGTGCGGGCACGGTGGACGCTGCTCGGCGCCTCATCGTGACCTCGCCGAACTTGCCATTGCGTCGGGCGCCGCTCGCGGAAGTGCTGGGCGCTTCTTTGGGGATTGAGGTGGTCCTCGAGAACGATGTCAACGCGGCCGTGTTGGCAGAAGCGACGGTAGGTGTGGCCGCGGGGCTACGGCATGTCGTGATGCTGGCTCTGGGAACCGGAGTAGGTGGTGGCCTGGTGCTCGACGGCCGGCTATACAGGGGCGTCGGCGGGGGCGCAGGAGAGTTGGGCCACATGATCGTCTCAGCCGGGGGGGAACAATGCCGGTGCGGGGCGCGGGGGTGCCTCGAGATGTATGCGTCCGGTCGAGCACTTGCCCGCTACGCGGAGGAAAGGGCGGGGAACGACGCGGACGACCCAGATGGCGTCTTGACGCGGCTGAACGCCAAAAATGCGCTTGATGGAGAGACTGTGGGGCGGCTGGCAAAGGAGGGCTACCCAGGTGCCCTCGCCGCCGCCTGCGAATTGGCCCATTGGCTAGGACGTGGGTTGGTCGGTATCACGAACGCATTCAATCCGGAAATGATAGTCGTGGGCGGAGGGGTGGCGGACCTGGACGAACTCCTTCTGGCACCCGCGCGGAAGTACCTCGGCGAAACGGCGATGGCGCCCAACAGAGAGGAGGTGCGCGTGGTGCGCGCCGCTCTGGGAAACACTGCCGGGATAGTCGGCGCGGCGCTGGCGGCACTTGAAACTTTCGGCGGGGGCGCTCTGACCGCTCTACCGGATCAGTCATAGCCCGGCGGAGAGGCGCCCGATGCTCTACATCTGTCCCACCCCCATCGGAAACCTACAGGACGTTACCCTGCGCGTTCTCGAGGTACTGCGAAGCTGCGAACTCGTGGCCTGCGAGGACACCCGGCATACGAAGATTCTGCTGGACAGGCACGGTATTGCCGCGAGATTGGTGAGCTTCCATGACCACAACGAGGAACAGCGCTTGGGCACGATCCTGCCCTTGCTGCGGGAGGGAAAGGACGTCGCGGTGGTGTCCGATGCCGGGATGCCGGGTGTCTCGGACCCCGGGTTCACCCTCGTGCGCGCATGTGCGGCGGAGGGACTTCCGCTCACGGTGCTTCCCGGCCCCTCGGCGGTCGCGACCGCTCTGGTTCTCTCCGGCTTGCCCGCCGACCGTTTCGCTTTTCTGGGCTTTCTGCCCCGAGGGCGCACCAAACTTGTCGAGCAGCTCACGGCTTTTGAGGGTACGGGTGCCACCCTGGTGGTGTTCGATTCGCCCAAGCGTCTTCGGGCGTCGCTGGAGGTGATGGCCGGGCGCTGGCCCAATAGGCAAATGGCGGTCTGCCGCGAACTCACGAAGGTGCACGAAGAGGCGCTTCGCGGCACGGCGCAGGAACTACTGGAACGTCTCGACGAGCGCGTGCGTGGGGAGATCGTGCTCGTCATGGAGCCGTCACCCCCGGGCGGCGGCGCAGGTCGGGCTATGCCCGCCCAGCCGCCTGTCGGCGATCTGGAGGAGCGGGCGCGGAGGGCCCTCGATGAACTTGTCCGCCTGGGGATCGGAACGAAGGCGGCCTCGGGGATCGTGAGCGGGCTCACAGGTCTGCCGGCGAGGCGCACGTATGAGCTGGCCTTGGCCGTCAAGAGGCCCGACTGAGGTCCGGTCTCGGACTTCGAAGACTGCTCAGTGGCAGTTGGGCCGACGCCCGGAAGGTCTAGGGTCATCTGCTAGAATAGCCCGGCCATGGGTCGCTTTTATATCACCACTCCCATCTACTACGTAAACGACGTGCCCCATATCGGGCACGCCTACACTACGATCGCGGCCGACGTCGCCGCTCGTTTCCACCGGCTGCTCGGCGACGATGTCTTCTTCCTCACGGGCACGGACGAGCACGGCACGAAGGTGGAGCAGGCCGCCGCCACCAGGGGGCTGACGCCTAAGCAGCACGTGGACGAAGTGGTGGGCAAGTTCAAAGAAGTAGCGGCCAAGGTGGGGGCGAGTAACGACTTCTTCATCCGCACCACCGATCCCGAGCATGAGAAGTTCGTTCAGGATTTCGTCCAGCGCTGCTACGACGCCGGCGACATCTACAAGAGCTCCTATTCGGGCCTGTATTGCCCGGGCTGCGAGGCGTATTACACCGAAGATAACCTGGTCGACGGGCTGTGTCCCGACCACGGCACCCCTCCGGTGCACATGGAAGAGGACAACTACTTCTTCCGCCTTTCCGGATTCCAGGATCGGCTGGCGGCGTATTACAGAGAGCATGGCGACTTTGTACGGCCGCGACATCGTTACAACGAGGCGCTTTCGTTTATCGAGCAGGGTCTTGACGACATCTCCATTTCTCGGGCAACCCTCAAGTGGGGCATCGGTGTTCCCTGGGACGACAATCAGGTCATCTACGTTTGGGTGGACGCTCTGATCAACTACCTGAGCGCGCTGCATTACGCTCCCGGCCAGGACCTCGTGTCCCGCTTTTGGCCTCCCAGCTACCACCTCATGGCTCAGGACATCCTTAAGTTCCACGGCATCATCTGGCCGGCGCTTCTCATGTCGGCCGGTTACGAGTTGCCCGAACATCTCTTTATCCACGGGTACCTCAAGCTTGGGGGAGAGAAGATGTCAAAGACACGGGGCAACGTCATGGACCCGTTCCCGCTCATCGAGCAGTACGGTGCCGATCCGTTCCGCTTCTACTGCCTGCGCGAGGTCAGCTTCGGCCAGGACGGCATGGTGAGCGAGGAGGGCTTCAAGGCCCGCTACAACAGCGAACTTGCTAACGAGCTGGGCAACCTGCTCTCGCGATCCACGTCCATGGTTGGCAAATACAGGGCAGGCCTTGTCCCTGATGTCCCGGGGCGCGAGGCGGCGGTGTCGCCGCTGGCGGAGGAAGCCGCGCAGACCGCGGCGACGGTGCGCAACCAATTGGACGAGATGGAACTCAGTGCCGCGCTGGAGACCGCTTGGGTCTTTGTCCGTCGTTTGAACAGATACGTTGAGGCGCAGGCTCCCTGGAAACTCGCCAAGGAGGCCGCCGGGGAAGATCCTGAAGCCCAGGCTGCAGCCGCCACGCTGGACGCGACCCTGTGGGATCTGGCCGAGGGTCTGCGTCTCCTCTCGGTGTTGCTGCACCCGTTCATCCCCGCGACGGCGGGGGCCGTCCGCGAGAGACTTGGGCTCGGCCCCGTCTCCGGTTGGGGCGAAGCCCGCTGGGGTCTGCTGCCTGCCGGTCTGACGGTCGTCACCGGTGCCCCACTCTTTCCTCGCATTGAAGACTGATCCGTTCGCGAGGTCCGGTGTGCCGCGCATGTTGATCGATTCACACACCCACCTCGATCACTCCGAGGAAGATTCGACGGCATTGGTCGATGGTGCGCGTGAGGCCGGGGTGGGGCTCATCATCCAGTCGGGCATCAATCTCGAGTCCTCGCACTATTCGGTGCTGGCGGCGGAGCGGTATCCGGAGGTGTTCGCCTCCGTGGGTTTCCACCCGCAGGAAGCCGGGCTTCTCACCGCCGAGGCAATGCTGGAGATCGAACGGCTGACCCGGCACCCGAAAGTGGTGGCGGTTGGCGAGACCGGCTTCGACTTCTTCCACGACACTTGGCCGCACGACGTGCAGGAAGAGGCATTGGTGTGGCACATTGCGCTTGCACGTCGCAGCGGCTTGCCGGTGGTGATCCACACCCGTGAAGCGGCCCAGCGCACCCTCAGCGTCCTCGAGCGTGAGGCGCAAGAACTGACGGTGGTCCTCCACTGCTTCTCGCTGCCTGCGCAACTCGACCTGACCGTCGAGCGCGGCTACTACCTGAGTTTCGCTGGCAACGTGACCTACAAGAACGCCACTGATCTTCAGGACGCCGCAAGAGCTGTTCCGGCCGATCGGCTGCTTCTTGAGACCGACGCGCCCTGGCTGACGCCGGTCCCCTTCCGCGGGCGCCCGAATCGTCCCGCCCTGGTGGCCAATGTCTATGAGTTCGTGGCTCGTCTACGCGGACTGAGTGTGGACGAACTCGCCGTGCAGGTCGAGACGAACGTGCTGCGGGCGTTTCCCAGGATCCGGGAGCAGGCCAAGGGGGCGTGATGGTTGGGCCCGACCAGACTCGGGACGGAGGCCCGGAGACGACTCTCCGTCAGATCTCTCTGCGCCGTCTGCAAGAGTTCGACATCAAGCCCAAGCGCGATCTGGGCCAGAACTTCCTCATCGACGACAATATCCTCAGCGTGATCCTCGGACAACTCGAGTGCGACTCCCGGGATGTCGTTCTGGAGATCGGCGCGGGTCTGGGCGTGCTGACGCAGGCCCTGGCCTCGGCGGCCTGTTGGGTGCACGCGTTCGAGATCGACCGTAGTCTCGAGGGGCCTCTGGACGCCACGCTTCGCGATCACGCCAACGTGACTCTGCATTTTCAGGACATACTCAAAGCGCCCATGGAGGACCTCGATCCGGTTCCGACTCTATGCGCGAGCAATCTGCCGTACTGCGTAGCCGGACCGTTTCTGATCGAAGCCCTGCGGCGGTTGCCGGACGTACGCCGATACTGCGTCATGGTCCAAAAGGAGGTGGCGGATCGCATCGCCGCTCCTCCCGGGAGCAAGACGTTCGGTGTGCTGTCGGTCTGGATCCAACTCTACGCGGTCATCAGGCGCAGCCGGGCGTTAGCGCGCTCGATCTTCTATCCCCAGCCGCATGTGGACTCCAGCCTACTGGTCCTCGACCGCCTTCCCGCCGACCAGACCCCGGATTGCGACCCGGTTGCCCTGCAGACGGTCATCCAGTCTGCGTTCGGACAGCGGAGGAAGACCCTGGTGAACGCGCTCCAGGCAGGAACAGGGTTGGACAGGGCCGGCGCACTTGAGCTCGTACAGTCCCTGGGGTTGCCGCCGGACGTAAGGGCGGAGCGGCTGCATCCGCGGCAGTTCGTGGAGTTGGCTCGGCTGTTGAACCGCTAGCGGATTGCCGCCGTGGTTGCGGCGACCGCGGCCTGTCCGCTTCTTCCCGAGCCGTTCAAGACTTCGCCGTAGGCGTCGCTGAGGTCCACAGTCGAGAGCGCGGCGTTGGGTCCCCCTACCTCGAGGGCGGCGTCGACGAAGTGGACAAAGACACGGAGGATGAAGTGGAACCGGGCTGGGAGGTGGTTGTGACCCGCAAAGAAGTCGTGATGGTGGTTTGAGAGGGCCCATCGCCGAGGGCCTGGATGATCGCCGGGTCGGTGTGGGTGTTCGCTGCCCCTACCTGGCTGCGAAACCACACGTCAAAGCCCCCGCCTGTTGCAGGGTGCCTGACGAGCATCGCGAAAAGGCTCTAGACGGGAACAAGTCTCCATCAGGGTTTGCGGCTCGTCGGACGTCGCCCAATCCGAAGCGGACCCGACGTATGGAGCAGGTCGAGCCTGGGTACGGGGTAATGCACATGGAGCAATCGACTGCAGCAAGAACCGGCGGCATGAGGATGCCCGCGCTTTTCGTGGGGCACGGATCGCCCCTCAACGCCGTATCCGATAACCAGTTCAGCCGGGGCTTTGTTGCGCTGGGATCACTCGTTCCCCGTCCGCGCGCCATACTTGCGGTGTCGGCGCACTGGTACATAGTTGGGACCCATCTCACCGGTGACGAGTTTCCGCGGACCATCCATGACTTCTATGGGTTTCCCCAGTCTCTCTACGACGTCGTCTACCCTGCCCCCGGGGAGGTGGAGCTTGCAAGGAAAGCTGCGGGACTGCTTGGAGAGGACCGATCCGCCATCCGTCACGACTGGGGCCTGGACCACGGAACCTGGTCGGTTCTCAGGTGGATGTTCCCAAGGGCGGAGATACCGGTGGTACAGCTGAGCATCGACGCGAGGCTGAACGTCCGCGAGCACATGGCTCTGGCTGCGCGATTGGCCCCGTTGCGCGAGGAAGGCATCCTCATCATGGGCAGCGGCAATATCACTCACAATCTTGCCGATGCTATGCGGCGGATGAGCCAGGGGGACGAGTCTACGCCGTCTTGGTCGACGAGTTTCGACGAGAGTGTAGCCGAGTGCCTGCGAGCGCGCGACACGGAGAGACTGCTCTCACTGTGGCCAGGTACGGACGAGGGGAGATTGGCCCACCCGACCCCTGATCATTGGCTGCCACTCGTCTATGCCTATGCGGTGACGGATGTCTCCGACTCGCTGCAGTTCCCGGTGGAGGGCTTCGAAATAGGGCTATCCATGCGAAGCGTGCTGTTCGGGGCTTCATAAGCGGTGATTCCTCTTTCTCGTCCAGCGGTTTGATGTTAAAAGGGATGTGAGGAACAGAATCGCGGTCGAGGGGAGAAAGTCATGAGGATCGCACGCGACCGACGCAGACGCGTCCGCTGGACAGGCGCGATCTTAGTGGCGTTTGCGATGGTATTGGGACTGTCTGCCAACGTGCTCGCCGACTCGTTGACGGACGTGCCTATTACCCATCACTACGTATCGGCCATCAACGATCTGGCCTCTAGTCAGATCATGAACTCTGCCGGCAAGTCGCCGATTAAATTCGACCCCGCCGGAAGTATCACCCGGCTAGCCGGGTAAGGGCAGGTCCGGCGGCATGCACGTCCTCATCGACGCTCCGGCGAAGGCAAACCTTTGTCTTCTGGTGGGATCGCGCCGGCCCGACGGCTACCACGAACTCTTCAGTGTCTTTGTTCCGGTGGATCTCTACGATGAGATGGAATTCTCCCTCACACTGCAGTCTGCGGGTACAGATACGGGGACCGACCTGATCGAACTCCGTTGTCGCGGGATCGAAGGCCGCGACAATCTGGCCATACAGGCTCTGAGAGCCGTGGAAAGACTTTCGGGTCGGTCGATCGCGGGCAGCGTGCGGATCGAGAAACGCATACCCGTGGGCGCGGGAATGGGCGGGGGGAGTTCGGATGCCGCGACCGCGCTACGTGCGGCGGCCCATCTGCTGGACGAGGAAGGCGGCATCCACATCGAAACGGCGCAGCTCCACGAGCTTGCGCGTTCTCTGGGCGCGGACGTGCCCTTTTTCCTCGAGGGTCGCCCGGCTATGGCGAAAGGCATCGGAGAGCGGCTGGAAGAGATCGACATTCCCTCCCTGTCTCTTGTGCTGCTGCTCCCGCAGGAGCATCTCGGCACGAAAGACGTGTACGGGGAGTTCGACCGGCTCTGGGCGGCGGGGGACGACCGAAGGTTCGCCGAGAATGTCGCTCGTTCCGAGGCCGCGTGGACGCGGTTTTCGGCAGCGAGTGGCCGCTTCGGTGGGGGTTGCGACGAGGCGGCGGCCGCGATCGCAGGGCTCCTCGAAAACGACCTGGAGCGGGCCAGCTTCTCCCTTCTGCCGGACCTGATTGAACGAAAGAAGGCAATCGAGGAGGAGGGCGCGCTCGGGACTCTCATGAGCGGCTCGGGACCTACCCTGTTCGGACTATGCGCTTCTCCCGATCATGCGGCGCAGGTCAGCCGAAGGCTCGGGGCGCGCGGATATAACACCCGAACGGTGATGACGTTGTAGAGAGGGTACCCGCGGAGATGGCTGGCGCACGACTGGTTGCCGCAAGTGGAGATCGTGAAGGCCGACGTCACGAGACCCCAATCGTTGGGTCCCGTCCTCATTAGCGTCGAGATCGCCTACTAGCTGGCCCAGCCTGCTCGAATGCGAAGCCGAGCCCGGTGACAATGGGCACGCCCTGCTTCATCTCCTAGTGGTCGCCTCGTCCGGTGCATGCGCTCATCTTCGGCCTGCTCGCCAATGGGATCGCTCGGAGGTCCGAAATGCGGACCGGCGATTCCCCTATGGCTTGACGGCCATTCCGGCACTGGCCTATACTCCTTAGGCTTCAGGGCGCGAGTCCTGATTCAGGAAGCGTTGGGGCGTGGCCAAGCGGTAAGGCAACGGGTTTTGGTCCCGTCATGCGTAGGTTCGAATCCTGCCGCCCCAGCTTCCCTTTTCTTTTCTGGGTGGCCTCAACGGGGTGACACTGCTGTGAGTTCCCACATCGCCAGCGTTTGCGTATTGGCCGCGGGTCAGGGCAAACGTATGAAGTCCGATCTACCCAAGGTACTGCACTCCGTGTGTGGGCGGCCGATGCTCCTGCACGTTCTTGCGGCGGCGGAAGCTGTGTCCGCGGAACGGACGGTAGTCGTGCTCGGCCACGGGTCGGAGAAGGTGACTCCATATCTGCCCGCGGGCTGCGCGGTGGCGATCCAGGATCGGCAGAGGGGCACCGGCCACGCGCTGCTCGCCGCGGAGAAAGAACTTCCGCCGGGATGGGTCCTCGTCCTGCCCGGAGACACACCCCTCATCACCGGCGAAGTCCTAGAGCGACTTGTGCAGGCACACGTGACCTCGGGCGCGGTGGCGACCGTGCTCACGATGATCCTCGACGACCCCTCCGGCTATGGCCGGATCGTTCGGGACGAGAGCGGCGGCGTGGTCCGGATCGTGGAGCATCGTGACGCCGAGCCGGAGGAGCTGGCCATCCGCGAGCTTAACACGGGCGTGTTCGTCCTGCCGGTACCGCTTGCGCTGGAGGTCCTTCGAACGGTGGGGAGTGACAACGACCAGGGCGAGATCTACCTTACCGACGTCATAGCCGGTCTTCTCGCTAGGGGAGAAAAGGTGGGAGCGGCAACGGTGGACGATGCGCGGGTGGTCCTCGGCGTGAATTCGCCTGTGGAACTTGCCGAAGCAGAAACCATCATGGGCCACCGTATCAAAAGGCGGTGGATGCTCGAGGGCGCGACCATCATCGATCCGTCTTCTACGGTCATCGAGGCCGGTGTGACCTTGTCTCCACGCGTCATCGTGAGGCCGTTCACCACCCTGGGGGGGACCACCAGTATCGGGCCGGATTGCGAAGTGGGGCCGTGCTCCACTATCCTGGATAGCAGGGTCTCGCGGGGCTGTTTCCTGCCCCATTCCTATATTCGCTCGGCGTCCATCACGGCCGGCACGCGGCTGGCTCCTTTCGCGGCAATCGACGGCGACGCGTGAAATCCTTTGCCGACGGCGGACACGTGTCCGCCGTCGGTGGTACCGTACTTAAGTAGATATCTGCTGTCTCGAGGAGGACCGTGGCATGGGAGAAGGAGAGTCGCGCCGATGTGCGCGGATAACGCCTGAGCGTTCGCTGATGGTCTTCTCTGGGCGGGGTAATCCCGAACTCAGCCAGAAGATCGCCGAACAGTTGGGCATTCCGCTGGGCAGGGTCGACATCAAGACCTTTGCGGACGGTGAGATCTACGTCAAATACAGGGAGAGCATCCGCGGAGCGGACGTCTTCATCGTTCAATCCACTTGCCGTCCTGTCAACGAGAACCTCATGGAGTTGCTCATCATGGCGCAGGCGGCCAAGCTGGCGTCTGCTCATCGTGTCACCGCGGTCATGCCCTGGATGGGCTATTCCCGCCAGGACAAGAAGAGTTGCCCGCGAGAGCCTATCACCGCGCGTCTCGTCGCCGACATCATGCAGGCTTCCGGGGTCGACAGGGTGCTCACCATGGATCTGCACGCCGGCCAGCTTCAAGGATTCTTCGGGGTCCCGGTGGACCACATGACGGCCATGTCCTTGATTTCCGACTACTTCAAGTCCAAGAACCTTGGGGATACGGTTGTCGTTTCGCCCGACGCGGGCGGTCTCAAGACGGCCAAGCGGCTGGCGGACCGTCTGGAATGCCCTCTGGCCGTTCTGACGAAGCTGCGTCCTGAGCACAACGTGGCCAGGATCATGTTCGTCATCGGTGAGGTGGCGGGCCGCACGGCCATCATCGTCGACGACATCATCGACACGGCGGGCACGCTGGTCAACGGCGTGCAGGCCTTGCTAGACAAGGGGGCCAAAGAGGTCTACGCGGCCTGCACCCATCCGGTTCTCTCGCCCCCCGCGCACGACCGCATCGCCACTTCTCCGCTCAAGGAATTGATAGTGACCGATACCATTCCGCTCGACCCTGAGGCCAACGACGAGAAGATTGTGGTACTATCGACCGCCGGTATCCTCGCGGATACTATTCGAAACGTGTTCACGGACGAGTCGGTAAGTGAACTGTTCGAGGGAGAAAACCAGCTGTTCTAGCGGTCTGTCGCGATAGGCGCCATCCAGCCCGGGGCCGTAGGACGTTACACCCGAGGAGACTTACATGGATACGATCAAACTGAGCGTGCACGAACGGACGGAGACGGGCAATGGTCCGGCCCGCCGGCTGCGCGCTTCGGGTCTGGTTCCGGGCATCGTCTACGGCAAGGGTACCGAGTCGACGTCTGTCTCTGTTGAACTTGTAGGTCTTCGTGAAGCCATGACCCACGGGCACAACGTCGTCATGGAACTCGAGTTCGATGAGGTCGCCAAGGGGGCGAAGAAGACCGCGAAAGGCCGGATCGCTCCTCGATACGCCGTGGTGAAGGAATTTCAGTTCCATCCGGTGCGCCGCAATCTTCTCCACGTCGATCTCCATGAGGTCGACCTCAAGGTCGAGATCGAGGCCAACGTCGCAATCGAACTCGTGGGCACGCCGGCCGGCTTGGAAGACGGTGGCGTTGTCGACTGGTTGCAGCGTGAGGTCGTGGTCCGCGCCCTTCCCAGCGAGGTCCCAACCGTTTTGCCGCTTGACATAAGCGGTCTCGCTATAGGCCATCACCTGAACGTGGAGCAACTCTCCGCCCACGCGGGTGTGACTATCGTAGACGATCCCGAGACCATCATCGTCGCTCTCGTCCCGCCGCGTGTGCAGGAAGAAGAGGCTGTCGAGGCCGAGGAGAGTCCTGCGGAGCCGGAAGTCATCGGCGGGGCCAAGACCGAGGAATAGGATCCTGCCGGGGCCTGTTCCCCGGTACTCCATCGCCATCCATGCGACTTGCGGGACGTGAACCGGTGCATGCTGCTGCGACCTATTTGATCACCGGGCTGGGGAATCCGGGCGCCCAGTATCAGTTCGACCGCCACAATGTTGGTTTCATGGTGGGGGAAGAACTGCGCCGCCGTCACAGCGTTCCGGCGCTTCGGAGCCGCTTTCAGGGGCTCACCGGGGAGGGCGCGATCTGTGGGGCGAGGTCGGTCATCCTGCTGCCGATGACCTTCATGAACCTTTCCGGTCGTTCGGTGGCCGAGGCGATGCGCTGGTACAAGATCCCCCTCGAGAACATGCTCGTGATCCACGACGAGGTTGAATTACCCTTCGGAGAAGCGCGGCTCAAGGAAGGCGGAGGCCTCGGGGGACACAACGGGCTGCGTAGCCTGGAGCAAGCGCTGCACACCCGTGACTTCCATCGCCTGCGGGTAGGCGTGGGCCGTCCGACTTCAGGCCATCGGCCGCTTGCGGACTACGTACTGGAGCCCTTCAGCGAACCGCGGGAGGATGTACTCCTGCTAATCGGTCGAGCAGCCGACCTCGCGGAGGAATGGCTGGCCGCGAGGGACGGCGGCGTGTGCCAGGACTGACTGCATTTCTCCGCGACTTAGGTCCGTTTGAGGACGTTGCCTCTCGGGCTGCTTTCGGTCGGGCGGAGGTCACCGCACCCAGCTTCATCCATCCCTTCCTCATCGCCGGCATTCTTGGCCGAGCACCGTGGAAGACGTCTCTCGTTGTGGTAATCGCGCCTGATCAGGACGCCGCGGGAGAGCTGGAGCACGAACTCGCCCTATATTGTCCCGACCGCGCGGTGGTCTACCTTCCCCCTCGGGGAGTCTGGTTTGGTTCTGAGGGAGAAGTGAAACCGAGGGTAGCTGCGCGCCGGGCTCGGGCCTTGGCTGCCGTGGAAGCGGGAGGCGCCGTAGACGGTTCCGCCCCGGTCTTGGTGATAGAAGCCTCGACTCTTCTGGAAGGGGTGGTTCCACCACTGGGGGCGCCGCTGGCGATCCAGGGTGGTACCCAGATAGGGTTCGAGGAACTGGTACGGAGCCTTGCCGCACTTGGGTACAGTCGAGTCGATCAAGTAGAGGATGCAGGCGAGTTTTCGGTGCGCGGCGGCATCATCGACGTGTTTCCGGGCACGGAACGTGTGCCCGTGCGCATTGAGTTCTGGGGCGACGAGGTGGAGAGTCTCAGAGCCTTTTCCGTGTACTCGCAGCGCACCCTCGGCTCGCTGGACCGATTGCGTCTCTACGCCGCGGGGGAGGAGTCCAGGAGTCGCCCTGTCCCCGTCGCTTCCCTCTTTCCCTCCGGAACTCGGCTCATCCAGGTGGATCCCGCACGAGCGCGTGCCCGCGTGGAAGCTTTCGAGACCGACCTAGCGGACGTTCTGGGCGGTCGAGAGGAGGAGGCGATAGACGGGTCCGTGTCCGCGGACCACGACCATCGGGGTGAGCGGGCGTGGGCCGACGCCTACACGGACTGGGCGAAGGTCTCGGGTGAGTTGGCGCTGCTGCCGGTTTTGACGGTGGGGGCGCTTGGGCTTTCGTCGTTTGAGGGCGAGGTGCTCGCGATCCGGGCAACGAGTGGAGATCTTCCGGTGACCAATCTTCCGGAGGCGGAAGAAGCAATCCTGCGACTCGTGGGAGAAGGCTACCGAGTGGTGATCGCCTTTGAGCATCGGGCTGAAGCGGAAAGGGCCGGATACGTGCTGAGACGAGTCACGGGCACGTTGGCCGACGGCATTGATGTGCACGGCGGCCCGGGAGTGACGTTCATGCCCCGACCCCTCCACCGACACTTCATGTTGCCCGACATCAAGCTGGCGTTGCTCACCGATTCGCTGGTGTTCCCCAGGCGGCACAAGGTGGTGGCCGAAAAGAGGCCGCTCGCCGGCGTGGAACTGTCCAGTTTCCGTGACCTGCGTAAGGGAGACTTCGTGGTCCATGAGGATCACGGCGTGGGTAGGTTCGACGGTATATCGACGAAGACCGTGGCCGGAGTGACCCGCGACTATCTGGACCTGGCCTACAAAGACGGCGACATGCTCTATGTGCCACACGATCAGATATCGAAGGTCATGCGTTACGTGGGCGCCGGCGCCGGTGCCCCAGGTTTGTCGAAACTTGGTGGCAAGGCCTGGGAGCACGTCAAGAGTCGGGCCCGCAAGGCCGCGCGGCAAGTCGCGGGGGAGTTGCTCCATCTGTACGCTCTCCGTCAAGCGACGGTGGGACATCAGTTTGCGGAAGACGGGGAGTGGCAGTCACGGTTCGAAAAGGCCTTCCCCTACGACGAGACGGAGGACCAGTTGCGGGCCATAGATCAGATCAAAGACGACATGGAGTCGGCGCACCCCATGGATCGTCTTCTCTGCGGCGACGTGGGCTACGGCAAAACGGAGGTGGCTCTTCGCGCGGCCTTCAAGGCCGCGATGGACGGCAAGCAGACGATGGTGCTGGTCCCCACAACCATCCTGGCGCAGCAACACTATGGGACTTTCCGGGAACGGTTCGCGGAGTTCCCGGTAAAGGTGGAGATGATCTCGCGGTTCCGATCGGCGGCGGAGCAGAAGGCCATCCTGAAGGACTTCGCGGCCGGTGCGGTGGACATAATCATCGGCACGCACCGCCTGCTTTCTCAGGATGTCAAACCCAAGGACCTGGGGCTGGTCATCGTGGACGAGGAGCAGCGGTTCGGAGTGGCCCAGAAGGAGGCGCTCCGCCGTCTCAAGGTGAGGGTCGACGTGCTCACCCTCAGCGCGACGCCCATCCCGCGCACGTTGCAGATGTCTCTCTCCGGTGTACGCGACATCACCGTCATAGAGACTCCGCCTCGCGATCGACATCCCATTCAGACTTATGTTGGGCTGTTCGACGAAGGCATGGTAACCCGGGCGATAGCCAGAGAAATCGACCGCGGCGGCCAGGTCTACTACCTGCACAACCGAGTCGAGACTATCGACCGGGCGGCTCAACGGCTACGCGAGCTCATGCCCACCGTCCGCTTCGCGGTCGCTCACGGGCAGATGCAGGAGCACGAACTCGAGAAGAAGATGCTCGATTTTCTCCGCGGCGACAGCGATGTGCTCGTCAGCACGACCATCATCGAGAGCGGTCTGGACATCCCGAACGCGAACACGCTGATAGTCGAACGGGCTGATCTTCTCGGGTTGGCGCAGCTCTATCAGATCCGGGGCCGGATCGGGCGTTCGTCCCGGGTGGCGCACGCCTTTCTATTCCACCCAGACGAAGCCGTGCTCACCGAGGAAGCGGTTGCGAGGCTTTCCACCCTGGCTGACTACACCGAACTGGGATCGGGCTTCAAGATCGCGATGCGTGACTTGGAGATTCGCGGCGCGGGGGAGCTTCTTGGTGAGGAGCAATCGGGGCAGATAGCCGCAGTGGGCTTCGAGATGTATCTCTCAATGCTAAGGGACGCAACCGCCGAACTACAGGGACAGACCTTGAGGACGGAGAGCGTTGTGCGGGTGGAGATCGGGATCGACGCCCATGTACCCACCAGCTTCATAGGCTACGAGGCTGCCCGGGTCGATTTGCACCGGCGCATCGCCTCGGCTGTCAGCTTGGAGGAACTTTCCGATCTGCGGGCGGAGTTGACCGATAGGTTCGGCGAGATACCACAGCCTGTGGACAACCTGATATTTCTCGGCGAGGTACGGGCCACCTTGCAGTCCCTGGGTGCGGACTCTCTGTCGGTGAGGCAGTACCGCCTGGTTATCACAGGCCTGGAACTTCCGCCTGGTTCGCGGGAGAAGCTGCGCGACCTCGACCGCCGCTACGCGTACGCACCCGTGACAGGTCAGCTTTCCTTGGGCCACAGAGGCGACGAGCGCGGCCCGCGCCAGGTAGTCCGTGAGGTACTGGATGATATACTCGGGCTCGCTGTCGGGGAGGCTGTGGTTGAGTAAGAAGGAGAGTTCTCGCGTGATCAGGTGGTGCGCCGCGGGCGTACTGCTTCTGGCGCTCGCCGCGATCGCGGGGTGCGGGGGTAACCTGCCCAAGGGCTCGGTCGCGCAGGTGGGGCAGAAGCTGATCACTCAGGAGCAGTTCGACACTCTCAAGACTGCCGAGGAGGCCGCCGGCCGCGCCCCCAACAAGGATTCGCAGAAAGTCGATTACACTCGCTTCGAGCAGAGCCTCGCCCAGTATCTGGTCACGATCGAAGTCCTGAATCAGAAAGCCGCCTCATTGTCTGTGGCCGTTACCGATCAGGACGTTCAGGATGAGATCGCCAAGATCGAAGACATGTTCGACAATAGCGAGGAGCGTTTCAACGCGGCCCTGAAGAAGCAGAACATGACCCTGGACCAACTCACCCAATCTACCCACGATCGGCTTCTTCTCGAGCGCATGACGGCAGCCGTCACGACGGGCTTGGCCGTGACCGACGAAGAGGCTAAGGCCTATTATGAGGCTCACAAGACCGAATACGTTCAGCAGGAAGAGCGGAAGACCAGCCACATTCTGATCTCGCCGTTCCAGGTCGGCGAGGGGACGACGGCGACCTCCGTCCCCACCCAGGCCGACTGGGATGCGGCGGAGGCGGAGGCGGAGAAAGTGCGCGGGGAGATCCAGAACGGAGCCGACTTTTCTTCCGAGGCGAAAATGTACTCCGACGATACCACGACCAAAGATGCCGGAGGCGCCTTGGGCCTGATCACCAGGGGGCAGATGGTGCCGGCATTCGAGGCAGCTGTGTTCAGCCTGAAGAAGGGTGAACTCTCGCAGCCGGTCAAGACTCAGTACGGTTATCACCTGATCGAAGTGACGGATATCATCCCGGAGAAACAGCTTAGCTACGATGAGGTCTCCGAGAACATCAAGAGTTCGCTACTGGCGCGCAAGAAGTCCGACGCCTGGCAGGTTTGGCTCGCGAAGCAGGAGAGCGAGTTGGGCGTGGAGTATCGGAATGGCTTGAAGCCTGCGGCCGCCACGACGAGCACCATCGAGGCTGCAACCACGACTACGACTCAGGGGAAGTGATCGACCTTGGCAACTGACGGCTCGGAAGACGGTCTTCCGGAAGCTGCCGACCCACATCGGGAAGAGATCGTCGACGAACTCTGGGGATTATACGAGCTAACCAGGAAGCTCAGGCGAGAGTGTCCCTGGGACCGAAAGCAGACCCAGGAGAGCATCGTCGCGTACACGCTGGAAGAGACGTACGAACTGGTGGACAACATCCGTAACCGCCGCGAAGGGGGCGGTGACGAGGCCGTGAGGTCGGAGCTCGGCGATCTTCTGTTCCAGGTGTATTTCATTGCCTGCGTGGCGGAGGAGGAAGGCCTCTACGATCTGGGTGATGTAGCTTCCGGTATTCACCGCAAGCTGGTACGACGGCATCCCCACATATTTGCGGACGCCTGTGCTGAAACTCCGGATGATGTCCGACGGAATTGGGAAACCATCAAGCGAGTATCAGAGGGCCGGGAAGGCATCTTCCACGACGTGCCGTCCGCGTTTCCCTCAACTTTGCTGGCCCAGAAGCTCCAACAGCGAGCCGCGGCTGTGGGTTTCGATTGGGATGAGGCGCATGAAGTTCTTGCCAAACTGAAGGAAGAGACGGCTGAGATCGAGCACGAGTTGACCACGGGCGGGGCAGTAGAGATGGTCGCCGCCGAGATGGGCGATCTGCTTTTCTCCGTTGTGAACTTGGCGCGCAAGCTGAAGGTGGACCCGGAGTTGGCCCTTCGCGGTTCAGCCCTACGCTTTCGCGAGCGCGTCGAGGAGGCTGCGCGTATAGCCGGGAGCCACGGCCTTGTCTTCGAAGATCTGGCTCTCGAGGAGCAAGAAACGTACTATCAACACGCCAAGAAGGGACTGAGAAAATGACCGTGATAGTGAACGTCTATGGTCGGCAGATTCTAGACTCCAGGGGCAATCCCACGGTCGAAGTCGACGTCGAGTTGGCGAGTGGTGCACGAGGGCGCGCCGCGGTCCCGTCCGGAGCTTCAACGGGTTCCTTCGAAGCGGTCGAACTGCGGGACGGCAGCGGGGCCTATGGGGGTAAGGGCGTCCTGAAGGCCGTCGAGCACGTCAACGAGACCATCGCAGATCTTCTGATCGGGTTCGATGCCACCGAGCAGAGGGGGCTCGATCTTGCGATGATCGAAGCGGATGGGACTCCCAACAAGGGAGTTTTGGGAGCCAACGCGATCCTGGGCACCTCACTTGCCGTCGCGAAGGCCGCGGCCGAAGCCCTGGAGTTGCCGCTCTACCGTTATATTGGCGGGGTGAATGCTCACGTCCTCCCGGTTCCGATGATGAACATCCTCAACGGCGGCAAGCACGCCGACAACAACGTTGATCTTCAGGAATTCATGTGCGTGCCAATTGGCGCGACCACCTACAGCGACGGCCTGCGTATGAGCGTAGAGGTTTTCCATTCGCTCAAGAAGGTGCTGGCAGGTCGCGGCCTCTCCACGGCGGTTGGTGACGAGGGCGGTTTCGCCCCCAATCTGGCCAGCAATGAGGAGGCCATAAAGGTTATCCTCGAGTCGGTGGAGAAGGCGGGATACACTCCCGGCGCGGACGTGGGAATCGCCCTCGATCCTGCGGCCAGCGAGTTTTTCGACACGGCTCAAGGCGCCTATGTCCTGGCCGGTGAAGGTCGTTCCCTCAAGCCGGCGGAGATGGCCGCTTACTATGCCGACCTGTGCGCGCGCTATCCGATCGTGAGCATAGAGGACGGCATGGCCGAGGAGGATTGGGAAGGCTGGGCCGCTCTGACGACCATGGTCGGTGACTCGATTCAACTCGTGGGGGATGATCTTTTCGTGACCAACGTGGAGCGTCTGGCAATGGGTATCGAACGCCACGTGGCAAACAGCATCCTCATCAAGCTGAACCAGATAGGGACACTCAGCGAGACGCTCGACGCCATCGAAATGGCTCACCGCGCGGGCTATACGGCCGTGGTCAGTCATCGCTCCGGCGAAACCGAGGACAGCACCATCGCCGATCTCGTGGTGGCGACGAACGCCGGCCAGATCAAGACGGGCGCTCCCTGCCGGGGAGAACGCACGGCGAAGTACAACCAATTGCTGCGTATTGAAGAACAACTCGGCCCCTTGGCCCACTATGCCGGGAAGGCCGCTTTCACCCGTAAAGGTTCCCGCTAACGTCAGGCTGACGTGGAGGACACCTGGGTGTCGAGCGCGAACTACAGATGAAGTATGGCAAGTGCAAGTTTAGAGTCCAGGCAGAGTCCGACAACAGGGGCGGTCCCCGCGCAAGCTCGAGGGTCGCGTTTCGCTGCTCGCCGCCGGATACTTGTCGCGATCTTGCTCTGCCTTCTCGTGGGCCTGGCCGTCGCGGCCAACTATGGCCCACTGACTCACTATGTGGACGCGCGCTCTCGTCTCGAGAAACGGACCTCCGAGGTGGCCACTCTGGCGGCGAAGAACGCCGAACTCCAGACTCGACTTTCAAAGTTGCTCCAACCGGGCTACTTGGAAGAGCTCGCCCGGCAAGAGCTCACCTACTCCCTGCCTGGTGAAGATCTTTTCATTGTCACAGGAGAGTCGACCACCCCGACCGACGGCACCGGGGCGGGCGGCCTCGGCGTCGGCGGGAGCGCCTCGCGATCCGATCCTGTGGGGGCCAATGGCGCATCCGGCTCCACAACCGTTTCCGGAACGTCAGACCAGACAACGCCGGGAGACGGCGACAATACCCATCCTGGTTTTCTGGAAAGACTACTTTCCGGTATCGCGAACTTGTTCTAGTCTTGCCTCCTGTTCGTCCGGGGTGACGACAGATGCGTGAGCCCCCCGGAGATTATCGGCCAGCCTCTCGGGTCTCCCGCTCTCGGCCGCCGAGAGAGCGGAGGTCTCGTGTTCTCGCGGTGATCGTTCTGATCGTTGCAGCTATCGTGTTACTGATTGGGGGCTTGTCCTTGAGGTCGTCTGATTCGGGCGGCGTGAGTGGCAAGGCGACCACTCCCTTCAGTATTCTTCCCATCGCGCCTCAGAACCTGGATGGATCTTCAGGAAGTTCGGCCGCAGGGACGGACAACGGCGCCGCCGTAACGGACTCCCCGACGAGTACGAGCGTGCTGTCGCAAGCTCCCCTTGGCGAAGGCGAGGCCGTCTCTGTCTCCGGCACAGGGGCAGTGGGTCCGCTGGCCGTAGTGGGGGGAGACGCCGGCGAGATGAGTTCCACCGGCCCCATGTTTCTGAAAGCGGGCGGTTCGGCTCTGGGGCGGAACTCATCCAGCCTTATGGCGGCTGCTGCTGTTGCCAGCGCTGCTGACGTTCCTGTCCTCATGTACCACTACGTCGGGGATGTGCCACCTCCCTCGGGACCCTTTGCGAGCAATCTCACCGTGAGGACGGGCGACTTCGAAGATCAGATGCGCTACTTGGCAGACAATCGTTACCAGACGGTCGGCTTGGGTGATCTCTATCTGGCCAAGCTGGGATTGAAAAGTCTTCCGCCCAGGTCGGTCATTCTCACGTTTGATGACGGGGGGCTCGACAACTATCAAGTGGCTTTTCCCATTCTTGTGAAGAACGGCCTGAGGGCGACCTTTTTTGTCATCACGGATAAGGTCGGGGCGGCCGGGCAGATGGACTGGGATGACCTCCGGGTGATGGCAGACCAGGGGATGTCCATCGAGTCACATACCGTCTCCCACCCCCTCGATCTGCGGACCCTCGACGACGACGGACTCGCGCGGGAGTTGGGTGACTCGAAGGCGGCTATAGCGGAGAAGCTCGGGCTCACGCCCGAATCGCTGAGCTATCCGTCGGGGAAATACGATCAGCGGGTCATCGCGGCGGCGAAGGCGGCGGGTTACCTCACGGCCGTCGGCACGAACTCGGGCTCCGATGTGGGCGCCGATGCCAACTTCGAGATCCGCCGAATCAGAGTTCTGGCGTTCGAATCGACCGAGGACTTCTCCTCCTCTCTCCGATGAGTGCCTCCGGACGTGCGGCGAGTCTGGCCGCGGACGACGCGGCGGTGGTCGCCGGCCAGTTGGACCGGATTCCGCGAAATGTAACCGGCGTGGCGGTACGGTGTCGGTTTGGACTTCCAGCCGTGATCGAGAGTGCCCCCGTTTTATCGGGGGGCAGCCCGAACCCGACCCTGCTGTATCTCACCTGTCCGGCCTTGACTGCGTACGTGAGTGGGATTGAGGCCGGCGGGGGGGTTAAGGCATTCAGGGAGAGGTGTCGCGAAGACCAAGCTCTCAGCCGCGCAATCGGCGAAGTCACCACCATCTATCGGAATCGCCGTGCGCATCTGGCCGGGGTCGGAGGTGTGGGAGCGCGTCTCGACGCCGGGATAGGTGGCCCCGTCGGTCCGGAGAGGGCCTCCTGCCTGCACGCGTACGCGGCGGCCTTCTTGGCGGTGGGATCGGGTTGGCTCGCTCAGCGGAATGAGTCGGGGGATCGGGCACTGAGAGCGCGGGATCTGATGGGCAGAGTCGCCCGAATATGGGCGGATATCTTTTCTGGGGTCGACGAGCCCTGGTGTTCCGACCGCCGCTGCGCCCGGTGGACTGGATGTACCCGGCGAGCGGTCATCGACGTGGGCACCATCTCCGTCCGGCTTCTCGTTGCGGACGCCACCGATCTCAGAACGGACGACGTAGTGCGGAGGGCCGAAGTGACGCGTTTGGGCCAAGGCCTGGGTGCCCGTGGGCGCCTGTCGCCGGAGGCGATGGGGCGTACCGCTGAGGTGGTGAGCAGGTACGTCGAGGAGGCTCGAACTCTGGGCGCCGGGTGCGTCACCTTGGTTGGGACCAGCGCGGCTCGAGAAGCCGCAGACGGGCGGGCGTTCATCGATGGCCTGGGAAGGCAGCATCGGATTGGAGCTCGAGTGCTCTCGGGTGAAGACGAGGCGCGGCTTGCGTATGCCGGAGCTTCGACGGACATCCGCTCCGACCTGGTGGTGTTGGATGTCGGAGGGGGTAGTACGGAACTTATTGCCAGGAAGGAAGATGGAGTTCTTGACTGGGTGAGCCTGGACCTGGGAGCAAGCCGAGCTACCGAGCGCTGGCTGACCGGGGACCCGCCGACGGAAGCGCAGCTCAAGAGTGCGTATCGGGAGGCATGCACCAGATTGCACGGACTGCGTTCACGCTTTGGTTCGGTCGGCGCAGAGCGAGAAGGCGAAGGCCGGATCCTGGTGGGGGTCGCGGGTACTGTCACGACGCTTGCCTGTTTAGACGCGGGACTTGAGGTATACGACCGGGACGTGGTGCATCTGAGGGAATTGAGGGCCGAGACGGTTACAGGGCTACTGGCAGACCTGGTCAGCATGACCGCCTTGGAACGAGCCGGGTTGCCGTGCGTGCAGGAAGGCCGCGCCGCGGTTATCATCGGCGGCGCGGTGGTACTTCTCGCCGTCATGGAATCGCTTGGATTCGGTCGCTTAAAGGTGTCCGAACGGGACTTGCTCGACGGTTTGATCATGCTTGGGGCATGCTAAGGTAGTCGAAAGGCGGAGCCGGACTAAGAAGACGCGGCTCTTAGATGCGCCGGAGTGGCGGAATGGCAGACGCAACGGTCTTAAACACCGTAGGGCTACGCCCGTGCGGGTTCGAGTCCCGCCTCCGGCATTAGTGTGATTTGCAGGTAGTTATGCGTTGGCAACCCAGTTGTGGGGACCAGCTCTTGGCGCGCATGTGGTCGCGATGATGAGATCTTGCTGACGAACTCGTCAGCAGCAAACGGACCGCGGCGGACGGGCCAGCCCTAGATGGGACTCGCGCCTTGCCGTCGGGTCGCGCCTCTCGGGTCGGCCGCCACCCAACTTGCCGGCGGGGGCTCCTGCTCTGCCACGATTCCTCTGAATGGACGTGATCACTGACCATCGCCTTAGTCGTAGGCATTGGTAGCGTACTGGAAGCATTTGAAAACTGGATGACCAGGTCGTTTCACTTTGGTGCTGAGAGGGCATAGACTTGGGGCCAGTTGACGCCTCGAAATGTTAGGAAGAGCCGATGGGTACCGTCGCGGCGTATATCGGAGTTCTCCTCCTGGTGCTCGGCGCGCCTGTGATGTTCCTCGTACTCATGATTGGCGATGCCTGGCAGCGATATTCCAAACGCCGGGAACTGCTTCAATATTACCGAATCGACACCGTTGACGAGTGGGAAGTGCGAGAATACGTGCGCAAGTCCACAGATCGCTTCGCGGGCCAGACTGAGCGCCTCGCCGGGATAGTCTTCCTGCTGATACCCGTCGGCTGGGTAATAGCGGCGATTCTTTATCTTATCTACGGGAAGTGACGGCGGCACTGGATCGCACCGGCCCCCGCCACCCATGATGGTCGTCATGTCGCGTTCATCCGTGGTGTTCCTGTTAGCATGCATGGTCGCGTTTCGACAGCAGTAAACCGAAGGAGGGGTTGCGCAGGTGACCGTCGGGTAAGTGCCGCACGCCTGCCGCCCAGACCATGCACAGGAAGTCATGAGTGCCCCAAGAGGTCGGTGGCTCGTACGTTGCCTCGCCTGTCTTTCGCCTATGTTGCGGGAAAACGGGTATGATTTATCGCGCTTGGAGTTAGGGGGGACGCCAGAGCAAAGTCGGGCTTGAGACGCAAACCGCTTTGGGCTGCGCGCGTGGAGATTTGAGCCGGGCCTCCGGCGTCGGGGCGTAGGTGGGAGCGGTGGTTGTCGACAAATGGGCGCTGATTCTGAAGGTTTCCTAGCGCGAGGAGTCGCTGTGACCGAGGTAGGAGTGGTGCTATGACGGATTCGCACGTCACCGGGGATCAGCCGGCGCAGGAGCATCAGGACTTCCTCCGCGAGATGGTCCAGCAGGATCTGGCTTCGGGTCGAATTAGGGGCGTGGTGACGCGCTTCCCTCCGGAGCCCAACGGTTACCTCCATATCGGTCACGCGAAGTCCATCTGCCTGAACTTCGGCATCGCGCGCCAGTTCGCCGGCCAATGTAACCTTCGCATGGACGATACCAATCCGGCCAAGGAGGATGTCGAGTATGTCGACTCCATCACGACGGACGTCAAGTGGCTCATCGCAGGTTGGGCCGATCACTGCCTGGGACTGAAGCCGGTCGGTCGACTGGCGGAGAAGAATACCGTAGGTGGTCGCGAGGATTACTACCTCGCTCCGGTAGTGCCGGCGCAGAGCCCAGATGAAGTGCTGGAGCCGTTTTACGCTTCCGACTACTTCGAGCCACTCTACCAGTACGCGCTGGAATTGATCCGGAAAGGAAAGGCCTTCGTTTGCGATCACTCACCCCAGGAGGTGGACGAGATGCGGGGCTCGCCCGATCGGCCTGGGCGGGAGAGCGCCTACCG
The DNA here is from genome assembly GCA_963775295.1 of uncultured Actinomycetes bacterium. GTDB lineage: Bacteria > Actinomycetota > Thermoleophilia > RBG-16-64-13 > RBG-16-64-13 > JAMDEO01. The sequence goes on from CAVZIK010000006.1 coordinate 2,054,814, forward strand.
CAACCGCTCGATTACGGAGAGCCTCGATCTGTTCGAAAGGATGCGTGCCGGGGAGTTTCCGGATGGTGCTCGAACGCTGCGGGCGAAGATCGACATGAGTGCGCCCAACATCTGGCTGCGCGATCCTATCCTTTACCGCATCCGTCATGCCTCGCACCATCATACGGGCGACCAATGGTGCATATACCCGATGTACGACTTCGCACATGGCCTGAGCGACTATATCGAAGGCATTACTCACAGCATCTGTACGCTTGAGTTCGAGGTGCACCGGCCGCTGTACGACTGGATTCTCGACGCTCTTGAACTGCCCCGCGTGCACCCCCAGCAGCGCGAGTTCGCGCGCCTCAACCTGACATACACGGTGATGAGCAAGCGCAAGCTGCTCAGGCTCGTGCAGGACGGGCTGGTCCGAGGCTGGGACGACCCGCGGATGCCGACCATCTCGGGCATGCGGCGGCGTGGCTACCCGGCCGAGGCCATCCGCGCATTCTGCGACCGCATCGGCGTCGCAAAGCGGGAAAACATGGTAGAACTGGGCTTGTTGGAGCACTTCGTGCGCGACGATCTAAACCACCGCGCCCCCCGGGCTATGGCGGTGCTGCGACCGTTGCGCGTGGTGATCGAGAATTATCCGGAGGGGCAAGTCGAAGAGATGGAGGCGGTCAACAATCCCGAAGACGCCGCGAGGGGGACCCGTCGAGTTCCGTTCTCACGCATCGTCTACATCGAGCAGGACGACTTTCGCGAGGTGCCTCCACCGAAGTACCACCGTCTCAGTCCTGGCGTGGAGGTCCGGCTGCGCTCTGCCTATCTGATCACCTGTACCGGCGTCGTTCGGGATCCGGTGAGCGGCCAGGTAATCGAAGTGCTCGCCCGCTATGATCCGGCCACCCGCGGGGGAGACACCCCGGATGGTCGTAGGGTCAAGGCCACGATCCACTGGGTGTCAGCGGCCCACGCCGTGGACGCCGAGGTGCGCCTTTATGACACGCTGTTCGAGGTGGAAAATCCGGAAGACGTGTCCGAGGGAGAGGACTTTACCGGGACGCTCAACTCCCGGTCGCTTGAAACTCTCCGAGGTTGCAAGCTCGAGCCTTCCCTGGCTGCGGCCGTTCCGGGCGCGACCTACCAGTTCGAGCGGATCGGCTATTTCTGCGCGGACCCGGAGGACTTCCGCCCCGGCGCTCCGGTCTTCAATCGCACGGCGACGTTGAAGGACACCTGGGCCCGGATCGAAAGGAAGCAGGGCCAGGGCTAGACGCCAGCCGTCCGCACGGTCTGGCGCCGCTAAGGCCCGGGCCACATCTTGGCGGCGATGATAGACTTGTTCGCGGCGTTGGGGGCGGGGAATTGGATTGCGCTCCCTGCTACCCTAATAGATTGCCCGGTGGTGTAACGGCAGCACGACTGGCCCTGGACCAGTTAGTCGAGGTTCGAATCCTTGCCGGGCAGCCTTGCTTTTCTTAGAGTCACAGCCTGTCTCGTTCGGGCCAAGCGGCTTGGTCTCGGCATCAGCATTCGTCCTCGCGAGCGGAAGAATCGGTTCCGAATCCCCGATGTGGGCCTCTCATCAGAGCGTCGACGGGAGAGGGCCGAGCCTGCAGCCCCCTCCCGCGAGACCCTATGCGACTGGTGCATTCAGAGATATCTAAGGCATCGTCCCGCCCAGATCGATCACCAGGTTCTGTATGCTCGCGCTGTCGGAGGCAAGCAGCCGCGAGCCGCTGTACGTGCCACCATGGAACGAGATGTCACGGCAGGTTGTGCTGCCACCTCGACTGGTGAGGAGGGAGGCACCGCCGGAGGCTTGGAAGGCGCTGATGGTCACAGTGTGTGGATCGTAGAGGGTAAAGAGCGATTCGCCGGAACTGCTCGCGGATGCGGTGACGTTGCTAAAGCCGATGTCCTCGTATCCCGAGCCCACGACGATGCCATACGTACCGGCTAGGCTCAGGCCGTTGAAGGAGATCCCGCTCGACGGAGAAGACCAACCAGCGTCGGTGTAGAGCTGCAGGGTGAACCCGATGCCTCCGGCCAGTTGGATTGAGTTGAACTGAAGCGAGTGGTTGTTGCGCTCGATGTAGAGTGCGTGCGGCGAGAAGAACCCGGAGGTGGCGGTGGTCAAGGCCTGGAGATTTAGATTCTCGAACAAGCCGCCGGTCAGGTTGGATATGTAGATGGGCTGAGCCGTACCGGTCACCGTCAGGTCGCGCACCGTGAGGTTGCTGCCTTTGGTATCGGCCTTGAGGGCATAGTACGCGTTCGCGACCCTGATCCTCTCCAGGGTCACTGAAGAGTAGTTCCAGATGTGGAGGGGGATGATCATGGCCCCTGCGCTTGCAAACTGAAAGCCGATATCGCGGATGGCTACATTGGAGATCCCCGCGCCTATCATCAACTCTTTCACTCCGGACGACGCAGGCATGGTGAGGATAGTACTGCTAGCTCCTGCCCCCTGGATGGTGACGCCGCTTTTCAGATTGATCGTGGAGTTACAGGCGTAGGTCCCTGCCGGGACGGTCACCGTTCCCCCGGCGGGGCAGGCGTTAATGGCGGATTGAAGATCGAAGCTAGAAGCCGGTGGGATCGTGCTGGACGTCGACGGCCGCGCCGTTGTGGAAGTCGTAGGCTGCCCAGCGATCACAGTCGTCGTAGTGGGTCGCACTGTTGTCGTGGTGGTTGACGATTGCCGGATAGTCGTTGAGGTCGTCGGTTGCCGGCTGGCCGTCGAGGTCGTCGACTGCGCAACGGTGGTCGTGGTCGACGCTTGCGATGTGGTCGTGGTCGATGGTGCGGCAGTTGTCGACGTCGTGGGGTGGTGATGCCAACGCCCGGCGGCCCAGAGCGAATTCCAACTGCCTTCGGGCATCCCGCTGAGTCCGATCGCGTCCGCGGTCTGGATCTGATCGCTCTGCGCGACGAGAAACTCATCGATGGTCGCGGGCAGGTTGCCTTCGCTTGTGAGGAGAAGGAGCCCGTCGTCTTGAGCGAGGTAGGGCCCGGACGTGAGGCCGTCGGGGTAGTTGTCACCCTTCACAAAGGCTACGTGATCGGCGGCCGCGCCCTGGGTGAGCGCGTAGGTCGCGATCATTGCGCAGGTCTGGTATCGGTCCGACCCGACGAGTCGGGTGGTGTCGGCGACACCCGTCGCGGCCCGGGTCCCCACCTCCACGACGGACGTGGCTTCCAAGTCGGCGATAGCCTGTTTCGTTACAGAAGGCAGGGATGCATTCTGAGGGGTCAGGAGAATGGGCCAGTCGTTTGCTGCCGCCAAAGGAGAGGCGGCCAGCGCGTCGGGGAAGCTGTCTCCCGGAGCTAGGACGACCTTGTCGGGTGACCCGGTCGCCGACTGAAGTTGTTGAGCGACCAAAGCCGCTGTCTGGTAGCGATCCGTCCCGATGATGGTCGTGACGTTTTCGGCTCCTACTACACTGCTGACCTGTTTGTACATAGTACCGCCCGGCTCACCGATGCCCACCAAAAACACGTGGGATGGGGTCAGTCGCTGCAGTTCGGCCAGCACCGATACGGTGAGAGCATTCGAGGGTGTAAGCAACAGGGGTCCGCCGTAATGGTGTGCCAGCGGCGCCGCGCAGAGGGCGTCAGGGAAAGCGTCGCCTCGCGCGATGACAACCGCCTGGCTCCCATTCGGATAGGCTTCCTGCGAGACCAGTATGGCGGTCTCGTATCGATCGGCCCCATATATGATCTTAGAAGGCGTTGGTTGAGTCGTCGTTGAAACGTCGTAAGCTGCCGCAAAGGCCGGCGGATTCCCATACACAAAACATGCGGTGAGTGCCGCTAGGGCCACTAAGAGGGCAACGGCGAGTTTTCCCATGGATTCATCTCCATCAATTGGTTTCCTTGCTTTCCCTGGCGGACTTCTTGCACAGGAGCGGTCCGTCAATGGGCCCGCAAACCAAGTCGATATTCTGCACGGCTGCTGACGTGATCACCATCTGGTCTGGCACTCGCGTCAACACAAACTGCCCTGCTCCGGAGGCACATGTTTAGGCCCTGAGGGTTCCGAGGTATAAACAAAGCAGGCGAGTTTGGGCGCTGACAGGCGGCCTGATTCGCGTGGGGTCTCTGCCCCAATCCGAGGGGTCGAACGGCTCAGCAAGCTTCGACCCCTCTTCCTTTTATTCAAGATCCCCGGGTGGCGCTCTATCCCTGCTCATTGATCCACTAGCAGGAACAGCAGCGGCTTTCATCGCAGATGATTGAAAAACCGCTGCTCGCGCTCAGGGAAATTGGCGCCCGGCCGAGAATATAAAGAGAGGCGTTCGTCGCAGCGGTCAGAATGAGCGGGGTGGTGTCGGGAAGCTCAAGGTCGGCTCCTTTCGCTCCGTTGCTGTGATACCGCCCGCGCTCTCGGGCGCGACGGACGATTGTTGGACTTCGGGTCTAACATCGTTAGACGGCAGCCAGTCTAACGTTGTTAGGCGGTGGTGTCAAATCATGTGTGGAGGCTGCGGTGGACAGGGAAAATGGTGGAGGGACGCGAGAGCCGCTCACCCGTGATCGCATCTGTGAGGTGGCCCTTGAGGTGATCGACCGAGGCGGTCCCGACGCCGTGAGCATGCGCGCTCTGGCCGGGTCATTGGGGGTAAAGGCCAGTTCTCTCTACTATCATTTCGATAGCAAGGACGCACTTATGACCGGTGTCGCTGAGTTCCTCTATCGGAGATTGGGAAGACCTCCGAACGGAGGGGACTGGGTCGATCAGGTGAAAGGTACCTTCCTCCAACTCCGGGAGTTCATCCAGGCTCACCCCAACGCGGCTCCGCTCCTCACACGTGGTCTGGCGCACTCTCCGGTCGCCAAGAAGAGAGCGAACGTTCTTTTCAAGCTGCTTTGCAGAGCCGGGATAGACGAGGAGATGAGCGCGACTCTCATGAGCAATCTGGTGGCACTCTTAATAGGTCACAGCCTTCTCGCCGTATGGATGAGGGAGGAGGTGGCGATCCCGGGATCGGGCGACGGGTCGAGCGCCCAAGGATACGACGCCCCCCGGAGCTGGGTGCAGAAGGTGCTCTCGGTAACGCCCGACGACACAGCCGAGTTCGAGATAGGCGTGGAGCAGCTCGTCGAAAGGGCCCGCTTGAGCGGTCCTGCGGGCCAAGACATCTCGACAGAGATGCCGTCTGAGTTTGACAACGGCTACGGCGGCTCGAGCGAAGGTCTGGCAGCGCAGGCAAGTTTTCTCTCGGGGCTGGATGCATTGATCCGGGGATTCGCCGAGGAACAACCCCGGCACTCGCGCTGACTCCGCGTCCGATCTCTACCAATCCGAAAAGTTCGTGTTGTACCAGATCTTATCGGTGCCCTTTTTTGCGCGCTTCTGCCAGCCTTTGGTCTTCGGCTCAGCTTCAATGCGCGCCAACAACTCGTCGCAACGTTGCTTGACGTAGGCCTTCTGGGAATCTTCCAGAGCACCTACCCCATCAACGTGAGTTTTGACCCGGCCGAGATTGGTCGTGGCCGTGTACCAGAAGCCCCAGTCATCACCGAGGCGCTTGGCTACATAGGAGCGGTTGATCTTCTTGACGTCGTCGTCGCCTATCTCGGCAACCGTCAGCAAGAACTCGATGTCCTTCAGGTCCTTATCGTTGATCTCCCATATCTGGAGCTTCTGCAGGGTGATGTCCGTTAGCGATATGGAATACCTGTCGAACTCCAGGCGATTCTTGAAATCCACCTCGTGACAGTAGTCGAGCTTATCGAGGAAGACGTCGATCATGGGGACGGCGCCGCCGTAGTAGATCTGCCGGGTCTTGCCAGTCATCATCAAGGTGTTGAGGTCGCACTCATAGCCGAGCTTCTCCATGAAACCCTTCATCTTCCCACTGCTCTTGCTGTAGGCGACGAAGTCGATATCCGTGAAGTAACGTTCGCCCAGACGCTCCAGGCGCGCGTACAGGTCGACTCGCTCGGGGAAGTAATAGTGTAGGGCCAGCGGGCCCATGACCCGCATGGCGATACCGATTTCGGCGGCGGCATCGACTATTCGCTTGCCCTCGGACAGAAAAATCGCAGGCTTGGGGTACTGATCCAAGGGAATGTCCTTGGGCAGGATGAATGGTTTGGTCATAAGTTCAGTTCCCCCTATCGATGGAGAAAGGTTCGGGCCTAGCCGGACGTGAATACGTAGTCTTTGACCTTTTTCTTGTCGAGCATGACCACGACTCCCTTGAGGATACCCTCCGAGTATTCGCTTCCGGGGTTGATCATTATGGTTCGTCCGGACTTCTGGGCGCCGCGCGATTCGTGGATGTGACCGTGTAACCCGAGCAGGGGTTGGTACTTCTCGATTACTTGTTTGGCACCCAGGCTCCCCGCGTGGATCTTCTCTTCGGCCGCCATGCGCATGTTCTCATCCAGCTTGGGACAGAGGTCGAGCGAGTAACCGTAGGGCGGGACGTGAAAGTTGAAGATGACGTTCTCGAAGTCCTTCGGCGAAGTGCCCACCCTCTGGCACAGTTCTTCCAGGTACGCAGTCAGTTCGTCTTCGGGGTATTCTCGCGGCGTGTCCCAGGGGGTGGGGTTGGAGCGCGAGGAAGACACCATCCTATATCCCTCGAACTCAACGATCATGTCGTCGCAAGGGCGGAGGGACTTGGACTGGGAGATCATATCGTCGATCTCCCACCAGTCGTCGTTTCCCGGGCAGATATAGACGATTTGGCTCTTTCCCGCGAGACGCTCGTCGGCAAGTTGTAGCCACTCTTCTATACGGCTGATGGCGCGGTCCTTAAAGAGCCGATCGATGGCCACCGGATCATCCTTCATGGCATCGAACTCGTCGCGGGACTGCTCGACCCAGTAGTACCCTGCGTTCTCGATCGTCTTTTTGACCGCGGCAACTTCGTCTGTCGTGTTCATCTCCGTGTAGCTGCCCATGAGATGACACTCGCGCCCCCCGCCGGCCTTTTCCACCAACGGAATCAGGACCTTGCCAAGTAGGTCACCATTGAGTACCGCTACATCGACCCCATAGATCGGCAGCGCGTTGAGAAACTTTCGATAGCAGACGTTGGACCCGTGAATATCCGTCACGTAGAAGAGCTTGAGCACCAATCACTCCTTTTTTCCTGCAACTCGGCTCGGCAACACTGGGAGGCCCTTCCGGAGTCGGCCTAACTCTGGGGACCGCCGCCACCGGGGGGCGGCGGTCCCGAATGCCTGCGGCAATTGTTCCCCGTAGCCGCTGGCGATATTCACATCACTCGGGCGGCAGTTCCCCGGTGAGCATGCCGGTGCTGATGCCGGTGGTCCGTTTGGCTTTCCAGCTCCAGAACCAGTACCAGCAAAGGCCTAGAGCCCACGTCCCGAGGATGAGCCCTCCCGTAATCCAGGTGAAGCCTTCGAGGTTATGCGATGACTGGAAGAAGAAGAACACCGCAAGAATGGCCAGGTAGGCGAGGTTGACCACCGCTCCCAGCGTCACCACAGGAATGCCGAGAATAGCCCACTTGCGGTACGGCGACGCCTCCCATATGCCCTTGGAACGCTTCGAGAAGGGGAAGATGGCCGCCGCGATGGCAGTGACCCCGAACACGGAGAAGATCTCCAGGGCGGTAACCGAGAGCCCCTGCATCGGCTCGGTCAGCACGAAGACGTAGAGGGCGATCAGCGCCTCGGCGATGAAGAAGCCCAGTACGTAGTTCTTGACCGGGGAAGCGTACCGCGCGTTGACGTCCGTGAACCATTTGGGACCCATTCGGTCCATACCCCAAGCAAAAATGATTCGGGGGAACGCAAGGTACGAGAGCGCAATCCACCACAATGTGAAGAGCAGGAACGACAGAGCCATGAGAAACAGCAGGACCTTATTGTGCATCACAACCGCCGCGAGTCCTACAAAGTGTGAACTCCAGGGAAGAGCATACCCGGCAAGTCCATTCTGGTCGGCGTATGCCGAGGCGGATAGGAAATTGAAGTCCACCAAGCGATAGAGACCCGCCGCGGTGAGGATCATGAACACGCCCGGCACGATAATAGCGAACAGGTTCGAGAGAATGATGCTCTTGTCTGGTCGCTTGACCTCGCCGGCGATGAAGGTAATGCAGTAGGAATAGGCAAAGAGCCACGACCCGGCGACCATCACCCCAAAAGTGTCGTACCAATTCCAGGTAGTCGGCATGGCCGACCCGGCCGCGTCTCCGGCGGCCTTGATGAAGTCGTTGTAGTTGAGGGAGCCGTATTGCGTCGCGAGCGAATTCCAGGAGCTGATGAAATCACTCTTCGTGTACATAAACAGCACCACGACGATGATGGCCGCGCCCAGCAACCCAAGCCCCATCACAACTTTCTGGACGCGCGCGAACACCTTGATACCAAAAACGACAAACAAGAACGCGATGATATTGGCGATGCTTGCAATGACAAAAGAGCCCCATGAAGGGGAAAGACCGCCCAGGTAGGTGTCGCTGGTCGCGTTGTACAGCCAGGGCCAGTTCATAAACTCGGCCATCATCTTGGCGCCGGGATCGGCCATCCAGGGGGCCAATACGTAGATCCACATAAGCCAGATGAAAGCGTTTCCGAAGGATTCCCCGATGCCCACCAGCGGGTGGATGATGCGCGAGTTGTAGATGTACTCGCCTCCCGACCGAGGCATGGAGCCGCCCAGAATACCCCACACTAGTGGGAAGCCTATCCCAGCGAGTACTATCGACAGGATAGTGGCGATAATCAGGTTGCCACCCATATATACGCTAAGACCAAGGCTGATCATGACCCAGATGCTGGGGGTTAGCCCCTGGTTCATGAAACCAACGCCGAAAGCGTCCCACATGCTAAGACCGCGCACCAGGCCGCTGGCTTTGCGCGCGAACGCTATCTCACCTTCTCCCCTCATCGGTTCTCCTTTCCCTCATCTGCGCAGACGTAGATTGAGCCGTCTGCGCGCACGTTGCGAGCCGGTCCTGCTCCCACGGATGCTTACGTGGTCCCTGCCTCCGTCGCGTCAACCGGTACGTGCCAGTCGCATACCTCCTTCAGTTTCCAAGGCACGATATTCGTGCGCATTTTCACGATGCCGGGAATGCTACCGATAGCCTCGTTGACCAATCTCACCAATTCTTCTGGATCTCGGGCATAGACCTGGGCGACGAGGTCGCCATCCCCGACCGACCCAGCTATGTAGCTCACCTGGTCCAATTCCACAAGCTGAGCGGCAACATCTTGAAGGGAACCTGGGGCTACGTCGAGCATCACGTCGGCGATGGTCGTGTAGCCCAAGGAAGCCGGGTTGACGATCGCCGATATCCGAATTGTCCCGGAGCGTCTGAGGCGATCGATCCGATGCCGAACCGAGCGTTCAGACACGTCACCGATGCGGCGGGCGATTTCCGTGGACGGCATCCGCCCGTCTTCGACAAGAAGGGCGATAATGCGACGATCGACGTCATCCAACCCTAAAGCCATCAGCACTCCCGCGACATCGGATGCCAACAGATGGAATCAGACCGTAGGTGTCCGAAAAAGTCAAGAGCCCGGCACTTTTGTTCCGATACGGCAATCAGTTCGTGTTGGTTCTGTGTTGCTCGTCAAGGCTGTTCGGGGCAGAATGAAACCGACCTGTTTTGAGATGGACGAGGCAGCGCGGAGAAAGGGCGGCTACGGCATGGGGATGGGGGCGGGAGGGAGCGATTTCGACGTGCGTGAAGCCGGAGTGGACGACTACGATCGCATAGTCGGCATATGGTTGGAAGCCGGACTGCCCTTCCGTCCTCGGGGCCGTGACAGCCGGCAAAGCATCGCTCTGGAGCTGGAAAGGGGCAGTTCCGTCTTTCTGCTTGCGGAGGCGGCGGGGCGCCCCGTAGGAGTCGTGTTGGGAACCCACGACGGCCGCAAAGGGTGGGTGAACCGTCTCGCCGTAGTGCCCGATCAACGCAGGACGGGCCTTGCCCGCAGACTCGTGCACGACGTGGAAGCTTGGCTCGAATCCCAGGGCATCGAGATCTGTGCGGCCCTCGTTGAGTCCGATAATCAGGACTCCATGGCCTTCTTCGGGAAGATAGACTTCGTGCACGACCCGCAGGTCGAGTATTTCAGCAAAAGGCGGAGTCCGGCAACCTAGGTCCCCACTGCATCGTAGATCGGGAACCAGCCAAGTCCCCGCGCGAACGTACGCGCGACAGCGAATCCTATTCCTTTGGCCTTGAAGTATGGCGGAGATCGGCCCGTCCGCTTCCACCAAAGGGGCGCGCCGGATTGCCGACGGCGGTCATGTAGAGGACACCCTCTTCCTGGCCGTCGATCTCCAATAGGGCGTTGGCCTCGTCGTCATAGAAGGCAGCGACGGGGCAGCTCCCGAGGTTGAGGCCCGTGGCGGCGAGGGAGAATTGTGCGGCCATATGGCCTGCGTCGAGATAGACGTATCGATAGGCTCTTTCCCGGTACTTCCAGACGCAACGCGCGAACACGGCACTCCAGAGAATGACCGCCCCCGCCTTGGCGCACATGGGCTGGTCCAGAGCCGCGTCCCTGATCTCGGTGCTGAGATCACCCACGCGCAACTGCTCCAGGGCGTGACTGCCTTCCACCGTGGGACGCTCGAGGATGTCGAGTCCGGTCACGCGGTAATGATAAAGGCCGGGGTCGAGGCCCTCCACGCGGTTGACGATCACATAAGTCTCGATGGGGTAAAGCGCACCGGCGGAAGGGGCTGCACGGTAGAAGTCTTGTCCGTGGGGGGTTATGAAGGAGGTTGTCGTGCCGGCGGATGCCCAGAGCATTCGAGAGAGTTGATCCATAGTGAGGGGGGTGGTGCCGAAGGAACGCACACTTCTTCGACGGGCGATGCACTTCCATAATTCGGGGGACTTCGCGTTGTCGGCCATCTGAGTGGGACTGGGAAGGCTAATTACCGGTGCGTACGGATAGAACTTGTGTTGCTGAGGCTTGCTCCGCCAGTCAAGCTCATAATCTTCCATAGCGTTGCGGTGATAGCCGGTCTTACTCTGGAAGGCCTTCCCCGGATGTTCGAGCATCGTTCCTCCTGACGTTTGACCGCCGGCTACCAGATGATAGCCTGGTCACCACGCGCTGCGCGCGATTCTGTCCCCCTGTACAGTCAAAGTTCCCATATGAGCAGTTCCCTGGCAAGTGAGCCCGAGAAAGCTTCCGGCGCCAACCCGGTTGGGCTGGGCGCTGCGCCGGAGCAGACTCAGTGGGTCCAGTTGGGGGTCATCTGCGCCGCTAGCTTTGTCGTATGGTCGGGGTTTGGGGCGATACTTCCGTATCTTCCCGTCTTTCTCCAAGAACAGGCGCATGCTTCGGTGTGGCTTATCGGGATCGTGGCGGCGGCTTACTACGTGGGCACCTTCGCCTTCGCGGCGCCCTTGGGCCGGCTCAGCGACTCAGTCGGCAGAAAACCGATCATCATAGCCGGGGTATGCTTCTACGCCGTAGCGACCCTGTTGTTCGTCTCAACCACCCATCCCATTTGGTTTGTCCTTTTCAGACTTCTTGAGGGCGTCGGGGCGGCGGCTGTCACGCCCGCCGGGCAAGCCCTGGTGGCGGAACTCAGCACAGAGGGCGAGCGCAGTCGGGCCTACGGCTGGCTCACGACGGCGCAGTTCGGGGGTCTAGTCGCCGGCCCGGTGCTGGCCTGGCCCCTCTATAGTCTTGGAGGCGGACAGGGAAAATGGGCTTTCTATGCCATCTTCCTGTTCGGGAGCGCTCTTTCCGCGCTGACGGCGATCGCTCTGATGCTCGCGGTACGAGAGCCCGAGCACGCTCGGTTCCGGCGTGAAGTCAAGGCCGGGCGCCCGCCCTATCGCAGGTTGGTCACGCGGCCCGTTCTCGCCTTTCTGGTGGTGGCGATGACTGGAAATTTCGCCATGGGTGTCTTCGAGGTGTTGTGGAGTCTCTGGCTGCGGCATCTCGGGGCGTCGGTCCGGTTTGTCGGGGTGACTTGGATCGCGTTCAGCGTACCCATGCTACTGGCTTGGGTGGGTGGATATCTTGCCGACCGCTACAGTCGCTGGGTTCTGATGTTTTCGGGCTACGCTGTCTCAGCTTTCGCCTGGATAAGCTACGGGATCACGCATAACCTCATACTCTTTTTGATAGTGAACGTCATCGAAGGGTTGGCGGTAGCCTGGTCCTATCCGGCAAAGCAGGGTTTCTTTGTCCAGGTCGTTCCCTTCCGGTGGTTGGGAAGCCTGCAGGGGCTCGAACAAACGTGCGTCCAGGCGGCCGCTTTGGTTGGCACGCTCATCGCTCCGGTTCTGTACAAGAGCTTGTCGGGATATGTCATTAGCCTCGCAGGCGCGATCTCGCTCTTGGGCCTCGTCTTTGCAGCTCCCATCCTTCGCGTGGAATGGAAGCGCTTGAGCGAAGGAGATTTGTCGTCGGCGATTGGGGGAAAGGTTGTTCCAAGCGAGGACTGATGTGTCTATAATCGACGATAATGAGGGGAGAATTGGACGCACAGTCGAATGAACGACGGAGCGTGGACCGCCGGAAGCGGCGCGTCAGCGTCGTGCTGCACGAGCGACGTACCGGATTCGATCGGAGGGGGTCGGCATCGGGCTCGGTGATCGCAAGAGGATTCGATGGGGTTCTCCGCGGGCTGAGGGATAGCACAGGCTACCTCGGGATTGTCCTCATCACTGTCAACCTCCTGAATGTGGTCGACTTCCTTCTCACGCTAAATGCGCTTGCTATGGGCGCGGGCGAGGCCAACCCGGTGATGAGGTCCCTCTTTGCCGCGGGCCCGCTCTACGCCGGGCTCTTCAAGTTCGTTGCCATCATGGCCGTCTCGGTGTTGGTGTGGCTGTGCCGACGCTACCGAAGCGCGCTGCGGGCCGCGTTGGTGGTTCTCGGGGTATTCACTCTGGTCTTCTTCTACCACATCGTGGGTCTCACGTTTTTCTCCTGATCGGGCCGCGGCTCGGCGGGAAGTGGCGGTGAACCCGGGAGCGCGATTAGAAGGAAGCGGCGTTAGCCGTGTGTGACATCGACGCAAAGCTATCGGGTGGCGTCATTATCTGCAGTTCCTCGTTAGCGTCGAGGATTTCCAGCAGGGCTTGGACTATCCGCGGATCGAACTGCTTCCCCGAACAACGCGTTAGTTCTTTCGTGGCCTCTTGATGGGTGCGTCCCGAGCGATAGGGACGGTTGGAGCGGATGGCGTGGTAGGCGTCGGCGGCTGCGATGATTCTGGCCCCCAGCGGTATACCTTCGCCCTGCAGACGGTTCGGATAACCCGTCCCGTCGAAGTGCTCTTGGTGATGGAGGACCAACGGCATCACGTCCATCAACTCCGGAGCCTGCTCGATGATCTGCCGACCGAGAACCGGGTGCTGGCGGATGCTACTCCACTCCTCCGGGGAGAGGTTGCCCTTCTTAGTAAGGATGGCGTCTGGAACGCCGATCTTGCCCACGTCGTGGAGGAGGGCCCCCTCGCTGATCCTGTCCACGTCGTTGCTCGGAAGGCCCATCCGCTTGGCGATGGCCGCCGAGAGTTCGGAGACCATCTGTGAGTGCTCGTGGGTGTAGCCGTCGCGTAGATCTACGGCTGCGGCGAGGCTTCGCACGATTGCTCCCCGGCCGGTGTACGGGAGAGAGATAACGTTGTCCCCGGTCCTGCCGGGCAGATCACTGGCCGCCTGCACTTGGTTGCCGCCCATGGCCTTAGAGAAGCGCAAGGCTGAAATGGAGTTCTCAACCAACTCTGGTGCGGCCGCTCCATCTTGAGGATACGAACACAGCCCCACGCTGGCGGTCAGACGCAGTTCCGTGCCGTCCGACGCCAGGAAGACCCAGGCTGCCACGTTCCTTCGCAGTCTCTCCGCTACTTCGAGACCGCCTTTCTCAAACGTGTGGGGAAGGATCATCGCGAATTGGTCACCGCCGAACCGAGCGACAAGGTCGATTTCGCGGAGCTGAGAGCGGATGCGGCCCGCAAGTTCCAGCAGGATGCGGTCGCCGGTCTTGTGCCCGTGCCGGTTGTTGACCGGGTGAAAGCCATCGAGATCGAGAATGAGGAGCATGAAGTTATCGCCGAAGCGATAGGCTCGGTCGCACTCATGGGTCAACCTGTCCTGGAACAGTCGGTGGCTGGCGACCCTGGTCAGGGAGTCGACAGTGGCTGTATCAAGAGCCTGCGACGAAACCGTTCGATCATGTTTGCCCAGCGAACGGGCAGAGACGAAGAGCAGGGCCGACGCAGCCAGAAGCAGTGCTTGGCCGTAGGAGGCCATTCCGGCTGGAGCCACGGGACCCAGCGCAAGCACGACCCCGAGGGCCAGAAGCAGCAGGCCCAGACCCGCAACAACTCCCCAGCGGAGAGCGTGTGCGCGTTCGCACAGAAACGTGATCCGCAAGGCAAAAACGAGCGCCGCGAGAACAAATCCCGCGGTGCATACAACGAAGCCCAGGCTCAATAGGCTTGCAGGTGAGATGCCGTCACTCCTTTCTCCTCGGAAAAGGCTCTTCGACGGAGCTGCGGGGTCTCCTCCCGCTGGAGTGGGTTTCCGGAGGAGGTGAACGCAATGAGGCCGCCCTTTACGGACGGCCTCATTCAAGTGATCGTGCACATAGCGTGCAGAAGATAAGAGGCAGGCGCCCCTACTTACTCAATGGTGATAGCGCCTTCCGGGCACTCGTCGGCTGCTTCTTCACAGCAACCGGCGTCTTCGCACGCATTGGGGTCGATCACATGACTCAGGCCATCGTCGCCGATCTCAAACACATCGGGGCAGATGTCCTCGCAGATGCCGCACCCGGTGCAAAGATCCGGATCGACTTTGGGAACACCCATGATTATCCTCCTCTTAAGACTTCCGAGCGGTGCAATATAAGCAAAGCCGCGAGTGGAGTGCAAGGCCTCGCGTCAGGCAGAAGCGACAAGAAACACTAATTCCCCCGGTCCCCGGAAACTAACTCAGCGAGAGCTGTCCGCTCAACGCGGGTCAGCAGGTCGGCCAACTCCTCAGGAGCCGCGGGCGGGTCAAGCGGGGCGGTGTCGTCGAGGAGAAAGTGGGGTGGTCTGCCTCCAGCTTCGCGCGACGCCGTGATCCACGTCTCCGGCAGTTCAACGTTCTCCGTTTCGCGGCCGAGGACGGTGCCGATGAAGGCGGTCCAGGCGCGTGGAGTAACGTCGGCAGGATCGTAACCGCCTCCACCGACTATCAGCCAGCGCCCGTTGCACACCTCGTGCGCAAGATGATGCAGTCGGCTTGCCAGACGGGGATAGAGGGACATAGTGGCGTTTAGGTCGGTGAGGGGATCGTTGTGATGGGTGTCACACCCGATTTGTGTGAAAAGGATGCTGGGGGCAAAGCGCCGGATTGCGGGTTCGATGATGCGGCTCAGGACTTGGAGGATGTCATCATCGGCGGCGAACGGGGGCAGCGGAACGTTGACGCAACTGCCCCGTCCAGCGCCGGAACCCGTCTCGTCGATTCCTCCCGTGCCGGGGAAGAGAAATTCGCCGCTTTCGTGGACCGATATTGTGAGGACGCGAGGATCCTCGTAGAAAGCCGCCTGCACTCCGTCCCCATGGTGCGCGTCCAGGTCAACGTAGGCGACGCGATGGCCCTCGGTCACCGCCACGTTGATCGCGGCCGCGCAGTCGTTGTAGACGCAAAACCCCGCAGCCCGGGACCTCATCGCATGATGCATGCCTCCGGCGGGATTGTACGCGTGCACCGCGCGGCCCTCTAGGATGGCGTTCATTGCCTGTATGGAGGCGCCCGCGTAAAGAGCGGTGGCGTCGTGGATGTCTGGGAAGAGCGGATCGTCCTCCGTTCCAAGCCCATAGAAGGCGAGGTCCAGCGGCGCCCTGTCGCCCCGCGCAATCTCTTGAGCGTGCCCGACGGCCTGTACGTACGGATAGGTGTGAACTGCAAGGAGTTCCATGATGCTTGCCGGACGGGGTTGCTCGAAGCGCAATCTGGGATCGTTCAGCCAGCCGAGAGTCTCCAGGAGGAGCATGGTAAGTCTATGGCGGCTGGGTTGAAGAGGGTGCTGCGGACCGAAGTCATACGAGGTGAGAGCGGGACCGTAGATGACCGCTAATCGTTCGTCGGTTACGTTTGCAAGGGGTTCCACGACGGTGGACCACCTCCCGGGCAGGAAAGGTTGGAAGCGGTAGTACAATACCAGCCCCTCGTTATTAAGTCAGGGAGAGAGTGAGGCCAGTTGTCGTGACTGCGGGGTCGCAAGAGCATATCCGGCCGGCGCTCGTTCGCGAGGTTCGGGAGACCTGCTCGCGTGAA
Organism: uncultured Actinomycetes bacterium; assembly: GCA_963775295.1. Taxonomy (GTDB): domain Bacteria; phylum Actinomycetota; class Thermoleophilia; order RBG-16-64-13; family RBG-16-64-13; genus JAMDEO01. The sequence goes on from CAVZIK010000006.1 coordinate 2,071,055, forward strand.
CGCGTCTTCCCGGCGGGATCACGGGCGCTTGTCATGGTCTCAGGTGGTCAGGACTCGATCACCCTGTTGGAGCTCACAGCCGGCGGTCTCCTGCTATCGGCTGGTCCGTCGGAAGTCGTCGCTCTTCATGTCAACCATCATCTGCGTGGTCAAGACAGCGACGATGACGAGCGCTTGGTCGCGCAGCACTGCGCGCGGCTGGACGTGGAACTGGTTGTGGCGCATAGGCCGATCGTCAAATCCGACGGTAACGTACAGGAGACTGCGCGTGCAGCCCGACGAAAGGCCGCGCTGACGGTGGCCACAGAGCGAGGGTGTCGCCGGATCGCCCTAGGCCATACCGCCGACGATCAGGTGGAGACCATGCTCTACCGAATGGCGCGCTACGGGGGACTCGCTGCGCTCCGCGGGATGTTGTTCTGCGACCCGCCCTGGGTGCGTCCCCTCTTGTCCGTCCGTCGCACGGATACCGAGGCATTCTGTTTGGAGAGAGGGCTGGAGTTTGCCGTCGACAGAGGCAACGCCTATCCGGGGTACGCCAGGACTGGGGTGCGAGAGCAGGTGTTGCCCGCGTGGGAAACGGTGCTCCCCGGAGCCGTGGAAGCCGCGGCTCGTACCGCGGAGGTGGCGGCCGAGGTGGAGCGGGTAGTGGTTCTTTCCCTGGAGGCGACGGGGCTTGATCTTGGTTCGGCGGAGCTGGACGTGAACCGACTCCGGGCTCTGCCCGCGCCGCAGCGACGACTTGCGCTGCACGCGTGGCTCGAACATGGTGAAGACCTGGAAGCGACTAGGAGGAACGTTCTCGCGGTGGAGCGACTCTTGGAGACTTCGGGATCGGCTTCTGTCGATTTAGGGGCGAATTGGCGTGCCCAGCGCGAATACGATCTGCTCAGCCTGAGCCGCACCGCGTCGACTTTTGGCGACGTGCCGGAAGAAGTGCCGTTGCACCTCCCCGGAATCGCAGACTGGGGCGGAGTTCGCATCCGCTGCGAGCGGAGCGAGCGGTTCCGTGCGCCGGATCCGGCGCGGGAGACTTTCGTCGACGCCGGGGCGATCGAAGGGCCGCTGTCCGTGAGGGGTGTCCGTCTAGGCGACACCGTGCGCCCCCTGGGTCTGAAAGGAACGCGCAAACTGCAGGATGTCCTGGTCGATCTGCGCGTCCCGGCCGACAGCCGGTCGTCGGTGCCTGTAGTGATCTGCGAAGGGAGCATCTTGTGGGTTTGTGGTCTGCTGTCCGTCGAGCAGGGTAGAATAACCGCCAAGACGAGACGACTCGTCAGGTTCTGCGTCGAATAGGGGTGTTCTGAACTCGAGCGCGAGACACCATGTGCGGGTCCTCATAAGCGAGGAGCGGGTCCAAGAGCGGGTCGGCCAACTGGCCGAGGCCATCACTGTGGACTACCAGGACAAATGTCCCATACTTGTATGCGTTCTCAAGGGCGCTGTGATATTTCTGGCCGACCTTGCCCGTCGTCTCTCGTTCGACTTGGAGATGGAGTTCATGGCTGTGTCCAGCTACGGGCAATCCACGACGAGTTCGGGCGTGGTGAGGATACTCAAGGATCTCGATATCAATATCGACGGGCGCCACATCCTCATTGTGGAGGACATCATCGACTCGGGGCTCACTCTCCAATACCTTACGGGTAACCTGCAGTCTCGCAACCCGGCGAGCGTCGAAGTCGTGACCCTGCTGAGCAAACCCAGCAGGCGGACGGCCGAGTTCGAGTGCAGGTACACAGGCTTTGAGATCCTCGACGAGTTCGTGGTCGGTTACGGCCTCGATTACGCGGAAAAGTATCGCAATCTCGCCTATATCGGGGTGATCGACGATCTTGATTGATCATTTCCGGCCCAGGTCCCGGAAAACCTCCCGTCCGTCAACAGCGAAGGGCCCGTCTTCGTTCGGGGGCAACGCCTTATGGTAGTATCTCTGCCCTATATTGAGCGACTTGTGGAGTTCAGTTGAGTAGGTTCTTCAAGAGCGCCGCCTTCCCGATCCTCCTGGTCATACTGCTGGCCTTCTTCGTGCAGAACCTTTTCTACGGTTCACACGGAACCCAGCAGCTTACGTTCAACGCGTTCCAGCAGGATGTGGCGACGAACAAGATAGATGGCACTGTCACGCTGAAGACCAAGGATCTGGTCGTCTCGGGCAAACTCAAAGACGGCACCAGCTTCCAGGTTGGCTTTACGCAGGCCTATAACATGGAGCAATACCTGCTGGATAACAAAGTCGAATTCAACACCGATATCCAGAAGAGTTCGATCTGGATCACGTTGCTGGGCACTCTGGCGCCCATTCTGATCATGATCGTGTTCTTCGTCTTCCTCATGAACCAGATGCAGGGAGGGGGGAGCAAGGTGATGAGCTTCGGCAAGTCGCGGGCCAAACGAATGGCCATCGACCAACCGAAGATAACGTTCAAGGATGTGGCCGGGGTGGATGAGGCCGTCGAAGAACTGGATGAGATCAAGGAGTTCCTTGAGAATCCCAAGCGCTTCCAAAGCCTCGGGGCCCGCATTCCCAAAGGCGTGTTGCTGTTCGGGCCTCCGGGGACCGGCAAGACTCTTCTGGCGAGGGCCGTGGCCGGCGAGGCCGGCGTGCCCTTCTTCAGCATCTCCGGTTCGGACTTCGTCGAGATGTTTGTCGGAGTCGGAGCCAGCCGGGTTCGCGATCTGTTCGATCAGGCCAAGCAGAATCAGCCCTGCATTATCTTCATCGATGAGATCGACGCCGTCGGTCGTCACCGTGGCGCCGGCATGGGCGGGGGACACGACGAGCGTGAGCAGACCCTGAACCAACTGCTTGTCGAGATGGATGGGTTCGAGGCCAACGAGAGCATCATTATCATGGCGGCTACCAACCGTCCGGATATCCTCGACCCCGCTCTGCTCAGGCCGGGCCGCTTCGACCGTCAGATCATCGTCGACCGGCCGGATCGGGAGGGGCGCAAGGCGATTCTGGCCGTGCATGCCCGTGGCAAGCCGCTTGCTCCGGGCGTCGAGATCGATACCCTTGCCGCGCAGACCCCCGGCTTCACTGGGGCCGATCTTGCCAACCTGGTGAACGAAGCTGCACTTCTGGCTGCACGTCGTCACAAGCGCGTGGTTGAGATGGAAGAGTTCGAAGAGGCGGTGCTTCGTGTCATCGCTGGTCCGGAGAAGAAATCACGCCTTCTCTCTGAAGAGGAGAAGCTCATCACGGCGTATCACGAGATCGGTCACGCGCTCGTGGCACACTATCTGCCCAACGCGGATCCGGTTCACAAGGTTTCCATCATCAGCCGTGGTCAGGCTTTGGGTTACACCATCACCCTGCCCACGGAAGACAAGTTCATGGTCAAGAAGAAGGAGATCATCGACAAACTCTCGCATATGCTCGCGGGCAGGGTGGCCGAAGAGATCCGCTTCGACGACATCACCACCGGGGCGTCCAACGACTTGCAACGGGCAAGCGAAACCGCCCGGCGTATGGTCACTCAGTACGGGATGAGCGAGGCCTTGGGGCCCCTCACTTTCGGTCACGATCCGGGACAGCCGTTCGTTGGTCGGGACTATGGTATGGGCCAGGAGTACTCCGACGATACAGCGGTGAAGATCGACGCTGAGATCAGGCGAGTGGTCGACGAGGCGTACGACAAAGCTCGAGATATCCTCACCGAGCATCGGGAACAGCTCGACCAGCTGTCTCTGCTCCTCATCGACAAGGAGACCATCGACCGTGAGGAATTCGAGGCTCTACTGGCTGGTGACGACCCGGATGAAGTGTTTCGCGCCCGCGACGAGGCGAAAGCCCGCAAGGTTGCTGAGGGCAAGAGGGCGGCACGTCAACGCAAACAGAAGAGCGAGCAGGAGACCCTGGAGCCCGACGGTCACGAGATGGTGCCGAGCGGCGGGGTAGCTTCCGCGACCGGTTACTCGGAAGACTGACGCGAAAGGCGCCCATGGATAAGGGCAAGATCGAGCAGGGCATCCGTCTGCTCCTCGAGGGCATCGGTGAGAACACCGAGCGTGACGGACTGATTGACACGCCCCGCCGGGTCGCGGAGATGTACGAAGACATTCTCTGCCCGGATCCGAAAGATTTGGCCAGCATCATTGAGGCGATGCCTTCGGACCGTCATCAGGAAATGGTGTTGGTCCGCGACATCTCCTTTCACTCCCTGTGCGAGCATCACCTTCTGCCTTTCTTCGGTGTCGCCCACGTGGCATACATCCCTTCAAAGCACGGCAAGATAACGGGATTATCCAAGATCGCCAGGTTGGTCCATACAGTGGCAGGTCGGCTGCAACTGCAGGAACGCCTCACCAGCACCATCGCGGACACCCTTGTCACCGCTCTGCAGCCCGAAGGGGTCATGGTGCTCGTCCGGGCTGAGCACCTTTGTATGACCATGCGGGGTGTGCGGGCTCCCGGAACGCTCGTGGTGACATCCGCGGTGCGGGGGATATTCCGCACCAGTGCGCCCACTCGCGCGGAGGTCCTCGCGCTCATCGAGGCCCCCAAGGCCTGACTAAACGGGGGCGTCCGGTGATCCCAACCAAGGGTTCGGCGCAGGTGCTTGTACTCCGTGATCTCACGGATGTGCAACGCGTCATGGCGCGCTGCCGGGTCTCCAGCGAGGGCATCCGGCTCATGAACAACAAAGCTCTGTTCCGGGTCGTGCGCGTGAGCGGGCTGGATGCACGCGCGGCGAACATCCTCAAGCAGGAGATGCTCTCCAGGGGTGGCGAGGTGGCCACGTCCCGGGATGTCTACCAACTGCGAGGCAGCGATGCAGATTGCGTGATCATGGGAACGCTGAATCAGTTCGAGCGCCTGCTGCCGAAGCTGAAGCAGCAGCCGTTCGGGCTACGATCTTTGGCGGCTTCAGTGGAGGCGGCGCTCAAGAACTACGATGCGCCGCTTCCCCGGACCCCGGTGGGACTGGATCTCTCGGCGGCGCCGCTACTTATGGGCGTGCTCAACCTCACTCCCGACTCGTTCTCCGACGGCAACTCATACGCGGACGACGAGGCCGCTGTCACCGCAGGTCTGAAGATGGTGGAAGAAGGCGCCTCATTTGTGGACGTGGGGGGCGAGTCCACGCGGCCCGGGGCAGCGCCGGTTTCTCTCAAAGAGGAGTCGAGGCGGGTAATGACGGTCGTGACAACGCTGGCGCGGGAGTTGCCGGGCAAGATCTCGGTGGATACGTACAAGGCGGATGTCGCGCAGAGGGCGCTCGCGGCCGGCGCCTACATGATCAACGACGTTTCCGCGCTACGGATGGACTCGGGCATGGTGGACGTCGTCCGCGATGCGGATTGCCCGGTGATTCTCACGCATATGCAGGGGGAACCGCAAAACATGCAGAATGAACCACGCTACGACGACGTGGTGGAGGAGATCTACACCTTCTTTGTGGAGCGGTTGAATTGGGCGGTCGACCACGGGTTGAGAGAAGACAACCTGCTCATCGATCCTGGCATCGGGTTCGGCAAGTTGACGGAGCACAACCTGGAGATCCTGAGAAATCTGGGAGCGTTCCGGTCTCTGGGCAGGCCCCTGGTGATAGGGACGTCTCGTAAGCGTTTCCTTGGGGAGATTGCCGGTGTCGACGATCCCGAGCGGCGCGACAGAGCCACTGCCGTCACGACTGCGCTCGCTGCCCGAGAGGGGGCACATATTCTCCGCGTGCACCGAGTAGCTGTGAATGCGGAGGCGGCAGGCGTGGCCCGCGCGGTATTCCCCAAGCCGACTCAATAGAAGAGAACGGGGGCTGATGGTGGATATCATTATCGAGGGGCTCGAGGTCTACGGTCATCACGGGGTAGCTCCCGAGGAAAGAGTTCTCGGACAGCGCTTCTATTTTGACGTGCGCCTAACACTGGACGATTGCACGGCTGCGCTGACCGACCGTGTGGAAGACGCGGTGGACTACACCGAGGTGATCGACCTCGTGATGGAGTTGGCCACGACCGAGACCTACTTGCTCTTGGAGCGCCTGGCTCATGCCACGGCTGAGGCCATATTGAGGAAGTTTCCGGTCGACGAGGTGTGGGTGCGCGTGGTCAAGCCGCATCCACCCATAGCCTGTTCCCTGACCGGAGTGAGCGCAGCCGTTGAACTGCAGCGTGCAGACATCGAGGGCTGAGGGCTGGACGAATGTCAGAAGGACCCCGCCCGGGTCTATTTGGGTCTTGGCTCCAATCAGGGGGATAGGGAAGCCACTCTGACGAGGGCGCGTGATCTGCTGGGACGGTTGCCTCGGACCGAGGTTATTGCGACGTCGAGCCTGTATCTCACGGCGGCGATCGGCGGTCCCGAGCAGCCCGATTATCTCAACCAGGTGGTCGAGATCGTGACTGGGTTGGAACCTCGCCGTCTCTTGCTCGAGACCAAGCGAATCGAAACTTCCTTGGGCAGAGAGCGTTTGGTCCGATGGGGCCCCAGGACCCTTGACGTCGATATCCTTTGGTACCATGGCCTCACGGTTGCCGATGGCGACCTGCAATTGCCCCATCCACGCATGGAGCAACGCCGGTTCGTTCTTGAGCCCCTGGCCGAAGTGGCACCCTCTCTTGTCCTACCCAGCGGCAAGACGGTCTCCGAAGCCCTGGCTCTAGTGGGTGAACAGGTGGTCAAGCTATTTCCCTCGGATCGAGAACGACGGCCGCCGTCGAGGAGCTGCGGGTCAGATATGGATTACTCTGCTATTCAAGCCGAAATACGGGAGCTTGCACACGAGAAGCGGGCGGTCATACTCGCGCACAACTACCAGCGTCCTGAAGTTCAAGACGTCGCCGACGTGTTGGGCGATTCGCTCTGGCTTTCCCAGCAGGCGGCCGCTTCCACCTCGCGGATGATCGTGTTCTGTGGGGTTCATTTTATGGCCGAGACGGCTGCCATTCTGGCGCCGGATCGTCCGGTCATTCTGCCGGAGCCACGGGCCGGCTGTCCGATGGCGGACATGGTCGATGTGCCTGGACTTGAGGCGCTCAAGGCACAGCATCCAGGGGCGGTCGTTGTTAGCTACGTGAATACCACGGCGGCCATTAAGGCCATCTCAGACATCTGCTGCACGAGCGCCAATGCCGTCCGAGTGGTCGGCAACGTGGAGCTGGGTAGGAAGATCATCTTCACGCCGGACGTCAATCTTGGCTCCTGGGTGGCCAAGAAGACGGGGCGGGAGCTCATCCTGTGGCCGGGATTCTGTCCGACGCACGATCTAATCGAGGTCTCCGACATCGAGCGGGCTCGGAAAGAACATCCCCGGGCCAAGGTCGTCGTCCACCCGGAATGCCGTCCGGAAGTGAGCGAGATGGCGGACGCGGTTGAGAGCACATCGGGGATGATCCGCTTCTGCCGGGAGGACGATGCCGAGGAATACCTCATCGGGACTGAACTGGGCATGATCTATCGTCTTTGCAGGGATGTTCCCGGCAAGCGTTTCTATCCCGTCACAGAGGTAAGCGTGTGTCCGAACATGAAACTGACGACGCTCGAGAAGGTTCGCGCAGCTTTGCTGAACGAGGGTCCGGTGGTCACCGTGGAGCCTGAGATCGCCAAGAAGGCGCATCGCGCGGTACAGAGGATGATCGAGGTCACTCCATGATCGAAGCGGAGGCGGGTGTTCGCTCGGGAGGCGGGATCTTTTCGGGCCGCGTTCCCTATCTCGTCTCGCGGGGCGGCGCGGAAGTGCGCTACTCCAGCTACGACGTCCTGGTGATCGGCGGCGGCATCGCGGGGCTCACCGCTGCTGCGGGCGCAGCCCGCATGTGGAACGTCGGCCTGATAACCAAGGGCACGCTCGAGGAGACCACGACCTTCCTTGCCCAAGGGGGGATAGCCGCTGCGATGGGGCCGTATGACTCGTCAGAGCTTCACCTGGCCGACACCCTCGACGCAGGCGCAGGATTGTGCGACGAGGCCGCAGTGCGGGTCCTCGTAGAAGAGGGGCCGGAGCGGGTTCGTGACCTAGAGCGGCTGGGGACGAACTTCGACCGTCGCGACGGCAAACTTATTCTCGGGTCCGAGGGCGCCCACTCGGTCCCGCGGGTGGTCCATGCGGGAGGTGACGCCACCGGAAGTGTTGTGGCCAGCGCCCTTGCTGAGGCGATTGCCTCGGGGAGTCGAGCGGAACTGCACGAGAACGAATTCGTCATCGATCTGCTTACCGATGGCGGGCACTGCGTGGGGGCGGTATCGCTCGGCAAGGAGGGGGAACTGACGGTCACTTTGGCGAGGGCGGTCGTCTTGGCCTGTGGAGGCGCCGGCCAAGTGTTTTCCAACACCACCAACCCGCCTATGGCGACAGGGGACGGACACGCCATGGCCTACCGAGCCGGCGCGCTCATGCGCGATATGGAGTTCATGCAATTCCACCCTACGGCTCTGTATGGATCGGAAAACCCGACGCTGCTCGTCACAGAGGCCCTCCGTGGCGAGGGAGCCTACCTTGTCGACAAGGACGGGCAGAGGTTCATGGTGGGGGCGGATCCAAGAGCCGAACTGGCGCCACGCGACATCGTGGTCCGTCATATCAAGGCCGTCATGGACAGGGACGGTGTCGATCATGTGTGGCTCGACGCCCGCCATCTGGATTGTGCATTCCTCCGAGAGAGGTTTCCCACCGTTGACTCTGGTCTTCGGACCCGCGGCTTGGACCTATGCACGGAGCTGATACCCATCGCTCCCGCCTCGCACTACTTCATCGGGGGAGTCAAGACCGACATTTGGGGGCGGACCTCGATCCCTGGGCTGTACGCCTGCGGCGAGACGGCGAGCACGGGCATACATGGGGCGAACCGCCTGGCGTCCAACTCCCTATTGGAAGGTCTGGTGTTCGGGGACCGCACCGTTCGCAACCTCAACCGATATTTGGCGGTAACAGCACCGGCTGTGCGAAAGGTCCGTCTCGATCTGGCGGAGGAGCCCCGAGCGGGCAACAGGGCCCAAAAGGTCGGCGAGAGCAGAGCCGAACTTGGCCGATTCATGACCGAGTTGTGCGGGATCGTCAGGAGCGGCGAAGGCCTGCAGCGGGCGCGGGAATCACTGGGCGGACTAAGGGAATCCCTAGTGCAACCCGGCCTCACCGTGGATGAATTGGAGTTGTTCAACCTGCTCACCGTAGCTGAGCACATGGTGGAGTCGGCGGAGGCGAGGGAGGAGAGCCGGGGGGTTCATCTGCGCTCGGACTTTCCGGAACGAGACGATGCCAAGTGGCGGCGGCACGTGGTCGTGCACGACGATCCGGCCACGTGCACACCCGTGGTGGAACTGAGTGCACTGGAGGAATGAACGGTGACCGATCAGTCCAGTTTGACGTTAGTTAGGCGAGCCCTTGCCGAGGATCTGGGAGGATACGGTGACGTCACGTCGGCGTGGACTGTGCCCCTGGAGTCGCAGGGTCAGGCCGAGATCATCGCCCGGGAGGGTCTGGTCGTGTGCGGTTTGCCGCTCGCGTCACTGGTCATGCACGAGATCGACCCGGAAGCCGACTTCTCCCCGTTGGCGTGCGACGGCACCTCGTTGGGGCCACAGGACCCGGTCGCTCTCATACAGGGCTCCGTCAGGAGCATTCTGACGGCCGAACGGACCATGCTGAACTTCCTCAGCCATCTAAGCGGCGTAGCCACACAGTCGGGCAAGTTTGCCGCGGCCGTGGAGGGGTTTCGGGCTAAGGTGGTCGACACAAGGAAGACCACTCCGGGGCTCCGCGCCTGGGAGAAGAGGGCGGTTGTCTATGGCGGCTGCCGGAATCATCGCTTCGGTCTGTACGACATGGTCCTTATCAAGAACAATCATCTAACCGCCGCCGGAGGTGTGCGGGAAGCGATCCGCCGCGCGAGAGAAGCCTGCCCGCACAGCATGAAGATCGAGGTAGAGGTGGAGAACGCCGATGATCTGCGGGAGGCCATCGCTTCCGGGGTCGACGTGATCATGCTCGACAACCAGAGCCCGGCATCTCTGCACACTCTCGTGCAACTGGCTCGATCTATCCGGCCCGAAGTGGTGCTGGAAGCTTCGGGTGGCGTGACCATCGAGAATGTGCGGGCGGTAGCCGAGTCTGGTGTGGATATCATTTCCAGCAGCGCGATCACCATGGGTGCACCAGCAGCGAACCTATCTCTCACCCTTCGGCCCGTGGTCTGAAGCCGACTCGGATTAAGGAGGCGACGATGCTTCTCGTGGTCGATGTAGGCAATACTCAGACGGCCGTGGGCCTTTTCTCCCGTGGCGAGCTGGCCGGGAGCTGGCGACTTGCCACAGAAGTGCGGATGACCGGCGACGAGATTGCCGCGCTGCTCGACGGGATGCTGCGGCTCGACGGACTGTCGCGCGACGCCGTGGAAGGCATCGCGGTTTCGTCGGTGGTGCCCAGACTCAGCAACGAATATGCCGTCATGGCTGTGAACCGCTTTGGCGTGGAAGCCCTGATCGTCGGACCCGGAGTGAAGACGGGTATGCCCATCCTCACGAACGATCCCCGGCAGGTCGGCCCTGACCTCATCGTGGACGCGGTGGCAGCGTTCGAGGCGCACGGGGGCCCTTGCGTCGCCGTTGACTTCGGCACAGCGACGACGTTCAGCGCTGTGTCCGCGGCGGGCGAGTATCTCGGCCACGCGATCGCTCCCGGCATCGAGGTGTCGTTGGACGCCCTCGCAACGCGCGCCGCCCGCTTGATGAAGGTGGAGCTGGTCGATCCGGGCACGGTGATAGGCAAGAACACGGTCCAGGCCATGCAGGCCGGGGCGATTTACGGCTTCGCCGGACAGGTGGATGGCATTGTGGGGCGCATGCGGCAAGAACTCGGTACGAAGGCCATCACTGTGGCTACGGGCGGCCTGGCGCCGCTCATCTTCGATCACGCAGACTCGCTGGACGTGTTGGATCCGTTGCTCACGCTTCGGGGACTCGAGATAATCCACAAACGCAATCAAGGATAGTATGGACGCCGGGCCCCCGGCCATCGGAGGCAGTCCTACGGACACGTGGGCCGACCCGACCGGCGTCGAAGCCCAGCCGGCATCTTTCTTTTCACTGCCCTTCTCCATAGGGGCCGTGGAAATTCCCAACCGGATAGTCCTCGGCCCGATGGCCGGGCTGACGAACAGCGCGTACCGGCGCCACATGAAGTGTCATGGAGCAGGGCTGGTCACGACGGAGATGGTCTCGGCTCATGGGCTGCTGCACGGGAATGTCCGTACCCGGGAGTTTGTCGATTTCGCCGAGGAGGAACGTCCTGTGGCGGTCCAACTCTTTGCCGATGACCCGCAAGTGATGGCCGCCGCGGCCGAGGCGGTGCTCTCGCGGCCTCGGCCCCCCGACATTCTCGACATCAACATGGGCTGTCCCGTGAGGAAAGTGGTGCGTACAGGTGCCGGTTCCGCGCTACTGGGTGACGCAGAAAGGGCGGTAGCGGTGGCTTCTGCCGTCGTGCAGGTGGCGGCGCAGGCGGGTGTCCCCGTGACGGTCAAGCTGCGGAGCGGGCTTAAGGAGGGCGATCGCAGCGCCGTAGCCCTTGCTGCAAGGCTGGAGGCGGTCGGCGTGCTGGGACTCGGTCTGCATCCACGGGCGGCGAACCAGTTCTATCACGGGCGCGCCGACCATACCGTCACGTCTGACGTGGTGAAGGCCGTGACTATCCCGGTGATCGCATCGGGCGACGTCGTCAGCGTTTCGGCGGCGTTCGAGGTCCTGAAGACCACGGGTGCGGCGGCGGTCATGGTCGCGCGCGGAGGGGCGGGAAACCCGTGGCTCTTGGACGATCTTCTCCTCGGCAAGCCCCAAGCTCTTCCACCCCTCGACGTGGTGGTCGAGGACCTGCGGAAGTTGCTGGCCCGAGCCGCCCAAGACCTGGGCGTTGAAAGGGCGGCCCGCTGGTCGCGCAAATTGCTGGGTTGGTATCTGCGGCCGGCGGGTATCCCTGCGGGAGATGTGGAGAGGCTGCGCAAACTACCGGACACGCGAGTCTTGGATGCCGCGCTGGTCATCTTGACCCAGGAATTCCGAGCCTGCGCGGGACGGTAGCATTGACAACTTCCGGCCACCAACTTATAATGCCGCGCCACTGTCAGGCGCCTTTCGCCTATCTGCAGTCATAGAAGGAAGGTACTCGTGTCTCGCAAAGAAGTGATTCTCACCCCAGAAGGTCTCAAGCAGCTTCAGGACGAAGTCAACCTGCTCTCCACCACGAAGCGTGATGAAGTGGCGGAACGGATCAAGCAGGCTCGCGAGTTTGGAGATATCAGCGAGAACTCCGAATACGACGATGCGAAGAACGAGCAAGCCATGCTCGAGCACCGGATCAGCCAGTTGCAGGAGAAGCTTCGCCGCGCCAGGGTGATCAAGGAGTCGGAGATCGACACAGAGAAGGTGAGTGTCGGCAGCACCGTGACCTTACGGGACATGGGTGGTGGCGAGATCCGCATCTACACGCTTGTGGGTTCGGCGGAGGCCGATCCTTCCCGAGCGAGGCTCTCCAATGAATCTCCTGTGGGTCAGGCCATCATCGGCAAGAAAGTGGGGGAGACCGTCACGGTTCCCGTTCCTGTGGGATCTCTCAGCTACGAGATTCTCGCCATCGGGAAGATGTAGCGGATGGCGCCGACCGGCAACAACGAGGAGCGAGAGGTAGATACCGGCCCGTCTCTCGATATGCCGGATTGGGAGCGCGACCGCTTGGCCAAAGTGCAGCGGCTGCGCGATGCGCACATCGAGCCCTACGCACGCAGCTTCGAACCCCGCACCCGCTTGGGTGAGGTGGCGGAGAAGCACGCCGACCTGGCGCCGGGAGAAAAGGACGAGTCTATCCAGTACCGAGTCTCCGGTCGCGTCATGGCCCGGCGTGAGCACGGCAAGGCGGTGTTCGTCACCCTTCGCGACGGATGGGACGATCTGCAAGTCTATGCCAACGTCGACACTCTGGGAGAAGATTCGTTCGGCCTCCTCACCGACATTGACGTGGGCGACATCATCGGTTGCGAGGGCCATGTCTTTCGTACTCGCCGCGGCGAGCTGACCGTCTTTGCGAAATCCTGGGTCCTGCTCACCAAGTCCTTGCGACCGCTTCCCGAGAAGTGGCACGGTCTCCAGGACCGCGAGACCCGATATCGGCAACGCTACGTCGACCTTATCGCAAATCCCGAGGTAGCCTGGCAACTGCGGGCCCGGGGCAAGCTGATCTCCTCCATGCGCCGCTACCTGGAGGACAGAGGTTTCGTCGAAGTGGAGACACCTATCCTGCAGCCTCTTCCCGGCGGGGCTCTCGCTCGACCTTTTGCCACTCACCACAACGCGCTCGACGCCGACCTGTACCTGCGCATCGCTCCCGAGCTGTACCTAAAGCGGTTGCTGGTGGGCGGATTCGATCGCATTTTTGAGATCGGGAAGAATTTCCGTAACGAGGGGATCTCTCTGGTACACAATCCCGAGTTCACAATGATGGAACTCTACTGGGCCTACGTGGACTACAACGCCATCATGGAACTGGTAGAAGACATGATTCCCGCCCTCGCCCAAGAGGTTACCGGCAGCACGCAGATCGTGGTGGGGGATCACGCCATCGATCTCACTCCTCCCTGGCCACGCCGCAAGATCGATTCGCTGCTGCGGGAGAACTTGGGCATGGGCCTGGCCGAGATGCGCAGGGACCCTGCAGCCGCTAGAGCGGCACTCGTTGAGAGGCACATTGAGGTCGAGAAGCGCGACACTTTTTCCACGCTGGTGGACAAGGCGCTCAAGCATGTAGTCTGGCCGACGCTCATCCAGCCCACCTTCGCCATCGACTATCCGCTGGAGTTGAGTCCGCTGTCGAAATGCAGCCCCGACGATCCCCTTATTGTGGAACGCTTCCAACCAATCATCGCCGGCAAAGAGGTGGCCAACGCCTTCTCCGAGTTGAACGACCCCATGGATCAGCGCCGGCGCTTTGAGCAACAGGCGGCAAACAAGGAAGCTGGAGACGAAGAGGCGCACGTGCTCGATGAAGATTTTCTGCGCGCTCTCGAATATGGCATGCCTCCCGCGGGCGGCATCGGCATTGGCATCGACAGGCTTGCCATGATGCTGCTGGGTGTTGAGTCCATCCGCGACGTCATTCTGTTTCCGCAACTTCGCCCGGAGAAGTAGGGCTGCCTCGACACCCTTTGCTGTGCCGCGGCGTGCGATGCGAGTCGCGTGGGCCGAGCCCGTGCGGCCCGGGTCACCGAGGCGGACCATACCCAGTATGGTAAAATCTCCCTTGCAATTTCGTGGACTTTCCCGGCGGTACGGCCGATATAATCATTATGAGTTCGAGCCCGCGAGCGGCCGTATCCACGGTGGTGTTTTCAGAGGAGGACCGGGTGTTTGCAGATGAGTCACCCGAGTGGAATTTCGATTTCGAAGGCTCCGATACCTGTGAGGAGTGTGGAGAGGCTGCGGCCGTAATCCACCTGCTCCGCGTGGAGAACGGGAGCGTGACGCATATCCGGCTGTGCCAGGCGTGCGCAGAGAATCTCGCTGGGCATACTGAGGGTATGTCTCTCGTTCTGGCTGTGCCGTCGGCTATGGGCCGCAGCGGCAAAAAGCAGGAGAAGAGCGAGGCCGCCCGCGCTTCCTTCCCTAAACCGGAGCTGCAGGTGTGTACCGTCTGCGGCACCACACTGGCCGACCTTAAGGAGACCGGGATGGTGGGATGCAGTGTTTGCTATCAGGTCTTTGCCGAATACCTGCGTACGCTGGTCGAGGGAGATGCGGAACTGTCGGCCCATTTGGGCAAGGTGCCTCAGCGCGGCTCCGAGAGCGATGTCGTGCGCCGCGAGGTCATGCGGCTGCAGCGCATGCTGCGCGAACTCGTGGATTGCGAGCGCTTCGAGGAAGCGGCGAGTGTGCGCGACAGGCTGACCGAGCTGGGGCGGACCACTCCGGCGAGTTCGTGATGGACGTCACGGCCCTCAAGGCTTCTGGCCTCGGGCTTACTCGCAACGAGGCGGACACGCGCTTCCCGCACGCCGAAGATGCGACGGGGATGGAAGACCTCGTGCAAAGGTTGGAAGGCGGGCTCAAGTCCGCCGACTGGGACGAACCCTGGAATATCTACGATCTGGGGGACATGTCGCCCGTTGAAGTCACTTATCTGGTGGAGAAGGGCCTGATGACTCCCGGCTTCGCCGATGCGGAAGGCGAGGGCAGAGGTTTCGCTGTCTACGGCGCCGAGATTGCTTCGCTTGAAATCGGCGGTGTGGACCATCTCCGTCTACTCGGTTTTCGGACAGGCGACGAGCTTCCCTATCTTTGGTCGCTGCTCAGTACACTCGACGACCGGCTCGAAGACACAATTTCGTATGCGTTCGACCCCTGCTGGGGATATCTCACCAGCTATCCGAACGAAGCCGGCACGGGGTTGCGCGTTTACGCCACCCTCCACGTCCCCACGCTCATGCTCACGGGGAGGCTGGCTGGGATAGGGCTGGATTTGGTCACTTCCGGCTTCGGCCTGAGTCCGCTTTGGGGCGGCGCAGGCGGGATCATCCAAGTTTCCAACCCTGGACGCCAGGGTAAACCCGAGATCGAGACCATTCAGGAGATCGAGGATATTTCTCGCGACATCATCGAAAAGGAACGTTCCATAAGGAAGTTGTTCATGCGCGAGAATCTCATTCAGGTGAAGGATCATATCGGCCGGGCTCTGGGGCTTGCCCAGCAAGCCTGGAACATGCCGTTTGCCGAATCCGTCAATCTAATATCGGCCGCGGAAGTCGGGTTGGAAATGGGCATAGCGTCCGTTCCCGGTCTAGCCGAGCAAACGCCGTTTGACCTAATGCGCAGGCTTCAGCCCGCGCATGTAGTAATGGAACACATGGAGAACAGGCAGGGCGGTTTGGACAGCCCTGAGATCGACCAAGTTCGGGCGCAACTGATGCGAGAGGTCTTTTCGGGCGCATGCGTCCTGTAATAGAAGTGAGGCACAATGTTTGAGAGGTTCACAGAGAGAGCTCGTCAGGTAATCGTCCTAGCCCAAGAAGAGGCGAGGACCCTGAAGCACAACTACATCGGTACCGAGCACCTTCTCCTCGGGCTCCTGAGGGAGGCCGACGGAGTAGCCGCCAGGGTACTGGGCTCTCTGGAAGTAAGTCTAGAAGAAGTACGGGGTGAAGTGGCCCGTATCGTCGGCGAGGGCGAGAATGAGTCGCAAGGACAGATACCCTTCACTCCCCGGGCCAAAAAGGTTCTCGAACTGGCACTTCGCGAAGCCCTGTCGCTCGGCCACAACTACATAGGTACGGAACATATCCTGCTTGGACTGGTGAGGGAGAGCGAGGGCGTGGCTGCGCGCATCCTCAACGATCTTGAGGTCGATGCAGATCGCGTGCGCCAAGAAGTCATGCGCGTGCTGGCCGGTCCTAGTCGGCGCCAGTCCCGCACCAGCGCCGCCGAAGCGGTGACCGCGGAGGGCAAGGACCGCAAGAGTTCCAAAGTTCTCGATCAGTTTGGTCGCAACCTGACCAAGTATGCCGAAGAGGACAAACTCGACCCGGTTATCGGCCGCGAGACCGAGATTGAAAGGGTCATGCAGATCCTTTCCCGGCGAACCAAGAACAACCCTGTCCTTGTGGGTGAGCCCGGAGTGGGCAAGACCGCGGTTGTGGAAGGCTTGGCGCAACGTATCGCCAAGAACGACGTTCCCGGTCTTCTCAAGGACAAGCAGATCTACACCCTTGATCTAGGTGCGCTCGTGGCCGGCTCGAAGTATCGGGGCGAATTCGAGGAACGCCTCAAGAAGGTCATGAAGGAGATTAGCGAACGGGGCGACATCATCCTGTTTATCGACGAGATTCACAATCTGGTGGGCGCGGGTGCCGCCGAGGGGGCCATCGACGCGGCGTCCATTCTCAAGCCGGCTCTGGCTCGGGGTGAGGTCCAGACCATCGGTGCGACTACGCTGGACGAGTACCGTAAGCATCTATCCAAGGACGCGGCCCTCGAGCGGCGCTTCCAGAAGATAGTAGTGAAAGAACCGAGCGTCATAGAAACCAAGAAGATCCTGGCCGGGCTTCGCGAGCGGTATGAGGCCCATCACCGGGTTCGCATCACGGACGAAGCTCTGGAAGCCGCCGCCTACCTTGCGGACCGGTATATCAGCGACCGCTTCCTTCCCGACAAAGCCGTCGACCTCATCGACGAAGCCGCCTCGCGCAAGCGCATCCAGAACATGTGCGCTTCTCCAGACCTGCGGGAAGTGGAAGACGCCATCCTTGAAGTGAGGCGCGACAAGGAGGCGGCGATCGAGGTCCAAGACTTCGAAAAGGCCGCGGCCCTGCGTGATCGTGAGCGGAAACTCCTCGGTCGTAGGCGCGAACTGGAAGAGAAATGGCAGGAGTCCGATCAAGGAGTCGAGATCTCCATCGGTGAAGAAGAGATCGCCGAAGTCACGGCTATGTGGACCGGCATCCCGGTGGCCAAGCTCACCGAGGCCGAGACCCACCGGCTGCTGCGCATGGAAGAGGCCTTGCACAAGCGGGTCGTTGGACAGGACGAGGCGGTGCGAGCGGTTTCCCGGGCCATCCGACGGTCGCGGGCGGGACTAAAAGACCCGCATCGCCCCGCTGGCTCGTTTATCTTCCTGGGACCGTCAGGGGTTGGTAAGACCGAACTTGCTCGCACGCTGGCGGAGTTCCTGTTCGGCGAAGAGTCGGCGCTTATCCAAGTCGACATGTCAGAGTACATGGAGAAGCACGCCGTCAGCCGCCTGGTTGGTTCGCCGCCAGGCTATGTCGGCTACGAAGAAGGCGGCCAACTTACCGAGTCGGTGCGCCGCCGGCCTTACTCCGTGGTCCTGCTCGACGAGATCGAGAAGGCTCATCCGGACGTATTCAACATCTTGTTGCAGATCCTCGAAGACGGCCGTCTAACGGACGCTCAGGGGCGGGCGGTGGATTTCCGCAACGCGATTATCATCATGACGTCAAACATCGGCGCCAACACCATCTCCAAAGGTCAGAGTCTGGGCTTCGGGGAGGCCGTGGCCGAGGGCGGAATGCAGTACGACGACATGAAGATCCGGGTTACCGGTGAGCTTAAGAAGGTGTTCCGGCCCGAGTTTCTCAACCGTGTGGACGAGGTCATAGTCTTCCGTAAGCTGTCCCGCGATGAGATCAGCGACATAGTCGAACTCATGCTTTCTCGGGTCGAGGATCAGCTGAAAGACCGCGAAATCGGTCTGGCTCTCACTCCTGAAGCGAAGGCCTTGCTCGTCGACGTGGGGTACGATCCCACGATGGGGGCGCGTCCGCTGCGTCGCGCGATCCAGCGTCATGTGGAAGACCTACTCGCCGAAGAGGTTTTGTCGGGCCGTTTCCCGAAGAGCAGTACGGTCCTTCTCAATCGGGAAGAAGACCATCTGATCATCACGGAAGTGATCCCCGGTGCCCCCGAGGTGCTCGTGACCGACGAGAGCAAGTAGGGCGGGGCGGCCCATGCCGCGCGACAAAAGCTCCTACGTTTGTGGGGAGTGCGGATATGCGTCTCCGGGATGGTTGGGGCGGTGTCCGGGGTGCGGACAGTGGAACACTATCAGCGAGATACCGCGGGTTTCGGCCGCTCCTTCGGGGCGGCCGAACCGTTTTCAATCCAGGATAGCCGCGCCTAAGCCGGTCCGGCTTGGCGACATCGATCCCTCAAAACAGATCCGCATCGACACCGGCCTGGGTGAGCTCAATCGCGTTCTGGGCGGTGGTCTGGTCGCGGGTTCGGTGGTGTTGGTGGGTGGCGAGCCCGGCATCGGCAAGAGCACCCTGCTTCTGCAGTCTCTCATTAGCATGGAAGCGGCAGGCTCATCCACTCTACTCATCTCAGGCGAAGAATCGCCGGCTCAAGTGAAACTCCGCAGCGCCCGTCTGAACGGAGACGGGAGCACGTTACGTCTGCTGGGTGAAACTCAGACCGAAGTGGTGGTTGCTTCTCTCGAGGAGCTGAAGCCCGCGGTGTGCGTGGTCGACTCGATACAGACCCTGTGGTCATCGGAAGTCTCGTCGACGCCCGGCTCGGTGGCACAGATACGCGAAGCGACCAGCCAACTTGTGCGCGTGGCCAAGGCGAACAACATTGCCCTGGTCCTGGTCGGGCACGTAACCAAAGAGGGAGAACTGGCTGGTCCCAGGGTGCTCGAGCACATGGTGGATGCGGTGCTGTCGTTTGACGGCGAACGTGCTCAGCCGTACCGCATCCTGCGGTCGGTGAAGAATCGGTTCGGCTCCACGAACGAGGTCGGGGTGTTTCAGATGGCCGAGCAGGGACTTCTGGAGGTCCCAGACCCGTCATCGCTGTTCCTGGAGGAGGGAGACCTGAGATCAGGTTCGGCCGTGGTACCCGTTCTCGAGGGCAGCCGGTGCCTGTTAGCGGAGATTCAGGCGTTGGTGGCGCCAAGCAGCCTTGCGATGCCCCAGAGGGTCGCTCGGGGTGTGGATCGGAACCGGCTTACCATGATCGTTGCTGTTTTGGCTCGAAGAGCGCGACTCCCGCTGCTGAAATGCGACATTTTTGTTAACGTAGCTGGTGGACTTGCTGTTGAGGACCCGGCGGCCGATTTGGCCGTGGCTCTGGCGGTGGTATCCGCTTGGCGTGACGGCCCCCGGGGCCAAGGAGTGGCCGCTTTTGGGGAGCTCAGCCTTACCGGGAAGGTGCGGTACTCGCTCCAGGGCGACAAGCGCTTCCAGGAACTGGCTAGGCGCGGGTTCCAGCGGGTCCTGGTGCCCGACCGAAACGCCGAGGAGATAATTGGGGCTGGTATCCGGCTCGAGGGCGTGAGGCTGGAGGCGGTAACAGATATCGGGCAAGCGGTTAATTTGACCGCAGTGAGGAGCGCGAGTGGGTAAACGGCCCCCGGCACTGGAAGATAGACTCGTCGAGGCGTTGCAGATGGTCGCGCCGGGTACGCTGATCCGCCAGGCGATCGACAATGTCGTCCGGGCCAAAACTGGAGCCCTTTTCGTGTTCGCGGACGAAGAAGACGTGCGACCAATGATCTCGGGTGGCATCGACATCGACGTGGAACTGTCGCCCATGATTCTCTACGAGCTGGCCAAGATGGATGGAGCCATCCTGCTTGACCGCACGGGGAGTCACATCATCCATGCGAACGTGCAGCTCATGCCCGATGCTTCCATCGAATCTCAGGAGACGGGCACCCGGCACCGGACGGCGGAGCGGGTCGCCAAGCAGATAGGGGCTCTGTGCATCTCTATCTCGGCCGCTCGCGACGTCGTGACGATATATCTGGGCCCCATCCGCTATATCATGGAACAGATCCGGGTCATCCTCGATCAGGCCAACCAGGCCCTGCAGACGTTGGAGAAGTTCAAGAGTCGCTTGAATCAGGTCTCCACTTCCCTTGCCGCGCTGGAGTTCGAGGACGCGGTGACCTTGTACGACGTCCTTAGCGTGCTGCAGCGCTCGGAGATGGTGCTGGTCATAGTGCAGGAGATCGAGCGCCACATCATCGAACTGGGCAACGAGGGGCGGCTGGTGGAACTGCAACTGGAAGAGCTGATGGTGGACGTGCGCGAAGACCGGGAGGCGGTTCTTGCCGACTATCTGCCCGATTTGACTCCCGATCGCCTGACCAGAGCGCGTATCGAGCTGGGTTCCCTGCGGTCGGAAGACCTCCTTTCTCTGTCTCGCCTGGGCGAGATCCTGGGATACGAACCGGGGATCAATGCCTTGGAGGTACACGTGAGTCCGCGGGGGTACCGCATGCTGCGCAAGATTCCCCGTCTCTCGCGGCATGCCATCGGGGCCCTGATGAGCCGCTACGGCCACCTTCAGGCCATCATTGATGCCTCGGTGGACGACCTGGCCGACGTTGAGGGCATCGACACCGGTAAGGCCCGTGACGTCAAAGAGGGCTTGGTGCGGCTGCGCGAGCTAAACCTGCTCGAGAGGTACGGCTAATGTTCGTCGTGGGTGACACCGTCGTCTATCCACAGCACGGCGCAGGGCGTATCGTCGATATGGTGGATCAGGACTTCCAGGGCGAGCCGCGCAGCTACTTTCTCATCGAGATCTTGCACAACCAGATGACCGTGATGGTTCCGGTCGACGGACTGGACAAGGCCGGGATCCGGGCGGTCATATCCCAACAAGAGGTGGAAGAACTGGTCGGCGTCCTCCGCGACGATCCCACCAAGATGCCGGTGAACTGGAGCCGCAGAGTCCGGCATAACCGCGACAAAATCAAGACGGGCGACATCTTCGAGATCGCGGACGTCCTGCGTAATCTGGCGCTGCGCGACTCCGAGCGTGGTCTGTCTACGGGCGAGAAGCAGATGTTTGGGAAGGTGCGACGAATCATGGCGTCCGAGCTCATGTGCGCCATGTCGATGACCGAGGATGAAGCTCTACAATTTCTCGACACGATTCTGAGCGAGGCCTGCGCTCAACAAGAGTTCGTAGGAGAGGAGTAGGCCTTGGTCGTCGCGGTGAGACTGCTCATGGCACTGGTGGGCGGGGTGACCTGCTACGAACTGGGCAGAGCTTTCCTACCACGGGCCGACCTCGGTGGCTTGACCGAGGGGCTGCTCACGGTGCTGGCGGTTGTTGTGGGCATCGCGCTGGGACTGCTGCTTGGTGGGTTTGTGGGGCGTGCAGTCACTAAGCTCGGCCGAAGGCTCGACCGAGCCAGCTCGTTGGTGACTGCAAGCGGCCTTCTTTTCACGACCATCGGGCTGATCGTCGGTCTAGGCGTGGCGGCACTGGGCGGTCTTTCCATCAAGAATCTTCCTGTGGTCGGCCCCTATCTATTGCCCCTGCTCTATGCGGTCAGCGGTTATCTTTTCGCGTATCTGGGCTATAAGCGGCACACGGATATGGCCCGGGTTCTGGGCTTCAAGGGTTTGCTGCAGCAACCTGGCATCAAGCAGTTCATCAAGCCCAAGCTGCTGGACACGTCTGCCATCATCGACGGTCGCGTGGGAGACGTTGTGTCTACCGGCTTTCTCGAGGGTGACCTCGTGATACCGGGCTTCGTGCTGGAGGAGCTGCAGTCCATCGCCGACTCGGCGGAACAGGGCAAGAGGTCTCGAGGGCGGCGCGGTCTCGATACTGTGCGCAACCTACAGGAGATTCCAAACCGCGTGACGATCATCGAGCGTGACTTCCCGTCCGTGTCTGAGGTCGACGCCAAGCTCATCAAGCTGGCCAGAGAGATGAAGGCCTGTATCCTCACCACCGACTACAACCTCAACAAGCTTGCTCAGATCCAGGGTGTGGACGTC
Organism: uncultured Actinomycetes bacterium; assembly: GCA_963775295.1. Taxonomy (GTDB): domain Bacteria; phylum Actinomycetota; class Thermoleophilia; order RBG-16-64-13; family RBG-16-64-13; genus JAMDEO01. Next base: position 2,093,294 of record CAVZIK010000006.1, read on the forward strand.
CTCAATGTCAACGAACTCTCCCAGTCCCTCAAGGCCATGGTCTTGCCTGGTGAGAGCCTGGGAGTGCGAATTCTGCGTGAGGGCAAGGAAGAGGATCAGGGCGTAGCTTACCTGGATGATGGGACCATGGTAGTTATCGAGGGCGGCCGTAACCGGGTGGGCGAGGAAGTGGAGGTGGAGGTCACCTCCATCCTTCAGAACCCATCCGGGAGGATGATCTTCTCGCGGCTCGCCTCTTGACTGGAGGGAATATGAGCAAATCAGGACCTACCTTGGCAATGGTTGTCGCGGCGGCGGGCTACGGCACTCGGCTCAATTCCGGGCTTCCGAAACAATACGTCCCTCTTCTCGGCATTCCCATGCTCCAGCGCACTCTGACCGCTCTCAACTCCTGTCGCCAAGTGGACACCATGCTGGTGGTGGTCAACGTGGAAGACGTGGAGTATTGCAGGGCCGAGATCGTCATGGAACAAATCAGCGACAAGATCGTAAAGGTCGCGGCCGGTGGAGAGAAGAGACCAGTCTCGGTGCGCAACGGTCTGCTGGCGCTGGCTCAGTTGGGGCGCTGGGACCTAGTCGGCATCCACGACGGGGCGCGTCCGCTCGTGACCTGCGGGGAGATTGCTCGGGCGGTGGATGAACTGAGCGCCGACGAATCTCTGGACGGGGTCGTCCTCGCCATACCCAGTGTCGACACCATCAAGATCGCCGACGCATCCGGTATCGTCACGAGCACGCCGGACAGGCGCTCCCTTTGGCGGGCTCAGACGCCGCAGATCTTCCGCTGGGAGGCTCTTATGCGGGCTTATACGGACACCGATGAAGCCGAGCTTGGGGGCGTGACCGACGACGCCTGCCTGGTGGAGGCCAACGGGGGACGTGTGAAGATCGTGGAAGGTTCGCCGGAGAACTTCAAGATCACCGACCGTGTGGATCTCCAACACGCGGAGCACATTCTCGCCGGGCGCCGAACGTGAACGAAGGCGGGTTGGCCCTGCGCATCGGTCTGGGCTACGATGCACATCGCTTCGCGCAGGAACGTCCTCTCGTCCTTGGCGGGGTAAGATTGCGCGAAGAGGACGGCCTGGAAGGACACAGTGATGCAGACGTTCTCGTTCACGCCGTCATTGACGCGCTTCTGGGCGCGGCCGGGCTCGAGGATATAGGGCATTACTTCCCCGACACCGATCCGGTATTTGCCGGCGCGGACAGCTTGAAGTTGCTGGAGGCCGTGGGCGGCTTGCTGCGAGACAACGGATGGCAGGTGGCCAACGTAGATGCAGTGGTCATCTGTGAAGAGCCTCGTATTGCGGCGCACCGCGCGACCATGAAGAAACGGATGGCAGGAGCCTTGGGAGTATCGGCGACGCAGGTGGGATTGCGGGGCACGACCACCGAAGGCATGGGATTTACGGGAAGAGGCGAAGGCATCGCTGCTCAGGCGGTCGCCCTTGTGGAGCGGACCCAGCGGCTGGTTTGACGAGCCCGGGTGCGAAGACCTGCTATTAAAGAGGGACAATGACGATGAGCAACATTCGTGTTCGTTTCGCACCCAGCCCGACTGGATCACTGCATGTGGGCAGCGCTCGCACGGCACTCTACAACTATTTGTATGCGCGCCACAACCAGGGCAGCATGGTGCTGCGGGTGGAGGACACCGACCTCAAGCGTTCGACTACTGAACACGATGCGAGCATTATCAGAGATCTAGAGTGGCTTGGCCTCACGGCTGACGAGGGCCCGGATGTGGGAGGTCCCTTCGGTCCGTACCGGCAGAGCGAGCGTGCCCCCCTTTACGAAGAGGCGGTTCAGAAGCTCTTGGCCGAGGGTAAGGCCTACCAGTGCTTTTGCCCGCAGGAGTTACTCGATGAAGTCAAGGCTGAGCAGCAGGCGCGGGGGGAGATGCCCAAGTACGACCTGCGCTGCCGTTGCTTGGCTCCGGCCGACGTGGAAGCACGTCTTGCCGCGGGGGAGGAGGCCGCCATTCGCTTCGGGGTTCCGGAGGGCAGCATCACCTTCGACGACCTCATCCATGGGCCCATTACCTTCTCCTCGGACGTGATCGGGGACTTTATCATCAAGCGAACCGATGGCGGCTACGCCTACAACTTCGCCGTCGTGGTGGACGACGCCGGCATGCAGATCACGGATGTCATCAGGGGAGAGGACCACATCACCAACACCGCCCGGCAGTTGATGCTGTTCGATGCTCTCGGTAAGCCGGCGCCCCGCTACGGTCATCATTCGCTGATCCTGGCTCCGGACGGCAGTAAGCTGTCCAAGCGACATGGGGCCACCTCGATCGGGGATTTCAAAGGCTTGGGATATCTTTCAGGAGCCATCGTCAACTACTTGGCGCTGCTAAGCTGGCATCCGGCGGACGAGCGCGAGAAGTTCACTCTTCAGGAACTGGTTCAAGAATTCGATATCGACCGGGTTTCGAAGAGTCCCGCGATCTTCGATATCCACAAGCTCAACTGGCTCAATGGTTTGTATATACGTGAACTAGATACAAATATGCTATACGAACTCATCGCCCCATACCTGGCGGAAGCCGGGGTAGAGCTTGCTCCGGTTCAGCGCGAGGTAGTCTCTGAGGCGGTCCAGGCCAACCTGGTGGTACTGAGCGACGCGCCCAAGTATGCAGAGGTCTTCGTGGAGGATGCAGATCCCGCCACGTGCGAGTGCGCGAGCGTGCTGCTAGCGCCGGGGGTCGAAGCGTTGCTCCGCATGGCTCGGGATACGTTCGCCGCCTTTTCGGCTGAGTTCGTTTCTTCCGCTGAGGCACGCGACGTGCTGCACGGACTGGTGGAGGCGGCCAAGGGGCAGGGCCTCAAAGGCAGGTCCATTTATCAGCCGCTGCGTGTGGCTCTGAGCGCTCGCACCGAAGGCCCGGAACTCTTCTACCTTGTGGGCGGCCTGGGCAAGAGCAAGATCCTCGCCCGTCTCGATGCGGCGGCTGCAATGGTGGCAGGCATGGGCGGCGCTGCCGACGGCGGAAAGGGCGTGTGACCATGCGGCTCTACGACTCCCTATCCCAGGAAAAGAAGGACTTCGTTCCCCGCGACGGCAATCACGTGACTATGTACTTCTGCGGCCCCACTGTCTACAACTACGTACATGTCGGAAACGCCCGTCCCTACGTGGTTTCGATGGTGGCAAAGCGATATTTCGAGTCTCTCGGTTGGACGGTGACCCTGGTCGAGAACATCACCGACATCGATGACCGCATCATCCAGAAGGGGCTTAAGGAAGGCCGTACCGCCAAAGAGGTTGCCGAAGAGTTTGCCCAAGCCTATCGGGACGACACGAACAAACTTGGGTTAGGGCGACCGGATGTGGAGCCGCTGGCCACCGAGCACATCCAGGAGATCATCGATCTCATCGCTGGACTGATGAAGAACGGGTACGCGTATCAGTCCGGTCTCGATGTCTACTTCGACGTCGACAGCTATCCCGAGTATGGGAAACTCTCCAAGCAGCAGGTGGCCGAGATGAGGCACGGCGCCCGCATTGACGTCGGCGAGGACAAAGCCGATCCGCTTGATTTCGCTCTTTGGAAGGGGGCCAAAGCCGGCGAGCCCGCTTGGGAAAGCCCGTGGGGGCCGGGACGGCCGGGCTGGCATATCGAGTGCTCGGCCATGAGCTTGAAGTACCTGGGCAGCGGGTTCGATATCCACGGGGGCGGACGCGATTTGATCTTTCCGCACCACGAGAACGAGATCGCCCAGGCCGAAGGGGCTCTGAGCCTGCCGTACGCCCGCTTCTGGATGCACAACGGCATGTTGAACCTCAAGAGCGAGAAGATGTCGAAAAGCATCGGGAACATCCTCACGTTGAGGCATGTCCTGGAGGTCCACCGGCCCCAGGCGCTTATCATCGCCTTCCTGGGCAGCCATTACCGCAGCCCGTTGGAGTTCAGCTCGGAGCTTCTCGATGAGACCGAGCAGCAGGTGGACCGTTTGCGCAACGTCTTCCGGGCGCTGACCGGTCTGGCCGCCGGCCCTGATGTCGCGTCGGGCTGCGGGGCCGCCGACACCAAGTTGCTCACCGAGATAAGCCAACGCCGCGCGGCTTTCGACGAGGCCATGGCCGACGATCTCAACACCGCCGCCGCCTTGGCGGAGGTGTTCACCGTCACGCGGGAGATCAATATCGCCATCGCCGAGGGCGTGCTTTCGGCGGGTGGAGCGGCAAAGGTGAGCGCTCGTCTGACCGCCATGACCCAAGTGCTGGGCCTGGATTCACTTGCAGCCGAGGAGGAATCCATCCCTGCCGACGTCATCGCTATGGCCGAGGAACGCCTGGAGGCCCGGGCAGCCAAAGACTTCGCCCGTGCCGACGCCCTTCGCGCCGCCGTTAACGAGCGGGGATACGAGGTCCGGGATGCCCCGGACGGATTCAAGATCATCGCCCTCAGATAGGCAGTCCGGCCGGGGAGCCTCCGGCCGTCCGCCATCGCGGGGCGTCGAGGCTGACCGCCCAGAGGATGAGCGGGCGGAAATCGGCGATTTCGTCTATGGACGCAATCCGGTGCGGGAGGCTCTTTGCGGCCGCCGTAAGGTGAAGGGGCTTCTGCTGGTCTCAGGGCCGGTGGGGGACCAACTGGAGCAGACCGTGGCCGACTGGACCGCTGAGGTGTCGGGGCCGCGGCCGCGCGTGCGCCGGCTCGCGGCGCCCGAATTGACGGCAATGATCGGGACGGGCGATCACCAGGGCATCGCGGCCGAAGTCGAACCCTATCCTTACATCGATCCCGAGCAGATGCTTGGCAGTCACTCGCTTCTCATCGCCTTGGACCAGGTGCAGGACCCGCATAATCTGGGCGCCATAATCCGCACTGCTGCGGCGGTAGGTGCGGGAGTCGTAATTTCCCGCCACCGGGCTGCGGAGATCACCGGGGCTGTGGTTAAGGCGTCGGCGGGTATGACTGAACGGGCCGACGTGGCTCGAGTGCGCAACCTGGCCGACTTTCTCGCCATGGCCAAGGCTGCCGGCTTCTGGACCTACGGCGCGTCTGGATTCGCGGGCTCCGACTACACAGCCCAGGACTATTCCTACCCCACCTGCTTCGTGATGGGTTCTGAGGGCGAAGGCCTCGGTCGGCGGGTGGAGTCCACGTGTGACGTGATGGTGGGCATTCCGCTCGAGGGCGGGGTAGAGTCTCTCAATGTGAGCGTCTCCGCAGGCATCCTACTCTACGAGGCCGTTCGGCAGCGCTCCCAGAAGGATCGACACGTTGTGGAGCCGAGACAGTGATTGTCTACCTCATCGACGGGTACAACTTGATGCACGAAGTGCTGGGGCACCGCGTTCCCGCCAGTGTCCCGGAGGAGCGTGTCGGGACTGACCTGATCCCGCATCTGGAGGACGAACGCCACCGACTAATCGATCGGATCGCCAGCTTCATGGGTGGGACCTCGGACAGGGCCATCGTCGTTTTCGATTCTCGGAGCCCCGCATTGCAAAAGTCGGAGAGTGCAACAGCCAACGTGGAGGTCTATTTCGGGTCATTCTTTCTGTCCGCCGACGCCATCATCGAGCGGGAAGTTTATGCCCTTCAAGCGGGCGAAAGTGTGGTGGTCGTGTCCTCGGACTACGGACTTCAGAAGGTCATATTTCGTCCTAACGTGGTGAGGCGTTCTTCCCGGCAATTCGTCACCGATTTGCAAGAGCACACAAAAAAGATTGCAAATCTCGCGAATTGCATTACAATGGGAAATCGGGTCGAGGAAAGGATCGCTTCCGGCACGTTGGACAAGCTGAAGGCTCTCCGCGAGGGACTGGAATCGCCGCCTGAGAAGCCAACGGAGCCGCACCGATCCAAGTGAGGGGTCGTGAGGCTCGGGCCCTCAACACGAGGTTGGAGGGGATGGCAAATGAAGGACGTGGCGTTCGCAGGCAGGGCTCTCAGCGAGTGGTCGGACGAAGAACTGGTTGCCATGGCCAAGAACGGCGACAAGGAGGCGACTGCGCGCCTTCTCACCCGGTATCACTACTTCGTACGACTCAAGTCAAATTCGTACTTCCTGGCGGGCGGGGATGGCGACGACCTCATCCAGGAAGGCTACATCGGCCTGTACAAGGCTATTCGGGACTACGAGTACGGTCGCAGCACCAGTTTTCGTAGTTTTGCCGAACTGTGCGTGACCCGGCAGATCATCACCGCCATCAAGACGGCGTCCCGCCAGAAGCACGTCCCGCTCAACACGTATGTAAGCTTCAGCCATTCTCCATCGAGCGCCGATTTCGATACCCGGACTCTGGCGGACGTGATCCCGTCGGGTAGGGCGTCCGACCCGGTGCAACAGGTCATCAGCTCGGAAGAATGCGTCAGCCTCACCGATTGCCTGATCCGGCTGCTCAGCCCGCTGGAATCGCGAGTGCTCAAGTACTACATGGAGGGCAACTCGTACGAGGACATCGCCGCCGAGATCGGCCACGACACCAAGACGGTCGATAACGCGCTGCAACGGATCAAGCGCAAGGTGACACTGCATCTGGAGAGCCGGAGGGTTCTGCTCTAAGAGCGGTCGTCACCCGCTGAGGGGCGGGAGTCACGATGGTCTCACCCGACTATGAACGTCGGGTATGTCGCGAGTTGGACTTGGCGAGGCGCCTCCGATCGTAGGTTTGCGTCGTGATTAGAGGCTTGATTGCCCACGTCCTTGGCGCCGTCGCGCTACAATCTTGAGGCTTCGCCCCCGCACCGCGGTCGCGGTCGCTGACAGGGGGGTTCGCTTCTCAGGCCGGTGTAGCTCAATGGTAGAGCAGCTGATTTGTAATCAGCAGGTTTGGGGTTCAAGTCCCCACACCGGCTTTGATGCGGCTGGGGAATAAGCGCTGCAAAGCGGGCATCTTGACGCGATGCTCAACACTTCGGCCTCAGGCCAATTGCGCGCCCGTTTGCCGCCCGTGCTTACGTGCGCTTACACGCCGCTTACGCGCATTTCGCGCCTCTCGGCCTGAGAACGGATGGCGTTTTTGCGCCCGGCGTGGGTGTAACTGGCCACGGACACGGCACGAGAGAGGCGGCGCGGAAGTCGCGGGCCGGGGGCTAAGTCCCCACGGCAGGCCGCCCAGAGCCCTGGCCACTTCGGAGAAGCAGATCGAGCTGGCCCGCAATCGCTTCCGCTGCTTCTCGACGCGGATCCAAGTCGAGATGTGCGTAGCGCTGAGTGGTTGCCATCTGCGTATGGCCGAGGAGGCCACCCAATATCGGCAGCCCCAGACCGAGGCCAACCGCGGTGCTGGCGAAAGTGTGGCGGAGATCGTGAATATGCACATCGGGTATGCCCGCGGAGACGCGCAAGCGTTCCCACGGGCCGCCCAGGCTAGAGAGGTGCTTCGCGGGATTCCTCCCAGGCACCAGCCAAGGGCTCGCTGATTTCCGCGAGGCGCCTTTGAGCAATTGGACGGCAGGGGCCGCTAGCACGATCTCCCTGCGGCCGGTTTTTGAATCCGGCAGCACAAGAGTACCGTGCTCAATGTTCACGTTCTCCCAGCGCAGGGTGAGCACTTCACCGTGGCGTGCACCGGTCAGCAGAATCAGTCGAATGGCGAGGATGGCCTCCGGAGATTCAGTGCCGCTGGTCTCAGCCGCGCTCAAGACGTCCCCAAGCCGAATGAGTTCGCGCGTTGAGAGGTACCGCTGTCGTCCCCTCTCCGGATATTTCCTTAAGTGACGGCAGGGGTTAGTGCCATCTCTCCGCAGTTCCCACACTTCGGCCAGGTTAAATATCTTGGAGAGAAGTGCAAGGACCCTGTTTGCCTGAACTGGAGTGCTGACAAGAGAGTAGTGAAGGGAAGCTAAGTCTGCCCGGGTGATACTGGAGACCGGCTCCGAACCCAGTATCGGCAGAATTACCTTTGCAAGAAGACGACCGTCTTCGTGTGCGGACCGGCTTTTCTTGTACACCTCTGCGTGCTCGCGCAGATATCTGTCGGCAAGCTCCGCGAAAGTAGGCTCCGTCCGAATGGCTGGCTTCTTCTGTGCGGGAACCTCCCCCAGAAGTACAGCGGCCATTTTCTCCCTTGCAACCCGTCGTGCCCCATCGAGCCCGATGACAGAGTGCCGGCCGAGGGTGATTCGGTGCGACCGCCCTTCATTGTCTCTGTACTGGAGCTGGTAGGCTTTGGCGCCGCTCGGCGCGACTCGCAGCCCGAAGCCAGGCAAGGATTCGTCCCAGAGAAAAAGCTCCCTTTCTGGGTCAGCGAGATCGTCCACGAACCGCTTTGTTAGCTTGACCTTCACTAGGGTTCCGGACCCTCATTTCTTGCTCGGTCGCGAGCGCAGGATGCTGTCTTGCGACCTTTGCATGCGCTTGCTGTATCGCCTTGCAGCAGCACATGAACGCTCTTTGCGACCGCTATAGCAAGTCGAGAGCAAGGCGTTCCCTCCGCCGGGCCCCAGTTCGTTTCTTGGTTTCGAAGCGGACCGTTGGCATTTTCCGAGCCACCGGGTGCCCATGACCGCCTTGCGAAGTGGGCCTGGGATGGCGGTGCCGGTCGGGGACTCGGTCATGCGGCTGCGCGCCTTCCTGTCCGACCAAACTTGTAGTATGGTCGCGGGGGAGTTACAAGTCTGGGTAGCGTGTTGCCCGCCGGCGAGGGTCGCTGCCCTGGATAGATTTAGAGGACACGGGTTCGCTGGTGAACAGTCGCCGCGAGAGCGGTTGTTGTCGCTGGGGACCCCGTGGCTCCGGTGAGCTGGGGGTGCTGTAATGAGGGACTCCACCGCGACGCTGCCCGCTACCGCTCAGGCTGCACTGCGCCTCAGAGCTATCGTGGCCGCTCTCGGGGAGACGGTCGTTCCTCCCTGGTGGAAGACGGATTTCCTGAGCGAAACGGGCTTCAGTTTTCTAGGACGCCTCTATCCGCGCTCAACCTACAACGCGGCAGTACATGCTGCGGGGAGGGCCGCCTGTGACGCGCACGACAAGGCCACAGGGCGGTCGGGCGTCTTTCATCTCTTTCGTCTGCCCGATGCTCTTGAGGTCGAGCTGTACCATCTCGCGTCTTCCGACGATGCGGAGTTCGTAGCCGACTTTCGTGCCTCTTTGAGGCAGCCGGAGTTGCTCCTGGGGCTGCTCTCTAGTCTGTGCGCTTCCAAAGTATCGTCGGTGGACCCGGTGGGGCCGACAAAGCTCAGCATCGATCCAGACCACATAGATGCTGTTGGTCTGTCGGAGATGGCCTCCATGTACCGCGTTGCCTTCAGTGCCGGGAGACAGGCCTTTCCCTACTTCTTGTCCAGACAACTCGAATAACAAAGTGAAGTTTCTTGAATAGAGAGCGGAATCAGGACCGCAAATACACCACTGCGATAAGCAAGGGCGCCGGGATGATCGATGAGACCCGGCGTTTGCTGGCTGTCTGGAATCCACACGAATCATTGGATGCGTTCGCAGAACGGGTGCAGTCGCAGGGACTGCTTGGTAATGCCACCGCCTACCGGACGCAGGATGTCGTCCGAAGGGTGTTCGCTCCTCGGTTCCTGAGGCCGACCGACCAGCCTGCCCGCCTCCTACAGAAGGTGCTTTCGGTGAACCTCTCTGGACGGGTGTTCACCGAACTGTTCTTCGTGTTCACAGCGCGGCAGGACCCGTTGGTGTACGACTTCACCGTTCGCGAGCACTGGCCGGCGGTGAGAAGAGGGAGAACAGTGATGGACACGGACCTCGTGCTCTCCTTCCTGGCCGAGGCCCGGTATGACGGCCGTTTGGACAACGAGTGGTCCGAGAGTGTAACAGTGCGCATAGCGCGCTCCGTTCTGGGTCTGCTTCGCGACGTTGGGCTGATTAGGGAAACGATTCGCGGCCGGCGTGAATTGGTCGATTATCGAATGTCCGACGAAGCCGTCGCTTTGCTCGCCAGAGAGTTACATGAGTCCGGGGTGACTGACGGTTCTCTGGCCGAGCATCCGGATTGGGGCCTCTTCGGCATGAAGGGCCCCGACGTACTCCAACGGCTGGACGCGATCGGCGAGCGCAGCGGGCTCATCGTCCAGCAGGCGGGCTCCGTAGTGCGATACACCTGGAAGGTACAGTCGATAGAGGAGTTGGTTGATGTTCTCCCTCGATAGGGCTTTTGGTGAGCTGGTTGAGAAGATTGACAAACCAGGCACGCTGAACCCGGCGAAGAGCGACCCGATCTTCTATTTCGTGTACCCACCGGACCAGGCGCTGGCGGTCAAGAGGGGACTTGCCCGCCTTTCCGCAAGGCTTCGTGCTGCCGGTCATGAGGCACACCGAGTCTCTCTGTCCCAACTCATGTGGGACGTAATAGACGCCTCGGGAAGGTGGGATGCCTGGCTCGAGGTTGAGCCCGGCGCCGATCGGGAGCAGCTCAGCGAGGCGGTGAGGGACGTTCTGCGCCAGGGCAATGCGCTGACAGAACAAGTGGCTGACGCTATTGTTTCCGCACCCGGCAATGCAGTGGTCCTGCTGACCGAGGTCGAGCTGATGCATCCGTATTTCCGGACACGCGCGATTGAAAGTCAGCTTCATGACAGGGTCAAGAAGCCGACGGTGATCTTCTATCCGGGGCGACGCTCCGGTCAGTATGGGCTGGAGTTTCTCGGCTTCTACACCGTTGACGGAAACTATCGGTCGACCCTCCTTGGAGGTCTTTGATGACTGAGACCGTGCGTCAGGTCTTTTCTTCCCGGCGACCCATTGACCGGGAGATCGAGAAGGTCATCGACTACTACGCGCAGGACGACGACCGACTAGCTCGAGAGGTGTCCGAGTACGAAGTCACTGACAACATCGAGACCTGTTTTCGGAAGTTCCTCGATGTCTACGATCAGGGCGTCCGCGGAGGCGAGGTGACCGCCGCAGGGATTTGGGTTTCCGGCTTCTACGGTAGCGGCAAGAGCTCGTTCACCAAGTACCTGGCAGCGTCGTTGGACGCAACGCGCACCGTCAATGGCAAACCCTTCCTTGATCTTCTCTGCGACCGGTTCGTGAAGCAGGAGATTCCGGCTGCCCTGCGGACAGCCGCCAAGCAGCACCCTGCTGCCGTGGTTCTTCTCGATCTGGGTTCAGAGCAGCTTGCCGAGAGCGCCGCCGTACCGGTCTCAAAGGTGCTCTATTGGAAGGTTCTGCAATGGGCTGGGTATTCGAAGGAGAGAAAGACCGCTCGGCTCGAGTTCAAGCTCGACGCTCTGGGGCGTTACGAGACCTTCAAGGAGAAGTACCGGCAGCGCTACGGCGGAGAGTGGGAGGATATCCACAACGACCCGCTACTCGCTGTCGCTCGCGCGGCCGAGATCGTTCCCGAGGTGATTCCAGAGGACTTCCCCACTGCCCAGGCGTTCCGAGAACTTCGTTTTGACGAAGCCCGGGACGCGCGAGATCTGGCGCGGGAGATGATCGAGCTCTGCAGGCGGAAGACCGGGCGCGACAACATTGTCTTTCTCATCGACGAGGCGGGTCAGTACGTCGCTCCGCGAGGTGAGCTAATACTCAATCTTGACGGCCTGGCTCGAAACCTCAAAGAGCTGGGCCGGGGGAAGGTTTGGATCGTAGCCACCGGTCAGCAGACTCTGAGCGAGATCGTCGAGAAGGCAGCTCACAACTCACAGGAGCTGAACAAGCTACGTGATCGTTTCCCCATATCCATATCGCTGGATGCCAGTGACATTCGAGAGATCACGTATCGCCGGCTGCTGGACAAATCAGATGAAGGTCGGGAGGCGCTCGCCGACCTCTTCAAGCAGAGCGGCCAGTCGACTCTGACCCATACCCGACTGGTAGGGACGGCCCTGTTCAAGGGTGATCCGGACCCGGAGACCTTTGTCCGTCTCTACCCCTTCCTACCGCAGCACTTCGATCTGCTGCTGGAACTGATTCGCACTCTTGCCCGCTCGACCGGCGGCATCGGTCTCCGGTCGGCGATTAGGGTCATTCAGGACGTGCTGGTTGACAAGAGCAACGTCTTGCGGCCGGGCGCAACCAAACTGGCTGACCGCAAGATCGGATCGCTTGCATGTGTGGATGACTTCTACGACACTCTGCTGGCCGATATCGGCAAGGTGTTGCCCCACGTCAAGGACGGAGTGGACAAGGTCGAGAAGGTCTTTGGACCTGGTTCTGTCGAGCTGAGGGTGGCTAAGGCTGTGGCCGCTCTCCAACCGGTAGAGGGTTTCCCACGAACTGCCGAGAACATCGCCGCGCTCCTCTACGGAGAGCTTGGCTCCCCGACCCTTCTAGATCAAGTTCGTGAGGCCCTGCGCAAACTGGTCGAAGACAGCGAGTGCGGCGTCATCGAGGATCCGGTAGCAGGCGGGTACGTGTTCCTCAGTGACGCTGTGAAGCCGATTCGGGACAAGCGGTCGTCATACATTCCCACCTCGGGTGAATGCGTGCGCGCCAGACTCGACGTCCTTAAGCGAGGCATCCCCGAGCACCCGCTCTTCGAGATGCAGCCTTCCGCGAGACTTGAGAATCTCAAGGAAGTTAAGGCTTCGGTCAAGCTTGGAAAGGCCGTTGTGACCGGGGGAACGGAAGCCGTAGAGCTGCGTCTCGAGTTCGTCGACCCGACCTTGCACGATGCGAAGCGCGCGGAGCTTCTGGTGTCAACCAACAGCATGGTGGAGCTGAAGAACACCGTCGTGCTTCTGACAAGGGAAGAATCGAAGATTGATGATCTCCTCGTCGAGATAGTCCGGTCGGAGAAGATACTGGGCGATGTCGACGAGAGAACGGCCGATCATGACGTTGCCCAGTACTTGAGGGCTGAGCGGCGGGCGACGGAGCGAAGCCGCGAGGATGTCGCTGTTGCGTTGGAGAAAGCTCTACTTGATGGTGTCTTCGTGTTTCGCGGCAAACCCACCCCGGTCCGGGAGGCCGGGTCGAGTCTGGACATAGCGGTGCGCAGGATCCTTGGAGACGCGGCAAAGGAAGTCTTCCCGCACTTTCGTCTCGCCGCAGTCCACCCAAGTACGGACGCGGCTGCAAAGTTCCTCGGGGTCGATCGCCTTGATCGAATCACGAAGGAACTGGACCCTCTGGGTCTGGTCGTGAAGACCGGGGGCTCGCCTCGAGTCGACAAGTCGACCGCTGTACTCGCAGAGGTTATGCGGGTGTTCAAGGATAAGGTCGAAGAGTCGGGATCCGGGCGAGTGCAGGGTTCTCATCTCCAAGACGTGTTTTCCGGGCCCCCCTACGGGTGGACGAAGGACTGTGTGAGGTACCTCTTTGCGGCGCTGTTGAGAGCGGGCGATATCGAATTCCAGGTCCCCGGGGTGGAAGGGCCGGTCAGGACCGCCGGTCCGCAGGGCGTTGAGGCTGTGAAGAGCAGTGTCTCATTCAATCATATCGGGCTATCGCTCAGAGAAGCCGTGGTCCCGCCGGAAGCTCTGGACCGGGCCGCTCGCAGGCTTGAGGATCTCTTCGGTGAAGATGTACTACCTCTTGAAGACAACATCAGCCGAGCGGTGAGGCGCCACGTTCCCGACCTGACGGAAAAACTGGGAACGCTGCCGGACCGACTCCGCCTATTGGGTCTCGCGGGCGAGGATCGAGCCAGGCGGGTCCTCTCTGACGCTTCGAACCTTATCAAAGGGGATGCTGGCTCTGCAGCCGCGATTTTGGGGGCCGCGGATTGTTCCCTTCCGCTGGAGTTTCGCTGGGCAACCGCCGTTGTCGATACGCTCGCTGAGGGGGCAGAAGCGGAAGTCCGGAGGACCCGGTCGCTTCTTGGCTCATTGGCCGATTTGGAGCGCCTGTTCCCGGGCTCCGTCGGACGGATCATGGGGCAAGAGGATAAGACACAACTACAGGAGATTCTCTCTTCTGAGCGCTTCCATGAGCAACTGCCCGACTTGCGCTCGATAGTCCGTGACGCGCTGAACCAGGCCGATACTCGATATCAGGTGACCTGGGAAGAGTACAGAGGACAACTCAGGGCGAGTTTGGACCAGCTTGAGTCCGGGGCGGACTGGGTCAGGCTAACGGATGAGGATCGAGCGGAGCTGGCCGCCAAGCTCGACATGCCCCAAGAGCTTCCTCCGGTGGCGGAGGATGACGATACTGTCGATCTTCTGCTCACGCTCACGGTCCGTCAGAATGGCCTGCAGGGACTCCTGATGGACCTAAAGCGAGAGGTTTTCACACGGCTGCCTCCGCCGCCGGCGCCGACGCCTGGGCAACCGGGGCCGCCGGTTGAGGAAGAGCGAGTGGTCGTGAGCGAGCTGGTCCGTCCCGTAGTCCTTAACTCGGTGGATGAGCTTGATACGTGGCTCCAGTCGGTCCGCGACCGACTGGCCGAGATCATCGCCAAGAACAAGCGCGTCCACATCGTAGACAAAGCGTGAGCTTCGACAAGGACACCCGCAATCTGCTCGCACGGACGGTAACGGCCTGCCGCCGACGGCTTACCGAGGACGTCACCGACCAACTGAAGGGGATTTTTGGGCTTCACCCGGACGGCACCGTCCTGCAGCTTGAGGAGCTGACATACCTCTCATCCGACCAGCACGCTGCGGCCCGCCGGCTGCGCGATCTTCTCGACCACTACCAAGCCGGTGCGGTGGGCAAGGAAGCGGACCGTCGAAAGGCCGCTTACGAGCGCCTGGTGCTGGAGACAGCCTTCACCGTCCTCAACCGGTTGGCGGCCTTGCGTCTTTGCGAAGAGCGGGGGCTGGTCATCGAGTGCGTCCGCAATGGGACCATGTCGGCCGGTTTTCAGATGTTCGAGCGCATCTCGGGCGGAGCGCTCGGCGATCGCCACGATTCCTACCGAGTTTTCCTGGAATGCCTCTTCGACGAGCTCGCCCTCGACCTGGGCGTCCTGTTCGACCGCTTGACTCCTCAGTCGGCGGTGTTTCCGTCCGATCGTTGTCTGGAAGACGTCCTCGCCGAGCTTAACAGGCCCGAGCTCGCCCATCTCTGGACCGAAGATGAGACTATCGGCTGGGTCTATCAGTATTTCAACCCGGCTGAAGAGCGCAAGGCTATGCGAGATGCCTCCCAGGCTCCTCGCAACAGCCGGGAGCTCGCCGTGCGCAATCAGTTCTTCACCCCGCGCTACGTGGTGGAGTTCCTCACCGACAATACCCTGGGGCGCATCTGGTTTGAGATGCGCAAGGGCGATACGGAGCTCACCGAGGAGTGTCACTATCTCGTGCGCCGGCCGAATGAGGTCTTCCTCGCGCCGGGGGACAAGCCTCCTATCGTCCCGGAGGACGAAGCAGACCTATCCCAGGAAGAACTTCTCAAGCGGCCGGCATGTGTCGAACATCGGGGCAAGAAGGACCCGCGCGACCTCCGCGTTCTCGACCCGGCCTGCGGTTCGGGCCACTTCCTGCTCTATGCGTTCGATCTGCTGGAACAGATCTATGAAGAAGCCTGGGGCGATCCCGAAAGCCCGAAGTCGGAGATCACCGGCCGGGCCCTGAGGGAGGATTTCGGGAGTCTCGATCTTCTGCGCCGGGAGACTCCGAGACTGATCGTCGAGCACAACCTGCACGGCATCGACATCGACCCGCGAGCGGTGCAGATTGCCGCACTCGCTCTTTGGCTGCGCGCGCAGAAGACTTGGAAGACCCTCGGTCTCAAAGCCGACGAAAGGCCGCGCATCCTACGGTCGAGCATCGTCACCGCGGAACCGATGCCCGGCGAGGATGACATGCGTCGAGAGTTCACGGCCGCTCTTCGACCGCGGGTCTTGGGGCAGATCGTGGATGAGGTGTTCGAGAAGATGAAGCTCGCCGGTGAGGCGGGCTCCCTCCTCAAGATCGAAGAGGAGATCAAGGACGCCGTCGAAGCGGCCCGGAAACAGTGGGCGGAAAGTCCGCGGGCGGAACAGCTACTATTCCCCGGCTTCAGCGATTCTCGACCCAAGCAAGAAGAACTACGGTTCGACGTGACCGGGGTGACCGACGAGCGGTTCTGGGAGGAGACCGAGGAGCGCATCCTGGACTCACTCAGAGACTACGCCGAAGGGGCGGAGAGCGATGGAGCCGTCCGCCGCAGGCTGTTCGCCGAGGACGCAGCCCGGGGCTTCGCCTTCGTCGACCTCTGCCGCAGACGTTATGACGTGGTGCTGATGAACCCGCCGTTCGGGGAGCAGGGGGTGTCGGCCCGTGACTACATGGATCGCGCCTATCCTTATGCCCCCCATGAAATCTACTGTTGTTTCTTTCAACGGGCACTAGGTGTCTGCGCGGAGGGCGGTACCTGCGGAAGTCTGACCTCTCGCGCGTTTCTCACATTTTCCACGTTCTCCGCTTTCAGGCGGATGGTGCTATTCGAGCGCCAGGTCTGCTGCCTGGCCGACTTAGGTCGAGGAGTGCTTGATGGTGCCGTAGTCGAAACAGCTGCCTCGGTGATCTGCGCCTCTGGCCCACCGCGCCAGCGGTCCACGATCTTCCGACTGCTGAAAGACCCGGATAAGCAAGAGGCTTTGAGGAAGATGATTCGTGCCAAATCCGGAGAGAACGTATTCAGCGTGACCCAGAGTGTATTCCTCGAGATTCCAGGAGCGCCCTTCTGTTACTGGTCGGGACGTCTCTTGCGAAGAGCCTTTAGCGCATTGCCATCCTTCGGAGAGTCGGGGGCAAGGCCGACCTTGGGGCTAGTTTCAGCCAACAACGATCGTTTTCTGAGACTCCGGTGGGAGGTTCCAGAGGAGCTGCGCGAGGGCAGATGGGTTGATTACTGCAAGGGCGGTGACTACTCAAAGTACTACGACGACCCGCACCTGTTGGTTGACTGGCGCGGCGACGGAAAACACATTCAGGAGTCCTATGGGCAAGCGGTTCGCTTGCGAGATCCTGAAAACTACCTGAGCCCGGGGGTCAACTATCCCCTGGTAACGATTCTGGGGATGAACGCCCGCATCATGCCTGCTGGCTGTATCTTCGACAACACTGCGCCTACCGTGCTGCAGGACACACCCGAAGACATATGGCTTCACTTGGCATTCGTCAACACTCGGACTTTTGAGTACCTGGTTCGGCTTCTGACTAGCAGCAGGCATTGGCAGGTTGGTTACCTGCGGCCGGTGCCATTCCCTCCTCTCCCGGCGTCAGCGCGTGAGGAGCTCGCTGAGCTTGCAAAGAATTGCGTATCAATTCGTATGGCCTGGGATTCGCACAACGAGACATCCCATCTATTTGGCTGGCCCCTGGCAGCTCAGGTAGTCTGCTCTCTGTCCGCCTTTCTCGCTAGCGAACATGAGAAGTGGGAATTGTTGGCTAATGAGCTTGTTGCTCACGCTCAGCGGATTGACGAAGTGGTTGCCTTGGCGTTCGGCTTTGGTGATGATTTTGAAGACGTGCTTGACGCTGAACTGAGCTACAACACTCTGACGTATGTGAGGACTAGCTTGCCCCCAAATGAGGAGAGTCTTCCATCTGTCGATACGCTAATGACCATGTCTCCCTCCATCAAAGCGGACCCCAGAATCATTCGAGCTCTTAGAATGCAGAAGACCAAGGAAGCCAGATACGACTTCAGAGACGATGTGAGCTCCATCATCTCCTACGTTGTTGGGTGCTGTGTGGGCAGGTGGGATCTCAACTGTGCTCTTGTCTCACTGCCGCCATCAGCTGATGCTGGCGCGCTGTTGAATGCAATGCCTTCTTGTCCTCCTGGCATGCTGCAGGGGCGTGATGGTTTGCCCCTGACTTTCGGCTGCATACCGCCGGACTACCCTCTCCGTATCTCCTGGGACGGTTTCCTCGTTGATGACGCCGGCCTGAATGACGCCCAGCCGCATCAGGACGACATCGTCCGCCGGACCCGCGAGGTCTTCGACGTCCTCTGGAAGGACAAGGCCACCGAGATCGACCAAGAGGCTTGCTATATCCTCAATGTCCCCGACCTGCGCGAGTATTTCCGGAAGCCCGCCGGATTCTTCCAAGACCACCTGAAGCGCTATTCCAAGAGCCGACGCAAAGCCCCGATCTACTGGCCTCTTTCCACCACCTCGGGGTCGTACACCATCTGGCTCTACTATCACCGCTTGAACGATCAGACCCTCTACATAGCGGTCAACAAGTATCTTGAACCCAAGATCGCCGAGACGGAGCGGGGGATGGCCTGTCTGGAGGAGGAGCTGACGACGACGTCCGGGCGCGAGGCTACCAAGTTGAACGACAAGGTGCAGGAGACCCGCGCGTTTCTGGGCGAGTTGCGGGAGTTGCGTGAGGAGCTGTTGCGGGTCGCGGCGCTGCCCTTTAGGCCGGACCTCAACGACGGAGTGATCATCAACGCCGCCCCGTTCCACAAGCTCTTCCGTCTGCGCTCGTGGGCGAAGGAGACGGAAGAGTGCTGGAAGAAGCTGGAGAAGGGGGACTACGACTGGGCCCACCTGGCCTATGTCGTGTGGCCCGAGCGTGTCTGCAAGGCAAGCCGGACCGACCGCTCTATTGCGATCGCACATGGGTTGGAGGAGCTGTGCGAGTGAATAGTCCGAGGCAGACGTCGAGATCTTCTAGCCGGAGAAGGTCATGAACCTGCCAGAACCGCAATCGAGGAGTTTCTCCTCGCTGATGGCCGACATTGAGAACGGGTCGATTAAGATTCCGCAATTTCAGCGGGATTTCGTGTGGAGCATGGAAAAGTCGGCGCAGCTGTTGGATAGCGTGGTGAAGGGCTATCCGATCGGCACCTTCATACTTTGGAAGACGAAGGAAGAACTGAGGGCCCTCAGGAATCTCGGCCAGATCGATCTGCCGACGCCTCCGGAGGGCGATTTTATACAGTATGTGCTCGATGGGCAGCAGCGACTCACCTCCCTCTTCGCCAGCGTAAAGGGCGCCAAGATCAAGCGGGAGGATCATGAAGATGATTATGCCGACTTCTTCGTCGATCTTGAGGCCGAGGAAGACGAACCTATTGTCATAACGGAGAGGGCCGACACTGACCACCATCGCCGTATCCGGCTGAACGACTTGCTCTATGGCACCATTGGGCTCTACCTTTCCTATCCGGAGGAGTTCCATGGGCGAATGCAGGAGTATAAGAACCGCGTCAACGCGTGTCAGTTCTCGACGGTCTTGATCAAAGACGCGCCTATCGAGGTGGCCACAGAGATCTTCACCCGTTTGAATGTGTCCGGAAAGCCGCTGTCGGTTTTCGAGATCATGGTCGCCAAGACGTTCGACGCTCGTCGCGATTTCGATTTGGCTGAGAAGTGTGGCCAGCTCACCAGCCAACTCGAAAGCGCCGACTACGGAACCTTGCCGGACTCGGTGGTATTGCAGACGATATCGATCCTGCTTCGGAAGGAATGCCAGAAGAAGGACATTCTCCAATTGCCGAAGGACAGCGTAATTGACATCTGGACTCTGACGGCGGATAGCATCAAGCACGTGGTCGACTACTTCCGAAACGCCTACCGCATCCCGGTCTCGAGGCTTCTTCCGTACCCCAGTCTCGTCGTCCCCTTCGCTTACTACTTCTACATGACAAAGGGGCGGAAGCCGACCGGAGACGCGCGGCGTTACCTCCAGGATTTCTTCTGGCGCGCGGCGATGGGCGGCCGCTATTCGCAAAGCGTGGAGAGCAGGTTGGCAGCGGACATTCGTAGGATCGACCTTATTCTGGACGGCAAACTGCCTGCTTATGACTGGGCGGTCGATACTTCTCCGGGTTTCATCGAGAAGAACGGCTGGTTCTCCATCGGGCGCGCTTACGTCAAAGCCCTGCTCTGCTTGCTGGCGTTTCAGCAGCCGAAGTCCTTCGACGACCACTCAGATGTTCGGATCAGCAATGACTGGCTGAAGCAGGTCAACAGCAAGAACTACCACCACTTCTTCCCCCGCGCATATCTCGCCAAGCAAGAGGTGCCGGACTCACGGATCAATCACATCGCGAATATCACCATCGTCGACGACTTCCTAAATAAGCAGGCAATAAAGGCTCAGGCGCCAGGGACCTACATGAGGGCGTTCCTAAGCAGGAATGATCAGATGGATTCTACGATGAAGAGCCATTTGATCGATCTTGATGGCATGGGTGTACTGGAGAATGACTACTCTCGCTTCTTTGCCCAGAGGTGCAAAGCCCTCAGCCGGGAGCTAAAGAAGCGCATCATTGAGCAACGAGTCGATGAGGAACTCACCCCGGTTCCGTCTCAGGACACCGACGAGGGCGAGGAATAGGTCAGAACATGCCGCTCTTCACTGAATATCTCGAAACTCGACTCAATCGACTGCTTGACGACAGGCGCGTCGTCGTCTGGTATGACGCCGAGGGCGACTTTAAGGCATTTGTTGAGACTGTCACGCTGACCGACTGCGAAGTCATCATGGTCACACCCTCGGCTTTACGGGCCCGTCGGGCGGCGGATGAAATCTACTTGAGCCTTAGCGAGCTGGCGGAACCGGGGGCGAAGGAACGACGACTTCTGATCTACATGGACCATTGCAGAGGCCTGACGGAGTCCGACAAGATGGTTGACCCCTTCGAGATGTATGCGGTTGTTGGGGCTGCCTTCGGAGACACCGAGGACGAGAAGCTTGAGTCGCTGGCGCGCCAGGCGACGCCTCAGAAGGCGGAGGACATCACCAACCTGTTCATGGAGGGACGTCCCACCCTCGCCTTGTTGGACGCCCTCGATCGGGAGTCGACATGGCCGGTCATTCGAGAGGTGTGCCATACCGAGGCGCCGGCTGATGTCATCGCATTGGCCTTGTGTGACTCGGGGACCAGACTGCAAATCGACCAGACACCGGGCTGCCTGCAAGAACTGTCGCGCCTGCTGGGGTCCGCTGTCGGGTTCAAGTTTCCCGGCCTAGTGTTGCCGTGGTCGGCTATTAGGGTCGGGGTCGCCCAGTTCGTTCTATTCAGCGAGTTTGTTTTCGATCTACCCGACAAGATTCCCGAGGCGCTGGAGGCCGTGGCCCGCGCGGAGGAGGGGTGCCGCGCCACCGTATATGCTGCCTGTGATCGCATGAGGACCGATGCCCACCTGAGCGAAGGGTACCTGGAACTCGCCCAGATGGTTGAGAAAACGCTTCAGCTGGAGCAGGTCATGCCGCCGGATTTCGATCCTGGCCGGCGGGACACGTTTCCCGTCGAGGAGCGGCGGCTTCTTGAACGAGCCGTGCAGGCCCTGAGCGCCGGCGACGTCGAGTTTGCGCGAGGAATCTGCGCTGAACGTCGCGGATCCATTTGGCGGCGGCAGGCGGAAAGGACCTCTTCCTGGACCACCGTCGAGCGGGCCGTGGGCTTTGTCGAAGCCTCCTCCTGCGTTGTCGCCAGCCTGTCCGAAGGCAGGACTCTGACTGATCTCGTCCGCGGATACGCTGGCGGAGGATGGGCTGATCTTGATCGTTCGTACAGGCTTTTCGAAGCAGCGCTGGGTGCGTGCACGGAAGATGAGGTCTTGGCGCCCGTGGTCGACCTCTGTCGCAGGCTCTATAGAGAGACGGCCGGGGCGCTCCAAACCCGTTTTCTGCAAATGGTCGAGACCGAAGGATGGCCGCCCGAGGGGGTGGCGAGGCAAACAAGAATCTTCGACGATCACGTGGCTCCTCTTCTCGAGAGGAGAGAGAAGACCGCCTTCTTCATGGTGGATTCTTTGCGTTTCGAAATGGGGCAGGACCTCGCCGAAGCCTTGAAACAATCCGGAGAGGTTTCCTTGGGATATGTGGCCGGGATTCTTCCTACCGTCACCGCGACCGGCATGGCTGCGTTGATGCCAGGCGCGGACGGCACGGTCCGATTGGTCCGGGCGGGGGAGGGGCTGTCGCCCACTCTGGGGGGTCGGCCCCTGAAGAACTCCGAGGACCGGATGAAGGTGCTCGCGGAGGCGTACGGGGACCGCTTTCTTGATGTCACGCTCGATGAATTGATGGGGTCTCTTCAGAAGAAGCTCTCTGCGCGACTCAAGGATGTAGATCTACTCGTGGTGAGGACCCAGGACCCTGACGCTGTGGCGGAGAACCTTGGGGCATGGCGCGCGCGGCGATACGTAACGGAGATCGTCGGTGAGATTGCGGCAGCGGTGAGAAGAGTGACGGCGCTCGGATTCGACCATGTGGTCGTGGCCGCCGATCATGGACACGTGATGTTGCCCGAGTCGGCCCCCGGCGACGTCGTGCAGAGCCCGCCGGGAGACTGGCTGGAGAGCAAGCGGCGATGCCGTCTTGGTTCCGGTCTGGCCGCGGGACCGGGGACAAAGACGATGAAGGCGGCTCATGTCGGGATTCACGGAGATGTCCACGATATCTGTGTGCCGATAGGCCTGAAGGTATTCTCTGAGGGTAACGGGTATTTCCACGGCGGGATCAGTCTCCAGGAGGCCGTGGTTCCCGTGGTCGTGTTCCGAGCAGCCGAAGGGAAGATTGCAGGAGGGGACAAGCCGCAAATAGAAATTAACTATCGGTCCGATAAGTTCACAAGCCGTGTCATCGGGCTGACGGTGAAGTACATTCTGGGGCAGATGAGCGCCTTTGGTAATCCGGCCGCGACTGTTGTAGTCGAGGCGTACGACGGGTCCGGCGCAAAGGCCGTTGTTGTGGGCAAGGCGGCCGATTGCGAAGCTCGCGACGAAAAGACGGGTAGTGTGAGGCTCGAGCCGGACGAGGAGACCGGGGTGCCGGTACTGATCGATCCGGACTATGGCGGGCGAGAAGTCGAAATACGGGTCAGCGATCCGGAAAGCCGAGTGATTTGGGCTCGATTAACCCTGAAGAACAAGATCCTTGACTGAGGCGCGCATGAATCAAGTCGAACTTGACCGCAAGGCCACTGGTGTGTTTGCTGGCAAGGTGGTACGGAAAGACCTGCTCCACCAGATAAAGGGGGGCGAAAACGTTCCATCGTATGTTCTCGAGTATCTCCTCGGCAAGTATTGCGCGTCGGACAACGATGAAGAGATTCGCATCGGGATAGCGGCGGTCAAGGAGACGCTCGCTGCCAACTACTTCCGCCATGATGAGGCCAACAAGGCCCAATCCATGGTCGAACAGAACGGAAGGCACCGGTTCATCGATCGGGTGGAGGTGCGTTTCTTCGCGGGAGAGAACAAGTATTGGGCTGCGATGGATCACTTCGGGTACTCGAAGATCCATATCCAAGAGGAGTTCTACAGACGATACGAGCGGCTTCTCGAGGGCGGTATCTGGGCCATTGTGGACATCGAATTCAGGGTGGACGACCAGACGAAGCCGGGAAGCCCGTTCCACATCGTCGACCTTAAGCCCATCCAGCTGGCGCGATTCGACCTCGAGGAATATGTGGAGGGTCGAAAGGAGTTCGGCACCGAAGACTGGATCGATCTTCTCCTTCGTAGCGCCGGCCTCGAGCCCGTCAACATGAACCATCGGCTGAAGCTGATCCTTCTCTCGCGCTTCGTTCCTTTTGTAGAGAAGAACTACAACTTCATTGAACTGGGCCCACGCGGCACGGGAAAATCCTATGCTTTCAGCGAGATGTCCCCGTACTGCATGCTGGTCTCCGGAGGTAAGGCGAGCACCGCCAACTTGTTCTACAACAACGCCCGCCGCCAAGTGGGCTTGGTCGGACACTGGGACATCGTTGCTTTCGACGAAGTCGCCGGCATGCGCATCACCGATCCGGACGTGATGCAGATCATGAAGGATTACATGGCGAACGGACGCTTCAGCAGGGGTGTTACCCAAGTCCTCGCCGATGCGTCGCTGGTGTTCATCGGGAACCTCAACCAGCCCGTTGAGACGCTGGTCAAAGGATCGAGCACGGACCTCTTCCAGCCGCTGCCCAAGGAATTCGACCTGGCACTCCTCGACCGCATGCATTTCTATCTCCCCGGCTGGGAGGTGCCCAAGAACTCGAAGGACATTCTCACCGTGCATTACGGGTTTGTTACCGATTACTTAGCCGAGGCCTTCCGGGTCCTTAGGAAACAGAACCTGTTCGACCAGGTGGAGAGAGCGTTTCGCTTCGGGTCGCACGTGGAGGGTCGGGACGCCACAGCGGCAAAGAAGACAGTCAGCGGCCTGCTCAAGATTCTTCACCCCGGCGGCGGTTGGACCCGGCAGGAGTTGACCGAGTATGTCGAGTTGGCGCTGGAGGGTCGGCGGCGGGTCAAAGAGCAGCTCAAGAAACGAGGGTCCTTCGAGTTCTTCAAGACCAGCTTCTCTTACGTCGATCTTGAGGACGAAACCGAGCGATCGGTCGGGCTCCCGGAACAGGGCGGTGCTGGCGTCATCTCCCCGGACCCCCTGCCCCCGGGCACGGTCTACACGGCCTCGGTGGACCCGGAGGGCAAAGTCGCGTTGTTTCGGCTGGAAGTGGCTCTCACCCAGGGGACCGGGAAACTTCGCATGCCAGCGGGACTGGAGAAGTCACTCAAAGAGTCGCTGAATCGAGCCTTCAGCTATCTTCAGAGCGTGAAGGATCGGCTTGGCCTTTCGGAACTTCTCGCGCAGAAAGACATTTACGCTGAGGCGGTCGACCTGTCCGGAGGGCGCATTGAGTGCCCGTGCGGCGTCGCCTTCTTCGCCGCAATGATCTCGGCTGTCCGCAACCGGCAGGTGCGAGGGGGGACCGTTGTCTTGGGGGATGTCACTATCCAGGGCAACATTAAAGGTCCGGCGTCCATCACCGAACCCCTGCAGCTCGCCGTCGAGGCCGGCGCCCTGCGGGCGCTTGTTCCGGTGTCAAACAAGAGCCAGTTTGCCGCCCTGTCGGAGGACGTAGTGGACCGACTGGATGTGGTGTTTTACGCAGACATGGATCGGGCCGTCCTGAAGACGCTCGAGGGCTAGCCATGGTTAGAGGGGCGGACAGGCCGACGGCCATCGATTTGTTCTGCGGTTGCGGCGGTACGACGCAAGGCCTGCGAGATGCCGGTTTCCGTGTGCTGGGCGCGGTGGACAACGATTATCTTGCGACTGAGACCTTTCGGGCGAATCACCCGAGAGTCAGGGTGTGGTTGGACGACATCCGTCGGCTTTCACCGTTGGCCGTTGCGGACGCTCTCGGAATCGAGCGCGGGGAGCTGGATCTGCTCGCCGGCTGTCCGCCTTGTCAGGGGTTTTCGACCATGCGTACGCTCAACGGGGCGGTAAGCGTCGATGATCCACGCAATGACTTGCTCCTCGAGTTCCAACGTTTCGTCGAGGCTCTGGAGCCGAAGGCGATGATGGTGGAAAACGTACCGGGTCTGGCGTTCGATTCCCGGTTCTCCTCCTTCTGCGCTCGGATGAGTGAGCTCGGCTACGTCGGGCACCACGCCATTCTGGACGCGGCGGATTACGGCGTTCCCCAACGAAGGCGGCGACTCATCTACCTCGCCGGTCGCGGCGTGTTGATTCCGCTGGCGCCCCCGTTTGAAAGACGCCGAACTGTGAGACAGGCCATCGGCAAGCTGACGAGACCCGGCGTGAGTGGGGATCCGGTGCATGACCTGCCCGAGAACCGGACTCCCAGAGTCCGCGAGTTGATAGGTCGGATCCCGAGAAACGGTGGAAGCCGAGCCGACTTGGGTGAAGACGGGCAGTTGGCCTGTCATAGGCGGTGCGACGGGTTCAAGGACGTCTACGGTCGCATGGCTTGGGACCAAGTCGCCCCCACAATGACGAGCGGGTGTTTCAATCCGTCGAAGGGTCGATTTCTCCACCCGGACCAAGACAGGGCGATAACCATGCGCGAAGCGGCCCTGCTTCAGGGCTTTCCGGCGAAATACAGGTTCCCGATTGTCACCAGCAAGTGTTCAATCGCCCTACTAATTGGCAATGCACTGCCGCCTCCGTTCATAGAGGCGCATGCCCGGTGCGTTTCGGCGACGCTTTGCCGGATCGAGACGCCGGGCACATCCGAATCTTCCTCGGTTGCTCTCTCGGCATGACCGACAACCTGACTCCAAGCCAGCGCAGTTACTGCATGTCCCGAGTCAAGGGCAAGGACACCGGGCCGGAGAGGACCGTTCGCTCGGAACTACACCGTAGGGGTCTGAGGTTTCGCAAGCATGTGGCGACTCTTCCCGGAAGGCCCGACGTGGTGTTCAGTCGGTCGCGTGTGGTCGTATTCATCGACGGAGACTTCTGGCACGGATACCGGTTCGCGACCTGGCGAGACGAGTTGTCGGATTTTTGGAAAGTGAAGATCGCCAAGAACCGGCAACGCGACATGAGGAACCGCCTTGAGTTACGCCGGCAAGGGTGGACCGTAATCCGTATCTGGCAGCACCAGCTCGAGCATGATTTTGAGTCGTGCATCGACAAGATTGTTAGTGCCGTGCGGGCTGGTGCACGGCAATGAGCGGCACTCAGCGAGTCTGACGGAGGTTCTTCTGTGACGCTGGACGAGATAAAGGCAGCATTGCTCAGGCGGCTGACCCCTGACCAGCAGGCTGCCGTCACAAACTCAGCGCGTCGCTTGGTTGTCGTCGCGGGAGCCGGATCGGGAAAGACAGAGGTCATGGCTCGGAGGATAGCCTGGTGGATCGGGACCGAGGGGGTCTCCAAAGACGAAATCGTCGCCTTCACCTTCACAGAGAAGGCGGCGGAGGAAATGAAGTTCCGGATACGCAGATGGGTGGCCAACATCACCCCTGAGGGCGGTGACGCCACCCTCGGGAGGATGTACATCGGAACTATTCACGGCTTCTGCCTGCAAATGTTGAGGGAGTTGGAGTCGGGTACCTACGGAGTCTTTGACGTTCTTGACGAGGCCGGGCGTCTTGCCCTTGTCCAGAAGTGGTTCAATACGGTTCTTGGATTGCCCGCGCTGCGCTCCGCCCTGGGCGACGGGCAGTTCGAGACCATCAACAAGTTTCTGAAGGGCTACGACCTTCTTCACGAGTACTGTCTGTTCCAGGCCGAAGGTCCCGACGCGCCGCGACCGAACATCGGCCCTGGCGAGCGGGATTGGATCAAGGAATGGCGCCTGCTGACGGATGTCGGCGAGGACGCCGCTTCCGCCGCCTTCGCGGTGTCGGCCGCCAGATACTACGGCGCCCTGCATGCAAGGCGGTTGTTGGATTTCAGCACTTCCCAATCCGAACTCGTCCGCCTCCTTGAATCAAATGAAGAACGGCGCAAGGAGCTCTTGAGCCGATACACGCACATCGTCGTGGATGAGTTCCAGGACATAAATCCTGTTCAGGACCGTCTGGTCAGAGTTATGGTCGGCGAAGCCGGCGCCCTGACTGCGGTGGGGGACCATCGGCAGGCTATTTACGGCTGGCGCGGGGGTCGGGTCGAGATCATGGCCGACTGGTACCGCGATCTCGAATCGGCGCCTGACGGGGATGTTCAGGAACTTCACGACAATTACCGCTCGACCGACCGGATCATCGATTTGGCCAACAAATGGGCTCGCACCATCAGCCCTCTGGGGATGCTGCGGACCTTGGACATGACCAAGGGGAGAGACGAAGAGGGTGAGAGAAGGTTGGACTACCATCCTTCTCACGTGGCATTCAGGCGGTTCCAGGATCGCCCCCAAGAGGCGGAGTGGATCGCTCAGACGATACGCGGCTTGGTAGACGCGGATGCCCGTCAGGGCGTGATGCACGATGTGGACCCGAGCCACGATAGAGGGATCGGGTATTCGGATATGGCGGTTCTGCTGCGGTCCGCAAAGGACACGCGCATCTACCTCGAGGCCCTGGAAGCTAATGGGATCCCCGCGGTTGTTCGCGCGGGCCCCGACCTCTTTCAAAGACCGGAGGTTCTGTTGCTCGTCGGCGCTCTCGCGATTGCCGCGGGGGTAGACCAGTTCTTCGGCGGCAGACCGCCGACGATGGCCTCGATTGCCCAGGACGTGCTCCAGTGCGCGCCGCAGGCGGAAGCCGTCGTTCGCGCCGCCGGCGCCCAGCTCGAGAATGCCGGCCTACCTATTGGGTCCGCCGACGTGGAAAGGCTGATTCAGGCGGCACGCTGCGTCCGGAGGCGACTGGAGGGGCAGAGTGTGCCTCGGCAGATGGTGACCGGTATTCGAACGGAACCCCTTGGGCGTTTTCTAGTTCAGAACCGGCAGTTGAGGCGCATCTATCCCCAGACTCTGTTCCAATGGCTGGCGGCCGAGGTGGGGGTAGCCGCGTGGGACGCCCAGGAATCCGCCCGCTCACGCACCGCGATGTTTCATCTGGGGCAGTTGGCTGGACTGATCACGGGCATCGAGACCCCAGGGTGGGTCGAGCCGGGAGATCTCACCTGGCAAGTCATCGCGTTGACAAACTGGGGGGCCAGGAACGCGCGCTCGGAGGAGGCTCCGTTGCTTGTCGCCCCAGATGCCGTTACCATTTCGACGATTCACTCGGCTAAGGGTCTTGAGTTCCCGGTGATCTTCCTCGCCGACGTCGCCGCGCGGCGTTTTCCCTCGCAGAAGGCGAGAGAGGCACCGGACTTGCCCTTCTCCGGTCCCGCATTAAACCAGATCGGACCCGCCGGGCTCGCGGACAATAACAACTATGATGCGGAGCGCCGGCTGATGTACGTCGCACTGACGCGTGCGGAACGGTATCTGTTTGTCTCTTCCGGGAGTACGCAGCAGTCTCGTTTCGAGCGCGAGCTCATCCGGTTGATCGACCAGGTCGGGGGAGAGACGAACCCCGCCTCCGAGCCTGAACTCCCCAACCTTCTTCCTACCCAGTCCGACCCGACCTTCCGCCTGGTGACCTCCTTCTCGGACCTTCGCTACTACCTTGAGTGTCCTCACGACTACTACATCCGGAAGGTCCTCGGTTTTGCCCCGAGCATAGACCAAGCCTTCGGCTACGGGCGCGGGGTGCACAATCTGATGCGGGCCATTCATTCGGATGCGTCCTACTTCGCCGGACTGGCCGACGACCCCGCAGCGCTGGACTGTGAGGCCCAGCGCCTGATAGACGAGGGGCTGTTCTACCTTCGCTACACGACCGGGGACCCCCTGGAGAATATGAAGAGGCGGGCTGCTCAGATCGTGGTCGACTACGTGGTGACCTATCGCGACGAGCTGGGCTGCCTAGAGTTCGAACCTGAGCGGGCTTTCGAGACCTTGATAGAGGAAGCGGGGGTTCTCGTGTCCGGAGCCATCGATGTAATCCGACATGATGATCCTCCCCGAGTGGCGCTCATTGATTTCAAGTCGGGCGACCCGGGCAAGGAGAACGAGAATGCGAGTGGCCTGGACAAGGAGCAGATGAAGCTCCAGGTCAGCCTCTACGGACTGGCCGCGAAGACTGAGCTTGAGTACGAACCCGACCTCGGCATCGTCCGCTACCTCGGGGTGCCGAGGGATGCTTCACTGGAGGAGCGGGAGCTGTCGGTTCCTCTAGGGCGCGAGGCTCTCGCCGAGGCCCGGCGCACGATCGGCGAAGTGGCTGGGGATATCCAACGCCGGAATTGGTCGGAAGGACCGCGGGGTCCGGCAAAGAAGCCGGGAAACACCTCAAGATGTCAGGAGTGCGATTTCGCGCTCTTGTGTGGTCATGCGCAGCCAGCGTCGAGAGGTGAGTAGTAGTGTAGGGAGGGTTTGGGCGTCGAGCTCTCTAACGTCACGAGAGCGGCGTTCGGTACGGAGAAGGTCCGGTGGGCTTTTTGTCTTGGAAAGCGGAGCTTGCATGTTTCGGGCCCGCGGATTGATGCTAAGAGCCAGACGGCTGAGAGAGGACTAGATGGAACGACCGCAAGCGGGATTCGGTGCCATGTCTCTGTCGGCTGGCTACGAGTTTCTTGGGAAGCTCGGCAATGACCTACGGGACTTGCTCGGCTTCGACACTCTGGTACACGAGCTTCTGCAGAACTCGGACGATGCACCCGGGGCCACCGAGATGCGGATTGAGGTTGATGATGAGGGGATCGTCGTTTGGAACGACGGTATCTTCTCCGACTGCGGTTATCCGGAGCAGTCTGAATGCCCGCGGATTCCGGACGAGACAGGTGTCCCGGTCAAATGCGACTTCCATAGCTTCCGAGCGATTTCGGGGCAGGCCAAGCGTGAGAAGACCAACACCACTGGCGCCTTCGGCATAGGTTTTACCTCGGTCTTCCAGGTCACGGACAACCCCGAGCTCATTTCCGGGGGGCGGCATTGGGTGCTCGCCTATGACCAGCCTGAGTCGAGCCGCATCCACCAGTGCGGTGGAGCGTGCGGCCGGGACCATCACCAGCCGGGGACGTCCTTTGTCTTGCCGTGGGCTCGCGACCCGGAGTCGACCATAAGGCGTCGCCTCAACGTGCCCCCGGTCACAGGTGATGTAGTCGACCTCTTTACGTCTGACGCGCTCCGAACACTGCCCGATGCGATGATCTTCTTGAGAAGGATCAAGAGGGTCGGTGTGTCTTCCGGAGGCAATCCGGTTAGAGCGTTTGAACGCCTCGAGGCCGCCAGCGTCGTCTCTTTGACAGCGGATGCAGTTACAGAGAGATACCTGGTGGTCCGCGGTGACTTCGACTATGAAGCCGACTCCTTGCGGTTGAAGCACCCCGTGCTTGGTAGGGATATTCGAGAGCCGCGGTACGAGATGGCGGTGCCCTTGTGCGAACCCACTACCGTGCTTCCCCTGCACGCTGTGCTACCGACCCAGGAGGTCACTGGGCTGGGTCTCCGTCTCAGCGCCTCCTTCTTTCCGTTCCAGAACCGGAAAAGGGTCAAGTTCGAAGCCCCTGGTGATCCGGAATCGGAATGGAACCGAGCTGCGGTCGCAGCCGCCGCTGATGGACTATCAAACGCGCTACATCGGCTGCGCGACACGCTTTCCCCGCAACGTCTTTGGAGTCTTCTAAGGTCAACCCTTGAAGTCCATGCAGATGAAGGCCTTCGGCCGGATGGTGTCTTCACCGAGTTCTGGGACGAGCTGGCCGAAGTGCTACCCGATGCGGAGGTAGTGTGGACGACCCGAGGCGAGTGGGCCAGACCGGGGCAGGCCGTCTCTGTGCCGTCCTTCCTGAAAAGTCACGTCGACACCCTTGTAGGGCTGGGTCTACGCGTGGTCGACTGGAGCATAGCCCGCGATGCGGAGCCCTTAAGCGGGCGCATCGGACTTCCTACACTTGATCTAGCGATTCTTGCGGAGGCGCTACGCCGCAAAGGACTCACGCACGTCCAAGAATTCCAGCGGGCTGACGCCACTCTGGCTGATGACGGCAGCCGAAAGGCGCTCTGGAAAGTGATTGGGTCTCTCCATGAGTCTTCCGCCGGTTTGTCGACACGAGGGGAGAGGGTCGAGACCCTTGACGGGTGCGCGGTCCTTCCGTCAAGAGGCCTGCTGTGCCCTCCCGAACTCGTCGTGAAGAGTGATCCCGCGTCCGTGGCTCTTCTGGATGGGATACCGGGCCTGTTCTTTCTGGATGAGCAGTTCGGTGCCGACTCGAACTGCAACTTGGGCTTTCTGGTCGGACAGCTCGATGCGCACGATGTGGTGGAGGCCCTGGCGAACATGGAGCCGCAATCGATGGCCGGGCTTATGCGCCAGACCGCGGCGTCCGAGCTTTTGCAGTGGTTGGCAAAGCGGACGCAGCAGCTGGATGAAGAGGACATCGCCACGCTCCGTTCTCTTCCGATATTCCCGACGGCATCGGGCTGTCTCCCGTTGGCCCAGCTGCAGCTTCCTGGTTCATTCGACCGCGATCCACTTGGTGTAGCGAGACTGGTCGACCTGACGGGGATCGGCGAGGTGCGTGGGTTCTTGGGGTCCGACTGCCTGGGCGCAGAGGAACTCACGCTGGACCTGTATCTCGAGCGGTACGTCGTGCCCTCGCTTGGTCGCTCCGGCCATGAGGTGACCGCCTCTGTGCTCGACGAGGTGCTGGACATCCTTGCAGCAAACTGCAGACATCTCAGCGAGAAGCCGGATCTGATATCCGCTCTTGCCGAGTGCAAGCTCGTGCCCGTTATCAGCGGTCATAGGGTCGCCGGCCGCGAGGCCTACTTCGAGGATGACGCGGTGCGGGCACTCTTGGGGCCGGGCATGATCGTGTCCCTCCCCGCTTTCAGGCTTAACTCTCTCCGGAGCATTTTGGAGATGTTCGGAGTCGCCTCAAAACCTCGGTCACGGGATATTGTCGGGCTGTTGCAGGACATCACCCAAGGTCAGAGCACCAAAGAAGCGGCGGCCCGTGTGCAGTCAGTCGTCGAGTATCTCGGTCCCTTCTACCAATTCGGCACCATAGCGGAGAGGGATGCGACCCAGGAGAGACTCGAATCGGACTATCCGGTGCTTAGGCAGATGTCCTGGCTTCCCGCGGCCAACACCGATGGGTGGGGCGCTCCGGGCGAGTTGTACAGGACTGATTGGCGAACGGCGTTTGAAAGAGCCGGGACTTTCTTGGCGATTCCCGAGAAGGTTCAGCAGCGCAACGCGGACTTTCTTGAGTTGCTCGGGGTCCGTCTGCAGCCGCCACCGGAACTGGTTGCCAAGCATCTGAGGCTGTGCGTCCAAGCGGGTCAGCCGGTCGTGAAGAGGGTGTACGAGGCGCTTGACGCTCCCGGGGCGGCCCAGGTCGTTGCGAGCCTTCGCGACGAGCCCTGCATCTTGGTGGGGCGCGAGCCGACACTTTATGCTCGTCCGGCGGAGGTCTTGAAGGAGACTCGAAACCTTCCGGGCCTGCATGAGCTTCCCTCCGATCTCTCGACGTACACCAACTTCCTTGATGCGATCGGCGTAGCCGACGAGCCGAGTGCCGGGCACGCGATCTCCGTGCTCGAGAGGCTTTGCGGGAATCGGTCTGCCGGAGATGTTCCAGCGCCTGAGGAGAACCTCACTTATGCCCTAGATCTCTGCTGGCGGATCATCGAGCAGGAGAGGGGGGAGCTCCAGGAGCCTGGGCTGGATGAGGAGCTCGCGCAGCTGGACGAGGAGATCTCCTGGAGGCTGGGGGATATCCCTTGCTGGCACAACAAGGGTGGCCACCTTTATCCTCCGGCTCAGCTTCTCGTTGACGACATGCCGGCGATTGCATCACTCATCCCCTACGACGTCTCCTGCTTCCTTGCCGACCGCCCGAGGAGGAGTCTCTCGGCTTTGAAGACAGCGGGACTCCGGAACCTCTCACAGGCCATGGACACGGAACTAACCTTCGTGCCCAACCAGGCCGTCGATACCGGTCTGGCTCAGCTCGTGGTCGATCGCAGGGAACAGATAGCCCGTGCGTTGGCTATCGAATATGAAGATGTGGAAAAACCGCTCGAAGAGCTCGAGGCCCTGGAGTTGGTGACGGCCGACCAGATTCGCCTGCAGCGCTCTCTTTCACATCTGGGGAGTCCTTACCTTCTTAAGGAGCAGTCTGTCTCAGCTTTCCTTGATCGGGCAAACGGCCGCTTGTACCTGGTGCGTAGCCAGACTCCACCATGGACCGAGATCGCGGTCGCTCTTGCCTCGTGGCTTTCAAGCGACGGGTTGCCAGCCATGCTGGCGCCCCTGTTCGAGCGGGTTCTCACAGCCCCTACGGTGGGGGCGGCGTCCCGCGCGCTGGATGAACTGCAGATACCTCGGCTATCAGGAAAGATTATGGAGGCCGTGAGGGAAAGCCGCGGCGGAATCGATCCCTTTGATGACGAGGAGGTTACCGAATGGTCTGGGGACGATCATGCTGCCGATGATCGTCCTCCGTGGGCCGAAGAAGACCGTACGGCGGGCGGTGATGATGAGGGTGCCGCAGACCTTTCAGGGGAGGAGGACGAACTCCCTGGCGCACGTTTCGACGGCAATGCCGGTTCGGAGGGCGCTGGCCTTCAGATCGAGGCAGATGACAGCGCCGAAGTCCCGGTCGCGCCTCGAGGGGACGGGGAGAGCCAAGGGGTCGAGTGGGCAGCGGCGGGCTCTGCCGGCTCGGGCGGCATGTCTTCGGGTGGTCACGGGGTCGCGGCCGCCGCGTTCGGGGCGGGTGCGCCGGGACAGCATCACGTGGTCCACACCGAAGCCGAGGCTCCGTGGCGATTGTGGGTCAGCGGGCCGACCGGTGCAAAACAAGAGAGTGTCTCCGACCATCAGGTTACACAAGGGCTGCGCAAGCTTGTCGAAGAGGCCGGCGTCCGAAGGGTGGTCCGCTACGAGGAAGAGCACGGACGCTGTGCTACGGTGATGCCCCCGAACAACCCCGGGTTCGACGTCGAATCGAGTGCCGGACCGCACAAGCCTGTCAAGCGTAGGATCGAGGTCAAGTCACTTGGAGGAAGTTGGGAGGCTGAGTGGGCCCAAGCCAGTAGGCCGCCCCAGCTGACGCGCCAGCAATTCCAGAACTCGGAGAATGA
Organism: uncultured Actinomycetes bacterium; assembly: GCA_963775295.1. Taxonomy (GTDB): domain Bacteria; phylum Actinomycetota; class Thermoleophilia; order RBG-16-64-13; family RBG-16-64-13; genus JAMDEO01. Next base: position 2,127,415 of record CAVZIK010000006.1, read on the forward strand.
CACGCTTCACTGGGTGTACGTGGTCGAGAACGCCCTGGATGACGAGCGCTGGGTGGTCTATCCCATCCAGACGATCGGAAAACGGGCCAATCGGTTCCTTTTGGACCATGGGTGGAAAGCCGCCGCAGATCGTTCGCACGGCCCCGGTCTTCGTGATGCTTACTTCGTTCGGAAGCCGACCCTTCCCAGCCTTTCCAGGGTTCTGATCCCTGACGACGACAAGGAAGATGGGGACGTCCGTTTCCTGACAGCGGACCAGCTTGGGCCGTTTGTCCTCGACGGGGTCTTGCCACAGCAATCACGATGGTTTACCTCCAGACAGCCGCAAGTCGACGACGACTACTTCGCGCTGCAGCAGGAGGAAGCCGCTATGGGCCCTTCTCTCCCACTCGGGTCTGTGGCGGTTTTCAGGCGCACCCGGCGTTTGCGTGAGGACGGGAACATAGTTTTGGCGAACGTGAGCCAAGACGGGGAGAGGCACCGTTTGGTAATCAGGCGGGCCTTTCGCAAGACCGGGGAGGACGGGGAGGGGTTGTGCCTCGAGGTCGACGTGCCAGGTCAGGGCGAGCCGTTCGATGTGGACGACAAGCCAGGGCGGATTCTTGCCCTGCTTGTCGAACTTCAGGAGATCTCCTGATGGCCCGGATGATCCCCGCCGCGATCCAATTTCGGGAGAGCGCGGCGGAGGTTGATCTGTTCGACAGCTTCAGGGACCGTCTGTCGTCTCGCTTCACTGTGCTGCATCACGTCCCCTGGATTCTCCGGGACAGCTCCCGGCGCTCTATTGAGGGCGAAGCGGATTTCGTGATCGTCCATCCAGACCTTGGCGCACTCGTCCTTGAAGCGAAGGGAGGCCGGGTCCGGTACGACTCGACGGGCGGCAAGTGGTATCAGCGCTCAAGGAACGCGACTGTCGAGCACTCTATTCAAGACCCTTTTCGTCAAGCGGCCAACGGGGTCCGCGCGATGTTGCAGTTCCTGGAATTGCACGCCGGCTGGAAGAGGAATTGGGGGCCTATCGGTTTTGGGGTCTGTTTCCCCGAGTCGACCTTTGTGGCCCAGCCGACGCCGGCGATAAGGCCGGAGTTGGTGATGGACTGGTCGTGCTTTCAAAGTGGTGATGCCGTCGAGAAACGTATCCGCGAAGTCATGGGATGGTATCCGAAGGAACAGTTCGCCCAAGGTGAGTGCGGGGCCCAGGCTGTAGTTCATGCACTGAACCACGATGTTGTCTTGGAACAACCGCTGGGGAGCGTGGTGAGCGGGGTGGAGCGGTCTATAACCCAGCTAAGCGAGCAGCAGTATCGGATTCTCAGGCTGCTCAAGCATCGGTCTCGGTTGGCCGTCAGTGGTCCGGCCGGTTCGGGCAAGACGGTGCTGGCCTTCGAGCGGGCGCGGGAGCTGGCACTTGCCGGGCGGCGGACCCTGCTCCTTTGCTACAACCGGCCGCTTGCCGATCACCTGAGGCATGGCGCGGGCGTGAGCGATCTTCTCGAGATATCGACGCTCCACGCCGTATGTCGCAAGTTCATTATAGGGGCGGGCCTTCCTTTGCCGAATGACAACGAGTTTCACGACCGAGCACCGGCACTGCTGTTTGACGCGCTCTCCCTGATGGGGGGCCCTTATGACGCAGTGATTGTGGATGAAGCACAGGTAGTGGACGAGCAGTGGTGGATGCCCATTGAAGCGCTATTGAGCGATACAGACCAAGGTGTCCTGTGGCTCTTCTTCGACGACAACCAGGCACTATATGGACGGCCTCATGGCCTGCCGCAACACATGGATGTCCAACCTTTGCACGAGGTATGGAGAAACACCCGTCCAATTTACGAGTATTTCATGGGTTTCTACGACGGGGACGCGGTCGACTTCATGGGACCATCCGGCCCTCGTGTCGAGGTCGTCCCTGCCACCGGTAATCTCAAAGGCGACCTGGGCCGGGTGCTTCACCGTCTGGTCCGCGAAGAGCTTGTACGGTGTTCGGACATAGTTGTTCTGACGGCGCATGGTGCGCTTTCGAGCAAGGCAAACGGGCAAGTTGGTTCGTTCGTCCTGACCGAACACCCAACAAGAGCAAGCGACGTCAAGTTGTCGAGCGTGCACAGATTCCTCGGCCTGGAGTCACCGGTAGTCGTTGTCTGTGAGATGCCACCGCGGTGCGATCCCGAGTACGATCGCTTGATGTACGTAGCTGCGTCGAGAGCGAGGGCGCTGCTCGTAGTACTGGAATAGCTGCAAAGCCCGCAGATGCGGTGGAGACAGGTCCAAACTGACACGGATGGGGAGAAGATGAACATTGGGGCGACGGGACTGTTGGCCGAGGTCGAAGGACTGGTTCAAGGCGTGCTTCTATTGATTCCGAGGCCGTACAGTGCAGATATCATCGAAGACGGGTTTGTCCGAATCGAGCGTGAACCGAGCCTGCTTGCCCGGTATCGTCGGCTTGTCGCCAGCCACGGGAGTAAGAGCGTCAATCGCCGAATCGGCATTGGCGACTATGCGGTTCTGAACACAGCGAACTATGATGTGCCCCAACGCCGGCGCAGGCTCATATACCTCGCTGGCCTCGGGATGGCGATTCCCTTGGCGGCTCCCTCTCGGCAGAAGAAGACGGTCAGAGAGGCGATCGGGGGACTGCCAAAGGCCGGTGAAAGCGGAGACCCGATTCACGATATGCCTGAAGCGCGGTCGGCGAGAATTCGCGGATTGATCAGTCGCGTTCCAAAGGACGCGGGAGCCGAAGTGACCTGGGAGACGACTTTCAGCTGGACTGCCACAAGCGGTGCGACGGCTTCAAGGACGTGTACGGCCGGATGGCGTGGGACGACGTGGCTCCGACTATTACCAGCGGGTGTTTCAATCCCTCCAAAGGCCGGTTCCTCCACCCCGAAGAAGACAGGGCGATTACAATGCGGGAAGCGGCGCTGCTGCAGGGGTTTCCCCCGGACTACTGGTTCCCGCACAATAAGAAGATCGCGGTTGCACTCATGATCGGCAATGCACTTCCTCCGCCTTTCATTGCTGCTCACGCTGGGTGTGTGGCTGGCGCTATCCGCGAACTGATGCCCTCAATACTTGGTGCGAAAGTTCGGCGAGATAGCGCCCTGACTGATAACTTGACACCAACCCAGCGAAGCTACTGCATGTCTCGGATCAAGGGCAAAGATACCGGAATTGAGAAGGCGGTGCGATCCGAACTCCATCGCAGAGGCCTGAGATTTCGAAAGCACGTTGCGCGGCTTCCGGGGAAGCCAGATGTGGTCTTTACCAGAGCGCGCGTCGTCGTTTTTGTCGACGGTGATTTCTGGCACGGCTATCGATTCCCTACCTGGGAGGGCAAGGTCTCCGACTTCTGGAAGGTTAACATCTCCCAGACTCGAGCGCGTGACGCCCGCAACTTCAGGAAGCTACGGCAGCAGGGGTGGCGAGTCATCCGCATCTGGCAACACGACCTCGAAAGCGATTTTGACGCGTCCATCCAACGCGTTGTCTCGGCAGTGCGTGGTGACGTCCTCGGTCTGACGGAACTTGAGTCAAAGCGTCCCGAGGCGGGCGCAAACGGGCGCGGCTAGACTCAGCCTATTTGGCGTTTGCGGACGACGATTGAAAAATGGGCGTAGTAGCGTAGGCACGGCCAGCCGCAACCAGGAGAGAAGAAGGCAACCGCTAGGCAGCCGAACTTTCGGACAAACGCCGTTGGTGCCCACACGAACGGGGCGTTCACTTGATTTCGTGTGCTTGCTTCAGTCGGTAAGATTATCTGAACGCAGGCTCAGACCGGCGCTCTGGATCAAAGAGGAGTTACCCGTGGATCTGGTGGAGTTTACAGGTAAGTTCGCGAGTGAGGTGGACCTCCGTCCCGTCGAAGACGGCTCCCGTGAGGCCAGCTTTATAGTCGAGGTTACGTCCGGTCCGCACGACGGCCGATTCCTTCGGGTCTACGCCAGAGGAGAGGCCGCTTGCGCCGTGGAACGAGAGATGCAGCACAGCCTGCTCCTAGGGCGGGCACTCGGGCTGGACGGGCGTTGGGGAGAGCGCCCGATGGGAAGCGACCCGCCGAAGCCGGGCGAGCATAGGCCTGTCGTAGCGGCGCGTCTCTGGTTTGTCGATAGCCCCTAGCGCTTCGGCGGGGACACGGCTGGCGCGCCGAACAATCTGAGCTGGGCGCCCAAGGTTGCTCGGGCGGAATTGATCCATCTGTGCAAGTCCGCTCGTCTCCCGCCGCGCCCATGGCGACAGCTCAATGGCTCTGCGAGTTCGTCGCGAAGACGTTCGACGCGGAAGCTGGCCGCTTGGGGCGTTGGAAGGGTGTTGGCCGGCACCAGAAAGAGCTTGCCATTCGGCAGCGTTTTAGCAGCCAGGTCATCGCACTAGATACCCGATGGTAGCGCCGTAGACAGGACAACGGGCGTGCGAAGAAGTACTGCATGAATTTCCTGTCCGATCCTCGTGCTATGTTGTCTTCTGTTACGGGTTTCGGCGCGGACCGGAGAGATCGACGTGTTTCGATTCATTCACGCAGCTGATATCCATCTGGATAGCCCTCTATGCGGGCTTGAGCTTTACGATGGTGCACCAGCTCAAGAAATACGCGGTGCCACCCGGCGCGCCCTCAGCAACCTGGTCCAGCTCGCCCTAGACGAAGAAGCGGCCTTCGTGATCATCGCCGGCGACCTGTACGACGGCGACTGGAAGGACTACAACACCGGACTCTTCTTTGTCAAAGAGATGACCCGCTTAAGGGAAGCCGGCATCCCGGTAGTCATCGCGGCGGGCAATCATGATGCCGCCTCGCGCCTGACCCGAGACCTGCGCCTACCGCTTGGCGTCAAACTCCTCTCTCATAAGGCCCCCGAGACCGTCATCCTGGAAGAACCGGGTGTGGCCATACATGGTCGGAGTTTTCCGACCCAAGCAGTGACAGATGATCTTGCGGCGTCCTACCCGTCTGCCCGCGACGGGCTTCTCAACGTGGGTGTGCTTCACACCGCTCTTGACGGACGCGAGGGCCACGCTCCCTACGCCCCCTGCTCGCTGGTGGAACTCCAGACCAAAGGCTACGATTATTGGGCCCTCGGGCACGTGCATCGTCGAGAGGTCGTATCCGAAAATCCTTACGTCGTCTTTCCCGGAAACACTCAGGGCCGTCACGCGCGAGAGTTAGGCCCCAAAGGAGCCAGTGTTGTAGCCGTGGATGACGGTGGGATCGTGTCGGTTACCCCCGCCATCTTAGACGCGGTGAGATGGGAGACATGCCTGGTGGGGGCGGCCGAGGCGAGCTCGGGTGCCGAGGTGCTCGAGCTGGTGGCGGATGGACTGGCGGGCTTGGCTGAATCGGCGGACGGTCGTCTCCTTGCTGTTCGGGTCCTCGTCACCGGTCAATCCGCCGCCCACGCCGATTTGGCCACTCGGCCCGAGCATTGGGAGAACCAGGTTCGCGCACTGGCGCTGGACTCTGGGGCTGACATCTGGGTCGAGAAGGTCAAGCTTGCCACCCAAACCGCCCTTGATATCGAGGCGCTTGCGCAGCGAGATGACCCAGTTGGGAGTCTCATTCGGACGTTGAGGGAACTGTCCAGCGATGACCTCTCTCTTCAAGATTTCACCAACGTCTTTGCCGACCTGGCCCAGAGACTACCGGCCGAGTATGGTGAACTTGAAGACGCCCTCGATCTGAGGGAACCCCGCTGGACTGAAGGAGATGCTTCAGACGGTCGAAGGTCTGCTCCTGCCTCGTCTTCTCGAAGGGAGCATCCCAGAGTGAGAATCCTTTCCCTCGATCTTCTTCGCTTCGGGCCCTTCGCCGCGGTATCCCTCGAGTTTGGGAAGAACGGGCGGAACTTCCAGGTGGTGCAGGGTTCGAATGAGGCAGGCAAGAGCACGGCTCTTCGAGCGTTGACGGCGGCCCTCTTTGGGATCCCGGAGCGCACCGTTGATGGTCATAGGCATAGCCTGGCCGACCTACGTGTAGGTATTGGCCTGATCGATAGCCTGGGACAAGAGCTTTACATTGTGCGGCGCAAGGGGCGTAAGAACACGGTCCTTGATCGAGATGGAAACCCGCTTGATGATGCCATCCTTGCTCCGTATCTCCGGGGTGTGGAACTCGGGGTGTTCGAGGCGATGTTTGGGCTCAACCATCAAGCCCTGATTGAGGGGGGAAAAGATCTCCTCGCGGGCAAAGGTGAGCTTGGAGCCAGTCTGTTTGGCGCGGGAGCTGGCTTTGCCAACCTTCACCGCATGCGGATAGGGCTTCGCGATGAGGCGGATGCCATCTTCAGCCCCAGGGCCCAGAAACCGCCTCTCAATCTAGCCCTTAGAGCGTATGGGGAGGTTCGTCGACGCAGTACCGATCTTGCGCTGAGGCCCAACGCCTACAAGGAGCTCGAGGGTAAGCTGTCGGCCGCCAGTGAGCGTTTGCTGGGATTGGAGGACGAGCGTCGCAAGCAGGCCGCCACCTCATTCCGGCTGGAGCGCTTGGAGCGGGTTCTGCCACGGGTGACGGAGCGACAGGAGGTCCTTGAGGCCCTCGAGCGGTTGGGCGAGGTTCCCTCCCTACCAGACGGATGCTCCCTGGCCCGTGTCCAGGCACAAACGGAGATTGGGTCGATTGCCACTCAAGAGAGCCTCTTGCTGGCAGAGGAGAAAAGGCTGCGGGGTGAGCGAGATGAGCTCGAGATTCCCGAGGCTTTGCTTACAAGAGCGGAGGAGCTGGAAACCCTTCGGGATCTCCTCGGAGCCCGGCGCAAGGCGCTTGCCGATCTCCCGGGGGTGCGAGCGCGGGTAGAAGCTGCGGAGTCGGATGCCATCGCTATTCTGCGGGACCTGGGCTATTCACCCATTTTGGCTGGGGCGGAGGAGCTGCGAGTCGACGTAGCGACGCGGACTCGTGTGCGTGAGCATCAGAAGACCTACGTGGGTCTTGAGGCTGACGGCAAGGCCATGAAGCGAAACATCTTGGAGGCAGACACCGCCCTCGGCACTCTCCGGGGAGAACAGAAGAGAGTGCCAGAGCCGAAAGACGCAGAGGCTTTGCAGAGAGCGATTGCCTATGCTCTGAAACAAGGGGATCTGGAGAAGCAGTTACGGAACCTGGGAACTCAAATCGAGGTTGTCCAGAAGAGAGCAAGTGACCAGCTTTCAGCTCTTCTTCTATGGGGCGGCTCTTTGGAGGAGGCCGCGCGGCTTGCCCTGCTCCCTGTGGAGAGCGTTGATGGCTTCGAACGGGACTTTGTGGCCCTCCGGGCAACCAAAGATCGACTGCGAGGCCAAGGCCAAGGACTTGGACGACGAACAGGCACGTCTCCAAGAGGAACTTGACCGGCTTGTCGCCGAAGGCTCTCTACCAAGTGACGAGGACCTGGAGGGGGCTCGCGAGGAGCGGCAAGAGTTATGGAAGGTCATCCGCGGTGTGTTGACTGAGGAAGATGTTCTTGAGGCCCAGAGCCCCGGGGACCTTGCACAAGCTTACGAACAACTCGTGCGCCGCGCGGACGATCTTGTCGATCGCTTACGGCAAAATGCCGATCGGGTGGCGGGCGAGCGCCGGCTGCGGGTGGACCTCGGTCGAAACGACGAGTTCCGCCAGAGGCTAGGCACCGAACTGGCGGAGCTCGGCGAACAAGTCGACAACCTGAATGGTCTTTGGCTCAAGGCCTGGGAGTCGGTGGGCATTGTCCCGCTATCGCCGGCTGAGATGCGGGCGTGGCTTGGACGCCACGAGAGGTTGGTCGCGACCATTCAGGTCCTTGACGAGCTCCTGCCCAAGCGGTCAGAGCTGGAAGGTGAAATCGAGCAGCTACGAACTCTTGTGGGAAACGAGCTTATCAACCTGGGTGAACCCTCTGCTCCGGTCCATGAGAGTCTGGCCACTCTCATGGACCGGGCTGCAGCCGTGGCTGCTGCCGTTGACCAAGTGGAGCAAGAGCGGACTCGTATCGTCCGAGAACTGCAAAAAGGTGAAGAGGCTCGGAAGGGGCTGGAGAAGCTTCAGGCGGCCTGGGCGGGCGATATGAAGGCGTGGGAGACGGCTTGGGCGGAGACCATAGGCGTTCTGGGACTTCCAGCAAAGATGAGCACGGAAGAAGTCGAGGCCGTTCTGGGCGCCCGCGAGAGTTTGTTTGAGAAGGTCGACGGTGTGGCGAAAGAACGGCTTCGGATACGGGGCATGGAGCGCGACGGCGAGGAATTTGCCAATCGGGTGACCGCTATTGTCACAGAGTGCGCCTCCGACCTGGGAGAGCTCTTAGCAGAGGAAGCAGCTACGACCTTGCTCGCGCTCCTCACCAAAGGTCAGAAGGCGAGTGATCGCAGAGCCGCTATCGATGATCGGCTGCTGGAGATCCGTGATGGGCTCGGGGGTTTGGGGGATCGGCGGAGGCTGGCTGAAGCAACGCTGAACGATCTGGTTGGGCAGGCTGGATGCCAATCTGCCGACGGACTCGCGGAAGTAGAGGAGCGAGTGCAGAGATTCCGCGAATTGAGTGGGAAGCGGCAAGATCTCGACAGGCAGTTACGGGCCGAAGGACTGGCGCTCGAGGATCTGCTGGAGCAGGCCGGGGCTGTCGACCGAGATCAGCCTACCCGGGGAGATTGTGCTGATCTCCCAGAGGATCATCGATATAGACGGCGAGCTCAAAGAGGCGCGCGAGGAGGCGGGCGGCCTCAAGACGGAGTTGGCGAGAATGGACGGAAGCGATGAAGCCGCTCAGGCGGCTCTGGAAGCGCAGGAGAAGCTATCCACCATTGGGCGGTTGGTGGAAGACTATGTCCGGCTAAGACTGGCGGGCCTGGTTCTCGAGCGCGAAATCGATCGGTACCGGGAGGAGAATCAGGGTCCGGTTCTCCGACGTGCTGGTGAAATGTTCCAGGCCATGACAGACAACGCGTATCACGGTCTAACCAGTGGCTTTGAGGTGGATGACAGGCAGGTGCTGCTGTGTCGGCGGGCGAATGGTGAAATGGTCGGGGTTGAGGGCCTAAGTGAAGGCACGCGTGATCAGCTCTATCTGGCCCTGCGCCTCGCCTATCTAGATCAACACCTGGGGCAGGGTGAACCCCTGCCTCTCATTGTTGACGATGTTCTCGTCAACTTTGACGACACGAGAGCAAGAGCGACGCTTGTACTTCTGGGGCAACTTGCGGAGAAGACCCAGATTCTGTTCTTCACGCATCACAGACGCTTGGTGGAATTGGCCAAGGAAGCGATTCCGGCAGATCTCCTCGAGGAGCATGATCTGGATCTGCTCAACCGGGCCGCCTCCTAGTTCTGTGGCCTCCGTACTCCTGCTTCTCGGGGGGGAACCCGAGATCCCATCGGACACGTTAGCAAGGTACGGAGGGATGGAACTGACCACTAGGCGATGTAAACGCATCATGTGAACCGACGAGACACGCTCGGCTGACGACCCAAGGTCGTTGTACACACCTAGTACTCTAAGGCAGTTGAGCCAGTAGCTCCCATGTGTTCGATAACCTAAAAGTTGACCACTTGGAGGCCGTTCGTTCATCGAAAAGTTGACCACCTTCAATACAAGTCCTGTACCGTCTTCCCCTCTTGGGAACTGGCGGGACAGGGGGAAGGCATGTGCTGAAGATGGTCGACGTGGAGTTCATCAAGAAGAAGCGCGAAAACGAGGGCTGGCCGATCCGCAAGATCGCCCGGCAGCTCGAAGTGTCCAGGCAGACAGTGCGAAAGGTGCTGGCCTCCCCGGCCGAGCCGTTTCGTTATCAACAGAGAGTTTCCCGTCCCCGTCCGGTCATGGGACCCTATCTCCCCGTGATCGAACGCTGGCTCACCGAGGATGAGACCGCTCCTCGCAAACAGCGTCACACGGCCAAGCGCGTCTATGACCGTCTGGTCGCGGAATACGACTTCCCCGGTTCAGAGGTGACCGTGCGCCGGGCGGTGCGCAGCCTTCGGGGTCGGCGCACCCAGGTCTTCGTGCCCCTGGAGGCGGTGCCGGGCAAAGTGGCTCAAGCTGACTTCGGCCAAGCTCACGTGATGATCGCCGGGGCGGTGCAGAAGGTCTTCGTCTTCTGTCTGCGGGCCAAACACTCCAAGGTGTCATTTGCCGTGGCTTATCCCACCGAGAAGCTGGAAGCCTTCCTGGATGGTCACGTCAGGGGTCTTGAGTTCTTCGGCGGGATCTTCCGTGAGATTTGGTATGACAACCCCAAGACCGCCGTCAGCAAGATCCTTTCCGGCCCGTATCGCATCGAGCACGAGCACTTCAGTCGCCTGCGCGCCCACTACCTCTTTGACAGCTCCTTCTGCACTCCGGGAGAGGCCCACGAGAAAGGCTCGGTGGAGAACCTGGTGGGATACGTGCGCCGGAATGCCCTCGTGCCGGCGTCGAAGCCCTTTGCTTCGCTGGAGGCGCTGAACCTCCACCTACGCGCCTTCTGCGAGCGGGAACGGGTTCGGCATGCCGGCGGGTGGGCTCTGGAGGAGACGGCACTGAAACCGCTTCCTCTCCACGCTTTCCGGGCCGCCACCTCGCGGCCGGTTTCGGTCTCCAAGACCGCTCTTGTGCGCATCGACCACAATCGCTACTCGGTGCCGGCCGTTCACGCCGGCCGCCTGCTTCGGGCCGAGGTCTACGTGGACAAAGTGGAGATCTACGTCGCCGACGCCCTCATCGCTGCCCACCCCCGCAGCTACCAGCGCGGGGAGACCTTCCTTGAGCTCTCCCACTATCTCCCCGTCTTTGCCCGCAAGCCCCGGGCGGCCGGATGCTGCGCCGCTCTTTCCCAGGCCGATCCGGTGTTCATTCGCACCCGGGACCTGCTGCTGCGTGAACCGGGCGGATACCGGGTCTTCGCCGAGATCCTCATGTTGGGGATGCGATTCGATCTGGATGTTCTGGCCCAAGCCCTCGAAGAGTGCCTGAGCTCAGGGAGACTATCGGTCGAGGGTGTCCACCAGCGCTGCCTTAACCTGATGCATGTGCCCCCGGGCCCAGTGATGGTGCCTGAGCTGTTGGCTCTGCGCCTTCCCCGGCCGGATCTTAGCCGCTATGACGCCCTTACGGCGGTGGCCCGATGAACGCGGAAGTGGTCGCAGCCCAGGTCAAGCTCTACGCGCAGGAACTCAAGATGCCGGGATTGCGCGTCCACTTCGAGGAGATCGCCCGGGAGGCACGAGGCACCGGGGAATCCCACGAGGCGTATCTCGTTGCCTGTCTGCGCGCCGAGATCGAGTCCCGGCGGGAGCATCGGCTCCAAGATCGCTTAAAACAAGCCCGCTTTCCTCACCGCAAGACCCTGGATGAGTTCGACTTCGCGTTGGTCCCGTCCGTGCCCAAAGAGGAAATCCTAAGCCTGGCCCAAGGTGAGTTTGTCCGCACCCGAGAGAACGTCATCCTTCTGGGGGCAAGCGGCACCGGCAAGACCCACCTGGCGCAAGCCATTGGACACGCCGCCATCTACGCCGGCGCTCGGGTGCGATTTACGAGCGCCGTTGCACTGGCGCAGGAGCTGCTCGCGGCTCAGGATGAGCATCGTCTGCCTCGGTATCTCAAGAGCTGGCAGAAGACCGACCTGGCCATCGTGGATGAGCTCGGATATCTGGGTCTGGGGCCGGGAGGCCCCTTGCTCTTTCAGTTCTTCGCCGAGCGTTACGAGAAAGGATCTGTGCTCGTGACCTCCAACCTGGAGTTCTCCCGCTGGAGCGAGGTCTTCGGCGATCCGGTGCTGACCGCCGCCCTTCTTGATCGCCTCACCCACCACAGCCACATCCTGGTGTTCGAGGGAGAGTCCTACAGGTTCAGGGAGAGCCAGAAGCAGAAGACGAGATCTTAAGAAGTGACTGGGGTGGTCAACTTTTCGATGATCGAGGTGGTCAAGTTTTCGGTTGACGAACACATCCCAAGCCTGGTCAACGCGGTCACGTGAGACGGGGTAGCGCAGGCGACAGGGATCCAGGTCAGCAATGCGGACCCGATCAAGCCCATCCGCATCTTTGAGCACCCAGAGCACCCGAAACATCGACTCGCCGTCGCTCACCGGCGCGGGGTGCCGGAGGATTGTTTCGTCATTGATGGAATGCAGCTCGACGGCGAAGATGACCCGGGCCAGGACCTGGGGGTCGACATCTCCTGCCAGAGCTAGTTCCGCGATTCTGGCCACGCTTTTCGCCCCATGCTCGGGATCGCGGCCATCATGAGTTCGGCCAATGTCATGCCAGGCAACGGCAAGCACGAGGGATTTGAATTCGTCGGCCTCAAGACCGACCGACGCGGCTATCGCGCAACAGTGGATGAGCACCCTCCGGGTGTGGGATAGACCGTGGATGCTCTCCGGTCTCTTGAACCACCGTGGCTCCATGGGGTACGCGTAAGGATCGAAAGACTCCGCATGGATCTGCGGGCTCCCCGCTGGATTCACCGGCTGGCCATCCTCATGGGCTGGAGGCTCGGTCATGATTCGCAGTCACGGGCGAGCGCCTCAAGCTCTTCCACCCTGCGCCTTAGGCCCTCTGTCAGCGGTGAGGGGAAAAGCTTGGTCAAGATGTCTGCCACGCTTGGGTAGTACCACAGCGAGTCGTCGCGGCCGTGAGGCTTATGCTGGAGTGCGGCCTACGTTGCGGGGAGGTCGTGGCGGTGCGCCCGGAGCACCTGGACCTGAGCACATGCCGTCTCATGATCCGCGATGGCAAGGGTGGCAAGGACAGGGTCGTCTGGTTCAGCGACGATCTCCGCGACCTCGTCGCTCGCTGGGTCGAACGGCGACCGGCCTCCGACTGGCTTCTCTGCACCCGGCACGGTGGGCAGCTCAGCACGCGCTACTTGAGAGAGCTTGTCAAGCGAAAGGCTATCGGGGCTGGGATTGCCGAGGCTGATCGGGTCACGCCGCATGTGCTCCGCCACAGCTTCGCAACCGATCTACTCAGCGAGACCAAGAACATCCGGCTCGTGCAGAAGGCCCTGGGGCATGCGAACCTGGCAACGACGATGATCTACACACACGTGGCGGACGAAGAACTGGAAAGAGCCTTAAAGCGCAGAGCCCGCGGGTAATCATATCGGCGATCAGAAGCCAGCTGACCACTCTGGCCCTGCCCGTTCAGTCCGCCTGACGACATCGTCCCGGTACGCGCCCATTGCGCCGAGTAGGTGTCCAAGGGTCACGTATGATCCTGCAACTGGCTGTGGCGTTGACCACCCGCCATTGGTCGCGTCCCAGTCGACATATATGCATGAGAGCGCGAGTTGCCGCTGGAACGCAGACAGGTCAGTCTGCTCGGCCTGGGTTTGGTCAGTGGAGGCACAGACGTCGCAGTCAGGTTCTTCTTGGTCACAGTAGCCGCACGGACTAGGACCAAGTCGCAGTTCAGTCTCCCAACGCGCAAATGCGCGCAGCTTCTCCCGGTGGTCATTGCGAATCCTCCGACGGAGGTCTTGCCAGTCGCAGACAAACGGCGTGTCTTGGGCTCGAATTGACTCGAAGTACTCCAACAGGAGTCGAGCTTTGCCCAGCTCCTCTTTGGCCGCAGCCGTCAAGAAGGCGCCGACGGTGGGAGAGCGGGTCCAGGCGACGTTCGCCGCCTCCAGAATCTCGGTAGCGTTGTCCACCGCGAACATTGCGCCGTTGGCTATCTGCAAGGCCGTCGGGGCATTCATGAGGATTCCTTGTGGTCGGACTGCACCTGACGGACATCCAAGCCAGCGTTTTCTGGGCTCCTACACGATGTGTTGAACATCATGGCGCATTGCGCTGGACGCCCGACATCTCAGCGCGTCACCCGCGTCCATTGTCCATGGTATCCGACAACGCCGATAACCGTCTGCCAGCGCCCATCAGACAAGCCTCGAGAGTGAGTGACGCCTACAAACCAAGACCAGGTACTCGCATTCTAGTCCAACACCAATCCTGGCCTGCGGCTGGGACGTTCAAAGTCTGTCCCGGGCAGCACATCTAGTAGACCATGATGGCGGGGCGCATGATCGCCCGGCGTGCCAGTTGGTCATAGGTCCATACTCGATGGAGGCCTGCATCATGTTGGTTGAGATACCTTAGACGCGCTCGTTCACGTTCTGACATCAAGCTCCATCTGCCAATCAAGATGGCGTATCGAATCACCGGGCTGTCAAACCCATCGTAGTCACGCCAAATGCTCCTGAAATGCGCCGCCTCCAGCATTAGGAAGCTGCCACTGGCAGCCCTCTGTGGATGGACTGGGAGTTCGACGGCACGCTGGACCAAGTCCTGAACACAGGACTTCCTATTCGAGCGAATCCATTCATCCCAGTCGCGGACTTGACCCATAGCCTGCTGCAATCGTCTTGCAGGCGTTCCCTTCTTGGTGAAGAGACTGGCCGAGGCGGGCTCGATTTCTACCAGGGTTACTTGGCAGCCTCCTTGCTCGTACGAGAGGACAGCGAAGTCGGCGACGTAGAGTGAACTAATGGCGGGCTTAGTGAGAAACGCCAGATCGTTTGCCTGGCCGTGCGCCATCGCACCAAGCAGCAGACGCGGGTGGTCTCTCAGCACGCCTTGGCATTCCTCTTCCGAAGCATCGCGACTGATCACCATTGCGAGAGCATTCACGTCATCGTAGTCAGGGAACATTGCGTCGCGTTGAACTGAGAGATCATCAAGATCCAAGGTCCCTGAGAAGATCTGCTGTAACACTTGCAGCGCCTGCTTGTTCAAGTCAGTCATTGCAGCCCCCCAGGCCAGGTTCTCATGAGTTAGGTGTGGGTGAGCTTGTTTGGAGCTAGCCCAGCATTCCCCGGTCCGTTTAGCCTTCTAGCGCGTCAGGCGCGCCCATCATCCATAGTGCACCATACAACAGGCGACGCAGGCATGTCGCCTGCAGGCGCTTGTCAGACAGACGCGTCGCGAATGTGCGTCAGGACGTCGGGGATTGGATCATTGTAGAAAGGCGAGATGTCAACCCCATACTGTTCCCAAACACGTGCTATCAGCTGTTCGCGCCCGCCCACGTAGTGCTCCCAAGAGGAAAGGCGGCTCTCATTCGACACGAACGAGGTCAACATCGAGGTGCCGAGCACCTGCTCCCAGAATTCGTCGATGAAGAGACGGAGTGCCTGAATCCCATCGTCGGGTGCAAAGCCGTGAACCGCACCGGCTTCAGTGGAGACTCATTTGTTTGAGTCGGGCCTCCTCAGCCGAGATCGGCGGGGCAGACATTAATCGGCGATGGCGTTCGTTTCCAGAGGTGAAGCGTAGGCGGACTCTGCGTCCCCTGCTTCGGCCGCTAGGGCAGCTGAGCCAGTAGCTCCCAAGCCAGATCAACGCGGCTACGAGAGATGGGGTAGCGCAGGCGGGCAGGGTCCAGGTCGCAAATGCGGACTCGATCAAGCCCGTCTCCATCCTTGAGCACCCAGAGCACTCGAAACATCGACTCGGAGTCACTCACTGGCGTGGGGCGCTCGAGGACCGTCTCATCGTTGATCGAATGCAGCTCCACGGCGAAGAGGGCCCGGGCGAGGATCCGGGAGTCTACGCCTTCTGATATTCCCAACTCCTTGACCCTGACCACGCTTTTCGCCCCATGCTCCGGATCCCGGCCATCGTGAGTTCGGCCGATGTCATGCCAGGCAACGGCGAGCACAAGAGATTCGAATTCGTCAGAGTCAAGACCGACGGAGGCGGCTATTGAGCAACAGTGGATGAGCACTCTCCGGGTGTGGGATAGACCGTGAATGCTCGCCGGTCTTTTGAACCACCGTGGCTCTATGGGGTAGGCGTAAGGATCGAAAGACTCTGCATGGATCTGCGGACTCCCCGGTGGATTCACTGGCTGGCCATCCTCATAGGCCGCAAGCTCCGTCATGATTCGCTGTCACGGGCGAGAGCCTCGAGTTCTTCGACCGTCCGCCTTAAGTCCTCTGTCAAGGGTGAGGGGAAACGCGTGGTCAAGATGTCCGCCACGCTTCGGTAGTACCACAGCGAGTCGTCCCGGCTCGCATTGAAACGAGACCAGAGCTGTTCCCCCAAGGTCTTGCGGTCGCCAAGGACAGCGCGGGCGTTGTGCAGCTTGTCGGCCGCGGTTACCAAGAGGACCGGAGGAGACGCGCTCCTCAAGCAGCCCAAATGGTGTTCTTTTCTCTCTCGCCATGGGGGCTTCACAATGCCACTAGCCGCATCGCCATAGGCGTCGCTACAAGCGTCGACGATGTCGGCCACACGGTCTCCGAATTGGATGCGGATGTCTCTTAGCCGAGGCTCTCCACCCGAGTCTTCGACGGTGTCGTGAAGAAGAGCGGATACCACCTCGTCTTCGTCCCCACCATGATCAAGAACCAAGGAGGCAACCGCCAAAGGATGGGAGATGTAGGGGATGGTCGTCCCCTTGCGGCAGTGACCGGTGTGCGCCTGGGCGGAATAGATGAGGGCTACTTCGAACCGGGTTGTGAGGCGCGTCCATTCGGAAGTCTGAGCGGGGCCCGCGACGTCTTCAGGGTGATGCCTCTCCATTCCCGGCGGCCTCTACCGGGCCAGCCGGCGCGCGTAGTCCAGGAGGCGCTCGATGTCCTCCTCGGCCATATTCTGCATCAGTCGCTCGAGTTCCATCATTGTTGCTTGCAGGTTGCGGTCCGGCTCCCGTGGCGGGGGCTCCGCTTCCCCCGAGAACTGGCCGAAAGGCTCTTCACGGGCCGGTAGCATAGAGGCAAAGCGGCGGACCCACTCCTTCTCCGAAGAGACCGGAGCCGGTGCCTCTTCTTGGGTCTCCATTCGCCCCTCGGTCGCTTGGGTCAGCTCGGACAGGCGCAGGCCTAACGCCTGGGCGATGGGGCCCAGCACCGAGGGCGAGGGGGGCTTGTTGCCGTTCTCGATCTCCGTCAAGTATGAGTAGGAGATCCTGGCCCGCTCGGCCAGCTCCCGCCGTCCGATGTCGAGCTCTGTGCGTCTCACCTTGATCGTCCGTCCCAGGGCCTTTGAAAATCTCTGGGCGTAGTCCGATTCGTCATGCTGGCTGCTTCTGCGTCCCATGCGTCTTCCTGTCCGACCCGGGTGTAACACTACAACAGGACAATACCACGCTATCCGGTGACAAGCCAGTGCTATAGTGTTGCAAACGTCACCAATAGAGTATAGAATGACGCTCACGGCGACACGGGCATACCGTCCGGGCGCCAGTAGAGGGAGATCACAGATGCGAACGTTCGTCATGTCAGATGCTCACGGCTACCCCGAGCTGATTCAGAATGCCCTCGATCACGGGGGCTTCCAGCCTGGGACGGACGGCTTTGTCTACGCAGGCGACCTGCTGGACCGCGGCCCCGACCCCGATGGCTGCATCGAGCTGGTCGACCGCTACGCCACGGAGGTTCTACTGGGCAACCATGAAGTTGGCGTGCTGCTCGACTTCACCGTCTATCCCCGGACTGAGGAGAGTCAAGCCTGCCGGCGCGTCTTGTTTGACAGGACGCTGAACGTCGATCCGGGGCGCGCCTGGAAAGCGGCCGCGTGCATTGAAGGGGTGCTCGTCACTCACGCGGGTGTCTCGGTGCAGTACCAGCGGGTGTTCCGTGAGGAGTGCCAGGGAGATCCCTTACTCCTGGCGGCTCACCTCAACGCATCTTTCCTAGCCGCTATCAGGCGCGAGCTGGAGACGGGGGAGTGGGAGAAGGATGGCATCCTGGGCGACCAGGGTCCCACCTGGTTTCGACCTCGGCACTCCTACCTTCAGACTCTGTCCGGTCTCCAGCAGGCTGTCGGGCACACTCCGCCCATGCCTGAGCTGGAGAAGACAGGTCTTTACATGGTCGACCCCTGCGCGTGGCTGGGCATGAAAGACACTGGGCGGTTTCGCTACGCGGTGATCGAAGACGGGCGGGTTCGCGTGGAGGAGGGGACGCTCACACCCATTCTCCTGCGCGACCAGGCCTTAGGGCCTGAAGGGGCGTTCTGCTGCTGAAGCGCCTCCCGGACCGAACAAATGAAAGAGAAACCACGTTCCACAGGAGGTAACGGTTATGAGTACATCAAACAACAATTCCACCACAACAATCAAGGTACAGGCGCGCCTAAGCCATCCGGTTGTCCATGCGGGCGAACCGACGGAGGTCTTCCTGCGGCTCGATGTGACCGGGCTGGGCGAAACTGGGCAACGGCCTTCTCTCGACCTGGCGGTGGTCCTTGACCGCAGCGGTTCGATGCAGGGGGAGAAGCTGCGGTATGCCAAGAAGGCCGTGGACACGCTCATCGATCGTCTGTTGCCCTCCGACCACATGGCCTTCGTGGTCTATGACGACCTCGTAGACACCGTCTTTGCCAGGAGGAAAGTCGACGATGCCCTGGTCATGAAGACCAAAGCGGCACTCATCGAGACCGGGGGCTGCACCAATCTGTCCGGAGGCTTGGTGGAGGGCCTTCAGCAACTCGGCCAGGACAGGGGGGAGCTTCGCCGTGTGCTTCTGCTGTCCGACGGACTTGCCAATAAGGGGGTGACCGATCCTGATGGGCTGGCCGACATCGCCCAGCAAGGGGTGGCAGCAAGCAAGGGCGTCTCCACGTTCGGCGTCGGTGCTGACTTCAACGAGGATTTGCTTCGGACCCTGGCCGATGTGGGCGGAGGCAACTACTACTACATCGCCTCCCCTGACGACATCCCCGGCATCTTCATGGAGGAACTGGGCGAGCTCGGGGATGTCGTGGCTCAGAACGTCCTGCTCGATTTCAAGCCGCAGGGGGCAGAGATCCTGGGAGTCCTTGGTTTCAACTCACCCAGTCTCCCGGCTCAAGCCGGTGACGTGCGCGCGGGAGCCGTGCGCTCGATCATGCTGGCTCTTGCGGTGCCCCCCAGGGACGAAGGAGAGGTGGTCCTCGGCGAGGTGATCTGCCGGTGGACCCTTCTCGATGACGCGCTCCTCCCCCGAGAAGAACGAATCACCGTGAGCGCCGTGAGCAGCTCAGACCTCAAGCGCTTCCAAGAGGCCGTGGATGAGGAGGTGCTCCGGGCCGCTCAATTGCAGTTGGCCGCCGACGAGAACCAGGCCGCCAGCCGCGCGGCCCGGGCCGGTGACGAAGCGGCGTATCAGATGCACGTGGATAGGGCTCGTAGAAGCCTCGACAGCTTGGGAGACATCGATGACCCCGGCGTTCGGGAGCAAAGATATCTGAACGAAGAGCTTCGCTCGGGCGGGTCGGAGAGGTTGCGCGAGGACCGCGACCTGCAGAAGCGCACCCACACATCTCAATACAGCCGCAGCCGGGGAAGGACCTCCAAGTGGTTCGAGGATGACCAGAAGAACCCGCGGAAGGACTGATGAGAGTGCCCAAGACGACGCCGTCCTCAGCCAGGCAGCCGAGCGCTGAGGAGACGTTCATCCTGAATCCGAACGGCCGGTCTCGGGTATGAGCACTAGAACGAAGAATGGAGATCGCATGTCCTATCGGGGGAGCCGCAAGCACGTGCTTGATTGGACCGGACGGCCGTTGTTTCTTGCGGAGCTCAAGACGCTCCTCGCCCCGGTCCCCGTGTGTTTTCCGGCTGACGCTAAGTTCATGCCTCGTGGCGCGAGCGCTCCCAGGGAAGCACGCCTGGAGAGCTTCGGACCGTATTCGGTCCCGGGCCGCGACGTCTGGGACGATCTCGAGGGCTGGTGGCTTTGCCACAAGGCCGGCGCGAACACTCCCAACTGGGATATTGCCGTTGCCTGCACGATCGAGGACAAACCCGGTCTTGTACTCGTCGAGGCGAAGGCCAACTGGCGGGAACTCAGCAAGGGGGGCAAGCCGTTGGCGAGGGATGCGTCGCGCAGCAGCTGCGAGAACCACGACCACATCGGCAGTGCGATCCAGGAGGCCTGCGAGGGCTGGCGGCTTCTCGACAAGCGAGTGTCTATCACCCGCGACTCGCATTATCAGCTCGCCAACCGCCTTTCCTTCACCTGGAAGCTCGCCGAGCTGGGTATACCGGTGGTGCTTCTCTACCTGGGTTTCACGGGCGATGAAGGCATCCGCGATGCTGGCCTCCCGTTCGCAGACGACGCTGACTGGCAGAGTGCCTTCGCTGAACACGTTGAGGGCGTCGTTCCGCTCGAACTATTCGACGGTCGGCGGAAGGCGGGATCGAAACCTGTATGGCTTGTCTTGCGCAGTCGACCCGTCATCGAGGCGTCGCCGCCCAGCGGGGCCGTGGCCAGGGTGCCCCTCCTACCTTAAGGCGTGCTTCGATGCCGGGAATCGCGCATTGGAGTTCACGAGCTGCTCGTGGCAGCGGCTCCTGGCGTCAGGGGCCGTGCCCGATGCTGTTGTCCAATGGGCTAGCGTGAAGCACGGTCTCGAACCCTCGACGGCTCGGCCGAGGGCGTAGCCTGTTCTCGCTTGGAGTTCGCCGACTTGAGTCGTCGTTGGCTGAAGCGGTTTGTCACATCTTATCCGCTGGACGCCCCAACTCGAGGACCCGATGACGTTGGGCCAGACTGGTGGCGGTTCGGATGGCCCTTCCGCCTCCGCCACCGTCGCCCGACAGTGATGGTTGCCTGAGTTGGAGCCGCTAGCGGCTTGCTCAGCCTGGTCGGCTGTCTTGCCGATAGGAAGACTGCAATGAAGATCAAAGCCGGGGAGTGAGCAGACAAGGGTTCATATGCCTCGGAGGTGGTTTCACGCTCCGAGGGCTGATGACGAGGTGCGGTGGCGTCGTCAGGTGTTCGGGATGGCAGAACCAAGACCTTCGGGAATCTATATCAGGTCTACGTGACCTGATGATACTGATTCCTATCGCTGAACGACTGACTGGCAAAAGGAAGAGATGAAACCAAACAGACTGTGGCGTCCGCTATTTGGCAAACTCTTCGCCTATACCTTCATGCTGATGATACTGATCGTCATGATCGCCTTGGTCGCGAAACTGATCGAGTTTCTGTCTAACTAACTGGCAAGAATTACGAGCATATAGGAGCTAGAAACTTGGTTTGGAGGGATACGGTGGGTTTGGGAGCGAAAAGTGGTGGTCTGCGTACCAAAGTAAGGAAGGACGTTCCGCGTGTTAGGAGGAACCTGCAGCGCATTGGAGTTCTGCTAGCAGTCCTCTTTCTTCTGATCGGGGCGCCACTCCTTTACGGCTGCGCGGGCCAGGCAAGCGCAGCTCAGCCCACGGTCTCCACAACCCTTGCCGCGGTCGTTCCGTCCGCGACCATCACCAGTGCGCCGGCGACTTCCATTACCGCGGCCCCGAGCGCCACCACCGCGACGGTCGCCAGTGCACCCACCCCGGCGGGCACCCTGCAGGTCCACTACATCGACGTGGGCCAAGGCGACTCCGAACTGATCATCTCGCCTGAAGGCAAAATCATGCTGATCGACGGGGGAGACAGCGACTCCGGCGCTCTTGCCTACCTCAAGGCCAAGGGCATCACCCAGATTGACCTCATGGTGGCGACGCATCCCCACGCAGACCATGTCGGGGGCTTGGTCGATGTGCTTGACGCGCTCCCGGTAAAAGAAGTGGTGACGAGCGGGGTGTCGAGCACGACCAAGATCTACCAGAACTTCCTAGGTGGCATCGCTCGCGACAAAGCCGTCTACAAAGAAGTGAAGCAGGGAGACACCCTCACCCTGGGGAGTCTTGAGTTCTCCGTCCTAAGCGCGGACGCCAGTTTGGCAAGCAAGGACATGAACCAGACCTCCATCGTCCTTCGCCTGGTTTACGGCAAGGTCTCTTTACTCTTCATGGGGGATGCCGGCGACCCGATAGAGAAGGAGATGCTGGGCGCGAACCAGCAGGTCTCCGCCCAGATCCTAAAAGTGGGGCACCACGGCTCAAGCACCGCGTCCTTTCCCGAGTTTCTCGCCGCCGTTCATCCCGAGCTTGCCATTTACAGCTCCGGGCTGGGGAACAGCTTTGGGCACCCGGCCGCCTCCACCGTCACCAACCTTAAAGATGCCGGGGCCACCGTGTATGGGACGGACGTAAGCGGGACGGTGGTCGTGACCTCAGACGGCAGCACGTATAGCGTAACGTGCGAGAAGGAGGGCCCTAGCGCCCCGCCCGCGGGGGAGACTACCGAGGCAAGCCCCGAGACCTCCACGACTGTCGCTTCCTCGGGCCCTCTTGCCCTTAAGGTGGTGTCCCTCACCAGTCCTATCGGCGCTGGCTCGACCGCCAACCTGACGGTGAAGACCGCTCCGGGGGCCAACTGCACGATCACCGTCTACTACAAGAGCGGAGCGAGCAAGGCCGCGGGCCTGGGTGACCAAACAGCGAGCGAGAGTGGTGCCGCCACGTGGAAGTGGAAGGTGAGCGCAGGGACCACCAAAGGCGTCTGGAAGATTGTGGTAACGGCAGAGGCCGGAGGGCAAGAGCAAACCATCGAGATCCCCTTTGAGGTGACGTGATGAATGTGAAAGCCGTGGTAGATCGATTCGAGGGCGAGAAGGCGGTCATTCTCGTCGGCGACGAGGAAGAGCAGCTGGTCGTCGATCGTAGCCAACTGCCTCCGGAGACCAAAGAGGGCGACTGGCTGAAGGCCGACGTTGAAGATGACATGCTCTTGTCGGCCGAGCTTGACCGGGACGAGACCGCGAACGCACACGCCCGGATCGAGGCCAAGCTCGAGGCGCTTCGCAGGGGAGACCAATTGCGCTAAGCGAGGGACTGGCGGGGCGGACCATCACGACGCGTTCGTTGTGTTCGTTCCCGTCTGGAAAGTGCCGCGCCCGATCGCGAAAAATGGGGCCACATCGAGAACGCGTCGCTGTGGTTAGACTAGGGGTGGCTGGGATTCCAATCGAGGAAGGGGCCGCTCCATGGAAAGGCCGTCCACAGACGACCAGGGCGTCAAGGCTGAAGTCCAGCGACAACTGGAGGAGGCCAAGACATTCGCCAAGAGCCTGAGTATCAAGGAGACCGAGAGCGGGCTCTGGTTCCTGAAGCTCCTTAGCCAGGTAACGAGAGCTTACGACCGCAATGCAAGGGCGGCGTACTTCCAGAAGAAGTATCCCGGCATGCCACCTGACCAGATCGCCGACAAACTGGTCTCGGTCGCGACGCGATACGCCGCGATCAGCGGTGGAGTTGCTGGGGCGGCGGCGAGCGTCGGCATCATCGGGGCTGTCCCAAGTGCAGGGACAGGCCTGGCGATCTTCGCGGGCTCCCTGGGCGCCGAAATGCTGACTCTGACCGGTCTGCAGCTGCGCCTTATTCTTGACCTGGCGGTTGCGTACGACCTTGAGCTAGACCCCGAGGACCCAGAAGATATGCTCATGGTCTTCGGGTACGCCCTCGGGGTGAGTCCGGCCGACTTGCTGGGCGTCCGTATTGCCTGGGGGGCGGGAAACCTCGCTAAAGGCTCCATCAAGAAGAACGTCAGCAAAGAGACTTTGAAGGCCGTGCAGAAGGTCGGACAGCGCCTTGGCATCAAGATACTGCAGAGGAACCTCATCAAGTTCGCGGTGCCTGTCGTATCGGCCGGCGCTGGTAGCGCATATAACTACGCGACGACCAAGTCTCTTGGGGAGATTGCGAAGCGACATCTCAAGAATCGCGGAAAGGTGACCAACGAACTGCGGGCTGCCGTATCAAGACGACACTCCTACGATCTCGCCGTGCCGGCCGCGGTAATGTTCATGGCCAGTTCCGATGGGAATATCGCGTCCAAAGAGATGGAACTATACAAAGCCATGCTCACCCGCATGTCGTTTGACGATCACGAGCCAGAGGATTTCCTGCTGCTTGTGCGCGACAAAGACAGCATCTTGGAGGCCGTCGCCCGGATAGAGGACCGAGACACGCTAGTCGCCCTGATTGAGCTGCTTACTCTCATGGCCATCTATGACGGGGCGCTGGTTCCGGAGGAGCGGGACTGGCTGCTTTGCGTCGGGGAGAGGGCATGTGTCCCGGTCGACCTTGATGAGGTGGAACGCCGGGCAAGGGAATACCAGATCATCGTCCAAGAGAGCACTGTCGCCAAGGCGATAGACATCGCAGGCATGGCTGCGGAGCAGACCAAGGCTAGGCTCAAGACCCTCTTTGGGAAGGAGGGCGTGCGCAGGCCATCCGAGGCGGGGTGAACTCGTGGATGGTCGAGTCACAGGGCTCTACCGCTCATTGCTGCTCGGGCTGTGCGACTGCATGAGACGCCCAAGTCCGCGCCTCTCGACGGCGTCTACTTCTTGGAGGAGGTGCGAGCCGGCAGCCTTGAGACTCCTTCACAAATGTCCGGGTTGCGGTGCCGGGCGCCTCGGAACGTTTGACCCCGGGGTCCGATCATACGACCTCTGAACACCCAGCGCCTGAAGTGATGCGTGAAAGCAGACGAGGTTCCTGCCGTCCTTTGGCTTGCCGTTCGACTCGGGGGCAACGTTGAAGGATAAGGAGGCGCCTCAAGGATGACTGCAAAGCATAGCCTGACTCGTCTATGTTTCGATCGTGACGGTGATGCTCTTCGGCGTCGGCTCGGGCAGCGCCCACTTCTGTATGTAGATACTAACAATAGCCGGGGCCTTCCCGGCTTCTGGCTTTTCGGTGTACCTGATTGTGTGTTTGGTCTCTTTCTCGAGCTCAAAGCTGGCCCTAATCACAGGATTTCCCTTCTGTGAGCGTGAGTGGCATGGATTTCACTGCAGAGTTGCGGCGACATTTACAGGTACCTTGGAGATGCTGCGATCTTCAGATTATGGCTAGATCGGCCTCGGACAGAGGTGCGTGAAATTGCAGCTCCGACAATGTCCCGAATCTTTGCGCGGGAACTCTCCGATTTCGAGCGGGGCGTTCGACTCAATATCACGTAGGTAGGACCGCATCTTCTTCACTCCGATGGCGATCATCTCGGCCGCAAAGGCCTGCAGATCTTCGGGCAGCAACACGCGCTCCTCTCTTCCCTCGAAGAGGTAGTACAACGTCGCGGTGATCGGGCGGCCGGGGAGAGATTGATCGCCAGCAAGAAGGGAGCAGGCGGCGAGCGCCACTTGGAGCCGATCGTCGTCGCCCGGGCGCCCTGTTTTCCAGTCGATGAAGTGGACGGTTCCTTCGTGAACATAGGCCAAGTCACCAGCGGCAAAGGCTTTAATGTCACCGAGAAAGAAGTGGGCGAATGCCGGGATGAGAACGTAGCCATCTTGCGCGCACGCCCGAAGTCGCTCCCAATGCGGCGCATTGACAAGGTGCTCGTGGCAAACCGAGAGTTTTCCGTTCAGGCGGTCGGTCTCTGTCTGGGATGGGGGACGGCCATCCAGGTAGAAAGACCGAAGCATGATGTGGTCCTTGGGTCTGTCTTCGAACGCTGCTTGTTCAAGTGACGATCGCCAAGCCTCGCGAAGTAGAACCCGAGTGCGCTGTTCGAGTTCGGTGGCGGTGGGCAGCGGACCGCCAGAACGGGCCGCGGCCTCGAGTTCCCGGGCTCGCTCGTCCATCTGCTGTCCCACCAAGGCGTCAAGACTGGTGAGCTTGGAAAGGCGGTAGGCCAGCTTCGACTCGCTCGGGGCCCTCGATAGCCAGCCATTATGGGCGAGATAGTAGCGATAGTAGTAGGCACGCGGGCAGCTCTCCAAGAGACGCTGTCTCGTTATTGACCAGGAAAACTCGGGATAGGGGCGGACCTCGAACATGATCGGGAGTTTAGCAGCGTGGGTGGCCAAAGACCGCCGGCGGTCATGCCAGGTTGCGACACAATCGGCCCGGAAGATCGTCAAATCCGCTTTGCGTGTCAAGGCGCGGCCCCCAGCGGTGACCGCGGAGGATAAGAATGGCCAAAGGAATCAACCACAGTCCCCTGCCAAGTCGCGCGCGTTCGGGCGTGTAGAATATGAAGGGAAGTGAGTGCCATTCGGCAAACCGGCGATCGATTTCATGAATCCAAGCGGGCGTCATGCGAAGGGGCGAACCAGGCGATGCTGGGCAAGGAGACCCGATACACCGAGCAGCCGTTTGTTCAAGCGCTCGCAGAGCTCTTGCGTGAGAGCCACGGTGACGCGATGGGAAACTTCAATCTTCGGCCGATCCTCGCTCAGGTGGGAACCTATTCGTACGAGCATCTCAGGCTCATGCTAAGAGGAAAGAGGACGCTCACGATGGAGGCCATCGAGGGGATCGCCAGAGTGATAGACGTATCGCCGCATTATTTCCGCGAGTACCGACTCATGTGGTCGGCCGTGGTGGCTCAAAGGTATCCAAAGCTTGCGGATGCGATGTATGAGCTTGCGGTCCAATGCGCCGATGAGAACGGCGATTCGCCAGGAGGGTGACGCGAATTCAATCGAGGTTGGTTGGGCGGAGTGGGCTAGCTCAACAGCAGAGGATAGTGGCCAGAAGCTCGGCCCGGACATTCAGTGACGGAACAGTCGCGCCCTGTTGCTTGTGACTCTCCGAGGGTGATCCTGTACCACGGGCTCTATATTGAACAGGCCACGCCGCAAGGTTCCAGACGACTAATCGGCGCCTCGTTAAACACACTGTTGACAGGTCGATAACGACGTTGCTAGTATGGGCATTGCGTTGTGTCAGAGACGAAATTTGGCGGCTGAGACGAAACGCCGCAATGTCATGACCCAATGCCTCGATAAGAGCAAACCCGTCAAAAGGCGGGGACGCAAAGCCATCGGCCTTCGGACTAGTGCCAAGGCGGCCGGGCTGCCGGGAACGGTAGTTCGGCTTTTTTTTCGTTTCTTTGGAGGCGTCGGCAATGGTTCTCGGTATGGCGAGGGCCGAGCGATAGGTCTGGGAGGGAGGTGCACCGGCCGGTTGTTGAGGGGTCCTTTCCAGGTGTCATGCACTGTCGTAGCACTTTGTGAACCCGTCGGAAGCAGCTCGCTGCTTGACTTGTTGAAAGTGAGCCTGCGGGGGAAGAGACGTTCTTGAAGAGGAGGAAGGCACATGAAATCGGCAATTCGTAGCAAGTGGTGGCTGGCCATTTTTGTGGTGGCGGGGTGTATCCTGTTGTTCGCTGCGCCAGCCTATGCTGGCAGCGGCACGGTCACGGTGAATCTGCAGGACAGTCACAACGCTGGTCTATCCGGTGGCAACGTGTACTACTACCAGAGCGGCTGGCAACTTCTCGGCACAACCGACGGCGCCGGTCAGGTGAGCGGGTCGGTTCCGGTAACCACCGACGTCGAGATTCGCTATGCCGGCGGCACCTACAAGTGGGTGCTTGTCGATCCGACGACCAACCCCATCTACACCATTAACACGGTCGCGGTGACGGTCAAACTGCAGACGTGTGACGGCACACCGCTGGTGGGCCAGGCCAAGTACTCCTTCGGTGGGGAGGCGGTCATCGGAGACACGCCGGCGACCATCGAGCTCCTGCCCTATTCCAACCTGGGACCTGGACAGGGCAACTACGACTTCAAGATGACGTACGAGGGTCGTAGCAGCGGCTGGAAAACTCAGGACATCTCTGTTGATCGCGTGGTTGTCTTCAAGACCACGAAGGTGTATCTGTTCGGGAGTAACGTTCTCTATTACAACAACGGTTGGCAGCCCCTCAATAGCCCACGAGAGATGATCGGGGGCACCGACAAGTACGGCAACACCTCCTGGGCCGACTTCAAGTTCGATGGCCCAAGCAGCCCGACAGTGCGGCTGAATATCGACGGTTGTAGCCTAGCCGGGGGCTTCCTCAAGTTGGTCGATGAGGCGGGCAACCCTCTGGCCAACTATCCTTCCGACTATCCGGTTGAGAAGCGCAATCTTCAGTACAAGTACCGTCATGGTGGCAGCTGGGCTCCATCGGTCTCGTTCCAGACAGATGCCAACGGTCAGGTCTTTGTCAACATCGATCCCGCGTATCTTGCCAGCTGGGATAAGAAGATTACCGTCACTCTCAACCAGACCACAACTGAGCAAAATGTGACGGTCAACCCGGTCTTCCAGGCGGCGAAGGTGAATGCCAACCTAAAGAGCTGTACCGGTCCGATCACAGATGTGCCGGGTGGCTCGGTTGACCAGGGTGGCGGCTTCTGGTACCACCACGGCAACACCGGACCCTCGGGAACGGTCACGTTCTATACTTTTCCTGCGAATATCAAGGTCCGGATGACCTACAACCACAATTCACTGACGCTCAATCCGACCATCGTCGCCGGCACCAATGAGGTCGACTTCCAGACAACCAAGGTGACGCTTACCTACCCCAGTGGCATCAAATCCAACATGGGTGGGTCGTGGTGGATGTTCAGCAAGCCCTCCATGGATCTGCTGCCTGGCACCTACAACTTCTGGTTCCAGAATGGCACCGCTTGGTACGGCCCGGTTCCGATCACCGTCGGCGGGTGCGAGGTAAGCGGGAGCTACATCTGGCTGAAAGTGCGCGACGAGAATGGTGGCGGGGTTGCCGGTGCGACAGCCAAACCAGGATATGGTGGCAGCTGGGGTATACAGCTGCCCGGTGCAACGGATGCCAATGGCAACCTATTCGCTGAGATCACGCCCGGGTACACCAAGATCAGTATGACGGTCAATCAGGGTTCGGTGGAGCAATCGCTTGCTCAGCTGACTGCCTCCAACAACACATGGAAGACGGAGATCCTTCGCATCTGGCTCAAGGACCACACCGGGACAGCGATCACCGATGGTGGCGCCATCCTCAAGCAAGGTGGAGGCTCCTGGTACACGTGGGGCAACCTGAGCGTCTCGGGCTATCGCGACATCCAGTTATTCCCCGGGTCGTACAAGTTCGAGATGACCTACAACTACACCTCCCAGCAGTTGTTGCCCGTCGTGACCACTGGCCCGGGCATCCAGAACTTTGACTTCCAGACCGGGCAGGTAATTGGTTCTTCCGTCACTCAGTACTCCACCGGTGCATGGCGGACATTCACCAGTGGGATGGAATTGATGCCGGGCACCTATACCTTCAAAGACCCGTCACAGCTCGGCGTCGTGACGGCAGGTGGGATTACGAATCTGACCCCGTAGAGGGGCATAGCGGCAGCCCAAACGACGGCGCCGTGGGGTGGTTGTATCCGCCCGCTGCGATGATGTCTGGCGCCTAGCCAGACAGGGCTGATTGAATCGACCGGGTTCCCTCGCGGAGGAGGGGACCCGGTCCATTGTTCTTTGAGACATCTCAGACACCTTCTCGATGGGCAAAGGTGCCGCCCGTACCTTCTACTTCTCAACGCTTGGGGCTAAGCCGGCTACGTTGCGTGCTCCATGTCCATCGCTTGACTAATGCTGCACTTTTCGCCATAGTAGAATTCCTGCGCGTATTTGCGCAGCTTTGCGGAGGGTGGTGAGCCTCTCCCGCTCAGGGCAAACCCGTCGAAAGGCGGGGACGCAAAGCCATCGGCCTTCGGACTAGTGCCAAGGCGGCCGGGCTGCCGGGAACGGTAGTTCGGCTTTTCTTTTCTCTCCCAGAAAAGCGTAGCCGGGCGATTTGTATTGCCAAGGGCGGTTCCAGGCACGGCAAGGGCCATGCCTGGGGAGCCCGAAGGAGGTGCATCGGTCGGGAAACGGTGTTGAGCAGAGTGTAACAGGGCCGTACTGCGCTGCGTGCCGCTTTGCGACCCCGGCTGCCAGGGCGCCCGCCTTGGCGCTGAGTTCTCGAATCTTGAACGGAGGGGAAGCAGCATGAACCGAAAACGTCTTCTAATCCTTGCTGTCGTACTTATTCTGGGTCTAATGCTAGCGATCGCCCCGAGCGCCTTTGCGGCGGAGAGCGTCACTGTCAAGTTGCTGGACAGCCACGGCGTCGGGCTTGCGGGTGGTCAGGTCAAATGGGCAGACGGCAGCTGGCATGATGCCGGCACCACCGGCTCCGATGGGACGCTCACCTTCGACGTCTCCAATTCAAGCTGGAGCAAGATCGTCGTGACCTATCACCAGGTGGGGTGGGAGAAATCGAACGCCCAGTGCTTGGCGGATAGCTATACATGGCAGACAATCGATGCCGGCATCAAACTAGTAGATCATAGCGGGGCCGGCCTGCCCGGAGGCGTCGTTCAGCAGGGGGTAGGCTCATGGGTGACTATCGGCACCACCGGTGCCGATGGAACGGTGCCGTGGGAAGTATTTCCAAGCTTCGCTAACTACCAATTTCGGATGATCTACGGCCACACGTCCGAAACGCGCACCGGCGTATCGGTCCCGGCTGCCGTGTTCCAGACCGGCGAACTCACATTGCACTTCAGCGGGAACATACGCTCCAATTTAGGCGGTTCCTGGTGGAACTTTGCCAAGCCATCCATGGAGTTCCTGCCCGGTACCATCCCGATTGGGTTTGCTGGCGGCAGCTACCCGGAGAAGTGGATGAGCTATGACATCGTGGCCGGAACCAGCATCGAAGAGAGCGTGGCATACGTACTGCTCCTAGACAGTGCCAAGAAAGGACTGGCAGACGGCGTCGCACAGTATTACGACAGCGGGTGGAAGTCTATTCCTGGAAGCACTGGCACCGACGGCGCTCTCCTGTATGGGATCCCGGGTAGCAAGGGCAATCTCACCTTCAAAATGAGCTACGCAGGCGCTTCGCTACAGAAGGCCCAGAATATCGCCTTTGATTCATTCGTGATCTTCCAGACCGCCGCGGTCACGATGAAGCTGCTTGCTAGCGACGGCACCACCGAGGAAACAGGCACCGGGCAATACTACGCCTCCGGCTGGAGGCCCTTCGGCAACACGCCGGCTACCATGGAGTTGCTGCCCACCACTTACACCTTCTCGGTTACTTACAAGGGTGCGACCATCCAGATGGCCCAGAACGTGGCGAACGGCAATACGCTGGTCGTCTTTAAGACCGCCGCGGTCACGATGAAGCTGCTCGACTCGAGCGGCACTGAGCTCGCAGGACAGGGCAAGTACTACGCTTCGGGTTGGAATGACTTCGGCACTACTCCGACCACTGCCACCATGGAGTTGCTGCCCACCACTTACACCTTCTCGGTTACTTACAAGGGTGCGACCATCCAGATGGCGCAGAACGTGGCGAACGGCAATACGCTGGTCGTCTTTAAGACCGCCGCGGTCACGATGAAGCTGCTTGCTAGCGACGGCACCACCGAGGAAACAGGCACCGGGCAATACTACGCCTCCGGCTGGAGGCCCTTCGGCAACACGCCGGCTACCATGGAGTTGCTGCCCACCACTTACACCTTCTCGGTTACTTACAAGGGTGCGACCATCCAGATGGCGCAGAACGTGGCGAACGGCAATACGCTGGTCGTCTTTAAGACCGCCGCGGTCACGATGAAGCTGCTCGACTCGAGCGGCACTGAGCTCGCAGGACAGGGCAAGTACTACGCCTCGGGTTGGAATGACTTCGGCAACACGCCGGCTACCATGGAGTTGCTGCCCACCACTTACACCTTCTCGGTTACTTACAAGGGTGCGACCATCCAGATGGCGCAGAACGTGGCGAACGGCAACACGCTGGTCGTCTTTAAGACCGCCGCGGTCACGATGAAGCTGCTCGACTCGAGCGGCACTGAGCTCGCAGGACAGGGCAAGTACTACGCCTCGGGTTGGAATGACTTCGGCACTACTCCGACCACTGCCACCATGGAGCTTCTGCCCACCACCTACACCTTTGCCGTCACCTACAATGACGCCCAGATCCAGAAGAGCCAGAACGTGGCGAACGGCAATACGCTGGTCGTCTTCACCGGTACCGAGGTCACCATCCAGTTCTCGGGCACTATCCAATACTATGCGGCCGGCTGGAAGACCTTCACGAAACCTACGATGACCCTCCTGCCCGGCACTTACACCTTTAGCTTCTCCGGCAACGGATACCCAGCCGTCAATGTCACGCTGAATGTGACGGGCAACCAGGTGAAGAAAAGCGTGGTCTACGTCCGTTTGCTTAGCAGTACCAACGCGGGTCTGGCAGGCGGTAGCGCGTCCGCTTATGTCAACGGGTGGAAGACCCTCGGCACGACGGCTGGCAACGGCGCAGTAGTTGCTCTGTTTGATGGCCTGCTGGGCAACACCGCCGTGAGCATGGGCTACGCGGGGGGGTCGATTCAGAAGAGTCAGAACCTCCTAGCGAACTCGTTTGTCGACTTCCAGACCGCCAAAGTCACCATGAATCTGCTTGCCTCGCAAGGCAATCCGTTGAAGGGTAAAGCCGAGTACTACGGTTCGACATGGACGACCTTCGGCTCCGGCGAGACCAGCACCACCATGGAGCTTTTGCCCACCACCTACAGCTTCAGGGTTACATACGCTGGTGCCACAGTGGTCGCGGGCCAGAATGTGGCCAGCAGCGCCAACGTGGTGTTCAACACCGTATTGGTCACCATGAATCTGCTTGCCTCGCAAGGCAATCCGTTGAAGGGTAAAGCCGAGTACTACGATTTGACATTGAAGGCCTGGACGACCTTCGGCTCCGGCGAGACCAGCACCACCATGGAGCTTTTGCCCACCACCTACAGCTTCAGGGTTACATACGCTGGTGCCACAGTGGTCGCGGGCCAGAATGTGGCCAGCAGCGACGTGACGTTCCGGACGGGACAAGTGAACGGTACGTGCACGCAGTACTTTGCCACCATATGGAACAACTTCATCCAAGACATGGAGCTTCTGCCGGGCAGCTACCTATTCCAGTATCCAGGAGGGCCACATACCTTTGTCATCACGGCCGGGGTAGTGAACCATATCGACTGATCTTCTCCCGAATATCTGGAAATCGGCAGCAGGTCCTGCCCCCTTCGCAAGGGGGCAGGACCTGCTCATATCTGAGGACTGGAGATCGACGAAGCTGCGGAGTGGGCGACCTCCGGAACACGGTCGGGACATTAGTGACCGAGGAGCTTTTCGACCCAGACGCCCAAGTGCGTGCCGCCTCCGGGCCTGCGCGCACAATGTCTGGGCAAGCCCGCCGGATTGGGTGTTGCTGTCGCTACCACAAAG
This sequence comes from uncultured Actinomycetes bacterium, assembly GCA_963775295.1. Lineage (GTDB taxonomy): Bacteria > Actinomycetota > Thermoleophilia > RBG-16-64-13 > RBG-16-64-13 > JAMDEO01. Next base: position 2,160,185 of record CAVZIK010000006.1, read on the forward strand.
GAGTCGGCCGCTTTACGACACAGCAACACATCACGTAATGGCGTGTTCTTGGCGGTTGAGGGCTTGTGGCCACCTGCACGCGGGTCTCAGCGGGCTAGAAGACTCTGTCACTAGCTAGCGGCGAGGAAGCCGCAGAACCACTCTCGTTCCCGTGGCCGGCCTCAGCAATCCACGATTCCGCAAGTCATCACCCCAGGATCTCAGCCGTCACCTCACAAGCATGCAGCCGCTCAAGGGCAATCTCCGCATAGGAGTCGGCGTGGGCAAAGTGATCAGGTCCACGCTTGATCCACACCGCCTTCTTCTGCCCGCTCATCGGATCCTCCTGGATGCTACGAAGCGTGTTTGTCATCTGTTGCACGAAGTTGGTTACCTCATCTTCAATACGGGGGATGCGGCGTTTGTGCATCTGGTGGACGTCCCGCCAGGCATCAAGGGCATCGGTCCGGTTGATGTTCACAATCGGGGTGTTATCGGAATCGTAGCTCCAGGCCACCTTGCCCTTCTGGGCGGTGTAGTAGGCGCACCAGACCCTGCCCTGGAAGCGCCGGGCAAAGGCGCTTGCCGCGTGGGTGTTGGGCATGGCGTCAATCACGCAGGCTCTGACGTCGTAGGCTTCCATGTAGTGGTCGAGATGGGTGAACTCGGCATCGGTCTGGGGCTCGTGGTGCACGCGGATGGTAAAGACCATTCCCCGCTCTTCTTCAGGCTGCTTGATGACGATGTGTAGACCTCTGCTCTGATCAACTCCCATGACGCATGCCTTACCCCTTGTGAACATGCCCCAGTTCCCGGAGATGAGTGCGAGGTCCTGTTCAGTTAGCCCGCCTTCGGCCGCCTGGTAGGGCAGACCCAATTCCGAGTTGTAATACTCCTGGGGAAAGTCGGTCGTCTGCCACTCGTGCAGAAGCGCCGATGCCTTGGTCTCGCACCCCCGCTCAACGTCTGCTCGGGAGAGAACCTTGGAGAAGAACTTGCTGAAGTGATACCCATGGGTCCCGCGCCCGGGATACTTCGCTACCCAGACCCCGAGGGCTGGATCGAGCACGTGGCCGCAGCCAACGCAGACCAGATTCTCCTGCCCTGGTTTCCCTTTGATGAAGACGATCTCCCGGCGGGCGTCGTAAGGATTGCCGTGGTGCTGCAAGAACAGATCCTCAAGACATGAACTCTTGCCACACCCCGGACACCTAATGTGCCAATGCCGCTGGTCGCTTGCCTGGAAGATCTTGTCGATGCCGTATCCGGGAAGGGTGGGGGTGGAGATGTAGAGTTCATATCCCCAGTCACTGTGACCGGTACGCTTGCGGGCAAGTTCGATACTTGCGGGTGGCATCTCATCCACCTCATCAAAGACCAAAAAGTCGGCCGGCACCGATTTCATCTGGGTTCGACTCTGGGTGCCTCGGAAGTAGATGGAGCCCTTGCCGATTTGCCGAAGCCCGGCGGCGTCGATCTCGCCCACAAGGCTGCGAAAGTAGGCGCTTTCCCGAACGGCCGGAGCAAACCGATCCCTCGAAAATTCACTCACGGCGTGGTCGGTGGGAAAGTAGTAGATGGTTCTCCCACCACACTTGATGGCGAACTGTAGAGACCGGCCCATACCGTACTCGGTGGCCCCGGTCTGAGCAGCCTTGCGGATAACCATGCAGGCCGCCGGATCTGAGTAAGGGCCGTGGAGATACTCGTGACCGCGAAAGTCAAAGGGGCGCCCGTTGATACGGCGGCAGGCAAGGGTCCACTGGGCAAGATCAGACGATTCTCGGCGCACGGCGCAGGCTCGTTTAAGAAGGCGCCTTCGTTCCTCTAAGCTTAAGTTCATAGGCGAGGCGGGCAAGGTCACGGTCTACCTCCTGTTCGGAAAGGTCATCGATGGGATCGAGGGTCTCTGATTGAGTGGTCCCAGGGGACTGCGCTGCACGCAATCGGCTACGGCGCCTGATGCACCGGGCCGCAGTCTCCAAGCTCTCCAGACGGTCTTGCTGCTCCGCGCGGACCCCGGCTTCATCTGAGGTCCTCATGGGCGCAGCTCCCGGCAGGCTATGTGCAGCCCAGGCCCGCAGGAACACATGTTCCATCTCGTCAATATCGCGTTGGGTCTGGGCGGCTTCAGCAAGGCCTATGGTTCGGCCTTCCTGCCAGCGCCTGCGGGCAAGTGCGAGTTCCCGGTTTACCTGGGCCGCCGGGATGTCCAGGCGGCGGGCAATGTCGGCCGGCGGCTCGCCTTTCAGGTGGCGCTTTATGATCTGCGCGTTGCGCCGACTACGTTCCGGGTCCTTGCTTCGAGCTGACACGGCAGCACTCACTTTCCAGGGACGGTCGCGACAGGCTTCGGCGCCGCCTTTGTCGATGGCGGCGCCTGGCTTGGTGCGGTGGCGGTCACGTTGCCGCACGAGTCACCGGGCGATTTCGCAACCGGCGGCTTGCGTGCGGTATTGGGACTCTTGACCTTGGTGGTCGGCGAAGGCCGGGGCTTAGGCGGCAGCCCTGTCTCCAGATACTGCTCGAGGAGTGCTCTCGAGCCTGTATTGTCGCCAAGTAGGTGCAGGGTCTCGGTCCGGGCCCGCAACGCGATTCTGCGAGCAAGCGCCGCTGCTGCTTCGTCAGGGTTTGGTTCCTCGTCGGACCCTCCCGACGAGGGCACGTGCGATCGGGCGGGCGCCCCAGTTCCCCCGAGGGCCTGGCGCGTAAGGATGCGGATGAGCTCGGTTTCCGGCTCCGAACCCGAGAGCGTCTCTGCCAGAGCAAGCTGCCCACGGAGGGTGTGTAGAAGAATCGTCAGACCGGCGCGAAGATCGGGAAACAGAACCTGCTGGTCCAGCAGGTATCGCCGGGATAAGTGCTCGGTGGCGGTCTCGATGGTCCGCATCTGAGACAGCGATTCCCTCGTAGTAAGCACGCAGCGCGTAGCGAGCGGGCGGTGTCGCTCGGCGATCTCGGTCTCATACTCAAGGAGATCCGGACGTTGTCGGGTGAGTCGCTCCCGGCAAAGCTCATCTCGGAGGCAGCTGAGGTGTTCAAGCTCATGGATCATCTCGAAGACCCTCTGGGCCTGGCGACTATGAACCTCCAGTGCGTGGGCGACCGTGAGGTTCAAGAACTGGTGGAGAAGGAAGAGAAAGACGACGTTCTTTTCGGCTTTCAGTATCTTGGCAGTTATCTCATCCTGGGACTCGCCTTTGGTCACGTACTTCACCCCGCGGCCCACCTGTCCCGGCAGCTTCTCAAGCGGCCAAGGTTCCTCGGGGTGAGATCTGAGGAAGGTGACATACGCCGTGAGCGACTTATGCTTGTAGGCCTCGCGAGTCCAGCTCACGACCGCCTCGGATGGGGTCAGGTGGTCCTCGATCTTGGCCAGTCGTTGAGCGGTAGTCACGTCATCTCCTCCTCGATGTCCTCCTGGAGTTCGTCGGGCTCCAGATCGAATACGTCATGGGCTGGCGCCTCGTCTCGGCGAAGCACCGCCGCCTCCAATTTCTTGATGCTGTCTTCATGGTCGTTGGCAAGGCAACGCCGTGCGGTTTCACCGATAACGGCGAGAGTTCGGCTTCTGTCGACCGAGTTGGGAAGGACCAACGTGTCTGTGGTTGCGCTTTCGAGCATGCTCAAGATGTCTGAATAGCTCCGCAGCCCGTGGAACTGGTAGGCGGCCGCCACGGTTCGCTCCCGATGCTTACGCTGGCCGCCCAAGCGCCTGGCCTCGGCGGCTTCCTCGCGGTGCTTGGGCGAATGCCAGAAGCAATATTTCTCGTCGGTCATCGCCCAGGCGTTACATGGTTCGCCCGAGCGCTTGATGTGGCGGCATTGGCCCATGGATCAGCGCTCGGGACCTGCGCTCGGCCGAGATTCTTCGGGGACCTGAGCTGGGGGAGTCCTCGACAACTTCATCACCGGTCTACCTTCTTGGCCTTCTTGCCGGTGAAGCTCTCCCAACGGGCGATGCTGACGGAGGCGTAACGCTCGTCTAGCTCGATGCCGTAACAGATTCTGCCCGTGCGCTCGGCGGCGATGATGGTCGACCCGCCGCCGATGAATGGATCGAGCACCGTCTCCCCGGGCTTGGTCGAGTTTTCGAGCGCGCGTTCGATGAGGGGGAGAGGCTTGGAGGTCGGATGCAAGGGGGAGTCACTCGGGCGGGGAATCTCCCAGACGTCAGACTGACCTCGGCCCCCGAAGAACCTACGCTTGGTGCCCTCGGGCCAACCGTACCAAATGGGCTCATAGGATCGCTGGTAATCCGCCCGTCCAAGCACGAAACGCCCCTTGGACCAGATGAGGGTGTCAGACCAATGCAGCTTGAGTTCCTCGAGCGTCTTCATGAGAACCCCGAGGTTGGCGGAGCTCATGCAGATGTAGATACATCCGTTTACGTTGGAGCCGATGTTGGCACCGAACTTTCCGCAGAACTCCGCGTAGGCATCACCCTTTAGGTCATCGTTCTTAAGAGGTCGGGCCCGCTGGCCCTTCTGTTGGCCGCCATGATGGCCGAGATCGCAGCCGTACGGCGGATCCGTGAAGACCATGTTTGCCTTCGCGCCGCCCAGGAGGCGCTGAAATGACGCGGCATCGGTCGAGTCCTCGCACAGAAGCCAATGATCGCCAATCTGGAAGAGATCGCCGCGAACAGCCCGGGGCTTCTCGCAGGCGGCGCGCCAGGCCGCGTCAAGATCGATGGTCTCGGGTTGGTCGCGCTTGGCCTGAGCGGCCAGCCCCTTGAGAAGCGACTGAAGTTCGTCGTCAGAAAACCCGAGCATCCTCATGTCGATACCCGGGTCATCGGCCAGCTCCTTGAGCCGCCGGGGCAGCAGATCCAGGTCCCAGTCGCCCTGGACGTTGTTGAGAACCACCCCCAGCGCTCGAGCTTTGGTGAGGGAAAGGTCCACGTAAACTGCGGGCACTTTCTCATTCCCGGCGCGAAGCGCGGCCTCGACCACGCGATGCCCGTTGATGAGCATGTTGTCCTCCAAGCGAAGGACTGCCGGAAGGACCACCGAATAGTTGGCCACACTTTTGTCCAGGGCTTTGCTCATATCGGCGCTCATATGACGGGGATTGGTGGGATCGGCCTTGATCTCATTGATGGGGACATACACGATCTTGAGAGATTGCTCTTTCATTCGGACCTCCGTTCTTGGTTGCGGGCTTCTGGTCTCTTGTGCTTCGCGTCCGTCGGCGTTACGCTGGTTGCAGCAGTGACCGAGTAGAGTGAATTTGTGGCGGCAAGGAAAATGATTGCATTGTCATTAATTGGGGTGCAACGATGAAAACTCAGGATCAGGCTCGAATAGAACTCGAGAGACACTTGGGCCGCTTGTCGGAAAGACAGTGGGCTTGGGTTGTCGGTGAGGGCTTGGCGGAGGAGATTGAGAGCGGCTACCAGAGCGCGAAGAAGATCGCCGCCAAGATCAAGACCATGTGGCAGGTTATGGGGGAGGGGCCAAAGGGCAGCGAACCTAGCGGCACCGAAATGCTGACACGAGACCGTGCGGACTCAACGGGATCTCGCGAGAGGCGAAGAGACGGCGTCTCTCGACTTCTTGCTGTAGAGGCGGGCAAGGATGACTATGTGGTCGCTTTTCGCCAAATGCGCCTCGGCTCCCCGCCCGCGGACCTACTTTCCTGGGACCAAATCGAAGGCTGGATAAAGGCCAAGGCGGCTGAGGCGGGGGAGCCTACCTGGTTCCTAGAAGTTCCGGTGCCCACTGATCTTGTGCTCCGGGGCAGTGCCGAGCGGCGCGCTTTGGTTCTCAGCACTCCGGTCACGACAGAAGAGGTGCCCGAGGCACGACCACGGTGGAGTTACCTACGCTACGGAACTCCGGGTAGCAAGTACGTCCAGCATATCCGAGTCAGGGCGGGCTCGATTCTCGATGATCTTCGCAAGATCTCCGAGGACTTGGTCAAGCGCTACTCGTGGACGTCTGACCAGGCGACCGTGTTCATACTCACGGGCATCGTTCCCCTGTTCTCGCTTGCCCGCATGACCCGCACCTATAACTCGGCACTTCCCGTTGCCTCGCGCATCGAGATCTCGGTCGATCCGATGGTGACAGCCGAGGAACTGGCGGAGTATTACCGGCCGTTTCGGCAGCAGATGATGCCCGGCAGGCGTAACCGCCCCCTGGATGCTAAGAACACTGAGCTTGCGATATTTGCCGCGGGTCGAGATCCCGAGGAGCCCTGGCGGGAGACGGTCGAGGCTTGGAACGACTCCGTTCGGGAGCAGCATGAGGACTGGGTGTACGGTGAGGTGCAGAAGCCCAATTTCCGTCGCGACATAGATCTGGCACGGGGACGACTTCTTCGTCCTCCCTATGTCGATCCGGCGGGCCCGGCGAAGGGCAACGCAGAGAGCGATGATCGGGTTATCAATGCCGTTACGAGAGTCGAAGAAGAGGGCGCCTAGTGAAGGCCCGGCTTCGACTTGCCACGTTGTGTGTGCGGGATGTATTCGCAGGGCCAACGCGGACTTACCGAGTGCTCAGTCGAACGCCAGGAGGTAGTCAATGGTGGCAAGCGACAGGTTGGGATTGGCCCCCGAATTGACTAGCATCCATTACCATTGATTACCATTTGGTAGTGGGTCCCCTCCGGTAATCAACCCGGCCTTAAAATCCCCCGAAATGTAGCCGCCGCTACTACGCCACCGGCAGCTTACACCGTGCTCACATCCTGCTCACATCGGCCAGGAAATGCCGCTTTTCCGGGCAGGAGTCATGCTTTGTAATCAGCAGGTTTGGGGTTCAAGTCCCCACACCGGCTTAAATGTCGGCACTAAGAAGCCCTTTAATAGTGGCTATTATGGCAAGGCATCTCAGGACGGCTTCCCCTTTACCAACTCGCCGATTTTGTTTTCAATCAGTTGGTCGGCAGTTTGCCCGTGACAGCTCGACCTGACCCCATTCCGCGGACCTCGAGCTGCATAGGCACGTTAGTGTGAGCCTGGTTTCACACCTGGGGGACAGGGCTGGGCAAACGAACCAAGCACGGTCCCCTGCCAAGGCACAGGCGTCGATCCGTGTAAAATATGAGAGAAGGCCGGAGCGCTTCGGCTAACCGGCGACCGATTTCATAAAGCCAAGCTGGCGTCATGCGTAGGGGGCGAACCATCCGATGCTGGGCAAACAGGCCCGATACACGGAGCAGCCGTTTGTTCAAGCGCTCGCAGAGATCTTGCGCGAGAGCCACGGTGACGCGATGGGAAACTTCAATCTTCGCCGATCCTCGCTCAGGTGGGAACCTATTCGTACGAGCATCTCAGACTCATGCTAAGAGGAGAGAGGACGCTCACGATGGAGGCCATCGAAGGCATCGCCAGGGTGATAGACGTATCGCCGCATTACTTCCGCGAGTACCGACTCATGTGGTCGGCTGTGGTGGCTCAGAAGTATCCAAAGCTTGTGGACTCGATGTATGAGCTTGGAGTCCAATGCGCCGATGAGAACGGCGACCCGTCAGGATGATAACCCGAATGCAGCTGAGGTTGGTTGGCGGAGTGGGCCGACTAAACGGCAGAGGATAGTCGCCGGCAGCTCGGTCTAACACATCCAGCGGTGATGGAATGCCACCCGTCTCGTAGCTGACTTCCCCCCGGGCCGACTTTGCTCTTGCGGTGCACGGAAAGGGAACTGCAGCGGCCAATTAAGAGGAGTGCTGCGACGTTTGGGCGACTAGTCGGCGTCTGGTCAAACAGACTGTTGACAGGACGGCGACCACGTTGCTAGTATGGGCCTCACGTTGTGTCAGAGGCGAAATTTGGCGGCTGGGGCGAAACGAGCCGTCAAATGCCATGACTCGATGACTCGATAAGAGCAAACCCGTCGAAAGGCGGGGACGCAAGGCCTTCGGCCCTCGGCGTTATGCCAGGGTGGTCGGGCTGCCGGGATCGGCAGCCCGTCTTTTTTTGTGGTGAATGGAGCGATGGCTTCATTGTGCAAATGGATCGTATTTGCTCGGGTTTTGCACTCTGAGTGGAATGCTGTGTCTGAGTTCGGACGATGGAGGTGACTGAGGGGGGAACGAGCGCTAGGCGACGGCTACGTGAGAAGACGAAGTGACTCGGAAGCGAGGGATCGAGATGAGGGATGCATTGATGTGCAGAAAGCATCGGATCTGGAGCAGAATCTTCATAGTTAGTGCCGTGGCCGTTGCGTTGGTCTTGAGCGCGGGCGTTGCGGTTTTGCTCTACGCGGCACCTGCTCAAGCGGCTGGCACCGGAACGGTCGCTGTGGCCGTCACGGATAGTACTGGGGCCAACGTGGTCCTGGGCGGGGACCAAGCATGGATTCAGATCAATGGCGGGTCCATCGCTTACGTCGGCGCCGTGGGAACAAGCGGATTCCGTGAGTCCACAGCGCCAGCGGGTGCATCTGTGGAAGTGTGGGTGGCGAAGAACGGCACGTACAGCCAGCACCAGAAGGGTGTCGTGCCGGACGGGGGCACCATAAGGTTCGACTTTTACACGACAAAGGTTACTCTTCAATACAGCGGGGACCTGGCCTTTGGCGGTCCCAATGGCGACAGCGCGTGGTTCGCAAAGCCGTACATGGAGCTCTTGTCTGATGGCACCAACCCGGTCCATTTCCGCCTCGATGGTACGGGTACAGTTTCGGGCAGAACCGCCCTGCTCTGGCCCGTGGCCACGGGCACGGGCGCTACCTATACCCGGAGTCTTGTCGCCGTGAGGCTAGTAGACAGCGCGAACGTCGGACTGGCTGGCGGACAGGCTTCGGCATACGTTGCGGGCTGGAAGCAGTTGGGCACGACGGAAACGACGGGCGTTGTTGTCGGCGCATTCGATGGTTTGCTCAGCAATGTCACTTTCAGCATGGGTTATGTAGGCGCCACCATCCAGAAGAGCCAGAACGTCGCTGCCGCTTCAGTGGTCAAGTTCCAGACCGCCAAGGTCACCATGGAGCTGCTCGACTCGACGAGCACTCATTTGGCCGGCGGAGCTCAGTACTACGCTTCGGGCTGGAAGACCTTTGGGGGCGGCACAACCACTGCCTCCATGGAATTGCTGCCCACCACCTACACCTTCGCCGTTACCTACGGTGGGGCCACCATCCAGAAGAGCCAGAATATCGCCAGCGATCCCGCGGTCGTCTTTAACACCAAGTTGGTCACCATGGAGCTGCTCGACTCGACGAGCACTCATTTGGCCGGCGGAGCTCAGTACTACGCTTCGGGCTGGAAGACCTTTGGGGGCGGCACAACCACTGCCTCCATGGAATTGCTGCCCACCACCTACACCTTCGCCGTTACCTACGGTGGGGCCACCATCCAGAAGAGCCAGAACGTGGCGAATGACCCGCTGGTCATCTTCACCGGTACCGAGGTCACCATCCAGTTCTCGGGCACTATCCAATACTATGCGGCCGGCTGGAAGACCTTCACGAAACCTACGATGACCCTCCTGCCCGGCGCTTACACCTTTAGCTTCTCCGGCAACGGATACCCAGCCGTGAATGTCACGCTGAATGTGACGGGCGACGAGGTGAAGAAAAGCGTGGTCTACGTCCGTTTGCTTAGCAGTACCAACAGCCCTCTGGCCGGGGGAGTAGCGTCGGCTTACGTCAATGGATGGCAAACCATTGGGACCACGAACAGCAGCGGCGCGGTCGTTGGCTTGTTCGACGGCCTGCTGGGTAACACGTCCGCGACTACGACCTACAACGGGACGAGTCAGCAGATCACCCAGTATCAGCCGACCAACTCGATCTACACCTTCCAGACCGGGTCGGTCGTGTCAGACGGTGGAACAGCGACCGGCTACTACGCAGGAGGATGGAAGACGTTCTCGCAGTACGTCCAGCTGCTGCCAGGGACGTATCTGTTCAGCTTCAGCGATGGCACGTCGAATACCGGCTATGCGATCACAGCGGGAACGCTCAACCACATCCACTAACCGCCGTGCGAGCCGAGCGTGACGGCTAGCGCCGAACTGCGATCGAGCGGCTCGCTGAAGAGCCCCGCGCCAGCGGGGCTCTTCAGCGTGTCTTCTAGCGCAAGAGGATGACGAATAGGTCCGCTTGTCCGAGTATGTCGTCGGCGGCGCGACGGCCGCAGGTGTATGACAAGGGACTGCCCGGGTTTCCTCAAGGACTGCGTCCTCGGACGGTAATCACCGTCGTGCCATGGTGTCAATGCCCAGGCCCCAGGATTTCCGAAACGACCGCACAATAGCGGAAACGCTCGCGTCTCTCGGACTCCATCCGCATCACCAGACGCCGCGTATCTTCACCTACCACCGCATTCGGCAGAGCGCGTTACTGGCGGCCTGGGCTCGGGTACAAAGAAAGAGAACGAGCAACGGTCACCGAGACGTCCGCGCGCTTTCGACGCAGGGGACTACGCCCCGAAAGGAGACTCAAATGCCAAAGTATCTGATCCAGGCAAACTACGTCGGCGACGGCGTGAAAGGACTGCTCCACGAGGGCGGTACCGGGCGCCGCGCAGCCGTCGAGAAGCTAGCGGCATCGGTAGGTGGCTCCCTTGAAGCGATCTACTACGCGTTCGGCGACACCGACGTCTTCATCATCCTGGACTTGCCCGACAACGCAAGCGCTGCGGCAGCTGCACTAACAGCCGGTGCGACTGGGGCCGTCACGCTCAAGACGACCGTGCTCATGACCCCTGAGGAACTCGACCAAGCCACCAAGAAGTCGCCCACTTATCGGCCCCCGGGACAGTAAACCTGTCGGCTCTCAAGCAAGCCATGAGTGCTGGAGCGAGATAATTCGGGAGTAGACGGCGGGCAGCCGCGGACCGTTTATCCGTCAAGGTCGGGGACGGTGTGCTGAGTCTCGCGGGCCAGCTATCAGTCCTGATGGGATCTTCAGGCAAAGCGACTGCTGGATCGTGTCACCACGAGGTCATCGTGTTTCTTTCGTTCGTGAAGAACTAAAGGACCATATCGGGGTGCGGGAGGACCCTCTTCGCCTCACCTCCGTGGGCCGCGGGGCACAGCAGTTCAAGTCCTGTACGGCTTTTCAAGTTCGTTGGCTTGAGCCCCAGAGGGGCGGCAGAGAATTGCCGGCCCGCGACGCCGACGTGCTTCCCACGCCGGTCTTTCCCCCAGTTTGAAAAGTCTCGCCCAGCCTGGGGACAGCGAGGCTCTGTCGGTCGGGGCAACAAGCAGTGGATGGATCCTCGCGATTAGCTGCGACCGGTAACGGGTAGGACGCATCCGAGACCTGGGTGAACAAGGCCGGCATGTGGCGTCTGCCGCCGGAGCAACCAGAGAACGTCGTTCACAGAAAGCAGGAGGTCAACAATGGCGGCAACGCTGAAGCTGACGCACAAAGCAATCGGAGTGGAGGTTCGCCGCGGCACATACGATGTCGTGGTTGACGGGGAGCATGTCGGATCAGTCGAAATGAACGACACGTTCGAGACGTCGATTGAGCCTGGACGCCACACCCTGCAAATCAGGAATGGCCGAAACTCAAGCCGAACAAAGACCTTCGAGGCCGAGGACGGCGAGACCGTCGCATTCCGATGCACCGGCAAGAGCATTCTGCCGATCTTTCTCGCGTCCTTTGTCGTCCCCAGCCTGGCAATCTCGCTCGTTCGCGAGTAGACACCGTCCGCACCGAGCGCCGGGGTCCTAGGGCGCCTCCCCCCAGGAAGCCTAGCCCCACCCATGGGCTCATCGTAGCCCGGGCCAAACGCATCATCGGCTTATTGTTGTCCTCGCTCTGAACGGAACCAGTCCCGCACCATCCTGGCCTCGGCCTCATTCTCGCCAAGATCATCAGGCACCCGGGCCGGGCGATAAGCAGGTAACGTGCAGAGAGAAGATGGCTCGCAACCGGGAAGCTCTCGGGCTCTCCCCAAGTGATCATCTCCTGGAGGGGCCAATCGATGATCGCGTCATCTGGTCTGGATTCTTCCACGCTTCTTGGCCGCTCGGGAAGGTAGTGCTCAGATCCCCCGAAAACGCAAACGAGTCCAGTGGGCATCGAGATATGGACCTTGAGAGCGCCCCGTGGTGCCCATCTTGAACGAAGCTCTGGACTTCAGATCTCGTCTTTGGGGTGAGGCGGGGAACTCGGGTCCCGGCGAACCGTGGCTCAAGTCAGACTCGCGACCTCGTCGACGTCTGCCGCTGTAATCGGCACGCCCATGGCCGCGTGAGCCTTGATCACGGCCTCCGCATCTGAGGCTTCGCTGACGCAATAGGCGGTGCCGCTTGTACCCACGTATATGGACTTGATGGTCCAGCCAAACTCATCGGCCTCGCCGCGTGTGATGCGCCCTTTTAGGCCATCGACCGCGCTGGGGGGAAGATCGGGCATCGGGTGGTGGTCGAGGAAACTGGGCATGGTGGCCTCCTGCCTTGCATATGTGGTGGCAACAAAGAACTTCTACCGCATCTTGGCGACCCTGAAACCCTGACGGAGTTCGAGTACCGTCCATTGGCCTTAACCCTCGTTCGGGAGCACCTGAGTCGAGCGCTCCAGGATCCCGGTGGGCGTAGGGCACGCCCATGCGCTACCGGCCGTCATAGCGGGTGCCGTTGCTCTGAACAGGTTTGACGACGCCACGGTCTCGTCCGAGAGCGGGACCGCACCAAGGCGCTGAGCACCAGTCAGAGCCAAGTATCGCCAGCCGACGAAAGAAGACATGACCCCCGAGACGGACTTCTTCAGCGCTAAGATAAACAGACTCGGGCAAGGCCCCTTGGGGGAGCGGAACACCATCTTGTGATAGCGATTGTTCCCCGCGATGGCGTTTCAGCCTCTGGCGGAGCTTTGACCGTGACGATCGGGGCCACCTTCATCGTGTCCGCAATGTCCAAGACTTCTCGGAGTCCCTTCACGAGGCTGAAGGCGAGCGCCCGTTCGGCGGGCTGTTGCAACGGCTTGCGCGCACTTCGGTAGTCGGGCCAAGCATGGAAACAGAGGCCAAGATTCGCCGGTGCTATCTGGCGAGGGACATCGCTCTTGCGCCCGGCGCTCTACACCCGCACGTCGCGCCGCTCAAATAGCGGAAGGGCAACCGCGACCAAGACTGCTGAGCTCATGAGCAGGACAACCATGCCGACTACTGAAGCGCTCTGCCCCAAGGGTGACGCTCCTCCTGAGTAGTAGAACCAAGAGGCATACCGCAGCGGCCTCACGCTGGTGTTCATGGTGGCAAGCGTGTTGAGCAGATACATGGCAACAGCCACGCCTGCCCCAGCGACGACGCTTCCCTGACGTTTCCCGCTGGCCGCCCCGACCGCATAGGTAACGCTCCCCAGAGCGAGACCGAGAAGGACGAGGCGGAGAAAGGCCCAACCAAGCTCCCCAGCCCCGACAGGTGTGCCGGCCACTCGGGTGGCGATGAAAAGGACGAGCCAGAAAGCAACGCCCAGGGCCGCCACCGCAAGAGCCATGGCGAGGTACTTCTGCAAGAGAAGCCGTTTGCGTCCCACGGCATGGGTAAGGAGGAGGCTGAGAGTGCCTGCTTCCTCTTCTCCAGCAAGAGCGCGCGCGGCCATGGACACGGCGAAGGAGATGAATACGATGGGAGCAAGCCAGGAGAGCAACTCCACGTTGACGAAACCTATCGGGGAGGAGAAGTCGCTGTTTGAGCCAAAGAAAGCAGCACGCGCCGCCGCAGGCAGATTCTGGATGTAACCCTCAAACGCGCTCGCACTATGGCGGATGCTGGGGTAGATGGACATGAGAAACGCGACGTACAAGGCTGCGGCTACACCCCAGGTCAGAAGCGGTCGGGCATGATCGCGAAGGCCCTTGGTAAAGGCGTCACGCAGCATGGCCGCCCTCCTTGACCTCATCCGCGGGGTCCCTCCGGCTGTAGAAGGTCATGAAGACGTCCTCGAGGTCGGGCTCATGGCTCCTTAGATCGATCACGGGGTGCGCTCCCAGGGCTTTGATGAGGGGGTCGAGCTCTCCGCTCACCCGAAAGCGCAGGCTGCGCGCATCTCGGCCATCTCGGGCAACCTCAGAAACCCCCGGGAGTTGTCGGAACGTCTCCACGGAGACCGGTTCTGCGAAGACCACCTCGAGTTCGCGCACCGATCGGCTCGTAAGGGCCGAGACGTCCTCAAAAGCGATGATCTTTCCTTCGCGGACGAAGGCAACGCGGTCGCACACGCGCTGGACCTCGGGTAGGACGTGCGAGGACAAGAACACCGTTTGTCCTAAGGCACGAGCCTCATCAACGAGAGCGTGAAACTCCCGCTGCATGAGCGGATCAAGCCCGGCTGTCGGCTCATCAAGGATAAGGAGCTGCGGTTTGGCCATGAAAGCCTGGATAAGCCCGAGCTTGCGCTTGTTGCCCGTCGAAAGGTCGGCTACCTTCCGAGACAGGTCGCAGTCAAGCCGTCCAGCCAATTCCCTGACATACTTCCAGTCGAGGCTTCCTTGCAGATTCCCGAGGTAATGAAGGGTCTGCCCTCCGGTGAGGTTCGGGTAGAGTCGTAGTTCACCAGGAAGGTAGCCCGTCTGAGCCTGGATGGCGACGGTGTCGCGATGGCTATCGAGGCCCAGGACCTCGGCCCGTCCCTGGGTGGGGTGAATGAGATCGAGAAGCAGTCTGATGGTGGTCGTCTTGCCGGCGCCGTTGGGGCCCAGAAAGCCGAATACCTCGCCGGACGCAACCTCAAGCTCGACATCGATGACGCCCCGTTGGTGGCCGTAGCGCTTGGTGAGTTTCTCGCAGCTTATGACGCTTGTCATCGGCTCGCCCCTGAGGAGCTGGCTTCGCCGGGGAGGAGTCCACCGAGCGCATCGGCCAAGGACTCGGGGTCGTAAAGGCCGAGGACTCCCTTCTTCATGCCGAGCAAACGCTCGACCCCGTTCTCAAAAGCGCGCATTCGCTCAACAAGTGCCGCCCGGTTTTCCGGGTGTTCCGGTAGCGCGAGGATGAGTTCGGCCATACGCTCGTTAAGACCCAAGCCCAGAGCCATCCACAGCTCGGCAGCAAGATGCGCGTCGTCCACCTCGGCCACTCCTTGGCTAACCGCTTCCTCGATGATCTCCGCAAAGAGAGGAAACCTGCTCAGCTCCCGCATGTATTCGGAGATAAGGGCCGAGCGCAGAGCCCGATTTTCGTCCCGATACATGACGACCAAGTAGGCTTGGGTAAAGGGCCGCAAATCCTCGAGTTTCCACTGACTCGCTCGGTTGACGATTTGTCGCAGCTTCTCGAGGGCAGTGCCCTCCATGTCGGCGGCATGCCGGGGAAGACCCTCGACGAACAGGGCGATCTGTTGACGCACGAGTTCGTTCAGCAGATCCGCTTTTGAACGGAAGTAGTGGTAGAAAAGGCCCTTCACCACCCCGACTGCATCGGCGATCATCTGCACGGAGGTCCTTTCGTAGCCGACGCGCTGAAAGAGGTCGCCGGCTGCCGCGAGGAGCTCCTCCCGGCGAACCTCTGGGTCCTTTGACGTGCGTGCGTGTACCTGCATGGCCTTCTCTCTGAGTGAAGAGACGCGGTTGACTAATAGTCATTGACCATCGGTCAACATAATACAGGAGCTTGGCGGGCTTGCAAATGACGTCGGCGCCCCTCCACGTAAGGAGACACGTCTCGGCGAACTGGGGGCTACTTCACGGACTTCGTAGTCTCACTTGCAAGCTGACAGATTCTTGAGAAGCTCAGGAAGAGCGTCCGAGACATCAACGCGCGCTGCGGTGGCACTCGACGGCGCGCACCGTAGTGCACACCTCGACGTGCACCGCGCGTGGTGCCTGGACTGGCCCGGCCTTTCACCGGCGTGTTCATATCGCGCGGCCGCAGGACTATCGGGGCTCTCTCTTCGATGTTCTTTCGTCCGTCTCGGTCCGATCTCCGCTGCTGAGGTTGCCCCGAGAGCACCGCCGCTATTTGCCCTCTTCCTTCATTGGGGCCTGCTTCCACCACTTGTAGTGGTGATCCTTCGCCGTTTCCTCCCCGAGCCACCCGGTGAACATGGAAGCCAGGTACTTGGTGCCGCCCTTGAGAAGAACGACATGAGCCACGTGTCCGACCAAGACCAGCAAAGCGAAGACGACGAAACCCAGATGGATGCCGATAATCGCTCCCCACGCCGCCCCGCTCAAATAACCGCGGCCGGCGAAGAGAAGCAAACATCCGGTGACCAAGATGACAAGCGCTATCAGACCGGCCAGCATGGCGGCCAACTTCTGCCCCGCATTGAAACGGCCCTGAGGGGGCATCTCTCGGCGCAAGAGGGCACCTCCGCGAATGGCCCTACGAAGCCAGGCCCAGTCGTCGGCATCCCAGTGCGTGACTTCGCGAACGTCTTCGACGAGTCGTTTTCTTGCGAAGAGTAGGAAGAGAAGCAGTGGAATTCCAATCATAAGTAGGCCGAGCGTGCCGTGAAGTACGGCTGGATTGCCGGTCGCGGACCGGGACCCTTCCCCTCCTTCACCCGCGGACCTCGCGGAGATGAGGGCCGCGATGAATAGTGCCACATACGCCCAGTGGCCAATCCTCTCGGCTGGAATCCAGCGGTATATCCTGTTCTTTGCCATGGGCACTCCTCGTCTATCTCGCGAATTTGGGCGAAACTTCCGTAAGCCAGGCCGCAGTTAACCAGACACCTCCAACATGATGCCACGATGAAGGATGGGAATACGGGAGGAATTCGAAACAGCGACACCAATCGCGTGGCCAATGGCGTACCGCTCTCGACGCGTCCTCCGGATGCCTTCACGCCCCCAGACACCCGGGCGTCAGCTGGTATTCTCTGGGGCGCCTAGGCTCAGCAGTTCGTCCCTTCCCGGCCGTTTCTGCCGAGAAGGCTGGAATCGATAGTCTCAAGAAGAGGAAGAACGAGGTGGAACAGGAAAGACCGGCCATTCCTCAGTCACGAGGATTTCGAATCAGAGTCATGAGAAATGGGCCCTACCTCGTTTCAGGAGGGGTTCCCCTTTCCGACCAAACCATCTGCGTTGATTACGAAGGCGAGTCTCACGGCTGGGAGATGCATCGAGAGTACCCCTTACGGGAGAGTTACGCTCTCTGTCGCTGTGGCCAGTCGCAGCAGATGCCATATTGCGACGGCAGCCACGCTCAGGCTGGGTTTGACGGGACCGAAACGGCAATCGACACGCCTTACCTGGAGCAAGCCGAACGGTTTGACGGACCGGCGCTAAGGCTGACGGATGCTGAGAGGTTCTGCGTCGGGGCCGGTTTCTGCCATCGGGGGGGAGGAGCATGGTCGCTCACCCGGCAATCAGCCGACCCAAAGGCGAAGCAAACGGCTGTCGAAGAGGCTTGTGAGTGTCCCTCCGGAAGGCTTGTGGCATGGGAGGGAGACGATCGGGCCATCGAGCCCGAGTTGGAACCTTCAATCGGCGTAGTCGGGGGTACTCGAGCGGGGGAGATCGGGCCGCTCTGGGTGAGGGGTGGTATCCCGGTGGAATCCTCCGACGGTAAGACCTATGAAGTCAGGAACCGGGTGACGCTGTGTCGTTGCGGGAAGAGCTCGAACAAGCCTTTCTGTGACGGAAGTCACAGACGGTGGAAGCGGTAGAGTCTTCGCCCCGGTACGTCGCCTGGGTCGCCGCCACATTTCGGACCGACCGCCCGAAAGGAAGGCACCGACGCGACCAACTGGAAATAGGGAGGGCCGGCATCAGCCGGGCCCTCCCGTTGTGCGCGTACTTTTTCAGAACCTTTCGTCAGCGGGCGGCCAGTCCAGTCGCGGTGCCTGGCACTCCATCTATACTTCCGGCAGCGGTCAGGCTACCGTCAGGGTTAGCTCGGAAAATGTCAATGGCTGCGCTGCCCTTGTCAAGGGCATAAAGGAAGTGGCTATTGTTGCTGAAGGCGAGATCGAGGATGGCGCCTCCCTGCCCCGCCGTACCGGAAAGCAGGCTCAGCTTACCGTTTGGGCTCACGCGGTAGCTCGAGATCGAACCGTCCCCACCATTGCCGGTGTAGGCGTACCTCCCGTTCCCAGTGATCGCTACCCAGCATGGCGAGCCAAGTGGGCCGTTCGAGACGGAACCGCTGATAACGTCAAACTGATGAACGTTTGCCTTGTAGGAGGAAAGGGCTCCTGACGCTTCGGAGACGAGGAGCGTGCCCCGGTTGTCGAACGCAAAGCCATAAGGCGCGGGGCCGCTTGACGGATGAGTTACGGGCGCGGCAGCCCCGCCCCAGAAGTTGACCTTGTAGGTATCGATGAGGTTGGTGTCCAACTCGGTAACCACGAGTAGATTGCCTTCCGGATTGAAGGAAATCTGCTCCGGGAATGTGGTCAGGCCGCTAAGGGGCTTGATCGATCCGGGCACTGCGTGGAGCTTGCCTAACGGGCCGATGTAAAAACCGGCGATGTTGGTCGAGCCTCCCGCGTTAAGGACGTAGAGCAGGTGGTTGTGCACAGTGAGGCTGACCGGCGTGGTCCCGCCCGAAGGTTCCTTGTCCACCCGGACGAGACCCCAGGGTTTGACGGCAAAAACGGTGACGTCATTGCTGCCCGCGTTCACCGCAAAGAGCCAGCGGCCATCCTGGCTTAAGACGACGGCCCCTTGAGGAGGATGCACGAGGTCGGCGCCCGTGCCGCCGGTGTTAAAGGCGCCCGCTGGGCTGAGTGTGCCATCAGGGGCACGGTCATAGACAAGGACTTGGTTGGGGGTTCCGTTGGTTTGTGTGTAGACGGCTCCGCCGCCCGGCGCCGCCAGGGCGACGCCCGCGCTGAGGGCGAGCACCACCAGGACGGCGAATACGAACACGAGGCCAAGACGCAACCTGTGGGTTACTGCTTTAGTGTGCATTTCTCCTTCTCCTGTCTCTTTAAGGGTGCAAGTGACCGAATCGAATGCTCCGTCGCTCTCGGGTGGTCCTTAAAACACTTACACAGTCCTCCGTCGTCTTTCGACGAGCCTTTCTGCGCTACACCTCCAAAGTCCACTGCGTTAGGCAGCCAAATCCTCGAACACGGGAGTGGCCGCGGGCTTGTCACCTCCTTATTCGTCCGTGGGCATCGGATATGAGGTAGCATTCCCATCAAATCTTTCATTTTCATTTCGTTCTTCTTACATCTTTCTTAAGCCGGCTAGCCTGGCACCACGCGGTTAAACCTTCCAACTAACATGGGTACCTATCGGGCAAGTGGATTGGAGGGATCGCGTGATCCTTGTTGTGGAAGACGAGCCGAGCATCGCCGAGATCGTCGGCCTATATCTCAATCGAGCCGGGTACGAAGTAGTGGTTGCTGCCGACGGTGCCGTAGCCCTCGAAGTGCTAGAGCAGAGAGAGCCAGAACTGATCGTGCTCGACCTTATGCTGCCCAAGGTCGACGGCTTTGAGATCACCCAGTGGGTAAGGGCGAGAGGGGATATACCCATCATCATGCTAACTGCGCGGGCAGGGGAGACCGATCGCATTGCCGGGCTTGAGATGGGGGCGGACGACTACGTGGTGAAACCCTTCAGCCCCCAGGAGCTCGTGAGCCGGGTGCGAGCCGTCTTGCGCCGGAGCCGGCAAGCGGAGAGCTCCGTGCCGCCCGACCAAGGACTGGCTGAGGAGAAGGAGTTGGTATTCGATGGCCTCGCGATCGATGTCGAGGCCCGAACGGTCTGCGTGCGTGGGGAACAGAGAATGTTAACGGCCAAGGAGTTCGAGCTCCTCCTGGTCCTGGCCCGCCATGCTCGCCGCGTCTTTACCCGCGACGAGTTGCTCGGTCTTGTCTGGGGATTCACGGACTACATCGACCCAAGCACCGTGACAGTCCACATCCGCCGGATTCGGGAGAAGATCGAAGAGAACGCCTCCAATCCCCGCTACATCATGACTGCCTGGGGGGTCGGATACCGGTTTGAACCTTAGCCGAACACCTTCTCAGCGGGCCGGCGAGAATCGGGGGCTTGTGAGCCGAGTTTGGTCGGTCGACCCCTTGGGTCGCTTCACTGTCCTCGTGGGAATTGTGTTTCTTGTCGCGCTGGGGGCATATGCCGCACTTGCTCTTCCGTCGTGGCACGACCTGGGCTTCTTTGCGCTCGTCGTCCTGGCGTCTGCCCTGCTCTCGGTCTTGGTCGGCCAGCTCGCCTATCGCCTGTCCTGGCTAAAACGATCGCCACGGATCCTCTGGACGCTTCTGGTCGGATACGCTGCGGTCGGTGTGCTCACGTTCCTGAACGTGTTGACGGCCGCGCTGCTGATGTTCATCAAGACCGAGGACGTCCGTCTGGTCGCCGCCTTGCTGCTTTTTGGCGTTGGAATCGCAGTTTGCCTGGGCTATCTCCTCGCGATGGGTATTTCGGGGGAGGCAAGCCGGTTGGTTACGGCTACTGATCGGGTGGCGGAGGGACAGTTCGATGTCCGTGTTGATGCCCAAGGCCGGGATGAGATGGCCGCCCTAGCTCGGGCCTTTAACGAGATGGCGAAAGCTCTTGCGGACGCTGCCGAAACGCAGCGCGCCGTGGAAAGAATGAGGCTTGATCTTGTGGCTTGGGCCGGCCACGATCTGCGCACACCACTCACCTCGGTTAGCGTCATCGTGGAAGCGCTTGCCGACGGGCTGGTGACTGATCCTCAAACGGTAGGAAGGTACCTGCAGACGGCCCAGCGCGATCTGCGAGTTCTCGGTCTGCTTATCGACGATCTCTCTCTGCTGGCTCAGGCCGATGCGGGTGGCCTGCATCTGGCTAGGCGTGTGGATTCGCTTGACCGTCTAGTGTCCGAGGTGGCGGAGTCGTTCTCTCTGCAGGCCGGGCGCAAGGACGTGACCCTGCTTGTGGAAACGGAAGGGGAGCTGGAGGCGCTTTCATTTGATCTCTTGCAGTTTCGGCGCGCAATCACCAACGTTCTTGACAACGCCGTGAGACACGCCCGGGAGGGAGGAACTGTGCGGGTTGAGGCGCGCTCCATCACTGCCGGGGCTGAAATCCAAGTCTGGAATGACGGGCGGTCGATCAGCCCCGACGATCTGCCCCACGTGTTCGATCGGTTCTACCGAAGCGATGTGCACGGCGCCGGGACGGCCGGAGGCGCGGGACTTGGACTCGCGATCGCTAAGGCTATCGTCGAGGCGCACGGTGGGACGCTGACAGTGGCAAGCCCGTCGGACCGAGGCACTCTTTTTACTCTAATGCTGCCCGTCAACCCTGGCCATGGGGTCTCGGATCGGGAGCGTATTTGACTTGGCCCTCATGGTTGGCATCCTGATGTGCTTCCACGGGTCCTATCGGCGTGGGTATGCTCATCGTGCGCCATGTTTTGGTGCATTTTCCTCTGCGCCTGTGTCTCCCCATGTGCCAGCGGCATTATCACGATGCAATAGTGTTCGTTCCCGATGGGAAAGTATTGACGACCGAGGAATCAGCGATCAACAGGTAGTGCGACGCTCTGACGCCGGATCCCCGCGCGGACGTCGCTTCCCGTCGCGGGAACTGTTGCTGCATGTGGACACTCTTGCACTCGCAGCAAGATGGCACGCACGGAGAAACAGGTGACCGACGCCAAGCAGGGCGGACGTGAACCAGAGCCGGTAGATCCCGGAACTCTCTGGGAGGGAAAGCACATAGGGCGCCGCGCCTTTCTGGGTCTGGTGGCCGCCGGCTTCCTTGGGCTCGTCATCGGGCCGAAAGTCTTTGCCCGCGTTGTCCCGCCCCCCCTTTGTGCCCGCCTCTTTTCCGATCAACAGCGTCATGAAAGGGCCGAAGTTTGACCCGTCTTCCTGGCGCATTAAGGTCGACGGCTTGGTGCGGCGGCCGCTTGATCTGTCATTTGCCGAGTTCACCGCGTTACCTCAGGTGACGGTGACCAAGGATTTCGTCTGCGTGGAGGGGTGGACGGAACCTGAGATTCTGTGGAAAGGGGTCACGCTCAGCGAGCTCATGATCCGTGCCGGAGTGCAACCGCAGGCGACGCACCTCCTGTTCCTTTCCGGGGACGGGGGGTACGCCGACTCTCTCACCATCGCTGAGGCATCGGGGCCCAGGCCCCTCCTGGCCCATGACATGAATGGCGCACCTCTGACTCGCGAGCATGGCCAGCCGGTGCGCTTGGTCGTGCCCGGAAGTTTCGGTTACAAGTCCGTGAAGTGGGTGGTCGAAATACAGGCGGTTGCTCTGGGACCGGAGGGCTATCCGGGATACTGGGAGCAACAGGGTTATCCGGCCCAGGCGGAGTTCGGGTGAGGAAAAAGGTGGTAGCCAAGACTCCCCAACTATAGGCGGCGCTACGCCGCTATGGGGCAGAGTTGGCTGAAGTTGCAGCTGCGGCAGATTGTAGATTCCTGGCGCGGGAACTCCCCAACATCAAGAGGCGCGTTGGTCTCCACGTCGCGCAAGTATGACCGCATCACTTTGACGCCGGCCGAGACCGTGTCGGTCACGAAGCCGGGAAGATCCTGGGCCAGCTCAACGAGCTGCTCTTTAGCCTCAAGGAGGTAGTAGAGGGTGGCGCTGATGGGCTGGTTCGCCCGCGACAAGAGAGTATGCCGCGAGCGCGACCTGCACCGGGTCGTCCGTACCGGGCTAGCCCGATTTCCAGTCGATAAAATGGGTCGTGCCGTCGTGCGGGTAGGCAAGGTCACCGGCGGCGAACGCCTTGATACCACCCAGGCAGAAGTGGCCGAGGGCGGGGACGACAACGTAGTCGTCCCCGCCGCCAGGCTTCGCGAACAGTGACCCGGGTGCGCTTCTCAAGGTCCTCGACACCGGGCAACGCCTCACCTGAACACGCCGCGGCTTCAACCTCCCGAGCGCTCGTCCATCTGCTGGCCAAGAAGGGCGTCAAGACTAGTGGGCTTCGACAAACAACGACAGCTGGGTGTCGAGGGTTGGTCTTGCTCGCGCTCTCATTGAGAGTGAGGGCAGCACGACTGCTCGTCAGGTATCGTTCCCGAATGGGAGGTACGAACTGATCCGATCCTCGCCAAGCCCGACTTATCCGCTATGACCAAGGGCGTAGCCACAGATCCAGGTCGGCTGCTACGCTTTGCTAGGTGGGCTGCGGGTGCCAGCCGATCGACAGTTCCTTCGTGAAAAGTCTGCAGAAGAGAGGTCACGGATGCCAGTCATCACTATCGAAGGTCCGAAGCTTGCCGACCTGGCCAAGAAGCGCAAGCTGGCCCAAGACGTAACGGACGCTGCTGCGGAAGCCTTCGCCCTTCCTAAGGAAACCATAATCATCATCTTGCACGAAATTAGCCCCGAATGCGTGGCTAGCGGAGGGGACCTTCTCTGTGACCGGCACGGAGGGGAGGACGAGCCCGCTCTGGTGGTGAACACCGGACGTCCGTGAGGCCGCTGCAAGAGCCGACCTACTCCCGCGAGAAGCTCTCGCCTGAGGAACGCGACGAACTCCTTCAGTGTCTATCGCCACACCGCGTGGGCAGAGGCGATGATCACGGTGCTGGAGGGTGCGTTGCTCTGCAATGCGACCGAAGAACTGCTTATTGAGCATGAGGCGGTCGGGCGGAGTGGTTCGGGCTCCGCGCCCCGCCTTCCGGACGGCCGCCCGAATCGCCCAGAATTAGGCCGAGAGGTCGAGAGATGATCTTGACCGAGATAGTCGAGGGCTGAGCATGGAGATGTGGATCTAGATAGTCAGTAACAGGGAGGGCTGGTGGAGAACCTAACATGCACGAGAATCTACGCGGACGAGTCGGGCCGGTCGCATGCGGAGGAGGTACGCATAGAGCTTTGCGGCGGTCACTTTGAGACGTCGGTCCCCCCGCATCAGCTCTCGGCCCCAATTGGTGTCTGCCAGGCTCGTTTCTCGGTCATGCCGCCCGGCTGGGCGGGGGATTGGCATCCGGCTCCTGGACGTCAATACAGTGTGCACCTATCCGGCGAACTCGAGGTGGAGGTAGGGGATGGTCGTGTCTGCCGGTTCGGCCCGGGCAGCGTCGTGTTGCTTGAGGACGTATCCGGGCAGGGTCACCGCACGCGCGTGATCGGCGAGCAGCCGGTGGTCGGTGTCTTCATGCAGTTGGCCTGATCTCGGGATGCAGCGGATCGGGGACAATCACCAGGTGCTGCGGCCTTCATTCCCCAATGTGAAGTGTTTCGCCGGTTATTGGCCTTCGGAAGCAGTGGACGGTGCAGCGGGCACAGGCGGGCTTGTCGTCGCCGAACCTGCAGCGCTCGATACGCTCCTCGGCATCGGCGAGAAGCGACACGCACTGTCCACACAAGACGATCTTCCGGCTGGTTGGGAATTGAGCGTCGGCGCTGGAGTGGTTTCCTGCGCAGTAGATGTAGATCATCATCTTGAGCGTCCGCTGTTCTCTTCGCGAGCGTTTCGAAGGTATGCGAGTCACCTTAGGGACACCTAGGCCTCCTGAAGGATGGAGACGGGGCGGCAAGATCACGATCGAGGAGCATATCCCATTAATGTTGTCTTCTCTACGTGATCGATTCTTCCCAGAGGGTCGGTTGACGAGGCGTTCTACTGCGGCGGGCTCGGGTACGATTGACCGTTCAGACCCAAGAGCGCGTCCTTAAAACGCCCGAGACAGCTCAGGGGCCGGGTAGCATAGCGTTCCGCTCTCTTCGATCTCGTCTGCGCCCGATCGTCCACATTGCGAGCACACCCGCCGTCAGCCCGACGATGTCGATGCCGACGTCTCTGACCGATCCCGTGCGTGACGGCAGCGAGCTCTGATGCAGTTCATCGATTGAGGCCACGACCGTGCCGAACGGTATGACGATCACGGCCATTCTCCCAAGCGTTTTTCGGCTGGCACCGCCCGAATATGCCGGTAAAAATGCTTTGAGCGCTTCTGTCGCCAGCAACCCAAGCACCGCGTATTCCGCCAGATGGGCTAACTTGCGAATGGCCCATGAGAGCGTCCCGAAATGGCTCGACGATGAATCCGCATCCAGCGTGCCGGGAGAAAACAGGTGAACGATCCGCCAGAGCCACACATTGGTGTGGGCCTCAGAAGCGATGTTCGTGGAGGCGAGCGCGATCGCGGCCACCCAGAAGGCGACCGGCAAGCAGAATAAGGCGGCAGGCACCAGGCGCCGTCTGGGTACTGGCGAGGTGAGGGGAGGCTCAGGGACGGAATCTGTCATTTCTCACAGGTACCCACATCTGGTCAAACGAGGCGCAACTCCGCTTCCGAGTAGTAGTGAGTGGTGCCGTCGTCAAGTCTGACCTGATATCCGCCTTGGTTGATGACCCCAGTTGTCTGAGAGGGTGGGATCACCTGGGTGATGATGCCCGTTCCCCTGACTCGCCCGCCGGGAAAACCACGGTGGGGCATCCCGAAGCGGCGGAAGGGTCCGAACATGACAGTCCCACGCGTCCGCACCACCTTCACTTTGTCACCGAGCTGGTAGTTCATGCTTGCCTCTTTCCCCTAGCCACTTGCCCTGGTCCAGTGCTGGATAAACCACTTAGCCCTCGGCACAAGCGGTGGCACCAGCACGAGCAGCCACAAAACGACAGCGACCCCTACCGGTTCAACCCAGTGTTGGGAGACCCGGTCCGTGCGGGGAGTCAAAGGAAACGGAGTAACTCGAAACTTACCAAACTCTACATTTGGAGAACGCAACTCGATCTCGAGCTCGTCCTGGTCAGATAGGTCGGCTGGTGTAACGCCCATCGCAGGCATCGCTACCCCCGGGTCATCGAGAAAGGCCGGATTGGATGGTTGGCGCCTCTTGGGATGCTGGAGCGATACAATCAGAAAGTTGCGATCCTAGTTGTGGCACCCATTTGAAAGAGGCGACACGGAACCCGGGGCGGTCCGAACCTTCTTCTGATTGTTCTTGTCCAGTGGAATGAGCTTGTCGTCAACAGTCTTGTCTTATTGCTGGCTTCGGGCCCATTGAATGAGAGGGCTGTCTTCATGAGGACTGTGTCCCAGCTTCAGGCTTCTAACAAAGACAACTCGGCAACGACATCCACGCGAGTGCTGGCTCTCGCAGCGTGGTAGGCAATGTAATTGCGCACGAATTGGAGGGAGAAGAACCTGATGGAAGGCCGGTCGCCTGCCAAAAATGATGGTGAGAGGACTATCGTCAGCAATCTGAGCTGGTGCGGAAACCCGGTCGGCTCCAATGCGTGTATGGTGGATGTCAAGGACGGAAAGATGCTTCGCATCCGTCCGGCCCGCTACTACGAACAGTATACGAAAGAGCAAGTCAAGCCTTGGGTGATGCACGCTCGGGGCAGCACCTTCGAGCCCAGCGAGAAGGCTCTGGTGCCTCCGCTCAGTCTCGCCTATAAGAAGAGAGTCTACTCCCCGGCGCGCATCCGCTACCCGATGAAGCGGGTTGACTTCGATCCGAGTGGAGAACGTAACCCTCAGAACCGGGGCGCGAGCAAGTATGAGCGCATCAGTTGGGATGAGGCGCTCGACATCATCACCAGTGAGATGCTCCGGGTCAAGGAGAAGTACGGACCGACCGCCATCCTCTACCAGTCCGACCAACACGGCGAGGACAAGTGTATACATGGCCCGCACGGCTGCGGGCGCAAGCTGCTTCCCCTCTTCGGCGGGTACACCCTGCAGGTCAGGCAGCCCGATAGCTGGGAGGGGTGGACTTGGGGAGCCAAGCACGTATGGGGCATGCAGCCGGTAGGCGAGCAGGAGCCCCAGAACAATCTTCTCTATGACATCTCCAAGAACGCCGAACTCCTGCTCTTCTGGGGATGCGACCAGGAGACCACCACTTGGGGCTGGGGAGGCCAGCTAGCCAGTCGCCTGAGCTACTGGTGGAGCGAACTGGGCATTAAGCAGATCTACATCGCCCCCGACGTCAACTACGCCAATGCCGTCCATGCCGACAAGTGGATTCCGGTCCTTCCGAACACCGACGCGGCGCTCTACATAGCCATCTGTCACCAGTGGTTCAAGAACGGCACCTACGACAAGGCCTATCTCGAAACTCACGCCTATGGGGTGGACAAGTTCGAGGACTACGTCATGGGCAAGGAAGACGGCGTTCCTAAGTCTCCCGAGTGGGCTTCTCCCATAACCGGCGTTCCCAGCCGCATCATCAAGGCGCTGGCAGACGAATGGGCTTCAAAACGAACCACCGTCGTCATCGGGAATGGCGGCCCTGGCATTCGCGGCCCCTACTCCAGCGAGCCGGGCCGCCTGCAGGTACTGTGTCTGGCCATGCAGGGTTTGGGCAAACCGGGCTGCAATCAGTCGAAGATGATCGAGTGGAATCTGTTCGGACCTGAGGACGGATCCCCGCCGGCACCGTCGGTGATGACGAGCTTTCGTCACTCCGGCGTGTATACCGGCGGCCGCGTCACGGACACCAATCACCCGTCATTTCTTCCCAAGACGCTCATTCCCAAGGCGATTCTCGAGGGCAAGTGCGACTGGTACGGTAACGAGCACGAGCTTGCCGAGCGCGAGAACCAGTTCGTCCACTACGAGTATCCGGCCGACGGCTGTTCTCGGATTCACATGATCTGGAGCGACTCGCCCTCCTGGCTCACCTGTTGGAACGACGGCAACCAGTTCATCCGGGCTCTGCGCCATCCCGATATCGAGTTCATGTTTTGCCAGCATCCTTGGATCGAGAACGACTGTCTCTTTGCCGATGTCATCCTACCGGTGAACACCAGGCTGGAGGAGGACGATATCGGCCACGACATGCAAAGCGGGCAGATGAACATGCTCTTCCTGGAGCCTCGGTGCATCGAGCCGCTGGGCGAATCGTATAGTGACTACCAGATCGTCAAGATGATCGCCGATCGTCTGGGGCTCCTGCAGGCCTATACGGGTGGCAAGTCGGAGGAGGATCTGATCCGCCGC
Organism: uncultured Actinomycetes bacterium; assembly: GCA_963775295.1. Lineage (GTDB taxonomy): Bacteria > Actinomycetota > Thermoleophilia > RBG-16-64-13 > RBG-16-64-13 > JAMDEO01. Next base: position 2,187,885 of record CAVZIK010000006.1, read on the forward strand.
GGTTACGAGGAGTGCGGAGCCGCCCATCTCGTGAGCTGGGAGCAGTTGCAGGAAAAGGGCTACTTCGTCATCTCGCCCGACCCGGACTGGGAGAAGATTCCGGCCGGCCTCATCGAGTTCTATGAAGATCCGGAGAAACATCCACTCTCGACCCCAACCGGAAAGCTGGAGTTCTACTCTACCGGCCTCGCCGAGCACTTCCCGGATGACATAGAGCGGCCGCCCGTGCCCAAGTGGATCCCCAAAGGAGAGACCCACCAAGAGACCATCGGGACCGAACGCTCGAAGAAGTATCCGCTTCTCGTCATGAGCAACCACCCGCGCTGGGGAGTGCATGCCCAGCACGACGACATCACCTGGTTGCGCGAGATCGAGACCTGCAAGGTCACGGGGCCCGATGGATACCAGTACCAGCCCCTCTGGATGAACCCAGTCGACGCGAAAGCCCGGGGCATCAAGAAGGGCGACGTGGTGAGCATCTTCAACGAGCGAGGGACCGTGCTGGCCGGTGCTTATATCACTGAGCGCATCATTCCCGGCGCGGTCGGGATCGATCACGGGGCCAAGTACGACCCCATCGTGCCGGGCGAGATCGATCGAGGGGGAGCCATCAATACCATCGTTCCCGGCCACACTACCTCGAAGAACGCGGTGGGCATGGTGGTTTCTGGTTTCCTCGCCCAGGTCGAGAAAGCCGACCTGGAAGGCTTGCGGGCCAAATACCCCGAGGCCTTTGCCCGCGAGTGTCACGTTACCGCCGGGCCGTGCATAGCCGGGTTCACTGAAGGCGGTGTCTAAACGGGCGCCGTGATGATAATGCTTCAGTGGCTGTGGGCTCGAAATGGGGAAAGCGGGGGAGATACCCCCGCGGAGTAGTGAAGACATGCTCTTTTGTCTGCGGGGCGCCGGCGGCAAGCGGCACGGCTTGAGGTCACTTCGCGGATCTTGTCTCCCTGGAAAGTCTCTTTAGCCAACTGTAGCCGGCCACGAGGCCGGTCACAATCAGCGCGGCTAGGATCCAAACGATCCCGCGCCCGCGGTCGCCGTTCTGTGGACGCGACTCGGTGTCTATGGCCACGTCGGTCCTCCATTCGGATTTCGGCCAGCTTGGGGTACCGGCCTACCTATCCATTGTAAGTTGCGCCCATCAGGAGGCGAAGGGCCGCGCGTTCGATTTGCGTCCCGCCGCGGCGCCCGCGTGGGGAGCGCCGGGCTCGGAAAGAGGTGTGCAATTATTCCAAGACCATCGGTTGGCTCAGAGCAGCAGTGAATCTAACTACGCGCCTAGCTTGTTTCCACCTTACGGCGACCTTATTCGCGCCCAGGTATCTTCCGTTTTGATTGGCGAAGTCTCCATTTGAGACATTCGCGATGGAAAGAGGAATCAGGCAAGAGTAGGAGATGGTGTTGAGCGATACGGGTGATACGAGTACTGTCGCCGGTGCGGAGACGACCGTGCAGGCGCCTCAGCCGGTTGATCCGCCCCGAGCCGAGAGCGGTCCGCGCCCAAGTGGCTGGTTCAATCGGGGCGTGCGAAGTGGCATCATCGCGGCTGTCGTGGTCGTTGTGGCCGGTGCCTTCTTCACGATCGGGTGGTTTACGTCCACACGTGGAGATCATGGACGCCTCACTCTGACCAACGGCATCCATCAGAAGATGAACATGGGCGAGCGGGGTAATTTGCAGGGCGGAAGCGATCAGCAGGGTACGAATCAGTGGCGGGGATATTCTAACCGCGGTGGGGGGATGGTTGTACCGCAGCAAGGTCAGGGTCAGGCCGTTCCAATCCCGCAATCCCCATCCAACGGCCAGTCCAACCAACAGGGCCAGTCCGTCCAGCAGGGCTACCTAGGGGTGGGAGTGGAAACCGTTACCCCAGCGCTGCAACAGCAGAATGGTCTCTCGCGCTCAAACGGAGTCTTGGTGACCTCCATCGATGGTAGCGGGCCGGCTTTGAAAGCGGGCATCCAACAAGGTGACATTATCACGAGCATCGACGGGACGTCTGTGACCCAGCGGGAAGACGTCGTTAGCCTGATAGCGAAGATGAAGGCGGGAGACCCCATCTCAGTCGTCGTCGACCGTAAGGGCCAGAGTCTGACCTTTCAAGTGACGCTGGGGGGAAGACCGGCCGCGGTCACCGGATAGCGTCGGGGAATTGACTAGCTCAAGGAGACACCCGGGCGCCCGTCTCAGGAGGGACGTCCGGGAGTCCCTTGCCGCTGGTAAGGCTGGTTGTTCCGTTGCCACGTTGCCGATGAGTTCCGACTGCAGCCGGGGGACGCTGTTCACGGCGCGTCGTAGCACGCAGTGGGCGATGAAGTCATCATTGCCGACATATGCGTCGGCGTTAGATGGGATGAGAAGGACGGCCGTCCAGCGGTAGGCTGAGATCCAAACGGAACATGGATTCCAGTGAATCCAGGACGGGAGGGTCGATGAGCGTGCAAAGCAAGGCGAAGTCACCGGTCGGCCTCACGATGGGGGTGGACGTGGGAGACAAGTTCAGCCAGGTATGCGTTCTTGATGGCGATGGCGAGATTCAGGAAAAGGCTCGTATTCGCACCACACCGTCGGCGTTCGGCCAGTGGTTTCGGTCGGCGACGCCATCTGTCGTGGTGCTGGAGGCTGGCACCCACTCTCCCTGGATAAGCCGCCTCATTGCTGCCTGTGGTCACGAGACTATCGTGGCCAATCCTCGGCGGTTGCGCCTCATCTATCAGAATGACCGTAAGAGCGACCGGGTGGACGCTGAGTCTCTTGCTCGTCTGGGGAGGCTTGATCCTCGGCTCTTGTGCCCTATCAAGCACCGGGGAGCGGAGGCCCAGGCAGATCTCGCCCTTCTGCGCAGCCGGGACGCACTCATCCGGGCGCGCACGCTCCTGATCAATCACATGAGGGGAGCCTCCAAAGCGGTGGGCGGACGGCTGCCCAAGTGCTCGGCTAGAAGCTTCCATCACAAGGCCGGGGGGCACGTCCCGGCAGAGTTGGCGGCGTCGCTGGCTCCCGAACTGGAAACCATCGCCAGACTGACCGCCCAGATTCAGGATCTCGACAGACAAATCGAGGAGATGGCCACGACCAAGTACCCGGAGATTGCCGCCCTTCGTCAGGTGCCTGGTGTCGGTCCGGTTACGGCCGCCACCTATGTCCTTACCCTTGAAGACCCCGGCCGTTTCCCGCGCAGTCGTGCCGTCGGTTGCTATGTGGGGCTTCGCCCTCGGCAGGCCGACTCCGGTGATCAGAAGCCGCAACTGCACATCACGAAAGCCGGCGACGAGGCTCTCAGGTCTCTACTTGTATGCGCGGCCCAGCACATCCTCGGGCCATATGGCCCGGACACCGATCTTAGACGTTGGGGTCTCGCCCTGGCTGAGCGGGGAGGCAAGGCAGCCAAGAAGCGTGCTGTTGTTGCTGTGGCCCGGAAACTGGCAGTGCTGCTTCACAGGCTTTGGGAAACAGGAGAGATCTACGAGCCGCTGCGCAATGCGCGGCTCCGGGGCAAGGTGGGGCCGGTAGTCTAACAAGCATCTGTTGGTTGGAGCGTGATCGAGCGACGGAGACCACCCAACTACCCTGTCGGGGTGACTGCGAACGAACACTCGGGCCGATCGAGAGACGAGGCATGAATGTCTTTCAGGAAGGCCGTCCGTTAGATTGCAGCGCCCAGACTGGCCGGACCCCAACCTGCACCGAGGCGGGAAGGACTTGCTGCCTCAGATGAGTGCGTATGGAAGCATGGTCGTGGGTCGGTTCCGCTCGATTGGGAGATTGAAGGTCTCAGCCGCCCTTGACTGCGGCCGCCTTCTCATGGAAGTGTTCATTTGCATGAGAAAAGTCAAACGCTGGTATGAGGAGGACTGAAGGGGCCGACTCAGGGATTCGAAAACAAACCGGACCGCCGCGGGGAGTAGACCCGCCAAAGGGGAGAAGCGAGATGTTCAAGAGGATCGATCACGTCGAGATAGCGCCATCCGACCTGGAGAGGTCCATCGCCTTCTACACGGAGGTGTTGGGCTTTCGGATGAAGGAGCGCGTACAGATCGGCGCCCCGACGTTGAAACAGGTGGTGTACCTGGAGTTGGGCGACACAATGATCGAGTTGCTGGAGTATGTGGACCCAGCCCCGGCCGATCACACGATCAGGGTGGGCTACCGTATCATGGCGCTGGAGGTGGACGACATGGGGGAGACGCTGGCGTTCCTGGCCGGAAAGGGCATCACTGCCAGTGTGGCACCCGTAGACGTGGGTGGTGGGTCGCTGCGTGCCGAAATCGTCGATGTGGACGGGCTTTCAATCGAGCTTCGGCAATGGTAGGTGTCCAGAGGTGGGGCGGCACTTCAAGGGTGGGGTGCAGCCAGGCGTAAGTCGACAAGACAACCGAGGTGGCGGGCAGATGTACACGGTGTCTACAAAGAAGCTCCCGGCAGGCATGACCAAGGTAACCTAACAGCTCAACGATCCGGCCGCGTGGCAGGGCAAACCCCACACCGTGCGCCGGTGGATGAACTGAGACAGGGAGAGTATCCGATGACACTGATCCTCGTGGGTGTAGACGGGTCCGAGCACGCTGACAGGGCCCTTGAGTTCGCCGCCGAGGAGGCCGCTCTGCGGGAGGCACGTCTGCTTGTCGTGTGCGCCTGGGAGCTTCCTACACTGGTCGCTCCGCTAATAGCGTACCCGCCGGAGTCCTCCGAAGCCTTTCGCAACGACGCCGAAAGCATCGCGCGGGCTGCGGTTGCCAAAGTGGCCGATCTCCACCCGTCGGTCCGCTGCGAAGGCAGGGCAATGCAAGGCCACCCCGCTGAGATCTTGCTTGCAGAGGGTGAGGGTGCCGACATGATCGTAGTCGGGCATCGGGGGCGCGGAGGGTTTGCCAGCCTCGTGCTGGGCTCGGTGGTCCAACACGTCGTCCATCATGCCCGCTGTCCCGTTGTCATCGTGCGCTAGGACGAAAGCGAGAAGATGCCCGATCCCAATGCCGCTCCGATCGCGGAGGACCGGTAGGGGCGCCGCGACCGGCCCGGTCAAATCACGGCGAGCCTCTCTGGAGCCGGACCCTCAAACCACGGCCCGTCCTTAGTATGCTTCCCCCTGCTCTACTCGATGGGACGTAGAGCTGGCTTCACTCCCGATGACTGAGAGCCCAAATTCACCTGCAACTCCCGGTGCCTGCCCCGCGGCCGTCGCTCACCCTTGGTCGATGATCGAAAGAGCCTCGGCCATGGTGAAGAAGACGCGGAAGTTCGTGTGGCCGAGGAGTCCGCCCATAGCAAGAAGCCGGGGCACCCAAGGTGCTGGGCCAAAGACGGCGAGCCAGGCCTCTTCATCCAGGTGATCAAGCACGTCATGACCTGCGCAAACGTCATCGATTATCCTAAGGAGAAGAGCGACATCATCCTGTGGGCGTGGAGCCGGCCGGATCGCTTCACCATAGATGTGTGGCGTGCGGGCGAGTTTAAGGCCAAGACCGGCCATGACCGCCGCCACAAGGGAATGGGACTGCCCTTGATGGTCGGGTCCGTCGACGAAGTGCAATTCGCGAGACCGCACGAGGGTGGGGGTCCGGGTGTCGCTCTCGGTGTTTCTCTAATGGGGAAACAATAGCCTGGCGCCAACCCCGCACGCGTAGGTTAGTAACGACCAACCAATCGTTGGTCCTAACACTATACCAAATGCCAGCCGGCATACTAAAATGCGGCTTCGATGCTGCTCGAGGCTGGGAATGACCACAGCGGAGGGCAAAGACCTAGAAAGCAAGCGCCTCTTGTGGGGGAGCGGGGAAGTCGGAGCCCATGCCAGTCAAACGTTACACCTACACCCAGAAGCCATTTACCGAGGCATTTGGGGAGATCATGCGCGAACAGTACGGCGACCGCATGGGGAACTTTGACCTGCGCCCCGTTCTCGTCCAGGTGAAGGAGTATTCCTACGAGGCACTGAGACTCATGCTCAAGGGGCAGCGCTCGCTCCAGGTGGGGGCCATCGAGGGCATCGCCCGGGTTATCGGGGTCTCGCCAGACTACTTCGTCGAATATCGCCGGATGTGGTCCGGGGCTATGGCTGAAAAGTATCCCGAGCTTACCGACGAGATCTATGAAGTCGCCCGTCGCTTTGTTGAACTCAAGCAGATTTCTGAGTCGATGGGTACCGGAGGCGAGCGGAACGAGGGTGGCACGAGCCGCTAACGCTCAAAACGGGGCGAAGCTCACGAACTCCCCACGTGCTTTGAGACCAACACCGTGTTGGAGCATGCGCCGCTGTGTGGTATAAGAAGAACCCTAAAAGCGCTGGGAAAGGTCGGGCTCGCCCGCCCGGACCCGCGAGCAGCTTTCGGGTTCCGGCCTACCGCACGTGGACCTTCTGAGTTGCCGGTCGATCGTCCCGCGGGGGAGCACGATGATTCTGGATCGTTCCAGGTTGGTGGGGTTGGTGGAGGATGGATGGGACGTCATCGCCGCGAGCGACGAAATCGAGGCGGCCACCCCTTTGCTTCTCGAGGTTACGCTCAAGCGCGACGAGCGGGAGGAGACCAGATTTGTCGATCGCGAAGCCTGGGCGTTTGCCATGACGGAGATGGAGCGCCGTACTAGGACTTGAGGAGGACCTTCTTCGGTCTAAGATCGAAGCGGCCCGCGCTCCAGCCTGGGGCCTATCCTGGCCAAGGAGGCGATTCCTTTCGAGTCCACTGCAAGAGTATCCCCGCAGATTTGGAAAGGCACCATGAGAATCAGCCAAACCGGAGAGCCACGCGTTTGCCTATCCTTTGACCTCGCGAGCGCGGAAACGCCCGAGGGCCCGGGATTCGTGGCAGTTACCCTCCCGGTGAAGGTCGAGGACAGAGTCGCAGACGACGGGCCGCTGATCGCGCACATGCGTTGTCGCGGACACGAGCCATTCGCGGGAAGGACGATCGAGAAAGGACCATCGAGCGCTTGGCTTGTCTTCCGGATTCCGCGCGAGCTTTGTCCGGAGGGCGGCTGCCTTACCTTCTGTGCGCTGGTCGGCGAGGTTGTGCTCTGGCAAAGAGACTATCAAGTCGCGTGGCGCGGCCGCTATCCCTGGTTCAAGTCACCGGAGTAGGGGGCGATGACTAGTTATGGCGGTGCTGGGCCCGCACGCCGTGAGGACCGGTCGGGGTTCCTCCGGCAGCTCTAGACGGTGAAGTTTTCCATCAAGTTCTTTCGCGTCTTCGGCATCGACGTATGGGTCCGTGCCACCTTCATCTTCAGCGGCCGGGTGGCCCAACACCACGGGCTCTGAGGCGCCCAGGCGGACGCCAGAAGGAGAGTGCCGCTAGGAAGGGCCGAGGATGGTTCCAAGAGCCGCGTTCGTAGTGTCATCTCTTCTTCCCGCGCCCAAGACCGGTGAGTGCGTAGCGAAGCGGCCCAATTTGTGAAGCTAAGGCTATAAGCGCTACAGAGGCGCTAAGCACAACGAGGTAAGAACCTAGCAAGACGGGCGTCGAGCGTGCAGGGAACCAGGGGAGCAGTCCGGCCAGGTAGTCGACGACGAGGTTGTGGATAAGGTAAAGCCCGAAGGCCAGAGGGGCCAAGAACCTGACCGTGGACCCAAGAGCTCCTCGCAATCTTCGTTCGCTAACTACTTCCTTAAACAACAAGAACAGGGCGCAGGACAGAACCAGGACGAACAGGCCGGTATACGTCTTGAAGCCCTCCGCGTAGAGCCCCAAAGAGGTGGTCTTCCACCAGGTTCCTGCCGCAATACAAATCGTATCTACAACTATTACAGGCAGGAGGGTTCTCTTGCGAATCTGCATCGGCAAGCGCATCAGGTAGTAGCCGACAACAAAGTAGCCGGCATAGCCGGCCATGACACTCAGGTTGTACCGGGGGTCGAGGACCACCAGCGGGCGGAAGGATCCAGGCAGAAACGTGGCAATTGTGGGAAGCAGAGACGAAAAGACCACCCATATCGCAAGTAGGTATATCACGAGATCACGGCCAAGGGAGTCGGTCAGTCTTTTGATAAGCGGCGAGAGAATGTAAAGCGGGATGAGCGCGTACATGAACCACAGGTGTACAGCCGTCGGTTGGGCCGGGAGGTTCTTGAGTTTCTCGGTGGCTGTCGCCCAGTCTAGGACGCCATTGGGTCCGCGATGGGCGAGAAGGAAGTATGCAATCGCAAGAAGTGACCAGACAAGGAAGGGAACGAGGACTCTTGGTAGTCGCTTTCCGAGCGTGTACTTGAGCGAAAGCGTCTGGCGGCTTTGGAGGAGCAGGGCCCCCGATATCATGAAGAACATCGGCACACTCGCACTCATGACAGAGGTAAGAAGGTTGGCAAAATGCCACACGAGCGAGCCGTAGTTCGTGCGCAGCGTGCTGGCAGCGGTGTGCAGGAACACGACGGAGAGCATGGAGAGCACTCGGAGCACGTCGAGGTACTGGATTCTGCCCGAGTGCGTGCCCTCGTTCAACTTAGCCTGTTACCTTGACTATGGCCAACGCAAAGGGTTGTCGCGTCCGATCTCCCACGGCAGTCCACCCGCCGAAAAGATCTCCTTCTGCACCTCCTTGGCCGGTCCGAGACCAGGCTGTCAGGCACATGGAGGTCGATTGGATACCAGCCCCGAGCGATCGAGTCTGTGGGCTTGGTGCTCGCGATGATGTCATCAACGGTGAGCTGATATTGACCGATGGTGCGGCGGTCTTCGCGCGGGTACGGCCGATCCGCCACTCGGATGATGGGGAGCAATGCGTCCAGTCCGCTGGGCCGGAGGTGGGAGCGTTTGGCTCTGCCTCGGACCGGTCGGTGAGCATCGCTGCGTCCAACAGGCCGAAAACGGCCAAGAACCGCCGCCTGCTCAGCTCAGGCGGCCGAGACCCCAACCCAGCTGTCACCTTACCCCCGCCTTCCAAGAGTCCTTCTCGTGTTACCCCCCCTTACCAAGTGTAACTCTGAAGACGGAACCGTGGCCTTCGCAGGCAACCCTTCCTTGATTGGCCCTACGGCGCTGTCCAAGCCTCCCGTTTCCGGGGCACTCGTTGCATGTGCCTGCCCGGGGGGAGAAGCTCCCCCGCCGGTCGTTCCCGGCCGGAATAGTTGCCCGGCGCAGCAGGCGGCGATCATGGCGAAGGGCAGGAAGGCCCCACTGTAGTAGACGTCCATCCCATATGGATCGCCCGGGTGAAGACCGGATCCGGTGAAGAGAAAGAAGGCCACGGGCACAAGGACGAGACTGGGCAGGAACGTCTCGCCTCGGCGAATAAGGGCGGCGCAGCCGACCAGACCGAACAAGAAGACCAGATAAGGAACGACGTACACTTGGGCAAAAAAGCGGGCATTGAACTGCAGGGTATAAAGAACAAAGAGCGGCCCTCCTTTGCCCAGCCGACCCTCTGAGCCGGAGGAAGGATGGATGCCTAGCGAGAGCAGGTAATCTCGAGCGTGCCAGATGTTAATAGCATAGAAGGCAAGGACGAGGACAAGCGCGCCCGACCAGAGACCGGCACTTCGCCAGTGTCGGTGCCGCACGTGTCCAATGATGCCCCCGACAAAAGCGGAGACAAACCACTCGCGAATAGCGGCCGCCCCGATGACAAGAGCCAACCCGGCCTTGTCTCTCCTGAGTGTGACAAGAGCCAGGGCGGCTATAGCAAAGAAGGACGCCCAGATCTCATACGACAAGAAGTGCAATGAGGCAAGGGCGGCCAGATAGTAGGGGATGAGAAGCGCCGGTACGACAAGGGCGGTTGTCGGGTCGGATAATCGCGCTGCTGTGAGGTATCCGAGCGGCAGTGTTGCCGCAGCGACGAGGATAAAGGCCACCACGATCTCGTGTCCTGAGCGAAATAGGAGCGTCCACAGTCCGGTCAGTGCCGGGGTGCGCCACCCGGCGAGATTGGCCACGGGCTCAGTGAAGCGGGCATCGTCGGCGATAGCCTGCCCGTACGCTTGGTAGTACCCCTCGCCGTGCTCAACCAGGTAGAAGGTCTTTAGAAAGAAGAAGGGGTCGTAGTTGTAGGTTTCTGCCCGTGGCTCCCCGCCGACCTGACGATCCATAGATGGTAGGGCCTGGAACCCCTGAATGAGGAAGATGACGCACAGGATGACCATCAGCCCATAAGCCAAATGCTTGAGTCGAATCCGTCTGAGGAGCGCGCTCGTCGCAAGAGTACATCCGGGGGCAAAGAGCAGCGCCAGGTAGTGCTGACCACTCGCGAAGAAACCCGGGTACCACGTGTCTGCGAGGCTGAACATCACTGTGCCCAACGCTAGAGAAAGAAGGCCGGCGTACAGGGTGCGGGGGAGGAGGAGCGCGATCATAATGCCGAGAAGTAGGAGGCTCAGGAAAGGCGGCCAGGGGGTGACGCGCAGCAAGGCAGCGGCAAAAAGGAAGCCGTAAGCCGTGGCGCGAACAATTCCTTTCCAAGGCACCGGGCGAAGCGATCGGCGATGGGTCAACTGTTTGGACTCCTCCGTCGGCTGTCGGCGCTGTTAACGACCGGCGTGTCTCAGCCGGTCTGACAGTGTGTCGGCAAGGGGATGGCCCCCTACCATCGCCGATCCGTATATACGTTCTGGAATTCCCCCGGTTGGGTAGACAGCTTCGTTATGCTCCATTGCACTGTACCTGGCGTTGCTGCTCCTAACCAGAGAAACGAGCATTCCGCCGCCTGCTTCCCATTGGGCCCCCGAAAGTTCCATTAAATGAGGAAGAGTGGGAACGCCGGCTCCTACCGGCGAGGATCATCCGACGCGCCCTGTAAAATACAATTTAAGTGGTCTGCTGGTTCGTCTTGAGGAGACAGATGGAAATCACCAGGAGTTCAGTATCGAGTGTCCCGTTGCTACGGGTCGTCGGGGATATCGACCATTTCTCATCCTTGGCCTTGGATGACGCACTCCAGGACGCCCTCAGCTTGGGCGGCTCCTATATCCTGCTCGATCTTGCCGAATGTCCCTATCTTGACAGCGGGGGACTTGGTGTCATATTCACAGTCCTGCGGAAGGTTCGAGCCAAAGGATGGCTGGGCTTTGTTGGATGCAGTTCTGATCTCCTTCGTCTCTTTACCATCGCCGGTCTAACGGCCGACAGAGAGTTTCGCGTCTTTGCGAATCTGGATGAGGCATCCGCGGCTCTTGCGGGAAGGATTGTATGGCCCGACTAGGCAGGAAGAGGGCCGCCGAACTGAACCCTTCTTTGATGCGTACCGCCGACGAAGCGAAAGATGGTGCCGCTGACTCGTCCGGCGGTCGGCCCCTCGCGGTTGCGAGGCCTCCCGCGGCGGAAGGTTGCGTGCAACTCGCCCTGGATGCGACCATTATCGGTCCGGGGATGCGGACGGAGGATCTCTACGAGCCGGGAACCAAACTCAAGATCAAGGGTGAGCGGGGAATCTTCACGTACAGATACGCCAGTGTCAGCCGGGCCGGCCTGGTGAGTCTGCATGTGGCGGGGGATCATACATTCCGGGCCGTGCGACCCGGTCAGGTGACCCCGCTGAGGAAGGCGCGCGGCAAGTAGCGTGGGGATGGGATTCAGGTGCAATATATTGGGCGGCCGGATTCGAACAGCGCTCGAGAGAAGGCGAAGGAGTGCTTCGACAGAAGATAGTCGAAGCCCATCGCGGCTTGTCAGGCGCTGAATCGGACGACACCGTGGAAGCCTTCGCTCTAGGCAACCCGGATGGCAGGTCTGTGGACCCTTAGCGAAGCGCTGGACGCGATCTCCTCCAAGTGTACGAACGAGGTTTTCTGAGTTCTTTCCTGCGAGAAGGCTTCGTCGATCCAACGCAGATTTTGTTGCTGTCAGCTGGAGACCGCTCTGAGTCGGCTTTCGGCGGCGGATGGCGCGGCTGGGCCATTCCAATGTGTGTGCGGACTGTTAACCAGCCCGAGTTGACGAAGCGCCTACTTCAGTAGCCCGATATTGGTGCTGTCATCACGGAGCGACCGCTCGAGGCAATGGCGCTGCGTGCCGGGTTGAAGTGAGGCTATTCGACTGCGGATGGTCCGGGAAGTGGGGAGCGAGTTGGTAGGGCGGTCTAATGCCGGCGAGAGAAGGAGACGATATAGTCAGTACCGGTTGCTGACGAATGAATGGGGAAGATGGTGCAAGCCGATGGGCGCGTGGTTCGGGTGGAAGTGCACACTCACCATTTCACTTGCGAGGGGAGCCTCCAATTGCCGCCGAAGAGCGGCTACAAGAGCCGGGTCTATGATCTCCTGAACGATCCGAGCGTCCGATTCCTCGCTCTGAGCGGCGTCTTCATGTATGAAGCAACACCGCCGGGTTCCACCCCGGAAGAGCCACTTCAGCATGACGTTATTCTTCTTCGAAAAGACGAGATAGAGTTTGTCATTCCGCTGGATTGACCTGCTCCCTTACCGACCGGCGACGTGTGGGCGGCCCTATACGGTGCTTTTTGCGCAGTCGTGCAAGATGGGTCCGACGGACCGAACCAACCGCCTCTTCGACGCGGCCTTGAGAGGTTGGGCGGCGTGGTTTCTAGCTGAGCAGGGTTTTCTGATTTGGTGTCCGGAGCGTCAACTGAATCGAACCATGACCACGCACAGCTCTTCGGCCGGGGAAGAACTCTGCCCGGGGCGTGGCGCCGCAAATGTTGGGAAGTCGTTATGCAATAAGTACGGCGGGACAAAAGCATCCCGCCGTACTAAGGGGCAAAAGCATCCCTGACTGAAGCCCGGAATTTGCTGCTTCAGCTCACGCCTTGGGGTTGTGAAGCACGACAAGCATCCTGGTGCAGCAATTGCCGGTATTGGTGACGGACTTGTTGGTGCCGGGACCGCAATGGAAACTGTCGCCCGCGCGAAGAACGGTCTCCTCATCGTCGGTCTTGAGGGTCATCTCGCCGTCGATGATGTAGTAGATGGACTCCATGGCGTTGTTGGTGAATTCGGTGTGACCCCCGGGAAGGAAGTGGGTCAGGCCCATGATGACCCGGCCGTCATTGACATCTTGAGGGTCATGCAGGCGGGTGGGGAGGCAATCGAAGTGGCCCGGGGCCTCGTAGGTGTAGGGCTCGCTGATGCGGGTGATCTTGTAGCTCACTGCAATACTTCCTTTCGCATTGTTCAGGGACGTCGTACCGCATGATTGTGCAGATATGCTATCACCCGGGCAGCATCCTCAGCGTCACTTGCCGCCGGCCCTCGGTCAACCGCTCTGGGAGAAACTGCGACTGTTCCGTTTGAGTCCTGCGTCGCCGGCTTGTCGCCACAAGGGCACGCGAATCGGCGCACGCGCTGGTTCTCGGACATGGAGCAGTCACGACGTGGCAACGCAGTCGGACGGGACCTTCGGCTTGTCTTGTCCCGGGTGGCCTTGGTTGCGCATGGGTTGGTGGCGTGCAATAGTCCAAGAGTCCGGTGATGGTAAATGGGAGATGGCTTGGTACGTCGCGCTTGCATGTATTTTGCACTTTCTCTGCTGCTTGGTGCTCTAGGAGTGCTTGCTGCGGCGGTGTTCTCTGCGGCTTCCGCTGCCACGGGAGTGGGGTTCCCGGTGCCAACACGCGCGGAGACGGCCAGCTTCAGTCTCACCGATGTGAAGACCATCACGCTCGGTGCGCCGGCGGACCAGGTCGCTGTCTACTGGCGTGGCGATAAGAACGCACACGTCACCTTAGCCTTCTCCTCCGATGGAATTGATTTCAGCGCGCCTGTGGACGCGGGTCGCGACGACAATGGGGAAGAAACCCAGGGTGGCATGACCTACGGCGAAGTCCAGGTGGCGGATGGCGCGGTGGCTGTGCGGGTTGCAACGGATGTTCCGTTGGCGCAGTTCAATGTGCTCGGTTTGAGTTCGACCGACGGCGTCGGGTCTCGTTTGGCGTCTGCGGGGGGCCCTGTGGTTCCGGCAGGCGACCAACCGACGATCATCTCGCGTACCGGCTGGGGCGCTGATCCCAAGTACTTGAACTGGGCTCCTGAGTTCTACCCTGCCACGAAGGTGATCGTGCACCACACCGCGGACAACATCGGTGCCGCCGGAACTCAGGACTACTACGCGAACCTGGTTCGCTCCATCTACTACTACCATGCGGTCACTCAAGGGTGGGGCGATATCGCCTACAACTTTCTCATTGATCCACTGGGCAACATCTACGAAGGCCGATACTCCGATGTCGACAATACTTCCCCAGGCGGCGAGGACATCTTCGGCAACGGGGTCATTGGAGGGCACACCTACGGATGTAACACTGGGACCATAGGGATAGCCGTGCTCGGAACCTACTCTAGCAAGGACATCAGCGCTGCCGCTCGGGCCTCGCTGGAGACGCTCATCGCCTGGGAGGCCACGAGGAACGGCATCGACCCGAGCGGCTGGGGTCCTTACGACAACCCGTTCAATACCAGCCCACCGATCCAAACCTACAACATCGCCGGACACCGTGACTATCGTTCCACCGACTGCCCTGGAACGGCCTTCTACAACAGCTTGCCCATCATTCGGCAGGATGTGGTGAGCCTTACCGGCCCGATCACGACGCCGACGCCGTATCCCACCTATCTGTTGCTCGCGGCGTCCCCGAAGTCCCCGACGGGCGGGGAAGAGGTGACAATCACAGCGACGCTTCTTGAAGAGTCGTCACATATGCCCTTGCCCGGCCGGACGGTGTCGTTTGCTACCAGCGGCATCGCTGCCGCTTCGACGTTCCTGGGCAGTGCCGTAACGGACTCGGATGGGGTCGCGTCCCTGCAGACGACATTTACGACCGCGGGAATGCACTGGGTCACCGCTCGCTACGATCCGGCTGGGAACGCCGACTACCGCGGTTCGACGACGTCTTGCGAGGCCGACGTCAGCCCCAGCGGCCTCTCTGCGACCCCAGGGGGATCCCAAGTGCAGCTTCTGTGGAACGCATCCACTGGAGCGGGCGGCTACAACGTCTATCGGGACGGCGTCAAGATCAACACCGCCCTGCTGGCCTTCGCCAACTATCTGGACACCGGTCTCAATAACGGTGTCACCTACTCCTACCAAGTGACGGCGGTAGTGAACGGGCGGGAGAGCGCCAGGTCACCGGTTGTCAGCGCTACCCCCGTTGTTTCCATGTTCTCTGATGTCCCCATAAGCTATCCCTATTACCAAGCCGTCCATAGCCTGGCTGATGCGGGGATCGTCAACGGCAAGACGGACGGTAAGTTTTACCCGGACGAGCCCGTGACCCGTCAGCAGTTCGCGAAGATGATCGTGCTCGGGGGCGGCTACCCGGTGTCGGAAAGCGATGTCTGCCCATTTAAGGATGTCACCAGGGGTGGGGCCACGACTCTCTATCCCGATAACTACGTGGCCGTGTGCGCGGCCCGCGGTATTACCCTCGGTAAGAGCGCGACCACCTTCGACCCTTATACCAACATCACCAGAGCTCAGGTTCTCAGCATGGTGGTCCGGGCGGCCCTGGACTTCAAACCATCGGCAGTCCAGGAACCTCCGGCGGGCTGGAAGGACGTGCTTCCAGTGAGCGATCCGACTCATGGCCTTAACACTGCCCGGGCCGAGTACAGCGGGTTTCTTGTCGGTATTGACCTCTCCAAGTTCTCCGTCAGCGGCAAAGCCACCCGGGGGGAGATCGCACAGATCATTTGGAATGTGGAACAGAAGTAATGCTCCCGGGGTTAGCTCCAGCCGATTTGAGTACGGCTGGTTTTTGGCGGACTTCTCTCGAGGACCAGGGTGGCTGCCGGTCGTCCGCAGATGGGCCATAGTAGTCTTAGGCGGTTTCAACCCAGGCGCTGAGGGTAACCAGGCGCTATGAGACGTGTCGAACGGCCGCTTCCTGTCCGCACTCCTAGATTCGTCGCCTCAACCTTTCGCCGGTTTGGCGAGGCGCAGGCCTCGGGCGGCATTGTTCTGCTGGCCGCGATCATTGTCGCCATGATCTGGGCAAACGTGCCCGGAGGCTCCTATGGCTCCTTCTGGGATTCAGACCTGCTCGTATCGCTAAAGGGGATCCAAGCCGGGTTCAGCCTGCGCGAAGTGGTCGATCAGGGCCTGATGACCTTCTTCTTTCTCTTTGTCTCCCTTGAGATCAAGCGAGAGATGCTCGTCGGCGAACTTGCCTCGCTCAGACGTTCGACACTCCCGCTGCTCGCCGCGCTCGGGGGCATGGCCTTTCCCGGCTTCATCTATCTGCTGTTCAACTACGGTCAGCACACCCAGGGTTGGGCGATACCTATCGCAACCGACATCGCTTTCCTCGGCGGGATCATGTCGCTCCTTGGTCGCAGGCTGTCCGGGTCGGTCCAAGTGTTCATGCTGGCGCTCGCCATCATGGATGACATCGTTGCCATCCTCGTCATTGCGCTGTATTACAGCGGATCGATCACCGTTTGGCCTCTTGTGGCCCTTGTCGGCGTGGCGATTCTTCTCTTTGTCGTCGGCGCCTTGGGCATTCGTCACGTGTGGGTTTATGGCACGCTCGGTTTCCTCTTCTGGCTCGCTCTGCTTGAAGCGAATATCCACGCGACGCTGGCGGGAGTAGTCCTCGCGCTCGCCATTCCGGCACGAAGTCGTGTGAGCGCGCAGCACTTCGTTCGTTCGGGGCGCGATCTGTTGGAACGGTTCGAAAGCGCGGGAGCAGCGGATGCCTGTGTACTGTGCACGGAGGAGATGGGCGATCTTGCGAGAGAACTCCGAACCTCAGCGGCGCATGTTCGGGCCCCGCTCAGCCTTCTCGAGGATGCCCTTCGAAATTGGGTGGTCTTTGTTGTAGTGCCGATATTCGCCTTGGCAAACGGCGGGATATTGCTCAACCTTGCCCTGCTGCGGGGGCTCAAGGATCCGGTGGTGCTCGGGGTGATCCTTGGCCTCGTCTTCGGAAAGCAAGTCGGCATATTCGTGGTATCGAGGCTCTCGGTCGGCTTGCGACTTGCCAGCCTGCCAGAGGGAGTCTCTTGGCTTGGAATGTACTCCGTTGCCTGGCTTGGGGGGATCGGGTTCACGGTTGCCATATTCATCGCAGACCTGGCCTTCTCCAATGATCCTCTGTTGCCCTCCATCAAGGCCGGCATCTTGATCGCTTCACTCGTGTCGGGACTTGGAGGTTGGTTGCTTATTCGCCTTGTCTACCAGGGCTGCCGTATACAAGAGGGGGAGACAGTGGCGGACTCCCGTCCGTAACGCCCTTCGGCACGAGGGGCGAAGCAGTCCGGCCGGAGCCGCCATCATCAAGGAGCTGTGTTCCTGCCTCGCTCTGAGATTTGCTCACAACAGGACGGGTTGATGCCGATAAGGGAGTAGCAAGGGCTCAACTCGGGCGATGTGCGCTTCGGCGGCTTGCGGGAGATGGGATGGCGATCGGCATTTGGAAGCGGGGACATCAGGCGGATGGCGAGAGCGCCGCTCTTGAAGGCCTTGGCCGGAGACGGACACACGAGGCTCTGACCGAAAGCGAAGAGTGCTTTAAGGTCCTTGTGGAGAACTCGTCGGATCTCGTTGCCATGGTGGACGGCGCTGGGGCGTTCGAGTTCCTGAGCCCATCTTCGGAGGCCATCCTGGGGTACCGTCCCGAGGAGCTCGTAGGTCAGGACGGCTTTGCACTGGTTCATCCTGACGATGTGGAGTTGGCCCACCGCACGTTCGGCCAATCAGCGCGAAGGGAGCGAGAAGGATCCCAATCCGCGGAGTTGCGTTTTCGGCACAAGGACGGTTCCTGGCGAATTCTCGACGTCAAGGCGCGAGAGGTCCAAAACGAGGCGGGGGCGGTCTGGTACATTCTCAACTCTCGCGACGTCACCGAACGTAAGAAGGTGGAGGGGGGACTACGCGAAAGCGAGGAGCGGTTTAGGGGGATCTTCGAGCAAGGATCCGTGGGGGTGGCGCTCGTCGACCTCGAGCAGCATTTTCTTCGGGCAAACGGCGCTTTCTGCGACATGCTCGGTTACCAGGAGAATGAAATCCTTGGAAGAAACATCCTCGAAGTCACCGCCGCCGAGGATAGGGAAGTCACTGTCGAGGATTCCCGCGCACTTTTGGCCGGCGATTTGTCGGTTCTCAAGTTGGAGAAACGCTATGTTCGGAAGGACGGGGAGATCGTCTGGGCCCGTGTGTCTGCTTCGCGTGTGATGGACAAGGCCGGCACGCCCTTAGGAAGCGTGGTAACCGTGCAAGACGTCACCGAGTACAAGAAGGTCGAGGAGTCCCTGAGGCTCGCGCAGTTTTCGGTCGATCACGCCGGACTTTCCATGTTCTGGGCCGACTCCGAGGGCCGGTACGTGGGCGTAAACGACTGCGCCTGCAAGCGCCTGGGCTACTCGCGGGAAGAGTTTCTAACGATGCGCATCTCCGACCTGGATCCAACAGCTCCCTCGCCATGGAAGGACCATTGGCAGGAACTGAAGCAGAAGGGCTTTCTCAGCTTCGAATCGATCCACGAGACCAAGACCGGCGAGCTATTTCCCATCCAGGCAACGGCCAATTACGTCCAATTCGGGGGCAAGGAGTACAACTTCGGTCTCGTTGAGGACATCAGCGAGCGCAAAAGAGCCGAAGAGGCGCTTCGACTCACCCAACTGACGATGGATCGCACGGGAGATCTCATCCAATGGGTGGCTGCCGATGGACGGGTGGTGCAAGCAAACGAATCGTCCTGTCGGCGTCACGGCTACTCGCGCGAGGAAATGCTCAAGAAGACCATCTTCGACCTCGATTCGACAACGACCCCGGAAATGTGGCTGGAGCAGTTTGTGACGCTTAAGAAACAAGGTTTCTCGATCTTCGAATCTATGCACCGGACGAAAGACGGCGAACTCTTTCCGGTGGAGGTGAGCGTCAACTTCGTCGAATCAGACGGCAAAGAACTCGTTTTTGGATTCGCTCGCGATATCAGCGAGCGCAAGCAAGCTGAACGGGAACTCAAGGAGAGCGAGGAGCAACTCCGTCAGGCCCAGAAGATGGAAGCCATCGGTCAGCTGGCGGGAGGAATCGCTCACGACTTCAACAACCTGCTCACGGTCATCATGGGCAATAGCTCCCTGATCTTGGGCGCGATGGAGAAAGAGGATCCTAACCGGGAGCTAGTCTCAGATATCGCGGAGGTGGGCGAGCGGGCCGCAGGGTTGACTCGCCAGATTCTTGCCTTTTCCCGGCGTCAGATCCTGAGGCCGCAGATCATCCATCTCAACGACATAGCTCTGGGCATGGAGCCCTTGCTCCGGCGCACCCTGAGAGAAGATGTCGAGCTTCGTCTCTTGCTCGCGCCTGATTTGATGGAGACCGAGGTGGACCCACACCAAATGGAGCAGGTGCTCATGAATCTGGCGGTCAACGCCCGGGACTCGATGCCCGAAGGCGGCCATCTCACGGTGGAGACAATGAATGTCGAACTCGATCGCAACTACTCCCGGAAACATAGCGAGGTGGCACCGGGGCGCTATGTGACGCTGGCGGTTTCCGACACCGGTTACGGCATGGATGAGCGGACCAAATCGCGAATCTTCGATCCTTTCTTCACCACCAAGGAGGTTGGCAAGGGCACGGGGCTGGGGCTTTCAACCGTCTTTGGCATCGTAAAGCAGAGCGGCGGGAGCATCTCGGTGTACAGCGAGCCCGGGAAAGGGAGTACGTTTAAGGTGTACTTGCCGATCAGCCAGGCGGGCTCGGCTTCCCAGAAGGAATCTTCAGAGGAGATGCCCGTCGAGGGCGGACGGGAGACCGTGCTTGTCGTCGAGGACGAGGACTCGGTGCGAAAGCTCGTCGCGGCGATTCTCTCCCGGGCTGGCTATGAGGTACTCGAGGCCAGCTCCATGCGAGGGGTGGGTGTTGCCCTGCAACGGGGGCTGCATTCTCCTGACCTCCTGCTCACCGATGTGGTTCTGCCCGGCGGCCGCACGGGAAGAGCGGTTGCCGAGATGCTGTGCAAACGCTTCGAAAATCTGAGGGTCCTCTTTATGTCTGGTTACACGCGGGGGTCAGTCGTTCACAATGGGCGGCTGGATGAAGGCATTGAGTTTCTCGAGAAGCCCTTCACGCCGGAGACCCTGCTCCAGAAAGTGAGGGCGGTTCTCGACGGCAGTGAGCCGGAGGCCGCCCTGCCTCGGGATCGCTCGCGAAACAGCAAGAGGTCTGAGGAAGTCTCACCAAGGGTACGATAGCCCCCAGAATTCTTCCTATCGTTTGGGGGACCAAGATGGCCCATCTTGTTGGTGAACCAACAGTCGAGCGCCTCGGGGATGTCACGGAAACAGGAAGCGCAAGCTGGGGTGGAGCGCAGATCACCTTTCGTGTGATGCCGGCTCCGGGCGAAGAATGGAGACTCGACCTTATTGCCGCTTGTCTTCTTGACGGTCGGGCGGTGCCGATACCCGAGGCTGTGGCTCAATCACGCGAATGGGACGCGAACCCTGAGAGCAGCTTCTCCTGCTACGCTCCTGAAGGCAATCTGAGAGACGGCACGCGCGTGACCCTTCTTGTTCGGCCTCGAGCCAAGGAGACCGCCCTTACCGGGGGCCCATTGTGGAGGGGAGAGTTTCGTGCCCACTTCGAAGACGGACAGTATAGCTTGGAGGAGATAGTTTCCCTCTCCGACGCCACCTCGGATCAATTGCAGACGCTACCCGGCATCGGCCCAAAGATTGCCCAAGTGATAATCGCCTACCGGCAGGCGCACGGCCCCTTCACGTCGGTGGGGCAACTGGAGGAAGTTCCTATGATTGGCGCGAACAAGGTCCAGCGTCTGGAAGGCTTGGTGAGGGAGTAGAGCGCGGGGCGCTTCAATTCTCTTCCGCGCGGCCGCGCCGCTGGGTTCTGCTACCATAGCGCCACGAATCACTTTCAGGGGGATGTAGCATGCGGCTGCGAGAAATGTGTGGATGGTTCGCGCTCGTGGCAGCCGTTCTCAGTGTCGGGGCTTGCCTCGCGCTGTGTGTGGCTGGCTGCGGTGACGGCCAGCGGGCAGACACAAAGCCGGGAGGTTCAGAGGATCATTACGCCACCGCCCAACCGCCGTTGCCCTCCGTGGATCTCGCCGCACCGATCGATTTTCAGACTGCCTCTTTCGCATTCGGGTGATTCTGGGGTGCAGAGGCGCAGTTTGGCAGCGTCTCAGGGGTTATCCGTACGAGGGTAGGATACGAAGGGGGCACGACCGAGAATCCCACCTACTACAATCTCGGTGGCCACTCCGAGACGGTGCAGTTGGACTTCGACCCCACAAAGGTGACCTACGAGGCGCTCGTGGAGAAGTTCTTCGCCTTCCACCACGCCGCTCTTGCCCCGTCGAGCGGCCAATACATGTCGGCAATATTTGTGAGCGATGACGATCAAGAGCGGATCGCCCGATCCGTCATGCGACAGATGCAAGAAAACTCGAGCGGAACAATACAGACTCGCATAATCCGGGGTGCCACGTTCCACCTCGCCGAAGACTACCACCAGAAATATGCGCTGCAGGGAGACGGCCTTCTCATTTCAGAGTATCGGGCCATTTATCCGGATATCTGGGACCTCGTGAATTCGACGGCCGCCACGCGCGTCAACGCTTATCTATACGGATTTGGTACCCCCGAACGGCTGCGTGCCGAACTCGAGAGCCTGGGCCTGTCGGCGACGGCAAGAGATCACCTGCTGTCCGCAATGCCGGCGGGGACCTGCCCGGTGGAGTGATTCTGCACTTCAACCGCTCCGGCCGGACACAAACGCACGTTATTGCCACCGACGATCATGGAGGCTGGAAGATGGGAGTGAGACTGCTTGGAGTACATCTGGTAGCCGCCAAGAGGGGCAGCGCCGAAGCGACGCAATTTCAACGGGTGGCCGACCTAGAGCGGAACCGCATGAAACAGGTCGCCGATCCCGATACCGAGATCGTTATGCGGTTCCCCACTTGGGGCACCCGCGGCGTAGATCCTTTCTACTGCTCTCTTACCAATTGCTTGAGCCAAGGAATGGTCTACCCCCAGGTCGTCAACGCCGAGAAGGAAGGCTTCGACGCAGTCGTTCTGGTCTGTTGCACAGACCCTTTGTTGTCGCAAGTGAGGACCGCGATCGACATACCGGTCATCGGTCTTGCGGAAGCGTCCCTGCATGTGGCGAATATGATGGCCGCCAAATTCGGGTTTATCAGCTTTACCAAGCAGACCGCGTTCGATACCGAATATATGATCGACAAGTACGGGCTCAGGCAAAAATGCGTTGGCGTCGTGACCATGCCCGAGTTGGAAACTGGCTGGCTAACCGAGACCCTCTCGAAACCTCCGGCAACCGTCGAGAAGACAATCGCTCATTTGACCGTACCCGCAAGGGAACTCATCGGCAGAGGGGCTGAAGCCATCGTCGTGGGGTGCGGGTTAAACAACGCGTGGCTGTCAAGCCTGGTGACTCTCAACATCCTTTCGGAGACATACCCGAATGGCTTCTGGGAAATAGACGGCGTTCCGATCGTCGATGCTTTTGGGGCCGCGACGAAGATTGCCGAGCTCTTCGCTCGGTGGAAACAGCAGGGACGTCCGTTTGTCAGCAGAACCGGCTTATACGCCAAGGTGAGCGAGGCTGCGCTGGATCTCGGCCGAGACACTCTGGGTGCCTTTGGCTCCGACTACTGGGATTGCTGATACCGGCCGGGTGGACTTGGATCGCTGCGTCTTCTCGTCTCTAAGGCGGTAAAGTGGAGCACTGGAAATTGACCGATTACCACCGGATCCCTGCCAGGGTAGGGACACCATTTGGATGAATAGTTGGGAGCCGAGATGAAGATTGTTGTTGGTTTCAGGGGGACGGAAGAGGGAAAGGCAGCGCTGGAGTGGGCCATCCAGCAAGCCAGCGGGTGTGACGCCGAGATATTGGTCGTGCACTCGCTGCGGGGCGGCAGCGGCCCCGCAGCGGAGACCGACCAGGTGTGGGCCGCTCGCGAGGAGTTGGAGGAGGCCGAGCGTCGGCTGACCGAAGCCGGCGTTTCTTACACCATCCGCAAGTACATGCGCGGGAAGTCCCCAGCCGAGGATCTCAACGACGCCGTGGCTAAAGAGGCGGCCGATATGATAGTGATCGGCATACGTCGCCGGTCGCGTGCGGGCAAGCTGTTGCTCGGCAGCGACGCCCAAGAGATTCTTCTTGAGGCAAACTGCCCCGTGGTCGCGGTGAAAGCGAAGGACTGAGAGGGCACTTGCTTTCCGCCTATGGGTGTGGATGAAGACTCTCTTACGAGGATCAGAGATTCGGATTTCATTCCGCGAGTGCTGAAGCTGCTTCGGTAGCTGAGTGAAAGATCTGGCCTGTGCCGACAGAGCGCGAAACTGAATTACAGCGGCGCCGTTGGAGGGTTCTCAGCCTCACCTCCATCGGCACGTTCATGGGTCCACTCGACGCCACTATCGTGGCTGTGGCACTTCCGGCCCTTGGCCCGTCCTTGCACCTGAGCTACTCCGAAGCGCTTTGGGTACAGGCTGCCTACCTTCTCGTGCTCAGTGTGTTCCTCATACCAGTGGGGCGCCTCGCCGATACCCATGGGCACATGCGCTTCTACCTCACGGGCACCGCTGTCTTCGGTCTCTTCTCCATCGCATGCGCCCTGTCGTTCAACGGCACGTTCCTGATCGCCGCTCGTAGTTTCCAAGGCATAGGGGCGGCTTTCATGGCGGCCACGTCGTCGGCCCTCGTGACCTCCGTCTTTCCGCCTGAGGAAAGGGGACGAGCACTTGGCTTGAACGTGATGGCGGGTTATCTGGGATTGACGGCGGGGCCGCCGCTGGGCGGACTCATCGTCACTCACTTCGGTTGGCGTTGGATCTTTCTGATCAACGTGCCGATCGCCATCGCAACTCTTGCCAACGGCTGGTTCTTGCTCGGCGCCGAGCGTCGTGACCGAGCCGTGGCTCTCGAACGGCTCGTCGAGGGACAGCGCTTGAAAGGCGAACGAGCGCCAACGGGGGGGAGAGCACTCGATTGGCCCGGCGGCATTCTTCTCGCGTTCATGCTTGCTTCTCTGCTGGTGCCCTTGACGCTGGTGCCTTTCTGGGGCTGGGATAACCCTCGCACCATCGGTTTGTTGGCGGCTTTCGTGGTCCTGCTGGTGGCTTTCGGATTTGTAGAGGGCAGAGTGCGCGACCCGGTACTCGACCTCGGTATGGTGCGAGGGAATCGCGTTTTCGCGGCGGGAAACTTGGCTGCTCTCCTAAATTACGCGGCGGTGTATGGATTGACCGTCTTTACAGCCGTGTACCTGGAGGTGGTGGAGGGATACTCTGCCCAGCGGGCCGGTTTGATCCTGCTCATTCAGCCAATCCTCATGGCTGCGCTGTCGCCTTTGTTCGGCCGGCTTTCCGACCGGATGGGCTCGCGCGTGCTGGCGACGGGCGGCATGCTCCTGGGGGCGGTGGGGATAGCCCAGCTCGGCATTCTACCTTCCGCGGCGCATCCGTCGCGTATCCTTCTGGCTCTGGGCACAGTCGGCGTCGGCATGGCAGCCTTCAGTTCACCCAATACGTCGGCGGTCATGGGCTCCGTCAAGCGATCCCAACTCAGTTTGGCGGCGGGATTCCTCGGAACGATGCGCTCGGCCGGACAAGGTATCTCCGTCGCCCTGCTTGGAGCGATCGCCGCGTCCGGGTTGGGGCCAACCGGGGGGCGAGTTCTGTTTCTCGGGGAAAAAGCCAGCGAGGCGGCGGCGGCATCATTCTCGGGCGGCTACCGAACGGCCATGTTTGTGGCGGTGGGGCTGGCTGTGGCGGGGGCGATTGTATCTCTGATCCGCGGCCGGCCCGACGGGCAGCTGGGCAAGCGGGCGGGGGATGACGTTCCGCTCATAGCGGTTGGCGCCTCGGAATGAAGTCTGCAGAGGAGTCGCTTCGTCTGGCGGTTGAAACGGCTGTATTCTCGCACGTAGGCTTAGCCAGAGGCCGATTCTTTCGACCGCCCGACTGCGAAGACAGGGGGATCTGGATCATTGTCTAGGTGTGCGTACGGTTGGATGGGCAAGATCCTGCATGTGGACCTCACGTCGGGCTCCTTCGCAGAGATTGCGACAGATGACTACTCCCTGTACCTGGGCGGACGGGGCATCGCTACGCGCCTTTACTGGGAGAAGGTGACACCAGAGGTCGGCGCTTTCGACCCGGCAAGCCGGCTTATATTTATGACCGGTCCCGTTGTCGGCACGGGAGCCCAAGGAGCTGCACGCATGTGCGTCGCCGGAAAATCTCCCATGGCGTTCCCGGAGGCATACTGTTACGGAAGTGTGGGGGGACAGTTCCCGGCGGAACTCAAGAACGCGGGCTGGGACGGTATCGTGCTCGATGGGCGGGCGGACTCGCCGGTCTACCTAGTAGTCCGAAATGGCGAACCGACTCTGCTGGATGGGTGTGAGCTGTGGGGGCAGGGGACATTCGCCGTTGAGTCTCTCATCGCCGATAAGTACGGCGACCGGGCGAGATTCGTGACCACGGGGGTGTCGGGAGAGAACAGGGTGCGATCGGCGATCCTCTACGCTTCTTTGCAGGGCACAGTGACGGCGGGCTTCGGCTCGGTGATGGCCTCAAAGAATCTCAAGGCGGTCGTGGTCCGGGGAACCGGGCGACCCCGCGTAGCCGATCCGGGGCGTATGGCGGAGCTGTCGCGCCGCGCTCGCGAGTTGAGCGACACCTGCAACTTTGACACCCTGCGGCACATCGAGGAGACCGGTCGTAGCGATCTGCTGCAAGTCCTCGGTCGCCGCCATTGTTATCAGTGCGCGCTTAACTGTCAAAAGAAGATCTACAAGATCGGCAACGACGACGAATTGGTGGGTCTGCGTGGTTGTCAGGCGATGGAGTACTATCTGCCCTGGGTCTACGGCCAAGAGCACGAGCCGCTGAAAACTCTCTTCGAGGCGTCCGCGCTCGCCAACGACTACGCCCTGTGCACCTTCGAGCTTGAGATGATGATCAAATGGCTCGCGGCCTGCCGGCGCAATGGGGCGCTCACGGAGCAGGAGACGGGGCTGCCACTGTCGCGCATAGGCACTAGGGAGTTTCTTGTAGCACTGCTCCAAACCATCGTCCACCGCGCCGGCTTCGGCAACGTCCTGGCTGAAGGGATGATGCGGATACGCGGGCTCGTGTCGCCCAGCGCTGCCGCGCTCTTCCCTCACGGTGTCGCTCCGGTCGGCCAATCGGACATGGGCCCGGCGCGACTTTATACAGCACATGCCCTCGTGTATCCGTTTGAAACCCGCATGCATCCGCTCAGCCTCCACGAGACCACGTACCTGTGCAATCCTTGGAGGGCGCATCAAAAGGATCCGTCGTCGTCGAATGTCACACCTGAGGCCTTTGTGGAGGCAGCGGAGGAGCTGTGGGGGAGCAAAGCGGCGGCGAACATGCTGAGCTACGAGGGCAAAGCCACTGCGGCCCGGAACGTCCAAAACCGGGGCTATCTGCGCGACAGTCTGGGATTCTGCGATTTCATCTATCCGGTGAGTTATTCGTTCAGCAAGCTCGGGCCTCGGGGAGATGCCGACCTGGAGGCGAAGTTCTTCACCGCGGCCACCGGCCTCGACGCGTCCGAGTTGCCAGTGCATGCGGAGCGCATATTCAACCTGCAGCGGCTGATCAGCGTGCGAGAGGGTCACCGGGTACCGGACGACGACTATCCGCCGGAATTCAACTTCACAGTTCCGCTGCCCGCGGGCGCCTCCGGGGAAAAGGTGATCATGCCCGGGGAAAATGGTCGACCGGTGGATGCCGTCGGCAACATGCTCGACAAGGATAAGTACGAGACGATTCGCAAGGAATACTACCTACTTCGCGGCTGGGACGAAGAGACCGGGATACCCACCCCGGAGACTCTCCATCGGCTTGGCATGGGGGACGTGGTCGCGTCGTCGCCGGCGCGTCCGCCCACAGCGTAATCGACGGACGCTGCGAGTAGGTGCGTATTGCGGTATTTTTCGCTGTAAATGGGTCGCTTTTGCGATTGACTCTTAGTCCGATGGCAGGTAGAGTGTCTAGCAGAGTCCCGAGAGTTCAGACGCAGCATCTGAGGAGCTTACAAGGGGACCCGCAGAGGAAACGCGGAGGTAAATGACCGCGAAGTACAGCGAAGCGGGGACGAAGTGAGAGCCGTTGAAAGGTGAAAAGCGAGTGCACTCGGGGCTCGCTTTTTTTGTGGGTGTGCGGGCAGGGGCGCTGCTCGCCTCGGAAGGCTTCATCTCGGACGAACGGGCCGAATCCAGGTTTCCGGATCGTTTGACGGTATGATTTGCAGCCGGCGACGCCGACTGTCGGTATCATTCGGTTCCAAGTTGACTGATCTTGATTCAATGGGAAGACGTGCGCACGCCCTTGCGGAGGTTGCTGCGCGGAGCAGGAGGCGGTCCGTCTAATGCGTCCCACCGGCGGCCAGGTGGTGCGATCCATGCGCCGAGACAAGTCCGTGCGGGGGGCGAAAGTGGCTGCCGGCACGACGCGTCGGATACTGCGTTTTGCCTCTCAATACCGGGCCATTCTTGTGTTCTTTCTAGGCTTGGTGATTGTAGACGCAGTCATCGGAGCCGCCAACCCGCTCATATATCGGGAGATCATCAACAAAGGCATCCTGGGCCAGCGGGCGGGTCTCGTGGTGGCTCTCGCAGGGCTCGTTGCAATCCTCGCGATCTTGGACGCGGCGCTGTCGCTGGGCGAACGCTTTGTGTCGGCTCGGGTGGGCGAAGGTCTGGTGTTTGATATGCGGACCAAGGTCTTTGCTCATATCCAAAAGATGCCTATAGCCTTCTTCACGCGTGCGCAAACCGGTGCTCTTGTCAGCCGGCTGAACAATGATGTCCAAGGAGCCCAGGAAGCTTTTACCGACGTTCTTTCGACGGTGGTGGGAAACCTTATCAGCGTCAGTCTGGTCCTCGCCGCGATGTTTTTTCTGTCCTGGAAACTTACCCTCGTCGCGCTCATTCTTCTGCCGATCTTCGCGATTCCGGCCCGATGGTTGGGACAGCGACTGCAGACCATCATGCGGGAGCGGTATGACCTGAGCGCGGAGATGAACACGATCATGGTGGAGCGCTTCAACGTGGCGGGTGCCTTACTCGTGAAGCTGTTCGGACGCTCTGGACAAGAGGATCGGTCTTTCCAAAACAAGGCGGGGCGAGTTCGGGATATCGGCATAAGTCAGGCCATCTATGCCAGAGTGTTCTTTGTGGCGCTCATGCTCACCGCGGCACTTGCCACTGCCTTGGTCTATGGGTGGGGTGGGGTGCTCGCGGTTCGGGGAGCCCTCGACGTGGGCACTTTGGTGGCTCTGACCGCGTATCTCGCCCGCCTTTATGGTCCTCTCACAGCTCTCTCCAACGTCAACGTGGACGTCCTGACGACACTTGTGTCGTTTGAGCGTGTGTTCGAGGTCCTCGATCTGAAGCCCATGGTGGACGAGAAGCCGGGCGCCGTCGCTTTGCGTCGTGGTCCTGCGGAGGTCAGATTCGAGCACGTGGAGTTCACCTATCCGAGCGCGGACGAGGTTTCGCTCGCCTCGCTGGAATCAGTTGCGACGACCGCCGCCGCACCGTCGCAGGGTGTCCTATTTGACGTGAGTTTCACAGTGTCGCCGGGCGAACTCGTAGCTTTGGTGGGCCCCTCAGGGGCGGGTAAGACGACCATCAGTCAACTCGTTCCTCGCCTTTACGACGCGCGAGCAGGCGCAGTCAAGATCAACGGGATGGACGTGCGCGAGGTTACGCTCGATTCATTGAGATCTATCGTGGGCGTCGTGACCCAGGACGCACACCTCTTTCACGAGACCATCCGATCCAACCTGCTGTATGCCAAACCTGCCGCCTCGGAGGCGGAACTCGTCGAAGCGCTCCAGGGAGCGCAAATCTACCCCCTCATCGAAACACTTCCGGACGGACTGGACACACTTGTAGGAGAGCGAGGATACCGGCTTTCAGGAGGGGAGAAACAACGCTCGGCGATTGCACGACTTTTGCTGAAGGCCCCGGATGTCGTCGTCTTGGATGAAGCCACCGCTCACCTCGATTACGAGTCGGAACTTGCGGTGCAGAGAGCGCTCAAGACGGCCCTCGCCGGACGCACGTCCCTTGTTATCGCCCACAGGCTTTCCACTGTGCGTGACGCCGATCAGATCCTTGTCTTGGATGCCGGAAGAATCGTACAGCGCGGTCGTCACAAGGAGCTTCTGGCGGCGGGGGGTTTGTATACGGATCTGTATCGGACCCAGTTCCACGAACCACCCCGCGGGCATTGAGCGCGCCGACGACACGAGCTGCCCAATGGCGACACGAGGTGCCCAATGTTGCGGCGGCGGTTCCGGCTGAGACGCTCCGGCCAGATACAGCGGTGCTCGCAGGTGTCGCGTTCAGCCGATTCCTAGTCGCAGGGCGCGCCACAGCATGAAAGGACGGAGTTGCCATGCCCACGACGTCTCGATGACGTCCGGGTTGTTGCAGGCAGTGCAGACATCGGCTCGGGCAAGCATGGCCCGATACGCGCGCGAGCGGACGATTTCGGCCAGTGACGTTCCGGTTTGTCGCATGTCTGAGACTGTGGTGAGGACAACGTCCCGACGTGTGCAGTCCCGGATTGAGCCATCCGCCTTGACCGTGAGAGTCGCATGCGGAAAGCGACAGTCGTAGTCCTCCAGTCCGGCGTTGGACCTCAGAAGGTCCAAGTACCGCCCGCTGGTCAGCAGCGGATAGCCGGCTGCTTGAAGTTCGCGAGCGAGGCTTGCGGCCTGCCTGAGTTCCTGCGAAGACAGAGCCAGACTTCGCTTTGCCTCGGTGGGGCCTGCCGCAAGCAAAACTCCCGTTTCCATGGGGCAGAAATAGAGGCCGGCTTTCCACCGTTTGGCCACCGGTGCCACTCGACGTAACGCGCCGCGGTTCAGTTTGGAAAGGACCGTGTTCACGAGAAGGCGGGGTCGCAAGGGATCGAAGTCGAGCGCGGTCATGAAGCGGTCCAGCCGAGAGTACAGTCCCGGAAGAGAGCGAAGACGGTCATGGGCGTCGCCAACGTCGTCAAGGCTCACTATCAATGTGTGCACCCATCCCCTGAGGCTTGGCCAGCGTTGCGGCAGCAGCCAACCATTGGTGATGAGGGTGACTGACAAACCCGCCGAGCAGGCAACCTCTAGCAACTGAGGAAGGTCGTGCCTCGATAAGGGCTCCCCGCCCCACACTACCAGCTCCGGAAAGCCGGCCGTTCCCGCCGCCCGATATAGCCACGCGATCTCTTCCCCGGTAAGCTCCGTGAAGCGTAAATCGGCCGTGGGGTCGGCATCGAGCCGCCACAGACAGGTATCGCATCTGGCATTGCAGGCGCGGGTGATGAGGTGACTGAGGATGATCGGGCGCCCTTGAAGGCGGGCCCGTGCCAGCCGCCGTGCGAGTCGAATGTTTGAACGGGTGGAGACCATGGGTGATTCTACACCCACCGAGGTTCCCGAGACCTTCCCCAAGGTGTCCGCCCACAGCGTAATCGACGGACGCTGCGAGTAGGTGCGTATTGCGGTATTTTTCGCTGTAAATGGGTCGCTTTTGCGATTGACTCTTAGTCCGATGGCAGGTAGAGTGTCTAGCAGAGTCCCGAGAGTTCAGACGCAGCATCTGAGGAGCTTACAAGGGGACCCGCAGAGGAAACGCGGAGGTAAATGACCGCGAAGTACAGCGAAGCGGGGACGAAGTGAGAGCCGTTGAAAGGTGAAAAGCGAGTGCACTCGGGGCTCGCTTTTTTTGTGGGTGTGCGGGCAGAACCCGGTTGCAGTCAGTTTCGGCCTTGCGGCAAGGGCAGCATCCGATGTTTGCCAGTGCGCCGGCGCTTCGTTGTCCACCCATGCGTGTATTCCTGGAGTGCAGGCTTCAGGGTGCGGCGCCAGGTCATACGCCGCGCAAGAACGCCATCGCCCGAAGCTGTGTTCCTTTGTTTGGTCGTGTTTCGACAAAGGGTATGAGACATCGAAAGAGGAGATCAGAGTAACCCGCACGACAGCGGTGGCACGCTTTTGCACTCCAAAGGAGGACGTCGGTGGCCAAAACGGGACTGTGGAAGGCGCGGTCCGGAGTATTTGCGGGATGGAAGGACGGAGACCAGCTTTACGACTCTCAGGGATGCCATGTCGGTTACTTCAACGGGAATGTGGCCTACACCAGCGAAGGTACCTACGTGGGTGAGATCTATCGAGACGACTGGATAGGCAAGAGGGAGGGGGCTGAGCCTGGCCACGAAAGCGTGTCTTGCTCTCTCGAATCGCTCACTCTAGCTCCATATCCTGATAGAACCGGCCTGGATTTGGCTGGATGGAGCGACCCGGACTTGTAACCATAGGGGACCGCCGCGCGCGGAGTGATCGCGAATTGGGGTTGCAATGGATGGCCACCGTGCCGAATGTCTGCCCGGCCGGGTACTTGAGTCGGCTGTCTGCTTCGGTGCGAAAGCCATTCATCAGAGTGTGGTCAACCGACTCGGTGGTGGCTGGCGCGAAATAAGCGCGCTCCGATAGTTCCCCCTTCACTGTTATACTCAAGCACCATGTCACCCGTCACGAATATCCGATCGCCCAAAGACGGTCGGCATCGCCCCGGAGCCCGTCGCATTCCCGTGGCCATCGGGTTCGCTGCGGTTGTGGTCATAGTCGTGGCCCTAGTCGTCTTTCTACGCTACTACGTTGACTGGCTTTGGTTCGGCGAAGTGGGGCTTCGGACGGTTTTCTGGACGCGCATCACATCCCGCGTGATCATCGGTCCCATCTTCGCTGTGGTCTTTTTCGCCATCCTCTATGGCAATGTGTTGCTCGCTTGCCGGTTCGCTCCAAAGTTCCGGCCCATCGAGGGCGTCGATGTGACCGAGGCGGTAAGCCCGACCCTCGTGCGCCGTGTCAGGCAGGCGGGGCTGGCGCTATCGGTAGTAGGCGCCGTGATCGTCGGCTTCGTAACCTCCGACTCCTGGCTCATGTTCCAGCAGGCGTGGAACTCCGTGAGCTTCGGCACCACCGACCCCATCTTCCATCACGACCTGTCGTTTTACGTTTTTTCGTTGCCCGCATGGCACTACATGTACGGATTCCTGTTCGCCACGCTCATTGTCGCGGCGGTTCTCACGGTGCTTGCTCGGCTGGCGCTTGGTGGAGTCCTCACTCAGGAGCGCCTCGCGGAGGCAACCAACGGGGCGCCCAGAAGACCGGATGCGGTGCGTTCGGCCAAGCGTGCGCTCGAATTGGCGGGCTTGCATATCGACAAAAGTTTCGTGGCCCACGTGTCGGCCTTGCTCGGTGCACTGTTTGTCGTGGGCGGAGCCGGCTATCTGCTGAAGGCTTGGAATCTTCTCTACTCGACTTCGGGGGTCTTCTTCGGCGCCGGGTATACGGACGTGCACGTGCGGCTGCCTCTCATCCGCGGACTCATGGGGCTGGCGGTCGTCGTGGGCATCGTGCTGATGTATAACGCAGTGCGAGGCCGACGTCTACTGTGGCCTCCGCTCGCCATCGGGGTGTGGATCGTCGCCCTGATAGTGTTCCTTGGCATCGTCCCAGCGGCGTGGCAAGGCCTTTCAGTCAACCCGAATCAACTGGCGAAAGAGACTCCCTACATCGCGAACAACATCGCCGCCACCCGCGCAGCCTACGATCTTACAGAAGTGAGTTCAACGCCTTACTCGTTGCAGGGCGACCTGACTTCGGCGAAACTGCAGGACAGCAGTGTGACCGTCGGCAACATCCGCCTCTGGGATCCGGAGGTGCTTCTGCGCAGCTACACGCAGCTCCAGGAACTCCGGCCGTATTACTCCTTCCCCAGCGTGAGCGTCGATCGTTATCTCGTGAACAACGTGTACACGCAGACAATGCTCGCTCCGCGCGAGTTGCGCGTCTCCGGTTTGCCGGCGGCCGCACAGACTTGGGTCAACCAGCACATCACGTACACGCACGGCTACGGGGTCGCCCTTTCGGCCGTGAACCAGGTGGCCTCGGGCGGGTCGCCGGACTTTCTGGTTCAGAACGTTCCGGTGGTTTCCTCTGATCCAGCCTTGGCGATCACCGAGCCTCGGATCTACTACGGGCTCACGGGCACGGACTATGTCCTTGTGAAGACCAAGAACCAAGAATTTGATTATCCGGGTCCCGACGGGGATGTCTATACCACCTACTCTGGCAGCGGGGGCATCCCCGTGGGTTCGTTCCTCAACAAGCTCGCTCTGACCACGCATTTCGGCTCCATCAGCTTTTTCACATCGTCGGCCATCACCGGCGAATCCCGCGTGATCCTTTACAACAACATCAAAGCCCGTCTTTCCGCCGCGGCCCCCTTCCTGAAGTTCGACGGCGATCCCTACATGGTGATCGCGGATGGCAAGCTGTACTGGATGGTCGACGCCTACACCACGACCGGCCGCATGCCGTACTCCCAGCCCGATGGATCGCTGAACTACATGCGCAACTCGGTGAAGATCGTGATCGATGCCTACAACGGCACCATGGACTTCTACACGTTCGATTCGAGCGACCCGATCATCCGGGTCTACGAAAAGATCTTCCCTGGGATGTTCAAACCGTCGAGTGACATGCCAGCGAGTCTGCAATCGCACGTGCGGTACCCGGAGGACTTCTTCGCCACCCAGGCCGAGATGTTCGCCACCTACCATGTCACCGATCCGAGCCTGCTCTACAACAAGGGCAATCAGTGGGAGATTCCGGGCAACCTTGCGATTTCGGGTGCAGCTCCCATGAGTCCGTACTACATGATCATGAGGCTGCCCGGACAGACCAGGGACGAGTTCGTCCTCATATTGCCTTACACGCCCAACGGGCGCAGCAACATGATCGCCTGGCTCGGGGCTGAGTCCGACCCGCCCAACTATGGGAAAGCGGTCAGCTTCGAGTTTCCTTCGAGCGAGAGCGTCTACGGCCCCGCACAGGTCGAGGCTGCCATCAACCAGGATCCGACCATCTCCTCGCAACGGACCCTGTGGGGCCAAGAGGGTTCGACGGTGATCTTCGGCAATCTGCTGACGGTTCCAATCGAGAACTCGCTGCTCTACGTGCAGCCGCTCTACCTGGAGTCGTCACAGACTCAACTCCCGCAGATTCAGCGCATCATAGTGTTCTATCGATCGCCGTCGGCCAACCCGAATCTGCCTTCGGGACAGCAGCAGAATGTCGTGATGGCGCCCACTCTTGCCGAGGCTCTCGCCTCCATCTTTGGCGGGGCGGGCTCAGGGGGAACGGGAACCCAACCGGGGACCGGCGAAACTAATCCCGGAACCCAACCGAACCCCATCGTGACCCAACTCATCACGCAGGCCGACAGCCAGTATGCCGCCGCACAAGCGGCGTTGCGGGCCGGAGATCTCACCGCCTTTGCACAGCAGATTGAGGCTCTCGGTAAGACGCTGGCGCAGCTCAAGGCGGCCCAGTAGGGGCGGAGGGGTCAGAAGCTGAAGGCTCGTATCGTCTTGGTGGTTGTGGGCTGTCTCATGATGGCGGGTGTGGCAGGTTGTGGAAACTTCGTTGCCCCGAACCGACCGGGGACAATGACGACTATTGCCGCGACTGGGGTCGACAAGGACAAGTTCGCGCCTGCCTGGGACAAGCTCAAGGAGATCCTCGTAGCAAGCGCGGTTGCGACCACTCTCGATCAACTCGATTCTCGAGTCCGGGCCTTTCGGGCTGCGTTGGATGTCATGGACGTTGCGGTCTTAAACGCGGACGAACAGCAGGTCCGATTGAGGTTCTACCTGGTGTACTGGGCGTACGAAGATAGCGTGACACTATGGAGAGCCGACGTCGAAGCTGGAGACATCAAGGTCGATGGTATTCCTCTCTACCGTGATGGGCAGGCGCTGGTAGCTCGCGCAGACCAGATTGTCTCACTGTACGGCCTCGTATTGGAGACCTCGAAAGGCCCGGATCAGATCGGATACGTTTCCAAGGACAGCGTCGGAAAGCTCTGGGGGTTGGCCTCGCAAGAGATCGAGAAGTACTTGCTGCCCGTGCTCAATCCGTAGAACGCTAGAGCCCGCCGATTTTCGCGGCGCTGGCCAAAAGGATGAACCAGAACAGGAAGAAGGCAATGCGGATCCCGGCTGATGCGAGGTACGTGAACACGGCGGCCCGCAGCACTCGTTGAATACTCCCTTCTTCGGAATGCAGTATCACGCCTTTTTCCTCGAGCAGCTTCAGCGCTCGCTTGCTGGCGTTTCGCTCTAAGGGGAGAGTCACCAACGCGAACACCGCCTGTAAGCCAAGAATCCCCACGGCTAGCAGCATGAGCAAGAAGTTGCCAAAAAGAAACCCGCCTATCAACGCTATGGGGCTGAGCGTGGTCAGCACGATGAGCCAGCGGGCCAAGACGATGTGGATGCGCATTAGCGCGTACCCCTCGGCATCCTGGATCGCGTGCCCCACCTCGTGTCCTGCCACTCCCACAGCCAGTGTTGAGTCTCGGCGGGCGATGCGGGGAGTGAGGCGGAGGATTTTGGTCATGGGATTGTACTGGTCACTGAATAGCCCCGCTTGGATTTCGATCTTTACCTGGTACAAATTCGCTTGATCGAGGAGTTCCCGAGCCGCCTCGAGCCCGGTTATCCTCTCGGCGTTCTGGATTCGGTCTTCCTCAGCGAATACCCGCCTCACTCTAGACCGCGCGTAGATGATGAGCGCGATGGGGAGCAGGAGTAGGGGATAGAGAAGGAATGGGAGGCTGTTCACAGCTCAGACCCACCCGGTCTTCTGCTTGAGCGCGCGACGGGGTCCATCGACAGTTCGTGGTGCCACGCGCCATCGCACCCCCTCGTGGCAGAGCACCACACCGACGGAGAGGAGGCCTCGGCCTTGTTGAACGAACGGCACGTGGAGCTTTGATGGTCCCGACTCACACCCGACCCTCCTTTGCATGATCTGCAGTGTTTGTTCCCAGAAATAGAACTCTGAGGCATAGATTTCCAGTGTTTACTGAGGCTCCTGCGACCGAATGGGCTATATTAGTTACATGGATACATTGCAGCTCAAGAATGACCTCGCATCGCCCCTTGCAAAAATGAACGTGAAGACCGCCGAGCAACTCGCTCCCGACTCGAGCGGCATCTACGCGATATTTGTTGACGATGCGCGGGCTCTCCCTCGATTCCTGTCGGGTCGTCTCATGGACGGTTCCCAACGTCCGCTTTACGTGGGCCAAGCCTCTGCCTTCCTTCGTTTGCGGCTCATCGAGCAGGACTTGAGGCATCGCAAGCCGTCCACCTTCTTCCGGGGGCTGGGGGCGGCGCTGGGTTATCGGCCACCCTCTGGCTCGTTGAAGGGCAGGAAGAACCAGAGGAACTACAAGTTCTCCACCGGAGATACGATGAGGATCTGTGGCTGGATTGAAGACCATCTCCTCGTGAGCTGGAGCACTGTTCCTGCGGATCAACTGGACGAGGCCGAACGCTTGCTGGTGGCCGAGTGGAAACCGCCCCTCAATACCGTGCATAATCCCGAACCGGTCGCTGAACTGGCTCAATTGCGGAGGGTGTGCCGGTTGATGGCGGGGGGAGAAGGATAGCGCCCGCATTGCGTTTCTTCGACGCTCACTGCGATACCATTCTCAAGATCGTCGAAAACGAGGCCGACTTCACCGCTTTCGGAAGCACGCACGTAAACCTTCCGGGGATGATCTCGGCGGGAGTGTGTACTCAAGTCTTCGCCGCGTGCGTGATCGCCCGGCACTCCCGTGGCCGCGAGGACGAGATAGCCATGAGTATGGTGAAAGCTGTAGAGACGCTGTGCGATGCTCATTCGGACAGGCTCGTCCTCGGGCGCTCCTTTTCGGAGATTGAAGCGGCCTGTGCGGGTTCGGGTCACATAGCCCTCATCTCCAGCCTGGAGGGGGCGGATCCGCTCATGGGCGATCCCGGGGCACTCGCTGCGTTTTACAGCGCGGGGGTCAGACTGCTAACGGTAGCCTGGGCCGACAACGACTTTGCGGGGACCGCCCGCGGGAGCGGTGCGGGGCTGAGCAGGAAAGGAGAGGATCTGGTCAGCCTGTGCGAGGACCTGGGGGTGGTTGTCGATGTCTCCCACGCTTCCGACCAAGCCTTCTGGGACGTTTGCGCGGCAACCGCAAAGCCTTTTGTTGCCAGTCACAGTAACTCCCGAGCGCTGTGTGCCAACCCACGGAATCTCACGGACGAGATGATCCGCACTATCGGCGAGCGGGGCGGTGTCGTGGGCCTCAATCTCTACTCAGGATTCCTGTCCTCCGAGTTTTCTTCGGCGGCGGACGAGTTCGAACGGCGAATCATGAGGGCCGTTGACTCCGGGGAGAAGACAAACGAAGAGGCCGGAGCCGCCATCTCGTCGTTTGTAGCTGGCCTGCGTCGGCCCCCTCTTTCTTTATTTGCGGATCACATCAAGCACGCGGTCAAAGTGGGTGGGGAGGATTGCGTGGCCGTGGGCGGCGACTTGGACGGAGTTGACAGCTTGCCCTCGGAGATAGATGGTGTGGCCGACTATCCCAAGATCGCCCAACTTCTTGGTCAAGTCGGTTTGACGGAAGGTCAGATCGAGAAGGTTTGTTGGCGGAATCTCGAGAGGGTCTTCCGCGAGGTCATGCTGTAACAGTGTCGGAGAGGCGACGGGCGGGACGCCCGGCGCCTCTCCGGACTTCGGTGCGAGCCTTCTCTACCAACGGCGATTTCCTCCGCCGCCGCCACCACCCCCGAATCCGCCGCCGCCGTAACCGCCGGAGCGCGGAGCCCTGGGCGCTTGTTCCTTGGCGATGTCGACATTGAGTGCGCGACCGTCGACGTCGGTGCCGTTGACCGCCTCCTTGGCAGCCTGGGCTTCCTCGGCCGAACCCATCTCCACAAAACCGAACCCTTTGGGGCGTCCGGAGTCGCGGTCGGTAATGAGATTGATGGAGACCACTTCGCCATGCGCTTCAAACAGCCTTCTCAGGGTGTCCTCGGAGGTAGAGTAGCTTAGGTTACCCACGTAGAGCTTCGCTGGATTCACAACGTCCTCCAAATACCGAGTTGCAGCTCCTTAACGGCTGCTGGTGTCGGTGTACCCTCTTGGGTGCTGCTCAAACACTCACTCGTCCTACAGGTTGCTAACGCTTCCTCTCGTACTGCCGATATTCCGAACATATACATCTCGAGAAGGTCGGTGCGATGCTACTTCGGGGATCGATCCAAAGGTTCAAACTGGTAGACGTCCTGCGTTTTCTCGCCGGACTCGGCGCCACCGGCGTTCTTGAGGTCCGGGATTTCGAGGAGTATGGATTTATCTATCTCATCGACGGCCATGTAGAAGGAATCTCTCTTCCCCTCTCCGACGAGAGGCTGGGGACTCGACTAGTAAAGGCCGGATGCCTGAGCCACCGGGAATTGGCCGATGCCCTCCTGGAAGACGCGGAACTTTCTCACGACGAGAAGATGCTGAGACCTCTCGGCCAGCGCCTAATAGAGATGGGCTTCACCAACGAAGCCGCCGTGCGCGAGATCATGAATCTGCAGACCCTCGACTTGGTGTTCGAGTTGGCGTACTGGAGAAACGGCGACTTCATCTACAGCGAGACCGAAGAGATGCCGCGTTTCCAGATCCAGATCCAAGCCGACGTCCAGGAACTGCTGTCCGATGTCCAGCGGCGGGTTTCGGAGGGTGAACGGGCGCGCAAGGCCGGTGCTGGGGGACAGCTGGAGGTCTGTTATGCCTGTCCCTTGGAGAAAGAGTGCACCCCCTCGATCAAGTCCAGACACCTGAAGGAAGATATCTGCCTTTGGCGGGAACTGAGCGCGGTAGCTGACGACGACTACCAAAGGCTACGAGACGCTCGCCGGTTGTATCGCTCGAAAGAGAAGCCCAAGACGGTTCTGGACGCGGAACTTTAGGCAGGACCGGAGCTTGCCGAGTCTCAATAGACAAAGTGCGGAAGGGCATACGAAAGCGAGCGGCACTAGGGAGAGCGGGTTCATTTGGGAGCCTCAATGGCCTGGGTAGGGGTCGGGATGATCACTCAGCCGTATTACGCCTCGATTACCCGGTCTCTTCCCGCCGCGTAGCCCACGAAGAGGCCGACGATGGTGACCACAATCAGAAACACGATGGGAACGACCCATCCTCCTGTGAGCGAGTGCAAGGACCCCATAACGAAGGGGCCAGTGGCCGCGATCAAGTAACCACCCGACTGTGCCATGCTCGACAGCCGAGCGGCCACGGCGCCGTCAGCCGCGCGGATCACGATGAACAGCAGTGCCAAACCGAATTGTGACCCCTGGCCGATGCCGAGGATGGTCATCCAGTAGTAGGCCTGGTTGTTCGGTGCGAGAAGAAGGCCGAGGAATCCGGCGAGGGTTACGACGGCTCCGATCACGACGATAGGCCGTTGGTCGCGCATGCCGCCCGCGAATAGAGGAGAAAGCAGGCTTCCAAACATACCCAGGAAGTTCATGACGAGCAGAAGGTAGCCCGCCGTAGCGGCGTCGACCCCGCGAGACTGGTATATCGCGGGCAGCCAGGAAAGCGGCCCATAGAAGATCAGGGACCCGATGCCCATGTACAACATCACCTGCCAGGAAAGGCTTCGCTTCCAAATGGGGGAATGGAATCCGCCGGTCGGCGGGCGCCTGTCTGCCAACGGCGGTCTACCCACCAGCAACTGAGGCGCCCAGACGCAGAGCGCGACCACAGCGGGCACCATCCAGAACCCTAGGGCGATGTGAACGGATCCTCCCGCCGCCCGTAAAACCGGGACCGTCAGCCCGGCCGCCAGCGCCGGCCCGAGGGTGGCGGAGGCGACGTAGGCAGAGGTCGTCGGTCCAGGGTGGTCGGGAAAACGCCGCTTTATGTAGCTGGGCGTGAGAACGTTGAGCACCCCGATGGAGAGACCGATAACGATAGTTGTGGGGAACATGGTCCAGCCGAGAAACACCGCTCGCAGGCCTATCGACACGGCTAGGAGAAACACCAGTAGGAAGACCGCCCGTTCCTCTCCCAGAGCACGACGGAGGCGCGGACCGGCCAGCGCACCAAGCCCGAAGCACAGGACAGGGATGGTGACCAGGAGTGACTGGGCGGTGGGGTGCAGCCCCAGCTTGCCTAGAACCGGCGGGATGCTCGCCACGGCGGGACGCTGATTGAAGGCTACGAGGACCAATCCCGCCAGCGAAAGCACCAGCGCCAGTCGGGGGGAAAACGGCAGACCTGAGGCTGTTTGCGTGCTGTTGGGCC
Source organism: uncultured Actinomycetes bacterium (assembly GCA_963775295.1). Lineage (GTDB taxonomy): Bacteria > Actinomycetota > Thermoleophilia > RBG-16-64-13 > RBG-16-64-13 > JAMDEO01. Next base: position 2,227,994 of record CAVZIK010000006.1, read on the forward strand.
TACGAAATATCGGGAGAACCTTCTTTCGGTAAAGAGCCGACCGCGCAAAAGCCGATCGGAGAGGCAAGATCACGTCATTCTAGAGAGGTCTGCGACAAAGCGGAAGTAGGGTGGGGACTGTTGTCGAAATCGACTGCCGGCGCAACATGGGTCTGGACTCCCATAGGCGGATGCAGCATGATGGGGTGCAAACTAGTGCGGCACGAGAAGAGTGATGCGAAGGGAGATGGACCGTGGGGAGTGACCTGACCTGGGACAAACTGAACATCCGGGAAGTAGTTGAGAACTGGGTGGTATTCCGGGACTCGGCCGACTGGGAGAGCTTCGCCACTGTCTGGCACTCCGACGGCTACATGACGGCCACGTGGTTTCAGGGTTCGGCGGAGGAATTCATCGAGGTCAGCCGTCGGGGCTTCGACGCAGGGGTCAATATCGTGCATATGCTGGGCGGGTGGTCGTGTCGGGTAGAGGGTGCCAGGGCCATTTCGCAGGCCAAGATGACCATCCATCAGCGTGCTGAGGTGGACGGGGTCCTTTGCGACGTGGTCTGCTGGGGTCGGTTCTACGACTTTTTCGAGAAGAGAGACGGTCGGTGGGCGATTGTCCGGCGTCAGCCGATCTACGAAAAGGACCGCCTTGACCCGGTGGGTCCGGGCGCTTCGCTCAAAGTTGACCAGAAACTGCTGGCGAGCTATCCCGAGGGCTACCGCTACCTGGCCTATTTGCAGTCCAAGGCCGGATTTGCCGTGAAGCGAGACCTTCCCGGACTCCGTGGAGACCCCGTGCAGAAGCTCTATGCCGAGGGCGCGGCGTGGCTGGCTGGAGCAGCCACGCCCGGCGAACCGCTCTGAACCACGCCGATCGGAGAGGCGCAAGGAATGTCGTTCAAAGTACGCGCCTTCAGCGACTACATATGACCCTTCTGCTACATCGGCACGGGTATTGTCGATAAGCTGAAGCAAGAGTTTCCCTTGGAAGACGTGTGGGTTAGCTACGAGATCCATCCGGACACACCGCCCGAAGGAATGCTGCTAGCCGATCTGTTCGGACCGGGTCTACGTCAGGGTCAGGAGAACTTGCGCCTACGTTGCGTCGAGCTGGACCTCGCCTTCGAGCCGCCGGTTCGTCTCTCCAACTCGCGGCTGGCTGTTGAAGCCGCCGAATTCGCGCGAGATGCGGGCAGGCATCCGGAGTTTCATCGAGCCGTTCTTGCGGCCTATTTCGCCGATTCGAAGGATATCGGCGATCCGGTCGTCCTGGAGAGACTGGGGGATGGGGTGGGTCTTGACGGCAGCGCCCTCCGGCAAGCGCTGACGTCAGCACAATTCGCCCCGAGACGTCGTGCCGTGGAGAATGAAGCCCGGTCCTTCGGCATTACCGGAGTTCCGACGTTCTTCTTCGAGTCGGGACCGAAGGTGGTGGGCGCGCAACCTCTGGAATATTTTCGCCGGGTGCTTGAGGGTTTGGCGCCGAGGTAGCTCTCGCATGGCAAAGAGTAAGAGCGGCTTTTGCAGGTGATTCGTCACCAGCCGCGCGCCTTTTTGGTATCATAAAGCCATACAAATTGAGCCGGGAGATGTTGGCATGGGGTTCCGACAGGCATTCAGGAAACTCGCGGTTGGGACTGATGAATCCACAGGGAGTGAGAACGGGCAGACAGCTTCCCAACCTGCGCTTCCGCCCTTGGATTTAGCCGTTCCCAACAACTTCCAGACGGCCACGTTCGCCTACGGCTGATTTTGGGGCACGGAGGCGCAGTTTGGCGGCCTCTACGGGGTCATCCGGACCAGGGTGGGCTACACAGGCGGGTCGACCAGGAACCCTACTTACCATAACCTAGGCGACCACACCGAGACGGTGCAGTTTGATTTCGACCCCGGCAAGGTGTCGTACGACGAGTTGGTGGCGAGATTCTTTGCGGTTCACGACGCCACTCGATCGTCGTCCAAACGGCAGTACATGTCGGCCATCTTTGTTCATGACGCGGAGCAGGAGCGGATAGCTCGGTCGGTCATGGCCGGACTGCAGGAGAAATCCGAGGGGGCCATCCGGACTCTCATCATCCCCCTGAGCGAGTTTTATCTGGCTGAGGACTATCACCAGAAGTACGCACTTCAGGGCGACCGCCTTCTTTCCCGGGAGTTCAGGGCCATGTATCCGGATATCTGGGATCTTGTAGACTCGGCGGCGGCCACTCGGGTGAACGCCTACCTCTACGGCTGCGGAAGCGTAGACCAATTGCATGCCGACCTGGATAGTCTGGGGCTGTCAGAGACTGGTAAGGCTCATCTCCGGACGGGCTCACCGGTGGGCGCCTGCTCCATGAAATAGCGACGGATCCGGGTTGAGTGTCAACACCCCGATGCGCGTCGGAGGGATGGCCTTCGGCAACGGCGTGCTCATGCGCGGTCCTCACTTCTGGGCCTTGGCCCGAGCCGACGGGACTATGCTCGACGGGCGCATCCGGACTTTGCTCACCCGACATCGATGGCTCAGGTTGCCCATAGTGCGCTCGCTCGTTTCCCTGGCCGAAATGATGGGTCTGGCCATCTTTCTGCACAGCAGGAACGGGGTGCGCCGGGGCGTCATCCTGCTCGCGTGGCTGGGGCTCTACATCGCCTTCGACTTTGCCCTGGGCGTGGTTTTTGCCCTGATGATTCCGAACATTCTCTTAGGCAATGTCCTTCTCGGGCTTTGCGGTATTGCGTTCGGCCTGCTCGCGCTGCGCCAAGGACTTGGGAAGACGATCTGGGGCTACCACGGCGCCGAACACAAGGCGGTCAACGCGTATGAGCACGGCGCGGATCTATCGGACCTGGAGGCCGTGGCCGGGCACAACCGGGTGCACGATCGCTGCGGCACGAATCTCATGGTGATCGCGTTCCTACTTCTGATGCTGGGCTACTGGCCAATTGGTGGATTGGCGGGCGGGGAGTTGCTTGGTGGGGTCTACGGAGTTCTTGTCGTGGCTGTCGCGTTTGAGTTCTTCCGGCTGGTCTCCCGGAGGCCGGATTCCCGCTTGAGCCGAGTGGCGCTCGCCGGAGGCAGAGCACTTCAGCGTCATGTCACGACGAGAGAGCCTGATTTCCAACAACTCCACTCGGCCTGCACGGCTCTGACTCGGGTCATCGAACTCGAGCGGGGGGCCTAGACCGACTGTCGCCTTCTTCGTTCTTCCTGGATCGGATGGGCATCTGGGCCGGTGGCGGGGCGATTGGTATGATGGACACCTGTCCAGCCTGTTCGTGCCTCGTCGGGGTCGATGAGCGGTTATTCACGCTTCGAGGGCGAAGAGCCCACAACACAACAAGGGAGAGTCGGGAGAGAAGATGAAGGTCCTTGTGAAGGAGAAGATCGCGCAGGCGGGCATTGATTTGCTCAAGGAGCATTTCGACGTCGAGGTCAACACCGACATGACCGACGAGGAACTCACGCGGCATATCGACGACTACGACGCCATCGTCGTCCGGTCGGCCAGCAGGATCACCGCCGAGGTCCTTGAGAACGCGAAGCGGGTCAAGATGATCGGCCGCGCCGGCGTGGGAGTGGACAACATCGATGTCAAGGCCGCCACCAAAAAGGGCATCGTGGTCGCGAACGCTCCCGGGTCCAACAGCCTTTCTGTGGCCGAGCATGCCATCGGGTTGCTTCTGGCTCAGGTTCGCCAGATTCCCAACGCAAACGCCTCCATGCACGCCGGCAAATGGGAGAAGTCCAAGTTTAAGGGTGTGGAGATCACCGACAAGGTCTTGGGCATCATGGGCCTCGGCAAGATAGGGGTGCTGGTCGCTCAGCGGGCAAAAGGGCTCATGATGAACGTCATAGCCTACGATCCTTACGTGTCGGTGGACCGTTTTCGCGAGATGGGCATCGACAGGGCGGAGACTCCCGAGGATCTCTATTTGGCTTCCGACTTCATCAGCGTGCATCTGCCCAAGACTCCCGAGACCATGGGGCTCATCGGTGACGCCGCCTTCGAAAAGATGAAGAAAGGCGTGCGGATCATCAATAGTGCGCGGGGCGGCATCGTAGATGAGGGCGCTCTCACACGCGCCCTCGAAACCGGCAGAGTGGCATCAGCCGGACTGGACGTGTTCTCGTCGGAGCCCATCCCCGAGGACTTTCCGCTCACGAGGTTCGACAACGTGGTGATGACGCCACACCTGGGGGCCTCCACCACCGAGGGGCAGGACCGCGCTGGCATTATCGTGTGCGAGCAGATCGTGGCAGGGCTCACCGGAGGTGTCGTGACCTATGCCGTTAATATCCCGTCGGTTTCCAAGGAAGCCATGGAGACCATCGGTCCGTTTCTCCCCTTGGCCCAGACTCTGGGCCAGCTCATGTCGGCGGTTGCCGAGGGCCCGCTCTCCAAGGTCACCGTGCATTACGAGGGCGTGCTTGCGGACCACGACACCAGGCTCCTGACGCTTGCGGTCACGAAGGGTCTGGTGGAGAACGGCTCCGATGAGGCGGTGAACTTCGTGAACGCGCCCAGCATCGCGGCTGATAGAGGACTGCAGTTGTCGGAAGCGAAGGACCGTCGCTCCCCGGACTACACGAACCTCATCACGCTGGAGAGCACGGATAAGCAGGGCGTGCTCACCGCGGGCGGTACGGTTTTCGGTCCGAAGAACCGGCTCCGGCTGGTCAAGGTATACCGGCACGCGATCGATATCGAACCTTCTCAGCACATGGTTTTCCTGCGCTACGAGGACGTTCCCGGGATGATCGGTAGGATCGGCACAATTATAGGCGCCAGTGGCGTCAACATCGCTTTCATGAATGTCGGCCGGAAGAAGGTGGAGGGCAAGGCCATTATGGGCCTCGCTCTGGACGATCGCTTGTCACCGTCGGTGCTCGATGAGATCCGCGCCGTTCCAGGGGTCGACAGCGTGCGCGCCGTCGAACTCACACCCGTTGTCTAGCCGGGACCATCGAGAACAACGGCGCTGGCGGCGGCCATGGGCCGAAGACGAAAAGGAGACTCATACTTATGAAACCCGCAGATCGACCGCAGAACCCCTGCTTCTCCTCCGGTCCCTGTGCCAAGCGGCCGGGTTGGAGTGTGGGGGCTCTCGATAGGGCGCTGGTGGGCCGTTCACACCGGTCCAAAGAAGGTCGGGCCCGCATCAAGGAGGTCTCAGACAGGTCGCGGCAACTGTTAGGCGTGCCCGACGATTACCGCATAGGTCTGGTGCCGGCCTCCGACACCGGTGCGGTCGAGATGAGCCTGTGGTCGCTCCTAGGCCCCCGTGGTGTCGACATCCTCGCCTGGGAAAGCTTTGGGCAGGGCTGGGTCACCGATGTGGTTAAGCAGCTCAGACTCCCGGATGTGCGCGTTCTCGCTGCGGACTACGGTCAGCTTTCCGACCTTTCCCAGGTCGATTTCGGCCGGGATGTCATCTTCACCTGGAACGGGACGACCTCAGGGGTCAGGGTGCCGAATGCCGAGTGGATCCCCGACGAGCACGAGGGCCTCGTCATCTGCGACGCGACATCTGCCGTCTTCGCGATGGATGTGCCTATCGCAAAGCTCGACGTCGTCACCTATTCGTGGCAGAAAGTTCTCGGCGGCGAGGGCCAGCACGGCATGCTGATTCTGAGCCCGCGTGCGGTGCAGCGTTTGGAGAGTTACGTGCCGTCATGGCCCATGCCCAAGATCTTCCGGATGACCAAGGGCGGCAAGCTGTCGGAGGCGATCTTCCAAGCCGACACCATCAACACTCCTTCCATGCTCTGCGTTGAAGACGCGTTGGACGGCCTCCGCTGGGCGGAAGGAATCGGCGGACTGCCGGAGCTTGTGCGCCGGAGCAAGGCCAATCTCGCCGCGGTGACCGAGTGGGTCGCACGGACTCCGTGGGTGGAATTCCTCGCCGAAGACCCGGCGATGCGGTCCAGTACATCGATGTGCCTCAAGCTCGTGGAGCCTTGGTTCAAGGGACTATCGGTCGATGACCAGGCGAAGGTGCCCAAGAAGGTGGCCTCCATCTTGGAAGCGGAGGGGGTAGCGTACGATATCGCCTCATATCGGGACGCTCCTTCGGGACTTCGCCTCTGGGGAGGCGCAACCGTGCTAAAGTCTGATCTAGCGTTGCTGTTCCCGTGGCTCGATTGGGCCTACGAGGAAGCAAAGAAGGGCTAGGGACATTCTTCAGGAGTGGGGGATGTGAGTGGCGGGGGCTCGGGAGACCGGGCCCTCACCGCGCTTGTGGGGGCTGACACGGCTTTAGGCCGTAGGGATACTCACCACGTTGCTGGACTTGTTGCCGTCGGCGTCGATGTAGAAGACATCCACCCATCGGCCCGCTGAGTCGAATGCAACAACAAGAGTGCCCACCAGTAGGCGGCGTGCCGCAATCGACAAAGCATTTGCTCGGAGGTATTGCAGTTCGGCGGCGTCGGTGATGACAATCGCGGGCGGCATTCGCCGCGAATCCGTTGGGATCACGTGGCTGTTGATCACATCGCGGCGTGAGTTCGGAGCACCGAAGGGATTCACGTAGGCGCTCTTTCCGGCCGACGCCATGCTCTTCTCCAGCTGAAGGCTCAAATAAGCCCCCGCGTCCCCGTCTCCCGAGGATCTGTATTCTGACGAGTAGCCCTCAACCAGGTCCTCGTTCACGATGGAAGCGAGACTTTGGAGGTTTGCGTCCAGGACCGATGCTTTGGCACGCGAGTGAAGAGTGGGGACTCCTATTGCCACGAGGGCGCAGACAATCACGATGATTACCAACAACTCGAGGGCGCTAAAGCCCTTTTCAGAGCGAACGTGCATCGGTCTCTGCGGTTTCACAGGTCGCAACGAGTGCTGAATGGGTGAATAGCTGCGGGTTGGCTCGGTCTGTGCAACGGTTTCGGGCGACCTCCAAGAATCCAGCCCAGGCGAACAACGCCCAGGACAACATGTAGCTGGCGTCGGATAACCCACCGGACTGAAACGCCTCGTTGATGTTCTCGTAACCGTAGAAGACATCGGCAGCCAAACCGACCACCAATCCGGCGCAGAACAAGGCGATGCTGAGCCTACCCAAAGGCATCTTGTGTAGCATCATCCATGCGATCCCCAACAGCAACAGTAGGTCGCCGATGGGATAGCCAAGTGACAAGGAGTAGGCAAACAGGTCTTCTCTGCCCGACTGCAATGTGGGGAGTAGGAAGTAATAGAGTATGGCTGCGGCCCCTGCGAGCAAAGCGACGGAAATCACTAAGAATGAAGCCGAACGTCGCTGTCGGTCTGCGGGGAGGTCGGGAAAGAACAACAGCCCCACAAATATGAGCGGGTAGTACGCGATGTAGCCGGCATCTGCAGGCGACGGAAACGGTGCGATGCCAAACAAGTTCTGATAAACGAAGAAGAGGACATCGCCCACCAAGAAGCAGGCAAGCCCGGCGGCCAGTAGACGCCACGCCCACCGAGAGCGACTCGAAGCCTGGGACATCGATGCGGCTCTCGCGAGAATAGTGGCCAGAAGGCCCATGGGGATCATCCCGAGGTTTGCATAGAGCGAGCGGTCTGCCGCCTGGCCCCAGTTGGCCAGAACCCCTACGAGGTAGGCCAGACAGAGGGCCGACGCCACCAATATGGTCGGAAGCCAGGGAGTACGCAGCACGGCCTTTGCGGTGCAGGCTGAAGTTACACCCGATTTGCCGGTTCTGGTTGAAGGAGCCATTGCCACCCTTTTCATCCGCGAGTCTCCTCTAGTATCGGCCAGCACCCAAAGCCCATTAGCGTTTGCCCAAAACGGCCCCGGCTCCCGCGCTCTTGTTGATAGGCTAATAGCCATGAACCGGCCACAGTCGAAAGAACCCGCGAAGACCCAGCCAAGCTGGCTGTTGTATGCGCCGGGGTCTGACCCCGAACGCACGCGGGCCATGGTTCTGGCAGTTACCACCTTGGGCGGGTTCCTCGTGACCTTCATGACGTCGGCCATCAACATCGCCCTGCCGGTGATAGGGGCTGACTTCCACATCTCCGCCGTCACCCTCAGTTGGGTCTCGCTCTCCTACATCCTGGTGGCCGGGGCCACGCTGTTGCCAGCCGGTCGCCTGTCCGACCTGTGCGGGCGTATGCGCTTCTTCACACTCGGCATGGTCATCTTCACGGTTCTTTCTTTCGCCAGCGTTTTCGCACCCTCAGCGGGAGTCTTGATTGCGCTTCGGGCCGTTCACGGCCTGAGTCTGGCGCTTGGCATGGTGAACGCGACGTCGTTGGTGATTCTCTGCTACCCGCCTGAGTCACGGGGCAAAGCGTTGGGGTTGAATGTAGCCGGCATCGTTCTGGGCCTCACGTTGGGGCCGGTTCTCGGCGGGCTTCTCATCCACAATCTTGGATGGCGCAGCCTATTTGCGGCGGTGGGTGTGCTAGGACTCGTAAACCTGATACTCCCGCTGTGGAAGCTGCGGGGGGTCGAATGGCGGGAGCCCAAGCGAAGTGGCTTCGATGTCCTCGGGTCGCTTATCTCAGCAGCCTCGCTGACCGCCCTCTTGCTGGGATTCTCGCTCTTACCGGACCCAAGCGGGGAGGCCCTCGTTGGGGCGGGGCTCGTCGGTCTCGTCGCGTTCCTCTGGTGGGAAACCAGGGCGTCCGATCCTCTTCTCCCAGTCGACATGCTCCGGCGGAACCGAGTCTTCGCGTTCTCGAGCGTTGCCGCCTTTCTCAACTATGGCGCCGCCTCTGCGACCGTCTTCCTCATGAGCCTCTACCTTCAGTTCAACAGAGGGCTCAATGCCGAGACGGCGGGTTTCATACTTGTTGCCGCTACCTTCTTTCAGACCGTCTTCTCGCCGTTGGCGGGGCGACTTGCTGATCGGGTCCAGGCCAGGTACGTGGCCTCCAGTGGCATGGCTCTCTCCGTTCTCGGTCTGTTGGCACTAAGCTTCGTGAGCGAGACCACCTCGTACTGGTACCTCGTTTTGATGCTCTGTATCCTCGGACTGGGCTTCGCCTTCTTCTCCTCGCCCATCACGTACGCCGTGATGGGAAGCGTGGATCAGCGCTCGATAGGGGTCGCCTCCGCCACTCTGGCAGCGCTGCGCTTGATCGGGCAGAACATCAGCATGGGCCTAGCGACGCTCGTTCTAGCGCTTGAGGTGGGGCGGCAGGCCATCGGGCCGGCGGATTATCCCCACGTACTCACCAGCGTTCGCGTGACCTTTCTCATCTTCACCGTGCTCTGTCTGCTCGGAGTCGGCGCATCACTAGTGGGACCTCGACGCCGCGGCGGTCTCACGGCCGACTAGGGATGTTCATCGAGACCGGGATTGCGCCTGCGATTTGGCCGATAGCCTTCCGCAGGCTGGCCGGTGCGGGCGTTCGTGCTGCCGCGCGTGACGAGCCTAGTAGACGCCGTAGTCGCGAGCGGCTTGAATCATCGCCCGGAGGTTATCGTCGTTGCCCTGGTGGATGACTGCACCGCTGTCCAGCAGGAAACCTCCACCGGGCGCCGCGGTTTCTATCAGCTTGCGACAGTACTCGCGGACGCTCTCTGGGGTTCCCATCTGCAGGATGGACAGAGGAACATTTCCCTGTATGGCCGCGACCTTGCCGAGGGTGGCTTTGGCCAGCGCCATGTCGGTGCGATCGAGAAGCCATACAGTCTTTCCCTTGGGGAGATCGGCGGCAATGGTCTCCAGGCGCGAGTCGAGCTTGCCCTCCCCGAAGAAGAGCGGAATGAACCCCTCGGCGATGAGACCCAGCGCTACGGCGCGCAAGGTCGGCCAATAGAAGGTCTCGAACTGCTCGGCGCTCAGGTAGCCGTCGGAGCCCTTGTGCAGCGGCCAAAACAGACAGGGTGGAGTTTCCGGGGTGGTCGAGTCGAGGATCCATCGGACCATCAGCGGCGCCAGGCGCTCGCAAGCGGCGACGACCTTTTCGGGACGGCGGAACAGATCCATAGCGAACTCCCTCGTGCCGCGAAGGAAATCGCCCAGAAGATCGAAGGGCGCCGCCGGGCCGGGGCCGGCGAGCTGCGGGAATCCCATGGCTTTGAGCCGGGTCTGCGTTTGGACGAGACCCTCGGACCACGCGGCCGCCGCTTTGCCCGCGGCAAGTAGGCGCTCCAAACTCTCGATGACCCGGGGGTCGCCCCAGGAGGCCACGTAGCCGGGCGTCTTGGTTATGCTGGTTAGACTGAAGATGCGGCCGAAACGGGCGAAACCCGCAAAAGCTCCCGCGATTCGCGGCAGGAAGGTCCGTTGCATGAAGTCGGTTGGATCCTCGATGAGGCGATCGTATTCACCCGCCTTCATCCACTCTTCTTCGTTGTATTGAAAGACGGAGTTCTCCGGACAGCCATGCCCGGGCCAGGAGTACATGCGATAGTCAAGTAGCTCGAACATCCTGCCAGGTAGGGTGCCCACTGAGAGATTGACCATGGAGTCGGGTTGAAATTCCCGGTTGAAGTCGACAAAGGCGCGACTAGCCCGAGCGAAGTCGTACATTCCGTCGCGCGCGGACAGCCCGGCTCGCACGAGCGGGTAGAGTTCGGCCACCAACAACGGGACCGGAACGCGATCGGGCGTCTTGTGCAGGCAGATCGCGTCAATAAGGCGTTGAGCTCGGGTTCTATACGCTTCCTCCGCCTCGGTGGAAAGAAAGGAGACGGACGGGTTCTGCCAAGCATCCAACCTGTGTTGGAGCTTCTCATCGGCGGTCATGTCCGCCCAAGTCGGCTGAACGCCGTCTCCCGCGTTCATCGCAGCAACTCCCGTCCGTGATGACGCAGCGCGTCCATCAACTGCTCGAGGTGGGCAGGGGTGGTGAGCGGGTTGATGATGGTCACCCGGAGGGCGCCGACACCCTCGTGCTTCGTGGGTACGATGTAGAATTCGCCCGACTCGATGAGGCGCCGTCGCAGCTCAAGTTGAAAGGCACCCAGTTCCGCAGGGGGGGCTTCGCGCAGCTCCAGGGGAACGTGTCTGAAGGCCACGATGTTGCACTGAGGTTCATGCAGCGGTACGAAGTCCTCTGCGGCCGACAACTTTTCGTAGAAAGAGTGCCCAAGGTCGAAGGTCACGTCCACCATATCGGCGAACAGCTGCCGCCCGAATAGCGTCCAGACCCCCCAAAGCCCGAACGCAGCCGCCCGCTTCGTGCACTCCACCGTCTTCATGCCGCTGTCGTATTCCGCCAGACCTGGGGCGGCCGGATCGAAGAGGTAGGGCGCGTCCTGACGGAATGCCTCGAATCGGTTGCTCTTATCACGGTAGAAGACAAAAGCGCAGAGGCCCGGCACGAAAAGCATCTTATGGGCGTCGAGAATGAGGCTGTCGGCTCGCTCGAGGCCTGCCAGGAGGTGACGATGCCGATCGCTCAGCACCGCCGCCCCTCCGTGAGCGGCGTCAACATGGAGCCAGACTGCGTGGCTCGCGCAGACGTCGGCTATTTCCTCGAGTGGATCAAAGGCGCCAATAGGGGTTGCGCACGCACAAGCAACGACCGCGATGATAGGTTGGTCCCGTGCGCGCATGCGAGCCAGCTCTCGGTCCAGCTGCTGCGGATCCATCCTTCTTCGAGCATCAAGTCCGACCTGCACTATCTGCCGGCTGCCCAATCCCAGGATGCCGGCGGCGCGGGCCACACTGTAGTGGGCGTCGGCATGGGCGAGCAGGACGGGCTGCCGGCCGCCGCCCGTCAGCCCGTGTTCCCAGGCATCCTGGAGGGCGACGTTCCGGGCGGTCAACAGGGCTGTGAGGTTCGCGAGAGAGCCCCCGTGCGTGATAGTGCCCGCAAAGGTATCCGGAGCCCATCCGATCGCCGCACCAAGTTCGCTGATCAGGGCCTGCTCAACGGCGGTTGACCAAGGGCCCATCTCGTAGATCGCCATCACTTGGTTGGTGATGGAACCGACTGCGTCAAAGAGTCCGGCTAGAGGCACCGGCGCGGGCACCTGGTGGCCGATGTAGCGAGGGTCGTGCAGGTTCAAACCCCGTTCGAGCATGATCTTCACGATGCGGGAAAACTCAGCGGCGAGGTCTGCCGGAGGAGAACAGGAGTCGCGGTCGTGGAGCAACGCCGCCGCCTGGCGGATGCCCTCGGAAGGCTCAACCCAAGGCAGGACCGGACCGGCTGACCGTTCGGCTCGTGCGAGGTTGCCGGCCAGCAGATCGGCCAACCTGTGACCCGCGTCTTCGAGCAGGCAGGGGTCGTAAGCCGCGGCAATGCGTTGCCGGGCTGCGGTGAGTTCGTCTGAAGCGGTCATGGTGGTGAGGACGCCCTTGTGTCGTATGTACTGCACGTTGTTGTCCGCTCTAGCTGACGCCCAGGTGTAGGAACCCCGACAACTAGTCGCGAGAAATTACTCCCACCACGTCGATCTCGACGAGAAATCGAGGTTGCGCGAGTCCCACCTCCATGAATGTGCTGGCCGGCGGGTCCTCGACGAGTCTGGGAGCGTACTTCTGATAGTACTCCAGCTCGGTCTTACGCATCTTTGGGTAGTCCGCGACGTTCTTGAGCAAGATCATGGTCTTGATGATGTTGTTCATGGAGCTGCCCGCGTCTTCCATGACCTTCCGCACCTTGTCGAGGGCGATTATCATTTGCTCCTCGAAGATGTCGGTATCCACCGTGACGGTCTCGTCGTTCTGGCCCTGACACCCTGAAACGAAGATCAGATTTCCGGCCACCACCGCGTTTGCGAACTTGGGCGACTCGGCGGGAACGTTTGGAAATGCCAGCTTCTTGCCACCCCAATAGGCGGGGTAGAACTTCACGGATTCACTCATACCAGTCCTCCTTGACTCACTTTGGTAAGACGGCGTAGCCCGCCGCTCGTCTACAATGGCCGAGGGATGGCCGTCCGTCAAGCGGTCTATAGTTGCGATGGCCTAACTGTGTGAGAGGGGGCGGGTGACTGCGTGCAACACCGTTCTGGGCTTGGTTGGCAGCCCTAACCGAGAGGACGGGACGTTCCGAGTGATCCGGCCGACGCTCGAGGCCGCAGCGAAAAGGCGGGCCCATGTCGAACTGGTCCAGATGCCTGATCACGTAATGGGCGCCTGCAAGGACTGCGCGACGTGGCCCTGCCGGGAGACACGATTCTGTCAGTGTGCGGACGAGGCATTCGCGCATTTGAGTGACAAAGATGGTCGCGCGCGGGGAGCTTGTACCGGGCCCCTTGGTGTACTGAGGGGATTGTTCGGCTATGGTGAAGTAGCTCATACTGAAGAGGTCGGGGTTGTACGCGCGGTAGAGACCACTGGCGGGCCTCCGGGAGGTACGGGCAACGGCTTGAGCACGGGTCTGCGGCCTATCTGTCACTTCCTTCAGATGCGGCAGATCCGGGCGCGGCGGTCCCAGCCGGTTCGCTGCCTGACGGCCGCGGTTCCAGGGCTGGGCCGTCTGCTGGCTCGGGCCGAGGAGTTGGCGGATAGCGGGGATATCCGGCAATCCCTCATGACCACTACGGAGGTCCATGAGGCCAGCGTCAAGGCTCTCGAAGAAGATCGAATATGACTCTGACAGGTGACAAGAGAGGCGGGTGGCGATCCATGGAACGGATGGTTTTGGGCAGGACCGGGCTGGAGGTGTGCCGCCTGGGGTTCGGAGGGATTCCCATCCAGCGGGTGGGTGAGGCCGAGGCAGTGGAGACCGTCAGACACGCCGTTGAACAAGGGGTCGATTTCATCGACACGTCCCGAGCTTACTCCACCAGCGAGCGAAGGATCGGCATGGCGCTCAAACTGACAGAAAAGAAGGTCGTAGTCGCTTCCAAATCGCACGCGAAGACCGCTGAGGCGGCCAGGGCCGACCTAGAGACAAGCCTTCGAGAGCTTCAGAGAGAGTACATCGAGATCTACAAATGTCATTTCGTGAGCACCTTGGCGGAGTACGACAGGGTTACCTCCTCGGGAGGGGCTCTCGAGGCCTATCAGAAGGCGAAGGCGGAGGGTCTCATCGGCCATATTGGCATCACCAGTCACAGTCTGGACGTATTAGACCGGGCTCTCGACGACGACCTATTCGACGTCATCCTCGTTTGCTTCAGTTTCCTAGAGCCCCAGGCCCGCGAGAACGTCATCCCCAAGGCTCACGGACACAACGTCGGGGTTCTAGCGATGAAGCCATTCTCTGGTGGTGTCATAGAGGATACGAGGCTCGCCTTGAAGTACGCTTTGGCTGAGGCCGACGTCCTGGTGGTGGCCGGGGTAGAGACACCCGCGCTGTTCGATGAGAACTGGAAGGTCTTCCAGGAATCCCCCGCTCTTACCGGCGCCGAGCAACAGGCCATCGCCGAGATGCAGCAGCAGTACGAGAAGGTCTTCTGTCGCCGCTGCGACTACTGCCAACCATGCACCGAGGAGATTCCCATCCAGACGATTCTAGGTATTCGCTCGATGGTTAAGCGCATGGGCAAGGATATCGTGAGAAACGGGCCTTTCGGAGAGGTTGTTGAAAAAGCCCGTAACTGTAGCGATTGCGGAGAATGCATGACGCGATGCCCATACGGGCTGCCTATACCTGATTTGATTCGAGAGAACGTGCGCTGGTTCGACGAGCAGTGATGTCTCTAAAGACAAGTCGTCCGCGTGGCGGCTGCCGCGCGTTATGATCGGATCCGGCTATTCAAGCCTTCCCCGGAGGTCACCTGGCATGGAGAGAGTTGGCGGCGACGTCCAGCGAATGACGAGCTGCACGAACGGCGGGCCTGTTTTCGCCGATGTGCAGGACGGGAAGATCATTCGCGTGACTCCCATCGAGTTCGATGGCGAAAGCCGGTTTCCGCCCGGAGGACGTCACCCACATCCTCAGCTCGCACTTGCATATCGACCATTGTGGAGGCCACGAGTTCTTCCCCCACGCCCTCGTGTTGTGCCATGAAGACGAATATGCGGAAGCGAAAAGGCCTCAGTTGTTCGAGCGCCTCAGCTACTCCGACTTGAGCTACGATCCCGCGCTCGAGGCGGCGCGGGACGGTAGTACGGCGAGCGATGTCCTTCGCGCGCCGACATATCGGTTCGTAAACGGGGACGTGGATGTCGCCGCCGGGGTCAAACTCGTCGAGACTCTGGGCCACTCGGCCGGGCATTACAGCCTTCTGGTGGAACTTGCCGGTCGCAAACCACTGCTGTTTACCGGGGACGCCGCGATGACCCCCCGGAATCTCGAGTTGATGGTCATAGGAGGATTCCATCTGAACCCGGTGCAGGCGACTGAGTCGCTCGCGAGGCTGAAGGCGGTTCAGGCCGAGCATGACGCCGAGTTGTTCTTCTCCCACAGCATGCCCGAGTTCGAGACCTGGCGTAAGTCACCCGAGTGGTACCAGTAGGGGCCGTCTTGCTCGCCCGACGATTTTGTCTCCACTCAGCCGTTGTTCGGGGAACAAACCGGCCCAACGAGCGCGAAAGGTCCTCCGCTCGGCCACGGAAGCCGTCGACCGAGCAGTAGGGGATTGATCGAGAGTAGAAGCAGAAGACCGCCAAAGAGCAGCAGTCTTCTGTCCGTGGGCATTGGGTTCCAGTACATGTCCAACTGGGCGTTGATTTCCGCACCGAGATGGAAGTCCTTCGGCCAGCCCCATACAAGATGGCCGTTGACCCTCTCGACCAGCACGACCCCCGCGTTCTCGATGGCATTGGGGGGCTTGCCAGGATACTGCACCCAGATGTGATCGAGACTCATCATCAGCTCGAAGGGGATGCCCTTTGCCTTGAGGATGCTCGCCAGGACGACCGCCCTGCTTTCACAATCGCCCTTACCTGAGGCAAGTGCCTCGGCGGTGGTGGGGAAATACCAGGGAGTGCCGTTGACTTGCCAGTCGTAGGCATACGGAACGATGTCCGTAAGCACGGCTCGTTCGATAAGCTCGGGATCGCTGGGGAGGGACGAGGCGATGCCCTGCACAGCGGCAGCGTCGACATTCGGATGTCTGATGTTGTTGATGCTCCGTACGAGCAACGTAGGGTTTGGATAGAGCACCACCAACAGCCATCCAAGAATCAACCAGAGGAGCGCCAAACTGGGAAGCTTCACAGAGAGATTATACCTAAGTGCGGCTCTTTTTCCTCTGGAAAGGACGGGGCGAATTCACGAGAGCCCACGCGCGTTCCTCGGCCGCGTCGAGGGCTGCCGCAACCCGTAGACAGAGCGCTGCGTCGATCTCCGCTCCCCGCGCGATCACAATGGGCTCGCCATAGACTAAGGCGATCCGGGCTCTGGGAGGGGGTATGAGATGACGGTCCCACCACGGCGCGCGCATGACCGGCCGGGCCGCGGCCCCGATGACGATCAAAGGTGTGCCGGAGAGCCTGGCAAGCCACAGCGCCCCAGGCCGTAGCACTCGCGCCGGGCCGTGAGGGCCGTCTACGGCGATCCCCACCGCAGTACCGTCTTTGAGTGCTCGCGCCATTTCCTTGAGTCCTGCGGCCGGATTGCCCTGACCGTCGCGAGGAAGCGGTACCGCTTCCATGTCGTAGCCTTTGAGGCAGGCCCGCATTACCGCTCCGAGCATCCCCGGGGGAACGAAGGCCCAATACTCCCGCGGTTTCAATTCGGCGTGGACTGACATGATAATCAGGTTGGTGCTATGCCATCCGACCGCTATAACTCCACCGGGAGGAAGTTCCCCTTCGAATACGACCCGCCCGGAGCGAGCGGCCCAACGACCATAAGCTGCCAGGACGCGGCCCCAAGTTGCCGCGGGCCAGTCGCGCGGGCGCGGGGACTGGGCTAGGAGGGAAGGAAGATGAATGGCCCAGCCCAGGTCAAACGCTCAACGGCTCGACGTGGGGGGAGCTGCCGAGCCATGCGGCCTCATAGGCTCTACTCCAGATGGTGCTTCCGAGGCTTCGCCCCTGACTGGAAAGCACCTCAACCTTCAGCCGCTCGCCTGCGCGGAATAACTCCCGGGGAATACGTATGCTCAAATTGGTGCGCGCATGCTTGGTTGGAAGGGGTACCTCTCTACCAAGAAACGTCCCGATGCTGTAACGCAGTATCGCAGCGCGCTCGGGCGCATCCATAGAGACGAGAACCGGCACACCAACCACCACGAAGCCGCCGTCGACCGATAGACGAACGACTTCGGAACCGTCCTGTTGGATTCGCAAGGGACGCGCCCTCCTGTCTAGCTGCCGGCCTGGCCGGAGGCGTCACAGTATTCGTTTAGCACCGTAGTAGCTGTTAGTCCAGACGTAGTCTATTTGGACTCTGGAACCGCGGGCATTTATCATCTGGCCGTTGCCGATATAGATGGCCACGTGGTGGATAGGGTTGTAGAAGAAGAGTAAGTCCCCCGGCTCCAACTGACTTCGGGAAACCGAAGTCCCGTAATCGTACATCATTCGGCTGGAGTGGGGCAGGCTGATGCCGACTTTGGCACACACGTAGCTAACCAGGCCTGAGCAATCGAAGCCGCTGGGCGTCGAGCCGGCCCATACGTAGGGCACGCCGAGATACTGCATGGCTACGGAGACGACCTTCGCTCCGGTGGGCGATGAAGGCACATCGGAGCCGCCGCTCGAGCCACCGCCCGACGTGCTGGTCGACGAGCCCGCCGACTTGGTGGTGGGTGGCGAATCGGCAGGCTTCGTCGTAGTGGACGAGCCGCCGGACTTGACGGTGGCCTTGGTGCTGCCGGTGGTAGCGGCGGGCTTGGTCGAGTTGTCGGAAACGGCCGTCGGCACGGAGGCCGCCGCGAGAGCCTTGGCCGCCGCGGCCTTGGCTGCCGCCGCCAAGGCGGCCTGTCTTTTCGCTTCGGCTTTCTGAAGCTGTGCGACCTGGGCTTCCTTGCCTTTGAGGAGGCTCTTCTGAAGCGCGAGTTGGTCCTCGACCTTTTGCTTGGCTTTCGCGGTGTCGGCGGCTTGTGCCTTCTGATCTTGGAGTTGAGCGGTAAGGTTGGATTGCCTGTCGGCTACCTCGGCTTGATACTTCTTCACCTGCTCGACAACCTGGGCGTCTTGGGCGCTGACCTTGGTGAGTTGATGGAACCGGTTGATAAGGTCCGAGAAGTCGCTGGCGCCGAGCAAGACGCTGATCGCTCCCGTCCGCCCCTGTTTGTAGATGCTGACCAGCCGGCTGGCCAGTTGCTCCTCCGCCGCTGTGAAGTCTTTCTGGGCGGAGGCGAGCTCGGCGGTGGTCTTCTTGACCCGTGATTTGGTCTGCGCAAGCTGGGCGCTCGCGTAGTTGTAGTCTTCGTCGACCTTGCTGAGGTCGTCACTGAGTTTGTCCACGAGGGCGCTGAGAGCCTGCGCGTCCTGCTGTGCCTTGCTGATAGCCGTGGTGTCGGCCTGTGCCGTGCCGAACAGCGAGAATGTCATGAGCGCCGCGGCGAGTATGAGACCGGCGACGCGTCTGGTGGTCACACGCGTGTGCAGTGGGGTCACCCTCACCGCCTTTCTATTTCATGGAACAAACGTAATCGGCCGAAGCCGGAAAGATCCACAAAAAGGTGGGATTGATTCGCCCATTTTACAGGACTTCGGCCAAAAGGCGAAAACGCGTGGGGGACGCGTTCTCCTCGGTGTCCTCTAGCCTTTCGCCGGGGGATGCCAGCCGAGGTAGGCCGAAAGTGTGGCCGCCGTCTTCCTGACGGCGGCGGTGCAACGCTCCCGTTCAGGGGGACCGAAGCGTCCTGCCGGCACAACGACGGAGATCGCCGCTATGACCGCGCCGGACTGGTCCCGAACCGGCGAGCCGACCGCGCAAGCGCCGATGTTGCGCTCTTCGAGGTCGAAGGCGACATCTTCGCCGGCCACCTTGAGAAGTGCCTCGGCCAAGATAGCAGGGTCGGTGATGGTGTTTGGGGTTAGCTTGGGATGCGGTGCCGCCACGATCGCGGCCCTGTCGGCGTTGCTTTTGAAGGCTGC
Organism: uncultured Actinomycetes bacterium; assembly: GCA_963775295.1. Classification (GTDB taxonomy): domain Bacteria; phylum Actinomycetota; class Thermoleophilia; order RBG-16-64-13; family RBG-16-64-13; genus JAMDEO01. Next base: position 2,246,801 of record CAVZIK010000006.1, read on the forward strand.
GAAGATCTTGCCATTCGCGGACGAAGTGTCGCCGATGATCCTTCCCGGGGCCATGCCTCTGCGGAAGGGCCGCAAAGTATCGAGGATGTCCACGCAGATGGCCATGCCGTCAATCTCTACCGCCAGCGACACCGACTCTCCGGTCTCCGTTACAAGGCTCTCCAAATACGGCCGCGCGATATCGACCAGTTCGCTGTATTCCTGGGTGAGGTAGTTGGAGGCCAAGTTAGCCGGCCCGAGGTGGTAGCGATTGGTTGTGGCGTCTCGGCCGAGAAAGGCCACGCTCTCCAGGGTCCGCACCATGCGGTAGACCGTCATCCGTTGCAGTCCGGTCTGCTCGGCCATGGCATCAATGGTCCACTCCCGATGGTCGGCGTCGAAAAGCGCAAGAATGGCCATGCCCCGCAGCAACGAACGGACAATTAGAGAGTCGCCGGCGGCCGAACCATAGGCACGTTTCGAAACGGTGCCTTTGCCCTCGTCCGGCTGCGCAACGTGTTCCGCCCCCATTGATCCCCCCAGTTCTCGGACTTCGTTCAGCTTACACGAAGACGGCCCGATCCGCAGCAATGCTCGCTAACAGACGGTCAAGCATGATGGAGGATCTGCCTGCGGTCACGAACTCGGTGAGGCCCATAAGATGTGACACGTCTTCTGCCCAATACACTCCATGGAGCTCCCAGGCCACCTGTTGCGCATCGACGTCGGCGCGCACGGTTCCTTGCGCTTTACCCTCCTCCACCATGGCGGCAAGAGAGGAGATAATGTTCCGCTGCTTCTTGCCCAGCGTCTCTCGTAATCCCGTCTCGGGCGAGGCGGCTAGGAATTCAAACAGGGGATGGATGAAGCTGCTGGTTCCGGACGAAACCAAGCGAGAATGGAACCCGCCTATGTCGCGTAGCCTGACCATGATGTCCGGATCGTCCGAAGATGCGATGACGTCGGCCACCCGCTCGTAGAGTTTGTCCACAGCCGCCCGCAGCATCTCCTCACGAGAAGAGAAGTGCATATACAAGGCGGCTTGTGTTACGCCAGCGCCTGCGGCTATCTTGGCTATGGTCACCCCCTGGACCCCGAACTCGGAAACCAGGTCGAGGATGACGTCCACGATCTGACGTTTGCGTTCAGCCCCGGTCAATCGCTTCGTGGCGCCATGACCGGGTTCCTTGGACGAAAGTGCCATCAGTCCGCGCCGGTCACCTGGGCCAGGGTCTCTTCCATGATGTCGAGGCCCCGCTGTAACGTCTCCCATTCGATGGTAAGCGGCATAAGCGTTCGCACCACGTTATCGTGGGTGCCGGCTATCACGTTCACAAGTCCATTCTCGTACAGCTTGACCCGGTAAGCCTTGGTGAGCAGGGTTGCCGGTCTCTTGGTATCGGGATCGTCGACCAGCTCCATGGCCACCATGGCTCCGAGCCCGCGCACGTCCCCGATGACCGGAAACCTGGCTTGCATGGCCGTGAAGCGCTCCACCACTCTCCGTCCGATCTCCAGTGCCCTTTCGGCGAGTTGCTCTTCCTCGAGTATCTCGAAGACCGCGAGCCCCGCCCGGCAGGCGACAGGATTGCCGCCATAGGTGCCGCCGATACTTCCCGGGCCGGGAACATCCATGACCTCCGCCGTCCCTGTGATGGCCGCAATGGGATAGCCGGCTCCAAGGGACTTAGCAGTCGTCATGATATCGGCTTCGACGCCGAAGTGCTCCATGGCGAACATCTTGCCGGTACGGCAAAAGCCGGTCTGCACCTCGTCGGCGATGAAGAGGATGCCATTCTCTTCGCAGATGGCCTTGAGGCGCTGATGGTACTCACGAGGGGGCACCACGAAGCCGCCCTCACCCTGAACCGGCTCTACGATGACGCAGCCGATCTTGTCGGCCTGGTACAGGTTATCGAACCCGGATCTCAGCAATTCCGCGCACTCCACTCCACACGAAGGGTATTTGAGCCCGAGGGGACAGCGGTAGCAGTATGCATAGGGAATGCGAAAAATCTCAGGAGTGAATGGACCGAAGTCCTTCTTGTAAGGAGCGATCTTCGAGGTGAGGCCCATAGCCAGGTTGGTGCGCCCGTGGAAGGCATTCTCAAAGGCCACAATGCCCCCGCGGCCGGTGGCGGCACGAGCAACTTTGATGGCGTTCTCGACGGCCTCGGCCCCCGAGTTCACGAAGAATGTCTTCTTGGTAGTGACCCCAGGCGCGGCCAAGTTCATTTTGGCCGCCAATTGGGCGTAGACGTCGTAACCAAACACACCGAACATGGTGTGGGAAAAGAGCGCCGCCTGGTCGCGCACCGCGGCCACAACCTTCGGATGACAATGACCGACGTTCACCACGCCGATGCCGCCCGCAAAGTCGATGAACTCACGCCCCTCGCTGTCGTGGATGATGGCATTTTTAGCGCGCACTACGGACGTGGCGGACGCGCTGCTAATGCCTCGCGGCAGCGCCTCCGCCCGAAGCCTGGTGATCTCGGTCTGCATTTTCGCTCCCGTTCGTCCCGTGACTAACGTTATATGTGTGGTTCCCTCACGACTCCGACATCGCGGCCGGCTCGGCAGCCGCCACGGGGGATGGTTCGTTCTCGGATTCGGCCGGGGCTGGCGGAGCAGGGGGCGCAATCATTTCTTCGACGCTCCGCTGCTTCCGCTCCAACCGGGCCGGCTGGACGAAGTACAGGTCGAACATCGACTGAAGGACGTCCAGCAGCCATTCGGCCTCTCCGGGCCGGACCGGGGCCAGTGCCTCTGGATGGAGGCTCTTACCAGGCTCGGAGTCGAGTTTGGCCAGCCGAGAATACATTTGAAGCGCCCGTTTGAGATACGCGGGCATGTCGGGTCCGAGAATAGCCCGGCGGATCTGGTCGTCCAACCCTCCGTCGCCGGCACCTGCCTTGGCAGCCAGCAAACGCTGGAGCAAGCGGCGACTCAGAGCGGCCGTGGATTCTGCACTGTGGAAATAGACCTGACATGCGGCGTGATAGTCGTCCGCGTAGTCCGGCGGCACGTCCTCCGAAAGCCGAGGCCGCATTGATGATTGAGGCCACGCCGGGTAACTCGCGCCGTCCTTCTGGCATACATTGACCAACAACCGGTCGCAGACGCTGCAACGTGCGCTCCAGATCTGCCAGGTGCCGTCCTGGTCTTCGCCCAAGGCAAAGACATGTGGTGTTTCTGTGAACTCCGAGTGGCAGTGGGGGCATTCCATGCCTCAAGACCCTCCTTGGCCGAAAGCAGGCAGATGTGCGGACACAGAGGATACTCGCCCGACGCGCCACACGGCAACTGTAGTTGGTGTTCAAGACGGGAAGGTGTCGGCTTGGAGCTTGGAGGGAATCCGATCGGTAGTGACGGTGGGGACGGGAGTGAGGTCATGTCTGGCGCTGAGGATTCGCCTTCACATAGGGGAGAGCCCGTGCAGGGCCAGGAGCCTGCTATCGAGACAGACGGCCAGAACATAAAGAAGGACCTCCTCGAGGAAGAAATACTGGAGAAGGATCTCCTGGAACTGGAAAGAGAAGCCGAGGAGTTGGATAGGGCGCGGGCCAGGCGGAAGGCGATCCTCGAGAGGGAGGGGGAGGCCTGAGGGCGCGGCCATCGGCAGGTCGCTTCAGTATTGACGCGTTGCGCCGATATGATAAAGGAAGACATGTGCACGGCAGCGAATCGAACGATATGCCGCACATGCCCCTTAAGACTGTGGAGGAAGGATCGGCGTGACACCAGAAAGCACCGCGGAGGCACGCAGAAGTCTGCGACTTGGAGACATCCTGGTCGAGCAGGGCGTTGTTACCGAAAGTCAGCTCAAAGAGAGTCTGCAGTATCAGAAGGATTCTGGAGCGCGTCTCGGAGAGGCTCTCACTCATCTCGGGTACGTAACCCATGACCAATTGGCCGACGCTCTCGCCTGGCAGGGCCACTACGGGCTGTCCGTGCTGGCCGAGCTTCTTCCCAACCCCAATGTCCACGGTCTACTCACCGAGAAGTTTTGTAGGGCGCGTCACGTGCTGCCCGTAGAGCTCAGCAGAACGGGAGCGATAGTTCTGGCCATGGTCAATCCGGCGGACGTGCTCACCATCGATGACGTTCGACTCATCACCGGTTTGGAGGTCGCGCCGGTGGCCGCGACGTTAGGGGCACTCGGCGAAGCCTGGGACATGGTCTATGCCGGTCGGGCTAGGATGGAAGCAGCTAGCGTTCAGGAGGAAGAGCGCAGTGGACCGAGTGACCGCGAACTGGCGGAATACGACACTGTAGTGTCGTTGGTGGAAGAGATCCTCGCCACGGGAATGCGCCAGAAGGCCTCGGACATCCATTTCGAGCCGCAAGCGGACCGAATGATCGTTCGGATCCGCATCGACGGCGTACTCCACCACCTCACCGAGGTACGCAAGGAGATCAAGGATGGTGTGGTCTCCCGCATAAAAATCCTGGGGGATATGGACATTTCCGAAAAGCGGCTTCCTCAGGACGGTCGCGCCACATTCAGGACAGACGAGCGTCAGGTGGACCTTCGTATTGCCAGCATTCCGAGTGTTTTTGGCGAAAACGTTACGATCCGCATACTAGACGACCGCATGTTCAACGTTACCCTCGAGCAACTCGGAATGGGTGCCCGCGAGTTGGAGCACTTCCGCAGAGCTCTGAAGCGCCCCTGGGGAGAGATCCTGATCACGGGCCCAACCGGCTCGGGAAAATCCACCACCCTCTATGGCGGTCTCGAAGAGCTAAACCATCCCGGAGTAAAGATCTATACGGTGGAGGACCCGGTGGAGCGGCGCATGCCGGGCATCATCCAGTCACAGGTGCGCACGAACATCGGGCTGACTTTCGCGTCGATTCTGCGGTCTCTCGTTCGGAGTGACCCGGACATTATCATGATCGGAGAGATCAGGGACCACGAAACGGCACTCATAGCGACGGAAGCTTCATTGACCGGCCACCTCGTGCTCTCCACTCTGCATACGAACGACGCTGCCTCGGCCATCGCCCGTCTCACCGAGATGGGACTTCCACCCTACCTGATAGCGTCGGCCCTGGAATGTGTTGTCGCCCAGCGGTTGGCTCGGCAGCTCTGCCCGCGCTGCAAGGAGTCGGTGACCCTGACCCCGGCGAACATGAGCGCGGAAGAACGCGAGTTCCTGGGCGTTACTGAAGCAGTTATTGCAAAAGCCGTAGGCTGCAATAGGTGTTTCAACACCGGTTACAGCGGCCGCGTCGGCTTGTTCGAAGTGCTTCCAGTGAGCCGCGAGATACGACGACTCATTCTCGATCACGCGAGTGTAGATGCGATTCGCGATGAAGCTCTCGCCGCCGGCACGAAGAATCTGCGTGAAGACGGGCGCCAGAAGGTCTTGGCGGGGCTGACCACTATCGAGGAAGTGGAGCGAGTAACCGCTTAGTCCCGTAGCGCCTCAGTTCTGCAAGGGCGCTCACGGCCGGATGCTAGGCTGTCGGAGGAGCGTGATCAACGGCGTCGCGAGTAGTGAGCCTGGCTCTGATGGTGCGGCTGCGCAGCATCAGCCAGAGTGTCCGGAGCAGCTCGCCAAGGACCAGAGCAGCGACCGCCACGTACAACCCGGTCACCCTTCCCCAAATCACCGCGACGAAGAGTGCCAGCGCCACGACCGCGAGGAACAGGGCCACCGATTCAGTGATGCTGCGAGTGCGGCGACCATGCAGGATCAATCCCTGGTAGTAGCTCTCGATGACTGCCAGCGCAGGCATGGGCAAGAGCAGGAAGAGGCTGCGCCACACCATGGAGGGCAGAGGGTCGGCAAGGTCTAACACCTGTCCGAATACAGGAGAGGCCACGGCGGGTATCAGCAGCACGACGAGAAGGCCCGTCGCTACGACGGAAAGTCCGAATGCGAAGTGGCGCAGGGCACGTATCGACGGTCGCCGCTCAACGAGCGCGACGACGACCTCGTTGTACGCGCCTCCGAATCCCCGGGTCACATAGTTGATGCCATTCACCACCGGCCACGCGGCTAGGGACTCGAGGGGCATGGGCATACGGCCCATGGCGGCGCTGCCCAGCGGGCTCGCGATGAGGACGAGGAGTTGTGTCAGAGAAAGCGGGATGTAGAAGTGCAGCATGGCCCGGGTGGTCAGAGGACGCTCGGCGGGAAGCGCGGGCTTGAGTTCGTACTTCAGGGTCTTGCGCACGGCGAAATGGACGTACAAGGCCTCGGTGATGACACCGGCAATGAGGGCGCAGGAGGCGACCGCCACTCCTGGGAGCGCTCCAGTGAAGTAGCCCAGCGCAAGGACAATGCCGTCCGCAGCAAAGCGCGCCCCGGTTCCCACGCCTACCTTGAGGGAGTGTCCGAAGCGAATGAGGATACCCTGGTGGAAGCGGCGGTAGGCGATGGACCACGTCCAGGGAATCATGAGCAGCAGCCCCACACGTCCCGGTCCGATTATTTCCTCGGGCGCATGGATGATGTAACGGGCCAGCACGTAGTAGAGAGGCGTGGCCGCCATGGCGATATGGATCAGCGTGAGGCTGGCGCCCATGCGGTTCATAAAGCGGCGGAGTTTGACGAAGGAGGCCCAATCGCGGCTCAAGGCCGTTGAAGCGGCCAACATCATGATGATGGGAGCCTCGACCAGCAACGCTAGAGGGAACACCAAACCGCCATATGCCGCCAGATTGATCTTAGGCTCTGCCAGCCGGGAAACGATTGCGCTGATGGCCGGTCCCTCAAGCCCCATGAGCATCCAGCTGGCGGCGAGGGGCCACCAGGTCTTGAGAATATGGTTCCAGCGGAGACCTTGCTCCTGATGGGGCCCGTCGATTGCTGCTGATGAGGCGGTGGTGGTCATGCGACCAGCAATATTGACTCAGGAGAGCACGGCTAGCAATGGTGCGTCTAGAAAAGGGCGTGCCGGGTAGACTTAGCAGCAGGAGAACATCGGAAACCGAGGGAGGTGGCGTCGATGCGGCCGCGAGAGATACGTCCGGGAATATACTGGGTCGGAGCCGTCGACTGGGACAGGCGCCTGTTTGATTCTCTCATAGCCCTGCCCGAAGGTACGAGCTACAACTCCTACCTGGTGGCAGGTGGCGAAGCCACGGCTCTGTTCGATACCGTTGACCCCTCGAAGACCGATCTCCTATTGGACAATCTGCGTGAGGTCGAGCGGATCGACTATATCGTGCTCCATCACGCCGAGCAGGACCATTCCGGGTCGCTCGCCGCCGTTCGGGATCGATTTCCCGAGGCTCGTCTTCTCTGCAGTCCGAAGGCGGTGGAACTCCTCGCCGCTCATCTCCACGTCCCGGACGACTCGTTCACCATCGTGGAAGACGGTCAGGAATTGGCCCTTGGAGAAAAGACCCTGCGTTTCCTTCATACTCCCTGGGTCCACTGGCCGGAGACCATGTCGACCTACGTCGTCGAGGACAAGTTGCTCCTGAGCTGCGACCTCTTCGGCTCCCACCTGGCCACGAGCGACCTTTTCGGCCTCGAGGAGGAGGTCGTCCCGGCCGCGAAGCGATATTTCGCGGAGATCATGATGCCATTCCGGGCCGCCGTGAAGAAGAACCTAGACAAGTTGGCTCCTCTCGACATCGAGGTCATCGCGCCGAGTCACGGCCCCGCCTACGCCGATCCGGCAGCGATCATCGCCGCCTATCGGGAGTGGGTGGAAGGTCCGCCCAAGAATCTCGTCGTCATACCCTACCTGACGATGCACGGAAGCACCCTAATTCTGGTCGAACGACTCGGAGACCGTCTCACCGAGTTGGGAGTCAAGGTTGAGCGCGTGGATCTCAGCACCGTGGACCTCGGAAGGCTGGCCACTTTCCTGGTCGACGCCGGCACAATTGTTGTCGGGACGCCGACCGTGCTCACGAATCCCCATCCTGCGGTCGTGTCGGCTGTGTACCTTGCGAATGCGTTGCGGCCCAAGGCCAGGTTCCTGTCCGTGCTGGCCTCGTACGGTTGGGCGAGCAATGCCATCGCCACAATTGCGTCCATGACGTCCGGGCTTAAGGCGGAGACGATCGAACCCGTCCTGGTTCGCGGACTGCCCACGCACGAGGATTTGCTCCTCGTGGACCGGTTGGCCGAGACGATCGCGGCCAAGCACGCCGAGGCCGGTCTTGACTGAGGCTCCCAAGGTTGCCCGGAATGGGTCAAAGTCGCCCGGGTTATAATTTGGGAGCGGCCGCCCCAGGGCGTCCCGGTAAACGGCACAATCCGAACGGCGGAGTGAGCGACGTATGATTCTGAAACTCGGTATACCCAAGGGCAGTCTTGAGAGCGCAACCATCGAACTGCTCCGGCGCGCCGGCTTCAATGTGACCACCAGCAGCCGCTCGTACTTTCCCGTGATAGACGACCCCGACATCGAATGCGTCCTCATTCGGGCTCAGGAGATGGCGCGTTACGTGGAGAACGGCCTTCTGGACGCGGGCATTACCGGGCTGGACTGGGTTCAAGAGAATGAGGCGACCGTGCACCCAGTGGTGGATTTGGTGTATGCGAAGCAGAGCTTCGGCAAGGTGCGCTGGGTGTTGGCGGTTCCGGAAGGCTCACCCTTCGTGACCGTGAAAGATCTCGAAGGCAAGATCATCGCCACCGAGCTCGTGGCTACGACCAAGCGCTATCTGGCTGAGAACGGCGTCAAGGCCAAGGTCGAGTTCAGTTGGGGCGCGACCGAAGTGAAGCCGCCGGAACTCGCCGATGCCATCGTGGAAGTGACTGAGACCGGCAGTTCGCTGAGGGCGAACAAGCTCCGCATCATCGAGACCGTGCTCGAATCGAACACTCAGCTCATCGCCAACCTGGAGTCGTGGAAAGACCCGGAGAAGCGACGCAAGCTGGAGGACATGTCCATGCTTCTGGAAGGCGCCATGGCCGCCCTGGGCAAAGTGGGCCTGATGCTCAACGTGAGACGCGCCGACATGGCTACGGTGCTCGACACGCTGCCGGCTCTTCTCAAGCCTACCGTTTCAACTCTCAGCGATGAAGAATGGCTTGCCGTCAACACCATCATCGACGAGTCGACTGTCCGAGAGATCATTCCCCGCCTCAAAGAAGCCGGCGCTCAGGGGATAGTCGAGTATCCGCTCAACAAGATCGTCATGTAGGAAGAAAGATCCGGATCCGTCTTTGCTGACGGATCCGGATCCAGGAGTGGGCCGCGGCAGACCTTGCTCAGGCCAGGATGGTCTCCAGGTCTTCTTCCGGTGTGGTGATGGGGTGGAGATTGAACGTGTCCACGATGAACTGAGCCACATCCGGCGTAAGGAAGGCCGGGAGCGTCGGTCCGAGCCGCATATCCTTGAGACCCAGATAGAGAAGAGTGAGAAGAATTGCGGCCGCTTTCTGTTCGTACCAGGAAAGAATCATGGTCAGCGGCAGGTCGTTGATGCCCACCCCGAATGCGTCGCTCAGGGCGAGCGCGACCTGGATAGCCGAGTAGGCGTCGTTACACTGGCCCATGTCTAGCAAGCGCGGAATGCCTTCGATATCGCCCAGGTCCTGGTCGTAGAAACGGTACTTGCCGCAAGCCAGTGTGAGGATGACGGTGTCTTTGGGCGCCTGCTCGACAAACCTGGTGTAGTAGTCGCGGCCTGGCTTGGCACCGTCGCAACCGCCTACGAGGAAGAAGTGCCGGATCTTGCCGGCCTTCACCAGCTCGATGATCTTCTCGGCGTGTTCAAGGACGGCGTTCCGCATGAACCCCACGTGGACGGTCTTGGCGGAAACGTCGGCTTGGAAGCCCGGCAACGCGAGAGCCCGCTCGATGACGGCGCCGAAGCCGCGTCCTTCGAGGTGCGTGGCGCCCGGCCAGCCGACAGCCGCAGTGGTGTAGATGTTGTCGATGTATGAGTCCTGGGGCTTCTGGATGCAGTTCGTCGTCATGAGGATTGACCCGGGGAACTCGGCGAACTCCTTCTTCTGGTTCTGCCAGGCGGTGCCGTAGTTGCCGTAGAGGTGCGGGTAGGCCTTCAGCTTGGGATATCCGTGAGCTGGAAGCATCTCACCGTGCGTGTATATGGTGATGCCCTTGCCCTCGGTCTGTTTCAGCAGGGCTTCCAGATCCAGCAGATCGTGGCCGGACACCAGGATGGCCTTACCGGCCTTGACGCCCAGTGGGACCTCCGTGGGGACGGGAGTCCCAAAGGTCTCAGTGTTTGCTTTGTCGAGCAATTCCATGACCTTGTAGTTTGCCTCGCCGCAGCGAAGGGTCTTGCCGATCCAGACGTTCAAATCACCCTCTTCGTAATGGGCAAGATCGACCAGCGCCTCGACGAAATACTTGTCGACGAATTCGTCGCGATAGCCGAGTTCTGAAGCGTGAAACGCATAAGCCGCCACTCCCTTGAGGCCGTACAACACCGTGTGCTCCAGGGAGCGGATATTGGCGTCGGCGGATGCTTCGGCGTTGACCCCATGCGCGCGCCCTTGATCGGCGAGGGCGGCCGTGGTCCCGGCGGGATTGAAGCCGACCGGCGCTTCAGAGAATGAGATCCCCGGGTTCCTGGCGGCAAGAGCGGCCAGGAGGTGGTCTCTGCGCTCGGCGGCGTTGCGGACCCACTCTGCGATGGCTTCCGGGTCGAAGTTGACGTTGGTCAGCGTTACAAAGAGACCTTCGGCGAGAAATGGATATGTGTCGTCTGGAACAAGACCTTCGGGCGCGGCCTTGTCTGCGACGATCGCCAGCCCTTTGAGAGCGTAGACGAGTGCATCCTGTAGAGAGGCTACCTCGTCGTCTTTTCCACAGACCCCTCTGACCGTACACGCCACCGATTTCGCGGTTTGTTCGCACTGATAGCAAAACATGGGCTTCCTCCTGCCTCTCACCTTGACCCTTCCATCTCCTGACGGCAGGGCTGCTCAGTTTCTTTTCCCGCCTAGACGCTAACATAGTCGTATCGGGCCTTACCTTGACCTAAGTCAAAGCGGCGCGATCGTTTTCAAACGAATGTCTCAAGGGGGTGCGCGACGGGCGACAGCATCGCTCAGAGTGCGAGCGGGGGGAAGCTGGATCTCATCAAGGTCCTTCGTCGGGCGAGTCTATTCGAAGGTCTCGACCTGGTCCATCTAGGCGAACTCGTCCGCCGAGCTCCGCGCCGCCAGTTTGACGCGGGCCAGACCTTGTTTCTGGAAGGAGATCGCGCGGACGGCCTTTACGTGGTCATCAGTGGTCGCGTCAAGGTGTTCAAAACTTCCCCCAAGGGTCGCGAGCAGACTTTGATGATAATGCACGAAGGGGATCCGGTGGGTGAGGTCGCGGTGCTTTCGGGGGAGGCTTATCCTGCCAGCGCAGAGGCCTTGGAGGCGAGCGAGGCCTTGTTCGTACCCAGGCGGGCATTTCTCGATCTGGTCACCCAGGAACCTGAAGTGGCGATGAGGTTGCTCGCCGCGCTTTCGGCTCGGCTGCGCTCGTTCGCCAGTCTCATCGAGGATTTGTCGCTCAGAGAAGTGGCCGAACGTCTCGCGGCCTACTTACTCACACTGTCGGGGGAGGGGGACTCGGGGGAGGTTGTGGACCTGATGGTCTCGAAGACTCAGCTGTCCGCCGCGGTGGGCACTGTGCCCGAGACGTTGTCCCGTGCCTTCAAGCAGCTTGCCCTCTCAGGCGCGGTCGAGACACGGGGACGAAAGGTGCACATCAAAGACAGAGCCCTGCTGGAGAAGGTCGCCCGAGCCAAGTAGGCCAGCAATCTCGGCGGGGTCGTTTCATCTCACGGTTGCTCCCCATTCCCTTCTGCCCTGGCGTCACATTGGCTGAAAAGCCTCTCAACCGGCATGCGGTCCAAGGTGCAGGCCGCCAGAGGCATTAGCTACGGGTCTCGCGCGGGGCGATCGAGGAGGAGACGCCCATCGCGATCTCTCGGATGCACTGGCGCTCGGGGTTGCTCTCGTGGCGGCGATGCTGATCACCCTACCGGCGTCCGCCTATCTTCTTGCCCTTGGCTCCCGGGCGCGGGGTTGTTTGGTGACTCACAACCAAGTGACCAGCCCGGTTCGCTGATCGTACCAGGCGCCGACAATATCCAGACGGCCCCTGTCGACGGCGCGCCGGAACAAGGAGTTCGTCGAAAGAGCAGCAAGCTGAAGCCGGACGTTCTCGCGGCCGTCCGCGTCCGCTGGGTCTGGGGCTTCTGCTGAGCCTTCGGCCTCGCTGTCGCAGGTGCCCCTGTGGGTTTCACAATCGCTCTGGCCCATGACCAGTATGAGAGGTAATTCCATGTAATAGACAGCGTACTCCAGGCTGCGGATGACGGTCTCATCCATCGAGGCGCCCGCAATCCTCACCACAAAGAGACGGCCGAGGCCCTGGTCGAAGATCAACTCCGGAACGATCCTTGAGTCGGAAGAAGCCAGCACCGCCGCGATCGCTTCCTGCCTACAGGCCAGACGTCTGCGGGTGGCGGGAGTCACGTCTGCTTGCCGTGTCGCCCCCGAAGCGAAGCGATGATTGCCTTCAGCGAGCGCGAGAAGATGGTGCTGGACGGTGGGAGTCACTGGCAAGACCTTATCTGTAGATGAAGGGGCCCGGCGCACAAGGCGCCGGGCCCCAGTCGGTTCGCTCTGATGAGCGATCGGTTACTTCTTGACCGGGCCCAGGGACAGGATGACCTTGCCATAGACCTCGTTGAGAATCTGAGCGAAGGCGCCATAGATGGCGGAGAGTCCACAGACGATCCCTTCCCAGCCGGCAATCTTGCCGACGACGGTGCTGCCCGTCCAGTCACGGATGGCGAGGAGCCAGAAGAGGATGACCAGGGTCCCAAAGACGACCTGCAAGGAGCGGTTGATCCGCAACGTCCCGATAAACATGGCGAGGGTGAACAGCCCCCAGAAGAAGAAGTACCAGCCCATGAGGCCGTCTGAGGTTGCTGCGCCGATTCCAGCCGCGGGACCAAGAAGTAGGGCTACGAGAGTAAGCCAAAAGAAACCATACGAGGCGAATGCGACCGTGCCGAAGGTATTGCCCTTCTTCCACTCCATCACACCAGCGATGATCTGAGCGATACCGCCATAGAACACGCCCATAGCAAGAATCATGGCGCCAAGTGAGTAATAGCCCGTGTTGTGGATGTTAAGAAGGACTGTAGTCATACCGAAGCCCAAGAGCCCAAGTGGCGCGGGGTTCCCCGTGACATCCTTCACCGTGGCGAGAACTTCCTCGCTTTTCCCATTCATATACATAGACCTCCCGACGAAAAATGCTGAACGGCGCCGACTCTACCGTTGTGGGCTCCGTTTGTCCAGACCTGGAGGTGTCACCGACCAGTCTCGATGCGTTTGCGCTAGAATCAGAGGCATGATTCTTTGGGGAAGCATCCGTGAATTTCCGCTGTTCAGCGTGCTTCAGTTTTTATCCGCCCAGCGCCGGACGGGTATTCTCGAGATCCAGGATTTTGAGGAGCACGGCTGCATATATCTCTCCAGCGGGCGCATCGAGGCGATCACTATGCCTATGTCAGACGAGGCTCTGGGGGCACGACTGGTGGCGTCCGGCTTTCTCACGGCCAAGAAGGTCAAACAATGCTGGATGGAATCGGCCCAAGAGGACAACGAACACCCGGTGGTTTCCATTCTTCTCGGGTTGGCCGGAAGCGATCGTGAGGCTCTCATCGAGATCGTGAACCGGCATACGGCGGATCAAGTCATGCAGTTGATGTACTGGAGCACGGGAACATTTCGCCTTTCGGTCCCGGTGAAGCCCGTCCGTTTTCCGGTCGTCCCGTCGCTCGACGTGGAGAATCTCTTGCTCGAGGCCTACCGACGGGTGGACGAAGGGGAGAGGCCCAGGCGGGAGAAGGTGGCCGTCGAAGAGGAGCTGTGCGTCACCTGCACCATCGAATGCTCGCCCGCTGTGAAACAACGATACCTAAAGCCCGATGTCTGCCTTTGGAGGAACATGCCGAGCGTCCTGAAGGACCCGCTGTTTCGGAGTGGGCGCAAAGGCGGTCGGTCGGTGTTGGAAGAAGGCGACGAAGGCGACCTGGACTTTCTATGAGAGGCGAATGGCGCTGTCCGCGGCCTGAGGAAAAGTGCAGATAGGGATGCGCCTCACCTTCATCTGTGTCGGTCGTCTCAGTCGGGAGTACGCAGCGGTTTGGAAGCATTATGAAGGCCTTCTCCGCCCTTACGCGTCGCTGGAGGTCTTCGAGGTCCCCGAATCCCCTCTCTCCATGGGCGAGGAACAGGTGCGGGCCCGAGAGGGGGCGGCAATAAGCGCCTTGTTGCGCCCGGGGGCCCTTGCGGTCGCCCTGGACAGTCAGGGCACCCAATACTCGTCTAGCGGATGGAGCGACTTCATGGCCGAAAAGAAACTGCACGGCCGGAGTCACTTCCAGTTTATACTGGGAGGCGCCGTGGGGCTTGACGAGCGGGTTCTAGCGGGTGCTCAGGCACGGTGGTCGCTGTCGGCGATGACGTTTCCCCATCAGATGGCTCGCTGCATCGTATTGGAGCAGATCTATCGCGCTGTGCGAATAGAGCGGGGCGAACCATACCACCACTAGGCGGTCTCCGAGTGTGGTCCCGAGGAGCCCGGCGGGGGAGTGATGCGAAAGGAGCTTAGGACAGGCCTGGTGGTCTTGGCCGCGATCGTCGCCGTGGTGATCATCGGCACGGTCGGCTTTATGCTAATCGAGGGATGGGGCGTCCTCGATTCGCTGTTCATGACGATCACGACTATCTTCACGGTTGGTTTCAGTGAGGTTCATCCGCTGTCCGCGGCCGGGTCGGTCTTTACGATCGTCCTGATCCTTGGAGGCGTGGGCACGATCCTTTACGGCATCGGGGCGATGGTGGAGTTTGTGATCAGCGGGCAACTCACTGGCGTGTTTCGGAGAGGGGCGGTGAGAAGACAGGTGGAGAAACTGAGCGGACACAACATCATCTGCGGTTACGGCCGGGTCGGTGAGGCCGTTGCGCGCCATTTCGTCGCCCATGGGGCTCGCTTCGTGGTCATCGACAACGATCAGGCTAGCCTGGACCGGGCGGCCGAGGCGGGGTTCTTGGCGGTCTCGGGTGATGCCTCGTCGGACGAGGTGCTGGAGATAGCGGGTGTGACGCAGGCCAAAGGGCTCATCGCCGCCGTCGGTTCTGATGCCGGCAACATCTTTGTCACCCTGTCGGCCAGGGTGCTTAACCCCTCGCTTCTCATCGTTGCGCGAGCCAGCTCGGAGGACACTGTGAACAAGCTGGAGCGTGCCGGCGCCGACCATGTGGTGACGCCGTACGGTATCGGTGGCAAAAGGATGGCCACGCTCATCCTCAAGCCGCTCGTGAGCGACTATCTCGAGATCGTCACAGGCGGGGGTGAGCTGGAGTTCAGGGTGGAGGAGTTCGAGCTCACATCACGTTGTTGCTCTATCGGACAATCGATAGCGGACCTTGCGGTGCGCAAACGAACCGGGGCTACCATCCTGGCGGTGCGGCACGCCAGCACGGGAGCGTTCGACACGAACCCGTCGCCGGAACTTCGCCTTCAACCAGGGGACATGATCATTGCCATCGGGACTCCGATGGAGATAACCAAGCTGGAGGAGCTCGTGGGAGCTTCCTCTCGCGACAGTGGATAAGGAGAGCTGAGACCGGTGCTAGCAGAGCGTGTGCGCAAAGTCGTGGAAGAGTGGGCCCAAGAGGAAGGGTGGCCTGAGGCACCGGCTTGTCCGCTGGAACGGCCGGTCGAGGCGTCGCACGGCGATTACGCCACTCCCCTTTGCATGCAGTTGGCAAGAACGGTCAAGAAGCCACCCCGGGCTCTGGCGGAGCAGTTCCGAGAACGACTGCTTCGAGATGCCGAGCTGTCTGTGCTCGTGGAGAAGATCGACATCGCCGGTCCTGGTTTCCTCAACTTCACGCTGAGTCCTGCAGCCTACTCCCGAGTGATGGCGCGTCTGCTGGCGGAGGGTGAGGCGATAGGGGGGCGCGAGACAAGGCCGCATCCGCGAGTGAACCTTGAGTTTGTCAGCGTGAATCCCAACGGTCCGCTGCACGTAGGCCACGGGCGGTACGCGGCCTACGGCGACGCGTTGCGGCGTCTGCTCGCCTTCAGCGGGGTCAACGTCGCGGCCGAATTCTATATCAACGACTTCGGTCGGCAAATGGACCGTTTCGGTAAGAGCGTAGCCGCCCGGTATGCGCAGTCGTTCGGGGTCGCCCTTGCCGTCCCGGCCGATGGCTACCAGGGCGAGTACGTGAACGATGTCGCGGCGACGGTTCGTGTGGAGGTCGGCGATCGGTGGGTGGAAACCCTGAGGTCGGTGGCCGATGCCCGGGCTGCGGAGGCCGGACCTGCCGTCGTGCGACCCGAAGAGTCCGCCGGCGAGGACGAGTTCGAAGAGACTGAGACCCCAGAAACCGACTGGCCGGCAGAGGCGCCTGTGGCCGAAGCCGTGGCCTTCTTCCGCACTCGGGGTTGCGATCTCATGCTCGAGGCGATGAAGACCGAGTTGCGCGCGTTCGGCGTGGAGTTCGAGTGCTGGTTCAGCGAAACCACGCTGCATCAAGGTGGGCGGCTCGAACGGGTCATCGAACAGCTGCTCGCTGCGGGCGAGGCTTATCGAGAAGGCGAGGCCGTGTGGCTGCGCACCACCACTCGGGGAGATGACAAAGACAGGGTGCTCGTTCGCAGCAACGAACAGCCCACCTATTTTGCCGCTGATATCGCCTATCACGAGAACAAACTGGAGCGTGGCTTCGAGCACCTGATCAACATCTGGGGTGCAGACCACCACGGCTATGTGCCGCGCATGAAGGCGGCCGTGGAGATTCTTGCCGGCAAACCCGGGGTCCTCGAGGTGATCATCGGGCAACTGGTCAACCTTCTCGAAGAAGGTGAGCTGCGGCAGATGTCCACAAGGCGCGGCGAGATGGTCACGCTGCAGGAACTGATAGACGCAGTCGGGGTGGACGCGGCTCGCTTCTTCCTCGTGATGAGGTCTCAGGATCAGACCTTGGATCTCGACATCGGCCTGGCCCGTCAGCAGTCGCAGGAAAACCCGGTCTACTACGTGCAGTACGCGCATGCCCGCATCGCAAGTATTCTTCGCAACGCGCCCAGCGAGCTAGTGGCGGCCGTCGATGAGGCGGAGAATGTTCTAGCCACCACGTACGAGCGCGATCTCATCAAGCGGCTCGAAGGCTTTTCGGCGGCGATTCAGGACGCCGCCGAGAGGCGCGCTCCCCATCGCATTGCCGCGTATGCCCAGGATCTGGCGGGAGACTTTCACGTTTTTTACAAGCATTGCCGGGTCATCGGGGAGGAAGCCACCGTGGCTTCTTCTCGGCTGGCTCTATGCCTGGTTAGCAAGCGGGTGATATCGCGTTGTCTGGACCTTCTCGGCGTCGGTTCTCCCGAGAGCATGTAGAACGGGAGGCAGAGATCCCTGAGCTACCCGAAGTCGAGACCGTAAGACGGCAGCTGGCTCGGGCCGTTATCGGTCTGCGTTTTGTGGCGGTCGAAGCTGTGGAGCCGGCCATGATGCGGGATAGCTCCCCGAACGATCTGCGGGCCGAACTCCCGGGGAGAACGATCCAGGAGGTCGGCCGCTTAGGCAAGTTCCTCATCTTGAAGCTGGACGGCGAGGGCGAACGATATCTGAC
This sequence comes from uncultured Actinomycetes bacterium, assembly GCA_963775295.1. Classification (GTDB taxonomy): domain Bacteria; phylum Actinomycetota; class Thermoleophilia; order RBG-16-64-13; family RBG-16-64-13; genus JAMDEO01. The sequence continues at coordinate 2,264,389 of CAVZIK010000006.1, forward strand.
GCTCCATCTGGGCATGACCGGACAGATCCTGGTGACCTCGCACGCGGGAGAGGCCCTGCAATCGCAGCCTCATACGCGGTTTGTGTTCGTTCTTGGGAGTCCGGACGGCCCGCTCACCCGCTTCGAGTTTCGCGACATGCGTAAATTCGGCCGCGTGCACCTCACTGCCGGAGGTCCGGCACCTCGCCTGCGTCATCTCGGCCCAGACGCCTGGCTCGGCGATTGGAACGCGAAATACCTCGAAGAGAGGCTCCGGGGAAGGAAGGCTCCCATCAAGGCCTTTCTTCTCGACCAGCGCAATCTGGCCGGCATCGGGAACATCTACGCCGACGAGACGCTTTGGTGGGCGCAGATCGCTCCTCTCCGTCAAGGCGGAAGTCTTAGAGTAAAGGAAGTCGAGCGCCTAGCAGGCGAGATCCGTGAGCGTCTGGAAGAAGGAGTGCGTCGACTCGGCTGCACCCTCGCCGATTTCGTGGACATCGAAGGGCGGCCGGGGAGCTTCCAGGCGTATTTGCAGGCCTACGGCCGGCAGGGTCAGACATGTTCTCGTTGCGGGCAGACACTCGTCCGCGTGGTAGTCGCAGGGCGGGGGACTGTCTATTGCCCCGGCTGCCAGCACTGACCGGAAAGAAAGCGAGCCCCGAGTGCACTCGCTTTTCACCTTTCAACGGCTCTCACTTCGTCCCCGCTTCGCTGTACTTCGCGGTCATTTACCTCCGCGTTTCCTCTGCGGGTCCCCTTGTAAGCTCCTCAGATGCTGCGTCTGAACTCTCGGGACTCTGTAGTCATTGTACTCGGCTGCAAGCGCGAGTCAATAGCCCGGCGGGCTGACTGATCTTCGAAAATGGCGCACGATGCACACGTCGCGGGCGGACGCGCAAATCCGCTGCCGGCGTATAGGTCACGCCGGAAGGAAAATGGCTGTTTCGGGGGTTTAGCGGCGGGCAGTGGAGGCTGTGCTAAAATCGCAGCACTTCCGGTCCGATTGGGCCCGAGCGGAGTTAGCTCAGTTGGTAGAGCGTCAGCTTCCCAAGCTGAATGTCGCGGGTTCGAACCCCGTACTCCGCTCCATCTATTCTCTCGTCAGGATGCAAACCGCCTGTTTCGGCGTTTCCAGGGCGCACAGCAGTGTTCTTACCTTGCGTCGCCGTACCCCCGAGGGTACGATCAGCCTAGGGCACAGGATCAACGAGGAGGGGATCATGGATACTGGCGCGGCGGATGTCTCAAGGCTTACCGGCGAGAGCACCGCTCGAATAATCAACCGCCTCGCGCGCATTGAGGGCCAAGTGCGTGGTCTTCACCGGATGGTGGAGGATGGGAAGGACTGTGAACAGATCCTGACTCAGTTGGCGGCCGTTCGTTCCGCGCTGGACGGGGTGGGGGTCAACCTCATCAGTCATCACATGAAGGAATGCCTGCAGGAGGAGATATCGATGGAGATCGATCCTCTGGCAATGGAGAAGGCTTTCGAGATCTTTCTTAAGTACGTCCGCTGCATGAAGTGAGCCGTTCCCGGAGCCAGCCGACCGTGCAGCGGTGTATTTCGGGATCGTGCTGAGCAGTTGTGTGGGTCCCTTCCGCGAGCGCCAGCAGAGTGGTGTCGACGGCAAGGCTTTGAGCAAGAAGCAGGGTGTGCGTGAAGGGCACCACCTCGTCGGCGCGTGCGTGGATCAGCAACACCGGACATTCCACGGAGCGCGCCAGTAGCAAGCACTGCTGCTGCTGGAAGTACGCCCGCAGACTGGGAACGTCCCAGCGTGGAGGCTCGTCGCTCGGCGAGGGGAATCTCTGCCCCGTCGAGGAGGGCGGTGGGCTTGCCCCATCTCGGGCCTCGGTATCCCGTATCGCCTCTTGCTCGTCGAGCGCGTGGAGTATCACCGATTCGGTCGCAGGGCAAAGAAGCGCCATGGCAGCGAAATGGGCTTCGGGTGCGGCTTTGAGGCCATAGAAGCCACCCATGCTTGAGCCGCGGTAGCACACCTTGTCGGCGTCCACAGAGGGATGGGCCCTCAAGAACCCGGCAGCCGCGAAGAGATCCAATTCCAGAGGTCCGTCCGCGAAACCCTCGCTGTCGCCGTGACCGCGGAAGTCGAGCGCAAGGACCACAAAACCTTCGGAGCAGGCCTCTCGGCAGAACTCGTCGTGCCGGGACCTGCGGCTTCCCGCTCCATGCCCGACGACGAGGGCAGGCATGTTGGCGCCTGGAACAGCTTCGTCGGGAAGGAAGAGGGTAGCGGCCAACTCAATGCCGGGGGCCGCATCGGGCCGAGAAGCGGAGAGCAGATGTATGTCCTGAATCAGCACGCTGTCAGAAGAGGGTAGGCTGGCCGGGCTCAATCTGGAGAAATGCCAGGTACGGGAGATTCCGGAAAGCCTGGCGGTGATCGAAGCCGTAGCCCACAACGAAGTCGTCGGACACGGTGAAACCGACATAGCGGACGTCGATGTCTACGAGACGCTGCTGGGGACGGTCCAAGAGCGTACACACCTCGAGCGAGTGGGGACGCCGAAGACCGAGCGACCGCAGGATGTAGTGAAGCGTGAGCCCGGTGTCGACGATGTCTTGCACTACCAGGACGTCTTTGTCCTTGATGGGTTGCTCGAGGTCCTTGAGGAAGCGGATGGCTTTCTTGCCCGCCTCCTTGTGCTCTTGCAGATACGAACTTATTGCCAAGAAGTCCATCTCGACCAAGAGGTCGACAGAACGGGCTAGGTCGGCCATGAAGACCACGCCACCCTTGAGTATGGAGACGAGCAGGAGTTCTCTACCTTGATAATCTCGGCTGATTTCGGCTCCGAGTTCGCTCACCCGAGCGGAGATGGTGGGAGTGTCGAGAAACGTCTCTCCCGTACGAGCATTGCCGGCACGGGGGCCGCAGGCGGTAGTCCCCGGTGTGGGCGTGTTGTTTGAGCCCATGTTCACAACCCGTATTTTTGAGCGAGCCGCACGAAGTCCTTACGATAAAGCAGCTTGACGCGAACGTCCGGATATTTCTCGCGGAGCTTGCGCACTTTGCGGTTCTTCACGGTCACGAGCGACTGCTTCATCTCGGTTACCTCGATGAAGAGATCGAGGTCGGGAAGGTAGAAGTCGGGGGTGAAGGCTTCGGTAATGTTTCCCTGATCATCTTGCTCCAAGATGAATGTCCGGGGCTCATAGTCCCAGGCGATCCGATAGTAGTCGAACAGCTTGGCGGCTTCGAGCTCTGTCCGGGTGACGAAGGTTGGTTCCTTAGTACCCCGGAAGTAGGAGAAACTACGGGTTTCTTCAATCATCCTGGATATTCATTCTACCAGCTTGGCTTGTGTGGTAACGTACCGCTGGTCCTGGTTTTGGAGGCTCCGTTGACCCACACGCTTGTCTATCCCATAGCCACTTCGCACAATGTTGCCGGCCATCTTGAGATAGATGGTTGCGACGTCGTGGATCTGGCCGCGCAACTCGGCACCCCCCTCGTCATGTATCACGAAGGGTCCGTGCGCGATCAATGCCGCAGATATATGCAGGCCTTTTCGCAGCACACTGATGATTTCGAGGTCATATACGCCAGCAAGGCGTTCTCCTCGGTGGCGGTGAACGAGTTAGTCTTGGAGGAAGGCCTTTCTATCGACGTTTCGTCGGGGGGCGAGTATCACGTTGCTAAGGTCGCGGGATTTCCTGCCGAGAAGATCTTCTTTCACGGCAACAACAAGACCAGATCGGAGCTCGAATTCGCCTTGGACGGCGGCGTCGGCTTCGTGGTGGTGGACAGTTTTCAGGAGCTTGCGCTGCTGGACGAGCTGGTCGGCGTTCGCGGACAGACTCAGCGCATCCTGTTGCGGATCACCCCAGGCATCGAGGCCCACACTCATTCCTACATCCAGACCGGGCAGGTGGACTCCAAGTTTGGCTTCGGACTGAGTGGCGGGGTGGCCATGGAGGCGATAAGGCGGGCGCTCGCGGCCGAGCACCTGGATCTGGTGGGCCTTCACGCCCACATCGGAAGCCAGATCTTCGAGCTGGAGGGTTTCCGAAAGGCCATTCAGATCTTGGTGCAACTCATCGGCCAGGCGAACACGACCTTCGGCTTCGAGTGCCGGTACCTGAACGTGGGCGGCGGCCTGGGCATTCGCTACACGGAGGAGGACACACCGGCGTCCATCGGCGAATATGCGGCGGTTAAGGTCGAAGGTATCCGCGAGGAGATGACGGTCCTCGGTCTGCCCATGCCGCGCGTGCTCATCGAACCGGGCCGCTCCATCGTGGGCAAGGCCGGAGTCACCGCCTACACCGTGGGGACTATCAAGAAGATTCCCGGGGTTCGCACGTACGTCGACGTCGACGGCGGCATGAGCGATAACATCCGCCCGATGTTGTACGACGCCCAGTACGAGGCGATGCTGGCCAACAAGGCGGATGAACCGCTGACGACCGAGGTCACCGTGGCCGGTAAACATTGCGAGAGTGGAGATATCCTCATAAAGCATACGGTCATCGCGAGTCCGGCGGCGGGAGATATTCTCGTCATGCCGGGCACCGGGGCCTACTGCTATGCTATGGCGTCCAATTACAACGGCACTCCGCGGCCGGCGGTCATCATGATCAACAACGGCAGGACGAGGGTCATCATCGAGCGCGAGACGTATGGTGATCTGGTAGCCAAACACCGTTCATTACGAGACTAGGGGGACGCATGAGCCAGGATAGGGTCGTGCGCGTGGGGTTGCTGGGCTTCGGTACCATCGGGTCCAGCGTCTACCGCCTCATTCAAAAGGAGCATGATCAGATTCTCCAGGGTACCGGGGTGGACCTTCGGGTCGAGAAAGTGCTCGAGATAGACCAGAACAAAGCGCCGGCCGATGCTCCCCAGGGATTGTTCACATCCGAGTTCGCCGACATTGCCGACGATCCGCAGATAGACATCGTCGTCGAACTCATCGGCGGGACGGGCGCTGCCTACACCTTCCTCGATTTGGCCATGCGGAAGGGCAAGAACGTGGTCACGGCCAACAAGCAGCTTCTGGCGGCCCGCGGCGAGGCCCTCTTCACCCTGGCGCGCGACGAAAGCCGCCATTTGCGTTTCGAAGCTTCCGTGGCCGGGGCGATCCCCATCATCAAAGTGATGCGCGAGAGCATGATCGCCGCCGAACTGCACACGGTGTACGGCATCGTGAACGGCACCACCAACTACATCCTCACTCGGATGTACAACGACGAGGGCGACTACGCGGATATCCTTGCGCAGGCGCAACAACTTGGCTATGCGGAGGCGGATCCCACGGCAGACGTAGGTGGGGGAGACGCAGCGGCCAAGATGGCGATACTGGGCTCTATCGCCTTCCACTCGCGTGTGACCCTTTCCGACGTGGCCATGGAGGGTATTCAGAACATCACCCTCGACGATGTGCGCTACGCCAAGAACCTCGGATTCGTGGTCAAGCTCATCGGGGCGGCCCGCCTGATCGACGGCAAGGTGAGCGTACGCGTTTTCCCGGCGCTGCTTCCATTGGATCACCCGCTGTCGTCCATCAAAGGCGCCAACAACGCGGTCTTTCTGCAGGGAGACGCCATCGGCGAGATCATGCTGATGGGTCCGGGCGCGGGCGGTATGCCCACCGCGACCGCCGTGGTGAGCGATATCGTCTCCATCGCCAACACCAAGGACGTTGGCTTCCTGCAGAGTTGCTCGTGCTATCGCAGCCTGCCGTTCTTCCCGGCCGACGAGGTAGAGTCGGCCTTCTTCATCAAGATGAACGTGGAGGACGTCTCGGGGGTCCTGGCCCGCATCGCGGCGGTCTTTGGGGAGCACGGGGTGTCCATAGCGAGTATGATCCAGAGAGGGAGGGGGGCGGAGGCCGAACTGGTGCTCATCACCCACCCCACGAAAGAGCGGGGCTTCTTTGCTGCAATCGAAGAAGCAAGCGTCCTGTCCTGCTGCAAGAACAAGCCCATGACCCTCAGGGTGCTGTAGATGACCGATCAAAGAGATCAACCTTTCGGAGTGATCGACCGGTATCGCGACCGTTTGCCCGTATTGCCCGGGACCGTTCCGGCCACTTTGGGAGAAGGCGGTACGCCGCTCATCCCGGCCAAATGGCTCAGTGAGGAACTTGGTTGCCGGGTCTTTCTCAAGTATGAGGCGGCGAATCCTACCGGTTCCTTCAAGGATCGGGGCATGACCATGGCAATCACCAAGGCTATCGAAGACGGGGCCAATGCGGTGATCTGTGCGTCAACGGGCAATACGTCGGCTTCCGCGGCGGCCTACGCCGCTCGGGCGGGCATGCGCTGTGTCGTGCTCATCCCTGAAGGCAAGATTGCGATGGGCAAGCTGTCCCAAGCTCTCATGCACGGGGCCGTGGCAATCGCTATCGAGGGTAACTTCGACAAGGCGCTCGAGTTCGTCAAGGAGATCTCCTCCCGACAGCCCATCACGCTGGTGAACTCGCTCAACCCTTACCGCATCGAAGGGCAGAAGACCGCGGCATTCGAGATCGTCGATAGGCTGGGCGACGCCCCGGCTATGCTCTCTATCCCCGTGGGCAATGCCGGTAACATCACCTCTTACTGGAAGGGCTTCCGCGAGTACAAGGATGACGGTCCGGCCGAGAGACTGCCGATCATGTGGGGCTTCCAAGCGGCGGGGGCGAATCCTCTCGTGCGCGGAGAAATTGTCGAGAAGCCCGAGACCGTCGCTACGGCCATCCGCATCGGCAACCCGGCTCGGGCCGAGGAAGCTCTCGCCGCCGCCCGGGATTCCGGCGGGATAATACGGGACGTCACCGACGAGGAAATTCTCGCGGCGCAACGCCTGCTCGCTCAGAAGGAGGGGGTGTTCTGCGAACCGGCCTCTGCGGCCAGCGTGGCCGGGCTTCTAAAGTACGGTGCTACAGGTCTGCCCAAAGGCGACACCCTGGTGGCGGTCCTCACCGGTCACGGCCTCAAGGATCCGCAGACGGCTATCGATCAGTCGCGGCCGATCCTTCACTGTCCGGCCGATTTGGCCGCCGTCGAAGAAATGATCGCGACCGCGGAGTAGTCCGCGTCGGGCTGCGTGTCCGGGCGGCTGGGCTCGGCGCGTCGTGCGTATCCCTATGGAGGGAGTCGAGATGGAGAGTCAAACCCGTTCCTGCGTGATTGCGCACCTCTCCGACCTGCACACGGGGTCGCAATACTTCGTTCCCAATCTTCTGGACCGAGCCCTGGTCGAGGTGAACGATATCGAACCCGATATCGTGATCGTCACGGGCGATCTCACCAACATGGGCTATCGCCAGGAGTTCAGGGAAGCCCGCGAGTACATCGATCGGCTTTCGTGTCGGGACGTGCTCGTCGTTCCCGGCAACCACGATAGTCGTAACGTCGGTTACGCGCATTTTGAGCGTCTTTTCGCCACCCGTGAGACGGTCATCCGCAAAAAAGCGGTGACGGTGGTCGGTGTCGATTCCACCGAACCCGACCTCGACTATGGACGTATCGGCAGGCACCGCTATCCGTGGATCCGGGATTCCTTTTTGCAGCAGCCCACGGACTTCAAGATATTCGCCCTGCACCACCACCTCTTGCCCATTCCGGGTACGGGAAGGGAGCGGAACATCGTCAACGACGCGGGAGACGTGCTGGAGGTACTTGTGGAGTGCGGAGTCGAACTGGTGCTCTCGGGACACAAACACGTTCCTTACGCGTGGAGGCTCGAAAACATGTGGGTGGTAAATACGGGGACGGTCGCCACTCTCCGGCTGCGCGGAGATACCAAGCCGTGCTACAACCTCATCCGCATTGACGGTGACCGGGTAACCGTTACCAGGCAATACCCGTTCCACGGCGGGGAGGTCATCGTGGAGTTCGATGCCCACTCCAGCTCTTACATCAAGCGGAACTGCATCGAGGAAGCTCCCCCCGGATGAAACCCCGGCCGGCTGTAGCCCTGATCGATGGGGAGCACTATCCGCCGGTCGTCGTCGAGGCGCTGACCGAAGCGGCCGACAGGTTCGAGTTTCGGGGCGCGTTGTTTCTAGGGGGCACTGAGAAGATCAAAGCGGCTGGAATGGAGAACTCTGCTGAAAGGGTGTATGGACTTCCCGTCTTGTTCGACGAGGACTGTGACAGGGGACTTCTTCGGTTGATCGAGGCATTCCGGCCGGAGGTGGTCGTTGACCTAAGTGATGAGCCAGTGCTAGGATACGAGGAGCGCTTCCGGCTCATCAGCCGATGTCTGGCGGAAAGAGTCACCTACGTAGGCTCGGATTTTCACTTCAACCCCGCAAGCACCGATCGCGCGTGCTCCAGTCCGTCGCTTTCCATCATCGGGACGGGTAAGCGAGTGGGGAAGACGGCTATCAGTGGGTTCGTAGCCCGGACTCTCAAGCTTGTGGTACTCGAGGAGAAAGGCCTGCCTGGACTCGTGGTGGTGGCCATGGGGCGCGGAGGACCTACTCGACCGGAAGTCGTCGACGGGGCCCACATCGGGCTTACGGCCGAAGACCTGGTGGCATGGAGCCGTCAGGGGCGACATGCCGCTTCGGATTGTTACGAGGACGCGGTGTTGAGTCGAGTGATGACGGTGGGATGCCGACGCTGCGGGGGCGGCATGGCCGGAGAGCCGTTCTCCTCCAATGTGCCCGAGGGCATCGCGGTCGCGAACTCACTCCATCCTGGGTTCGTGATACTCGAAGGAAGCGGGGCTTCCGTGCCCCCGATCGGAACGGATACACGCCTGGCTGTCTGTGCCGCTCAGCAGCGCACGGATTATGTAGCTGGATATTTGGGGGCCTACAGGCTGCTCACGAGCGACGCCATGGTTGTCACGATGGCTGAAGAACCTTTGGCGTCGCGAGAAAAAGTGCAGGCCGTTATGGATGCCGCGAGAGAGGTTAAACCGGACTTGATTATCGTGCCCACAGTGTTCAGGCCACTACCGACCGAGCCCGTGAAAGGCAGGAGGGTGGCGTTTTTTACAACGGCGCCTGTCGTCCAGGAAGAGATGCTTCGGAGGTATCTGGAGGAGCACTTTGAGTGCCGGGTGGAATGCTATTCGGCGAACCTCTCCGACCGCGCGGCGCTCGAGCGGGATCTGGCTCGTCCGGAGATGAAGCGTGTGGATACCGTTTTGACGGAGATCAAGGCTGCCGCTATCGATGTGGTGGCCGAGGCGGCCGATGCCCGCGGCCTCGACGTGGTCTTTGTCGACAATCGACCGGTTGAAGTAATGTCGGCAAGCGAGGGAGCGTTGGCTTCCCTGACCGTTGATCTCTACCGAAGGGCCGTTGAACGATTCGAGGCGCAGGCATAAATGACCATGGTGCCTGCCGGACACAGCGAAGGGACGTCTGAGGCGGTCGGAAGGCATCAGCTCATCCGCCTCGTGAGTGAGGGACACGCGGTCCCCTTCTCGAAAGGATTGCTGGCGACGACTCTCACCGCGACCGGTCTGCCGCCGGAACAGGCGTATGCGGTGGCCATGAGCGTTGAGTGGGAGATTCTCCAAGGGGCGGATCGCGAGGTCAGCGTGGAACGTCTTCGCGAGCTCGTGGAGGAGGTTCTGGAGGCTAGCGCCGGCAGGATGTACGTTGAACGCTACCGGAAGTGGAACCGCTTGGGGCGCGAGGACAGGCCGGTCATCATGCTGATAGGCGGTGCGACAGGAGTGGGAAAGAGCACGATGGCCGCCCAGATTGCCGACCGTCTCGGACTGGTGCGGATCATATCGACCGATTCCATCCGGGAGGTCATGCGGGCATTCTTCTCCGAGAGCCTGATGCCGTCCATCCACTACTCGTCGTACGATTCCGATCGGGCGGTCAGGATCCCGCTGGAGGGCTCGGGTCTCAACTCGCACGTGGTGGGCTTCATGGAACAAGTGGAGATGGTCAACGTTGGGGTGCAGGCGGTCCTGGACCGATCCATCAAGGAGCGAACCAGCCTGGTGGTGGAGGGAGTCCACATCGTACCGGGTATGTTGGCAGCCGCGAGGGGCCGGGGCGCGGCAGAAGATGCGCTCATCCTGCCTATGGTAGTGGCGGTGACCGACGCGGACCTGCACCGGAGTCACTTTCTGGTACGGGAGCGGGAGACATCCGGTCGTCGCATGCTGGCGCGGTACTTGAGAGGATTCGACGAGATCCGCCTAATCCAGGAGTTCATCTTGGAGCGCGCGGAGGCCGAGGGGACTCTCGTGATCGACAACGTAAGCATCGACGATGCGGTCGGGACTGTGGTCGAGGCCCTGTACGACCTGATAGAAGAGAGCGAGGAGCGCTGCCGTGACGATGACTGAGCGGGACTGCATTTGCGATAGATTTGCACCTGTGACTGAGGCGTCAGCCCTTGCAGCCGCTGCGTGGATCGGCAGGGGCGACGGGGTGGCCGCGGCATTAGCCGCGAGGCGGGCCATGTCGGACGTGCTGGCTTCGATGCCGCTCTCCGCGCGGGTCATCGCAGGGCGGGCCTCGGCAGAAAGCAGCGACGGGCTGAGGGTTGGAGACGCCACCGGGTCGCGGACCGATGACTCAGAGACCTGGGATCTCGCCGTCAAGCCGTTGGAGGCGCATGCTGCTCTGGCCAGAGGGCTCGACGGTGCCTTGTCCATGCTCGCGGTGGGTCCAACCGGCAGCCTGATGTCCGTGCCCGAGATGTATATGCAGAAGATCGTGGTGGGGGGGCGCGCGGCGCGGGCAATCGACATCGATGCGCCCATCAGCCGTAACGTGGAAGCCGTAGGCGCGGCCCTCGGCCTGAGGACGAATGAGCTTACGGTCGCGGTACTCGACAGGCCCAGGCATGACGACATCATCTCTGAGATCAGGGGGTCTGGGGCTCGTCTGAAGCTCATCGACGACGGCGATGTCTCCGCGGGCATCGCGGCGGCGGTCGAAGACACGGGTATCGACCTCTGTATCGGTGTGGGCGGATCGACGGAGGGCATTATCACGGCCGCCGCGATGCGCTGCCTTGGGGGGGAAGTCCAAGCCCGGTTATGGCCTGTGTCCAGATATCAGGTGGAGGCGATCAAGGCTGTGGGCATCAATGATCTCGAAGCGACACTGACAAGCAAAGAAATGGCTGGGGAGGGGGTCTTCGTGGTCGGGACCGCGGTCACGAGGGGTAGATTTTTGCGCGGCGTGGAGAGGCGTTCCGACGGTACACGAACGGAGACCATTCTCATGTGTTCGCGGTGCCACAAGATCAAATTGGTGAGAACGATCCATCGTGCATCGGGCGTTACTTCGCCTGTCGCACTGTGGACTCTTTAGCGATAACGACATGACCATCCAAGGAAAAGAAGAGCGAAAAGTGAATCAGAACGAAGAAACAAATCATGACACGGCCACGGAGGTCAAAACGGTGGCGATAGCCGAATTGGAGCCCAAGCTATTGTCCGACCTCCACATGGTCGCCGGCGAACTGGGCATCAAGAATTTCCGAAAGTATTCGAAGCAGGATCTCATCATGAAGATCCTCAATGAGCAGGCGCAGGATCGAGGATTGCAGTTCCGCACGGGTCTCTTGGACATCTTGCCCGATGGCTATGGGTTCCTGCGCACGCAGGGTTACACACAGTCGGATTCTGACATTTATGTCTCCCTGTCGCAGATCCGGAGGTTCAAGCTTCGGCGCGGTGACGAGATCACGGGGCAGGTGCGCACGCCTCGCGACAACGAGAAGTACCATGCGCTTCTCAAGATCCAGTCAGTCAACGGCATCGACCCGGAGCAGGCCCGCCACCGGCCCACCTTCGACTCGCTCACGCCGTTATTCCCGGACGAACGCCTGAGGCTCGAGACTACCCCGGACAAGATCTCTGTCCGGGTGATGGATATCATGTGCCCCATAGGCAAGGGGCAGCGGGGTCTCATCGTTTCTCCGCCGAAGGCGGGAAAGACCACGATTCTGAAGGACATCGCCAACTCGATCGCGGAAAATAATCCCGAAGTGCACCTCCTGGTCTTGCTCGTGGACGAGCGCCCGGAAGAGGTTACCGATATGGAGCGCACGGTCAACGGCGAGGTCGTGAGTTCGACCTTCGACATGCCGGGAGAGAATCACGTCCAGGTGACCGAACTGGTGCTCGAACGGGTCAAGCGGCTTGTGGAAGTCGGCAAGGACGTCGTGGTCCTGCTGGATTCCATCACGAGGATGGCCCGAGCCTACAACCTACAAGCGCCGGCAAGCGGCCGGATCCTTTCCGGGGGTGTCGACTCCACCGCCCTCTATCCGCCCAAGAAGTTCTTCGGGGCGGCGCGCAACATCGAGGAGGGCGGCTCGCTGACCATTTTGGCCACCGCTCTGGTGGACACCGGGTCTCGTATGGACGAGGTGATTTTCGAGGAGTTCAAGGGCACGGGCAACTGGGAAGTCCGCTTGAGTCGTCAACTGGCGAATAAGAGGATTTTCCCCGCAATTGATATCGAGAACTCGGGCACCAGGAAAGAAGAACTGCTCATGGCACCGGAGGAAGCGAAGATGGTTTGGAAGCTCCGGGCCGTCCTGCACGCTCTCGACCCCAACGCCGCCATCGAACTCCTCATCGGGAAGCTCAAGGAAACCAAGTCGAACGCGGAATTTCTTGAGCAGATGAGGAAGAACACCCGCTAACACAGAGCGGGGGAGACTCGTGGCCACAGCCATTGCTGTAGAAGGCCTTCTCGTCGGCCAGTTCACCGACCTGGTGGCCGGGACAGGTTGCACCGTGGTCCTGGCTCCCGGTGGGGCCACCGCGTCCGTAGATATTCGTGGCGGTGCTCCAGGCACTATGGAGACCGCGCTGCTGTCGCCCTACGCCTCGGTCGGTGAGATCCACGCGGTAATGCTGACGGGTGGAAGCGCTCCGGGCATGGGTGCGGCGGCCGGAGTCACCTGCTATCTCAGAGAAAAGGGCCTGGGATACCGCACTCCTTACGCACGCCTGCCTTTGATTGCAGCTGCGGTCATCTACGACCTCGGGGTCGGCGACGCAAGCGGCTGTCCCCGGCCTGACGACGCATATCGGGCGGCGGCTCAGGCGGTGAGTGTGGTTGAAGAAGGCTCAGTCGGGGCCGGCACGGGAGCCACCGTAGGTAAGATTCTCGGGGCCGACGGAATGATGAAGGGTGGAGTGGCTCTCGCCTCCGTTGCCGTGGGCGGGGAAGTGACCGTCACGGCTCTCACGGTGGTCAACGCCCTGGGGGACGTCCTCGACGAGGAGGGCGGGATTTTGGCGGGCGCTCGCCGCCTGGGCGGCTTCGTCAACAGCCAACAGTTTCTCACCCAGATGACCACCTCGCCGGGTTTCAATGCAATGGAGAGCACTACGCTTTCCGTGGTCATGACCGACGCGAAACTGGACAAGCTGCAATGCGGCATCGTTGCACGGATGAGCCACGACGGATTTGCGCGTGCCATCTGCCCGGTACACACTCCGGTGGACGGCGACTGCATTTTCGTGATGGCCACGGGCAGCAGGCGCTCCAACGTCTTCCAGATCGGCGCCGCGGCCTCGGAGGCGGTGGCGACCAGTATCCGGCGCGCCGTCAGGGTTGCTCAGGGTCGCCCGGGCATCCCCTCCGTGGCAGACCTAATGGATCACGTAGAATCGGCAACGTAGGGCCGTCGTGGACATTGAGCCGAGCGCCTCGAGTATCTCTTGCGTGGCGACCATCTCCGGCATCAGGACGGTGGTGGAGCAAGCGCGGGGGGATGGCAAGGTAGTAGGCCTGGTGCCGACGATGGGGGCGTTCCACGAGGGCCACCTTTCGTTGATCCGCAGGGCTCGGTCGGAATGCGGACTGGTGGTCGTATGGATCTTTGTGAACCCCACTCAGTTCGGACCCGGGGAGGACTTGGAGCGGTATCCGCGGGACCTGGAACGCGACCGCGGGTTGGCTGCACAGGCCGGTGCAGACGTGATCTTTCATCCGAGCGTGGCCGAGATCTACCCGAAGGGGTTCTCCACCTGGGTAGAGGTAGAAGGGCTCGGAGAAGGATTGTGCGGCGCGGCGCGCCCTGGCCACTTCCGCGGAGTCTGCACAGTGGTCGCGAAGTTTTTCAACATCTGCGAACCGGATCGAGCGTACTTCGGGCAGAAGGACGCGCAGCAGCTCGCAATCATTCGGCGGATGGTCCGCGATCTGAACATGCGCCCCGAAATCGTCCCTTGCGCAACGGTTCGGGAGGCCGACGGGCTTGCCCTGAGTTCCCGGAATGCGTACCTGAGCCCGGAGGAACGGCGACAGGCGGTGGTCCTCGCTCAGGCGCTGCGAGCCGCCGAGACACTCGTGCGCGGGGGAGAGAGAAATGCCTCTGTCCTCGAGGCTTGCATACGCGACGTGCTGGCCTTCGCGCCGTTGGCGGAGGTAGACTACATCGCTATCGTGGACGCCGAAGAGCTTCGACCTATCACCTCTGTCGCGGGCGAATGTCTGATCGCCCTGGCGGTGCGGTTTGGAACCACGAGGCTCATCGACAATATTTCGCTGAGGGTCTAGCGTCCTCGCCGACTCCGGTGTGAAGCGACCGTCGGCGCTGTCGGCGTCGGTGATGAAGGTGGTGGGACCTCTCCGGTCAGTGGGTGGAGCTGCCCTTCGAGGCACGATTCATCGGGCGAGGATCTGTTCCACCGCGTCGGCAAAGATCTCGGTGTGCCGGTCGACGTCCGCCGTCCCGTGGCTGGACGACATCAGGGCCATGTTGTGGAATGGTGTGAGCAGGACACCGTGGTTGAGCATGTAGAGATGGAACCAAGCTTCGAGTTGTGGATCGACGGCGTCCGCGGCCTGGGCGCCATTACGGGGTGGATCGCAGAAGCAGTACTCGGCCCGGCAACCAAGCCGTTGCACCGTCCAGGGTAGTCCCTGGCATTGGATCACCGATGCCACGCCCGCGGTCCAGCGTTCGGCCAGCGGAATCGCAATGTCGAAGTCTCGCTCCCGAAGGGCGTTGCTCAACGTTGCTCTCACAGCGGCTACGGAGAGCGCGTTTCCCGCCAACGTGCCCCCGATGCCGCTCACGTCCACGCCTTCGCTGTTGAAGAAGTCTTCCAGCCGCGCACCCACATCCGCACTCATGCCGTAGGCCGCCGCGGGAATGCCACCAGCGATAGGTTTTCCGATAGTGAGAAGGTCGGGCTCGAGGCGCCAGGCGGAGGTGGCCCCACCCGGGCCGGCACTGATGGTGTGAGTCTCGTCAATGGCCAGCAGAGTGCCCGTTTGTCTGGTGATGGCGCGTAAAGCCTCGTGATAGCCGGCGTCGGGAAGCACGATGCCGATATTGGTCAGAGCGGGTTCCGCGAGTACGCAGGCGACATCCCTGGGCGCGAGTGCCTCTTCCAGCGCTGCTATATCGTTGAATTGAATCACCTTGGTGGTGCAAGCTGGATCAAACGGTGCGCCGATGTTCGACTCCCGGGGTTCTGTCTCGCCGGAGGCGCCCATGGTTACGAGGGTTTCGTCCACCGTGCCGTGATAGCACCAGTCGAAGACCAGGATCTTCGGTCGGCCGGTGAGGTAGCGGGCGATGCGAAGGACAAATCGGTTCGCGTCGGTGGCCGTTAGCGCGAGTTGCCACAACGGTAACCCAAACCTGCGCTTCAGTTCGCCGGCCACCCAGATGGCGTCTTCGGTCGGAAGCATGGTGGTGATGCCGCGTGACGCCTGCGTGGCAAGAGCCTCGGCTACGAAGTGAAGCGCATGGCCGGTCATGGCACCGGTGTCTCCGAGGGCGAAGTCGATGTACTCATTGCCGTCGACGTCGGTGACGCGGGCTCCCGCGGCATAGTCCATGAAGACAGGAAAGCTTCCTGCCCAGCGCGTCATCCAAGCCATGGGCACTCCGGTGAGCAGGTTGTCCTTGGCCTTCGCGGCTAGCGTCGCCGATGAAGGATGGGTGTCGACAAAACGGCGACGTTCGTCGGCCAAGCGAACCTGCAGTAGGTCACGATCGACGGCGGTCATTGTTCCCCCAAAAGAGCTCGACGTTGTGCCACCGACCTTATCCTATGAGCCGGAAGCTTGGAAAGAGGTGAGTGTAAGCTAGGTCGACGAAACGGTTCCGAGAAAGGAGTAGCTGTTGAATCTGTGGCGGGTTGCCGACCCCAAGATGCCGCGATCGGACATAAACGCGGTGATCTGCGGGATCGACATGAACGTCGCGGGCTCACCCAGAGCCCGCTCCATCAGGGCGGCTCCGCGGACTAGTCCTTTGGGTTCCAGGTCGAGGATCAGCACGCCTCCTCCCGGTCGGACCACCCGTGCCATCTCGTGCACGGCGCGATCTTGATCGCGAAAGTGGTGGAAGGCGTCACTGCAAACCAAGGCGTCGAAATAGCCCGCCGAAAAAGGAAGGGATTCCGCCAGGGCCAGGGAGACGCTCACGCGGGGGTCAGGGGACACTCTAACCAGCATCTGCGGAGTCGCGTCGGCGATCACCGCCCGGGTCTCCAATACTGCAGCCACGCCCGCGCCGAGTTGACCCGTGCCACCCGCGAGATCGAGGATCGGTAGTCCCCCGGAAGCATAGGGTCGCAGCATCCCGGCGACGGCTCGAAAGTCATCGTCAGACCAGCGTCGACCTGCCAACTTGAAGAGAGGAGCAGACCAAGCAAAAAAGGACATGAGACGCGAGGCCTCCCGTGAGAATCAGAGACTTGATAGAGGGTGCTGTCTCGGGTCTTTCTCGCCGGGAAGGCTTTCCTAAACCTTGCTCCGTTATGCCTATCAGTCAGGGGGAGACGTCATCACGAAATCCGCCCAAGTGGCGCACCGATTACGATATTCGAAGTGCTTATCGTAATCCGACCAATGCCAGAAGGGTGAATGCGCGGCCTTGACATCCGATAGAAAAGGAAGCGTGACATTTTCCATGCGCACCGGCTGGCCGCCGTGGCTCTTCGTCAACTCCATCCTCATCTCGCCGGAAGGCATTCTCACCTGCACCGCGCCCTCTTCCTCGGTGATATCGATAGTCACATACTTGAGCCCAAGGACCCTCTGCATCAGTACCCCGCCAAGCGCCTGCACTGCCAACGTGTCTAGAATCTCGCGTTGCCGCGGGTTGGCGCTGTCGCTGATGTACACGGCGCCTTCGGAACCCTTAGTCAGCACTTCCGCATAGGTGGAATGGGGGAGATCTCCAATGTAGACAGCGTTGATGCCCGCGAGATCGACATCGCCAACCTTTCCCTCAGTGATTCTGAAGACCATGAAGTATCGGCAGCCTCCCTCCTTGTCGCGTCCGAAATAGTAGGGGCAATGGCCTTCGGAAGCACAGGTCTCGTGGTAAGTGCCTCTGATCTCCCATTCAGGTCTTGGCAACATTGCTTCTACCTCCTTCATGCATGGACAGTCGGTTGACGCCTGAGTTCAGTGTGGTTTGCGGACGAAAGGCAAACACCAGCTGCAACCGTGACGTCCGTCCGCCGGATTGGCCCGCCTGGGGTCCGGCGTTGGCGGCAATGGCGGCGACCACACCGATCTCCCTTCTCGCTCGTTGGTCGCTGCGACCATTCTATCCCCGAAACAGGCATGGTAGAAGCAGGGGGAAAGGTGTGTCCCGGAACCCGCACTAGGGAGACGGGATGAGAGGACACTCCGGAGGAGACCCTTCGCGTACAGGTTGGAAATGCACTTCTGAGGGGCCGCGGCGCCGCCCGGCCGGCACGCGGTTGAGGCCGATGCGAACAATGCGGAATTGCGACCGGCCGCCATGTGATCGCAGGCCGTAGAAGAACGAAACGAGCCCTCCATCTGCAAGGGCTTCTCGGTGGCTGGTCCCTAATGCTTCTCCCACCGCTGAAGATACGCCACCTGGCTGAGCGTGCTCCCGGCCCGAATTTCCTGCCGGAGACGGTTCTCCTTCTCTAGGACGTCCATGGCTCGGTTGGTGTACTCCACAGCTTTCTCCTGGGGAATGACGCACACGCCGTCGTCGTCGCCGATGATCCAGTCGCCCGGGGAGATCCTCACCCCCGAGATGCGGATGGGCACGCCGGTCTCGCCGAAGCCCTTGGGTTCGCCCGCAGTCGGCGTCACCAGACTGCAGAAGAGCGGGAAGCCGAGTTCTCGGATGTCTCCGCTGTCGCGAGCCGCACCGAAGATAACCACGCCTGCCAGCCCGCGTTGGATGGCGGAGTTGGTCGCCAGTTCGCCCCAGACCGCCGGGGCTGCGCCGCCGGCGTCGATGACGATCACGTCGCCGGGCTCGGCCTCGTCGATGGCTTCAACAGGTTTGCACCAGTCGCCGGGGAAGGTCCGCACCGTGAACGCAGGGCCGACCATTTTGGATCCTGGGGTGATAGGACGGAGGCCGGGGATGTCGCCGCTGCGATGAAGGGCGTCGGAGACATTGGCGGCCGAGACCCGAGCGAGCATTCCACGTAAGTCGGGCCCGGTGGCTCGGACGAAGAATTCGGACTTCACCGCTACACGAGTCTCCATGGCCTGCTTCACTGCCTTGGTGGCCGCGGTGGCATCCACCGCTTTGGTGATGGCACCGCCGACCACGACAATGGAAGCCCCGGCCTCGATGGCCAGCGCAGCCGTCTCCGAGTTGATGCCGCCTGCCACCGCGATGGGTATGGATACCGCCTTGGCCACTTCACGCAGCGTGTCCCACGGGGTCTTTCCTTGCATCTGCTCGTCGATGGCGATGTGAATCCCGACATAACTGGCGCCCATGGCTTCCACCGCGATGGCTCGGGACACGACATCTGCGACCTGAACCATGTCCACGACGATCGCCGCGCCGTAGTTTTGAGCAGCCTCGATGCACTCGCGGATGGTGGCGTCCGACGCCGCCCCGAGGACACCCACCACCTGGGCGCCCGCCTTGGCCGCGTACTCGACCTCGGCTCGGCCGGCGTCCATGGTCTTCATGTCCGCGACGACCGTGAGATGCGGCCAACGAGATTTGATCTCTCTCACGGCCTGCAGACCTTCGCTCTTGATGAGTGGAGTGCCGGCCTCCAACCAGTCGGCGCCGCCTGCGACCGCTTCTTCGGCCACCTGCAGAGCGCGGGGGAGATCGACGAAATCGAGGGCCAGTTGCAGAACCGGTTTCATTGGAGCGACCTTCCTATTTGACGCCGAGAAATTGAACGATGACCGTTCTCTCTCGAGGGCGGTTGTCGAAGCACACGAAACAGATCTCCTGCCATCTGCCCAATAGCAGAGCGGCATCCTCGATGGGAACGACCAGGGAAGGACCCAGCAGGCCTGCGCGGACATGCGCGTGACCGTTGCCGTCGACGTTGGTGCGATTGTGCTCGTAGTCGTCGTAGATGGGCGGTGCGATCCTATCGAACAGATTCTGGAAATCCTGGACCACCCCCGGCTCGAATTCTAGCGTGGTGAGCGCGCCTGTGGCTCCCGGCACGAAGATTGTGACGGTGCCCGCTCGCAGGTCGGTCTGCTCCGACAGTCTGCGCACCTCGGCGGTGATGTTGATGACGTCGGCGCCGCCTGCCGACTGGAAGCATATGCGCTCGGTGACCACTACGACTTCGCCCGAGACCGCGGTTGCTGCTGACATGGATGGGTCCTCCAGATGGTTCGATTGCTTACCGTTCATAAGTGAGTCCGTACCTCCGCCGAGCCAAGGAGTTCGGCGAGCTTTGACAAGGTCGGTTCGTCCACGTCCCCGCGCGCCCCGACCAATTC
This sequence comes from uncultured Actinomycetes bacterium, assembly GCA_963775295.1. GTDB lineage: Bacteria > Actinomycetota > Thermoleophilia > RBG-16-64-13 > RBG-16-64-13 > JAMDEO01. The sequence continues at coordinate 2,284,000 of CAVZIK010000006.1, forward strand.
TAGCGTGGCCGTACCCATACAGCGGTAGACGGCCTCCAGATCGGGGGCCGAATGGGACAGGGCTTCCAGATGACCCTTTATGGTTGTCACGTCCCCTCGGCTCAGAGGTCCGGTGAGAGCGTTCAGGGGGCCCTGGTTGGCGAGATTTTCCAGCGCGGCACGCACCAAAGGTAGAAAAAGGGCGAGGGCGTCGGCGTCGGGCATGCCCGCTTCCACGAAGAGCCGCTGCGCACAACTCTCCAAAGTGGCGAGATAGTTCGAAGCAACGCAAGCCGCGGCGTGGTAGACGACCCGCTTGTCGTCTGGAAGAAGAAAGGGATGACTACCCAATGCCTTCGCCAGGGAAAAGCCGGTTTCGAGTCCGGTCTTGGACGCAAACTCAGTGTCCGGGGTTACGGCGACAGCCGCGCCGGCAAAGCGGGTGGAGCCGGTGAACGGCTCGCTGAAGGTCTGCAGGGGATGGAAGGCGAAAGTCGTCGCCCCTGCCTCTGCGCAGAGACGCAAAGTTTCCACCGAACTCGCTCCACTCGTGTGCAGGACGATCGGAAAGCCGCCCCGATCGATTTCCGCCGATTCATCGGCGGGGTGCGCGCCCATTAGCGCGGCGAGGTCCATTGCCACCTTGGGCAGCGCGGAATCCGGTACCGAAATGACGTACAGGACGGGCTGCAAAGCCACGAGGTCGGGAAGGTCTGCGGCGGCGGGGGCTTCGAGCCACTGTTGGGCCCGTGTCCGGCCGGCAGGAGTGCGACACACGTATCCCACAAGCTCGGCGCCCCCGGCGGTCATGGCCAGAGCCATGCTCGACCCGAGTCTCCCGGCTCCCACGATTGCGAAGCGAAGTCCGCGCAGGGAGAGCCCGGGGGGTCCCTGGATAGGCTGGGAATTCAACGGTATTCCGAATGTCGACACGTATCGATGAAAGACCTGCCTGTTCGTTCCAGTTCTGCGCGCAGATACCAGACGTGGCGGTTATGTCGGGCCGTCACGAGTGCACCTGGGCCAGGCTTCCGGCTTCGCCTCAATACTGTAGACGGTCCGGTTTCCATCGGTCGCCCCTGGGGGCTCGTTGCTCGCACGGCGCGGGTAGCATAGCAGCCCCACTCCGGCTCCGCAACGTCCAGGGCTGCCGGACAACGTTTCATCTGCTACTCTGGGCTGCATGATGGATGCTGCCCTTCCGTTCGAATCTCCGGACCCGATCGTCGCGTTGCGCGCGCTCGAGGAGTCCCTTTGCGACTGCCGTGAGTGCGGCCTTTGCGACGGTCGCACCCAGGTGGTTTTTGGCGTCGGCAGCGCGCGGGCCGAGTTGCTGTTCGTCGGCGAAGGGCCGGGTTTCCACGAGGACAAGCAGGGCGAGCCTTTCGTCGGGGCCGCGGGGAAACTATTGAACTCTCTCCTGGAGCAGATCGGACTTACCAGGGCAGACACCTACATCGCCAACGTGGTGAAGTGTCGTCCTCCCGAGAATCGCGATCCCACCGAAGACGAAATCAAGGCCTGCAGCCCGCATCTCATGCGTCAGATCGCGATCATCCGTCCCCGGGTCATCTGCACCCTCGGTCGATTCGCAACTCGTCTTCTCACCGGTACGGAGTTGAGCATGACCGCGGTCCACGGCAAAGCGAAGCCTATCGAACTCGGAGGAGTCGAGACGATCGTCTTCCCGGTTTTCCATCCGGCGGCGGCTCTCTATGCGCCGGCCAATCGGGTTGTTCTGGAAGAGGATTTCTCCAAGCTGAGGCATCTTCTGAACCGCGGTTCCGAGGCGTTGCGCATGGGCGAAGCCGCCAAGGAAGCTCCTGAGCCGACTGCGCCGGCGGCGGAAGCCCCGACTCAGGCAACGCCGGAGCGCTTCTCCGCCACCCCCGATTACGTGGAGCAGTTGCCCCTGTGGTAGCGAGCGGCCAGGTCGTGTTTCATGAGGAAGCTGTGGATCTCGGGAGGCTCGAAGACGTGGGAGCCACCTTTGCCCGAGCGCTTCGCGGTGGCGATGTCGTGCTCCTGTACGGACCTCTCGGCGCCGGCAAGACCGCCTTGATTCGCGCCATTTCTCGGGCTTTGGACGTGACCGACCCGGTTAGGAGCCCTTCCTTCACCATTGCCAACATCTACGCCGGTGACGTCATCGTTCAGCACCTGGATCTCTACCGTCTGAACGAGATTGGTGACGAAGACGCCTTGGCGCTGGAAGAATATGTGCGCGAAGACGCGGTGACCCTGGTCGAGTGGCCGCAGGCTGGTGTCAGCCGGTTGGGCGAGGCCGCGTGGACGGTGACCATGGACCATCGCACTCTCGAAGAACGCTCTCTCGAGATCGTGGCCTGCTCCGAGGAAGTGGCGGCACGATGGCGTCAGGCCGAGAGAGACGATGCATAGTCCCCTGATCCTGTGCTTGGACGGCTCCACTGGGACTTGCTCGGTGGCCCTCTTGTCCCCGGAATGTTCCGGGAGCTTCGGGGATATCCTGAGTGGCTGGGGTGTTCGGGCGCGGCGGCAGGGGGGAGACGGTCGCTCCCAAGCCAAGGTCCTGCTGCGACTGGTCGACGAGACGTTGCACGAGGTCAGTGCGGAACCGGAGAGTCTGTCGGCGGTTGTCGTTGGCGCGGGTCCCGGAACCTTCACCGGGGTACGCATCACCGTGGCCACGGCCCGGGCGCTGGCGCTGGCTCTTTCGATCCCGGTGGTGGGGGTGAGCACGCTGGCGGCTTTGGCGGCTGCGACTGCGGCGGTTGAACCACGGGCTGGGTTTATCGTTCCCGTCGTGGACGCACGCCGGGGTCAGGTCTTCTATGGGGTTTATCGCCGCGACACGGCCACCGGAGACAAAGAAGCGCGCTGGGTCCGCGGGAAGGCGTTCGACGTGTGCGACCGAGGGGAGTTGAGCGCCCGGGCACTCGCCGAGGCTGCGGCGGCTGGCAACCAAGAAAGCGGCTGCGGAGTGTCGGTCATGGTCGTGGGAGAGAGTGTGACCTTGGTCCCGGAACTGGCCGCGGGACTGCGATTCGAGCCCCGGGAGGTTATGGCGGAATATCTCGTCTCGGGGCAGGGCCGTCTGGTGGAGCCCGGCTCGCGTCCCGAGGGAGACCGCCTCGGCGAATGGTTGCTTGATGAGGCGTCAACCACCTCGGCGCCGGGAGTCCGACCGGTGTCCGGGCGCCCTATCGGCGAACCTGGAACTCCCGAATCGGTGAGGCCTATCTACGTCCGCTCCCCCGATGCGGACATTCACATCACCAAGATGCGGGACCCCTGGGCCACAAAGGCTACGGAGTCGTAGACAGTGATGGCTTGGCGTATCCGCGAGATGTCGCCTCTCGATGTGCCTCAGGTGGCATCGATAGAACTGGCGTCATTCGGCGACCCGTGGACGGCGAGCATGCTCCAGGAAGAGTTGGTACAGGACATGAGCTGGCACGTCGTGGCCTCCAGGACCGACTTCGCGGTGGCGGGGTACCTTCTGGGGAGGACCTACCCTTTCGAATGGCACATCCTCAATCTGGCGGTAGCTCTTGGGGAGCGTGGTCGCGGCTTGGGAGGCGTACTGCTCGACAACTTCTTGGACGCGGCCGATGAAGCCTGGATGCCGGTGATTCTGGAGGTGAGGCCCCGCAATCGAGAGGCGATCAGTCTGTATTCGGGTCGGGGTTTCGAAAGGATCGGGATTCGACGCCAGTACTACAGCGACACCTTGGAGGACGCCCTGGTCATGCGCCGTGTCCCGGGAGCCAAACGGCCTGGCAGGAACCTGGTCGGGCCCCTGTTGGCCATTGAAACCTCCTGCGACGACTCCTCTGCGGCAGTTCTGACCGCTGATGGTCGGGTTCTTTCGAATGTGGTGCATTCGCAGGATGCCATTCATGAACGCTATGGCGGCGTGGTTCCGGAAGTCGCCAGCCGAGCCCACGTGGAGCGGTTGACGGCTGTGGTGAGAGAGGCCCTCCGCCAGGCCGACTGCGACGTAGCAGATTTGGGCGTCGTGGCGGCGACGGTGGGCCCGGGGCTCATCGGGGCTCTTCTCGTGGGCGTGCAGACGGCGAAGGCCATCGCTTGGAGCCGCCGCCTTCCGTTCATTCCCGTCAACCACGTGCACGGTCATCTGGCGGCGGTTTGGTTGGCCGACGCGGACGCCCCATTTCCCATGGTGACGCTGGTCGCGTCCGGGGGACACACCTCTCTCATCCGGGTGGATGACAGGCGCACCTTCACACTTCTCGGGCAGACCCTCGATGACGCCGCCGGAGAAGCATTCGACAAGGGAGCCCGCCTTCTCGGACTGGGCTACCCGGGCGGAAGAGAACTGGATGAACTCGCCGAAAAGGGAGATCCGGAAGCGTTCACATTTCCCATCGGCCTCAAGAGATCGACCAGCCTGGACTTTTCTTTTTCCGGGGTCAAGACCGCACTTTACTACCTGCTGCGGGACTTCAGCGAGGCCGAGCGCAAAGAGCGGGCGGCGGATGTGGCCGCGTCGTACCGAGCGGCGATCGTGTCGGCGCTCGTGAATAAGACATTACGAGCCGCGAAGGAGGCCGGTGCGCGCAGCATCGCCGTGGCAGGAGGCGTGGCGGCGAACTCGCTTCTGCGGAGACGTCTGCTGGCCGAGGGGGGAGAGGCGGGTTTCCACGTCGTCGTTCCCCCCCTCGCGTACTGCACCGACAACGCCGCCATGATAGGGGCAGCCGCTCTGAGCGCCCCGATTCTCCGTTATCCCGCGTATGTCAGCGTAGACGCCTCAGCTTCCCTGGCCCTGGGGCAGTGGTCGGTGTCGGATTTGGATTGAATCCGTCGCGAATCTTGTCGCCGGGGTTTGACAAATCCCAAATATGGCAATAACATACCCGACGGTTGGCACTCGGTGCTTGAGAGTGCCAATTCTACGAAACGGGTTGCATCTGCCCGTCAGGGCACAAGTAAAGCGGAAGAAGTAACAGACAGGAGGGTTGTGCATGAAACTAGTGCCACTCGAGGATAGGGTCCTGGTCGAGCGCCTTGAGAAAGAGGAGAAGACCAAGAGCGGAATAGTCCTGCCGGACACCGCCCAAGAGAAGCCGACCAAGGGGAAGATCCTGGCAGCCGGTCCCGGCAAATACTCCGACAAGGGGGATCTCATCCCCATGCCGGTCAAAGAGGGCGACATCGTCGTCTTCGCGAAGTACGCCGGTACCGAACTCAAGCTCGACGGCGATGACTACCTGGTGCTTCGTCTCGCCGACATCATCGGCGTGCTTCCGCAAGGATAACGAGACCGGGTCGTCGCTACTCGACCCTGAAGACTCATTCCCGCAACTGTAAGGAGACAAGGTTTATGGCAAAACAGCTTTTGTACGGCGAAGAAGCCCGTCGCGCCCTCGAGCGTGGTGTGAACACGTTGGCCGACGCAGTCAAGATCACGCTCGGCCCCAAGGGCCGCTACGTCGTTCTCGACAAGAAATTCGGCAGCCCCACCATCACCAACGACGGTGTGACTATCGCCCGTGAGATCGAACTCGAAGATGTCTTCGAGAACCAGGGCGCTCAGCTGGTCCGCGAAGTGGCGACCAAGACCAACGACATTGCTGGTGACGGTACCACCACCGCGACTCTGCTTGCCCAGGCAATCGTGCGCGAAGGCCTCAAGAACGTGGCCGCAGGCGCAAATCCAATGGCTATCAAACGCGGCATCGAGAAGGCGGTCGACGCGGCCGTTACCGAGATCGAGAAAATGTCGCAAGAGATCTCCGGCAAAGAAGACATCGCTCGTGTGGCCACCATTTCCGCCGGCGACCGTGAGATCGGCGACGTGATCGCGGATGCCATCGAGAAGGTCGGCAAAGACGGCGTGGTCAATGTCGAAGAATCCAATACTTTCGGCATGGATCTGGAGTTCACCGAAGGTATGCAGTTCGACAAGGGCTATAACTCGCCCTACTTCGTCACCGATCCTGAGCGCATGGAAGCGGTTCTCGAGGATCCGTACATCCTCATCGCCAACCGTAAGATCGGTTCGGTTCAGGACCTTCTTCCCGTTCTCGAGAAGACCATTCAGTCCGGCAAGGCGCTCCTCATCATCGCTGAGGACGTCGAAGGCGAAGCTCTGGCAACCCTTATCGTCAACAAACTGCGCGGCACCTTCACCGGTATCGCTGTGAAAGCCCCGGGCTTCGGTGATCGCCGCAAGCGCATGCTCGAAGATATCGCCATCCTCACCGGCGGCGAGATGATCTCCGACGAGATGGGTCTCAAACTCGAGAACACCACCGTCGACCAACTGGGCCGCGCCCGCAAAGTAGTCGTCGACAAAGACAACACCACCATCGTGGACGGTGCCGGCGAGCTCTCTCAGATCAAGGCCCGGATCAACCAGATCAAAGCCGAGATCGAGAACACCGACTCCGACTTCGACCGTGAGAAGCTGCAAGAGCGCTTGGCCAAACTGGCGGGCGGCGTTGCGGTTGTCAAAGTCGGCGCCGCGACCGAGACCGAGATCAAAGAGAAGAAACACCGTGTCGAGGATGCCCTGAGCGCCACTCGCGCGGCTCTTGAAGAAGGCATCGTTCCGGGCGGCGGTGTGGCTCAGCTCCTTCTGGTCCCCGCGGTCAACGCTGTTGTCGCCGAAGGTGACGAACTCACCGGCGTCCGCATCGTGGCCCGCGCCCTGGAAGAGCCCCTTCGCCAGCTGGCCAATAACGCCGGACTCGAAGGGTCGGTCGTGGTTAACGAAGTCCGTACTGCCAAGAAGGGCATCGGCCTCAACATCGCCACGGGCGTATACGAAGACATGATCAAAGCCGGCATCATCGATCCGGCCATGGTGACCCGCTCTGCTCTGCAGAATGCGGCCTCGATCGCCAAGAACATCCTCACTACGGAAGTCATCGTCGCCGACAAACCCGAGAAGGAACCTGCCATGGGCGGCATGCCGGGCGGCATGGGCGGCATGGGCGGCATGATGTAAGAGAGGCTCTGCCTCTGTTCCCGTCCGCGCCGGGTGTGGCGGACGGGTGGGGGCCATCGTCGCGAGCGCTTTTTCAGGCGTAGAGCGGCGATGGCCCCCTTCTTTTGGCCGAGAGTGGTTTGGCCGATGATAAACTGAGGAAAACCCTCCTAGGGTGCCCGTCGCCACACGAAGGAGTCGCTGATGAGTACAGGGGTTGAAACTGCGTTCAAGGAGATGCTCGATATCTCCAGCGACATCGATAAGGCGCTTCTGTTCGCGCCCGAGGGTGTCTTGGCTTCGAATATGACCGCGGAAGCGCAATCGGTTGCCGTCGCTCAGGCGCAGGAACTCGTGAGGCTCGGAGCCTTGCGTGCCGACGACATGGGGTCCCAGCCGCTGACGCAGATGGTCATCGAGACCCCGGCCGGCTTTGTATTTTTGGTGCGAGAGGCACAGGCAGACGGCTTGGTTGCACTCGCCACGGGCAAGAGGAACAGCCGCGTAGGTCTCGCTCTCTATGATCTGAAGACCTGTGTCCGCGACGCGCGTGAGGGCATGAGCAACGCCGAGGCCGGAGCGACCGAAGGGGAGGAGTCCTAGATGAAACGCGTACTGAAGCTGTTTGGAGCCCTCACCATCCTTGGGTCCATGGCGGCGGGAGCCTACTACTTCTTCTTCATGCGCTCGCACAAGCCCCAGGTGGAACTCTATTTCGACGACGGGTCCATGCTCGCGATGCAGGGTAACGCCGCCGAGGCAGTGCCGTTTGTGAGCGCGGCCCAGGAGATTCTGGCGGCCAGTCCCATAGGCGCCTAGTTTTTAGCCACGACATGGGAATGGGTCTCGACGCAGCATTTGCGATCGCACCTGAACTCGGTTCGCAGATTCTCGGTCGTTCGCTGGCCAATGGAGGCGATCTCGCTGAGATTTTCGCCGAAGACAGGCATTCGCTATCCATGCGGCTCGAAGACGGGAAGATCGAGAACGTAGTTTCAGGCGTTGACCGCGGGGCGTCCCTCAGGCTAATTCATGGGCTGTCGACCTCGTTCGGGTATGTAGAATCTCTGGACGAGGCGGCCTTAGTGTCGCTGGCCGAGCGCCTGAGCCGCGCTCAAAAAGGGTCTCCGTCCGCGGTTCAACCGCTGCAAGAGTCTCCCGCGCGGCCGAGGTTCTGGGTGCGTCGCGACCCGGCGCTCGTGGGGGCCGAGCAGAAAGCGGCACTGCTGCACATGCTCGACACCACCGCGAGGGAGATGTCCCCCGAGGTACAACAGGTGATCGCGGCTTACGCAGAGAACCGGCAAAGGGTATGGATCGCCAATTCGAACGGCGTTACCGCCATCGACGATCGTACCAGGGTGATGATCGCGGTGACGGTCATGGCCAAACGCGGGGATCTCATGCAGACGGGGCGGGAGACCTTGGCACATCATGGAGGCTTCGAGCTCTTCGACGACGAGGCTGTCGTCGCGTTAGCGACAGAGGCTACCCACAAGGCCTTGGCGATGCTCGATTCGGTGCCCGCTCCAGCCGGACGCATGCCGGTGATCCTGGCGAATGGGTTCGGCGGTGTCCTCTTTCACGAAGCCTGCGGCCACGGCTTGGAGGCCGACTATATCCTGAAGAAGACCAGCGTTTGGGAGGGCAAGAAGGGGCAGCGTGTAGCGTCGCCCGAGGTCTTTGCCTACGACGACGGCGTGTCCATGGGCATGTGGGGCAGCAGCGGGTGCGACGATGAAGGTACGCCGGGACAGCGAACCACGGTCATCGAGGGTGGCATCCTGACCAGCTATCTCTCCGACCGCCTGCGAGGCCTCCACTTGGGGCTTCCTTTGACCGGCAACGGACGCAGGCAAGACTTCAGACACATCCCCTATCCGAGAATGACGAACACTTACTTCGGCCGGGGCAAATATACTCGCGAGGACATAATTGCCGACACCCAGCGCGCCCTTTACGCCAAGAGCCTGTCCGGTGGTGAGGTCAATCCGGCTACGGGGGACTTCGTATTCGGTGTTGCCGAGGGCTACCTGATAGAAGGTGGAAAAATAGGCTCGGCTGTGCGGGGGGCGACACTCATTGGCAACGGCCCGGAGGTCCTGCTGGGGATAGACGCCATTGCGGACGACCTCGACATCAAGGCGGGCATGTGTGGCAAGGAAGGGCAACACGTCCCCGTGGGCAGCGGCCAGCCGACGCTGCGCATTCGCGAACTCACTGTCGGAGGAACGAGCCTCTCATGAGCACTGCCAACTCACCTTGGTCCGATCCACTGGTAGCCGCGAGAGCGGCCCTGTCGCGTTCCGCGCGGCTGGGAATCGGAAAGGGCGTCGCCCTGGAGGTATACGTGGAGTTCGGGCAGACGGCGTCGGTGAGGGTGTTTGACGGGAAGGTTGAATCTGTCGTTACGGCGGAGCCCAGAGGTCTGGGCGTGAGGGCCATAGACAACACCAGAGTCGGATACAGCTACACGGCCGATCTGAGCGCCACGGGCATGGACAAGGCGCTGCTGGAATCGTTGGATAACGCCCTTGCTACGGGTCCGGACGAATTCCAGGCCTTGCCGGAGCGTCCATTGTCATACCCTGTCGTCGAGAACCTTTGGCGGCCCGGTGTCTCCGCGACAGCGATGGATCGCAAGGTGGCCATCGCCTTGGAGACGGAGGCGGCTGCTCTTTCCGAACCGGAGATCCATACCATTGAGAGCTGTGAGTATTCGGACACAGAGTCCCGACTTGCGATCGTGTCGACCAGAGGGATCGAGGCCGAGGGAGAGCAGTCATTCTGCTTCGCCTACGCCTTCGCACTGGCAGGGGGAGAGGGTGAGCGTCAGTCCGGTCTTGGCTTCACAATGGGGCGCGAACCTGACGAACTTGAACCGGACATCGCCGGCAAAGAAGCCGCCGTCAAGGCTCGAGGCTTGCTCGGCGCGTCGCCGTGCGCCACGGGCTCATACACGGTGGTGTTTGATCGCGAAACGGCGGCAGCGCTGTTGGGACTTATCGCGTCGTCGTTGAGCGCCGATGCCTGGCAGAAGGGCCGCTCAGTCTTCTGTGGGAAGCTCGGAGAAAAAGTGGCTTCGGAGATGGTGACGCTCTGGGACGACGGCCTCGCATCGGGTGGACTCGCCACTAACCCGTTTGATGGGGAGGGCGTGCCGCAGCGCACTACCCTTCTCGTGGAGAGCGGCATTCTGAAGAGCGTATTGCACGATACCTATACGGCCCGTAAAGAGCCCGGCAGGGCGCTTTCTACGGGTAATGCCGTGCGCGCTTCGTATCGTGCGCTGCCGGCGGTCGGGGTGAGCAACCTGGTAATGCGCCCCGGCGAAGGAGAGACGAAAGACCTGCTGAAGAGGGTCGGATCCGGTTTGTATGTGGAGAGTGTCGCCGGCCTCCACTCAGGCGTCAATCCGGTCACCGGGGAGATATCGGTGGGCGTGACTGGGCGGTTGATAGAAGGGGGCGAAACGGGCCGTCCCGTGAGGGAAGTGACTATCGCCACCGATTTCATTTCGCTTCTGGGGTCGATTGCGGATTTGGCGGGTGACTGCAGATGGATCCCCTTGTACGGCAGCGTCAGCACTCCCGCCATAGCGGTTCGAGGGGTGGCGGTGTCGGGTAAGTGATCCAAATGGGCAGCTAGCTGGAGGGTGGATTGGACAGAGAAGAGCTGGGGCGGTTGTTGCTGGAGATTGCGTACCTCGAGGGCGATTTCGTCTTGAGATCGGGGAAGAGGAGTAAGTACTATCTGGACAAGTACCTTTTCGAGACAGAACCGCGGGTACTTAGGGGCATAGTGCACGAGATGGCGATGATGATCCGCAACCAGCTGGCCGAGGGTGTGGATTATCGAAGGTTGGCGGCGCCGGAATTGGGTGGTGTGGTTCTCGGGGCCGGTCTATCTCTGGAACTCGGGCTCCCGCTGGTTCTCGTGCGCAAGCAGTCGAAGGAGTACGGCACCGCTAGGCGCGTGGAAGGGCGGTTGGTGCCGGGCGAGTCCGTGGCTGTTGTGGAGGACATCGTGACTTCTGGCGGAGCCGCGATCTCCGCGGTGGAAGCTCTCCGCGGGGCCGGTGCGGTGGTTGAAGACCTCTACTGTGTTGTCGACCGGCAAGAGGGGGGCGAGGAAGCGGCAAAAGCTGCGGGGCTGAGACTGCGTCCCTTGTTCACCTCTTCTGAGCTCGGTATCTTGCCAAGCCTTGATATTGGGGGTTTAGCCCTAAAGAAAGCGGAAAAGCGCTTGTGTGGGGCTTGTGAGATTTGCTACTGTGAAAATGTACCGCGTGGACAAAGGGAGGTTACTGTGACCAAGGCCGAGTTTGTGGACAAGCTTGCAGCTAAAAGTGGTCTGACGAAGAAAGACGCGGCGGGCGTGGTTGACGCGTTTGTCGAGGTGATCACCGATTCGCTCAAGAAGGGGGAGGACGTTCAGTTCACTGGGTTCGGCAAGTTCTATGTGCAGAAGCGTGAGGCCCGAGAAGGGATCAATCCCCAGACCAAAGCCAAGATCAAGATCCCCGCTAGCACCGTTCCGAAGTTCAGCGCGGGCCTGGCTCTCAAGACCGCCGTCAAGTAGCGGCTTCGTCGCCAAGTCAATTGTCGGGGCCGCTCAATGCGGCCCCTTCTTTTTTGGGCCCTTCTGGAGGTGGTCGTTTGAAGGATCAGAACTTCGCAGATCGGCTGTTGGATGCGATCGATCGGAAGAAATCCCATGTGGTGGTCGGCCTCGACCCCGACCTAGCACTTCTGCCTCCGGGGCTGAGGTCCGAATACTTCCTCGACGGCACAGAACACCCGGACCGGGAGGCAGTAGCCGCGTGCTACCGCAAGTTTCTCGGGGCGATCGTCGGAGCGCTGGCCGACGATGCCGTGGCGGTCAAGCCGCAGATAGCCTATTTCGAGACGCTAGGGGCGGTCGGCTACGCCTTGTACGAAGAGGTGGTGAGACTTTCTCAGGAGGCGGGACTGCTCGTCATCGCCGACGTGAAGAGAGGAGACATCGGAAGCACCGCAGAGGCCTACGCTCGAGCCCACCTAGATCTTGCCGGAGCGGATGCTGTGACGGTCAACCCATATCTGGGGAGCGATGGTGTCGAGCCGTTCGTAAGAAGGACTCGATCGGCTGGGAAAGGCCTTTTCGTGCTGGTGAAGACCTCCAACCCCAGTTCTGCGGAGATCCAGGATTTGTCTCTGACGTCTGGGGATACGGTGTACGAACGGGTGGCTGATCTTGCGAGCTTGTGGGGGGCGGGGACAGAAGGGCTTAGAGGGTATCACTCGGTGGGTGCTGTGGTCGGAGGCACGTACCCGAGCCAGGGTGCGGCCCTCAGGATGCGCATGCCCGGCGTTCCGTTGCTCATTCCAGGGTACGGTGCTCAAGGCGCAAGAGCCGCCGATCTGAGAGGCATGTTCGACTCGGCCGGGACGGGCGCCGTGGTCAACTCCGCCAGGGCGATACTGTACGCATACCGCAAGCGAGGCGGGGACTGGCTGGACGCTGCAATTGCCGAAACCCGAGAGATGAAAGCGGCGCTCTGGGCGGCGGCGGGCCGTGTCTGACAATTACTTCGACGAAGAACGGGGTCCTGGGGGCTCGTCGCGGCTGCGGGCTCTGGTCGTGCCCATGGCCGTTTTGATAGTTGTCGTAGCGGTGATCTGCGCCCTGGTGCTTGGCGGGGTGCTACAGGGTCACAGCGAGAGGGCCGCACCCGACGCTGCCCCTACCACAGTGCCGACGGTGGAGATCAATCCCTAGGTTTCAGGCAGAGCCTTACTTGGGAGTCCACGTGCTCCCGCGCCGCAACTGTTGATACATGAAGATGAAGATCAGGTCGCTGATCAGCACCAGAAACGCCGTGACAAGCAATTGGCTGACGGGCAAGAGGATGAAGATGCCTTCAGCCGTTCGGTAGTAGGAGTCGTAAAGCCGGTCGACCCCATAGTAGATGAATTGGATCACGAGAACGACCAAGGCGACCAGCAACCACCGGCGGCGCACCAACTGCGTACTCCTGCGAAGCGCTGAAATGAATGGAAGCTGCTCGAAGACTATGAGGTAGTCGGTGAACACTATGAGCACAGCCACGACGAAGAGGACGAAATTGACGACCTCGACCAGGATGGTGGTATTCGGAACGGCTTGGGGCAGCAGCCACAGAACGGCGTTGCTCATGAGATAGAACACGGTCAGACGGACGGCCTCGTCTCGTCCTCGGGGAGCTCTGGGATAGCCCATCCCGGCGATAGCCCGAAAGTAGGGCGCCCGAATCATCGCAGCGAGGCCGCACACGGCAAGACCCGCAAGGACAGCCACCGCCAAGGCCGGAGACCAAGACCATCTGGAGATGAAGTGGTCGTGGACGTAATCCCAGCGATAGAAGTTCGCCGAGAAGAAGCCGTTCCACGACAGGGTGCCCCCGCCGGCGGCGTAGACGGCGAAGAAGGCCATCGCGTTGATGATCCCCAGCACCAGCGGATAGAGGATCAGCCATTGCTTGCGGACAAGCCGCTCCCAGGCTCGGCGTAGCACCTCGGCGATCGTCGTACCTCCCCACGAGTAGCGGCTACGCGCGGCAGTATAGCATTGGGCCGGAGAGCCCCGGGGAGCTTGGTTTAGCGCATAGAGCCCCATGCTATACTCCCGCCCATGAAGCGCGTAAGAACGAGACTAGGGTGGGCCGTACCGATCCTGGTCTTAGTCGCCGTGGTGGTGATGTTGTCGGCTTTGGTCGGCACAGCAGGCGGCGCGACCACAACTCTCTCGACCACTTCCGCCACGCTTCCGGCCGGTAGTCTGCCGGAAGGCTCCGCCACACCTGCGGCCGGCACATCGAGTGGGGGCTCCACTGAGGTCTTCAACGTCAAGGCCTCGGATCTGGGCGATTTCACCGGCAAGGCCCCCAGTCTCACCTCGCCGGCCGCGATTGTGCTGAATATGAGCACTGGTCGCGTCCTCTATTCGAAAAAAGCGGACGTTCGGAGGCCGATGGCTTCGACGACCAAGATCATGACGGCCGTCCTCACCCTGGAAACGGTGCCTCTCGATCAGCAGGTCACCATCTCCCAGACGGCGGCACAAACGCCCGAGGTGAAGAGCTTCCTCAAAAAGGGTGACGTGCTCACCGTCGAACAGTTGTTGTACTCGATGCTCGTGCACAGTTCGAATGCGTCGGCAGTAGCTCTCGCCGAGGCCGTGGCAGGCAGCTCCGATGCGTTCGCGGAGCGCATGAACGCAAAAGCGGCCGAACTCGGCATGGAGGACACCCACTTCATCAACCCAAACGGCCTGGATGCCACGGGGCACTACTCCACTCCTTCCGACATGGCCAAACTCGGGCTGTACGCCATGAAGATCGCGGAGTTCCGCAAGATCGTGAGCACGAAGAACTACACTCTGGACATCCCGGGACACAGTCAGTCCTTGACGTTCGAGAACACCAACAAGCTGATGGTGCGATCCAACTGGGTTGTGGGCGTCAAGACCGGCCTCACCCCGAAGGCCGACCAATGCCTCGTCGCCGCCGGTACAAAGAACGGCGTGTCTATCTTAAGCGTTGTCCTGGGCCAGCCGTCAACCTCCGTGTGTTGGGACGAGAGCGAGGCCTTGCTGGAGTATGGTTTGTCCCAATACAAGCATGTGCAGTTGCTTCCGGCCGGGGTCGCTGTGGCCGAAGCTGGAGTACCGTACCAACTCGATGGCAAGATCCGCCTTGTGACCCAGCGAAAGCTCGAGATGGACCTGTATAAAGACGACGACGTCACCGCGTCGGTACACCTCGACAAGCAGTTGACGCTGCCGGTGCAGGCAGGGGAGACCTATGGACGGGTAGTTCTTACTATCGGCGACAAGACGGTGGGCTCAGTCGATCTGGTAGCCGACAAGTCATACCCCCAGATCACTCTGGGCACGAAGATGGCCTACGCGTGGCATCGTTTCGGGCGCTGGGTCGGAAGGGTGTTTTAGGAAGATGGGTGGAGAACGGCAGTGATACTTACAGTGACTCTGAACCCAGCACTAGACCGGACCATGACGGTGCCCAACTTCCAAGTCGGCTTTCGTCACCGAGCTACCGACACCGTTGTTCTGCCGGGCGGCAAAGGCATCAATGTCGCCCGGGCTGCGAAGATCCTCGGTCGTCCCGTAATCGCGACGGGTTTCATAGGCGGCCGCAAGGGTGACCAGATAGTCGCCGACCTCAACGAGGAAGGTATCCTCTCCGACTTCGTGCGTATAGATGGAGAGTCCCGAACCTATACCGCAGTGGTGGACTCAGCGACGGGAGTGGTCACCGAGATCAACGAACACGGTCCTGGCATCAGGCCGGACGAGTTCGAAAAGATCTATGACAAGCTGGATTACCTGGGCAAGGCCGCGGATATCGTTGTGCTCGCGGGCAGTCTGCCGCGGGATCTGGAGGACGACTGCTATGCCAAGATGATCCAGCGCCTTCGCCGCCACGACGTCAAAATCATCTTCTACACGTACGGAGATCCCTTGAAGGTGGGCATCAAGGCCGGACCCGACCTGATCTTCCCAAAACTCATCGATGCTGAGAGAGTGATCGGCTACGAGTTCAACGACACTAATGACGAGGTTCAGGCGGCCCAGCGCCTGTGCTCTATGGGCGCCGGCAACACAATTATCACGTCTCGGTACAGGTGCGTGGCTCATTTGGCCGACGCCACCGGCATGCATACCTACATCGCCACGGCGCCGCCGGTGGAAGTACTCTCGCCGATGGGCTGGGGAGACGCACTCGTGGGCGGCTACAGCGTCCGGATGCTTGAGGGCGACTCTCCCACGGAGTGTCTGCGTTTCGGTTTGGGATGCGGAGCGGCTAACCTGACTCATTATGGCGCGGGGGTGTTCTCCGCGGGCGAGGCGGCCGAATTAGCAAAACGGGTAGATCTACAGGAGGTGCCTGCTGAAAAGTAAGGCCGAGGTCTTCAGGAAGGTTCTGGTGCTCGATTTTGGAGCCCAGTATGCCCAACTCATAGCGCGGCGAGTCCGCGAATGCCGAGTCTATTCGGAACTTATTCCCTACAACACTCCGCTGGAGGATATCAAAGCCGCCAATCCCGCCGGCTTGATCCTCTCCGGAGGCCCCAGGAGCGTCAACGATGCTAATGCACCCATGCCCGACCCAGGTATCTTCGATCTGGGGGTCCCGGTCCTGGGAATCTGTTACGGGTTGCAGTTGATCGCGAAGCTTCGCGGGGGCCGGGTAGCTCGAACCGAACTGGCCGAATATGGGGGCACTGCCGTCTCCGTCGTGGAACAGGGACCGCTGTTCACGGGCGTGCCTGCAGATATGTCCTGCTGGATGAGCCACGGCGACTCCGTGGTCGAGATCCCGGCCGGGTTCCGCGTCACCGCCGCGAGCAAGGGGTTGCCGGTGGCAGCCATGGAAGACCGAGCGGCCGGGCTTTATGGAGTACAGTTCCACCCCGAGGTGCGCCATACGACCTTTGGTCAGGAGATTCTGAAGAACTTCCTCTACAAGGTTTGTGACATCGCGCCCACATGGACGCCGGTGTCCATCATCGAGGAAGCGGTCGCGCGGATCCAGGCACAGGTGGGCAAGGGGAGCATAGTTTGCGGGCTTTCCGGCGGCGTGGACTCGGCGGTGGCCGCACTTCTGACGTACCGAGCCGTGGGCGATCAACTCACCTGCATCTTCGTGGACCACGGGTTCATGCGGAAGAACGAGGGCGAGCAGGTGGAGAACACGTTCCGCCGACACTTCCACGTCCCTCTCATCCATGTTCGTGCTCAAGAGCGTTTCCTGGGGAAACTCGTCGGCGTCACTGAGCCGGAGCGAAAGCGGAAGATCATCGGAGAAGAGTTCATCCGAACGTTCGAGGAGGAGTCGCGCAAACTTGGCAAGGCGGCTTTTCTCGTTCAGGGCACGCTTTATCCAGACGTCATCGAGTCCGGCACTCGGGACGCGGCCAAGATCAAATCGCACCACAACGTGGGCGGTCTACCCGAGGACATCGACTTCGATCTGGTGGAACCACTACGCATGCTCTTCAAGGACGAGGTGCGTGTGGTCGGAGAAGAGCTCGGCCTGCCCGAGGACCTGGTCTGGCGACAGCCGTTCCCGGGTCCCGGGTTGGCAATCCGAATAATTGGGGAGGTTACCGAGGAGAGGCTGCGCATCCTGCGCGAAGCCGATGCGGTCTTGTTGGAGGAGATTAAGAACGCAGGTTACTACCGACAGGTCTGGCAGTCGTTCGCAGTCCTTCCGGCTATCCGTAGCGTGGGGGTCATGGGCGACGAGCGCACTTACGCGTACCCCGTAGTGGTCCGCGCAGTCACCTCGGACGACGCGATGACGGCAGATTGGGCCCGTCTCCCGTACGACCTCCTGGAGCGTATTTCCAGTCGCATCATCAATGAGGTTTCCGGAGTCAACCGGGTCGTTCTCGACATTTCCAGCAAGCCGCCGTCCACCATCGAATGGGAGTAGGTTAGACACATGGTTGAGGAATCGACCGTTCCCGATCTAGAGAGCCTCGCTCGTCGCGAGCGGGCCGGCGTGCCCTCAACGTCCGAGGAACTTGCGGAAATCCACGGGCGCGCCTCGTTGGCGGGTCGGGCGGCCAGCGCGGTCAAGGCGGAGGATGTCCGTATTCTCGATATGCACGAACTGGTTAGTTACACCGACTACCTCGTCCTC
Organism: uncultured Actinomycetes bacterium; assembly: GCA_963775295.1. Taxonomy (GTDB): domain Bacteria; phylum Actinomycetota; class Thermoleophilia; order RBG-16-64-13; family RBG-16-64-13; genus JAMDEO01. Next base: position 2,301,603 of record CAVZIK010000006.1, read on the forward strand.
TGCACCGGCCGCAACTCACGGCTCACGCGCCGCATCTCGGAAGAGGTGGCCTTTCGGCTGAAGGAACAGAAGGGACTGCTGCCCGCCGGTCTCGAAGGTGCTTCCAGCGGTGAGTGGATTCTGATGGATTATCTGGATTTCGTCGTCCATGTCTTCACCCCCGAGGCCCGGGATTTCTATCGCTTAGATGTCCTTTGGAAGCAGGCGCCGGTGGAGGCGGTCGAGTGAGGAGGATAGTTCGGGGGCCCGAACCAGGGCGGTTGCACTGACATGGTGCAACGGCTATAATCCGTGGCCGCTTGGCGTGGGGGTATAGCTCAGTTGGGAGAGCGCGACGCTGGCAGCGTTGAGGCCAGGGGTTCGAGTCCCCTTACCTCCACCTCAGAGTCTTGGGATTATCTCCGAGGCGATTATGGCGGGTCCTGCCCGAAGAACGGCAGGGCCCGCATTGTCTTTCTACGGGTCGGGCGCCGCGGTCTGCTGCGATGACACTGCCGGACGCGCCTATCTACACCCTTCGTGGCGCGAGGCCGCGCCCCCACGTGCCCGGAGATGCCTCGAGTGGCACAGGCCGATCCACGTTCGTTCTTGGCATTGCAATGCTCGGCTGGCTGCTGTTCCTGATGGCCCTGGCCGCCTTCGGAGGGGGCTCGGGCCCGGGCACGGCTCCTCCTGAAACGATCAACCGGGGCGTGATCGTGAAGCCGGCGTCCGGCTGGACCTCGGCCGCAGATGTCTGGAACGTGGGCCCGGGGGCGGTGTCGTTGAAACGGGCGGGAGTCGTCGTTGCTTTTGCGGCAGACGCCTATAACGGTACGAACGAGGCTCTTCTCTCTGATGAGCAGGCGCGGCTCAAACGGCAGTTTACGACGTTTCGCAGTTTGTCTACCGGCAGCCTTACTGTCGCGGCCGACCTGCCGGCCGTGAGTTCCCTTTTCTCGGGAACGTCCGGGGGTGGCGAATTAGAAGGAGAGTTGGTTGCGGCCATCCACGACGGCACAGGTGTGATCATATTGGCTGTCGCCCCCATCGGCCAACTGCGCCGTGTCCAGGGCGACGTCGACGAGATGCTGAGAACGTTGGTAATTCCATGATTTCGGCTTCCGGCAGACCCGCGTTCTGGCTGTTCTCGATGTTTCTTGCAGGCTCGATCTTGGTGGTCGGGTCCGAGCAATTGGGGTATATCTCCACCCTTCCCGGGCCGTGGCTTCTGTCTTTGGTGCTTTTAGCGGTCACTGCTATCCCCGCCGGTATCATTATCTATCGTTTCGACCAGTTCGAGCCGGAACCCGCTTCTCTTATCGCGGTGGCGGTGATCTGGGGCGGGTTCATCGCGCTCACCTTCGCGGCACTGACGAACTCCTACTTCTTGACGTTTCTCCAGAATCACCTGTCGTCCCCCACATTTGACGCCTGGGGGGCGGCGATTGTGGCGCCTATCGACGAGGAGTTCTACAAGGGGGCGGGCCTGGTCGCCATCTATCTGATGGCCAGAAGCGAATTCGACGGTCTCATGGACGGTCTCGTCTATGGAGCCATGATCGGGCTGGGATTCCAAGTGGTGGAGAACGTGCAGTACTTCCTTCATGCAGCGGCCCAATCGGGGGGGAATCAGTTGGCGGCCGTCGTCGGGACGTACTTCGTCAGGGTGGTTCTGGCCGGTCTTTACAGCCACACGTTGTTCACCGGTCTCATGGGCTTTGGTTTCGCCTACGCCGTCACCCGGCGAGATGTTTCCAGGGGAAGGCGCTTCGCTGTCGCGGCCCTTTTTGCTTTCCTGGCCTGGGCGGCCCACTTCGTGTGGAACTCGCCTTGGCTCGATTCCGTGATGGGCCAGAGCACCATCTCCTTTGTGCTGTCCATCGCCCTCAAAGGAGTGCCGTTTGCGGCTTTCCTGGCCATTCTCGCGGGGTTTGCGCGTCGCCGGGAACGGCAAGCCTTCGACCGTCTCATTGCGGCTGAGATCGGTACAGACGTCCTGAGCGAGGCCGAGTTCAGGATTCTAGAAAATGCGCGGCGACGGCGAGCCGCCCGACGCGCGATCAAGAGGAACAAGGGACCCATGGCCCGCGCGCTCCTCAAACGACTACAAAGGGAGCAAATGAATTTGGCCCTCTTCCACGGCAAGGTCGACACTCTAGACCATCCGGCGTTGGAAGTTCAAAGGGACAAGATAAGGTCGCTCCGGGCGAGGCTTACCGAGCTTCCTTAGAGAGGGCATAACTCGCGGCGGGTACCTCTACATCTGTAGCATCTTGGTTAGAGGCACCAGCTCGTAGCCGGCGTTGCGGAGTCGCGTGATCACGGCGGGCAGGGCTTCGGCCGTGTGGGGGGCGGCCATGTGCATGAGCACGATAGCGCCGTTGTGTGCATTGCCCATGACGGTCTCGGTGATCTGGGCGGCGCTACGACCCCTCCAGTCGTTGGTGTCGACATCCCACATCACCACATACTTGAACCCTTTCTCGGCCGCAACCTCGCAGGTCTTTTGATCTACGAAACCTCCGGGCGGCCGGAACAACTCAACGGTGGGTGCACCCGTGAGAGCATGGTAGTGGTCGGTCCCGTTGCCGATCTCGATGCGAAGAGCCCGTTTGGAGAGCTTTGCACAGTTGGCATGACTGCGGGTGTGGTCCCCGACCTCGAAACCGGCAGTCGCGATCTCTTTGGCAAGCTTGGGGCCGGTGTCGACGTAGTGGCCTATGACGAAGAATGTTGCCGGAACCTCGTACTTCTTCAAGACGGCGATCGTCTTGGTGGCATTACCGCCTTGGTAGTTGTCATCGAAGGTGAGGGCGATCCATTTCTTGTCCTTGGGTCCATGCCTGACAATGGGGGCGGCCGCGACGGGTGTGGAGAGCGTCGTGGTGGTTGACGTGCCGACTGTGCTTGTCGTCGGCCCGGTGGTAATGGGTGGCCGGGTTATCGCCGGCGCCGCCGAGGTGACAGTCGCGGGTTCGCTTACGGCGCCCACCAAAGTCGTGGCCGTAGAATCGTGGTCGGACGCCGGGGAGACCGCCCAAGACCAGACGACCAGTCCCAGGATCACTGCCAGCACCGTGACGGCCGCCAGAACGGCAACCAATCGCCGTCGCCGATGGCGTGCCCGTTTTGTCGACGCAGTGCGGCGCACGGTGGAGGCCTCCCGGATCGATCTGCATGCGCTGTCAATTTTACCGCCCTTTCGCCCGACCTTCCCGGCGGCTGCCCGGCGCAGGTTAGACCATCCGCAACAACTGGTAGAATCCTCGCAATGGGAGCAGATCAGATTGTCATCGTCGGGGCGCGGGAGCACAATCTTAAAGACATTTCGTTGACCCTCCCGCGCGACCGCTTCATCGTTATCACGGGGCTGTCGGGCTCGGGAAAATCGAGTCTGGCCTTTGACACCATCTACGCGGAGGGGCAGCGGCGGTACGTGGAGAGTCTGTCGGCGTACGCTCGGCAGTTCTTGGGTCAGATGAACAAGCCCGACGTAGATTCCATTGAGGGCCTTTCTCCCGCCATCTCCATCGATCAGAAGACAACCTCCAAGAACCCGCGTTCCACCGTGGGCACAGTCACCGAGGTCTACGACTATCTGCGCCTGCTCTACGCCCGCATCGGCCGTCCTCACTGCTGGATCTGTGGGCGGCCCATCGAGGGGCAGAGTAAGGAGCAGATAGTCGATCAGATTCTCGGTCTCGAGCCGGGGACACGTTTCGTGATAAGAGCCCCCGTCGTCCGCGGTCAGAAGGGCTGGCACAAGGACGTGCTCGAGCATATCCGCCAGGAGGGGTTCACTCGTGTGGAGATCGACGGCACGCAGTACACCATGGACGAGGGCCTGCCCGAACTCGACAAGAACGTGAGGCACGACGTCAGCGTCGTCGTGGACAGGCTGGTCATGAAGGAAGGGGTCCGTCGCAGGTTGTCCGACTCAGTGGAAACCGCGCTCGCGGAGGCCCACGGGCTACTCGTGGTCGACGTTTTCGGCGTCGGCGAGCGTCCGGCTGCGGAAGGTCGGGACGGCGGCGGTTCGGTATCTACCAGCCTACTGTTTTCTGAGAATCTCGCCTGTCCCGAGCACGGCGTTTCGCTCCCTGAGATGGCTCCCCGGATATTCTCGTTCAATTCGCCGCATGGGGCCTGCGAGACCTGCAGCGGGCTCGGGGCACGGCGGGAGATCGACCCGGACCTCATAGTGGGCGACCCGTCGCTTTCCGTCGCCGAGGGCGTTCTGCTGCCCTGGAGCGGCAGCAGCTCGCAGTACTACGACCAGATCATCAAGGCCGTGGCGGAGAAGTACGAGATCGACATCGACGCTCCGTGGTCGTCGTTGCCTCAGGAAGTAAGGGAGGTCTTCCTCTACGGTACCAAGGGCGACCGGCTGTATGTCTCCTACGTTAACCGCCAGGGCTTCAAACGCAGCTACATGACCACCTTCGAGGGGATCATCCCCAACTTGGAGCGGCGCTACCGCGAGACCGACTCGGAGTACATGCGGTCCAAGATTGAGGAGTACATGGCAGATCGGCCCTGCCCGGCGTGCGAAGGAGCCAGGTTGAAGCCTCCCACGCTTGCGGTCAAGGTCGGAGGGTTGAACATCTACGAACTCAGCCAACTACCGGTCACGCGGACGATAGAATTTCTGGACGGCATGGATCTGAGCCAGCGCGAGCAGCTTATCGGCACGCGGGTGCTCAAGGAGATACGGGAGCGACTCTCCTTCCTTGTTTCCGTTGGAGTGGGATACCTGAGCCTTCATCGCAATGCGGGCACGCTTTCCGGCGGAGAGGCACAGCGCATCAGGTTGGCGACCCAGATCGGATCGAGTCTGGTCGGTGTGCTCTATATCCTCGACGAGCCCTCCATCGGGCTGCATCAGCGCGACAACCGCCGGCTCATCGACACTCTGTTGCGCCTGCGCGATCTGGGAAACACCGTCATCGTCGTCGAGCACGACGAGGAGACCATGCGCTCCGCCGACTACATCGTGGACATGGGACCGGGAGCGGGCGAGCATGGGGGGGAGATCGTGGTGAGCGGTCCTCTCGCCAGCATTCTCGCAGAACCTCGCTCGGTCACGGGCCAGTTCCTCACCGGTGCGAGGGCCGTGACGCCGCCGGCAACCCGCCGGCCGGGCAGGGGGCACTTCGTGGTCCGGGGCGCGCGGGAACACAACCTCAAGAACCTCGATGTTTCCGTGCCTACGGGAAGCCTGGTGTGCGTCACGGGAGTGTCCGGTTCGGGCAAGTCGTCGCTGGTCAACGACATCATCTTTCGCAGCCTTTCCAACGTGGTGAACCGGGTCCCCGTCCGCCCGGGTGATCACGATCGCATCGACGGCATCGACCAACTCGACAAGGTCATCAACATCGACCAGTCTCCCATCGGCCGCACCCCGCGATCCAATCCGGCCACGTACACCGGGCTGTTCGATCACATCAGAGAGTTGTTCACTCAGACCCAGGAGTCGAAGGTCCGTGGCTACGCTCCGGGGCGTTTCAGCTTCAATGTCAAGGGTGGCCGGTGCGAAGCGTGCAAGGGGGACGGTACACTGAAGATCGAGATGCACTTCCTGCCCGACGTATACGTGCCGTGCGAGGTCTGTCAGGGCAGGCGGTACAACCGGGAAACGTTGGAAGTGCGCTTCAAGGGCAAGAACGTGGCCGAGGTCCTGGATATGAGTGTGGAGGAAGCTATCGACTTTTTCGTCAACCAACCGAAGATCAAACGGCGTCTGCAGACTCTTGCCGACGTGGGTCTGGACTACATCAAACTTGGCCAACCCTCCACCACGCTGTCAGGGGGTGAGGCGCAGAGGGTCAAGCTGGCGACTGAGTTGGCCAAAGTGGCGACCGGAAACACGCTTTACATCTTGGATGAGCCCACGACTGGGCTGCATTTCGCAGACGTGGAGAAATTGTTGGAGGTCCTGCAGCGCCTTGTCGACGCAGGAAACACAGTGCTGGTGATCGAGCACAATCTCGACGTCATCAAATGCGCCGACTGGCTCATCGACTTGGGCCCCGAAGGAGGAGACGCCGGAGGGGAGTTGGTGGCCGAAGGTACGCCGGAGGACATCTCGGCCAACGAGCACAGTGAAACCGGCCGGGTCTTGCGCCGGGTCCTGGGAGCTTCGAGCGGCGACGTAGTCCAAGAAGGACGGGCACGATGAGCGGCCGAACGACCGAGGCGAACGACCCGCAGAAAGAAAGAGCCTACCTTATAGCCGTGGACACGGGAGACGATCCCGGATGGGGCGCTGAAGAGTCGTTGCGGGAACTCTCTGCCCTGGTGGAGACCGCCGGCGCCGAGGTGGTCGGCAGCAGCTGGCAAAACAGAGAGACGGTACACCCGGTCTGGTATCTCGGAAGCGGCAAAGCCGAGGAGCTCAAGGCCATCAAGGGTGAGATCGGCTTTACATTGCTGGTGTCCGACGATGAGCTCTCGCCCAAGCAAATGCGGTCTCTCGAAACGTTGCTCGACGTCAAGGTGCTGGATCGTAGCGGTGTGATACTAGATATCTTCGGGCAGCGGGCTCAGACGCACGAAGGCCGCATACAGGTCGAACTTGCGCAACTCGAGTATCAACTGCCGCGACTCACCCGTCTGTGGACGCACCTTTCTCGGCTGGGAGGGGGTATCGGCACGCGGGGTCCAGGCGAGACCCAACTGGAGACCGACCGAAGGGTGATCAGACAGCGCATCAAGAAGACCAGGGAGCGCGTCGAAGAGGTCCGCCGCAGGCGCGAGACGGCGGCTCGGGCGCGCGGCCGCCGCCTTCTGCCCACCGTGGCCATAGTCGGTTATACGAACGCCGGCAAGTCCTCTCTTCTGAACGCCCTTGTAGGCGAAGAGGCGGCTGTCGCCGAGGACATGCTTTTCGCCACGCTCGACCCAACCACGCGCAGGGTGCGGCTCGGCGAGGGGCAGAACGTCATCGTGAGCGACACGGTGGGATTCATCCACAAGCTGCCCCATCAATTGGTGGAGGCCTTCAGAGCAACGCTGGAGGAGGTCGTGCGCGCCGATGCGCTGTTGGAGGTTGTCGATTTGGCCGACCAGCACGCCGCGGAACACCGGCGCACCGTTCAGACCGTATTGGACGAGCTCGGAGCGGGTCACAAGCCGCGCATTCTCGTTCTCAACAAGAGCGACCTGATGCCGTCCGGCGTGGCGCTTCCAGCAGGGATCGTTCGTAGAGACGACCAGCACGTCGTGCGGGCGTCGGCGACGCTTGGGCTCGGAATGGATGATCTGAAGACCGAGTTGGCGAAGGCGCTCGCCGACCTTTGGGTGGACATAGATCTCAACCTGCCCTACTCCGCCGGCGAACTGCTGGCCCGTATCAGGGAGCGTGGCTCGGTCACATTTGAGTACGGAGACGAAGACGTGCGTGTGCGGGGCAAGGTGCCGCCGGCCATCGCCGCAGAGTTGTATGCGAGCGCACGCGCGTGGGAGCGTGCCAGGCGGGCCAGAGACTAGCCTCCTTTGCCTCGTCGAGCCTGCGCGCCGCGTTGGTTTGGCCCATCCCCTAGAAGTATTCGTGTGCCCTGACGATGGCGGCGGCTATCAAGTCCGCTCCCTGGTCCAGATCGCGCAGCGATAGGACCTCGACCGGCGAGTGGATGTAACGAGCCGGCACGCTGATAACGCTGCACGGAATCCCGCTTTTGGTGATGTTGATGGCCGTGGCGTCGGTGGTGCCTCCATTGCCCACGCCCAACTGGTAGGGGACGGAGGCCTTGTCGGCGGATTCTCGGAGCCAGCGAAGGACGGGGCGGGATGCAATGATGCCGCGGCCGCCCGCGTCGAGGATGGCGATGACAGGTCCCTTGCCCGCCACTACGTGCGCATCATTCTGCGTCACGCCCGGATGGTCCCCAGGGATGGTAACGTCCGTGGCGATGGCCACGTCGGGATCAAGGCCGTAAGCGCTCGTGCGGGCTCCTTTGAGCCCGACTTCTTCCTGGACCGTGCCGACTGCTTGGATGGTCGCCTTGACCTTCCTTCTCTTCAGCCGCTTGAGCGCTGAGACCAACATGACCAAGCCGGCCCGGTTGTCCAAGGCCTTGCCGGTTACAAAATCGTTGCCCATGGTCTTGAGGTTCATATCGATGGTCATGGTCGAGCCGATCTCGATGCCCATCTGCTCCACGTCGGCCGCGCTCGCCGCCCCGATATCGATGAACATGTCCTTGATCTTGACCATCTTCCTACGGTCTTCGGCGTCCATGAGGTGTGGGGGCTTGGATCCCACCACGCCGACCGCTCTCCCTCCGGCCCGGGTGTGCACGAGAACCCTCTGGCTCAGTATGGTTTGATCGAACCAGCCTCCCATGGGTACGAACCTCAGGAATCCTTCCTGGTCGATGTGCGAGACCATCATGCCTATTTCGTCCATGTGAGCCGCCACCATGACCGAGGGTCCTTCCCCGGCGCGGATACCGATGATGTTGCCCATCGAATCGGTGCGAACCTCGTCGACCAGGGGTTCCAACTCGGCGCGGAGAAGTGCAGCCACATCGTCCTCGTAGCCGGAAAGGCCGTGAGCGTTGGAAAATTTGGTGAGGAGCGCGAGCAGATCGTTCATTTCGCTCATATCCTTGTCCTCAATAGATCCATGTCTGGAATAAGACCGGTCTGAGACGCGGGGTAGTCAAACTGCGACCCTTCCAGGATGGTCCGGGCATCGGCTGCGGACCAATAACCCGAACCGTAAAGAATCTCGTTTGCTATCGCAAACGCTTCCTGGGCGCAGAGTGCGGCGTTAATGCGAGCGGAAAGTTCCAGATAGACGCTCTTCTCGTGAGGATCGAGACCCTGAGCCACCTTCCTGCACAGTGCGGCGCCGGTCTCGACCGCGGTTGTGAGGGAGGCCAGCCGGAACATGATGTGCTGCTGACGGGTTAGCTTGGCGAGGTGGACCTCATCGAATATGCGGCCAAGGAGACGAGCCAGAGACGCGAAGACGTCGGCCTTGAGGTCGCCGCGGGTCTGATGCACGGCGTCCATCTGCTCGGCAAGGGATTGGTAGAAGAGACCTTTCGACCTGACAGCCTCGCGCCAGCGGAAGGTGCTGATGATCAGCTGCTGGATCTCGCTCGTGCCCTCGTAGATGGTGGTGATCTTCACGTCGCGCTTTATCTTCTCGACGTCGTACTCGCTGGTGTAGCCGTATCCGCCGAGCGCCTGGATGGCCGCGTCCGCACAGGCGTTGGCCACCTCGGTGGCAAAGAGCTTGGCGATTGACCCCTCTACCTGAAGATCGGTCTCGCCCGAGTCGAGGCGCAGGGCGACCTCCTCGATGTAGGCCCGCGCGGCTTCCAACTTGGCAACGAAAGGAAGGATCAGCTTGTGCGTATAGCCCTGCTTCTCGATGAGGGGCGTTCCGAACTGTACCCGTTCCCGGGCGTAGGGGACTACCTTCTCCAAAGCGGCCATGCCGGCCCCCAAGCCGCAGCAAGCGACCATGAGTCGCGTGTAGCCAAAAACCTCGTTGGATTGCGCGAGTCCCTGCCCCAGAATCCCGCCCACCAGATTCTCCGCTGGGACGAAGACGTCGTCGAAGGTCAAAGCCGAGGTGTTCGAGCTGCGGATGCCGTGCTTCTCCTCCGGTCTTCCCGGGGTAAATCCCGGCATAGCCTTCTCCACAATGAAAAAGGAAGGTCCGTCCGGCGTCTGCGCCAGAACCGTGAGGAAATCGGCATAGCCTCCGTTGGAGATGAATTGCTTGGTGCCGTTTAGCCGATATCCGATGACTGCACCCGCGTCGTCCAGTACGGGCGTCGCGCTGGTCTTGAGATTGGAAAGATTGCTTCCGGCCTCCGGTTCGGTGACGGCATACGCGACGATGCTGCCTTCCTCGGCAAGCTTCGTAAGCCATTTTTGCTTCTGATCGGCAGTACCGCCCACCAGGATGGGATCCGCCCCCAGGTGGATGGCAAGAAAGGCCGTGCCGACCCCAAGACAGATCTTCGCCATCTCTTCGGAGAAGGCGGCCACGTCGCGAGCCCCGCCGCCCAGGCCCCCATACTCCTCGGGGATGAACAAGAGCTGGAACCCGATTTCCGACCCAAGGAGTTCTCGGATCTCCGCCTCGGGAAATATCTCCCCCCTGTCCCACTCGCGCAACTTCTCGGGCGTCAACATACGCTCTCGCACCTGCGCCAACAGGTCGAGGATCATCTCACGCTCTTCTAAGGCTAATCCTGCGGCTGTCACTTCCACCTCTTTTTCCTCGGTCTGCCCGTCCGGCGCGGGACTGCGTTCGGAGTATAACATGGCCGTTTTTCGGCTCCTGAGGCGCTTGCGTGGAGGCCCATGCTGTACACTTGTGCTGTCGCCCAATTCGTGTCCACCACCTTGGCGAACTCAACTTCGAACCGTGCCGATGAGCCTTGTGAAAGACCTTAAAGAACAGATCCAGCATTCTCCCGATCTTCCCGGCGTATATCTCTACCGCGACGACGCAGGTGCGGTCATCTACGTGGGCAAAGCCCTTTCTCTGCGGAGGCGGCTGGCCAGCTACCTGCCGGCCCTGCCCGGTGGTGACGCCTCGCGGCTGCCGGCAAAGGTCGCAGAGATGGTGCAGCGGGCCTCGGGACTAGAGTGGATCGTGACCACCAGTGAAGGCGAGGCCCTCCTTCTCGAGCACAACCTCATCAAACAACACCGTCCGCCGTTCAACATCCGCCTTCGGGATGACAAGTCTTATCCCTATATCATGGTCACTCTCGAGGACGATTTTCCCCGCGTAACGTTTACGCGGCAGCCTCATCGCCGGGGGAACCTCTATTTCGGCCCCTTTCCCAACGCAGCCAAGGTCAGGGAGACCCTCGACGTTCTGGGACGGGTGTTTCCGCTCCGGCACTGCAGAGGCAGGGACCCCGGGAGACGCGGCGGTTCGCCTTGCCTGCAGTTCCACATCAAGCGCTGCCTGGCTCCCTGTTTGGGAGACGTCGGCCAAGAGGACTACAGGGCGGTGCTCGACCAGGTGACCGATTTCCTGGCCGGGCGGCAGAACAAGGTTCTGGCCGATCTGGAACAGGCGATGCTCGAAGCTTCGGATCGGAAGGATTTCGAGGCGGCGGCCGCCTTCCGCGACCGTGCGGAAGCCTTGAGGCATGTGCTCGAGCGGCAGCAGATCGAGTCCAGCTCGCTCGGCTCTTCCGACATCGTCGGCCTGGCTGTGGATTCGTGGGGCGCGAACGTCCAGGTCTTCATAACCCGGGACGGAAAGTTGGCCGACAGGCGCAGTTTCACCCTGGTGAACGTAGAAGGAGCCAACGAAGAGGAGATCTTCGCGCGATTTGTCGGCGAGTACTACGCCTCCACACCCACGGTACCTTCGGAACTCATCGTTCCGGCCTGCATCGCAAAGACCCAACCACTGGTGGAGTTTCTCGAGGGGCTGCGCGGGACCAGGGTGGAGGTGCGCAAAGCTGAGAGGGGCGACAAGCGGAGGCTGCAGGAACTGGCCCACCGAAACGCGGAACTCGCGCTGGCTCACGAGTGCGCTCGCGAGGAGAGGAGCCGCGAGCGACGGCTGGAGGCTCTGTCATCCCTCCAGGAGACCCTGAAGTTACCGGCAGCCCCAGTACGCATCGAGGGATTCGACATCTCAAACTTGGGGGACGAAAACATCGTGGCTTCGATGGTGGTCTTCGAGGGCGGGGCTCCGAAGAAGGGTCACTACCGAAAATTCTCAATACGACAGGCCGCCGGTCAGGACGACGTCGGGTCCATGCGGGAAGCGCTGGGCCGGCGCTTCTTGAGATCCGCACGCGAGGCTGGCGAAGCGCGCTACGACCCCTCGTTTGAGTCGGTGCCTGATCTCGTGCTCATCGATGGAGGAAAGGGGCAACTGGGCGCGGCAGTGTCGGCGTTGCAGCAGGCAGGGTTGGCCGAGACAGTATCCGTGGTCTCTCTGGCCAAGCGCGAAGAGGAGATCTTCACTCCGTGGACGCTTGGCCCTCTGAGACTGGCGCCGGACGACCCTGGTCTTCTACTGCTGGAGAGGGTTCGAGACGAAGCCCACCGATTTGCCGTTACCTTCCACCGTTCCAAGCGGGCCGTCCAGACGACCGAGTCGTTGTTGGATCAATTGCCGGGCATAGGAGAAAAGCGCAAGAGGGCGATAGTGCAGTATTTTGGATCTCCGGAGAGATTTCTCCAGGCGTCGAGAGAAGAATTGGAAGCTGTGCCGGGACTTCCCGGAAAGGTAGCGAGGGAGGTGCACGCCCATGTCCACAAGACCGGATGAGAATGAGGGTCATTGGCCGTCGCGCCGGCGAAACGCCACGAAGCTGGTGTGGCGAGCATACGTTACGCCTTGGGGTGAGGGGATGGTGGCCGCGGACGAGGAAGGTTTGAGGTTGGTGGAATTGCCAAAGGTCCCCGCGGCGGGCGCTGAAGCCTCGTCCCGCGGGGAGGCGACGGACGGCGTGACCGAACTCACGTCCGGGCAGGCAGCTGCCCTCGAGAGCTGGGTTGACGCCTTGGAGGAGTACTTCCGAGGCGAGCGCCTGGCGTGGACGGCGACCGACATTCCCTGGGACGACCTGCGGGTGCGGCCCTTCGAGCGAGAAGTTTATGAAGCGTTGCTGACCGTTGCACCCGGCGAGACCGTCAGCTACGGACGTCTAGCCGAGATGGCCGGTCACCCGAGAGCGGCTCGTGCTGTGGGCAGCGCCATGGCGGTCAATCCCCTCCCGGTGGTGATCCCCTGCCATAGGGTAGTGCGGTCCGACGGCACTCTGGGGAACTATGGGGACGACCCGGATTGGAAACCCCGACTCCTGGAACACGAGCGGTCCGCGTTGAAAGCGAAGGCACTTCGTTAATGGAGAACCCGCGCCTAGAGATGGCGGTGATAACGGGTCTTTCCGGTGCCGGCAAGTCCGAAGCGGTGGCGACCTTCGAGGACATGGGCTACTTCTGCATCGACAACCTGCCACCGCAGATGCTGCCTCGAGTGGTCGACTTGTTCGGGCTGGAGGGAAGTCGCGTCGATCGTGTCGCGCTCGTCTTCGACGTGCGGGGCGGGTCGTACTTCGACGAACTGGGAAACGCACTTACCTACTTGCGCGAGGCGGATATTCCATATCGGCTACTCTTTCTGGAGGCGTCCGCCGAGGCGCTGGTGGCGCGCTACCAATCGACGCGGCGCCCCCATCCGTTATCCAGGTCGGGCTTAGCAGAAGGGATCGAACGCGAGCGGCGGCTGCTCGCCGGTCTGCGCAGCCAGGCCGATATCGTCATCGACACCTCCGATCTTTCCCCCCGGGCCTTGCGCCGCCGCTTGGAAGAGACGCTTCAGGCCGACGAGCTGAGAGGTCAGCTCTTCCTGAGTCTCTTGTCCTTCGGCTACAAGCACGGCCTTCCGGACGATGCCGACATGGTCCTGGACGCCCGGTTCCTGCCCAACCCGTATTGGGTGCCGGAATTGCGCGCGCTCACCGGGCTCGACCTGGGGGTGAAGGACTTCGTCCTCTCCAGGGAAGAGGCAGGGCTCTTTCTGGACAAGGTCGTTGACCTCATCACCGTGCTGACCCCCAGGTTTCTTGCCGAGCAGAAGCCCCGGCTGGTTCTCGCGATTGGCTGCACCGGCGGCAGGCACAGATCTGTGGCGCTGGTGGAGGAGTTGGCGCGCCGTCTCAGACAGGATGCCGGACTGGTGACGAGCATCTCCCATCGTGACATCGAACGAGGGGCGTGAAAGGGTGCCCGGCGGATTCACACGCGCGTTCCGCGAGGAACTCGCGCGCGTGGAAGAGCACAGACCCTGTTGCCGGATGGCAGCTATGGCCGGACTGCTCCACACAGCCGGGACCTTTCTCATCCGGGGGGGAACCCCAGACGATCAGCGGTACGAGGTCAGTCTTGCCACCACCGTTCAGTCGGTCGCTAAGATCGCGTACTCGCAGTTCAAGGCCTTCGGGGCCGAGGGAGAGCTACTGACTCGGCGCGAGCAGCGGCTGCAGCAGCGGCTGGTGTATGAGGTCCACATCAAAGGGTCGCCTGCGACTATTCAAGCGCTCAATGAGATGGGGGCTTTGAGCGACAGTTTCAATCTCGAACATGGTATCGCGAAGCGCCTGGTGAAGAAGGGTTGCTGCAAGAGTGCGTTCATGCGCGGTTGTCTGATGGGGTCCGGTTCGTCCAACGCGCCGCAGCGAGAGGCCAATCTGGAGATCGTCAGTTCGTATCAGGACTTTGCGGTCGATCTCACCAACCTGCTTGTGGACATGGAGTTTCATCCGGGGCGGAGGCTGCGGCGGGGTAGTTACGTCGTCTATTTGAAGGGGCGGGACGAAGTAGCCGGACTGCTCGCGCTCGCGGGAGCGCATGAATCCGCGCTTATGGTGGAAGAACAAGCGGTAGTCAAAGAGGTGAGGTCGCGGGCAAACAGATTGGCCAACTGCGATGCCGCAAATCTCCGCCGAACTAGCACGGCGTCTTCGAGACAGTTGGAAGCGATCGAGTGGCTTGAGAGAAGCGGCAGGCTGGCGTCCCTTCCCACCGCCCTTCGGGAGATGGCGGAGCTGCGGCAGCAGTATCCGTACATGAACCTCGCGGAGCTAGCCGAGGTGGCCGGAGACCTCTCCCGATCGGCTGTGAACCACCGTCTAAGAAGACTGCTGGAGGCTGCCGAAGGCCGGGGAAGAGGAGTCCCCGATGGTAGAATGCGCGTCCTTAGATGAATCGAGATTGATGGGGAGTCAGGCAGATGAGCACTAAGGTGGCAATCAATGGATTCGGCCGGGTAGGCCGTCTCTTCCTGCGTGCGGTAGCGAAGCGCGACGTGGATCTTGAGGTGGTCGCGGTCAACGATCTTACCGACGCCAAGACGCTGGCGCATCTGCTCAAGTACGACAGCGTCCACGGCGTGTGGCCGGGCGAAGTTTCTCATACGGACAATGAGATCGTCTTTGAAGGCCGATCAACAAACGTTCTCTCCATCGCCGATGTCGGGATGCTTCCTTGGCGGGAACTCGGAGTTGACGTAGTCGTGGAGTGCACAGGGAGATTCACCGAGCGAGCCCAGGCCGCCCAACATCTCGATCAGGGAGCGAGGAAGGTCGTCATCAGCGCGCCGGCAAAGGACGCTGATCTCACCGTCGTGGTTGGGGTCAACGACGACGACTACGATCCCTCGCGACATCACGTGATCTCCAACGCTTCTTGCACAACGAACTGCCTTGCTCCCGTGGTCAAGGTTCTCCAGGACTCCTTCGGGATCGAGATGGGTCTTATGACCACCATCCACGCCTACACTAACGATCAGCGCATCCTCGATCTGCCTCACAAGGATCTGCGGCGCGCCAGAGCCGCGGCCGTCAATATCATTCCTACATCCACCGGCGCGGCTCGCGCCATCGGATTGGTGTTGCCTGAACTCAAGGGGAAGTTGGACGGCTTTGCGCTGCGAGTGCCGGTGCCCGATGGCTCGATCGTCGATCTCGTGGTCACGCTTGAGAAAGAGGCGACGGTGGAAGAAATCAATAACGCCATGAAGCAGGCCGCAGCTTCCGGTTCGCTGGCGGGCGTGCTCAGGTACACGGACGAACCTATCGTTTCCTCGGATATCGTGGGCGATCCTCATTCCTCTGTGTTCGATTCCTCCCTCACCATGGCCATGGGTCGGCAGGCCAAAGTGGTCATGTGGTACGACAATGAGTGGGGTTTTACGAATCGTATGGTCGACATGTGTGGGCGGCTGTTCTAGAGATAGAGGGATTAGGAGATCCAGATGGCCAAGAAGACCGTTCGGGATGTCGAAGTAGCTGGGCGGCGGGTGCTGATGCGGGTCGACTTCAACGTCCCCATCAAGGACGGGCACGTGACCGATGACACACGCATCCGCGCCTCCCTGCCGACCATCACGTATCTGAGGGATCGCGGATGCCGGATCATCCTGATGTCCCATTTGGGTCGGCCCAAGGATGGACCCGATCCGGCGCTTCAGCTCGACCCGGTCGCTTCTCGTTTGGGCCAGCTCTTGGCCGCGCCTGTCAGAAAGTTGAGCGAGTTGTCGGGCCCTGGCGTCGAGGCCGCAGTTGGCAAGATGAAGCCCGGTGACGTCGTGCTGCTTGAAAACTCGCGCTTCGACCTGCGCGAGAAGAAGAACGACCCCTCTCTTGTGGCTGAGCTTGCCCGATTGGGCGATATGTACGTGAACGATGCCTTTTCTGCGGCCCACAGGGCTCACGTAACCACGGCGGGGCTGGCGGCGGTACTACCCAGCGCCGCCGGATTCCAGATGGAGAAAGAACTGTTGGCTCTGGGGGGGCTGCTCTCCGAGCCGAAGAGACCTTTCGTAGTGGTTCTTGGGGGAGCCAAAGTCACCGACAAGATCAAGGTGATCGACCGATTCCTCGATTTGGCCGATACGATACTGATCGGAGGGGCCATGAGTCTCACCTTCCTCAAGGCGCGGGGGTTGTCCGTGGGCGCGTCGAAGGTGGAAGATGAGGGCGTCGTCGTGGCGGCTTCGGCTCTCACCAAGGCGGCGACCAGCAGGTGCGCCCTGGTGCTACCGCGGGACGTGATCGTGGCCGACGACTTTTCCGACGACGCCTCCACCAAAGTGGTCGAGGTCGCCTCTATTCCCGAGGGGTGGATGGGCTTAGACATCGGACCGGAGACGGCGGGCGAGTACGCCGCTAAGATTCGAGCGGCCGGCGAGGTGTTTTGGAACGGCCCCATGGGCGTCTTTGAGATGGCGCCTTTCGCCCGCGGAACTCAGGCTGTCGCCCAGGCGATGGCCGACTGCCCAGGCGTCACTGTGGTCGGCGGCGGGGACTCGGTCGCCGCGCTTAACAAGTTCGGCCTATCAGGCAAGATGGACCATGTCTCCATGGGTGGAGGCGCTTCTCTTGAGTTCATTGAGGGCGCCGACCTACCCGGGGTGAGCGCACTCCCTGACAAAGAAGATCGAGCATGAGCCACCCGAGGGGCGTAAACCGCGTGCCCCTTATCGCGGGCAACTGGAAAATGTACAAGACAAGCGCTGAGGGAGCCTCGTTCGTAAGTGCGCTGGCGCGAGAACTTGGTGCCCTCGACGGTCGTGACGTCATGGTCGCTCCTCCTTTCACCGGTCTGTGCGAAGCCGTCAGGGCCCTTGTGGGCACGGGCATAGGCGTTGCCGCCCAGGACCTGTTCTGGGAAGCCGAAGGCGCGTATACCGGCGAGGTGGCTCCCGGCATGCTTGCCGACCTGGGAGTAAAGGCCGCCATCGTCGGACACTCAGAGCGCAGACTGTATTTTGGCGAGACCGACTCCTCGGTGGCCAAGAAAGTGCGGGCCGCCCTCGACGAGGGACTCGTGCCGATCATGTGTGTGGGAGAGACCGAGAGCCAGCGGGAGGCCGGTCAGACCGAGTCCGTGCTTTCCCTTCAGGTGCCGGCCGGGTTGGCTGCAGTGGCTTCGGCCGAAGCAGGGCGGGTGGCGATAGCATATGAACCCATCTGGGCCATCGGCACGGGGAAGACCGCGACTCCCGAGATGGCGCAGGAGGCCGTTGCCTTCGTTCGACGGCAAGTCGCATCCGCGCTCGGTGCGGATGCATCCGAGGCGGTGCGGGTTCTTTACGGCGGCAGCGTGAAGCCGGACAACATCGACGAACTCATGGCTCAGCGAGATATCGACGGTGCGCTGGTCGGTGGGGCAAGTCTGGACGTGGCCTCGTTTGCCCGTATCGTGCGTTTCAAAGAAGCCTGATCATCATGCCGATCGACTTTGGAAGCGGCCCCCGCCGGGCGGCCCTCATCATTTTGGATGGCTGGGGCGAAGCGCCGGCCGGACCGGGCAACGCCATCTCGCTCGCCGATACTCCCGTGTGGGACTCTCTCTGGGAGAGATATCCCCACGTACTTCTAGAGGCGAGCGGGGAAGCGGTCGGGTTGCCCGCCGGTGTGATGGGAAACTCAGAAGTAGGTCATCTCACGCTGGGGTCGGGCAGGATCGTCTATCAGGACCTTTCCCGCATCAACCGGGCGATCAGCGACGGCTCCTTTTTCGAGAATTCAGTATTGGGTAGTGTGATGGACGGCGCAGTGTCCCGGGGAGGGCCCGTGCACCTCATGGGCCTGTTGTCAGAGGGAGGGGTCCACTCGTCTCTGGTGCACCTCAGGGCGCTGGTGTCGCTGGCACATCGCCGCGGCGTATCCCGCCTCTTCATCCATGCCTTCACCGATGGGCGGGACACCTCGCCCGTGGCGGGACAGGGCTACCTGGAGGATCTGGTCGCCTTTTTGCGGGCGGAAGGACTGGGCAGTATCGCCACGGTGGTGGGCCGCTACTACGCTATGGACCGGGATCGCCGCTGGGAGAGACTCAAGCTGGCGTACGACGCGCTGGTTCACAACCACGGTCTGCACGCGCCCGACGCCGTTGCCGCTATCAAGCAGTCGTACGCGCGGAACGAGACCGATGAGTTTGTGCTTCCCACGATCATAGGCGGTGGCGCCGTGTCGCGCGTGGGTTCCGGGGATGCCGTGATCTTCTTCAACTTCCGGCCGGACCGGGCGAGGGAGCTGTCGGCCGCCCTCACTCAAAGTGGCTTTGCGGGGTTCGATCGCGGCGAGCCGTTGACTGACATCGACTTCGCGGGTCTCACTGAATACGACCCGGAACTGCATCTGGCAGTCGCTTTTCCAAAAAAGGAACCGCGGAATGTCCTCGCCGAGGTCGTGAGTAACGCCGGGCTCACTCAACTGCACATCGCCGAGACCGAGAAGTACGCGCACGTCACCTTCTTCTTCAACGGCGGGAGAGAACAGCCCTTCCCGGGAGAACAGCGGATTCTCGTCCCGTCTCCTAAGAGCGTCGCCACGTACGATCAGAAGCCGGAGATGAGTGCCTACGGGGTAGTGGACTGTCTCGAGCAGACCGTTCGTGACGCACCGCCCGATTTTGTCGTCCTCAACTTCGCCAATCCGGATATGGTTGGCCACACAGGGAACATCCCGGCGACTGTGCAGGCGGTCGAGCATGTGGACCGCTGTCTTGGTAAAGCGCTGCAGGTATTGGAGCGGGTGGGGGCGAAGATCATGGTAACGGCGGATCATGGGAACGCTGAATCCATGATCGGGGAAGACGGCGCGGTGAATACCGCCCACACAACCAACCGGGTACCGCTGGTCCTTCTGGACGACGAGTCAAGGCTTCGGGAGGGTGCGGGGCTGTCCGATGTAGCGCCGACGGTGCTTTGGTTTCTCGGTATCGAGGCTCCGGAGGAAATGACCGGGCGCCCGTTGTGCGAAACTTGAATAGGAGTTATGCGTATACAAGAGGGCGACTGCGATGGTAACTTACTGTTAACAAATCCGGAGACACGGCGGTCCCGGCGGATGAACCGGGGTCATGAAGAGGTAGATTGACGTGATATACGTACTGGTGGCACTCGATACCATCCTAGGTTTGGGCCTTTTGCTGCTCATCTTCCTGCACTCCGGCAAGGATGCAGGTCTCTCGACGACATTCGGTGGCTCCGGAGCGTTTGGGGGGAGCGGGGTCGTTCAGAAGAACCTCGATCGGCTCACGGTCGGTTGCGCGGTTGCTTTCTTCATCATTTCGATCGCACTCGTTTACATCGTCTAGAGGCACAGGGCAGCACATCGTCCGACACGGCCTTGTGTGCGGAGGAGGTGGGATGTAGGGCTTTAATGGGCTGGCGTGGGGAATCTTGAATTTCGAAGGAGGGAAGACATTGAAGCTAAACAAACGCGCGTGGATAGGGCTGATTCTCGCAGTGATTCTCGTGGGTGTGCTGGTGGTCATCGCGGGCTGCGGGGGCAGTGAAGAAACAACTACCAGCACCGCCGCGGCCAATCAGCCCGTGCAAGGCGGAACGCTCAACGTCTATATCAACGAGCCGGTGGCCATCGACCCGGTAGACCTAGAAGAATCCGAAGGCACCCAGGTGGGTCAGGCGCTGTTCGACAGCTTGGCGACCTTTGATTACCTCACCATGAAAGTCGGTCCCGCGGCTGCCTCCAGCTGGGACGTCAACACGGATGCCACGGTGTGGACCTTCCATCTGGTCCCAGGCGCCAAGTTCCACGACGGCACTCCGGTGACCGCCAACGACTTCATCTACGCATGGAACCGTCTCTGCGACCCCGCGAACAAATCCAATGTGTCCTACCATCTGGCCGTCGTGAAGGGGTACGACGAAGTGCAGGCCGGTACGGCCACCGAACTGTCGGGCCTCAAGGCGATCGATGACAACACCCTCGAAGTCACCCTGAACTATTCGTTCGCCGACTTTGAATACGTTGTGGCGCACCCGACTCTTGCCCCAGTACCGAAGGCCGAAGTTGAAAAGGATCCGGCAGCCTACGCCGCTGCCCCCGTCGGCAACGGCCCCTTCATGATGGTGGGCTCGTGGCAGCACGACCAGGGCATCCAGGTGAAGGCGTTCCCCGATTACTACGGCACGAAGCCAAACATCGACGGCGTCGACTTCAAGATCTTCAAAGATCCCGAGACCGCGTTCCTCGAGTTCAAAGCCGGCAACCTCGACTGGACTCAGATCCCGTCCGGACAAGTAAAGGCGACCGAGGCCCAGTATGGCACGTCGACCGACGGTTATACGGGCAATCCTGGGAAACAGGTTATGCTCGGCTCCGAGCTCTCGATTTATTACCTGGTTTGCAATACGCAGGACGACATCATGAAGAACCCCGACCTGCGTAAGGCCATCTCCCTCGCCATCAACCGCCAGGCCATCGCCGACACGGTCTATGAAGGTATCCGCGCGCCTGCTTCCAGCATAATTCCGCCCGGAATCGTGGGCTATGAAGACGGAGCCTTCCCCGACAGCCATTACGATGTCGAAGCTGCCAAGGCGGCTCTGACGGCAGCCGGTTATCCCGGGGGCCAAGGTCTTCCCGAAATCACGCTCTCGTGCAACAGCGGTGGCGGTCATGAGGACGTCATGGCTCTTGTCCAGGCGGACCTGAAAGCGGTCGGCATCAACGTCAAGACCGACTTCACCGAATGGGCGGCGTACCTGAAGAAACTCGATGACGGCACCTTCCAGATCGGCCGTCTTGGCTGGATCGCGGACTACCCCATCATCGACAACTTCGTCTACCCGATCTTCCAGAGCGCCAGCGCCGACAATAAGAGCAAGTTCAACGACAAAGCCGTCGATGACGCCATCGCGGCCGCCCGTAAGATCACGGACGAGAGCGAGCGCGTTGCGGCCTATCAAGCCATCGTGAAGACCGTCGGCGCAGTCAATCCGGTCATTCCGATCGTGGCCTACAAACACCATCACGTAACTTCGGATCGCGTATACAACTTGGTCTACAGCCCGAACGGTCTCCTAGACTTCCAGAGCTGTTACATCAAGGCCCCGTGATCGAGTTAGGCTGAACGACAATAGACCTGAGTAGCAACTAAGTAGGACCGAGCGGTAGGATGCGCCTTCACGGGCATCCTACCGCTGCTTTTGGATTCAAGGAGAGCATGAACAAGCGATGCTGACCTATATCGGCCGACGGATATTGCAGATGATCCCGGTGTTCATCGGTGTCACCATCTTGCTGTTCATCCTGAGGGCCCCGGGGGTACTCCCGGGCGATCCCATCAAGCTCATCACCGGCGAGCGCGCCATCTCTCCGGCGCTTTACAATCAGATCGTCAAGGAGAATGCGCTCGATAAGCCGCTCTACTACCAGTACGCGCGCTGGATGGACCACCTCTTCCACGGTGACCTGGGACAGTCTTACCAGTTGAAGCGACCGGTGGCCGCGATTCTCATAGAGAAGTTCCCAAATACTTTGAAATTGGCGCTTGTGGCGATCCTCATTGAGTGCGTCATGGGGATGGCCGCGGGCATCTTATCCGCCGTCAAGAGGTATTCCTTCTGGGACATCCTGGTGACTTTGAGCACCTCGATATTGGTGTCGCTACCCGTGTTCTGGCTTGGGATGATTCTGCAGGTTCTACTCGGCTATAAGTTCAAACAGTGGGGGCTGCCGTATCTGCCCATCTCGGGCATGACGTCGACGGACTTCCCCAGTTGGGTGCACTATATCCTCCCAGCCGTGACCCTCGCGTCTATCTCCACTGCATATGCGGCCCGGATCACGCGCAGCCAACTGCTTGAGGTTATGGGTCAGGACTACATGCGGACGGCCTCAGCAAAGGGCCTTACGGGTGGGCAGGTCATCTGGCGCCACGGGATGAAGAATGCGCTTATCCCCGTGGTCACCTATCTCGGTCTCGATCTGGGGGCGATGATGGGGGGGACCATCCTCACGGAAACGGTGTTCAACTGGCCGGGGATCGGTTTTCAGATCTACAGGGCGATTCTATCGAGGGATTGGCCCATCGTGCTCGGGGCGGTAGTGATCATCGTGATCTTGGTGATGATCATCAACCTGCTCGTGGATATCAGCTACGCCTTCCTCGATCCCCGGATTCGCTACGGACATGCGGCGAAATAGGCGGGCTGATTAGTGCAATACGATCAACAGGGTCCGCTTCGAGAAAACATCGGCAACGAGGCTTTGGCGGAGACGGTCGTCGAAAGTGGGGCGGGTCGGACCCTGCGGACGGATGCTTGGCGCCGGCTGCGAAAGAACAAGCTGGCATTGGCCGGGCTTACGTGGATTATCATCATGATCATCCTAGCGGCCTCCGCCGATCTGTGGGTTCCCCATTTCTACGGTAATCCCACGGCCATCGACACGACCAAGATCGCCAAGCAGTCTCTACTGCCTCCCTCGGCAGCGCACCCGTTCGGCACCGACAAGCTCGGCCGTGACATCTTGTCCCGGACTATTTATGGAGCTCGGGTCTCGCTCTTGGTGGGAGTGGTGGCCGTGATGATCTCGGTGATCATCGGCCTCATCCTGGGGGCAATAGCCGCTTACTATGGGGGATGGTGGGACAGCATCGTCATGCGAACCGCAGACGTCTTTTTCGCCTTCCCTTACATCCTCTTCTCCATTGTCCTTATCGCGATCATGGGGTTTGGATTGCAGACCGTCTTCATAGCCATCGGCGTCCTTGGGTGGCCGAGCATAGCCCGGGTATTTCGTAGCTCGATCCTCTCGGTAAAGGAGAACGAGTACGTCGACGCTGCCAGGGCCATGGGAGCGTCGACCCCGCGCATCCTTTTCCGGCACATCATGCCGAACGCCGTGGCGCCCATCATCGTTTATGGCACCATGAGCGTCGGCGGGGCGATCCTGACGGAAGCCGCCCTAAGCTTTCTGGGAGTGGGGGTGCAGCCGCCCGCGCCAACCTGGGGGAACATGCTCTCCGAGGCCCGCAGCTCATTGTTCACCACGCCGTGGCTCATGCTCTACCCCGGGCTGGCCATTCTCACCACGGTTCTAGCGTTCGTACTTCTGGGCGACGGTCTTCGGGACGCCCTTGACGTCAAATTGAAGGAGTAATCATTTGCCGCCGCTCTTAGAAGTCGATGATCTTCACATGCACTTCTTTACACGCGACGGCGTGGTCAAGGCCGTTGATGGAGTGTCGTTCACCCTTGAGCCGGGGGAGACTCTGGCCGTCGTGGGCGAATCAGGTTCGGGCAAGTCGGTCACCGCTCTGTCCATCATGAGGCTGGTTCCGGAGCCGCCGGGCAAGGTGGTAAAGGGCGATATACGCTTCAGGGGTGAGAGCATTCTCGCCATGAGCGAAAAGGATCAGCGGAAGCTGAGGGGCAACCGGATCGCCATGATCTTTCAAGACCCCATGACTTCGCTGAATCCCGTCTACCGTATCGGTAAACAGATCGCCGAGCCGCTTCGTCTACACAAGAACATGTCGCGCAAGGAGTCTTGGGACGCGGCGGTGGAACTCCTTGACCAGGTAGGCATCCCACAGGCGGCGGAGCGCGCCCGCAGCTACCCCCACGAGTTTTCGGGTGGTATGAGACAGAGAGCCATGATAGCTATTGCCTTGGCCTGTGGTCCCGACGTGCTCATTGCCGATGAGCCCACCACGGCTCTTGACGTTACCATCCAGGCTCAGATCCTCGAACTGATCCAGGAGATCCAGGCTCGAACGCAGTCGGCAATCATTATGATCACCCACGATCTGGGGGTGGTGGCCGACATGGCCGATCACGTTCTAGTGATGTACGGCGGAAAGCCGGTAGAGTTCGGCACGGCCGATGACATCTTCTACCGGCCGTTGCATCCATACACATGGGGGTTGTTGGAGAGCCTGCCACGGCACGACGTCGAGGAAAAAGGTCAACTATGTCCCATTAAGGGGCAGCCTCCGAGCCTGATCGACCTCCCGACGGGATGTGCCTTCAAGCCAAGGTGCACCCATGGTCAGGGCGCTTGCGCGTTCGAGCGGCCGGGTCTCATGGAGGTCACCCCCGGACATTTCAGCGCGTGCCATTACTCGGACGATGACGCGTTCGTCCAGAACGCCTGCGGTTTTATGTCGAGGGATACCTGATGGCCACGCTGCTCAAGGTCGAGGGTCTCAAGAAGTACTTCAGCGTGGGGCAGGGACTTATCACCGCCAGGTTCGGAAAGTCGGTCAAGGCGGTAGACGACATCTCCTTCGAGGTCGAGGAGGGCGAGACCTTGGGCTTGGTGGGCGAGTCGGGTTGCGGAAAATCGACCACGGGGCGCTGCATCAACCGACTTCTGGAACCCACCGCGGGTGCCATCCACTTCGGTGATACCGACGTGCGCAAACTAAGGGCAAGAAAGCTGAAGCTCTATCGCAGAGACGTGCAGTTCATTTTTCAGGATCCCTACGCGTCTCTGAATCCCCGCATGACTTTCGGGGAGATTATGGCCGAGCCGCTGGCCATCCACGGGATCGGGTCCCGGAGGGAGAGGGAGGAGCGGACAAAGGAGATGCTCAAGACCGTGGGTCTCAGCCCCGAGCACATCCATCGCTATCCGCACGAGTTTTCCGGGGGTCAGAGGCAGCGCGTGGGTATTGCGCGGGCTCTGATGCTCCGTCCAAAGATGATAGTGTGCGACGAGCCCGTGTCCGCGCTCGACGTTTCCATTCAGGCTCAGATCATCAACCTCCTTGAAGACCTCCAAGGGGAGTTTGGCCTCACCTATTTGTTCATCGCGCACGATCTGGCGGTCGTTCGACACATTTGCGACAGGGTTGCGGTCATGTACCTCGGCAAGATCGTCGAGTTGGGCGGGTGGAAAGAGGTCTATAACAGTCCTCATCATCCTTACACTCAATCGCTGTTGTCCGCGGTCCCGGTGCCGGACCCTGAGAAGCAGCATCATCGGGCCAGGATCATCCTGCGAGGCGACGTTCCCAGCCCAATCGATCCTCCCACGGGCTGCCGCTTTCACACTCGCTGTCCCATCGCCCAGTTCCCCATTTGCAGGGAACAGGAGCCTCCTCTGCGCAACCTGGGCCTGAAACAGCTGGCGGCCTGTCACTTTGCGAAGCCGTTCCCCATCCCCGAGGGGCGTATGTAGGTTTCGGTGCGTCCGCCGCATAACCGCATACTGATATACTATTTCGGCAGCCTGGGTAGCCGCAGGACAGTTCGTCATCGACGTAGGTCCTGAGGAAAGTCCGGACACCGTAGAGCAGGGTGCTGGATAACGTCCAGCGGGGGAAACCCCAGGGAAAGCGCCACAGAAAATACACAGCACGCCGGTTCTTCCGGCTGCGAAGGTGAAATGGTGCGGTAAGAGCGCACCGGCGCCGTGGTGACACGGCGGCCTGGCAAGCCCCACCCGGTGCAAGGCCGAATAGGAGGCGTCTGAGGGTTGCTCGCCCGAGGCCTTCGGGTTGGCCGCACGAGCTGTTCGGCAACGAACGGCCTCAGATAGATGGTTACCCTAGACAGAATCCGGCTTACAGGGCTGCTACCGCGGGGGCCTCTTCCTACCGGAAGGGGCCTCAGCCAATTTGAAAGCGGACATATAGTCAATCCCAAGGATCCGAGGGGGACGGCGTGAAGCAGAAGCGTGTGGTCATCATGGGCGCTGCGGGGCGGGACTTCCACAACTTCAACGTGGTATTCCGGGAGGATCCGCAGGTGCGTGTGGTCGCCTTCACCGCGACCCAGATCCCCGGGATAGATCGCCGACGCTACCCGGCAGAGCTCGCCGGACAATACTATCCGGACGGAATCCCCATCGTCCCCGAAGACACCTTGGAGACTATCCTTGCGGAAGAACGGGTCGACCAGGTGATCTTTGCGTACAGCGACGTGTCGCATGAGTTCGTCATGCACCAGGCGTCCCGCGTGCTCGCGGCAGGCGCGGACTTTTCCCTCTTGGGCCCGAAGAGCACCATGGTGGACTGCGAGGTGCCGGTGATCGCCGTGCTGGCCGTCCGCACCGGCGCCGGCAAGAGCCCGGTCTCGAGGTTCTTGGCCGACCTCCTTATCGCTGAGGGTCTGAAGCCGGTGATCGTACGGCATCCCATGCCTTACGGCGATCTCATTGCGCAGAGAGTTCAGAGGTTCGCATCGATCGAAGACCTAGATACGCAGGGCGCCACGATAGAAGAGCGTGAAGACTACGAACCCCATCTGCAAAAAGGCCTGATCGTGTTTGCCGGAGTCGACTATGCAGCCATCGCTGCCGAGGCACAGAGGGAGGCTTCCGTCATCGTATGGGACGGAGGCAATAACGACTTCTCATTTCTGAGGGCCGATCTGGAGATCGTTGTTGTCGATCCGTTCAGACCGGGCCACGAGCTCTCGTACCACCCGGGCGAGGTCAACGTCCGCCGGGCCCGGGTCGTGATCGTGAACAAGGTCAACAGTGCTCCTCCCGAGAACGTGGAGAAGGTCGTTGCCAATATCAGGAAGGTGAACCCAAAAGCGATCATCGTGAAGACCGATTCCCTCATCGACGTGCCTAACGGCGAAGAGATGCGAGGGAAGAGAGTTCTCGTGGTGGAGGATGGTCCCACCCTCACTCATGGAGGAATGGCAACGGGAGCGGGGGTCGAGGCGGCGCGGCAGTTTGGAGCCGCCCAGATAATCGACCCGCGGCCGTACGCCTGCGGCGTTATAGCCGAGACTTACGCAAAGTATCCCCACCTGGGACCGATTCTGCCCGCACTGGGCTACTACCCCGACCAACTGCGCGATCTGGAGGCGACGATAGCGGCGGTTCCTGCCGACGTGGTGGTGAGCGCGACCCCGTTCTCGCTGGAGAGCTTGATCAGGATGGAGAAGCCAATCGTGCGGGTAGGATACGAAATGGGAGAGACGGGCGAGCCTTTTCTGTCTGAGTTCGTGCGGGCGTTCCTCTGGAGGCAGGGTCTCACCGGGTGACCCGGCGAAAGGTTTCGGCCGCCCGGACAAACGGGTAGGTCCATGTCATCACCATCGATTGCTCGGGAGGAAACGGCCATGGCCTTCACGCTGCCGGAATTGCCGTACGACAAGAGTGCCCTTGCGCCTTATCTCAGTCAAGAGACGCTGGAGTACCACCACGATAAGCACCACAACGCCTACGTCACCAATCTGAATGGACTGATCGAGGGAACGGAGTTTGCCGGAAAGAAACTGGAGGAGATCATACTGGCGTCCGACGGCGGGGTTTTCAACAACTCCGCACAGGTCTGGAACCACACCTTCTACTGGAGCTGCATGAAACCCGGCGGCGGTGGCAAGCCCGGGGCCGAATTGGCTGCCGCTATCGACGCTTCGTTCGGCTCGTTCGATGGTTTCAAGACCGAGTTCACGCAGGCGGCGGTGACCCAGTTCGGTTCGGGCTGGGCCTGGCTGGTTCTGGACGGCGGTAAGCTCAAGATCGTCAAGACCGGCAATGCGGACCTGCCTCTGAAGCACGGACAGACTGCCCTACTGACCGTAGACGTGTGGGAGCACGCGTACTACATCGATTACAGGAATCTGCGCCCCAAGTACGTCGAGACCTACCTGACGAACCTGGTGGACTGGGACTTCGTGGCCGCGAACTACGCGTCCGGGCGCTAGTCCTTGCGAGTGTGGCCGGGCGGCCCCCAGAGGGGCTGCCCGGCCGTTCCAGATTCTGCTTAAGCACCGACGTCTTCGCAGCCCCGGCTCGCGGCGGGTCGACCCCCTTTGATAGAATCCAGACTGGTCCCGGCTGTACCGGGCTGTAAATGACGGGTCGGGCGGGGGATGGTCTGGGATGAGTCGGGGTGGCTGACGATACGAATATGAGTGTCAGGAACATGCTTCTCCTGACCCTTCCCACACTTGGTTTCTCGACCGCGCTCTCCTTGGTGACCACCTATCTTCCGGTCATTCTCTATCGATACACCCATTCGAATACGCTTATCGGATTCGCGATTGGGGGGAGGGGATCTTTTCCGCACTGATCCCGCTCTGGGTGGGAGTGCTGAGCGATAGGATATGGACCAAACGTTGGGGCCGGCGCCGCCCCTTTATGATTTTTGCCGGCCCTTTTATGGCTGCCGCCTTGATGCTTGCCCCATTTCAGCCTGGCTACGTGCCGATCGCGGTTTCGACCTTCGTGTTCTTCGCCGCTTATCACTTCTACACGGCGCCCTATCAATCGCTGCTGCCCGACGTGACGCCATCCACCAGTCACGGAAGAGTGCAAGGCGTTCAGAGTTTCATGCGTGGTGGAGGGATGTTTATGGGCATGGTGGTTGCCGGTTTCCTGTTTCAGAGGTGGCAGCCGCTTCCATTCATTTTATGCAGCATGATCATTATGGTCTTCACGTATCTGACGGTCACCAAGTTTCAAGAGCCTGAGCCCGAACGATCTCATCTGCAGAGCCGTCAGGGGATTTGGGGGGAGATCAAGCGGGTGTGGCGGTCCACCAGCCAGTACAAGGGGATCCAGCGATTTATGGTGGCCACGTTCTTGTGGGAGTCGACCCTCGCCGGGCTCCGCGCCTTCATCATGCTGTACTTCATCCACGCCTTGCGCACTACTGAGCAAGTGGGTGCGCTTCTTCTTGGCCTTGTCGGTGTCACGTACATGATTGCGGGTGTGGCCAGCGGTTTCTTGGCGGATAAGTACGGCAGGTCGCGCATCATGCGTGTGGGTCTGTGGATCTATCTGGGCGGCTGCCTTTTCGGCGTGTTCATAACCGACGTGAAGTGGGCGTTCATCTTCCTTCCGCTCTTTGGACTCGGGGGCTCGATCGTCCTCACACTGCCGTATGCCATTCTCATTAGATTGATGCCCAAGGAGCACGTGGGCCAATTTACGGGGATGTTCTCGATGATGAGAGGGCTGGCGAACATTATCGCGCCTCTAGTTGCCGGAGGCGCAATCGATATCGCGGCCAACTACATAAGCAGCGGGCGTCAGTACGCGGCTGATCTGGCTGGTCTCGGCCGTGATGATTGCCATCTCACTGTTCTTCTTCCGGGGCACCGGCAAGGACGAGATGCTGAACGTTTGAAAGGAACTGGGCCCGGGCATAGAAAAACGTAACTGTACGGCGCAAAACCAAGCGGTGCATGTACAAGGAGCCCCCAGTGAAACAGCCTATCCACCCCCATGATCCGCGAGACGCGCAGCCCTCCGAGACGGATTTCATTTCGGACCCCCCATCGCTTGCCGCGAACTTCACTGGGGTGCAGAAGAGCGTCCTTGATTCTCTTGGTAATGCGGGGAAAGGACTCACTCTGCGTCAACTGGAGACTGCCGTGGGGTGTTCGGCCGAAGAGTTGAAAAGCGCCGTCGACAGCCTGCTGCAAGCGAGCCTCGTCTCACGGTTGAACACGGTTATCCCTAGCTACGCGACTAGGTACCCCGGCGTCCGCGTTTATGGCGAATAGGCTCCGTCGTCCCGCCGGTGCCGTCCTGCGGGGCCTCTGGACCGGCATCAAAGATCTGGCCGAGGGCATTTACCGGCACGACTGTTTGGGCCTGGCGTCGCAGATCGCGTACAGCTTTCTCTTCAGTCTCTTTCCCTTCTTGCTGTTTCTGCGCGCCTTGGTGGCCTACTTTCCCGGGGCGAATGACATCGGAAACAGGCTACTGCAGGGGCTGGCTGACCTCGTGACCACCGACAGCCGTCTTTATCAGATCGTCGAAAGCAGCATCTTCAAGGAGATCAATGCGGCCAGCACCACTCTCCTCTCCATTGGTATCGTCCTCACTCTGTGGAGCGCTTCGGGCGCCGTCATGACCCTGATCAAAGCCATCAACCGCGCATACGGCCTGGAAGAGACGCGCTCGTGGCAACGGCGGCGACTCATGGCTGCGGGATTGGCACTGGCGGGGGCGGTCGTCACCCCTATTGGGGTTCTGCTGGTAGTGTTCGGCTCCTGGATAGGAGATCTCATAGCTCGCCGTGCCGGTCCGAACTCGTTCGTTCATCTGCTCTGGATCGGTCTTCGCTGGCCCGTCGTCGTCGTATTGCTGATCGCGCTGGTCGCCGGCTTCATGCAGGTGGCGCCCAGCAAGAGGCTCCGTTGGCTTGCCGTCCTGCCGGGAGCCGTTTTCACGGTGGCGGCAATCATCGGCGCGTCCATAGGACTGTCGTGGTTCTTAACTCAGAGCATATTCCAAGTAAGGTGGCTCACATACGGGGCAATCGGAACCGCCATAGTACTGCTGTTTTGGGCCTTCGTGTCCGGCCTGATAATCCTGGTGGGCGGGGAGATCAACGCGGTCCTGGACAAGAATTTCGACAGGCGGGCCCGGGCCGGACAGTCGGTAACCGAAGAGCCGCCGGGGGGTCTGATAGAATCGAGCGACGATGAGTGACCCAGTGATGCAGACCCTCGACCCCCGTGCCATAGGCGTGTTTGACTCGGGCGTGGGCGGGCTGACGGTCTTGCACGAGTGCCTCGTCAACCTGCCTCACGAGGATTACCTCTACCTGGGCGACACCGGCCATTTTCCGTACGGCTCCAAGCCGCTGCCCGCAGTTCGCCGCTTGGCGTTCTGGGCCGCCGAATTTCTCGTGGGGCAGTGTGTGAAACTGATAATTGTCGCCTGCAACTCCGCCGCCGCCGCAGCTCTGCCGCAGCTCCAGGCCGCCTTTTCCACGCCTATCGTTGGAGTGGTCATGCCGGGGGCACGTGGCGCCGTGCAAGAAACGAGACGCCGCCGAGTTGGCATCATGGCGACCGAAGCCACCATCTGCTCGAACGCCTACCAGCAGGCTCTGAATACTCTCGATGCCGGGTTGGAGATCTTCCCGATAGCCTGCCCGCGGCTTGCGCCTCTCATTCAGGCCGGAGATGTCTTCTCGGAAGAGACCGAGGAAGCAGCGCGGGAGTACGTAGCCCCGCTCAAAGAAGCCGACGTCGACACGGTGATCCTTGGATGCACCCACTATCCATTGATAACCCCGATGTTGCGAAGGCTTCTCGGGCCGCGCGTATCTCTCATCAACTCCGCTGAAGAGACCGCCCGGGAAGTAGGCGAAATCTTGGAACGAAAAGGAATGGCGAACAGCATGGCAAGAGAAGGAGACTACCGGTTCTTTTCGACCGGGGATACGGATGAGTTCCGCGCGGTTGGCGCCCGGTTTCTGCAGCTGCCCATCAGGGAGGTGACGCAGCTATGAGCGGCGCGTGCCGACCGGGTGACCGGGGTCCCAAGGAGTTGCGCCCCCTGAAGATCACGCCGGGGTTCGTCAGCACAGCCGATGGGTCAGTCTTCATGGAGGTGGGGGGCACCCGTGTCCTTTGCTCGGCCCAGGTCGTCAACGGGGTTCCCGGCTGGCGACGGGGTAGCGGAGCGGGCTGGCTGACCGCCGAGTATTCCCTGCTGCCGAGTTCCACCAGAGATCGTACCCCGCGCGAGGCCGTTCGCGGGCGTCAGGATGGGCGCACGGTCGAGATCCAGCGTTTCATCGGACGGAGCCTTCGCTCTGTGCTCGACGTGCAGGCTCTTGGCGAGCGCACTATCTACATCGACTGCGATGTGGTCGAGGCCGATGGGGGCACGAGGTGCGCCGCCGTCAGTGGTGGATATCTGGCGCTGCATCTGGCGCTCAAGAAGGCAGTGGACGCGCGGGTGCTGAAGTCGTTGCCTCTAACCGATTCGGTGGCTGCGGTCAGCGTGGGCGTGGTCGGCGGGATGCCCGTGGTCGACATGGAGTACGCGGAGGACTGCACTGCGGAGATCGATATGAATGTGGTGACCACAGGCTCCGGTCGGCTGATCGAGGTCCAGGCCACAGCCGAGGGCGAGCCCTTTGAGAGACAGGTGCTTGATGAGCTTCTCGACCTGGCTGGGGGCGGGATCGCTCAGATCACGGCTGCCCAGATGGCCATCATTACGGGAGCCTACGTCCCGACGCAATCAGATCGCTCGTGAAGTGAGAAGGAGGCTGACATGTCGGCTGAGTCCGCGGGCGTCAAACTGACCATTGTCCTGGCTTCGCGCAACCCCGGCAAAGCAGGTGAGTTCGGGCGTCTGCTGGGTGACGCGTTCGTGGTGGAACCTCTACCGACCAACGTGGAGATGCCCGAAGAGACCGGAAGCACCTTTGAGGAGAACGCGCGTCTGAAAGCGGAGACCGTTTTTGAGGCCCTGGGCGGGTCTTTCGCCGTCTTGGCCGATGACTCAGGCCTCGAGGTAAGGTCCCTGGGCGGCAAACCGGGAGTCCATTCCGCTCGTTACGCCGGTGAAAATGCGACCGATCCGGAGAATGTGAGCAAGCTCTTGACGGAGATGTCCGGGGTCGAGGACCGCGGTGCGCGTTTCGTGTGCAGTCTCTGTCTCGTTCTTCCTTTCGGCGATGCGGGTGATCCCGACTGTGAAGATTTCGGCGATCGGACACTTGTGGAGGTTTCCGGATATGCAGACGGGGTCATCGAACTGGAGCCGCGGGGAACACAAGGGTTCGGATACGACCCGGTCTTTCGCCCCCTTGGGTGGCCGCAGACCCTGGGCGAAGCCTCGACCGATAAGAAGGATGTCATCTCCCACAGGGGCGCCGCCGCGCGCGCCCTTCTGGAACGAGTCAAGGTCGAGGGCTGGCTCACACGTGGATATTGAAACCTTCGAGGTCCTCGTACAGGAAGCTTTGGAGGGACTTCCCGAGGAGTTCCTCGAGCATCTGGAGAACGTCGAGGTGATAGTTGAAGAGTGGCCCACCGCCGCGGACCTCGATCAGGTGGACTTGCCGCCGAACGCCCATTACTCCCTGCTGGGGCTTTATCACGGCATCCCCAACACCGAGCGCGGCGCCTTCTACATGGGTTTCCCCGACCGCATCTCTATCTATAAGGGCCCCATCGAGGCCTTCGCCGGTCCCGACGAGGAGCGTATCAAAGAGCAGGTTCGACGCACTGTCATCCACGAGGTGGCCCACTACTACGGGATCTCCGACGCGCGCCTGGACGAGTTGGGCTGGAGCTAACGCCAGCCGAGAACTGCTCTCAGCGAGACAGCCGACGCGCCAACTCCAAAAGGAAGCGCCGGTCGCTCGGACGGATGCGCCGTGCCAGATGGGTCAGCTCGCGCGTCTCCGCATCCTCCTCCGCCACGTCTTCAAGGCGTAACTGCTCAGGCTCGAGGAAAGGGTCTTCCTCGTCCAAGGCCGCGTGATAGAGGAGCTCTCGAGCCGGAACGCCCAAGGCGTCGGCGATGGCCTCGATTACATCGGTAGTGGGGTTCTTCCGCCCCTTCTCGATGTCCCCGAGGTAGCTCTTGGAGACGCCGGATTCGTCGGCAAGAGCTTGCAGGGTGAAGCCGCGGTCCGCACGCAACCTGCGGACTGTGAGCCCTATGTAGTCGGCTAGTCGCCTTTGCGTCACGGGCAGCACCTGCAGGCTGAGGGGCTTTACGTTCTGCAGTGTATGAGGTGGCATGGGAGAATGCAACCATGCGGGAAGCGCGGAGGCAGGAGAGGAGTTAAATTGGCGGAGCGGACGGTTCTCTATATCGACCCCTGGATGGGTGTGGCCGGTGACATGCTCATCGCGGCTTTGCTCGACACCGACCGGGGCGGCTCTCGCCTTGAACCAGTATTGCGACAGGCTCTGGCAGCCATGGGATTGGACCCGGCGATCGTGTCTGTTCTTAGAGAGGTCGATCGAGGTATCGAATGCTCGGCGGTTCGGGTCCGCGAGGAAGACAATGCTCCCCTTCGGCACCTGTCTGACTTAGTGACCATCCTTGACGCGAGTTCGTTGCCGCCGATAGTGCGCGAACGCTCACGATCGGCGTTCCTGCGCCTCGCCGAGGTGGAGGCTTCGGTCCACGGCTGTTCCATCGACGAGATCCATTTTCACGAGGTCGGCGCTATCGACACTCTCGTCGACGTGGTGGGCGTCTTTGCACTTGTCGACGCGCTAGGAGTGGACAGCGTGGGCGTGGGGACCATTCCCGTCGGCGGAGGCACCGTGACCATCGCACATGGGCGGATGAGAGTCCCCGCTCCGGCCACCGCGTCCTTACTCACCGGCTTCCCCGTGATGGGCGGACCGGAGATGCGAGAACTGACCACTCCTACCGGCGCGTTGCTGGTGGGTGAGTTGAACGCTCAGCCCGGGCCCATCCCTGCCATGGTTGTCGACCGAATAGGCTATGGCTGCGGGACGATGAAATTTCACAGCGGGCCCAACGTCCTGCGCGTCCTTCTGGGTCGGACGGCAAATGGTTCCGCCCAAGAGGCCTGGGACCAGGAGGATGTGGTCGTCGAATTGGAGAGCAATCTGGACAACGTCAGCGCGGAAGTTATAGGTCATGTGTGCCAACTGCTGCGGGGTGCCGGGGCCTTGGAGGTCTGGACGGCGCCAGTGTTCATGAAGAAGGATCGCCCCGGAGTGGTGCTCCACGCTCTCGTAACTCCAGGAGCCGCGGGGCCGTTGAGCGATCTCATTTTTGCCGAGACGGGCACGCTGGGCGTGAGGCGTCAATTTAAGCCGCGCGCTGTGGCAGAGCGGGGGATCCTCAAGGTGACTGTCGAGGATGCCGAAGTCGCGGTGAAGTGGGGCCGACATCGGGGTCGGCTCACCAGCGTGACGCCTGAATACGACAGCGCCGTAACGGCTGCGGAAGCTACGGGTATGCCGCTCAAGGAACTCATGCACAGAGCGAGCGAAGCGGCTCGCAGGCTTCTCCAGCCGAGCATCTGATACGATGTTTGCTCTTCCTGAGGAGGACATCATCTCACTCGATATCGGCTACAAGTCCGAGCCTAGGTGGGTATCCGAACCCTTACGTTGTTCGGCGGAGGAGGCGTGACCCACTCCGCCCCCCAACAAGAAGGTCCCGGTCGCAAGCCCGACTGGCTCAAGAAGCCCATCCCCGAGGCAGCCACGCTGCAGCGTATGGAGAAGCTTCTGAGACTACGGCACCTCCACACCGTTTGCGAGAGCGCTCTCTGCCCCAACCTGGGCGAGTGCTTCGCTCGCGGAACGGCGACCTTCCTCATCATGGGCGATGTCTGCACTCGGAACTGCAGGTTCTGCGGGGTGTCCCACGGCAATCCCGGAGTTTTGGACCCCGATGAACCGCGGCGGGTCGCAGACGCCGTGGCGAATCTTGGACTGAAGCACGTCGTGATCACCTCCGTAACGAGAGACGACCTTCCCGACGGTGGGGCCGGACACTACGCGGCCACCATCGGCTCGGTGCGCGAACTCTGCCCGGATGTTACCGTCGAGGTACTCGTTCCTGATTTCCAGGGAGCCCTTGATGAGGTCGACACAGTGCTCGCGGAGAGACCGGAGGTCTTCAACCACAATATCGAGACGGTGCCGCGCCTCTACCCAGCAGTGCGTCCTCAGGCGATCTACGAGCGCTCGCTTTCGGTGCTGCGACATGCCGCACGACACAGCCGCGGGCTGGTGAAGACGGGGTGGATGGTCGGCCTTGGGGAGACACCCGCAGAAGTCGAAATCTTGCTGGGCCAGGTAGCCGCCATAGGGGTGGATCTTGTCACTATCGGCCAGTATCTACGCCCATCGAAGGACCATCTGCCGGTCGTCGAATACGTGCAGCCGGAGATTTTTCTTGGATACAAGGCGAGCGGAGATCGCTTGGGTCTGCAGGTCCATTCCGCACCTTTTGTTCGCAGTTCGTTTCAAGCGGGCGAGACTTACGCTGAAGCGACAAAGGGGAGTGGGAAGCTTCCCAATCTTTTGCACTCTCCGCCAGATGCCGGGTTACAATAGTTGAGACCTGAAACGCTTGAATCCGACACTGCGAATATCGGTGGGTATGCTGTGGATCTCGAACTGGAAGAACGATTCGTAAAGCTGCTTGACCACTACCGGGGAGAGAGGGGTGGGCTGGTTCCGCTCCTTCAAGGGGCGCAAGCCATTTTTGGATACCTTCCTCCGGACATAATGGCCCGGGTGGCAGACGCGGCAGGAGAACCACTCAGCAAGGCCCTGGGGGTGGCGACGTTCTACTCCCAGTTCCGACTCAAGCCGCACGCCAAGAACACCATTCGCTGCTGTCACGGCACTGCGTGCCACGTTTCGGGCGCACCTCTCATCTCCCAGGAGATCGAGAAACACTTGGGCATCGGCGCGGGCGAAAACACCGCGGACATGCTTTACACGATAGAAGAAGTCCACTGCGTGGGCGCATGCGGTATGGCTCCGGTGGTTATGGTCAACGACCGCGCGTTCGGCAAGCTTACCCCCGACAAGGCGGTGAAGGTCGTCAAGGAGTTCCAGGCGACGGTTCAAGCCGCGGCCCAGGGAAGCGGCGGCAACGGCGCGGACGGGGGGGACCAGAAATGATCACTGCCGAGCGCGTTCTTACGAAGCCGGCGGCGCAACGCGCCCGTCTGACTATCCCCGAGGTCGACGTCCGCATCTGCCTGGGAACCGGCGGCGTTGCAGCGGGCAGTCGGGAGGTTCTCAAGGCGTTTGAAGAGGGTCTGGCCAAGACCGATGTATATGCTTTGATCCGCCCCCGGGAAGATACTTGTTCGGGTCACAGTGCAGCCGTCACCGGTACCGGCTGCCAGGGACTGTGCGCCATGGACCCACTGGTGGAGATCACTATTCGGCGAGTCGACTCCAAACACACGGTCACCTATGGCCAGGTCACCCCGGCGATGGTGGAAGAGATCATCGCCAAGCACATTCTCGGCGGCGAGATCATCACTGAATGGCTCGTCCGGACCGACCAGGAAGCCACCGAATACGATTCTTTCTTTGACGCCCAGGAGAAGCTGACCCTGCGTCACGTCGGCGTCATCGATCCTGAGGATATCGACGACTACCTGGAAGCCGACGGCTATCAGGCTCTGTATAAGGTTCTCTCCAGCATGTCGCCTGAAGAGGTCGTGGACGAGATCACGAAATCGGGGTTGCGGGGCCGAGGAGGAGCGGGTTTCTCCACAGGGCTCAAATGGAGCTTCGCCGCCGCGGCCAAGTCCCCCGATGGGGTCAAATACTTCATCTGTAACGGCGATGAAGGCGACCCCGGCGCGTTCATGGACTGCTCGGTGCTTGAAGGTGACCCGCACGCGGTGTTCGAGGGCATGGCAATCGGGGCATACGCCATTGGCGCCACCGACGGGTATGTCTACGTGCGCGCGGAGTATCCGCTGGCGCTGAGGCGACTGAAGATCGCCATCAAGGCCGCGGAGGAGCGCGGGCTCATGGGGGACAACATCATGGGTTCGGACTTCTCTTTCCATATCAAGATCAAGGAAGGCGCCGGGGCATTCGTCTGCGGAGAAGAGACGGCCATGATGGCTTCCATTGAAGGGAACCGTGGTTTTCCGAGAATGCGTCCACCGTTCCCCGCGGAGTCCGGCTTGTGGAATCGCCCCACAAACATCAACAACGTGGAGACCCTTTCAGGCGTCCCATGGATCATTCTTAACGGCGCCGACGCGTTTGCCGCCCGGGGCTACGAGAAATCCAAAGGCACGAAGGTGTTCGCGCTCGCCGGTAAGGTGAACCGGACCGGGCTGGCCGAGGTCCCCATGGGCAAGACCCTGCGCGAGGTCATATTCGGCGTCGGGGGCGGCGTCAAGAATGGGAAGCAATTCAAAGCGGTCCAGATGGGCGGTCCGTCAGGCGGGTGTTTGCCCGAGGCGCTTCTCGACCTTCCCGTGGACTACGAGACCATCAACCAGACCGGCGCTATCGTGGGTTCCGGTGGGATGATCGTGATCGATCAAGACAACTGCATCGTCGACACGGCCCGCTATTTTCTAGGCTTCACCCAACATGAGAGTTGCGGAAAGTGTCCCCCTTGCCGGATCGGAACCAAGAGGATGCTCGAAATCCTTACCAAGATCTGCGAAGGGAAGGGTGTTCTCTCGGATCTCACCTTCTTGGAGGAGATCGCGCAGCAGGTGAAGGTGGGTTCACTCTGCGGGCTGGGGGCCACGGCTCCTAACCCCATCCTCACCGCCCTCAAGTACTTTCGCGACGAGTTCGAAGAGCACGTGGTGGAACACAAGTGCCGCGCGGGCGCGTGCCAAGCTCTGACCACCTACGAGATCATTCCAGACGCATGCACCGGTTGTCGGGCCTGCGTGCGGGTGTGTCCGGTGGAAGCCATCACCGGGGAACGAAAAGAAGTCCACGTCATCAATCAAGAACTGTGTATCAAATGCGGTGCCTGTTTTGAAAAGTGCCGATTTGACGCTGTGAGGAGGTCGTGATGTCCGCCGCTTCTGAGGCGACTCAAATGCAAGTGGTGAAGGTGACCATCAATGGCCGGCAGGTCGAGGCGCGCGAGGATCAGACGATCCTCGAAGCCGCGCGCAATGCCGGTGTCGACATCCCCACGCTTTGTCATGATCCCCGGCTAGAGCCTTACGGGGCCTGCCGGCTCTGCCTGGTTGAGGTGGAGGGGGCTCGGGGCCCCATGGCGTCCTGCGGCACTAAGGTTCGCGACGGGATGATCGTGCAGACGCATACCGAAAAGATCGTTAAGCTGCGCAAGTTCATCCTCGAACTGCTGCTCACGAACCACCCTCTCGACTGTCCGGTGTGCGAAGCGGCCGGTGACTGTCGTCTACAGGATTACGCTTATGAGTACCTGGTGGATATGGTGCCCTGGGGCTGGAGAGCCCCTGAAGCCTCCGACCCGGGTCCACACCCCAACGTCGCTCATTTCGGTTCTCGCTGCATTCTGTGTGGCCGCTGCGTGCGTATCTGTCGGGAGATCATGTCCATTGGCTGCTGGGGCTACCTTAACCGCGGATACGAGAGCGAGGTGGACACGCCCTACCGCCGGCCCCTGCAGGAAGTGGGCTGTGTGTCGTGCGGACAATGTGTGAGCACATGCCCCGTCGGAGCCATCGTCGGCCAGAGGACTCCGCAGGGAGCTCGTGAATGGCAGACGCTCAAGACTCGGACGACGTGTTCCTACTGTTCAAACGGATGTGAACTGGTCGTTCACTCGTACAACGGGCGGCTGGTGAGGGTGACCTCCGCCCCGGAACGGGGCCTCAACAAGGGGAATCTCTGCGTGAAAGGACGATTCGGCCAGACGTACGCTAATTCTCCCGAGAGGCTACTGACGCCGTTGGTCAAAGACGCCGAGGGCGAACTGCGGGAGGCCTCTTGGGAAGAGGCAATCGCCCGAGTGTCTCAGGAAGCTGCTCGGCTCAAGGCTGAAGGTTCGGGCGAGACCGCAGCCTTTGTGGTCGGTACGCACACGACAAACGAGGCCGCCTACCTGGCCCAGAAGCTTGCTCGTGCCGTTCTGGGCTCCAATAACATCGCCGCCTCAGATCAGGCTGTCAAGAAGGCCCCTGGCCAAGGGCTTATTCCCACTATTGGCGGATCGGCGGCGACCAATACGAGAGACGATTTGGCCCAGGCCGACGCGATTTTCGTCATAGGGTCCAACCTCACCGAGTCCAACCCCGTCCTCGCTCTTACGGTCATCAGGGCCATTCGCAAAGGGAAGACGGTCATCGTGGTCGACCCGAGGACGACGGAACTCGCTCGTAGGGCTACGATCCATCTTGCCCCCAAAGCGGGAACCGACCTCGCGGTGTTGCGAGGCATGGTGGCACACATCCTGGCCCTGGGGCTGCAGGACGACAATTTCATCGCCAGCTGCACTGAGGGCTTTGGTGAGTTGGCCGGGTCTCTGCAAGGGGCCGACGTCGACTTTGAGGCGAGCGAAGCCGGGTTGGACCCTGCGGCGCTCCGTGAGGCCGCGGAAGTATTCGCCAAGGCCGGTACCGCCGCAGTGATGTTCGGCTCCGGCGTCACTATGGCGCCCAGGAGCGTGGAAACCGTGCAGGCGCTTGCCGACCTGGTGATGATGACCGGAAATCTGGGGCGACCGGGGACCGGGATCTACCCTCTCCTTCCGGGGGCGAACTCACAGGGTCTGACCGACATGGGTGTGTGTTTCTTCCGACTGCCCGGAGGTATCGAGACCAGCGATGCCGCCACGGCGGCTCGTTTCGATGCCGCCTGGGCCTCCAACTTGTCTGCGATCCCGGCTGGAAAGCCTCTTGATGGCATGCTGGAGAGCATGAAATCCGGGAAGACCCGCTTTCTCTATGTTTTGGGTGCCGATCTCGTCACGGGTGTGGCGGGCCAAGCGGGTACTTTGGCAGCGCTGGATAAGGTGGAGTTCTTGGTGGTTCAGGACAGCTTCCTCACCGAGACAGCGAAGTTGGCCGACGTGGTGTTTCCGGCGGCCGTTTCTACTGAGGACGACGGTACCTTCACGAATGGCGAGCGGGTCATCCAGCGGGTAAAGGCAGTGGTGCTACCCAAGGGGCAGAGCAAACCGGATTGGCAGATCTTGCAGAGCTTCGCCAACGCCCTGGGAGCCGGCTGGTCGTATTCGGCTCCGGCAGACGTGATGGGTGAGGTGGCGGATTTGGTCCCCGCGTACGCAGGCGTTTCCTACGCGCGACTCGACGACGGGGGACTGGCGTGGCCATGCGCGAGCACTGATGACCCAGGCACTCCTATTCTCAATACTGGAGGCTTCAAAGGCGTCTTCGCACCCCTGAAGAGCGGGAGCGCTCGTACCGCCGTCGATGCCGATACGCCGCTTATCCTCATTACCGGCTCGGTGCTCGAACACCATGAGACAGGGGAAAGGTCGCGCCGTTCTGAGGGGCTCACAAAGCTACGTCCGGCGGCGGTAATCGAGATGAATCCTGCGGACGCGGCTCGCGTGGATCTGGTCGACGGGGCGATGGCTCGGGTTTCGAATCCCAATGGCGCGATCGAACTTGCGGTGAACACTAGCGCGCGCGTGCCTGAGGGCGTGGTCTTCGTTCCCGGTTTCGATCCGGCCTCGGCCGTGGTGAAGTTACTGGAGAGCGAACCGGAAATTGTCCCCGCGGTGGGTGTCCGACCTGTTTAGTCGGCATTGAAACAACTGCGGTTTGCAACGACGCGGGCCGCCCGGGCGTTTGCCGGGCGGCCCGCGTCTGTGGTTATTGTTTCCTGGGTGAACAGGGGGTCGGCGTGGGCCGTTACTCGCCGTCTCTGGGCTTCATGATATTTTCTGCTGGCGTGTGCTGCTGCATGCTCCGCCCTAGGGCACGCACCTTCTCCGTAAGAGCGGTGATTCGCTCGACGACAAGTGCGTTTACGCTGTCCTTAGGATAGGATCCCTTGGCTCCCAATCTACCGGCCGGCACACCGGTCAATAGAGAAAGGCCTTCGTCTATCGTCGAAACCGGATAGATGTGAAAGCGGCCTTTGGCCACGGCCTCGCGCAC
Organism: uncultured Actinomycetes bacterium; assembly: GCA_963775295.1. Taxonomy (GTDB): domain Bacteria; phylum Actinomycetota; class Thermoleophilia; order RBG-16-64-13; family RBG-16-64-13; genus JAMDEO01. Next base: position 2,343,138 of record CAVZIK010000006.1, read on the forward strand.
ACGGTCGCTCAGCATCAGGTGCGTCACGTTCGCTTTGGGGATGAGCACGCCTTCGTTCCCCTTCGCCCCAAGAGCCTGACACACCTCAAAGTATCCCTCGATCTTCTCGTTTACACCGCCGATGGCTTGCACCTGCCCCCGTTGGTTGACCGAGCCCGTAACCGCAAAGCGCTGCTGAATGGGTACGCCTGACAAAGAAGAGATAAGGGCATAGAGCTCGGCGGAGGACGCGCTGTCGCCCTCGACGCCCGAGTACGACTGCTCGAAGACTAGGCGGGCGCTGAGGGAGAGCGGTCGCTCGGATGCGTACTTCTGTCCCAGGTAGCCGGCGAGGATGAGGACTCCCTTGGAGTGAATGGGACCGCCCATCTCGACCTCGCGCTCGATGTCCAGCAGTTCGCCCGCACCGAGCCGATGCGTAGCCGTGATTCGGCTGGGCCGTCCAAACATGTAGTCCCCGATGGACGACACCGAAAGCCCGTTAATCTGCCCGACAACCGAGCCTTTTATGTCCACCATGACAGTGGCGTCCGCGATCATCTCCCGCACTCGCTCCTCGACGCGGTTGGAGCGATAAATCCGTTGATCGATCGCCTTCTGCACGTGCTCGCGCTTGATGACCGGCTTTCGGCGGCCGCGATTCGCGAGAGACGCCCAGTACGACGCCTCGGTCAGCAGATCCGCCACGTCTACGAATCTGGTGGTCAGCTTACGTTGATCCTCTACGAGCCGTGAGCAGTGTTCTATGACTCGGGCCGCCCCATCAGGCGCACAAGAAGCGAGGCTTCGATCATGGCAGGCGCGTGCGATGAACCGCGCATAGAGGTGCTCGCTTGCCGGGGTACGGTCAACCGCCGTGTCGAAGTCGGCTTTGACCTTGAACAGCTCTTGGAACTCCGGGTCCTGGCTGTAGAGAAGGTAGTAGATGAAAGGCTCGCCGGTGAGCACGATCTTGGCCTTGAACGGGATGGGCTCGGGATCGAGCGTAGCCGTCGTGGCAAACCCCATCTGCTGGGCGATATCCTCTATCCGGATCTCTCCCGTCTTTAACGTCCGTTTCAACGCGTCCCAAGAGTAGGGCTTGAGCAGCACGTCGCGCGCTTCCAGGACAAGGTAGCCGCCGTTTGCTTTGTGGAAAGCGCCGGGCTTGATCATGTTGAAGTCTGTGAATAGAGCCCCGAACTGCGCTTGATGTTCGATACGTCCCACCAGGTTCTGGAGAACGGGGTTGCTTTCTTTGATAACGGGGGCGCCGGTCTCGGCGGAATTGTCGACCAGTACGTTGATCCGATATTTCCGGAAAGCGCCCTCGCCCTTCTGACGGGGAGACATTGGGACGCCCATGAAAGTCATGGGATTGTCTTCATCGGACTTCTTGAAGTCGTCGACGTTCTCTACGACATCGCGTAGAACGGCCTGGAGGTACTCTGACACCTCCACAACGCTGCACCACTTCTCACAGGCCTCGTCGATGAGGTGCTTGGCGGCATACGTCGTCACCTCGTTGTCCAACTCGCGCAGGGCATCGCGTCCGCCGCGCTCATCCTGCCTCACCAATCGCATGATCTGCTGGAGTTCTTCGTTCAGAGCTTCCAGCCCGTCGTCGATGCGCTTCCGCTCTTCCTGAGGAAGCGCCTCGTATGCCTCCCGAGACATGGTCTCGCCTTCGGCCGTCTTGGGGGCGAAGGCCAGTCCGGCGGGGGTCCTGACCATGGTGAATCCCTGGGACTCCGCCTTCTCGCTCAGGCCGGACAGCTTCGCTTCCTGTTGCTCGCCAACATGCTGCCCGATCTCGCGCTTCTGCTTGTCGTATTCCTCGCCATCGAAGGCCTGCGTGATGGCCGCCTGAAGATCCTCGACCAACTTCTCCATATCCTTGCGAAATTCTTGTCCCTTGCCGGCCGGCATGCGAATAGCGTTGGGCTGGTACGGCTTGAGAAAGTTGTACACGTAGACCCAATCGTCCGGCGCGGGCTGGGAAGCCGCTTCGCGAGAAAGAAAGTCGTGCACAGTCGTCGACTTGCCAGTCCCGTTGGGCCCGACCGCGAAGATGTTATAGCCGCCGTCGTTTATCCCCATGCCAAATTCTACGGAGGAAACCGCTCGGGCCTGCCCTATGACATCAGAAAGCGCCGGCAGATCCTCGGTCGTCTTGAAAGCAAGAGCCGATACGTCACAGGCGCGGTAGATTTCCTCCGGACCCAACTCAGCGGGGGTCTTTGCCATCTTGGTCCTCCGGCATCGATTGTGGTTGCTCGAAACGCTACCACTCTACCCATTCTTTTCGGAACTCATCCGTAAGAGTGTGCCGGCAACGACTCAGGGAGGAGAAGAGATGGAGCTGGAAAAAGAAAGGAGGTGTCCGAGGGGGGACTTGAACCCCCATGAGTTTTCACTCACTAGGCCCTCAACCTAGCGCGTCTGCCTATTCCGCCACTCGGACACGGGTCGAACCGGGTGAGTATAAGGCCCATACTAGGGGGAGTCAACCGCAACCTTGTACGTGTCCGAGGCCTCCTCTATACTTGTCAGCGACCGAACGAATGTTCACCAGCGGTCGACGCATCGTTCAGCGCCCGGAGGGCTTGAAGGCGAGGTTGAATCATGGAGTTGCCGGATCGTCAGCAGCGAATTCTACGGTTCATCGAGGAGACGGTCGCCAGCCAGGGGTATCCCCCTACAGTCAGGGAGATAGGCTTGGCCGTTGGGCTGTGCTCGCCAGCGTCGGTGCAGGCCCACCTAGGGTCGCTGGAGAGCAAAGGACTCATAAGACGGGGGTCTGCCAAGCGCCGGGCGCTGGAGATAGTCAAACCGTCGGGCAAGTCAGCCGGCTTCAACGGATCGGCTCGTACGAAGATCCCTTTGGTCGGCCGGGTAGCCGCGGGGGCACCCTTGCTCGCCATGGAAAGCGCCGACGAGGTCATCGACTTCCCGGACTTCCTCGGTGAGCCCGACGGTTGTTTTGCGCTGCGGGTTACCGGTAGTTCCATGATAAACGCGGGAATACTCCACGGTGACGTCGTGGTTGTGAAGCGACAGGAGACCGCCGAAGATGGCGATATCGTGGTTGCCATGCTGGACGATGAAGCCACGCTCAAGCGCTTCTTCCGAGAGGCTGATCAAGTGCGTCTTCAGCCGGAGAATGACGCTATGAAGCCCATCTTCACCCGCGATCCCCGTATCGTGGGCAGGGTGACTGGTGTCTTGAGGAGACTTTGATGGCCGGGCCTCACGACGAGACTGCGGTTTCCTCGCTCGCGGAGTACGTGTTATCGCTTATGATGGGCAGCAGATGTTTCTGCTGTGGAAGACCGCTGAACACGGCGGAAGCCGACGGCTCGCAGGGGCAGTACGAGGCAAGCGTCCAGAGATTGACATGTCCGCATTGCGGTAGTGAAGTGGCCGACTTTCCGAGATCATCGGCGGCGCAGGCGGGAGACGGCGCGACTTTCGCGGGAGCCCAGAAGACTGCGGCGTGAGGGCCCAAAGGCCGGGAAAGATAAATGGCTCCTCGGGCAGGACTCGAACCTGCAACACCCTGGTTAACAGCCAAGTGCTCTACCATTGAGCTACCGAGGAGCGAAGACCTCGCGTAGTATAGGCGAAGGCTTGGCTTGGTGCAAATGCACTAACATCGCGAAATCGACTCACTTGACCGGAGGTTGTTGTGGATCCTGACGCCTCACATCTCGAAAGTTTCAAGGCGTACGACGTCCGTGGGCGCGTCCCCGACCAACTGAACGAGGAGATGGCGGAACTCATCGGAGCTGCGTACGCCGACTTCGTCAGGCCGAAGCGTGTGGTGGTGGGCCACGACATCCGTCTTACCAGTCCTTCGTTGTCCGAGGCGCTGTGTAAGGGACTCCAGAGGTCTGGGGTTGACGTCGTCGATATTGGTCAGGTCGGCACCGAGGAGGTCTATTTCGCCACGTTCGCGCTTGAACTCGGCGGCGGCGTGATGGTGACTGCCAGCCACAACCCCAAAGACTACAACGGCATGAAGTTCACTCGGGAGCAGGCGAGGCCTATCAGCGCCGATACCGGGCTTCTAGACATCGAACGTTCGGTGATCGCAGAACTGGCCAAGGGCGGCGCGAGGAGGGGCTCCACGCGGTCAGGGCCTGCCCAAGGGAAGGTCGAGCGGGTCGACAATCGCGGTCGCTACGTGGAGCATCTCCTCACGTACGTCGATGTGCGGAAACTCAAGCCGCTGAAGATCGTGGTCAACTCCGGGAACGGTGGGGCGGGCGCCGTGATCGATTATCTAGAGAGCTATCTGCCGTTCGAGTTCATCAAGCTCAACCATGAGCCCGACGGCTTCTTCCCGAATGGAGTGCCCAATCCGTTGCTTCCAGAGAATAGAGCCGCAACGACGAATGCAGTGATCTCCGCGAAGGCCGATCTTGGCATTGCCTGGGACGGCGATTTCGATCGCTGCTTCTTCTTCGATGAGCACGGTGAGTTCATCGAAGGGTACTATCTAGTCGGTTTGCTGGCCCAACACGCCTTGAGGCGCCATCCCGGCGCGAATATCGTGCACGACCCCAGGCTGGTTTGGAACACTCTGGAGATGGTCGAAGCCGCTGGCGGCGTTCCCGTTCTTTGCAAGAGCGGGCATGCGTTTATCAAGGAAAAGATGCGAAACGTCGACGCGGCTTACGGCGGCGAGATGTCGGCCCACCAGTACTTCAAGGAGTTCTCCTATTGCGACAGCGGCATGATTCCGTGGCTACAGATTACTGAAGCCATCAGTGTCGAAGGTGTTCCGTTGTCCGCCTTGGTTGGGGAAAGGATCGCCCGGTACCCCGTGAGCGGCGAGATCAATCTTACTATCGCCGATCCGGGCGCCGCGCTAGAGGCCGTCAGAGAGGCCTACGCCGAGGCGGCGCTCTCGGTCGACGAAACCGACGGGCTTAGCATCGAGTATCCCCGCTGGCGATTCAACGTGCGCATGTCCAACACGGAGCCTGTGGTGCGAGTGAATGTAGAGACTCGTGCCGACGCCGAGCTGCTGGGCAAGAAGACATCAGAGGTAATAGAGATCCTTAAGGCGGCGGGGAGCAAGGGGGCAGGGTGAGGCTCGCCCTTGCGCAGGTCAATCCCACAGTCGGCGACCTCTCCGGCAACAGCGCCCTGATAGTCCAACGCGCGCGGGAGGCCAGGGAAGCGGGCGCGGAGCTGGTGGTGTTCCCGGAATTGGTGATCTCCGGTTATCCTCCCGAAGACCTCCTGCTCAAAGGGCATTTCCTTCTTCAATGTAGGGAAGCTTTGGAGAAGGCGGCACGCTCTTTCAGCGATGTCGTCGGTCTTGTGGGGGTACCGTTGTCGGAGCGAGGAGCTGTCTACAACGCCGTGGGAGTGCTCGCAGATGGGAAGGTCCTCGGTTTCTACCGCAAGATCTGCCTGCCCAACTATGCCGTCTTCGACGAGAAGCGCTACTTCCAAACAGGCGACCACCTGTGCGTCTTACAAATCGGAGAGGCGCGTCTCGCCGTGAACGTGTGTGAGGACATCTGGGTGGATGACGGCCCCACTGCGGCCTCGGCTCTGGGCGGAGCGGCCCACGCCATTGTGAACCTGTCCATGTCGCCCTACCATCTGGGCAAGGGTAGGGAGAGGGAGACCATGCTGTCGCGTCGGGCCACACAGGCGGGGGCGTACGTCTGCTACGTCAATGGTGTGGGTGGTCAAGACGAACTGGTATTCGACGGCCAGAGTCTGGCGTTTGACCCTTCGGGTAGGCTTGTGGCGAGGGCGCCCCAGTTCACCGAAGAACTGTTGATCGTCGACCTCGACCTTGAGAGTTCTGCCACGCCACGCTGGGCGGCAGATTCTCGCGGCCCATGGTCCGTCGAGGTTATCCCGGTCCCTGAGCCGCGGCGTCAGCCCGAGCCCGAACGCGAGAGGTTTTCGCTGAATGCGTCGGAGCTGATTGGACCCACCCTGTCGACTGAGGCCGAGGTGTACGAAGCCCTGTGCCTCGGCGTGCGCGATTATGTCGACAAGAATGGGTTCCGCCAGGTCGTTATAGGGTTGAGCGGAGGCATCGACTCGGCCCTCACAGCCTGCATCGCGAGGGACGCGTTGGGCAAAGAGCAGGTCACCGTGGTGTCCATGCCTTCGCGCTTCTCTAGCGAGGGGACCAAGAACGACGCTCGCGAGACGGCCGAGCGGCTGGGGGTCGAGTTTCACGAGATCCCAATCGAATCTCTCTTCCATGCGTATCTGGAGAGTCTCGATCCTTATTTCGCGAATTCGCAGCCGGGCGTGGCCGAACAGAATATACAGGCGCGCATCAGGGGTAACCTGCTCATGGCGCTCTCCAACAAGTTCGGCTGGCTCGTCCTTACCACGGGCAACAAGAGCGAAATGGCGGTTGGGTACGCCACGCTCTATGGAGATATGGCGGGAGGATTCGGCGTACTCAAGGACGTTCCCAAGACAATGGTCTATCGGCTTTCGGGCTATCGGAACGCTATCGGCGAAGACTCTGGGCCCATCCCCGCATCCACCATCCATCGGGCGCCTTCCGCGGAGCTTGCCGCCAACCAGACCGACCAGGACACACTGCCCCCCTATGACATCTTGGACCGCATCATCGAAGCGTACGTCGTGAACGACAAGAGTGTCGACGAGATCGTGGAAAGCGGGGTGGATCGGCAAGAGGTCGAACGCGTGGTGGGCATGATCGACGGAAATGAATACAAGCGGCGACAGTCCCCGCCGGGCGTCAGGATCACACCCAAAGCCTTCGGAAAGGATCGAAGGCTTCCCATGACGAACAGGTACCGAGGATAGCGGCCATCACGTGGGCGCCGATATCTTCGGTTCCGCATTGAGGACATAGATTTGAGCGACTACATCATCAACGAAGGCGCTTCCGCCAACACCGTGGGGCTCGTGGAGCTACAGTCGGTCAGATTCGACTCGCTCGCGCTCGACTCCGGTCTTACTCTGGCTCCGCTCACCATAGCCTACGAGACCTACGGGCGTCTGAACGAGCGGCGGGACAACGCCATCCTCGTCCTTCATGCTTTGTCCGGTGACGCCCACGCTGCCGGTTACTACGAGGGAGAGGACCGGCCCGGTTGGTGGGAGACCATGATCGGTCCGGGAAAGGGTTTCGACACCGATCGCTATTTCGTCATCTCTTCGAACGTTATCGGCGGCTGCAAGGGCAGCACGGGCCCGAATAGCAAGAACCCTGCCACGGGCAGGGAATACGGGCTCGACTTCCCCCTGGTCACGGTGGGGGATATGGTGCGGGCTCAGAAGCTCCTCGTGGAACGTCTGGGCATCGAACGGCTTCTCTGTGTCTGCGGCGGTTCCATGGGAGGGATGCAGGCCCTGCAGTGGGTCGTCGCCTATCCCGAGGCGGTCTCTTCATGCATCGCCATCGCGGCCACGCCCAAGCATTCTCCAATGCAGATAGCGTTCAACGAGGTGGGCAGGCAGGCCATCATGGGTGATGCCAACTGGAACGGCGGCCACTACTACCAGGGGGATCCTCCCGACGCCGGCCTTTCAGTCGCAAGGATGATCGGTCACATCACATATCTGTCCGACGAATCCATGCACGAGCGCTTCGGCAGGCGCCTCCGCGACAAGAAGGCCCTTGGCTACGACTTCACCCTGGACTTCGAGGTAGAAAGCTATCTCCGCCATCAGGGGGAGATGTTCACACGCCGTTTCGACGCCAACACCTACTTGTACATCACCAAGGCGCTCGACTATTTCGATCTCACCGACGAGAAGGGCGTTCTGGTAGAGACGTTCCGTGATCTTCCTCCGGACTTGCGGTTTCTCGTGATCGCTTTTAGCAGCGACTGGCTGTATCCGCCCTACCAGTCTAAGGAGATCGTCCGTGCCCTCAAGGGGAACGGCGTGGACTGCTCTTATCTGGAGATGAGGTCGTCCTTCGGCCATGACGCGTTTCTCTTGGAAAACAAAGACATGAGCCGCGTGATATGGCATTTCATGGAGTCTACCGCCCATTTAAGAGGAGTCAGACTTGGCTAGCGGCGTGGCCCGAAATGCAGACGGAGTCCGCTGGGATCATCTTTTCATCGTCGAACAGGTGCCGCCAGCATCACGGGTGCTCGACCTGGGTTGCGGTCGGGGGACGCTTCTCAAAATGCTGGCGGACCGCAAAGGTGTGCGAGGCACCGGCATCGAGATCGTGGAGGAAAAGGTCTACGAGGCCGTGACCAAAGGCGTAACCGTCTACCACGGGGACTTCAACGAGGGACTTTCGTACTACCCGGACAACAGCTTCGACTACGTGATCCTGAGTCAGACCTTGCAGGAGGCTCTGCAGACGGTACCGACGCTGTTCGAAGCGCTCCGTGTGGGCCGCTATGTGGTCGCCAGCTTTCCCAACTTCGGGCATTGGCGGTCGCGCTTTCAATTGCTGGTAACCGGAAAGGCGCCCGTCACAAGATCTCTGCCCTACCAGTGGTACGACACGCCCAACGTTCACTCCCTCACCATTAAGGACTTCCGTCGCTTCGCCAGGGAGCAGGGCATCGAGATCGTGCGGGAGTTCTTCGTGGGAGAGAAAGGGAGGTTGCGCTTCTGGCCGAACCTTCGTGCGTCGTACGGTGTCTTCGTTCTCGAGAGTCTCACTCCCCGGCTCGGGGAGTCTAAGGTAGAATGACGTCTCGTCCGGGCCCATAGCTCAGTTGGTTAGAGCTGCCGACTCATAATCGGCCGGTCGCAGGTTCGAGTCCTGCTGGGCCCACTCACCAGCCTTGGTAGCCTGGGCGTTTTGGTTCCGAGGCCATCATGCCGTCACCCCGAGATGGCATAAGCCACCACACTCAAGCTAGACGTGATACGCCGCTAGTGCGCAGCATGCCGCGAGACGTGAACCTATTCGCACCTGGAATACTTAGCGGCAGGCATGAAACATTGGGACGAAATGCGGCTTTGACATCCGCGCCTGGGTATGATCACATTTGCCTCAGCGTTCGAGCAATCGGGGGGGGTACCCGGATGGCACTGGCTAATGACGGCCTGCATTTCCCGCGTGAGTTCACGTCGTCCGCGGAGAGGGTCCATAGGGCTGACACGGCCCCCAATCCCCAAGTGATTGCGAAGAGGACCGCGAGCCTTCTTTCCTTCTTCCGCGTTGTCCGACTCAGAAAAAGCGTAGCCGAAATGCGCGCCAGTAGGTGCTCGGCGACGCGGTCTTTCCCGGGGAGACAGTGGGGACGGACCAACCGTGGCTAAGATGACCTCTGAGGCCGAGAAGGGCGTAAGCAAGACCGGCAAAGCGAACATCATCCGAATTGAAGACGTCTCGCTGAGTTTTGGAGGGGTCAACGCGCTTTCAGACGTCACTTTGGATGTCCGAAGTGACGAGATCCTGGCCATCATCGGACCCAACGGTGCGGGGAAGACCGCTCTCTTCAATTGCATCAGTGGCTTCTACAAGCCGCAAAAGGGCGAGATCTATTTCCAGGGAACCAAGATCACCCGTCAGAGGCCGGACAGACTGGCGCGGATGGGTATAGCCCGCACCTTCCAGAATATCGAGCTATACACCGGGCTCAGCACCCAGGACAACATCATGGCGGCCCGTCATGTCTTCATGAAGCAGAACTTCGTGGACGGAGCCATCTACTACGGCCGATCTCGTCGAGAAGAGATCAGACACCGTCAGACCGTTGAAGAGATTATCGATTTCTTGGAGATACAGTCCATTCGCAAGCAGGTAGTCGGTGCGTTGCCGTACGGTCTGCGCAAGAGAGTGGAACTCGGCCGAGCACTTGCCTTGGAACCCAAAGTGCTCCTTTTGGACGAGCCGATGGCGGGCATGAACTTGGAAGAAAAGGAAGACATTGCCCGCTTCATCATCGATGTCTACGAAGGTCAGGGGGATACCTATCCGGACACTCCCATACTGAGGGACGGCATCCGCAGCATCATCATGGTCGAGCATGACATGGGTGTGGTGATGGATCTCGCGGACCGGATTGGCGTCTTGAACTTCGGACGGAAGATCGCTGAAGGCAAGCCCGAAGAGATCAAGTCTAACCCCGAAGTCATCAAGGCCTACTTGGGAGCGCAGGCATAAGATGCTGAAGGTCAACAACATCGAAGTGTCTTATCTGGGTGTCATACGTGTCCTGCACGGTATCTCTCTGGAAGTGGGTGATGGACAGATCGTGGCTTTGATCGGGGCCAACGGCGGAGGCAAGACCACCACCCTCAAATCGATATCGGGGCTTTTGAAGACCGAACAGGGGCAGATAACCAGCGGGGACATCACTTTCGCCGACAAACGGCTCGAGCGCTATGGTCCCGAGGATATCGCCAGAATGGGCGTTAGCCAGGTCATGGAGGGCCGGCGGACCCTGGAGCATCTGAGCGTGGAGGAGAACCTGCAGGTAGGGGCATACCGGCGCAAGGATCGAGCGGGTGTCAAGAGAGACATGGAAATGGTCTTCGACTACTTCCCCAGGATCCGCGACTACCGCAAACGGGTAAGCGGTTATCTCTCGGGGGGCGAACAGCAGATGATGGTGATCGGACGGGCCCTGATGGCCGATCCGCGTCTAATGTTGCTGGACGAGCCCTCGCTTGGTCTGGCACCTATGGTCGTTGCGGAGATCTACGAGATTATCCAGAAGATCAACCAGGATCGCGGCGTCTCTATGCTCGTAGTCGAACAGAACGTTAAAGCTGCGCTTGGCATAGCGGATTACGGTTACGTGATGGAGAACGGAAGGATCGTTCTGAACGGGCCGGCTAAGAAGCTTACGGACAACGAGGATGTGAAGGAATTCTATATGGGCATCTCGTCCAGCGGCTCTCTGAAGAACTACCGCGAGGTCAAGCATTACCGCCGGCGAAAGAGATGGCTCTCTTGAAGACCCAGACGGCGGGCGTCGACGTGACGAAGCTGGATACCTGGCCCAAAGTGTTGGTGGCCAACAGCGCTCGTCTTGGCCCAGATAGCAAGGCCATGCGCTATAAGCACTACGGCATCTGGCAGTCCTATAGCTGGCAGGACTACTTCTCCAACGTCAAGTATCTATCTCTGGGCCTGCGCTCGATGGGTTTCGAGCCCGGGAATAAGCTTCTGATCGTCGGAGACAATTCTCCGGAATGGTATTTCGCTGAAATGGCGGCCCATTGCAACCGTGGCATCAGCGTGGGATTGTATTCCGATTTGTCAGCCGCTGAGATCGAATACGTGGCTCGTGATTGCCAGGCCGACTTCGCTATGGTGGAGGATCAGGAACAGGCCGACAAGATGCTTCAGATCCGCGATCGTCTGCCCAATCTAAAAAGGGTCGTCTACTGGCGTTACAAAGGGCTTGGCGCGCATGACGGGGGTGTGTTCGTCGGCCTCCGAGACGTTCTGGAAATGGGGCGCGAGTACGAAGCGCAACATCGCGGGGCGTTTGAAGAAAGCATCGCGGCCGGGAAGACCGACGATATCTGCGCCATCGTCTATACCTCAGGCGTGGCAGGAGACGCCCCCAAAGGGGCGCTACACAGTTACAAATCTTTGCTGGCCGGATCGCAATGCTACTCCGAACTGGACGGCTTCAACCCCAAAGATGATCTGGCTTGCTCTCTGCCTCCCGCCTGGATCACCGAACAGTGGTTGGCGTTCGGCTGCCATCTTCTTTCGGGCGGCACAGTGAATTTCGCTGAAGGCCCCGAAACTCAGCAGGAAGACATGCGGGAGATCGCTCCCAGCGTGGTGCTTTACAGTTCACGGCTCTGGGAGAATCAGGCCGGGCAGGTTCAAGCGAAGGTGCGGGGCGCCAGCTTTCTCAAGAGATCGGTCGCGCGCTGGCTCATGCCGGTGGGTGAACGAGTGGCTGAGTCCCGATCCGCTAAGAAGAAACCCGGCTGGAAATGGCGATTACTTGACGTGGTCGCTGAGGTTCTGGTCTTCCATCCCATTCGAGACAGTCTGGGCTTGCCTCATGCACGGGTCTGCTACACCTTTGGCTCCACGCTCTCTCCCGAAACCATACGTTTCTTCCACTCTCTGAAGGTGCCCCTGAAGAGCATGTATGGGTCCACCGAAGCGGGACCCGTTACTGGTGCTGCGGACAGGATCCAGTCTCCCGGCACAGTCGGTTCGGTTAACCCGGGAGTGGAAGTGAAGTTCGGTGATCAGGGCGAGATAGTCGTCCGTCAGTCCGCGACGTTCCTCGGGTACTACAACGATCCGGAAATGACTGCCCGAGTGTTGAGCGATGGTTGGGTCCGCACCGGCGACGAGGGCCACATGACTGGCGATCAGGAACTCGTCTTTGTCGACCGGCTCGAGGATGTCATGACCCTACCATGCGGGGACGTGCTGGTTCCTCAGGATATCGAAAGTCGCTTGAAACACAGCCCCTACATAAAGGATGCCTGGGTGGTGGCCGGGCAAAACTGTCAGTTTGTTTCGGCGGTCATCATCATCGATGCGGAAAACACGGGGCGATGGGCTGACGAGCGCAAGACCGCCTACACCACCTTTGGTGACCTCTCGCAGACAGCGGAAGTCTATCAGTTGATTGAGCAGGAGATATCTGTCGTAAACCAGGGCCTGCCGAATACTTGGCGAGTAGAGAAATACGTCAATTTGCACAAAGAGTTCGATCCGGACGAGCACGAACTGACTCGCAATCGCAAGTTACGCAGGGGTTTCCTCACAAAGAGGTTTCCCGATCTTATTCAGGCCTTAAACGAGCACCATGAGAGCGTCGACGTTGAGGTGGAGTGCACCTATCAGGACGGTCGAACGAGCAAGATCGAGACTGCTCTAAAAATCGCGACGATCGGGCAGGGTGACCGATGACATTCTTCTTGCAGCTGGTTATCACCGGGTTGTCGTTGGGCATGATGTACGCTCTCATCGCCATTGGCTTTGTGATCATCTTCAAGTGTTCGAAGACGTTCAATATCGCCTCCGGACAGATTGTCATGCTGGGCGCGTACCTCGGATACACATTTCTGATACCTCTCGCTTTGCCACTCTGGGCCGCCATTCTCGCGGCCGTCGCCGTAGCGGTCGTAATGGGTCTACTGATCGAACGCTTGGCTCTCCGCCCGCTGCTAGGGCAGCCCCCGCTCGCGCTGGTCATGATGACTATCGCGCTAGCCGGGATCATGGACGGGATCGCCATTATGGGCTGGGGCGGCGAGTATAAGACGTACCATGAATCACTTCCCAACGTCAGCCTGCAACTTGGGAGCATTTCTATTCCTCCGTCATCACTGCTGGGCCTGATCGTTTCAGTCATCGTGGTGGTGCTCCTGATGTTCATGTTCCGCTACACGAAGATGGGGCTGGCCATGCGAGCCACCGCCGAGGATGAGCAGGTCACCCGCAGCCTGGGCATCAAAGCCACCACGGTGTATGCCATCGTCTGGGTCATCGCCTGTGTGGTGGGCGTGATCGGAGGGATCTTGGTGGGCGGTGTTTCTGGAGTGTCTCCACCGCTGGCCGACATCGGACTGAAGGCCCTGGCGGTGGTTATCTTGGGTGGTCTCGATTCCATCGGCGGGGCGATCGTTGGCGGAGTGATCCTGGGAATCCTGGAGAATCTGGCTGGCGGCTATCTCGACCCCCTGCTGCCTTCCGGAGGAGGGTTGGCCAGCGTCTTCCCGTTTATTGTGATGATAGCCGTGCTTGTCATCAAGCCTCATGGACTGTTCGGCTTGAAGAGAATTGAGAGGGTGTAGACGATGAGACTGCCGAGCGGCATCTTCGGGGAAACCTATGGCCAGGATATGGCCATGGTCCGCACCAAGACGAACTGGGTCTTCATGGCCCTCCTCATGGTCTTTCTCTTCACCATCCCGCAATGGGCCTCGAATTCCACTCTGACACTGGCGACTATCATCGGCATCTTCGTTATCAGCGCCCATGGCTTGAATATCCTGACGGGCAACTGCGGACTGATATCGATGGGACATTCAGGTTTTATGATGGTGGGCGGTTACGCGATGGCTATCCTCTGCGCAAGAGTTGGATTGCCGTTCTGGGCGGCTCTTCCTATCGCCGGGCTCATAACGGGCGTCGTAGGAATCTTCTTTGGTTTGCCTTCCTTAAGAATCAAGGGTTTCTACCTGATCATGTCCACGGTGGCGGCCTATTTCATCATTGCCTGGCTGGTTTTGCAGTTCCGACCCCTGACCGGAGGCACTGAAGGCTTGCAAGTGCCGCCGGCCAACCTGTTCGGCCTTACAATTACTGGGAAGGCCAACTATTTCTACCTGGTTACGGCGCTGGCCGTAGTCGCCACGGTGGTCGCCAAGAACATTCTCCGCACGCGGGCCGGCCGGGCGTTTGTAGCCATCCGCGACAACGATCTGGCCGCTGAGGTGATGGGAGTCAATCTGCTGTCCTACAAGCTTCAGGCCTTCTTCATTGGCTGCGTGTTTGCCGGGGTGGCAGGCGGGTTGTCTGCACAATACTTTTCCTACGCCAATATCGAACAGTTCCCGTTCTTTGATTCCGTATGGTTGCTGGGCATGTTGATTGTCGGCGGCATGGGCAGTACTTCTGGTGTTATATATGGGGTGGTGGCTATAAAGCTTCTGCAACAATTGGCCACAAAGTTGGGGCCTTCACTTGCACAGATCGTGAATCCCCAGGCCGCTGTTGGACTGAGTCTTATCGTGCCCAGTTTAGCCATCGTTATTTTCTTGATATTTGCTCCCCGCGGGATCTCCCATATATGGGAGCGCCTCAGGAACTACTACGACGCTTGGCCATACTAGCGCTACCTACCGGTTACAAACAGAGAAGCAAACCCGCAAAGGAGGTACGGCGAATCGACAGGAAATGTGCCTTCGATGGGCTGGGAAAAGTCATGATTCAGAAGGGGGAGGGATAATGCCGAGAACGAAGATCATTTGGGTTGTTTCGCTTGTGATTATCTTGGCTTTGGGAGTAATGGTTTCAGCGTGCGGGGGCGGCGGAACCACCACCACAACCGCCGCCATGACCGAGACTACTGCCGGTGGCAGCTCAACCACCGCGGGCGGCACGCCTACCACGGTCGCCGAAAGCACGCCTACCACCGTTGGCGCGCCCGTTACATTGCTGGTGGGCGGTACCTTCGCGTTGACAGGAGCCTATGCCGAAGATACCGCGGCCGTCCTGGCTGGTTTCCAAGACTATGTCCAATATGTGAACGACAACAAGATTCTGGCGCCCTGGTATCCCGACAAGACGATCCCCGCCAATATCACGTTCAAGCTAGTGTGGGGTGATGATGCCCTCGCCCCTGACAAAGCTCTGACCATTTACGATGACCTCAAGTCACAGGGTCTTCTCGTGGAGAGAGTGAGCGGTTCTCCCGAAGGCTTGGCCTTGAAGGACCTCCTGGTCAAGGATCAGATCGGCGCCACAAGTCAGTCCACCTCGCCTGCCTATCTTCAGCCGGTGGGGAATATCTTCACGAACGCCCCCATCTACACCGACGAAATGGCCGCAATCGCGGAGTGGTTCTTGAAGAGCTGGACGGATACGACCCGCAAGCCCAGAGTCGCCTACTTGACTGCAGATTCTGCTTTGGGCCGGAATATCGATATTCCAGAAATGAAAGCCTATCTGCAGCAACTCGGCTTCGAATATGTTGGCGCCCAGTACGTGCCTTTGGTTCCCACGGCTGCACCAACGACCCAGCTAGCCTGGCTGAAGGAAAACAAAGTCGATCTCGCGGTGGGCGTGATGGTGAACCCAGGCAGCCAGCCAACGATCAAAGAGGCCGTTCGCCTCGGCATGGGGACCAATCTGGCGTACAAAATCACCTTCGGATTCGGCAACCCGGCTCACCTTCAGATCTTCCTGCCGGACATGGGCGCGGCGGCGGCTGAGGGGGTAGTCGTTGCGGGTGACTTCTGTGCCCAGGACGCCCCAGTAGACGGCGTCAAGTTTGCCAACGACCTGCAGGACAAATACCGGGCCGACAAGAAGAACGGGAACGTCCTGTATCTGGACGGCATCGTCGAAGCTATGACTCAGGTGGAGGCTCTGCGTATGGCCTCACTGACGGTAGACCCTGCGAAGTTGACCAGCGCCGATGTGCTGACGAAGGGCTTCCAACAGATCAAGGACCTGAGCACGGGTGACATCACCATATCGCCTCTCACCTACGGCCCCGGTGACACTCAGGGCGTCGACGCAGTGCGGATCCAGCAAGTTCAAAACGGTAAGATCGCCGAGCTTGGCTCGTTCCCGCTGGCTAATATTCTTCCCGCAGCCAAATAGTGGTTTATAGGAATTAGGATCTGTGAAGGGGGACTCCATTCAGGAGCCCCCCTTCTGTCTCTTGTCGGCTTTGGTCACTGTGCTTTCGAGTCCTAGAAGGAGGCTGCGAACACATGGCAGAAATGGAAAGCAAGCGACCCGGAGAGAGGACGGTTGTCCGAGGGCTCTGCTTCATCGGCATCCCGGCCGACGCAAATAGTGTGCAGGTGGAGATCGACAACAGCAAGATCGTGCGCATTCGGCCTCTTCACTATAACTGGAAGTACCCCGACATCGAACCGTGGAAGATGGAGGCTCGAGGCAAGACCTTCTCCCCGTCCATGGAGTCGCTGATCCCTCCCTTCAGCCTCGGCTACAAGAACCGCGTCTATTCGCCCAACAGAGTGCTCTATCCCCTGAAACGGGTTGACTGGGACCCGAATGGCGAGAGAAACCCGCAGAACCGCGGTACCAGCAAGTACAAACGCATCTCATGGGATGAAGCCCTGGATATCGTGGTGAGCGAAATCAGGAGGATCAAGACACAGTACGGCATGGAGGCGATCCTGTCCCAATCCGATGGACACGGCGAGACCGCGGTCGTTCATGCCGCTCACGGGTGCAATCGCCGTCTTCTCAGGCTGTTGGGGGGCTACACGTTGCAGACCCGCAACACCGACAGCTGGGAAGGCTGGTACTGGGGTGCTAAGCACGCGTGGGGTGCGGAAAACTTGGGGCAGATGGTGCCGGTCAACAACGCGATGTGGGACGTATCCAAGAACACAGACGGCATTCTCTTCTGGGGCTGCGACCCCGAGACCACGCCCTGGGGGTTCGATGGGCAATTGGCGAGTCGTCTCAGCTACTGGTTCACCGACATCGGCATCAAGTCTATCTACGTAGCTCCCGACCTAAACTATGGTGCCGCCGTCCACGCCGACAAGTGGATCCCCGTGCTCCCAAACACCGACGCTGCGCTCTATCTGGCCATAGCTAACGTCTGGATGAACGAGGGCACCTACGACCAGGAATACGTGAAGACGCACTCCGTCGGGTTCGACAAGTTCCGGGACTATGTCCTGGGCGCGGAGGACGGGGTTCCGAAGACTCCCACATGGGCGGCCCCGATCACGGGCGTACCTTCCTACACGATCAAAGCGCTGGCCCGCTATTGGGCCGGTAAGACTGTTTCGATCGCCATCGGCAACGGCGGCCCGGGCATCAGAGGACCCTACGCAACCGAGCCGGCCAGGCTACAAGTCCTGCTCCTGGCTATGCAGGGCGTGGGCAAACCGGGTGCGCATCAGTTCAAGATGATCGAGTGGGGCCTCTACAACAAGAAATCCAACTTCCCGCTGCCCACTCCAAAATACATTCCTATGCTGTTCTCCGCCCACCGGGGGTGGGCCTACACCGACACTCCGGCCCAGTTCATCCCAAAGGATCTTGTCCACGACGCCATTCTGAAGCCGCCGATCAGCTGGTACGGCACCACACTATCCCGCGACTCCGTGGATCAGCAGTTCATCAAGTACACCTACCCGCGCGAGGGCGGGACCGAACTCCATATGATCTGGACCGATTCGCCTTCGTGGATGACTTGCTGGAACGACACCAACTCCTTTGTCAAGGCTCTTCAGGATCCCAAGATCGAGTTTGTTCTTGCCCAGCACCCCTGGATGGAGAACGACTGCATGCTCGCAGACCTCGTTCTGCCATCGCTGACAGTCATGGAAGTAAAGGACATCGGCGTGGAGTGCCTGAGCGGCCAGTTCACCTGTCTCTTCTATGAGGACCAGGCGATACAGCCCAGAGGCGAATCGAAGAGCGACTACGAGATAGTCTGCGCCATCGCCGAACGACTTGGACTGCTCGAGGAGTACACGGGCGGAAAGAGCGTCGATGACTGGATAAAGTTCGGCTGGGAGCACTCCGGTGTTGCCGCTGACATCACGTTCGAGGACCTTAAAGAAAAGGGCTACTACGTAGTTCCACAGGACACCGAGTGGGAAAAGGGCAAAGCCGGCATGCTCGACTTCTACGAGGATCCCGAGAATCACCCACTCAGCACTCCCAGCGGGAAGATCGAGTTCTACTCGGCCCGTTTGGCCGAGCACTTCCCCGACGACGAAGAACGACCCCCCGTGCCCCACTGGATACCCGAAGGCGTCTCTCACCAGGAAAACCGCGATGGCAAGCGCGGCGAAAAGTATCCGCTGCTTGTCATGTCCAACCATCCCAGGTGGCGGGTGCACTCGCAGCACGACGACATGACCTGGCTGCGCGAGATTCACACCTGCAAGGTTAAGGGTCCGGACGGCTATTACTACGAGCCGATATGGGTCCATCCTCAAGACGCGGAAGCCCGAGGTATCGTCGATGGTGACGTGGTCAAGATATACAACGAGCGGGGCGCCGTCCTGCTCGGTGCCTGGGTGACCGAGAGAATCAGACCCGGCGCGGTCTACGTCGATCACGGCGCTCGCTGGGATCCAATCGTCCCGGGAGTGCTGGACCGGGGCGGCGCGATCAACACTATCACTCCCCACAACATCACCTCGAAGAATGCGGCCGGCATGGTATGCAGCGGCTTTCTGGTGGAGGTCGAGCTGGCCCAATTGGAGGAGATACGAAGAGCATATCCCGAGGCCTTCAACCGGCCTTACCATGCCGACGCCGGTCTCCGTTTGGAACGAGTCCTGGACGGAGGTGTATGACATGGGCAAGGTAATGGTTATCGACATCACGAAGTGTAACGGCTGTCACAATTGCCAGATTGCCTGCAAAGACGAGCACTGCGGCAACGACTGGTCTCCGATAGCCAAGCCTCAGCCTCTCACCGGCCAGTTCTGGACCAAGGTGGTTGACCGGGTGCGCGGCCAGGTCCCGAAAGTCAAGGTGGCGTATGAACACACTATCTGCCAACACTGTGACGATGCCCCATGCATCAAGGCATGTCCCGAGAAGGCCATCTACAAGAGGGACGACGGAGCTGTGGTGATCAACTCGCAGGCCTGCAAGGGCAACCACAACTGCGTGGAAGCCTGTCCCTACGAGGGCGTTATCTATTTCAATGAAGACCTGAAGATCGCCCAGAAATGCACCTTCTGCGCCCACCTGTTAGACAAGGGCTGGACTGAAACCCGTTGCTCCGAAGTCTGCCCCACCGGAGCCTTCACCTTCGGGGAGGAAGAGGAGCTCACGGAACTGGTGGCCAAGGCGGAAGTTTTGCATCCTGAGTTTGGCACCAAGCCAAGAGTCTATTACATCGGCCTACCAAAGACGTTCATCGCCGGAACCGTCTACGACCCCGAGGCCGACGAGATCATCGAGGGGGCGTTGGTCACGCTTTCGCTTGGCACCGAGCGCGCTGAAACGACTATGATCACCGATGACTTCGGCGATTTTCTGGTGGACGGGCTGGAGCGGGGGACATATCAGGTCTCTATTCAGAAGGAAGGTTACCTCGGCAAAGACCTGGGACCAATCGAGGTTCATCGTGATCTCAACCTTGGTGATATCGCCATGCTCACCACCAAAGGCGGCGACTCTTGAGAGCAATAGTGAACATACTGACTGATCGTGCCGCCGGCGTTGTTGGCTGGCGAGCTCGTGAGATCAGCGTAGACAAACCAAATGCAACCGTCGAGGATATCTTTCGTACGGCACGTCTCAAGAATGGAGATAGGGCGCTCTATGACCTGATCGCCGACGACAAGGGTCTCAAATCCGAGTTCGGTTTGTTCGTCGACGGCGAGCTGTTGCGAGGCGCAATGGATTGGACGCGAGCCGTCGTCGACAGCGAACAGTTTCACGTTTGCGACTGGCCCATGGGGGACTGAACCCACTGCCGGCGGTTTGCGCTTCTCTTTGCGAAGCGGACAGGTTACGCAGAAGGAACTCGGGGGGTGGGGCGCGGTTGTCCTGACCGCTCGGGCCAGGGAGTCTCGACCCGGTACTGTAGAATGGGGTTCAGGTTCGATTCTGCGAAGGGCGAGTCCGGATGCTTGTTTCTGAGCTGCTGCGTACCCTTGATAAGTTGGCTCCCTTTTCCCTGGCAGAGCCATGGGACAACTGCGGCCTTCTCGCCGGGGACGAGTCTGCAACCGTGACGCGGGTGCTTGTCGCCCTAGAAGTCACCGAAACCGTTCTGCGCGAGGCTGTGGAAGAACGGTTCGATACTATTCTTACACACCATCCTGTCTTGTTCTCCCCAACGCGCCGGTTGCTTGAATCTGAAGGACAGGGGCGACTTCTGCGGGGTGCGATTCGCGCAGACATCAACCTCATCGCCTGCCACACGAACCTTGATGCGGCACCTCGCGGCCTCGCGGAGATAGTCGGAGAGGCTCTTGGCCTGCAGGACATGTCGCCTCTGCAGCTGTCGGCCGCCGGATGGTACAAGTTCGTGGGCTTCGTGCCCCAAGACGCGCTCCCGCGGGTTGCGGAGGCAGTCTTTGCCGCCGGTGCCGGTACCATCGGTGAATACGCCGAATGTGCCTATGCTCTCAACGGAGAAGGCTGGTTCAGACCCGGCGCAAGTGCCAAGCCGAGCGTCGGGGAGATCCACAAAGCTGAACGGGTTCCCGAGGTGCGCTGGGAGACGATCGTCCCGCGGGGTCGTCTGCACGGAGCGATAAAGGCCTTTGTGCGAAACCATCCGTACGAGGAACCGGCATTCGACGTCTACCCTATCGAGGATCGCCTAGTTCGAGCGGGCCTCGGACGAGTGGGGGTGCTGCAGGGCCCGATCAGCGTCAGCGCCTTGGCACTTCGAGCGGCCACCGCCTTCGGGCTTCCCGACCCGGTCATCGGCGGTGATGTTGGCAGACTAGTTCACCGAGTAGCGGTGCTCCCCGGAAGCGGCCGCTCTCTTTTGGCCGAGGCGGCTGCAGTGGCCGACGCCTTTGTCACGGGCGACCTGAGCTACCACGACTCCCAGCGCGCTCAGGAATTAGGGCTCGCGCTTGTCACGCTACCGCACGGAGAGCTTGAATGGTTGGCGATGGGTCGCTGGAGTGACAGCCTCCGGACCGCCCTCACCCCAAGCGGCGTGACCCTGGCGCTGGCTCGTACGTGGCAAGTCCCGTGGAAATCAGCTAATTCCGGGTGCAACGGGTCGGCGACCGGGGCTGGTACCGACCCCGAGATTCTTTCGGTGCCGATGGAGGCGTGCTCCGTTATGAGCGGCAGTGATTTGGTGACTGGCAGTGGCAAGGTAAGGCTGTGGATCGACGGCGGTTCTCGCGGAAACCCGGGCGCGAGTGCCATAGGGGTGGTGCTGAAAACCGAAGGGGGAGACCTTCTGGAGGAGTTGGGACGGACCATCGGCATCGGCACGAACAACGTGGCTGAATACACGGCGTTGCTCGAGGGTCTTGATCTGGCGTCGCGTCACGGTGCCCGGGAAGTCGAGGTCCTTTCCGACTCCGAACTTCTCGTAAAGCAGATGCGCGGCGAATATCGCGTCAAGAACGAGGCGTTGAAGGAACTCTTCGCGGAGGCCAAGTTGCGGACCTCGACGTTCGATAAGATACGCATTGCCCACGTATGCCGTGAGGATAATGCCCGTGCCGACGCCTTGGTCAACGAGGCTCTCGACGAAGCGGCCGGCAAGAAGACCTCGCCGAAATCGGGCCAAGGCTCCAAGAGCCCGGGCTTCCCGGGACTGTTCTAACACTTTGGTTTGCATAGAGCCTGGGGCTGGTCTATAATCCTCCAGCCGTGAGGTTCCGGGCGGATGTAGCTCAGTTGGCTAGAGCGTCTGCTTGCCATGCAGAAGGTCGAGGGTTCGAATCCCTTCATCCGCTCCATGTTTCCCGCGTCTGCACCCGAGGCGACGTGGCCGAGTGGCTTAGGCACGGGTCTGCAAAACCCGCTACACCGGTTCGACTCCGGTCGTCGCCTCCTTCTCACCTCTCGAGTCTGGACCCGGATGATCAAGACGCCAAGAGGAATAGCACGACCCGTCTTCTTCGCGCTGGTGGCCGTGGGAGCACTGGCCATCCTTCTGTTGAGTCCTTTTGGAGCAGAGGCACGCGCACAGTCCTTCAGCGATGTGCGGACGGGGGACTGGTTCCAACCAGCCGTCGATGCGCTGGCGGGCCAAGGCGTCATCTCGGGATACCCCGATGGGACTTTCCACCCGTACAACCCGGTGACCCGAGCCCAACTAGCGGTGATGGTCGCCGCACTGTTGGAGTTGCCGAATAGCCCGAGCGATCCCTTCACCGATGTGAAACCCGGCGATTGGTACGCTGGAGCTGTGGGAGCATTGTACGGCGCCGGCATAGTCCAGGGCGGTATCGGGGGAGCTTTCAATCCTCAGCGGGAGGTGGAAAGGCAACAGGCGGCCGCCTTCGTGGTGCGGGCCCTTGCATACCGCGACTCACTTCACTCCGAGCCTGCCGGTGCCCTAATCACAGATTCCTCCAAGGTGGCGTCCTGGCTCGCAGGCTTCAAGGATCGTGCCGCCATCGCAGCGAACCATTCCCTTTCCGTAGCCAATGCCGTCCGCCTCGGGTTTATGTCCGGTTACGACGACGCCCGTTTCTATCCTTTCGTCACACTCACACGGGCTCAGGCCGCGGGGGTGCTCTACTCCGCTCTAGTTCTGCCCCTTCAACCGCGCACCGACACGCCGCGGGAGGTGCCGGGGGAGAACTCTTATCCCACTTTGAAGAACGGGAGCTCAGGACCTCTTGTGTCATGGCTGGAGCGCACACTTGCGGCGCTGTCGTACCGTCCGGGCCTCCTGGACGGGTACTTCGATGGGAACACGTCGGAGGCGGTAATGGCATTCCAGAAAGTGGAGGGCCTCCCTCGCACAGGACTGGCATCCGATGCCGCAGTTCACGCCCTCGTCAACGCCCAGACCCCCACCCCGCGCAAGACTCTGGGAGGGAAGAGAGCCGAGATAGACCTCTCGCGCCAGGTGCTCCTGCTGATCGATGGTTCCGACGTGCAAGCCACGATCCCCATAGCCAGCGGACGCTCCGGCCTCCGTACTCCAAACGGCACCTTTTCTATCGGAAGGAAGCTGCCTTACTGGCGGAAGAGCGACCTCGGCCTTCTCTACAAGCCGGCCTACTTCCACGGCGGCTACGCCATCCACGGGTCCTACTCAGTGCCGGCTTACCCCGCCAGCCATGGATGCGTCCGGGTCGGGGTCTCGTCGATGGATTGGCTCTATCCTCTACTTCCTATCGGGATGAGGGTCGATATCTACTATTGACCACGTCATTTTGCGAGATGCGGACTCTGGGTCATTTACGGCGTTTGGCCTTGCCAGCGACGGGGGGCAGCTGTATCATGACCGACCGACCAGGGCGCTTAGCTCAGGGGGAGAGCGCTTCCTTGACGCGGAAGAGGCCGTAGGTTCAAATCCTACAGCGCCCACTCACGGTTTGGTCCGCCACGCCTTTCTAGCGAGGCTCCATGAAGGTTCAACTTCCTGATGGCTCAGATCTAGTCGTGCCCGACGGTGCGACCGGCGCCGACGTCGCCCAAACCATAGGGGCCCGTCTAGCGAAGGCCGCCATTGCGGTCAAGATTGGCGACCGGATCATGGATCTCAGCACCCCCGTGCGCGACGGAGATACTGTTGCCATCATCACCGCGTCCACACCCGAAGGTCTGGACGTCATCCGTCACTCGGCCGCTCATGTGCTGGCTGAAGCCGCCGTCAGACTCTATCCGGGCACCAAGGTCGCCATAGGACCGGCCATCAAGGATGGCTTCTACTACGACTTCGAGTTCCCGCAATCGGTCGGCGAAGACGACCTAGAGAAGATAACCGCCGAGATGAACCGGCTTCTGGCAGAGCATCAGACCTTCGAGCGGCGCGAGCTGTCCCGAGACGAGGCGTTAAGACTGTTTGCGGACGAGCCCTACAAGAGCGAACTCATCCGCGATCTTCCCGACGACAGTGTCATCTCCACCTACACCCAGGGAGAGTTCACCGACCTGTGCCGAGGGCCGCACGTTCCGGAGACCGGACGCATCGGTGCGGTGGCGCTTCTCTCAGTGGCCGGGGCATACTGGCGCGGGAACAGCGACAATCCCATGCTCACCCGTATCTATGGCACCGCGTTCGCAGGTAGGAAAGAACTCGAAGAGTATCTTGCCCGCGTGGAGATGGCCCGGCAGCGCGATCATCGTAAGATAGGTCGAGAGCTGGGACTCTTCAGCTTCCACGAAGAAGGCCCCGGTTTCCCGTTCTTCCATCCCAAGGGCATGCGCGTGATCAATGCCTTGCTGGATTACTGGCGGAGAGAGCACACGGCCGCAGGCTACGAAGAGACCAAGACGCCCATAATGCTGGAACGTACTCTGTGGGAGCGCTCCGGACACTGGGACAATTACAAGGACAACATGTACTTCACGGTGATCGACGGGGTCGATTTCGCCGTCAAGCCCATGAACTGTCCCGGCGGCACTCTCATCTACAAGACCGACCAACACTCGTATCGCGATTTCCCCATGCGCATGGCCGAACTCGGCCTGGTACACCGGCACGAGATGTCCGGTGTATTGCACGGTTTGTTCCGGGTCCGCCTCTTCACTCAGGATGACGCTCACATCTATTGCCTGCCCGATCAGGTGGAGGACGAGATTCTCGCTGTCATCGAACTGGTGCGGCGGATGTACCGGACCTTCGGTTTCGAACGAGTGCACGTGGAGCTGTCCACCAGGCCCGGTAAGTCCATCGGCAGCGCTGAAATGTGGGAGACCGCCGAGTCAGCATTGGCCGCCGCCCTCAAACGAGCTGATTTGGAGTATGTCCTCAATCCCGGGGACGGCGCGTTCTATGGCCCGAAGATCGACTTCCACATCGAGGATGTCATGGGGCGGACGTGGCAATGCGCCACCTGCCAGCTCGACTTCGCCATGCCGGAGAAGCTCGATCTCGACTACATCGGCGATGACAACCAGAAACATCGTCCGGTCATGATCCACCGTACCGTGCTTGGCAGCGTGGAGCGCTTCCTGGCCATCCTCATTGAGCACTATGGCGGAGCGCTGCCGGCTTGGCTTGCTCCCACCCAGGTTGTCGTGGTACCCGTGGCCGATCGCCACGTGGAATATGCCGAATCGGTGAGACGCAGCTTGGCAGACTCCGGGCTGCGCGTCGAGGTCGACAGTCGTCCGGAATCGGTGTCGAAGAAGATTCGCGACGGCGAGGTTCTCAAAGTCCCGTTCTTGCTGGTCGTCGGCGACCGGGAATCGGAGCAGGGTTCTGTCACTGTGCGCACACACGGAAGTAGGGACACCGCCTCCTTCACCCTGGAGGAAGCAAAGGCGCATCTCTGCGAGAAGTCGGCGCCTCCTGAGGTATCGGCGCCACTCTAGGCAGCTGCTGGCTTATTGTTCCGATGCCGGCCTTGAGGGTCAGTGAGGGTTGGGCTATACTCTGCTGTTGCATAAAGAGGAAGCCACCCTTCCCACCTCGTGCCTTGCTGGTGCTGGGGTCAAGCCATAGAAAGGTCGCGGTCACAAGTTTGACTGAGCGGCTGCATTGGGGAGAGCGGTGGATGACCGCTCTTTTGCTTGTTTAAGGAACTAACCGGTAGCGCCGGGGGAGGTGCAGGGCAACATAGCCGATATCGTTCGCATCAATGAGAAGATCCGCGCAGACCAGGTCCGGCTGATTGGTCCGGAAGGTGAGCAGGTGGGGATCGTGGACATCCGCGAGGCGTTGAGTTATGCCGACCGGCTCAACCTCGATTTGGTCGAGGTGGCACCCATGGCTACGCCGCCAGTCTGCAAGGTGATGGATTACGGCAAATATAGGTACGAGCAAGAGCAGAAGGCCAAGGAAGCGCGCAAGCGACAGACGACCATCAGCATCAAGGAGATCAAGCTGAGGCCGAAGATCGACGACCACGACTTCGCCACGAAGAAGGGACACGTCGAGCGCTTTCTAAAAAATGGAGACAAGGTCAAACTCACGATCATGTTCCGCGGCAGGGAACTCGTCCATCCCCATCTCGGAGAGAGACTCCTGCGTCGCATGGCTGAGGATCTCGTCGAGATCGGCGAAGTTGAGTCGCAGCCCAATTTGGACGGCAGGAACATGGTCATGATGCTGGCTCCCAAGCGCTGATTCAGCGCAGGGAGTTGCTCGGCTGGTAAGCCCCTGTGAATCCCCTGCAATGGGGGGTGGTGGTGAGTCGGCTCGAGCATGGATGAAGGGAAATGCAATGCCTAAGATGAAAACGCACAAGGGAACGAAGAAACGCGTGAAGGTGAGCGCGACCGGTAAGCTCATGAAGAAGCGTGCCTTCGGTAGCCACTTGCTCACGAAGAAATCTGCCAACCGCAAGCGCAAGATCCGGAAGGCACTCACGATCAACGCGAGTGATCAAAGCCGGCTACGCGATCTTCTGGGCCGCTAGGGGGACTGACTCATGCCTAGGGTAAAGAGAAGCATCAACGCTCAGAAGAAACGCCGCAAGGCTCTCGACGAGGCCAAGGGTTATTGGGGGCTTAAGAAGTCGTCCTACCGCAGGGCTAAGGAACAGCTCCTCAAGTCCGGTACCTACGCCTATCGCGATCGCCGCGCACGAAAACGTGAGTTTCGTCGCCTGTGGATTATGCGCATCAATGCGGGCGCCCGTGAACACGGGCTGAGCTACAGCCAGCTCATTCATGGGTTGAAAGCAGCGAACATCGAGGTGGATCGCAAGATCCTAGCGGATCTGGCCGTTCGGGAGCCTGAGGTTTTTGCTCAGATGGCTTCCCGGGCCAAAGAAGCACTCGTCGCGGCGAGCTAAGTTCGCCGCCGGACCGTTCGGCGAGGGTTGCCATCGTGATTCGCGAGATCGCCGGACGGCAAAACCACAGCGTCAAGCTCGCTCATAAACTTCAGAAGAAGAAGCACCGTCGAGCGCGCGGACTGCTTGTCGCAGACGGTCTCGATCTCTTGGAGATCGCGATACAGGCCGGTGCAGAGATCCGCGATGTGCTGGTGCGTGCGGACCTGCTGCGATCACTGCCCCGAACCCTCGTAGACAGAGCAGAGGCTGGAGCCCTAGATATCGGCATCTGCTCGGAGGATGTGTTGGCCGCTGCCTCGTCGCTGGGCGGGGCCGCCGACGTCGTGTTCATGTCCACGGAACCCGCTTGGAGTCTCGGCGACTTGGATTTCCAAAATAGCGTAGTCGCCTTCCTTGACGAGGTCGGAGATCCTGGAAACGTCGGTACGCTGGCTCGGTCGGGTATAGCCTTTGGTGCCGGCGGACTGGTGTGTTCGCCGGGCTGTGCCGATCCATACGGACCAAAGGCAATGAGGGCCGGCATGGGGGCACAGTTCTTGTTACCAGTCGTGACGGAGGTCCTACCCGAGGATCTTCTTGCCCGACTTGGGAAGCTGGAGCACCGGGCGGGGCATCCGGTCCGGGTGGTTGTAGCCGACTCGCAGCGCGGCGACGATGCGAGAACCTTGAGCGATGAGTGCGCCGGCGGTGTCGTCGTGGTGTTGGGAGCCGAACGCCGCGGCCCCGGGAAAGGGTGGCGAGACGCGCCCAGGGTATGCATTCCCCAACGGCGCTTCGACTCCCTCAACGTGGCGATGGCCGGAACCATCCTGCTCTACGAGCTGTCCCGCGTGAGCGGTGGCAATCAAACACCCGGTTCGCTAGGATTGTGACCGTCGGAAGGAGGAGTCATAGCAGGCCAAGAAAGCATTCTCGAGCAGATCTCCAGGGCCGATCTCAAGTCCATCTATACTGAGGGTCTCGGGGCTATAGCCGCGGCGCCCGATCTCGGGTCCCTCGAGACGGTCAGGGTCAGGTTTCTCGGACGCAAGGCCGAGTTGACTCTTCTACTGCGAAGCATCCCCGAACTGTCGCCCTCCGAGCGTCCAGAAGTGGGCAAGGTGGGCAACCTTATCCGCCGGGAGTTGGAAGCGACCCTCGATAGCAGACGTGAGGAACTCGAAGCAGCCGATCTCGTGCGCGCCTTGGAGAAGGAACGACTTGACGTCAGTCTGCCGGGATGGAGTCTCCCCGTTGGGCACCTCCATCTGGTGACGCAGACTCAGCGTGAGATCGAAGACATCTTCGCTGGGATGGGATACGAAATCGCCGACGGCCCCGAGATCGAAACCGAGTACTACAACTTCGAGGCGCTCAATACTCCGGCCGATCACCCCGCGCGATCTCTGCACGACACGTTCTTCGTCTCTGACGAGGTTTTGCTGCGAACGCACACCTCACCCGTGCAGGTGAGAACCATGGAGAAGCAGCGTCCACCTGTGCACATCATCGTGCCGGGCCGAGCCTACAGACGGGACTCGGACGCCACCCATACGCCCATGTTCCATCAGGTCGAGGGACTGGTCGTGGATGAGCACGTCACGCTGTCCGACCTGAAAGGAACTCTGGAGACCTTCGCTCGTGCCATGTTCGGGGCCGAACGCCAGGTTCGTCTTCGTCCGCACTTCTTCCCCTTCACCGAGCCTTCGGTCGAAGTGGATGTCTCCTGCATGATGTGCGAGGGAACGGGCTGCCGGCTTTGTAAGCGAAGTGGATGGCTGGAGATTCTCGGCGCCGGGATGGTCGATCCCAACGTCTTCGGATTCGTCGACTACGATCCCGAGGTCTACTCCGGCTTCGCTTTCGGCATGGGAATCGAGCGGATTGCCATGCTGAAGCACGGCGTCAACGACTTGCGACTCTTTTTCGAGAACGACCTGCGCTTCCTACGCCAATTCTAGTGGAGTTGTCATGAAAGCCCCTTTGTCCTGGCTGCGCGAATACGTCTCCATCGACACCACGGTCGAAGCATTGGCCTCACTCTTGGCTCTTACGGGCACAGAGGTCGAGCGCGTTTCTCCGGTGGGAATACCCGCAGACGCCGAGAACCTCAGTCGGTTCGTCGTCGGAAAGGTCCTTGACTGTCAACGTCACCCTAATGCCGACAAGCTGTCGGTATGCGTCGTGGATGTCGGCGAGGCTGAGCCGCACACCATCGTGTGCGGAGCGCCCAACGTGGCCGGGGGACAGACCGTGGGTGTTGTCCTGCCTGGCGGAACCATGCCTGACGGCATGCGCATACGCGACGCCAAGCTGCGGGGCGTGGAATCGTCGGGCATGATCATGTCCGAGGCGGAGTTGGGTTTGGCCGCCAAGAGCGCCGGGACCATGGAATTGCCGGAGGCTTGGCAAGCTGGCGATTTGCTGTCCGACCATTTCGAAGTGGCCGACGAGGTTCTCGAGGTTGAGGTCACGCCGAACCGTCCGGATTGTCTCTCGGTGTGGGGCATGGCCCGGGAGATAGCCGCGATAACCGGCGCTGCTTTTGATGAGGACTTGGAGTACCGCCATCCTTGGGGCGAACGCCCGGTAGACGCCGACGTCTCCATTGAGGTCAGAGATCCTGATCTATGTCCTCGGTATGCCGCCCGGGTCATTCGGGGAGTCACCATCGGGGAGTCGCCGCTGTGGCTTAAGGCGCGCATTTGCCATGCCGGAATGCGGCCCGTGAATAACGTCGTCGATGTCACTAACTACGTACTCTGGGCGCTCGGCCAACCCCTGCACGCGTTCGATCTCCAAACGGTGCGCGGCGGACGCATTATCGTACGTCGCGCGACGCCGGGCGAGAAGATCACCACCTTGGACAATCAAGAAAGGGTCCTCACCGAGGACATGCTCGTTATCGCCGACGCTGAGGTACCTTCGGTCGTGGCCGGCATCATGGGAAGCCTCGACAGCGAAGTCACCGATAGCACCAAGGACATCCTGCTCGAGAGCGCCAACTTCGCCGGTCCTTCCATCATGAGGACGTCGTCCGCACTGGGTCTTCGCAGTGAGGCGTCCACTCGCTACGAGAAGGGCCTCGATCCCAATATGATCCCCCTCGCCCTCGACATGGCCTGCAAGCTGCTGGTCGAGGTTTGCGGGGGAGTGGTCTCAGTAGGGACGATCGACATTCGGACGGAGTCGTTGCCGGAGATGGTGGTAGACCTCCGTCCTTCACGGGTACAGACAGTTCTCGGGGTGGACATCGATCGCGACGAGACCATGGATATCCTCTTGCGGCTCGGTTGCGAGGTGGAGCAACTCGAGGAGGGCTTCCGGGTATACGTGCCCACTTTTCGGGCCGACTTGGAGCGCGAGATCGATCTAATCGAGGAAGTCGCACGCATTCATGGGGTCGACCGCATCCCCTCATCTCTCCCATGTAGGAGGAGGGGCAGGGGTGGTCTCAACGAGTTTCAAGTGGCGCGCAGGAGGGCGGAGGATCTTCTAGTCGGCTGCGGACTCGTCCAAGCCATAAACTATAGCTTCGGGGACGGCAAGTGGGGCGACCGCCTCCGACTCGACCCCGCTGATCAGCGCCGTGGAGGTGTCGAGATCGCCAACCCCTTGAGCGGCGACCAGTCCGTCATGCGCACCATGCTGCTTCCGGGCCTACTGGGCACCGCCAGGACCAATATCTCGGTCCGCGAGAACCGGGTGCACGCTTTCGAGACAGGGCGCGTCTTCCTCCCCGGAGATTCGACCCTTCCCGTGGAGCGGACACATCTTGCGATTCTGCTCACCGGTCAGTGGGAGGACGAGCCATGGCTTCGCACCGGCGTCACCGTAGACTACTACCTGGGTAAGGGACTGCTGGAACGGGTCTCGCGAGGTCTTGGTGTCCGCCTATGCTTCGCTCCCGCATCGGAGCCCTTCCTGCATCCCGGCAGGAGCGCCGTGGTGTCCGACAACCAGGGCCGTGCGCTAGGCTGGCTGGGAGAGGTGCACCCTCTGGTCGTTCAGGCGTTCGATATCCGTGCCGATTCGTTGATCGCAGCCGAACTCGATCTGGACTCTCTGCTGGAGGCGATGCCCAGCGCCACGATGTTCAAAGATCTGCTCGCATATCCTGTGGTCGAGCAAGACCTCGCTCTTGTGGTCGATTCGGCGGTGCCGTCGTCCGCCGTCCTTGACGAGCTGCACGCCGCTGGGGGAGAGCTACTGGAAGATGCCCGGGTCTTCGACGTGTATGAAGGTCCGCAAGTGGGTGAAGGCAAGAAGAGTCTCGCGTTGCGGCTTTCCTTCCGTTCTTCCGAGCGCACACTGAGCGAGGCCGAGGTCAACGAGATAAGGACGACCATCCTGTCCAAAGTTGCGACGCGCCTGGGGGCACAGCTTAGGGGCTGATATGGCCCGCACAACGAACCTGGAGTGCCCCGCCGGGACTACGTACCTGGTTGCATTAGCTTTCATTGCCATGTATAGTCATGCATTCATGAGAGGCGACGGAAAGGTACCATAGTGATCACGGCTAGCATTGTGGGGGCGACCGGTTACACGGGCGCGGTTTTGACGGACATCCTGGCTTCGCACCCCCACGTACGTCTTGGCGCATTGACTTCCAAGACGTACGTGGGCAGGCGAGTCTGTGAGGTGTTCCCCCATCTGCGAGTCGAGGGTTCTTACAGCCAATACGCGCTGCATTCCCTGGCCGATACCGATGTGGCTTTCGTCTGCTATCCGCACGCGGAGTCCTATTCAGTGGTTTCAGAGCTCGTCGACGCTGGCTGCCGGGTCGTCGACCTCAGCGCCGACTTTCGCCTAAAGGATCCCACGGGATACGCCAAGTGGTATGGCTTCGACCACCCACGCGAGGATCTGGTCACCGAAGCCGTCTTTGGGTTGCCGGAGCTGAACCGCCCACAACTCCCGGGGGCGAGGCTCGTGGCCAATCCAGGTTGCTACCCCACCAGCCTGATCCTCGCCGCGCTTCCAGTGGCTGCAGAGATCGATCCGGTTGGACTCATCGTTGATTCGAAGTCCGGAGTCTCCGGTGCCGGACGCACGCCCTCGGCGAAGACACACTTTTGCGCCGTCGAGGGCAACTTCAGTTCGTATAGCCAGGTGGGACACAGACACACCTCGGAAATGATCCAGGAAGTCAGCGCCGCCGCCGGGCATCCCGTCACGGTGAGCTTCACCCCACACCTGCTCCCTGTGGACCGAGGAATCTTGACGACCATGTACTTTCGCCCATCTGGAGGCCTCATGGGCGACGCTGGGTGGCTGCAGAAGTACGTCGACTTCTACCGCGGCGAGCCCTTCGTGGAAGTCTGCGAAGCGGTACCTGGACTCGCGGAGGTTGCGCACACGAATTACTGTCGGATAGCCGTGAGGGAAGATCCGGCGGCTGGCCTCGTCAAGGTGTTCAGCGTAATAGACAACTTGGTCAAGGGGGCGTCAGGACAAGCCGTCCAGAATATGAACTGCATGTTCGGGTTTGCCGAGCAGGCGGGTCTGCAGAGGAAGGTCTAATGGAAGCGGCAGGATCGCTTCACCCCATCGTAGCCTCGCCTCATCAGTCACGGTTCTTCAGCCTCCCCCAAGGGGCCACGCTTGTCGAGCCCGTGGAGGGGTCGCCCGGCGTAACCTTCCCCAAGGGCTTTCTTGCCGGGGGCGTCACTGTGGGCCTGAAGCAAAGTGGGCGCCCGGACATGGGTGTCGTGTGCGTGGAGCCGGAATTGAGAGACAAATCGGTTTCGTCCTGCGTATTCACCACCAACGCGTTTGCCGCGGCCCCCGTCGTCATCGATCGCCAAGACTGCGACCTGGCCCACCTCGTCGCCGTGGTGGTAAACAGCGGCAATGCGAACGCCTGTACCGGGGCCAGGGGGCTGATGGTGGCCAGGGCCATGCAGTCCTCCTGTGCGGCGACCCTGGGAGTGTCTGCTGACAGGGTTGCCGTGGGCTCGACGGGCATCATCGGCGTGCAACTCGACGCTGCTTTCATGTATGCGGCGGCTGAAACTGCCGCCGCGTCCGTAAGCGCTGAGGGGGGCTCTGATTTCAGCCGCAGCATCATGACCACCGATCGCTATGCAAAAGAATGCGCGGTGGAGATCACTCTGCCCGCCGGACGCGTAAGAATAGGGGTTTGCGCCAAGGGAGCCGGCATGATTTCCCCGGCGATGGCCACCATGATCTGCGTTGTGACAACGGACGCCGCGCTCACCTCCGGAGAAGCCGCCGACATGCTCAAGACCGCTGTCTCCGGTTCCTTCAACCAGGTGACGGTTGACGGGGAGATGAGCACCAATGACTCCGTGCTCTTTCTTGCCAATGGGGCTTCGGGGACCGAACTCGGTCCTGAGGGACTGATCCTCGTCGGGGAGACTTTGAAGGCCGTGTTGCTTCGAATCGCCTTGATGATGGTGGCCGACGGTGAGGGGGCCTCCAAGATCGTGAAAGTTACGGTTCGCGGCGCGGATTCCGATCAGGAAGCGGCGCGGGTCTGCCGTGCCATTGCCGATTCACCCCTCGTCAAGACGGCCATGCACGGCGGCGATCCCAACTGGGGTCGGGTGATCAGTTCCGCCGGCGCCGCGTTGGCCGGACGTTCGCTGCCCGACGCGCGCCTCAGGCTTTGTGGTGTCAACGTCTTCGAGGGCGGCGTCGCCGCCGACGTTGCCGAGTCCGATTGGGCCGATGTGGTGAGCGCGATGAAGCAGCCCGAGATCGAGATCGATCTGGACCTAGGCGTCGGCCGAGGCGAGGGAGAAGTGTATTTTTCCGACTTGGGCCATGAATACATCACTATCAACGCCGAATACCATTCATAGGGGCCACAATGCGCGAAATCTATAAAAAGCGGGTTGAGACTCTTCTGGAGTCCTTGCCCTATATCCGCATGTTCAGTGGAAAGACGGTGGTCATCAAGTATGGCGGGGCCGCCATGAGCTCCGCCGATCTGAAAGACGAGTTCGCCACCGACATCGCGCTGCTGCGATATGTCGGAATCAAACCAATTATTGTCCACGGGGGCGGCAACGAGATCAGCAAGTACATGCGCAAGCTCGATCTTCCCGTCAAATTCGTGGAAGGCTTGCGGGTTACCGACCTGGCCACCATGGAGGTTGCCAAGATGGTGCTGGTAGGCAAGGTCAACAAGGAGATAGTGGCCCTCATCAATAGTAAGGGCGCTCCGGCCGTGGGCCTCTGCGGGGACGATGGCATGCTTCTAAAGGCGAAGCCCCTCATCAAACGGGGCTCGGACGGCAGTCTCATCGACCTGGGACTGGTTGGAGAGGTGTCGGAAGTGAATACTTCATTGCTCGCACTGCTTGACGCGGACTACGTGCCGGTAGTGGCGTCGGTGGGCGTGGGGCCCAACGGGGAAACGTACAATATCAACGCCGACACGGTGGCCGGTGCCCTGGCGGCCGCGCTTCAGGCCGAGAAGGTGATCTTTCTTACGGACGTAACCGGGTTACATACGGACCTCGAGGACGAGTCGAGCGTCATCTCGGAGTGTACGGCGGCCGATTTGGTGGATCTTGTCGAGAGTGGGAAGGTGTCGAAAGGGATGATCCCCAAACTAGAGGCAGTTCTCACGAGCCTCGAGGGTGGAGTAGGAGCGGCTCACATCATCGATGGCCGCATTGCACACTCGGTGCTTTTGGAGGTAATGACCGACGATGCGGGGCTGGGGACGAAGATAGTTCCTGGACCAGGCTTCGGAAGGCGGTAGGAGGGTCGCATGGGTGTCAAGCACTTCCTCACGGTCCCGGATCTAACGAAGGTGGAGTTCGAGCACGTCCTTCAACAAGCCGCGAGGTGGAAACAACATCCCTACGGGGACATCCTCGTGGGCAAGACCGTCGCGTTGATCTTTGGAAAGCCGTCCACTCGCACGCGTGTCTCCTTCAGTGTGGGCGTGCATCAGCTTGGGGGGATGCCTCTCTATATGAGCGAGCAAGAACTCCAGATGCGGAAGTCAGAGAGCATCGAGGACACGGCGAAGGTGCTGTCCCGTTACGTCGATGCGATCGTCATCCGTACCTTCGCCCGCAAGGATGTAGAAGACTTGGCGCGCGCCGCGTCTGTCCCCGTGATCAACGCCCTGACTGACGAGGATCATCCCTGTCAGGCGCTGACCGACGTGTTCACGTTTCAAGAACGGTTTCCCGATGCTGCTGGACGAAAGATCACTTATCTCGGCGACGGGAACAATGTAGCCGCTTCGTTGGCAGAGGCCGGGGCCACAGCCGGAATCGACGTTTGCTTGAGTGTTCCACGGGGCTGCGACTTGCCCGAGGCCAAGATGGAAATACTGCGTGCGCTTGCCGGGCGTTACGGGACCCGGGTTTGGGTGGAACGCGACCCGGTTGCGGCCGTCGCCGGGGCCTCGGCTCTCTACACAGATGTGTGGATAAGCATGGGGCAGAGCGATGACTCGAGCAAAGTGCGGTCGTTGCGACCGTACCAGGTAGATTCGCGCCTTCTGGCCGGGGCACTGCCCGAGGCCATCGTCATGCATTGCCTGCCGGCACACCGCGGGCAGGAGATCACCGACGAGGTGATGGACGGTCCGCAATCTGTGGTGTTCGATCAGGCCGAGAACCGGCTGCATGCTCAGAAGGCACTCATGGCGTACATCCTGGGGGGCAGTTAACCACCATGAACAAACGACAGCGGCAGCAGATGATCCGAAGGGTGGTGCGAGAGCGTCCGCTGGGCAGCCAGCGCGAGCTCGTCGAGGCTCTGACGGGGGCAGGGTTCACAGTGACGCAGGCCACGATCAGCCGCGACCTACGTGAGCTGGGGCTGCAAAAGGGCAGAGACCTCGCGGGAAGGACGCGCTACGTCTTCGTACCCACGTCGGAAGAAAAGCCCGATGCGCCCACCGCATGTGGCAGGATGCTGAAGGAATTCGGACGAGGCCTGGAGACAGCCCAGAACCTTCTGGTATTGCGCTGCGATCCGGGCGCGGCTCCGGGACTGGGCCGCGTCATAGACGAGCTCGAGCACGCGGGTATCCTGGGATGCGTTGCGGGAGACGACACAGTGATAATCGTAACCAAGGATAGGCCTACGGCAGAAACCGTATGCGTCTATTTGAGAGAACTGGGAGGATAGTCAATATGAGCAATGAGAAGTGCATCCTGGCTTACTCGGGCGGCCTCGACACGTCGGCCTTGGTGCCCTACATGCAGGAGAAGTACGGGTACGACATCATCGCGGTCCTCATCGACGTCGGGCACATGAAGGATGTCGAGAGCCTGCGTCTGCGTGCTTTGACAGCCGGTGCGATCGAGTCCGTGGTTATTGACGCAAAGGAAGAGTTTGTCAAGGATTACGCCTTCGAGGCGCTCAAGGCCAACGCACTCTACGAGAACAAGTACCCGCTTCACTCCGCCTTGTCGCGGCCGCTGATCGCGAAGAAGATGGTGGAACTCGCCCACGAGCATGGAGCCAAAGTAGTGGCTCACGGCTGTACGGCCAAGGGCAATGATCAGGTGCGGATCGATGTTTCCGTCCGCTGCCTGGATCCCTCGATTAAGGTGCTGGGTCCGGCCCGCGAGTGGGGCATGACGAGACCGCAGATCATGGACTACCTCGCCGACCGGGGGATCAACCTCCCTCTCACTAAGAAGAATCCCTACTCCATCGACGAGAATCTGTGGGGCCGTGCTATCGAGTGCGGCGAACTGGAGGACCCCTGGGCGCCGGTTCCCGCCGATGCCTACACGTTCACCACGAATCCTGAGGATGCTCCAGATGAGGCTGTCGAACTCGTCGTTGGCTTCGAGGCAGGCCTTCCGGTGTCCCTCGACGGCAAGGCCATGGATCCCGTGGAGTTGGTTGAACTCGTCGACAAGATAGGCGGAGCTCACGGCTTTGGCAGGGTCGACATGGTGGAGAATCGCCTGGTGGGTATCAAGAGCCGGGAGACGTACGAGGCGGCTGGACCACTGGCGCTCATCATGGCTCACAGCGCCATGGAGGATCTCACGCTTACGCGCGAATTGCAGCACTTCAAGACAGGCATCGACCAGCGTCTCACCGAACTCATCTACGACGGGCTTTGGTTCAGTCCGCTGGCCGAGGCCCTTCGCGCCTTTATCGCAGAGAGTCAGAAGCACGTTACAGGTGAGGTTCGCCTTCGCTACTACAAGGGTACCTGCAGCGTGGTCGGCAGGAGGTCGCCCAACTCTCTCTATGTAGATGCACTCGCCACGTACGGCTCCGGCGACACCTTCAGCCATCAGTCCGCCGTAGGCTTCATCGAGCTGTGGGGTCTCCCTGTGGAAGTATGGGCCCGGCGTCGCCAAGGACTTCTCTAGTCATGAACCCGGACTCCGGCAACGGGACGAGCAAACCGTGGGGTGGACGGTTCGAGGCTGAACAGACCCCTCTCTTCGAGCGTCTCAACGCTTCGATCCCGTTCGATTACGTGCTCGCCCCCTACGACGTGACGGGTTCACGCGCCCACGTTCGTATGCTCGCAAGTATCGGAGTCCTGACCGCGGCCGAGCGAGACGCTCTTATCGACGCGCTCGGACAGGTGGCTCGGGAGGTCGAGGCCGGCTCGTTCGTCTGGACCCTTCAGGACGAAGACGTCCATATGGCTATTGAACGGCGTCTCACCGAGATCGCGGGCTCGGTGGGAGGGAAGGTCCACACCGGACGAAGCAGGAACGATCAGGTAGCCCTTGATCTTCATCTATATCTGCGCGACGCCGTCGTGGGTCATCGCCGCCGTTTGCGCGGCCTCATGGGAATCTTATTGGCTCAAGCGGAAGCCGGACGCGACGTGGTCTTCCCCGGCTACACCCATCTTCAGAGAGCACAGCCGGTGCTGCTCGCCCACCACCTTCTAGCCTACTTCTTCATGCTCGAGCGCGACCAGAATCGGTTCGCGGGGTGGGCGCGCTCTTCCTGGATGCCTTTGGGCGCCGGCGCCTTGGCGGGCGTCAACTATCCGCTGGATCGCGCGCAGGTCGCGGCCGAACTGGGTTTCGACCGTGTCGCACCGAATGCCATGGATGCCGTGGCCAGCCGGGATGCCGCCTTTGAATATCTGGCGATCGTCGCGAATTGCGGTCTCACCCTATCCCGATTCGCCGAGGAATTGGTTCTCTGGAGCACTCAGGAGTTCGGCCTCGCCGTCCTTCCCGAGTCGTGGACCTCCGGTTCGAGCATCATGCCTCAGAAGAGGAACCCCGACGGAGCCGAGCTCATAAGGGCGAAATCGGCGGGTTTTCTTGCCCGCTTGCAGGGCCTCGGGGTTCTCTTGAAGGGTCTTCCGCTCGCTTATAACAAGGACCTGCAGGAGGATAAGCTCTACGTATTCTCCAGCCGTGACGAACTCGACCTTTGCCTTGACGCGATGACGGCAATGGTGGCGGGTCTGTCGTTCCGATCGGAGCCCGCTCGAAGGGCGGCCGAGGGAGGATATTCCCAGGCCACCGACGTGGCGGACTACCTGGTAGAAAAGGGGATGCCCTTCCGCGAGGCCCACCGACTGGCTGGACGCTTGGTCGCGAGGCTGGCCGCCAAGGGAAGTACGTTCGAGGAAGCGCGGATGGATGAACTCCTAGAGATTTCGAACCTTTTCGATCAGGACTACTACCAGGTCGTTTCTCTCGACCGGGTGGTGGCGGCGAAGATCTCACCGGGGGGAACGGCACCTGCGGCCATCGACGATCAGCTTGCGACCGCTCGGGCAATATTGGCCGACCTGGGAGCATCCGCTGAGTGAGACAAGACCCCCCCGCGCGACCGCACCCTTGCTAACATGACTGGATGTTGCCACCTTGTCACGATTCAGCCTTCGCCGCCTTTGTGGCGGAGTGCGAGGTCCTCTCTCCAGAGTTCTTCGCGCGGTCAGCGGACGTCGTTGCCGAGAGCCTTGTCGGAAAGATCGTGTGGAGATCCGGTGTCGGCGGCGGACGACTTACCGAGGTAGAGGCATACCTGCCGGCTGACGACCCCGCTTCGCACTGCTTTCGAGGGCGAACAGAGCGGAACAGATCGATGTTCGGACCGCCCGGTCACATCTACGTCTATCTCAGCTACGGGGTTCACGTTTGCCTGAATGTGGTGTGCGACGCGGAAGCCGTGGGCGCTGGGGTTTTGATACGATCATTTGAGCCTATTGGCGATGTTTCCGTGTTGCGCGCAAATCGGGCCCACGGGGAACGCTCAACTACTCCGTCCGATCGGCGTGCCAAACTTGGTTGGCTTTCGTGTGGACCGGGTAGAGTGGGCCAGGCATTGGGGCTTCGTCTCGAGCTGGATGGGCTTCCGTTCGGGGCCGCCTCGGGCCTGCACTTGGTTGATGACGGCGCGAGACCAGCCGTTGTCAGAGCCCCGCGAGTGGGGATAACGAAGGGCGGGGCTTTGCCCCTCAGATATTTCGCGGCAGATAGTGCATTTGTAACGCACAGAGGGCAGGGGAGGACGAAGGGATGAGATTGCAGGACATGTACGAGACCGCGGTCCGCTCAGGGATGGCGGCGGATCCCCGTGGCGAGAACCGGGTACGGGTACTGCTCGAGCGTGCGCGCAAAGAATATGAGGCATTGCCGGCCGAGAAACACTGGGAATTCGACCAAGAAAGCCTGACAAACCCTTTCGTTGACACGCGGATCCTGGTGGGTTCTCCGGAGACCGAAGTCAAGACGATCCTGGTCGGTATTGATATGGAAGTGGGAGAGGTTCTTCTCGCCGATACACTTCGCAAGGAGGGCCGCCGAATCGACCTTATACTGGCGCACCATCCCGAAGGCCGAGCTCTGGCGCGCCTCGACGAGGTCATGGGAGTGCAGGCCGACGTGTGGCGCAACTTCGGGGTCTCCATCGCCTATGGCGATGCGGTCCTCCACGAACGCAAGCAGGAGATCTTGCGCGCGCTTCATCCACGCAACAACGAGCGGGCGATCGCGGCCGCCCGACTGCTCGATATACCCTTCATGTGCTGTCACACCCCCGCCGACAACAACGTCAATACGTTCCTTCAGGCGAAATGTGACCAGTTGGGCACCGACGGCACGGTCGAAGAGGTCGTGGATATGCTTAAGAGCATCCCGGAATACCGCGACGCGGTTATCCAAGGCATGGGACCGGCGATCTTCGAGGGCAGCGGCGACCGTCGCACTGGGAAAATAATGGTCGACATGACCGGTGGTACGTCCGGGCCGGTGGACTCAATTTCCAAACTGGCCGCTGCGGGCGTGGGTACGATCGTCGGCATGCATATGGGTGAGGACCACCGGAAGAGGGCCAAGGACGAGAATATCTCGGTGGTCATCGCGGGCCATTCGTCATCGGATTCGCTGGGCATGAACCTGATAATCGACGAATATGAGCGCGAAGGCGTGACGGTGATAGCTTGCTCAGGATTCACGCGGGTGAGCCGCACCTGATCACCCGGATGAAGCCGCGGCGCTATTCTGGGCGCCGCGGGACCGCCTTAGGCCGGCGCTCCAGGTTGCGGCATGAAGGAGCTACGTGCCGCTGGTGGTGGTCGAAGCAGGTCCGGAACTAACGACCAGATCCACAGAGATGCCAGGATCGACGAGCGTGCCGGGATCGATGTCCTGGGACAGTACCGTCCCAGCAGGCGACTCGTCGGCGGCTGTCGTTTCGTTGGCTGTAAGTCCCAGGTTCTCAAGTATTGCGGTCGCTTCCGAAATGTCCATCTCCGTCAGGTTGGGCACGGTGACCTGCTGAGTGGAGCGGGCGGAGACGACGAGTGTCACCACTTTGCCCTGGAGCAGCGACGTACCGCCGGTCGGGTTCTGGTCGGTCACCGTGCCCGCGGGTTCGGACGAATCCGCGTCCTCCACCGAGGTGACCTTGAAGCCGTCGGCCTCGAGACGCGTCTTCGCAGCCGCCAGCGTCGACCCCACAACATCCGGCACGGGCTTTTCTTTAGGTTTGTGGATCTGACACAACTCGGTCGGCACTAGGTCCGCTCGGAAGAGCATCTTCACCCTGGTGGGGCAGAGATCGGTGGGGAGCTGGTGCGACTCGCTGCATACCTCCACCGAAACCCACTGGCCGGCTGTGGGCTGCGAGAACTGTGACTTCGGGATGTCCTTCACGGCCTGTTTCATGAAGGTCGCCCAGATCTTGGCCGGAAAGGAGCCGCCTGTGACCTTGATTCCGTGAACATCCGTCATGGCCTTCTGCTCGGCCGCGTAACCGACCCACACAGCCGTGACAATCTCGGGTGTGTACCCGACAAACCACGCGTCACGGTAGTTCGAGGTGGTCCCGGTCTTACCGGCCGCCGCCCGCCCGATGGTGGCAGCGGTACCTGTGCCGTCGGTGATAACCCCCTCGAGGCAGGAGGTGACGATTGACGCCACCCCCGAGTCCAGAACCCGTGTACGCGAAATGGCGTTCTGATCGAGCACCTCGCCGTTCGCGTCGGTCACCCGGTCGATCACAATCGGGAAAGCCGTGCTCGAGGGGTTGAACGGGACGGTCTCTGACAGACGCTCGCCGCCGGTGGCAAGGGTCGTGTACGCCATGGCCATTTCCAGCGGGCTTACCCCTGTGGTCAGTCCGCCCAACGCGATGGCGGGGTTGGGATCCTGTCCCAGTGAAGTCTGGATGCCCATGGCATACGCTGTATCGGCGACAGGCTTGGCGCCGACGTCCATTATCAGCCGGGCGTAGACCCCGTTGGATGACTGAACGGTTGCCTGACGCAGGGTGATCGGACCGGCATCAGTCGAGGAAACGTCCCATGTGCTGTCCGGCAACTTGATCTTGATCGGGCCCGACTCATACAGAGTGTCGGGACTGATCCCTTGAGTCAGTGCGGTGGCCAGCACGAAGGGCTTGAAAGCCGATCCGGGCTGCCGTTTTCCCTGAGTCGCCAGGTTGAACTGAGATTTGGAGAAGCCCTCGCCGGCGACCATCGCCAGGAGGCGCCCCGTGCGGGCATCAATGCACACGAGCGCCGCTGAAGGATCGGTCGACTTGTTGAGGATGCCGGAAATAGCCTGCTTCGCCTGGTCCTGCAGCGAAAGGTCCAAACTCGTGTAGACGCGCAGACCGCCGCCTAGGACAGTCGAGGAGCCATAGCGCGCTACCAGTTCCTCCCGGACCATCTCCACCCAGTAGGGCACCTTTGGACTGTCGTCTTCAGCTTTCTGAACCAGCTTCAGAGGCTTGGCCAGAGCGGTCTGCAACTGGGCGGCAGTGATGTAGTGTTGCTGGTACATCTTGTTGAGCACAAGATCTCGTCTGGCCATGGACGCTCCGGCATCACGGGTGGGGGAGTACGCGGAGGGTGACTTCGCGACGCCGGCGAGCAGAGCCGCCTGGTCTATGGTGAGGCCTGAAGCATGAACTCCGAAGTATTCCTGTGCCGCTGCCTCTATGCCGTATGCGCCCTCGCCGAAGTAGATGATGTTGAGATACTCGTCGAGAATCTTTTCCTTGGACCACTGCTTTTCCAGTTGGTAAGCGAGCGTAGCCTCCCGCAGCTTTCGGTCCAAGGTCTTGTCGTTGTTGATGTACGCGTTCTTGATGTACTGCTGGGTGATCGTTGAGCCGCCTTGGACTATCTCCCTCTTGCGAACATTTGCCCACATGGCGCGCACGATGCCCAGAAAGTCGACCCCGTTGTGTTGATAGAAGCGCTCGTCCTCCACCGCCACGATAGCGTCACGCATGACCTGAGGGATCTGATCGGCTGTGAGTACTTCCCGGTTCTCCACGCCGTGGAGTTCGGCCAAAAGAGTGGGGCTCTCTGCGCCGTCGAAGATCTTGGTGGTCTGGGCGGTCCGGCTTGAGTCGGCGGTAAGATCAAGAGTCGGAAGACTCCTGGCGACACCCACGTAGAAACCAGCAAACATGGCCAAGACGGCCACGAGCAGTAGTAGGAATCCGAAGAGCGCGCCTCTCAGGACCCGGCGGCCCCACCCCGACCGGCCTCGCTTCACTGCCTTCGTATCGCTCGCCATCGTGCAGGAGATGTTACACCAGGCCGCACAAGAGCATGGTATTCTCCCGAGCTGGAGGTGCTCGATGGAACACGACGACCGGTCTTTGGGCGTGCCAGCAGAGGTACGTGAAGAGTACGAAGAGTTGCTGCTTGGGAGCGTCGATGCGCTGCCCAACCAGGATCTATCCCGTCAACTGGCCCATGCCCGATCCGCCAAGCGGCCCCTCCGAGTCAAGTTGGGAGTTGACCCAACGGCGCCCGATATCCACTTCGGTCACACCGTGGTCTTGCGGAAGCTCGCGCAATTCCAAAGCTTCGGGCACCAAGCCGTGCTCATCATCGGCGACTATACGG
Source organism: uncultured Actinomycetes bacterium (assembly GCA_963775295.1). Classification (GTDB taxonomy): domain Bacteria; phylum Actinomycetota; class Thermoleophilia; order RBG-16-64-13; family RBG-16-64-13; genus JAMDEO01. The sequence continues at coordinate 2,386,414 of CAVZIK010000006.1, forward strand.
CCAAAGTGGGGGATCCGTCTGGAAGATCCAAGCTCAGGCCCCGCCTCACCGACGAAGAAATAACCGAGAACGCCGAGACGTACGTGGAGCAGGCGGCGAAGGTCCTGGATATGGACAAGGTCGAGTTGCGCCGGAATAGTGAATGGCTCGGTCCCCTTCGCATGGACGAAGTTCTACGCCTTACTGCGACCACCACGGTGGCAAGGATGCTGGAGCGGGACGACTTCTCCCGCCGTTATGTGGCCAACGAACCCGTATCGATGCTCGAGTTCATGTATCCACTGCTTCAGGGCTACGACAGTGTGGCCGTGTGCTCCGACATCGAGCTGGGAGGAACCGATCAGAAGTTCAACCTGCTCATGGGTCGGAACATCATGGAAGCGTACGGCATGCATCCTCAGAGCGTTCTCACCGTGCCTCTGTTGATCGGCACCGACGGCGAGCAGAAGATGTCCAAGTCCTATGGCAACTACATAGGCGTGAACGACTCGGCAGACAACATGTTCGGCAAGATCATGTCCATCCCGGATGTACTCATGGTCACATACACGGAGCTTCTGAGCGGTGCCACCCGCCGAGAAGTCGAGGCGCTGGAACATTCCTTGGCCGACGGCAGCCTTCATCCCGCTCAGGCAAAACGCGATTTGGCCGAACGACTGGTATCTCTCTACCACAGCGCCGACGCGGCCGAGACAGCCAGGGCGCACTTTGACAGGGTCTTTAAAGAGAAGGACCGTCCGAAGATTATTCCAGAGGCCGAGCTCCCCGAGGACACTGTCAAGGATGGCCGAGTGTGGCTGCCTCGTCTCCTCACAGGCCTCGGCTTAGCCGCCTCCAACGGAGAGGCCAGACGACTCGTAGAGCAGGGTGGAGTGAAGATGGACGATGTCGTGCTCTCCGACCCGGCCGCCGAGTTCGTGCCCGCCAGGCTCCACGGAGTCGTACTCCAAGTGGGAAAACGGAAGTTCATGCGGGTTCTGTAGGCGGAAGCTCTTCTTTCCTGTCTAGGTCCAAAGGCCCATGGGCGCCACAGAAGGCTCGGGTAGCCTGCTCTTGACGACATGAATTCGGCCCGATGCAGGAGTTCCCATGATCAATTCGAGTAAGTCTGTGCGCCGTTCTCGTCTATATGTGATGTCCGCGGTGGTTTCGGGGATGCTAGCTGGTTCCGGTCTCCTTGCGCTGGGCTGCGGCGCACCTACTGCGGATATACGGAGCACGACCCAGGCTTTGTCTTCCACCATTCGCGCCTCCGCGCAGGCCACGGAACGGAATTCCGAGCCCACGGCGGCTAACCCCGGGCCGCACGCCGCTTCGCCAGAGGCTTCGCACGACCTCTTCTCCGATCTGTCGCGGCGGCTTGCCCCCGCCGCCGTGTACGTGCCTACGTATCTGCCGGAAGAAGCCACCCTTGCAGAGGCTTGGTGGCCGGTGATGGAAGTCGCCGGACCTGAGGACTATCACGGGGCCGAACAGTCGAACCCCCGCGTAGACGACGCCGACGGAAGGGCTGTCACTGCCCAGATCCTTTTTCGGGTTGGAGAAGGGTGGCTGGCTGTCCTCGAAAACTATCGCGGAGACGTGGGTGACATCGTGGGTCGCGATGTTGGAGAGATACAAGGGCACACCGCCAGACTCTACATCCTTAACGGAGGCGTGGCCGTTCAGTGGAGTGACGCCGGCTTGTGGTACATCGTGTTCGGAAGACAACTGTCGCAGACCGAGGTCATAAAAGTGGCTCTGAGCATGGAAAAGTCCTTGTTTGACTCAAGTGTTTCCCACTGAATCGTCGAAATTCCTAAAATTGCCATTGACAGCCTGAGGGGATAGGTCTAAACTGCTGTCTCCCAAGATGATGCTTACACTCGTCGACAGCACAAACGGACGGATGAGGGCGCGCGGGTAGGCTGGAGTAAGATAGCCGCCGTTCTCGGAGTCGCCTGTGCCGTCGACAAGGTGGCTTCTTTGTTTTGGGAGAGGTTTTGTGTTTGGATGTCCGGGGAAAATGGACTATCACCAAATATCTCGAGTTGGCGGTTGACGCCGAGGAGAGGTGGTGCTAATCTTCCCGGCCGCGCCTAAGAGCGCACTGGTCTTTGAAAACTGAACAGTGTTGTCGACTGAACTGTCTCGAATAGTTCAGTCTGTCAGCAGCGAATCAACGAGGACGTCGTCTTCTAGTGCGACGGCGTTTCTCGACCCCGTCTGCAACCGGCCCAGCTGGTTGCAAGACAAATTACTTTGAGAGCTAATTTCAGCTCTTCCAAAAGTCAGATCCGGACGCAAGTCCGTATCGCAATACTTCATGGAGAGTTTGATCCTGGCTCAGGACAAACGCTGGCGGCGTGCCTAACACATGCAAGTCGAGCGCGAAAGGGACCTTCGGGTCCCCTGAAAGCGGCGAACGGGTGAGTAACACGTGGGCAACCTGCCTCAAGGACTGGGATAACACCGGGAAACCGGTGCTAATACCGGGCGATGTCGTCTCGTGCAAGCGAGCCGACCAAATGGTAGCTTCGGCCTCCGCCTTGAGATGGGCCCGCGTCCTATCAGCTTGTTGGTGAGGTAATGGCTCACCAAGGCTACGACGGGTAGCTGGTCTGAGAGGATGATCAGCCACACTGGGACTGAGATACGGCCCAGACTCCTACGGGAGGCAGCAGTGGGGAATCTTGCGCAATGGGCGAAAGCCTGACGCAGCAACGCCGCGTGAGCGAAGAAGGCCTTCGGGTTGTAAAGCTCTGTCAGGGGGAAAGAAGACACCTGGGTTAATAGCCTAAGGGTTGACGGTACCCCCAAAGGAAGCCACGGCTAACTACGTGCCAGCAGCCGCGGTAATACGTAGGTGGCAAGCGTTGTCCGGAATCATTGGGCGTAAAGAGCGCGTAGGTGGCTTGTCAGGTCTGATGTGAAATTTCGGGGCTCAACCCCGAACGTGCATCGGAAACCGGCTTGCTAGAGTCTGGGAGAGGAGAGTGGAATTCCTGGTGTAGCGGTGAAATGCGTAGATATCAGGAGGAACACCGGTAGCGAAGGCGGCTCTCTGGAACAGTACTGACGCTGAGGCGCGAAAGCTAGGGGAGCGAACAGGATTAGATACCCTGGTAGTCCTAGCCGTAAACGATGGACACTAGGTGTCGGGGGTGTCGACTCCCCCGGTGCCGAAGCTAACGCATTAAGTGTCCCGCCTGGGGAGTACGGCCGCAAGGCTAAAACTCAAAGGAATTGACGGGGGCCCGCACAAGCAGTGGAGCATGTGGTTTAATTCGACGCAACGCGAAGAACCTTACCTGGGCTTGACATGTACGTGGTAGGAATCTGAAAGGTGACCGACCCCTCGGGGAGCGTACACAGGTGGTGCACGGCTGTCGTCAGCTCGTGTCGTGAGATGTTGGGTTAAGTCCCGCAACGAGCGCAACCCCTGTCCTGATGTTGCCATCATTTAGTTGGGGACTCATCGGAGACTGCCGGTGACAAACCGGAGGAAGGTGGGGATGACGTCAAGTCATCATGCCCTTTATGTCCAGGGCTACACACGTGCTACAATGGCCGGTACAACGGGCTGCGATACCGCGAGGTGGAGCGAATCCCTTAAAGCCGGTCTCAGTTCGGATTGGAGTCTGCAACTCGACTCCATGAAGGCGGAATTGCTAGTAATCGCGAATCAGCAACGTCGCGGTGAATACGTTCCCGGGCCTTGTACACACCGCCCGTCACACCACGAAAGCTTGGAACACCCGAAGCCGGTGGCCTAACCCGCAAGGGAGGGAGTCGTCGAAGGTGGGCTGGGTGATTGGGGTGAAGTCGTAACAAGGTAGCCGTACCGGAAGGTGCGGCTGGATCACCTCCTTTCTAGGGATTTGCGGTGACCAACACCGCAGGTCTGCATCCAATTTACCGAGTGCATCCGGCGTAAGCTGGAAGCCCGGTGGATGCGGAGACCTGGAAGTCATGTCGACTGACAATGGAAGCGTCTGATCGCGCGCTTCCTGATAACACTGTTCAGTTTTGAAAGACCGCGCCTGCTTATGGCGGCGGTTCTTTCGTCGGTGAAGCACCGCTTCGCGCGTACCTTGAAATCTGCATAGTGAAGTTTTTATGTGATGTTATATCCGTCAAGATACTAAGAGCACACGGTGGATGCCTTGGCACCAGGAGCCGATGAAGGACGTGGACGGCTGCGATAAGCCGCGGTGAGGCGCTGAACAGCCTTCGACCCGCGGATTTCCGAATGGGGAAACCCGATCAGAGCAATGTCTGATCATCCCTGGCTGAACACATAGGCCAGGAGAAGGTAAGCGGGCGAACTGATACATCTAAGTAGCCCGAGGAAAGGAAAGAAAGTTCGACTCCCTGAGTAGCGGCGAGCGAAACGGGAATAGCCCAAACCATGCTTGCGTGATTGCATGCAGGTGTATCAAGTGTGGTGTTGTAGGGCTGGTTTTGGATCGGCTGCATCCGATCCGGGAAGTTACAAAAGGTCGATATAGCCGAACCGGTTGGGACACCGGGCCACAGCGGGTTACAGCCCCGTAGGCAAAATGTTGATCTCTTCCTTAACCAGTTCCTGAGTACTACCGGACACGTGAAATCCGGTAGGAACCTGCGGGGACCACCTCCGCAAGGCTAAGTACTCCCTGGTGACCGATAGTGGACTAGTACCGTGAGGGAAAGGTGAAAAGCACCCCGGGAGGGGAGTGAAATAGAACCTGAAACCGTGTGCTTACAAGCGGTCGGAGCAGCCCTCGTGGCTGTGACGGCGTGCTTTTTGCATAACGAGCCAGCGAGTTATGGTGTGCGGCAAGGTTAAGCGTAAGCGGAGCCGTAGCGAAAGCGAGTCTGAATAGGGCGTTTTAGTCGCATGCTGTAGACCCGAAGCCGAGTGAGCTATCCATGGGCAGGGTGAAGCGAAGGTAAGACTTCGTGGAGGCCCGAACCCACTTCGGTTGAAAACGGAGGGGATGACCTGTGGATCGGAGTGAAAGGCTAATCAAACTCGGAGATATCTGGTTCTCGCCGAAATATATTTAGGTATAGCCTCGCGTGTTTACTTTTGGTTGTAGAGCACTGTTTGGGCTAGGGGCCCCCTAAAGGTTACCGAACTCAGATAAACTCCGAATGCCATCAGTCAAGAGCGCGGGAGTCAGGCTGCGGGGGCTAAGCTCCGTAGCCGAGAGGGAAACAACCCAGACCGTCAGCTAAGGTCCCTAAATTATGGCTAAGTGGGAAAGGATGTGCGAGTGCACAGACAACCAGGAGGTTGGCTTAGAAGCAGCCATCCTTGAAAGAGTGCGTAATAGCTCACTGGTCAAGTGTTCACGCGCCGATAATCCAACGGGGCTTAAGCCATGTACCGAAGCTACGGGATTGAGCGACTTTGTCGCTTGATCGGTAGGCGAGCGTTCCCATGCCGGTGAAGCGGCGGCGGAAGCCAGCCGTGAAGGCATGGGAAGTGAGAATGCTGGCATGAGTAACGAAAGGCGAGTGCGAAACTCGCCCGCCGAATGCCCAAGGTTTCCTGAGCAATGCTAATCAGCTCAGGGTTAGCCGGGTCCTAAGCCGAGGCCGAAAGGCGTACGCGATGGAGAACTGGTTAATATTCCAGTGCCACCACCAAGCGTTTGAGCAATGGGGTGACGCGGAAAGGTAAGCGGACCGTGGCGTTGGTTGTCCACGGACAAGCGCGTAGGGCGATCTCCAGGAAAATCCGGAGATCATTAAGCCTGAGACGTGACGTCAGCTGGCTTTTGCCGGCGAGCCGCCGATCCTCTGCCGCCAAGAAAAACCTCTAGCGAGCTGTGGTGTGTGCCCGTACCAAAACCGACACAGGTGGGCAGGTAGAGAATACCAAGGCGATCGGGAGAACTATGGTTAAGGAACTCGGCAAAATAGCCCCGTAACTTCGGGAGAAGGGGCGCCTCGGTAGGGTGAAAGAATTTACTTCTCGAGCCCGAGGAGGCCGCAGAGTCTAGGCCCAAGCGACTGTTTACCAAAAACACAGGTCTCTGCTAAGTCGTAAGACGATGTATAGGGGCTGACGCCTGCCCGGTGCCGGAAGGTTAAGTGGAGATGTTAGCCGCAAGGCGAGGCATTGAAATTAAGCCCCGGTAAACGGCGGCCGTAACTATAACGGTCCTAAGGTAGCGAAATTCCTTGTCGGGTAAGTTCCGACCTGCACGAATGGCGTAACGATTTGGGCACTGTCTCAACCATAGACCCGGTGAAATTGTAGTATCGGTGAAGATGCCGATTACCCGCGACAAGACGGAAAGACCCCGTGAACCTTTACTGCAGCTTGATATTGGAGCTTGGTGCACTTTGTCCAGGATAGGTGGGAGGCTGCGAAGCGCGGACGCTAGTTCGCGTGGAGCCAACCTTGGGATACCACCCTTTGTGTATTGGGCTTCTAACGGTAGGCCGTGATCCGGCTACCGGACAGTGTCTGGCAGGCAGTTTGACTGGGGCGGTCGCCTCCTAAAATGTAACGGAGGCGCGCAAAGGTTCCCTCAGCACGGTCGGCAATCGTGCGTAGAGTGTAAAGGCATAAGGGAGCTTGACTGCGAGACCTACAAGTCGAGCAGGTGCGAAAGCAGGCCTTAGTGATCCGGCGGTAGCAAGTGGAAGCGCCGTCGCTCAACGGATAAAAGGTACTCCGGGGATAACAGGCTTATCCTCCCCAAGAGTCCACATCGACGGGAGGGTTTGGCACCTCGATGTCGGCTCATCGCATCCTGGGGCTGGAGTAGGTCCCAAGGGTTGGGCTGTTCGCCCATTAAAGCGGTACGCGAGCTGGGTTCAGAACGTCGTGAGACAGTTCGGTCCCTATCTGTCGTGGGCGCAGGAGATTTGCGGGGACTCGTCCCTAGTACGAGAGGACCGGGATGAACAGACCTCTGGTGTATCAGTTGTCGTGCCAACGGCACCGCTGGATAGCTACGTCTGGAACTGATAACTGCTGAAAGCATCTAAGCGGGAAGCAGACCCCAAGATAAGATCTCCCACTAGGTAACTAGGTAAGACCCCTGGAAGACCACCAGGTTGATAGGCTGGATGTGTAAGGGCAGTAATGTCTTCAGCAGACCAGTACTAATCGGTCGAGGTCTTGACTTAATACATCACTCATCACTATGCAGATTTGAAGGTGCGCGCATTCCGGAGCGCGTTTTCAAGATTTCCGGTGGCCATAGCGAGAGGGATCCACCTCTTCCCATTCCGAACAGAGAAGTTAAGCCTCTCAACGCCGATGGTACTGCAGGGGAGACTTTGTGGGAGAGTAGGAAGCCGCCGGGATTAATTTAGAGCCCGCCAGTGATGGCGGGCTCACCTTTTTCTGTGGCAGGTTGTCCGAATCGTCACGCAGTGGGAGCCTACCCTCTATAATGGCGGAATGCCCGAGTGCACCTCGGGTCGGGCTCTTCGAGTTGCGCTTTTGACGAGAGGGAGGAGATCGTGTTGGCCAAAGTAGAGTGGGGACTCCGCGGGGTGATAATCCCTCTGATCACCCCGTTCAATGCCGATCTGAGTGTGGACTTCCCCGGCCTTGCCCGCTTGGTCGACTACTACATCGAGGAAGTCGGTTGCGATGGCATCGTTCCATGCGGAACCACTGGAGAGTCCGCTACCTTGTCCCACAAGGAACACGCCGAAGTGATTAAGGCAGTGGTAGATCGGACCCACGGCCGAGTTCCAGTCATAGCATCCGCAGGTTCTAACAGTACTCACGAGGCAATCGGTCTTACTCATCTAGCCGAGGGACTGGGGGCCGATGCCACGCTTCAAGTGGGGCCATACTACAACAAGCCCACCCAGCAGGGTCTCTACAACCACTTCGCCGCTATTGCGAAAGCGTCCAAGCTTCCCATGATTCTTTACAACATTCCAGGTCGGACCAGCCGCAATATTGAACCTGAGACAGTCGTACGGTTGTGGGAGGATGTCCCCGAGGTAGTGGGGATTAAGGACGCGTCGGCGGATCTTCGCCAGGCCATGCGCATTTTCAGCGGCACCGATCGCGATACCTTCCAGGTCTACTCCGGCGAGGACATCATGACATTGAGCTTGCTCTGCCACGGGGCCGCTGGTGCTATCGCCGCGGTCGCTCACGTGGTGGGCAAAGAAGTGAAGGCCATGTGTGAAGCTGTTTGGGGCGAACGACTGCACGACGCCCGGGAGATTCACTACAAGATCATGGATGTGGTCGATGCGCTCTTCATAGAGCCCAACCCTACGCCGGTTAAGAAAGCTGTGGAGTGGTTGGGACTGCCGGCGGGACCGCTACGTCCGCCTCTGGAGGACCTCACACCTGCCGGACAGGATGTCTTGCGCGGGGCGCTCATGACTGGGGGTTGGCTTTCCTAGAGTCCAACCCGGGGACTGTTCGACGGTTCTGCGTCCAACCAAAGTCCTGTTTTATGGGACTCTTCTTGCTCGTATTCTGTCCTCAATGAAGGACTTGCTTCAAGTACCCGAGGTTTCGGCCGATAAAGGGAGAGAACGGATCTGTGCGCGAAGGGTTGAAATAATTGGAGTACTACCTGGCAGTGGTGTCTTTAGCACTCGGCTTGGTCGTCGGGAGCTTCCTGAATGTGGTCATCTATAGATTGCCGCGAAAGGAGTCCCTCGTTCGGCCGGCCTCGCACTGCCCGTCGTGTGGGAACCCTGTCCGCTGGCACGACAACGTGCCCGTCCTCGGCTGGGTGTTTTTGCGGGGCAAATGCAGGGATTGTGGGCAGCGCATCTCCATTCGCTATCCCCTGGTGGAAGCCATCACGGGTATTGCCTTCCTTCTCTGCTTTCTCCAGTTCGGCGTGAACTGGCCACTTCTCATAGCCTGGGCGTTCGTCGCCGCGGTGGTGGCGGTTGCCTTCATCGACTATGACCACACGATCATACCCGACAAGATCGTTTTGCCGGGATTGCTGTTGGGCCTGATGGCCTCCATCGCCCTCAACCCGCAGGATTGGTGGAAATACCTCGCCGCGAGCGCCGGCGCCGCAACCTTTCTCTTTGCACTGGGTATGATCTGGGCAAACGGGATGGGGTTCGGTGACGTCAAGATGGCGGCCTTCATGGGGGCGGTACTGGGCTCGGGCGTTATCGTCGCCCTCTTCGCTGCCTTCTTCATCGGCGCAGTCGTCGGTATCATCCTAATGGCCACTCATAAGCGCACGAGAAAAGATGCCATCCCTTTCGGACCGTATCTCGCCGTCGGCGCCATCGTGTCAATATTTGTGGGTCAGGCGCTCCTCCATTCCTACCTCGGCATCTACGTCTAAACGCCGATGCGAACGGAGCGTGCAATAGTTAGGCTTTTTCAGTGCAAACCTACACTGTGCGTTAAGGACGGGCAACAGACACAAATTCCGGCGATTAGTCACTAGCGTGGGCGTGGTACAGTTTGACAGCAGGATGGATACACGCGACCACGTACTAGTGAGAGTGGTCAAGGGGACGACATGGCTTTAGGTCTTTTTCAGAAGGGACAGTATGCCCTCGACATCGGGGGCTCAAGCGTCGTCGTCGTCGGCCTGGCTGGTAGGGCCGGCAACCTGAAGCTGCATACGTGCTTCGAATGGCCGCTTGCTCCGGGACTGGTCGTGGACGGCGAAATCTCCGACACCGATCTGTTCGGTCGTGAACTCAAGGCCATGGTTAGCCAGCGAAAACTTCGCGGGCGGGCCGTCCACCTGGCAGTCAGCAACCAGAAGGTCATCGTCCGGAACATCGACATGCCCGACATGACGGAGGACGAACTGGCTGGGGCCATACAGTTCCAAGCCCAGGAGTACATCCCTATCCCAGTGGAAGAAGTAGTCCTTGATTCGCAGGTCACGGGCAAACGAGTAGGCTCCGATGGCAGCACCCGGCAAGAAGTTCTTTTGGTTGCTGCACAGAGAACAATGATCACAAGTCTTCTGGCCGCTGTCCGACAGGCCGGCCTGAAAGTCGCCGGCATTGATGTGTCCAGTCTTGCGCTCGTCCGGGCTCTTCTGCCCGAGGCCTCGTTCTTCTCCGAAGCCGGCGAAGTGGGTGCCTGTCGAGGCATAGCCGACATTTCTTCGTCCGTTTCCACCCTGGTGGTAGCCGTCGACGGAGTGATGAAGTTTACCCGTATCGTCAATTTCTCCAGCGACCGGTTCGCACGTTCCTTGACGCAGGCCAAGGATATTCCCTTCGAAGATGCGCAGCTTATGGTCCAACGCATCGGTCTCCCGGGACCGCTTCCGCCTGACGAGGAGTACTATCCGGACGATATCGTCAAAGAGACCCAGACTGCCTTGGGAAAGGTGGCGGCAGAACTGGCGGAAGAGATACGACGATCGTTCGACTACTATCAGGGGCAAGAGCACGCGAATCCCGTCACAGAGTTGGTGCTGAGCGGCAGAGGCGCTTTGCTCCGTAACCTGGATGCCCATCTTTCAGGCACGCTGTCGCTGCCCGTGGTCATCGGCAATCCGTTGATACACGTTGCTCAGAATCTTTCCGGGCAACCGGACGCCGACCTTGCAGCCATGGCTCCATGTTTATCGGTCGCCATAGGCTTGGCCCTTCCAGGGGACAACTGATATGGGCCGCCGCATCAATCTCGTTCCGCAGTCAGAGCGCAACCGCACAACCACGGATTTTGGCACGTTGGCCCTACTAGCAGTGTTCGTGCTCGTCATCTTCGGAATCGGATTGGGCTACTACGTCCTTAACGGCCGTCTAGATACCAAGCAGCAGGAACTGGCGGACGTTCAGCAGCAGGTCTCCCAGTTGCAGAGCCAGGTGGCGGCTCTCGATCAGTTTGCGCAACTGAGCGCTCAGCGCCAGAAAGCCGAAACGACCATCCAGCAGATTTATGCGGGACGCACGCTTGTGGCCAACGTGCTCGATGACCTCAGCCTTGTGGTCCCGCAGGATTCATGGTTCGAAAGTCTAGCTCTGCAAACGACCGACCCGGCCACGAAGCCCGCAACCGCGGGCGGAGCGGTTTCTTCCGATCAAGGCCAGAACACGCTGGCCATCGAAGGCAACACTTACAGCTTCGAAGGGGTGGCCCAAGTAATGGTCCGTCTCAAGCTGATTCCGTCGCTGAGCGACGTGACACTCGTCTCGGCCGGCACGGCCAGAGGTACCGTCGATCCGGCAAAGGACGTCAAGGGCTTTAGCATCGGGGCGCTGGTTGTCAACCAGCAGTTACCGGATACCCCTCTTCCGGTCAGCCAGGCGGAGGTAGTTGCGCCATGAGTCGTACTGTCCGTTTGGCCCTCATTGGAGTGGCGCTCGTCGCAGTCATCGCGCTCGCATGGTTTTTCCTTTTGAACCCCATTCGGGCGGACATCGCTACCACTACGGTGCAGATCGACGACGCGCGAGGCACGTTGGCTTCGGCGCAGGCAAAACTTGGGCAGGCTGAGGTCACCCGGGCTGAGGGCAAACAGAACCAAGCCAGACTCATAGAGTTGTCGAAGATGGTTCCGCCCCAGCCGGAGATCGAGAGTCTTCTCATCCAGATCCAGGATCTTGCCTCGCAAGCGGGGATAGATTTTATGTCGATCACCCCTGGGTCAGCGGTCGATGCCGCCGGTTTTCAAATGATTCCGTTGGCGGTTGAATTCTCGGGAACGTTCTTCGACTTGAGCGATTTCATCTACAGAGCCGAACAGATGGTTGCTGGGCCAGGGAGGCTTCTCGCGGTCAAACAGCTCAGTATTCAACTCGTGGGGACGAGCGGCGCAACCTCGGTGAGCCCCGAACTCAACGTGACCATGAATCTCTATGCTTTTGACACGGCGCTCTCAGCCAAGGCGACCGCGACAACGCCGACTACTACACCAACGGACACAACGTCCACGACCGTCCCGAATGCCTCCTAGGAGGTCGTTGTGAAACGGAAGCGCTATCTCTCCGGTTTGGTTCTCGCTCTCCTGGTCCTTGGGCTGGTGGCCCTCCTCGCGGCCTGCGCCAGCGGCGGGAGCGACGTCACGCGGACGACCTTCTCGGTGGTCACGTCTGGGTCCGCGATCTCATCGACCTCATCCTCGGTGGACGAAACCTCCACTGACATCGACTCCGACGCAGCCGCCCTTTCGACATTCCAGAGCAAAGACCCCTTCATCCAGCAGGCTCAGCCGGTTACGACGACGCCGACAACGCCGACGACAATAACTACCGGTACCACGAGTTCCACGATCTATACGACCACGTCCTATTACTACAACACGACGTCCACCTACTACTACACGACGACGACTACCGCCCACGCGACCACCACAACCACGATCGCTCATCTTCATACACTGAAGATCCTTTCGATCTCCACGGTGAGCGGCGCTGCGGTGGTGTCGTTCAAGGTGGACAGCACCAACTTCACCAACAAACACGTCGGGGACGTTGTTTCCACAACCTGGGGCCAGATCGAGGTTGTTCAGATCAGCACATCGAGTAAGGTGGTTACGCTTCTGCACGGAAGTGAGACACTGATCCTCGGCGTGGGCCAGTCGACGTTCGAATAGATTGCGCCGCGGACTTGGTCTGTCGCGTCCTCCGGTGGGCGCGGAGTTGATCCTGTTTTCGGCCATCGTCTTCTCGGGAGTGTGAGGATGGGCCATGTTCGTCTGACTACAGCGGGGGAGTCGCACGGTCCCGCCGAGGTCTGCATCCTTGACGGTATCCCGGCGGGTCTCGCTATTTCCACAGATCAGATAGACATCGACCTCAACCGCAGGCAGCAAGGTTACGGGCGAGGCGGACGCATGGCCATCGAGACCGATCGAGCTACCCTTCTGGCCGGGGTCAGGCTCGGTCGGACCATGGGGACTCCAATATGCGTGCTCGTCGAAAACAAGGACCATGCAAACTGGTTGCGCCAGATGTCTCCTAGCGACCACGGCGAGGATCCTGGGCGAGTGATAACGGTGCCGCGTCCCGGGCATGCGGATCTCGCGGGCATTGCGAAGTACGGCTTCGACGACGTGCGCGACGTTCTGGAGCGCGCTAGCGCTCGAGAGACGGTTGGAAGAGTCTCAGCGGGGGCCATTTGCAAAGCCCTGCTCTCACAGGTTGGCATAACCATCCGGGCCCGGGTAGTCGAACTGGGCTTGGTCCGCGCTTGCGCTCGCGACTACTCCCGCCCGGAAAGCGTGGACTGGGCGGCTGTCGACCTCTCTCCGGTGGGATCTGACGACGCCAACGCGACTGTAGCCATGTGCGCCGCAATCGACAGGGCGCGCGAAGCGGGCGAATCCCTTGGGGGGGTTTTCGAGGTCTGGTGCTGGGGAGCTTGTCCCGGCATTGGAGGCTATGCGAGTCACGGCGATCGGCTCGACGGACGACTCATGGGGGCTCTAGGAAGCATCCCGGCCGTAAAAGGAGTTGAGATCGGCGACGCATTTGTCAACGCGGGGAGGTTTGGCTCGCTCGTTCATGACCCAACCCACGTGGTGTGGTCGGACGGTGGAGCGTACGTCGGGCGGGCCAGTAATCGCGGCGGGGGGCTCGAGGGCGGTATGACAAACGGCATGCCGATCGTTCTCCGCGCCGCCATGAAGCCAATACCTACCCTGACCACGCCGTTGCAGTCGGTCGACGTCGCCAGCATGACCGATACCAAGGCCCACGTGGAACGAAGCGACGTGTCGGCTGTTCCGGCTGCCAGAGTGGTCGGAGAGGCCATGGCTGCCCTGATTCTCGCCGATGCCTATTTGAATAAATTCGGTGGCGACAGTCTCCAGCAATTCAAGTCGTCGGTGCTGCGCTATGAGGAAGAATTGGAGGCACGGGGACTTTGGCACCGCACCTCTTCTTGACGGGCTATATGGGCAGCGGCAAGAGCACTGTGGGGCGGAAAGTCGCCCGACTCTTGGATTGGGAGTTTGCAGATCTTGATGCGATAGTCGAGGCTGAGGCCGGGCGGGACATCCCCTCGATCTTCCTCAGTGAGGGAGAAGCCGGCTTTCGCAGCCGCGAGTGTGCCGCCATACAGAAGGTCCTCGACCGGGCGCCGCCTAACGATGGTCTTGTCGTGGCCCTGGGCGGAGGAACATTGACCTATCCGCCTTCCGCCCGGTTGATAGACGGGCAAGGAACCGTGGTCTACCTCGACGTAGATGCGGCGACGGCCTGGGCACGCGTGTGCGGCTCCGACCGCCCGCTTGCCGGAGATTGGGGGGATTTCGAGCGGCGTATGACAGCGCGCCGTGCCCACTACGAAGGAGCAGCCTCTCTCGTCCTTTTCGCGGGGAAGGAGGGCGTGGACGCCCTTGCCCAACGCGTCGCGGACTTCGTGAGGCGGGACGAAGAGGGCCGATCATGACTTGGACTCGCAACCTCACCGGCACGAGATGCCCATCGGTGGTCGTAGGCGGCCCGGCCGCTCTCGAGACGCTGTCTTCCCGGGCGATGGCCGCAGCCGACGCGGGGTCCCGTCTGTTCGTTTTGACCGACGACAACGTCATGGCACTCTGGGGGCTCCCGATCTTGCGGATGATGGGCGCAGCCGCGCATGTTGAGGACATTCTTGTCGTCCTACCAGGCGAGACGAGCAAGAGCGTTGCCACATTGTCGTCGTGCTGGGACTGGTTGGCCGAGCGGGGAGCCCGCAGGGACGACACCGTTATCGCCCTTGGAGGCGGGGTGGTAGGCGACCTAGCCGGTTTCGCTGCGGCGACGTACCTCCGCGGTATGGCTCTGTGGCAGGTTCCGACCACCTTACTGGCTCAAGTAGATTCGAGCGTGGGTGGAAAGACGGGAGTAAACCTCGGGGCCGGCAAGAACCTCGTCGGCTCGTTCTATCAGCCCGAACTGGTAATTGCCGATCCTGCGACTCTTGTCACCCTACCGCGGGACGATTATCTGGGAGGATTGGGTGAAGTGGTAAAGTACGGCCTTCTGCAGGGGGAGGATTTCTTCTCCGTGCTGGAAGCCAATGTCGGCCCGATGACAGAACGGGACCAGGCGATGCTTGGGAACCTTGTCCAGCGCTGTGTGGAGTACAAGGCCGATGTCGTCGAGGAGGACGAGTTGGATCAGGACCGGCGCGCGGTTCTCAATCTGGGTCATACGGCAGCCCACGCATTGGAACGCACGTTGGGATATGGCGCCATCAGTCACGGCCGGGCCGTGGCCCTTGGCCTGCTCGTGGCCACGGCGTTGAGCGAGCGCTTGCTGGGTCTGGACCCTCAAGTGCGTGTGCGCACCCGTCGTCTAATGGAAGGACTCGGTCTTCCGGTTAAGATCGCGCTTCCTCCCGTGGAGACTCTGCTCGTCGCAGCCTCGAGAGACAAGAAGGTCACTGCGAGCACCAGCGGATTCGTAGGTCTTGCCGCGATCGGCGCGCCCGTTTGGCGGGTCGACGTTCCTGCGTCTCACTTCGTAGAAGCCCTGGAGGTGATCAGAGGTTGAGCCAGAATCCCGTACTCGTAGTTCTACACGGAGCGAATCTCAACCTGCTCGGCGAACGTCCGGCCGCGCACTACGGAACTCTGACCCTCGGCCAACTCGAGGATGCAATAAAGGCGGAGGCAGCCGAGCGCGGCTGGGATTGCTTGTGCTATCAGACCAACCACGAGGGACGCTTCATAGAGTATCTGCACGAGTTTCGGCACGCGGACGCCCTGCTGGTCAACCCCGGGGCGTGGACGCACTATAGCTACGCCATCCGCGACGCCATCGAAATCGTCAGTGCGCCCATCGCAGAAGTACATCTATCCGACATCGCTACCCGAGAAGACTGGCGCCAACATTCGGTGATCTCCGAGGTCGTTACTTTTACGATAACCGGGCAGGGACCCCAGGGCTATCTGGAGGCCGTGCGTCTGCTGGTGGAGACCGCTCCGCTCGAACGAGAGACCCTGGAATGACGGGCTCCCACGAACAAAGACTTGCGCGGGTGCGCCGACGCATTCTCGAGGAAGACCTAGCCGCCGTAGTGGTTCTGGGCGAAGCCGACTGTCTCTACCTGACGGGATTTACCGGCGATGCGGCCAGCGTCTGCGTCAGCGCCGACGAACTGGTCTTGTTCACCGATCCCAGGTTCACCGTGCAGGCGAAGCAGGAGGCGCCTTCCGCGAAGCTTGTAGTCTTCACAGAAGGTCGCGACGATCTCTTGCCCGGCATCTTGACCGAAATTCTGTCGCGGGAACGCCCAGAACAGCCGGTCGTGGGCATCGACCCGACCCACTTGACGGTCAAGCGTTGGGATGATCTACGACCGCTCCTAGAGGACGCTGGTCTTCATTGGAAGCTGGTGGGCGATGTGGTGGAGAGCTGCAGACAGGTCAAGTTTCCCGATGAGCTTGAGGCCATGCGCGCGTCCGCGGCTCTGGTCACCACGGCCTTCGAGTATCTCGAGAGCACCAGGGTTATTGGGCGCACAGAACTGGATATCGCACTAGATATAGAGATGTTCTTGCGCAGAAACGGCTCCGAGGGAGTCGCCTTCCCCTTCATAGTGGCGACAGGGGCTAGGGGGGCTATGCCGCACGCCGAGGCGTCCGACGTTATGATCCGGAGTGGTCAGTTAATCGTGCTCGACTTGGGGACCATCGTGAACGGTTACGCCAGCGACGTCACTCGGACCTACGCTACCGGCCCGGTCGACGAGGAGTTGCTGCGGGCCTACGACCTCGTGCGGCGCGCGCAAGCGGCAGCCGTGTCGGCAGCCAAGGCCGGGATGCCCTGCCGGGAACTTGACGCGATTGCGCGCGATCAACTCGCGGAGGGCAGCCTGGCCGATAGGTTCGTTCACAGCTTGGGGCACGGCGTCGGGTTGGAAGTCCACGAGGCGCCCAACGTCAGCCTCAGGTCCGAATCGGTGCTGGAATCCGGGATGGTCATCACTATTGAACCGGGGGTCTACTTTCCCGGTCGAGGCGGCATCCGCATCGAAGACACGGTCGTGATCCGTGACGACGACGTTGAAGTCCTCACGGATTGGCCGAGAGAGTTGCGTTTCCTATCGTAAGATCGGCACTCGTTTTCGCTGGGGCGGCCGTTGGTGTAGAATCCACGACCGCGAAGATGCTTAACAAAAACTCGTCGCACACCCTAGCGGTTGTTGCTGGAGGTCGGACAGTGATCTCAACCAATCAGTTCAAAGTCGGAATGACGATCAGATATGAGGGCGACATCTACCGCATCGCCGAATATCAACACGTCAAGCCCGGAAAAGGCGGAGCCTTCGTCCGCACCAAGTTGCGGAATGTGGTCACCGGATCACTCGTGGAAAAGACCTTTCGACCCGAGCAGAAGTT
The DNA here is from genome assembly GCA_963775295.1 of uncultured Actinomycetes bacterium. GTDB lineage: Bacteria > Actinomycetota > Thermoleophilia > RBG-16-64-13 > RBG-16-64-13 > JAMDEO01. Next base: position 2,403,648 of record CAVZIK010000006.1, read on the forward strand.
CGATCAGTTGCGCACCGAGAACCGGCCCATGACCTATCTCTATGAGGAGCCCGATCAGGTCGTCTTCATGGACGCTGCGTCTTTCGAGCAACTTTCTCTACCCAAGAGTTCTCTCGAGGGGCGTTTTGACCTCATGACGGTCAACATGGAGGTCGAGGTCGTCTACATCGACGACGAGCCATTTGATGTCGAACTCCCCACCTTCGTCGACCTCAAGATCGTGGACACTGCGGCCGGCGTTCGTGGCGACACAGTGTCCGGCGGTTCCAAAGAGGCCGTTCTGGAGACGGGTGCAAGCATGCAAGTGCCCCTGTTCATCGAACCGGGAGATGTGGTCCGCGTAGACACGCGCACGCGTGGCTATGTGACAAGAGCGTAGCTGCAACCGCATCTTGGTATACTTCGCCCTCCGAGGCTTCGTCGCAGGACGTTACTCTACGGGGTCTTTGGATGACTTCACAAACCGGGTCCCGTCTCTCCCGAGAGGAAGGCGTTAAGCGGTCATGACCGAGTATCGGATCACCACTTCTGTTCTGGAAGACATCGTTCGGGGGTCAGTCGCGGCCGACAACCGCGTGCGCGTGCACGCGCCCTTGCCTCTCATGCGAACTCGTCCGGTGGATATCGTGGTGGACGGCGATAAGTGCGAAGTCGTCATCCATCTCGACGCTCGCTTGGGTGAAGCCCTTCCAGCGCTGGCATCCGACGTGCGCTCAGCCGTGGCGGGGGCCCTTACTCGCATGACCGGACTGGTAGTGAGTTCGGTGGATGTGGTGTTCGCCAGCGTCTTCCCAGCAGGCACCTAACCCTTCCCGCCATGCCAGCAGGCCGCAGAAGCGCCCGGCGCCAAGCCGTGTTCGTCCTGTATCAGCAGGATCTGCTCAAGCTGACGCCGGAGGCCGCTATGCAGCGTCTTCAGGGGACCGAACTGGATGAGTACGCTTTGGTCCTCGTCATGGGTGTTGCGCGCGAACTGGCCCGCATAGATGCGATCCTAGAGGAGCACGTCTCCGGATGGAGCGTCGATCGTCTAGGTGTTCTGGAGCGCTCGATCCTCCGCTTGGCTGCTTTTGAGCTGCTATCACGCCCGGATATTCCAAAGGCTGTCGCCATCGACGAAGCTGTTGCCCTGGCGAAGCGGTTTTGCTCCGACGAAGCCGGCGCCCTCGTCAATGGGGTTCTCGGTTCGCTGGCGGAAGTGCGAGACGTGGAGGCTGACGAGGCTGACGGCGCCAAGCTGGGGGAGAGTCAACAATGAGCGCATACGATGAGCGTCTCATAGACCAACTGGACCTTCCGGGGGCACTCCACGATCTGGACGCGACGTCTATGCGTCGGGTCGCGGCCGAGCTGCGCGACGAGATTATCGAGACGGTCTCATGCAACGGAGGGCATCTCGGCGCCAGTCTAGGGGCCGTCGAGTTGGCCCTGGCCCTCCACGCTGAGCTAGACACGCCTAGAGACGCAATAATCTGGGACGTTGGGCACCAGTCCTACGCACACAAACTGCTGACTGGGAGGCTGCATTCATTTCGATCTATCCGACAGTTTGGCGGACTCTCTGGTTTTCCCTGTCGTGCTGAAAGCCCCTTCGACGCCTACGGAACGGGGCACAGCAGCAGCTCCATCAGCGCCGCTGTGGGAATGGCTGAATCAAGAAGACGCGTTATCCCACGTGCTCCGACGGATGCGTCAGAGCAGGCGCTTCCTCCCGCCCCCAGAGGGCGCGTAGTGGCGGTCATCGGTGACGGAGCACTGACAGGCGGAATGGCCTACGAGGCCCTGAATCACGCGGGCCACCTGGGCACACCCATCCTTGTCGTTCTGAACGACAACGCTATGTCTATAGAGCGCAATGTAGGCGCAATGAGCAGCTATTTGTCCAAGCTGCGCACCGATCCCAAGCTTTCGCGCTTCCGCCACGATCTCGAAAGGCGGCTGCAACGCCTGCCTGCCGTGGGAGAGCGCGTAGCGGCCATGGGCGGACAACTCAAAGACAGCATCAAAGCGGCTCTCGTGCCGGGCATGCTGTTTGAGGAGCTCGGCTTCACTTACGTGGGGGTGGTCGACGGACATGATGTTGAAGAGCTGCGGGAGACCATCCGCCGCTCTCTGGCTCACGACGGACCGGTCCTGTTGCACTGCCGGACGGTCAAGGGAAAGGGCTACTCCCCGGCCGAAAAACAGCCCGGTCGATACCACGGTACCCCTCCCTTCTGCGTGCCCACAGGAGAGAGTCTCGACCCGGAAGGACCGACCACGTTCACTCACGCCTTTGGAGAGGCGCTCGTTGAGCTTGCAAGGCAGGATGAGAGGATCGTGGGCATAACGGCGGCCATGGCCGCTGGAACGGGGCTTGATCTGCTCAAGGAAGTCTTTCCCGAGAGGTTCTTCGACGTCGGCATCGCCGAAGCCCATGCCGTCGGCCTTGCGGCCGGAATGGCGGCTGACGGCAAGAGACCGGTGGTCGCTATCTACTCCACTTTTCTTCAGCGGGCTTACGACCAGATCATCCACGATGTGTGTCTGCAAGGCCTTCCGGTTGTGTTTGCGGTCGATCGGGCCGGCCTGGTAGGGGAGGATGGTCCCACTCATCATGGCGCTTTCGATTTGTCGTTCCTGAGAATCATCCCCGGTCTGACCGTGTTCGTCCCCAAAGACGAGGCCGAGTTGCAGCGCCTGCTGGCAACCGCGCTGTCGCTGGATGGGCCGTCCGTCATCCGCTACCCCCGCTCAGCCGGCAGCGGCGTGGCACTCGTCAAGCCAATCCAGCCCTTCCACGGACCCTGGGTGGAGACGCTTCGAACGGGATCGGATGTCGCCATCCTCGGCCTCGGGCCGGGGGTTCAACTCGCCGTCCGGGCGGCGGAGCTTCTTCACGAAATAGGTATTGAGGCCACAGTCGCGAACGTGAGACGAGTGCATCCATTGGACAGCCAATGCCTGCTCGATCTTGTGGACGGTCACAAGGCGGTGGTCACCGTTGAAGACAACTCGCTGGCCGGCGGCTTCGGATCTGCCATCCTCGAACTCTTCGCAGACCATAGAGTGGCCCTCCCGGTAGGCCGTGTTGGACTTCCGGATGCTTTCGTACAGCAGGGCCGTCTCGACCTCCTCAGGGAAGAGGTGGGGCTGAGCGCCGAATCCATCGCTCGCGTCGCCGGCGCCTTGCTAACGAGCGCCGACGACTCTGCGAAATAGCGCGCAATGGCTGCGGGCAAACGCGTCCGTCTCGACGAATTGGTGGTCCAGCGCGGGCTTGCTCCCACCCGTAGCGCTGCGAGGGCCCTCATTATGGCCGGCGTCGTGCTCGTCGATGGCCAGGTCAGCGACAAAGCGGGCACTCCCATAGTGGCCGGCGCGAACCTAGTCCTGAAAGAGCGTCCACGTTTCGTCTCCAGAGGTGGAGAGAAGCTGGATCACGCGCTCCAAATGTTCGGACTGGACGCGGCTGGACAGAGCGTTCTTGACGTGGGTGCATCCACCGGGGGTTTCGTGGACTGCCTGCTTCAGGCGGGTGCGGCCAGGGTCATCGCTCTGGACGTAGGCCGCGGACAGCTGGACGGCAGGTTGCGGAACGATGAACGAGTCTTCTGTCTGGAGAAGGTGAACGCCCGCTACCTGGAGCCGGAGGCGCTGCCATTCGTCCCGGAAATGCTGACGATGGACGTCTCCTTCATATCGGTCGCAAAGGTCCTGCCTGCGGTCATGGCCTGCATGAATCCGGCGTGTACGGGGGTCATCCTCATCAAGCCACAGTTCGAAGCAGGCCCGAAACAGGTGGGCAGAGGCGGCATAGTTCGCGACCCCGCTGTTCACCGGCAGGTCTTGCTGTACTTGGCTAGATTCGTCGTGTGCGAACTGGACGCCGAATTTCTCGGGGTTACCGATTCGGGGTTGCCCGGCACCGACGGCAACGTGGAGTACTTTTTCCATGTCGGCCGCAGTGGAGAAAAAGGTCACGGACTTGATACGCTGGAAGAACTGGTTGACGCGACTGTGGCGCGCGTCATGGACATGCCGAAGACTGGTGAGGCTTGAGATGAGGCAGGTAGTCCTACTCACCCACGGAGACGTGACCGTGGCGGCCGAGGCGCTGGATGAATCGCTGGGCATTCTCAGGGACCACGGCGTCTCCCTTCTCGTTCCACAAAACGAGTGGGACAAGCATGGAGACGTCCTCGCAGGTTTCGGCGACGTCACTCTGGCGCTGGAGCCGGACGACCTCTCCGAGGTCGACCTCTGCCTGGTACTCGGCGGCGACGGCACAATGTTGCGAGCCCTTCACCTCACGAGAGATCTGGGGATCCCCGTCGCCGGAGTCAATCTGGGGCGCGTCGGTTTCCTCACTACCATCCTCCCGCAGAACCTTTTCAGCGGTCTCAATCGGCTGCTAGACGGCGATTTTGTCGAGTATCCACTACTGGGGCTGGAAGCTACCGTGGGCGCTCAGACTTTCAGAGCAACGAATGACGTCGTGGTGAGCAAGGGCGACCGTTCGCACGTCTGCTCTTTGGCACTGACCATCAACGGGGTGACCCTTTTTAAGGTCTTGTGCGACGGGGTGGTAGCGGGCACTCCCGCCGGTTCTTCGGCCTACAGCCTGGCGGCGGGCGGCCCTCTGTTAGGCATCGCGGTGCAGGCCTACGTGATCAGTTTGGTCGCGCCGCACTCCGTGGGTGTCCGTCCGGTGGTGGCCGCTCCCGGCGATCTGCTCGAGATCATCAATACAGAAGACGAACTCGACTGCTACGTCGACATTGACGGGCAACGCTCGGCCACCCTCACTCCTGGATCCACGCTGCGGGTCCGAACGACTCCGGCCATTGCTTCTCTGGCCTTGCTCGAAGGGGACAGTCTGTATCACCACTTCCGCGACCGGCTCCTCTAGGGCGGGGCAGGCAGTTGCTCGTTTCGTTGACCATTCGCAACTTCGTTCTCATTGAAGATGCCGAGATGCACTTCGGGCCGGGGCTCACGGTGCTCACGGGCGAAACGGGGGCGGGTAAGACCCTTATGACGAGAGCCTTGGGCCTCTTGGTGGGAGAGCGCGCCGAGGATGGACTCGTTGGACGATCGGCCGACGAGGCCTCGGTCCAGGCGGTTTTCGACGTAGAAGCGGGAGCTCTCCGAGACATACCCCAAGAGATACGAGAACTCGCCTCAATCCGCCCCGGTGAAATAATCGTCACCAGGCGCCTGACCAAGCAGGGTCGGAACCGCTGCTACGTGAACGACTCGGCTATCACACTTGCCTCTCTCGGCGAGGTTGTGAGCAAGCTTCTGTCATTTTCCGGCCAGCATGAGTACCGGCGCCTACTCGATCCAGGGTATCAACTGGCAGTGCTGGACGAATGGTCGGGCGCAGACGTGGTGGCCCTGGCGGATCGGGTCGCCAAAACTGTGGAACGAGCCCACAAAACCCAAAAGCGCTTGGAGGAAGTGCGACTCTCGCGCGATGCGCGCCTGCGCGAGATCGACTTTCTGCGCTTCCAAGTGAACGAGTTAACCGCTGCGGCTCTTTCGGTGGACGAGGAGCGCGAATTGCTGGTAGAGCAGCGCAGACTGGCAAGAGCCGAGGACCTGCTTCGAAGTGTTGGGGCGGCGACGGCTCTTCTCAGCGGCGGTGACGATCAGCCCGACGCCGCAGACCTCACCGCCCAGGCCGCCACCCAACTGGCGAGCGTGTCCGGAGTCGACGAGGCGCTGGACACGCTGACGCACGGAATCACCGAAGTCCAATATCAGATATCCGAGCTTTCCCGGGAACTGCACCGGCTATTGGGCAACATCGCGGTGGATCCGGCAAGGCTGCAGGCGGTCGACGAGCGTCTGCGCCAATACACCGACCTCGCCCGCAAGTACGGTGGAGGCACCCAGGCCGCCCTGGTATTCCTCGGCACAGCGACCGAGGAACTCGGCGCTCTCGAGCGAACCGAGGAAGACCTCCAGACCCTCGAAAGCACCCGTGACGCCCAGGTCGCGGAGGTGTTGGAATTAGCCGCCACGTTGAGTTCCCTCCGCACCGCCTCCGCACCGCTGCTTGAACGAGCCGTCGTGGCGCAACTCGCCGATCTGGGCATGCCGGAGGCCTCCATACTTGTCTCGTTGCAGTCTCGCAATGGCTGGGAGGGGCTGCGTGCCTCCGGCGCGGAATCTGTGGAATTCCTGCTGGCGGCCAACCCCGGGCAGCCTCCTCGAAGCCTTGCCCGTACCGCCTCGGGTGGAGAACTCTCTCGCGTTCTTCTTGCTCTCAAGTGCGCCCTCGCGGGAGCCGGAGGGAACGAGACGCTCATCCTCGACGAAGTGGACGCCGGCATCGGGGGGCGCACCGCGACCGCAGTCGGCCGGAAGATCCGAGAGTTGGCCTCGAACTCGCAGGTGATCGTGGTCACGCACCTCGCCCAAGTGGCGGCGCTCGCCGACCGGAACTATGTTGTGGAGAAGGTCGGCGGCGGCGGGCTGAAAGCCACCCGGCTGTCGCTGATAGACGGCGAAGCGGCTGTCGAGGAGCTCTGCAGGATGATGGGCGGGCGCCCGGACGACGTGGAGGCTATGGCCCACGCCCGTGAGTTGCGAGACAGGGCGGCGGGCAGCCTGCTAGACTAGATGAGGCGCGGGGCTCGCAGGCCATGCGCCGCCCGGTTCATACACCAGCGCGGTAGGGGAGAGCATGGCTAAGCACGTATTCATCACGGGTGGCGTGGTTTCATCACTTGGGAAGGGAATCGCCGGCGCCTCGCTGGGCCGTCTTCTCAAGAGCCGCGGACTCAAAGTCGTCATACAGAAGTTCGATCCCTACCTCAACGTCGACCCCGGTACGATGAGCCCGTTCCAACACGGGGAAGTCTTCGTCACCGACGACGGAGCGGAGACAGATCTCGACCTCGGTCACTACGAGCGCTTCGTGGACGAGAATCTCACGCGCGATTCCAACGTGACCTCCGGGTCGATCTACTACAACGTCATCCGCAAAGAACGTAAGGGCGATTACCTGGGCGGAACGGTGCAAGTGATCCCGCACATCACCAACGAGATCAAAGAGCGCATCGCGCGCGTCGCCAGGAACCCCGATGTCGACGTCGTCATCACCGAAATCGGCGGTACGGTTGGAGATATCGAGAGCCTCCCCTTCCTCGAAGCCATCCGTCAGTTCCGCAAGGAGATCGGCCGTCAAAACGTGGTGTACATCCACGTGACCCTTATTCCCTTCATCAACGCCAGCGGGGAGCTCAAGACCAAGCCCACCCAGCACAGTGTGAATGAACTCCGGAGCATCGGAATCCAGCCCGACATCATCATCTGCCGTTCCGATCGCCCTATCAGCCAGGAGATGAAGGACAAGATCGCGCTATTCACAGATGTCGAACCGCGGGCCGTTATCAGCTGCATCGACGCTTCCAGTATCTACTTTGTCCCCCTGAACCTTCGCGACGAGGGCCTCGACCGGCTGGTGGTCGACAAGCTCGCCCTCACTACCGGCCCCCTCCAACTGGAGGAGTGGACGGAGCTTGTGAACCGGGTGAAGCAGGCAACCGGTACCGTACGTATCGCGCTGGTGGGCAAGTATGTCCAGTTGCAGGACGCGTACCTCAGCGTCGTCGAGGCGTTACGGCACGCGGCCATCTATCACGGCCGTCAGCTCGAAGTCATCTGGGTGGACGCCGAGACTCTGCGCAAGGAGGAGATTACCTCGAGGCTCGAGTCCGCCGACGGCATCCTCGTCCCGGGTGGCTTCGGAATCAGGGGCATCGAGGGCAAGATTCTCTCGGTCTGCTATTCGCGCGAGAACGGGGTTCCGTACCTCGGGCTCTGTCTCGGGCTGCAGGTAGCCGTCGCCGAGTTTGCCCGCCACGTCGCAGGAATGGTCGGAGCTAACTCCTCGGAGTTCGATCCTTCCACGAACTATCCGGTCATCGATCTGCTTCCCGAACAAAAGGACATCGCGGACATGGGCGGCACGATGCGTCTGGGAGCATCTCCCACCAAGCTGATCGCCGGCACGAGAGCCTATGCCGCCTACGGCGAGGAAGTAATCTACGAGCGGCACCGTCACCGCTATGAGGTGAACAACATCTTCCGCAGCATGCTATTGGAACATGGCCTCGTTATCAGCGGAATGACCCCGGACGAGCGTCTGGTCGAGGTTATCGAATTGCCCGAACACCCGTGGTTCGTAGCCTGTCAGTATCACCCTGAGTTCAAGAGTCGTCCCACAAGACCCCACCCATTATTCAGAGACTTCGTGGGAGCGGCCATCGAATGCGCTTGCGGCACCCAGGACAAGACGGCCGACATTGTCTGCGATGACGCCACGGAAAGTAACTAATGAGCGGGGCCCCCACGCCGTCTCGCGAGCGTCTGACTGAGCTCTTCCTGGAGCTCACCCGGCTGAGGAGTCCCTCCAAGGACGAGCGCCTCGTAGCGGACACCATCACGTCGCATCTCGCGGCGGTGGGGGTGACGACACATGAAGATGCGACCGGTCCCGCCATCGGGGGTAATACAGGGAATATCTGGTGCGTTGTGAAGGGAGACGGCAAGGGACCGCACATCGCGTTGGGCGCCCACATGGATACGGTGGAGCCCACGGATGCTCTTGAGCCCGTGTTGGAGGACGGTGTCTTCCGCAATGCCCGCCGCACCATCCTCGGAGCCGACGACAAGGCAGCAGTGGTAGCCCTCCTGCACGCCACGGAATTGCTGCGAGGTTGGGGACAGCCCTTCCCGGCATACGAACTCTTCTTCACTGTCTCCGAGGAGACGGGACTGGTTGGCGCCAAACATCTCGGCGCCAACGTCCTGAGCAGCCCGCTGGCAGCCGTTTTCGACGCCTCCGGCCCGGTCGGGGGCATCACGGTGAAGGCTCCCAGCCAACAAGGTCTGCATGCGACGTTCCACGGACGGGCGGCTCACGCTGGAGTGGAGCCCGAGCGAGGCCGCAGCGCCATCCAGGCCGCGGCCAAAGCCATCGCGGGCATGCAACTCGGGCGCATCGACGAAGAGACCAGCGCCAACGTAGGCGTCATCCATGGCGGTGTGGCGTCCAACATCATCCCTGACTTTTGCGAGTTGAAGGGGGAGTGCCGCAGTCACAACGACGCGAAGCTCGCACATGTGGCGGGAGCCATGGTGGATGCTCTGCAAGAAGGGGCCGCTCACGCCGGAGTAGATGTCGACGTGAGTCTGGTCCACGAATACAGGGCCTTTGCCCTTACGGGACGCTCGCCGGTGGTTCGTCTGAGCAAGGCCGCTATTTCCGCACTTGGCCTGCAGCCTCAGATCAAGACCGGAGGCGGCGGGTCCGACGCGAATATCCTCAACGCCCGCGGACTGCCGACGGTTAATCTAGATGCCGGGATGATGCAGGTTCACAGCCCCGATGAATACCTGACCCTGGAAGACCTGGAGAGGCTGTGCGCTCTCGTCCTAAACATGATCCTCCTGGCGCCGGATTTCGCGCCCCGTCCGCACGGGACTGCCTCGGGAGGCACCAATGAGTGAACTGCCCGGCGGGTCTTCCCCGGCACTGCCCTCGGTCGTTTCCTCGCGCGTAATCTACGAGGGCAAGATCGTCAAACTTCGGGTGGACGAGATCGCCCTTCCTCAAGGCGTCACGGCCACCCGCGAGGTGGTGGAACATCCGGGCGCCGTTGTCATGGCCGCTGTTGACGAGGCGGGCGAGATCTACCTTGTGAGACAGTACCGACACGCGGTGCGGCGCGATCTCCTTGAGCTTCCAGCAGGAGCATTGGAAGCGGGGGAGGAGCCGCTGGCGGCCGCGCAGCGCGAGTTGGCCGAAGAGGTCGGCCTGGCCGCCGAGGAGTGGACCGATCTAGGCTGTTTCTACTCCTCTCCCGGCTTTGCCAACGAACGTCTGTACGCTTTCTTGGCCCGGGACCTGACCTCTGTGCAGAGCCAGCCCGACTTCGACGAGGACCTCATCGTGGTCAAATATGCGTTGGAGGACCTTCTGCGTCATCTGGCGGAGATAACCGACGCTAAGACACTGGCCACCCTGCTGCTGGTGAAACAGCAGCTTGATGCAGGAACGAGATAAGCGCGAAAGGGTAGGAGCCATGCGAATCGGAGTGCCAAAGGAGATCCGCGAGGAAGAATACCGTGTCGCTCTGACTCCGGCCGGAACCAAGGAACTCGCCAGCCGTGGACACGAAGTGCTCGTAGAACACGAGGCGGGACGAGGATCCCACCTTCTCGACGAAGCATATGTCGCCGCAGGGGCGCGCATAGTGCCGAGCCCTGAGGCGCTCTATGCCGAGGCCGATCTCATCGTGAAGGTCAAGGAACCATTGGAGGACGAATATCGACTCCTCGAGCCGCGTCATGTCCTCTTCACTTTCCTCCACCTAGCTCCAGACATCGAATTGACTCGCGGACTTCTTCGGAGCGGGGCGACGTGTCTCGCTTACGAGACAGTGGAGACTGCCGACGGTCGCCATCCTTTGCTCGCCCCCATGAGCGAGATCGCAGGCCGGCTCGCCGCACAAGCAGGGGCGTACTTCCTGGAGCGGAGCGGCGGTGGGAAGGGCAAGCTCCTGGGAGGAGCCACGGGTGTGAAGGCGGCTAACGTGGTGATCCTCGGAGCGGGCATCGCCGGATCCAACGCTGCGGCGATCGCGTCGGGCATGGGCGCGCACACCAAGGTTCTGGACATCAATCTGGATGCTCTCGGGAGCGTGCGAAGGACCCTGCCCAACGTGCAGACCCTGAGCAGTGATCAACTCACCATTGAAGAAGAGGTCGGCAAGGCCGACGTGGTCATAGGGGCGGTGTTGGTATCGGGCGCCAGGACGCCGGTCCTTGTTTCGGAGGCGTTGGTCAAGGCCATGCAACCGGGGTCGGTAATTGTGGACCTGAGCATCGACCAAGGCGGCTGCGTGGAGACATCGCGCGCCACCACCCACCGAAAACCCACCTTCGTCAAGCACGGGATGGTCCACTACTGCGTGGACAACATTGCCGGTGTTGTGCCAATCACTTCCACGTTCGCGCTCACCAACGCAACCCTCCCTTACATTATCGCCATCGCGGACGAGGGTATCGTGGCCGCGGCGCGCTCGGATCCGGCACTTGCACACGGCGTGAACGTGATGGAAGGCAAGGTCACAATCTCCGAGGTGGCCGAGGCGACGGGCAATGCCTACTTCCCGCTTGAATACGTCCTGCCCATCGAGTACATGTGACCGGTGCGGACCGGCTTGGAGTGATCCACTCGGACCAAGACCCCTCTCTTGCGCAACACCTGCGAGCGTTGGCGCTGGAACAGGGGCTGTCCGCACATACTGTGGAGTCCTATCGGCGCGACCTGCTGCAATTCGGCGCTTACCTCGCCGAACACGGGGTCACCCTGGACGGCGCTTCGGCGGATGACATCCGCGGGTTCCTCGCAGCAGGTGCATGGCGTCCATCATCCAGGTCCCGAAAGGCCGCGGCGATCCGCTCCTTCTACAGGCGGCGCGTGATGATGGGGCTCGCGGCGTCGGACCCAAGCTCATCCATTACGGGCTTTCGGCGAGAGTCGCCACTTCCCCAGACGCTGTCCGTTGAGCAGGTATCGCGCCTGCTCGACACCCCGAATGCTACGCCCATCGGCCTGCGCGACCGCGCGATGCTGGAGGTTCTTTACGGGGCGGGGCTTCGGGCTTCCGAGGTCCTCAGTCTGCGCTTGCAGGACATCGACTTCGACGTGGGCTTCGTGCGCACGGTGGGCAAGGGCGACAAGGAACGGATCGTGCCGCTCGGGCGTAAGGCACTTCGCGCCTTGAAAGCCTACAACGAGAGAGGAAGGCCGCAATTGGGCGGAGCGGGCAAGATGAAGGCTCCCGAACTCTTCCTCAACAACCGAGGCCGCGGCTTGTCACGACAGGGGTTGCATCTCCTCATCAAGCAGCATGCGCAAGAGGCCGGCCTACCCGGCGAGGTTTCCGCCCACACGCTCCGCCACTCCTTCGCCACCCACCTGCTGGAGGGAGGCGCCGATCTTCGAGCCGTGCAGGAAATGCTCGGCCACGCCGATCTGTCGACCACGCAGATCTATACACACGTGAGCGCAGCCCATCTCCAGAAGGTCTATCGCGAAGCCCACCCGCGGGCACGAAGGGACTAACCGAGCGATGGCACGATTCGTCTTCATGATGCTGGACGGCGCCGGGGTGGGGGAGCTACCCGACGCCGCGGAATACGGGGACTTGGGTTCGAACACGCTTGGCCACGTGAGCCGGATCGTAGACCTGCATCTCCCCAACCTGGCGCGATTGGGCCTGGGGAACATCATTCCCTTACGGAATGTACCACCCGCGCCGAAGCCCACCGCCCTGCCGGGCCGGCTGGCGCCGCAATCGGTCGGCAAAGATACGACGGTGGGCCATTGGGAGCACATGGGATTGGTCACTTCGCGCCCGTTTCCAACCTACCCTAATGGATTTCCGGAGGAGATCCTCGCGCCTTTCCGGGAAAGGATCGGTCGGGGAATCTTGGGCAACAGGCCTGCATCGGGGACAGCGATCATCGAGGAATTGGGAGAGCGTCACGTCGTAAGTGGATGGCCCATTGTGTACACGTCCGCCGATAGCGTCTTTCAGATTGCAGCTCATGTCGACGTCGTCCCCTTGGAGCAATTGTACGAGTGGTGCGAAATAGCGCGCGGGCTCCTTTGCGGAGAACACGCCGTGGCCCGAGTGATTGCCCGGCCGTTCACCGGCGGCCCCGGGCAGTTCCTGCGAACCAAGGACCGGCGTGACTTCTCTCTGGCTCCTCCGGGACCCCTGTACCTCGATCTCCTGCACGAAGCGGGCATCCCCGTCGTGGCTCTGGGCAAGATCAGCGAGATCTACCTGGGCCGAGGGGTGACTACAAAGATCAAGATCGGTTCCAATGCCGAGAACCTTGCACTCCTTCTGGACCTTCTCCGTGGAACTTCCGATCGGGGTTCCTTCGAGAACGGACTGCTCTTTACCAATCTGGTGGACTTCGACATGGTCTGGGGTCATCGCAACGATCCCGACGGCTTCGGCCGAGGACTCGAAGCGGTGGATGCCGCGATCCCAGCGATTCTCGGCGAACTTACCATCCGCGACAGGCTGATCATCAGCGCCGATCACGGGGTGGATCCCACCACGCGGAGCACCGACCACACTCGCGAGTACGTTCCGTTGCTGCTCTATCCGCGCCCGAATGAGGCATTTCGCGCTGTTTACGAGGGCGGCTTCGCGGATACGGGAGCGACGGCATACTCACACCTCGTTGGGCGAGACCCATCCCTTGCCGGGCGCTCGATCGAGGCTTTTAGACCGGGGCGCGGCTGGCGTCCCTACACTTCTACGATCAGTTCCCGGAACGGACCGGGCAAAGAGTGGCCGACCAAGGTGGACCGACAGACGGCCTCGGCCGCCGCGGCATGGTTGCGCGACCAGTGCGGTGACGCTCCCGAGGTCGCAATAGTCCTAGGGTCGGGCCTTTCCGCGCCTCTGAAGAAGGTTCTCGGGGCTGGCGCAACAACTCCAGGCGCGTTCTCCTATGGCCGGATCCCCGGTTGGCAAGCCGGGACCGTTCGGGGCCACCCCGGCCTGCTCGAGGTGACAGAAATCCAGGGCAAACGCACCCTGCTCCTGGAGGGACGGCTTCACATGTACGAGGGCTTTGATATCGGAGAACTCCAACTCGCGGTGCGAACCATCGCGGCATGGGGGGTGAAGAGGGTGCTTTTCACTTGCGCGGCTGGCGGGCTCACAGCCGAAGCGGTTCCCGGAACGATCGTACTTGTTCGCCAAGTCCTGGACTTCCAGTACCCGCAGGCCGATGGAAGCCCGTGTACGTTGCAAGGCACGGACGAGCCTTTGATAACGGAACTGGCCCACTCAGCAATTTTGTCCGGGTTTGTCCGTCCGGGTATCCATGCCGCCGTCCCCGGCCCGCAATACGAAACCGCCGCGGAGAACGCTCTCCTGAGGGACCTGGGGGCTACTTGCGTTAGCATGTCGCTACCCGGCGAACTGAGGGCCGCGCGCGAGGAGGGCCTGGAGGTGGCGGCCATCTCCCTCATCACCAATGAGGGAGCCGCATCACACGAGGATGTTCTCGCCGCGGGGGCTGCGCAGGGCGCCCGGCTCCTGGCCGCGGTTTCGGCCGTTCTCACGGCTTGGAAAGGCGCCTGAAGCTCCCGACTCGTACCGGTATACTAGCTGGCATGACGGCCATACCCTCTCTCATCGAGGTCCACACGGTCATCACGACGCATCAGAACGCTGATTTCGATGCGTTAGCCGCCACCGTGGGCGCCTCTCTTCTCTACCCAGAAGGCCGGATCGTCTTCGCCGGGTCTCTCAACCCCAACGTGCGCGAGTTCGTCTCGCTCCACGGGGAGAGCCTCCCCATCATGAGCCTTCGCTTTATCGATCAGACGAAGATCAGACAACTCATCGTGGTGGACACTGCCGATCTCGACCGCATAGGCGATCTGAGCCGGCTTTGCGGCCAGCCCGGCGTCGAAGTCGTGGTCTTCGATCATCACTCCGCCGAAAACCCTCAGCGTCCGCCATTTGTCAAAGGCGAGAACTGGGTGCTGTCGTCTGACGGCTCTTCTGCGACCTCCATTCTCCACCTTTTGCTCGAGCGCGGGGCGGAAGTGCCTCGACTTGCGGCGACCATCTTCGCCCTGGGCATCCATGAAGACACCGGGTCCCTAATATTTCCCCGCACTACCATTCGGGACGCAGAGATGCTTGCCGTCTCCATGCGTTTAGGAGCTTCCCAGGCCCTTCTGGAGCGTTACCTGCATAGTCCGCTGGGAGAGGAGCACCGTGAGGTCCTCATGCGTATGGTCGACAGGATCAACGTGCACCGCGTGCGCGGCATCGACGTCCACACTGTGGCGCTCCAGATCTCCACGTACGTCGACGGCTTGAGCGTCATCGCCCACAAGCTGATGGAACTTATAAACGCCGAGGTTTTGCTGCAGGCTGTGGGCATGGAGGATCGCGTTTTTGTGACCGCCCGCTCGCGGGCCGGGTCGGTGGACGTCGGCTCGCTCCTGCGCACCATCGGGGGGGCGGACATGCTCAGGCTGCCTCCGCGGTGGTCCGGGACGATACGCCCGAGAATGTCCTGGAGAGGCTGCTCGGTTGCCTCGCTCATTGCAGCCTCGGATTCCCCACCGCTGGGGAGATCATGAGCCGTCCAGTCCGTTTCATCGACGCCGAGACGCCGATTACCGAGGCCCTGGTAACTGCGCAGCGCTACGGGCACTCGGGCATCTGTGTCCGAGAAGGTGATCGGGTAGTGGGAATCGTCGCCCGCCGCGACCTGGACAAGGCCATGCGACACGGTCTGGGGCATGCTCCCGTCAAAGGCGTGATGACACGGAACATCGCTTTTGCCCGCGCTGACACGACCGTGGAGGAACTTAGGCGCACCATGGTCGAGGGCAACTTGGGCCGCGTGCCGGTGATCAAAGACGGAGCCTACGAAAAGGCTACGGAAGACGGCCTTGCCCGAGTTGCCGATGTGGTCGGCATCGTGACACGGACAGATGTGCTGGCGGCATACCAAGGCCGCTGGGAACAGGATCAGAGGCTTCTTGCGGAGCCACAGGTATATACCATGGCGGAACTGGCCGAGCATCCTTTCTTCGGTCGGCTCTTCCTTGCCTGCTCCGCTCTGTCCGAGGATTTCGCCGGGGTATATCTGGTCGGAGGCTTCGTCCGCGATCTTCTGCTGGAACAACCCAACGTCGACCTCGACGTGGCGGTCGAAGGGGACGGTATCGACTTCGCCACTCGTCTAGCCGCGCAGTTAGGCGGCAGGGTGAGAGCCCATCGCAAATTTAAGACCGCCGTCGTCTTGCTGCCTCCGACCATCCTGGGGGATACTGCGTCGTGCCTTCGGCCATCCGGCGAGCCGTTCCACGTCGATGTAGCCACGACTCGCACGGAGTTCTACGACTATCCGGCAGCCCTTCCCCGAGTGGAGCATGCCTCCATCCGCCAGGATCTGTTCCGGCGCGATTTCACCATCAACGCGATGGCCATCTCGCTGCGCGGTCAGGACTTCGGCACGGTGATCGATTTCTTCGGAGGTCTGCGCGACCTGCGCGAGGGGATCATCCGCGTTCTTCACAACCTGAGCTTCATAGAGGATCCCACGCGGATCTTCCGAGCGGTCAGATACGAGAACCGGTATGGCTTCCAGATGGACGAACAGACCAAGGCCTTCGCGAGGCAATGCGTAGACATGCACTTGGTCGGCGACCTCTCGAGCGTTCGACTTCGCGAGGAACTCATTCCTCTGCTGAGCGAGTTGAACGTAGAGTGGACTCTCAGACGGCTGTTCGAATTGGGAGTGGCGCGCGAGGTTCACCCGAAACTGGCCACCGGCGAGAAGACGGTCACGCTCGTCCGAGTGCTCGATTCGCTCGTGCGAGAGCTATCCCTTGTCCACGAAGTGGTACCCTGGCGCCTGCGGCTGATGGCCATCACGCGGAACATGGATCACGACGAGCTCTATATCTGGCTGGACAAATTGAAGCTCAAGCGGTCAGACAGTGATGTGGTCAGACAAGGCGTTGTCCTAGCCCCGCATCTGGCCTCACAATTGGGCAGCGAGACCATGAGCGATTGGGAAATCTACAAGGCCTTGCGCAAGACCTCGGTGGAAGCCCTTGTCTTTGCGCTGGCGGGGTTGGAAGACGAGAAATCGCGGCAACGCCTGCGCCGCTATCTTACCGAGATACGCCACCGGACCATCAGTGTGAACGGCGACGATCTCCATGCTCTGGGCATGAAACGGGACCCATCCGTCGGGCGGGTTCTCGAAAAGCTTAAGGAGATGCGTGTGGAAGGTTCCATTCAAGGACGCGAAGCCGAGTTGGAGATGGCCCGGCAGTTAGTGGGGAAACGATGACCAAGTGGGAATATCTCGTTCCGCTTGTCGCCGTCCTACTGCTTTCTATGATGCTGCACGAGATCGCCCACGGTTATGTCGCATACCGTCTGGGCGATCCCACGGCCAAGTCGCGTGGACGGCTCAGCCTCAATCCGCTTGTCCATTTGGACTTCTTTGGTACCGCCATGTTCGTCATCACCTATCTGGCCGGCGGGTTCATCTTCGGGTGGGCCAAGCCGATACCGGTGTCTCCATACTACTTCAAGAATCGCCAGCGCGGCATGGCCCTTGTCGGGATCGCCGGGCCGCTCACCAACTTCGCAATTGCCGTTGTCTTCTGGGCCGTCCTCACGTTGTCCAAGTCGTACTTCTCCCAGCCGGGCAACGTCCGCTACGCGATAGGCACCATCCTTCTTCTTGCCTTTCAGGTGAACGTGGTACTGGGAATCTTCAACCTCATCCCCATACCCCCCTTGGATGGATCTCGAGTTCTCGGAGCTTTCCTTCCCAGGCGGGCCTATCAGGCATGGGTTAGCATCGATCGCTACGGCTCCTTCATCCTTATCGGGCTGTTGGTCCTCATCTTCTACTCGGGCCTGCGCAACTATCTCAACGACGGCTACGTTGTGCTCTTCCACTGGCTTCTGCCTTACTACTATGGTTGAACGTCGGCTGAGTCCAGGCTGACGTGAGAGTTCTCGATCTCGATCTCGACGTTTACCAGGGTCCGTTCGACCTGCTGCTTTCGCTCGTCCTGAAGGAGGAGATCGATCTGCTCGAGGTGCCGCTTCTCGACGTCATCCTGTCTTATCTCGACCAGATGGAGGAGGAAAGCGGCAACGACTACTGGGACGAGATGACGGAGTTCCTGCTGCTCATGAGTCTTCTCGTCGAGGTCAAGTCCAGACTGTTGCTGCCGCGAGCGCCGGTAGAACTGGACGACGGACTCACTCCGGAGGAGGCCCGCGACCAACTACTCGCCCGACTCTTCCAGTACAGCAAATTTAGGGCCGCGGCCGAGAGACTGCGTCGACTGGGGGAGAACAACTACGGTGCGATAATGCGTCGGCCGGTTACAGAGACGCGGCGGCGTTTGCCTCCCCTCGATGAAATAGCAGGCTCCGGCGACGTCATGGAACTGCGGGAACGGCTCGTCCGGCTGATTGAGAGCAAGCGCGAGCCCGACACAAGCCACGTAGCCCAGGTCCGGGTCGACCTGCGGAGGCAGATACGCATCGTGCGAGGCGTCTTGGCCAAGCGGGGTCGGTTCTCCTTCGATTGCATCTTCGGGGGAGAGGAACCCCTCGTTCAAGCCGTCTCCCTTTTTGCCCTTCTCGACCTGTTGGCCCGCGGCGAGATCCGCGTGTCTCAGGCCGAGGCTTTCGGAGACATCATTGTGAGGGCTTCGCAGCCCAAGAAGACCGCATAGGAGATAGGGTATGCCAGAAGGGCTAGAAGGTTTCGGCGCGGCGGATCCGCGTCTCTCAGCGGTTAAGAAAGACCTCGAAGCGGTCCTGTTCGCCGCGGGCTCTCCTTTGACCCTCGAGACCCTTGCCAGCGCGCTTTCCGCTGTGGACCCACCACTGCGCGAGACCATTGAAGCAGCCGTTTACGCCCTCGCCGACGAGTTTCCAGCAGGGGGAGACAGGGGCTTCGAATTGGTGCGACTCGCCGGGGGGTGGGCCTTTCGGACCAATCCCGCGTGCCAGCAGGCTGTGGCGGCGCTGTTTGAGCTTCCCGACGACGCATCCAGACTTTCGCCGGCTGCCATGGAAGTTCTTGCCGTCGTGGCATATCTGCAGCCGGTGTCGCGGCCTCAAATCGCCGAGATCCGGGGTGTCAACTCCGACTCCCCAGTCCAGAAGCTGCTCGAGCGAGAGCTTGTGACCGAGGTGGGGAGGTCCCAGAGCGCGGGTGGAGCGGTCCTATATGGCACCACCGAGCGCTTTCAGGCGATGTTCGGGCTCGCGGGCCTAGACGAGTTGCCCGATCTCGAGGGATTCGCCTTGGGCGAGGAGCAGAAAGAGGATCTACGCCGTCGTCTGGGACTTCTATCCGTGCCCGAGTGATGGACACCGGACCCCAAAGGCTGCAGAAATACCTCGCTCAGGCCGGACTCGGGTCTCGTCGGCACTGTGAGGACCTCATAAGAGCCGGCCGCGTGACAGTGGACGGGGTGGTGGCCGAACTCGGATCCTCTGTTGAAGTGGACACCCAACGAGTGGCGGTGGACGGCCGTGAGCTCACTCGGGAACCCCTGGAGTACTGGCTCCTCAACAAGCCGCGCGGCGTTGTAAGCACCGCGTTCGACCCCCAGGGTCGCCCGACCGTCGTGGAAAGCGTGCCTTCCCGGGGGAGAGTATTCCCTGTGGGTAGGCTCGACCTCAGCAGCACCGGCCTCATCGTTCTCACCAACGATGGGGAGCTCACCGCGCATCTTCTGCACCCTCGATACCATGTCGACAAAGAGTATGTAGCGACTGTACGCGGGACGGTGTCGCCTTCCGCGCTCGGTCGCCTCAGAGAAGGGGTCGACCTCGAGGACGGCCGAACCTCTCCCGCGCAGGTCGAGATCATCGCGTCTCGTGCCCTTCGGCCCAAGGCTCCCACCACCACCTTGCGCATTGTCATCCACGAGGGACGCAAACGTCAGGTGAGGCGCATGATGGAGAGCGTCGGCCATGTCGTCATCGCGCTTCACCGCCGCCGGTTCGACGGCCTCACCGATGCAGGACTCGCTGTGGGCCAAGCGCGGCCCCTGTCGGCGACCGAGGTGGAAGGCCTACGTCGGGCGGCGGGCGGCTGATACGACGCTGATTCCCCGGCCCGCCCGCCTACTTTTCCCTTATGCAGCCCACGTTTACTCTATACTGGCCGTGCAGGCCCACCGGTCGGCGCGCGCTATCCGCTGGAACGCGTGGCCAGCTTTCCGCTAAAGAGTCGCCTCCGGGGATCTGTCCCGAGGTCATCGGAGCCTTTCGACGGGGTCCACTGGAACCCGTGATGCTTTCCGGCGACGCGATGGACTCTCCGGGATGGATTCGAGTTACCATAGCTGAAGTTGAGGATAATGGTTTCTTCCAGCAAACTATCGCCAGTTGTGTACCCGCGCAGCAAGCCGATGGAGCATCCCTTTGATGGCCTGGATGCTGCGGTCATGAGCCCGGAGGGTTGAGATGGATCTAGGCAGCACGGAAATGATGATCGTCATGCAGGAGTCGGCCGCCAAGGAGGATGTGGACCGGATTCTGGAACGGCTTGAAAGCGCAGGGGCTCTCGGTCACGTTTCCACGAGCGACGTGGCCACGGTCATCGGCGTCGTGGGGGAGAGGGACGTCATCGCCGGTTTGCCGCTCGAGGCCTATCCTGGTGTCGACAAGGTGGTTCCCATCCTCAAGCCCTACAAGCTCGTGAGCCGTGAATTTCGTCGCTCCGACACGGTCATTACCGTGGGCGGCACCAGCATTGGGGGCGGCCACGTCGGTCTGATCGCCGGTCCGTGTTCGGTGGAAACGAGGGAGCAGCTTTTCGAGGCAGCGGACGCCGCCAAAAAAGGTGGCGCCACCATGCTCCGCGGCGGGGCGTATAAGCCGCGGACCTCGCCCTACGCGTTCCAGGGGCTCGGTGTGGAGGGCTTGGAGATCCTTGCCGAGGCCAGAGAGAGAACCGGCCTTCCCATTGTCACGGAACTCATGGATCCCAGGCATCTGGAGGAAGTCGCGAAGTACTCCGACATCATCCAGATAGGGGCCCGCAACATGCAGAACTTCCAGTTGCTCTCCGCTGTGGGGGAGGTGTCTCTCCCGGTTCTGCTCAAGCGGGGCCTGGCCGCCACCATTGACGAACTTCTGATGGCGGCCGAGTACATCGTGAAGGAGGGAAACGCGAACGTGATCCTCTGCGAAAGGGGCATCCGCACCTTCGAGACGGCCACGCGCAACACCCTCGATATCTCTGCCGTCCCGATCCTGAAACAACGCAGCCACCTTCCGGTAATAGTCGATCCGAGTCATGCCACCGGAAAGGTCGACCTGGTTGAGCCGCTGTCTCTGGCCGCTATCGCCGCCGGAGCCGACGGCCTTATGATTGAGATGCATCCCACGCCGGAGACGGCGTTGTCGGACGGAGCTCAATCCTTGGATCCGGCTCAATTCGCGCGCGTCACCGCGCACATCCGCGACATCGTCGACTGGGCCGGCAAGACGCTGGGATAGGGGATATGTCAGACGCGCACCAGCACAGCGGGATACACCGGCTGGCCGTCGTCGGAGTGGGTCTCATGGGGGGGAGCCTCGCCCTGGCCGCCCGCTCTCGAGCGGACGTCGACGACGTAGTCGGTTTCGACTCCGACCCATCCGTGCTCGACGAGGCCCTGCGTCTCGGAGTCATCACGGAGAAGGCCTCGAGCCCGGCCGAAGCCGCTGCCTACGCCGACCTCGTGGTTGTGGCGGCGCCGGTACGCAGCATTCCGGCGCTGGTCGAAGAGTGCGCCGCGGCCGAGCCGCGGCCACGCCTCATCTCAGATCTGGGCAGCACTAAGTCGGTCATTATCGCCGGCCTTTCCCCGACGGCGCAGTCCATATTCATTGGCGGCCATCCTATTTGTGGAGCCGCCACCTCCGGGGTCCGCTACGCCAGGGGCGATCTCTTCGAGGACGCCACCTACTTTCTATGCACCACCGGCGCCGCCTTTCCCAAGCTGTACGAGATGCTTCAGCATTTCCTGCTCGATCTGGGTGCGCGGCCCACGCACATAGACCCTGTGGCCCACGACCGCATTATGGCGGTTGTCAGCCACTTGCCGCACGTGTTGGCGAACGTGCTCATGGAACATGCTGGCGAATATCAGGTAGGCGGCAGAAAGGCTCTTCACTGGGTGGGCCCCAGCTTTAAGGACCTTACGCGTATTGCCGGTGCAAACCCCCCCATGTGGCGCGACATCTTCCTCGAGAACCGCGAGGCGCTCGCGGACTCACTAGCATCGGTCACGGCCGAACTGGAGGCCTTCCGTCACATGCTGGAAACCGCCGACGAGGCGGAGATAGACTCTGCGATCCACGCTGCCGCGGCCTTCCGCGAGGAATTGCTCGAGTACGAAGACATTGTCCCGAGAACGCTATACAAGCTGACAGTGCGCATCCCAGACCAACCCGGGGTAGTGTCCAAGGTGATGAACGCCCTGGGTGAACGGGCCATCAACGTCGAGGATCTCACGCTGCACCACGTCAGCAGAAGCGTGGGGGGCGATTTGGTGTTGTACGTTACCGGCAGGGACACCGCAGAAACGGCCAGCACCGTTCTCTCGGAACTTGGATATCCCACCGCGCTGAGCTTCACGGGTGAGGATCTTGAGTGATCAAGCCACAGCCGTTCGCTTTCTCCCCGCGGAAAAAGGTCTGCGGGGCGTTCTTCGGGTTCCCGGTGACAAGTCGGTCTCGCACCGAGCGGTTCTTTTGGGCGCGGTTAGCCATGGCTCCGTTTCCGTCGACGGATTCCTCCGCTCGGCCGATACCATGGCCTCGGTGGCGGCCGTTCGCTCGCTGGGCGTTGAAGTGGACGAGCAGGGAGAGGACCGCCTAGTGGTCCACGGGCAGGGGTGGGAGGGCCTTGCTGAACCGGGCGATGTCATCGACGTGGCCAATTCGGGCACCCTCATCCGCCTTCTGCCGGGACTGCTTGCGCCGCGACCCTTCTTCTGCGTTCTCACGGGCGACGCGAGCATCCGCCGTCGGCCTATGGCTCGTATCATCAGACCCCTGACGGCCATGGGAGCCGCGCTCTCGGGGCGTCGAGACGACACTCTGCCGCCGATTTCCATTCGCGGCGGAAATCTGAAGGCTGTGAGCCACGAAATGACTGTGGCCTCGGCCCAGGTGAAATCCTGTGTCCTTCTCGCTGGCCTTCGCGCCGCCGGTCCCTGCACCGTGATCGAGCCCGCCCCGTCCAGGGACCACACCGAACGCATGATCCGCTACGGCGGGGGCAGGGTAGAACGCCAGGTCCTCGGCGACGGGCGTGGCGCAGTCACCGTATGGCCGCTGGAAGAGCTACGCGTGGGCTCCGTGACGGTGCCGGGAGACTTCAGTTCCGCCGCCTTCTTCGTGGTGGCCGCGATCCTTACGCCGGACTCGGAGATAACCGTGGACAATGTGGGTCTGAACCCTACGCGCACGGCCTTACTCGACGTTCTGCGCCGAATGGGAGCCGATATCCACGTTGTCCCCGCCGATACATTGGGCCCCGAGCCCGTGGGAAGCATCACGGCTCGATCATCCAAACTCACCGCTACCGACGTCGGGGCCCTCGAAGTGCCCAACCTCATCGATGAGCTGCCACTTTTCCTGTTGGCGGCAGCCAGGGCGGAAGGGGTGTCTCGGCTCAGAGGAGCTGCCGAGTTGCGGGCCAAGGAGAGCGATCGCTTGCGCGTCATGGCCGCCACTCTCCGAAGCCTTGGCGTGAGGGCGACGGAGTACCCCGACGGCATGGATGTGGAGAGCGTTTCGGTACCTTGGCGCGGCGCCAAGGTCAGAGCCGAGGGTGATCATCGGATGGCCATGGTGGGAGCCATCGCGGGACTGACATCATCAGAGGGCGTGACCGTGGACGATACGGACTGCATAGCGGTGTCGTTCCCTACATTCATGGCCGCGTTGCGGCAAGTGGGTGCCTCTTGGAACGAGGTGGCAGGATGATCATCGCTATCGACGGACCTGCGGGGTCCGGCAAAAGCACTATCGCACGAGAGGTCGCTAAGAAACTCAACATGCGCTACCTCGACACCGGTGCTATGTATCGCACCATAACCCTTCTTGCACTCGAGTCAGGATTGGTTCCAAATCACATCGGGGAGGCGGAACGGATCGCCGCCGCGACCCATTTGCGTTTCGAACAGCGGGACAACGATCTTAATCGTGTCTTCGTTGGCGACCGAGAGGTGAGCGACGAGATCCGCGGGTCTTTGGTCTCACAGAACGTCTCGGCGGTTTCCGCTGACGCAGGCGTCCGTCGGGTCCTGACGGGCCTGCAGCGAGCGGAGGCGGCCAAAGGTGACCTGGTGCTGGAAGGCCGCGATATGGGCACCGTGGTGGTTCCGGAAGCCGACCTCAAGATTTATCTCACCGCTTCGGTGCCAGAGCGGGCACGCAGGCGACAACTCCAGCTGCAGGAGAAGGGCGTCTCGCAGTCACTCGAAGATTTGATAGCGGACATCACCCGGCGAGACGCTTATGACTCCGGGAGAGAATTGGCGCCCTTGCGCAGGGCCGACGATGCCGTGGAGATCGACACTACTGAGCTCTCCATCCCTGAGGTCATCGACGCCATCTGCTCGGAAGCTCTTCGCCGCAAGTCACACGTCGACGTTCTTCCCGCATCGCCAAACGCCATGAAGGCCGGATCCTGGCCCCTTAGCCGTTTGATCCGCAGCCCGCTTGACACGCTTCTTTACAGGTTCGCGTATTCGTTCATCCCGCCGCTGTTCAGACTCGTCTTTCGTATGAAGATCGAGGGAGCTGAGAATATCCCTATAGAAGGGCCGGTGGTAATCGCATCGAACCATCGTTCCAATCTCGACCCGTTCTTTCTAGGGGTGTCGTCGCCTCGCCAGGTTCACTTCATGGCCAAGGCGGAGTTGTGGAAGGTGTCCTTTCTTGGACGCCTCATCAGTGCCGCGGGGGCGTTTCCCGTCAACCGCGGAGCAGCCGACCGTCAGGCGGTCCGCAACGCGCTCGCCATCCTCGATCAAGGGGCGCTGCTGGGTCTGTTCCCTGAAGGCCACCGCCATCGCGACGGCAAACTCGGTGCTATCAATCCAGGCGTCACGTTGTTTTGCTTGCGCGATGGCGTAGTCACGATCCCCGTAGTCATGGAGGGCACGGAGCGTGTCATCAAGGGCGGGTTGCCCCGGCTGCCGCGGGTTCGCGTCACTTTCGGGGTTCCACTCGAGATCCCCCCTACGGATTTGCGCCACTCAGTACGGGCCGACATCACCGGTTCGCGTCTCAACCAGGCGCTGGAGACCCTTTCTGCTGGTCATGGAGCCGAGGGATGAGCGGTATCGATGTCCGCATCTCATCCTCGGCGGGTTTCTGCTGGGGCGTCGAGCGAGCCTTGGAGGTCGCTCGCTCGGCCACGGTTGAGGCGGCCGGCCCCATCAACACTCTAGGCCCGCTTATTCACAACCCGGGGGTAATCGCCGAGCTTCGCGGGCAAGGCATAGGCGTGGTTTCGACGCCGGAGGAGCAGACGAGCGGCACCGTCATACTCCGCTCTCACGGGGTGCCCCGAGAGATCAAGGAGCAGCTTGACCACTCGGAGCTCAACGTCCTGGATGCCACTTGCCGGTTCGTGAAATCCGCCCAGGAGAAGGCGGCCCACCTCAGGGATCTCGGCTATCTCGTCCTTATCCTGGGCGAGAGGGATCATCCCGAAGTCCTCGCCCTTCGTTCTTACGCAGGTCCGGAGTCACTGGTGGTGGAGGAGCCACGGGACCTGCCAGAGCAACTTCCCAGCACGCGCGTGGGCGTGGTGGTACAAACCACCCAGTCCCAGGAGAGGCTTTCCGACCTGGTGGCACATCTGGCACCTCGTTCGCACGAGCTCCTGGTGTATAACACAATCTGCAGCGCTACGGAGCAGCGACAAGCGGCAGCCGTGTCGATGGCCGACCAGGTCGATGTAGTGATAGTCGTGGGAGGAAGAAACTCCGGCAACACTCGCAGGCTGGCCGAACTCTGCACCGAGGTTCAGCCTCAGACCTATCATGTCGAGGCCCCCAATGAGCTAAACCCCGACTGGTTCGCCGGCGTGCACTCGGTGGGGATAACCGCCGGCGCCTCGACCCCACCCGACCAGATAGAAGCAGTGGCAAACCGAATCCGGGAGATCGACCCATGACCATCAACGGCACAACGGGCGGCACGCCGCGCGTGGCCATTATCGGCTATCCCAATGTCGGTAAGTCCACCCTTTTCAACCGCATCACGGGCACCCGCGAGGCCGTGGTGGCCCCGGAATCCGGGGTGACCCGCGACCGCAAAGAGGGCGAGGCCGAATGGATCGGACGCGACTTTGTGGTCGTCGACACCGGTGGCATCGACTTGTGGAGTGACGCACCTCTCGCCGACAAGGTAAGGGCCCAAGCCCAGGTCGCGGTTTCCGAGGCCTCGGTGGTCATTTTTCTTCTCGACGGCAAGGTGGGGGTAGCGGCGCAGGACTATGAGATTGCCGCCCTATTGCGCCGTAGCGCCGTTCCGGTCGTACTCGCGATCAACAAGGTCGACGCTCAAACGGCACGGGAGAATCTCAACGAATATTGGGAGCTGGGGCTCGGGGAGCCCATCGGTGTATCCGCCGAGCATGGTCTCGGAGTGGGGGACCTGCTCGACGTGGTGGTCGCGGCGCTGCCCTCCCCGGACACCGTAGTCCAGACGCCTACGCCTATCCGGGTGGCGATAGTCGGCCGGCCCAACGTGGGCAAGAGCTCGCTCGTCAACCTTCTTCTGGGAGACGAGAGGGCGATCGTGTCCAGCATTCCAGGAACGACCCGCGACGCCATCGACACCAGTCTCACCTTTGAGGACACCACCATCACCCTCATCGACACTGCCGGACTTCGGCGGCCGGGCAAGCGCACCACCACCGACGTGGAGTACTACAGCTCCCTTCGGGCCATCAGAGCGATGGAACGTAGCGACCTAGCTCTCGTGGTTGTCGATGCCAGCGAGGGATTGGTGGACCTCGACCTGCAAGTGGCGTACGAAGCTCAGAGAGCCAAGTGTGCGACCGCTGTACTCTTCAACAAGTGGGACATCTCGACGCTCGATCTGGACATGGCCACCGCCCGAGTCAAGGCCAAGGTGCAGATGAAGCCGCGCTGGGTGACGACTTCAACCGTCACGGGCAGGGGGATCAACCAGATCCTGCCGCTGGTAAGAGAACTTTACGGACAGTACAGCGCCCGGATACCCACCGCCGAACTCAACCGCTGGCTGGAGGATGTTCGCAGCCGGAGGCCGCCGGCGACAAAAGGCGTCAAAGCCATCAAGGTCTTCTACATGGTTCAATACGCCACCTCTCCGCCGCGATTCAAGATCATGGTCAACTCACGAGCTCTGGTCAACAAGCCGTTCGCCTACTACATCGAGAACCGCCTTCGGGAGGATTACGACATGTGGGGGATTCCGCTCGTCATCGACTTCGAGGGCAAGGAGGAACGCTACTCGTGAGCACAGCCTTTATCGTCAGGGCAATCGTCCTGGTGGTGTTCGGGTACCTCGTGGGCTCGCTCTCGCCGAGCGTGTTCCTTGGTCGGCTATTCAAACGAATGGACGTCAGGCGCCATGGCAGCGGGAATGCCGGCACCACGAACGCTTTCCGAGTCCTGGGCTCCAGGCTGGGCTTATGCGTTCTTTTCGCGGACATCCTCAAGGGGGTGGTACCCGTTGTGCTTGCCCGTGAGTTCAGCACTCCTCTCGTGACCGTCTTCGTGGCCCTCGCATCCGTTTTGGGCCACAACTATTCCGTCTTCCTTCGGGGACGGGGCGGGAAAGGCGTGGCCACCGGCGCTGGGGCCGCCATCGGGATGATGCCCATACCCATGGCCATTCTCATTGCGGTGTATCTGGTGCTCCTCTTCAGCACCCGCATCGTATCGATAGCCTCTATCACTTGCACAGTCTTGCTGCCGATCTTCGCCGTCGCATTCAATCGGCCGCTGCCCTATATCCTGGTCTTCTGCCTTATGTCCAGCGTAGTTCTATGGGCCCACAGAGGAAACTTCGTGAGGTTGTGGAGACGCGGCGAACCACGAGTTTGCTTTCCCTGGAACGAGAGAGGGCCGATGACGCCGCCATGCGACCCCCTCCTCACGTCAGCGCCCTCGGACGAGGAGAGCTCTCGATGAAGCGCAACTGGACCCCGCCGGCCGAAGGGGCGTGCCGGGCGGCGGTGTTAGGAGCGGGTTCATGGGGTACGGCCTTCGCAGCTCATCTGGTGACGCGAGGGTTCTCCGTGGTGCTCATGGCGCGACGCTCAGATCAAGTCGAGTCCATGCGTAGACATCACCGTAACCCCGACTACTTGGATTCTCTCGATCTCTCACCCTATCTCGAATTCGAAGCCTATCCCACCGCTGACCTCTCGGCGTTTCAACTCGTTGTCGTCGCCGTTCCCAGCAAGGCCTACAGGGAGGTCATCGCCGGTCTGGCCCGTCGCCTCCCATCCGGCGTGGGGGTGTTGAGCCTCACTAAGGGAGTTGACCCGGAGACCCATCAGCGCCTCAGCGAGGTGATCATCGACGAACTGGGCCGCCTTACTCCTGCGGTAGCGATACTCTCCGGCCCGAATCAAGCTGAAGAGGTTGCGCTGCGCCAACCCACGGCGTCGGTGATCGCCTCCGCCGACCTCGATTATGCTCGTTGTCTTCAGGATCTGATATCGGATGAAAGCCTCAGGACGTACGTCAACGCCGACGTGATCGGGGTGGAACTCGCAGGCGCAGTCAAGAATATCGTCGCGGTTGCGACGGGCATGTCGGACGGCCTCGGATATGGAGACAATGCCAGAGCCGCTCTTATCACGAGGGGGTTGGCTGAGATGACCCGGCTCGGCACGGCCCTCGGCGCGGAGGCTAACACCTTTTCCGGGCTCGCCGGTCTGGGCGACCTGGTGGGCACTTGCACATCGCGCCATTCTCGAAACCGTCTCGCTGGGGAGTTGATCGCCCAGGGTTACCCGCCCACCTCTGTGGAGTCGGAGATGGGCATGGTGGCGGAAGGCCTCGCAACGGCCCCGGCCATCTTGTCGGTAGCTCAGGCGCGGGGGATAGAGTTGCCCATTACGGAGAATGTGGTCGCGGTCCTCCACGAAGACAAGGACGTGCGCTCCTGCGTATCTGACTTGATGAGTCGCCAACCCCGCGAGGAGAACGGTAACCCGGTGGTCCAACCTTAGCGGGCGCGCTATACTGGTCGCGCGTCGGGACGTGGCGTAGTTTGGTAGCGCATCCGGCTGGGGGCCGGAAGGTCGCCGGTTCAAATCCGGCCGTCCCGACTTTTGTTGTGCTTCGGGTTTGCGTATGTGGGTATAGATCAGTTCGATAACCGAATCCCTTCCAGGAGGCCCACATGAAGGCGGTCGTGATGGCGGGCGGCCAGGGGACCAGGCTGCGCCCCCTCACCTCGAACCAGCCGAAGCCGATGGTTCCGGTGGTAAACAAACCCACCATCCAGCACATCCTCGAGTTGCTGCAGCGGCACGGCATCGACGAAGTCGTCATGACCCTCGCCTTTTTGCCCAGGCTCATCCGTAACCACTTTGGGGATGGTAGCTCACTGGGCATGCATATCGACTACACGGTCGAGGAGACGCCCGCGGGCACTGCGGGGTCCATACGCCTGGCGAAGGAGTTGCTCACAGAGACGTTCCTCGTCATCAGCGGAGACGCGCTCACCGATTTCGACCTCACAAAAGTCATCGAGTTCCACAAGCAGCGCGACGCGATGGTCACCATCGCCCTCAAGAGCGTCGAAAACCCGCTCGAGTTTGGAGTGGTCATCGTTGACGATGATGGTCGCATTCAGCGCTTCTTGGAAAAACCCGGTTGGGGCCAAGTCTTCTCCGACACAGTAAACACCGGGATCTACGTTCTCGAGCCTGAGGTCCTCGACCACATACCCGAGGGCCAGCCCTACGACTTCAGTCACGAGTTGTTCCCGAAGCTTTTTGAGATGCACAAGCCCCTCTATGGCACCGTTTGCGACGGCTACTGGCAGGACATCGGCAGTCTCGAGCAATATCTCCAAGCCAACCGCGATGCCCTCGACGGAAAGGTTCGTTTAACCCCGCCGGGGGTCAGACTCCGAGGCAATATCTGGGTGGAGCAATCGGCCGCTCTCGACAGCTTGGACAACGTGGAAGGGCCCGCTGTCATCGGCGCAAATGTTCGGCTGGATCCAGACGCTCGGATCCTGTCACACGTCGTATTGGGCGATAACGTCGTCGTCCGGGCAGGAGCCCAAGTGGGGTCGTCCGTGCTGGGGGAGAACGTCTACCTTGCTCCTGGAGCGATCGTAACTGGCGCCATCCTCGGCAACGCGGTAGAGATCCACGAGAATGCCAACATCGCTGACGGCGCGGTGATCGGGGATCGCTCGATCGTGGGCCGCAATGCCGTGGTGGCGAACAACGTCAAGATCTACCCGTTCAAGAACATCGAACCGGATTCGACCATCCGCTCCTCGATCGTCTGGGAAACGCGCGGGCCAAGTACGCTCTTTGGACGAAACGGCGTTCGCGGGCTGGCGAATGTCGACGTCACGCCGGAGATGGCCATGCGTCTCGCCATGGCCTACGGCACCCTAATCAGTCAGGGCTCGCATGTCACGACCAGCCGCGACACTCACCACGCATGCCGAGTCTTTAAGAGGGCCATCATCAGCGGCCTGAACTCCACGGGGGTCAACGTCAGAGACCTCACAGTGGCGACCTCGGCCATCAACCGCTTCGACATCAAGAGTGGCAGCGCGGTCGGCGGCATCCACGTCCAGATGAGCCTCGACAACCCCGAGCAGATCGAAATCCTGTTCTCGGAGGCGCCGGGGGTTCCGCTCGACGGCAAACGCGAGCGCGCAATTGAGAACCTGTACTTCCGCGAGGACTTTCGACGTGCCCAATATCAGGAGATGGGGATCGTCCTCTATCCTCCTCGGACCGTCGAAACCTACACCAACTCGCTTCTCGAGAACTGGAACACCGTGGCCATCCGCGGCCGGCAGCCGCGCCTGGTGCTCGACTATTCTTCGTCGGCGCCGGCTTTCTTCTTCTCCTCGATACTGGACAAGCTGGGCGTCGAGACCATATCCATCAACACCGCGGGGGCGAGTCGCAAGCGGGTCAACTTCGTCGAGGCCCTCCCTGTCGCCGCGGCAAGGGTGGGGGAGATGGTACGAGCCATGGAGGCCGATTTGGGGGCCGTCCTGGATCCGGGGGCCGAGTACCTTTACATCGTCGACGAGAAGGGCGACTTGATTCCTGACTCTGCTCTCCTGCTGCTGCTTCTGCAGAATGCCGCCCGCGAGGCCCGGGGAGGATTCGCCGCTCTTCCTCTCCACGCTACCAGGCATGCCGAACAAGTAGTGGCCAACACCGGCGTTACGATCAGGCGAACGAAGTATGCCAAGGCCTTCGTGATGGCGGAGGCGACGCGTCCCAACACGATCTTCGCGGCAAGCGTGGACGGCGGCTACATTTACCCTTCGATCCTCCCCTCGATGGACGGCTTGTTCGCGCTAGGTAAGGTCCTCGAAATGGTGTCGTCCTCGGATTCACCACTGTCGAACTTGACGGCGCAGGTACCCGTCGCCCATCTCTCGCAGATGGAGGCGGACTGCCCCTGGGACCTCAAAGGAACCGTGATGCGGCGCCTGACGGAGAAGCTCCGGGAAGGGCGCGTATCGCTCGTCGATGGCATCAAGGTATTCCTGGACCGCTCCGAGTGGGCATTGATCCTGCCAGACGCCGAGGAACCGCTCTTTCACGTATACGCGGAGGCGGACGATAGCGAAAAAGCCCACGAACTGGCGCAAGGCTACCTGGACATACTGCAGGTTGTAATCGGCGAGTCCAAGCCTTCCTAGCCACGCCGTGCGGGCGCTTCTAGCTGCTCTTGGCGATGACCTGCTTGCAGGCGGTCTTGAGCGTCTCGAACACTCCGGCGCCGGTCAAGGCACACGCCTCTACCACCGGCGAATGAGTGTGATTCACGAGGTCATCAAGATCGGCCACTGAAAAGATGGTGCTGAGATCACGCTTGTTCATCTGCAGGACCACGCCCAGCTTGCTCAAGTCCTCGCCCTGCGACATGAGGTTGTCCCACAGGTTGAGATAGCTGTCGACGTTCTCGTCGAGACGAGACACCTGACTGTCGACCACGAAGACCACGCCATCCACTCCCTGGAGCACCAGCTTGCGAGATGCGTTGTAGAAGGACTGGCCCGGCACCGTGTAGATGTGAAACCTGGTGCGAAGACCCTTAACGTCTCCGAGTGACAGGGGGAGGAAGTCGAAGTACAGCGTGCGCTCTTCCTCCGTAGCAATGCTGACCAGCCGTCCCTTGGCCGCAGGATTGACCCGCTTGTGGATGTACTGGATGTTGGTTGTCTTGCCGCAGAGACCGCAGCCGTAGTAGACGATCTTGTAGTTAATCTCCCGTGCGGCGAGATTGATCAGCGCCATGTACCTTCACCCGACCCATCAGTCAGTTCTACCCGGGAAGAGGCCGTCGATCGCTTTCCCCGCCTCCTTGGTGTAGTCGGCGTCGATCAACGCGTTACCTTCAGAACTATCTTCGGCAGGTTCGAAAACAGGCTTGAGCACTTCCAACGCTCTCGTCGTGTAGAGCCGCACTCTGCCAACCTGAGTTTCGTGGCCAAAAGTGATCAAGAGCAACACCTGATCGCTTACCTGGACGACGTGGAGGTTGGATTCTCGCCCCTCGTGGAATAGAAGAGTGAACTCCCGCTCGCTCAAGACTTCGGCCAATTGGCGGGTCGCGGCGAACGAACTCGCTGCCAATGCGGCAAGAGATAGGGTGTCGGACTCTACGTCCACCGGGGAGGTGGTGATAGGCTGGCCGCTCGTGGAGATGAGAGCGACGAACTTCGACCCCGAGACGCGTCTGAGTTTCGCGAGGACATCGTCTACGAGTCGCATTTGCTCATCGTTGATAACCAGGCCCCTGCGACGTGCCACCTAAGACCCCCTTCACAGAATGCTCTAGCATCAAGTATACAAGCAGATGCGCGCCGACACCGGAGTTCGTGTCACAGTGAACGCCGCACTTGTGCATTCCGAACGGGAGAAGCCCCCAACGGCTCGCCTTGTCTACACGGAAAAGTGGGGAAGACCCTCTGTGCTATCATGACGCCCAGCCGATTATGGCGAGAAAGGAGCACATGTGAACCCGAAGAACCTCAAGTACCACAGGGAGCATGCCTGGGCCCGGGTGGAGGGGGACACGGCGGTTTTCGGTCTGACGAGCTTTGCGCAGGAGTCCCTGGGCGACATCGTCTATATCGAACTGCCGGAGATTGGCACCGAAATCGCGGTGGGTGCACCATACGCGGAGGTTGAGTCGGTCAAAGCAGTGTCCGACGTGTACGCGCCCCTCAGCGGCTCTGTGGTCGAGATAAACGAAGAGGTGGTTGACGCCCCCGAGTTGATCAACGAGAGCCCCTTTGAAAATGGTTGGCTTGTGAAGGTGCAGCTCAGCGATCCCGCCGAGCAAGACGACCTCATGACGGCGGAAGAGTACGAGCAGCTTCTGGCGGACGAAGAAGAGTAGTTCCACCAGGCAGACTCTCTGGCACGCAGATTGGGGTAGGGTTTGGCCGGCCAGATCTCCACCTCAGGTTGAAGGTTTGTGATGCGGCCACTATACTAAGGATGTGGGTGCATTGGACGACACGACTTTTGATCGCCTCATCAACGTTCAGTCGTACAGCGACGTCGATCTAAAGACGCTCGCTAGGCAACTGTCCGATGAAGAGCGCGAGATCTCCAAGCGCAGGCGGCTCCTGCACGGTGAGATCGACATTGTGCGAGCCGAGATGGTGCGCAGACTTCGTGAGAAGCACGGTTCCGGCCAGGGCATCTTCAGGGACGGGGACATCAGCGCGCTAACCGCTATCTTGAGCGGTCGTCGCGCCGCCGAGGCCCAGGGGTTATCCTCCGAAGATTTCTTACAAGGCGAGGCGGAACCGCCATCTCCTGCAGACACCACCGCGGCCCCGTCGAAGCGGTCGATCCAGGAGCGCTTTCGTGACCTATCAGTGAACGTCACGGACGAGCGCCTGTTGCGCTACATCTCCAAACAGGTCGGCGAAGGTCGACGCCTTGACGATATCCTCGCGGACCAGTATGTCGTCACTCATGCCAATGAGGCGAAGCGGGCGCAATTGCTCGAAAATCCCCACGTGCTCAAGGCCATTGAGGAAGGGATCAAGAAGCAGTTCGCCGACTATGATTCCGTCACCCGGCCAAAGACAGATTCCTCCTCCTCCAAGTCTGATTAGGGGGATGTGACCGTCGTGGCCAAGTGTCCCGCATGCGGTGTCGATAATCCCGACGATTCCAACTTCTGCCGTCGTTGTGGCGGTAAGTTCAATCCCCTCGACCCGACAGAGACCACGATCACGTATGCGCCCTCGGATCGTATCGATCTTGAGGATGACTTGGCGGCTGCCGAAGAGCTTCGCGGGAGCCCAGCGCTTTTGATCCGTGCTGGCGGCGGTAGGGAGGGGGAGGCAATAGCCCTCAACACCGACGTCCTCACCATCGGCCGCAGCCCTCACAGCGATATCTTTTTGGATGACGTCACTGTCTCACGACACCATGCGAGAGTCATCCGCGACGAGAATGGCTTTCTGGTCGAGGATCTCAACAGCCTGAACGGGACCTACGTCAACCGCAGGCGCATAGAACGACATCGGTTGGCAGACGGAGACGAGCTTCAGATCGGCAAGTTCAAGCTGGCGTTTCTCGAGCCTGACAGCGAGGAGAGGTGAGCGAGACCGTGAAGGAAGGCACACGCTCCACGCTCCAGTCCGCTTCTGGCGGCCAGGGCGCGCGCGCTGAGCAACTGCTCACCATCGGACAGGTCGTCGCTCAGTTGACCCAGGAGTTTCCCGATCTCAGCATTACGAAGGTCAGATATCTGGAGGACCGCGGTTTACTGTCACCGGAGAGGACACCAGGGCGCTATCGGAAGTACAGCTCTGCCGATGTGCGTAGGTTGCGGACCATTCTCACTCTTCAGAGGGACGAATATCTGCCTCTCGATGTTATTCGTCGAAGAGTGGATCGCGCGGTGCTGCCTGTGTCGGGCAAACCGCTGGAAGCCGGAGCCGCTCCCATGCGGACGACCCCGGTGCTGAGGAGAGAGGAGCCGACCTACACCTGGGAGGAGGCTCCAGCGGCTGCCGGCGTAGACGAGCAATTTTTCCGCATGCTGGTCGAGTTCCGCATGATAGATAGGGTAGGCCAGGCGGGCCCAACGCTCACCGAGAGCGACCTCGAGATAGCCCGGATCTGTCACCTTCTAGCTCGTTTCGGGGTTGAGCCCCGCAACCTGCGCCTTCTGGGGTCCTCCGTAGAGCGCGAGGCATCCCTTATCGAACAGGTCACTACGCCGTCGTTGCGCTCAACGCACCTTGACAAGCGGGAGCATGGGGAGAAGATGCTCGAGGACCTGGCGGCGCTGGTCTCACAACTGATTCATCTTCTGCTGTACAAGGAGTTACGCAAGCTCCTCTAGCCGGTCCTTGCCCTCTCATGTCCGTGTGGCACCCTCTGAACGCTTCTGCGCACCCTCTGAGCTTTCATCCTGGGCGCAGTCAAGCGTACAATGTCACGGGGTTGCGTCCGACCCCACCGGTCCGCACAAAGAAGCCCGGCATCAACCGCGACGAGGCGCGCATTAGGCAAGGAGCGAGATGGAACTCAGCGACTATATCCGCCACATCCCCGATTTCCCAAAGAAGGGGATCCTCTTCCACGACATCATGCCCATGCTGCAGGATCCTATCGCTTTACGACTCGCGGTAGACAGTCTGGCGGACTACGGTCGAAAACGCCAGATCGACATCATCTTCGGCGCGGAAGCCCGAGGCTTCATATTGGGCGCCGCAGTGGCTTATGCGATGGGTGTAGGTTTTGCCGCTGCGCGCAAACCGGGAAAGCTTCCTTACAAAGTCACGCGTTGCGAGTACGACCTCGAGTATGGGACGGACGTCCTGGAGATGCATATAGACGCGATCAAGCCGGGTCAGCGCGTTCTCATCCACGACGACCTCTTGGCTACGGGCGGCACAGCCAAGGCGAAGATCAGATTGGTCGAAGAAGCCGGCGGCGTCGTGGCGGGTCTGGCGTTTATCATCGAGCTGACCGAATTGGGCGGCCGCGAGCGCTTGGCCGGCTACGAGGTGTTTAGTCTCCTCAGCTACGACGTGTAGGCCAGCGGCGCAGGCCCTCGGGGGCAAAGCCCCGGGGAGGGGTGAGAAAACGCACTTGGAACGGCAGCCGCGCGTCCACTTTACTACCTACTTTACATAATGCACATTATCGTGCATTGCGATTTCGAACAGAAACGGCGACATCGCCCTGAGGTCCAACAGGGCCGCGACACGGTCGGTCGTCGCGGCCCTGTTGAACCCCAGTGGCGCCGTCAACGCTTATGGGATCTATGAGAGGCCGGTCCGCTCTGCCTGGGACCTCGCCTACTTGACGAGGTTCATCATATTGAACATGGGCAGGTACATCGAGATAACGATAACGCCCACCACGCCGCCCACGAACATCATCATCACGGGCTCGATGATCGACGTCAGGGATTTGACTGCCGCATCCACTTCGTCCTCGTAGAAATCGGCTGATCTTGTTCAACATGGCGTCGAGCGCGCCGGTCTCCTCACCGATAGAGATCATGTGTGTGACCATCGGCGGAAAGACCGCAACCCGCCCCAGAGGTTTCGCAATGCTTTCCCCGCCGCGAACGCTTTCCTTAACGTCAACCATTGATTCTTCGATCACGCTGTTTCCCGATGTTTTACCGGTGATCTCAATAGCCTGAAGGATCGGCACGCCGGAGCCCACGAGCGTCGCAAGCGTCCGACTAAAGCGCGCCACGGCGATCTTCTGGACGACCGGGCCGATCTTCATGGGCAGCTTCAGTTTCATGCGATCCCATCCACGCCGGCCCTGCTCGGTGTTCTTGAGGCGCATAACGAGCCAAATGAACAGGAACAAAACGGGAAAGACAATAAACCAATAACCCTTTAGAAGATTACTGATGGTCATCATCAGCCGGGTGAGCGTAGGGAGCTGTCCACCGAGATCTTTGTACATACTTGCGAATATCGGGATGATGAACAGGAGCATACCGATCATGACCATAACGGCAAAGCACGCGATCAGCACCGGGTAAGCCATAGCTGACTTGATGGAGCGGCGAAGACTGTCGTCCTTTTCCAACTGCGTCGCCAACCGGTTGAGCGTCTGGTCCAGCGCCCCGCCGGCCTCGCCTGCTTTCACCATAGCTACATACAGGCGGTCGAACGCCGCGGGATGTTTGGCCATGGCGTCGGACAAGGGCATACCGGCCTCCACGTCCTCTCGCACAGCCTTCGTGATCTTGCACAATCTGGGGTTCTCAGTCTGTTCCTCAAGAACATAGAGAGCCCTCAAGACAGCAAGGCCGGAATTGATCATCGTCGCAAACTGGCGCGCGAAGACCGCCTTGTCCCGGGCCTTGATCCGTTTCATCGATTCAAGCATCTCGTTGATGTCCGGCAACCCGCGCTTTTCCTCCAGGCTCAATACCGTAAAACCCTTGCGCCTGAGCTCGGATACCACTGCCGCCTTGTTGTCGCCGGCCAACTCGCCCGTAAACTGACCACCGCGGTCGCGCCTGGCTGTGTAAACAAAGGTTCCCACCGTGTTTGCTCCTGTGTCGGTGTTCCGCTGGATGAACAGTTCTCTACGTGTCTATATCGGCTCGAGAGGGCGAACGCTCAAGTACGAAACGCCTCCTCCCCCACTCTGTAGGCCAATCGGCTAACCAAGTGTTCCTGTGAGCATGAGTCTTTCGAGGTCATCTGGGCTCGACGATCTCTTCAGAGCCAGGTCTCGCGTGATCTCGCCCCGCCGGACCAGCTCAGCCAGTGACGAATTCATCGTCTGCATGCCCAGTTGTCCACCGGTCTGCATGACCGTGTACAGCTGGTGGGTCTTGCCCTCGCGGATGAGATTACGCGACGCCGGAGTGGTTACGAGGACCTCGCACGCAGCGGCGCGACCCAAACCGGAGGCCTTCGGAAGTAACTGCTGGGTAACGATACCCTCGAGCGTCGCCGCGATCTGCACGCGAATCTGCTCCTGCTGGAAAGGCGGAAATACGTCGATCATCCGATCTATGGTCTGAGGACAGTCCTGCGTGTGGAGCGTCGCGAAGACCAAGTGGCCCGTTTCCGCCGCGGTCAGAGCGATCTGAATGGTTTCAAGGTCGCGCATCTCGCCGATGAGGATGATATCGGGATCCTGCCGAAGCGCAGAGCGCAACGCTACCGGGAACGCCTTTGTGTCTGTACCGACCTCGCGTTGGTTGACCACGCACATCTTGTGTTGATGGAGGAACTCTATGGGATCCTCAATCGTGACGATATGATCCGCCCGGGTGCTGTTGATTTCGTCGATGATGGCGGCGAGTGTCGTCGATTTGCCGGAACCCGTGGGCCCGGTGACGAGGACAAAGCCGCGGGGCTTGTGGCAGAAGGAATGGAGCACTTTCGGCAGCCCCAACTCTTCGATGGATTTAATGACCACTGGAACGAGCCTAAAAGCCGCCCCCAAGGTGCCGCGCTGAAAATACGCGTTGACCCTGAACCGCGCCTGTCCATAAAGTGAATAGGACAGGTCGACTTCCCAGTCGGTCTCCAGCTTCTGTCTCTGGTCTTGGGACAGGATGCTGTAGATGAGCTCGCGGGCTTCGTTGGGAGTGATGACGGGGTAGTCAAGACTCTCCAAGTGCCCATCCATCCGCACCATCGGCGGTACGCCCACCGCAAGATGCAGGTCGGATGCCTGCTTGCTGAGGGTCTCTTTGAGAATCTCCGCCATATCCATGGCTACCACTCCCGATTCATTGTTGAAGTTGAAAGAGAAGTCACACGATCACTCGGGAGATCTCTTCTATGCTCGTGATCCCTTGCAGAACCCGTTGCAGCCCGTCGTCTCGCAGCGACACCATGCCCTCTGCTATGGCCACTCTGTTGATCTCATCGGCGCTTTTGCGCTCGACGATGAGCCTTTCGATGGCCTCGCTCACCGGCATGATCTCGTAGAGGCCCAGCCGTCCCTTGTAGCCGGTGTTGTTGCAGCGACTGCAACCTACAGGGCGATACAGGGTCACATCCCTCCATCCGTGAACCGCTTCGTCTGGAAAACCGAGACGCTGCAGCATTTCTTCGTTCGCCTGATACGGTTCCTTGCATCCTTCGCACAGCTTTCGCACCAGTCGCTGGGCGATTACGCAATCGACTGCCGAAGCGGTGAGGAAGGGCTCCACCCCCATCTCGGTGAGACGTGTAAGTGCGCCCGGAGCATCGTTTGTGTGCAGCGTGGATAGCACGAGGTGGCCCGTCAGGGCCGACTCCACGGCGATTTGCGCCGTCTCCTTGTCGCGGATTTCACCGATCATTATGATGTCGGGGTCGCAACGCAGGATGGACCGCAGCCCAGAAGCAAAGGTCAGCCCTGCTTTGGGGTTGATCTGCACCTGGTTGATCCCGGCGAGCCGGTATTCCACCGGATCTTCAACCGTGATGATGTTCTTCTCGGTCGTGTTGAGGATGTTCAGCGTGCCGTACAAGGTAGTGGACTTGCCCGAGCCCGTGGGGCCCGTCACCAGTACGGCGCCATAGGGTTTGGTGAATGAGCGGCGGTA
Source organism: uncultured Actinomycetes bacterium (assembly GCA_963775295.1). Classification (GTDB taxonomy): domain Bacteria; phylum Actinomycetota; class Thermoleophilia; order RBG-16-64-13; family RBG-16-64-13; genus JAMDEO01. The sequence continues at coordinate 2,443,045 of CAVZIK010000006.1, forward strand.
GCGCGCGAGCGCCTGCTCCGCGAAGCCCAGGTCTTCTAGACGCAGCATGACGTTGGACCGGTCGAGAAGACGGATGACGATCTTTTCGCCGTAGACCGTGGGCAGCGCGGCAACCCGCATGTCTATGGGGCGACCACCGACCGTGAGCCCGATACGACCATCCTGCGGAATGCGGCGCTCGGCGATGTCGAGATCCGCCATGATCTTCAGCCTGGACGTCACCCCCGCCTGAAGCCTCTTGGGAATAGTCAACGTCTCGTGAAGGACCCCATCGTGCCTGAACCGGACGAGCATCTCTTTTGCCTGTGGCTCGAAATGAATGTCCGATGCACCCTCGTCGGCGGCCCGTGCCAGTATCCCGTTGACGAGCTTCACCACAGGAGCGGCATCCACCTGCTCCCGGATGTCCCTCATCTCGTCGGAACCGGCTTCGTCCTCCGTCTCTGAGGTACGCATGGCAAGTTGATCGCTCACCTGTTCGTCGGACGCTTTGATCTTTGCCAAAGCCGACGCTATGTCTTCCGCGTCCGCGACCGCGGGCTCGATGTCGAACCCGGTGAGGATGCGCAGGTCGTCGACGGCTACGATGTTGGATGGGTCCGCCATCGCCACGAGCACCGTGTGCTCGTTCACGAAGCTTATGGGTAAGGCCCCATAGCGTCGGGCGTCTCGGCCAGAGATGAGCTCCGAAGCCACAGGGTCCAAACGGACCTCGGGAATATCGACATACTTCACCCCGAGACGGCGAGCCAACGCCTGGAGAAGGTCGTGCTTGCCCACCCAACCTTTCGCCAGCGCGATCTCACCGACCCGCATGTGGGTAATCCGCTGTTCGGCTAGCGCTTGCTCCAGCTGGTCTTGGGTCAGGACCCCCATCTCAATGAGGATCTCACCCGTACGCTTGCCCCACAGACTATGCTGGAGGGTCTCCTCTTTTGGCACCTGCATGGATTGCACTTCACCTGCCTACCTGTCCGACTCTGGCGCGCATGACATCCATTGGCGCCTCTCTTCCGGTCCACAACCGGTAGGAACTCGCCGCCTGGCTGAGAAGCATCTCCTTGCCATCGACGGCCCTCGCTCCGCGTGCGATTGCCTCGCTCACCAGCAGCGTGGGCTCTGGACCGTAGACCAGATCCACGACTACGTGGTGGCTGTCCAGAATATCGACAGGAACGGCCGACTCCTTGACTGATACTCCAAGCCCAACCGAAGTCGCGTTCACGATAACCTGCGCCTCGGCCACGGCCCGCGCCAGACCGGCGGCATCAACGACCTCGCAAGGCGGTCCTCCCCACTCCCTTACCATTCGGCAAAGGCGCTCAGCCCTGGGTCGAGAGCGATTAAAGAGTCGTATATCTGCGGCTCCCCCCGCGCACAATGCCGCCACTACCGCGCGCGCGGCGCCGCCGGCGCCCGCCACGAGACATCGAGCGCCCACGGCACCCTCCGGGCGCACCGTCTTCAGGGCCGCGCTAAAACCCGATATATCGGTGTTGTGGCCTGTTAGCAGGCCTTTCTCGTTCACGATCGTGTTCACCGCGCCCACTTGGGCGGCTAGTGGATCCAAGGCGTCAACGAGTTCTGCAGCACGCTCTTTGTGCGGAAGAGTGACGTTTGCTCCCCAGAAACCGACAGAGCGCAGGCCCTCAAGGGCCGACGACAGTGCATGCGGCGCCACATCGAACGCCAGGTATACCGCGTCGACACCTTGCGCCTGTAGCGCGGCGTTTTGCATGACCGGGGAAAGCGAATGACCCACCGGGTGACCCAACACCGCAAGCATCCGAGTGCGTGCCGAAATCATAGGTCCGCCGCTACCGAACATGAGCGCCACCTCCGACTACCGGGTCTGTACACCTGAAGCCCAGACTATAGCAATCGGCAGCGGCCGCCCTAGAACTTAAGCACGAACCTGCCCCAGGCGAGGTCGACTATTCCTGCGGCGCGTTCTTCTTTGCTTGGAGAAACTCGTCGTACGACGCCGTAAAGAAGTGATGCCCCTCGGTATCGCTGAGGACGTAGTAGAGATAGTCGGCCTTGGCCGGCTCCAAGGCAGCCTGCAGAGCAGCTGTCCCGGGATTCGATATGGGTGCGGGCGGCAGGCCCTTGTTTAGCCGCGTGTTGAATGGAGAGTCCACTTTCAGATCTTCTTGCGTCAGGGAGCCCGTCCATTTGCCCAGAGCGTACCGGATCGTCGCGTCGATCCCGAGAGTCATGTTCTTCTTAAGCCTGTTGTAGATGACGGCCGCTACCTTAGCCCTTTCGTCGGCGATATTTGCTTCCTTCTCAATCATGGAGGCGACAATGACGATCTGATAGGGCGTTACGCCCAGAGCCGTCGCGTTGCTCCACGGCAGGGATGCCGTCTTGGTCTCGAACGCCGCCAACTGAGCTCCGATGAGCTGCGTGGCCGTGTCTCCCTCTGTCAAGAAGTAAGTGCTCGGAAATAGAAGCCCTTCGAGGGTGTCCACTTTCGGTGCAGTATCGCCGACCTTGGGCACCACGAACTTGCTCGGCTCCTTGATGAGCTCCAGGTAAGAGTCGCCATCGATACTACCGGCCTTAGTGAGGAGCGCAGCCACCTGGTCGGCGGCCTTGCCTTCGGGAATGGTGACCTTGAGGTTGGTGGCTCCGGTCCCTTTCTCCAACGCCTCGACGAGGGTCAGCAATTCTTCACCCTTCGAAAACTTGTAGGTCCCCGGCTTGAGCGCATTCTCACTACCCCTGGCCTTAACCAGGTCGACGAACGCCGAAGCTGAATCGATAAGCCCGGCCTGCTGAAGTAGCTGCCCCACCTGATTCGCACCCATCCCCTGCTTCACGACGACGGTTCCCGTGGAGGCAACGCTCGTCGAGGTGGTGCTCTCGCTGCCGGAACGCCCTTGCACCAGACGAATGGCGCTGACTGCCGCTCCCACGATTACAACTACGCAGACGACGAACGCCAGCACGATGAGAACCCTGCCGACGGGCCCTGTACGACGTTTCGGGGCTCTCGGAGAGTGCCGGGGCACGGTTCCAAGGGGCTTGGACGACCAGTCGTCGAAACCGTCTTCCGAAGGCCCGTCACCCCACCCTTCGTTTTTACGATTGTCGAACTCGTCCGTCACTCTTCACCTCGCAAGTTGGCACGAGCATCAAGATAGTTCTGCAGCATGTAGCAAGCCGCCACAGCGTCATGGGACTTGCCGGGCACGCGGTGCGATTCGGCTAAGCGGGACGTGAACCGTTCGTCCCAGGTGTCGACCTCCATGCGCGAGTACTCCGCCAGGGTCGCCACAAACTCAAGCACCTTGTCGGACTGCGTGTTGGCCCCGCCGCGCAACGAGCGAGGAAGGCCCACCACAATCTTTCCCGCTTCATGCAGTCTCGCAGCTTCCACAATTCTTAGAAGCAACCGCTCGCTATCACGTTCCTCGAGCACGTCCAGCGGCGAGCAGATGACGCCGTGCGGATCAGACAGCGCCAGCCCGGTGCGAGCGTCCCCCAGGTCTACGCCCAAACAGCGCATCTATCCAGCCAAGGCGCCCAGGATGGCGTCGCGAGCAGCTTGGACCGCCTCCGGAAGCCGGGCCGGATCGCCCCCCCCGCCACGGCCCAATTGGGCGTTTCCGCCGCCACCGCCGCCGAAGGCTTTCGCAGACGCTCTAACAATCTGGCCGGCGTCGATACCGGTCACGCCCTTGCTCACGCTGACGACAAGAGTGCCCTTCCCCTCGAGTCCGGCCGCAAGAGCAACCACGGCGGGATGAACTCGATCCCGGACCTGATCCACCAGCGCCAACAGATGCTCCATATCACGGGCCTCGACCACGCTCGCCACGACGCTAACGCCGTCATGTGCTTGGGCGCCTTCGACGAGAGTCTGCACGGCATCACGCGCTGAGTCGGTAACAAACCTCTTGATCTCAGTCTCGAGCTTCGCAAGACGTGACTGGATCCTATCGATACCCGGCAGTAGCTGATCCTCCGCCACCCCCAGCTTCTCCACCGCGCGATTCACTAGGTCGTCCCGTCCCCGGTAATAAGCGACCGCTGCGCGTCCGCAGACCGCTTCGACCCGTCGCACGTTCGCTCCCACGCTTCCCTCGGACACGATTTTGAAGATGCCCAGCTCGCTGGTGGCTCCAACATGTGTTCCCCCACAGAGTTCGCGGCTGAAGTCGTCAACCTCGACGACGCGCACGAAGTCTCCGTACTTCTCGCCAAAGAGAGCAGTCGCTCCGAGATCGCGCGCATGCTCAAGGCTCGTGGTAAAAACTCGGACGGGATGATTCTCGACGATCCTCCTGTTCACGAGTTCCTCGATCTCCGCCAATCTCGCCGGCCCGAGGGGCTCGTGGAACGCAAAGTCGAAACGCAGCTTATCGGCCCGGACCGCCGACCCAGCCTGCGTCACGTCCTTGCCTAGCTTGGAGCGCAGCGCGTAGTGCAGCAGGTGGGTGGCCGTGTGGTTAGCGGCGACGTCGTGCCTGTAGCTCGAGGAAAGCGAGGCCTTCACCCGTGTCCCCGCCTCGAGACGTCCGTCCAACATCCGAGCCGTGATAACCTGCACCCCGCCGTGCTGCTGCACATCAAGGACCTCGGCTTTACCTGTGTCCGACTCCACTGCGCCGGTGTCCGCCGTCTGGCCACCCATTTCGGCGTAGAAAGGGCTTTCGCGCAGGGACATGAGAACCCGGCCGTCGCCAACCGGCTGTATGTTCTCGAGAACGGTAAAAAGATCCTCGCGTTCATATCCTTTGAAATCCGTTGCCCGCACGGTGTCCCGTGCGAAACGGGTCACCGCGTCCTGGTAGCTGTCGCCACCCTTCTGTGCCTGACGGGCCCTATTGCGTTGTTCCTCCATGGCCCTTTCGAATTCGTCCAACTCGAGGCGCAGCCCTCTCTCCTCGACGATCTCCCGAGTTACTTCCACTGGGAAACCATACGTATCGTGGAGTTGAAACGCCACAAGAGCCGGAAACACAGCGATTCCCGTCTCCTTTGCGCGGGCAATCTCGTCCTCGACGAGCACAAGCCCTTGATCCAGGGTGCGATTGAACCGCTCCTCCTCTGAATGGACGACCCGAAGGATGGTCTCGCGCCGATCCATCAGCTCGCGATAGGGATCGCCCATCATTTGGATGGTCAGTTCGGCAAAACGCCGCAGGAAAGGCGGTTCCATTCCGGCAGACCTGCTAAAACGGGCCGCACGGCGGATGATCCGTCTCAACACGTAGCCTCGTCCGTCATTGCTCGGCAGCACTCCGTCGGCCACCAGAAAAGACATAGCGCGAGAGTGGTCGGCGAGCACCCGTAACGCAACATCCACACGCTCGTCTTCCCCATATTTCTTCCCGGCGATCTCCTCTCCCAGCCTGATGAGCGGCTGAAGCGCGTCGGTGAGAAAGACGGAACTCACGTCCTGCTTGAGAGCAGCCACCCGCTCCAAGCCCATGCCCGTGTCGATGTTCTGAGCCGGGAGAGCCGACAGCTGCTGATTCTCATCCATGTTGTAACCGGTGAAGACGAGGTTCCAGTACTCCACAAAGCGGTCGCAGTCGCAGCCGGGCTTGCACTCGGGGTCGTCACACCCGCGTTCGGGGCCCCGGTCGTAGTAGAGTTCGGAGCAGGGACCACACGGACCCGTGGGGCCCACGGGTCCCCAGAAGTTATCCTTTCTGGGCAGACCCACCATGCGGGTGCGCGGCACACCCATTGCTTCCCATACCGCCGTCGCCTCGCTGTCGGCCTCGATCGCGTCGTCTCCCTCGAAGTAGGAGATCCAAATACGATCGGGGTCGAGATCGAGATAGTCGAGGGAGAACTCCCAGGCAAAGCGGATCGCGCCCTCCTTGAAGTAATCACCGATGGAGAAATTGCCCAACATCTCGAAAAAGGTACAGTGACGCGCGGTCAGGCCTACCCTGTCGATGTCGGACGTGCGAAAACACTTCTGGACGCTGGCGAGGCGCTTACTTGGCGGCTCGGAGAGGCCCATGAAGTAGGGCTTGAACTGTTGCATTCCTGCGGTTGTGAGGAGAACGGAAGGATCCTTGTACGGCACGAGGGACGAACTGGGGACGAGCAGGTGCTCGCGCTCCGCGAAGTAGTCCAAGTAAAGTTTGCGCAGCTCGGCCGTCTTCACGGATCAGACCTCGTCTCTCCCCTTGGCGCTCTTCACCAAGGCCTCATCCTCCGCCATGAACTGACGCAGATTGTCGATAGATTTCCTTATGAGGCGCGACACGTGCATTTGCGATATCCCAATCCTTGCCGCAACTTGGGTCTGGGTCATGCCCTCGAAAAAGCGCAGGTGCAGAATGAGCCGCTCCCTAGGATCCAAGCGCTCCATCGCCGGGGCCAGAACTCTGCGCTGTTCGAAGATCTCGTACGCCTCTTCCTCGGCGCCCAAACAGTCCAGTAGCTCCATGGATTCCTCGTCGTCGTTCGCCCCTCCCGAATAGATGGAGACCGAACTGTAGGCACGACCGCTCTCCAGAGCTTCGACCACTTCCTCTTCGCTCACACTCGTGGCCGCCGCAAGCTCCGCAATGGTCGGCGAGCGTCTGAGCTCCACCGTGAGTTGCTCCATGATCCGGTTAAGACGGACGTTGAGATCCTGCAAGGCCCTGGGGACCTTCACCGCCCAGCCCTTGTCGCGAAAGTACCTCTTGATCTCGCCGAGAATGGTGGGCGTAGCGTATGTGGAAAGCTCCACACCGCGCTCGAGGTCGAAGCGGTCAACCGCCTTTATGAGACCGATGGAGCCCACCTGGATGAGGTCCTCAACTGATTGGCCTCGGGACGCGAAACGACGGGCCAGGCTCTTCACCAGAGGAAGATACCGGGTGATCAGCTCTTCCCGGGCCAGAGGGTCCCTGTCGTTGCGAACCCGAAGCAGAAGTTCTCGTTCGGATACATCCGCAAGCGGACGCACCAATCGGCTACTGCTCATGCTCGGGTCTTTCTGCCGTCGACATCGCCCCGATTCGGGCACTCTCTACGCCCACTTGTCCATTTGCACGGCGAAGCCGCCATCGGCTGTCTCTGCAACGCTGAAGGTATCGACGAGGGATTCCAGCAAAATACGCACATCAAGTAGACAGTCCTCGCAGGGTTGGAACGGTTCCGCCGCCACAAGCGCCGCTTGGACGCTCGCATTCTTAAGGCCGCCAAGGCACAACGAAAGACCGTCGCCGCCCGGCCAGACCTCCAGAATCAGTTCGCCTTCCACCGAAGGCTCCTCGGCCAATAAGGTCTCGAGAGCGAACTGCACATCGTCGATCTGCTCCATGAGAAGATTCTGCTGAGAGGCCAGACCGCTGATTACCACGCGCAGCAACGGAAGCGCCGAGGTGCCCCTTGCCGTGCGCAGAATAACGCTTTCCCTGGGTCCGCTCACCGTCATACCCGCCGTCACCGCTACTGGGCCGGTGTGGTGCCTTGCATGTGCTCTTCCATGTCGACCTGTTTCTGCTGATACGCTTCCCGACCTCGGGCCACTGCCCCATCGGCTCGCGCGCGCAGATCTTCAAAAAGCTTCTGAGCCTCCGTTGGGACATCGGCGAAGGACTCGGTGAGACTCTTGCCCGTTTCCTGAGAAACTCGATGCGCGAGGAGTAGGCCACCACCCAACGCGACCCCCGCGGCTACCAAGATCGACGAACGGATCAGGCCCATCAGTTCTCCTTCCCCTTACCAGATAGGAACGACGAAACTCCTTCTTTGACCCCAGACGCAAATCCTGCCGCCTGTCTGACAGGCTTCGAGACTGCGCTATACACCCCGGTGGTCGTATGTTCGGCGACCTTAATCATCTCGGCCACCGATCCCGTGATCTGGTCGACCTTGTCCAATTCGGAGTTCACTCCGTCCAATGTCGTCTCCACGCGTGTCAACAGTGGAGTGACCTCTTTGTTTGCGTCGGTTAGGATGCTGTTCAGCCGACCGAGCACCGAGGACAGACGAAAAAGCGAGTACGCGAGACCCGCGCCAAAAGCAAGAAAAAAGATCCCAATGGCGATCCTCATGAATGCTCCGGCATCCCACCCCATATTCTGCCCCTTTCTGGGTCATTCAACCCACAAAGCTAGTTGCCGAGCGCTCGTGGGCAACGGCCGGTTGCCCGACTGAGAAGTGTAGCTACAAACGCCGAAACTATACCACAGCGCCTCTCTCCCCCGCCCCGGCCCCCGAGCCCGACATCCGAGTCTTAGCCGCCGTTTCAAGGATCGTTCCCGCGCACACAACCTGCTCGCCCAGATAGACCACGGCAGTCTGCCCGGGGGCAACCGCGCACGCAGGCTCGTCGAGCATCACCGTCACACCTTCTTCTGCCCCCGAACAATTCTCTCGCTCCACGAAACGGCCGCTCAAGGGCGCCCCGGATGACCTCACCTGCAGAAGCACGGGCCCAGACGGACGCGGCCGATGCCACGTAAGAGCCCCCACCGTAATCGCGTCCACCTCAAGGTCGCCCTTCATGCCCACGACGACCTCTGCCCGTTCGGCGTCGACCCCAACCACGTATAGAGGAATCGTGGACGGTACTCCCAGCCCCTTGCGCTGGCCGATCGTATAGTTGTAGGTCCCCGAGTGCCCCCCCAGTCTGTTTCCGGTTCGATCGAGGACACTCCCGGGTCGATCCCCAAGACGGTCTCGCAAGAAACGGCGATGATCGTCGTCTACGACGAAACAGATCTCTTGACTCTCCGGCACTCCGTGTCCTTCAAGACCCGCTTTTTCGGCCAGACTCCTGACCTCGGTCTTGGTCATTGCGCCCAGAGGGAAGAGAACCCTATGTAACACAGCCCGCTCCACCTCGGCGAGAACATACGACTGGTCTTTCGGTCTATCCATTCCTCGGGCGAGCACACGGTCATCTCCCAACAGTTGGGCATAATGTCCGGTCCCGACCCAGGACAGACCTACCCGCTCGGCGACATCCAACATCAGGCCGAACCGCACTCGAGAATTACACTTGGCGCACGGATTTGGCGTATGCCCCGCTTCGTACTCCTTGACGAAGTACGAGACAACGTCCTCCAGAAAGGATGGGCTCGCATCGATCGTGAGATGGGGTATTCCCAGACTGTGCGCGACTCGGCGAGCCCGACGGACCGTCTCCGCAGAGCAACAACTTCGCTCGCCTACCGAATGAGGATCGTTCCACAGGTTGAGGGTCACCCCCACGACTCGATATCCCTGCCTCTGCAGCAACAATGCTGCCACCGCGCTGTCCACGCCGCCGCTCATGCCCACCAGAACTCCCAGGGGATCCCTCTCTTCGCCGGCCTGAAACTGCAACCCGCCGGCCCCCACGGCCGCTCCGAGGGCTGCGTGAAGCGCATCAACAGCCGTCTCAGCGGATGAAAGCATGTCAGGCGCCAACTCCAGGCCTGCCGCTATTTCCACCGACCCGATCCCCGCCGCTGCGAGGATCGTCATTCCTCGGGCCTTTTCTGCGACGAACGCACCACAAGCCAGAGTCGCCGGGCATCCATACGCCTGGTACTTGACCTCAACCACGACGCCGTCTTCCACAGCCACCTCGATGCGGACCAACGATCCGCAGGCGGTGCTACCCGAGTGCCCTACGCCGCTGGGAGATTCGAGGCGCCCGGCGCTCGACCCGGCCGCGAGAACGTCAACGACCTTCTCCGGAAAGAACGATCGTTGCGACCGCGACTTCGAGCCCTTGGGTTCGGGCCTATCCACGGGCGGAGAAATTCATCTGGATCGTCCTACCTGACAAGAAAGAGCCGGGAAAACCCGGCCCTCATAATTGCGCGAGAGGCCGGGAGTAAGGTCTCACTGAGCGCCGAGATTCACAAGGCTCTGATTAATCGTGCCTTGATCGAGGTAGCCGTTAAACACTTGTGCCACCACGCCCGCACCATTTACCAAGATCAACTCGGGCGGGTAATTCACTTTCAGCAGCGTGGAAAGGTCACCGTAGGAATCGGGCGTCTTATAGTCGTACAGCAGAAAGACGTAGTTGGGGAACTGCGGCTGGAGACTGGTGACACTGGCGAGGACCTTCGCATCGTCCGCTCCGCCGGCCACGTAGAATAGCAGCACCACCGGATGCCCCTGGGCGATGGCGTCGACATACTCTTTCGGAGTGGACGCGCTGGTCTTGAGCGTCATGCCCACAACACTGTTCGCGGGGGCCGTGGAACCTGACGAAGGTGTGGTAGTCACGACACCGACAGTCGTAGTCGGGGTCTCGTCGCCGCCGGAGCCACAACCCCATGCGAAAACTGCCATCAGCGCTACGATGGTCAGAAGAGCGGCCAGCTGTCTGCTTCGTCTGGACATATCAATGCCTTCCTGAAAGAATGCTCCACCTTGCCGTGTCTGACGGGCGCTTGAACCTGCCGAAGCAGGTGGGTGGCCGTCCCTGAATGGTAATACGCCGTCCAGGCAAACATGCCTCCCAAGCAATGTGTGTTGGCTCAAGGTAGAGCCAGATCACGCACAAGGTCGAGCGACACGAGGTTAGCACAAGCCCCCAACAGCGACAACGCGCTACGCCTCTGCAATTCCCGGCTCTGTGCCGACCCTGGGAATACCGGTCAGATCGTCTTGATTCGCAGTTCCTTCAGCTGCTCCGAGGACACCGTCGAGGGGGCCGCCGTGAGTGGGCAAGAGCCGCTTTGCGTCTTGGGAAACGCAATGACATCGCGGATGGACGACTCTCCGGCCATGAGCATCACCGTTCGGTCGAGCCCGAGGCCTATACCCCCGTGCGGCGGGATGCCGTAGGCCATGGCCTCCACCAGAAAACCGAACTTGAGCTTGATCTCTTCTTCGTCGAGGCCGAGCGCTTCGAAGACGGCTTCTTGAAGCTCGGGGTTTGAAATCCGCAGCGATCCGCTCCCCAGCTCCACACCATTCAAGACGAGATCGTATGCGTACGTGCCGACCTCGAGAGGCTTGTCTCTGAGATCGGAAACGTTTTCGATACGAGGCATCGTGAACGGATGATGTTGTGCCTTGAGCCGCTTCTCCCGTTCGTCGTACTCGAACATGGGGAAGTCGACCACCCAACTGAACGCCCAGCCTGACCGCTCGACCTGGAGCCTTTCCGCCAGAGAAAGCCTCAAAGTGCCCAGACTGGCCTCCACAACGGACTTGCGGTCGGCGACAAACAGGAGAAGATCCCCTGTCTTCCCGCCCAGTCTCTCCACGAGAGAGGTCATGATCTCAGGGGTCGCAAACTTCTGAATGGGCGACCGAAGCCCCTGCTCTTCGATCCACACCGGCAGAATACCGCGGGCACCAAACACCGCCGCTTCGCCAGCAAGGTCATCGATGTCTTTACGCGAGAACTTCGCCCCGCCCTCGGCCCGCAGTCCTCTCACAATTCCGCCAGCGGCGAGCGCATCGGCGAATACCCGAAATTCCGATCCCGACGCGATGTCGGTGACATCGGAAATCTCCATCCCGAAGCGAAGATCCGGCTTGTCACTGCCAAAGCGCGCCATGGACTCAGCGTAGGTGAGGCGCGGGAACGGCCTATCCAGGGTCACTCCCAGCGTGGCCTGGAACGCGGCGGCGAACATGCCTTCTACAATCTCCTGGATATCCTTTTCTTCTATGAAACTCATCTCGACATCGATCTGAGTGTGCTCCGGCTGTCTGTCGGCGCGCAGATCTTCGTCCCTAAACGCCCGGGCAATCTGGTAGTAACGCTCAAACCCGGCGATCATGAGAAGCTGCTTGAACAACTGCGGCGATTGCGGCAGCGCATAGAACTCTCCCGGCTGCAGACGGCTGGGGACGAGGAAGTCCCGGGCGCCCTCCGGAGTGCTCTTGGTGAGAATGGGGGTCTCAACGTCGATGAAGCCGCGCCCTCCGAGGTAGTCTCGCACAGACTGCACTACCTGATGCCGCAACATTAGGTTCCCGAACATATGGGGCCGGCGCAGGTCGATGTAGCGATATTTGAGGCGAAGAGTCTCATCGACATCGAGATCGTCCTCGACGAAGAAGGGTGGAGTCTTGGCGGTTGCCAGTATCTCCAACTCCGTCGCCACCACTTCGACTTCTCCCGTGGGCAGATTCGGGTTCACTCGCTCCGGGGAGCGGGCGACGATGTTTCCAGTGACAGATATAACGTATTCACTCCTGAGATCTTGGGCGTGGTCGTGAACCAACGGATGGTTCTCCGCTTCAAAGACCACCTGCAGAAGGCCCGTGCGGTCCCGGAGGTCGACGAAGATGACGCCGCCGTGGTCGCGCCGCCTCTGCACCCAGCCTGCCAGTTTGACCGTGCGGCCCACATGCTTCTTGTCGGTGTTTCCGCACCATTCGTCCCGGTATCTCACGACAGGTCCTTTGCTCCTTCGATTGTGGCCACGGCGTCCTCGCGAGGCACGCTCCTCTCTTCACCCGAACGCAGATCGCGGACGGTGACCGTCCCCTGGGCAAGTTCCTGTTCACCAACCATGAGCGCATATCTAGCCCGGCTCCGGCCGGCCTGCTTCATCTGCCCTTTGGAACTTCTTTCCATGTAATCGAGATCCACCGCGAAACCTCGAGAGCGCAGCTCATGGGCCAGCGAAAAGAGTTCTCCCCTGGCTTCCGGCGCGAACGCCACCAGATAGGCCGCCAGAGGCACGGGGTTGGGCCCATCAAACCCCGAGCGCGCCATGGCAAGCAGAATGCGCTCGACGCCGGTACCGAAACCCACCCCGGGCGTCGCCGGACCGCCGATGGCTTCGACGAGGTCGTCGTAGCGACCTCCTCCTCCTACCCCCGACTGCGCGCCCAGCAAGGACGACTGAAACTCGAAGGTAGTGCGCGTGTAATAGTCCATTCCCCGAACGAGAGTATGGTCGTGCGTGAACGGCACTCCTTGAACCTGCAGGCACTCCAGCACGCGCGCATGATGGGCGGCGCAAGCCTGGCACAGATAATCTGGCAGTCGCGGAGCTTCCTCGAGCACGGTGCGACACGAGGTCACCTTGCAATCGAACGAGCGCAAGGGATTGACCCGAGCCCGTTCCAGACATTCCCCACATAGTCTGGCGGAATTTGTGCTCAGGAATGTACGCAGAGCCGTCGAGTAATCGGGGCGACAGGCGGAGCAGCCCATGGAGTTAAGCCGCAACTCGAGCCCTTTCAGGTCCAGCCTGCCATACAAAGCCGCAAGCACGCCGATGACCTCGGCGTCGAGTTCGGGCGCGTTCGAGCCAAAGGCCTCCAGCCCCAGCTGGTAGTGCTGGCGGTAGCGTCCCGATTGAGGACTTTCGTAGCGGAACATGGGACTGTGGTAGTAGAGCTTTACGGGTTGTGGCAGCGTGTGCATGCCGTGTTCAACGTACGCCCTGGCCACCGGCGCGGTACCCTCGGGACGCAATGTCATGCTACGTCCGCCGAGGTCCTCGAAGGTGTACATCTCTTTGCGGACGATGTCCGTGGACTCCCCCACGCCCCGCGTGAACAGCCGCGTCTCCTCGAAGGTGGGCGTGTCTATTCGCGAGTATCCGTAGATCCGGAAGACATCCTCGGCTTGGGCGAGAACCCAGCGCCGTAACCGCTGGTCTTCTGGCAGAATGTCGTACGTTCCCTTGGGCGCGGAGATCGGCTCGGCCATCTATCCAAGTCCTTGTAGAAAGGGATTGTGCTGGAGTTCCTCGCCTAGCGTGGTGGACTGCATGTGACCCGGATGCACGGGAGTCTCAGCCGGATAGATCTCGGCCAATTTCGCGACGGAGGCAAGCAGCGTGGGGAAATCCCCCCCCGGAAAGTCGGTCCGTCCCACGGAGCGGTGAAATAGAAGGTCACCGCAGAACAGATGCCCCCCCACCTCGTAGGTAAGGTCACCGGGTGTGTGACCAGGCGTGGCGATGACGGACACGGTGAAGCTCCCAACGGACAGCTTGCCCCCATCGTCGATGACCTCGATCTGGTCGCCGGAAACCGCCGGAACCGGATAACCGGTGGCGTCGCAACCCTCGGCTCCGGACAGCACCGGCACTACGTAGTGCGAGCAGTGGACCTTAGCGCCGGTCGCCTCGCAGAGGCCCTTGACGCCCTCCACATGGTCGAAATGACCGTGCGTGACGAGTATCCCCTCGAGAGCGATGCCCTCCGCCTGGAGGAATGCCGCGATGCGGGCCGGCTCTCCGCCCGGATCCACGGCACAGCCGCGGAGATCCTCGTCCCAGATAAGGTAGCAGTTCGCTTGGAGCGGGCCCACGGGCAGGCAACGCATATTCATGGCGTAATCCTTATTGCCGACAGTTCATCGGAGCTTCGCAGAGCGCTTGACGACATCGATCCACGACCTGCAATTCTACCAGAGGCCTGCAGTGCAGCCTCCCAAAGCGGAGGCGGGATGGCTTCGAGCACGGTACGCCGCCCGTGGTTCTCAGTGCGGCGTGACCCTGTAAGCGTCGTAAACAGTGTCGATGCGCCGAATCCGCTGCAGGACGTTCTCGAGGTAATCGATCTCCGGTACTTCGAACACGAAGCGGTCCTTCACCATGTTGTTGCGGGCCGTGAATATCTGAGCGGCGATGATGCTTACCCCACTTTCGCTCAGCGTGCGCGAAATGTCCTCAAGAAGGTGGCTGCGATCATAGGCCTCTATCTGGATCTCTACCCTGAGGGGCCCCTTCGACTGAGTATCCCAGTGTACGGGCGTGAAACGTTCCGGGTTCTTCTCCAAAGCCTTGACATTCGGACAATCCTTCCGGTGCACAGTGATGCCGCGTCCCAGCGAAATGTAGCCGACAACCTCATCCCCCGGAACGGGCCGGCAACACTGCGGAAGACGGATGGCCACATCTTCAATGCCGTCGACCCTGATACCCATCTCGCTCGAGGACGGGGCCTCGCGTACCTCCTTGGGCGTTGACGAGGGCAGGGCCAGAACCGCGGCGGTGGTGGCGGCGTCGTCACCCTCACGATTGAGACTCTGGATAACACGCTGCACGACGTGTTGAGGGCTGATCTTTCCCGAACCAACGGCGATGAAGAAGTCCTCGCGCTTGGTGTGATTAGTCTCCTTCATCACCTCTGCGATGAGATCCGAACCAATGAGCTTCTGCGCGGGAAGCCCTTGCTTGCGGAATACCTCGAGAAGAGCCTCTCGGCCCAGGTGTTCCGCGTCCTCGCGTCGTTCGCGTTTGAACCATTGCCGGATCTTGTTGCGGGCACCGGAGCTGGCGACGAACTGCAACCAGTCGCGCGACGGCCCTTGGGAAGCCTTGGAGGTGAGGATCTCCACTATGTCGCCCGACTGCAGCTTGTACGTGAGTGGGACGATGCGGTTGTCGACTTTGGCCCCGACGCAGTGATGGCCCACGTCGGTGTGGATGGCGTAGGCAA
This sequence comes from uncultured Actinomycetes bacterium, assembly GCA_963775295.1. Classification (GTDB taxonomy): domain Bacteria; phylum Actinomycetota; class Thermoleophilia; order RBG-16-64-13; family RBG-16-64-13; genus JAMDEO01. Next base: position 2,458,375 of record CAVZIK010000006.1, read on the forward strand.
AATCGACAGGAGTGGAGCCGGCCGGCAGACTCTTCACTTCGCCCTTCGGGGTGAAGACGTACACCTCGTCGTGGAAGAGGTCGATTCGCAACGCATCCATGAACTCGCCCGAGTCCTTGGTCTCCGACTGCCAATCCATGATCTGCCTCAACCATTGGAGTTTGTCGAGTTCGCCTCCGGTCTTCTGTCCGGACGAACGACCCTCCTTGTACATCCAGTGGGCGGCGATGCCATATTGAGCGGTCTCGTGCATCTCGTACGTGCGGATCTGGATCTCCAAAGGCTTTCCCGTCGGACCGATGACCGTTGTGTGGAGCGATTGATACATGTTGAACTTGGGCATGGCCACGTAGTCTTTAAACCTGCCCGGAAGCGGTTTCCAGATGGAATGGATGATGCCCAGGGCCGCGTAACAATCCTTGACCGATGACACAAGCACCCGAAGGGCCGTGAGGTCGTAAATCTCGTTGAACTCCTTGCCCTTGCGTACCATCTTGTCGTAGATGGAATAGAAGTGCTTCGTCCTACCCGCGATCTCCGCCTGGATGCCCACGCCGAGCAATTCTTCCCCCAAGATGGACCGGGCCTCTTCCATGTCGGTCTCGCGGTCGGCGCGTCTCTGCGCGACCATCCGCTGAACTTCCGCGTATTTGCGGGGATGGAGGGTCGCGAACGACAAATCCTCCAACTCCCATCGCACGGATTCGATCCCCAAGCGGTGCGCCAGCGGCGCGTAGACTTCCAGCGTCTCTTTGGACTTCTCTATCTGTTTCTCTTTGCCGAGGTAGCTTAGCGTGCGCATATTGTGGAGCCTGTCGGCGAGCTTGATGAGGATCACTCGGATGTCCTTCGCCATGGCGATGATCATCTTCCGAATGTTCTCAGCCTGCTCTTCTTCAACCGTGCGAAAGGACATCTGCGAAAGCTTGGTGACCCCGTCCACGAGCAAGGCGACCTCATCCCCGAACTGCTCCCTGACGGCTTCGATGGACATGGAGGTATCCTCCACAACATCGTGGAGCAATGCGGCAACGATGGTGGCGGTGTCTAGGCCAAGGTCGGCGCAGATGGAGGCCGTGCCCAGGGGATGACTGATGTACGCCTCGCCGCTTGCCCTTCTCTGGTCCCGGTGCTGAGATGCCGCGACCGCCAGTGCTTGCGCTACGACCTCGCGATCGAACCCAGGATTGTACTTCTCGATCTTACCTACCAGATCGTCAAACAGCCCGGCAAGCTCGTCGCCCAACCCCGTGCTCTCGCTGGAAGCGATTCTGTCGCCTTCCACGCGGGATCGCTTGGTGTCTAGAGGATCCGGCACAGTCTCGAGCACTCCTCGTATTCGGCTTCGGCGTCCGCGTACAGCGGCACGATGCTCGCCTCTATTTTAGCCGCTCCTTCCGTGGGCTGTTCCAGTCCCAGCTGCGACAGGACCTCGCTGGCCCGCGCGAGGTCCTGCTCAGACAACACCACGTGGCCCTCACCCCAGGCAAGCTCGGCCGCGGCCCGATGAACCTCGCGGCCACTCGCGCCCCGCGTGAGGGCCCGATAGACACACACCATTGCAAACCGGGGATGCACCAAATACCTGAGCAGCTTTGCCGTTCTCTTTCTCTCCAGATCCCCGTAGAGAAGGTGCACCCGCACGCCCCCGTCGGCCAAACTCCGGATAAGAGCGCTGTGCTCCGGGCGATATGGGGGGTCAAGAACAACGGCGTGAGTGCGGGATCTGGCAAGTGCAGGCTCTCTGATGGCGACATCCCACTCGGCGACCAGCACTCTCCGCCCGTTCGACAACACCGTGCTCGAGGGCCAACAACCCTTTGCAGCGCAATCGATCTCGCCGTCGGCGAGGTCGGCGAATGGGATGCGTGCAGCTAGGTCGGATAGAGTATGCGGAACTGAACACACAAGAAGGACCACCCGCTCGCCCGTGGCTAGCACCTGGCCCAAAGCTGCAGTCCGTCCCGCATCATCCCGTAGATCTCGAGTGGCAGCCACACGCAACTGCGTGTTCCGGGGCAGCGCTCGCTGCGACGGCTCTCGGGCCGCGGAGGGAGCACCTGCATGATCGGTTACAGCTGAGGGAAGCGCATCTTCTCGATGGGGACAGTCTGGGCCGCATCCGCGGGGCTGGTCGTCTTCCGTGACCGGTCCTCCAACATTCTCCAGCTGAAATTCGGGCTTCAGATTCCCCTGCCATTCGTTGTTGCGGAGCTGGACTCCCAGCGCCCTCCGCCTGGGGCTGTTCCTAAGAGATGTGAGTTTGTCGCCCAGCCCAAACCCGATTGCCCGCGCCCGCACACCCTCCACGTCGACCAGGCAACGAAGATGCCCCCCAGTGCGGGTCACCTCCGGCTGAGAAATCTCGGCGTCGACCACCACCAGTCTCGGCCGGGGGTTGCCGCTGCCGAACGGGCCCAGAGTTGCCAGTGCGGTCGCCGCGTCGGAATTTATGTCTTCCCCTCTGAGGATGGCGTCGGCCCTGTAGACCGGCAGAAGGTCCGAAGGTTTCAGCACACCGGCTGCGTGTTCCTCGATCGCCTTCTTGAAGCCGACGAAATTGTCCTCCGAAAGAGTGAGCCCCACCGCCATGGTGTGACCACCATAGACGGTCAGCCAATCAGCGCACTCGTTGAGTCCACAAACCAGATCGTAGGCCGAGATGCTCCGGCCCGATCCCTTCGCGATGCCGTCGCGAATACTGAGCAGGATCGCCGGGCGGCTGTACCTCTCTACCAATCTTGAAGCCACGATGCCCACGACGCCCTCGTGCCACTCTCTGCCGCTCAAGACCAGGATAGACGGCAATTCGGACAAGCTGTCGGCCTGAGCCACAGCGTCCTCCAAAATCCGCCTCTCCACTTCCTGACGTTCGCCGTTGAGCTCGTGGAGTTTCTGCGAAATTTCGGCCGCCCTGCACTCGTTGTCGGTGAGTAGAAGATCGAGTGGCGGCGTGGCGTCCGCCAGTCTTCCCGCCGCGTTGAGCCGAGGCGCTATTCGAAACGCCACCGCCCCCGAGTCGACACCCCCGGTGCAACTGGCTACCTTTGCCAAAGCCCGGAACCCGGTGCGCGCGCCAATTGCGATCAGTTTGAGCCCTTCTTTGACGTAATATCGGTTCTCCCCGAGCACCGGCGCCAAATCGGCTATGGTGCCTACGGCCACAAGATCCAGATACGCGTGCAACTGCTCCGGCACTTCTCGCGAAGGAACACCGTGCAGGCGCACGTGAAGGGCATGTATGACCTTGAAGGCAAGGCCAACGCCACACAGGTCCGCTGTGGGATAATCTCCCACCGCCGAGTGGATGAGATGACAATCGGGCAGAACCGGCCCTGGTTCGTGATGATCCACCACGACTACCTCGAGCCCGAGTTCCCGGGCCCTCGCCACTTCTTCGGGATAGTTGACACCGCAATCCACGGTGATCAGCAACCCCGCACCTCCCGCGGCAATTCTCTCCACAGCACCCAGTGACAGACCGTAGCCGTCTGTGAAGCGGTTGGGAAGGTACCACTCAGCCTCTAGACCGAGATCGCGCAGGCCTAACACCATGAGAGCGGTGGCCGTAATACCGTCGGCGTCGTAGTCGCCGTGGATTATGACCCTGCCGCGGTTGGCTATGGCCGCGGCGATGGCGTCAACAGCGGCCTCCATGTGACCGAACAGGAAAGGATCGGGAACGACGTTGGCACACTCCAAGAAAGCCCTCGCATCCGCAGGCTCGCCGAAACCACGGGCGGCAAGGATGGTGGCCGCGACGAAAGGCAACCCGAGTTCGCGCGCCAGCCGCTCGGCCGCCGACCAAGAGTAGGGCGCTACACGCCATACGGTGTCGTTTTGAAAAGTCAGGGCTACCATCGTGACCACACTATAGCTCCCGGAGCGGACGGTGAACGGGCCCCGACTCGAACCGGCGCCGTCACAACCGCCCGGATCGGATGATTGCCCAGATCAGCCACGCACCGAAGAACAGCGAGCCGGCGAAGCCAGGAAGGCCCCAAACAGAGAGGCCGGCGACATGCGGTCCACCCTTGATCAGGATGGCCACGGCGGTGCTGGTCACTCCCAGGGCGATGCACACAAGAGCAACGACAAGCCTGTTCATGATCACGTCGAGCCGATGGATAACGTTCTCCAGTCCGGTGTGGCGAAACCCGATTTCCAATTCGCCCGCGCGCAGTTCTTCCAACAGGTGGTGGAACTGCAATGGATACGTTCTCAGGACCTCAGCGTACTCCCCGGCCTTCCGACTCACCCGCTCGGCGACGCGCCTGGGGTCGAACTGCTCCCGCTTCAAGTCACTCGTGTAGCTCCCTGCCAACTCAAAGACGTTCAGATCTGGGAAGACACCGGTGACCACGCCCTCCATCGTCAGCATGGTCTTGTCGAGCAGCAGAAATCTGGCTGGCAACCGTAGCTTGAGCGAGTAGACAATGTCGAAAACCTGATGCAGCAGAGTCGTCACATCGACATTCGAAAGAGACCGACCAAAATACCGGCTAAAAGCATCCTCGATGGTCTGCGTGACCAATTCGTCAGCCGACGGGTTCCAGTGAACACCCAGTCGTTTTAGAGAACGCTTGATCCCTGAGATGTCCGAACCCATGACACGAAGAAAAAGTCGCACTCCTTCCTCAAGGTCGTCGCCTCGGAGGAAGCCGGCCAGACCGAAGTCGAACAAGCCTATCCGGCCCTCGCCTAGATAGACCACGTTCGCCGGATGCGGGTCTGCGTGGAAAAAACCGTCCTGAAAGACCTGTTTGAACCAGCAGTCGGCGACCGCGCGCGCAAGGAGCCGTCTCTCCTCCAGCGGAAGTTCCATGATGGCCGGGCTGTTGAGCGTGGGCCCATCGAGACGCTCCATTGTCAACACTCTCGGGCTGCAATACGTCCAATACACACGCGGTATCGTTACGAGAGAACTATTCCTAAAATTGACGGCGAAACGGTCCGCGTTCCGCGCCTCCAAGACGTAGTCCAACTCCCTGCTTATGGAGCGCCCGAATTCCTGTACAACCGCCACGGGATCGAAGCCGAGGTCTACCCGCCCCTCGAGAAGCTCCGCGAACTGCATGAGCAGCTCGATGTCCTTGCGGATCTGGCGCGCAGCTTCAGGGCGTTGCACCTTCACGATTACCCTTTGTCCACCCGGAAGGACCGCGCCGTAGACCTGACCGATTGACGCGGAAGCGAGGGGTTCAGTCTCGAAACTTTCAAAAGCCCGCTCGAGCGACAGGCCGAGATCCTCGACCACGACGTGCCCAGCCAGCTCAAACGGAACAGGCGTAACCCTGTCCTGCAGCTTCACCAATTCGACGACAATGTCCGCCGGGACGATGTCCGGACGGGTGCTGAGAAGTTGACCAAACTTGACAAAGGTGGGCCCCAACTCGTCCAGCATCTCTCGTATGTGCCGGCCGCGTTGCGCCGGTGGCGCGGAACCCTTCCTCCGCCATCTGGGGATCAGGCCGAAAAGGTGGTGCCGTTCGAAGAAGTAGCCAAAACCGTGCCTAACCGCGACCTCGGAGATTTCGCGCATCCGTTCGAGGTTGCGGATGCGGGTTATGAAGCTGGGGTGCCTCAGTTGAGATGTGGGCAAGAACACCCCCCGGACCTATCGTTCAAGCCGCACGACGCCAACCGCGTTGAGCCGCGCAGCCCGGGAATCTCTTAGGAATCAGATCGCGAGCCGGATGCAGGAGAATTGCCATCCGTTACGGCTTCGAGCAAGCGAACGCGATGCTCCAACTGGCGTACGCGAAAGTCCACGTCCTCCAATTCTCTGCGCGTGGCTAAGCCCATGTCCCGGTATGCGCCGTGCAGGGACGAATCGGCCTTCTTGAGAGCCGAATGCGCCTCGGTCTTGCTGCGCGAAAGCAGACTGTCGACCATCTCCCGCCCTTCATCGCCGGTCAACTGACCGCGACGCACGAACTCCTCCACCAATCCCTGCAGACGATCCTTGGTAAGTGCAGCTGCTCCCACGCCAACCAAGAACGTGCGTTCGATCAGATCCCGGATACCCTGAGCCGCAGATTGCTGTTGCTCCGAATCCGAATCTGGCGCGGACGTTTCGGGCACGACGTCCTCCTCTCAACGAGTTGTGCGCTTGGTTCCCTTCGCGACTGGTCGCTTGGAGGTCTTACCTTTCTTGGGCTTATGCGAAACCCGCGGCTGAACCGCCTTGGCCGACCCACTTGCGCCCGCGGCAGCAGTCTGGCCCTTGGATGCCCCCGTGACGATGGGCCGACCCTCGTCGGAATCGTCGACCTCGACAATGACCTGTCCCCCGGCCGCCGCGGCAGCTACGAGGCGTTTGCGATACCGGGGTTCCCGCTCTTTCCACAAGACCACCATCGCCGAAGCAACGAAGAAGGACGAATACGTGCCGGTGAGCACCCCGATAGTAAGAGCAAAAGCGAAGTCCTTCAGCGTCGGTCCGCCAAAGATGAGGATCGAAAGCAGCGGGAGAAGCAACGCGATCGTGGTGTTGATCGAGCGGATCATGGTCTGCCGGATGGAGAGATCGACCATGTCTCCGTAAGTTTCCTTCTTCATGAGAAGGGTGTTCTCCCTAATTCGGTCAAAAACGATAATGGTGTCGTGGACCGAGTACCCTAAAATCGTGAGAATGGCCGCAACCGTCGCTGTGGTCACCAGTCGCTGGGTGACCGCGTAAATGCCGAGCGTCAGCCCCACGTCGTGGATAAGAGCCACTATCGCCGGGATCGCGAATTTGAATTCGAACCGGAAAGACAGGTAAGCGATGATGGCCACCACAGCTATGGCGATGGCGATAAACGCCCTGTTGGTGGTCTCCCTACCGAAACTGCCCCCCACCGAGTCTACCGAGGTCGAGCCTTGGACCACACCGAACTGGGTGCTCAGGTCGTTCGTCACCGCGGTCTGCTCATCAGTGGTCATTTCTTGCGCGGTGATCAAGAACGACGCAGCGCCGCTCGGCCCGGAGACGGACTGCACGACCGGGTCTTTCACACCTGCAGCGGTCACGATCGCGCGAACCTGATCCACAGTGGCGGTCTTCTCGAGCGAGATCTGCATTCGCGTGCCGCCTCTGAAGTCGATGCCGAAATCCAGCCCGACTATGAACACCGTGATAAAGGCAAAGATGGTGACCGCCGAAAGCGCGCCCAGAAACCACCACTTATACCGCATCAAATGGAAGACCCTCATGCCTGGCCTCCCTTCTCCACGACAACCGTCCTCTTCTTAGGAACGTGCAAACCCAGTGCTTTTGGATGCCGGAACACGCTCCAACCGCTGAGCAAGCTGAGCATGGATCTCGTTACCACGACGGCCGTGAACATGGACAGCGCAACCCCCACTCCGAGGGTGAGAGCAAACCCTTTGATCCCCCCGGATGCGGCCCAGAAAAGGATCACAGCTGTGAGAATAGTGGTCATGTTGCAGTCGAACACAGCCCGGAAAGCCTTTCGGAAGCCAGCGCTGGTGGCCGGGCCGATGGTCTTACCGTTGGCCACTTCGTCCCGCATTCGCGCGAAGATAAGCACGTTGGCGTCCACCGCCATTCCCAGAGTGAGGATCATGCCGGCAATGCCAGGCAAGGTCATGGTCACCCCGATGCCGTTGATGATCCCCAGAAAGAGAACTCCGTAGACAACCAAAGCGACGCTCGCAACCAATCCGAGCAGGCGGTAATACGCGATCATGAACACGATGATGAGAAGCAGGCCGATCACGCCGGCGAGCAGGGCTTGGTTCAACGCAGCCTTCCCAAGAGTAGCCCCGATCGAACTCTGGCTCACCGCCTTCAGTTCGATGGGGAGAGAACCGGTCTGCAGTACCAGAGCCAGGTTCCTGGCCTCATCCAAAGTGAATTTCCCCGTGATCTCCGCGCGCCCACCGTCGATCTGCTCCTTTACGGTCGGGGCAGATTCCACGGTACCGTCGAGGACGATGGCGAGCCGCTGGACCTCCCCGGTGACCTGTCCCGTTTCTGCCATCTTGCCGGTCACGGTTGAGAAGAGCTTGGCCCCCGCGTCGCTGAAGGTCATATCGACCTTGGGCTGGTTGTTCGTGTCATACCCCTGATCCGCACCGGTGAGCATGGCTCCGGTCAAAGCGGGGGGCGTCGTAACCAAGAACCATTGGTCGGACGAGTTTCCCCCGGCCGTCCCCCAATTGATAATAGTCTTGCCTTCGGGAAGCGTGTCGATGGAACTCACTCCGGCGGCCTTCAAAGCTTCCGCCTCGCTTGCGTACGGGGTACCGAACTGACTGACGTCATAAAACTCCAGCACGGCGGTCTTACCGATGACGGCGAGCGCCTCGTCCGGATTGTCGATACCTGGGAGCTGCACGCTTATCTTGGTCGTCCCCTGACGCTGGATCTCCGGCTCAGCGACCCCAAGCTTGTTCACCCGGTTTTGAATGATCTTGACAGCCTGATTCATGCCGGCGTCGGTAACCGGGGCCTTGGTCGTGTTCTGCGCTTCCAGGATGACCGAGAGGCCTCCCTGGAGATCGAGCCCGAGATGGGTCTTCGAGAGAGGGAACGCAAAATAGATGGCGATACCCAGCAAGACGGCCACAAGCACCAGGATGCCGGCATCACGCTTTATTCTGGACAATAGCGCACCTTTCTGGGTATCGATACGGTACTAAAGCCACGCGGCGGAATTCGTCACCATCGCGGTGCCGCAGCAGTGCAGAATAGGACACCGGTTGACCCATGTCAACGACTCCGGTGCCATCCCTCCCGAGCGATCGCGTCGATTCCGACTCGGTTACTTTCTACGTCTGGAAATCCTTCCAACCACGCCATCAGCCTCGGTACCCGACTCATCCTCGGCTTCTCCAGACGCGCCCGTGCCGTCTTCGGCGACATCCGCTTCCTCAGCCTCATTGGACTGGTCTTCAATCTCGAGGGTGGAGGCTTTGCCGCGCGGCTCCGGGGCGACAGCCCGAGCCTCTTGCTTATCCCTGATGATTTCAGCGACGGCCCGGCGGGAGATTTTGACGGTCACGCCTTTGGCGATCTCGACCACCACGATGGTGTCATCAACGCGCTTGACCGTGCCGTACATGCCTGAGGCAGTGACGATCTGGTCACCCTTCTTCAGCGCTGACAGCAGGGCTTGATGCGCCCGACGCTGCCTCTGCTGCGGCCTGATGGCCATGAAGTAGAAGATTGCGATAAACGCGACCACATAGATAATGAGCATGAGTGAGCCGGACAAACTCTCCTCCTAACTTAGGAACCGCCCCCCACTTTTCATGCGGATGCGGAGCTTGCATACACGATTCTGCATCTTACCACGCAGGGGTCCAACTTCTCCTGAAGGACGCAAAACTACCCTCGCCGATAGAGGCTCTGGCCGCCCCTACCAGCCGCATCAGGAAGGTCAGATTGTGCTCGGTCAGAAGCATGAGCCCGAGAATCTCCTTCTGCATCACGAAATGGCGGATGGCCCCTCGTGAAAAGCCCCGGCACGCCATGCACGGGCAGCCCTCTTCCAAGGGGCCCGTCGACAAAGCATGTTCGGCATTGCGCATGTTGAGCTTGCCTGCGCGGGTGAAGGCGGTACCCATACGGGCGGTGCGAGTGGGGAGGACGCAATCGAAGATATCCACCCCGCGCGCGATGACCTCGATGAGCCCCTCGGGGTCACCGATGCCCATGAAGTAGCGCAGCCGATCTTCAGGCAACAGCCCGGCCGTAAGTTCCGCGGTCTCCAACATGGCTTGACGGTCTTCACCCACCGTGAGACCACCGATGGCGTACCCCGGAAAACCTATCGCCCTGAGTTGGTCGACACTCTCCCGGCGCAGTCCGGGATCGACTCCACCCTGAACGATACCGAGGAGCATCTGCGGGCCGTCCGTTCCCTGCCCGCCGGCTTCCTGATGGGCGCGCTTGCAGCGCGCCGCCCACCGACCCGTCCTTCCCACGGCGTCGCGTACCTCGGCTGCGCTGGCACTCCCCGGAGGGCACTCGTCAAAGCACATGATGAAGTCGGAACCAAGACTCTGCTGCTCGGCGATAGCGCGTTCGGGGGTGAACATGTGCTTCGAACCGTCATATACCGACCGGAAGGCAACTCCGTCATCGTCTATACGGGCCGTGTCCCGCAGGCTGAACACCTGATACCCTCCGCTATCGGTGAGAATGGGCCCGTCCCACTGCATGAAAGTGTGAAGCCCTCCAAGCCCGCGGACGACGTCGCTGCCCGGTCGCAAAGCCAGATGATACGTATTGGCGAGGATGATCTGGGCGCCTGCTGCCTCCAGCCTCTCAGGCGAGATCGCCTTCACGGTGCCTTTCGTACCCACAGGCATGAAGCAGGGCGTCTTGACAACGCCGCGCGGCGTATGGAGCAGCCCAGCCCGGGCCTTGCCATCGCGGCTCGTCACCTCGAAAGGAAAATCGGGCAGGCCGTCCAGGTAAGTCACGAGTCTCCTCCCGTTGATGCGGCACTGTCCGCCAGCCGGTCGACGAGCATGGCGTCGCCAAAACTGAAGAATCGGTAGCGGAGGGCGACTGCCTCCCTGTAGGCCGAGAGCAGACGCTCTCCGCCTGCGAAAGCCATGGCCAGGACGAGCACGGAGCTCCGCGGCAGGTGAAAGTTCGTAAGCAGCGCGTCCACCGCCCGGAAACGGTATCCGGGAACGATGAAGATCTCCGTATCTCCGGCGATGCCCACATCCTCGGATGAGAACGGCAGCGCCGCCGACGCCGGCCTTGCCTCCTCGAACGCGCCTACTCCGGCTATAGTCTCAAGAACACGGGTCGCCGTGGTGCCGACGGCTACGAGCCGGCCCCCCCGGGCTCTGGTCGTGCGCAGAAGGGCCATATTCTCCGCATCCACCGAGTAGGTTTCACGGTGGATGCGGTGCTCCTCCACCACTTCCTCGCGGATGGGTAGGAAGGTGTCGAGACCCACGTGCAACGTCACGTACGCCGAGCCGATCCGCCGCTGTTTCAGCGCAGCGAGTAGGCCGGGAGTGAAGTGCAGCCCGGCTGTCGGCGCGGCCGCCGACCCAAGCTGCGCTGCGTACACCGTCTGATAGCTCTCCGGGTCGGAAGGATAATCCTTGATGTAGGGCGGAAGCGGCAGCATCCCGTGCTTCTCCATGAGCGAGACCAGCGACAACTCCGCCGGGCCTTCCACCAACCAGCGGCCTTCACCAAGAAGCGAACGCAGGACGACGGTCTCGCCCCCCGGCAGCGCCAGCGTGCCACCAGCCTTCAGCCTGTGCGAGGGACGAGCCAACGCTTCCCAGAGGCCGCCGGCCTCATCATGGGGGCGAAGGAAGAGCATCTCCACCCTCCCCCCCGTGGGCTTGTGGGCTTGAACGCGCGCCGGCAGTACCCGAGAATCGTTGAACACCAAGGTATCCCCCGGCTGGAGCAAGTCGGGGAGAGCCGTGAACTCGTGATGACGAACTGTTCCGTCCGCTGCTAGGTGCATAAGTCTGCAGGAATCGCGCGGCTCCACAGGTCGCTGGGCGATCAGCTCCTCAGGGAAGGCGAAATCGAGTTCTTCGAGGCGCACGTCAGACCAACCCGTCAGAAATCACGATACCGTTCCCATTCCGACAGAAGACAGCCGCAGTATTTCTGCCGGTAGAGGCCCCACTCACGGCTGAGCCGCCGCGACTCGCGGTAGAGAGGGCGCAGATCACGGTAGAGGAACTCCACACCGTGGCGAGCGGCCGCCTTCTCCCCACCCGACCGGATCGCGTCGTGGTCCTGCCAGGGGCTGATGGACAGCGTCGTGGAGAAGGCGCCGCAGTCCTGGCGCACGGCCTCTTGCGCAGCCCGCTCTAAGCGCATGCCCACGCACCTGGCGCACCGCGCCCCCGCGTCGCCGGCAACCTCGGCAAACCACGCCTCCGGATCGTAGCCGAGATCCTCCACCAACGGCATCGCGACCCGTCCGGCCAACTCGCGCACGCCCTCGAGCCGCCGCCGATACTCCAGCAATGGATGGATGTTGGGGTTGTAAAAGAATCCAACCATCTCGGCGCCCTCATCGCGCCAGTGGCCGTGGGTGCTCGTCGCGCATGGGCCACAACAAATGTGAAGCAAGACACGAGCCGAAACCATCCCCACCCCCGCCGCCTACCCGAACAGCGTGTCGGGTTGCTCCTGTTGCGCGGTGCTCGGCGGCTTCACACCGCAGTGCTCGTACCCCAAGCGAGTGAGAACTCTTCCCCGTGGAGTGCGCATGAGGAACCCGCGCTGCATCAGGAAGGGCTCGTAGACGTCCTCTATGGTGTCAGCCTCTTCACCGATGGCTACGGCTAGGGTAGACAGCCCCACGGGACCTCCATCGAATTTGTGAAGGATCAGGTTAAGGATCTCGCGGTCGACCCTATCGAGACCTTCGTCGTCCACCTCGAACAGTCTCAGGGCGAGAAGGGCGATCTCGCTGGTGATGTCGCCCTCGTGGCGCACCTGAGCGTAGTCCCTGACTCGACGCAGGAGGCGGTTAGCGATGCGCGGCGTGCCCCTGGAGCGCAACGCCAATTCTCGGGCCGCGTCGGGCTCGATGTCCACGGCCAAGATGCCCGCCGAGCGGCGTACGATCTGCCCCAGGTCATCGGCCGAGTAGTAGTCGAGCCGATGAGAGAAGCCGAAGCGATCTCGTAGCGGCGTGGTGATGAGTCCGGAACGAGTGGTCGCCCCGATGAGGGTGAATCGGGGCACCTCAAGCCTAATGGTACGAGCGCTGGGTCCCTGTCCGATGACGATGTCGATCTCAAAGTCTTCCATGGCCGGGTAGAGGATTTCCTCTATCGAACGGTTGAGACGATGGATCTCATCGATGAAGAGCACGTCACCTTCCTGGAGATGTGTGAGGATCGCCGCCATGTCGGCCTTGCGCTCCAGCGCCGGCCCCGACGTGGTGCTGATGCTTACGCCCATCTCGAGGGCGATAATGTTCGCAAGTGTGGTCTTGCCCAAACCAGGGGGACCGGCCAAGAGCACGTGGTCGAGCGGTTCGCCCCGCGACTTGGCCGCTTCGATGAAGATCTGCAGCTGCTCGCGCAAGACGGGCTGGCCCACGAAAGTGCTCAGGGAACGCGGGCGTAGCGAACTCTCGATCTCCTGTTCCTGCGGAACCTCTTCCGGGTCGGCCAGTCTCTCGCCATCCGTCACTCTGTTCTCCCTTTGGTCAACTGCGACCACCGAGCGCCTGACGAATGATCGTCTCCACCGGTGCTTCCGGATCGGCTTTGGCAAGAACCCTGTCGGCCTCCATTAGCGGCATGCCCAACTCCACCAAAGCGGCTCGGGCCAATGCGAGCGACCCATCACCAACGTACGCGCCGCCTCCCGCTCCTTCTCCTGCCAGGACGACCATGTCCCCAACCCTTTCCCGCAACTCGAGGATGAGGCGTTCGGCGGTCTTCTTGCCTATCCCCGGCACCGACGAGAACAGGGCCACGTCTCCCAGTGCCAGCGCCCTCTTCAGATCGCGCGGCCTGCGGCACGAGAGCGCCGCCAGGGCCAGTTTGGGACCGATCTTGCTGACCCCGATGAAGAGGCGAAATAGCTCGCGCTCTTCCTCAGAAGAGAAGCCGAAGAGCTGGAGAGCGTCTTCGCGGACATGCAGATGGGTGAACAGCACGCAACACTCTCCCACCGGAGGCATATCCCCCAGAGTCACTGCTGAGACCTCGGCGAGGAAGCCCACCCCGCCTACGTCGACAACCAAGCCCTCACCACCCTTGGCCGCAACGACACCGTTGAGCCGCTCGATCATGGAGTCCCAGCCCCCCTAACGCTCCGTGAGAGCGCTTCTTCCACCCGCTCTCTCACTCCGCACGTGTTGGCGTGACAGATGGCGACTCCGAGCGCATCGGCGGCATGGTCCGGGCGAGGAACGACGCTCAAGCCCAGAAGCACCCGCACCATCTCCATCACCTGGGACTTCTCGGCCCTGCCGTATCCCACGACCGCCTGCTTGATTTGCTGCGGCGTGTATTCGAAGACACCGCACCCGGCGAGCGAGCAGGCCAACAGCGTCACGCCCCGCGCTTGCCCCACTGCCAGAGCCGTGCGCACATTGGCATTGAAGAACAGCGACTCCACGGCGGTCGCCGATGGCTGATGCCGTGCCAACAACTCCTTGGTCTCCCCGAATATCTTCTCGAGCCTCTGCTCCAGCGGGACTCCGGCAGGAGTCTCGATGACCCCGTACTCCAAGGCCCGCAACCGGCTGCCGACGACTGAGAGGACTCCGAACCCGGTGGAGGCCGTGCCCGGATCCAGCCCCAGGATCACCCGACCTCCGAGCTCTCTCATGCGCGGGAGATGGCGATCATCCCGCCAACGCTTCCATCACGTCGTCGGAGATGTCGAAGTTTGCGTAGACTTCCTGGATGTCGTCGTTGTCTTCCAGGGCGTCCAGAAGTCTGAAGGTCTTGCGAGCGTCGCTCTCGTCGAGCTTCACGGTGTTCTTGGGGATCATGGTGAGTTCGGCGGAAGTGAAGACGATACCAGCGGCTTCGAGGTTCGCGCGCACCTTCATGAAGTCGGCTACCTCGCAACGGATCTCGAACGTGTCGCCCTCCGCCACCATGTCGTCGGCGCCCGCCTCGATGGCCACCATCATAAGTTCTTCCTCGTCGTGTCCGGCTGCGTCGACGAAGATCACACCCTTGCGCTCGAACATCCAGCTGACCGAACCGTCGGTGCCCAGTTTGCCCCCGACTCGATCGAAGGCGTACCGGACATCGGCTGCGGTGCGGTTCTTGTTGTCGGTGAGGGCCGTGAGGTACACGGCCACACCGGCGGGGCCGTAGCCCTCGTACGTGAGATGTTGATAGGTCTCCGCGTCAGAACCGGCGCCGCTACCCTTCTTGATTGCACGGTCGATGTTGTCGTGGGGCATGTTGGCGTCTTTGGCCTTGACGATCGCCTGCGCCAGCGTGGCGTTGTGGACGGGATCGCCCCCCCCTTCGCGCGCGGCAACGGTGATCGCTCGGCCCAGCTTGCCGAACATCTTGCCTCTTTTGGCGTCGACAAGCGCCTTCTTGTGCTTGATTCCCGCCCATTTTGAATGCCCCGACATGTCACAACCTCCGCCCGGGAGTCAGTCTTCAAATTCATACATTCCGTCGGGAGAGAGTTTAACCGAGGCTTCGGACGCCTTCAACGCGGCCCGGAACGCACATCCATGAGGTGCGAGGGTACCGTCCCCGCGAAAAAATCGTGCCGCGGAGCGAAACGCAGCTAGAGCGCGGATGATGCCTTGTCACCGGAGCCAGCCGGATTCCGCGGCCTTATCGCGCACGGCGCGCACGCGCGAGTCGTAGAGATCCCTGTCTCTGCCGTAAATCGCAGCGGCCAGGGCGCTCACGAGGCTGATGGGACCCACGAGAGAATGGGCGAAGAACGTGGAGTCAATATCGGCGTAAAGAGTGATCGGCCCCTTCTCTGCCAACTCGGACAGAGAGTTGTCGGTAATGACGATGACGGTGGCTCCCTGGGCCGCCGCCTTCTCGGCAAACGAGATGGTAACTGAATGCGCCCTGCGAAAACCAACGGCCAAAAGTACGTCGCCCTCGCCCAAACGCGTCATGCGGGCGACGTTCGACTCGGTGCTACCAGTCACCGCTAGACAAGGGATCCCCAGCAGTTCCAGGACGTACGAAGCGTGCTCCGCCACCACCGCCGCCTCATGCATCCCCACCACAAGCACCTGCCGAGCGCTCTCGATCGCAATGACTGCCTTGTTGAAACGCTCCAGGGTGTTCTTGTTGATCGTCTCCTCGAGGCTCAAGGCGTCGGTCTTGAGGGATCGCGTGAGTACGTCCTCTTCGATGACGAATCCAAGTTGATCGTCGTGGATGGCCGGTCTCTGCGTGGCTCCCAGACGGTACTCGTCCCGGGCGGCTCTCTGCAACTCGGGGTATCCGCCGAAGCCGAGAGATTGGGCGAAACGAACTACCGTCGAACTGGAGGTGTTACCCTTTTGGCCCAGTTCCTCGGCGCTCAGATAGCCGACCTCTTCGAGGTGATCGATTATGTACCGGGCGACGGCTTTCTGCGAGCGGGAGAAGTTGTCGAAACCGTCCCGCAGCATGTCACTCACTCGCCGTGGTCTCGAGTCGTCCAACTCTCCTCCACCGATGACATCAATTGCATCAGATTCATAATACAACGTTTCTTGCACACCACCTGCCATGCCTTAATCGGAGGTACGGACGCTTTTCTTTAGCGCCGCTGCCAAAAGATGGCAAGAAACGAAGCACCGGCGGTCCCGAAGGGCCGCCGGTGCTTTCACCAGCATCTCCTTGAACTCGGGCGGAGGCTCTTCCCCCGCCCATCAGATTACTCGGCCGCTTTCCTCGCCTTCACATCGGCGACGATCTTGTCGACCAAGTGCGACGGAACTTCCTCGTAGTGATCGAACTCGAGAGTGAACGAGCCCCGCCCGGCCGTCATCGACCGAAGTTGGGGCGCGTAAGTGAGCATCTCCGCCAACGGCACCGAGGCTCGGATCATGTGCATCTCGCCCACCGTCTCACTGCCTTGCGGCCGGCCGCGTCGGCTGGAAAGGTCGCCCATGATGTCCCCCATGTTCTCCTCGGGCGCTACCACCTCGACGTTCATGACCGGCTCAAGCAGCACCGGCATCGCGTTCTCCATGGCCTTGTTCCAGGCCAAACCTCCAGCCAGCTTGAACGCGAGTTCCGATGAGTCGACCGCGTGGTACGACCCGTCGTAGAGCTTCACCTTGACGTCGACCACCGGATACCCCGCGATGACACCATGCTCCATCGCCTCCACAACGCCCTTCTCCACCGCGGGGATGAAGTTCCGAGGGATGGAACCGCCGAAGATGGCATCCTCAAACTGGTAGCCCTCGCCTCGACCGAGAGGTTCGACCTCTATCCAGCAATCGCCGAACTGTCCGCGGCCTCCAGTCTGTTTCTTGTGCCGGCCTTGCGCGTTGGCCTTCTTGCGGATCGTTTCGCGATAGGGCACCTGCGGCGGGTGAAGGTCGACCTCGACCCCGAAGCGGCGCTTGAGTTTGTCGAGGATAACCTCCACGTGCACCTGGCTGGTGCCTGAAATGAGCATCTCGTGAGTCTGAGAGTCGAAGCGCAGTTCCATTGCCGGGTCTTCCTCACCCAGGCGCCTCAGACCATTGGAGACCTTCTCGTCTTCACCCCGGTTCTTGGGGGTGATGGCGAACGAGATGGCCGGTGGTGGAAACTCGTATCGAGGAAGATGAACGGGATGTGCGGCGTCGGACAGCGTGTCTCCAGTGCCGGTCTCCTTGAGCTTGGCAAGAGCGACGATGTCACCGGCGCCCGCTTCATCGACGGCTTTGGTCTCCTTGCCGGTCATGAGAAGAATGTTGCCGGTCCGTTCTTTTTCGTTGGTACGCGCATTGAGAAGCTGGGTGTCGGTCGCGATCTTGCCCGAGAATATCTTGGCCAGGTTGACCCGGCCTGAGAACTGGTCGTAGATGGTCTTGAAGACGAACAATACTGGGGAACCGGAGGTAGCAGGCTGCAGTTCAACCTCGTCGGTGCCGTCGACGCCGCTGAGGGCTTTGCGCGGCCCACGCGAGACCGGGGACGGGATGGTGAGGATCGCATCCAGGAGACGGTCGGCTCCGATGTTCTTCGAGCCGGCAACGGGGACCACCGGGCTCACCGATCCCGACGCCACGGCAGCCCAAAGGGCGGATGCAACTTCTTCCTGGGTGAGTTCTGCTCCCTCGAGATATTTCTCCAGCAGGGCATCGTCGGCTTCAGCGACCCTATCCACGAGCTTGTCGCGGGCTTCCTGGGCTGCATCCTGCATGTCGTCGGGAATGGCCGCTTCGGTGGCTTTGGGTGCGGCCCCGGAGTACGTATAAGCCTTCATCTTCAGAAGATCGACGACTCCCTTGAAGTCCGCCTCTTCGCCGATGGGAAGGCCGAGAGCGACGATCTCGTCACCAAAGCGGGCCTGCAAGGCGCTCAAGGCCTCGCCGAAAAACGCCCGTTCCCGGTCCATCATGTTGAGCGCCACCACTCGCGACACGCCCATCTCGGCCGCCCGCTTCCAGATGCGCTCCGTCTGGACTTCCACCTTGGTGACGGCGTTCACGACCATGACGATGCCCTCGACGACACTGAGGGTGCCAAGGGCTTCATTGATGAATGAGGCCTCGCCCGGTGTGTCGATGAGATTGATCTTCTGCCCGGCCCAGTCGACATGCGCGAGACCCGCCGAAATAGTCATCTGCCGCTTGATCTCGTCTTCGTCGTAGTCCATGGCGGTAGTCCCGTCGTTCACCGCGCCGAGACGGTTCTTGGCTCCCGCCGTGAACAGCAGCGCCTCCACGAGTGAAGTCTTGCCCGCTCCGCGGTGTCCTACGACCGCGACGTTTCTGATCTTGGCTGGATCTACCAGAGCCATGAATCCTCCCTCGCCTAGGCGTTCCTGTGTTGCGTGCTCGACTGCAGGCCTTGTGAACCTGCAAAAACAGAGAACGCCGCCAGAACGGCGACGTTCACAAGAAGAAGACGAATGTGGTGCGCCGCAATGCCGCTATTCGCATCACCTTTACGAAGTTGCATTATCGCAGAGTCTAGGCGCGGATCAATCGCCGTGCTTCAGCTGGTAGCGGCGGCCTTTTTGCAGCCAGCTGATCGCTCCGACGGCGTTGGGCAGAAGCTCCAGGGCCCCATCGCGGGCCTCCACGTGCACCACCTCGAAGTCGCGGTAATACACCTTCACGGGACCGACCAAGTTGGTGATGGTCGTCGTGCGCAGACTATCGTCCGGCGCCTGAACAGGCGTTACCAGACTGATTGAAGCCTCACCCTCTTGCACGATGATATGCATTTACCCTCGGCTCCTGTGAATCATCGACGGACTGCCGGGACGTTACTCCTCTACAGCGACTACCTGACGACCATTGTACATGCCACAGTTGGGGCACACTCGGTGCGGCAACCGCGGGCTGTGGCAATGCGGGCAGTCCACCACTGTGGGAGCCGTGGCGGCGTGCGTCGCGCGACGGGCGTCACGACGAGCCCGGGAAGTCTTTCTCTTGGGAACAGCCATTGCCTGCCTCTTTCTCGACCAATGGGGAAACCGTGAGTTTGTACCCCATCGGGATGGATATTTCAAGTCCGGCGGTGTCGATGGCCCCCCAAAGATACACCCCTTGATACCGCGCAACCGTGTTCGCAGCTACTCTTCCAGGTGGACATCCTTCAGCGCCAGCCAGCGCTCGTCCACTTCCTTCCCGAGGCATCCACAGGGGCCCGCGTGGAGGTCATGCCCGCAAATAGGGCAGAGTCCGGGGCATTCGGCCGAACATACGATCTGGCACGGCAGAGCAAGGACGGTGGCTTCTCGCGCCAAACTGCCCAAGTCCACGATGAAATCCTCGATAAAGGGGCTGAGATCCGCTTCGTCCCATCCCTCCCTGGAAGTGGGCACGAACTCTTGTTGTTTGGCCTCGATCTTCAACGCCGCCTCGCGGAGGCAGCGATCGCACGGTCCATACAACGAGGCCAGCAGCGACACCTCAACCAGGAAGCCCCCCGCGACCCGATCCACGACAAGCGTGACTCCGGCAGGGATGAGCACTTGATAGGTCTGGCCGGCGAGAACGATGGGGGCCATCTCCATCCGAAACGTCCGTTCGTACCGCTCGCCGCCCCGCAGCGCGAGATCTTTCAGATCGACGTATGTGACAGAGCTATCCATGATGACAAGGATTAGACGACGCAGACCATCATCGAACCGGTGGGCAGCCCCCTGGAGAAGGGCCGGTACATCACCGGGACAGCAGACGCACCGTCAGATCGCTTCCCCCGGCTTGCCCGCCTGTAGACGCTCCCGGCCCCGTTGCACGGCGGCCAGAAACTTGTCCAGGTTCATCTCCAGGGTCTTGAGAATCTCGTCGGCGTAGTCTTCCGCGCCAAGACGAATCTCGCGCTCTCTCGCCTCCGCCTCGCGGATGATGTCCTCAGACTGGCGCTGGGCCCGCTTGACCACTTCCTGTTCGCTGGCCAGCCGTTGGGCCTCGTCGCGTGCCTCAGCGAGAATGCGCTCAGACTCCTCTTTGGCCTCCTGCAGCATCTCCTGGCGTTCCTTGACGATCCATCGAGCCTGCTTGATCTCTTCGGGGATAGTCGCCCTCATCTGATCGAGCAGGTCATAGATCTCGTCTCGATCGATCATGACTTTGTCGGTCATTGGGAACGTACTTGCGCTGTGAACAAGATCGTCAAGCTTGTCGATCAAAATGAGGACATCCATATTCAAGCCTCCGCGGATTGAAACATTTCGGCGAAACGACCCGCCACGATATCCGGTACGAGGTCGCTTACGCAGCCGCCGTACTTGGCAATCTCCTTGACCCCGCTGGAACTGAGGAACGAATACTCGGCTGAGGCCATAAGGTACATCGTCTCTAGGTCTGGGTCCAGCTTGCGGTTGAGTTGAGCCATCTGGAACTCGTATTCGAAATCGGTGACCGCTCGAAGCCCCTTCACGAGAACGTGGGCTCCGACTTCTCGCGCCAGCGTCACGACCAGGCCTCGCATGACGACGACCGAGACGTTCGACAAGTGCTCCGTGGAAACCTCCAAAAAGTGCAGACGCTCCTCGGCCGAGAAGAGCACCGACTTGCGGAACGAGTCGTCGACCACGGCGACGACCACCTCATCGAACATAGCCGAGACCCGTGTTATCACGTCCAGGTGACCGACCGTGACCGGGTCATACGTGCCCGGACAGAGTGCGACATTCACCGGTCGTTCCTCCTCGTGCTTATCATGATCACCCTGGTATCCCCGTACGTGCGGTCGAACACGGGGTCTCGCGAAAAGTGCGCGCCGACCGCTCTTGGACCTTCGATGACTACGACGCCATCCTCTCCGAGCAGCCCCGGCAACAAGGGCTCCAGCCTTGCTTCAACTTCCGGAAGCATTCTATAGGGAGGGTCTAGAAAGAGCAAATCAAAGGGAGTCGGGTCGCTCGCGAGCCGTGACGCGGCCGCGAGATAATCCAACGCCACCACCCTAGAGACGGATTCAAAACCAAGCGCTTGGATATTTGTATGCAGCGTCGAGACCACGGCCCTATCGCTCTCCACGAACACACAGTGGGCGGCCCCGCGTGACAACGCCTCCAAGCCCATGGCTCCCGTTCCGGCAAACAGATCGAGCACCCGGAGGCTTTCGATCGGGCCGAGAACGTCGAATATCGCTTCGCGCACCCTTTCGCCTGTGGGTCTCACACCGCCGACCGCCGGCACCTTCAGACGGTGGCCCCGCCGAGAGCCCGCGACTATGCGGACCTTCCCTGGGACTGTCTTTCCAGTGCCCGCCGGCCTCATACCCGGTCAACCCAGTCCACCTTGTCTCCAAAGCGCTCGTCGGCCGCTTCCAGAAGCAACCGATACTGGGAGAATCCCCGTTCCTCCTGAGTCCTTGCCAGAACGTCGACCGCGACCGAACGAGCCTCCTCCAGAAGGCGCCGGTCGCGCAACAGCGAAGCCACCTGCAGGTCCCCCAACCCGGATTGGCGCTCCCCGAAGAGTTGTCCCTCTCCCCGCGCGGCGAGATCGGCCTCCGCTAACGCGAAGCCATCGTTGGTACGGGCGAAAAGAGCCATCCTCTCCAGAGCCGCTTCGTCCTCAGTGTCGACCAAGAGAAAACAGTAAGCCTCTCCCCCGCCTCGACCCACTCGTCCACGAAGCTGATGTAACTGAGACAGACCGAACCGACGAGCCCCCATGATCACCATGACGCTGGCATTGGGGACGTCGACACCGACCTCGATCACCGTGGTGCTCACTAGAACACTGGCATTGCCGGAAACGTATTCGGCCATCGCGTCCGACTTCTCCGCCGGGCGAAGACCGCCGTGGAGTAGCCTCAGCCGGTACCCTGCCAGCTCTCCTTGCACGAGAACGTCGTAGGTCTGGCGCGCCGATGCCGCCTCCAAGGTTTCGCTCTCCTCGATAAGCGGACACACGACGTAGGCCTGTCTGCCTTGGTCCAACTGCTGCCGCACGAACGCCCACATTTTCTCCTCCGACCCAGAAAACACCAACCGGGTGGTCACTGGGGTTCTACCGGCCGGCATCTCGTCGAGAGTGCTGACGTCGAGGTCACCGTACAGCGTTAGGCTGAGCGTCCGTGGGATCGGAGTTGCAGACATGTGGAGAGAGTGAGGCCACGTTCCGCGGGCATCCGCTGCGAGCATGGCGTCGCGCTGTCTCACGCCGAAGCGGTGCTGTTCGTCCACCACGGCGACACGCAGGTCGTGGAAGCTGACCCCTTCTTGGATGAGGGCATGGGTGCCCACCACGAGATCCGCCTTGCCGGTGGCGACAGCTTCAAGAACGGTTCGCTTTTCTCCGACAGGCTGGCTGCCCTTGAGCAGACGGACGTCTACGCCCAGCGGAGACAACCTCCGGGCGAGTTCCAAATAGTGCTGGTCGGCCAACACCTCAGTGGGAGCCATGAGCACCGCCTGGCTACCCTGTTCGATCGCGCGGAGCATGCTGTACGTCGCCACCATGGTCTTGCCCGAGCCCACATCACCGTGCAGCAGCCGCCGCATGGGCACCGAGCGGGCCAGGTCGGCCTCTATCTCCCCTATCACCCGCTTCTGAGCGCGTGTGGGCTCATAGGGAAGCGCGTCCACATACGCCTGGGAAAGCCCTCCGGAGTGCGTGAGGGGTCGCGCGGCGCGAGCCGAGTCCTGCCTCTGCCGGCGGCGGATGATAGCCGTCTGAAGCAAGAGGAGCTCCTCGAAGGCGAGCCTGTCCCGAGCCTGGCGAGCCTCACGCTGCGTTTCAGGAAAGTGCAACGACAGAACGGCCTCTCCCCTTCCCGGATAACGGCGCTCGCCCAGCATGCGGGCCGGTAAGGGGTCGATGAGATGCCTGGCAAAAGGAGCCGCCTCGTGTATCAGGTTCCGCAGTGTGCGCACACTCAGGTCGGCCGTGCTCGGGTATACCGGCACCAGCCCCAGGATATGAAGGCTCTCGCCCGAATCGGCGAGGATCTCGTGACGTTTGACCAAGAAGCAAGACGCCCCGCGCTGACGCATCAGCGTTCCCTTGATCAGCACCTCGGGACGGTCCCGGAAGGCGGCCTCGAGATACGATTGGTTGTACCAGACGGCGAGCACACTCCCGCTGTCGTCGGAGACGAGGGCTTCGAGCACTTTTACGCGGCGCCTCATCGTCTCGCTGGCCGCAACAGAGACCACTCGGGCCCGAAGAACGACTTCCTCCCCCATCGACAGGGCGGCGATGCCACAGATCTCTGAGGGAGACTCGTGCCTGAATGGCAGGTGCAAAAGCAGGTCCCGGATCGTCAGCAGTCCAAGCCCCTGCAATCTGCGTAGTGTGGTCTTCCCTACACCGCGCAGCCCGTTCAAGCCGCCATCGAGACATCGCGGGTCGATGGAGACTTTGGAGGTCGCCGGGAGCTCCAGTAGCTCAGTGGGGACCGCGGGGCCGCGTCCCAAGGGGTAGTGGATGCCACCCCCGACGCTGCTCATTCTTGAATGAATGAGAGCGCGACCGCGCCTGCGCCCACGTAGGTACCGATGACCGACCCTACGATGCTCACGAGCCTGATCTGGATATTGCGGTCGGTAACCCCCAGAACGAGGTCTCGCAGTTGTTCGACCACGGGTAGATTGAGCGCGTGCGACAAACTGACGTACGTGGTGAGCCCAGGTCTCGTGTTGACCACCAGACCGTCGCGCATGGTCTCGAGCGCCTGGCGGACGCCACGCACCTTCTTGTAAACATCGATGACCCCGCCGTCGATTATCAACACCGGTTTGATGTTGAGAATGGTGCCGACGAGATGCGACGCGCGGCCAATGCGGCCGCCCTTGTAAAGCTGGTCCAACGTTGTGGGGAGAAAATAGAAGATCTTCTCCGCCACGAACTTCTCGAGATATGCTTCGAACTCTTTCTCCGGAGTACCGCGATTCAGGCGCTCGATGATCCGATCGATGAAGAGCGCGATACCGCCTGTGGCAAGCTCCGAATCCACTACCTTCACGCCGTCTATCTGGCTGGCTGCGACCTCGGCGCTGGCGACCGTACCGCTGAACTTGCCGCTCAGATGTACCGAATAAACCCGTTCATACCTTTGGCGGAGATGCTTGTAGACCTCCAGAAACGCCCCCGCCGAGGGCTGGGATGTCCGGGGAAGTTGCGGTGCCACTTTGAGCCGCGCGTAGAACTTCGCGGGTTTGAGCTCCACCCAATCGAGAAAGTGTTCGTCACCGAAATAGACGGTAAGCGGCACCATGGTGATGTTTGGGTCCCGGGAGAGATAATCGGGTAGATCGGCGGTAGAGTCGACGACGATCGCGGTGGTGCTGCGGTCGATGATCATTTCGCGCTCCGCCCCCCTCTACTGATACCGACGCCCGCTCTCACTCAGCGGAAAGCAGCAAAGGATAGAACGGCTGTCCCCCTTGATGCATGTCGATCTCTACGTCCGGATGAGCGCCCCGGGCTGCCTCGAGAGCGGCAACCGCCAGGGGTCCGTCGTCGCCCACGCCTACCAGCGCGGTGAGCACCTGGCGGCCCCCCTGGAGGAGATGTCCCACCACTTCGCGGACCACCAGGTCTATATCAGCGGAGGCGGCGACCACCCTCTCGTCCACGAGGCCGATGAAATCCCGCGCCTTGATCTCGAACCCATCAACGAGAGAGTCGCGCACAGCCCTCGTGATCTCTCCGGTGACTACGCTCTCGAGAGCAGCCTTCATATCCCGGGCGTTCTCCTCGCCTGGATTCCTCCTGTCGTAGGCGACCGCCGCCGAAAGACCCGCCTGAACAGATCGGCTGGGGACGACGAAGACATGCCTGTTGGTGAGCTTGACGGTTTGCTCGGCCGTCATGATGACGTTGCCGTTGTTGGGAAGGATAATGACGGAAGAGGCCTCCGCCTTCTCGATAGCGCTCACAATGTCTTGCGCTGAGGGGTTCATCGATTGCCCTCCGTCGACGATGAAGTCCACCCCAAGATTGCGGAAGAGTTCCTTGTTGCCTTCGCCCGCGACCACGGCCACCAGTTGGGTGAGCCCGATATCGGCGGAGGTCGCAACCGGACCAGCGGGCGCAGCGGGGCGGAGAGCCGGGGCCGCGCCTGCGCCTTCAGCCAGGCGCCGGCTGCGCGCGGCGGTCTGTTCGTGCATATTGTCTATCTCTATACCGGTGAGCACCCCGACGGAGGTGCCCAAGGCCAAGGCCTCTCCCGGTTCGTCGGTATGTACGTGGACTTTGATCTGATCCGAGTCGCCCACCACAAGAAGGCTGTCGCCCAATGAACCGAGGCGGAGCTCGAGAGACACCCTGTCCAAGTCGTGTCCGCTCACGAGGAAACTCGTGCAGTAGGTGTATTGACTCTCTTCATCTTCGGCCTCGAACAGGAGCGCACGATCCGCGGGAGATACCTGCTCGAAATGAGTGCTGATGGGGGTTTCCCAGGCGTCGCCGCCTCGAGCTGCCCCCTCGATGAGGACAACCAGCCCGTATCCGCCCGCGTCCACCACTCCGGCATCCGCCAACACCTTGAGCAGGCTTGGAGTTCTCTGCACGCTTTGCCATCCCGCGCCAACCACTTGCTCCATGAGCACACGCATCTGCGGTGCGTTCTCGGCTTCAGCCGCAGCCTCCGCCATCTCCCTGAGCACCGTGAGCATGGTGCCTTCGACCGGCTTCCGCACCGCTCGATAGGCCGTGTCTGTCGCGTGGCGGAGCGCCCCGGAAAGCGTCCGGGAATCCACCGCTTCTGAGTGGGCCAAGACCTCCATGGCCCCACGAATGATCTGAGAGAGAATGACGCCGCTATTACCCCTCGCGCCCATGAGCGCGGCCTGGGAAATGGCAGTGCACAACTCCGCAGTGGAGAGACCTTCCGGCAGCTTCGCCAGCGAGTCGACAATGCCGCGCACGGTCAGAGAGAGATTGGTACCCGTGTCTCCGTCGGGGACGGGATAGACGTTGAGATCGTTGATCTCTTGCTTCCTGGCCTCGAGAGCCCGGGACCCAGCCGCGAGAAGCTTGCGGGCTTCCGAAACGGTCAGCGCCACTCCGGCACTATTCACCGACCCTGACCCCCTGCACATATATTTGCAGGGCCGAAACAGGCTGGCCGGTCATCCTCTCCACGTTGTATGCGACTTGAGAGCGGACGTTTCCGGCGACCTCGGCCACGTTTAGCCCGTACTCAACGATGATGTAGAGCTTGATCTTCAACTGATCGCCCGCTTGCTCGATCCTGATGCCCTGATGAAGCCTGTCTCGGGAGAGCAGCGAAGCCACGCCCTGACGCAGGCTTGGCGAGGCCATCCCCACTACGCCGTAACATTCCAGGACAGTCCATCCGACGATGTCGCCGATAGCCCTGTCCGTTATCATCAGGCGCCCCTCGACTGCCTGGCCCGCCCCCACCTCAGTCATGTTGTCACCATCGTCGGACGCATGCGGGCACTCACTCGCCCTGCGCGGATTCCAACTTAACGAGCTTGTTAAGATCGGCCAGGATGATCTTCGGGTCTATCCCGTGCATTTTCGCGCCGTCCTCGATGGATTCCATGGATACGCCCATGCAGCCTGTACAGCCCATGCCGAAAGCCACGAACACCTCACGCGCCCGCGGGTCGGCCTGGATCGCCTCCAGGATGGACATGTCTTTCGTAAAGATAGCCGTCTCCCTTCCCGACTCGCGTGACGCCTTCTCCAGTATTCTATCCTACCGCACCCGGCGGGCTGGAACGGTCAAGGCACCAGGTTCAGGCGGCATCTCGGGAAGTCCGCCGGTCGATGTCGGCACGCTGCCCTTGTCAGAGTGTGCGCGGCTGCGGCATACTATTGCACTCTTGTAGCGAGCGACCAGAGACAGGAAGAGCGACGAGATGTCCAAGATTTGTGTAATCTGCGGCAAGAAGCCCAGTTTCGGCAATAACAGAAGCCACTCCATGCGCGCCACGCCCCGCCGCTGGGACCCCAACGTGCAGAAGATTCGCATCAAGCTCGACGGCAAACCCACCCGCGCTTTCGTATGCGCCAAGTGCCTCAAGGCTCACAAAGTGGAGAAGGTCGCCTAGGAACCTGGTGGACGCCGCGCCCGGTTGCGGGCGCCCGCTCGCTATTTCCGTGACGCCCGCTCCGGGACGGGCGTCTATTCCGGCAGGTTCCGGAGGAGATTGACCATCTCCAACGCCGCTAGAGCTGAATCCCAGCCCTTGTTGCCGGCCTTCGTCCCCGCTCGCTCTATGGCCTGCTCGATTGTGTCGGTGGTCAACACCCCGAACGACATGGGTACGCCGGTCTGCAATTGGAGGCTCGCGACCCCTTTGGCCACCTCAGCAGCAACGTAGTCGAAGTGCGGCGTGGAGCCGCGGATTACCGCGCCCAGACACACGATGCCGTCGTACTTGCCGGATCCGCCCATGCGTTTCGCCGCCAGTGGGATCTCCATGGCGCCCGGCACCCACGCCACCTCGATGTCCGCGGGGAGAACGCCGTGTCTGGTAAGACTGTCGATCGCGCCGCTGAGCAGCTTGCCGCCTATGAACTCGTTGAAGCGGCTGACCACCAGCCCGAAGCGAAGACCTTCACCCTGCAGATATCCTTCATACACTTTGCCCGTCTCAATCATCTTCGCCGTCCTTTTCTTCTTCGTCGTCGTCGAATTGCAGGCCCTGATGATGGAGGATGTGCCCCATCTTCGACTTCTTCACCTGGAGGTAGCGGAGGTTCTGATCCGTGGGTTTGGTCTCCAGCGGCACTCGCTCGGTGATGGTCAGACCGTAGCCCTCGAGACCTACCAGCTTTCTGGGATTGTTGGTCATGATCCGGATGGTCGTGAGACCAAGGTCGGCCAGTATCTGGGCGCCGATGCCATAATCGCGCAGGTCGGGTGCGAACCCCAGTTCGACGTTGGCTTCGACCGTGTCCCAGCCCCTCTCCTGCAGTTCATAAGCGCGGAGCTTGTTGAGCAGACCTATTCCTCGGCCCTCTTGGGCCATGTAGAGAAGCACGCCCCTACCCTCGGCCTCGATCCTTTCGAGGGCGGCCTGCAACTGATCGCCGCAATCACACCGCATGGAATGGAACACGTCACCGGTGAGGCACTCCGAGTGCACCCGCACCAAAACATCCTTCTGACCGTCCACGTCTCCTTTGACCAAGGCGAGATGCTGCTCCCCGTCGAGAAGACTCTCGTAACCGTAGGCCGTGAAATCGCCCACTTTCGTGGGCATGTTCACAACCGCCACCCGACGGACCAGCTTCTCGGTTCGGCTCCTGTAGCGGATGAGGTCCGCCACGGTGATCATCTTCAAACCGTGTTTCGCGCAATACGGGACGAGATCTGGGACGCGGGCCATGGTGCCGTCGTCGTTCATCACCTCGCAGATCACGCCGGCGGGTATCAAACCGGCCAGCCGGGCAAGGTCCACGCCCGCTTCCGTCTGCCCCGACCGGCTGAGGACGCCGCCCGCCTTTGCTATGAGAGGAAAGACGTGGCCCGGCTGCACCAGGTCTTCTGGGCGACTGCGTGGGTCTATGGCGACCTGGATCGTGTGAGCCCTGTCCGCAGCCGAGATGCCTGTGGTAACGCCCTCGCGCGCCTCGATAGACGCAGTGAAGGCCGTTCCGAAGCGAGACTGGTTGTTGCGTGTCATGGGCTGAAGGCCCAAGATGTCCGCACGTTCCGGCGTCATCGAGAGGCATATCAAGCCCCGACCGTAGAGCGCCATGAAGTTGATGGCCTCCGCCGTAACGAACTGGGCCGCCATGGTCAGGTCGCCCTCGTTCTCCCGATCTTCGTCGTCGCAGACCACTACCATGCGGCCGGCCTTGATCTCCTCCAGCGCCTCTTCGATCGAGGCAAAATGTGCGCTCTGTTCTCTCATCCATCGACCTCCTGGGCGTATCGGACCGGCCGCAACGCACGACCAGACCAGACATCGTCCTGTTTCAAATGAACCCTTGATCGCGGAGCAGGGTCTCCGACAGCCCTCCTCGCGACGACATCTTCGCGCCGAGACGACCAGCGCCGCCATCCTTACCCAGAACTTGCAGCGTACGAAGGACGTATCGAGCAAGAACGTCGGCCTCCACGTTCACCGACGCCCCGGGCTTGACGTCACGGAGGGTAGTCTCAGACAGGGTATGGGGAATGATCCCGACTTCGAACGTCTCTGCATCCACCCCGATCACGGTCAGCGAGATGCCGTCGATCGCGATGGAGCCCTTTGCCGCGACACAGCCTTCCACTTCCTGGGGAAGCGACATCCGTACCCGCCACGCGATCCCCTCGCGGATCACCGCCAGCACCCCAGCTACGGCATCCACGTGCCCGAGCACCAGATGTCCTCCCAGCCGTCCCCCCAGGACAAGTGAACGCTCCAGATTGACCCGGTCACCCGCGGAGGCCTTGCCCAACGTGGTGTGGGACAGCGTCTCGGGCATACAGTCGACCACGAACCCCTGTCCACCCATCTCGACTACCGTGAGACAAGCCCCGTTCACGCAGATGGAGTCGCCCACCTGGGTACCTTCGAGGACCTTCCTGGCGGCAACGCTCAAGCGGCCTCCCTCGCCCCGGTGTTCGAGCCGTCTCACCACACCGACCTCTTCGACCAATCCCGTGAACATCAGATGGCCTCCCTCAGAAAGCCTGAGATGCACACGTCGGGGCCCAGCGTGAGAACCTCGGTCTCGAGCAATTGCACTCCGGCTGCGACGGTCTCGCTTCCCAGGCCCCGCAACGGCGAGCGCAGGACCTCTCCCGAGAGCAGCCGTGGCGAGACGTACGCAACCACCCTGTCGATAAGCCCCGCCGACCACCACGCGCCGGCCAACGTGGCTCCGCCCTCGAGCAGAACATTCTGCACGCCCCTCTGCGCCAGCAGACGGGCAACAGCGGTGGGCTGGGGACGGCCGCCGGGCAGCGTCGCGACTTCCAGTCCCCAAGACCGGACCTGGGCCCGCCTGCGTTCCGCCACCCGGTCGCTGCAGACCATCAGCACCGGACCTTGCCCGATAGTACGCACGAGCGCGGCGTCAGGCTCGACACCAAGGTCCGTATCGACCACGACGCGCAACGGCTGCCGGCGACACTCGACCTCGCGAGCGGTGAGCGTGGGGTCGTCTGCTCGAAGCGTGCCGCCGCCCACCACGATCGCATCCACCCAGGACCGCATACGATGGACTGCCAGCCTGCTCTCTGTGCCGGAGATCCATTTCGAATCGCCGGTGTCGCTTGCAGTCCGACCGTCAAGGGTCATGGCGTACTTGTAGATAACGAAGGGAAGCCCGGTGACGCTGACCTTTCGAAAGCCATCGTTCTGACGCTTGCACCGAAGCGACAGTTCGCCCTCGGCCAAGTCCACCTGGATTCCTGCGTCCCGCAGTTGCTGGATCCCTCTGCCGTTGACCGGCTCCGAAGGGTCGACGGCCCCCACAACCACGCGCGCGAACCCCGCCGAAAGCAAAGCGGGAACGCAGGGTGGGGTCCTGCCGTAGACGCAGCACGGCTCGAGGGTGACGTACATGGTCGCCCCCACCGTCTGGGCGGGCGCGGAACGCCCGAACGACGTCCTTAATGGCTGCGATCTCGGCATGATCGCGGCCGGGGCCCGTGTGATAGCCCTCGCCGATTATCCTGCCCTCGGATACGATGACCGCGCCAACGATCGGGTTGGGGGCGGTCACACCCCTGCCCGACTCCGCTAGCTCGAGGGCCCGTTCCAGATAATTCCGATCAAATTCGTCCAGAGGCAATAGAAAAACCCCTTGGCATCTGGCCCAGGGGTCGACGGAGCGCATCACCGCCCCGGTCTTCTCTCTTCCAGACTTTGACTGTCGGCCCAGGAATCACACCTGGTCTGCCTCGAAAGGCTCGCGGGCTGTCACCGCCGGTAGGGAATCTCACCCGACCCCGAAGACCATATTTGGCTTCACTTCACTTACTGCAGCGCGAAATCTACCACAGGGCAGCGTCGGCTACCAGGGTACGCACCGCTTTCAAGAGAGCATCAGCGTCTGCAGTTTCCGCGCTTCCTCCCCCGGATGGACGGCCCCGAATACCGCCGAGCCGGCCACCACCCAGTTGGCTCCGACATCTACTACCCTGCGGATATTCTGTTTCTGAACACCCCCGTCGACCTCGATGGCCACGCCCGGAGGCAACGACTCCCGCAACCGGCTGACCTTGTCGAGAGCCGGCTCGATCATCTTCTGTCCCCCAAAACCCGGGTTGACCGTCATGACAAGGAAGAAATCCGCGAGCCCCTCCACTTCGCGCACAGTCGAGACCGGGGTCCCCGGGTTGATGGCGACGCCTGCCCCGGCGCCCAAAGCCTTGATGGCGGAAATCGTGTGATAAAGATGAGGGCAGACTTCCACGTGGACGCTGATCGCGTCCGCGCCGGCGCCCACGAAGGCGTCCAGGTAGGTTTCCGGATTCTCGATCATCAGGTGCACAGAGAATAGACCGCCACGACCGTGGACCATCGGGGCGAGCGACTGCAATACCGCCGGACCAATCGTGAGGTTGGGTACGAAATGCCCGTCCATGATGTCCACGTGGATGATGCTTACCCCGGCGTCCATGACCAGCGCCACCTGCTCCCCAAGGCGGGAAAAATCGGCGGAGAGGATGGACGGTAGAAGATGTACTTCTCCATAGGTCTCGGCTGGGATGGGCATGTGTCCTCCTAGTCCTTCGCAGATAGGGGTCCAGAAGCGCTGGGAATCACGTCATCCAAGGTCTCGGCGAGCCGAACCGCATATCCGCGCAAGAAGTCCGCGGCTGCCATCTTGCCTTTGCCCGCCGGTTGCAGGAGAAGGACTTCGAGCACCCCGGCCCCGCATCCGATAAAGAGGCGCCCTTCATCAACCGCCAACCTTCCAGATCGGCCGTCCACGCCTCGGGCGATTGCTGGGATGGGCGCGAGACCGGACAT
Source organism: uncultured Actinomycetes bacterium (assembly GCA_963775295.1). GTDB lineage: Bacteria > Actinomycetota > Thermoleophilia > RBG-16-64-13 > RBG-16-64-13 > JAMDEO01. Next base: position 2,490,353 of record CAVZIK010000006.1, read on the forward strand.
ACCAAAGGGCCAGGTCCGCCATATCTTGAGACCGAGACCGCCGCTGGCCGCCCTTGTTCCGATCCCGGGGCTCATTGACCGGACCTGATCGTGTAGAGTCTTGGCGTCCCTGGAGGCATCGAGTATCGCGTCACTCGCGCCGAGCTTGGCGGCGTAGGTCGCGCCCTCTGTCTGCTCCGTCCAGGCGACGTTTCCATCGCGCAAGCCTGTCAGCACTTGATCCACCCCGTTCGCACCGAGGACCGCCAGGGCACGGGCCACAGAGCCTGCGTCGTCCCGTAGGCCGATGGACAAAGTGCTCCGAAGGGCCCAGGGACCCTCATCCAGTCCCTCCGCCATGCGCATGATGCTCACGCCGGTAACCGACTCGCCGGCAGCAAGGGCGCGTTCGATGGGCGCCGCACCACGATATTCGGGCAACAGTGACCCGTGCACATTCAAACAGATGAATCTCTCCAGGAGGGACGGTCCGAAGACCTGGCCGAAGGCGGCTACAACCAGGGCTGTTGCGCCGGTGCCGGCGATGTAAGCCACGGAATCGGAGGAGTTGATGTCGTCAACCTGGACGTGAGCGATGCCCAGTTTCTGCGCTGCTTCGATTGCCTCGGGCGGACATGTCTTCCGACCTCGGCCTTTGGGTCGGTCGGGTTGGGAGACCACAAGGCACGGCCGACGCCCAATGTCGTCCAGTTGAGTCAGCACCCGAGCCGCGAAATCGGGGGTTCCAACGAAGGCGAATTTCACGAGCCCGTTTCCATGGAACGCTCGCGCAGTTCCTTCAGGACCCTCCGCCTTTCCTCTTTGGACGTGCGGTCGATAATCAGACAGCCTTCGAGGTGGTCGATCTCGTGCTGGACCACCCTCGCGGGGAATCCGGTCAACTGGACCTCGTAGGTGTCGCCCTCGAGATCCTGGAACTCCACGGTGACCTCTTCCGCACGCGTCACCGGCATGACCACCCCGGGAACGGAGAGACAGCCTTCCTCGTCGGTAGACGTCTCCTCGGAACAGATGAGCACTCGGGGGTTGACGAACGTGTACGGAGTGTCCTCGTCGTCCGGGTTCTTCCAGACCATAACCCGGCTCAGTGTCCCAATCTGCGGAGCTGCGAGGCCCACGCCCCCTTCCCTTTCCATGACTTCGAACATGAGTTCCGAGAGAGCGTGCAACCGCGTATCGAACTCGGTCACCTCGTTGGTCTTCTGCTTCAGGGTAGGGTCACCGAATACCCGGAGCTGTTCCAGGGGCATGCCCCCGCTGTTCTTTGTTTCCTTGCGCTTTGCCATGTCGCTTCTAGTCCGTGCTTGTAGTCTCACCCAAAGGAGAGCGGATCCACATCGGCAAGCAGGATCACTCCCCGACGCCGGTAGGGTCCGACCAACTGCGAAAGGGCCTCGCCCACGATGGCCCGCATACGCTCCCCGTCAGTCGAGGATACCAGCAGATGCCACCTTTCTTTACCCCTCACCGTAGGCAACCGAACCGGACCACGCAACTCGTGCGCCGCGAATGCACGAGCCAACCGCTCGGTGAGGTAATGGGCTCCGGCGCTGGCCCGCTCAGCATCTTCAGCCAGGGTCACCAACCGGATGATCTCTCTGAAGGGCGGGTATCCAAGCTGTTCCCTGATTCGCAGCTCCTCCGCGTAAAAGCCCTGCTCGTCCCGCTGCAATGCCATTCTAATACAGGGCACATCGGGATTCCAGGTTTGCACGAGCACCCGGCCGGGCCTATCCGCGCGTCCCGCCCGGCCGGCGACCTGAGTGAGCAACTGGAAGGTTCGTTCAGCGGCCCGGAAGTCGGGGACGTAGAGCCCAGTGTCGGCGTCGGCAACGAGCACGAGGGTCACGTCCGGAAAATCATGACCTTTGGCGACCATCTGGGTGCCCACCAACACTCCGGGATGCGCCCGCTCGAACCCCTCCAGGATGCTGCCGGCTCGGCCGCCGCCGGTAACAATGTCGGAATCCATGCGAAACACGAGGTCACGAGGGACGAGCGATCGCAATTCGTGGTCCAGCCGCTCGGTCCCTGGAGCGCCGCGAGTAAGCGGCGGCCCGCCGCAGGCCGGACAGCGAGGCGGCTGGAAATAGGTTCGCCCGCACTGATGGCACACCAGCCTACGGGCACGGCTGTGGTACGTGAGCGACAACTCGCAGTCCGCGCACTTCATCACGTGTCCACACGTGTCGCAATGCACGTGAGCCGCGTAACCCCTGCGGTTCAGGAGAACTATCGCTTGCTCTCCCTGCCTCAAGGTCTCGGCCAGTGCTTGCCGCGAAATAGGGGCGAGCAGCTCACCCGAACTCTGCCTGCGCATGTCCACCACCTCGAGGGCGGGCTCGCTCCCCAACGCGCGACGGGTGAGGCGCAGGCGCCAGGACGAGTCCCGCATGCCTTCCACCGAGGGCGTGGCAGTTCCCTCCACAAGCAGACCTTCGAGAGGCGCGAGTCGCATCCGGGCGACGGTGGACGCGTGATAGCGAGGTTCTTCCTCTTGCTTGTATGAGTTGTCGTGAGCTTCGTCCACGATAATCAGCCGCAATCGAGGAAGGGGTGCGAAGACCGCCGACCTCGCTCCCACGACCACGGGTGCCAGTCCAGCCGCGATCCGGCGGTATTCCCTAATCCTCTCCCCTTTCGCCAAGCCGCTGTGGAGTACGCCCACTCGACCGCCGAAGCGAGCGCGGACTCGAGAGATCATCTGCGGAGTGAGCGCTATCTCGGGCACCAGGAGGATGGCTCCGCCCCCGTCCTGAAGCGCTTGCTCGATAAGGCGGAGGTATATCTCGGTCTTGCCGCTGCCCGTCACCCCCCAAAGCAGTCGATACCCCGGGCCGTCCGTGCGATACGCACCTACCAAATCCGCGAGGACGGCTTCTTGCTCGGGCCACAACTGGGGCATGTCATCGGCCACGGCAGCCGCAGCACCCGCGGGGTTTGCCCCTCGCACAGAGGCGACTTCGGCGGGCGCTTCGCACAACACGAGCAGCCCCCGGGACACGAGCGTGCGAAGGACTCCGCGCCCAACCCCGACCTCTTCGCAAAGGGCGGCGGCATCCGCGCCTCCGCTGGGCACGGCGTCCAGCACGGCCTGCTGTTTGGCGGTGATCCGGGAAGCCTTTCCCCCGGCCTGAGTCTCAGGCTCCTCAACCGGCCGATCGACCCAGGACAACCGTCGCGTCCGTACGAAGCTCATCTTTCCCCGAGAATCCGGGGGAACCATCAACCGCAGGCACGACTCGTACGAAGCCAGGTATCGCTCGGCCAACCGCCCCGCAAGGGTCAAGAGTTCCTGAGGGACTCTCTCCTCCGCCACCGCGTCCACGAAGCGAAGTTCTGCGGCTTCGACCTCATCGGCACCCAGCCGCGCACCGCGCTCGTCGCGACCTGGACCATCTTCCGGGGGACACATCTCCACCACGACAGCCCGTACCGACCGATTACCGAACGGCGCACGGACGATGGACCCCAATCCGACCCGGTCCTGAAGCTCGGGTGGAACGAGATAGTCGAAGCGCCGATCGCCGAGATGGTGAAGACGCAAAAGGGGGACAACCCTCACCTTCCGCCCGCTCTGCGTCGAAATAGCCGGCGTCACGATAGGATTGTCCCCCCCTGTATCTCCTGCGAGCGACTCCTAGCTGAGTCCGGCTGCCTTGCGCAGAGCGTCGGCCTTGTCGGTCTTCTCCCAGGTGAAGTCGGCGTCTTCGCGGCCAAAGTGCCCGTAAGCCGCGGTCTTTTCGTAGATAGGGCGCAGCAGTTTCAGTTCCTTGATGATGGCCGCCGGACGCAGATCGAAGTGGCTGCTCACCAATTCCGTGATGACGGTGGGACTGATCGTCTCGGTGCCGAAACAGTCGACCATGATGCTCACCGGATGAGCCACCCCGATGGCATAGGCAAGTTGCACCTCGCAGCGCTCGGCAAGACCGGCGGCAACGACATTCTTGGCCACATATCGGGCGGCGTAGGCGGCGGAGCGGTCTACCTTCGACGGGTCTTTACCCGAGAAAGCGCCGCCGCCGTGACGGCCAAAGCCGCCGTAGGTGTCGACGATGATCTTGCGCCCGGTAAGACCGGTGTCGCCCATTGGTCCACCGATCACGAACTTGCCGGTGGGGTTCACATAGAGCTTTGTGCTCTTGAACTCGGGATCGTACAGACCCTCGGGAAGAACCGGCCGAATGACGTGCTCGATGAGATCGGGCCGCATCAGTGTCTCAATGTCGATGCCGTCCTTGTGCTGAGTGGAGAGCACGACAGCGGTGATCCAGGCCGGCTTGCCGCCGGAGTACTTCACCGTCACCTGGCTCTTGCCATCGGGACGGAGGTACTTGAGCACATCGGCTTTCCGGACCTCGCTCATGCGATGCACAAGCCGATGCGCCAGATGAATCGGCATGGGCATGAGTTCGTCGGTGTCGCGACAGGCGTAGCCGAACATCATTCCCTGGTCGCCCGCACCCTGACAGTCGAACATGTCGCCGTCGGCCGGGTCGACGCGGCATTCGAGCGCAGCCTGCACGCCCTGGTTGATGTCCGGAGACTGCTCGTGGATGGTGGTGATGACGCCGCATGTCTCGGCATCGAAGCCATACTTCGCCCGATCGTAGCCGATGCGTGCGATGGTGTTCCGGGCGAGAGTGGGCACATCGATATAGGTGCTCGTGCTGATCTCTCCCGATACCACCACCAAGCCGGTGGTGACAAGAGTCTCACAAGCCACGTGGCCGGTAGGATCGTCCTTGAGGACCGCATCCAAAACCGCGTCGGATATCTGGTCCGCGATCTTGTCCGGATGGCCCTCGCTTACGGACTCCGACGTAAATAGATAATCATGGTTTTCCACAGTAACCTCCAGAACTCTTACCGGAAGAAGACCGGGCTACTACCCGGTAGATCTTAGTCGTCCCGGCAGTGTATCAGAAACCTTTTCCCTTACTGACTTGGCTGGGCGCCGACCGTCCACCGGGCTTTGATGCGATCGTCGAATCTTTCCCTGTCGACGATGACCCTCTGATGCGTGCCTTTGCCGATAAGCCCGCTCGCATCCTCCGCCGAGACCGAAAAGATCAACAACCTTCCCTCCACCTCCACCAGTGTAGCGGAGGCCGAGACCTCCATGCCCACGGGCGTGGGCGCGGCGTGCGTCACCTCGATGCGAGTGCCGACACTCGTCATTCCGGGCATCATGTCTTCCTCGAGCGCCTTGATAGCCGCCGCTTCCATGAGCCGGACCATCACCGGCGTGGCCAATCCCTCGACTGCACCCGAACCCTGACTCAGGGCGGTCATGTCCGCTGTGACCTCAGCTTTCACCTTTGCGGTGAGGCCGGGTTCGAGACTCATATCTTGCCTCCGATTCTGCTTTTCAAGAGGATCAGACCCCTCTCCTGTCGATCATGCGCTGCGACTTCCCCGCCATCCGGGGTATGGTCCGCGGCTCAACCAGTCTAACCCGCGGTCTGATACCGAGTTCCTGGCGCAACTTCTCTTCCACGTGCTCTTGAAATCCCATGAGCTTCTTGACGGCATCGGGGAAGAATGCCGGTTCCACCTCGATCTGGATCTCCAACTGGTCGAGAGCGCCTTCGCGCGTCACGACTATCTGGTAGTGCGGCTCGATCTTCTCGATCTCGGCCAGCACCGCTTCGATCTGCTGAGGATAGACGTTGATGCCTCTGATGACCATCATATCGTCGGTTCGCGAGTACACCTTGCTGTGTCGTGCAAAGACCCTTCCGCACGCGCAGGGCCTGTAGCTGAGGCTGGCAAGGTCGCCGGTGCGATAGCGGATGACCGGCAAGGCTTCCTTTGTCAGCGAAGTGAAGACTAGCTCGCCTTCTTTGCCGTCCGGAACCACTTCTCCGGTCTGAGGATCCACGACCTCAACCAGGAAGTGATCCTCGTTGACGTGCAGACCGTCCTTGTTCCAGCACTCGTACGATATGCCCGGTCCGATTACCTCGGACACGCCGTAGATATCGGCGGCGGAGATATGCATCCGCCGCTCGATCTCGTCTCTGACCTGATTGGTCCACGGCTCCGAGCCGAACAACCCCACTCGCAGATCAAGCGCCTCGAGGTCGTATCCCAGACCGGGAGCCGAATCGGCGAGATGGAGCGCATATGACGGCGTGCCCAAGAGAACCGTCGTCTTGAAGTCTCTCATGATGTGCAGCTGACGCTGGGTGTTTCCCGTGGACGCCGGGATAACCGTTGCCCCAATGCGCTCCAAACCGGCCTGCATACCATGCCCCCCGGTCAAAAGACCGTAACCGAAGGCTACCTGGGCGACGTCGTGTGACCGCGCCCCACCCGCTATAGCAACTCGAGCGCACAACTCCGACCACGTGTTCAGATCGCCCCGGCTATAGCCAACGACCGTGGGATTGGATGTAGTCCCCGACGACGCATGAACCCGTAGAACCTTCTCCAACGGAAGCGCGAAAAGTCCGTATGGGTAGGCTTCCCTAAAATCGTTCTTCTGACTGAACGGCAGTTTGATCACATCGTCGAGCGAGCGTATATCGGCCGGCTTAATCTTCATTGCCATCCAACGATCGCGATGGAACGGCACGTTCTCATACGCCCAGCGAAGAGTCATCTGCAGGCGCTTGAATTGCAACTCCCGCAGCTCTTCCCTGCCCATGGTCTCGTACTCGTGATTCCAGATCTCGTTCATCTTCGCTCCATCGTCTGGATGTTACGGCCTTTCCTCTGGCCGAAGTAGATCGCCTGGACCTCCGGGTCATCGAGCAGTGCTTTCGCTTCTCCTTCCAGCACGATCTTACCGCGCTCCATGACCATTCCGCGATGGGCGAGGCTGAGCGCGATCCGTGCGTCCTGCTCCACCAGCACCATAGTCAAGCCTTCCTCGTTGAGACCGCGAAGACTGGCAAAGATGTCGCGTACCATGATCGGCGCCAGGCCCATCGAAGGCTCGTCGAGAAGAAGTAGACTCGGCTCGGCCATCAGCGCCCGGCCGATGGCAAGCATCTGTTGCTCGCCTCCGGAAAGTGTTCCCGCCTGCTGCCCCAATCGCTCTTCCAAACGCGGGAACAGCGAGAATACTCGAGCCAACTTCTCCTGGAGCGGAGCGCCGTTCCGTCTACGTGAATAGCCGCCCAGTTCGAGGTTCTCCTGAACACTCAGCGGGCCGAAAAGCTGCCGGCCTTCGGGTATTTGGACCAGCCCTCGGGAGACGATGCCCTCGACTCCCAAGGACTGGATCGGTTTCCCATCGAACTCGATGCCGCCCGACGATATCTTCACAAGACCTGAGATCGCCTTGAGCAGAGTGCTCTTGCCGGAACCGTTGGATCCGACGACGGTGACAATCTCCCCCCGGGCAACATTCAGGCTCAGCCCGTGGAGGACCTCGATCCTGCCGTACCCGGCTCGCAACTCGTGAAGTCTGAGCACCGCTCTCCCCCGGTCCTACTGAGCCAGTTCCCAGGCACCGCCCTTGATCTTGACCATAACCATATCGTCAGCAACCAAGCCGTCGTGATTCGTCGCGCTGTAGTTGTAGGCTCCGTCGGGACCCCAGAAATTCTGCGTGGCGTTCAGCGCAGTCTGTACCGCTTTGGCGTCGGTGCTGCCGGCCCGCTTGATGGCATCGGCGAGGATGGTGACCGCTTCATAAGCGTAGCCCGCGAACGGGTTCGGAGCCTGACCGTATTGCACTTCGTACAAGTGGATGAAGTCCTCGGTCACCTTCTTCTGATCCGGGTCCGTGATCGAGTCGGGCACCAGCAGTTTACTCGCGGGAAGCGCGACCCCTTCGGCTGCGGCACCGGCCAGTTTGATAAACGTGCCGTTCGCAATTCCGTGGCTTCCGATGTAGGGAATCGTCATGCTCAGCTGCTGCATGTTCTTGGCAGCCAGCGCCGGACCCGGGTTGGTACCCCAAACGATAAGGGCCTCGGGATTGTCGCCCTTGATTTTGGTGAGCTGCGCCGTGAGGTCCACGTCGCTTGTCTTGTACGACTCGTTGCCCACTATCTGAAGCCCGTAATCGCCGGCCGTCTTCACTATCTCAGCCGCCCCTGAGGAGCCAAAGGCATTCTCGTCGTGGAGGATCGCGATCTTCGTGACCTTCAGCGTCCCGGAGATGTATTTCAGAGCGCAAGCCACCGCAAGCGCGTCCTTGGGCGGGGTCCGCCAGATCCAGTCCGCTGGGGCCGTATCGGTGATCTCGTTGGCGGCTGCCATCGCCATCTGCGGCACGCCCTTCGCCGCCGTGATCGCCTTGATCGCAAGAGTAGACGAGGACGTCGTCGCAGCTATCAGAGCCACGGCCTTCTTCTGATCGAGCAGGAGATTGGTCGCGGTCACGGCTTCCTTCGGATCGCTCTTGTCGTCTTCCACCACGATCTCAACCGGTCGTCCCAGGATTCCGCCGGACGCGTTGATCACCGTCTGCATCATTTCCAGGGTGTTCTTCTCCTGCTCGCCGAGCGCCGCGCCTGCTCCGGTCGCCGAGACGATGGCGCCTATGACCACGGGGGCGCCGGTAGGCGCCGCTACTGCCGCAGTCGTGGATCCGGTGCTGGCCGCGCTGGTAGTCGTAGTCGCGCTTCCCCCACAACCGGTTATCGCAAAAACCGCCACCAGACACATCAAAAGGATCAGACCAAAAATGGTTACATTCTTCCGATTCATTTGCTTACTTCCCTCCGGGATCTACTGCTTTGACCGCACTCGGTGGTCCCCAACATATATGTACTGGGTTACGGCTCATTCAAGCGCCTCACCCAGATAGGCTTTGATGACCTCGTCATTGTCCATGATCATAATGGGCGGCCCTTCGGCGATCTTGCGACCGTAATCCAGAACGACCACCTCGTCCGATATCTCCATGACGAAACTCATGTCATGCTCCACCAAGAGCACGGTCACCCCCTCCGAACGGACGCGACGCACGGTCTCCGCCAGTCGAACGGTCTCCTCCTGATTGAGACCCGCCGCCGGCTCGTCGAGAAGAAGAAGCCTGGGCTCGGTAGCCAAGGCACGCGCGATCTCGAGTAGGTGGCGTTCCCCCATGGGAAGGTTACCAGCCAGCTCGTCCGCTTTGTGATCAAGGGCGACTCGTCGAAGAGATTCCCCGGACACCCTGAACGTCTCTCGTTCCTCCCTGCGGTGCGACCGAAGGGTCAAAGCCGCCGACAGGACCCCGGCCCTCGAACGGGAATGGCGGCCCACGGCCACGTTCTCCAGGAGGCTCATGTCGTCGAAGACCAGACTGTGTTGGAAGGTCCTTCCCAGCCCCAGTCGACAGATGCGATGGGGAGCTTTGCCGCTGACCTCGATCCCGGAAAAGACCACCCGCCCGGATGTGGGCTTGTACGATCCGGATATGAGGTTGAACAAGGTCGTCTTTCCGGCCCCGTTCGGACCGATGAGCGCCTTGATCTGACCCTGGTGCACGGCAAAATTCACATCGGTGAGGGCATCAAGCCCGCCGAAGCTCTTGGAGACGTTTTCGATGGAGAGCAACGCCATCAGATCTCTGGCCCTCCTGTGCCCCCCGGCATGTCGCCGGCATCGCGCCGATTCCACACGAGGGCCTTGACGTAACGGCCCACACTCTGGGTCCGACCCTGCCAGAAGATCATGATGGCGATGAGCAGCACGCCGAAAACGAGATTGGTGAGGTCGGAATTCACGCGCTTCAGAATCTCCGGCAGTACCACGATAGCCACCGTGCCCCAGAAGGCCCCCCATATGGTGCCCAGCCCACCGATGATGACCCCCGTGATGAGTATGATCGAGAAGGTGATGCCGTAGCTGTCGGGGCTGATGTAGTGGACGTAATACGCATCGAAGCTTCCGGCGATACTCGCGAAGACCGCGGCCAGCATGAACACCTGGACCTTTCGAAAAGAAGTGTCGATGCCGAGCGATTGTGCCGCCGGTTCGGAACTTCTGAGCGCACGAAGGGAGCGCCCGACGCGAGAGCGGGATAGATTGAGCGCGAAGCGAAGCATTAGGAGAGCCACGCCCCAAGCGATGAGGTGATACGCCTTCGGTCCCCCTAGGCTTAGACCGCCGATGGACAGCGAGGAAATGCCCGTAATGCCGTCCGTGCCGTTCGTGATCCCCTTCAATTGAACCAAGAGAATGTAGATGATCTCGTTCACGCCGAGCGTAGCCATCGCCAGATAGTGTCCCTTGAGCTTGAGAGTGGGCACGCCTATGAGTCCCGCGATCAACGCGGCGAGAAGAGCCGCGAGGGCCATGGCCAGCCATGGATTGAACCCCAATCGAGTGGTGAGAACGGCGGCCCCATAAGCCCCGACGCCCACGAACGCGGCCTGCCCCAACGAGACTTGGCCGGCAAGCCCCAGCAACAGGCTCAATCCCAGAGCCATCATGAAACGGGTGCCCATAAAGGCCAGGATCGACAGGTAGTACGTGTTGCTCAGGTACAACGGGATCGTCATGATGATCACCGCGAAGATCAGATACCCCGCGTGCCGGCGCAGATAGCCGATAGTGACATTCACTGCCTGGTCACCACCTTCGCGCCCAACAACCCGGCGGGACGTAGGAACAGAACGAGAAGCAGCACCACGAAGGCAATGGCGTCCTTGTAGCCCGCGGAGACAAGACCGACGCCCAGCGCCTCCAGGATTCCCAGCAGAAATCCGCCCAGGACCGCCCCCACCGGATTTCCCAGTCCTCCCAGGGTCGCGGCGGCAAAGCCTTTGAGACCCAACAGCGTACCCGACGAATAGCTCATGAAGCTGATCGGGGCGATCATGACCCCGGCCGCGGCCGAGATGGCCCCACTAAGAGCGAAACTGAACAGAACCACCTTGCGGTAGGAGATACCTTGCAAACGGGCCGCGCTGGGATTGACCGCGCACGCCCTGACGGCCTTTCCGAAAAGACTCCTGCGATAGAAGATCTGCAGGCCGACGACGATCACGATCGTCAAGCCCACAACCCACAGCGTTTGCGGCACCACGGTGGCGCCGGCAACCCCTATGGGCTTTTCGCCCGAAAAGGCGGGCAGGGCAAGCGCTTCTCGTCCCCAAATGAGCATGGCCGCCGTTTCAAAGACGAAACTCGCCCCCACCGTCGCGATGATCTGGGCGAGAACTCCTTTACTCAGCAGGGGACGGATGGCGGCCTGCTCCAGCCCCATGCTAACCAAAACGACAACAACAACCGCCGCCGAGAAGCAGGCCCAAAGGGGTAGACCGGCGTTATGAAAAGCGATGGCGATCATCCCGCCGAGCATGACCATCTGCCCCTGGGCGAAGTTGATTATCTGGGTGGCATTAAAGACCAGGGTGAAGCCCAGTGCCGTCAGGGCGTAGATGCTGCCGTTGGTTATTCCGCTGAAGATGTACTGCAGGAACTGTTCGAAGTTCACGGTCTACCCCCGGAAAGACCGGAGCGACGACCGGAGTTTGCGCGGGTGGACGCCTTCCAGGCGCCCACCCGCGCCATACTGCCACCTGTTGCGCCTTGACCCATGTCGCCCAATGAACCGATCTACCGCGCCTAGATCAACTCGTCCGACTGAAGTACGCGGAAGCCATGCTCTATGAGAAGGGCTTCGAGACGCTGGTATTCTTCGGCTTTGAGAAGAAGAGTATTCCGCCCCCCAAGATAGAAATACTCGATGTCGATGTCCGACTCGGCTATAAGGCGAGCGACCTTGGCCAGCTCCCCCGGTTCGTCGGGGATCACCGCGCCGACCACACGATGCTCGACCACAGCGTAGTTCGCAGCCAGAATCTCTCTTGCCCGCTCGATCTGATCGACGATCAAGCGCAGAATGCCGTAGTCGGTGGTATCGGCGATAGTGAAAGAAAGGACGTTCACCGCCCCATCCGCGAGGGTGGTCAAGGCGGCCGCCAAGTGGCCAGTCTTGTTCTCGACGAAAACCGACAGCTGTCGCACGCTCATCCAACCCCCCGCAGAATACGGCCGCTTGGGCCCGGAAAGGACCGCCAGACGCCCATTCTACCAGGATGGCTCAGTCGCTAGATTTGCGTAGGGCGCCTTCGGTGTAGTTGAGAGCCGGATCCCATAGGATCCATTCGCTGAAGCCCTGCTCTTCGGCTGCCTTGATCTGGTTCTTGACCTCGTTTATCCCGTAGGTCACCCCCCTCAGCGAAAAGTCCTGCAACCAGGGTCGCCCCATAGCCCCGGTGCCAACGAGCCGTGCTTTCGTGTCGGCCATAGCCTTGGTGACCGTCTCGTATGGGCTCTTGTTGGGACTGTCGATCCCGTAGTAGCCATCCGAGTAATGCGACGGATAGACCATGGGACAGATGATATCCACGTTCCGGCTCATCTTCTCGACATTCTGCCCCAGCGTCGCGGAGTCCTTTGCACTCGCCGGGTTTACGGTAATACCGAAGACATCGGCAGAGACCCAGACCCCGAGCTTCTCCAGGCGCGGTCGAGCGAAGGCGAGAAAAGCCGCGATATCGTCTTCCTTGCTGGAGTTCTGTCCAGGATAGACCGCCTCGGAGATCTTACCGTCGCTGGGGAAGCGGACATAATCGAATTGAATCTCGCGGAACCCGTGTCTGGCCGCGTCTTCGGCCACTTCGACCAGATATTCCCATACCTCGTGGTTGTACGGATTGGTGAAGCCCATCCCCTTGTAATCGGTCCAGTTGGAACCGTCCTTCCACTTGACCGCCAGGTCCGGACGCTTCTGCGCCAATTTGGTGTCCTTGAAGCACACCACCCGCGCGATGGGAATGATGTTGTGCTGGCGCAGTTTGGCTATGAGGCCGTCGATATCCTTGATTCGGTTATCGATGAGGCCGTCCTGCTTGGCCAGAGGCACGTCGGCCTTGTAGGTGACATAACCGGTATCGTCCTTGACGTCTATTACAAAGGCGTTGATCTCCGTCCTGTCGGCGAGCGCGATCATCTTGTTCAACAGATCCGGGGACGATGCACCATAGCTGGTGAGGTAGATGCCCTTGACCGGCACGTAGGAGAGATCTCGAAACGCCCGCAGATCGACGAGCGGAGAAACGGTGTAGTCGCCGCCCGAAACCATGGTCACCGGTGCGGTGACGGCGTCCGCGGTAGAGCCACCGCCTGGAAACCCGGCGCCCCCGACAACCCAGCTGCCGACCGACCAGAGGAGAAAGAAGCCGGCGGCAAACAGTACCACCGCCAACGCGGCGACGAGCGCGGCCCGCCGACGAGCCGCCTTCCGCCGAGATGCGGAACGGGGCCTCTGTGCAGTGCGTGTGGGTGAAACACTCGGCATGTAGCAGGCATTTTATCAAACCTATCTGATAAACTAACGCTGTTATGCGGCGAGACAGGGTTATTCGCTTTCTCATCGGCGCGTTCGCCGTAGGAGCCTTCATCGGCTTGGTATGCGGTCTCGCCTTCGGCGGCGGTCCCAGCGCCCCCCGCGCCCAGGCTCAATCCGGTGGAAACGGCTCTCCCACTACCTCCACAAGCCAGGCCACGACCGCGTCCAACAGCCCCATGACGAAGGAGCTGGCCAAGACCATAGGCGCCAACGAGATGGGCCAAGTCCTCGTGGTCATGTACCACATCATCGGCACCCCGGAAGCGGAATGGACGCGGACACCCGAGAATTTCCGCAACGACGTCGCCCTCCTCAAGTCCGAAGGGTTCTATCCCATCAACGTGCGCGACCTCGCGTCGGGCAACATCGACATCCCAGCCGGTAAGTCGCCCGTAGTCATCACATTCGACGACTCCAGCCCGGGGCAGTACCGTATCCTCGACGACGGCACGCTCGATCCTGATTGTGCGGTCGGCATCCTTCAGGCAGCCACCAAGGACGGAAACTGGGCTTCGCGTGCCTCGTTCTACCCCCTTATCGACGTCACTCCCAAGGATAAGGATATTTTCGGTCAGCCCGACAAGCAGCAGGAGAAACTCAAGAACCTGGTCAATTGGGGCTACGAGGTGGGCAGTCACACGGTCACCCACCTCGATCTCAAGAAGGCCTCCGCGGCCGAAGCCACCAAACAGCTGGCGCAGTCGCAGGACACGCTGGAGAAACTCATCGGCGGCGGCTACTCAGTCACGAGCATCGCCCTTCCGTATGGTAACTATCCGTCAGATCTGAACATCCTGAAGAGCGGGACATACAACGGCATCACGTACTCGTATACAGCCGGGCTCTCCTTGGGAGCAAACCAGTCCTCGTCCCCATTTTCGAGCAAGTTCGACGCACTACACATTCCCCGCATCCGCGGCAGCGCGAACTACATCACCGACGCGATCGAGAACTTCAAGAAGCATCCCGAACTCAAGTACGTCTCCGATGGAGACCCCACAACGGTATCGGCGCCGGCGGCATTGGACCCCAAACTGGGCAACCTGAAGAGCGATCTCGGCCGTCCGGTGATCCGGTACTGACAGGGCCGCGCAGTTACTCCACCTGCTTGAGAGAAACGACGCCGTCGTTCTGAACGATCTCGGAAACCGTGCCGCATAGACCGCACTCCACACGCTCACCTGCCTGCAACGCCAGCCCAATGTGCACCTTCACGTGGCAGAAGGGACACACGCTATCGACATCGGGCTCGACGCCCTGCAGGGCCACTTTCTCGTCAATGATCTCCCACAAGGGATCGTACTGCTTCTTCGCCACCGATCCTCCTGATTGTACGCGCCCGGAGGTGCCGGGCTGCCGGTATGGTGCTGTAAGGTATGAGGATACACGGAAACCGTCCGATGGCGGAATCCGGAACCGGTCGCACCCGATCGACGGTGGTGATTCTTGACAGGCAAGAGCGAAGCGATGCCCGTACTGGACCTTGGAGTGGCCCCCTATCTGCCGGTCCAGGACCTTCAGGGACGCTTACGCGACGCGGTGATAGCCGAGGCGATCCCCGGCGTCTTACTTCTCTTGGAACACGAGCCGGTGATCACGTTGGGCAATCGAGCAGGCGAACAGGACTTGCGTTGCTCTTCCGGCGCGGAAACGGCCGTAGCCGTCGTCAGATCGGAACGGGGCGGCCAGGCCACCCTCCATGCCCCCGGACAACTCGTCAGCTACCCCATAGTCAATATCGTGGGACGCGACCTGAGGGCTTACGTCCACACTCTCGAGGAAACACTGCTGGTTCTTCTCGATGGACTGGGGATAACGGCTAGACGCAGGGAGGGCAAGCCCGGCCTGTATGTGGGCGAGGACAAGATCGCTTCCGTTGGGTTGAGGTGTCGGCGTTGGGTTGCCAGCCACGGGACCTCACTCAATGTGAGCATCGATCTCGCGCTGTTCGACCAGATCGTTTCGTGCGGGGAGCCGGCGCTGCGACAAACCAGCCTCGAAGCCCTTACGCGGCAGAGGGTCACCATGGCCGACATCAAGACTCGATACGTCGACGCCGCTCGGCAAGTGTTCGGCTGGGAATTGCTCCCCATCCGCGCGACCACGTACGACGACGTGGAGCGAGTCCTGGGGATTTAGATACCCACGGCAGGATTCGAACCTGCGACACCTGGCTCCGGAGGCCAGTGCTCTATCCCCTGAGCTACGTGGGCGCGCGAAATGCAGGCCGGACGCGGAAATTGAGGGTCTAACGAAAGGTGCCGGCGAGGGGCCATTATACCCGTTCGCGCGAACGGCGGCAGGCCGCAACGCGTTTCAGACCACCAAGTGGGCGAGACCCTTTTCCGGGTACGGCACCACGAGGGTATCGAAATCCCTCGGCAGAATGGTGCTCGGGAACACGGCCTTAGCCTCGTCCCTGAGTTCGCGCCAGCTGTGCCGAGAACTGATGTGAGTGAGCGCGAGCAAACCCACCTCTGCGGCGCGGGCGACCTCCGCCGCCTCCCGGGCGGTAGAATGGCAGGTCTCGAGGGCCCTGGCGTGCTCTTCCCAGGCGAAGGTCGACTCGTGTACGAGTACCGACGCGCCCCGAGCCAGCTCTATCACCGATTCCGTGGGACGGGTATCACCGGTCACGACGATCTTGCGCCCCGTCCGCTTTGTCTCCATGACGTCCTCCGGCCGCACATCTCCGCCATTCGCCGTCACCACCGTCTCGCCCCGTTGCAAGCGCCCAAAATCCGGGCCGGCCACCACGCCGAGCGCTAGCGCCGTCTCCGGGTGAAAGAGTCCCGGTCGCGGCTTCTCTTCCAGGCACCAAGCCAAGCCCGGCAGACCGTGCGCCACGGGAGCGGCCTTCAGCCAGTACTCTTCCCCCTCTAGGACCACTCCAGGGGAAGCCTCCTCTACCAACAACGGGAACTTCGTCCGCCCGACGAGGCGATCCGTGTCTCGCAACAAATCGTAAAGACCAGCGGGCCCGTAAAGCATGAGCGGATCTTCCCTTCCCAGGAGATTCAGTGTCTTGAGAAGGCCAAAAAGGCCGAGGTAGTGGTCCCCGTGCAGATGAGTGATGAGAATCATGCCGATGCGGGCCAGACCGGCCGATCGCATCAACTGCCGTTGCGTACCCTCGCCGCAATCGATAAGAATCCGTTCCGATCCCCTGATAAGAAGCACCGAACTGGAACCTCTATCGACTGTGGGGGTCGCACCGGCGGTACCTAGGAATACGAGGTGAAGGTCCAAAAGGGCCCTAATCGTCCGGACAACTCGTGTCCTGGCTGGGGAAGGTGTTGGCGGTCAACCGGATACCCTCCTCGGCCGGCCCCGAAGGATGGTGAAAGAAGGTGGGGTTGCAGCAAGAAACCGAGCCGGCCTCGGAAGAGTAAGCCTGCTCTATGGAGACCCGGCATTCCGGACGAGGCGAGCGGTTCACCCGCAAGGAACCATAGGGATCACCGCGGCGGGCGCCCTGGCGGGACGCGTTCTCGAATGCCGCAAGATCGAGTTCCGGGGCGAATACCTTGTGCAGACAACCGAAGTACGATGTCTCCGGGTCCTTGAAGACATAGACATACCGGCAGCCGCTCTTGAGACAGTGCCAGGGTGAGACGACTCTCTCGCAGATGACCTCGCACTCCCGGCATTCAAGCCGAAGCCTTTTGCGCCGGCTCTTCCACTGATCGTCGGCCGTACGGGCCACATGTTTCTTCTTTCTCATGTTGGTGAGTATACCGTCGACCGCTCATTTCGTGCCCTCCTTGCGCGTGCCGGGAATCAAGCGAGCCCGCTTCAGCGACCGATCGGTAGCCCAACGCAGTACGTCACGGGCAAACCGGATCTGGCCGGTCGCCCCCAAGGCCACCGTGCCTGAGGCAAAGACGGCCCCGTGAACGACCGTGCCATCGAGCAGAACCGAACCTGCGTCCACAACAAGTACACCGTACAGATCGCCTCGGTCCCTCGCATCGAGCGTCGCGCCTCCGGTCAGCACGATCAGGGTGGGCTCGTCCGGATGGCTTCCGCGAATTTCGGCAGGTAGAGACTCAGTCAAACCGGTTGCGGCATTGAGCAACGCGACTCCTTCCGCGCACGCAACGCCGCGGGGAGCGCTTGCGACCAAAGCCGCCCAGCCCGCGTCAAGACGCCACACAGACGGCAGTACGAGACAATCGCATCCCGGGGCGAGAAGCAGTCCGACAGGCGTATTGTGGAGAAAGCACTCGGCCACGGCAACACCCGTTGCACCGCCGGCTTCCGCCGAGTCCTCCTCAGAACCCACGCAAAGGCTGGAGCGGCCGTCGGCGGCAGTCAGTGAATCAGCCACGACCGCGGCCATGGGAAGGTCGACACCGTCCCTCCCACGCTCAATCCACGCGGACGTCTCCCCCAGCGAAAGTGACGGATCCTGCCGGGCTCGGGCTTGAAGCAACCAATCGTCTTCCGCCGCAACCCGAGTGAGAGCCCCATCTCCACGGCCCAAGGGGGTCCAGTCCAGTGGTTCCCAATGCTCCAATGCCCGCTGGACGAGCAGCGACAAAACCTCGTCCTTCTCCCCCAGCCGCTGCCGCCCAAGCGACTCCTCGGCAACCGCCCTTTCGGCGCACAGAAGGGTCCCCCAGGCTGCCTGCAAGACCACGGCCGCCGCCATGCAGACGAAGAAGACCAGGAGCATGACCGAGCCGTCCTGTGTTCGCCGGCCGGCAGTCACCGTCTACCATCCCACCGGCGCATTGCCGGCCACATCGGCTACGTTCCGCGATCGGTCGTCCCCGGCCCTCGCATCGAGACGCACTTCGTCTATTGCGGCCAGGAACTCGGCGCCGACTGGGGTCTCCACCTCCACTCCGGACACGAAAAAGCGGAACCTGCTCCCTGCAAACACATCTTCCATCATCGTCTTATGATCGACAAAGAGAGAGTTGGCTATGGTTGAAGGTCGGGAGGCAGGGCAACTCCCCCGGCGGCGCATGAGGCTGCCCCCGACGATTTGCCATTCCACGAGGAGTAGATCTCCGGGGTCGCCGGACTTGGTCAGCACTACCACCCGGTCCGACGCCGCCTCGAGCAGCGCTCCGGAAACGACGAAGGGGCAGTCTTGCGAACTCGCGAGCCTCAGATCGCGAGACATCCTTGCTATCGCGACCCTGCCCTGAATAAGGTGCACCATACGATCGCCTGTCCCGACTCCGGTGCGCTCCACGCCTTCCCATACGGCCAGGGCGGCCGTAACGATACATGCGGTGAGCGAGAGAGCGACCAGGAGTTCGATGAGAGAGAAGCCCGCTTCGCGGCCTGGAGATCCAGTCTCAGAAGTACACATCTAGACCTCGACCAGGCTCGGAGAGCCACCACTGTCCGGCGTCATCGAGTTTCACCTCGGTCGGACCAACCGGGCTGAGGTCGGTTAAGAACGGCAACCCCGAGGGACCGGCGACGATCTCAGCACCACTCCTGTCCATTTCGAACCGCGGGTTCCCCGCGAACCGCGGGTGAACCACGGCCTCCGCATTGGTCAAGCCCTCGGGGACGCCGTCTGGTGTCGAGTCAACGATTCCTGTGACATCCGGAACGAGTGTGCGCCAGGGTGGCCCCCACGGCCCATCATCTTGCCGCACCCGGATTACGAGTTCCCGACCCTTCTTACCCATCCAGGTGGCCCCGCCGATCGCGGCCTCGCCATCTTCACCGGCGCCGACCTCGGCGACCAGCCACCCGTCCGCCCAGAACCCGATGACGGCGTCTGAGACAGCGCCCGCAGTCGCGATTCGCATCCGCAGTAGGGGTCCCGGGCTCCAAGCGGCCCTGAGCGCTCTATCGCCCCACGTCCACGCCTGTGCCGCCCCGGCGTCGTGCAACCCGAGACCGTCCGCCTGCCGCTCCGTTCGACCTCCGCGATCGATTATGCCAATGACACCGGCGGCCATCACTCCCACGAGGATGGCAAGAACCGTCACGGCTGCGAGAACCTCGATCAGGACCCACCCGCGCTCACGCATAAGCATCATTCCACGCCGATCCACGACCTCACCGTCAGGCCGGTCTCCGGGCGTACGGTGACCCGATAGTCCCCCGCCCCCGAGTTGAAGAAGATGGAACCTTAACCGTCGGGCGAGGCCAACAGTCCCGAGAACGACACGCTGATGCCGCCGTCCGTCGCCCAGCGCTTGAGATTGGTTTCGGCGGGAGCCTCAGGAGCCATGTCGCCCATAGCTCCGCCGAACAGCCCGCAATCGCTAGAGAGAGATAGATCGCCCGCACGGTAGGTGAGACGTGCTGAGCCTCCCCGCCAAAGAACATCGACCTGGGTCCAAGCCGAAGCGGCCTGCCAAACCTGCGCCGCTCCTCTGGCATCCTGATGTCTCAGCCCAGAGCACAGCGAGATTGTCCCCAGTCCTCCTACGATCCCAAGGATCGCCAGTACGACAAGGATCTCGATCAATGAGTACCCCGCCGTGGAGAGAGGGTGTCTGCGTTCGTGCATGTGGAGAAGGCTACGTGGGGCTGCGGTTACACTGGCACAGACTTTGGTAGCATCTTGGCGCGATCGCAGGCCGGGTCGACCCGCAGCAAGATCTACTTGGGATAAACCGGCATCACTGTGACGACTCCAAGGCGATCCCTTGCTGCCTGGCCATATCCTCAATGTGCGCTGCGTCCTGGGCCCGGCCGATCTTCACGAACAAGTCCCGCAACACGATGTATGCGTGAGCGTACTTTGGATCTTTCGCCATTGCCTGTCGAAGGGTCGTCTCAGCCCCCACGGTGTCGTCGTCAGCCACCTGGGCCTGGCCGAGAAAGGTCAGCTTCTTAGCCGAATCGTCAAGGTTGACCGCCTCCCTCAGAACCCGTACGGCGTCGGCGGGGCGGTTCTGATGATTGAGATAGTTGAAGCCCAACTCTACGCGGGTTTGCGCGTCTTTGGTGTCCAGCGTGATGAGCCTTTCTTCGACCGGCATTGCATCTTCATACTCGCCGAGGATCATCAAATCCGACCCCAATCCTTCAAGGGCGCTGATGCTGTTCGGATTCTTCTCAAGGAACACTCGATACAAAGAAACCGCTCCCGCCAAATCACCTGTCCTCTCCAGAGCGCGCGCATCCCCAAGGGAGTCGCTGCACCCAGCGACAGCGAACGAAAGAAAGGCTAGAATCACGATGAGCCGTGCATACCCAAAGCGCCACCTTGCCATGGGGTGCAGCCCGTGTCTTTCCTCCATTACGTATTCCCGCCTGTACTTAATGTTCTCCCGATATTTCTCAGGTTCCATGACCTCAAGAGAACCCCTTCAACTCTTCGCGGCAAATTAGCGGTTTCACCCACCTGATCGCCCGAATTGGACTTAGAAAGAAGAGCGGGGGCCGGATCGCTCCCCGCTCTTCTTTCTAAGTCACGCTTGCTACCTAGCCAGGCAAAGTTCGGACCAGCACGAGCCCTTGTCGGCTACCAGGCCGCACCGGAGGCTGTGGCGGCGCCAGCTTTGTAGAAAGTGTTACCGCTTGTCTTGTCCACAGCCACACCGAACGCTGTGCCCGACTTCGAAATCGTGCCGATCTCATACTTGGCAGCCCCAGTTGCCCCAAGCATTACCTGGCTCTTGCTGGCATCAGTGTTTGCAGCCCCCGGAGTCGCAGCGCATGCGGCGGTAGACAGCTTGGTCGCTCCAGCCACCGGCCAGTTGATCGAGGGTTCCGTTGCGACCAGCATGGCGCCCGTCACCGCCGTGAAATCCTGGGTGTCGACGTAGACGGACTCAACCGCTGTCATGGCGTTGCGAATCACCGACTTGGCTGCGGCGTCCTCAGCCTTCTGGCGCTGGCCGAGGAAGGTCGGGATGGCAATAGCCGCCAAGATGGCGATAATGATAATCACCACCAACAGTTCGATGAGGGTGAAGCCCCCGTCTCTACGCCTTTGTTGTCTGCTCGCGCCCATCAGTCGCCTTTCCCTGAAACCGCACCTTCGCCGCGATCCGCTTCTGCGAAACCAGAATCTGAGCTCGTCGTGCGCTGGGGCGGTCTTCGCTTTTGACAAGCAACGGCGGGAAGCAACATCTCCATGAGTTGAGCTGCTTCCCGCCGTGTTGCACTTGGCCCGAGGCTTTGCTCAGGCATTACCTGAACTCAGGGTTTGCGGATTACCAGGAGTGAGGCAAACCGCCGACGTAGAAGTTGTTGCCGGGGTCGTTTGTGCCGACCTTGGCTGCTGTCTTGTTCACGAACACCCCAAATACCTTGCCGGATACGGATTTAACGCCCACTTCATAGGTGCTCAAAGTTCCGTCGTAATTGACTGTGTTGGAGCTAGCAACGGCAGTTGCGGCAGTGGATGCATTGACAAGATTCGCGAAGGTGATAGACGGCTCGATGGCCTTCAGAGCGGTTGCGTCCATGGTGGCAGGGACAAAGGTCTGGTTGTCGACGTAGGACGATTCGATGGCGGTCATTGCGTTACGAACCAAGGACTTGGCAGCCGCGTCCTGAGCCTTCTGGCGCTGTCCCAGGAAGGTCGGGATGGCGATAGCCGCCAAGATGGCGATAATGATAATCACCACCAACAGTTCGATGAGTGTGAAACCCTTCTCACCCTTCATCCTTTTGCGAAGCATTCTGATCATCTTGTCATCCTCCAATTCTTAGAAACCTTTTCTTGAAACTCGCGGGTTGCATCCGATCGACAACCCGGCACACCCAAAACTGATGCGTTGCTCCTGTTATCGACACTTTCGCCAAGGACTTTAGAGATTCAGCTCAATCCTTGGATGGGCCCTGGCAGCCGTCCGCGTGTGAACGCCGGCCCTCGTGCGTCCTTACCATTTTTTGGATGCGCCGTTAACGTA
Source organism: uncultured Actinomycetes bacterium (assembly GCA_963775295.1). GTDB lineage: Bacteria > Actinomycetota > Thermoleophilia > RBG-16-64-13 > RBG-16-64-13 > JAMDEO01. Next base: position 2,512,505 of record CAVZIK010000006.1, read on the forward strand.
GTACGTCACGCCGAGAGTGCCGGTGGAACCTTTGTTGACGGCCATGCCGAACTTCTTGCCGGAGGCGGAGACGCCGCCGATACTGTACGTGGTGGCGGTTCCCGTGTAGTTGACGGCCCGAGTGGATGCACTGGCCGTTGGGGCCGTCGCCGCTGCTCCTAACACTATGAAAGTCAAGGACGGCTCAATTGCCTTCAGGTCCGTTGCTCGCATGCCCACAACCGTCGTAACGAAGCTGCGAGCGTCCACATAGCCCGTCTCGATGGCGCTCGCAGCGTTGCGAACCAGTGACTTGCACGCCGCATCCTGCGCTTTTTGCCGCTGGCCGACCATGGTCGGGATGGCGATAGCCGCCAGAACAGTGATGATGACAACAACCATCAGAAGTTCGATGAGGGTGAAACCTAGCTCGGATCTCTTCGCTTGCGCAGCATTCATATTCGGTGACTCCGCTATCGTTGTGGGAAGAAGACACGCTCAATGTTATCGGCACTCCTTCGCCACGCTTGAGAAGAGCAACGAGCCTGGTGACCAGGACTCCAGTGAACTCGGGCATCCTCGTCCGCACGTAATCGCGAAAGTCAACTGTCGACAGCCGGGTTGAGTGGCACAGGCTACTGACACTCGAGAGACCAGCCTACTCCCGGAACCTGCACGCAATAGCAACCATAAACGGGTGGCCCTTGCATTGCGGCAGCCACACGAGCCTTAGCTGCCGTCGTTGAATCCAAAAGACCCCAACGTTAATGTCACCGTCAATGGATCACTGGGGGCCGAGACAACACAACTTCTGCCAATCGGAGGGAATGAACGACGGCCTGGATTCGGGTCGGTCGCATCCCAGGCCAGCTGTTACGAAGTTCCAGCGGGTGAGAAGCTGCGCCGAGTTCGAGACGGCCCGTGAGGCCTCGTCTCGATGAATGGCCAACCCTTGTGCGGGACTCAGATTGAGCATCAAATCACGTGGCGGCGTGTGCTTGCGATCGGGCCGTCCTAAGCCGACATATTCAGCCCACTGCACCAGAGGCACCGGGGCTCGGCTGTCAGCCCAACGAATGCTGTCCTGCTGTGGTCTACGAGGCCGGGGCTAGTCCCTGCCCACCCGGCAACTCCTGCCAGTCCAGGATCTGGTACGACCCGACAGTGGGGAAGTATGGCGGCGGGTTGTGCAGCAGGAACCCGTCGTAGGTATTTGCCCCTGTGTCGAAACCGGAGTAGTCACTACCGCTGGAAGCGGTGAACTCCCTGTACGGAGTCTGGTAGGACGAGACGGACCCGAAGATAGTGAGAAGCCCGCGGCGCGGTCCCCACCCACTTGAGGAACCGGAGCTGTCGGAATTCACGAACTCGGCTCCCTGCTGGGCGATGAGAGCGCAGTCTATCTCCATATTGGTAGCATGGCTGGCCGGCTGGCCGATGGGTGCATACATGGGGATCTTGACGTTGTTCTGCGCAATCAGTCCGATCGCGACAGTGCCGTCCTTCGCGTGATACGTGAGATTTCCCACGATATTGATCGAAGTCGCTGCCTGCTTTCCAGCGGGGTTCAGTTGTCCCGAGCAGGCGATGGTCAGTCGACCGCTGACATCAGTCCCTTCAACCCACACGTTGTCGTTGACGTAGATGACTCCCTTGTTGGGATACGGGCGGGTGCTCCAGCCGCCATTATCGTATGTCAAGGAGCCCCCAACACCGCTCTTGGTCTCAGTCTCGCCCGTAACCCGCGTGACCTTGTATTGCTGATTTGGAAGAATCTTGATGTACCAACCGTGCGCGGCCGTGGACGGTGAGGGCACCACGTAGGGCAGGTTGTCGACCCCGGTTGCAAAGCCGCTCAGGCGGACGAAGTCAGAGGTCACCGTGCCAAAATCTACCGGCGGCACCGGGAAACTCCAGAGCGCCCTGGACGGATCGGCAGAGGGTATGTCCTGCGACCAGATGCCTGCTTTCGTCGTGCCGGAGTAGCTGTAGCTCGACTGAGCGCACGTCACGGTGTCGTTGATGTTACTGGTCTCGATTCGAATTCCCGTGTTCGAGTGAGTCTTGCCGAACCAGACGCGGTCCAACGGACCGCCGATGTAGACCTGGTCGTCCACCAGCAGCACGTATTCGCTGAAGGCAGGCCGGCCGATATGCGCGCTTACCGTCCGGGGCACGTCTACGGGAGATTCTGCGGCCCCGGTCACCTTGACGTTTATCCGCGAATCGGAGGCACTCGGAGGCGTGACTTGGACGGTATATGTCCCCTTGAGACTGTCGTCATACGGGTCGGAAAGCGAAAATGTCTTCAGATGGGGGTCCGGACCGGTGTTCCCCGCTATCGCGAAGTTGTTGGCCTCGGATGACTTTCCGGCGGCCACCATCCACAGATATTGGTTGAGCCCAGCCTCGGCCACGGCGAGAGACTGCGTATAGGCCCGGTCGCGCGAGACGTGCTGCTGATTCACGGTGATGGACGCGAGAAGCGTGGTAGCCATTATCCCCACCACCATAAGAACCATCATGACCAAGGGAAGAACGTAGCCCTCCTCGCCCCTCGCCAGAAGCTTGAACCTTCGGGCAATCCCGCTTCGCCCAGCGCTCGCTTTCACTGCAGTCCCCCCTGATAGCGCTGGCGGATCTCAACGTTGGTGGCCAACTGAACGTTGCCTCGAGCCAGTTTGGGTTGTTCGTTCACGGTGAGAGAGATGCCGATCGTGACTACCTGCTGCCGGAGCGCGGCCGTGTTCGGCGTGAAGGCCACCATGGTGCCGCTCACCTCCTTGAAGTAGGTGAAGACTGGGCTGGCTCCGTTCATCACGGCGTTCTGGACAACACTGCCGTTGGTGGTATAGGCAAGGTAGGCATAGTGTGGCGATGGGGTCAGCACCCACGTAGGCTCAACCGTTTGCATCTTCAAACTGGTTCCTTGCAAGTAATAGCGTGCCTTCTCGGCTATCCCGTCGCCGTCGAGGTCGCAATAGAACTCGATGTCCTGGGGCAGCGCCGTGGCGATGGAGTTCGTCTGACTGGTCTGGTTATCGGCGGATGAGGTGGCCATTCGGATGTAGCGCGCCACTTGATTGATCGCGGTCCTCGCGTCATCTTGGTTCACAATACGGGTACCCTGCGAGTTGAACACCCCGGTGAGACTGAACAGGACTCCAATGACCGCGGCGCTGATGATTCCGGCCAGAAGGACGACCACCAGTAGCTCGATGAGGGTGAATCCCTCGCGCCTATACAGCCGAACGCGCAACGAACGAATACGACCGGCTGAGTGAAGCGCCCTTCGGGTAGCTGATCTGGCTGATATGCCCAACGTCTTCATCTTCATGGCCTCAGTGACTCGACACCATGTGGACCGTAATGGTTACCGCCCCATGCACGACGATGTTGTCCACGCGGTAATCGTTGTATCCGGTGGCCGTGATGACGACCGAGTATGTCCCGTTGATAATGGGGTTGAAAGTCACGTTCCCGTTGTTTGGGGTAGTCAATACCGTCCCCACCGGTAGGAGAGAAACGCGGGCGCCTTTGATCTTAGTGCTGCCGCTGTTACGCACCTTGACAGTCAGACTGCCCGAGCCGGCTGTCGTTGAGGTCGTGGTGACACCAGTGAGGGTGGTAGTAGTGGTCGGAGGAAGAGTGGTGGTCGTGGTGGGACCACCAGCTGGCACGATGAAGGTAACCGTTTGGGTTGAACCGGCAGTCAGGATGACCTTCTTCTCCTGAGCGTCGTAGCCCTGTCCCTCGAGAAGCCTGACGATGTAGGGATCGGTGTCTGTGGAGAAACGAATGTCGGCGAAGGTGGTTCCCGACGAGGCCGAAACAAAGCTCTCATCAAAGTCGTCAGGACCAACCGCGGTGAGATTCAGGCCGGTCACGGAGACACCATTCGTATCGACAACCTGCACGACCATCGTGGAAAGCCTGTCGATGATCAACTGAACCACCGTATAGGGTAGTCCATCCACCACGACGGCGGGGTCACTCGACGCGCTGTTATACCCCGGTTTGGAAACCGTCACCACGTAGTTGGGGGTATCGTCCGGGGTCAGACCTGGGACCATCATCTTGCCGTCACTGTCCGTGCGGAGCGCGGCTGAGTTGATGTTCACATTAGGCACGAGGTGAGTATTCGTGATAACGATCTGAGCGTCGGGGACCGGATGGCCAGACGAATCGGTCACCGTGATATCGAGGGTCCCACCAGGCACTCCACCGGCCACGTTGGAGGTTACTTCCACGGGCGCGAGTTCATCGTGGTTGGCGGCACTGACACTTACCGTGACGCGCCTGTAGTTGGCCGGATAAGGACCCGCGTAGCTGGAATCTGTCCAGAAGATAACTTCTCGGTGGATGTGAACCGTCAGATTCCCGATCGTCCGGTCCTCGTCCGCGGCAAGCACTCCCTGTGGGTGGCCGTCCGTTGTCCCGACATCGTTGTAGTCGAGACCGCGGATCTTTTCAAGATCTTGGGTCGCCACCTGGTGCAGCACAGAGCGGACATCCGACTCCATCACCCTACCGGCCGCCGAGGCGAAGAACTGGGACATCATGATCAGCCCGACAACGAGGACAACGCCGCCAACGAGCACCTCGACTAGCGAGAATCCCGCCTGCGACTTGAGCCTTGCGAGCGCTTTTTGGATGACTCCGTGCATGTGCCGCTCCCTCATCTTTCCAGGCCGCCAGGGAGGGTCGGCTGACCCTCAAGCACAATGACACTTGCCTGCATCCACTTTGTCGGCTTATCAGCCCGTTTTCTTTAGCGATTCCCGCAGAAGTGGAGCTGGATGCGCGTGGGCGTTCGAGTGCGGCCTCAACGGACTGAGGAGCGGGAACGAGAACAGAGGGGTGCTATCGCAGCCAGGAAATCCCTAGCGCCCGCTGCTGCCGAAGCCCCCCTCGCCCCTGACCGTATCAGGGAGCACCTCGGCGGCCACGTACTCGGGCTCTTCCACCCGCTGGATGACCAGTTGGGCGATCCGCTCCCCCACGTTCACCGCGAAGGGCTCGTGGCCCGAGTTGTAGAGCGAAACCCGGACCTCACCGCGATAACCCGAATCGATCAGACCGGGCGAGTTAACCACCATAATGCCGTGCTTGAAGGCAAGCCCCGAACGCGGTTGCACGAATCCGGCGAATCCCGTGGGGATCGACAGAGCGACCCCGGTGCCCACGTCCCTTCTCTCCCCTGCCGGGATGGTGACACACTCCACGGCAAAAAGATCGGCCCCGGCGTCCCCCGGGTGAGCCGCGCGGGGCAGGCGAGCGTCGGGGTGAAGAAGTTTGACGAACAGCTCCACGCCCACGCTACAGTTTCAGCGACTTCTCGATGCGCTGGACCGCCTCGGCGATGCGGTCGTCGGGAGTGGTGAGCGACAGCCGCACGAAGCCCTCACCCGCCGGGCCATATCCCGAACCCGGCGTCACGACCACCCCGGCTTGATCTAGCACGTGCTCGCAGAACGAAGCCGACGTGTAGCCGACCGGAACCGGGATCCACATATAGATCGTGGCCTTGGGCTTGGGAACCTCGACCCCCACTGAAACCAACGCTTCCGCCAGCAGATCGCGGCGGCGGCGGTAGACCTCGCACATCATGGTGACCGAGTCCCACGGACCGTCGAGGATGAAAGCGGCCGTGCGCTGCAGAGCGTCGAACATGCCGGAATCCATGTTGGTCTTGAGCCGCCACAGGTGGGCCAGTACCTCGTGGTTTCCGACGGCGAAGCCTATCCGCCAGCCGGTCATGTTGAAAGGCTTGGAGAAGCTGAAGAACTCCACCCCCACGTCCTTGGCTCCGGGTGCGGCGAGGAAGCTGGGAGCCACATAGCCGTCGTACGTTAGTTCAGAGTAGGCGTTGTCATGCACGACGATGAGGTCGTGTTTCTTCGCGAAAGCCACCACCTCCTCAAAGAAACCATCTTGCACCACAGCGGCTGTGGGGTTGTTCGGGTAACCGATGAAGAGCACCTTGGCCCTGTGGGCATCTTCGTCGCTGATCTCGTCGAGATCGATAAGGAAACCCCTGTCCGGACGGAGACGAAGGTAGCGGACCTCTGCCCCGGCCATGATGGAGCAGCCGGAATACACGGGATATCCGGGATCGGGCACCAAAGCCAGGTCTCCCGGGTCGAGGATGGCCCAGCAGATGTGAGCCAGGCCTTCCTTCGCCCCCAGTACGGGGAAGAACTCTTTGGCGGGATCGATGTCGACCCCGAAACGCCTCCTGTAGAAGTCCGCGGCCGCCCGGCCGAACTCGGCAAGGCCCCAGTTACTCGGGTAACGGTCGTTGCCCGCGTCGGCAACCTGCCGTTGCATCTCTTCGACGATGTAGGTAGGGGTGGGCAGGTCGGGATCGCCAATCCCCAGGCTGATGACGTCGACCCCGCTCGCGCGTTTCTCAGAGATCTTGCGTTCCATCTCCGCGAAGAGATACGGGGCCAGGTTGTCCATCCGCCTGGAGAATCGCACGGTCGCCTCCCGGGGTCGTCAGTTATCGATAGAAGCCGGCCAGCCCAGCCGGCGGAGCAAGTCGTCGGCAAGGTCGCAGGAGCAGACCTCCTCGGCGGGCCCGGTCATGAAGACCCTCCGCTCGCCGCCCGGCGCAACCTCCACCTCGATCGTGAGGTCCCCGCCGAGAAGATGGACCACCACGGGACTCGACGTCAATCCAAGGCGCACACACGCCGCCCCGACAGCGGTGGCACCGGTACCGCACGCCTGGGTCTCGCCCACACCCCGCTCCCACACGCGCATGGTCACGGAGCCGTCGGGTCCCACGCGTACGAACTCCACGTTGGTTCTATTGGGAAAGAACGGATGCCTCTCGATGAGCGCCCCGATCGCCCACACATCGAAAGTCGCAGGATCGTCCACCTGGACGACACAGTGCGGGTTGCCCACGTCCACGAACATGAAACCATAGTCTCTTCCGCCGGCCTGGAGAACCGCCTTCACGATGTCGCCAGAACCGGGCACATCAACGTTCGCAGTGCGGAAACGGGCCACACCCATGTCGACGCGGACTTCGCCGTCATTGAGAAGGCGCGGTTTGATGGGCCCGGCCAGAGTCTCCACCACGAACTCGGTCTCGGTCACGGCGCCAATGTGAGCAAGATAGCGGGAGAAGATGCGGATGCCATTGCCGCACATCTCGGGCTCGCCGCCGTCGGGATTGAACACGCGCATGCGGGCTATCGCGCCAGGGACGACCCCCGTGGGCTCACCGACCAAAAGAATCCCGTCGGAACCCACCCCCAGATGGCGATCGCAGAGCAGGCTGATGGCATCACCGGTCAGCGGACCTGGAAGCGCCGCGCTCTCCACAACGAGATAGTCATTGCCCAATCCTTGCCACTTGGCCAGTCTCACGGATATTGAGGCTCCTTGACGTGATTTCCAGACGACGCGAGAGCCAGTATTTCGTCTACGACCTCTTCCTGCTTCCGATCACGAACGTCAATGATAACAAGGTCGTTCAGCTTGCGCAGCCAGGTGAGTTGCCGGCGAGCGTAGTGGCGCGTGGCCGCGGCGAGTTGCTCGACCGTCTCGTCAAGGGTCTGCAAACCGTCGAGAAAGCGTCCGATCTCGGCGAAGCCTATGGCGGTCGACACGCCCGTACGCCCGGCATTTGCACGGGGCACCCGGACATCATCTCCGGACGCCGCCTCGCGGAATCGTCTGACCTCGTCTATCGCGCCGCCCTCGACGATCTGCCGAGCCCTCATGTCGATGCGCTCGTAAAGTTCCTTGCGGTCGAGCACGAGGGCAAGCGGGAGCGTGGGATGGAAGTATCTGGGCTGCCAGAGATCCTCCCTACCCGACCACGGCGACCCCGTGCGAATGACGATCTCGAGGGCCCTGATCACGCGACGCTGGTTGCGAGGATCGATGGCGGCGGCGGCCGCGGGATCGCGCTGCGCCAGTTCAAGATGCAGGGACGCCGCGCCCTCGGCCGCTGCCCGGGCCTCGAGGCTACGGCGGAGCTCCTGGTCCGCTACCGGCGACACCGCCAGCGGTGCCAAGGCGGCCCGCATGTAAAGTCCGGTGCCGCCCACGACGAGGGCCCTCCCATGCTCGGCAAGATCCTCGCGTATAAGCGGCCCGGCAAGAGACGCGTACTCGGCAGCCGAGAACTCGGCCGTCGCCTCGACTACGCCGACAAGTTCGTGGCTGACGCCGCCCTGCTCCTCGGGGGTGGGCTGATTTGTCAGGACGGGAAGGCCCCGATAAACCTGCATGGAATCGCAGGAGATGATGCGAATGCCCAGCCGGCGAGCCAATCCCGTGGCAATGGAGGTCTTACCGACCCCAGTGGGCCCGAGAATACCGATCACCAGCCCCGACACGCCGCCAGAGTCTGCCTCCTCCTCGTCCGAGCTGCGGCTACGGGCCTCACCCGTCATCCGACTTCGCGTCCCCGAAAACTGGTGGACGTCGCGTCGAGCAGTTGCACCATGACCAGATCGCCGGGCTGAGCGGGAGAAGAGAAGTTCACCGGCTTGTTGCCGCGCGTCCGACCCATCACCTCGCCCGGATGCTGCTTGCTCGGCCGTTCCACCATTACCTCGACGATCTGTCCCACGAGGGCCGAGTTGCGATGACGACCCCAATGCTGGACCATTTCCACGAGACGCCGCATGCGCCCCTCGGCCACAACCGGCTCGATCCTCCCGGGCATCCGCGCTGCTTCGGTCTGCAGGCGTGGGGAATAGATGAAGGTGAAGGCGGCGTCGAAGCCACATTCTTCCACCAGCGCAAGCGTCTCCTCGAAATCCGCCTCAGTCTCGCCCGGGAAGCCCACGATGAGATCCGTCGTGAGCGCCAACCCAGGAATCTGCGCCTTCAGACGGCCCACTAGTTCGAGATATCGGCCCCGGTCATAGCCGCGATGCATGGCGTCGAGGATGCGGTCGCTGCCCGACTGCACGGGAAGGTGAAGGTGCTCGCACACGGCATTGTCGCCGGCCATGACTTCTATAAGACGGTCGGACATGTCTTTGGGATGTGAGGTCATGAATCTCACCCGTTCGATTCCTTCTACGGCGCAGGCTTGTTCCAGGAGGTCCGCGAACGAGTCTTGTCCCACAAAGTCCAGCTCTCCACCGTAGGCATTCACGTTCTGCCCCAGAAGCGTCACCTGCCGCGCCCCAGACGAAGCGAGGACGGAGATCTCTTCCAAGATATCGGCCGCCGGACGCGACGCTTCCGGGCCGCGTACGTAAGGCACGATGCAGTAGGAACAGAAGTTGCTACAACCGGCCACGATCTGCACCCAGGCGGCCGGGCCGGTGATCCGGGTGCGCGGAAGTTCGGCGCTCCAGCGAGTCGTGGCCTCCTGAAAGGCAGAAACAGCCTTGTTTGAGCAGAGGCGGCGCTCGAGAAGAGAAGGAAGTTCGTGCAGGCTCTGGGGCCCCACAAGTACGTCCACAAAGGGAAAGTCCTCTAAGAAGCCCTCGCGCCGGCTCTGCGCGAGACAACCCGCCACCACGACTGCCTTCGCGGTTCCTGACTTCTTGAGACGAGCGGCGGTGCCGAGATGCCCCGCCAACCTCGTATCCGCCTTCTCGCGGATAGAGCACGTATTGAAGACGAGCAGTTCCGCCGACTCAGGGGATGCCGACCTCGTCATCCCCATGTCCTCAAGAAGGCCGGCGATCCGCTCTGCGTCGTGGTCGTTCATCTGGCAACCGAACGACCGCAGAAAATACGTCCGCGGCCGATCCTGGCTCAGCATTTGACCTCCACGAGCAGAGTCACTACCTACTTGGCGTACTCCACAGCCCGGCTCTCCCTGATGACTGTCACGCGGATGGTCCCAGGATAATCCAACTCCTGCTCGATCTCCTTCGCAATCTCCCGGCAGAGAAGACCCGCGGCCTGGTCGTCGACCTCGTCCGGCTTGACAAGCACCCTGATCTCGCGCCCCGCCTGGATTGCGTAGCACTTTTCAACGCCGGGCTTCGTCTCGGCGATACGCTCGAGGTTCTCGAGCCGCTTGATGTAAGTCTCGAGAGTCTCCCGGCGCGCGCCCGGCCGAGCACCCGACACCGCGTCTCCGGCCGCCACGAGCACCGCCTCCACGGTGGTTGCCTCGACCTCGTTGTGATGGGATTCGATGACGTGGGCAACGGCGTCAGACTCACCGTAGCGACGGGCCAGATTCCCACCGATCGCAGCGTGCGAACCTTCCACCTCATGATCGACAGCCTTGCCGATGTCGTGAAGAAGCCCGGCTCTCTTGGCCAACTTGGCGTTCACGCCGAGTTCATTGGCCATGAGTCCGGCCAAGTGCGCCACTTCCAGCGAATGCATGAGGACGTTCTGACCGTAGCTCGTGCGGAACTTGAGGCGGCCGAGAAGACGAAGCAGTTCCGGCGCCACTCCGTGGACGTTCGCGTCGAGGACGGCTTGCTCACCCGCTTCCTGGATCTCCCGCTCTACTTCGTCCCTAGCCTTCGTATACATCTCTTCGATCTTGGCCGGGTGGATACGTCCGTCGGCCACAAGCTTGGAAAGTGTCAGCCGAGCTATCTCCCGGCGGACGGTGTCGAATCCGGAGAGCACCACTGCCTCCGGCGTATCGTCGATGATGAAATCGATACCGGTGAGATTCTCAAGTGTGCGAATGTTGCGGCCTTCACGACCGATGATGCGCCCCTTCATATCGTCTGAAGGCAAGGGAACCACCGAAACAGTGGTGTCGGCAACGTGGCTGGCTGCATTACGTTGGATACATACAGAAAGTATGTCCTTCGCCCGACGGTCGCCTTCGTGGCGCGCCTCCTCTTCGATGGCGCGAACCATCTTGGCCATGTCGTGCCGCACCTCGTCTTCGGTCCGCTTGAGGATAATCTCCGAAGCCTGCTCCTTGGTGAGACCGGAGATCTGCTCGAGTTGCTTCTGCTGTTCGGCCTTCGTGGCTTCAGCTTCCTCGATCACACGCTTGTAGTGCGCCTCGCGGTCGGTCACGGATTGCTCCCGGCGGGTCATGTCCTTCTGAAGATCGTCGAGAGCTTCTTCACGATTGAGCAGCCGGTTTTCGAGCTGCGTCAACTCTTGTCTGCGTTCTTTGGCTTCCTGTTCCGCTTTGAGGCGCAGCTGATGAAGCTCGTCTTTGACCTCGACCCTAGCTTCACGCTTGAGCGCGTCGGCGTCCCTCTGGGCGTCCTGAAGAATCTTTCCTGCGGCCTCTTCCGCCGAGGCTATCTTGGCTTCGCCAAGGTATTTGCGTGCAAAATAACCGGCGGCTGCGCAGATGATCGCCACCACCAGCACAACAACAATCGCCAAGGTGCTCATATCGTCACTACTCCACTCGCTCACGTAATCGCGGCCATATAGTTTCGGGAGGTGACGATCGCACAGGCAGCAAGAACGAAAACAGCCGAGCCAATGCTCGGCCTATGACTATTAGGATGTACCTTCCCTCTCAGAGAAAGGACCAGACCTCAGTGCCGCTCTTTGCGACTTCAGGCTCGTCTTAGCAGACAGGTATATCCCTCTTCCAACACAAGTCTTCGGCCTCTGCATCCCCAAATAGCACGAATGCCGAACTACAGTGCAATCTATAGCCAAAAAAGCAAGGTCGAACCGCCGTTGTCGACCGATCATCACCACTCGCACGAGTTTACCGTTTCTGGCGCGAAAGTGTCAAGGAGCGGGGTTGTCCGCTTGCGCAGGGCGAACCGCTCACTCATCGCCAAAAACCGCGTTGTCGCCCTCTCCGCCCGCTTCTTGGCGCAACCGTCGAGTCAACCGATCGATGCTCTCCCAATCGTATCCGCGTCGGGCTAGAAAGCCCGTCAGGCGCCGTTCCCCGACCTTCGGGTCCGACGCCAGCTGCCCGGCGAAACGCCGACGAAGGGTCTCCATAAGAGCTCTGTCTCTATCAGCCGCGGCCTCGCCGTCGGTGGCCACAGAGGTCACGGCCCGCTCCACCAGTTCGCGCCCAAGGCCCTGTCGCTGCAATTCCGTCCGGATGCGCCTCTCCGCCCATCCGGCTCTGAGCTTCTCTGCGGCGTAGCGCTCTACGAAACGTTCGTCATCCACGTAACCGCGCTCTATGAGCCATTCGAGCGTGTCGCTCACCACGTCCTCAGCGAACCCGAGACGGGTGAGGCGCGAATCGATCTCACGTGAGGAGCGATCTCGCGCCGCCAGCAGGGTGAGAGCCCTCGAGCGCGCCCGATATGGTTGATCCTCGTGCTCGAGCTGACTCAGAGCTTCCGGGGAAAGCACCATTCCGAGCTGCAGACCCGCCAACTGCACCACCGAGGTGGCGAGTTCGAGAACCGGCGCTCCATCCAGACGAACGACAGTGCGGTCGGACCGACCGGTGCGTACGGTCAGTGCGGTGATCTCACCGCCGCTGAGCCGCTCAGATCGGTCGCCCTCCCGCCCCGTCGCGGAGCGCCGGCCACTACTTTCCAGTCGCCGGCCCGCCATCGGAATCGGCCGTTTCTACCACTGCAGCCTCGACAGGGACAGCGGTGTTCCACTCAGGGTTGAGAGTTTGGATCACCTCTTGCCTGAATTGGCGCACCAATTCCGGATTGTCGCGAAGGAACTGCCGCACGTTCTCCCGACCCTGACCCAGACGCTGATCGCCGTACGAGAACCAGGCGCCGCTCTTTTGGACGATCTTGTTGTTGACCGCAAGATCCAGGACGTCCCCTTCGGTGGAAATACCGAGCCCGTACATGATGTCGAACTCCGCTTCTTTGAAGGGAGGGGCCACCTTGTTCTTCACCACTCGCACCCGAACGCGGTTACCCACCGCTTCTGTACCCTCCTTGAGGGTCTCGATCCTACGAATGTCCAGCCTAACGGATGCGTAGAATTTCAGAGCGCGGCCCCCGGGAGTAACCTCGGGATTGCCGAACATAACCCCGACTTTCTCGCGTAACTGATTGATGAAGACCGCCGTTGTCTGCGTCTTGCTGATGGTCCCCGCCAACTTGCGAAGCGCTTGGCTCATGAGCCGTGCCTGAAGTCCAACATGAGAGTCTCCCATATCTCCCTCGATCTCAGCTCGAGGGGTAAGCGCGGCCACAGAGTCGACTACCACGATATCGAGAGCCCCGCTACGGATGAGTAGCTCGGTGATCTCAAGAGCCTGCTCGCCGTTGTCGGGCTGAGAGACCAGAAGATCGTCGATGTTCACACCGATGCGGCGCGAATAGGCCGAATCCATGGCGTGTTCGGCGTCGATGAACGCGGCCTTGCCGCCGGCCTTCTGCGCCTCGGCGATCATGTGCAGGGCCAAGGTGGTCTTCCCGCTCGACTCCGGTCCGAAAACCTCGATGACTCTCCCGCGCGGCACTCCCCCCACACCGAGAGCAATGTCGAGGGCCAGCGATCCGGTTGAGATCGCGGGCACCCGCAAGGCGGCGTTCTCGTCGCCCAGTCGCATAATGGAGCCCTTACCGTATTGGCGCTCTATCTGGAGAACAGCCATCTCCAGAGCCTTGTCCTTTTCCACCAGTCCTCCCAAGCCTCAGCCTTTGCTACGTTTCCGAATATCAAATACCCTTCGAGCAAGAACAGTATAGGTAGCCCCTTCCCGCCTGAGTTCGCTCCTGTAGAGGCACAGAGACTCTATCGGGTATCGGGCCCGCCCGATCTCGGACCTTGGTCGTACCGGACCCGGAGTCCTCAGACGAGCCACCGTGAGATGCGGCCGAAAGGGTCGCTTCTCGTGCTCTATAACCTCGGCCGTCTCCAGTGAGTCCATGACAACCGCATACAGATCGCCGAACCCGCCGTGGTCATCGTCTATTGCAAGTGCGACCACCCGCGCCTTCCCAGGCGAAGGGAGCATCAGAAAGCCATCGAGCCAGGCCTGTCCGCCCATGCTGGATGGAACGGCTTCCACTATCCTTCGCGCGGCCAGCCCAGCACTCTCGTCGACCTCCCCCAGAAAGGCAAGGGTTACATGCCACTGCTCCTCCGGCAACAGGCGCAAACCGCCCCTCCGCGGTAACGCGTCTTGTGCCCCGCGTACATGCCCTCGCAAACCCGCCGGCAGCGGCACCCCAATGAATAGTCTTTCCAGCCGATCGACCACCCGCTCTAGCCCCTCGTAATCGAGCCGGCGCCCTCAGGAGACTTCTCCAAGGCCGCCCCCCCAAGTTGCCGGCGCGCGTGCCAAAAGTAGTCGACCCCGCTCAGCACCGTGAGGATCAGCATGAGCAACACCAGGTACCACGTGATCCGATGTCCCCCCAGACTCCACTCCGGTTTCAACCACCTGGGCTCCAAGATAAGAGCCGCGATAGCCAGCATCTGTGTGGCAGTCTTGGCCTTGCCCCATTTGCTCGCCGAGATGACCACGTTCTGGATGGCTACCACCATGCGCAAACCGGACACGGCGAACTCGCGCGCTATGACTACCATAGCAACCCAAGCGGACAGACGATTGAGTCCCACCACGGAAACCAGAGCTGCCGTTACAAGCAGCTTGTCGGCCAGCGGATCAAGAAAGGCGCCAATGACGGTGGTCTGCCGGCGGCGACGAGCTATGTAGCCGTCCAAAGAATCGCTCGCAGCCGCAATAATGAATATCACGAGGGCGATGACGTCTCCCCCGGGCACCTCGACGAGGAGGAAGACCATGAGCAAGGGTACCATCAGCACTCGGAACAGGCTTATAGAGTTGGGCAGATTAGGCCTCGTCATATGTGCCTACCAGATCGTATCCCATGGCGTCCCTCACCCTTACCGTCGCAATGTCCCCCGGTCCGAAGCTATCGGGAAGGTCTCCCTCGATGTGGGTGACGCCGTCGATCTCCGGAGCTTGTCCCTCAGTCCTCCCAACCGCCTTCGCCCCCTCGTCCAGCTCCTCCGGATCACGCAAATCCAGCATCACATCGACCGACGAGCCCACGAGCTCCCGATGCCGCTGCTCCGCCCGAGCGCCGAGAAGGCCCGTGAGACGGTTCAAACGCTCCAGGGCCACCGTCCGACGCACTCTTGGCTTGAGGGCGGCAGCCGATGTTCCTTCTTCCGGACTGTATACGAAGCCTCCCGCGTGGTCAAACCCTGCGGCATCTACGAAGTCCATGAGACTCGCGAACTGCCTTGCCGTCTCGCCCGGAAATCCCACGATAAAGGTCGATCTTACCGATACATCCGGCATCAGCCGCCTGGCTCGGGCAAGAAGTTGGAGGTACTCCTCGCCGCTACCCCAGCGTCCCATCCGGCGCAGAATCTCGGGGTCGGCGTGTTGAAAAGGAATATCGAGGTACCGACACAACTTGCGTTGCGAGGCCATGTACTGCAGCAGATCGTCCGTAACGTGCTCGGGCTGCAGGTACATGAGACGGATACGGCGGACCCGTTCGTCAGCGGCCAGAAGATCGACGAGAGCCGTGAGCCCGAGAGATCCGTGGGACCAGATCGCCGTGTCCTGCCCCACAAGCACAAGCTCACGGGCTCCTTCCGCCAGACACGCGCCCGCCTCGGCGAGAATGTCCGCCGGATCCACTGAATAGTAGCCGCCCTTGATGCCGGGAATGGCGCAGAAGGTGCAGAGTTCGTCGCAGCCGTCGGAAATCTTGACATACGCGAAGGACTCCCCCGAAGCAGGAGCGACCGTCTGAGTCGAAAGCGCGCTCGCCTCGCCCCTCAAACGGGCTATCAGGCGCTCACCGTCCGAAAGACCGAACCACCCGGCAACCTCGGGGATACCCCCCCGCAGATCGTCAAGATACCGCTCGACCAGACAACCGGTGACGAGCACACGGTCTCCACCGTAGTTGCCGCAGGCGTCCAGGATGGCACCGATGGATTCTTCTTTGGCGTCCTGGATGAACCCGCAGGTGTTGATGATGATATAAGTCGCTCGAGCCGGATCCTCGGCGATACGGACACCCACAGCATTAAGCGCGCGGGAAAGGGATCTGCTGTCGGCGTCGTTCTTCGGGCAGCCCAGAGTATGAATGTACACACTGGGGGCAGCGGCCGGGCGACTCATCTATTGGCTTCGCTCTACGCCAGCCTCTGTCACGACAAAGGCTCCCGCGGGCGCCGCGAGAGTGTACGACTTACCTCCAACGGATACTTTGAGTGACTCCGGCTCGCCCACATTCAACCAATACCGCTTGGCCCCCTCGAAGGTCTGCTTCCCCCCGGCCGAGAGAGTCCCCGCATAGACCTCTGCTCCATTTTCACTGTCTTCTCGAACCACGAGCCAGCAGGTCCCACTGGTGACGGTGACCACCAGCTTGACCTGACCGGTGCTCGCCGTGGAATCCGTTGCGGTCGTCGAGTCGACAGACGAGCTCACTGTGGCCCCGTGCGTTCCCGCTGTGCTGCTCGTGGCGGACGTATCCCCGGCTGTAGTGGTACCGGTGGACGAGGTGCCCACATCACCTGCTAGGGGCGCCGTTGTAGAGATGGTGGACGTAGAGATGTTTGCCGCGCCGATCGACGCCGGATCCTCTCCCCCTCTGGTGCCAAACCAAGCCAACACCGCCACCACGATAATCGCCAGCGCGGCCGCGAGCGCGTAGCCGCGCTGGTGACGGCGCACCCTTTTCTTCTTGCGCTCTACGCTCGTGGGGCCTCGCCTCTGATTGGTGACCTCTGCGCGGATGAGGGCCGGCTCTTCACCTCGAGGCTCGAAACTCGTCTTGTAGACGTCGACAAGACCGTCGGCGTCGATCTTGAGAAAGGTGGCGTACGTCCGCAAGAACCCCTTGACGCACGTAGACCCCGGCAACACCTCGAAATCATCTTCTTCGAGGGCTTCCAGGTACTTTCCCCGAATCTTGGTGGCGTCTTCAACGTCCTTGATCGTGAGACCCCGGCGGATACGGGCCTCACGCAGACTATCGCCTATGTCAACCGGGGAAGTCAGGAGAAGGCACCTCTTCGATCAAACGGGCCATGTTCCGTGCAAACCGGCGCGCATCCTCGGCCGGATCGGCACCGGCCTCGAACTCCCACACAAAGCGCTTTCCTTCGACGCATGAGCGCTGGTAGAGCGGGTCGTAGTAATCCACGAGAAGCTCCCGCACGACGTCGGTAAATCTACCATCATCGAACGCTGTTTCCAAGGAAACCACCGTTTTGCGAGGCACCCTGGAGGCGATCATTCCCAGACCGCGGCGAAAGCTCGACACGTCTGTTTCGTCCCAGCCTTCTGGTGCATACTCCCGTATGATCCGCTCCGCCCGACTCTCCACAGAGCCTTTCACCAGGACGGGCAGACCCGTCCTGACCGCCTCGGCCACCCTGGTGGGTAGAAAGATGCGTCCTATCTTTCCTCCCTCCCCCTCCACTACGAGGTAGTCGCCCCGTGGACGACGGAGTTCGTCCCAGAGAAGCGAGTCGAAGTCTTTCTGACGCCGCAGTCCCGGTTGGTTGAGCCCTCCTAGAAGAGATCCTCTATGGAGCGCGAGTTCCTCCAGATCGAGAGGCCACGGCCGCAAACCCCGGATATGGGGTGCGATCTCGGCCAAACCCCGCAACAGGGCGCTCTTGCCGGCGCCGGTGTGCCCATACAGCGTGACCACGGGAACCGACGGCGTCCACGAGGCGAGACCGGCCAGCACCTCCCGGCGATAGGCCCGATATCCCCCCGAAAGCACCACGACGTGGATTCCGACCAGGGCCAGAAGCAGCGCCACGTTGCGGCTGCGTTCTCCACCCCGCCAGCACATGATGGCAAGTCGACGCCCCCGAGGTTGGCTCGCGGCAAGATCGATCAGTTCGTGCAGATAGGCGGTGAGCCCGGGAGTGACCTCATCCATCGCCGCGATTCGGGCCCGGGCTGCGCCCTTCTCCTTATAGATCGCCCCCACCACAGCCCGCTGGGCGTCGTCGAGAAGGGGCAAGTTGATCGAGCCCGGCATGTGACCGTCTGCGAACTCCACAGGGGACCGGACGTCCACAACCTGGAACCCGCCCTCCATGACCTCAGCCGCGGTCACCGAGGGAACCTGCAGGTTAGTCACCGATGGTCACATCCTCCGGGTATCCATCCGCCTTCAGCGCAGCCAAAACGTGCTCGTACTCGTCGGCCTCCACCAAGATTTGACGAGGCTTGCTTCCTTCCCAGGGCCCCACGATGCCACGCCTCTCAAGCATGTCGATGAGGCGCCCTGCTCGTGTGTACCCCACGCGCAGGCGCCGCTGGAGCATGGACACCGACGCACTTCCGGTCTCGATGACGAGACGCGCCGCATCGGCCAGCAGATCGTCGGAGTCGGGGTCGAACTGATCGTCTTCGCTCTTCTTGGAGTTCTGGGTGGGACGTCGCTGTAGCAACTCCTCCCGAAACTCGGGCTCCGCCTGATGGCGCCAATGATTCACCAGAACCGCGATCTCCTCTTCGGTGATGTAAGCGCCCTGCACACGTTGCAGATGACTGGAGCCGAGAGGCTTGAAGAGCATGTCGCCCATTCCCAGGAGCGTTTCCGCCCCGTTGACGTCGAGGATGACCCTGGAATCGGTCTGACTGGACACGGCGAATGCGATCCGTGAAGGAATGTTGGCCTTGATCATGCCTGTGATGACGTCCGCGGAGGGACGCTGGGTTGCTACCACCAGGTGAATACCGACGGCGCGGGATTTCTGCGCCAGCCGTATCACGTACTCCTCCACCTCTTGCGGGGAAACCATCATGAGATCGGCCAACTCGTCGATGACGATGAGGATGTAGGGCAACGCGCGTTCCCCTCGGCGGGCGCGGGCCTTGTTCATCTCGGCCAGGTTCCGGGAGTGCTCGAGCTCCATGAGTTCGTAGCGATCCTCCATCTCCTTGGCCACGTTGTAGAGCACGCCGGCTGCGTCCTTCATGTTTGTGACGACCGGCACGAGCAGGTGCGGGATTCGGTCGTAGTGCGAGAGTTCGACCTTCTTGGGGTCGATCATGATCAAGCGCACCTGCTCCGGTGTGCTGCGCAGGAGGATGGACGAAACCAGACAGTTGACGCAACCGCTTTTGCCCGATCCGGTGGTACCGGCGATGAGCAGGTGCGGCAAACGGGTGAGGTCCGTGTACACGGCCTTCCCGGAGATGTCTTTTCCCAGCCACACCATGAGTGGGCCCGCGGTCTTTGGAAACTCGCGGTAGATGTCGCCGAGTGTGACGAAATCGGGCCGCTGATTAGGCACTTCCACTCCCACCGCCGATTTCCCGGGAATAGGCGCCAAGATACGGATCTCGGTGCTGGCAAGCGCGTACGCCAGGTCGTCTTTGAGGTTCGAGACCTTAGATACCTTGGTACCGGGAGCCAAGTGCAACTCGTAACGAGTCACCCTCGGGCCCACCACCATACCGACGACTCTAGCCTCCACACCGAACTGGGAAAGCGCGTGAAGCAGCACGGCGGCCGTGTCGCGCTCCGCCGCCTGCCCTGTGACCGCCGCCGGCGTGCTCTTCCGAAGGAGTTCCGGCTCCGGAAGCACGTAGGTGGGCTCTTCGACCGGCAGGACGATCTGCCGGGGTTGGCGGGCGAGGCCGGGCAGCGGCTCCTGCTCCAGCTCTTCGTCACCGCGTTCCTTCGCAATTGCACTTTCGATTCTTGCAGCCGCCGACTGCGGGGGGGATTGCTCTCTGACCGCGGGGGTCGGGGCCAAACCTGTCGCGGAAGCAGCGACACCCGCCGCCGCAGCGAGATTCGAGGCCCCTTCTGCAACGGCCGCGCCGACTGCGGCTTCCGTTATGATCCCGGCAGCGGTGCCGGCTGCTTGCCCTGGGGTAGTCCCATAAATATCCGAGAAGACCTCGGCCCCATCGAGGACCCCCCCCGTACCGG
Source organism: uncultured Actinomycetes bacterium (assembly GCA_963775295.1). Lineage (GTDB taxonomy): Bacteria > Actinomycetota > Thermoleophilia > RBG-16-64-13 > RBG-16-64-13 > JAMDEO01. The sequence goes on from CAVZIK010000006.1 coordinate 2,532,262, forward strand.
CCGTTCGCGTAGATCCCATGCCGGCAAGAGGACTGAGCGAAGCCGTACGTCCATCACCCCAGTCGTCGAACTCACCAACGAAAGGACCGGAAACGGTGGACTCTTGGCCTCCGGGGCGCATACCCATACCGCCTTCCGCTATCAGCGTCGCGGCCTCCGCGTCGGGCTCGGCAACCAAATCCCTGGGGCCAAACCACGTACCCTTGGCGGCCTCCCCTCCCAACCCGGCAACCGTTGTGGCGCTGGGAGAAGCTCCCGCCGCGCCCCAATCGGCTCGATCTCTCCTCACGAGGGTACTTCGCTCGGCCGTGGCTCTCATCGCTTCGGCCGCCCTCTTCGTCCCTCTTCCCAAACGTCTAACCGTCACGCCCGTGCCCAAACTGAAACCGGCCAGAAGGGTTATCCACCCTATGATGGCCACCCCCACCGTGCCGGTAAGACGGAAGAGGAGCGCGTAGACGGCCTCGCCAAGCGCTCCTGCTCGCGTCTCATAGACCGCTCTAGCGAAGACGCCCGCCCCGTGAGAACCGACCGGCACGAATCCGGAGGCCGTCACGACAAACAAGCCGAAAAGGAAGACCATGGCCCCGCCAAACCAGAGTGAGTGGCGAAGCTTGATTTCGAGAACGGTCGTAACGGCCAGGGCGAGCAGCGCCACCGGCAACAGGAAGGCGAGACGGCCGAACGCGAACACCAACCCGCTGTTGACGCCGCGTCCAAAGAAACCGCCTGAATTTCCCGCGATGAGCACGAAAAGCAGGAAGACCGCCACACCGAAAAGAACGAGAGCGACGATCTCCTGTCTACGCCCCGGGACCGGCTTGCGGGTGCGGGTTTGAGAGGCATTGACTTCACTCCGACTCGCCTTGGTCCGCGACGAGGAGGGCGGGCGCTTTCCGGCAGCCGCAGACTGGCGGCCCGGCTTTACCGCCGTGCGGCCCACACGTTCCACTTCCTCCTGCGAGCGACCGGCCATTGCACCCCTTCCGACCGGTTAGACCTCGACCACGACCGGCAGGACCATGGGCCGCCTTCCGGCCTCCTTGTTCAGATACTTCTGCAACACGTCGTGCAGACGGTTCCTGATCAGGTTAGCGTCGGTCATCTGGCGCATTTCGGCGCTCTCCAACGTCTGGACAACGCGCCTCTTGGCCTCCGCCGCCAGTTCCTCCAGGTCTCCTTGGTGAGCGAACCCGCGAAACACCACCTCGGGTTCGCCGACGATCTTGCCGTCCTGCATGCTTCGCGCCACGACCACCATCACCAACCCATCCGTGGCCAAATGTTGGCGGTCTCGCAAGACCAGCTCGTGGAAGTCTCCCATCGCGAAGCCATCGACCAGGATCATGCCTGCCTGAACCTGTCCGGTGACCTCAGCTGTATTGGACGACAATTCGAGCACGTCCCCGTTCTCCAGCAGGAAGATGCGGTCGTCGGTCATCCCTACCGCCCGCGCCAGTTCGGCGTGGAAGAACAGGTGACGATGCTCGCCGTGGACCGGCATGAAGTACCGCGGGCTGACCAGATTGAGCATGACCTTGAGCTCTTCCGCCGAGGCGTGACCGGAAACGTGCACTCCCGCGGAAGACTCGTAGATGACTCTCGCTCCGGCGGCGAACAGCCTATCGATCGTCCGATTGACGCTGGTCTCGTTCCCCGGAACAGGGCGCGCGGAGATGACCACGGTGTCGCCTTTGGTGATCTCTACCAGCGGATGATCGTGGGAAGCCATCCTCGCCAGGGCGGACAGGGGCTCGCCCTGGCTCCCGGTAGACAGAATGGCCACCCTGTCGGGAGGTAGCAAGGCCACGTCTTGCGGACGGACAATCAACCCTTCTGGCACTGTGAGATAGCCCAAGTTCGAGGCTATATTGACGTTCTTGACCATGCTCCTGCCGATGACGGCCACGGAACGGCCGTGCACGGCGGCAACATCCATAACCTGCTGGATGCGGTGTATATGACTGGCAAACGACGCCACAATGATGCGGCCCGGCGCGAGGGCGAAGATGCTCTCCAGGTTCTCTCCGACGCTCCGTTCGGGCTTCGTGAACCCGGGACGGTCGGCATTCGTGCTGTCGGCGAGCAGGAGAAGGACCCCTTTCCTGCCCAGTTCGGCGAAACGCTGCATCGCCGTGACGCGACAATCTATCGGGGTCTGATCCAGCTTGAAGTCTCCGGTATGCACGATGACCCCCACCGGCGTGTGGATGCCGAGGCCGACGCCGTCCGGAATGCTGTGGCAAACCTCCAGAAACTCTATCTTGAAGGGACCAAGTTTGAGGTCCCTACCCGGATTTACTTCGTTGAGCGAGACCTTGCCCTGCAGACCGTGCTCGCCCAACTTTGCGTTAACCAACCCGAGTGTCAGCTTCGTGCCGTAGACAGGAGCGTCTACCTCCTTCAGGAGATACGGCAGAGCGCCCACGTGGTCTTCGTGACCATGGGTGAGCAGGATGCCCAGTACCTTTTCCTTGTTCTCCACCACGTAGGTGAAGTCGGGAAGAACGAGATCTATGCCCAGCATCTCGTCGTCGGGGAACATGAGCCCGGCGTCCACCAGTATCATGGCGTCGCCGTACTCCAATACCATCATGTTTTTACCGATAGCCCCCAGACCGCCCAGGGGTATGACTTTAAGTGTTGAGTTAGCCACTAAGGGGATCAAGCCTCCAAGAGAGAGCCCTTCCGCGGCCCGAGAGCCACAAAAAGGCGCGATTTTGATTCTATAAGACGTTCTCCAAACCCACGACTAGTCCTTGAAAGCCGCGGATCCGTTTGACCGCCAGAACGACCCCGGGCATAAAGGATTCCCGAGAGAGCGAGTCGTGTCGGATGGTGAGGGTCTCCCCCAGGCTGCCGAAGATGACTTCCTGGTGAGCGACCAGCCCGGGCAGGCGGACGCTGTGGATGGGGACCTCTTTGTCGTGTCCGGCCTGTTCCCAGGCCTCCTGAATACGCAATCGGGTGAGCCGGGACGTGCCCGAAGGCGCATCCAGCTTCCGATCATGGTGCAATTCAATGATCTCGCACGCTTTGAAGTGGGCAGCCGCCTGTCTGGCGAACTCCATCATGAGCACGGCGCCCATGGCGAAGTTCGGAGCCACGAGAACGGGCGTTCCGTTCTCCGAGCAGGCCTTGTCGATCTCTGCCAGCTCAATAGTAGAAAGGCCGGTGGTGCCGACGACCACGGGTACCCTCCCGTCGACGCAGGCAAGAACGTTTTCAAGGACGGCCGACGGGATGGTGAAGTCCACAACGACATCGATACCGCCGCTCTCCAATGCCTCGCCAATACTGGTGAAACAATGGACTCCATCCAGAGGCAGATGGACTGTCGTCGCCGCGGGACTCACTGCCTCGCCGACGCACTCGAGCCCGGGATCGATGACCGCAGCCAGTTGAAGCTCATCGTCGGCGGCAACGGCGGCGCACGTCGTGCTGCCCATGCGTCCCAGAGCCCCAGAAACCGCTACCCGCAGGAGATCCATCGGTTCTCCCCTCACTCCATGAGGCCGGCCAGACAATCGGCCGGGATCACATCGGTGAAGGCGCTCTCGTCGGAGCCGATCCCCACAACGGAGAGACGATCGGGACGGTACATCTCGCCAGCCAGTTCCAGGACCTGCTCACTCGTAACCGAATCAACCCGGGCCGCCAACTCGTCCAGCGAGAGAATCTCCGTGCCGGTGATAACGCCCTTGCCCAGACGCGTCATACGGCTCGACGTGCTTTCCAGACCGAGGATCATACGACCCTTGAGATGCTCTTTCGCGCGCTGCAACTCCTCTTCGGGAACGGGCTCCTTCGTCAGCTTGACGAGCTCTCGACCCACCGTCTCGACCACAGCGCCCAGACGTTCCGGACGGCAACCGAAGTAAAGTCCGGTGAGTCCGGTCTCCTTGTAGAGATTGGAAAACGAATAGACGCTGTATACGAGACCGCGTTTTTCCCGCACTTCTTGAAAGAGCCGTGAACTCAAGGAACCGCCGAACAGACTGTCGACCACCGACAACTGGAAACGACGGTCGTCATCGCGCGCCATACCCACTCCGCCGAAGCATACGTGCATCTGTTCAGTCTCTTTGTTGACGAAATGACGCCGCGCCGGGACGCTGGGAATCTCCCCCGCGCGCTGAGGATTGTTGCCGTCGGCCACCGGCTGCCGCTCGAGAAGCAACTCGCGCACCTGGTCGTGATCCACGTTGCCCGCAGCTGCCACCACCATGTCGCCAAAAGAGAACAGGCGCCGATGGAACTTGCGGATTTCCTCTTCCGACGCCCCCGCGATGGTTTGGCGCGTCCCCAAAATGGGATGCGCTAACGGGTGCCCATCGAGGACCACCTCGGCCAACACGTCGTGGATGAGATCCTGAGGCGAATCCTCCACCATGGCGATCTCTTCCAGCACCACTTCGCGCTCTCGATCGAGATCGGTGAACGTGGGGGTGAGCAGCATGTCGGTCATTACGTCGAGCGCCAGCGGGAGTTGGTCGTCGAGGAAGCGACCGTAAACGATCACGTACTCCCGAGATGTGCTGGCGTTCAACTCCCCCCCAAGGGTGTCGAAGATCTGGGCGATTTCTTCCGCCGTGTACTTCGACGACCCCTTGAAGAGGAGATGTTCTATGAAGTGACTCGCGCCTTCGAGTTCCGCGGGCTCGTCACGAGAGCCCGCAGGGATCCAGAAGCCGAGGCAGATCGACCGGAGATGGTCGAGCCGCTCGGTGATCAGCCTCTGGCCGTTGGCAATCTGCTCCAGACGATACTCGTCAGTCGACACTGCCTTCCTTTGCGGAGAGGTTTTCGAGCAGGCGGAGGCTGATTTTCTCTTTGCCACCCTGCGATTGCACGTCAAGCACTTCGACGCGTACCAGATCGCCCCGGTTTACGACATCCTCCACCACGTTGACCCGATGGTCGGCGAGGCGCGAAATGTGGATGAGCCCGTCGGTACCCGGCTTGAGGGTGACAAACGCTCCGAAGGAAGTGGTGGATGCCACCCTGCCTTCGACGATGTCGCCGACCTTGGTCTCTCTCGTGAGCAGACCGATGCGCTCGATGCAGCCGTCTCCAAGCAGGCCGCTGCTAGCGAAGACCTTGATAAGACCGTCCTCAGCCACGTCGATAGTGCACTCGAACTCAGCTTCCATCCCCCGGATGGTCTCGCCGCCCTTGCCGATGACCGCGCCGATCTTCTCAGGGTCGATTCGGATGGTGGCTATACGCGGCGCGAAATCCGACAGTTGCTCACGCGGACCTGCCAAGGCTTCGGTAAATTTGCCCAGGATGAAGAGACGCGCTTTTTTGGCGCTTTCCAGGGCGTCCTTCATGATGGCAAAGGTGACGCCCTTGATCTTGATGTCCATCTGCAGAGCCGTGATGCCCTTGTCGGTACCCGCGACCTTGAAGTCCATGTCACCCAGGTGATCTTCCACCCCGGCGATGTCGGTCAAGATCACGTAGTCGTCCTGCTCCTTGACCAGACCCATAGCGATGCCGGCCACCGGGCGGGTGATGGGAACGCCCGCGTCCATAAGGGCGAGCGTCGAAGCACACACGCTGGCCATGGAGCTGGAACCGTTGGATTCGAGAGTCTCGGAGACAAGACGCACCGTGTAAGGGAACGTCTCCTCGTTCGGGATGACCGGGACGAGAGCGCGCTCGGCGAGGGCGCCGTGACCGATCTCACGCCGGCCCGGACCACGCATGAAGCCGGTCTCACCCACGCTAAACGGTGGGAACTTGTAGTGATGCATGAATCGCTTGGATTCCTCCAGGTCGATCCCGTCGATACGTTGCTCGTCCCGGGCTGCACCGAGGGTAAGAAGGGTGAGAACCTGGGTCTGCCCCCGGGTGAAAAGCCCGGAACCGTGAGTTCGGGGCGCAACGCTTACATCGCAGGAAATGTCACGGATCTGCTCGGCGCTCCGGCCGTCGGGCCGTTTCTTGTCGACGGCGATCGCCCGCCTTACCATCTCTTTTTCCACGGCATCGAAGGCTTTGGCCAGCGCGGCCGTCTCCGCGCCGGGGTCGGCCGAATCGGCGGCCGGAGGCCAAGCGGCCAGCATCGCTTGCTTGGCGGCTGCTATGGCGCTCGACCGTTCGTGCTTGTCGAGCACCGCGCTGGCGGAGGCGATGTCGCTACCGAAGCGCGCTTTGATCTTTTCGACCAGCTGCGGGTCGGCGGTGCGTTCGGCGAACTCCATCTTGGTCGCACCTATCTCCGCAGCCCAAGCGCTAATTGCCGAGCACTGCTTCTTGATGGCTTCATGAGCCACTTCAAGCCCGGCGATGATGTCAGATTCGTCAACCTCTTCGCAGCCCGCCTCAACCATGCCGATGGCGTCGGCAGTGCCGGCTACTACGAGATTGATGGGGCTCTTCTCGATTTCTTCGAAGGTGGGGTTGACGATCCAGGAACCGTCGACCTTGGCCATGCGCACGGCACCGACCGGACCGGCGAACGGAGCTTCGGAGATGCTCAAGGCCGCGGAGGCGCCCACCAAGGCGAGGACATCGTAGGGATTAACCCTGTCGACGGACAGCACCGTGGCTACGATATGCGTCTCTTTGTTGAAGCCTTTAGGCCAGAGGGGCCGGATGGGCCGGTCGATCAACCTGGCGTTGAGAATAGCCTGGTCGCTCGCGCGACCCTCCTTCTTGATGAAACCGCCGGGGATCTTGCCCGCCGCGTACATACCGGCTTCGACGTCCACCGTGAGGGGGAAGAAATCTACGTTTCGGTCGTTGCTCGAAACAACCGCTGTCACCAAAACCATCGTGTCACCTGAGCGCACGACCACTGCACCGCTCGCTTGTTTCGCCAGCTTACCTGTCTCGAGCGTGATCTTCTTATCGCCTACCGTTACCTCTGTCCTACTGACTCCGCTTGCCACTGTCTTCTCTCCCATCCGAGGCCTCTCTTAGGCCCTCCGGTTCCGACTGACTTCCACTCTTCGCTCGCTTCTTTTCCGCCGATCGCCCGCCCGTAACCTACCGGCGCAGACCCAAATCTTTCACCACTGCTCTGTAGCGCTCCACATCCTGCTTCTGCAGGTAGTTGAGAAGACGACGCCGACGGCCGACCATCTTGAGCAGACCGCGACGCGAGTGGTGGTCTTTGGAGTGTGTCTTCAGGTGTTCGGTGAGAACACTAATACGTTCGCTGAGAATGCCTATCTGCACCTCCGGCGAACCCGTGTCGACCTCGTGCTTCTTGAAGTGGTCGATGATCTCCAGCTTGCGCTCTTTGTCAAGCATGCATAGCCTCCTTGGGCTCCGTGCTCCCAGCCTGGACACTGCGGTCCAAGCCGCGACGCAGGTTTAAATGCGAGTGATGTAGGTTACCACAGCGGACGGTCAAGACAGGTATTCCCCTGCTAACAGCGCTCGTAACCCGCTTTCAATGCAGAGAACGGGTCGAGCTACTCTTTCGGTTGCCCTGGATGCGCCCGGGCAGGGCGTTGTAGGCCCCTGGTGGTGGCGCTCCGAAGGCCCCGCAGGGTCAAGACGAGAAGCGCGGCCAGAATGAGAGCCATGCCCACTCCCTCCACAGCCCCGATCTTCTCGCGCAGCAGAAGGGACGACGCAACGATGCCTATCACCGGCGCCGCAAGCGTTCCCACGCCAGCGATCCCGGCGGGAAGGACCTGGAGCACGTAGAGCCACAGGAACCAGGCCACGGCCGTGGCGGGTATTACGTTGTAGACCAGTGCGCCGATGAAAGCGGGCGTCCAGTTCACGTGATGTTCGGGAACGAGGAATGCGATCAGCACCAGCGGAATCGCGCCAAGGAACATCTGCCACGCTGTCAGGTTCAGGATGTCGATGGTGCCCTTTCGCCCGATCTTCTTTGCCACGACGCTACTGCCGGCCCACGCCAAACCTGCGCCGATGGCGAGGAGCTTGCTCCCCAGGGATCCGCGCAGATTCGAAGGATCGAGGATGGCCACGAGTCCGGCGAGGGCCAGAACGGCCGACATCCACTGCAGACCTCTGATCTTCTCTCCCAAGAAGACCCAGGCGAGCACCATCAGCCAGAAGGGCATGGCGTAGACCAGGGCAGACGTTCGCCCGGCCGACCCGAGATCGAGAGCCCACATCAGCAGGCCAAACTGAGCGGTTGTCTGAAGCAAGCCCAGTACCACCGTCAGCAGCGGAGCTTGCGGTCTAAAAGGCCGCTTCAATATCAGCAGCAACACGATGAGCGCCAACGCGCCAAGCCCCGTCCGTAGGGCGACGAACGGCCAGAGATCGGCGTATCGCAGCCCGATCTTCATGACATACCAATTGAACCCCAGGAACGCGGACTGCGCCGCCAAAGCTCCGACGGCCAGTCGCGGCGTACCCTGGTTGCCTCCCTCGACCACTAAGGCCGGCCCCGCAATTGCGCTTCTTCGCGCGGATTCCGGCAAGCCACTAGTAGACGTATACCTTGGTACCCACCGCGACTAGTGGAAACAATTCGTCCTCGTCCCACAAGGGCACACGCACGCACCCGTGGCTGGCCGCATAGGCGGGCACGGAAGGATAGCCGTGAATGGCGAGGATTCCCCGCAGGTACAGCGGCTTGTAGCGCGGACCGTCCCATTTGGGAGACTTGGCATACACGGTGTATGTACGGCTTGGAGTCACGATTCCCACGGTCGGATTTCCTGTAGACACGGCAAGGGTCCGGGTGACGGTACCGTCTTCCACGTACAGCAACACCTGCTTTGCCTTGTTCACCTCTATCCACGTCCCCGATCCGTTCTTCGATGGATACGGGCTCGACGCGGAGATGAGGTGCTGCCAAGCCTGGGCGCCCACCACGCCGTCGCGCGTTAGTCCCTCCCATTTCTGAAAAGCGATGACCGCTTGGTACGTCTTCTTGTCGAACACTCCGTCGATCGGGCCCGGCCTGTATGTGAGCTGGGTGAGTTTCTGTTCCAGCCAAAGAACCTCCGGGCCCTGCGAGCCCGAGTGAAGGGTCGAAAAGGTGAAGCCCACGGGGAGATCAGTCGTGGAGAGCAGGAGAGACACTTGTCTGGTGACTGCGGACTCCAGGCCCATGTAGATCACGCTCTGGATCTCATCCGTATGCTGCAACAGAACCTGCGCGGCGACAGAGGGCACGCTGCTCGACTTGGTGAGCAGAAGGACGGCTCCGTTTTTGGCCAGATACGGGCCGGCGGCGAGCGCATCGGGAAACTTCTCACCCGTAGCCAGACCGAGTGAGGAATATGAAAGACCCTGCTCGACAGCGTAGGCGTCGATCTTCACGCAGGTATCGTAACGATCGCTGCCTGCGATATAGGTAGTGGTCATCTCAGGGCTGCTGAGAGCAACATGCGTGCCCACGACGAGAGCGCCGGGCGCAGCGAGGTCGGCGAGTGCCTGAACGGTCGCCTCGGGCACGGGCCCGCCCGCGGGAGTGAGCAGGATCGGCCAGCCTTTGAACGCCGCAAGAGGAGCCGCCGAAACTGCGTCGGCGAACGAGTCGCCCGGGGCGACAATCACCCCTGTCACCGAGCCCACCCGCGCTTTGACCTCGGCGGCGACCAACCGGGCTGTGTCGTAGCGGTCGATTCCCGCCAACCCAACGATGGCGCCCTCGGTCGCTGCCAGCTCGGGAAACGCGGCCTTGACTTGAGCGACCAAAACCGGCTCCAAACCGACCAAGAAGATCTTACCTGGGGCCAGCCTGCTGATTTCCGCGACGGTCACGTCATCAAGCGTCGCCTTGTGGGTGAGAAGAACGGGCCCATCGTATACGGCCGCGAGAGGAGCCGCGCTGAGGGCGTCCGGGAAATCTTCGCCGGTGGCGAGCACCACGGCGCCCACGCCCGGAGAGTAACCGGCCTGCGACACTTTGACGGCCGTCTCGTAGCGATCGGCCCCACGCAAGTTGGAGTAGTCGGGCGCGGCGAGCGCCGCCGCCGAAAACAGGCCGAACGACAAAGCGGCGATCAGTGCCGCGCCCGCGCCTATACCTATGAGACGCGCAACCTTCTCGGACAGTCCTTGCTCCCGTGCTCGTCCAGCAACCATTCCAACCCCTCCTTTGATCGATGCACCAGGCAGCGGCGTACTGCCAGCGACTACTAGAGAGGACGGCCGTTCCGCGACGCGACGCTTTGCGTCGAGGGGTCCCCTCTGCAGGCTATCATGGCGCCGTGAGGAGAAGTACCCCAGCCACGGGTTGGAGGAACGTGGCCCCCTCGCAGAAATGGCACTTCCGAGGCGTCCATCGTCCGGTCCCGCCGGCGGGTGAGAAGTTTGGAGACGAGGATCGTGCGCCGAGCAACCCCTCAGATGAGGTCGTTCCGCACCTGCAAGTAGGCCCTCGCGATCTCGACATCCTTCCTTATCTGAGCCGCTAGAGCGTCGGAGTCCTTGAAGGTTCGTTGACCCCGGACCCTTTCCAGAAAGTCCAACGCCAATTTCCGGCCGTAGACATCCTCACCCTCGTCGAGGAACAAAGTCTCGATGCGAATCTTGTGATCCACCTCAAAGGTGGGATTGGTACCCACGCTGGTGACGGACGGATGTACCCGTCCGCCCTCGACCAGGGAACGGGTCACGTAGACTCCCAGCTTTGGAACAGCCGTCTCCGCCTCCACAGCCAAGTTCGCGGTTGGCGCTTCCAAAGTCTTGCCGCGGCCCGCTCCGTGAACGATCACTCCCTCGATGCGATGCGGCCGCCCAAGAAGAGCCGCCGCTTCGCACACGTGTCCGGCACCTACGAGGGCACGGATGCGTGTGCTCGAGATCGTCTCCCCGTCCTCCTCCGCCAGTGGTACCGACCGCACGTCGAAGTGATGCGAGCGGCCATACTCTCGCAGATCCATTGGGGTTCCCGCGCCCAGATGGCCGAAGCGAAAGTTCTCGCCCACCAAGACCAGGCGCGCGCCCAAATGGTCGGACAAGATCCTCCTGCAGAAATCTCCGGGTGAGAGCTTGGCGAAATCGCGGTCGAACTTTACGACCAACAGCTCGTCCACGCCGAGAGCTGCTATCAACTCGGCCTTCCGATCGAGCGACGTCAGCAGCCTAGGGGCGGGTTTCGGCCGGAGGACGGCTTCCGGGTGCGGCTGAAAAGTCACGGCGGTGACAGTGCCACCCATGGCGCGTCCGGTCGTCACGGCTTCGCTCAGTATTCGCTGATGTCCGCGGTGCACTCCGTCGAAGACGCCGATCGCCACCACTCGTCCCTCGGCGACGGCGTCGGGAATTCCCGCCAGGTCGCGGTAGATATTCATCGCTCTCCCACCCTCGGAAATACGACCAGCGGCCGAGCCTCGTTGCCGTCACCTTCATAGATGCCTATGAGACCGTCAGGCCCGTGCACCCGAAACCGCCCGCTGGGAGCATCATGCAAGGTGTTTCCGTTCGCGGCCAAGTAGGCTTCGCGCTTGGCGACCTCGTGGACCGCCAGGAAGGCAAGCGCCTCGTCGAGGTTCAGCACACCCCTTCCCCCGGCCGCGTATCTCTCCGGCGAGAGGTCATCCGGGCTGAGCGCGTCCTGCACGGAAAGTCCCGCGGAGAGGGTCCGACGCAGGGAGGCCGCGTAGGCCCCCGCCCCTGTCGTTTCGCCGAGGTCCTCGGCCAAAGTGCGCACATAGGTCCCGCTGCCGGTTACCGCTCGCAGCCGGGCCGTCTGGTCCTCTTCCTCGAAGCCGAGTAGTGTCAGATCATAGACCGTGACTTCGCGCTGCGGAGTCTCGACGACCTCTCCCCTGTGGGCCTTGCGATAGAGCGCCTCCCCCTCGACTTTCACCGCGGAAGTCATCGGAACCCTCTGCGTCACCTTACCCCGGAATCTCTCCAGCGCAGCCAGTACTTGCGTCTCGTGAACCCGGCAACCCGTTTGGCAGATCTCGCCCGTGGGATCGGCCGTGGAGGAAGTTGCGCCGAACTGGACTGTGACCTCGTACTCTTTGGGCAAGGCCATGAGGAAGTTGGAGGTTCTCGTTGCCTGCCCCACCAGCACGAGAAGGAGACCACTTGCGAACGGATCGAGTGTCCCTGCGTGCCCGACCTTATCGCGCAGCCCCCTGCGAGCCCTTCGCACTACGTCAAAACTCGTGGGTCCAATGGGCTTGTCCACGAGCACGACGCAAGACACGCCTGCCAGCGTGCTCACAATGAGGCCCGCACCTCGTTCTCGATCCAGTCCATTAACGAAGCCACCGTCTCGTCGCAATTGAATCCCGCCGCCCGGATGTGACCGCCCCCCCCTTGCTTCTTGGCCAACGCGGCGACGTTGACTCTCCCGTCCGTCGAGCGGAGGCTAACCTTGCAATCAGCGTGCTCCGGGCTCCGGCGTTCCTTGATGAGCGCCGCGACCTTCACCCCCTGGATTCGGCGAAGAGTATCGATGATGCCCTCGCCGTGTCCCTCGTGGGCTCCGGTCTGTAGATAGTCGTCGGACCCGAGCCACGACAACACCAAGGCTCCACCCAGGCGGATCTCCAAGTGGCAGAGAGCTCGCTCGAGCAGCATGAGTTTAGGAAGGGGTGTGGTCTCGTAGACTTCGCGATAGACCGCGTTGATGTCGACACCGGCCTCCTGCAACTCCGCGGCCATGCGGTGCGCCAAAGGGTTGGTGTTGGAATACTGGAACCGTCCGGTATCCGTGACAAGGCCAACATACAGGGCCGTCGCGATTTCAGTGTCCAAAACGAGATCGAGCGCCTTGAACACCTCGTAGAGTATGACCGTGGTGGATGCTGCCGTGGGGTCGATCAAGTTCAGTTCGCCGTAACCCGGATTGTCCTGGTGGTGATCGATGTTGACCCGGACCGCACCCTCGGGGATCTGATCGCCGTTCGATCGAAGCAGCGATGCGCAGTCGAGCAGGTATACCGTGGTCTCCGGGCTCACCTGGGGAGGCATCCCACGAAGGACGCCGTCGAGCTTGGGCAGAAAAAGGTACTCGTCTGGAAAGGTCGACGTCCCGGGTATGTACGCCTCGCAGGCGATCCCCAGACGATCGGCCATCGATCGAAAAGCGGACACGCACCCCAAGGCATCGCCATCGGGCGCCTCGTGGGTAAGAACCAGCACCCGCTCCTCGGTGCGCAACCTGGTCGCGATCTCCGCAGCGGTCACTACTCGTCCCTGGAGAGAAGTCACTCCGCGTCCTCGGCCGGGGCCTCCTCTTCCGGAGGAAGTTCGTTGACCCCGCTCGCGTTGAGCAGGGCCTGAATATGCATTCCCTGGTCAACACTCACGTCGTAAACGAATTCGAGATTAGGCGTCCTTCGAAGCTTCAGTTCGTCGCTGATAAGACGTTGCAGATAAGGCCGAGCCGCGCGAAGGCCTTCGAAAGTCGCATCCTTCTCCACTTGCTTTCCGTACACGGAGAAAAAGACCTTTGCGTGCGTGAAATCGTTGGCGGTCTCAACACCCGTGAGGGTCACGAAACCGATACGAGGGTCCTTGATGTCATGGGCCAGCGCGGTGCCGATGATCTCTTTGATCGCTTCGTTCACCCGGCGCACACGATATGAAGCCACGTTACGTGTCAATGTCCACCACCTCTGCTTCGCATGAAGTCAGTACCCATTCTTGCCCGTCGAGATACTCTCTTATGCGGTCTATAGTCCCATCGAGCACCCGCAGCTCAGACGCGGCGATGACCATCAGCACCTTGGAGCGCTGCCACAGATCCTGGTAGCCCACTTCGGCGAACGACACACCAAAGCGCCGCGTCACTTGGTCCCGTACCCGGCGTAGGTACATGCGCTTGCCTTTGAGAGAGCCGTTCTCGGGAAAGTGAAGCTCGGCCACCACGATGCCGACGAAACCCTTACTGCTTCTAGTGGGTGCGGGCAACTTCCTTGATCTCGTAAGCTTCGATGATGTCGCCTTCGTGTATGTCGTCAAAGCCATCGATGTGGAGGCCGCATTCATATCCGGCCAGCACCTCGCGAACGTCATCCGCGAACCGTTTTAACGATCCGATGCTGCCTTCGTGCACTATGGCTCCGTTGCGCAGGATGCGGATCTTCGCCGACCTCACCAACTTGCCCGTGAGGACGTAGGTACCTGCAATCGTTCCGATGCGCGACGCCCGGATAACCTGACGCACCTCTGCGGTGCCCAACTCTTCTTCCACCTGTTCGGGCTCCAACATTCCCACGAGGGCCGCTTCCACGTCCTCTATCGCTTTGTAGATGACGCGATAGGTCCGTACGTCGACCTGCTCCTGCTCCGCCAAGGCCTTTGCAGCCACGGACGGACGGACGTTGAAGCCGATGACGACGGCTTTGGAAGCCGAGGCAAGCATGATGTCTGACTCATTGATGCCGCCGACACCCGCAAAGATGACCTCAACCTTCACTTCGGGATGTGTAATGTTGCGCAACGCCTCTTCGAGGGCCTCCACAGATCCGCCGACGTCTCCCTTGACGATGAGCGGCAATTCCTTGACCCGACCCTCTTTCAGGCGACGGTAGAATTCGTCCAGGCTGCTGGCCCCGCCGCGACTCTTGGCGAGTTGCTCCTGACGCAGGCGAGCGGTACGTTGCTCCGCCTTCTGGCGGGCCTCGCGTTCGTCTTTGACCACCATGGCGAAATCGCCGGCCATGGGCAGGCTATTGAAGCCGAGTATCTGTACCGGTACCGAAGGCCCGGCCTTTGAAACCACCTTGCCGGTGAAGTCGAACATGGCCTTGACCTTGCCATAGGCTTCGCCGCTGGCGATCGCATCACCGACGTGGAGGGTTCCCCGCTGCACCAGCATGGTCGCAACCGGCCCGCGTCCCACGTCCAACTGGGCCTCGATGACCACGCCCGAAGCAGGCGCTTTAGAATTGGCCTTGTACTCCTGCACTTCGGCGACCAGCAGGATCATGTCCATGAGATCTTCGAGATTAAGCCGCTGCTTTGCGGACACCTCGACCATCACGGTGTCACCGCCATAGGACTCGGGCACCAATCCCAATTCGGACAGTTGAGCCTTGACCCGGTCCGGGTTCGCATCTGGAAGGTCCATCTTGTTGATGGCAACGACCATGGGTACTTCCGCCGCTTTGGCGTGGCTGATCGCCTCCAAGGTCTGGGGCATGACCCCGTCGTTGGCAGCCACCACGATAACCGCGATATCAGTGGATTTTGCACCGCGGGCGCGCATGGCGGTGAATGCCTCGTGACCCGGCGTGTCGAGGAAGGTTACCTTCTTGTCCTTGTGCGTCACCTGGTAGGCACCAATGTGCTGCGTAATGCCACCAGCCTCCGACTTCACGACCTCGGTCTCGCGGACAGCGTCGAGCAGCGACGTCTTACCGTGATCGACGTGCCCCATGATGGTTACGACAGGAGCGCGCGGGCTGAGGTCGGCAGGATCGTCGACAAAAATGTCGCTGCCTTCTTTCTCTTCTTCCGCGTGCTCGATCTCCACCTTGCGCTCGAACTCCTCGGCGAGGATGAGAATGGCGTCATCCGAAAGAGACTGTGTGATGGTGACCATCTCTCCTAGGCGCATAAGCGTCTTGATGAGCTCCCCCGCCCCGATCTCGAGGGCTTCGCCAAAGTCCTTTACGCTCGCACCGCTCTTGACTTTTGCAGGAGTCTCGGTGCCCGGAGGCGCCTTCTTCTTGACGGCCGGCCTTTCGACCTCACCCAAAGGACCCCCGCGGTGGTCGCGGAAACCGCCCCTCCCGCCTTTTCGGCTGGCTTGGGAATCGATGATGACGCGCCGTTTCGCCGGTTTGTCGTCACCACGGCGAACTCGCGAAGGTCCCCCGACCACTCGCGACGGCGCGGCGGCCGCAACGGGCCCTTCTGCAGACGCTTCCCTTTCGGGGCCGCGCTCGAAACCGGGGCCGCGCGTCCCGCGGTCGCGCCTCGCCGGCGCTTCCTTGGCGACGGGGGGAGCGGTGGCGGCGGGACGAGGCGGACGCGGACCCGAAGACGTGAAGGGTCTGGGAGCCGGTCCGCGAGCACCGGTAGGAGCGGCGGGCTCCGGCGGGCGTGGTGGCGCGGCAGCAGCTGCCTTGCGCGCTTCTTCCGCCTTAGCGGCCTTCTCGGCCTTCATGCGTACCAATTCTTCCTTGCTAACGACATTGCCGGAGGGCTTGACGCCCTTACGGAGCGGAACCCCGGGACCGACAACCGTAGGCATATCTTCAAGCCGAGGCCCTCTTCCTCTGGGGCGCGGGGGCTTACGCGTAGGCGGGCGTTCTGGCCGCCCTTCGGAACGTGTGGTTTCAGGCTGAGCCTGTTCCGGCCGTGGCCCATCCGGACGCACGGCGACCTCCGCGGGGGCGGTCGACGCTTCGCTCTGCTCTTCGCTCTGCTCCGCGGACACTGACTTTGGCGGCTCCACAGGAGCGACCGCCGCAGCCTTTTTCTCAGCCTTTGGCCCTTCGCTGTGGGCCGTCGCCGTCTTGGTTTCGACGTCCTTCTGAACAGGAGCTTCAAGCTTGGCGGCCTTGGGGGTAGGCTTGGGAGCGGCTGTCTTCTGCGCAGACTCTTTCGGCGCTACATCCTTCGCCGCCGCGGCTTTGGAAGCCGCAGCTGCAGCCTTAGGAGCCAGCGCGCGATCGACGTCGGCTTCTTCAACGCTGGAGACGCTGCTCTTAACTTCCAGTCCTGCTGCACGGAGACGCTCCACCAGCTCCTGGTTCGTCAGGCCCTTCTCCTTAGCGATGTCGTAAACCCGTCTTTTCGCCACTACCCACCTGCCGTATCTTCTTTGGGGCTCCTATTGAGCCTCTGTCATTATCACCGCCGTGATGCCTTCAGCATCCACAGCAACTGCCGCCCGGAACGCCCTTTGAAAGGCCTTCCTTTGGAGGGCCCGTTCCAAACACGCCCGCCGTCGGCAGACATATGCCCCTCGACCGGGGTGTTGCCGCCCCTCTGCCGGTACCACTCGAGCCGGCGACTGTCCGGTATCGAGAGTCAGGCGAACAAACTCTGCCTGAGGCCCCCGATGTCCACAGCCTACACATTGGCGCCAAGGTCCGTGCTTTCCGACGCTAACACCAACCTCGTTCACAGAACCACCGCCTGCCCGAGACCGCCTACTTGCGATCGTCGGCGAGCGCCTGATGCGAAGGTATGCCGCAGTATAGACTCCCTTCGAGTGCAGCGTTAGGGCAGCGCTTTCCGCCCACCGTCAACGCGTGACACCGTCCGTCGGCTACTTCAGACTCGACCTCGGCTGTAGCATAGACCGTATCTTCCTCGTTCATTTCGGTCTCCGACTTGATATCGATCTTCCAACCTGTCAGACGGTTGGCCAGCCGGGCATTTTGCCCATCTTTGCCGATAGCCAGCGACAGCTGATCGTCGGGAACCACGACGGTGGCCTCGCGGTGTTCGTCGTCGAGAAGGACTTCGCGTACGCGCGCCGGCGACAAAGATTTCGCCACGAACCGCGCCGGTTCCTGGTCGAAGGGGATGATATCTATCTTCTCGCCGCGCAGCTCGGACACGACCATGCGAACCCTGGAGCCTCGCGGTCCAACACACGCCCCCACCGGGTCAACCCCGTCACTGTGGGAGACAACCGAAATCTTCGAGCGGTATCCGGGTTCGCGGGCCACTCCCACGATCTCCACCAGCCCGTCGGAAATCTCCGGCACCTCGAGCTCGAACAATCTGCGAACCAACTCCTCGCTCCGGCGAGAAAGGATGATGGGCGGCTCCTTGGGATTCTGCGAAACTTCCTTGATGACGGCCTTTAGGCGCATGCCGTGCTCATACCGCTCCGTGGGGACCTGCTCGCTCTTGGGAAGCCGCGCCTCGACCCGGCCGAGATCGACCAAGGTATAGCGGCTGTCGGACTGCTGGACGATGCCGGTGACTATCTCCCCGATACGGTCAGAGTACTCCTTGTACACTATGCCCTGCTCCGCTTCGCGGATGCGTTGATAAATGACCTGTTTGGCGGTCTGGGCGGCGATCCTCCCAAAATCGTCTGGAGTTATCTCCTCCCGTTCCGCCCCCGACGTGTCGATCACGGTCTCTTCGTCATGTATCTCCGGTTCTTCCCCGGGTGGGAAGATCAACTGGAAGACGTGGATCTCGCCGGTCTCCCGGTCGATCTTGACTTCAGAGAAGGGCACGGCGTTCGCGGTCTTGTTGTACGCCGAGTGCAGAGCGTCCTCGAGTGCTTCGATAAGCAGGTCAAAGGGAATGCTCTTCTCTTTTTCTATCTGGCGGAGAGCCTCAATGGTCTCTCGGTTCATTCCCTCCCCCTATCTGAATTCGTATATCAGATGGGCGCTTCCCACGTCGCCCAGCGGAATCCTCGCCACACGACCATGTTCTTCGACAACTATTACGTCTTCCCCCACTTCCAGCAGAGTCCCTTGCCAGACCTTGCTGCCTTCCACGGGCATCTTCGTTTTCACGTACACCATCTTGCCCAACTGCGCTTCGAAGTGGCTGCGCGAGCGAAGCGGCCGTTCGATGCCCGGCGAACTCACTTCAAGCATGTACGCACCCTCGATGACGTCATTTTCATCGAGGACCTTCTCAATGGCGATCGAAACTCGGGCGCAGAGTTCGTGGGTCACTCCGTCCTGATGGTCGATGTACAGACGCAAAATCTTCTGTCTCCGGCTACCGGCCATCTGAAGAAGCACCAGTTCCACACCCTCGACCTCCTGGTCGATGATCTGTTGGAACCAGGCCTCCGAGAGCTCCACAACCTCTTCCTTACGTAAAACAAAAGTGGGTCCATCTGCACCCACTTCGGCGAAACAGCTTGGCTTTTTGTTTGACCGCCAGATTATAGCATGGACCCGCTCGTGGCGGCAAGGAAAGGCACTTCCCACAATGAAGTTACGCCCTACCTCACAGCTCCTCCACGCAGGAGCCGGAGTCTAAGGTGCGGCCTCCCACAGTTCCTTCACCCGGGCGGCACACCGCGCTATGGGGATCTCCTCCCTGGCCCCGCCCGCACGGGGCTCAATCTCCACCAGGCCCTCGCCGGCCTTCTTGCCCACCGTTACCCGAACCGGGCAGCCGATGAGTTCCGCGTCGGCAAACTTGAACCCAGGCCTCTGGTCGCGATCGTCCCAGAGGACCTCCCAGCCGTCTTTGCCGAGCGACGCGTGGAGTCCTTCCGCGACCTGTGCCTGGACGAGGTCTTTGACATGGACCTGTACCAGATGGACGTCGAACGGCGCGATGCTCTTGGGCCAGATAATACCGCGTGCGTCGTTGCTCTGCTCCACGGCCGCCGCGGCTATACGAGCCGGACCGATGCCGTACGAGCCCATGACGATCGGCTTCTCATTGCCGGCTTCGTCCAGCACGGTGGCGCCCAGCGGATCGGTGTACTTCGTCCCGAGCTTGAAGATGTTGGCCACTTCGATGACCTGCCTGACGATCAACTGTTCCCCGCACTCGGGACATGCGTCACCCTCTTGAGCCTCCCGCAGATCGGCGAACTCCGGCCTGAAATCACGACCAACCACCACGCTCAGAAGGTGCGTATGCTCCTTGTTGGCTCCCGTGGCGTACCCCCGCGAACCGGCGGGACCTTCCGGACGGAGACTGTTGTCCGCGATTATGCGCATCGACTGCCCCACCGGCCCGACGAAACCCACCTCTGCGCCGGTCGCCTCTTTGACCTCCTCGGGATGAGCGGCGCGAACGTCGGTCCTTAGATACCGGGCGAGCTTGTTCTCGTGGAGGGCATGATCGCCGCGCACCAAGACCATCAGGGGCTTGTCTTCGGCCACATAGACCAGAGCCTTGATCAACTCGTGAGGCTGGATGCTTAAAAAGGTCGAGACTTCGTCTATGGTGCGCCGGCCAGGCGTCGAGACCTCCACAGGGGCTTCTTGTAAGCCCGGGCCCGTCGACGAGGGTGTTGGGGCCACCGATCGGGCCAGCTCCACGTTGGCGGCGTAGCCGCAGGAGTCGCACATCGCCACCTTGTCTTCACCGGCAGGCGAAGGCGCCATGTACTCGTGCGCCTGTGCGCCGCCCATGATGCCGCTGTCGCTTTCCACCCGGTAGAACTCGATGCCGCAGCGACCGAAGATGCGGTCATACGCAACGATGTGCTTGGCATAGCTCTCTTCCAAACCGGCCTCGTCCACGTCGAACGTGTAGGAGTCCTTCATCAGAAACTCCCGAACCCTGAGCACTCCGCCCTTTGGGCGAGGCTCGTCGCGGAACTTGAGCTGGATCTGGTACCAGGTCTGAGGCAGGTCGCGGTAGGAACGCAGCTCCCTGGACGCCAACCAGGCAAAGATCTCTTCGTGGGTCATGGCCAGAACCATGTCCCTCCCGCCCCGGTCTTTGAAGCGGAACATCTCGTCCCCGATGGCGTCGTAGCGGCCTGTCTCACGCCACACATCGGCGGGATGCAAGGTGGGCATGGAAAGCTCCTGCGCCCCGATGGCATTCATCTCTTCGCGGATGACGCCGCATATGCGCTGCATCACCCTCCACCCAAGCGGCAGCATGATGTAGATGCCGGAAGCAAACTGACGGACAAACCCGCCCCGCACCATCAACTTATGGCTGACAGCCTCGGCGTCGGCTGGATCCTCTTTTACCGTGGGCATGAAAAGAGCCGTTGCCCGCATGTGGGGGTCCTCCTCGGATTACCGTATGAAATAGGGGCGCCGCCAGGCCGCGCCCAAGTGTCGTCAGTCTAGCATTCTAGGGAGGCGTCGCCCTCGTCCGCGCTGCTCCCAGCCTCCGGCTGCATCCGTGACGCCGCTATCTCTTCAAACAATCGGTCGACGAGTTCGTCCTGAGGAACCTTCCTCACCGGGCGGCCGTGCGCGAAGATAACGCCCTCGCCGTCGCCCCCCGCGATCCCGAAATCGGCCTTGCGCGCCTCTCCGGGTCCATTGACTACGCAGCCCATGACCGCGACCTCGAGGTCCAGTCCAGACTCCCGCAGACGACGTTCGACCTCCAGCGCCAGCGGCTCCAGGTCGATACGGGTTCGCCCGCAGGTAGGGCAGGACACGACCCGGGGACCGCCGGACGCAAGTTCCAGCGAACGGAGGATCTCGAGGGCGACTCGGACCTCTTCGACCGGGTCACCTGTGAGCGATACCCTGATGGTGTCACCGACCCCCCCCGCCAACAAGGCCCCCAAGGCCACCGAACTCCGGATGGACCCCGCCCAGCGAGTACCCGCCTCCGTCACGCCCAAGTGCAGTGGATACGGGACACGTTGGGCCAGCTCCTTGTTCGCAGCTATGGTGAGAACAGGGGATGACGACTTCACAGAGACTTTCAGGTCGACAAAATGGTCCTCCTCAAGCAACGCGCAGTAGCGTACCGCCGACTCCACCAAGGCCCGCACCGGGTCGCGCTGCTCCAACTCCCTCAGATCCCGCTGGAGTGAGCCGCTGTTGACGCCCACGCGGATGACCACTCCTCGGTCCCTGGCCGCCCGCACCACTTCCCTCACCGCTTCCGGGCCGCCAATGTTGCCGGGATTGATGCGCACTCCCGCGACACCCGACTCTATTGCACCCACGGCAAGACGACGGTCGAAATGAACGTCGGCGATCAGCGGCACCGGGGAATCCTTCACCAGCGAGGCCATCGCCTCCACCGCGGCCATGTCGGGGACGGCCACACGCACGAGCGCCGCCCCGGCGACCGCGAGTGCCCGAATTTGCGCCAGCGTGGCCTCCACGTCGTCGGAGCGAGTGTTGGTCATGGACTGGACCACCACCGGAGCGGCGCCCCCCACGAGCACACCGCCCACGTTCACTTGAACTCGGCTGAACACTCGGCCGATTTCCTAGCCGCCGAAAATGCGGCCGAAATCGTTCGTGGTCGCCACAATGAACAGGATCACGAACAGGAACAAGCCGACCATCGAGACGCGCTCGAAGGTGCGGAGGGACACGCTCTTACGTCTGACGCGCTCGATGATGCTGAACAGCACATGCCCTCCATCGAGAGGTAACAACGGAAGCATGTTGAGGATGGCCAGGTTGATGCTGATCAGGGCAAGGAGGCTGAGATAGTAGCCGCCCTGGAAGGCCTCGGACGACAGTTGGATAATGCCTATGGGCCCGGCGAGCCCCTGGGAGCCCGTCACTTTCACCTGGCCGCTGAACATCATGCCGATGCCCTTGAGGATAAGCGATACCATGCTGCCTGTCATCCTGCCGGCATGGCCGAAGGCCGTGATCACGTTGAGGTTCTTCTGCTGGATCTTGGGCTGGACGCCAAGAAAACCGGTACCGTCCGCCGACTTCTCTATCGTGGCCGTGAGTTGCACAGGTTTCTGGGCGCGTTCCACAACAATGACGACCGTCTGGCCGGGGTGAGTAAGGATCTCGGTGCGGACACTCTCCCATGAACTCACCGTCTTGCCGCCCACGCTGACGACGCGATCCCCCGCCTGAATCCCCGCAGCGGCCGCCGGCGTGCCCGATTCCACCGTGTCTATCACCGTGCTGGCGATGCTCTCTCCTTGGGCCACGCCCACCCCCCACAGAAGCAGGAAGGCCACAAGGACGTTCATGGCGACTCCGGCAACGATGAAGAGCAGCTTGTGCCAGAAGGGGTGCGCGTAATAACGACGTTCGAGTGGAGTCGCCGCTACCTCCTCGGCGCTGAGCACTCGCGGTCCGGCCAACCGCTCTTCAGGATCTCGAGCCTTCCGTCCCGACGTACTCGCTTCATCAGGGATCGCGGCCTCATCCTCGCCATCTTCCCAGTCGTCGGAAAAGGCCCTCAGCTTGGCTCTCTCTTCGCGGGCCTCGGCAACATGCTCGTAGAACTCCTCCTTGAACATGCCTGTGACCCGTACGTACCCGCCCAGAGGAAGCATAGATATCCCATACACCGTCTCGCCGATGCGGCGGCTCACCAGATAGCGACCGAAACCGAGACTGAACTCCTCCACACGCATACCCGTGAGCTTCGCTACGATGAAATGACCAAACTCATGAGCCAGGATGAGAAACCCCAGCCCTACCACGGCCACGATTATTCCGATGAAAGTGCTCAAAGCATTCCGCCCCTATCCGTGCAAGGCCTCGACCAAGGCTCGCGCCTTGGCGCGCGCTTCTCCGTCGACGCTCTCGACTTCTTCATACGTTCCGCAATCACCGAAGTAACTCTCCTCGAGAATGCGCTCCGCCACCGTGTATATACCCAGAAACGGAAGGACACCACCCAGAAAGGCGTCAACAGCAACCTCGTTTGCCGCGTTGAGTGCACAGGTCGCCCTGTCGCCAAGCGCACCGGCTCGGCGTGCGAGCCGAATTGCAGGGAAGGTCTCTTCGTCCGGTGAGAAGAAATCCAGCCTCCCGCCGCCCGGTAGGTCGAGTCTGGCGGCGTCAAGCGGTCGCCGGTTCGGATATCGCAGGGCATAGGCGATGGGCACGCGCATGTCGGCCACGCCCAGATGGGCTAGGACCGCGCCGTCTACCATTCGCACCATTGCATGTACGACCGATTGCGGATGCACCACCACCTCGATCCGGTCGTACGGCATCCCGAACAGATGATGGGCCTCGATCACCTCGAGCCCCTTGTTCATCAACGTAGCGGAGTCGATGCTGATCTTGCGCCCCATCGACCATGTGGGATGGGCCAGGGCTTGCTCCGGCGTCACCGTCATCAGCTGGGTACGATCCTTCCCTAGAAAAGGGCCGCCCGACGCGGTGATCACGACCGAACTCAGAGCTTCCGGGCGTGCCGCAGCCACGAGTTGGAAGAGTGCCGAATGCTCTGAATCGACCGGGAGTACCTGAACCGCGTTTCGCTTGGCAATCTCGGTCACCAGCGTTCCCGCGCAGACCAGACTCTCCTTGTTGGCCAACGCCAGAGTGAGGCCGCATTCGACGGCGGCCATGGTCGCTTCCAGCCCCGCGAAACCCACGATGGCGTTGAGAACGATATCCGCCTCCACTTCCCGCACAAGGTCGGCGGCCGCGCCCTCTCCCGCCCGCACCCGCAACTCGGGGAACAGTCCGGGGTTAATGCTGGCAGCCACCGCCCGATCTGCCACAGCCAGATCCTCGACCCCGAGTGACATAGCCTGTTCCAGCAGCAGAGTCACGTTCCGCTCACACGAAAGCCCCACCACCACGAGGTCGCTTCCGGCGGCAACAACCTGAAGCGCCTGCACACCTATCGACCCTGTGGAGCCCAGCACGATGACTCGCTTCATCGTATCGCCCCTCGCCCGCTCACTTCGCCACCTTGGTGACGACATCCCCCAGCAGTAGTATCGACGCCCAGTAGGCGATAAACCCGGCGAAGAGAACGGCGTCGAACCTGTCCAGAATGCCGCCGTGCCCGGGAAGCAGTCGCCCCGAGTCCTTTACTCGAAAATCCCGCTTGATGGCCGATTCGAACAGGTCTCCCCATTGGCCCACGATGCCGATCACCAGTCCCAAGATGATGGCATCCCGCACCGGCAGCCAAGGTGAATAGAGTCTCACCACCAGCGCGGCGACCACTGAGCCCACCAACCCCCCGATAGCTCCTTCGACCGATTTCTTAGGTGAGATCCTGGGGGCCATTTTGTGGCTGCCTATTGCCCGCCCCACGAAGTACGCGAACGTGTCGCTGAGAATGGTGCAAGCCAACATCAGGATTGTGAGTGCCATCCCATGACCCAGGCCCCTGAGCAGGAGGACGTAGGCAAACCCCACGCCCACCCAAAAAGTCCCGAAGCCCGTGACCGCCATCCGGCCCACGAGGTGCGCCCCAAGCTCCCCGAACATGGACCAAACAAAGGTGAGGATCATCAACGCGGCCAGACCGGCCAGAAGGCCCTTGGTATCCCAGAAGTAGCTGCCGCCCACGACCCCCATCGCCGCGAAATAACCCACGAGAAGGTTAGGCTTGTACGGACGAAGAAGCGTGTAGTACTCGTGGAGACCGAGCACTGTGAGTACGACCGCTAAGCCCAGGATGAAGTATCCACCGAGGATGATGGCGGCCAGACCGATGGGCAGTCCGACGACGGCGACCAGCAGTCGCTGTCTAAGCATCGGCATTCTTCTTCCGTCGGCCGCCAAACCTTCGCTCGCGGGAAGCGTAATCGTCCAGGGCTTCGTGGAACTCGTCCCGGCCAAAATCAGGCCAAAGCACATCGGTGAAGTACAGCTCCGAATAGGCCGTCTGCCAGAGCAGGAAATTCGACAGACGCCGCTCCCCGGATGTACGAATAACCAGATCAGGGTCGCGCATAAGGGGCGAGTAGAGATGCGCGGCGACGTCCTGCTCGGTGAGTTCTCCCGGCGCCACACCCTCGGCGATAGCCCGCCGGACCGCGTCCACGACCTCCTTGCGTCCACCGTAGTTGAGCGCAATGAAGAGGATCATCCGCTGGTTCCCCTCTGTGAGCTTCTCGGCCCATTCCATCCGTCCTCGGAGTTCTACGCTCAGTTCGTCCCGTCGGCCGACGAACGCCACTCGGCAGTCGTTCTCGTGGAGAGTGGGTACCTCGGCGTCGATCATCTCGGCGTGCAATCTCATGAGGCCCTCGACCTCGTCGGCGGATCGGGACCAGTTCTCCGTGGAAAACGAGTACAGAGTCAGCTGTCCCAAGCCGACATCCCGTGCCATTTCCACGATCCTCCGCACAGCTTGAGCTCCCGCCCGATGACCGGCGAGGGTGGGCAGGTGACGCCTCTCCGCCCACCGACCGTTGCCGTCCATGATGATGGCCACGTGGAAAGGAACTTTTCCGGCGCGCTGCGCATCGCCCCGGGCGTTGCCGGCCCGTCTACGTTCGCGGCCAAGGAAGACTTGCAGCCAGCCAGGCGTTCTCACGTCAAATCTCGAGGATCTCGTCTTCCTTGTGCTGTAGCAACTCGTTGATCCTTTCGATGGACGCGTTGGTGAGCTTCTGAACTTCTTCCTCCGCCCGACGCTCATCGTCCTCAGAGATGTCGCCTTCCTTCTTGAGTTCCTTGAGATCCTGGATGATATCTCTGCGAACGTTGCGCACAGCCACTCGGCCCTCTTCCGCCATGTTCTTGACCAACTTCACCAAGTCCTTGCGCCGCTCGGCCGTGAGCGGAGGAATGTGCAGCCTGATCAGCGTCCCGTCGGTGTTGGGCGTGAGGGCCAAGTCGGACTCCTGGATGGCCCGGGCGATCGCATTGACCGCGCCCTTGTCGTAAACCGTTATGGAGATGGTGCGAGGATCCGGGGTCGCCAAGTTGGCTAGCTGCTTCAGCGGAGTCCTGGTCCCGTAGTAGTCAACGTGAAGCCTGTCGAGAAGTCCGGTGGAAGCCCTCCCGGTGCGCACAGTGTTGAATTCCGCGCGCAACGACTCTTCGGCGCTTTCCATGCGTCTCTTGCCGTCGGCAATAAGATCCCGGATCATGCCCCCTCCCCCATTTCCAAGTCCGTCGACACGATGGTGCCTACCCGCTCTCCCCGCAGAACGCGGCGAATATTCTCCGGCACGTTCATGTTAAAAACGTAGATAGGCAAGCGATTATCCATGCAGAGCGAGAGCGCGGTCGAATCCATGACCCGGAGACCTCTTTCCAAGGCTTCCCGGTGTGTGATCGCCACAATCAAACTCGCGTTCGGGTCGGTCTCGGGGTCGGCGTCGTACACCCCATCGTATTTCTTCTTCGCCATAAGAAGGCATTCGGCGTCGATCTCCAGCGCCCGCAAAGCGGCAGCGGTGTCGGTGCTGAAGTACGGGTTACCGGTGCCGGCCGCGAAGATGACCACACGTCCCTTTTCCAGGTGGCGTATTGCCCTACCGCGGATATATGGCTCGCAGATCTCCTGCATGTCTATCGCCGATTGCACGCGCGAGTCGGTAGCCAGCTTGCGCAGGGCATCCTGCAAGGCCAGGGAATTCATCACCGTCGCCAGCATGCCCATGTAATCGGCCGTGGCTCTGTCGATGCCCTGCGACGCCCCTGAGACCCCGCGGAAGATATTGCCACCGCCGACGACGATCGCCAGTTCGACTCCCCAGGCAGCCACGTGAGCAACCTCGGAGGCAACCTCACGCAACCGCTCGGGATCGACGCCGTACGAGTAATCACCCATGAGGGCTTCGCCGCTAAGCTTGAGAAGAACCCTCTTGCAAACAGGACGCTGGTTCATATCTCCTTTGCTCCCGGCTTCCCTCGCGACGCAGACCCGCCCGAGGCTCGTGGACGCAATACTCCGCGACTGCTTTAGGCTACCTCATCACCAACACGAAAGCGCGCGAAACGCCTGATCTCGACGTTCTCGCCGATCTTGCCGACGAGCTCCCGGCGCAGAGCGTCGATGGTCTTGTCTGGGTCCTTGACGAACTGCTGCTCGAGCAATGCCACCTCGGAATACCACTTGTTCAGCTTGCCCTCGGCGATCTTCTGGATCACAGCTTCGGGCTTACCCGAGGCTTTCGCCTGATCCGAGTAGATCTCGATCTCTCCGGCAACAATGTCCTCGGGAACGTCGTCACGAGATACATACGCCGGACTGGCGGCCGCGATATGCATGGCGACGTCGTGAACGAAAGCCGTGAACTCGGGGTTGCGCGCCACAAAGTCGGTCTCGCAATTGACTTCGACGAGGACTCCGACCTTCGCACCTGGATGGATGTAATAGTCGATCATGCCCTCGTTGGCCGCACGCGACGCCTTCTTGTCGGCGCTCGCCATGCCCTTCTTGCGAAGAAGCTTCACAGCCTCTTCCATGTCGCCTTGGGCCTCGGTGAGCGCCATCTTACAGTCCATCATGCCCGCGCCGCAGGCATCCCGAAGCTTCTTCACCATTCCAGCGTCAATGTTCATTCTCGGCCTCCGTCAAACGCCGCTTATAAATCGCACACTACATTGGCCACGTCCTGTGACGCAACACGCGTCGCGGAGTGGCGTTCCCTCGGGCAGAGGTCCTAGGACTCAGATCCCTCCGGGATGACCACCGGAGCCTCGACGACCTCAGCCGCCGGCTGCACGGGGGGTTCCACCACTTCCGCGGTCGGAGCCCCGGGTTTCGCCGGCGCCGCCGCGGCCCGAGCAGGTTCGGTACGGGGCCGACGAGCCGGCGCGGCAGCGGGAGCGCCGGCAGGTCTGGGACCGCGGCCTCCTTGGCCCCTGTTGTCGTCGCGGCCTCCACGACCGCCGCCGCCTTGGCCGGGACGTCCGCCGGCTTGGCCTGGGCGACCGCCGCCGGACGCCGGACGAGAGGTCCGGGAGACCCGCGATGGCGCAGCCTCGGACGCACCTTCTTCGCCCGCAGATGCGCGACTGGCCTGCTCGGCACGAGCCCGAGCCTCTTCGGCGGCTAGGAATTCCGCAATCTGGACCTTCTGACGCCCTTCTTCAACGGCCCGGGCGAGCGTCTTGACGATAAGGCTGCACGAACGGATGGCGTCGTCGTTGCCCGGAATGAGGTAATCGACTTCATCCGGGTCGCAGTTGGTGTCGACCAGTCCGACGAGCGGAATGCCGAGTTTGGTGACTTCTTTGGTGGCGATAGCTTCGCGCTTGGGATCGGCCACGAAGACCACATCGGGTAGGCGGGTCATATTGCTGACTCCGCCCAGGTTGATCTCGAGCTTCTCCAATTCCCGTTCCATGGCCATGCGCTCTTTGGTGGGAAGTAGCCCCAGTTGACCTTCTTCCTTGTATTTGCGCAACTCGTGCATCCGCTTGATTCGATGCTCGATGGTGGTGAAGTTGGTCAGCAGACCTCCAAGCCACCTGTGCGATACGTAAGGCATCCCCACACGGGTCGCCTCGTCGCGGATGATGTCCTGACACTGTTTCTTCGTGCCGACAAACAGTACCGAGCCGCCGCGGCTGGAGACGTTACGCACGAAATCGTAGGCTTTGTCCAAGAGTTCCGTGGTCTGCTGCAGGTCGATGATGTGGATGCCGCCCCGCTCGGTGAAGATATACGGTTTCATCTTGGGATTCCACCGGCGGGTCTGGTGGCCGAAGTGCACTCCTGATTCCAGGAGCTGCTTCATTGAAGCTGCGGGCATGGTTACCTCACTGTGGTTTTTTGTTTGTTCAACTCCGTGAGGGCCGCCCCGGAACCGGTCTCCCGGCACCACCGCGACGGTGGACCTCAGGTTCGATTGCATAGCCGGAGCAGTTTACCACAGGAGGCCGAAAAGCCGGGACTAGCGCGAAAGCAAGGTAATGGGCCAGCGCGGACGAACCGAGTCGCGGAGGGAACCAACTGTGTCCCGTTAGAACCCTAAGCCCGACCGGTTCTTAGGAGGCCAAAGCGTCGAGGTCGATCTCCTCTTTGATGCGTCCTCTCAGCCGCAGAATGGCCTTGGTGTGAAGTTGCGAGACTCGCGACTCGGTAACTCCGAGGACTTCCCCAATCTCCTTCAGCGTGAGACCTTCATAGTAGTAGAGCCCGACCACGATCCGCTCGCGCTCCGGCAGCCGCTGGATGGCGGCGGCCAGCGTCTCCTTGATGGCCTGGACTCGATAAGCCCGCGACGGATCGGGCGCATCGGTATCTTCGATGGTGTCGATAAGGTTTACCCGATCCTGGCTGGTGCCTTGGACATTCCAGAACTCATCGAGTGCCACGATGGAGGCGCAACTGATCTGATTCAAGATGTCCTGGAACTCGTCCACACCGATCTCGAGTGCCTCGGCGATCTCTTCATCCGTGGGCGCCCGCATCAATTTGTTCTCCAGCCGGGCGATGGCGGCTTCGACCTTTCGCGCCCAACTGCGCACCGAGCGGGGAACCCAGTCCAAAGCCCTCAACTCATCGATGATCGACCCTCGGATCCTGGATACAGCGTAGGTTTCGAATTTGATGTTGCGCTCGGGCTCGAAGCGTTCGATCGCGGTGATCAGGCCCAGCAGGCCGTAGGAGATGAGGTCACCCTCTTCGATGTGCGCCGGCAAGCCGCTCCCCATGCGACCGGCCACGTATTTCACCAACGGGGAGTACGCGAGGATGAGCTGATCCCTTGCGGCCATGTCGCCGTAGGCTTTGTAGAGGCGCCATGCCTCGCTGATGTCGTGTTGTTTGCTGGGGTCGACGATCATGGTTGCTCAGATCAGGCTCTCGGGTGGGCTTTGCGATACGTCCTGCGAAGATGGGCCGCAGAAACATGAGTATAGACCTGGGTCGTGCGCAGTGAGGAGTGGCCGAGCAGTTCTTGAATAGTGCGGAGGTCGGCTCCGCCTTCCAACAGGTGCGTGGCGAAGGAATGACGGAGGGTGTGGGGGGAGGTTCCCATGGGCGCGCCCGCGCGAGCAAGATGCTTCGCAAGCCTGCGCTGCACGTCCGAGGATGAGAGGGGGCGACCGGTGCGGCTCACGAAGATGTGGTCTTCGTCGGCCAGTCCTCCCCCGACCAAGTGAGAACGTCCCTCGCGGAGATAGCGATCGAGTGCATCAAGCGCGACTTCTCCCACCGGCACAACCCGCACTTTGCGTCCCTTTCCCTTTACTCGGACTTCGCAGGCTTCGACATTTACGTCCTTTAGCCTGAGATCCAAAACCTCCTGACACCTCAATCCCGATGAGTATACCAACTCGAAAAGGGCTCTATCCCGCATCTGCAGCGGGGCGGAGCCGCCAATCCCTTCCAGGAGAACCGATGTCTGCTCAGGACTCAGCACCTGCGGAAGACGTCGGGGGATCTTCGGAGAACGGACGGCGGCCGCAGGATTCACCTCGGCCAAACCGCTTTCCTCACAGAACCGGAGAAAACGCCGAATGACCGAAAGCTTGCGCGCGATGGTACTGCGTGAACTCGGTCCACGCGGCAAGCGACCGGCCCGCGGTCGAGAAGCCACTTGTTCCTCATCCGGAGTGGCAAGAGATCCTTCCGCAAGCGCTTCGACGAAGGCAGTGATATCGCCCCGTGCAATATCGGTTGGCACCAGTATTCCCCGAAGCGCCAGAAAAGCCGCGAATTGATTCAAGTCGCTCACGGAGGCGTCGACGGTCCGGACGCTATAGTCCGCAGCGATCAACCCCCGAATATAGGCCGTTATCGCCTCGCCCATCTGGGGTGTAGCCACCGCCGCTTCTCCAGACTGATACTCGCGTCGCATGCCTCTCCGTTTCGCCGCCAACTCAAGATTCAAGGAGCCCGGATGTAGTGCCCCCCACCAGATCGCGTCACCAAGCCGCTAAGCTCGAGTTCGACCAAGGCGACTGCCAGTCGCCTTGCTTCCATCCCCGTTTGCGAGACCAAAGCGTCTATGGAGCAAGCCCCAGCCTCAAGTGCTTCGAGGACCAGCGCGTGAGATGGCGGCCCAGCCCCCGCCCGCAGCGCTGGGCCAAAACTGGCCTCTCCTCCGGCAGCGAGTGAACGCTCCCTTCTCTCGATTCTTGTTCTAAGAAAAAATTCCTCCACTGTGACAGAAGGAGCGACTGCCGGGGCGGCGCCGTCGTAGAGCAGAAAGTTGCATCCCTGATGACCTGCGCCGGTGATGGGGCCCGGCACAGCGAAGACGGGGCGCCCGAGTTCCAGCGCCGCATCCGCGGTCTGGAGAGCGCCGCTCGTGCGGGATCCCTCAACCACCAATACCGCGTCGCCGAGGGCTGCCAGAAGACGATTACGATGGGGAAATGTCCAACGGGCCGGCGGGACCCCGGGCGGCAACTCGCTCATGACGATCCCTTCGGTCTCCATCTGCTTGAAGAGGCGTCGGTGCCGAGATGGGTAGACGACATCGGCCCCGCATCCCAGGATGCCGACGGTCGTTCCGCCAACGTCGAGAGTCGCTTGGTGGGCTCGTCCATCGATACCCAACGCAAGACCGCTGACCACCACTACCCCCCGCTCCGCGAAGGCCGTGGCCGTGATATCTGTCGCGCGGCTCCCGTACGGAGTCGACCTACGAGTCCCGACCACCGTGATCCTGGGAGCCCGCAGAACGTACGCGAAACGCTCACCGGCACCCTTCACGAACAGGCCGGCGGGCGGGTAGCGCAACTCGGCCAGTTGGGGAGGAAACTGGGAGCAGCCGAAAGGGATGAACGTGAGTCCGCTCTCCTCGACGCACTTCTGGGCGGCGGCGAACGAAAACGACATGCGTTTCTTCTCGAACCGCGCTATCACGGCCGGCGCGACCCCCCATTGGGCGAGCGTCGTCCTCCTCGCGGACCAGACAGCGAGAGCCCCTCGGCGTGGTAGCCATTGCAGCAAGGGACTGCAGCCGTACTGGCTAAGCCAAGCCAGTCCCAGAGCCGCCTCGTAGACTTCGGGGTTAGTCGCGAAGACCTCTCCTATCAACCCAGCCCCACCCTACGGTAGTCAAGTCGCAGCGAAAGTGCTTCGGCGACGTGTTCCGCACACACCTCGGGATCGTTGTCCAGATCAGCTATCGTCCGGGCCAGAGCGATGATCCGCGTGTATGCCCGACCGCTCAGACTTTCCTTGAGCACGGCCTGACGAAGTAGAGACCGCCCGTCCCGGGTGAGGTCGGCCAACTGTTCCAGGAAGACCGGCCCGCATCGATCGAGGCCGAGCCGAGAGGGCTCAACCACAGCGGCACCGGGAGAAGGGCGGGCGGCTGCTCGCGCGTGTCGAAAAAGACGTGCCGCAACCACGCGCGACCGGATTGCTTCTGACGACTCTCCTGGGATGTCTCCCTCGAGGTTGTCGATGGGCAGAGTCGGAACTTCTATGAGTAACTCCACCCGGTCAAGAAGAGGCCCGCTGATACGGCTTCTGTACCGGCTTACGCCGGCCGCTGTACAGCGGCAATCCTTTTCGCTGTGGCCAAGGTATCCGCACGGACAAACCTGCCAGTCGGGCCTACACAAAGGTTACAAAGTTGACACCCCTCAACACGCCCCACTTGGCCTGCTCGCCACGGGAAGTGCCTGCAAAGCGCCATAGTTTGGCAACGGGTCGGAAGCCCGGATGGGTGAGTGCTGTGAACATCGGCCCAAGGGGGCACGAGTGTGCGAGTCTAACTCGGGAGGGCGAGGCAGAGGGTTCCGGCGGAAGCCAAAAGGGGCCCCTAGTCGGTCCGCTCCGCTTCCTCAGCCGTAATCTGACGAAAGTCAGCGGGGTCAAGTCGAGGGGCGAGAACGCGCCTTCGAGCCGCCACCGCATCGCGGGCGAAGATAGTCTCTTGGGCGTAGGTATCAGCCTCATGCTCTGCGTTCCAAAGACTCATGACCTCTGCCCAAGTTACCCCCGGCAGCTTGTGCTGGGCAGCAAATAGAGCCAGCCGCATATGCTTTTCGGACAACGGTCGATAGCGACCCTGAAGGATTCGCTGACGCAGCCGGCTGTATGTGGCCGTGACCTCACGCGGCGGCACGAGAGGATCTATGGTTAACCTGATCCGGCTGGCTGCCGCACACCCCCCCGCGTAGATGGCGTCAAGCTGGAGGCCGGGCATGTACGGGGTGATACCGCAAAGGACAAAGACCACAGCTTGATCCGGCTTCCAACCATAGCCGCGAACGAGGGCTTCAGAGATGCCCCAGAGCTCGTCAAGGACGCCGCCCGCATGAACTGAAATATGCTGTACCCAGCGCACCCCGGGTAGTCCGTAGCTAAGATTCCGGGTCGTCACTTCGCAGGACCCGGTAAGCATCGCCGGGTCTGCGAGGTTCAAGCTGATTGATGCCGCTTCACACGAGTCCGGAGGTAGAGCAACTAAGGCGAACTGGGTGGCAGGACCGTCGGCCTCGGCAGTTTGCATGATCCAGTCCCCCACCTGTTCCCATTCAAGCTTGCGGTCCGGATATCCCGTTAAGTGTCTCTCCCGAAAGCTTCGCACGGTCTCGCCCTTCTCGGCTTCCTGAGCGATAAGGCAAGAGAGCGTGAATCTAGGCCACCCTTCCTCAGGGTCCATCATCCCGGCCGGCTCTGCCCCATCGCTATCCGGTTCTCCCCGGGCCGTTCGCAAGTTTCTGATGGTGCGGGCGGCGGCTTTTACCGCCTCGTCTTGCTTTGCTCTCTCCCCCAGGCGCTCCCGGACGGCAGCCACCTGACCCTGAAGGACAAGAAAACTCCAGTCTTCTTCGGAGAGCTCTTGCGGAAGCACCTTGTTGATGAGTTCGCGGATCTTTGCCTGGGTCGCCCGGGCTCGGGGTGGATTCATGTGCTCGCCTCTTGGAGGTTTCGGTCTTACTTGTTATCGTTGGTGGCGGCTAGTGGCGCGATACGATGATAGTTACGCTTTAAGGCAACTTTAGCTGCTGTACCGGGTGAACGCAAGTACTGGAGGGGGCTTAAGGAGGCGGGGGTGACACGGCACCACACAGTATCTGAATGCAAGTCGGCTCTGGAGCAGACGCATGGTCACGTCTATTTGGCCGCAAAACTGCTGGGCATAACCGCTGCGGCGTTGTATCGACGCATCGACAAGAGCAAAGAGCTCCAAGAAGTCCACGAACGGCACCGGGGCCAACTCCTGGATGCGGCCGAACTGGGCCTAGAAAGCGCAGTTCTTCAGAAACAGTCCTGGGCCATCAAGTACCTGCTCAGTACTTTGGGCAAGAACCGAGGCTACACCACAAAGCAGGAGGTCGAGACCAGTGGCCACCTCGAAATCGCCGTCGAACAAAAAGTCGGACCGGAACTCGACAGTGCCATTAAACGAATCCTGGGAGCACTGGGATACCCCAGACAAGCAGCGCCTCTACCAGGAGGCGATGAGTTGCCTAAGGGCTTCCGACCGGCTGATTGATTTCGCCGTTGCCCATCGCACGATCCGAGGCCATGACTTCAGCTTTGCCGGTCACGAGTACCTCCAGGGAGTGTATGCAGACGAGTCACCATACATGGTCATACGCAAGGCCGCTCAAATGGGCGCCTCAGAATACGGGGTAACGCGCGCCATTCACTTTGCCGTGGTGCGAGGCAAGACCGTCATCTACTTCTTTCCCACCGAGACCGACGTGAGCGATTTTTCGCGCGATCGTTTTGCGCCAGCCATCTCAGAGAGTCCCTTCCTTTCTGGGCTGGTCAGAGATACCGACACGGTTGGACAAAAGCAGGTTGGTCACGGCACCATCTACTTCCGGGGCATGAAGTCGCGCACCCGGGCCAAGTCGGTGCCGGGTGATTTCATCATCTTTGACGAGGTGGATGAGATGTCACCCGAGATGATGTCTCTTGCCCGTAAGCGCCTGGGACACTCAGACCTCGGCTGGGAGCTGCAGCTCTCCACCCCCAGCTTTCCGGAGTTTGGTATCGACGCCGCCTTTGCCGATACCGACCAGTGCTTCTGGCTACTTCGTTGCGCCGGCTGCGGAAAGTACTGGTGTCTTGAGGATGAGTTTCTGGAGCACCATGGCTCTCAGCACGACCCCAGGAGTGAGATCTGCTTTATCAAGGGCCCGCCCGGATCCGAAAGGCTCGTGTGCCTCACCTGCGGCCGAGCGCTTGATCCGGCCGACGGTTGCTGGGCGGCCAAATACGACCGGCCCGGCCGGGGCTATCATTTTTCCCGCTTTGCGGCAACGATTGTCTCCGAGACTGAGCGGAAGGCGGGAACACTGACCAAACCGGCTGCGCTGCTGGCGGAATGGAGAAAGACGAAATTCCCGGGTGAATTTTTCAACAGTGAGATTGGTCTGCCCTACCTTCCGGCCGAGGGTGGCGTCACCATGAAGGAGTTTCAAGCTCTCGTAGGCAAGCATGGCATCATGGCCTCCGGTCGGGGCTGCTCCATGGGAGTAGATCAGGGCACCGGCCTTCACATCGTTATCAAGGAGCCTCACTTTGACAAGGGTGCCGCCATCACCATCTACTGCCATCACGAGCCCATGGCCGATGAAGGCTTCACCTTCCTTGACCACCTCATGGACGATTTCGATGTGCGGACCTGCGTCATTGACGGCATGCCAAGCACCCACTCGGCCCGAGCATTTGCAGAGCGTTTTCCCGGTCGGGTCTGGCTCGCCCGCTACGCTAGTCAGAGGGGTGATGTCCTCTGGAATTGGGATCAAAACAACACCCCCGTAGTCAGTATCGACCGCACGGAAGCCTTCGATCGTTGGCGGGACCTCTACAAGAAGCGGGCGCGGCGTATCCCGCGTATCGAGGGCGAGGTCGGCACCTACGTGAAGCAGATGACGAACATCATGCGCTCCATTGAAGAGGACAAGGCCACCGGGGCCAAGCGAGCCGTTTGGATCAAGCGGGGACCCGATGACTACGCTCACGCTGACAGTTACGCCGAGGTGGGTCTCAGACACGGCGAGGAGGCAGTGATTACGGCCACAATCCTCGGATGATCGGAGAGCTGCGAGGATCGCAGCCCTTACTCCTTGATCCTGAATGACCTATGCCCAGCCGGTCGTCGACTGTTACATGTGCGATGACACGGGAAGATGCGGAGAACCCGGAAACGGACGCCAGAGTTCAACCGGGCAGATGGGAGCCAGAACTGAGGAAGAGCTAAACCGGCACGAAGCAGGCGCCGCTCGGCTGCTCTATTGAAGGAGAGCTTTCACCCTACCAAGAACAGCAGATTCTTCTCCCGGGGTTATCCGGTTGTCGCCATGGAACGCCCCGTCAGACCCCAGTTCAATCACACCATTTCGAACAAGGTCCTGCACGGCCTGCCGTTCTTCTGCCGTGAGTGTTTCGAGATCAGAGACCGTGGCTGTTGCGGAGCCCTGCGGGAGCACCGCGCCAAGACAACGCCATAGCCAGAGAGCGAACTGCCTGCGCATAACCGGACGCTGCAACTGAAGGCCCTCGCCTTCAGCGTTATGGATCAAGTTGAAAGCGATGGCTTGTTGCTGGAGACTGAGCGACTGCCCGGGGGGACCCGGGATCTGACCCCACTTGACTGCCGGGGTTGCCTTAGCCAGAGCAATAATTTGCTCGAGAGCCTCTTCTATCGTCACCGCCTCTTCGGCTTCCAGGGTGGACGCCGTGGTCGTTGGCTGGGAGACGATCTTCTCTTGACCATTTCCGCCCCAGAGCTCGAAGGCGAGAAACCCAGCGAGGCCAATAACGATGACGGCAAGGGCCAAATACACAGAGCGCACGTTAAATCGCCCACTCCTGTCACGTTTCGCAGCGTTCTTAGGCGGCCCACCGGAAACGATCTTGCGGAGAATCCTTCTGGCGTCTTCGCTGTCGCCCCAGCCTTCCACATCCGCCGGGAGGGGTGGCCGAGCCGCTGCCAAATCATCCATCAGCTTACGACGTTTCTTGTTCACGGCTCTTCCCTTGGCCACTAATACCCTCTGAACTCTCATATGTGCGGATATCATCGATTTGTTTCATGAGACGTCTCCGGGCCCGAAAAAGTCGCAGTCCAAACGCGCTCGGAGTGCAGCCGAGTACGGCGGCGGCTTCCTTGTTTGTGAGACCGTCCCAGGCAACCAGCAGAAGGGCCTCCCGATCGGACTCGCTCAACCTGGCTAGAGCTGCCAACCCACCATCGCCGAAGTCCCCTGTTGACGAAGGCGCGGCCCACACATCGCTCTGGAGAGTGACCGCCCGCTCCACACGCCCCTGAACAGCTTGCTGACGATCGCGTGCGCGCCGCTGATTGGCAAGAACCTTGCGAGCCACCCCAAGGAGCCAGGGAAGCGCTGGAGAGGGAACTCTATCCAGGCCACGCCAGCAGACGAGAAAGACCTCGGCCACCACGTCTTCGGCTTCGGCCCGGGACGCACTACGGTTGACCGCATAGGCAAGTACGCGGGCGGAATACTCCTTCATGAGTTTCTCGAGCTTGGCTTCTTCCTCGACCAGTTCCCTACTCCCTCGTGCGTACGCTTCCGGCGCAACGACACCCACGCCCCCGCGCGGCGTCCGACATCGCCAGAGCTGACCTTTGGACGCGACAGAACCCAGATGGCGGCAATACACCGAACGCTGAGTGTAATGCATGGGCTGTATTCGGACCTACGGTTCAAAAGAGGACATGCTGCTTGGCAACACACCGACTTTTGCCGGTTCGTCCCTGCTTGCCCAAAGCGGATAAGCCTATTCCCTCAGTTGAGCCCGCTTTTCGACACCGCGGGCATAAGTCCCCGCCTGCGCCGGAAGGCCGAGAGTTTCGAACATCTCGCGCAACTCAGATCGGACTCCAACTCCCGCTCCAGCTCCACGGTTAGAAGCGCACGGCGGCTCATTTCTTGGAGAGATCTATGTTGTCATCCCAGATCCCCTGCCACCAGGGAAAGACTGTGTTGTGCACGTCGAGCGTGGCTCCCACCACCACGTTATACTCGTAGCCGGAGGGGCGGCTGTAGACCACCAGCATGCCCGGAGATAGCTGCACTTCTCCATTCGAGTATCTCCAAGTCCCCGAATAGTCCCTCGGCTCCAGATCTGCAAAGTCGTACACGTGCTGGATGAAGGTGTGGTCTTCGTTCAGGACAAAACGCGCACGCCCGCTGGAGAAAGATCCCTCCCAGGTGCCAATGAGCACTCCCTCGTTTCTCGGGTGACCCCAGAAGGGAATGCCATCAGACCACTTCAGGACCACCACGAGGTTAGCACCCACCCCAACGGTGACCACCACCGCTGCGACCGCGACGACGCATATCACCCAATAGCGGCGAAACCCTCCGCCACGACGATGATTACGCCTCAATCCAATCCTCCAGAGACCGTGAGGTGCTCGTCTTGGGTGAGGGCCTGCTCACAGTAGAACACAGTTGCAGCTCCTACAATTACCCAGATGGGTTATGTCGCTTTCTCCCTCATCACCTCGTCCTTCCACCCAAGACGCTGCAGGACACCCGAAATCTCGGTCAGTGTCTGATCGTCGTCGGTTTCCCCTACCACATGCCTGAGCCGTTCCTTGATGGCTTCGATTCCTCTCTCGGTTAGAAACGCGTCCATGAAGACCCGCGTGCCTGCTACGTAGGCCAGCCGAGGCTCCCACTCGAAGTACACGCCCCAGCTTCCGGAAAGACCGAAGACCGCAGCATCCGCTCCAAAAGGACCGGCAGCGTAAAGGTCCCCGAGTCCCTCGGTGGGCCAACAGAAGAGGATGGAGCGCTGATGTCGAGGCAGAGCCTCTACATCGGTGATGATGGCTTGCTCGTCTCCTACCTCTTGTGAGGCGCGGACCAGCGACCGATAGTCGCTCGGCTCTAGGTCGTGAAGGGCCACAACAGCGACCGCCTGCCAGGTCTGGTCTCTAAACGGGATCGCCCACAGATCGGCCAGCGATTTGGGAGGCAGGAAGATCCTGTCGAACACCTCGCCATATCTTGCCGCGAACTCCTCCTGGCTGAGTCGCACGGGTATCATGACACTCCTCACCCCGCCCAGTTCGGGGAACCTGATCTTGTCCGCTACGCCGTTCGCGTAGTGTACCTCTATGATCCCGTGTCGAGGACCAGAGACTCAAGTAGAGGAGTCTCCAATGAGCAGCCCGGCGCGTTTCGAGACCAACATGACCGAACAAGGGTGCGTTATCGCCGGGTGACCCGAGAGACTAATGGCTACAATGGTGCGGTGATTCCAGACCAGTAAGGCGGCGCAGATGAAACGAAGCCTCTATTCCCGCTCACGCTCGTCCTCATCGCGCGGCGCGGGCGCTGTTCTTCTGATCCTGGCCTTGCTTCTCCTCTCGGCTGCCTTCCTTGCAGGTGGCTGCTCGGATCTGGACCATGTGGTCGTTGATCTCGGCCCTGCCTCCGCCGTCACACTGGAGAACCTATGGCGTGAGGTGGCCGAAGAGGGCAAGTTTGACGCGGGAGGCGCTCCCCTCACAAGGCTTCGCCTCGAGTACGCTCCGTCGGGATGGTTGGTCTCGGTCGTCATGGAGGCATCTACCTCCGATGGCCGCTCGGTCGTTGTGAACTGGCGGGGCAGTTACGGACCGGATGAGCAAACTGTACGTGTCTCTGCCACGATGGTGCCGGGGGCGAGGCCGAGCCCGATCGGGATCAGCATGCTGGACGCCCTTACGGCCATCGATCGCATGGGGCCGAAGAACATGATCGAGGTGGTGCCCGCATCCACCCCCGGAGGCTTCTACTTCGTGTATCTGCAGCAGGAGCTATCCGGAGAAGAGGGGCTTGATCCTCGAGCGCCTGCCTACGCTTGGAGCGACGGCGGCTTCGTTGAGCTGAGAAGCGACGACCAGCGCCGGGAGGCGGGCGCCTTCCTGGCCCTGTATCCCATGGCTGTCACCGAGCGCTCGAACTCCACTGCCTCCGCAGTGAGCGGGGAAGCCTCCCGCTACTCTACGAGCCTGCGGAGCAAGTCGCCCATATTCTTCGCACTTCTCAGCGGCACGTAAGAACGGCCATCCGAGAAGGCCCGATGCCCACAGGCCGACCTGTTTCTCCTCAACAAACTCTGGCCTGATTCACCTTCTTGATCCTTCGTACGAGTGCTCCGTCAGCCGAGGGATTGAGGCCGATCACCTCAAACGCATCAGGAAGCTCTACGGTTGCGCGAAGCTCGTCGACAAGGCTGCGGAGTCGTTCCATCGAGAGGTAGTTGTATCGATGAGTGGCCATCATGACGGCAAGAACAAGATGCGAGTCTTGAGAGCTATGACCGCAGAGCCTACGGACAAGATAGGCGCGTTTGATCTCAGGGCTCGCCTCAAGCCGCTGCCGAAGACTAACGAGGCTGACGGAGTCGAGTCCGTGAGCAATCAGTCCATCGCCGGCAAGGATCGGCCGTTTCCCCTCTTTCTCCGTTGTCCTATTGACGCTGGCAAGCTCATCTAGACGCCAAGCATAGCTCATCGCTTCAGAGAGTTGGCCTTTCTGGAGAAGGTACTCCCGGGCCCGTTGCGCAGCCTTGGTCGCCAGCGAAGTATTGCCACCGCTGAAAGCCACATGATGCAGAAGACCGATTCCGCCCATGTCGTCCTCGGCAAGCAAGAGGCGTCCCACGTCATACTGAGCACTGAGGTTCGTGGGGTCGGCGGCAAGAATAGCGCGATATATCGAAAGAGCCGCGCTACCCCCATCGAGAGTCTCGGTATCACGTCCCTTACGCAGAAGGTCGTCGGGCTTGAGCGATCCGGTCTCTTCTACACGTTGAATGCGTTTTAGGTCGAGAGCGGCGGCGTTCCTTTCCACCTGGAGCTGCTGCCAGATCCTTCCCTCCCCCGTTAGCCAGAGCTCATCCAGCGAGCGGGCAAGATCGTCCATGCGGGGCCCCAGAACGTGTCGACCTGCGCTCACCCGAGCCGAGGACTTCTCGATTAGCACGCTCCCACCCAGGGCACCAAGCCGTTGCTCAAGTGAGGAAAGCCCCCCGGACGCTCCATAGACTGCCCCGGGTTGACGCTCCAAAATGGACTGGCCTTCTTGCCCAACATCTGTGGTTGCTAGTGCAGCTTCCATATCTACAAAGGGTTGG
Organism: uncultured Actinomycetes bacterium; assembly: GCA_963775295.1. Classification (GTDB taxonomy): domain Bacteria; phylum Actinomycetota; class Thermoleophilia; order RBG-16-64-13; family RBG-16-64-13; genus JAMDEO01. The sequence continues at coordinate 2,573,434 of CAVZIK010000006.1, forward strand.
AAGAACGACGCGTCAGCACCAGCCCGTGCGAGCACTCGCGGCAGATAGGTGTCGCTAACATATGCGTCAAGGATAGCTGTTCGCGCAACGAGTCCGGCAAGAGCGCGCGTGCCTACCCGCTCCGCGATCAGACGATCTGCCTCGTAGGATTCCGCACGTTCAAGAGCGGTGACGCTGGCCTCTAGCAGGGGGATATACCATGAGAAGAAGGGTTCGAAGACACGAAGCAGCCACCGCTCTCGGGTGTGCTTCCGGTCCCTTGTTCTGGTCTCACGGACAAGACTGGGACGAAAGCTGAGCTCGCGGGAGAAGGAACGCAACAGTCGTTCTCTCAGCGTACGGCTCCACTCGTATCGCTGCGAGATTCGTATCGCACTTCCCCGCAAAAGGAGCCGCTGCCTCCTCATCAAGAGCGCCAGATCGTCAAACGCTAGCCCTGCTAGAAGCGGGTAGTCCAGGACGAGACAGTATTCTCTTCTGGCCAGCGATCCTCTCCAGCGAAGACTCACAGCTCTCGTACCAAACCTGGGAACAATTATGACTTCTGAGAAGCGATCCCCCTTCAGCGGCGTACTCGGTTCATTCACAATCTCCCCAATTTCCGAAGCCCAATGGGTGGGAAGCTGGACCCCCTCCGGAGCGGCGGTGCGAAACCACATCGCTCTGAGAACGATGCCTGCCACAAGCAGAGGGAGAATAACGAAATACGCGTCCATCAACACTGACCAAAGCAGGACGGATAAGAAGAGGGTAATAGCGATGCCCAGCATGACGACAACGAAAAATCCCACCAACCCGGGACCAAGGAGACTGAGGAGTCTTGCGCGACGCGCAAGGCGTCGCGGAACCTGCCCCGCCGAGAGACTGAAAGACTGCGTTGGTGAATTCTTCCCGTGAGAAGCCATATCACGCCTTCTATCGACAGCATTCTCCGCGTCCTTGACGCCGCGAACCCGAATGAGCAAGGGGCGCTTAGTCGCCCGGTCGCGCGAGAACTACATGCTCGGGATTATGGCGGCGAAGTAGAGGCTGCCCAAGTCCACCTGCATGTCCTCAGGCCGGAACCACTCCTCCCACTTCCCGCTCCCGAAATCGCGCGAGAGCAGCACCGTGTGATTCTCGCCGGTGCTCTTGTACACGACAGTCCACGCCCTACTACCATCCCCGGTGATCAGTGACGGCGACTGGTTCATCCAATTGACCTCGGCCGTGGGACCGGCGGGGCGCCACTCGGAGCCCACCCGGCTGAAGGCCTGCCAGCCGCGTGGCGCTTTCCAGTCCGCGGTCTTGGCGACCGCCAGCACGAGCACGGTGCCATCGGCGATGATGGCACCTGAGCCGAGACGTGGCCAGGCGGGATCCGGGACTACCTTCTCGGACTTACCGCCCTGCCACACCACGACTTGGCCGGTTTCCAGGTTCTGGCCTAGAACGATGCCGTCTTGAGCCTCACCCCAGACGTACTGCAGCCCCGGTATGAGCTCAAGACTGTCCGCTTTCGGATCATAGATGTAGGTCTCATAGGTCTTGCCGCTCATGCCGACCAGCAACTTATCCCCCGGCAGCCAGTGAAGGCTAACGAGCCCGCAACGGCCGATAGAGGCGTCCGATATCCTCTGGGAGACCAAAGAGTCGAGCGCCTTTGCGATCTTCACGGTCCCGTCGACGAGATTGACCACGGTGATGGTCCAGAGGACCTCGTCCCCCATGCTCCGGGCCTCAAGCTGGGGATCTACCGAGACCAGAGCTAGCAGGGTGCCGTCGGAGGACAAGGAGCGGAGGGTTGTATGGCCTTGGGCGCTGACCGTGACTCGTCTCACGGTGGTCCCGTCGGAGAGCGATCGGACAACAACCTCTTCGCCCGCATCAACGTAGGCTACGAACTGTTCGGTTACGACAAACCCAGCCAGCCCGGATACGACCGGTCTTCCGCGGAGGGTCGACGTCGTCTTGGGTTGCGGTTGGGTCTCCTTTGCCCACCTGACGCCACCGGCATCGACAACGTAAAGGCCGGTTTCTGTAGTCAGGACCACCGTTTCTATGCCCTGGGGCCAACGAGAAGTGATGGGCTGACGCGCGGCAGAGGTGGCTTGTACGCTCTCCGAGGTCGTGGTGCTGTTCGTCGTCGCGGGGCTGTGGCCCGAGGACGGCGTCTCGGTGTGTGCGCCTCCGAGACAGCCGGCCAGCAAGACTCCTGCTGCCAGCAAAGCGCCGCCCAGGATGACTATCGCCGACCTTGGGGAGGGCATCATCACATTCCTCTACCGCGTGGCGTGGGTCATGTCTCGCAACAGTCCTGCCCAGTAGGCGAAGTCAATCGACCGCGCTTTCACGTCCTCAACCTCCGGACGCCCCTCCAGCTTCTTCACGAACTCACTGGACTGGCGGTGGTCGTTGAGCCATATCGAGAAAGATGCGGGTAAGGGGTTGGACTGGAGTTCGGAGAGGATCTCCGGCTGGTTCTTGAATTGCATCCGTAGCTGCGTCAGCGCCCTTTCCTTGCTCACGAACTCCACCTGTTGCACCTCGGGCATGGCCTCGATCTCCTTACCGAGCGCAGTGGCGTAACCAGCGGAGTCCTTCAAGAACACCTGGGCATCAGGGGCATAGGCGGAATCTTCGAGACTCTCAAGAACCTTGAGCGGGTCCGAGGGGAAGTCACTATCCTTGGGTGGAGCCCAGTCGAAGGCAAGAGTACCGGCGATGAGACCCTTGCGGATACGTTCCACCTCGCCTGCCAGTTCCGCCCTGTCCGGCGCAAGGACGTAAGGGATGGTGGGCTGGCGTTCGATCCCGAGTTCCTTGAGATGCGCTTTGGCCGAAGCGGGGATCTCCATGAGGGTCCCATCGGGATTTACGAAACGACCGTTGTGCCAGGAGAACTCCCGGCCAAATTCCGTTAGGAACCGACCATCGCCCAGATACGTGTACCACCCTTCCACGGCGCCGTCGACGATTGGTCGCGGGATCCCGTCATACTCTGGGGTGCCGGAGCCGCCGTGATCAGACTGAGGGGGAGTAATGTCCGGGGACCTCACGGACCAGGTGAGGTTCCAGAGCACCTGGGCCGCTTCGGCACGGCTCGCCGCCCGCCACGCATCCCAACTTTTGCTGTAGCCCGCAAGCCCCACGAGAAGGCCACCCCACTGGGCTCTTGCCACATCGTGGGCATGCGACGGATCAAACGGGCCGAGCACCCCGGGGAAGTCCTTCAAAGCTATCTGTGGAAGCAACCCCGGCCGCAGCTTATCTGCCGCGCGAACGGTCAAGGTGATCATCTGAGCGCGCGTCAGCGTGCCGAAGGGAAGAAGCGCTCCACTCGCGGTTCCCTGAAAGATGCCAAGCCGGGCCAGGGTGGAGACATAGTCTCCATTGGAGAGAACGGGAAGCGCCTTCACAAGCATCTTTGCGAACTGCCCTCGGGTAAGCGAAGCATCAGGACTGTATACATGCGAGCCATCCGCACGCGGGTAGCCTTCCACCGCTCCTAGGTCCTTCAGTCCGTTGATGGCCGTCCAGTACGGATGGGTGCCGGCCACATCGGCAAAGAAGCCGGCATCAGCGGCCTCGTTCCTCGTAAACACCACCACCTGACTCTTCACCTGGGATAGATCGCTGAAGGCAAAGTTCGCAGCAATAACCTCGCCGTCCGTGGCCCAGGTGCGGGCCTGCGACTGGGTCGCGGAAAGCCGGGTCACGGTGCCCTTGCCGACGTCGAAGGCGAAAAGCTGGTGGTTGGAGTTGTGGGTGTACTGGAAGTGGTCGATGTCGCCTTTCCAGAGGAGCACGTCACCCTTGAGGGTGAGAGTCCCCACCGTGTAGGCGGGAGATGCTATCCGGGTAAGCTGGCCGGAAGACCGGTCGAAGTAGACGACGAATGGCCCGCCATCCCACTCCACCCAGGCGAAATGATCGCCGTCGATGGCAACCGACTGGATCTCGCGGGGGCGGGAGATAACTACCGAATCCTTTCCAGTGGCAAGATCGTAGGCCCGAAGTTCGTACACTCCCGCCGACTGAGATAGGTGATAGAGGGTGTTGCTGGAAAGGAGCTTTGCGCTGGTCTGGGCAAGCCCGGGAAGCTGGGTCTTCTGCTTGGTATTGATGGAGTACGCCCAGAGGGTGTGCGGGGCCTCGCGAGTCGAGGCGTAGGCCCAGATAACCCAGGCGTCATCGGCAAAGAGGATCGAAAAGTACTCGTCCCTAGATGTGATCTCGGTGACATCGCTCGTCGTGCCCGAGGCGATGTCATACAGCTTCACGTTGCGCGGCATGAGTTCGCCATCCGCGGTCCAGCGCATCTCATCCCAGATGACCGAGTTGCCCGTAAGGAGCGAGTAGTGCGGGTCCCATCCGTCGGTGCTCAGTTTCTTGGTGGATTCACTTGAGAGGCTGCGGAGAATGAGGTCGGAGGGAGCATTGTCGGGTATCGAATGATACAGCCCGTAGAGCAAATGATCGCCGTGGAGTTGGCAGAACTGCACCTGGGTGGGAGTGGTGAGTAGCGTTGTCAGTTGGCCCGAGGCGGAGTCATAGAGCTTGATGTGGGAGGTAACCTCGACAGTGTTAGGGCCGGCCACGGAGAACTCACCCCAGACCACTTTGCCGGCGTCGGCTACCACGCTTGTGACCGCATCGGCAGGTTCCGCCCGCAGGACCGTCCAGCTACCGACGCCCGCGAAACTCGGTGAAACCGCCGCGAACGCGGCTGCTGGGAGGAGCACGAGCACAACGGTGGCCGCGATAATCAGGGCAACAGCGACTGCCGCGGGCAGGCCGACGAATAACGTGTGATAGCGACGGCCAGGTACTAGCAGGAAGGTCCGAGACGATAGTCGCGATTTCATGTTGATCCTTCCACTTGTGGGCAGATCTGGTTCCACCTGGCCTCCCCCATCTCTTGACAAGTGCATCGGGCCATGACCACGCTTCATCCTACGCTCTCACTTCTACATATGTCCGGCCGGGCCGAAACCATTACTTTGGCGCCCAGGGCCAGCCTCCGTCCTAACCCTCACGCGAGCACATGTCCGCGAAAGCGAGAGTGCCCATCAGAAGCACTGCCTAGGTATACTAGCCGCGAGATAGAGACGCCCAGGAATCGGAGCCCGTCTCGTGGATCACCCCATGCTAACCGTGTTCGCAGGCCTCTTGATAGTAGTCGGGCTATTACAGTTCTTTTTAGCTCCGACACGTTTCTGGGCGCTGCTGGGAACGAGTGGATTCACTCTCGGCTGGCTCGTCCGGCCTATTGCCTTGATGGGCCTGCCTTTTTGGTTCTGTTTGGTGCTGGGGGTGGTGCTGGGGATAGTCTTTGCTCTCTATGCCCAGAAGCCGGAATGGTCGCCCAACTGGGTTGGCGGTTTTGTAGCATGCGCGGCATTTGCATTTGTGTTCGCCGTGACAACCGGCTTGTCCGACCAGGTCTCCCAGTTCAAAGTTTGGCCCCAACTTCTTGTTGGAGGCGGCATTGGATTGGCCATCACCTCCTTCCGCCCGGGTGCCACGAGGCGCTATCTGCCGTTCGTTGCGGGGGCTGCTTCGGTGGCGCTTGCCCTAGACAGCCTTGTGTTCCTGCACGGACTGCGCTGGTTGTGGGCGGCCCTAATGGTAATTCTGGCCCTGACCGGGATCCTCATTCAGTGGCTGACTCACCGCACGGAGAAGCCGAGAGCGGCCACCCTTTCATCCGCGGGCGGGAAGCACCTGCACGTCTCGTAGGCGGCGGCTAGGTCATCGAACCACCGTGGACACGTCGCCCACGAGCATGCCGACCAACCCGGTTGGAACCGCCGGCTCGGATCGCAGACTCATCTGCCTGGGTCCATGCGATCCAGCCAGGAACACTTGAACAGAATCGTATTCAGTGACGCGACCCTGCGAGTCTGGAGCGTCATTGTCGCGCGCTGACGCAATGCTGAGGCCATATGGGCCAGCCGCAAGACTGAACGGTGCGATATGGTCGACAACTCTGGGAGTCGGGGCTTTGTTCCAACACTTGAACAGCCCCCTCTGGCCTTCCTTGACAGAACGCAACGTGGGTTTCCCCAGTAATCAACACTATTGCCTGACAATGTGGGTCGGCATCATAATCACGCCGTCACCGGTCCGCTCACCCCTACCCCAGAAATGGGGCCGCTACTGGGTGGACGGCGGGCAGTCGAGCACTTTGCGTAAGCTGCGGGCCAGGCCATCAGGCGTGAAGGGCTTCTCGAGGTAATTCACCCCTTCGTCCAGCCGACCCGCATGAACGATGGCGTCCCGGGTGTATCCCGACATGTAGAGCACCGGCATGGAAGGGCGCAGTAGCCGAGCGGCCTGTGCGAGTTCGTTACCTTGCATGGTCCCGGGCAGGACCACGTCGGTTAGCAGCATGTCGAATAGATAGTCAGGGTTTTCCAGCAGAGGCAGTGCCTCGTCACCGCTTGCCGCGGTCACCACTTGGTACCCCAGGCGTTCAAGAATCCGCGCGGCAAGATTCCGAACTGCCTTTTCGTCCTCCACGAGCAGGATGGTCTCATCTCCAGTCACCGAGCCCGGCGCTCGCACCGTACTCGACTGCCTTTTCTTCGGCTCACCGACTCGAGGTAGGTAGACTTTGACTGCCGTGCCTTTCCCGGGTTCGCTATAGAGAAAGACGCTACCGCCACTCTGGCTCACGATGCCATGGACAGTGGACAGTCCAAGCCCGGTTCCTCTCCCTTGTTCCTTGGTAGTGAAGAAAGGCTCAAACGCGCACGCCCTGGTCTCTTCATCCATGCCCACACCATTGTCAGAGACGGCCAACATGACGTGCGGGCCCGGGGTAGTCCCCGCGTGCCCCAGGCAGTACTCGGGGTCCAGCTCGACATTGGCCGTTTCTACTGTGAGCTTTCCCCCGGCAGGCATGGCGTCACGAGCATTGACCGCGAGGTTCATGAGCACCTGCTCGAACTGAGATGTATCCACTTCCACCAAGCCCAAGTCCGGGCGAAGCAGGGTGACAAGCTCAATGTGCTCGCCCAGGGTCCGACCCAGCAATCGCTCAGCGCCGGCCACGATCTCGTTCAAGGACCTGACCTCAGGTCGCAGGGCCTGGCGACGCGAGAAGGCGAGGATTTGCCGGGTCAAGTCGCTGGCCCGATCAGCAGCATGCTTGATTTCTTGCACGTCGCCGCGTAGCGACTCACCTGCGCCTTCGGGTGATCTGAGGATGAGATCGCTGTAGCCGATGATAGCCGTGAGCAGATTGTTGAAGTCGTGAGCGATCCCGCCCGCGAGCTGACCGATGGCTTCCATCTTTTGTGATTGACGAAGCTGCTCTTCGCTCAGGCGTAGGGCCTCTTCGGCCGCTTTCCGCTCAGTGATGTCGCGGGCAAAGACGAAGTCATACTCCCTCCCACCCTCCTCCACATAGTTGGCTGAGATCTCAACCGGGTAGAGCTCGCCGGTCTTGGTCCGATGGACAGCCTCGAGCGTGAGCGAGCCAGCGTCCTTGAGCCTCTGCCAGATAGCCGGCCAAGAGTGAGGACCGAGAGCGGGGTCAAGGTCAGAAATGCTCAGGCAGAGCATCTCTTCCCGGGAGTAGCCGTCACGCCGGCAGCTCGCCTCGTTTGCGAATAGAATCCGGCCATCGCGGCCAATCCAGTGAATCAGATCGGCCGCCCGATCTACAGAGAGTTCCGACAGCCTCAGCTTTTCCTCTGCGCGCTTGCGTTCGCTGATGTCGCGAGCGAAAGCGATGTCATATTCGCATCCAAGGTGAGCAACGTAGTTCGCGGCCACCTCCACCGGGAAAAGCTCGCCACTCTTCGCTCTGTGGACGGTCTCGATGGTGGAGACGCCCCCTTGCTTTATCTCTTGCCAGCGTAGCTGCCAGGAGTCCCCGGAGAGACGGGGAGAGATCTCACCAATGCCAAGACCGATCAACTCGTACTGGGAATAACCATACCGTCGGCAGGCGGATTCGTTCGCGTAGACGATGCAACCATCTGCACCCACCCAGAAGATGTAGTCGGCGGCCCGGTCAACGGTGAGCTGAGTCAATTGAAGGGCACCCTCGTCAGGACGTTCTTCCGCAACTCCCTGGGCATGCGTGCACTTCTTGTCTTTGGGGCTCATTCAGTCTCCGTATGGCCCCCAACGGGCTGACCGCGTTGGGTGTGTCGGCTGCGCGTAGGTGCCTAACCTATATCGGCCAGGTGGGCAAAGGCGTGAGCGGAACGTGACTCCGACCACGACGAATGGGGCCCTGCATCATAACCTCTTGTCGGCGAAGAATCCGGTAACGATCTGGCCGTTGCCGTACGTATGATGAAGTGAAGGCGTAGGGTGAACGGGGGCCTAGGCCGCGTCTTGGCGCAGCCTTACGACTCGAATGGCAGTCCACCTCAGCGGTGGCACTGAAGTAGTCCGGGTCACCACCAGGAGCCACGACCACAAGGACGGCGAGATCCCCGGCAACTTGGAGCGTCCTAGCGTACTCGCCGGAGGCAAGTGCCCCCGCCACTTTGACCGGCTTCATGTCCGGAAGATGAAAGCCACAAGGGTTCCAGAGGTGTCGGCCCAAACAAGCCAATCCTGCGAAAGCGCTATGTCCCCACTCGGGCCGCTCCGTCGGTCAGCCGGCGGGCCTGCCCCGTCGCGAGATCCGCCAAATAGAGGCCGTTTGGCCGAGGACTACCATCGACCGCTACCCAGGCCACCCTAAACCATTACCTTCGCGATTGCAGAGCCCTAAGCCATCGAGCAGCCTTCGCCGATAGTCTTAGTAAGGACGCGAAACAGCCGAAAGGATTTACCCGATGCTACCAACCGGACAACTCATGGTCGAGCATCGTCTGATAGAGCGAGTCATCGACGACCTCAGACTGCGCTTGCAGGACGTTTACTCCCGAAAGACCCTCGACCCTCGCTACGTGGACCAAGTGGTGGACTTCCTCCAGACCTACGCCGATCTCTGCCATCACGGCAAGGAAGAGAACATCCTCTTTAAAGCCCTCATGGTAAAGGGGCCCAACCAGGCCTTGCTCAAGACCATGGATGAGCTCGATGCCATGCACAAGTTCATGCGAACTTCCACGAAACAGGTGGCAGCGGCAAACCAAGCCTATCTTGCCGGCGTCAAGGGTTCAGAAGAACAGATTCGGGAGCTACTCACCCATGTCGCAGGTCACTACATGAGTCACATCCAGCGTGAGGACCGCGAGTTCTACGCGCCGGCCATGGACTACTTCAGCTCGGACGAAAAGACAGCCATGATAGTGGAGATGCTCAACTACGATCGCGGGCTCATCCACGAGAAGTACAGGCGGATGGCCGACGCTCTCGAAGACGACCGGTAGAACCGAGATGGAATCAGAAATCTCGCCTCCGCGCTCGCTTGTCGCCTACGATGTTGCTCGGAGACTTATCTACCATTCGGTCACAAGCCATCCGAAACTGTCTCCTGTCGCCACGGCTCAGACGAGACTTGATGAAATGCTGGAGGCCGGATTGATCCCCGCCAGTGAGCACCGGCAACTGAGCGAACTACTGTTGACAGTCGAAGGGTGCGACTTTGAACAGTGCTCCCAGGTGGACGACCTGGTGAGAGAGGTCACCTTGGATCTCACCAACCTGCTTGAGCAGTTCCCGGAGCACGTCTTGGTTCGGTTGCGGGATCTAGTCTAGCGCTCGCCCCGCCGACGCACGACGGCAAGGACCTTGTGTACCGATTGTCGAGAAAGCTTCGAGTTGGCCGGCGATCTTTCGGATCGACTAGCGGTCGTTACCGTGCTTCATCTTGATGAACTCCACGTTGACCATCTCCAACACATGCCTTCCCCCTGTCCGTCTCTTCCCAAGGGAAACGACGGTGAAGGATTTGTATTGAAGGCGATCAACTTTTGGATGATCGAACGGCCTCCAAGCGGTCAACTCTTGGGTTATCGAACGCCGATATCACACCCAGTCTAGCGCCGCGCCCGGACTGCGCACTATCCGCTTCAGAGCGGCCACCACCTGAGGATCGAACTGCGTCCCTCCGCTCAACTCAATCTCAGCCAGCGTGTCTTCGAGAGACCAGGCTTCCTTGTATGGCCGAGCGTGAGTGAGCGCGTCAAAAGCATCGGCCACCGAGACGATCCTCGCGGCCAGGGGAATCTCGCTTCCGCTGAGCCCCTTGGGGTAGCCGCGACCATCCCAGTGTTCGTGGTGGGCGGCTGAGATGAGCTCGGCCATCTTCATGAGATCGGATTTTCCTCCGCTCAGCAGCTCCGCTCCCAGAAGAGCGTGATGGCTCATGATTTCCCGCTCCTCCGCCGAGTACCCACCCTTCTTGAGCAGGATATCGTCGTGAATGCCTACCTTGCCCACGTCGTGCAGGGGGGCCGCTTGGATGATGAGTTCTGTCACTTCTGGGCTCAGATGCATCTCCCCGGCAAGCAGGCCGCTAAGCCGAGCCACCCTGTGGGTGTGCTTTCCGGTCACGTCGTCCCGGAGCTCGGACACCCGAGCCAGTCGTTCGATGGTTTCCAGGTGGGCTCGCCCCAGCTCATCCGTGCGCTCACGCACGAGACCCTCAAGCACCTGGCGGTTTTCCTTGAGCCTACGTTCAAGAAAGCGCGTATCGAGAAGTGAATACACATGCAGCAAGAACTCCTCCGGTTCCACCGGTTTGACCAGGAAGTCCTTCGCACCGGCCTCCACTGCCCTCTTGCGAGCCTCGAAACTATCGAGGGCGCTGATGGCAAGAACGGGAAGAAAGGTGTCGGGCGACCGTTTTTTTCGCAATGCCTCGAGCACGCCGTAACCGTCGAGACCAGGCATGGAGATATCCAGGGTGATGAGATCCGGATCCGCCGTTTCCAGGTAGGCGCAGGCCTCAAGAGGATCTGTGAATACTTGAGGTGGCTTGTAGCCCGCCGTCTGCAAGGCGCGGCTCAGGAAACGAGCGACGAAAGGCTCGTCATCGACGACCACGATCTCGGCGTCCATGTGCGACAGGCTGCTCACTGTGCCTCCCTCGGCCGTATCGCTCATCGCGCCCCAACCACCAATTGGTCGGCGTTCGCCGCCTTGCCGTCCAGAACGGACCTTATGGCCGCAAGTAGCGTCTCGGGGACGAAAGGTTTCTCCAGGAATTCGATGCCCTCATCCAGTCGGCCATCGTGCGCGACCGCGTCTCTTGTGTAGCCGGACATGAAGATCACCCGGAGCTGCGGGTACCGCCCCACCAGCGTGTCGGCTACATCCTTGCCGCTTGCTCCCCCGGGCAGAACGACATCGGTGAGCAAGAGGTCTGGAGCTTCTGTGACCCCATCAAGCACTCGCTCCACAGCCTCAAGTGTGTCCGCGTCCAGCACTCGGTAGCCGTCGCGCGAAAGAACACGTACCACGAGCTCACGAACGGTGGCCTCATCCTCGACAACGAGAACCAGCTCCGAACCATGGCGCGCTTCACTCGGCTGTGTGGGAAACTGCTCCTCCAAACCACCTGAGGTCTGCGCCGCCGGTAGATACACTCGGAAGGTGCTTCCTTTCTCCGGTTCGCTGCTAACCGCGATCGTGCCTCCGCTCTGCCGCACGATCCCAAAAGCGGTGGACAGACCCAAGCCCGTTCCTTTCCCCACCTCCTTGGTGGTGAAGAAGGGCTCGAAGATTCGCGCCACAGTCTCCTCATCCATCCCGCATCCACTGTCAGTGACAGAGAGCATCACGTAGGGGCCGGTCTTCGCTTCCGGATGGGCTCGGTGGAATGCCCGATCCACCTTCACCCCGGCGGTCTCGATCGTAAGCCTTCCACCCTCGTTCATGGCGTCGCGGGCATTCACGGCCAGATTGATAAGCACCTGTTCTATCTGCTGGAGATCTACCTCTATATTGCTGAGATTTGGGGCAAGCACCAGATTCAGGTCGATGTCTTCACCCAGAGTCCGGCGAAGCAAGCTTTCCAGCCCCACCACCACTTCGTTTGGCGTGAGGACCTTGGGTCTCAGTATCTGACGCCGCGAGAAGGCAAGGATCTGCCGAGTCAGCCCCGCGGCGCGCTCTCCCGCCTCCTTGATATCGGAGATGAGCTCACGGTTCGAGTCGACCGGAGACAAGGAAGCAAGGGCTAGGGAACTATTGCCGATGATGGCCGTGAGCAGATTGTTGAAGTCATGAGCGATACCGCCGGCCAACTGCCCGACGGCCTCCATCTTCTGAGATTGGCGCAACTGGTCGTCGCGCTCCCGAAGGGCCCGCTCAGCTTCGACGCGCTCGGTGATATCGCGAACAAACGCGAACGCATATGCTTTCCCGCCGTGTTCAACGTAGTTCACCGCCACTTCGACCGGGTAGCTTTCGCCCGCTTTGGTGCGACGCTCGGCCTCTAGCGTGCGAGAACCGGCCTTCTTGGTGTCCTGCCACTCCTTTTTCCAGCGTTCAGGAGTAAGGGTTGGATCGAGGTCGAAGATCCGCAGAGAAAGCATCTCCTCAAGCGAATAGCCACCACGGCGGCAGCTAGCCTCGTTGGCGTAAAGGATTCGACCTTCAGCATCGATCCAATGGACTTGCTCGGCCGAGCGGCTGACCGATAGCTGTGTGAGGCGAAGCTGCTCCTCCATCTGCTTGCGCTCGGTGGTGACCTCCGTGTAAGTGATGATGCCCGAGATCTCGCCCCCCGCCCCATACCAGGGGCGGCACTCCCAACTGTTATAAGTGAGAGACCCATCAGGGCGCTCAAAGCTGTCGTCGTCATTTCCCTCGATAGCCCCGGCCAAGCATCGCTGATGTACGTCCTTCCATCTCTGCGGCATCTCCGGAAACACGTCGTAGTGATACCGGCCCATCACATCTTGTGCCTTGACGTTGTAGTCCTTGAGGTATCGATCACTGACGGCGACATAGTGCAGATCGAGGTCATACACGGCCATCGCATTGGGGTCGTGTTTCACGATGTAGCGCATCGCCTCTTCGCTCTCTCGCAACGCTCCCTCAACCCGCTTACGCTCGGTGATATCCCGAATGACGAGCAGCCTACCGACGCCAATGCCGCCGCCGAGGCCAAGGGGTGAGGACACCACGTCGTAGGTGCCCTGCGATGCTCCCGCGCCGATAGACATCTCGAACTGGGAATCGAGGTCTCCGTCACTCGCAAGATGGGTGCTCGAGACGTCCAGGATCTCGGATACCGTCTTGCCGAGAAGATCTGAGGCCTGCTTGCAGAATATAGCGCTGGCGGCTGGATTGGCGATCGCAACCCGCCCATCGACGTCCAGTACAAGAACCCCATCCTTCATGGTTTGGAGCACTTGATTGCGGGCTGTTGGGAGCAAGGCCGGCAGCAGACTGAACAGACGAAATCTCGACATGCTGAGCGCCAGGGCTACTCCCGTGATGGCAAAGGCAAAGGGTGTGAGGTCTATGCTTCCCGCGGGCACGGCACCGAAGACGAAGAGGATGTTTCCCACCCACGGCGCGACCGTCGCCACCATCAGCATCCCCGCCTGCTGACGATACAGGTGAGGGTAGCGATAGACAGCCCTCAGCAGAAGGAAGCTCCCCAGAGCGAGCAGCGCATAGGAGTAGACCATGTGGACCCAGAACCAAGGGCCGTGCATCAGGGCCAACACGGGAAATGGGCCTGAGGCAAGGGAGACTTGACTCCACAACAATCCGTGGAACTCGTTTGTGGCGGCTAGCACCAGTGTGATTGCCGGAATGAGACAGACCAAGGCGAGAAGTCCTCGGCTCAGCCTCTTGGACGCCCCGGTGTGGCTGCGGGCGAAGAGGAACCAGGTGAGGGGTAGCGTGACTATGCCAATATACTCAGCCTTGGCCCATACGACCTTCCAGACGAGGCTGGGCGCGGTCAACTCGAGAGCGTAGAAGAGCGCCCAAATCGCGGCCCCTGCCATCATGGCAGCGAACTGGACTCCGCCCGGCTTGGAGCGTCGCCGCCAACCCAAGACGGCTAGAAGACCGCAAAGCACAGAGGCAGCTAGTAGTGCCAGTGCGTACGGAGCCACGGCGGCAGACCAACCGTCGAAGATCTGATCGAGGTTCATCGGTTACACAGGCATCGGTAAGAAGTGGCTCTCATGCTGGACTTATCGACAGACTACCTGCATTTGCTGAGCGGGTGTCTGGGTGGCCGATCTGGACCGGGCGAGCCGGCCTTTCGTGGAGTCTGGTCCATCGCCTCTCGAACCTTCGCGCCAAACGAGCAGACCCGTCAGCGGCTCTTCTTGATCGCCTCACCCACCACAGCCACATCCTGGTGTTCAAAAGGGGAGTCTGTGTCTCTCCATGGCCAGGCAACCGCCTTAAATGTGGAGTGGTCATTAGGCGATCTTGCGACGGGGACATGAATCGAAACGACACTGGCCGCTCAGGATATGAAACTCATGCTGCGCGTTCGCCGCGGACATCATAACCGAAATGAATGGAAAGCACTTCAGCAAGAGATATGCGCGCCCTGGCATTGTTTGCAACGTTATTGCGTTCCGCGCGCCCGCGTCGCAGATTATCGCCGGCGACGCTTAGGGCGGTGGTGGCTCCTGGGAGGGGTTCACCTCCCGGACCCGAGTGCTGTCCAAATAGAGCTGAAGGTCTTCCGAGGAAAGCCGGAAGGCCGAACCGCTGGAGTTGCGTATCTCGATCATGGCGGTGACGGGGCCAGAGAAGTCTCGAATGATGGTCACTGTGAGACGGACACCCTCCCGAGGGCCTACCTGAAGACGAGGCGCAGAGTACAAGACTGTGAACGGCTGGGTCGTCGAGGTAGTGCTGCTTGGCGCAGTCACCTGGAACGTATGATCGTAGAGCACTGCGCCGCCGTCCGCTGCCAGGACCACACGGAGCCGATCAAAGTAGATCTGCTGCTTGCGCTTCTCCGCCAGTGTCAGGATCTTCTGCGCGATCGCCTCATATGCGCCCGCAGCTTGTCCCCCGGCGACGCGGGCTTTCAAGTAGAGCTCGCCCGGCACAGGTCCCGGCCCACCCCTGGCCTCATCGATCTGGATTCCGGCCGCGGGTGCGTCACCGTTCATAAGCCACATGACCGGGGTGCTACCCATAGGTGGCGGGATCAGCTCAGTGCTGCTGGTGATGGTCCGTATGCTGGTTGCGGTGGTATCCGAATCTTGAGAGATCCTTATGGTCGTAGACGGCTGTGCGGCGGATTGGACGGCGGCCTGTGATCCACAGCCTGCCAGATAGGCGGAAGCGGCCAGCAGTAACGCGCCCGCCATAATCACGGCAGCAGTGCGCGATTTACATCTCACCTCGCCCCCTCCGGCCTTCGTCATACGCCTTCACTTCATCACATGTCCGGCACGCCCTAAACCGTTACCTTGCCCCGCCCAGGACATCACAGAAGCAAAGTGACGTCGTCAGCGACGAGTGCCATCAAGGCTGTATTCGGTTCATGTAGCTGTTTCCGCCACTGCCTACACCACCTGGGTTGTACTGAAGCCCATAGCTCTCGGTGCCCTTATCCGCGACCCAGGTAAGGAGATAGCCGTGCAGGGTCTTCCCTGGTGCAAGGCTCCCCTCAGAGAGGAAGGCGTGGTCGCCGGCCTGAATGGGGGCAAGGATCGCGTCTTTGACGGGGAAGTCGGTGGATGCCGTCATCCCCAGGATCTGAAACTGGAACGGACCTACGTAGAGACGGAAGTCGTTCGGCCCATAACTGAAGGGTGTGTTGCTCTTGTTCTCGATGATGAGCTCGCCCTCTATCAGGCGCTTGCGAGAGTCCAATTTGTCAGAAGATACTTCGCGAAGTCCACCTATGGCCACGCGGACACCGTCTCTGGGATTGACGTCTAGGCGTAGCATCTTAAGAAAGCCGTCTACGGCAGGCACCAGTACGGTCGTTGTGGTCGCCGGAACCGCCGACGATTCCACCACCCTCACCGTCTTGTTGAACCCGATACTCTGAGAATCGGTTGATCCGTAGGAAAGAGCCGTGTCCGTGAAGGGACCCGCTGGCAGAACCCAGAAGTAGTCGGTCACCTCTGCTGTGGTACCTGGCGCCACGTAGCTGCGCTCGGCCCGCGAGCCTTCCACCTGGGCACGAAGCTGGGCGTCATCCGCCTGCAGAGTGAAGTCGCCATCAGTGAGGGAGAAGGTGGACTGACTCTTGTTGATCACTGTGATGACCGAGTGCACAAGGTTTGATCCTGTGGCCTGCTCCAGCCTCATTGTCAGCCGAACACCGGCGCGCGGAGTTACATCGAGTCTCAGCGCGTCCAGGCCAAGAAGTGGCTCAAAGGAAGTAGGCGAAGGTCCTTCCTGCACGGAATCCGGCGGGCCAGCGAAACCGGTGGATGTGCTAGTGCTGGGCAGCGAGGTACTCGGTGTTGATGGTGTGGTGGCTGAGGGTTGGGACGAACCGGTGGTGGTGGATGTAGAGGACGCGCAACCACCGAGCACTATGGCAAGCGATGCTGCCAGCAGCAGGAAGACTGGGATTCTCACGCGCATTACTCCACCTCGTTCGCACGTTCGCCACGTTCCTTTCCCAGGCCCGGTGTCACAGCTTGGTCTTCAGGTTCACAAGAAGTTGGGCCGCCTCCCCGCGCGTGATCGGCGCCCAGGGATCCCAGTCCGGGCCGAAGCCGACGAGCCCGGCGAGCAGGCCGTTCCGTTCCGCGACGCGCATGTTCTGGGCATGTACGGGACTGAAATCACCCAGTGTGCCCACAAAGGTGGGGGCCTTCACTTTGCCGGGCGGATCGATCAGCCAGTTGAAACCAGAGGCATTCGCGTTCCTAGCCGCCCGCACCACCGCCGTCACCGCCTGTGCCCGGGTGAGCGACCCGAAGGGAGCGAAGCGGTAGGTGTCCAGGCCGTGCATGATGCCCGTATCCAGACCCGCCTGCACGTAGTAGCGGATGTTGTGATCCTCACCGGACTGTAGTCCCTGCACGTCCTTGAACGGGGGCTGCTGGGTGTGGTTGCGGGCGTCGATGCCGGCGACTCCAAGGAGCATCTTGAGGAACTGCCAGCGGAGGGTCGGGGCCTCCGGACGATATCGGAGTTCGTAGAAGTCGACGCTCGTAAGCGGTAGCGCCGTGCGGTAGCCGCGTGCCAGTCCTTCCTCGGCCAGTTGCTGGATGGCTGCTGCGTAGGGAGAGTCCCCGATGTCGGCGAACTGACGGATAGGCGAGGTGGGCGGTGTGGCACCCGGCGGCAACCCCTCGCGGGCGGAGAGGTAGAGCATGCGGTCGTCCTCCAGACGGAAACCGGGATAACCGATCCACACTGCTCGTCCTCCGTCGAGGCTGGCCCCGAAGGCCGCAAGCCCCGACGGCTCGAGCTGCTCGCTGACGCCGGTAGTGATGTCGTAGGCCACGTAGGTGGGGCCCATGTTCCAGTGAGACCAGAGAAGCAGCGCTCCGTCGTCCTGGATGTCGACGGAAAGGCTGTTCTCCGTGGCGACGGTCGTCTGACCGCTCGTGCGGTCATAGACCATCACCTTCCAGGGGCTGTCGTGAGGCATGCTCATGTCGTCGGCCCGGCCCCACTCTAGCCAGGCCACCTTCTCGCCGCCCACTACCGGGGCCACGTCCTCGATCTGGTTCTCGGTGAGACGGGTGATCGCGCCCGTGGTGGCATCGTAGAGGAGGATCTCGGCCGTCTTTTCGATCCCCTCCTGCCAGACCACAAGACCGCCGGCCAAATCCGGCCGCGAGGCCCCACTGCCGCCGATGGGCGTGAAGGCCTTTGTCCGGTAGTCGTAGAGCATCACCTGCGAGAGGGGGTTGTAGGCGGGAGTGGGTCCATCCATTTGCGCGGAAGGGGCCGACTCGAACACGACGTAGCGGCCGTCGGTGAGTGGGGAAGAATAGGCGCGGTCATCGGTGGTGAGGCGGGTGGTGGTGCCGGCGGCGATGTCGTAGAGATAGATCGAGCTGCTGAGGGCGCCCCCCTTCCAGACGACGAGGTCACCCTTGATCTCCGCCGCGCCTTGCACCCCCTCGCTCTGGGGAAGACGCGTCGGCGTGCCCGTGCTCAGGTCGTAAAGGACCAGGATCGGACCAGTCTGTTCGTGAGCCACCCATAGGACGTGGTTCCTGTCCAACACGGGGTCGGTTTGATCAACCGCGTCATTAGTCAGTTGCCGCGTCGCGTTCGAGGACAGGTCGTAGAGAATGATCTCCCAGTCGATGCCGTCATGGGCCGACCAGACAACGTGCTGCCCCTGAATCTGTGGCTCTTTGTTGGTCGTGAAGTTGGCGGTAAGAGGAACCGAATCCCAGCCTCCTGTGGCCTGCGCAAACGCGGGGGTTGAAGGCGCTGCCGCGACGATGATGAAAGCGAGCAGCAGTAAGATCGAACCGGCCACCCACTTCTTGAAAGCGTGCCTCGCCATCATGCCCCCTTGGGTCCCGTGCCTTTGTCGGCTTGCGGGTCATATCTCCCCGTTGTCTATATCATGTCCGGACCGGAGCAATTTGTAAGGTGATGTCGTAACGCATGGGCCAACGCGAAGACGAAGAGCTGATTCAGAGGCTCTATGAAGTACACGCGCATCGGGTGCTGGGGTACGCCCTTCGCCGGGGAGCAAGCCGTCCTGATGCCGAAGATCTCGTCATCGAGACCTTTCTTACCTGTTGGCGCAGACTCAGCGACGTGGATGATCCCGGTCTTCCTTGGCTTCTTGGCATAGCCCGCCGAGTGCTCGCAAACCAAAGAAGAGCCAGCGGACGGCGGGCAGAACTCGAAAGAAGGCTCATCGAAGGTGAATCTCTGACCCCTGGTGATGCGCCCGCGCCGGACGTCGATCACCAGTTGCTGCGTGCCCTTCGCGATCTGGACGAAGGGGACCAAGAAGCACTCCTGCTCACCGCCTGGGACGGGCTCAGCAAGGAGGAGGCGGCCGAGACGCTCGGCATCAGCCGAAACACCTTTTCCACAAGGTTGAACCGGGCTCGGACCAACCTGCGAGTGCTCCTTGAGCCTCAGAGTGCGCAGATTGATCTCTGCCGGACAGAAGAAGTAGTAGAGGAAGATGCAGACGAAGATATCCTGGTGGACACCCCATGAGTAGCAAATATTCGGAAAAGACAGCTATACATGAGCCGAGTGCTCACGAGCGGGAAGATGTGAGCCAGGATCCGCTCCTTTCCCGGCTCGCCCAAAGTGATCCGCTGCGAGACCAGGATCTGACCGGTTGGGCGGAATCGAGCGAGGGTCAGGAGACCTTCAACCGACTTCTTACCAGAAAGCGGGAAAGCGCAGTTGATCTCAAGGTGAGTTCGCGGCGCCGGCGATTCGTCAGACGCCCACGCATGTGGTTCGCCGTCAGTGGTGCGGCCGTCCTTGTTGCAGTGCTCGTGGCGGTATTCGTTTATGGCACCCGGGACCAATACAGGCAAGTAGCCAACTCTTCCCCTTCAACTATGGCCGCATCCACCGTGACCACAGCCGCAGCCTCCACTGCTACCACAGCCATCCCCTCCATCGGCTCGCCTTCAACGACAGCCGGCACACCCTACTCCCCGGACAGGCCAACCACCTCCGTGGCAGGAACGCCGAGTACTGGAGGAACTTTCTTCGCACAAACAGGGGGAGTCCCTTACCGCCCGATCCCGGCGCGAGACGCTCTAGCCGCGGTGGTTCGGCTGGCGCGGTCGGCAACTGGGGCACCTGTCAAAGAACCCTCCGCTCCCACCCTCTCCCCCCATGAGCTACTCCAAGAGGCGGTGGCGGCAGGCGTCCTGTCCACTACCCAAGCTGCAAGTCTTGATTTGGACAGTGTGGTTACTCGGCGCACATTCGCAGTTTGGATGTGGCGAGCGATCGGGCCATACCTTCCCAGAGCGATCGCGCGCACGGGCTTCAGCGACATCGCCAACCTTTCGGCCGAAGAGCAAGGAGCAGTCGCCGGTTTGGCGGCGGCTGGCATCGTCCACGGAGACCGCAATCGGGCGTTCAATGGGGATGATGTTCTTACTTTGGGGGCGGAGCAGGCCCTCGTCGGCCGGGCGATGGCAGCCCTTCGCTTGCGCTAGCCCTTCTGCGGCTTGATTGGCTGCCGGCAATTTAAGGCCAAGGCCGCGTGCTTCTGGGCATCACCATCGCGAGATGGTGAGAGCGCTCCCCCGGAAGCCTGCCCCGCTACCGCCCGCCATGGTCGACCTATCGCCGTGCGAGCAGTTTGCTGTAGGTCTTGGTCGGCAGACCAGCCGGACTCTTCACCCGTCTACCTGCAACGAGATTCGTCCCCTCGCGCGTCGTCTTGTCCGGCAGGCTCGAACAGTTACCACGGGCATTTGGGGCCGGCAGAACCGACCTGACGACCTTCTCGCCGTGATCCGGCCGTGGGCGTGCCCGCGGCAACCAGTTCCGCCACGACAATCGCCACCACCCCCCACTACCAGGCTATGGGCGCATCTGCCACAGAGAGCGCGTAGCGCGTCAGTTCCTCGCCGGCGACGGCGACCGTCCACACGTCACCCAGCCGCCAGTTCCGAAACGCGATGCGGTCCCCGTCGGGCGAGAACGCCGGGAAGGTCGGGTACAACCCTTTGGTGGACTCTACCCGGGTGCACGTGTCCGCTTCAAGATCGTAGATCCACACACTCGTGACTCCATCCGCGGCGTCGGAACCCACGAGGCACACCTTCTTGCCGTCGGGGGAGAAGACGGGGCTGGATGCGTTTTCGAGCCCAAGGGAGAGGCTGATCTCTTTGGCCGGAGTCCGCAGCGTCGCCGCGGCAGGAGACTGCTGGGCCCCTAGATACAGAATCGATAACCCATCGGGTGATACGGCGAAGTCGCCCCCAAAGCTGCGGGTCAGAGGAACGGCCACAAGTTGCGACCCGGGCGGCTGTGCCGACCAGAGGGTCGCGTCACCGCCATCCTGGGCGAGTTCGGCAAGCCATACGCGGTCGCCGCTCTCATCGTAGTGAACCCGGTTCATCGGGGGAAGGTTCTTGGATCGGAGCAGTTCCTGGGATTCCCCGGCCCCAGCGACAGACAGGCCCATGAGCGCGTTTTCCCCGTCGTAGGTGGCGCTCCAACTGGGACCTGATGCCTCGCCGCCGCCGCCCGCATCGCCGCCGCCGCCCGCACCCTCTCCCGCTCCCGAAACTACGCTGCCGAGCACCTCATTGGTCTTGCCAGACTGCTTGTCTGTGACCTGATATATCCCAGATCCGTAAAGCAGCCACGTGCGACCCAGAGAGTAGGAGACCCCGAGCGAGGGGCCGCTGTGGCTAACCTGCTGCGGCGTCCACAAGGTCTGCGACGTCCCGTCCTGGATCCTGACGACATCTCCCCGGGCCGTGGCGAACGCCAGCCCGTCTAACCGCGTATCGACAGGTACCGATTCCACGGATGCGCCCAAGGTCCTTTGGTCTTCTGCGGAGGGATGGATGAGAACGGCCGCCTCAAGCGACCCTCCCTCGCTGATCGTTTCGCGCCCCGTCGACTTGTCGGTCCAAGTCCACAACCTGCCCAGGGTAAGACCTTTGGCGGGGAAGGACACGGAGGAGAGATCGGCGATCTCGACACGGCGGAGCGTTCCCAAGGACAGGTCTAGGATGACGGGCGGGGAGATGGGGGACCCGTGTAGTCCGTCTTGATGGGCCGCATCGATGTATGCCAGATTCATGTTCGAATCGCTGAGATCCCAGACGACCTTGCTAAGGACAGGGGTCCCCGACGACGGCGGGAAACTGTGGGAGGAGGCATCCTCCCCGGATGCGGCAAAGAGGGCGGCGACATCACCCGCCACCTTCACTCCAGACTGCGTGCCGATCGTCATGAGGCCGACAGCGTCCAGATCAGCGAGCACCTGGTCGACCGTCACCAAGCTCGAGCTTGTACCTGCTGCGGGTGAGGCGGCCCCATGTGGCTGAGCCGAGCCTTGAAAGGAGATGTGTCCGTCCGTCGCGGCAGAAGAAGGATTGGCGCCAAGGAAGACCGTTCGCCCCTCTGGGGTGAGCGCGGACAGGTGGAACCCCGCCAGCAGTCCATCTGCTCCCCAGGTTACTTGGAAGTGGTCGATCACGGCGGAAGCAGGATCTACCCCCAAGGCCGCGGCTGCTTTAGCCCATACTTCGGCCAGCTTGAGCTCCGAGACCGAACTCGGTTCTTCTGAGGAAAAGGAGTCGGAAGGCGCGCTGGGGTCGGTCGACGCCCACCCGCTGCCGCTGCTAACGTCGGGGGATGGTTCCGAGCTGTCGCCTAACACCAAAACGTAGTCCTGCCTGGTCAGGTGCTCTACCACCTGCCAGGTGCCTACGCCCACTCCGCCGACCACAAGCAGTCCGGCCATGGCGAGGCTGAGCCTCCGGACAAAGCGCTGCCGCTGGGGCCTCTTGCCCGTCCGACCCAGCTTCAGATGCAGTCCAGTCATGAACCCGTCCACGTCGAGCCCTCGGGCGTGGTCCTGATAGAAGTCCCTGATCATTGCGTCGCTCTCGTGGATATCGAAACCGTCGTTCGTATTCATCGTCTGGCCTCCAGCGTTTCCTTCAAACTACGCCGCGCTCGGTTGAGATGGCTGTTCACCGCTCCTTCGGATATGCCCATCAAATGCGAGATCTCGAGAATCGACATGTCGCCCTGATAGAAAAGCGCCACGGCAGTCCGCTGACGGATGGGCAACTCCCGCAGAACGGCGAAGAAATCATTGGCGGACTCCCGACCGTCTTCCGTCGAGAGGGGAGGTGCAGTGGCTACCAGCCGGCGAAAGAGACGCGCCCCCCGTACGAGCCGCCTGCGGTAATCCTTGCAGCGGTTGACTGCCACTCGGTACAACCACGCCTCCGGCTCGCCGGTGAGTCCCACCTTGTCCCAGTGGAGATAGAGTTGGACGTAGGCCTCTTGAGCCGCATCCGCCGCCAACTGACGGTCCAGCACGATAGCTTCAAGCATCTGGACAAGCCTCTCCGAAGTGCCGTGCACCACCGCCTCGAAACGCGCTTCCTCACGCGAATTGAGGGCGGTCCCGTTCGGGGCGGGTCGTTCGAGCTCGGTGACAAGAGTGTCGTTTGCCGTCTTCTTCGCCCCTCAGACGCCGTGTCGCTGTCTCTTCTTCTCCTCCACTCACCCTATCTACGTCGGCAAGTGCCTTCCAGCTTTACAAGGCCAGAGACTCGACGCATGGATTGTTCTGACTTTGAGGTATGGCCTTCGGGGCGCATGAACAGACAATAGGTGATCGAGGGACATGCTACCCACCTCTCCGAGCACACGCCCAAAACCAGATCGAATAGCCCGGTCGATCGCAATAGGGCCGCAATGAAGGAGTTCAACACGTGGCTAATAGCCCATCGCTTCGACAGGGGTTAGCTGCGAAGGTCAACGTCCACCTGCGGAGTTACACTAGCAGCCGGGGGAAACGCGAGAAGAGCTTTTTGGAAGGCGGGCATAGGGTGACAGCGGATTTGGGGACTCCGTCCCCAGAGCTCAGCCGGCGGCGATTCTTGGCCGTGCTCGGCCTTCTCGGCGTAGCGACGCTCACCGGGTGCTCCGAATCAGAACCAACCACGTCCACCTCCGCTCCATTAGTTAATACCGGCCCTGAACCTATCGCCCATCGGGTACCCGCTCCTGCCGTTCGTCCTGATCTAGGAAGCGCGCCGATTGATGTCAGCGCCCAGGTCTGCGTGGTCGGCGCAGGTGCGGCTGGCTTGGCTGCAGCCACATCCGCCGCCCGCCTTGGGGTCCAGACCGTCCTACTCGAGGAATCCTACAAGGTGGGGGGAAACCTGACCCGAGGTCTTGTCAACCTGGACAAGGTAGGCTGGGGCGGCCAGATCATGGTGGGTGGATATTTCAATGATCTCTTGCAGACGCTCGCCCTCGAAGGCCAGGCGGTCTATCCGTCAGAGGAAACAGGTCTTTCCACCTACTGCGATCCGGACGCGCTTGAACGCAAGGCTCTCCAGCTCGCAAAAAAAGCGCAGGTGGACATTCGCCTCTGCTCCCAGGTGAACGGTGTGGAAAAGGAGGGTTCCCGGATTCGGGCGGTCTGGGCCCAAGGGCAAGGAATGACGCTCCGAGTCACAGCCGACATCTTCATCGATGCCACCGGAGATGGCCATCTCGGTTACCTTGCCGGCCACCCCTTCTGGCTAGGGGATCGCGACCACGGCCAGATCCAAGGACAGACGCTCATCTTCTACGCCGGGCCCGTGGATTGGAACCAGCTCTCGGACTTCGCCCTGCGCGACGGAGGCTCGATCGATGCCCAGCGCTTGGTCGGCCTGCGTCCTTTCATGGCCCGCCTTAAGGCCCAAGGGGGCGTCCTTGCCGAGGCGCAGGCGGGCATGCTCATCAATCGCAACCTCTGGCC
Source organism: uncultured Actinomycetes bacterium (assembly GCA_963775295.1). GTDB lineage: Bacteria > Actinomycetota > Thermoleophilia > RBG-16-64-13 > RBG-16-64-13 > JAMDEO01. Next base: position 2,597,693 of record CAVZIK010000006.1, read on the forward strand.
CGAGATGGTGTCCATCTCCGCGAGCGAGACCTTCCAGAACCATCTGGAGCCTGACGCACTGCTCTCCATCATGGAGGTGCTGGGCGACCAGAACCGGGAGATCCATCACGCGCTCACGGTTGAGATCCCTGGATTTAGGGACTCGCACATCATCCGGGTTGCCGATCGGCCCTACCTACGCGAAGGCCGTCGCCTCATCGGCCAGTATCAGCTCACGGTTGATGACATCATCGCAAGTCGCAAGCCCGCCGACTCAATCGCTCGAGGTTGGTATCCGCTTGATCTGCACGTGTCAGACAGCCCCGGAGGAAACCAGACCGCGCCCTTTAGGGCTGGTGAGTATTACGGCATACCCTACCGGTGCCTGGTTGCCCGGGATCTCGATAACCTGCTCATGGCCGGCCGCTGTATATCAGTCACTCATGAGGCTCTCGGCTCTACCCGCATCTCCCCCGTCTCTATGGGTCTGGGCCAAGCGTCCGGCATGGCGGCGGCACTCTGTGTTCAGAAGAAACTGAATCCCGGCCAAGCGCCGGTCATGGATGTTCAGAAAGCAATCCTTGCGGCCGGCGGACTCATATGACGAGTAGGGTCCCAACAATCCGTCGCACTGGATGCGTCCGAGGGAGCAGGCGAGCGTGAATGAAGGGGCGCATTCCGGAAGAATCCAGTACCTCGACGTACTGAGAGTCCTCTCGATGCTCTCTGTCGTATTTCTGCACACGGCAGCGGGCACACTAAGGGCGAACTACGGCTCGCTCACCTGGCATTTTGCCAACCTTCTCACCTCCTTCATGAGCGCGAGCGTCCCCGTGTTCTTCATGATATCCGGGGCCCTGCTCCTACAGAGCCGCCGGACGCTCTCAGTCAAGTACACGCTGGGAAAGAGACTGCCCCGAGTCCTTGTCCCCTTCCTTGTCTGGTCACTTGTCGCGGTCGGGTACTTCCTCCTTGTGCATCGCGGGCCTGACGGCTCTCTCGATTGGGCGATGGCCGTCGAGAAGCTCAAGAACCTCCCCGCCCGGCCGACTGCTGTGCATCTCTGGTTCATGTACGCGCTCATTCCCCTCTACATCCTCTCGCCCTTTATCAAGAAGCTCATCGATTCCCTGGGCCGCGATTTGGTGATCTATCTTCTTGCGATCTGGGTGATCTTTTCGTCTCTCCTTCCCACCGTGACAACATTTCTCCCGGTGGCCTACCGCCCGCTCGTGGTTCTTGACTCGCGCTACAACCTAAGCATCATGGCCGGGTACGCCGGCTACTTCGTCGTCGGCTACTACCTGATGCGCATGCGGACCCCGATTCCCAGGAAAATACTTATTCTTGTTGTTGTTGTAGATACGATTTGTATTACGGCGGGAACCTGGTGGAAGACCACCTCTTTGGGGGTCTATGCAGAAGGCTTCAAGACATACACGGGCCTTTTTGTCCTCGTTTTGTCTTGTGCGCTCTTCCTGTTGTTCAAGGAGTTAGTGAGTGAGCGGAGGCTCAGGGGAGTTGTTGGGCCCGCGGTCAGATTTCTCGCGCCCTTGGCCTTCGGCGTCTACCTCATCCACAATCTGGTCGTCGACTATATGGCAAGACTGGTCCCATGGTTCCCGGCCAGCTCTGTGCCGATCTTGATCGCTTCCTACGTGGTTGTGCTCGCCATCTCTATGGCGTTCATAGCCGTGGCTTCACAAATTTGGCCGCTGCGTTACATACTTGCCGGCCAGGGGTCCGGGAGAAGTAGCAAGAGGTAGAGCTGCAACTCTGGAAACTCTCGCAACCCTCCGAGGCACCTAGGGCCGGCCCTTCCAAGGAGCGTTCTCCCTGTGACCTTCGATCAGCGGCTCATCGGGATGACTGAGAAGCGACGTCGAGAAACGTTCCGAAAGAGATTTAGCCTCGGAAGCCCCGGTCTTTTGCCTACTCGTCACACCAGAGGGCGATCTCACTCTGGGAACAGCCGTGGTGCTCTGCGCACCAAACGCGAAGGTCGTCGATGGCGATTCCGAAGGTGGCCTTGAAACTCACCGGTTCAGATCCGTCGTCCTCGCATATTCTGATGGTTTCAAGCTTGAAGGTGCTTCGATGATCGCCGAAGCGAATCTCTCGTACGGTCCCTTCGAAGGCCCCATGTACATATCTCGTTCCCGCCAGGTGACGGGTAGCGATGTCCTCCGCTTCCTCTTTGCTCACGTCGATCAATATTCACCTCGGGTGGGAACGAGTCTGCCGGCATTCGCACCTTGGTCAGAAGCGAATGCAAAGGGCCCAACAAACAGAAAAGCCGGCGGGATCGCCGACAATGAGTTCACGGTCGTCAAGCTGTGCGAGAGCCACCATCAAACCACCACCCGCCCAGCGCGTCAAGTCGGGTAACGTCGTTTCGAGGACGCCACAGTCCTGCTTAAGGGAATGGGAGATCAGATGCTCGGCAGATGACTCTGTGTTCGGATGGCTTGAGCTCTTTGCGAGGACGTCAGGGTCTTGCGGAGAATCCCTACGTAAATGAGCTGTCAGCCCACCCCCGAAGAGAGCGTCACCCCCGAAAGGCCAAAGACGACAAGCAGCCACAAACGTGGTACCTCTCGGTCTTCGATGAGCGCCGGGTTGCTTGAGCTCTTTCGGGATACCGAGCGGCCTTCGCCCAGCGGTGAACTTGTGCTGGGCCGCACTAGTGATCCGCAAGCCTCCGCAGCCGAATCGAGTGCTTTCTTGCGCCGGTATCTCGGCGAGCAGAGCCGGCTAGCTGAAACCGTGCCCACAGGATTGGCAGGCCTCGATGATTGCCTGGGCGGTGGATTCGGACCAGGTCTGCATCTGGTGATCGGACCAGCAGAGGTGGGCAAGACAGCATTTCTTGAGTCGGTTGCCTGGGAAGCTATCTCCTCTGCCCGTCCGGTCCTCTACTACGCTCTTGATGAAGGCGTCATTGGCGCCTGGGAACGAATGATCAGCACCTTTGCCTGTTTCCTCGGCATCCCGATCGATGTTGAAGCTCTGCGCGATCACCGACTGAGCGCGGACGGCCTTGAAAGCCTCGCACGGGTCGATCTGGCTTTCCAGAGCTCAGTGCTGCCCTACCTTTCCTTGGTCGATAGCTTGCCGGCCTCGAGCGACGCTATGAGTGCCCTCCCCAGCGACATAAGCTCACGTGCCCGGGAAGCCAAGGAGCGGCATGGCCTTGCTCCACTTCTTCTTATCGACGACCTGGGGCGCTTACTGCTCCTTGCGCCCGCCGAGCCCCTTCCCCACCTGCTTGGCCGCCTGGATGACGTCCTTGCGGCCGACTCCATAACTGGTCTTCTTGCCGGAGCCGTGGCTGACCCGTTCTCGCTCATCCAGGAAGAACTCCCGGTAAGAACCGTCGTGACTCTCAGCTTGCGCGACGCCTATGAAGACGATCATCTGGTGCACGTGAACATGGAGGTGCAGGGGAGCTCCCCTACCAGCCGCTCGGCAACGCTGCCGATGGTGCTTGAACGACGCACGGGTCTTTTCGCGCAATCTTCGGGCCGGTAGCGGATGCGGACTGGGAGACCCAGTCCGGCCTGACTAAGCCCTCCGCCGATCTGAGGTCAGCGTTTTCAGCGTGTCATTTTGGACGGTGACGGACCCAGGCGCTGGCCTATCCATTCCTAGCGCCGATCTATCCTGACAAGCCGGTAGGTTTCGCGGCGAGGGCCAGACGGTCGTCGCCAGGCAACCGCAGATCGTGAAACTCGGCACTCGCCTTGCACACTCCCGCCGCGAGTTCCGCAAGCTCGCAGCCCGCCATCACCCGGCAACAGTCGGCGATACCCTCGGGGCCGAATAGTCGGCCCTCGCGACGGGATTCACTGACACCGTCGGTATAGAGTAGGAGCGTCTCGGTCGCAGACAGGAGCGTCTCCCCCGTCTTGAAGTCCTTCGAGCGGGAAAAGCCGAGGGGGGCGTTCGGAGGAAGAAGAAGTTCTGTTGCCTCTCCGGCGTGACCCAGGATGATAGGTGATGGATGTCCGGCAAGAGCGGTGCTCAGCGCCCCATTTCGAGAGTAGTTGCAGGCAACGAGGGTCACGAACTTCCCGAAGGGGAGCACCTCTTTAAGTCGCTCCTCGTCCCTCACCGGCCATCGTTCGTTTTCGATTTGGAGTCCGAGAGCTCCACCATGCTTGGGTGGCAAGCATCCTCGCGATTCACAAAAACCGGAAGCTTGCGTTGCGAACTCAAAGAACGCGTGGTGATGCCCATGCGCCCTATGCCACTGAAGTCGCCTCCGCCGCATCAGCGCCAGCTTCCGCGGCCATTTCTTCAGACTCCTCCTTGAGTTCCTCAGCCGCAACCTCCTCAGCCATACCCATCATCATGCGGCCGCGGCCTTCGCTGGCGATGTCGTTGCTCTCTCGCGCCGCCTCTCGGGAGGTGACGAGTTCAGCCTCACCCCCGGCCAGTTCGGCCACGCCCAGCTCAGCTACTCCGGCGCTGATGTCAGCCAAGGCCAAGGCCAGAGCCCCTGTCGCGCTCGCCCGCGCAATCACGGTTTCGGCCAGCCGCTTGAGTTGAGCACCTCTACCCTGCAAGAACTCGGCGATCACTGAGGGACCAAGACTATCGACCGCAGTGGTCATCGCCCCAAGTTGCCCGGCGATCCCGGCGAGGGCGAGCCCGAGATCTAGGTCTTCAGCGCTCAGCGCCGCCGCCGCCAGACTTTGGGAGGCGATGTCCTCGGAGGCCGCGAGCACCTTCGTACCCTCAAGGACATCCTTGGTTCCTATCTGGGCCACGAGCCGGCTGAGCTTGGATACTGCCTCGGCGACCGCCATGGCATCCACCCCTTGAATCACGTCCATCCGACCCTCGGCCGCCACGATGCGGCCTTCCTCACGAAGCATCCTCGCCGTCTCCATGCGTTCGAGACGCTCCGCCGCTTCAGTCTCTGTTCTCGCCACGGTTTCGGGCGAGGACTTCCTGGGACTCGATGCACCTTTGGCTGCTGCAGCGGTCGTGGCCGCCCCTCTCGGCTTGCGTGAGCTCGGGGTTGGACCCTTTGCCCGAGTCTTAGCTTTGGCTTGCGGAGCCTTGCTCCTGCTCGCTCGGGTCTTGGTTGCCGGCCTTGCCGCCTTATCGGTTCTTTCTTCCTCGGCCATTTTCGCTCCTCCTTGGCTGGGCTCTTTCGCGCCAAACGTTGTTTCGTTGTTCGCGCACAGAAGGTCTCTTAAAGAAACTCTTACCCCGTTACGCTGGCCAGCAAGCTCCAGGGCGCGAAGGCTCTGCCTAACGGCTCCGCTCGATCACCTTGAGGCTCTTGCGTAGATCGCGCCCAAGGATCAGCCTGCCAGCCAGCGCCATGAGTCCGGCGCCGAGTCGCCCCCTGACATTCCGGCCCTTGTGCACAACTACGAGGTCGATGTCAGTCCCGCCGTCTTTACGGGGGGTGAGGCGGTATACCCAGCCGCTCCCGGCGCTCCAAACATTGCTGTCGATTGTCTTCAGACGTACCACGTTCGGCTCCGACCAGTCGTAGCGGAGCCGCTCCCAGAACCCACCCACCGAACCCTCGGTCACGTCCGCCCAATCATCGCCACGAGTGTTGACTCTAACGGAGTCCTCGTGGCTATAGGCAAAGATCTCTCCCCTTCCCGGGCCGAAGTTGGTGAGCGCAGCGATGAAGCGCCCGGGAGACGCGCTGGTACTTTGCTTGATATGGATGGTCGCCATGAGGGACTCCTCCCACGATGTTAGAGCATGCCACTTGTCGCCCAGACACTAGGGCGAGGGCCAGGGCGCGGGGCCGGCTGTCATCAAGGTTTGTGCCACCGGTCGCCGTTTGCGCAGTCGTGTAAGCGCCTGACCTGGCGCGGCTGATGACCCTCCACGATTGATGCTTCCCTTTGGGCCAGGCGAAGCGGACCGGCGACGCTCAGTAGTCCTGGTGAGACCCGTCGCACTCAGGCGCATTCTTGGTGAGGCCACAAGTGCAGATGGTCACGGGAGATTTGCCGTCGGATTCGAACGCAAGGGGGGTGATGTTTGATCCCTCATGAGACCCGTCGCAGAACGGTGGAGCCTTGGTCTTGCCGCACTGGCACCAATAATGAGTGCCTTCCTCAAGCGTCATCGTAGCCGGTTTGTCGATATCAGCGGCGTTCGTGAACCGCATGGCATCCTCCTCGCCTGTCCGCAATGTCTGGTGGGAACCTGATACCCTGTTTCGAGGCTTGGCAGTCGACCGTCCTCAGGGCCAAATAGGCCTCGATCCAGAACTGGTCGTACCCCTTGAGGGTTGCTTACAATCGGTTGGCCCGACTTGGGCCGGCACCACGCCCGTAATCACCATAGGCCCAGGGTGATGTCCTATGAAGCGAGCCCATTCAGGCCGAGGACAAGCAAACTTGAAACTGCCATTCGCTGTAGTAGCTACACTTGCGCCCAAGATGAGTAAGGAGGGCCAGATGACCCCAGAGAAAAGCCGCGAACCAAGCGCGACTAAACGCGAAAGCTGTCGCCCCGAGGCTAGCGCAGCGCAGGCCTACCGAGAGCGATTGAAGACCTTGAGCGAGGAGATTATCCAGGACTGCTCGAGAGCGGAATGTCACACTCACATTGGCTTCGAACCCATCCCTTCCCGCCAAGCAGTAGTCGAGATCATCGAGCGCATGCGTGAGTTGCTCTTCCCTGGGTTTTTCAGCCGGACGAGAGTGGACCCGGTCAGCTATCCCTACGCCATCGGCCAGGTGACCACTGCGCTTTTCGACCTTCTGTCCGACCAGATTGCTCGTAGCATCAGGCACGAGTGCTTTCGTTTTGATCGCGAATGCACCAACTGCGAGGAGCGCGGGTATGAGGCGGCCCTTGGCGTTTTGGCAAGCATCCCTGAGATCCGGCGGGCGCTCGCGGCGGATATCCATGCCACCTTCGACGGAGACCCAGCGGCCAAGACCACGGACGAGATCGTCTACAGCTACCCGGGGCTACAGGCCATTGCCGTCTACCGCGTGGCCCATCGGCTGTTTGAGTTGGACGTGCCCATGTTGCCGCGCATGATGAGCGAGCTCATACATGGTGTCACCGGGATTGACATCCATCCGGGAGCAGAGATCGGCGAGGCATTTGTGGTCGATCACGGGACGGGAGTGGTAATCGGCGAGACCGCGCAGATCGGCAACTACGTCCGCATCTACCAAGGCGTGACACTGGGAGCACTGTCTTTGCCGAAGGGAGCCGGCGACCAGTACCGGGGGAAGAAGCGCCACCCCACCATCGAGGACGACGTCATCATCTACTCCGGCGCCACGATCTTGGGAGGCGATACGGTGATCGGCGCGCGCTCGGTCATCGGCGGTAATGTCTGGCTAACCGAATCCGTTTCGCCCGACACCATCGTAATGATCGAGAACCCGCGCCTGGTCAAGAAGACCAGAAACCGATAACGGTGATCTCGCTTTCGCCCCAACCGTCGATCCGAGGACGACTCATGAAAACACATACCGTCTACAAGACCTTCGAGACCAGTCAGCGCCGCGAGTTGGTGCGCATCACCCCCGACGTACAAAAAGCGGTGGCGGAAGCGGGAGTCTGAATCGCACCGGGTCTAGTGGAGAGTGAATCGCACCGGGTTCGTCGGAGACCAAATCGTTTGAGTTCCGCCTTCTCAGCCGCGGACCACTAGCGCGGGACAGGTGGTGCGGTGAGGCCGGGAAAGGCCCGGGACGCGCAGCATCTTCGTTACAGAAAACCTTCCCCGACAAGCCGACTGCCGGCCGAGGTGATCTCGTGCCGCTGTCCGGACCCGCCCTCCACCCTGCTCCAACTCTCAGAGACAAGGCTCGCCGCGGCACCGGTAGTTTCCAGCCAGTAGCTGAATCCCCCGTACATGCCCGGAACTGGGAACCACATATGCGGACGTTCCAGCTCGAAGAGCGGATGCAGCTCGGGTAGCCGTAGAGCGTTATCCGGGAGCGGCTCATCGATGCGGCCGCGAATGACCTCGTGGAAATGCGACTGAATCCTGAGCAACACTTCCGAGGGGACGTGGCGCTTGTACTCGGGCGTCAAGACTCCAAATAGATGCCGGTGGCCGCATCGTTCGGCGACGTCGACCGGCCGCTCCCCGCGCGCGTTCACAAGTGTGCGAAACGCGAACATGTGGATGAGCTGCTTAACGAGCTTAACGGAGGCGCCGCCGCGCGCAGCTTGATGCAAGGGAGCATACAAAGACGAATCACCGGGTCTGGCGGTATTGACAAGATCATTGTGCTCGAAGAGCAGTTCAAGCACGCGCACCCAGTTGTAGCCCTGGGCGGCATCCGCGAATGCGGTACGGATTTGAAGTGCTTCGGGCGCTAATGTATCGACTCGCCTGATCCCATCCCAGATAATGTCCAGCAGAGTGCCCCTTACAGTCTTTCTTTACAGGGTTCGCCTAAAACACTCGAGCGCAGTCACCCAAAGCTGCGAAGGATGACGCTTCTCTCAGGCCGATGGTTCCGCGCCAAACTCAGACCGAAGAAACTCCAGTGTCTTTGGGTCGCGGAGCTTGCAGACGATATTCGAATTGGCGAATATCCATTTGAAGGTCTTGGCTTGCTCGCGGGGTACCTGACTCAGCCACCTGACCCCAACCGCCCAATCCGACAGTTCAGCCGAGTCCTTGTTCTCTCCGGCGCGGGGCGCGTGGAGGGGCAGTTCCAGTAATGGCGACCCACACGAATCAACAACAAAATCCTTGACAGGAACGGCTTGCTTGGTAACTTCGCCGTAGCCCACATAGCCGGCACCACGCACATACGCGAATATCTTGTCTCCGAGCTGCAGGTGGCGAAGAGGCCGAGAGTACTTCTCCCCTTGTCCCGCCGCGACGTATCCGTACTCGCGATTGTCCTCCCACGCGCGAAATTCGTCGTCGCCGACGTTGACGAACCACTCGCCCGACCACGGGGTCCGCTTACGGCCCTCTGCGCGCTCCATCGTCTGAATTGGGTCTCTGAGCCAAGCACGTCCCAGCAGTTCACCGCCACCCTCGCGGAAGAATGTGAAGAATACCGCGTTGATACTGACGCCATGCTCCTCCGACAAATAGGAGATTATTCGCTCGGAGGATTCGTCTAGCTCCGATGCCACCACGACCAGATTATGGGTGGCATTGACGGATTCCGGGATAGCCTCTCCGAAGGTTTCTATGAAGATGCTGGCGACACTTTTTTGCCTCCAGCGTTGCGCGATCTGGTCGAGGTCGTTGTAGCCGAGATCCTTCACCCAGGTTGCGTAGTCCAAAAGTTGGGCCACAACTTCGCGAGGCGTTCGTCCCTTCTTCAGCTCAAGAACGACGCAGTTTGCATCTGCGTCAAGTGCAAGCAGGTCTATCTTCCCCCCGTACCCGGTCATCACTTGCCTGCCAATGACCGCGAGGTCCGTTCCCAGGATGGAGGGGTCGTTGGCGATCCACTCCTCCAGCCGTTCCTCTTGTCCAAGTTGAGCCGGGTCAATCGGGACCAGCTTGGGGCCGGAAACTCTCCATATGGTCATTTCAAGGGGCACAGATCACGCCTTCCTTCTTACGCTTATTTCGTTTCCACTGGGCAGCCGGTTCTTGTGTTGGCTTCTTGCCCCACACCGCGCGTCACCACGAAATCACGAGGCGCCGAGCGTCAATGACAATCGTCGCGGAGATGGATCCACCAAAGAGCCGCCATATGCTCTGAAGACGTGACGGTTGCACGGATCTTCATCACATCTATCGCTTCCGGCTTATCGAGCGCCCTCTTTCTTACGTATCGCCTTCTTTGGGACAGCTACGCTGTCTTCCTGTGTCTTCTGGTATGTAGCGTGGCTCCCGGTTCGCAAGAAGCGCCCAACCTCGAATAGAGACCCAGACCCTCCTACCATTCGGGTCTCCTCGCCAGTACCTCTGTGGACCCGACTGCAGCGGATGACGCAGAAGGTAGCCGTTACATCATCGTGACTTATCGTCAACATTATCGGTAGCCCGCGCCACATTCATGAGCAGTCAGTGTGACTCATAGTCCGTGGACTCAAAGGCAGCATGCTCCTATGGTCGGGCTATGCTGGAGGATTACGACATATGCATGGCTTTTGGACGAGCCGTCCGCAGAAGACGCCTCGAGCTTGAGTTCACACAGGAGACATTCGCCGTGAAAGCTGGGCTCGACCGGACCTACGTTTCAGGAGTGGAGCGCGGTCTTAGGAATGTCAGCCTTCGCAACATAGGCGTGATCGCGACGGCTCTGGAAGTGTCCATCCCCGCCCTTATGGAAAGCATGCTGCTCGAGACCCACGATTCTGACTCTTGACCGTTCGTGGCCTCCGGCCTCAGTGTTCACAGCTTGAGGCAGCGACATCGGCACTCCAGGTTCAATGGTTGGGGAACCATGAATCGTAGCCGATGCTGTGATTAAGCAGGCGAGCTCAGGGTTTTTGTACCCCTCAGTACCTGCTGCGGCGGCTGGAGGGACAAGAGGGTCTGGGGTGGGGGCGGGGGGCGGAGGCAATTGGGGTGTAGACATTCACGGTCTCGGCTTCACGGCGGCAAACGGAACCCCGCCGGCCCAAGCGATTGGGCGGGGATACGCAGCGAAGCTTGTCCGGAATAGACCGCGAGATGTGACGATCACGCCAACGCCCGGAGTACCCTGCGGTCAGTCCTCCGCACGTTTCGTATCCCATATGACATCGCGCTCCGTCGTTGGCCCGGGCCTACATCGGATCGCCCTAGCTCCAATCTGCTCCACTCGGTCGTCGGCAAGGATGTACGAGGCACTCGCACTCACCCATCGGTAGTCGTCGCCGGGTCGAGTGTTGTCGTTGCGGTGCAGCTCGCTGCCCACGAGGACAGTCCAGAAGACCGTGAGGCCTGCTTCCGCTAGTCGCGGCAGCAGGTCACGCCGCATCACTAGGGTCGCTGGCCCACCAAGGACAACTGACGGATCGCAGACAGCGACACCGGCCTCATCTCTCCAGGCAAAGTCGACGCCACGGGGCAACTCGGCCAATTCGATCAGGCGTCGAGTCGGGACGTAGCCGGTTGTCTCTTCGTTCGCGGACGCGTCCCGCGAAGTTCCGGTCCCGCCGTACCACGCGGCACATTGCAGTAGTTCCACGGGCGGGCGGCTGCCGCCCCCGGCGCTCCACCAATCCACACTCCCGCTGGCTGACGACCAACCCGGATCATCGGGGTGCCCACCGAGGAGAACACTGTGAACCTCTGGCGTGTCAGGCATCCACCGGCCAAACCAGTCCTTGTCCCTCGCCCATTCGCGAAGTACAGGCGCTTCCTGCTGGGGAACAAGGTACGCGTGCAACTGTGTCCACACAGCCAGCCGCGGAGGGCGGAGCGCCTCGATCTCCGGCCCGAACGGCTGCTCCCACTTTGGGTTGCTGGCAAGAACCAACCACTGCGCACCGTTGGCGTCAGAGACGGCGATCAAGTCCAACGGATCTGGGACGCCGGTCATGTCGTCGGGATACTCCTCGAAAACGTCCCTGACGAATCGCGCCGCCACTGGCGAGAACCATTGGCGTTCGCCCGCAGACGGTGCAACTCGCCTGCGGGCGAGGACGGTCGGGTCGATGTCCCGCCAGACGACTTGCTCAGCGTGCTCGTAGGGCTCCGATTCTCCATCGTCCCACGACTTGATGGCGTGGTGGTCGGCAATGCGCCCGAGGACCTCGTAGAACCCGATCCATTGATACTTCTTCCCGACTCGCTCGACTACTCCGTCATGCCCCCCATGACGACCGCTGTCGAGCTCGCGGAAACGCTCTGGGGTCCAGCCTAGCTCCAGTACCCGCTCGAACACCGCTCGTTCGGCGTCGCGCTGCAGGGCTTCTTCGTCCGGGCTGTCGACGTGTCTCAGAGCTGGCTCCATCACATAGTGACCGAAGTCGCCCAGGCCGGTAAGTGAGTGCCAGATCGACCCGTACGCATAATCCGGCGGGCCAGCGAGAGCTTCCATCTCCTCAACGGGCCTCGTGGCGACCGGCCACTCCGCGCGCTGCGGCGAGAGGAAGTCCCCAGACCATCCCCGGATGCGAGCTTCTTCGATGACACGACGCACGAAATCCCTGGTCAGCAGGTGCGGGGGCCAGGCATCACCGAGAAGCGCCGAGATTCCCTCGGCGATCTGCTGCGCCGCAACAGGATCTGCCGTCCGCAGCACCGCACCACACGCGGCCGCCGCGAGACGCTCAACAACATACGGATCATTCGTGCCACGAAACCGTCCAAGCGCCTCCGCGAAGGCGGCGGGAACGCGGTCAGCCACGCTCACGATCGCCTTAGTCGCCTGGTCGCGCACCCGACGATCACTGGTTGTTAGGAGCCAGCCGAACAACAGTGTCGCCAGAACAGCGACGTCGTCGGGAACAGATGGACGATTCTGCAGATTAGCCGGCCAAGCCCACTCGATGAGCCGTCGGACGGCTGACTCCTCGTCAGCGTCCATGGCGCCGACCAGCCATGTGGACCAGGACCTGTCGCGCTCGGCCACGCCGTAGCCAGTCAGACGGGTGTGCAGCCACTCGGCGTTCAACGGATGCTGCGGGATACAGGAGATACGGATCAGACGGTCCCAGGTTTCGTCAACCCAGCGGATGTCGTCGAGCACCAGTTCCACGATCTCAACCGTTCGCGGCGCTATCGACTCAGGGGAGCGGAGGAGCAGGCTTTCAAGGAAACTATCGACCAACTCGGACGAAACCCTACCCGCATCATCGACACCGAGGTCTAGGACCTCGATTCCGTGGCGCTCGGGAACGATCACTGCGAGCGCGCCAAGGACTCCCCGCTCACGCCAGACGTCGCGACCCAGGCCCGTCAGCCACGCTTGGACCTCAGCAGACGACTGCTCAGCGATAGCGCCTGCCCTTGTCACATCACTCAGGCGCTGGTACCCAAAAGCCACGCGCCCATCGATCCTATTCACGAGAACGCCCTCGTGGATCAGGCCGCACATCAGCGACCGAGACCACGCACGGTCGGGCAGAGCGTCGTTGGTGATGCGCAACACGTCTGCTCGATCTGCAGCGTGCCCACCGAGCAGAGCAATCTCGCGGACGGCCCGGCGAACCAGGTCGCTTCGTTCGTCGTAGTCGCAGCGAGTAGGCTCGGCTAACCGCTTGTTCACAGCCTCAAGGAAAGCGTCGCAGACGGCCGTAAGACCGGCAGTACCGAACGGGAAGCGGGTCGCACCGAGAGTTGCAAGAGCCTCGCAGGTCAGCTTGAGGAAGAGGGGATTGCTGAACTCGGGACTGAGAACAGGAAACGTCGGCGCCTCAAGCCCGTACTCCTGAGCGAACCGCTGAATGGCAACGTCAGTCGCCTCCGCGAAGCCGACGTGCTCCACCGTCGTCAGGTGCTCGTCACCGATGACCGCCTCCACGAACTCACTTCGGCAAGATACCAGCAGAGCGACATGTGGCCATCGGGCAGTCATGGCAACGAGGGCGCGAACATCGTCTCGCCACCGCTCAGGTGTCTCACTCTCGTTGAGGGCGTCGATCAAGAGTAGCCCGATGCAGCCGGCGGCCTCGGCCGCGGAGTCAAGCACGGAGAGGACATCATCTGCTGACCCGCCGAGTTGGGACAGCTCACCGATCTGCGAGAGCAGCGACCTCCTGTCAAAATCCTGGCCAAGAAGAAGGATGGTGGGACGGCCATGCGCGAGTCTCCCGGCCGCTACATCGCAGAGCAAGTGGGTCTTCCCGACGCCGGCCCGTCCTTTCAGGACCATCACCTTGTCGCGTGCCGCCCGTATGGTCGAGGCCCGGGTCAACTGCGTTCCCTTGTTGAGAGTGCCGACAGTCCGCCGAACATTTGAAGACAAAGAGGCAGCTTCGCCGACAAAGTACCCGCCCTCTGTCAGTGAGAGCCGATGAAGCAGATCATCCACTCGGCGCACAGTCTGGGAGGCAACCTCGAGCACGTCTTCGACCTGCGGCAGCTCGTCGGTCGACCGCGCTGCGGCGATCATCAGCGCAAGGACTTCGTCCGCGTCGTCAAGCGCGGCTTCGGATGCGGAAAGGGTTTCGGCATATGCATCAGCCACCTCCGCAGGTGCTCGCCAGGGCCATCGTCGAGCTTCCCTCAGCTCGGCGAGCACCCGCTGCCATCGATCGACGTAAGCGTCGACGCGACCGAGGGCGTCGAGGACTTGCACCGTTTCCACCTCGACGTGCAGCCGCGGCGAGTAGCGGGGGCCCGCCTTCGCAATCACCTCCTCTAAGCGACGAGCTTGCCACTCTGGCGTCGATATGTCGGCGTCAAACCAGTACCGCGCCCGGCCAGCGTGCTGAGGCTCGGTTAGCGCCGTGAGAAGCTCGTGTGCGCCGAGGAAAGTGAACTCGACCTCAAGACCCTGCTCACGGGCCATCGCCTCCCACTCGCGGACCTTCTCGTTCCAGCGGGTGTGGGCCGAAGTCCGGCCCTCTGTGTCTCCGGCCGGCAAGTCAAGCGGTAAGGCGACGAAGAGGCGCTTCAGGCTCGGCTCCTGGCCCAGCACGCGGCGCACCGAAGAGGTGACCTGTCCGGCCGCTGACGAATCGAACTCAAACAGGTACTTTGCCTGCCACGCCCACACGTCCCCGTTCGGGAGTACGGCCTTTCCCTCCCGGCCTCCGTCGGGGTTCCCAAATCGAACAAAGCGAATGCCATTGGGCCACCGGACGATCCCTCGCTGGATTAGGATGGACACGAGCTCCTCAAATCCGCTCGAGCGAGATGCCGGCTGTCCGTGTGGCCGAATGCGACGGAAGTCGATGTCAGGAAGGGCAGTGGTCATGGCGTCATTATCTCGCATCGAGCGAAACTCTCCTTGGGGGACCAACTGCTCGCCGCCGATGCCCTACTCGCTGGCCTTAGTCTCAGGCCCAGAGTCGGGGCCGCATCTATGGGGCACAGGGAAAGCGCGGCGCTGGCCGCGACACGCATGTCCGAGTAGATCACCACTCGGTCGTGGTTATTCCCTCGCCTTCCTGCAGAACGCTGCAGACGGGATTCCCCATATTCACGTCATCTGCAGTCGGCGATAGAGGACCAGATCGTCAAGGCCCGGGGCCGAGCGGAAGTCCGGCCAGGAACTGGGAGCTGACTTGCCCTTGATCCTCCGAAAGTCATCAATGCATGACCCCAAGGATGGGTTGATGTACGGGGTCCGGCATGAGGCAAGCCCTTCGGTGCTGCCGCTCGACTCGCTGGTGGACCTTCCACGCATCTTGTGGGGAGCCTCCTTGGTGTGGGATACCATCGCGATCTGTTGATCGTGGCAGACCTGACGAATGCTGCCAGCCAAGCCCAAACGGAATTGCTGAGGTGAAAACGCGGACGGGTGCGCGTAAATAACAACGAGGGCGGCAGACTCCGACCCAAGGCTAGCGGATTGGCTATCCCCGCCTCGTAACTAACTCGGACCGGGCCTGCCCCAGGTCCCGAGTCTTCGCGCCTAAGGTCAACAAGTTGTAGGATGCAAATGCAGAGTCGCTTCGAGCGATCAGTCTTAAGTGACACATTGCCTGACATGCCAGGAGAGTCTGTGAGCCAGAACCGAGAACTTCACAAACGCCTTCGTTCGGCCCAGGCCCGCTTCTATCCTGCTGACTTGCATGTGCACACGCCCGCCTCGGCCGATGTGCGCCTTGGTTCGCGTTTTCAAGCGCTGCCGGATGAGTTTCGTGCATCTCTATCAAAGATCTCGGAATCATTGACTGACGATCCCAAAGCGTACGAGACATCCGTCCTTGAAGTACTTCCTCCCCAACAGTTCTTCGAACTCCTGGTGGCGAGACGTCACGAACTGACTTCCACTGAAGAGGACGAGGACGGCGGACAGTGGGGGCTAGCTGCGCTGACGGATCATAACGTGTGCGAGTACTCCTGTCGGGTAGCTGACGTCGCATGGAGCCGACTGAGCGAATGCAAGCTAATCCTGTTGCCGGGCATCGAACTGAGTGTGACCTACCCAGTGCCTCCCGGCGACAGTTCTGCTAGCGCTCACATTCTCTGTCTTTTTCGCCCCGGCGTCTCTGAATCAGACATCAGGGTCGCAATAAGCCGCGCAGCAAACGAGAACTGGACGTTCGGCGCGAGCTTGCCGCTGGCTTCTCTGCCGGAATTTGTACATCGGATCAGACGCGATGAGGACTACCCTGCCATTTGCATTGCTGCACACGTCGGCTCGAGTGAGGGCGTTCAGAAAGAAACACGAAACGCCATACTCACTCGGTTGGATGCCGCTATCAGTCGGGTCGCCGGTGAGCTCGAGAGCAGCGAGGCACCGGACGTTGAGGTCCTACGCGGCCAGCTTGAAAGGCTGGACCTTAAGCGCACCGACCGCGACGATATTGCCTTAGAAATCCTGAACCTACTCGGCCAATGTGGATTCGATGCCCTCCAGGTCCGAGGCAAGGAGGATGAAGTCCATTACCGGCGATTGCATCGCTTTCGGCAAGAACTTGGCCGAGCGGTACCAATTGTGTGCTCCGATGCCCACCGAGTACAGGATGCATTTGGAACCGACGCCGGCGTCCCCTACCTCAAGCTCCCAGACCTCCGAGCCGGCATTTCGCCCAGCGAGATTCATGAAGCGGTATCCAAGGCACTTCGACTCGGCGAGACTCGATTCGGCTATCTCTCGCCTGAGGGTCCCGGGTATTGGATCGGGGGCCTGGAGAT
The DNA here is from genome assembly GCA_963775295.1 of uncultured Actinomycetes bacterium. Classification (GTDB taxonomy): domain Bacteria; phylum Actinomycetota; class Thermoleophilia; order RBG-16-64-13; family RBG-16-64-13; genus JAMDEO01. The sequence goes on from CAVZIK010000006.1 coordinate 2,614,344, forward strand.
ATCTCCAGATGCATCAGATGCGGCTGAATTCTGGCCATCGGAGGGCGCCCCCACAAATGCAGAAGAGAGCTTCATTCTTCCGCTGTCCCCCAATTTGAACTGCTTGATTGGCGGCAGGGGTTCCGGAAAGAGCGCTGCTCTCGAAGCCTTGGCATTCCTTAATCTGCCAACCGATTTCGACAAGCCAGAGCAGAGACGTGAAGACTACTATCTTCGAGCTCAGGCCACCTTGAAGGGATCGACCGTCAAGCTATGCTGGCAGTTCGTCGGCAGCGATGCGGCACAAGCATTGCCAAAGAAGGCTGTCTTCGCCTCCCGATATTTCGATCCCAGAGGCGGACACAGCGAAGTGAAGTACCAGACAGCGGATGACATCGAGCTGCTTGCCGAGCAAGTGCCGGAGCATCCGGTTCAGTACTACCGGCTTGGAGAGATTGAGAAGCAGACCGGAAGCGCCCGCCTTCGAACTCTGTTTGACGAAATCTGCGGGAGCGACATCAAGAAGCTGGACGAAAGCATCTCAGGCCAAATTGCCGCCCTCTCGAAACAGCGCGCCGAGATTACGAAGGTCTCAAAGGCAATAGCTGAATTGACCAAGGATGGGTCGCCTCTTCGTGAGTACGCTCGCAGGAAGAGGCTGTTCGCGGAAGTCGACGCGGCGGACATCAGGCAAGCTTGCCAAGAAGTTGATGAAGTGTCCGCCGCGGAGACGGCGTCGAGAAATGCAAAATTGGAGTGGTCCGGTATTGAGGAATCCGCAGGACTAGACGAGCTTTCCCGTAGGGTGGGCAACTTCTTCGATCTCTGGGAAGCCGAAAGCCAAGCCGATGGTGATGGCGACCCGAAGCCCTTTCATGAGAATCTGGCTAGGCTTTGCAGGCCAGAATCCATGCAATCCGGTGAAGATGCCGTACCGCGAACGCGAGTCAGCAATTCTATCTCGGCGTTGGGTGTAGCCCTGAGTGGCGTCACCAATGATCTCTCAAATGTCGTCGAGGAAGTCACCAACCACGCAATGGATGCGCGAAATGCTCTCCAGGCAAGGGGTTTACCTGCTGGATCAGCGGATCGCGAGGCCAAGAAGGCGGCTTTGCAAGAATCTGAGAATGCACTCGCTCAGTACCGTGAATTGATTCGGCAATGGGATGTTCTGAACGATGCCCGAACGAGCCTTGTGAGTGATCTCCTGTGTGAATCAGAGAGAAGAAGCCTCATACGGCAGCGGACAGCAAGGCAGATAACGGATCGACTGGCCCGTGATCTTGATCCAAACGTCCTCGTGATTGAGGCCGACGCCCAGCCAGGTGCCGAGAAGATTGAATTCCATGGCTGGCTAGATTCCCATTTCGCGTTCCAGGATGTGAAGTACCGCCAGCAGCGGATCCAAGCCCTTCTCGCAAGGGGCCTCGAACCTTCGAATCTAAGGCGGTTGCTCCTTTGCAACGGGACTGTGGACCCCGAGCTCCTCCAAGTCAAGGCCGATAGTGCCGAATCGGGAGCGATTGGCAAGAATATTGCGGATAGTCTGCGCGATCGATGCATGGGCCGAGTGCGGTTAGAAGCGGAGGCGAAAGAGACCGAGACGGACCATGGTGACTGGCTGGCACTACCGGACGAGATAAAGAAGGGGCTGTGGGCTTTTCCCTCTGCAGACAAAGGACAGTCAGAGCTGAGGGTGGACGACGTACTCAGGCTGGATGAGATTACTGCTGACGATATCCCTGTCATCCGTCTGAATGATCGGCCCACTGATCCGAGGAGCAAGGCACGCCCGGTCGACGAACTCTCTCCGGGGCAGCGCTGCAGCGCTATCCTTCCGATTTTGCTCCTCACCAATGACTGCCCCCTGCTTATTGACCAGCCTGAAGACAACATGGACAACCGTCTTATTCGACAAGTCATCGTCAACATACTCTCGAGCATGAAGCTGAAGCGCCAGGTGATTCTGGCCACACACAATCCAAATCTCCCGGTACTTGGGGATGCTGAGCAGGCGGTGATCCTCCAGGGCGTGGGGGAGCAGTCATGCGAGGTGAGGGCAATGGGCGATCTAGACTCCAGCGATGTGGTTCACAACCTTATGGACGTGATGGAGGGCGGGAGAGAGGCCTTCCAGTATCGGCAGACCATGTACCAACTGCATTGGCCAGGTCCGGTCGCACAAGAGCCGTAGATGGCCGATTGGAGCGCTCTTGGTTTCCCAATATTCTCGCGGAGATACGAGGCATCTGCCTCGACATGACCACGATCGCTGAATCGTGTTGACTGCGGCATTGGGAACTAGCCCTACTCGAGATTCCACGACCATGTGGAGGCCTTTACCGCCTCGTAGTTGGCATCCAGCGCCGGCTGCAACAGCAAGATGGCCGCGATCCGCCGACCCATGCGCGTGACCTCGCGCACCTCCTCCACCTTGAGGTCCCGCCCCAGAAGCGCCTTCTCCCGATAGCTCAGCCACTTCTTCATCACCTGATATCCGCCGATGGTGTAGCTCCACACCCCGGTCGGCACGCATCTCCAGTAGGCGACGTCGTTAAGATAGACATCCACGGCGCTATCCCCCAGTTGAGCAAGCGCCTGCTCCAAGCTGAGTCCCAGGGCCTCAGCCCCCTGCCCGATGGCCGACAGCTCATCGGATGAATACGGTCTAAGAATGCTCCTTCCCTTGCCCGGCATGGTGACGCCGCCCTGACCGCCGTGACCCCAACCGGCCGTGACGGCAAGATCGCCGGCCCCCTCGTTGAGATTGCCCCCATCGGCCCGCGAAGCCGCGCCGATGACCTTGAGTTCAGGGCGCAGGCTGCCGGTGGTGACACCGTCGACATCGGTCTCGGGATCGAGCAGGTCGGCCACCTTTCGGCCCAGCGCGGCCGAGGCGAGGAGAAGAACCTTGGAGTCCGGGAGAGGGATGCGGGGCCAGTCTTGACGTAGGCCACCGGAGTTCTCACCTCGGTAGCAGGGGCTTTGCATGAGGCATACACAGTGGAAGAACAAATCGTCGGGCTCACATGTCATAGCCCCAAGCAACTTGGAGGCCATTGTTGACACGTTGAAACCAGGGTATGCAGCGTCGAGGGAATCAAGGCCAATCTGCCCAGCTTCCGGGCGAACGAGCAAAGGAAAGAAGCTCGACATGCCATTCCCAACGGCATCCGCCAAGACTCTGACCGAATTGCCACGGTCAAACTCCTCCTTCATCTGTCTCTGGCGTGCTTCAATCCATATGTTCCCGACGAAAGCCTGAGCGAAGTAGTCTGGCCGATTTCTATCCAGCAGTCTCGTATCAGGCTCCCAATACAGCCATCTGATATCAAACGGGCGGTAGTAGTATCGAACTAACTTCTCTGGGAGAAAGCCACGCTTGATCAGATAGGCACGAGTCTTCCTAGCATCGAACCCTGGAGTGTCCACCGGGGCTTGCGGAGCAATCTGTCGCATTTCGTCGTCTGAAATATCCGAACTAAAGTACGCCCGCATTCTTTTTTCTAGTCTGTCGCGGTCTACGTCAACGACGAAATCGTCACGACTTGTCTTCAGCCCGGGAAACGACAGAGGAAGGAGCTCCGGAAGGCGAGGCCAAGACGTGTAGTTATCGGCAACACCCGCCGAAAAGAACGGCAGCCCCAGCGCCAAGTTCGCTCCGACGTCGACGTAGCCTCGGGTATCTCCGACGATGGCCCGTTCCACGAGTTCCTTCCGCTTCTCCACTCCCCAGAACTGGGCCACGCTCACTTCCTCCGTCGGCCTGTGGTCTTCCTTGCGGGTCAACAGCGCGATCGCGGTCCCCACCTGAATCCCCTCCCGATTGTGCTCCGTCGAGAACACGCTCGGGTCGGCCTTGCCGTCAGGGGTCAGTTTCCCTGTCTTGTACTTGTCACCGTTCAGGCAGTCGATCCAGATCTTGTCGAACACCTCCAAATACCGCTCGCGCATCCCGGTGAATGACAGTCCGTCCAGCCACGAGTAGTTGGAGATGAAACAAACGATCCCCCTGCCGGTTTTCTCCACGATGCGACGCTCGGCCATGCGGAAGAAACGGACGTAGAGGTCGTTCAGGCCCTGACCTCGGGGCGCCGGCGCCCTTTTCGTGGTCCGGTAGGCATCGGTCAGGCCCCGTTCTTCGGCTGTCGCCATACCGGCGTACCCGTTATACGGGGGATTCCCCAGCACCACCAGAATCGGCAGTTCCTGCTTAACGCGCTCGGCGGCGTCGCGCTCGGCCTCCAATTCCGGCAGCGCCATAACCTGCTGGTGGCCATGCGGCGATTCCCAGCCGGTGAGCGCGTTGGTGAGGAACACTCCCACCCGTTCGTTCTCGGCCAAGGGGAGGTGCATATTCTGGAGCAGCAGGCCCAACTGCATGTGCGCTATCACGAAGGGAGCGGGCAAGATTTCGAATCCGAAGACTCGATCCATAGCCGCCTTCTTGACCTCACCCGCCGAAAGGGCGTCGGCTCCCTTCTCGTCCAGCGTCTGGGAGATACGCGTGAGCACCTCTACCAGGTAGGCGCCAGTGCCGCAGCAGGGGTCGAGCACGTACACACGCGGGTCGGCCAGGCCGTCGGGCACGTCCAGTTCCTCGCGCAACACCGTGTCCACACGGGCCACCATGTACTGAACGATCTCCGGCGGCGTATACCACACCCCCAATTCCTTGCGCAGCTCGGGGTCGAACGCCTCCAGGAACGGCTCGTAGAAATACTGGACGGCGTGATGCTGCTCAAATCGGCTGAAGAATGCTCGTCTATCTACCCGGTTGAGGGCCGCCGCCGCCAGGTCGAGAAGGGGCACCAGCCCCAATGAACCCAATCGGCTGGGAGTGGCTATCTGATCGAAGAGGGCTTTGACTACCGGTACCCGCAAGGTCCAAGCGGCTTGTCTCCACTCAAACGTGCCCGCGTCAACGAACTCCGGAGCCTCGCCGGACTCGTGCTCGTGGCACCACAGCACCCAAGAGGCAAAAAGGCCGTAGAACAGGGTCTGGACCAGAGTCGAACGGAAAAAATGCTCTCCCTTCTCCCCTTCGAATTTGACCCCCAGCGTGTCTTCGAGCGCCCCGCGCACGGCATCGAGAGCCGGCAGTTCGGCCAGTTCGGTGAGAACCCGGGCCTCGCGGGCGTAGGAAGCGAGGAACCAGGCCAGATCTTGCGGGGTTGCCAGCGTGGCCCCGGAGAGCAGGACCCGCTTGAGGAACTCCAGAAAGCGTGCGCCCTGCTCCTGTTCCGTGCGCCGCGGATGAGCGGCCGCGGCCCAGAACTCGGCCTCGGTTGAAGCGAGACGGTAGCGCTCGAGCGTGACCGGGTGACCGTACCGATCGAGACCGAGAAGCAGAAACTCGCGCAGGTTGGTGACCAGCACCTGACGGTACGCCTGCAGATAGCCGAGCACCTGCTCTGAGGCGACGATGACATCGATGTCGGCACCGGGAGCCTTGACCTCAATGGCCCCGCGCGCCGGCTTCTGGCCACCCAGCAGGCTGAGTTGCAGTCCGTCGCCGGCAAGTCGGGGAACGACGGATCCCTTACCTCCGTAAGTCTTTCTGACCTGGTCCGCGGTGAAGAGACCTCCGTCGGGCAGACCGGCCCCCCGGTTCTTCAAGTTCATGAAACAGCGGACCTTCGGCTTCAGTCCATCCCCGACCTCTTCGAGTAGCGTGCGAAGAGCAGGATAGTACGACAGCTCGGAGACGCCTTCCCCCGACAGTCTCGTATCCCGAACGTCCGTAATGAATTTCTCAAGTGCGCCCATTAGCTTCTCACTCTACCTGTAGCCCCAAACGAACTCAACGACGTGGCAGTCGCCAGTCGCCGCGACCGAACCTTCGTCCGAGCCGTGCAGATAGCGAGCCGTCATATTTGCCATTTTTGGGGCTTTAGCCCGCAGGTCGTGTACATCACGTGAGCACGGGCCGAATCAGCGGCCCGCTCTGGCCCAATCGTTTTCTCACCTGATAAGCAGAAAGCCCCGCACGTTCGGGCCTTCCATGCAATGTGCCGCGATGAACCCGAGCCCATCGACCCTCGGGTTGCAGGTCCAATTCTCGCTATTCATGCCGTTTGCTCAGGTGTCGCAAGTTGCGGAAACTGGCTCGCAGCTTCAGCGGCGGCCATCGCAGCCAACGTAGGGTTCCGCCCGTAGCTGACGCCTCAGTCTGGCTCGCCGCCGTCGGCGTCTCCTCGGGAGCAGGCGCCTTTGCTACGTGCCGGTCCAACGCCGGAACTGGAGCGCCCCGTTCCTCGCCAAACCGGCCGAATGCAAAGGCGTCAACCTGGTCCGCCCGCACCCGTCAGAAACCACGCCGCCACCCCGGCCCCGGGACAAGGGAATCTCCCACGAGCACCACAGCGTTATCCAGGAAGAGATAGGCAGATCCCCAGCGCGTCCGCTTGCGCGCAGAAGCCCCAATCGCCACGAGGCTCACGCATCGCCTTCAATGGAAGGCCCACTTTTTGAGTCCGTCGCCCCCGACAAGGAACCGGTTCCCATGGTACTGTCCTTGAAATCCGCCCGGGTACCTTGTTGCTCGCTACCTTCTGACATAGTGCTTCCAGCTCTTGGTTGGCTATCATGGCCTAAGGCACTAACGAGCGGGGGGCACGATGGCTGGCACGAAGCGATATGTGATGGACAACAGACTCGGGCACGGCCGCTGGGATGTGCGTCTCTCCTCCTGGAAATGGTTCCACGACTTCATACGTCAGCAGATGTTGATTTACACGAATTTCGTATGGCGTGGTCACCGTTGCGAGGACTGGGCGCTGGAGTCAGCTCTCGATCGAGAGCTGAGAGGAAGATCACCGTCCGCCCAGCAGCGCGCAACGGTTGAGCATCTTGAGAATTTCCAGTATGCAGTGCGAGGAAGGCGCGGCCCTAACCCCCCGCGTCTTGAGGTTGAGAATGACTGGTGGGCGCTCGGCCAACACAACGGCTTGCTCACGCCTCTTCTCGACTGGAGCAGTTCCCCATTTGTGGCGCTTTACTTCGCGTTTGCTCACGACAAGACTCCGCAGACTGACTCCAGGGTTGTCTATGCTCTCTCGCGGATCACGGTTACAACGCGTTCGAACGAACTCGAGAAGACCCACAGCGGTCCGGGTCGGCCGCCTGTCGTCGAGTTCGTCAGGCCGTTCTCTGATGAGAATGCACGACTGGTGAACCAAGGCGGGCTCTTCACGCGCAGTCCCGCACGAGTGAGTATTGAGAACTGGATGGTGCAACACATCGAGAGAGAATACAGGCGGGGTGCGCTCATCAAGATCACGATTCCCAACACATCCAGAGAGGAGTGTCTTCGGGCTCTCAACCGCATGAACATCAACCATCTGACGCTCTTTCCGGATCTCTATGGAGCGTCGACTTTCTGCAACACGCGGTTGAAGATAACGAAATACTGACGACAATGCTGGACGCCGTCTGAACGATGGCCGGACAGATTCAGCTCGCGTCCTGGTGTGAGGACTATGCTGGCTGGCGGAAAACGATAGGTCCCGGCGGGCCGGGGAATCAGCGGTGTCTTTCGTCGACGTGTGGGAGGGGTCATGCCTGAGGAGCTATGGCTGGTCAACGCGAAGTTGGCAGGTGCGTTCCGCCTATCGGAACGGAGTCGGATCCATTCGGAGCCTCTGTTTGAAGGCCTCAGCAGTATTGCGCTCGCGCCCGAATTCGACGACACGAAGAAATGGACGGGGCTTCACCGGCTGGAAGCGGAGCTTGCAATTCAGAGGGAGGACGACGACCCTTTGCCAAATTACGTGGTGTACCAGAATGCAAGAGATCTTGTGCACAACGTCGTGGCTATTGTTGCTCTGGGGTCTGGACAGCGAGTGAGAGTTGAGGGAAGCATAGTGGCAACCATTCCGACGCCTGGCGATCCGCCGGTGCGTCGCGGAATCGTTGGCTCAGCAGGTGATCTTATTCAGCCCACCAAGTCATCACCTTTCCCCGCCGACCTCCTAGGAGTGGGATTAGACAGTAGACTGCTCCCAGTTATTCGCTGGTGGGCTCGTGCAATTGCGACCGATGACCCGGTGGACAAGCTGATAGCCCTCAACAGCGCCCTGGACATGCTGACCGGATCAATCGAGGGTGCTCCTAGTCAGACGAGAACATGCCTCTCGTGCGGCGCTACAACACAGCTTAAGGCCGGCCAAAGGGCACGGAACATCTATTTCCTGACGAAGATGGCCGGATTAGACGACTCAAGGGCGGAGGATGTCTGTCAGAGCCGCATTGACCTCGCCCACGGAAGCGCCACCCTGAGTCACGGCGAGATCGGCCGGATGGATGAGCACGCGTCCCTCTTATCCGACGCCATCCGCGTGGAGGTTGGACGTCGGCTCAACGTCGACTTGCCGAAGATTCCAGCATCCCTTCGCGTTGTACCCGAAGGGATGCTTATGGAGGTGGTCTTTCCCGGCACGCCGCCTCCTCGTCTTGCCGAGGAATGTGGGTTTGCAGTCGACAACCCCGCCAGGTAGTCAGTACCGTCGGCCGCACATGCTTCGCGTCCGTTGGTTCGTCGCTCTGCGGACCAGCAATCGATCAGACGGAGCTCCGAATACGTGTTAGAAGCGCGTCCCCTAACTCCTGGCATTCCTTCATTCCTTGGCTATCGTTCAGTGCCTCAAACGCCGTATTGGCCTTTCCGACCCGATCAAAGGCACTGCTGAACTCTGCCATGCCAATGTACGCGTACGCCGCACTCAGCTCACAGCGAGCAGCGTCCTTCAAATACTTGTTTTTGACGAACCACCGGCGAACCTGGTCGAGTGTGTCGACGCTCATGTTTAGCAGGATTTCCGAGCCCGCTTCCTCTCCCCATGCTCGAAAATCCATCCCGATGTTCACTTGACATCTGGCCGCCCAATAACGATCACCAAGCCCGAGGAACACTTTGCGAGCCTCCTCGAAGGAAGCCTGGGCTTCGACGTGCAGGTCCAGGGACCTCTGCGAGAATCCTCTGTCAATGAGGCAGCGAGCGGCTGCCGAGTGGTCGCCTAATTCCCGAAGGACAGAGGCGCAATGGTCCGCTGCTTGGCAGGCTTGCTCATATTGCTCCAACTCCATTAGCACATGTACGCGCTCTGATTCGAAGGTAGCAATAAGGTCCAGCGCGTCTTGGCCCTGGAGCAACTCGCCCGCTCTGTCCAATGCTTCAAGGGCGTCGTGCAATTCGCGCTGGCTGTGAAGAACCAATCCCTGCATTCCAATCGAGTGGGCAGTGGCTTGTGAGTCGCCTGCGAGTTCCCGAAAGAGTCTTTCAGCACCCCTGAAGGATTCAAGCGAATCGCCCAAAGCGCCAGCGTTTCTCTGTGCGGTTCCAAGGAGCAGGCAGGTATTTGCCCGCCCGAGATTGTCGCCTGAGTTCTCTCGAAATGTAAGCAGCCGACGAGCCAACTGGACGCCCTCAGCGCTTCTGTCGAGATCCCCAAGCCACGTTAACACCACCTCAGCCGCATAGGCCCAGTCGTCGTTTGGCTCGCAAGCGCCAAGGGCCGCGGCGAGTGCAGAATCAACGATGTCAGGAACGGCTGCGTTGCCGTTTTCGAGCCGAGAAAGATTAATGAGCGACACGGCGTTCGCCAGATCATAGTTAGTCATCCTCGCCCAGTCGAACGAGAACCTCGGCGCCGTACCTTCTGTGTTTGAGCGTTGCTGTCTCCGCCGGCGTCCTAGCATTCTGTCGCCCCCCTTAGCCGACTCTCTCCGCGGGAATCATCGCGGGTTTCGATACAAGAGCCCCCTTCGCGCTCACAACGATATCAGCCTGGCGAAAGGCCGCGCGAGCGCGCGAAGGGTTACGCGGGTATTTCCCAGACTCCAGCCAAATCAAGCGGGGCGGCGTTTTGAGTCGCCCTAACTCCTAACCCCTGTCGCCCATGTACCGGTGGCTCCTATGTCAAGTCCAACTACGTTAGACCGCGTCCCTCGTCTCACACTCCACTTCTCGGCATCTTATCCGAGAGTCGATCGCCTGGCAGCAGTGCAAAAACGCGACGGGCGAGGTGGCGCTTGAGGCAGCGGACTGCCTCCCGTGTGCTCTTTCCTTCCTGGCGCTTCCGGCTGACAGAGACCCGCACCGAGTCGCTACACGATTGGACGAATAACATAGTCACCCGGCGCAAATACGAAGTCGTCTCCGACTTGAGCCATTCGCCAGCCGCGAGTTCTGGCGGCATCTGACAGTTCCTGCTCGTCGGTGTTCTGCCGGAACGCAGACGCCACGTTCCGCTTGCGTGTCTTTCCGGCATGGATTCCAGCGTCCATCCGGTCCATCTGTTGGGTCACCCAGGCCGGGTTGGTCATGAACTCCTCCTATTGGCTCCATCGGGCTTGCGAACAAAGGATATGGTATTCGACATTAATGACAATAAACCCGCATATCACGGTAGGCCTGACAATGCTTCTCAGGTCCGGGGAACGCCGCAGGAAAGGCCCTCGAAAGTCTCTGGATGGCGCCTACGACGTCGCCCTTCGAAACTGGCCGCAGAGCGCTCCTGTGGCAAAACACCTCGTTCCAGGATGCTCATTGGTTGGGATTGGCCAAACTGTATATGTCGCCACACAACCCCGTCAAGCGGCGCCGAAACTTATCCCAGCCGGCGAGATAGCATTCTCCGTCAGTGAAGGATGGTTCAAGAGCACAAGCGGCTCGCCAATCCCTGCCAGGTCGGGTCATGGTGGAGATAGAGAAGACGATTGCCCAGTGACGAGTCCGACCACCAGCGTCAGCAGGATCACATCAGCGCCTGCGTGGCTGACTGGTGGACCACTCAACCACCATTGCATGGCTTATCCGGAACCGCTGTTCCGGGTGTCTACCGGAACTACACACCGGAGAAATACATGCAACGTGTACTCGTGGTGTTCATTCTTGGCGACAGTTCGGCTCGGCCGCTAGATCAGGCCAATACTGCCAAAAAGCAAACCCCCGACATGCGGGGGTTCTAATGAGCCGTGATGGACTCGAACCATCGACCCTCGGATTAAAAGAACAATGCCGTCATCAAGCGCGTATTCGGCCTCGTTCTGGCGGTCGACCCCGCCTGCCCGAATGGTAATGGACGGCACCGAGGTACCACCCTGCCTCGGGCCGCTTTGCTTGTCCTCGACCCACCTCATCGCACTCTCTTCCGGCCGGCGGGTCATTGATCGACTTGCAGGAACCCTCCCTGAGAGCGTTCATGTATCGTTGGCCTCACCAGTCGGCCGGCAAAGAACGAGCAAGGAGAACCATCTTGAGCGCCCTCCCCCAGCCCCACCCAAAGCGTGTCGTCATCTACACCCGGGTCAGCTCCGAGGACCAGAAAGAGCGGGAGACCATAAGAACCCAACAGATGGAGCTCCGCGGTCAGCTCATGACGAATCCCGATGTGGACTTCCTCGGGGAATACTCAGATGATGGAGTCTCCGGATGCATCCGGTTCCAGGACCGTCCAGGAGGAATGCGGCTCCTTCAGGATGCGGCTCACGGGATCTTCGAGGAGGTCTGGGTCTACCGGGTGGATCGTCTGGGCCGGGACGACATTGATCCCTTAGTGGTGTGGCGGGAGCTGGAACGTCTCGGAGTCCGGGTGGTCTCCCTGACGGAGGGAGTGGACAGTCCCTTCATCTACCATATCCGGGTAGCCGTCGCAGCCGAAGAGCGGCGCACCATGCTCATGCGCATGCAGGCGGGTATGGATAGGGCGGCCCGGGAAGGAAGGTACACCGGTGGCATCCGTCCCTTTGGCTACCGGGTAGTGGGCTACAAGGAGAACGCACGATATGTTCCCAGCGAAGAACCCCTTGATGGACAGCTCTCTGAAGCCGATGTTGTGCGTCTCATGTACCAGCGGGTCGGCCTGGAAGACCGGACCTGCTTGAAAGTAGCAGACGAGCTCAACACCCGGGCAGTCCCCACCCGATATGAGAAAGACGGACGAGGAGTCAGGGGAAGAAAGACCTCCGGGGGCTGGGGACCGGGACAGGTGCGCAACATGCTCGTCAACCCCATGTACAAGGGAGAGCGACACTACGGGAGACGAAGCCCCAAGCAGGGACGAGAGATTATCGTCTGTTCCGTCCCTCCCCTGGTTACTCCCGAGCTCTGGCAGAAGGCCAAGAATACTCTGGCGGCTCATGTCTGCCGGCCCACCTCGTCCCGCTTCTACCTGCTTCGAGGGCTCGTGAAGTGCGGAGCCTGTGGTCGAAGCTACTGCGGATCGCATTGGCAGGGCAAGACCTACTACCGTTGCACTGGTCATCTACGTCGCTTGGGAACGCCGGAAGTCTGTCGAGCCCCCGGACTTAAGGCGGAAATCATCGAGCAAAGAGTCTGGGTGGAACTGGCACGTCTTGTTCTTGAACCCTCTCCCCCGTCTGGGAGCGCGCGTCCAATCCAAGAGACTCATCCCGCTGTCGATCCGGCTCCACTGCAGGAAGCCCTTATCCGCAAGGACGAAGAACGGCGCAGCTTCTGGCCGCCTACGTCCAGGAGGCTATAACGCTGGAGGAGTTCCAAGCCGAAGCCGCCGAGATTGACCAAGCCAAGAAAACATTGGAACAGCGCCTCAGTGCCCTTGAACCGCTTGAGGGACCCGAACCCCAAGAACTACTGGACGAAGCCGTTCTCGTGGCTCTGAGAGCCCGTCTCGGTGGTGCTTTGGCTGAAGCCGAGCGTCGGGAGCTCCTTCAGCTCCTTCTCACCCAGATAACGGTGCGGCGTGAACCCCCTCAGAGCGACACCAAGGCGATGCTGATCGTCGAGCATAGGATTGCTGCGACTCCGCTCGTCTTCTCCATCTAGGCCCCCATCCAGAGCCTCCCCTTTTTGCCGTTGAGCGTGGCTTGACGGGTCTTCGGACTTTCTGACGCCTCGATCTCGACCGAATATCAACCCCTGTTATAAGCTTTGGGGCTGGCCTACTGTAATCACGACTGCCAGACACACGGGTTCATGGCGGCCACCAAGGCGCAGGCCGCGGGAAAGGAGGACGTCCCGCTGCGCCTACTAATGGTTATCCTACCCTCCTCCAGGGGTTGACGAAGCGCCTCCAAAGCGTCCCGCGAGAACTCAGGCAGTTCGTCGAGGAATAGCACGCCATGATGTGCCAGGCTCACTTCACCCGGTCTCAAGAGGATGCCTCCTCCGACCAGAGCCGCCCGCGAGGCGGTGTGATGAGGGGCTCGGAACGGCCGCACCGTCGCCAGACCGCAATGAGACTCCTGAAGCCCTGCCGCGCCCCATATTCGTGTGACATCCAGGGCTTCCTCCCGGCTGAGCGGCGGGAGGATGCCCGCAAGCCTCCGCGCCAGCATGGTCTTGCCCGACCCGGGTGAGCCCACCATAAGAAGGTGGTGCCCCCCGGCCGCCGCTACTTCCAAGGCGCGCTTGGCGTGCTGGTGGCCTGCGACCTCAGCCATGTCGAGCGTCTCGGACGATTTCTTCATAACCGAGCGCTCCCGCCGGAGGGCCAGCCAGCGCCTCCCCCTTTCCATCAGCCGCAGCACCGACCGCGGATCTCGGAGCGCCTCGACCGCTTCCTGCAGTGATCTCACTGCCACGACCGGCACCGCGCCCACATCCGCGGCTGCCGGAAGTCCATCGACGGATGCGATAAGCAGCTGAAGCTCGATGGTACCGGCAGCCTCTGCCACCGAAATCATGCCCCGGGTGAGTCGCACCATGCCATCGAGCGACACCTCACCCACGGCACCGACGCCCCGCAAGGCGGACGCGGGCAGGTAGCCGCAGGCCGCGAGGGTAGCCAGCGCGACGGGAAGATCAAATCCCGAGCCGTCTTTGGGTACGTCCCCGGGACTGAGGTTGATGGTGATTCGCCGGGTCGGCAAAGGAAAGCCGCTGCAGGCCGCCCCCGAGCGAATCCTTTCGCGCGCCTCCCTGACAGCAGCCCCGGGCAGACCGACGATGCTGACCCCGGGCAGTCCCGAACGCGCATGCGCCTCCACCCTGACCGGCACCGCCTCGATCCCTACGAGTGCGAACCCCCATATCGAAGCGAAAGTCATGCGTCAGCCACCTCCGCCGATCACATCGCGCACGTGCTCAAGCTTCAACGGCAATCCGTGGCGATCAATACACACCACTACCGCGTCGAACCGTACCGAGCACGGAAACATCCCCCGTTCGGACAACCACCAAAGCGCAGCCGCCCGCAGCCGCCGAACCTTTCGCGGACCGATGGCTTCCAAGGCCGCACCAAACTCGTCGCTGGCCCGTGCCTTGACCTCGACTATGACAACTTCGGACCGATCGCGACACACAAGATCCAGTTCCCCTGCCGGCGTCCTCTGGTTGCAGGCCACCACCTGGTAGCCACGACCGGCGAGAAAGGTCGCCGCCGCTTGCTCGCCTGTCCTTCCTCGCACGATCCGATCTGCATGTTCGTGACCGCCCAGTCCAGCCTCCTCTCCGTCGAGAAACAGCGGTACCCTGTCGAAGGGCAGCCTACAGAGCATAGGGATGGAAGCTCTCGGTCTTTGGACGGAGATTGACCGGAAAGGATGAAGTGACTGAGGTTCATCGTTCGTCGGGCGAGGGCGACGCACCCGGACCCTCTCATTTGGCGCTGGCGAACTTCAGGGCCGTGGTGACGCAGCACTTTCGTGAACACGGCAGGGATCTTCCCTGGCGCCACACCCGTGACCCATACCTCATCCTGGTGTCAGAGGTGATGCTGCAGCAAACCCAGGTCGCTCGCGTCATCGACAGATACGGGTCTTTCGTGCGGCTCTTCCCCACTGCCGCCTCCCTTGCCGCCGCCCCGACGGCCGACGTTCTACGCGCTTGGCAGGGCTTAGGCTACAACCGACGAGGCCTGAATCTGCAACGATCAGCGAGACTCATCGTGTCGGAATACGGGGGCTCGGTTCCAGACGTCCTCCCGGACTTGCTCCATCTTCCCGGCGTCGGTCACGCCACCGCTGCCGCGATCTGCGCCTTCGCGTTTTCGATCCCGGTCCCGTTCCTCGAGACCAATATCCGAAGCGCGTACATCCATCACTTCTTTCAAGAAGGTTCTCTCGTCTCCGATGCAGAGCTCCTTCCTCTGGTGGAGGTGACCCTGGACCGTGAGAACCCGCGCGAGTGGTATTACGCGTTGATGGACTACGGGAGTTGGCTCAAGAAGATCTATCCCAATCCTTCGAGAAGAAGCAAGCACGAGACCGTCCAGTCTCCGTTCGCGGGGTCGCACCGCCAGCTGAGGGCCGAGATACTCCGGGTGTTTCTTGCCCAAACGGTCGATGGCGAGGACTTTGCCCCACCGATCACACTTGGAGTTCTCGACACAGACGACATATCGGCTCGAATACCGAATCGAGACCCGAGCGAAATACAAGCGGCTCTCGAAGAGCTCACACGGGAAGGCTTCCTGAGGATATCGGACGGACTCTACGAGATCACTTGAAGCCTTGGTCTTCCCAAAGCCCCAATTGGGTGACGCCCACTCCCCGAAAACTCATGCGGTGCAAGCGGCACGGGCCATTGACTCGAATCGCCTCCCTGTGCTGAGACGTACCGTATCCCACGTGCTCCGCAAATCCATATTCCGGATGCTGAGAGGCAAGGGTCCGCATCAACCGGTCGCGTACCACCTTGGCAACGACTGAGGCCGCGCCGACGGCAGCGCTCTTGTAGTCTGCTCCAATGATGGCACGCGAGGCGAGATCGGGGCGCTTCAGATCGAACGCGTCGACCACGGCCAGGCGATAGTCGCCCTCGAGCAACTCCAAGGCTCGGGTAAGGACGGCCAGGTTGCACTTGTGGAGTCCTTCCTCGTCGATGGTTCGTGGCGAGCAGGCGGTCCACGCCACTCTGCGGGCGGTCTGCAATATCTGGACGTACATCGCCTCGCGTCCGGAGGGAGACAGCAACTTGGAATCGGTGAGGCCCTTGAGAGCGGGAAAACTGGCCACGGAATAATCCAGAACGACAGCCGCGGCCACGAGAGGGCCGGCCAGGCATCCCCTTCCTGCTTCGTCAGTGCCCGCCAGTCGCCGGTCGTCGGTCTCGGAGTGATTCTCGGCCAGCAGCCCCCGGTCGAACTTGAAGGGATCGGAGATCCTGCCGCGCCTGGATCGCGTTCGCGCCGCCATCGTCAAACTCCCCGGTACTCGGGTTAGAGACTGCTGAGGCGATTGAGCGGCCAGTAGATGGCGAAGGCCTCGCCCATGATCGCGCTCAGACTCACCGGACCGAAGACCCGACTGTCTCCACTGTTATTGCGATTGTCACCCATCGCCCAGACGTACCCAGCGGGTATCAGAGTCTGGGGAAAATCACCCACGATGGGGTGCTCCGCGATGTACTTCTCATCTTGCCTGACTCCGTTCACGTAGAGGTATCCATCCCGCACCTCAATCGTATCTCCACCGACGGCGACGACACGCTTGATGAAGGGGTCGGAGCCGGGACGGTTGGGGGGATGAAACACGATGACGTCACCCCTGTGGGGTTCACGGAAGTGGTACACGAGGCGATTGACGAGAACCCTGTCCCCTTCCATCAAGGTGGGCTCCATCGACGGCGAAGGGATCGCAAAGGGCTTCACCAGGAACTGCTGGACGATAAGGGCCAAAACAAAGGCGGCCGCCACGATGACGACCACCTCTATCGCCCAACGAAGGGTGCGATTCTTAGGCTTGGGGGCGGCGGTAGAGACGTCCTCCACGAAATCGACCGGCTTCGATTCCACAGACTCCACCGTCGAGGCTGAATCCGGTTGCTTCACCGGACCCATCAGACTCAGACGCGCTTCTCTTTGACGCGAGCCTTCTTGCCGAGTTTTTCCCGTAGATAGTAGAGTTTGGCACGAGCCACGTCGCCCACAGCCGTGACCTCGATCTTTTCTATCTTGGGCGAGTGCACGGGGAACGTACGCTCAACTCCTACCCCGAAAGACTGCTTGCGGACCGTGAAGGTCTCTCTCGCGCCGTGTCCCTGCTTGGCGATGCAAAAACCCTGGAAGACCTGAATCCTCTCGCGAGTACCTTCAACGACCTTGAAGTGCACACGCAGGGTGTCGCCGGACTTGAAAACGGGCAGGTCCTGGCGGAGTTGCGCCCGTTCGAATTCTTCTATTGCTCCCATGTGAATACCTAGCCCTACCTAGCCGTGAATCGTCCGATAAGCCATACCGCGGAAAAGCCAGCAGACTTTAGAGCATACCGACCGCGATTACAACCGCGCCCGCTACAGACCGCCCCAATGTCCGGGGGGCCAGTATATGACAAAAGCCTCCCCGATGATGGAATCCTTTGTGATCGGCCCAAAGAGCCGACTGTCACCGCTGTTGTTACGGTTGTCCCCCATCACGAAATATTCGCCCGCGGGAATGATGATCTCGTTGAACGTACCGCTGAAGTTCTGTTCCTTCAGATAGGGCTCGTCCTTCCTCACGCCGTTGACGTAGAGAGCGCCGTCCCGAACGGCCACGCTGTCCCCGCCAACCGCCACGACCCGCTTGACCAAGTCCTCGCCCTTCGTCACCGGCGAACGGAACACGATGACGTCGCCCGGCTTGGGATCGCGGAAATGGTAAATCACGCGGTTGATGAGGATTCTGTCCCCCTCGATGAGCGTGTTCTGCATGGAAACCTGATGTACCGTGAACGGCTTGAACAGAAAGGCTTGAACCAGCATCGCGATGACGAATGCAGCGACGACGATGCCCACGATCTCGAGCACGGAGTAGAGAGTCGACCGTTTCTTTGCGGTCTTCTCACGTCCATTCGTCGTTCCGGCGCGGTCGCGGCCCGGGCGCTCTGCATTCTCGCTCACTACCGGCCTCCTTGGGCTCGTCTCAGACTGGTCTCCAGGACGAAGGACGTGCATGTTCCCTCCGCCAGCGCGCGATGGCGGCGTGGTCACCGCTGGTAAGCACCTCCGGAACGGCTTCCCCGCCATATTCCCTCGGCCGAGTATAGTGCGGGTACTCCACTCTACCCTCAAGTTCCTCACTGAAGGACTCTTCGATTACACTGCCCGCATTGCCCAGCGACCCCGGTAGATGCCGAACGATAGCTTCCACAACGGCCAGCGCGGCCACCTCGCCGCCGGCCAGGACGTAAGGCCCGATGGACAGCGATCCGGTGGCGAGCAGGCTCTCCACACGCGCATCGAAACCCTCGAATCGCCCGCATAAGAACACCAGGTCGCGCTCGCCTGCCGCCAACTCCAGACACACCCCGTGATTAAAGGGCTTTCCGGCGGCCGCCATCACATACACGTCCCGGGTCAGCCGGACCTGGTGAGCGGGAGTTCCGAAGACCCCCTCCATCGCGTCAGCTACCACGTCCACCCTGGTCACCATCCCGGGTCCGCCCCCGTACGGGGTGTCGTCCACTTCGTGATGCGGCGGTCGGCCGTACTCCCGGATATTGTGAGTCGCGATTTCAACCGTGCCCGCGGCTATGGCCGTGGACACCGGATGTTGCTCCACGAACCACAGAAAAGCCTCGGGAACCAGCGTGAAGACATCGATGCGCTTCATTCGAGATAAGCTTCGGCGACCACGACGTATCCTTCGCCCTGTTCCACGATCGGAACTGCCTCGTACACGAATGGCACCAAGATCTCCGCTCCGTCGCCCTTTCCGGCGTTCCCATCATCGAGTTTGACGACCAGTAGGGCATGAGCGGGCGATTCGACCGCGTCTACAACCAAGCCGCGAACCACGCCAACCTCATCACGGACAGCGAGGCCGATCAGATCGAATGGGTAGTATTCCTCGTCATCCAACTCGGGCAACTCATCCGAGCGAATCTCCAGTATGTGCCCGCGGAGCGCTTCGGCTGAGGTGCGGTCGGAGACGCCCTGGAACGCAACTATGGGAAATCCATCGTCGCCCCTAAGACTTTCAATGACCAACCGCACCTGCTCCTGCAGGCGCGGACCAGCTACGCCGACCCGATCGGGGCGGCAGTAGAACACGGAGCCCGGCACAAACCGGTCGGGGTTGTCCGAACTGGGACGCACCCGTACCTCGCCGTGAACGCCGTGCGCCCTCGACACCCGTCCGACCTCTATCCACTCGGGCCGCGTCATTGACTGTCAACCAGGTCTTTGAACGACACCGAAATGGGCCTAGTCGATAATCTCGACGGAGGCCTGCTTCCCATCCTTGACGGCGCTCGCTTTCACGACGGTCCTGAGCGCGCGGGCGATCCGGCCTTGCTTCCCGATGACCTTGCCCACGTCTTCCTTGTTCACGCTGAGCCGGAGCATAACCATGTCATCGGTCTCGGTCTCTTCGACCCGTACGTCATCCGGGTGGTCGACGAGCGACCGAGCGAGGAATTCAAGAAGCTCTTTCACCTAGACGATGCCTTTCAGAGTAAGCAGTTTCCGCACCGTGTCGGAGGGCTGAGCGCCGCATTCCAGCCACTTCTTGGCCTTCGTGCCATCCACCTCGATCACGGACGGATCGTTCTGCGGATTGTAGTAGCCGATGCTCTCGATAAAACGCCCGTCACGAGGGTTGCGAGAATCCGTCACTACGATACGGTACGTAGGACGCTTCTTGCTGCCGCGACGAGCAAGTCTGATAACTGTTGCCATTGGTCACCTCCTCCCTCTAGCTCGGGTTCCCAAACATTTGGAACGGATTCTTCGGCATCTTGCCGGATCCCAGCTGCTTCATCATTTTCTGCACCTGCTTGAACTGAGTGAGCAACTGGTTCACGGCCTGTATATCGGATCCCGACCCGGCGGCGATGCGCCGGCGACGGCTCCCGTTGATAAGATCGGGATGGCGGCGCTCCTCCTGCGTCATGGAGGAGATAACAGCCTGGATCTTGTCGAACGCGCGATCGTCCACCTGCAATCCCTTCAGCTTGGCCGAAGGAATACCGGGGATCATACCAAGAAGGCTCGACAGCGAGCCCATCTTGCGGACCTGCTGGATCTGCTCGAGAAAGTCGTCGAACGTGAAAGTGGCTTTGCGAAGGCGCTGCTCCATCTCCCGCGCCTGCTTTTCGTCTATGGTGCGCTCCGCCTTCTCGATAAGAGAAAGCACGTCACCCATGCCGAGGATTCGAGAGGCCACTCTGTCGGGATGGAAATATTCGAAGCTGTCGAGTTTCTCCCCGCTGCTGGCGAACTTGATGGGCTTTCCAGTGACAGCACGGACGGATAGTGCCGCCCCGCCCCGGGCGTCGCCGTCCATCTTCGTGAGGATAACTCCGTCGAACTGCACCTTCTCCTGGAACTGAAGGGCCACATTGACCGCGTCCTGCCCGGTCATGGCGTCCAACACCAACAGGATGTTGTGAGGCTTCACCGTGTTCCGAATCCGCACCAGTTCATCCATCAGGGTCTCGTCGATATGGAGGCGCCCCGCCGTGTCGATGATGAGCACGTCGCGGCCCTTCTCGCGTGACCACTGCACCGCGCGCTTCGCGATGTCCACAGGATCCGCTTTCGTCCCTTCGTCATAGACAGGCACGTCCAGTTGATCCCCCAGACTCCTGAGCTGATCAACAGCCGCTGGGCGGTAGACGTCGCCGGCGGCCAGCGCCGGGGCTTTGCCCTGCGCGATCAGGAAGTTGGCCAGTTTGCCGCAGGCGGTCGTCTTTCCGGATCCCTGCAGTCCCACCATCATGATAACCGTGGGCGGACGAGGGGAGAACGTGAGCTTGGTCGTCGACGCCCCCATGAGAGCGGTGAGTTCTTCGTTGACGATCTTGACGAACTGCTGCCCAGGAGTGAGGCTTTCCAGCACCTCCACCCCAAGAGCGCGTTCCTTGACCTTCTCGACGAACTGCTTGACGACCTTGTAGTTGACGTCCGCTTCCAGCAAAGCCAGACGTATCTCGCGCGCGGCGCGCTCAACGTCCTTGTCGGTGAGCTTGCCCTGCCTTTTCAGGCCGTCGAGCGCCGACTGTAGCTTGTCTGATAGGGAGTCGAACACCTGTCACCTAGCCGATCCGCATGCTCGGACGAGCATGATTGTTACAGCCGCTTGCTCGCGGCCGCGAGGGTGGGAGTTTACTAGTCGCCCGTAGTCCCGTCAAACGGAGGCCACCCGAGTCGCCTCAGCGACCGAGCAAGGATTCATCGAACATGGCGGAGGCGAAACCCATCGCGTCAAAGGGCTGGAGGCTCTCCAGCTTCTCGCCGGTGCCTATGAGCTTGATGGGAAGGTCCAATTCATGCGACACGGCCAACGCGATCCCGCCTTTGGCCGTGCCGTCCATTTTGGTGAGCACGACGCCGGATATGTCGACCGCTTGCTTGAACATCCGAGCCTGGATGAGGCCGTTCTGCCCAGTCGTAGCGTCGATGGTGAGCAGACATTCATGGGGCGCGGCGGGGATGCGTTTCTTGATAACCCTCCCGATCTTTTCCAACTCCTTCATCAGATTCACCTGGGTGTGCAGCCGACCGGCCGTGTCCACGATGACCACGTCGGCACCGCGAGCTTCCGCGGCGACCAAGCCGTCGAAGACCACCGCTCCGGGGTCGCCGCCCCGCTCATGGCGTACCACTTCGCAGCCAACCCTTTTGCCCCACTCAACCAACTGCTCCACCGCGGCGGCCCGGAAAGTATCGCCCGCCACGAGCAATGGCTCCTTCCCCAGTTCTTTGAGATGCCAGGCCAGCTTACCGATGGTGGTCGTCTTCCCGGTGCCGTTCACTCCAACCATCAGAACGACAGCGGGCGAATGAGCGACATCGATGCGAGCGTCGGCCTGGCAAAAATGTCCGGCGGTGATGTCGCGGAGCTTCGTCAATAGCCCGGTGGCGTCGGAGATTGCACCCGCGTCGGCCTCCGCCTCGAGCGCCGAGACGATGGAGACCGTGGTCTCGACCCCAACGTCCGCGAAGATCAGTGCCTCTTCTATTTTTTCCCACAGGTCCTCGTCGAACCGGTCGAACAGAACGGAGGCGAACTGCTGCTGCAGGGCCTTGCGACTCTTGGAAAGGCCGTCACGCAACTGTGAGAGCCAGCCCTTGCGGGTGATCTGTGCGTCTTCTCCCGCCACCACTTTCGCGCCTTGTTCGACGCCGATGAACACTTCAGACCAGTTGTAACTCAAACCTTCAAGCCTCCTTCGCCGCAGGTTCAGTGTAATGCGACTGCTCGCGCTCATCGCGGGCGCTCTTCTTGTCACCGAGCTTTCTCGAAAGCACCCTGGACGTCCCGTCGGCCTCCAAGGCGACGCCGTAAAGTGTGTCGGCGACCTCCATCGTCTGCCGCTGGTGGGTGATGACGATGAACTGGGTCCTGTCCCGATACTTGCGGATGAGGGAGAGAAAGCGCCGGATGTTCACGTCGTCGAGAGAGGCCTCGACCTCGTCCAGGATGTAGAACGGACATGGCCGCGCTAGGAAAAGCGAAAACAAGAAAGCGATGGCAGTCATAGCTTTCTCTCCCCCAGACAGGAGGCTCATGCTTCGGGGAGACTTATTGGCGAACTTCACGCTGAGCGAGATACCGGCAACCGCTTCCCCGCCCTCGAAAGCCTCGGACGGGTCCTCGCCGGAACCATCCTCGGGCAGCACCGGGTTCTGCCCGGAGGGCTTACTCGCGGTAAGAGACAGGTTTCCCTTGGCCCCTGGAAATACAGTGGCGATGACCGCGGCGAAGTGCTCCTTGATGCTGCGGAAGATCTCGTCGAACGAACGGTTGATGTGCTCGTCGAGACCGGTGATGACATCCTGCAGTTGAGCGATCGAGGCTTCGAGGTCGCGGCGCTGATCCGTCAGGAAGCGAGCCCTCTCCTCCATCTCCGCGCATTCCTGCTCGGCGAGCGGGTTCACCGGCCCTATGCGTTCCTTGCGCAGCTCCGCGCGAGCAAGAGCCGATTCCAAGGTTTCCCTGTCGTGGCCAGAGACGTCTTCCGGGGCCACTGTCCGGGGCGACAAGTGCTTGCGACGAAGGTCGGCCAGCTCATCCTCGAGGATCACCATACGGTCATCCAGCCGAGCCTTGTCCACCTGTAACTGGGCATGCCCACCGGTAATGTCGTCCAGTTCGCGCTGCAGTTCGGCTTCGGCGCCGCCCCAGTCCCGTATCACTTTGGCAGCGCTCTCCGAACTGGTCCGCGCTTCCTCCACGCGAAGATTCAGGTATTGCGAGATCTGGTGCGACCTCTCGGCCAGTGTCTCAACCACCTCAAGAAGGGTAGCCAGAGGCGGGGCATAGTCTGCGGCCAGCGTCATGCGGCGCTCAAATCGAGCCACGTCGGCCGCGGCGGTCTCTCGCTGCGACAGTGTGCGCTGACGCTCGCTCTCCTGTGCGCGGCAGCGCTCCTTCAGCCGCACCTCGAGCAGAGCCGCCTGACCTTTCTTCTCCTCCAGCCTCGTGACGTCGCGGCGCAGAGACTCGAGTTGACCCTGCACAAGCTTGAGTGAGGCATGCGCTTGCTCCAACTCAGATTCCCTCGCAATGATGAGCGATTCGGCCTGAGCCAGATCAGTTTCCATCTGGGAGATCAATCCCGACTCGCGCTCCGCCCGATCGTGCAATTCCGATACCTGAGCCTTCGCCTCCTCGAGCCGGCGGGCGTGAAGGTCGGCCTCGTTCTTCACCGAAAGAACGCTTCGCTCCGCATCCCTCAATTCTTCCTCAAGACGTCGGTGCAGATCCTCAGCTTCGCGGGCGCCCAAACGCGCCTGCTCCGCGGCCCCGCGAGCCTCCTCTTTCCTCGCAGCAAGAGCCCTCAGTTCCCCGTCCACGACAGCCAGCTCGTTCCGGGCTCTGAGCAGCGCCTCCGCCCCCGCCTCGGTGCGCCGGGCAACGTGCAGACCCGCGGTCATCACCTCGCCCGTCTTCGTGACGACCCTCCAGCCGTCCCACTCGTCGCCCGTGGGGACGCCCATCGCAATCTCCCCGTCCTCCAGTAAAACGGCGGTCGGGGTCACCAAGGCCTTCAGAGAGTTGATGACCGCCTCCGGGCCGGTGACCAGGTCCCAAAGATCACTCGTGCCTGCCGGAGCGGTCCTTCCGACGAAGCTGGCGCTCTTGTCTCCCGCTTCGCGGTCCTCGCTCCCCCAGACGACTTCTCGCGGTCCGGGGCCGCGAAGTGCGGCGGCCGCGTCGGCGGGCCCAAGAAGGACGACGGCCTGGATGATAGGGCCGAGTGCCGCCGCCAGCGCCCGCTCGTAGCCCGGTTCGACGGTCAGGACCTCGGCCAGAAGTCGCGAGCCTTTCAATTCCCGCATCAGGTGCTGCGCGCCGGTCGACGTACCCTCACGTCGCTGCAGAAGGTCTTGAAGTACCCCGCGGCGCGCCTCGATACCCGCGAACAACTCCGCGATCCGAGCCTCTTCCCGCGACGCCTCCTGCTCCTCGCCTCTCGCCTCGTCTCTCCGCCCGACAGCGATCTGAAGAGCCGCGGTCGCCTGCAGCAGGGACGACTTTAGCCGGACGAGCTGCTCCTGGCGGCCAAGCGCCTCGCCTTCCAACTCGGCGACCTTCGTGGCAGCCACCCGCGTCAGTTCCCGGATCTCCCGGCCCAGCCGACCTTTCTCGTCGACCTCGCGACGCAGATAGTCCCTATCTTGGAGAGCGCGCGACTTGGCCGCCTCCAACTCGAAAGCCGCGTCCTTGAGGTCTTCTTCCCGTCCCAGAGCCTCGCGATAGGTGGGGACCGCCCGGTCCAGCTCGGCGCGCAAGTTCTGCGCGACCTCGCCTACCCAACGCAGCCGTTCTCGATCGGCGGTGACGGCTCCCATCTGCAACATCCGGACGTCGAGCGCCACCAGTTCGCTTTCAGCCAACTCTCTCCGCCGCCGCGACCGGTCCAACTCGCCTTCGTTGCGGGCCACCCGCTGGCGAAGAGAGACCGCTCGGGCCTCGAGACGCTCGGACTCGGCTTGCACGCGATGATACGCAGCCCCGAGATCCTCCCTGCTGCGCAACACGGCCGTGAAATGCGCTTCTTCTTCGGAGCGCTGACGGCGAAGAGTTGCCAGACCGGCTTCCAACTCGGACCGCCTCCCCGAAAGCCGGGTGAGAGAATCTTCAGTCTGCCCGCGGAGAGTCCGTGACGCGACCAGTTCGAATACCAGCAAGCGCGCGCGGGCGAGGGACCACTCTTCCATCGCCTGAGCGAAACGCTCCGCTGCCACGGCCTGCTGCCTGAGTGGTCGCAGACTGTTCTTTACCTCGCGCTCAACGTCGCTCACCCGGAGCAAGTTCTGTCTCGTCCTGTCCAGCTTTATCCGCGCCCGCTCCCTGCGCTTCTTGAAACGGCCCAGGCCGGCAGCCTCTTCCACCAGTGCGCGCCTGGCCTCGGGGGTGGAGTTCAGAAGCGCCTCAACCTTCCCCTGGCTGATGACACTGTGCATCTCGCGGCCTAGGCCCAGTCCCCCCACCAAGTCCTGCACGTCCAACAAACGGCACGAGGCGCCATTGATCCGATATTCGGATCCGCTGTCCCTCACGAGTCGTCGCGTTACTTCCACCTGGTTGCAATCCAACGGCAAGGAGCCGCACTCGTTGTCAAAGGTCAGGCTAACCTCGGCAACGGCGCTCGACTTGCGGCCGTCGGGGCCCGTGAAGATGACGTCCTGCATGCTTCGGCCCCGCAAATTGCCCGGGCTCTGTTCGCCCAGAACCCAAAGTACGGCATCGGCGATATTGCTCTTGCCGCTGCCGTTGGGACCAATGACCACCGTTATGCCCGGCTGCAGAATGAGTTCCGTAGGACGAGCAAAGGTCTTGAAGCCGCGCAGGCGGACGGAGCTGAGGTGGGCCACTCCGCCTACTCCTGGTTCTGCGGCTTGAGGAACGCGAGGGCTTCGCGCGCCGCCTCTTGCTCGCTCATCTTGATGGTCGTGCCAGCGCCCCGGCCGCGAAACTCCCCCGCTATCCAGACCTCCGAGGTGAAACGCCTCGCGTGAGGTGGTCCCTCCTCCGCGACCAACTGATAGACCGGATGAAGCCCGCGAAGGGCGAGCAGTTCCTGCAGCGTGGTCTTGTAATCGACGTGGCCGGTGACTGCATATCGAATCTGCCCGTCGAATGCCAAGGCGACCGCAGCGGACGTCCGATCGAAACCATGGGCCATGAAGCAGGCTCCGATCAAAGCTTCGAGCACGTTGCCGAGAACGCTCGAGCTCCCGGCTGCCTCTTTCCGTTTCTGCGGCGAAGCCGGGCTTTTCTCCAGAATCAGCGCGCCCAGATCCAGTTTGCCGGCCACCTGAACGCAACTCGTTCTGCTCACGACGAACGCCTTGATGCGCGCCAGTTCTCCCTCTTCCTTCTCAGGGTAGCGTTCGTACAATGCCGAGGCGATGGCAAGGCCCAACACGCTGTCGCCGAGGAACTCGAGTCGCTCGTAGGACACGGTGCGACGACTTACCCAAGAAGAGTGGGTCAAGGCCTGCTCGAATAGTGCTGGCGGTAGCAACGCCACCAAACCGATAAGACCCGGTTCCACAGGAGCGTGGAGTACGGGCGCCGAGGCTGTGTCGCCCCCGGCATGGCGCACTCCAGATGAAAGAGCGGAGGCTGCCCGCTTGAGCTTAGGCAGCCCCCACATCGTTAACTCGTTACCCGGTTCCGAGGCTAGATTCGGTCGGCGATAAAATCCACCGCCGCACCCACAGTGGTAATAGACTGGGCTTCCTCGTCAGAGATCTTCACGCCGAATTGATCCTCGAGCTCCATGATGAGCTCCACCAGGTCCAGGCTATCGGCGTTCAGGTCATCCTGGAACGAGGCCTCCAACTTGACGTCGTCGGCATCGACACCCAGTTGTTCCACCAGGATATCGCGCACCTTAGCGAGGATCTCGTCTCTACTCATATGTCGCTCCCTTGTGCAGGCTCAGATACAAACAATAAATCAAATGAAATGACGCCCCCAATTGTATCAACGGCAGTCAATAATCGGCAGACTCGTCGCCGAAGGACTTCTGCGTCGACATGACGTGCCCAGCGCGCAGGTAGAGGCCGAGAGACCTCTCTGATGCCGTTAGAGGCGTGGCCGCGCGACGTCGGATCACGAAGTGCAGCGCAAACGCGGGCGAAACCGAGAAATCATTCGGTGACGAGCGACGACGAATCGCTGGAACTCCCAATAATAGTTGCGACTTCCCTGTCGACCGCCTGCAGGACTCCCTTTGCAAGAGCGTCGGCGCCGAACTTGAGCGCATTGGAGACGGCCACGCGGGACGAATTGCCGTGACAGATGACGGCTAAGCCGCGCACCCCCAGGAGATACGCGCCCCCATACGCTTCGGGATCGAGATCGTTCCGCATGCTCCGCAACGCCGTGCGCATGAACATACCACCGGTTTTGGCCATCACGCCGCTGCCCGCCGCTTCTTTCAGTCTCGAAAAGATGGATGCCGCTGAGCCCTCCAGGATCTTGAGCGCCACATTGCCGGTGAACCCATCGGACACCACCACGTCGGCTTTGTCTGTGAGAAGATCGCGCCCTTCGACATTGCCGATGAAGTTTAGGCCCGACTCCTTCAGCCTGCGGTAGGTCGCAATCGCGAGTTCGTTCCCCTTCCCCTCTTCCTCTCCGATGTTGAGTAGGCCTATCCGTGGCTCGACGCACCCCAAAACAGCGCGCGCGTAGGCCGCACCAAGCACACCGAACTCAAGAAGGTGCTCTGGCCGGCAGTCGGCATTGGCTCCCGCGTCCAGAAAGACCAGCGGACCGTGTAGAGCGGGGATCGTGGTGAGTATGGCGGGACGCCTAATACCGTCGACCCGCTTCATGATGAGCACCGAAGCCGCCAGCATGGCGCCTGTGCTGCCCGCCGATACGAAACCCTGCGAGCGCCCGTCGGCCACGGTACGTGCCCCTACAACGATGGACGAATCTTGCATGTTTCTCACAGCCGATGCCGGCTCTTGATACGAGCTCACCACCGACGCACTCGGAACTATCTCGACATGGGACGTGTCGGCGCCCACGAGGTGCGACTCTATAACTTTGGGCCGGCCTACCAGCAGGACGCGCAGGCTCGGAGAGGCAGCCAGAAGGGCGCCCGCAATAATCTCTCCGGGGGCGTTGTCTCCGCCCTCAGCATCGAGAGACAGCACGATTTGGTCCGTGACCTTGTCGTTCATGTTTCGTTTATCCATGGTGTGTGAAGATTCTCACATAAGCCGGATGGTGTGCAAAGGCACCGAGGCGACCTATTCCCCTTGCTGCGTCGCGGTGAAGGAACCGTGGCCGCCGAGCTAGCGTCTTCTTGTTGTAGCGCCAAAACTGACTGTTGCGCCACGAACGTTTGTTCATTAGAATGGTAGAAGACGGTCCCAGAAATAATTGTATTGACACAGCGGCATCAATCCCCGTATAATATTGAGGTTTGTGTCGCGAGACGGTATACAATCCGAAAGCTTTGAAGGCTAGAGAAGAATAGCAAATGACAGCGCATCGAGAGAGTGAAATAGTTACCATCGACGTCCGCAACATCGTGGACGTCCAGGATCTCCTTCAGGTCGGCCAAGAACGCGGGTATGTCACGAGCGAGGAAATCATGGCGCTGGTCGAGGAATTCGACATGGCCATGGAAGAAATCGAGGACCTCTACTCCCAATTGTTCGACCAGTCCATCGAGATCTACGAGCAGAGTCCGGTCACGCAGGGCGTTTTGGAGTCCACCGAGCCTACGCTCGATCTCTCCATCCAGACCGTGACCCACGATCCCCTTCGCCTCTATCTCAAGGAGGCGGGCGAGATCCCCCTGCTCACGAAGAACGAGGAGATCGAACTGGCAAAGCGCATCGAGGACGGCGACAAGCGCGCCAAGGATCGCATGATCCAGTCCAACCTGCGGCTGGTCATCTCGATCGCCAAAAACTACTACACCCAGGACATGGACCTGCTCGACCTCATCCAAGAGGGCAACACCGGTCTCATCCGCGCGGTCGAGAAGTTCGACTATCGCAAGGGCTACAAGTTTTCTACGTACGCCACATGGTGGATCCGGCAAGCCATCACCCGGGCCATCGCTAACCAGGATCGCAACATCCGCATCCCGGTGCACATGATCGAGAAGATCAACAAGATGGTTCGCACCGAGCGCAAGCTGCTCCAAGAGACGGGCAAAGAACCCAATGACGACGAGTTGGCGTACGAACTCGGCGTCGACCCGCAGGAAGTCCAGGAGATGCGCAAGATCGCCCAACGGACCACGTCTCTCGAGACGCCTATCGGCGACGAGGAAGATGCTGAACTCGGTGACTTCATCGAGAACTCCAGTACCCCGGACCCTGCAGACGTGGTGAGCAGCATCATCGCCAAGGAGAGCTTGGATAGAGTCCTCAAGTCCATGGACGAGCGCGAGCGTAAAGTGGTCGAGCTCCGTTTCGGTCTCAAGGGCGAGCATCCGCGCACCCTGGCCGAAGTGAGCAGCCGTTTCAACGTAAGTCGGGAGCGTATTCGTCAGATCGAAGCCAAGGCTCTGGAACAGATCAAAGCCGCCGACGAAATCCAAGCCATGCGGGAGACCGCGTAGACTGGTTCCCCATAGAGTTACGACAGGGACTCAAGGGCGCATCGAAAGGTGCGCCCTTTCCTATTCTTGGCCGCGGTGTGGAGCCAGGACGCGGGTTGCAGCCCGGCTGCATAAGAATCGAAGACTATGGCGGGCACGGGAGCCACAACCATTCGAAAGACACGCGTGCACCCCGCCTGATTTGGGCGAAGTGCACGCCCTCATACGATCCTAGGCGACCTTCTTCAGCCCCCAGCGACCGGCAAGATCATTCACACGTTGGTCCTTCTGCGCGCGGGCCTCTTGAAGCCCTTCCTTACTGCCGGTGACAGTGTCCTTGATTGCGGAGTGAGTCCCCGTGAGATGCGCTCCGCATCGACGCCACACTGATAGATCCTTCATCTGACTTTCCCTTCCTCTGACCCGCCGCGAACGAGCGCTCCTTGCGCCCCTGGAAGGCACCCTGCCTTCCGCGGCTCGGCCGATGTCTTTTCGACTTGATGTGCCTGCAGTATACCTTAGTCGAATGCACTCAAGGTTACAGCGAGGTTACCAATGGGGAAAAGCGTGTTTCGTGCGAAGCTTGAGCTATGCGGGGAGCATCGTCTCGCCCCGCCGGGCTCGGACCGCCTGAGCGATATTGTCGAGAATGAACTCGGCAATGGTCTCTTTTGGCGCCCGCTGTATGAATACCTCGGAGTTGCGGCTCAAGATGCGGACTTCGTTGAAATCGGAATCGAAACCGATATCGGTTCGCGAGATATCGTTGAAAACGATCATGTCGAGTTGTTTGTGCTCCATCTTGTGTCGCGCCCGCTCCAGGCCCTCAAGACCGTACTCCGCGGCGAAACCTACTATGAACTGTCCCTCGTGGTGAGCGGCCACATCGCAGAGAATGTCCGTGGTCGGCTCCAACCCTATGGCAATCTCGTCCCGGCCCTTACCGATCTTCCCGCCGGCGGGTCCCTCGGCCACGCGGTAGTCTGCGACCGCAGCCGCCATGATCAGAATGTCGGTGTCCGGAAGCCTGCGCATCACCTCGGCGTGCATCTCGCCCGCCGTCGGGGCGAGTGTCTGCTGCACTCCCGGCACTGCGGGCATGTCCACGTTCGCCTCGATGATCTCCACGTCGGCTCCGCGGTCGAACGCTGCCCGAGCCAGGGCAAATCCCATCTTGCCGGAACTGCGGTTCCCTATGAAACGCACGGCGTCGATGGGCTCGCGAGTTCCTCCTGCCGTGATGACCACGCGCACCCCCCGCAGGTCGCGCTTGCGCTGCACCTGCAAGCGCAACTTGACCTCAGCCACGATGCTGTCAGGATCAGCCATGCGTCCGGACCCATAGACTCCACACGCCAGTTCCCCAGCTCCCGGCTCCACAACGAAGACCCCGCGGTCGCGCAGTATGTTGACATTGTTCCGAGTCGCCGGATGCTCCCACATATTGGTGTTCATAGCGGGAGCGACCACCACTGTCTTGTCGAAAGCCAGGCAGATAGACGTGAGCAGATTGTCGGCGATGCCGTTGGCCATCTTGGCAAGGGTATTGGCCGTCGCGGGCGCGATGACCATGATGTCGGCCTCACGGCTGTCTTCCACGTGGGTGATGCGGGAGTCAGCGCGCAGTTCGTTGACAGCGTCACGGCGAACGGGAAAACCCGAGAGGGTCTCGAAGGTCATGGTGGTGACGAATTGCGTGGCAGCCTCGGTCATGACCACGCGTACTTCCATGCCCGCTTTCTGCAGGCCTCGCAGCAACTCAGCCGACTTGTAGGCTGCGATCCCTCCCGTTACCCCTAGGAGAACGACGGGCGAATCAGCCATGAGGGCTCCGGTTCTGTGGTTAGCGGATGGGACGCAGGCGGTAGCCGATCTCGCCTTTGGCGACCTCGGCCATTGACATGCTCAGATAGTTCCGAGACACCGTCGCAACCAGCGGCGGCGAGAAACTGTCGAGGCCTCCGCCTTCGCCCAAGCTGTGATAATAGCTGTTGATCTGGCGCGCCCGTTTGGCGGTTACCATGACCGCGGTATAGCGGTTCGGCTCTTCGGTCCCGGGCTCACGCGTATCAGAAAGACCGGCAAGGATCTCATCGATGGTCGGCTTGTTCATCCTCATCCCTGGCTCGTAGGATTGCGCGGGCCAACTCGTCTGCGGCCCTCATTGCACTGTCGTTCACTATAACATAGTCGAATCGGCCCTCTCCGCCTAGGCCCATCTCCGCCTCCACCTCGGCCAGTTCCTGCCTGCCCTTCTCAAGACGCATGGCAATGGCCTCCTCGGATTCGGTGTTACGCCCACGCAAACGCCGCTCCAGTTCTGCAGATGATGGAGGTTTGATGAAGATCATCAACGCATCCGGACAATGCCTCAAGACCTGCCACGCGCCGTCCAACTCGATCTCCAAGAGCACATCGCGTCCCGCCGCCAACTGTTCCTCCACCGCTGCCTTCGGAGTCCCGTAGAGATGGCCGCTGTACGACGCCCACTCGAGAAATCGCCCCTCGGCGATCCAATCCCTAAATTGATTTTCACTCAGAAAGAAATACTCCCTCCCATCCGCCTCTCCAGTCCGCATGGGGCGGGTGGTCGCGGACACGGATACCGCGAGGTCAGCGACGGAGACCAGTAGGCGTTCGATGAGGGTGCCCTTCCCGGAACCGGATGGTCCGGAGATGACGATGAGCCTTGCGATAGCGGTTCTCCGGGGTTTGCTGCTCAGTCGGTCAGCATGTCAAGCAACTCTTTGCGCTGCCGAGGCGTAAGTCCGTTGACAGTTTTTGACGAACTTACCCGGCACCGTTCGAGGAGCTTGTTGGCCTTGACCCGCCCATATTTGGGCGCCGCAAGCACGAGATCGAGAACCTTTGCAGTGTGAACACAGGCCGGTGGATCTTCGAGCACATCGGTGATGCTAACATCGCCGGCCCGGAGACGTTCCTTGAGTTTCGCCCTCTCCGAACGGATATCATTCGCCCTACGGAGGGCGTCCATGCGTTGCTGGTGACTCCGCTCAGGGGTCTGTGTGGATATGATGACGACCTGGCTCATGGCGGCCATTATACTCATTGCCGCGCGGTGCGCAATACCGAATTGCGGCCATTTATGCTTTTTTCCTAAGGCTCTACCGCAGGTTTACTGTTGAGGTTTGTGCGCCAGCCCCACCAACTCTTCGAGATCGAGCGACCTCGCCTCGAGTTCAATACCCAGGTCGACCGCCACCCGGCTCGCCAACCAAGGGTCGTTGAACCCCGCAGACCCGACCGCCACCACTTTCGCCCCGCAGGCCAGGAAATCCACCGCGTCCTGCATGCTTGCCACGCCGCCCATGCCCACGATTGGTATTTCTACTCTAGCGAAAATCTCGAACACCGCCCGTAGCGCCAGCGGTTTGATCGCGGAGCCGGAGACTCCCCCGCCGACGTTCCCTAGAAAAGGCCGCAGACTGCGCCGATCGATGACCAGGCCTTTGTATGTATTGACTGCAGCGACGGCATCCGCTCCCCCGTTCTCAGCGGCCGAAGCCACTGCTGCAATGTCCGTAGTGTTCGGTGTTAGCTTGGCAACCAGGAGCCCCGGCCATACGCGCCGCACCGCGGACACAACGGCCTCGGTCTCGCCGGGATCCGCGCCAATGAGCAGACAGCCCGAATGCACGTTCGGGCATGAGATGTTCAGTTCGAGCCCGATACGACGGTTCCAGCCCTCACCGACGCTCTTTTCGAGAGCAGCGCGCAGTCCCCGCGCGAGATCCACGTAATCCGAGACCGAGAAACCGCCGACGCTCACGATGATCGGGCAGGGAAGGGCGAGAAGTCTTGGCAGCCTGTCCCGCACGAAGGCATCCAGGCCCGCGCCGGACAGACCGATGGCGTTGATCATCCCTGCGGCAGTCTCGAGGATTCTTGGGGGAGGATTTCCCTTTCGCGGTTCCAGCGTTATGGTTTTAGGCACATACGCCGACACCGGCGGGGCGGCGATCATCTCGGGTCCGAAAACTTCGGCCAACTCGAAGATCTCCATCGTGCCGGAGGCGTTCACCACGGGGTGAGCGAGGGTCAGAGGTCCGAGCCGAACGGTAAGGTCTCTGGGGCCGCCCGATCGCTCTAACATGTCGTTCACCGCCCCGTCCCTCCATAGAGAGCCGAGCCGCTGAAGACAGGACCCTCATGGCAGACCCGAGCGATGGAGCCATCGGCGAGTGTGAGAGCGCAGCCGTGACACGAGCCGACGCCGCACGCCATCACCGTTTCCATGCTGAACCAGACCGTAGTGTTGGGCACCTTCTGACAAACCCGCCAGACCGCCTCGGCCATCGCCGTCGGCCCGCAAACAAACACTCGATCCCCGGGACGCAGATGGGAAGTCAGCAGATCGGTGACCAATCCGGCCCGGCCGCCTGAACCGTCTTCGGTCGCGATCTCGATCCGGCACTTGCAACCCGATGCCGCAAGCCCTGCAGCCGCCGCTTCAACCGGCTCTGCGCTACGTGCCTGGGTTTCGTCTCGAAAGCCGAGCAGAACGAGGACGCTTAGCATCGGGGCACAGGCAAGCGCCGTCAACCGGTCGAGTAGAAGAGGAAACGGAGCCGCCCCCACTCCCCCGGCCACGACCAAAATACGGGAAGACGGAGGAGCCACGAGTGCCTCCACCTCGAAGCGGTTCCCTAGAGGGCCGGTGACCCAGACAAGATCACCTATCCCCAATCCGTTCAGCTCCTGGGTACCCCGGCCGATCGGGGAGATGAGGAAGGAGACCAGGTCTCGCTCCTGGCCGGCCACTGAGAAGGCTCTGGGCAGGAAACAACCCGACGAATCAGCGTGCAGAAGTGCGAACTGGCCGGGCGACGCTGGCGACCAATCCGGCACTTTGACGGTCAGCCAAAGGAACCCGCCCAAGCGCTCACGAGCGGCCACCCGCCCCGCGGTCCGCGTCGCCCTTCGTACGTGATCTTGTTCGGGGCCAGGCACGCGCTTCCGCTCAGGAACCCGCGGCGGCGGTTTTCCTCTCCGCGGCCTCCTGGCGTTGGTGAAGTTCTTGGAGACAGATTACGCTCAACTTCCCGCTCCGAAGGCCGCCCGCAATCGCCTGCACCGCGGCATGTGCAGCAGCCGCATTCGTCATCGCGGGGACACCTCTCCCAAGGGCAGCCCGGCGGATCTCATAGCCATCGGAGCGAGCGCCCCTGCCCCGAGGGATATTGATCACAAGGTCGATTTCACCGGCCTCGATGAGGTCGACGATAGTGGTAATGTCCGAAGCTTCCCCCGACGCGCTCCGTTCAGACCGCATTGCCTGGCCCACCGTGTGCTTCATGACGAGCTCCGAGTCGATGCCATTCAGCGTCAGCGTCTTGTGCGTGCCCTCCGTCGCGACGATCCTGAAACCGAGAGTGCTCAGCATCAGCGCCATCAGGACGACCGCATCCTTCTCAGCGTCGGCGACGGAGATGAACACCGTCCCTTCGCGGGGTAGCCGGTCGCCTGCCGCGAGGGACGCCTTTGCAAACGCGGTGGGGAAGTTCGTGCCAACGCCCATGACCTCGCCGGTGGATTTCATCTCCGGACCGAGAGTGGTGTCGACCCCCGGGAAGCGCGGGAAGGGCAGGACCGCCTCCTTGACCGCGACGTGTTGCAGATCCCTGCGACTCGGCACCCTACCGGCGGCCACCGACTCGTCCCAGCCGGGGAGACCCATATCGCGGAGCTTGTGTCCCGCGATGACTCGCGTCGCGACCCGAGCCAGTTGCACGCCTGTGGCCTTGCTGACGAAAGGCACGGTCCGGCTGCCCCTGGGATTCACCTCCAGCACGTAAATACTCGCGCCGCCATGGTCGCTCTGCTGCACCGCGTACTGTACGTTCATGAGGCCTATGACACCCAATTCCAGCGCCAAGGCTGCGGTTTGGTCTTCGATGCGTCGGACCGCCTCGTCGCCCAGCGAGACCGGCGGGATCACGCAGGCCGAGTCGCCCGAATGTATTCCGGCTTCCTCGACGTGCTGCATTACGGCGCCGATGTAGACGTCGTCCCCGTCGCATATAGCGTCGACATCCATCTCGATCGAGTGCTCCAAGAACCGGTCTATAAGTACCGGATGCCTGGGAGAGGCCTTCACGGCAGTGCGGAGGTAGTGCTCCAAGCTTTCATTATCGTAAACGATCTCCATAGCCCGACCACCAAGAACGTACGAGGGGCGCACCAAGACCGGGTAACCGATGCGTTCCGCCACCGCTAGGGCTTCTTCCTTGTTCCGGACGGTGCCGAATGGCGGCGCCTTGAGTTTGAGCCGTTTGAGGACGTCCCCGAACCTTTCTCTGTCCTCCGCCAGATCGATTGCATCCTGAGACGTGCCCAGGATGGGCACTCCCGTGGCATGAAGTCTCTCGGCGATTTTGAGCGGCGTCTGTCCGCCGAACTGTACGACCACTCCCTTGGGCTTCTCATTCTCGATGATGTTGAGCACATCCTCGAAAGTGAGAGGCTCGAAGTAGAGGCGGTCGGACGTGTCGTAGTCTGTGGACACGGTCTCCGGGTTGCAGTTCACCATGATCGCGTGATAGCCCTGCTCCCGCATCTCCTGGACGGCATGGACGCAGCAGTAGTCGAACTCGATACCCTGACCGATGCGGTTGGGACCGCTGCCGAGGATGATCACGGACTCCTTATCCTCGACCGGCAACGCCTCGTTCTCGTCCTCATAGGTGGAGTAGAAGTACGGGGTGAGTGCCTCGAACTCGGCCGCGCAAGTGTCGACCGCCTTGTAGGTAGGAATTATCAAGTCCTCCATCCGGCGCTCCCGCACTTCCAACTCGGTGACCCCGAGAAAACGGCCGATGAGTTCGTCGCTGAACCCAAGCCTTTTGGCGTGTCGGAGTTCCTCACGGGGTAGGCTGCCCAGCCCCTCGCCGGCGAACGACTTGAGGTGGTTCTCCGCCTCCACGATCTCGCGCAACTCTTCGAGGAACCACTCGTCGATGAGGGTCGCCGCGAA
Organism: uncultured Actinomycetes bacterium; assembly: GCA_963775295.1. Taxonomy (GTDB): domain Bacteria; phylum Actinomycetota; class Thermoleophilia; order RBG-16-64-13; family RBG-16-64-13; genus JAMDEO01. The sequence goes on from CAVZIK010000006.1 coordinate 2,650,750, forward strand.
CAGCGCTTCGAGCGTCACTCCCCGCCGGTAGGCCTCTAGGATGAGGTCGTAGCGCTCCGCCGACGGTATGGCGATCATGGCCACCAAGGCGTCGTTGTCGGCGGGTATGTCGGGACGGACGTCGAGCTCGCGAGAGCGCATGGACTTCTGAAACGCTTCTTTGAACGTGCGGCCGATGGCCATGTTCTCCCCCACGCTCTTCATGTGGGTGGTGAGACGCGCGTCCGCCATGGGGAATTTCTCGAAGGCCCAGCGCGGCGTCTTGACCACCACATAGTCTATGGTGGGCTCGAAGCACGCGGGGGTCTTGCGTGTGATGTCGTTCGCGATCTCATCGAGCGTGTAGCCCACAGCCAGTTTGGCCGCGATCTTGGCGATGGGAAAGCCCGTGGCCTTTGAAGCAAGGGCAGACGATCGAGAGACTCTGGGGTTCATCTCAATGACCATCAACTCGTCGGTCTCAGGCGAGTAGGCGAACTGAATGTTGGAGCCGCCCGTCTCTACGCCGATGGCCCGGATTATGGCCAGCGAGGCGTCGCGCAGTCGCTGATATTGGACGTCGGTGAGGGTCTGTTGCGGTGCCACGGTGATGGAGTCGCCGGTGTGGACTCCCATGGGATCAATGTTCTCTATGGAGCAGACGATGACAACGTTATCCTTGAGGTCGCGCATGACCTCGAGTTCGAACTCCTTCCAGCCGATGACGCTCTCTTCGAGCAGCACCTGATGGGTGGGCGAGGCATCGAGACCGACCTTGACCGCCGCGTCGAATTCCTGATCTGAGGCAGCCACCCCTCCCCCGTGGCCGCCGAGTGTGAAGCTCGGACGGATGATAAGGGGAAGACGCAGGCCGTCCTTCAGGGCCTGACGGGCCTGGGCCACCGTGTTGACAACAGCGCTCTCGGGGACGCGAAGCCCGATAGAAGCCATTGTTGCGCGAAACTCGTCTCGGGCCTCGGCGCGGTGGATAGCGGCGTAGTCGGCCCCAATCAGCTCCACCCCATACTTCTCCAGGGTGCCGTCTTCCGACAGGGCGACCGCGAGATTGAGAGCCGTCTGGCCTCCCAGCGTGGGCAGAAGAGCATCCGGACGCTCCTCTTCGATGACTTTCGCGACCACCTCGGGCACCAGGGGCTCGATGTAGGTCCGGTGCGAAAAGGATGGATCGGTCATGATCGTGGCCGGGTTGGAGTTGACCAGCACGACCTCGAAGCCTTCCTCCATGAGCACCTTGCAGGCCTGGGTGCCGGAGTAGTCGAATTCGCACGCCTGGCCGATGACGATAGGACCGGAACCAAGCAGGAGGATCTTACGGATATCCGTACGGCGGGGCATGTGTCAGCACACTTCCTTTCGGCCTCACAGGGCTCGATTAAAGGTCGCTTAATCGTACCGTATCCGGGGACGTCATGGGAAGGCTCCCGTAGAGAAGCCTGGGGATCCCGTCAGAGCGACCCCCGACCCACTCTCGGTCTTCCAATGGGCAAACCAGTCTGGTTCCTTGCTAAAAAATATTCCAAACGGTTATACTTCACGCGATATTACGCGAGTTGCTTTTCAGGAGGCGAGTCTAGTGTCCCCGACCGTCCACTTCCCCGATCACTATCTGGATCAGTTTCTGCTGGAGGACGCGCCCTATGGCGATCTGACCACGGAACTTCTCGGCATTGCCGACAAACCCGGCAAGATCACCTTCACCACCCGCCACGGGACTGTTCTCGCTTGCACCGAGGAGGCCGCGCGACTGCTCGAGAAGGCCGGCTGCAGTACGGCGCTCTGCGTTTCTAGCGGCGCTGTCGTCGACTCCGGACACAAGATCCTGGAGGCCATAGGAACCGCGGGGGCGCTCCACTTGGGGTGGAAGGCAGCCGTGAATCTGCTCGAGTCAGCTTGCGGAATTGCCGGTCGCACCAAGGGGATCGTCGACGAGGCAAAACGCGCGAATCCCGACATTTCCGTTGTGGCGACGCGCAAGGTGTTCCCTGGGACGAAACGGATCGCCACGAAGGCGGTCTACAGCGGCGGAGCCTTTCCGCACCGCCTCGGCCTCTCAGAGACCATCCTGGTATTCGACCACCATCGGGTCTTCCTGGGCGGGCTGCAGGGCTTCCTGGACCATCTCAGCGCCTATAGGCGTGAAGCCAGAGAGAAGATGATTGCCGTGGAAGTCAACGATCGCGACGAAGCCCTGATGGTTGCCGCCGCGGGAGCCGACATCATCCAAGTGGACAAGCTGGCGCCTGATCGGTTGGCTGAACTGGTTGAGGCAGTAAGGGCAACAGGCTCAACGGTAAGGATCGCCGCTGCGGGAGGAGTGAACGCGGCCAATGCCTACGAGTATGCTTCCACGGGCGTGGACATCCTTGTGACCTCGTCGATGTACTGGGGCAAACCGGCCGACATCGCGGTATCGATGGAGCGTTTGTAGCTCGGCGGCTGCCGGAGCGGGGGCGCTAATCGTCCTCCTCGCATAGTTGGGGGAAACGCTCCTTCATACAATCCGGGCAGATGCCATGAGTGACGCCCGCCGCCGAGTGCCTGGCGATGTAAGCGTCCACAAGTTCCCACGATCCCTTCTCGTCCCTGATCTTGTTGCAATAGGAGCAGACGGGCACCAAACCCCTCAACGCCTTGATCTCTCCCAAGGCGTCCTGCAACTTGTTTATGAGAGCCTCACGCTCCCTTTCTGCCCGCTTTCGCTCCGTTATGTCGCGGCACACGCAGAAGATGTACTTCTTTTCGCCGTACATGACCCCGTTGCTGCTGATCTCAACCTCGTATTGAGTGCCGTCCTTACGCCGGTGCCGCGTCTCAAAATGATCGCCGTCTCCGTCGACCGACGTGATCATTTCCTGCACGCGATCCCTGGGGGCGGCGGCCTCCCAGTCCCAGACCGACAGGGAGCCCATTTCTTCCATCGAATACCCGACCATGCGAGCGAACTCTTGATTGGCCTCGAACACTCTGCCGCCCTGATCGAGAATGACGATGCCGTCCCTTGACTGCTCCACCACAAGACGGCGCCAACGGATCTCGTTTCTTAACGCTTCCTCAGCACGTCTCTCTTCGCTTACGTCCTTGAGATGAAGAACCCCACACACTCGGCTGTCACCGCTTGGCCCGAGGCGCGTCGCTTGAATTTCGAGCCAGCCTACCGGTTCACCAGTGGACGGATAAGTGACAACGCGCGAAGAGAGCCGACCGGATCCAGACTGAGATCCATCGTCGCAATCTGAGCACGGGACGAAAAAGCCGGGGAAGACGGCCTCACAGGGCTTACCAACCAGAGGCCCCTGCGCCGCCAGTTTGGCTTCGACCCAGGCGTTTGCCCAAACGATCCGGCAGCCAGGCGCAAGGAGGATGATGCCATCCTCCACGGCATTGAGCGTGCCCAGCAACAGACGTTGCCCATCAGCAGCGTCGTCATCAAGACCGAGGTCTGACATAGGCCCCCTTTCGCGCTCGATGTCTCTGACGCGCTGGTGAGACCGTCTCCCGATGCTGAAAAGCATCGGCCGGCGATCTCAGTGTAACCCTTTCGTTTTATGCATCTTTTCGCATTATGCACTCTAATCGTTTCGCTCGCTACCGCGCCTCGTCGAACAGCGAAGGCCAATACTCGAGGCCGTCCGCGGCGGTGGTGATCACCGTGCCCGCGAGCCCCTCCATTATGGCGGCCGCATCCTCCAGCGACCCGATTCCGGCTCTGCCGCCGCTTGCCTCTGCAAACTCGCAGGCCGCCTCCACCTTGGGTCCCATCGAACCGGCGGAAAAGTGCAACTTCCTGATGGCGGCCGGGGACGCTCGGCGTATGGCCCGCGCTTCTGCAGTGCGCCAGTTCTCCCAGACAGCTTCCGCGTCGGTGAGCATCAAGAAGACTTCAGCGCCCAGCGACGTTGCCAGCAAGGAACCCGCGTAGTCCTTGTCGATCACCGCCTCAACGCCTTCGAGCACCCCATCGCGGCTCAGTATGGTGGGAATGCCCCCTCCCCCCGTACAGATGACGACGACCCCCCGCTCCAGCAGCCATTCCACCACCCGGATCTCAAAGATTCGTTTGGGACGGGGAGACGGCACCAGACGACGATACATGCCGTTGTCGGGCCCGACGGCCCACCCGTGTTCCCGCGCCAGACGTTCCGCTTCCTCCCGCGAATATTGCGGTCCGATGGGCTTGCTGGGGTTCTGAAAGGCCGGATCTGCCGGATCGACCTCAACCTGGGTCAGTATGGTGGCAAAGGGAACGCTCTCGGGGAGAATATTGCCAAGCTCCTGTTCGATCATGTAGCCGATCAAACCTTCCGATTCGGCACTGAGCACATCGAGGGTATACGGTTCGACCCCTGTGTAGGCCGCGGCTTCCAACGCCAGAAGACCCACTTGAGGGCCGTTACCGTGCGTGACGATCAGACTATGCTCCCGAGCCAGCGGTGCCAGAGCCTTTGCGGCTACTCTGACGTTCTCCCGCTGAACCTTCTCGGTGGGCAGTTCTCCCCGTTTGAGAAGTGCGTTGCCCCCCAAGGCGACGACTATTCTCACCCTCTCCCCCGATCTACCATGGAATCGCCGCTAGCGAATTATCTGGACACCGCCCCGCCGAAGCGCCGATGCCAACTCCTCGGACCGCTGAGAGCCAATCAGGATGCGAGTGTCGTCCCTGAGGATCAACTGAACACCTTTGTCGCCGTGGGCGTTGTATGCCTTGCCGTGACGTGTGACGCGGATGCCCCAGCCTCCGAACTCCCGCATGGCCGAATATTCCCGCTCCATGGCAGTGTCGATGCTGCGCAATGGGATTTCCTTGGGCCGAAACGGCGCCAGGCGGATGAACAGCGTATCGGCGGTCACAACGGTTATGAGGCGCACGACCGCCGCGAATATGGGAAAACCTAAACCGAAGACAAGGGCGAGAATCCAGGCCGCCCAGTCGGGGATGGGCTGCTGCCCTTGCGGATGCCCGAGGATGATCTGCTCGCCGAACAGCCACCAGACTATCCCTGTAACGACCGCGATGGGGACCCAGAAGAACCACTGGCGGAAACGCTGAACTTCTCGGAACACGACCGGGGAACCGGCCCCGATACTTGGAAGGCTGCTTTGTGCACGCATCAAAAGACTCCGTCAAATCCCGCCGGGCCAAGCTCGCACTCACGGCGCCCTCTAGAACTGGAGGCATTAGGTTAGACCAACGCCAAGTTTTTAGCCAATGCACCTCGATACCGGTCTTTCTCCCGGCGACGCCCCGTCCACTGGTTTTTGCGGGCTCCGCGTCGGGTACGCAGCTGCTAGCCGACCGCGGCGGCCATCAAAGCAAGGGACGAGGAATAACGCGATGATTGAAAGATGCGGCGGGCTTATGGGACGGGAGAATGAGGCTCCGGCTTTCGCGTACAAGATCTCACCGCTCAAGGAGGGCGGGCTGTTCGCTGCGACCATCGGGGTCATCCTTTTCGGCTATGTCATCGGTCCCAGGTACATACGGCGCGTCTGTTCCCCCTGCGATAGCGCGACCATCAACCGTTTCGACAGGGACGCCATCCGTTGGCACAGCCGATCGCTTGGATCCCTGAGCTACGCGATGGAAGTAGCGGCCATTGCCGCTCCCCCACTCGTTGCCCTCTGCGACCGTGGATTGAGCCGAGAGTTTGCCGGGGACATATGCGTATACGCGGAGGCCCTTGCGCTGGGAAGCGCTCTCAACATCACAATCAAGACCCTAATCCAGCGACCGATCCCGCAACTCTACACGGGGCTCGATCCCGCCCTGGCGAGGAAAGCCTCCGCCTACCGTTCCTTCTACTCAGGTCATTCGGCGGGATTGGCCGGAGCGCTGGTTGCCAGTGCCGTTATGTCCCGGCAGCGCGGCCGCAAGAGAGCTTGGCCTTGGCCACTTGCGGCAGCGGCAACCGCGGCAGTGTCCTTTGCAAGGGTCGGAGCCGGAAGACATTTCTACAGCGACGTCGTTGTGGGAGCCCTGGCGGGAGGCGCGGTTGGAAGTCTCGTCCCGCTGCTTCATCCGGCACGACGTCCTTTGAGCAGCAACCCCCGCGAACAACTGAAATCTCATTTCGTTCCTGCAGTGTGGTGACCTCCCTCTCCGGCCTGACGGCCCCGGTCCGCTGATCGAGACCTTTTGCCCGGATGCGACTTCTCGCTAAACTGGTTGCACGATGGCAGTTCTCCGACAGACCAAAGACGCTTCCTCCGGGAGGAGAAGCCGCGCCGCTTGGTACACGTACGCCTTCGGCAACACGTCTGTCCAGTATGCGATTCCGTATTACCTGACCCCGTACATCGTGATCGACCTCGGAGTGCCGGCGGTGGCCTTCGGCCTCGCCTCGGCGTTGTCGTCTTGGGCCATCGGCTTCAGTGGTCCGTTCATCGGTGTGAACGCGGACGAAAAGCACAAGCGCAGGCAATGGTTCATATTGGCGACTCTCAGCGCCGCGATACTATTCGCCGCGCTAGGCTTTCTCCCCCACAATGGGACGCTCGCCGTGGTGGGAGTGTTGGTCACAGCGATGTTGGCCAACTACTTCTTCCAGCTCTCAGGCCTGGTCTCCAACGCCTCGATGTTACGGGCGGCCGGCGATACCAACGTAGTCAGCGTTTCATCGCTCGGCATGGGGTTGAGTTTCATCGGCGGCGTGTTCGGCGTAGGTGTGATCCAAGTCTTTATCTCGGGGAGGGTCTTTGCGAGCATGAACGACCGGGGATTCGCGTTGGCGCCCGCGGCCATCGTGTTCCTGCTGTTCGCTCTTCCCAGCATCTTTGCCCACAGGCTTTGGCAGAACAAGGAGGATCCCAAAGGGAACCACGCCACCACTCCCGAGGGCTCCGTTCGCAATAGAATGTTGGCTTTGTGGCGAGAATCCTCTCGCGAGCACCGCGCCGGGTGGTTTCTGGGCGGCTACTTCGCACTCAACTCGGCGGTGATGGGACTCACTCTCTATTTGATATTACACATCCAGGCTGTGACAACTCTCTCCGGTATGCGCCTGTGGGCCGTCCTGCTGGGGGTGGTCCTGTCGTCTGCCGCCGGAGCAGGGACGATCGCCGTGATCCGGCCGTCCAACCGCCTTGTAAAACAGATCATCCTCGTTGTGCTGACGATATGGGCTGTTAACGCATTCGTATTCAGCCTCGTCACTTCCGTGTCGCTGGTGGTCCTGTGCTCGTGCTTGCACGGATTATTCTCGGGAGCGCTGGTCCCCGCCGTGAGAGGGGCGTTCGCACAGATGTTCCGGCCGGATTACCAAGCCCTCGCCTTCGGGTTGTTCGGCGTGGTACAGAGAGTCTCCCAAGGATTGGGCGCCGCCTTGTCCCCCCTAGCTGGGAGCGCCGCGAGCGGTCAACATGCGACCTCTGCAGGCGTTGCAGCGATGGGGATCGTCGCGCTCCTAGGGGTGCCACTTTTCGCGAAGTGGCGGCTCTCAAACTCCGGTGTCTCGAAACCGACGCTCCTGGAAGAACCCATACCGGTGGGAGAAGAGATCCCTTAGGACCGCCTCGAGGAGGACGTCTCATCGCTCGGGCCCAACGTCGCGAAGAGTCGCGCGATCGCCTGATAGTGCGAACCCTTCCAATAGATGCGGCCACACCCTCGACATCGACAGAATTCGTTGTGAACGAGCGCCGTATGAGGGGGAAGCTCGCCCTCGATCTCGGACTTGTCCACCGGGTCCACGAGACCGTTGCAGCTCGAGCAGCGACTGAAGGGCCGCATCGATCCAGCCAAGTCGAACCTTCGTGTCACTTCTTCCAGTTGGCGGCGCGGATCGCTTTCCCTCACGAGATATCCGTGGGTGACGATGGCCCGTTTGAGCAGCCCTCGGTCTCGCGTGAGAATCGTTCGCTCTTCCCTCAGGGAGGAGTCCACGATCTCGTCGTCCACCGAATCGTTGCGGTAGAGGGTGTCGAAGCCGGCCAGGCGAAGGTAGGCAGCCAGCTTGCCCAAGTGAACGTCGGCCACGAATCGCATCTCCCTCAAGGGCCTCGATCGGACCCGGGTAATGCCGGAGATGTCCAGTGCTTCAAACACAGGGAACACGCTCACCCTTTCCCCCTCCGCAACCAGGTGGCCAAAATCAACGGCACGGCCATCCACCAAGATGAGGTCGACCTCGGTGTGCGGGATCCCCAGACCCTCGACAAGGTCCTTGACTGTACGCCCTGCGGAGAAAAGCGCCGGAAACTCCCCGCCCCGCCTGTCGGCGGTAAGAAAGTCCCCCAGTTCGGCGTAGAAACGGACGAGGACAGTGCCCATACATCCCCCGCCTATCGACCCTGGGTTATTCCTCGGACATCTCCAGGGCGCAGGTGAGCATCATTTCGAAAAGATCGCTGAAGTCACCCTCGTCGACACAAGAAAGAGCCACTCGGATATCGGTGTCGCTAGTGGAGATCACGCCCACGCCATATTCGTTAAGGAGGCGCACGCGATAGGTTTCGGCGTTCAACTTATTGAGACGCAAACAGAGAAAATACCCGCCCGTGAAAGGATAGAGCTGCCAGGCCGCAGAGAATTTGGGGTCCGCGAGTACTTGCTTGACCCTCGCCGCCCGACTCGCCAAGATGGCGAACCTAGCCGCCTTCTGAGCTCGGTAGTCCTCGTCGGCCATGGCCCTCAGAACCAGTTCCTGGGACAAATTGGACGAGTTGGAAATGGTGCCGCGGATGCAGCCGGCCGTCTTCTTTTCGAGAGGCTCGTAGACGTCCGCACCGTCGGCAATGCCATAGGTGATAAACGCCACCCTGAGGCCCCAGGCGAAGTCCTCTTTGGAGGCGCCATCGAGTTTGATGGCGAGAATAGAGTGATGAGCACCGGCCAGGTGGGTGAATAGAGACTCCCGCATCACCTCTTCGCCATAGAAGAGTCCGAAGTACGCGTCGTCGCACACTGCCACAACGTCGCACCCTTCGTCGGCAGCCTGGACGAGAGTCTCCTTGATGGCTTGTGCTTCCTTCTCAGTGATGGAGTAGCCCGTCGGGTTGTTCGGAAAGTTCAGTAAGACGAGCAACTTGCGCGCGCCCGCGTTCGCTTGGACCGTCGCGCGGAAACCCTCGATGTCGAACCCGCTCTCGAGGGCCAACAAGGGGTATCGCACCACCCGAGCATTTCGCTTCACCTCGAACACCAGCAGGTAGTTGCCCCATAGCTTGTCGGGCATGAGGATGACGTCTCCCGGGTCCACGAACATGTCGGCGATGGTGCTCAGACCGTGCGTGATGCCGCTGGTGACGACCGGCAGACTGATGGGCGTGTCGCCCAAGGAAGGGTTCTTCTCCCGAATCTCGCTTTGCCACACGGCGCGAAGATCCGCCCGCCCGGCCGAGGGGGCGTAAGGCAGCACCTGGTCGGCGTCCAGTTCGCACAGGTGCCGGGTAATCGCGGGGAGACCCATGGCGTGCTTCTGCTCACGAGCCTCCCCGATGGTCGCATCGTACCGGTTGGCCTTCTGCTTGGCCTCGGCCGACTGAGTGAGAATCCCTTTGGGGTAGTACAGATCCCTGCCAAGCTGGGACAAGACCCTCATGACCGAGGGAGCGGCCCCCTCGATCTTCTCGTTCAGCTCTTTGGCTAGTGGGTTCAATGGTTCCCCCAAATCGTCGCGGCCTGGTCGTCGGTCCGCCCTACGCTTTGGCCAACCTCTCTTGGATGGTCTGCAGGCGCTTGCGAAGCGCCTCTGGCAGATGATCGCCGAATTGGTCGTAGTACTCGGCCAATCCCTCGAGTTCTTTCTTCCAGCCTTCGACATCCACGGTCAGCAACGTCTGCAGGTCGGCCTCCGGGATATCCAATCCCGAGAGGTCAAGGGCGTCGGCGGTAGGCAGATAGCCGATGGGAGTCTCCACAGCCTTGCCCTCGCCTTCTACGCGCTCGAAAATCCACTTTAGCACGCGACTGTTCTCCCCATACCCGGGCCAGAGCCAATGGCCGTCTTCAGCCTTGCGGAACCAGTTCACGAAGAACACCTTGGGCAGCTTCTCGACGTCGGTCCTGTCTGCCATGGAAAGCCAGTGAGCGAAGTAATCGCCCATGTTGTACCCGCAGAAGGGCAGCATTGCAAAGGGATCGTGCCTGAGGACGCCGGCCTTGCCCAGCGCCGCAGCGGTGGTCTCGGACCCCGCGGCCGAACCCATAAACACACCGTGCTCCCAGTCAAACGCCTGGTTGACCAACGGGATCGTGCTCGCCCGCCTGCCCCCGAACAGAAAGGCCGAGATGGGAACACCGGCCGGATTCTGCCAGTCTGGGTCGATCACGGGGCACTGCTCGGCGGGAGCGGTGAAACGGGAGTTGGGATGAGCGGCTTTGCGACCCGAATCGGGACTCCAGTCGTTGCCTTCCCAGTCGATGAGATGCGCCGGAGCCGGCACGCCCATTTCTTCCCACCAGACGTCGCCCTCATCGGTGAGGGCGGTGTTGGTGAAGATGCTGTTCTTGGTGAACGAGTCCATTGCGTTGGGGTTGGACTCGTACGAGGTCCCCGGAGCCACGCCGAAGAAGCCCGTTTCGGGGTTCATGGCGTACAGGCGACCGTCTTCGCCGATGCGCATCCAGGCGATGTCGTCACCCACGCAACTGACTTTCCAGCCGGGCAAAGTAGGAAGCATCATAGCCAGGTTGGTCTTACCGCAGGCGCTGGGGAAGGCGCCGGCGATGTAGCGCTTCTTACCCTCGGGAGAAGTCAAGGACAGGATGAGCATGTGCTCGGCCAGCCATCCCTCTCGGTGAGCCACAGCCGACGCGATGCGGAGAGCGAGGCACTTCTTGCCCAGCAGGGCATTGCCCCCGTAGCCGGAACCGTACGACCAGATGGACGGATCCTCGGGAAAATGCACGATGTACTTATGCATGGGGTCCCGCTCACACGGCCAGGCAACGTCCCCCTGGAAGGGAGCGAGAGGAGCCCCCACAGAGTGCAGGCAAGGGATGAATTCGCCATCGGTGCCGAGGGCCTCGAGCACCTGCGTACCTGTGCGGGTCATGATCATCATGTTGGCCACCACGTAGGGCGAATCGGTGACCTCGATGCCAATTTTGGAGAAGGGCGAGCCCACTGGTCCCATGGAGAACGGGATGATGTACATCGTCCGTCCCTCCATACTGCCCTTGAAGATGTCCATCATCTTGCACTTCATGTCGGCGGCAGCAGCCCAGTTGTTCGTGGGGCCGGCGTCTTCCTGGTTCTTGGTGCAGATGTAGGTCCGTTCCTCGACGCGCGCGACGTCGCTGGGGTGAGAGCGAGCGAGGTAGCTATCAGGGCGCAGAGCGTCGTTGAGTTTGGTGAAAGTGCCGTGTTCCACCAGGAGTTCGCACATCTTCTCGTAGTCTTCCGGCGAACCATCGAGGGTATAGACGTTGTCGGGCTTGCATAGTTCAACCACATCTCGTAGCCAAGCCGATAGCTCAGGGTGTTTGGTGATCGCGTCGAGCGCGGCGGACATCCCTACTCCTTCCGTTTGCCTATCTGGGAAAAACGTATCATATTCGGCCTAGAAATGGTCCAAAAATGCAGTATCCACACTACTGGGTGATTGATCTACCTGATTCATGCGATACGCGAGCTTCAATCCGACGCAAGCTGCATACTTGCCTCGTCCTCAAACGAGGGAAAGAGCCTTGCGCACCGTTTCCAGCGTCCCGGCGGAGCCGAGCTTCTCGTTCTTGTGCGCTATGAACTTCGCGTACTCGGCGATGAACATTTTCCCGGGGTCACGAAGATCGAACTTCTCCGGGTGATCACGAAAGAACTCCCGATGGACCCTAGTCCAGACGAGGCGGCCGTCTGTGTCGATATTGACCTTGGTCACCCCCAGCGGCACGGCCTTCGCGAATTCGTCCTCGTCGACACCTTTGGCTCCCTTGATCGCCCCACCGGCGGCGTTGATCCGCGCGATCTCCTGTTGGGGCACGGAGGAAGAGCCGTGCATCACGAGCGGAAATCCGGGCAAACGTTTTTGGATCTCCGCCGCAACGTCGAGATGCAGACCCTGTTCGCCGCTGAACTTGTAAGCGCCGTGGCTCGTGCCGATGGCTACGGCCAGACTGTCGCAGCCGGATTCCTTCACGAAGATCTCCGCCTCGGCCGGATCCGTGAGGTGGGCGTTCTTCTCGTCCACCTGCACATGCTCCTCGACACCTCCCAACTGCCCCAGTTCCGCCTCCACCGAAATCCCCTTGGCGTGAGCCGCTTCGACCACCTGGCGGGTGACGCGGATGTTGTCTTCGAGAGGCTCGCCGGAGGCATCGATCATCACCGAGGAGTAGAACCCACTCTCGATACAGTCGAGAGCCGTCTCCAGGTCCCCGTGATCCAAATGGACGGCGAAAATGGCCTCCGGAAACATCGCGTCCGCGGCCAGGATCATCGCCTCGAGCATGCGCTTATCCGCATACGAACGGGCTCCGCGCGAGATCTGGATGATGAACGGTGCTTGAGAATCCAAACAGCCCCGGAAAAGGCCGAGGGTCTGCTCCATGTTGTTGATGTTGTAGGCACCGACAGCGAACTTGCCGTACGCGACTTTGAACAGTTCCTTCGTTGCGACGATCATTGAAAGGCTCCCCTATGTCGCGGCGCCGCCATTTCGGCGCCGGTGTGAGCGCAAAGAATATCAGGCCAACGCCCGCAGAGGAGACGCGCGCCGGTCCACGCGCCGGGTATGCGCCGATCGGGACACCCGGGTCGCCGTTCCGCAGAGCGGGATTCAGTCAGTCCCCGGGTTCAGTCACCCGCGAGCGCTTTCAGCACGTCGTAACTGGTGGTCACCCAACCAAAGGCGTGCTCCACGTTCCATTCGCTAGCCAATCGGTTATGCTCAGGACCGGAGTTGTTGCATGCGTCGGCCACCAGGATGGGCCAATAGTCGAGAAAGTAGCCGTCGCGCAGGGTGGATTCCACGCACACGTTGGTAGCGACGCCCGTATAGAAGACGTAACGGATACCCCACGTCTTCAGGATCATGTCGAGGTTCGTGCCCGCAAAGCCGCTGTACCGCTGCTTGCGAACCACCACGTCCCCGGGACAGGGGGCGATCTCCTCGCGGATCTCCTCATCCCAGGTTCCCTCGGTAACGAACCTGCCCCACGTCTCGGGGCGATCCTGCATGAGCAGGAGCCCCAACTCCTTGTGCCAGTTGGGGGACTGCGGGCCGCCGGAATCCGAATAGTCGGCGTTATAGCTCATCTTCACATAGACGATCCTCACTCCTGCCTCTCTCAAAGCGGGAAGAAGCTTCGCGTTGGCTTCGACGGCCGGAAAAGCACCGCTGATGTCGTAGCCGGCTTCGTCGAACATCCCGCCCTCGGAAAGAAAGGCGTTCTGCATGTCGACGACGATCACCGCCGTCCGGTCAAGATCGATTTCTAAGGGGACAGGCTTGGCGTTGATCTTGAGCGTCCTCGACGTCATGGGAGCCTCGGCGTCCATCTAGTCCTCCGGTATTCTCTCGGTCTGGTTCCCCGGTGGGTGGCTGGCGATCGTTGAGCCCCAGTATACTGCGACCTTGGCATCACTCTAGAACCGGCCAGAAGGAGGCGACGTGGGCAGCTGCATGGAAGACGGTCCCGGAGGCGTGCGCTCACTCATGGAGCGCTATGTGGAAGCGGTCTACCACGCCGACGTGCCCACGTTGAGAAGTCTGTTTCATCCCCAGGCGTCGATGTCAGGGTATCTAGGCGACGATCTGCTTGTGGGGTCTCCGGAGCCCTTCTTCGGCGATCTCGCGAGCCGCGCCTCCATGGCTGAAAGCAAGCATCCCTATGAAGCCAAGATATCGAACGTCGACGTCACAGGACGAGTTGGTACCGCGACACTTGTGGAGCACGGCTTCTTCGGAGCCTTCGACTTCGTCAATTACTACCACCTTCTGTTCATCGAGGGCGAATGGAAGATCGTGTGCAAGACCTTCTCCTCTATCTGACGCAAAGATAGATCCCGCCCCCACCGGCGCATGATGTCAGGTCATTCTGGGTACCCATGCGGCATCAATCCCAGAAATGGAGGTCGGCATGAGATTTGTCAATGCAGCCGATTTGGATAAACCGGCAATGATGACCCTCGAGGCAGGCACGTACTATTGGTGTAGGTGCGGCCAGACCCAGACCCCCCCGTTCTGCGACGGCTCACACGAAGGCAGCGGGGTCACGCCTCTCGAGTTCGAAGCGGACGGCAGAACCCCGATAGCGATGTGCATGTGCGGACTAAGCAGGAAGGCTCCGTACTGCGACGGCTCACACCGCGAGTACTGATAGTCTAGACGCCGACGCAAGGCCCCCCGCATTGCCACACGGGATGATGCGCGGCGCCGCCGGCTGTCCACCAGCTGGCCGCCGCCGTCTCGGCGGGTGATGGGCAGGTTATGCTGGCCGCATTCCGCGATGAACCTCTCACGCGACGCCCGAGACAGTTCCACGGAGCAGAACAAACCACATACCAGGACCGCTCTTTCCAGGATGAGTTCGGCACATGGAAGCGGGCGTGCCGATGCCGTGCGACAGACAGCTAACGCACCAGGGTTCGGGCGCGCGTACACGTCTATGAGGCAAACGTCGCTGACGCTCGGACAAGTCACACGGTAGTATGTTTCAGACCCGCCACGGCGCGATCATCAAGGGGGAAGAATGAGACTGCACTTGCTCAACGGCGGACTTCTCTACACCGAATGGGCCTTCCACTGGCACTTCGGCACAGTGGACGAGACCGGGCAGGAACATCAAGCCGGACCCTACCGGGTGCGCAACGCTCAATTCTTGATCGACCATCCCCAGGCCAAGATCATCATGGATCTGGGTTATAAATACGAGGACTTCAAAGACTTCCCCGGCTTTCCTCACCGGAAAGGGCCCGAAGGCTTCCATGTCAAACAAGAGCCCGACGAGAACCCCATCGCCCAGTTGGCACTCCTAGGTTACAAGCCGCAGGACATCGATTACGTTGTCATCTCCCACCTCATGTCCGAACACGCCGGATGGCTTCCCGAGTTCGCCGGGACGAAAGCCAAAATCATCGTGCAGGAGAATGAATACGACTACGCCAGCCGGATAGGCGTGCCGCCGGTACCCGGGCGTCCGCCGGCCATCGAGCAGTTCCACACCTGGATGTATCACAGAAAGCACTTCGAAGTCTCCGGACTCAATTTCCATCTGATCGACGGCGACTACGATCTGGTAGGCAACGACGTCACTGTTCTCTCCCTGCCCGGCCACACACCCGGATATCAGGCCCTGCTCGTCAACCTGCCCAAGACGGGTCCCGTGGTGCTTTCTTGCTGCGAGCACCTCGGTAACTACTACGGCATCCCCATCAACGGCAACGGGCCCGGAATTCCTCACGCGTTCACCTGGTTCGCGGGCGGGGAGTTGGCCAGCCTCAAGCGAGTGCGCGAGATCGTGGAGAAGACAGAAGGGCAGATCTTCTGCGGTCATGACGACGAACAGTGGGAAACCTTGAAGCACGGAACCGAGTACTACGAGTGAGAAGGGCCGAAGCGTGGCTATGACGACCGGCAAGGACGCATTCATCGACGTACTGCGTACCGAGGGCGTGGAGTACGTTTTCGGCATCCCAGGCGCCACCGAAATCCAGTTCATGGACGCTTTCGACAAGGCGCCGGACGTCCGTTACGTGCTTGGCCTGCACGAGGTGGTCTGTGCCGGCATGGCGGAAGGTTACGCCAGAGCCACAGGGAGACCAGGCTTTCTCAACCTTCACACCGCCACCGGCGTGGCGGCGGCCTCTCCCCTACTCTACAACGCCCACACGGGGCGGGTCCCAATGGTCGTCACAGCCGGTCAGAACGACACCAGACTTCTGCAGCGAGATCCGCAACTCACCGGGGATATCGTCGGGATAGGCAGGATTCACGGTAAGTGGAGTACTGAACTCGTCCATGCGACCGACATCCCCACAGCCCTCCGGCGAGCCTTCAAGATGGCCCTGCAGCCGCCCATGGGACCGGTGCTCGTCTCCATCCCTCAGAACGTGTTGACACAGGAATTCGACTATCGCTCTGAACCGCCGACGAGGGTTTTCGGACGGACGCGTCCCGAGACTGGCGCAGTCGCACGAGCGGCGGAAATCATCGAGAAGGCGCAGCGGCCGCTCCTACTCGTGGACAGCGGAGTCACGCGCTGCGACGCCCTTGCCGAAGTGGTCCAACTGGCCGAACTGACGGGAGCCCGCGTGCAGCAGGTTTGGATGGCCGACGTCAATTTTCCGGTGACCCACCCACAGTACTTGGGAGATCTCGACCTCATCTCGCCCGGAGGGAGGGACATCCTTGCGCAGGCCGACGTTCTTATCGGTGTTGGTTGCCCTCTCTTTGCCGAGGGGTTCCTTGACGCACAGCCGTTGCTGTCTGAAGGGGCCAAGATCGTCCACATCGACGACGACCCCTGGGAACTCGGCAAGAACATGTCCACGGATTGCGCGGTACTGGGAGACGTCAAGGCGGTTCTGGCGGAACTGAACGCGATCCTGGAGGCCTCGCTTTCGTCTGAAGCTAGAAGTTTAGCGGGTCGAAGGGCACACGAACTGGCGCTCGAGAAGGCCGCGTCAGAGAATGCGCTCCGCAGCCGGGCCGCCGTGGAATGGGGCCACACGCCCATAGCCATCACCCGATTGATGGCAGAGATTGCGCGAGTCTCGCGGCCGGGGACCCTTGTTGTGGACGAGTGCTGGTCGGCGTCTTCCATCCTCAGGCAGACTCTCGACTTGTCAAGGCCATTGAGCTTCTTCCGCTCGCGGCAGGGTGGAAGCATCGGGTCGGGCCTTCCCTGCGCTCTGGGTGTCAAGTTGGCACTGCCAGGCGGGGACGTCGTCGCAGTAGTTGGCGACGGCAGCGCCGCCTGGTCCATGCAGACCCTGTGGACGGCGGCGCGCTACCAGATCCCGGTTACCTACGTAATCACCAACAACGCGACCTACCGTCAGGTCAAGCTGGTCCGCAAGGCGGTGCTGGGTGACTATCCCTTGGACGAGAGGCACGAAGGCATGGAGATAGATCGGCCGGTGATCGACTTCAGCGCTTTGGCCGGATCCATGGGCGTGCGGGCGGAGCGAGTCGCGGATTCAAACGACCTGCAGCGAGCGCTTGCCGAGGCAATTACTTCCGGGGAACCGCGGGTCGTGGAGGTGATGACGGAGGTCCCCGCCTAGGAACCCCTTGCCCACAACTGACTAATTCACCCGGATCGTCGTGGTGAGTTGAGGCAGCGCGTTGCCCGGGCTGTCGCCCGTGCTCGCCCCCGACACCCC
Organism: uncultured Actinomycetes bacterium; assembly: GCA_963775295.1. Lineage (GTDB taxonomy): Bacteria > Actinomycetota > Thermoleophilia > RBG-16-64-13 > RBG-16-64-13 > JAMDEO01. Next base: position 2,668,014 of record CAVZIK010000006.1, read on the forward strand.
GGAGGTGATGGTTGCGGTGAGGTCATACTCTCCCGCCGGCACCGTGAGCGTGTCGTTGACCGCCGCGGACCAAGTCTGGCCCGGCTGGATGATGATGTCTTCGACGGCCTGAGAAAAAGCCTTGCCCTCACTCCATCTATACTTCTCGGCCCCGGCCTGGCTCAGCACCACCTCAACGTGCTGACCGCTCGAGAACTTGAGCTGCAGGAGCGTGGAGCCGGGATTCTTCACATCGAAGGCCCACCAGACGGTGTCACCGCTGGAGATGGGCTCACTAACCGGGCTGAAGCGCACAGTAGCGCCAACGGCAGTGGCGCTGACAACACGAGGAATCTTCCGGACCTCGAGGACGCCGTCTTTGATCACACCTCCCAGAACCATGGAATAATCGGACCACGTGACCTGCGCCAAGGCCGGCTGTTCGCTGGTAGAACTGAGTCCCACAAGGTCCTCGAGGTCCAAGCCCTTGAGAGCCAGCGTCGCTCCACCAGCCTGTGGGGGATACGATTCCGAGAGGACGGAAGCCAGAAGCATCTGAGCCACGTCGCCGCTGCCAGGAGACACCAACGCTCCCCGCACGGAAATCGTGCTGCCGCGCTCCGCCAGCAAGGCCTGTTCGATGGTGATGACCCCCACATTTGCGTCCGTGGCAGTCGCACCAGGCCCCTGCCCGGAGCCGCAACCGGAGAGAGTCGCAGCTAAGGCAAGCGACAGAGTCAGCGCGATCGCCGCCCCATTGACCAGACGTCTCATGTCGTGACCCCGCCAGTGATAGCGCACCAGAGCCAGCACGATACCCACCGATTGACGGCCGGTTCCGGCTGCGGCTTCGCTAGGAATTGCCCAGTTTCTTTCCCACCGAGAAACCACGTCCGAGACGCCTCCCGATAGCATAATAGAAGTTGTCCTCCGGCGCCCAGCAGAAAGGTCTGACCTTCTCGATGGAAAGCTTACCCTCGTCGCCGAAGCAAGACTCTTCAGCTTTCACGTCCATGATCTCTCCCACGAACTGCGTATGCAGCCCTAGTTCCGCCACATGCACCACCTTGCACTCCAACACCAGCGGAAACTCCGACACGTACGGAGCGTCGACCAGCGTGGATCTCACCGGAGAGAGGCCGGCAACCAAGAATTTGTCCTCGTCGCGCCCTGACGCCATGCCCAAGTAGTCCGCAGCCGCCAAATGGTCCTCTGAAGGGATATTGACAGTGAAGGCCTTGCGCTCTATTAGATTGCCATACGTGTATGTGGCCTTGCGGACCGAGATGGACACGCAGGGCGGCTTGGAGCAGCAGATGCCTCCCCAGGCAACTGTCATGGCGTTCGGTTTGCCCTGGGCGTCGTACGTGCCCACCACAAACACCGGGGTGGGATACACCAGCGTCTTCGCGCCGATAGACGTCTTCATCCTGACAGCTCCTCCATTGATCTACTGACTAGGGTTCAAGGGGTCCAGCCTACCACTGGTCCACCGGGTACGCAGGCGTGACCGCGTAAACGGCACTTGGCACGCCGACGGGCGAGCATCACGGCGCGGAGGAGGGTTTCATACCCCAAGTCGCAGATGTCGTTCAGCCTCTCGCGATCATGACCGGACAGTGCGCTTCGTGTACCACGTGCTGGCTGACGGAACCGAGCAGCGCTTCCGCCAAGCCGCCGCGGCCCCTGTTGCCGAGGATTATCATGCTGCAGGTACCGGTCGCGTGCGCTTCGGCAACAATGCCCCCTCCGGGGGTCATGGACTCGATGACCTTCGCCTTGACCTCCACTGGATGGGGACGAGCCTCCGTGCTCAAGAGCGATCTGATGTGATCCACCCCCTCGGCCGACATGCGCTCGGCGTCCGCCGTCTCCAACGAGGGCGGGATCAATCCGCCGGCCGGCGTGACGTGACCGACGTCGTGAACCACAGTGAGAACCACCACTTCGACCGGGCGAGCAGAACTCATGAGACCCGCCAGGTCGGCGCCCAAGGCCTCGGCCGACTTGGCAGCGGGCGACCCGTCAGTGGCAATTAGGATGCGCTGCGGGATCATGGAAACCTCCTATCATGGGGAGCCACGCTGCGTTAGTACCCTTTCGCCGCCCATAGGAATCGCATGACCGTAACGATTCGGCCGTGCTAGCATGAACCACATTCTAATTTGGACACCCCCAATCTCGCCAAGGAGTGATGATGGGAGACATATACCCCACAGTCAGAGTGGCCGCCGTCCAGGCGGCCTCGGTATTCCTCGACCGTGAGGGTTCGGTTGAGAAAGCCTGCCGCCTCATCAAAGAGGCTTCAGCCGGCGGAGCTCGAGTGATCGCCTTCCCCGAGGGCTTCATTCCCACTCACCCCATCTGGTACCACCATCATCCGGCAACCGGAGCCATCGCGAATCGATTAGCCGTCGAACTCTTCAAGAACTCCATCGAGATCCCGGGAGCAGATTTCGAAGCTCTGTGCGCGGCAGCCCGCGACGCGAACGCATACGTCGTCATGGGGGCGTGCGAAAAGCTGCCGAACACCACCGGCACCATGTACAACTCGCAGCTCTTTTTCGGCCCGGACGGAACCTACCTCGGTAAGCACCAGAAAGTGATGCCCACGGTGGGCGAGCGCTTGGTGCACACAGGGGGTTACGGCGACACTATGAGAGCCATCCCCACGGAATTCGGACCCATGAGCGGTCTCATCTGTGGCGAGAACTCAAATCCGCTCGCCGCCTTCGCCTTCATCGCCCAGGGCACTCGTATTCACGTGAGCAGTTGGCCCAACCACTTTCCCACGAGCGGAGACCCCATGCGCATCCGGGTCGCCGTGGATTCCCAAGCATTCGCCCAGATGAGCAAAGCGTTCGTTATCTCACCGTGCGGGACCATCGACGAAGATATGATTGCCAAGCTCCAGGTCGGGCCCGAGGGAGAGGCGTTTCTTCGCAACCCCGACTGCTGTGGCGGCTCCGTGATTGTTGGCCCCAATCAGAGGATCCTTGCCGGTCCCATGGGTGCGGAGGAAGGCATCATCTACGCCGACTGCAACATGGAACTAGCCATCGCGACCAAGTTGCGCCACGATTTCGCCGGGCACTACAATCGTCCCGACATCTTCCAACTCCACGTCAACGAGCGCCGACCTAAGCTATACAATGTGTATGGTGATGCCGTCGATACGCCTCAGCGCCCTGAAGATGGGGCCAATCCCTCGTCGGAGGCCTGCGTCTAGGACCGGTCACCCGGGCGACACGAGGAGTTCGGTCAGAGCCTCATCGTGGAAGCGCAGCGCCGGTTCATCCCTGAGAACGAAGCGCACCCGCCTCACATTCCTCAGGAACGGGGCCGTCTCGGCGACAGCTTTCATCGCCACCCGAGCCGCGTCTGCCAAAGGGTAGCCGAATGTCCCCGTGGAGATGGCCGGGAACGCAATGGATTCGAGGCCCTTAGTCTCCGCCAGCTTCAAGGAGTTCCTATAGCAATCCGCCAGGAGTACGTCGGACGGAGTGTCCACTCCGTAGACGGGCCCCAGGCAGTGGATGACGTGTTTGTTTGGAAGCGAGAAGCCAGCGGTGATCACGGCCTCTCCGGGCTTGATGGGCGCCAGCATCCTGGCCTCGCGCTCGAGATCGGGCCCCGCCGCCGTGTGGATTGCGCCCGCGACGCCGCCGCCGGTACGAAGCTGGGCGTTGGCCGCGTTCACTACCGCGTCGAACCCGTGCTGGCGGGTGATATCACCAACCACGGTTTCGACCACAACATGTGAGAGTCTCGCCTTCAATGCTCGGCCCCCCCTCGGCGTGCCCGCGTCACTCCACTATGCATCTCGGGCGCATCCTTTGTCGTCAGCACTCGTGCGCCTGCCGATCGCGGAACCGGCCGTCGCTTCATCCCGAACAGAAGACGAATCGGCTCGACGCGGCGAACGATCTCGTAGACGGCAAAGGTGCCGGTGATCGCGCCGATGAGCAAGAGAAGCCACTGGACCGGCCCTGGCACGGGGATGGTGACCAAGTAGAAGGCAAGAACCACGATGACGGATTGATGAAGGATGTAGACCGGATACGACGCCTCCGCGAGGTAGCGCTGGGCGCGCGAGGTCTCATCCAGATATCGCTTGCCGAAGCCCAGCATTCCCATGAGGGTGAGCCACATTCCCCCGATGCCCAGGATGACCAGCCCAGCCCGGGCGAAAGACGGGTCGGGAAGCGAGTTCCGAAAACCCGCGGAGAGAACCCAGAAAAGTGCCAGTCCAAGGCCTGCGACGAGAGAGGGGGTCCGATACCGCTCAGCCGAGTGCATGAAGCTCGAGTCACAGACGGCCACAAAGCCGAACACAAAGATGAACAGATAGTATACAAAGGGTCCGCCGGGAATCTCCGGTGCAGCCTCCGCGAGAAAGAGAACGATGACGGGAACGAGCCACCAGACCGGACTGGACAGACGGCGGCTAAAAGCATTCGCCCATTTGACCCCCCCGCCCCTTGCGCCCCACACTACAAGCGGAATGGCGATAAGCGAGATGATCAGCAGGAACATTATGAACCAGAGTTGGCCCACCCCGAAACCGCCGAAGTAGTCGCCGCCATCGCGGATGTTCCAGCGCAGAAAGTCGCCGCTTGCCATGTACTGCCAGAACGACGACTGGTAGCCCGAGTTGAATCGTGCGCCAAACCAGGTCTGCGGGGGAATCAAGATAAAGATGCCGAAGACCAGCGGAACGAGCAAACGCTTGACCCTCTCCCACGAGTACTGACCACCGCCGCGCCGACGTAGCGCGAAGTAGGTGGAACATCCCGCCAGAAAGAAGAGAAGGGGCATGTGCCACACGGATATGAAACTGAGAAGATCGGTGACAGCTTCGGACAACCGCGAACCCTTCGTGTAGAAGGGTTCGCCGGCGTTGAAGACCCGCAACGTGTGAAACGGGAAAAGTAACAGGACCGCAAGGATCCGCAACCAATCGACGAAATGCACTCTGCGACCATACGATTCGGCCATCTGCTTCCTCCACTGGGCACATGCGTTGCTGAAGCCACTCTACGCCGTCGGGGACCGCGCCGCCCGAGCCATGAGGCCAACAGCTTCCTGGTCAGATGACCGGTGACTCACGCGCGCTTCCTCCCGAACGCATCCCCTTGGAAACGAACGGGGCGGCGCCCAAAGGCGCCGCCCCGAAAAGAATCCCGCGCGTGGTCGACAGGCGGACCCCTGCGGTGGACGCTAGGCCACTACTTCCCTGACCATATCTTCAAACGCGCCAACGTAGCGGTCGATATCCTCGTCGGTGTGCTGGACCGATAGCGTCCATTCCTCTTCGCGCCCCGGGGCGATAATGACGCCGCGGTTCATGTTGTAGAGCCAAGCCAGATAGCAGAGTTCGACATCCTGATACCGGATGAACGACTCGTAGTCAGTGATCTTGCCGGAGGCGAAGTTGAAACAGCCCTTGGACGAGATGCCCACGGTGTAGCCGGGGAAATCATACTTGGCGGCGATGGCATCCATCTCTCTGATGAGCCGGTCGTTCAAGTAGTTGAGATGCTTGTAGGCATCGGGAGTCATGACCTGTTCCAGGCTCGCGCGCGCCGCCGCCATGGATAGGGGGTTCCCGCTGTAGGTGCCTACCTGGTAGACCTTCCCAGTCTCCACGACCTCCATGACCTCCTCGGTGGCACCAATCGCCCCCGAGGGAAGGCCGCCGGCCAAGGCTTTGGCCAGGGTGACCATGTCGGGAACGACACCGAAGCGCTCAGTCGCCCCGCCGGGCGCGGTGCAGATGCCGGTCTTTACCTCGTCGAAGATGAGGACTATCCCGTGCTTCTTGGTAATCTCGCGGACCGCGTGCAGGTAACCGGGTTCGGGCAGGACCACGCCCAAGTTCATCATGGCGGCTTCCATGATGAGACAGGCCGGCTTGCGCCCTTCTTCGATGAGCCGCACGATTCGAGCTTCCATCATGGTCGCGTCGTTAAAGGGCACCGCGGAGGTCATGTCGATCACGGCCTTGGGAATACCCGCTCCATAGGAAACCGATTTGTAGTTGTCACGAGGGCCGATGTCGCCGAAGTCGGCAACGCCCAGACTCACCATGACGTAGTCGTGATGGCCGTGGTAAGAGCCGAAGATCTTGAGAACCTGCTCGCGGCCCGTGTAGGCCCGGGCGATACGGATAGCGTCCATAGTCGCTTCCGAGCCGGAGTTCACGAAGCGCCACTTGGGCAGGCTGAAGTTCTTCGCCAGATGCTCGGCAACTATTATGGAGTCCTCGGTGGGCAGCGCGAACTGAGTTCCCAACTCGCAGCGCTTCTTGATGGCCTCGACGATCGCCGGGTGAGAGTGGCCTTGCACCATACAGCCGAACCCGTTATGGAAGTCACTGATCTCGTGGCCGTCGACGGAGTAGATCTTGGAACCCTTACCGTGACTGAAATAGATGGGATACGGGTCGCGCATCTGATACGTGGAGGAAACCCCGTTGACCAGAGATTTCGACGCGCGCTTGAACATCTCGTACGATTTCGGGGTCTCCTTCTCGAGACGTTGTTCCTCGCGTTCCGCCAGTTCGGCAATCCGCTGCCGATCGATGGTAACGGGTGTCGATGCCATGCTCGATACTCCTTTGTGTGTGACGCAGTTGCGACCAAAACCGGCATATCCCAGGGCCGCGTGCCAGGGCACATGATACCGGCCCAACTCACATCATTGCCACCGGACTTTTGCGCACCGCTGGCGCGAGCTTCACTCGGAACCCAGCAGCTTGTCCGCAGCCTCGGCTACCGCTTCTCTCAACTCCTTGTCGGAGACCGCTCGCCCCCAAACCTCCCACTCGCCCACCGATCCGCCCCGCTCGAGCAACACCGGCCGCAGTCTCACCCAGCGCGTTATGCGATGCACCTTGCCGTCGAGATCGACGAACTGACCGACCTCCCACCCGGGCTTCTGAAAGGGCGGCTCGTGGGTTCGAAACAGCAATCGGTCCCGCTTGGACTTCAAACCCACCTCAGGCTTTCATCTCCTTCAGACCCCACGGAAAATCGTACGTCGGCATGAGATCCATGAAGGGATCGGGCTCAAACGCTTCCGGACCCAGGACCCCTTTGCCCTGCCATTTCCCCGTTTCCAGCAATTCCCATGCTATGACCGGGTTAGCCGCGGTCTGCCAGACGACCGCCTGAACCCCGAAGCTCCTCATACACGTCTCGTTGTCGGCGACCTGATATAGGTAAACTTCCCTGGCTTTGCCGTCTTTGATTCCTTTGACCCAGGTTCCGGCACAAGTCTTGCCGAACATCTGATCGCCGAGATGCGCTGGATCGGGCAACGTCGCCGCGACGACATCGCGCGGAGCGACTTTCACACCCTTGACGTCGATGGGAAAGCGGTTGTCCAAGCCGAGCATCTTTATGGTCTTGAGGACGTTGATGAACTCGTCGCCCAGCCCGTACTTGAAGGTAACCCTCTTGCACTTAATCCAACGCGGAACGAGAAGCACCTCCTCATGCTCCACGTTAACGCACTCGACTGCACCGATTCCCTCGGGGAACTCGAACATCTCCGGCTCCGAGAAGGGCTCCGTTGTACACCAGCCTTTGCCCTCTTCCCATACCACCGGAGGGTTGAGACACTCCTCGATCGTGGTCCAGATGGAGAAGTTGGGGGCGAAGTCGTAGCCCCTTACTTCGAGGTTCGCGCCGTCGCGCACGCCGATTTCCTCGATCTCGTCGAATAGGTGTTTCTCTGCATACTTGGCGAACACGTCGGCCATGCCGGGCTCGACTCCCATGCCCACCAACGCAAGCAGCCCCTTCTTCTCCCAATCGGCGGCCCGCTCGAATTGATAGTCGCCCAGTTTTACGCCGCAGGTGTTGTAAGGGTCGCTCGGGTGCGGAGTGGACAGCGTCATGGCCATGTCCATGTAATTGCAGCCGACCTCATACGCGGCGTCGAAAATGGCCTCGTTAAACACCGGGTCCACGGCGTTCATGATCAGATCCACATCATGCTTACGCGCCAGTTCCGCGACCATGGCCCTCTCGCCAGCGTCGATCTTCTCCACCGGCAGATGGACGGGGAATCCCAGCTTGGCCTGCACTTCCCTCGCCCGGGCCAGGTTGTAGTCGCAAAGTACCAGCTTCTCCAGCCACGGACGATCCTTAGCGATGACGGCAATCGCCTCGCCCACGCCGCCGACTCCTACCAGAAGCACTTTCATGAGGACCTCCCGAAGAACTCAGTCCCCCGGAGACCTACGATCTCCGGGGTTCGATTGCACAGACTACGAATGGGCCACAAACCAACTCACGAGGCCGGCTTTACCGGAACGACAACCGGCGTGTCCTCGTCGCCGAGCACCCAGGGATCGATGTCGGGAATGCGATTGCGCTCTTTGACGTACTTCTTGATGGGGAAGTAGACAATGCAGCCTGCAACCACCGCGCCGGCCGAATAGTAGATCGCGCCCCAGCCAACGTCCACGATCTGACTGTAGATGGCCAGGATGATGATCAGCGCGGGAAGGAGTGTGACCACAAAGAGTCCTATCCAGCCGCCAGGAATCCTCTTCCGTGGCACTTCGGGCCGGGTGATCCGCAACCGCCACAGAGCGACGAACTGGATGAGGAGTGTGACGGCGTTGAGGAGCACGTCAACGATCACCAGAAAACCGAAGGCCTTCAGCGAAAAGATACTGAAGATCACCCCGCACAGCACAATGGCCACCCAAGGCGTACCCCACTTGCGGTGAACGTGCACGACAGCCTTTGGCATCATGCCGTCCTCCGCGAGGGCGAAAGGCACCCTTGTGCCGCCCACACTGTTGCCGATGAACAGCCCCAGCATGCTCAGAACCGCCGCTATCATCATAAAATTGCCGAGAAATGTGCCGAAACCGCTGCCCAGACCGCTCTTATCAGCAACCGCTTTGGCGATGTCGGGGAACTCCCAGCCATACGACGAGGCCGGATCTATTCCCGCCGCCTGGATCTCCGCCTCCGTAACACCGACGCCCTTTAGATCTTCGCCGATGCCCTGACCCTCCACGGACTCTTCAAGGCCCCAAGCGTTGACCCGGCCGCCCTCGCCCCCGCCTCCGTACAGACCGGCCACCGTTGGGATGGCGTAGGTGGCGATGGCTGCGATGAGGACCAGGACCATTGCCAGCGGGTAGGTCCTTTTCGGCTTCACGATCTCGTCACCCGCCGTCGTGGGCAGTTCAAAGCCCATGTAATTCCACATCACGACGAACAGGCCCAAGCTGAACGCACCGGTCAGACTGGTGCCCGACGGCAAGAAGCTCATGTGAAAAGTCGAACCCTTGGTTCCCCAGTTCACGAACCCCACCACCGACATGATCAGCAGAGGAATGTAGAGGATCGCCCCCATCCAGATGCTCGTAAGACCGGTCAAACGCGAGCCTCGAATCTGCAAGGCCGAAATAAGCCATATAAACACGATGCCTACGACCCACTCGAGAACCCACCCGGGGATCCCGTGCCAGCCGGTGTCCAGCGCCGGGAGGAAGAACGATAGGTATGTAGCAGCCAGCACCGGATAGATAGCCACATCCACCCAGGAGACGACCCAGTTCATCCATCCTGTAAGGAAACCCGTGAAGGGGCCAAAGGCCTGTTTTGTCCAGTGATAGTACCCACCCTCCACGGGCATCATCGATTGGAGTTCTCGGACCATCAGGATATTCGGGACGCTGTAAACAAAGGGGGTGACGGCGATGAGCAGAAGGGCCATGCCAGCTCCGGACGAACTGAACAACGGCTCGATGCCGAAAGATCCACCGCAAACTGTGAAGAAGATGATGCCGAAGAGTGGGAGTAGCGTCAGCGAGCGCTTCAACATCTGTCGCTCGTAAGCTACCTCCAGCCCGCCGTTGACAATGGGTTGCTGTGCCATCCTTCCCTCTCCTATTCGCCTCTGGTTTGTCCCCTACGCCAACCAAACACCAACCCTAGCCCGACAATAATCAATATCACAGGCCATACCTTGTCCCAGTTCAGCTGCAACAGGAAGATGACGGTAATAGCCACGAAAAGAACGCCAAACATGAGCGACCGCCCCACCGCGGCGGTGAAGCGTCGTCCGGCGGATGCGTAAGAACTCCAAGCATTCCCAAACGACCCGATTGCGGGTATCAGGATGAACAACGCCCACCAATTGTTGAAGGTCCAGTCACCGGTCCAGCCCGCGTTCTTGATCAGGAACACCACCCCGATCACGATAAGCACTACGGCGACCACCCATCCTCCCCGCCCGCGATGACTGTGACGCGGAGGCTGCTGGGTCGGAGTGAGCGGTTGACTCGGCGCGTGGGGCTCCATTGAATCCGGAGCTCCGGGTTCCGATTTGAATCCGGGCCCTATCTCCACCAGTGGCCCTCCTTTCTCGAATCCCATTCGCCTATGTTACAAAAACGTCTCATACGCGCGGGACCAGCGCAAGAGCCCCATTGCGACCATTCTCGGTCCTAGGACATGATGCAGCGGCGAATCGGGTACAAGGCGGGGAGAGCACTGCTAGCGAGGAGGATGTGAGATGGGAAATCCCGTCAGCCACTGGGAGCTGTTGGTGGGCGACCTGGCCAAGGGCAAGGAGTTCTATTCGACGATCTTCGACTGGGAATTCACCGAAAGCACTTTTCCGGGCTACTCCATTATCAGGACCGGCGCCGATCCCGATGGCGGGATGATGACCAAGCCAGACGTGAGCCCCACGTACGCGCTGAACACCTATTTCCAGGTCGACGATGTTGAAGCCACCCTCGCCAAGGCGGTTGCCGCCGGCGCGACAGTCATCGCCCCCAAGACGGCGATCCCAGGCATAGGTTTCTGGGCGATGTTCTCCGATCCGGACGGTATCCCCATCGGGATCCTACAGGGGGAATGAGATGGGCAATCCTCTCTTTCACTGGGAACTCATGGTCAACGATGTTGACAAGGCGATCGACTTCTACTCCAAGGTCTTCGATTGGGAGTTCGATCGGGAGCATTTTCCCGATTATCCTCTCATCAAGACCGGCTCCAACCCAGGCGGGGCTATCGTGAAGAAGCCGGCGCGAGTTCCGACTGCCGCACTCACCACCTACTTCCACGTGGAAGACATGGAGTCCACCCTGGCCAGGGTCATAGTCACCGGAGGAACTGTGGCGGCGCCAAAGTCGCCCATCCCCGGCATCGGTTTCTGGGCGATGTTCACTGACCCGGACGGAATTCGAATAGGGATCATGCAGATGTAGCGAGGGAGACGGAGCGTACGCTGTAGTGTGCTTTCACCCGTTCGCCGACAGCTCTACTTGGACGGCTCCAGTCTGTACCCGCGACTCAGCAACTCCGCTCTCACCGTGGCGTACGAGACCTGGTCCGGGCTTACGCCCAGTCTCTCCGCGGACACCACAACGGCTCCGGCGGCTCCGCCCATGGATGCCCTCATGTGCTCCATCCGCACGGCTGAGCAGTACGCGGCGTAGTCCGTCGAAACAGCCGTGGACACAAGCAGCCAGGGATGCCCGTCGGCCATCAGCGCTCCGAGAGGAAGGCGGGCCACCCGCGTCTGCTCGGCATAGTTGGTGAAGATGTCGTGCCGGTCGCACTCGGCATAGCAACCCAGGGCGACGGGTTCTCGCGCTGTGGCTGCGCGCAGATCATCGACCGTGTACGTATCGAGGCCCACGATCCGCGGACCTTCGCGCACATAGAGCTTCTGCGGCACCGCGGCGATACCCACCTTGGGATAGCCGTGCTCCTGCAGATAGCGCACGCGATTTATGGACCATTCCAGAACCCGCTTCCGGATCTCCCCCCGCTTCTCGGGAGAGAACACCCACTGGAAAGACAGCCCCACGTCGGGCCAGTCGGTCCAGGTCTCGTTGAGTTCCCGTCCGGCGTTGGGAAGAGTGGCAACCGTCATGGACCAACTCTTCTTGAAGGCCGTAACGTTCTTCAGACTCAAGGCAGGCAGCGACGCATACGAGGACGGGTCGTAACTGGCGTTCAGCAACGACGACACCCTGGGAGCGTTGCTCTTTGAGTACACTTTGAGGGTGAGAAGCGCGGAGAATCTTTGCGGTGCCGTGGCGTACCCATTTGCGGCGCTGGGATAATCCGGGCGAATGCCTTGCGCATCGTTGTAGACGACCTCCTGCCGCCCCACTCGGTAGCTGGCCCCCAACATCCGCGCGAGGTCCCCTTCAACGCTGGCGTCGATGAAGTACTTGGTCGTAAGCCGGAGAAGGGTTCCCCCTTCCAGCTGCAGATCGACATAGCGGTTATCGCCCTGATCGCTGGCCGCAAGCAACTTTGCCGAGTAGAAGCGCGTCGTTCCGCTCTTTGAGCCCCGGGCGAACTGCCACAACGCCTTGGCGGCGACGGCGGGTTCGTAGACGAATCGACCGCTGGCAGTGAAGGGATTGATGCCCTTGCTCTTGTAGTCCGCGATGACCGCTCGGCGCCACTCGTCGTAGAATCCGCCCTTGACGTTGTCAATATTCCGGGCGTCTTCCACGCTCAGCCCTTCAGCCAGCGGGCTCTCGAGCAGGTTGCCGCTGGAGATCAGTGCGACGCGCAGCTGAGGGGCACCGAGTACCAACTCACGCACCGCCGCCAGACCCGACGTCTGCGTGGAGTAGACCACGACGTCGAAATCGGCCGAACCTCCCGCCTGGACGGCCCCCGGAAAGCCCAACATGCCTACCGCCAAAGCCCCAATGGCGAGCACGCAACCCGCAAGCAAGATCGATCTAAATAGAACCTTCCGCACGAAGCCTCCTCGCATCGGCCAGAACGTCTGCAGCGTGCCCGGCAGCGTGGGCCCTTTGATAGGCCAGCTTGATCGTTCCATCAACTGCAATCAGCACCGTGTCCCTCTCGTGCGTTCCCAGCGGCCCGCTCTTGAGGGTCCCGTATGCTTGGCCGATCGCCCGGTCGCTATCGCTGACCAGCGCGAATCCCAGGGAATGCCTGTCGCGGAATCGCCGCAACTTCTCCAAGGCGTCGACGGATGTGCCCACGACCTCGACGCCTATGTCCCTGAACTCGGGCAGCAATTGGTTGAACTCAACCGCCTCCAGTGTTCAACCAGGGGTGAAGGCCTTGGGAAAGAAGTAGAGAACCAACGGGCCTTTTTGGAGCAGGGACGCCAGATCGACATCCCCTTCGGTACCGGGAGCGACGAACACCGGGGCTATGTCGCCTACCTGCAGCATGCTCGCGCCTCCATTCCCCACCTGATCATTTCATTCCGCAGACGGCTGGAAACCCAAACGCATCTTCGGCTGAGCCTCTGTTCCCTTCACCGCTCCGTGCGCCGCCTCATACCTCCGGAGGTTCTCCTGCAAGGCCCCCATCATCCGTTTCATATGGGCCGGGCTGGTGATCACCCGGGAGACTACGGTGCCGTTCCCACCAACCACCATGGTGAAGTCCATCACGAACTCGTCACCGGTGTGCTGCACCAGCATCGCGTTTGCATACACCCCACCCGCGTTCTCCTGGGGGAGGTTGACTTTGATCTCTTTGGGCTGTTCAGGGCTTGTTGCTATGAGAGCCTCCTACAGGGTGGTAGCAAATGCTGCTCGGCCCGCCTCTTGCATCAATTCGGCGAACTGCTTGAACAAATAGTGGCTGTCGTGCGGACCCGGGCCTGCTTCAGGATGGTACTGCACCGAGTAGGCCGGCACTTCCAGGAGCCGGAGTCCCTCCACGGTGCCGTCGTTGAGGTTCAGATGCGACACCTGCACCGGCCCAAACGGCGACTCCAGTATCATGTCTTCGATGCGCAGGCCGCTGACTCCTCCGGTACCGACCACCGCCCCCCGGTCGAGAGCTTCCCTAACAACGGCCGGAGGCTCCACCGCGAAGCCATGGTTCTGGCTGGTTATCTCGATCTGGCCGGTGACGTAATTACGCACCGGATGGTTGATGCCCCGGTGTCCAAACTTGAGTTTGTACGTCGCCAGGCCGATCGCCAGCGCGAGCAACTGATGGCCCAAGCAGATACCGAATACCGGAACTTTCCCCAGAAGCCCGCGAATGGTCTCGACAGCGTAGCCAACCGCCGCCGGATCGCCCGGGCCGTTGGAGAGGAATACTCCGTCCGGTTGAAGAGCGAAAACCTGCTCCGCAGTCCAGTGAGCAGGCACTACCGTGGTGTGGCACCCCGCGGCGGCCAGATTCCTGAGAATGCTGCGCTTGATACCGTAATCGAAAGCCACCACCCGGAAGCGTGCCTCCACACCCGGTTCCGTGCACCACTCATAGGGCTCGCGACAGGTGACGGCGCTAGCCAGATCCTGGCCGTTCATCGAGGGGAATTCACGGGCAGCCGCAAGGAGATCGTTGACGCGGAGATCGGGCCCCGCCGCCACGCAGGCGGTCATGGCGCCAAGCTCACGGATGCGCCGGGTCAGAGCCCTTGTGTCTATCCCACCCACCCCGACGATGCCCCGGGCGGCCAGCCAGTCGACCCAGGCCTCGGGGCAAGTGAGGTTCCACGCCGTGTTCTTTATCTCGCGGACGATGATGGCTTTGGAATGAGCCTCGTCCGACTCGAGAAGATCGTCGGCCGCTCCGTAGTTGCCGATCATTGGATATGTGAAGGTGACCATTTGCCCGTGATACGAGGGATCGGTGGTGATCTCCTGATAGCCGGTCATGCCCGTGTTGAAGACCGCCTCTCCCAACACCCTGCCCTGCACCCCGAACCCGAAACCCGAAAACACGGTGCCATCCTGCAACACCACGTAACCCGGAACGTCGCCGCGATACATCAGGCCTCCCCTTGGGTGCGCACGAAGCGGCGCGCCCCGTCGACAACCGTAAGGCGGACTCGGCCCGTGAAGGTCTCCCCCAGGAACGCGCAGTTGCGGCTCTTACCTCGGAGCGTCGCCGGCGTCACGACCCACGTCTCGCTCAGATCGGCCACGAAGAAGTCGGCAGGCGAACCCACGGCCAGCCGTGGCTCGGAGATCCCGAGCACCCCGCACGGCCCCGCCGACATTGCTTCGACCAACCGAGCCAACGGCAATTTCCCGGTGCTCACCAGACCCGTGTACAGCGCGGCGAATGCCGTCTCAAGGCCGATGCTGCCGGAGCAAGCGTCTTCTATGGGTACTTCCTTCTCCTGGGGCGCGTGCGGAGCGTGATCGGTACCCACGCAATCGATGGTGCCGTCCGCCAGTGCGGCCACGAGGGCTTCCCGGTCCTCCTCGGAGCGGATGGGCGGATTCACTCTCAGATTTTGATCGAACGTCGTGAGGCGCTCGTCCGTAAGTAGAAGGTGGACCGGGGTGACTTCTGCCGTCACCGGAAGGCCCTCGGCCTTCGCCCGCCTCATCAGCATCACACTGTCGGCCGCGGAGAGATGTTGGAAGTGGACCAAGGGTACGCTCGAAGCGGCTCGTGCGCTCCCGTCGCCACCGGCCCCTTCCAGCCGTTTCTGTTCGTCCCGCGCGTAGCGCACGAGTTCCAGATCGCGCGCAAGCGGGCCGGATTCGGCGGCCGCTGGGATGCCGCGCAGTCCCAAGCGTGCGCTCCACTTGCCCTCGTGCATGACGCCATCCAGTGAAAGGCTCTTGTTCTCTAAGTGCAGCATCAGCGGACGGCCCGTACCGCGTGCATACCGAAGTGCGTGGAGAAGCAGATCGGCGTCGGCGATGGGCTGACCGTCATCGGAATAGGCGGCCACACCCACGTCGGCTAGTTCGCGCATTTCGGAGAGCTCTTCACCTCCGAGGCCTTTGCTTATCGATCCCACCTGGCCCACCCGCACCAAGGCCTCGCGCTCGGCCTGATCGAGCACCCAAGCTCCCACAGGCCCGGAATCGATGACCGGGTCGGTATTCGCCATGGCAACTACCGTCACGTAGCCACCGGCAGCAGCGGCCCGCGAGCCGGAGACCAGGTCCTCCTTGTACTCGTAGCCCGGAGTGCGCAGATGGACGTGTGGGTCAACCAGACCGGGGAACACCCAACATCCCGCCAAATCGGAGAGGACTTCGACGTCCGGCGGTCGCTCGACACCGGGCCCCAGCGCAGCGATCTTGCCACCCTCGACTAGGAGATCACCTTCCACATCGACCCCGTGATGAGGATCGAACAAATGCACGCTAGGGACGAGGAACCGTTCGGGAGGCAACGCACGGCAGGCGAATCTGGGTGCGTCGGGACGCGGATCAATGGCCATCTGGAAATTCCTTTCGGCCTCTCGGGGCTCGTTTAAAGGCGTAACTATGGTACCGCGGATGACGGAGCCGGTCTAGGAGATTGAGGCCGACGCGGAATCACTTTGCCGACTAGCGGATTGTGCGACCCCGGATATGTTCGGGCGCTTTTGTGACATTTACGGGTGATCCATCCATCCGGGCACCTGGTCTCCCGCGGTCTTCAGCGCCTTTCGTTTGTGGCGGTACAGCGGGTCCAAGGATTCCACCAGCGCCCAGAACCGCGGGGAGTGGTTCATCTCAACGGTGTGACACAACTCATGCAACAGCACATAGTCGACGATGTCGGGGGGAAGAAACAACAGATTGACATTGAGGGAGAGGACCTTGCCTCGCGAACAACTCCCCCAGCGCGACCTCTGCTGCCTAATCGAAACCCCGTTGACGGCAAATCGGTGAGCCCGCGCGAGATCCTCGGTCGCCGGAATCAACAAGTCGCGGCCTCTTCTCATCACCCATCGGGTCAACGCCGCTCGGCAGGCGACGTCGTCCGCGATGTTGCCGCTAACCCGGACCGTCAGGCCCGCAACCTCCCGCGCCTGCACGGTCGCCGAGTCGCGGCGGCCCGGGAGGTACTCCACGCGCCATCGCTCGGAGGCGAAGCGCATCTCGACGGTCTCCGGCAGTACGAGTGATTCCGCCGGGTCTACCAGCGGCCTTCGCCGTTCCATCTCCGCCGATGTGCGCGAGATCCACCCACTTTTCGCCTCGAGGATAGCGGGGATCTGTCTCCAGTCGTAGCCTCTCGGGACGACGACCACCAAACCCTCGCGCGGCGACATCACCAGTCGGACCCGCCTCGCGCGAGGGCTTTCTCGTACTGAGTACGAAATCAAGCGACCAACTTGGCGTTGAGAATGATCTCAGGTACCGCCGCCAGCGCTTTGGACACCGGACAGCTGGCTTTCGCTTGAGCGGCGAGCTCCTGAAACTCGGCTTCGCTTATACCCGCCACCACAGCTTCGGTCTCCAGCACGATGCGGTCGATCGTGGGCCCGGCGCCGATCCTCACCGCCGCCGAAGTGCTGATTCGCTCCGGGTCAAATCCCTTATCGCTCAGCAACGAGGCAAGAAACATGGAGAAACATCCGGCATGAGCGGCCCCCACCAGTTCCTCGGGATTGGTACCCGCCGCCTCTTCGAACCGGGAGGAAAACGTGTAGGGCCCTTCGTACAGACCGCTGGCCAACTTCATTGTGCCGGCGCCCTCTTTCAGGGTGCCTCGCCACTCAGCGGTTGATTTTCGTACGGGCATAATCGCCTCCGATCAAGGGTAGGACTACGCTTATCCTAGTACATCCACGGCTAGACGGGGCTGGATGATGAACGAACCCCATGTTGACTTTGAATACGTTACTGCCGATCCGCACTACCGGCACGCGCGGATAATCTGGTTCGCCAGCCGACCTTTCCCTGACGTCGAAACAATGGAAGAGTCGCTCATCGACAGGTGGAACCTCGTCGTGCCGAAGGTTGCCAATGTTCTCGTGCTGGGGGATTTCATACTGGTCGATCGGGAGGAAGCCTCGGCGATCGTCGCGCGCCTGCACGGGAAGATCTATCTGCTGCGCGGCAATCACGACCGCTGGCGTTCGGACGAGTGGTTCATGGAGGCTGGATTCGCCGGCATCTACCACGACCCCATCACCATCGGGAACATCGTCTTCTCGCACAAGCCCATTCCCACTCGCGAACTCGGGGACAACTTCAACGTACACGGTCACGTTCACCGCCATTGCTCCAACGACCCGAAGCATCTCTGCATCTGTCCCGAGGTGACCGAATACGCGCCCCTCACTATGAAGCAGATCCGCGAATACGTGAACCCGCGCGGTTATCACACAGAGTTCCGGCCTCCCCCCGGCATGCCAGAATTGGCGCCCTTCGGGATTGCTCAGGGGGAATGAAACCGGTGACTCAGCCGTTCTCCCCGTGGCGCTATCGTACCGTCTGTCGCTTGGAATAGGTCGCGAGCGCGATACTGTAAGGACCGCCCGGATATTCGCAGCGGTCTCAACCGCCTCCGCCCACCTCAGAACGGCGATCTGTAGAACTTCTCCGTCTTTGCAGGACGCGGCTTGCGGTTCTTCAGGGCAGCCAAGACCACGATCGTCCACCCGCTGGGCAAGATGAACACAGTCATCACCACCCAGAAGATCTGCACGCCGTTGTTCTCGTCGCCAAAGGAAACCAGAAGGCTGATCAGTCCCGTCAGCAGGCCCAAGAAGCCCAGGACCGTCTCCCCCGTCATGCGCTGACTCTTGGGATAGACCCACGCAATCAGCGCCACCAGCCACAGGCAGCCGACCGCAGTCATGATGAGGCCGGTCTTCCATATCAACTCGGGAGACGACCACGACAAAAGGGGCGCGATGATGGCGGCCGCGTAGAAAAAGGCCAGCCCTATCACGGTGACGACCTTTGCCTCTTTGCGTAGCAGGCCGCGAGTGGAGGGTTTCCGGATCCAGTCGATCGTCCGCACTTGGCTCACTCCTACCCCGCAGGCTCCTCGGTGAGGCTCCCGGCCAAGCACTGATACAGTATGGCCATCCTCACCGCCAACCCCGACTCCACCTGGTGAAGAATCAGCGAGCGGCCGTCATCAGCAAGGTCGCCTGAGAGTTCCACCCCCCGGTTGATGGGCCCCGGGTGCATGACCCGCTGCTCCGCCTTGACCCTGTGCGACGAAAGGCCCCACTCCCGGCTGTACTCGCGCAGGGAGGGCACCGGCGGTACCCTGCCCTTCGCCCGTTCGAGCTGCATGCGCAGCAGGTAGATCACGTCCACATCGTCGAGGGCGGCCAAGTCCTGATGGACCGGCACGTCCCAGTATTCGATCCCGGGCGGCATCAGCGTGGGCGGGCCGACCAAACGCACGTCGATGCCCATCTTTCGGAATCCGAAGAGATTGGAACGCGCCACCCGGCTCCGCAGGATATCGCCCACTATGGCGACCTTCAGCCCTTTCAGATTCCCATAGACCCGCCGCAGGCTGTAGAGGTCGAGCAGGCACTGAGTCGGGTGTTCGCCCGTCCCATCGCCGGCATTGACCACCGAAGCGTTGGTGTAACGCGTGGCCATCCGTGACGCTCCTACCCTGGGATGACGCATGACGATGATGTCAGGGCGATAGCTCTCCAGGGTTAGGATGGTGTCCTTGAGACTCTCCCCCTTGGATACGCTGGACGACGACCCTTTGATGTTGATCACATCAGCCGATAGTCGCTTGCCCGCCAACTCGAACGAGGACTGAGTGCGTGTCGAGGGCTCCAAAAAGACGTTCACGACAGTGCGCCCTCGTAGCGTGGGGACCTTCTTGATAGACCGGGACGCTATCTCCAAGAACCCGTCGCTGAGTTTGAAGAGATTCTCAATGTCCGCAGTCGAAAGATCGTCGATGGAGATGAGGTGCATATCGGTTCCCTTTCCGGCCTCACTGGACTCGTTTAAAAGGTTCGCGTTCTCATGCGATTGTATCGCGCCGCCCGCGACGACTCCAACAAGAGGATGAGGCACTCCACAGAGGCGCTGGGCGTCCTAGCCCAAGCGCAACCTATCCCGCGTCCCCGTCGTCCGGGATACGGTACTCGGTCGCGAAGCTGACTGCCAGCAAAGCGGCGTCATCCCGAAGCAGCCCGCCTGAGAAGGTCAACGCCTCCTCGAGCAGGGCGGACGGCAGCGCTTCGATTGGCAAGGTGCATGTTCGCTCAAGAGCCGCGGCGAGTCGTTCTTCGCCGAAGAGTTCGTCACCATGACGCGCCTCGGTGATGCCGTCGGTGTAGAAGAGGAGCAGACTTCCCCTTTCGAGCCGACGCTCAGTATCCACGTAGTGAGAGTCGACGAACACGCCGAGGGGCGGGCTGTGCGTCTCCAGGAGGGTGACGCTGCCCAATGCGCACAGCATGGGCGGAGGATGGCCGGCCGCTGAATAGGTGAGCGTCCCCTTCTCCGGATCGAGAAAGCCGAGGAACGCCGTGACAAATCCGGGCAGCCCCTTCTCGACGAGGAGCCGATTTGTCTCCCGGAGCACCAGATGGGGACGACGGAATTGATGGGCGAAGGCGTGGACGGTGTCCTTCACCAGCGTGGCGATCCTGGCCGCCTGAACGCCATGCCCTGCGACGTCGCCGATGAGCAGACCGATACGGCCGTTCTTGGCCTCGAAGACGTCGTAGAAATCGCCGCCTATCTGAGCTTCTTTGGTGGCCGAATGGTAAAGATGGCCGAAGCCGACGCCCGGGATCTCATGAGGAATATCGAGCAGCGCCTCTTGCAGCCGATGGAAGAGGGCTCGCTGCTCTTCTAACAAGCGCGCAGCCTCCTCATGGGCCAATTGAAGCTCTTGATTCTGGGCCTCGAGCTTCAGCCGTTGAGCGGCCAAGTCCTCGTTCTGGTCCTGCAACTCCTCGTTGAGCGCCGTGAGTTCCTCCCCCAGCTCTCGTTGTTTGAAAAGGAGATGTTCCCGCTCCTTCTCGGCCAGCCTACGCCCGGTTATGTCTCTGAAGACGAGAACGGCCCCGATCGCTTCCCCGTCTTGAACGATGGGCGCCGTGGAGAAATCAACGGGAACCCGATTCCCATCTCGGCGTAGAAACTCTTCTCCACTAACCGGGCCGGTCAGTCGACCGATCATGCTCGCGCGCACAGCACATTGATCTGAAGGGTAGTGGCGGCCGCCGGGATGTGTGTGATGGAATGTGCTGTGGGCGTCGCGCCCCAGCAGCTCGGCCTGCTCCCAGCCAAGGGTCTGGGCGGCGAACGGATTCACGAAGGTGATCCTCCCTTCTAGATCCAGTCCGCAGATACCTTCTTCGACGCTGTGCAGAATCAGCTCCGTTTGCTGCTGCGCCTCTCTGAGTTCCCTCGTTCTCTCCCCCACGAGTTCCTCGAGATACGCTCGATGCCCGGTTAGCTCCTCCTCATTGCGTAATCGTTCCCAAGCGGTACCGACCAGACCCGCCAGTGCGAGATAGATATTCAGCAGATCGCCGGAAATGGGGACGGCGGATTGGTGCCCGACGAGCATCACCGCCTGCGTCTGGTACTCCTCCACTATGGGGAGCAACGCCACCATCGTAGGCACAGGGGTGAGAATCATCTCGGACAACAGGAAGCCGCTATCGAGCACATCGGCGGCCAGCGCGGTCACCTCGGGACCGGCGAACACTTGCTCGAGGGAAGGGTCAGCGGAAGTACAAGAATGGATGGAGATACCCGCACCCGAGCATCTGTCTCCAAATGCGACCCAATCGGGCGGGAAGTGGGTCACAATGAGCCTGCCCGCCTGCTCCCACAGATCCTGCTGCCGCTTGATGCGCGCTATGTACTGAGCCGATTTGATGAAGGCGTCAACGAGACCGGGGTGATCGCTGGGAAGACCCGTCATGGTCAAGCATCACACTCGGTCGAAGGTCCCGACACTCTTATCGGCCGCCGCCGGCCGCTTTGACCATCGCCGCGACGTTTTCGGGCCTTGACTCCGCTGGAATCTCGCAGCCCGAGGAGAGAATGAAGCCACCGCGATCGCCGAAAGCCTGCACGAGGGCGTCGGCTGAAGCACCGATGCAGGCGGACGTGGAATCCACAAAGGCCAACGATCTGATATTCCCGTCCAGACAAGTGGTCGGAAGTTGGCTCTGCGCTTCCTCCGCGCTAATGCAGTAATCGAAGTTGGCGATCCCAGCACCTGCCTGAGGATAAAAGGGAAGGATCGGTTTCGCGGGACCGGCGATATGCAGCCAGCCGGTTGTCGCGCCGGCGGCGGCGAAAGCCCCAAAGACCCGCTTGAGCCGAGGCAGCTCGAACTCTCGGAAGATCCTCGGAGGAATCATCGCCGGGGACGCAGAGGGATCGAATACGAGGGGCAGATGAGCACCGGCCCGTAGCTGAGCCTCTCCGAAGCGAATAACTACCTCCGTCGCGTAGTCCATTACCTGCTCCAAACGGGGAAAGTCATCAATGGCCATGAAAAGGGCCTTCTCGGCGCCCAGTAGCTGGGTCGTGAGGGTGAACGGACCCGCGACGCAGCCTACTACGAGTACCTCGTCCCCGAGTTCGCGTCTGAGGAAACGCAGAGCCTTCAGCATTTCCGGCATGCGGCCGTCACGCTCCGGCTCCGGAATCGCGAGCGTGCTCGTCTCGAAGTCGTCGTGGAGAGCGTATCGCTCCACCACCGGATACTGGTCGGGACGATGGCGCAAGACCGAGCCGGCCGCCTCAGTCTCCACCCCCAAATCCATCACGGAGAACACCGCGTCGTACCCATACCGAGAGAGCGCCTCCAGTTGGCAGCGCGCCAGCTTCTCACCGTCTCTCACATAGTCGCCCAAAGGTTCGCCTGCGAGTGTCGCGGCATGCGCAAAGACCTGAGCCACCACCGGCACGCGGTCCGTCTTTCGGAAATCGACTGCGGCAACTATGCGCTCAAGGCTGTTCATCTTTCAGCTCTCGCCATCTCCTTGAGAAAGTGGACCCCGTCGAACGCCGAATCGGCAACGAAATCGACGTTCAGCGCGTCGGCCGACGACTGTTTGAGCGCCGCGCCCCCGGCTAGTACCCTGACTTCACGCAATCCCCGGTCCGCAAGCAGGCCTCTGATACTCCTTACTTGAGGAATGACCGTGGTTAGCAGGCCGCTGATTCCCACAGCGATCGGGCGCTCTCGCTCGACAGCGTCGATAAGCCTGTCTACCGGACAGTCCTTGCCGCAATCGACCACGCGATAACCGTTGCCGACGAGGATCATCTTGAAAATGTTCTTGCCCAGATCGTGGACGTCCCCTTCGGGAGTGACTATCACGACCGTTCCCTTGGCGCCCGCATCAGCGGCCCCTGCGGGATAGAGGAACTTCATCACCTCGTTCACCGCCCTGCCGGATAGCATGATTTCCAGGAGATCGAAGTCCTCGGCAGTACATTTGGTATCCAGTTGGACCATGGCGGCCTCGATGCCATCGACGATGATCTGCTCGGCATTCGCTCCCGCCCCGGCGAGGATCCCAGCCTGGCGCACGGCCTCCGACGCGTCGCCCTCCAAGATAGCGGCGATGAGGCGCTCCGCGATCACGCGCGTCCCTTGAGTAGTCGAGCGGCTGCCGCGACGGGCACACAATAGGTTATGGAGTCAAAAGCAGCTATGGGTTCTCCTCAGCGACAGGAAAGGCAGGGCTCCCGCGCTCAGTCCTCGATGACGACCTCATCGAGGCCGTCCGTCTCCACCAGGCGGACGACCACCTGCTCGTTGCGGCTGGTGGGAACGTTCTTGCCCACGAAATCCGGGCGGATGGGAAGGTCGCGATGGCCCCTGTCCACCAGAACGGCGAGGCGCACCGAAAGCGGACGACCGTAGTCGAAAAGAGCGTCAATAGCGGCCCGGATGGTCCTGCCGGTGTAGAGGACGTCGTCTACCAATACGATCGTCTTGCCGTTGACGTCGAACGACAGCTCGGTCGAATGGACGATGGGTTGCAGATACTGAGGCCCCGTACGGGTTTCCAGATCGTCCCGGTAGAAGGTGATGTCTATGGCCCCGGTGGCCGGGTCGACGTCGTAAAAGGAGCGAAACAGCCCTGCGAGGCGCGCCGCGATCTCCACCCCTCGGCGCTGGATCCCAACCAGAGCCAGTTCGCGAAGGTCGGGCGCCTGCTCGGCGATCTCGTGGGTCATGCGGGCAAGGGTCCGGCTCATCTGGTCGCCGTCCAA
Organism: uncultured Actinomycetes bacterium; assembly: GCA_963775295.1. Classification (GTDB taxonomy): domain Bacteria; phylum Actinomycetota; class Thermoleophilia; order RBG-16-64-13; family RBG-16-64-13; genus JAMDEO01. The sequence goes on from CAVZIK010000006.1 coordinate 2,691,919, forward strand.
GAGGACCTTGGTCTTACGACCCCGGTCCGCGCTTTCTTCCGCCACGATCCTCACCAGCCTTTCATGGACTCGGGACGCCGGTGACAAGAGCAACGCCGGCCATGTCAGACGGTACCCTACCGATGCGCCGCGTCGTCGTCAAGGTGCGGCCCGCGCGCCGGTAGAAGGGAAGCCGCCGCCCTATCCAGCACCCAGGAGACCGACGGCCGTTCCCAACCCGCTTTCTTGTCGATTGTCACCATGTCCAGAAGCAGCCGCGCGGGTGGGGGTTGATCGCCTGCATTCTCACCTTCGGAGAGGACCTGCCGCACCGCTTCCGCCTTGGCTTCCCCCGCCACCAGAACGAGGAGGCTGCGTGCCGCCGCCAGGACAGGGAGCGTGAGGGTTAGCCGGCGGGTGCCGTCGTAAACCTCGGTGGGTAATACCCAGTGTTCCCGATCGGTCCGGCCCGGCGACCCGGGGAAGACCGAGGCGACGTGCCCGTCCCCGCCAAGACCCAGAAGGACCAGATCGAACCGCGGGAGATCCCTCGCTGGGAAGATCTGCCTGAGTTCGTCCTCGTAACGAGCGGCGCCCTCCTCAGGAGGCCACTCACCCGGCATGCGGTGGATCCCGGCCAAGGATCGGCCCAGAAGGCCGGTGCGAGCCACCATGCCGTAGTTGCTCCTCATGTCCTTGGGCGGGACACAGCGCTCGTCGCCCCAGAAGAGGGTGACCCTCTCCCATGGGACCTTCTCTCCCGCCTCCGTCGCCAGAAGTTCGTAAAGTCTTCGGGGTGTGGTTCCCCCACTGAGGGCGACCGACAAATCCGCGTCAGTCTGCCGGGCGCGACCGCACAGCACGGCTGCGACAAGTCGAGCACCCGCCGCGGCAACCGTCTCAGCGTCGGATACGACGTGGATCATGCCGGAAAACCCGGTGCCAGCGAAAGTTGCAGAGCCGTGTTCAGGATCTCCTTTAGGCCCCATTCCTGCCCCAGCGTGTCGATCACCAGTGATAGCAGCCGATCATCGTCCTGCTCGGGGATCCCCGATGATTTCAAGATAGCTTCGTCAAAGACCTCGCCGGTTCCGCAGCGGCAGACCAAGGCGTGAGGCAGCCGGCTGATGGCGATGGCCCGCCCTGCGCACTCGCCCTCTCCCCCTGCGCCTCCATCCAGTTCCGCGGCCAAGTGGACCCTCACCTCGACGAGGCCGTCGGCGCGCCCCGCCGCCTCCGGTTCTTCGCGGACGTTCACATCGAGTGGCTTAAGCCCGGGATGGGTCATCCTGAGCGAGCCTGCAGGCCGATCGCCCACCCACTCAGCGCCTCCGACGGTCATGCCCAATCGGAACCCGAACCAAGCCGCGAACAGCAGCGCCTCCATTGGGGCGGCCTGGTGCCTCACCTCGACCCGCTCGATCTCGGGAATCAGCAGGCGCCGTTCCGGTCGATCGAAGAGTTCAGCCGTCAATTGTCTCCAAGGGGTGATCCGCAGCCACTCCAGATCATGCAGAAAAAGGTCGGGCTGCTCGGCGACGAGGTCCGCCAGCACTCTGAGTGAAGTTCTAGGGTCGAGGGCAAGAGCGAGATCGGTCACCAACAGATCGGAAACGTCCGCCAGCCAAGGCAGACTCTCCGCGGCGTCACTAAGCTCGCCCGTAAACCAGCCGACGACGGGCACGTCGGGGACGAGCAACTGCAGGATTGCAGCCCGCAACTGCTCCTCCTCCCCCTGCGCCCCCTGGATGACGACCTCCTCCGAGCACACCCGGCGCTTGGAGAATTCATCGATGAGACAGCCGGTGGCAATGGACGCCGACGAACCCGTACCGCCGGGCGCAACCACGATGACCCGCCCGGGGTGCTCCCTAGCCGTTAGCGCGGCCGTTACTCTTGCCTGCTCGCAGTCCCGATCGCCGGTAACCGCGACTAGGTTGACTTCGCGCAGGCGAAGCATCCCCTCGCCGTCGGCTTCGCGAGAATCTTCGTCGATGGCCGCCCAGGCTCGACGCAATTCTCCGTCCGCCTCGCCCAGCGGCACGATACGGCCGCGCCCGAGTCGCCAGTGGCGCTCCTCGCGCGGTTGACCGGGCTCAACGCTCTCGTGCTGCCGGCTCACAGCCGCCTCCATCTGCGCCCGTCCGCCGCCATTAGCTCAACCGACTCCTCCGGACCCCAGCTCCCGGAGGCATAGAGGGGCAGGGGCGCCCCGTTGTCGCCGGCCCAGTACTTCAAGAGAGGATCGACGAACCGCCAAGCCGCGTCGACACTGTCCTCTCGACTGAAAAGCGTGGCATCCCCCAGAAGACTGTCCAGAAGGAGCCGCTCGTATGCTTCGGGTGACCGGCGGCCGAAGGAGGAACCGTAACGGAAATCCATATGTACCGGACGGATATCGAGTCTCGGCCCGGGCAACTTAGAACCGATCTTGAGGCTGATACCCTCATCGGGTTGGATGTTCATGGCAAGTACGTTGGCCTCGGGCTCGCGCGAGGGATGACCTCCCAGCAGCAGGATGGGCGGACGCTTGAACTGGATGGCTATCTCGGTGGCCCTTTTTGCCAGACGCTTCCCCGCCCTTAGGTAGAAAGGCACTCCCGCCCAGCGCCAGTTGTCGATAAAGGTCTTCAGGGCGACGAATGTCTCGATATTGGAGTCGGGAGCCACCCCTGCCTCCTCCCGATAGCCAGATACCCTCTCGCCCCCAACGAAGCCGGCGGCGTACTGCGCCCGCACCGTGTCCAAACCAGCTCGACCCGGGTTCAGGGGCTTGAGAGCGTTGAGGACCTTTGCCCGCTCGTCCCGAACGGCATCGGCAGCGAACGAAGTCGGCGGTTCCATAGCTACGAGCGCGAGTAGCTGAAGGACGTGGTTCTGGACCATGTCGCGGGTCTGACCGGTTTCTTCGAAGTATGCGCCGCGCGTGCCCACACCCTGGTCCTCGGCCACGGTGATCTGTACGTGATCCACCCACTGCCGGTTCCACACCGGCTCGAAGATGCCGTTGGCGAGACGGAACACCAGGATGTTCTGAACCGTCTCCTTGCCCAGGTAGTGGTCGATGCGAAAGATCTGGTCTTCCCGGAACCAGCGCCGAAGTTGCCCGCTCAATTCGACGGCTGAGTCGTGATCGTGTCCGAAAGGCTTCTCAACTATGATCCGGGACCAGCCCGGAGACGGTCCTCTCGCCCACTCCGCCTTGTCGCCGGCTAGATCAGCCTCGCCGAGGCCTTTGATTATTAGAGGGTACGCGCTGGGAGGAGCGGCGAGATAGAAGAGACGATTGCCCGTCTTCGCGCGTTCGGTGTCGATCGCCTTCAGCCGGCCCGCCAAGGCGGAGTAGGCCCCCGACTCGTCGAACTCCCCGGACGCAAAGAACAACATTTGGGCGAAACTGGCCCACATCTCGGGCTCGGGCTCCTCGCCGAGGCTTTCGGTGAGGGCGCCGCGGAAGTAGTCGCGGAAGGTGGCGTCGTCCCACGGGCGACGAGCAAAGCCGACAAGCGAGAACCCTTGAGGCAGCACGCCCTCCTGGTGCATGACGTACAGCGACGGGAGGAGCTTGCGTCGGGTGAGGTCGCCGGTGGCCCCGAAGATAACCATTGTCGAGGGCTCGGGGATCCGTACGACTGGGAGACCGGTCGCGAACGGGTTTGGGGGAAACGTATCAGCCATTGGCCGCCGACCCGAGCCGGGAGGTACGTTTCTCCTCGAGCGCTGCGAGCAAGGCCTCAAACGAGCCGAAGAACGCCTTAACCCCTTCGGTTTCCAACTGCGCGGTCACCTCGGCCATACTGACACCGATTGTCCCGAGGGTGGCCAGCTGGCCCAGTGCCTCGTCGACTCCCGCCGTGATCGTCTCCGCGGGCCGGCCGTGATCGCGATAAGCGTCCATTGTCGAGAGCGGCATGGTGTTCACAGTATCGGCGCCGATGAGTTCCTGCACGTACAGAATGTCGCTGTAACGCTTGTCTTTGGTGCTGGTACTCGCCCAAAGCGGTCGCTGCAGATTTGCGCCTTTCGCGCGCAGGGCTTCCCACCTGGGACCGGCGAATTTATCCCTGAACAGTCGATACGCGGCTTTCGCGCTGGCGACCGCGGCCCTGCCGCGCAGGGCTTCAAACTGAGCGGAGCCTTTGCCCGACCCCAGGGCCTGGGCAGCCAAGAAATCGAGACGTTTGTCCACGTTCGTGTCGATGCGGCTGACGAAAAAGCTGGCGACTCCGTGGACCTCACTGAGCGCGGGGACCGACTCTCCCGAATCGCGCCTGGATAGCAGGGCTTCCAGACCTGAGAGGTAAGCTTCGATGACCTGGCCGTATCGCTGGAGCGAGAAGATCAGGGTAACGTTGATCGAGTAACCCAGACTGACCAGATCCCTGATGGCCGCAACCCCTTCCAAGGTGCCGGGAACCTTGACGAGGACATTGGGTTCTTCAATCAGCCCTCTGACCCTTTTCACCTCGGCCACTGTGCCCTGAGTGTCGTAGGCGAGAGAGGGCGCCACCTCGATGCTAACCCAACCGTCGAGCGACGCCGTGACCTCGTAGACCGGTCGAAGCTGCTTCGCCGCCAATACGATATCGGCCAACATCAAGGATTCCAGCATCTCGGAAGCCGACGCACCGGCGGAGACCAGCCGGTCGATCTCCTCATCGTATGCGGAACCACCCGTGATGGCCTTGTAGAAGATGGTTGGGTTGGAAGTAAGCCCCCGAATCCCATCCCGCTGGATGAGGGCCTCCAATCCGCCTGTGTTGAGCAGTTCCCTGCCTATGTCATCGCACCAGACGCTCTGCCCGAAGTCTATGAGCCTCGCCAGCGGATTGTCTTGCACTTCTGCCTCCATTCCGCCCGGAGACCGCTCGATCACCCAGGCCGGACTAGTCCTAATGCGCGCTTCTTGACATTCTCTGCGGTTATGCCAAATTCCCGATAAAGCACTCCTGCCGGCGCCGAAGCCCCAAAGTGATCGATGGCGACGATGACGCCTTCATCTCCTATATACCGCTCCCAGCCGAAAGACGAACCCGCCTCGACGGCCACACGAGCCTTTATCCTCGGAGGAAGCACGCTATCCCGATATTCCTGGTCTTGGGCATCGAACAGTTCCCAGCAGGGAAGAGCCACGACTCGAGCCGTCACTCCCTCCGCCCCCAGCAGTGCGTCTGCTTCCAGTGCGATCTCGACCTCGGACCCCGTCCCAATGAGGATCACGTCGGGCTCGACCCGGATCGCCGGGTCGGATACTACGTAGCCACCGCGGAGGAGACCCTCGGCGGCCCCGAGTACCGTCCGATCGAGCACGGGAAGGTTCTGTCGTGTGAGCACCAGGGCGGTGGGTCCGTCTTTCCGTTCCAGCGCCACACGCCAGGCCAGAACGGTCTCATTGGCGTCAGTGGGCCGGATCACGGTGAGATTGGGCATCGCCCGGAGTGAAGCCAGTTGTTCGATGGGCTGATGTGTGGGGCCGTCCTCCCCCAGACCGATACTGTCGTGGGTGAAGACATACGTGACGGGGATGCGCGAGAGCGCCGCCAAGCGGATGGCGGGCCTCATGTAGTCGGAGAAGATGAAGAAGGTCCCTCCGTAGGGGACGACTCCGCCGTGGACCGCGAGGCCGTTGAGGATGCCCCCCATGGCGTGCTCGCGAACCCCGTAGCGGAGGTTGCGGCCGCCAGGGTTGTCGGCCTGAAAGTCGCCCATCCCGGAGAGATAGGTGTTATTTGAGGGAGCCAGGTCCGCCGAACCGCCCAGCAGGGTCGGCAGCGCCGGAGCCACGGCATTGAGGACCTTGCCCGAAGCCGACCGAGTGGCGATCTTCTCACCGGCGGCGAACACTGGAAGCTTCTGTTCCCAACCATCCGGTAGCTTGCCGGCCATGGCACTCTTCCACAGAGCGGCCTGCTCCGGGTAGGCCTTCTCATAGCTGTCCAGGAGCGCGATCCACCCCGCCCGCCTGGTCTTTCCCTTCTCGGCCACAGCATCATAGTGGTCGTGCACCCTCCGCGGGACGGCAAAGGACAGGTCGCCCGGCCAGCCGAGCGCTTCCTTGGTGAGTTTGACTTCTTCGGCACCCAGCGGCGAGCCGTGGCACTCCGCGCTTCCTGCTTTTCCCGGACTCCCATAACCGATGGTGGTTCGGACCTTGATGAGAGAGGGGCGCGCCGCCTGCGCGCGCGCCTCGGAAATGGCGAAGTCGATGGCGGTGTGGTCGTTGCCATTCTCGACCGTAAGCACCTGCCAGTTGTAAGCCTCGAACCTCTTGCCCACGTCTTCCGTAAAGGCAATGTCCGTACAACCCTCTATGGAAATCTGATTGTCATCGTACAAGTAAATCAGCTTGCCCAAACCCAGATGTCCCGCGAGCGAGGCAGCTTCCGCGCTGATACCCTCCATGAGATCGCCATCCCCCACGATCCCATATGTAAAGTGGTCGACCAGAGTGTGACCGGGTCGGTTGAACGTCGCCCCCAAAAACGCTTCGGCGATAGCCATACCCACGCCATTGGAGAACCCCGCCCCCAGCGGCCCGGTGGTCGTCTCCACGCCGGGCGTGTGACGATACTCGGGGTGTCCCGGCGTGCGGCTCCCCCACTGTCGGAAGTCCTCCAACTCCTCAATGCGCAGACCGTAGCCCGACAGGTGGAGCAGCGCGTAAAGCAGCATCGAACCATGGCCGGCGCTGAGGATGAAACGGTCCCGATCCGGCCAGGCCGGATCGGCGGAGTCGAACTTGAGATGCCGTGTCCACAGGACGTGCGCCATCGGCGCCGCCCCCAGAGGCATACCCGGGTGTCCAGAGCTCGCTTTCTGGACGCCATCGATGGCGAGCGCTCGGATGGCTGCGATCGAAAGCTCGTCAATGTCCTTGTCTTGGTACAGGCTGTCGGGAAACGTGTCTGCCACTTCGAGGTCCTCCTTGATACGTGGTGGTGAGATATCAGGGGAGCACGGTCCAGCCCGAAGCCTTGGCGGCTTGGAGCAGGCCCGGCTTGGGATGAACGGCCACGGGATGCCCCACAGAGCGCAACAAGGGCAGATCGGTGATGTGATCGGCGTATGCCCAGCAAGCAGCCGGTTCCACGCCCCACTGAGTCATCAGGTTTGCGGCAATCTCCGCCTTCAAGGCGCCGTACGGCGTCAACCCGGAGAGCCTGCCGCTATAACGCCCGCCGGCGATCTCACAAGGGGCGCCCACATAGTCGGCCACAGCCAGCTTGTCGCAGAGCGCTTTCACAACCGGATCGAGCGCGGCCGAAAGAACCACTACCCTGTCGCCCTTGGCCTGGTGCTCCCGCAAGGCGGCCGACGCCGCCGGGTGGAGCCTGGGCATCATGATCTCCTCCGCGAACATCGCCATCAAAGCCGGCATCCTTGCCACTTCGAGCCCACGCAGCACGAGCGCGCCCTTGGCGCGGGACTCCTGGGTCACCCGGACCAATCCGACCTTGTAGGCCAGAAACCACAGGCCTGTGCCCACAACGAAAGCCAGACTTATGATTCTGCGGCTGCGGAGAAACCTGACCAGCAGCACCTGGGTCTGCCCGATCACCAGAGTGCCGTCCAGATCGAAGAACGCCACGGCGGGAAAGCGCGCTCCGGCGGATGTCCGTATCTCTGTTTGCTCAGCCAAAGTTTCTGAAGTCTAACACGTAGCCCGGATGCCTCGAGACGTCGGGACGGCCGTGCTCATCCCAGTTCAACCGCGCTTGTGACGATGTTTCGTGGAGACGCACGGGGCCCTAAAACGCGGGAGGCCGGATGCCCAAGACAGAAACGGGCGAAGAGAACCGGCCCCGGCGGTCGCGCCCGGCCTAGCCGGTCAGACGACTGGTCTGGATCTCTTGGTCCGGCTCCAGAGCCCGCTCCTGCCGTTGGACTCGCACGAGAGCGTCGACTACGTCGGGGTCGAACTGCCAACCGCGCTCACGCTCGATCTCGCCCACGGCTTCGGGAACGGTCCAGGCTTCTTTGTACGGACGCACGTGCGTGAGTGCATCGAAAGTATCCGCGACGGCGACGATGCGCGCGAGCAACGGTATCTCTTCGCGGCAGAGGCCGCGGGGATATCCCTGGCCGTCCCATCTCTCGTGATGGCAGAGAGCGATCTGTTCGGCGGTCTGCATGATCTCCGATTTGCCTCCACTGAGGAGCTCGGCTCCCAGTAGAACGTGCTCGCGCATCATCTCCCGTTCCTCGGGCTCGAAACTGCCATTCTTGAGAAGCACCTGATCCGCTATCGCTATCTTCCCGACATCGTGCAGCGGCGCCGCGCGCAGAATGAGCTCCACTTCTTCCTGAGGCAGATGCAGTTCTTGGGCGATGAGGGCACTCAACCGACCGACCCTGCTGGTGTGCTGTCCGGTGACGTCATCTCGGATCTCAGCGACCCGTCCCAAACGTTCGAGCGTCTCCAGGTGGGCCTGCCGCAACTCTAGAGTCTTGCGCTGCACGAGTCCTTGGAGGGCGCTGCGGGTCTCGTTCAGGCGCAGGCTCAGGAACCGGGTGTCCAGAAGCGAGTAGACGTGCACGAGAAATTCCTGCACGTTGATGGGCTTGGCCAGAAAGTCCTTGGCACCGGCCCGCATCGCGCGCATCTTTGACTCGAGGTCGTCCATCCCGCTCACCACGAGAACCGGAAGAAAAGTATCCTGGGGCAGGCGCCTACTGAGGTCCTGCAGGACCTCGAATCCATCCATACCCGGCATGCAAAGATCCAGCACCATGAGGTCCGGGGTTACACGATCGAGGTAGGCCGGCACTTCCGCAGGGTCGGTGAAACCCTGCACTGTTGGATATCCGGCTTCGTTCAGCGCCCGGCTCAACAACCGGACGATGCTCAGCTCGTCGTCTATGACAAGAATGGAAGCCTCTGGAAAACTCGGACGTCCCAACAGTTACACCTCGGATTTGGTCGCTTACAGCCCCTATCGGCGGCGGCGGCCATTAGCTTTAATCCCCAATACCGCCCATTTCCACGCGATTTCTGCCGGACCCCTTTGCGCGATACAAAGCCTTATCCGCTCGGACGAGAATTTCATCCACGAACTCGTCCGGCGCCACACCGGTTCCCCCGAGGCTCAGGGTGACGTGAACCTCCCGGTCCTCGTACCAGACCGGACTGCTCTCGATATTCTTGCGGACGCGCTCCAGGATCGCTCGGGCTTCGCCTTCCGCGGCGCCGGGCATGAGGACCAGGAATTCCTCCCCGCCGAATCGCCCCAGCACGTCGCCGGGACGGACGCCTTGTTGCACCCTCCGCGCCACTTCACACAACACAGCGTCACCCGCGATGTGACCGTATTTGTCATTGACCCGTTTAAAGTGATCGATGTCGAGGATCGCCACGCTCAGGGGACGTTCGTCTTCGCTGAGGGCCGACATTTCGTCGCGCAGTCTGCGTAGGATCGCGCGCCGGTTCATCATCTTCGTGAGCGCGTCGGTGCGGGCCTGATGCTCCAGCGCGCGCTGAGTCTCCAGAAGTTCGTCATGCAGCTCGACGAAACGCCTCCCCACCTGCACTCGGGCGCGCAGTTCATCCGGGTCGAAGGGCTTTCCCACGTAATCATTGGCTCCCGCTTCCAGCCCCGCGACGACATCGTGCTTGCTGCTCCGGGCGGTGAGCAAGATCACGTAAACCTGCCGGTCGCTCTTCCGGGCGCGCAACCTTCGACAGACGTCGACGCCATCCATTCCCGGCATCTCCCAATCGAGAATGAGAAGCAACGGCCCATCGTCGCTGCCGACGATCTGCCAGGCCTCGTGACCGTCACACGCTGCCGTGACCTCATAGCCCCACTTCTCCAGGCTCTTTTGCAGGAGAAGGCGCGAGGTAGAGTTGTCCTCCGCGATAAGGACCCTCATGCTCGCGCCTTCGTGCCGGAGTCGCGTTCCACGGCCTCAGCAAAGCCGGCAAAAGCGCTGTCGATGGCACTCAGCCGTTCTCCCAGGCCCGTAAAGTCCTCTTGGTTCGCCGAACAAGCTTCTTCCTCCAAAAGAGCCGCCTCTCGCTGCAGTGCAAGAGCGCCCACTGCCGCGGCTGCGCCTTTGAGTGTGTGAGCCTGCCGACGCACCCGCTCAGCGGACTCAAGCGGAACGGCCTTGTGTAGGGTGTCTATCTGTTGCCTTGCGTCGACGAGAAACTCGGCGATGATCTCGCGTGCCAGCTCCGCGTCGTTTCCGAGCATGCCGCGGAGAATGTCGGGATCGAAAGGCTTGTGGAGCGCCGCTGCGCTGGTCTTGCGCCGCGCGCCCCCCGCAAAGCATTCTTCCCGAAAGCCGGATCCGCCGGCGTGGCGGCCCGTGGGCGTCCAACGTTCCACGACGATCTGCAGCTCCTCGGCCTCAAGCGGCTTGCACAGATAGTCATCCATGCCGACCGCGAGGCAGCGCTCTCTGTCACCGGTCATCGCGTGTGCCGTCAAGGCCACTATCGGAATGCCAGGATTGAGCACATGCGAGTCCTTGCCCCGTATGCGCGTTGTGGCCTCGAGACCGTCCATATCCGGCATCTGGATATCCATGAGTACGAGATCGTATGAACGTTTCGTCAAGGCCGCCAATGCTTCCGTGCCGGTGCCCACGACGTCCGCACGGTATCCCAGCTGTTGGAGGATCGCGACGGCGACTCTCTGGTTCACAAGGTTGTCTTCGGCCACGAGGATGCGCCTGCGCCGCTTCGCCTGGTCGGCGAGGCTGTGGCGGGTGACGATGCCCTCCGTTCCGCCCCTAGTTTCGTCGGCACTCCGGTTGAGGACGGTAACCAAACAGTCGTGCAACTGCGACTGCTTCACAGGTTTGGTGAGATAGGCAGAGAACCCCAGTTTCTGCAGCCGGACCGCGTCGCCTCTCGACCCCACGGACGTCATCATCACAAGAGCGGTCCGATGGAGGCTGGGATCCTGTCGGATCATTGCGCCCAGAGCCTCGCCGTCGATGCCCGGCATCTGCATGTCCAGGATTGCGAGAAGGTAGGGATCGCCGTTGTGAGCGGCCTTCCTTAGCACGGCCAAAGCCTCACGTGCTCCGTCCAATTCCACGTGACGCGTGCCCCAGGGGTCCAGCATTGCGGCCACCACCCGGCGGTTCGTCTCGTTGTCATCGACCGTGAGCACTCGCACGCCCTCGATGGTTTCGGGAAGTGTCTCTTCCCCCACCCGGGCGACCCCGCCGGCCACGCCCACCTGCTTACCGACTCGAGCGGTGAACCAGAAAGTGGAACCCTCGCCCACCGTACTGATCGCCCCGATCCGCCCGTGCATGAGTTCGGTCAGGCGCTTGGATATCGAGAGACCCAGCCCCGTCCCGCCGAAGCGCCTGGTCATCGAGGCGTCGGCTTGGGTGAAGGGCTCGAAAAGTAGCTCAAGCTTATCCTCCGCTATCCCGATGCCGGTGTCGCGCACTTCAAAGCGGAGCATGGTGGAGTCACCGTGGTTCTCCTCCAGAGAAACCCGGACCGCGATCTCCCCCCACTCCGTGAACTTGATGGCATTGCCCACCAGGTTCGTAATGACTTGGCGCAAGCGCCCGGGATCGCCGTTGAGCAGCGAGGGGACCTCCGGCTCCACCATCATCGTAAATTCCAAGCCCTTCTCCTGAGCGCGCATAGCGAGGAGATCGCCCATGTCCTCCAGAGCGGTACGCAGGTCGAAGTCGAGATTCTCCACCTCGAGCTTACCGGCCTCGATCTTTGAGAAGTCGAGTACGTCGTTGACGATGGAGAGCAGGGACTCCGCGCTCTTGCGGACGGTCTCAGCGTAGTCACGTTGCTCCGGGGTGAGCTCCGTACCCAGTATAAGGTTGGTCATTCCGATGACGCCGTTCATGGGCGTACGAATCTCGTGGCTGATATTCGCCACGAATTCGCTTTTGGCCGCACTCGCCATCTGGGCTTCCAGCGTAAGCTGGTTTGCCCGCGCTATGGCCAACTCGAGTTCTCGGTTCGTAGCCTCGGTGTTCTTCTGTGCCCTGCGAAGTTTCTCGTCTTGGCGCTTGCGGTACGACACGTCCCGCACGAAGGAGAAGTTGTACTCCTGGCCCTCGTAACAGACGTAGTTCGCGTTGATCTCCACTGGGAAGATCTCGCCTGATTTGGTCTGGTTGAACCTCTCGATAGTACTCGACCCCGACGCTTTCAGGATCTCCCAATCCGCTTCCCACGTGGCCGCCGCAGCATCGTCGATGTCTCTGACCGACATGCCGAGGAGCTCCTCGCGGACGAAGCCCATCCTGCGGCAGAGAGTGTCGTTCACATACACGAACCGCCCTTCTCGATCCATCCAGGCGACCATGTCGCCGGCATGGTCCACCGAGAAACCCATCAGCCTCAGGGAACGCTCCGTGGCCTTGCGATCGCTGATGTCGCGGGCGAAGGCGAAGTTGTATTCCTTTCCGTTGTGCGTAACGTAGTTGATCACGACCTCGACCGGAAAGAGTTCGCCGGTCTTGGTCCGGTGTGCCGATTCGAACGTGGCTGACCCGCTCTTCTTCCAATCGCCCCAGCTGCAGGCCCACGTCTCGGGAGTCTCGTTGGGGTCGAGGTCGAATATCGTCATGCCGAGCAACTCTTCACGGGAATAGCCGTGTCGCCGACAACTCGCGTCGCTCACGTAAAGGATGCGCCCATCTTTGTCCAGCCAGTGGATGAGATCTGCGGCCTTGTCCACTGAGATCTGGGTGAGGAGCAGTTCCTCCTCCACGAGCTTTCTCTGGGTGGCGTCCGCGGCGGAGACCCTTATCGTCTCGAAATCGGCAAGATAGCTGATTGTCTCCTCGAAGATCTTGTGTCCCAATCTCACCTCACGGCAGAAGTTCTGATTGCCGCCCCGATGCACTATCTTCCGGAGTTCCTCCGCATCCAAGGGCAGAAAATCCTGCACTCCGTTGAGACCCAAGTCTCCGACCTCTCGCATTGCCGCCGGATTTGCGTAGAGTACGTCGCCGTTTAGGGCGAACTCGAGTACTGGGACCGCGTTGGACTCAGGAAACGACGAAAGGTGTCTGATCCTCGCCTCGGTTTGAAGTCGGTCCGCAATGTCGCGAGCAAATATGCAGTGATACTCACGGCCCTCGAGTTCCATATGACTCACTTTGATGGCAACGGGGAACGTCGAGCCCGACTTGGTTCTCAGGCTTCGTTCGACCTCATAGCTGCCTCTCTTGGCAGACTCCCAAATGCGAGGCCATTCCGCCGGCTCGAGACCGACCGTGAGGTCGAATAGACTCAGACCCAGAAGCTCCGTCTTCGTATACCCGAGGCGCTGACAGGTGACAACGCTGGCATCGATCAGTCGCGCGTCGTTGTCCGCCCAGTACACCAGGTCAGGTGCGTGGTCCACGGAAAACTGGGTCCGTCTGAGCGACTCTTCGGCTCGATGGGATTCGGTGAGATCCCGACAACATGCAAGGTGGGCCACCCCGTCGGGCGCTTCAACGCGAGAGCGGCTTAAACTCAGGGCAAAACGGGTTCCATCCGCTTTGGTGCCGGTGGTGCGTATCTCCTCTCCGGGTCTGAGAACCCTGCCGCCCTGACGCAAGAAGTCCCCGATCGGCCGGCCGTTGACCTCATCGGGCGAAACAAGGCCGAACATAGTTGCGAAGGCAGCGTTGGCCCGGATGATGCTTCGCCCTCGCCACACAACGGCAGCTACGGGGGAAAAATCGATCAAGTCTACGAGCCCGGCCTCGCCGCACCGCCGCGTCGCCCGCCCTTCTCCATGGTCAGCTGCATGCACTTCTCCTGAACCCCCAACGTGCCCTGTCCTTTTGACAACCGCCCCATCATGATGCACCAGGCCTTATCGGCCGCCGAGGACAGCCGCATTAGCAGATATAAGGATGGCTTTCTCGCCCTTTGGGGCAGGGGCCGAGTAGGCCGCGGCATCTCGGAACGGTGAGACGAAGGGTGCATTCCGTACGACGTCGCCTGGGGAGGAAAGTCGGGGCGGCGTGGCTTATCTCGCCAATCTGCGAGGACGAGGGCAGGCTGTTCGTCGCTAAGGGCAACCACAGCCAGATGACGTCCTCAACCTGAGCATTCGCCGCGGAGCCGCTCCACGACTCCGGCCAGGTCTGCCGGTAGAGGGGCTTCTATGCAGATCTCTTCCCCAGTCATGGGGTGAACGAACGCGAGCCGGTAGCTGTGGAGAAACTGCCTGCCCACCTTCAACGAATCGCGTCGGGCATAGACAGGGTCTCCGGCCACCGGGTGGCCGATGGCGAGGAAATGGACCCGTATCTGATGCGTGCGCCCCGTCTCCAGCCTGGCCTCCACGAGCGAATAGTCGCCCAGCCGATCGAGGACCTTGAAGTGAGTCACCGCGTCTCGAGCGGCCATGCCTCCGACCGTCATCGACTTCCTGCGAGCCGGGTCCCGTCCGATTGGGGCCTCGATCGTGCCGCTCTCGACCGCGAAGGAGCCATGGACCAGGGCGAGATAGCGCCGATCCACGAGACGGCTGCGCATGAGAGCCGTAAGCCGTCGATGCACCTCCACTGATTTCGCCACCACCAGCAGACCCGTTGTGTCCTTGTCCAGACGGTGCACGACACCCGGGCGGAACTCCTCCCCGCCCGCGGCGCCGTGACCCACGAGGGCGTTGACGAGCGTCCCGGACGCATGACCCCGCGACGGATGAACGGGCATGCCAGCCGGCTTGTCCACCACCATAAGCCACTCGTCTTCGAAAAGGATGGAAATGTGCAGAGTCTCTGCCAGAACCGTGGGGCTTACCTCCTCAGGCACGTCGACCGTGACGATCTGCCCCTCGGCGAGGGGGAAGCTCTTTGGCCGCACCAGCCCGTCCACCGTCACCAGTCCGGCCCGGATGAACCCGGCGACGTGCGTTCGGCTCCCCAGATCTTCGTGACGCCCCAAAAACGCGTCCAAACGGCTGCCCGTGTCCGCACTTCCCACGAGAAGGGTAAGACGATGTTCGCTCACATCGATCGGCCTAGCGCGATGGCGGAGTCGCCTCGTGACCGGCTCTGTACACACGTATCGTCTCTATGATGAGGCCGAGCACGACCGCACAAATGCCCACCACAAGAAATACATCGGCCATGTTGAAGTTAGGCCACGAGGGAAATTTGAGGAAGTCGGTGACACGCCCGTCCCCGCTCAAGCGTTGCGCGAGATTGCCCAGGCTGCCGCCGACGATCAGGCCGCCACTGATGCCGGCGAGTATCGGCCGGCGTTCCAGCCAGACATAGGCGAGCACGACGAGCAAGGCGATGACGTTCGCGGGAATTATGAACGCGGTGCGTCCCCCAAAGAGCCCAAAGGCAACACCTGGATTGGACGTCCGCTGCAGTTCCAGGAATGGAAGGATCTTGTGTATCTCCCCCATGGCCAGATCCTGCTCAGCCAAGTGCTTCGTTACAAGATCGATGACAATCGCGACCGCGACGGTGACCACCAGCACGGACCATTTGACAATGGTCCGACGCTTGGAAGAAGGCGAGCCCCATCCGAACTTCATGAGTGGATCACCCGCTCAGCGTTTCCTCTCCTCGATGCGCTTGCATTCGATACAGAGAGTGGCGAAAGGCGCGGCATCGAGACGCTCATCCCCAATGGCCTTGGCGCATCGATCGCAGGTTCCATAACTTCCATTGGCGAGCTTGGCGAGAGCGCGATCGATTTGCGCGATCGAGGCCATAGTGTTCTCTTCCAAGCTGAGATCGATCTCTCTGTCCAGGGTCACGCCTGCGGTCTCGGCCATGTGCTGGTCGTAAGGGCTCTCTTCCGACGAGTCTTCCAGAGACTCCGAAAGGTCCGCGTCGAGTTCGCTGAGCTCCAACTCCAACCGTTGCCGCTCCTGCAACAGCCGTTGTCTTAGAGTTTCACGATCCATCGCGTTCTTCTCCCTTGGTGGCACAAGCACGTTGCGCAAGCTCCGTCAATTTCACACGCAAATCCGCCTCTTCGATACCGACAAAGGCGACGACCTTGTCGCGGCTTCCATGCCCAGAGTGCAGTCGGACACAATCTTTACGGACCCCCAGCCACGACGCGAAAACCAGCAACAACTCGGCGTTGGCCCGGTTGTCTTCGGGCGGCGCGTTCAGGGAGATCTTCAATCTCTCGCCGTACATGCCCCGCACCGCTGTGCGTCGCGCCGAAGGGCTCACGCGAACTCCTACGAGCAGTCCATGGTCAGAGCGAAGTATAGCCGGTACCTGAACGAGCGGGGTCAAGCCCGGTCACCATTCGAAGTCGCGGCTTTTGTCCTTCACCTGAGTGTCTGACGAGAAGAGACCAGTCTCTTCCTCACCCGCCTGCTTACCAAAATAGAAACCCTGAGGCTCCGGCAATTCCTCTTCCTCGGGCTCCTTCGCCCCTGAGGGCTCCACCGGGAGCTCGGCGGTGGCTTCGTCGGAGGACTCGGCACTCGCCTCAACGAGCACACTCGTTGCCATGATCTCTTCGGCAACCACCGTCCCGGTCTCGGTCTCCTCTGTGGCAGTGTCCCCTGAGAAGATAAATTCCTCCGGTGGCCCCGAGAGGGGCGGCAGTTCCGGGAAATACGTAACACCCGGAGGCGGCGCAATCTCTGCGACCGGGGCGGTCTCCGCGGCGAGCGCGATCTCTGGGGCCGACGCAATCTCCTCCACCGGTGCAGTCTCCTCGAGCAACGATATCTCCTCGAGTCCCGACTCCTTCTGGAGGCTCACCGCCTCCCCTAGCGGGGCCGCGGCGGGCTCAGGCTCGGGTGCGACAGCGATCTCGGCGACGGCGGGCGGGGGTTCATCGAATTCGGGTGCGCTGGCTACCGTGTTCTGGCTCAGAACTTCCGCGGCCGGCATAGGTGTGCTCGCCTGCGGCGGAGTGATGGGCGCATCGTTGAGCAGCTTCAGATGGCCCTCGAGCAGCGACCGGAACTTGAAGCGGAAGTCCTCCTCCAGATGCTTCAACTGCACGAGCGTCTGCTGGACGCGCTGTGTCTCGCTGTAGGAGTCGTTCACTATGTGGCGAGCCTTGAGTTCAGCATCGCGCAATATGAGCTCGCCCTCTTTGCGCGAGTTCGCAATCACCTGATCGGCCTGGAGTTGAGCCGACACCAACGTCTTCTCGAGGGCGTTCTTGAGTTGGGTGTGCCCGGCAACCTGCTCGTCCAGTCTCTGGATACGATCTTGAAGCTCCATATTCTCCTGGAACAGGCGCTCAAACTCGTCGGCGACGTCATCGAGGAACACGTCGACTTCCTCGTCGGCGTAGCCGCGCAGGGCCCGCTTGAACTCCTTACGCCGGATATCGAGCGGCGTGACCTTCACTTCGCTCTCCCTTCCTGGGGTAACCGATCCATGGGCGGCTGCCCGTGTTCGTCTGTCTCTATTCAACCACGGGACGTGTGCCCGTGTCTCGCAGGCTGCGACCCTTCTCAGTGGCTTCTTCGATGGCGCGCACGAACGCTCCTCGGACACCCCTGTCTTCAAGGACGGCCAATCCGGCGATGGTAGTCCCACCCGGCGACGACACCTGATCTTTGATATCCGCGGCCGAGCCGGGATATCGCTGCAGAAGTAGGGCTGCCGCCAAAGCGGTTTGACGGACAAAAGTCCTCGCCGTGGCACGGGGCATGCCGACCCTCACCGCCCCATCTTCCATACCTTCCAATGCCAGGGCAAGAAAAGCGATCGAAGAGCCCGAAACCGCCGTCACCGCGTCGAAAAGCTCCTCGGTGAGAATGTCCACCACCCCCAGAGGCTCGAACAGAGCCTGTACCTGGTCGATGATGTCGTCCGGGGTCCCCCGTTCAGTGGAGAGAGCAAGAACTCCCTCCCCCAACTCGACGCCCAAATTGGGCATCAACCGGAATATGAACGGCTCGGGTCCGGCGGCCGCGCGAATCTGCTCCAACGTTATACCGGCCGCGGACGAGATGACGGTCTTGTCCTCGTCAAGGACCGAGCTGAGAGCTTCGAGCACCCCCGCTGTGACCTTGGGCTTGACGACAACGATTATGAATTGGGACCGACGCCCCAGATCCTCCAGGGAGGATGCGACGGTCACGCAGTCCACGCAAGCCAGATCTTGAGCGCGCTCCTCCTCCACGTCATAGACGAGAAGGGAGAGGCCGGGGTCTGGTGAGCGGAGCCAACCACGAACCAACGCCGAACCCATGTTGCCGGCTCCCACTACACCAACGGTAGTACCCATATCACCATGTTCCTCACGGTCGACTTTGCCTTGCTGGGCCGGCGAACTGTTGATCGGAGGCGGACAGCCGCAGACCGTTCGCCTGCCGGTGCCGCCTAGAACTGGTTGAAGAAGCCCTTCTCCAAGAGCCTCTGCCGTTCTTCGGCCGAGACCTCGACGTTCTTGGGAGTGAGCAGGAACACCTTGTCGGCCACCCGCTGCATGCCACCGTCGAGTGCGTAGGTCAGACCACTGGCGAAATCGATGAGACGCTTGGCCAACTCCGTCTCGCAACTCTGAAGGTTCAGGATGACCGGGATATCGCCCTTGAACTTGTCTGCGATGATCTGAGCGTCGTTGAAGTTCTTCGGCATCACCAGGTGGACGCGCGTGGGAGCCTGCTCGGCCACCGGAGCCAAGGGACGAACGGGAGACGAGCGCTGAGTACGGTAACTGTTGTCCTCGGCAAAGATGTCGTCGAAATCCGTGGACTGGCGCCGGCGGCTGCTCCGTTCGATCTTACGCACGTTAGCCCGCTCCTTGTACGTCGATTCGATATCCGGTTGTGCCGTGAGGGTATCGTCGTCGTACTCTTCGTCCTCATCGGCCAGACCGAAGTACACGAGCGTCCGATGCCACATGCCTCCGATTGCCATCCCTTCCTCCTTATGCATTGGAGAAAAGCGCGCTTCCAACCCTTACGATCGTCGCGCCTTCCTCTACGGCCACTTCGTAATCGTTGCTCATTCCCATTGAAAGTTCGGTGAGCTCATAGCGGCCGGCGAAAACTGTGGTCAGGCGATCTCGAAGTTCCCGAAGGCCGCGAAAAAACGGCCTTGTCGCCTCTGGATCGTCCGCCAGAGGAGCCATCGTCATCAGACCGCTGAACATGACTCTCTCATAGGCCGCAGCCCGCTCTAGGAAGGTCTCCGCGGCCGCCGGGAGGATACCATACTTGCTTTCCTCCCCACTCACATTGACCTCCAGCAGAACCCTCACCGGCGTCTGTGTTCTCTTATTCAACTCCTCTACCAGCGCCATTGACTCGACAGAATGGACAAGCGAGACGAAAGGCAGGACCTGCTTCACCTTTCGACTCTGGAGGTGACCGATGAAGTGGAACTCGAAACTGCCGTTCCACCTCCGCCATTTTTCCTCCAGCCCTTCTGCCCTGTTCTCCCCGACGAGCCGGATTCCTGCCGCATCCAGCAGAGCCATCTCTTCCAACGCCAGGTATTTGGATGCCACCAGAAGACGCGGGTGGTCTTCCCGGCCCGCTTTCTCCCGAGCCGCGTCGATCCTATGCTCCACGGCGGTGACATTGGCGCGCATCCGCTCGCGTCCGATGAGAATCATGTACTCACCGCCCACGCGACACACCCCTGCCGACCGGTCACTGGACCTTCGGCGCGGTACGAGAAGAAGAGATCTCGGTTGCACGCGGTACACAGTCGAGGATTGATCACCTGGTCGGGTCGCACACCCAACTCGACCAGAGCCAGATGAGCGGCCGCCCACAGATCCACGTGCGGGGAATCGCCCCCTCTCACAACAACTTCTGCACCGAACCTTCGTTTGAAGTCCCTCGCCACCTCCTCCGCCACCGAGAAGCAGCAGGGGCCGATGCTGGGACCGATGAAAGCCGCGCCTGGAGGTCCCGTCATGGCCCGGGCACCCTGCTGAATGACGCCGCCCAGGATGCCACGCCAACCTCCGTGCACCACCGCCAGGTCCACTTCACCGACCAACACCACGGGAAGACAATCCGCAAACAGCAGGAGCGGCGCCAGGCCTCGGTCGAGCTCGGGACGAAAAGTGAGACCGTCACAAGGGGCAGGTCCCTTGCCCTGCCTCGCGTCCTCCTCCAAAGAAGCCACATACTCGGCGACACCCGCCACCCGCAGCCCGTGGACCTGAGCGGGACTGACAAGTCGATAACCGGTCGAGCCCTCGGCCTCCACTACACAGGCGCGTGGCGGCGACTCTCCAGCCAGGATCCGTTGAACACGGGATCGGTTTCTCTCCATGGCGGGATCGTCGGTCGCGCGCAGATCCAGGTTGAACGAAGCATAGGACCCCCGGCTCTCACCACCCACGCGAGTAGTGAAGGCTGCGCGGAACGGACCGGGCAGCTTCGCTTCCATGTAAGGAATGCCGTCGAGTTCGCGCACGTCCAACCGCGAATGCGCCGTTGGGTCCATCCTCTCGAGCAGCGCCGCAGCCGCGCGGCTCCCATCTGACGTAGCCGTCACCCCGGCCTTTACTCCTTGTCCCTCAGAAACCGAGGAATGTCCAGCACGTCCTCGTCCATCTCAAACTTGTTCGCCTGGCGAGGAATGATATCTCCAAGTTGGGGAGCAACGGTCTGAGTCGGCCGCTCGCCTTGAGCCTGGGGCTGGCGCTGACGGTCAAATCCGGTAGCGATGACTGTGACCCTCATCTGATCGCCGAGCGACTCGTCGATGACGGCGCCGAAGATCACGTTGGCCTCGGCGTCCGCCGCGTTCGAGATAATCTCCGCAGCCTCGTTGACCTCGAAAAGGCCCATGTCCGGGCCACCGCTGATGTTGAGGAGGATGCCGGTCGCGCCCTCGATAGAAGATTCGAGCAGCGGCGAGGAGATGGCAGACTTGGCCGCCTCTACCCCGCGGTTCTCTCCGCTGGCTACGCCGATGCCCATGAGAGCCGAGCCGGCACTGCGCATGATGGTCCTGACGTCCGCGAAGTCCAGGTTGATGAGCCCGGGCACCGTGATGAGGTCTGTAATGCCTTGAACGCCCTGGCGAAGAACGTCGTCCGCGACCTTGAACGCTTCGATGATAGAAGTACGGCGCTCCACCACCTGCAAGAGGCGGTCATTGGGGATGATAATGAGGGTATCGACCTTCTTGGCCAACGCCTCGATGCCCACCTCGGCTTGGTTGCCGCGCTTGCGACCCTCAAAGCTGAAGGGCTTCGTGACGACACCCACTGTGAGAGCTCCAAGCTCCCGGGCGATCTCTGCAATCACCGGTGCTCCCCCGGTTCCAGTACCGCCACCCTTTCCCGCGGTGACGAATACCATGTCCGCACCTTTGAGCAGTTCCCGGATCTCGTCGCGGCTCTCTTCGGCCGCGGCCCGTCCCACTTCGGGGTTGGCTCCTGCCCCCAGTCCTCTCGTGATCTTTCCGCCGATGTGCAACTTGACGTCCGCGTCGCACATGAGCAAGGCTTGGGCGTCGGTATTGACCGCGATGAACTCCACGCCCTTCAGTCCAGCGTCCACCATGCGGTTAACCGCGTTCGTGCCTCCTCCGCCCACACCAACGACCTTGATCACCGCAAGATAGCTGGACCCCGTGTCGCTCATATCCACCAAACCTCCAAAGTCATCGAATCACAGGACTCCAACTCGAGCCTTTGTGAGAAGCATTCAATCAGTACTTCACCGTTGCCACAGGCATCCACGATCGAAGCTTCGAACTCAGCATGCGCCCGTCAATCGACAGTACGCGTCCGATGGACGGATTCCTGCATAGGCGCACGATACCACTTTCACTCCGCCTTGACAGCCGGTCGGTCCGGGACGCGGGCGTCCACATAGCTCAGAACCTTTCCATCCCTCAAGTATTGCTGGACTATTGTGCCTGCTACCTTCAACTTCTGCTTTAGTGATTGTTGGGGGTCCCCGAGACGTAGCTCGATCGGACCGCTGAGTTGCAGGGTGACATCTCCGCCCGAGGAGACGGTAATCTTTGTAACTTTGGGCAGGACGTCGGCCACGGCGGGGTCGGCCAGGGCCGCCGTGATGGGGAGGGCTTGGGCGACAATCTGGGGAAGCTTTCCGCCAGGTTCCAGGTCCAGCCGCGATTCGGGAACGATCAGCGGAAGAGCGGCGTCCGTCTTCTTCTCCAGCACTCGACCGTCGTCACTGACCAGCCAGCGCGCACCGTCCGTGGCCTGCACGCACGCGGCCGGCTGATACTCCTCCAATGTAACCTCAAGAGTGTTGGGGAAGGCACGATGAAGAGTGGCGGAGCGCACGTAAGGCAATTGCAGCAGCTTCTTCTCGACGCCGTTCAGGCCCAGTCTGAGCAGGCTCACTCCGCGCGCCTCGGCGGTCGCTCTCTCCACCTCTTGCGTGCTGACATGCTCCAGCGCCGTCGACGTGACCCGCTTGACCGCGAAGACGTCGGAGGAGCGCAGCCAAAGGAAAAGCCCCAAGGCAATCAGAAGGCAGGCCGCGACGACAATCCACCCCGCACGCCGGCGGCCGCGCTCGCGACTGACCACCTGTCGACGCTCGCGTACCTTCCTATCCATCGTGAGAGGAGGGCTCAGCCGAGAGATCGCGCGAAGAGGGATCCCAAGGGAAGGACGCCCCAAGCAATTTGACTTCAGGTTCCAGCAGAACGCCGCTCATACGGTGGACTCCTTGTCGCATCAGGCCCATCAGCGCAAGAATGTCGGCTGTGGTCGCATCTCCGAGGTTCACGACGAAGTTCGCGTGAACGGTTGATACTTCGGCACCTCCCCGACGCACTCCTTTCAATCCGGCCACATCCAGAAGTCGGCCCGCCGAGTCGCCTGGGGGGTTCTTGAAGACGCTGCCGAATGTTCTGGCTCCCCTCGGCTGGGTCTGACACCGAGTGCGCAACAGGGTCCGCTGGGCGAGGAGGATGGTTTCCACGTCTCCGCTCACTAGACGAAAACGAGCGGCGGTGACGACGCTCCCCCGGGGAAGCTCGCAACGGCGATAGCCCCACTCGAGAGACTCGCTGGGCTCCCAGGACACACCGACCGCAGAAACCAGCTCCACCGCTTCCACGACATCCCCCATGGAGGAGCCGTGAGCCCCGGCGTTCATGGCCACGCCTCCACCCACCGATCCCGGGATGCCGCAGGTGAACTCGAGCCCGGAAAGACCCGCCTCAGCGACCACCGCCGACAAGCGCGACAGGTAGGCGCCTGCTCCAGCCGTGAGGCTTGCCTGGTCGCCGGCGGGACGCTTGCCGCCGCGCTCCGGAAGGCCCTCCAGGTACTGGAAATCCTCGTCCAGCTTTATGAGCACGCCCGAATATCCCTGATCGGACACGAGAAGATTGGACCCCGCGCCGAGGCTGAGCCAAGGCACGCTCGCGCGCTCTACCCAAGCCAGGACCAGCGATAGCGCACCGGGAGAAGCGACGGTGACCAAGAGGCCGGCCCGCCCCCCTGTGCCTATTGTGGTGAACGGAGCAAGCGGCGCGTTCGTCCATAGGCGAGCGCCCTCGACATTACGCAGTTCTTGGATCAGTGACGGTGTGACCACGGACCTGATGATCGGGGCCGCACTACTCAGCGCTTAAGAAGCGCTCACCCACACGGTGGACATCGCCGGCCCCCAGCGTGAGGATCAGATCGCCATCCATCGTGGATCCGTTCAGGTAGTCGACCACGGCTCCGAGCCGCGGAAGATAGACCACGGGTTTGAGCCGGTCCATCTTGAGGATGCTGTCGACGATGAGCTTGCCACTGACTCCAGGCAGCGGATCTTCGCGGGCTCCATACACGTCTGTCACCACGGCGATATCCGCCCCGAGCAGGGCCTCGGCGAACTCGACGTGCAGGAACTCCGTTCGCGAGTAGAGATGCGGCTGGAACACGGCGATGACACGGTCCCAGTCGCCATCGCGAGCTGCGCAGAGTGTCGCCTTGAGTTCAGTAGGATGATGCGCGTAGTCGTCGACCACGGTGACCCCGTCGCGTTCACCCTTGCGCTGGAACCGCCGCACTGCGCCGCCGAAAGAATGGAGGGCGGCTACAATCGCCTCCGCCGGCACGCCCAACTCGGTCAGAGTGGCGAAGCAGGCCAGCGCGTTTAGAATGTTGTGGAGGCCCGGAACCTCCAGCGAGACAGCAGCCAGACAGTCCCCGCCGGACCAGACCTCGAAACTGCCACCCGGATACCCCGCCACGACTTCCCGGGCCTGATAGTCGACGCCGTCACCAAAGCCGTAGGAACAGACTCTACAGCCCACTCCCGGAGCGAGAGCGGACACGCGCGCGTCCTCGGCGCAGTACACGAACAAGCCGTTCGCGGGGAGCTTCTCCAGAAACTCCTCGAACACCCGTTCCACATCCTCCACGTGCAGATAGTGGCTGTGGTGATCCAACTCCAGGTTGGTGAGGACGGCCACCTCCGGGCGCAGTAACAATAGGGAACCGTCGGATTCGTCAGCCTCGCAGACGACAAACTCGCCTTCTCCCGTGCGGGCATTGGAACCGAGATCGTTCAACTCTCCTCCCACGAGAAAAGTCGGATCGTAGCCCCCATCCACGAGGACGCGCGTGATCATCGACGTGGTGGTCGTCTTGCCGTGGGTCCCGCACACGGCGATGCCACGGCCCGAGTCCATTATCCAAGCAAGAGCCTGAGCACGCTTAACTACCGGGATCCCTTTGCGGCGCGCTTCTTGAAGCTCCGCGTTGTGAGCGGGAATAGCGGACGAGATGACCACGACATCGGGATGGTCCACGTTCACCGCCTTGTGACCGATGGCGACCGGCAGACCCGCCCGTTCCAGCAGAGTAACGTATCTGGATGGCTTGAGGTCCGAGCCCGACACCTTGAAACCGCGATTGTGGAATACGAGCGCTATGCCGCTCATGCCCGCGCCGCCAATACCGATGAAATGCAGGCTCGCCAAGCCCACAGGCACGGGAACGGTCGTGTTGTCCGTGGAGGAAAGACTGGTCATTGGTTCATCCCTTGTTCGGGGAAAGCAATTCTACTATGAGGTCGGCGATGCGGGTAGCAGCGTCCGGGCGCGCGAGCTTGAGGGCCGCCTTCCTCATGCGCGCGTTCATCCCCGGATCGAGCAAAACTCCAACCTCGCGCGACAGAACGTCCGCGGTGAGATCGGCGTCGGCGACCATGCGAGCCGCTCCCTCCTCCACGACCATGCTTGCGTTCTTGGTCTGATGATCGCCCGCGGCCAGAGGGTATGGTACGAGAAGGGCCGGCACTCCTCGAGCAAGGATCTCGGCCACCGACCCGCCTGCCCGACAGACAACGGCATCGGCCACCGCAAGCGCCAGCGGAAAATCGTCGAGGTACGAGAAGACCTGGTACGACCCGTTTGCGCCCGTCCCCTTCAAAGCCGTCGCCACCCGCCGGTATTCGCGTTCGCCAGCAACGTGGATGACTTGAAAAGCCGTCTGGACGTCCGCGAACGCCGTCAACGCGGCCTCGTTGAGCGTATGCGCCCCGAGGCTGCCTCCGAACACGAGAAGGACCGGTCTGTGCGCATCGAGCGCGAATCGGGCCAACCCCTCCTCGCGAGTCGCTTGCAGCAACGACGGCCGAAGCGGACGCCCGGTGTGCACGTATTTCGGCTCGGCCCTGCCAGGGTCGGGGAAGGAGAGGCACACCCGGTCCACGAGATGTCTGAGAATGCGGTTGGTCCAGCCCATATGTGAGTCCATCTCGACCGCAACCGTTGGTATTCGACGGAGCGAGGCTTCGGCCACCACGGGCCCCGACGCGTAGGCGCCGACTCCCACCACACAGTCCGGCCGCAGTTTCCTTAACAAACCCCAAGCATCGTATCCGGCCAAAGGAATGGATGCGAGCGTGCGCAAGGTCGAGACGCCTAGACTGCGCGAGAAACCACGGATTCGCACCACCCTGAAGGCATAGCCCGCCCTGGGAACCAGATCCCTTTCCATTCCCCGGCCGCTTCCGCAGAAAGACACCTCGTGGCCGAGGCTCGTGAGTACATCAGCCAGGGCCAAGGCGGGCACCACGTGTCCCGCGGTCCCCCCGCCGGCGATCAATATGCGTGACATTCTCATACCTCTTTGCAACGGCCGGCTCTCGAAGGGCCGGAGCCGATCGAGCGACGGACAGTATCAACCCGACCGCAAGCAACATCACTATCAGACTGTTGCGGCCGTAACTGATGAATGGAAGCGGAACTCCGGTGAGAGGAAGCGCCCCTATCACTCCCCCGATGTTGACAACCGCTTGGAGAGTTACGAGCATACCGCACCCGGCAAGCAGGTACCTACCCATGGGGTCGGCGCACTGTCGAGCGAGGCGCCAACAAGCCACCGCGAAGATGCCGAAGAGAAGGATGACCAGCCCCGCCCCGATCAGCCCCAACTCCTCGCCCAGGATGGCAAAGATCATGTCCGTGTGAGCCTTGGGCAGATAGCTGAACTTCTGCACGCTTTGACCCGGGCCCACTCCAAGCCAGCCTCCTCTGCCCAGTGCAACCAGCGATTGCGAGAGCTGGAAGCTCGAGCCGTGTGGATCCGCGGACGGATTGAGAAACGAGAGAACCCGAGCCATCCGTACCGGGCTCGAGAAAGTAAAGGCCGCGGCTCCCGCCGCCCCCACGCCGGCAACCGCTATCCAGTGGCGGAACTTCATGCCGCCGATCCACAGCAGACCGAGAAGAAGACCGGCAATGATAATAGCCGTCCCCAGGTCCGGCTCGGCGAGCACGAGCAGGCACATGAGCGCTCCCACAGCGCCGAACGGAAGCATGAACGACTTGAAGTCATCCGTCCGGGACTTGCGCATCGACAGGAGGTGAGCCCCGGCCATGACCATGGCCAGCTTAGCGAATTCCGACGGCTGAAAGGTGATGGGGCCCAACGGTATCCAACTCGAAGCTCCCCCCTCGCTCTGACTCACGCCTGGTATGTGCATCAGGAGAAGCACTCCAGCGATAAGGGCCACGAGGGCGACCGAGACCCCCCTCAGTTTTCGGTAGTCGATGCGCGACACAACGAGCAAGCCGATGAGACCCGCCAGAGCTGTTATCCCCTGCTGCTTCACATAAAGGTACTTGTCCCCCGTCGGCAACGTCAGCGCCCGCGCGACGGACACTGACAGCATCATGCACAGTCCCAGAACCAGGAGGATGACGGCGATGACCCAGACGGCGTGAAACGAAAAGACGTTGGCGTCCCTCAGCTTTCCCGCCGGCCGAAGCCTTGCCGTGGCTCGTTTTCTGGTGGACGGGCTTTGTCTGGCACCTACTCGCTCTGCCGCGGCGCCAGCGTCCCTTCCGCCTCGAAGTTGGCCGCCGGCAGCTGCCCGTCGAGTCACGGGGTCTCGATTCCCAGGGCAGCCACGATCTGGCGGAAATGCTCGCCCCGTTCCTCGAAATTACCGTACTGATCGAAGCTCGCACAGGCGGGAGCAAGAAGCACGATCTCTCCGTCCCGGGCATAGCGGGATGCCGCCCTCACGGCCGTCTCCAAGTCTCCGTAGCGCCCCGGCTCTGGTATGCCTTCGATCCCTTCATCCACGATAACCTCTCTGAAGGCGTCCTCGATCAGGGGCGTTGCCTCCCCGATGAGATAGACAGCCCTGCATCCATGAGCACACGCGCGTGCCACGGGCCGGTAGTCTGAAGCCTTGTCGCGTCCGCCCAAAATAAGGTGAGTACCCTGCGGGTATGCGCTCAGGGCCGTAAGAGTGGCCTCTACATTTGTCGCCTTACTATCGTTGACATACGTCACCCCGGCTACGATTCCTGCCCGTTCGAGACGATGTTCGACCCCCACGAAAGTCCGCAGACCCTCGGCCACCGCCCCGATCTCCACGCCCCTTGCCAGCGCGGCAGTCCCGGCCGCCAGACAGTTCTCCAGGTTGTGTCTCCCGGGGATCTGGATCTTGTCGACAGGCAGCGCCTTGCGACCCTCCAGGACGATCCAGCCACCGGCCACCCACGAATCGGGAAGACTTACTCCCGGAGGAGACGCTTCGGGCCCGCCACTATTGCCAACCATCACCGTCGAGAAATAGGCCACACGCGGGCCCCCACTTCGGGCGCGAAGTTGCCGACCCAACTCCGCCACCGCGGGGTCGTCCAGACTGAGGACCGCGACATCTTCGGAACCCTGGTTTGCGAACAGATTGGCCTTGCATTCGAGATACCGCTCCATAGTCCCGTGGCGGTCGAGATGGTCCGGGGTCAGGTTCAGAAAGATGCCCGCGGCGGGACGGAATGCGTGCACGTCCTCCAACTGAAAGCTCGACACTTCCACAACCAGTTCGTCGTCGGGGACGATGGACCCAGCGACCGAGGTCACCGCAGTCCCTATATTGCCCAGAATGCGTGCGGGTCGGCCCGCCGTTAGAAAGAGATGCCCCAGAAGCGCGGTCGTCGTGGTCTTACCGTTCGTACCCGTGATCGCGTCGAAGGGATTCGGAAAAAGGGCATAGGCGAGTTCGATCTCGCTCCACACCGGTATCTTCCTCTCCCGAGCCAGCGCTACCGGCGGAGCCTCCGAGGGAACGCCCGGACTCTTTATCACGAGGTCGGCCGCCGGCCAAACGGTCACGAGCGCTTCCTGATCCACGAACGTCACTCCGAGAGTCCGAGCCTCGTCGAGACCAGCCAGCGTCTCGCAAGCCCTTCGATCACTGAGGGTCACCTTGAGGCCCAGTTTCGCCAGAGCCACGGCCGCAGCTAGACCGGATCGACTCGCGCCCAATACCAGTGCGGTCTTCGCCGAGGGTGGGAGGCCGGCTCCGCCCCTGTTCTCTGAAAGACTCACGTTCAACTCCCGGGGAAACCGATTTCTTTGAAGCTCAGGTAGTACATGGTGAAGCCCGAGGCGGCCAAGATGGCGGCGATAATCCAGAACCGGACTATGATCTTGGTTTCAGACCAACCCTTGAGTTCGAAGTGATGGTGGATAGGGGTCATCAAGAAGACGCGTTTGTGGAAGAGGCGGAAGCTGACCACCTGGATCATTACGCTCAACGCCTCGCCAACGAACAGTCCACCGATCAGAAGAACGAGGATCTCGGTCTGCGTGACGACCGCCATCCCTCCCAGCCCCGCGCCTAGAGCGAGCGAGCCCGTATCCCCCATGAAGACCGCGGCGGGATGTGAGTTGTACCAGAGAAAGCCAACGCTTGCTCCAGTGAGGCACGCGGCCAAAATAGCGAGATCCGTCTCGCCCCGTAAAAACGCAATCCCGGCGCACGCGAACAGAGCGACCGCCACCGTCCCGGCCGCCAGCCCATCGAGACCGTCGGTGAGGTTGACGGCATTCGAAAACCCGGAGACGAGGAAGAAGGCGAAGACGTAGTAGAAGCCGCCGATCGCCAGACCGGTCTTAACGAACGGAACAGTTAATTGGGTATCCACCCCGCCGAACCGCAATCCGATGAAAGCGGCGATGGCAACCAGCGGCACCTGAAGGCCGAGTTTGACCCTCGCGCTCAGCCCTAGCGAGCGTTGCTGGCGCTTCTTGATGAGATCGTCGGCAAAGCCTATCCCGCCGGACCCGAACGTAAGGATAAACACCACCAGGCTGGGAACGTTCTTGTTGGCAAAGATGAGGTAGGGGATGAACGCGGCGACGAGAATGAGGACGCCGCCCATTGTGGGAGTGCCCTGTTTCGCGCTGTGTCTCTCGGGCGTGAGGTCGCGAATGTTCTGTCCGATCCCACGCTGTTGCAGCCAACGGATGTACCGCGGACCCGCCAGCACGGCGATGACCATCGCCACGAGAGTTGCTGCCAGGATCTTTATCACGCGGCGTCGCCTCGGGACAGGTCGTCGGCTTGGCTTGAAAGTTCCAAAGACCGCCTACCGGCCGAAGCTCCACTCGAGCCTCGTCCTATCGCAGCCCGACGCAGAAGCTCGACCATGACCTCCAGCTTGAGACTGCGCGAGGCCTTGAAAAGGATGACGTCGCCGGGCCTTAGGGTCTGCAATATCGGCGCGAAGTCACCCGACGAGTCCACGTGCCCCACGTTCCACCCTTCTCCGGCGCCCTCAACCGGAGCGCCCGGCTCTGACGCGTTCGATCCGCCCCCCGATTCGCGGCGAAAGCCTTCTGTGGTCGAACGTGACAAGGGGCCGACGCCCCACAATACTTTCACTCCTTTTTTCGCGGCGTAGGCCCCCGTCCCTTCGTGGTAGTCCGCTGCATCGGGCCCAAGTTCAAGCATGTCGCCCAGTACGGCGACCGGACGCCCGCCCTCATCGGCTGCGAGCCGCACCAGTTCGTCCAGAGAGGCGCGAACGGCGACGGGGTTGGCGTTGTAAGTGTCGTTGATGATGAGCCATTCGCCCACCCGTTCCAGATCTCCTCGGGAGGCCGTAAAGGACGCCCGCTCCAACCCGCGCACACAGCGATCCATCGGCAGACCGGCGGCGTAACAGGCCGCCGCGGCAGCCACGGCATTCTCCATCTTCGCTCGAGCACCAAAGGGCGTGACCGTTTCCGTCGCTCCCCCAGGCCAGTGTAAAACCAGAGTGGCGCCCGTGCCGCCCGGTCTGCGCTCATACTCGCCCCAGACATCGGCGCAATCTCTATCTTCCTCGAGGCCGAACCGAACCAGGCGTGCTTGTACGTTGCCCACCATCGGCTCCAAAACCGCGCACGCCGAGGGAACAACGCCAACCCCCCCCGGTTTCAAGCCCGTTAATATCTCAGCCTTAGCTTTAGCCACATTCTCGAGTGAACCCAAAAGCTCAAGGTGAACTGGATTGATGTTGGTAATCACGCCCACATCTGGTTCTGCCACCTTCGCCAAGCTGGCGATCTGGCCCATCCCACGCATTCCCATCTCGACGACCACCGTCATTGTCTCCGCCTCGATAGACAGCAGCGTCAGCGGCACCCCAATCTCGTTGTTCTGGTTGGCGAGAGTCGTGACCACCGGGCCCACTTGCCTCGCCAGCACTCCCAGGATGTCTTTGGTCCCCGTCTTGCCTACGCTGCCCGTTACCGCAATGACGACGGCGGACGACTTGCGGCGGACGGCATGCGCCAACGCTCCCAGGGCAACCAGTGTGTCCGGGACAGCACAGACCCTTCCTCTCGAGACCTCCGACATCGTGGCCGCTAGCGGGTTCCTGCCCTCGTCCCACCATACGGCGTCGACCACAGCACCGCCTGCGCCCGCGGCGAGAGCGTCAGCGACGTAGTCGTGCCCGTCGAACCTTTCGCCCCGCAGAGCCACGAACAGGTCTCCAGCGCGGATGGTACGAGAGTCGATGCTAACCCCGGTGACAACGGTCGCCAAGGATGCCCCCAGTGCCGCCCCAGCTTCCTCCGCGGTGAGAGCGATCATCGTTCGGCCTCGCGGATTCCTTCCAGAGCTTTGCGCGCCACCTCCCGATCGTCGAACGGGATGATCTCGTTTGCGAACTCCTGCCCGGACTCGTGCCCTTTACCCAAGATGAGCACCACATCCCCGGACGACGCACCTCGTATTGCGCACTGTATAGCCAGAAGACGATCGGGTTCGACGAGAGCCTTTGCCGGAGCCTCGAGTCCACGCAGAATCTCCTCGATGATAGCCATCGGCTCCTCACTCCTTGGATTGTCCGAGGTCACGACAACCACGTCGGCCAACTCCTCGGCGGCCCGGCCCATGAGCGGCCTCTTTCCTCTGTCGCGGTCGCCGCCGCATCCAAGGACGGCCACGAGCCTGCCCCCAGTGATGGATCGGGCTGTTCGCAACACATTCTCTACCGAGTCGGGCGTATGCGCGTAGTCCACCAGCACGGCGAACGACTGCCCTACATCCACCGGCTCCATCCTTCCGGGAACTCCGGCGAACTCTTCGAGAGCAGCCAGCATGCCGTCCAAACCGAGACCTAGACCGAGACCGATGCCAAAAGCGGTGAGAGTGTTGGCCACGTTGAAAGCCCCGACTAGTCGTGACTTCACCTGGACGCGCCTCTGAGGTTCGGCGCCGGCGAGGGATTCCCCATGCCCCCCCGCTAGCCGCAACGCATTCCCACGCAGCACGAGAACGCCCTCGGTACCCATCGGGCCAATGGAGTACTCGCTCATCTCGAGATCGGCCGGGCCGGACTCCCAGCCCAGGCCGGCCGTTGAGAAGGTCAGCAGGCTTTGCGGGTCACAGGCGGCCGCCAGGCGACGTCCGTGGGCATCGTCGATGTTGATAACGGCCGCGGGACTATTTCGCCTGAAGTGCTCGTCGAGGAATAGCCGGCTCTTAGCCGCGAAGTACGACTCCAAGTCACCGTGATAGTCGAGATGGTCTTGCGTCAGGTTGGTGAAAGCGACCGCCCGAAAGTCGACGCCGAGCACCCGCCCCAGATCAAGGGCGTGCGACGAGACTTCCATGACCGCCGCGCGGTCGCCCGACTCCACCATCGCGGCGAGATCGCGCTGGATCTCGAGCGCCTCCGGAGTGGTGCGACCGGCAGGCAGGTTCCGCCCACCGATGCGACGTTGCACTGTGCCCATAAGCCCCGCTCGAATCCCGGCGTTGTCGAGAAGATGGGCTACCAGGAAAGCAGATGTGGTCTTTCCATTCGTGCCCGTGATCCCCACGGTGAGAAGGTGAGCGCTGGGCTCGCCGAAGAAGCGACGGGATACCGTCCCCATTGCGAGCCGGACGTTGGGCACCAGAGCCTGGGCCACCGGCAGATCCAGAAGCCTCTCCACGCACAGGGCGACGGCACCCCTGGACACAGCGTCGGCTGCGTATTCGTGCCCGTCGCGCACAAATCCCGGCACGCAGAAGAATAGGGACCCCGGAGCGCATTGGTCGCTTCGATAGCAAAGGGATTGCACCTGGACATCGGCCCCGCCGACGATTCGGTACCCCACGACGTCCACGAAAAGATCACTGAGTCTCACATCTCCGGATTCTATCATCAGTCTGGTCCCATTCTGGGTCGGTCGAGGACGAGGACCGCCCCCCGGTCAGTCCGGACTGGTAGGAGCGATGCCGAGGCTCTTGAGTGCGAAGTCGGCGATCTCAGCGAAGGCCGGGGCTGCGACGTAGGCTCCGAGATGCTGGATCGTGGGTTCATCCACCACTACCAGGATCACGAGGCGCGGCGCCATGGCCGGCACCATGCCCACGAACGAGGCGACGAACCGGTCGGTGGAGTAGCCGCCTCCGTTCTCTTTGACCTTCTGGGCGGTCCCAGTCTTGCCGCCGACCTCGTAGCCCTGCACTTGAGCCTTGGTGCCCGTGCCGACATCGACCGCAGAAGCCAGCATTTCCCGAATCTGAGAAGCCACCGTGTTGCTAACCACGCGACGACTCCAAGGCACGGTGGTATTTCGGGTGAGGTGCGGTTGTACAAGTACGCCATTGTTCGCGATTGCAGAGTAAGCCGCGGCCATCTGCAGTGGCGTCACGGAGATGCCCTGACCTATGGGAATGTTGGCGATGGTGCTACCTGACCAATTCTTTGGAGCGGGCATGAGTCCGGCTGCTTCGCCGGGGAAATCGATGCCGAGTTTTTGAGTGAAGCCGAACTTTTTGATCATGTCGACGAGATCGTCCTTGCCAACCTCGAGACCGAGCGTAACGGCGCCCACGTTCGACGACTGGGCGAGTATCTGAGTCACTGTGAGTTCGCGGACCGCGGGCATATCCTCGTGGGCCTCGTGAACCGTCCGGTCGTAGACCGTGATCTCCCTCGCAAGCTTGAACGTAGTGGAGGGAGTCACCAGTCCCCTTTCGAGGGCGGCGGCGACCGACACCATCTTGAAAGTCGAGCCGGGTTCGTACATATCGACCACGGCCGAGTTTCGACGATCCTTTTCGGCGACCGAACTGAAGGAGTTGGTGTCGAAGACCGGGGTATCGGCCATAGCGAGGATCTCTCCGTTGCTGGGATCCATCACCACGGCACAGGCCTTCTTCGCCTTGTATTCATCGACCACATTTGAGAGGACCTTTTCCACCTCAAACTGTATATCCTCATCGATCGTCAGGGTAATCGATTCTCCCGGAGTCGCTTCCACGGTGGAGGTGGTGTCCAACCTATTTCCATGGAGGTCGCTCACGACCGTCACCTCGCCCGGCTTCCCGGAAAGCAGGTCGTCGTATTGGTATTCCATCCCCGCCAAACCGGTGTTCTCCGTCCCGACGAAACCCAGCAGCTGCGGGGCTACCGCACCCGATGGATAGAGCCTCTTGTCCTCGGACACGACGCCCACTCCGGGTATCTTGAGAGCTTTGACCGCCTGGCCCTTTGCCGGATCGATCTTGCGCGCCAGGTATTCGAAGCCCGAGCCTGCGGTGAGCTTGGCAAGCAGCTCTTGCTGAGTGCGATCTACGAGCGGGGAGAGCTGCTTCGCGACCGCCGCCGGATCCTTGATCTGCTTCGGATTGGCGAAGACCGTGGACATAGCCTGCGAGATGGCGAGCTGTTCCCCATTTCGGTCGTAAATCGCACCGCGGGGGGCGTCCAACTTGATCGTCCGTGTGGATTGCACGCTGCCCTGGTCCTTAAGTGCGGAGGCGGCCACCACCTGAACGTAGAACGTCCTACCGAACAGAGCCACGAGAAAGATAAGGGCGACGCCCATGAAAAGCGCTAGGCGCTTGTTTGCACGGCGCACGGTCACCGACCCGCGACCGTGGTGTCACCTTCCGCTGCCTCAGTTCCAGCACCAACTTGAAGGTAATGGATCGAGTTCGCCGGCCGCAAGCCAAGCTTGTTGGCCTCTTCGGCCACTCTTTCCGGCGATGACAGGGCGGAGATCTGGGCCGCCAGGGTCGTCCCTTCCGCGGTGAGGTCCCTCTGCTGGGCTTCCATGCGCCCCACGGCTGCCTCTTCGTCTGTCGCTGCCGAACTGAGAAGCACGGGGCAGATCACGGCCACCCCAAGAAGAACCGCCGCCAGGCACAGTGCCAAAAGCAGTAAACCCCAGCGGGGCCTCCGGCTCGCATAAACCTTAACCTCAGTCAGAGGCTCATTCCTCGGAGCCTCAGGCATAGGTTGAGGCAATCTCGCCGTCGCCTCACGGCCGTAGTACCGGGTTGCGCTCGTGCGCGCGTTCACGCGCTGCGCGCTACGGCGCGAGGCCGGTGACGGACCGAGGTCGCTCTCCCAAGATTGCATCCAAAGCGTGCGGCCCGCGGTCGCCACTACAGCTTCCTCATCGCCCGGAGCTTCGCCGAACTCGAGCGAGGGTTGACTTCCAACTCTCTCGCGCCGGGAGTGACCGCCTTGTGCGTGAGGATCTCAGCTCTCGACCGCCCGCCACAAACACAAATAGGGAACTCAGGTGGGCAGGTGCATGCACGCGCCTTGCCAGCGAAGAACTCTTTCACGATCCTGTCTTCCAGCGAGTGGAAGCTTATCGCCGCGAGAACTCCGCCCGGGGCGAGCAGTGCGAAGGCCGCCGGAAGCGCTCGACGCAGACTATCCAGTTCATCGTTGACCTCGATCCTGAGCGCTTGGAAGACCCGACGAGCCGGGTTTCCGGCGCCGAAGCGAGCCGGTGTGGGGATGGCGCCCTTGATCGTATCCACCAATTCCGATGTGCGCGAAAAGGGCATAAGCTTCCTGCGGGCGGCCACCGCCCTGGCTATGCGCCTGGAGAACCTTTCCTCGCCGTACCTACTGAACAGTTCAGCAAGGTCGGCCTCAGTCCAGGTATTCAAGATATCCGCGGCGGTGAGGTTCTGAGAGGGGTCCATGCGCATGTCCAGCGGCGCATCGTAGCTGTAGGAGAAGCCCCTCTCGATGGTATCGATCTGCATGCTGCTTACACCGAGATCCATGTAGATGTGGGTTGCCGTGAATCCCTCTTCCACGAGATCGACGAGGATATCGGCGAAATTGCCCGAAAAGAACCGGGATGCGCAGGCGAGCTCCTCTTTGAGCGAGCGGTAGTAGTCCTCCGCCACGGGGTCCTGGTCGCAGGCGAGCAGCGAACCCGAAGGACCGAGGGCTGCCCCCACGGCGGCTGCATGACCCCCTCCGCCAAAGGTGCAGTCGACAACCCGGCTGTCCGACCGGACGTCGAGGAGATCCAGCAGTTCCTGAGTTAGAACCGGAACGTGCGCCATGGCCATCTCCGCAACGAAAGAAGCCGCTGCACTAGGCATTACCTCTCCCCTGCTTCTGCGCTTCGGCGTATGTCGCCGGGTTCCAGATCTCGAGGTGAGTACGGTTGCCGACTATCTTCACCTTGCCGGAGAGGTCCAAGTCTTTGATGCGCTGGGCGGAAAGAAGGACCCGGCCCTGCCGGTCGGGTTCGACCTCGTCCATGTTGCGGTAGATCTCTCTGACCTTCCAGCTGTCGCTCTTGTTTTCAAAGACGTTCAGAGGTTCCAGCCACTTTTCGTCGTATTCATTCCAACCTTGAGGGCTATAAACCCGAACACAGGGCTCTTCGTCGGGGATGAGGACGAGGACCGCTCCCCTGCTGAAATAGTCCCGGTAGCGGGCAGGAAGGGTCACCCGTCCCTTCGGGTCCAAGGTGTGGTCGAACTCTCCAGATAGACGAACTTGTTCCATGGATTCCACTCTAAACCTAAATGACCCACTTGGCAACACTTTCTACCACTTTTATGGAATGAATCCTTCATTGCACCCCACAATCTCGGTTTCGTCTGCCACACACCCCTACGGTGCTCGGCACGCATTAATGCAATCTAGTAGTTATGCATAATATATTGCATGAGCGAGGTGCGGGAGATCGCCGAACCTAACGGAACGGGAGAAGCTTACTTGAGGCGGCGCAATGGAGCGTAGTCGAGCAGCAATCTCTTCTGCTCGCCCAACTCGGAGAAGAATATCCGGACCACCCCGCCCGGTTCCATTCCCAGCACCACGCCCTCGCCGAATTTAGCGTGCAACACGCGGTCGCCGGTCGCAAGGCCGCCGGGATCCATCCCGCCCGTCTTGGTCGCGGGAGCGGATTGACGTTGTCCCGTCCGGCTGTCGGCCTGTTCCGCGGGCCGGCGGGCGGCGCCCCCGGAGGGGCCCCGATACTCCACAAGTCGGGCGGGCAACTCCGTGAGGAAGCGACTGGGGATGCGATAACCCCCTCCCCCGTGCAGGACACGCGACCGCGCGTACGATAGGAAAAGGCGGTCCCTGGCCCTGGTCAGGCCGACATAGCAGAGCCGGCGCTCCTCCTCGAGCCTCGCCTCGTCGAGCGAGCGCGAATGCGGGAACAACCCTTCTTCAAGGCCGGTGATGAACACGACGGGAAACTCCAGACCCTTGGCGTTGTGCAGGGTCATCAAAGTCACCAACGACTCCTGGGCGTCGAGATCATCCACGTCGGCATAGAGGCTGATCTCCTGGAGAAAATCGGCGAGATACCCTTCGGGGTTCATACGGTCGAACTCCGAAGCGACGCCAATGAATTCCTCCAGGTTCTCCAGTCGGCCCTCCGCCTCGAGCGTCCTCTCGGCCTTCAGAGAAGCCATGAGTCCGGATTCCTCCGCCACCCTCCTCACCAGATCGGATACCGTGTGTCTGCCCGCCCGAGACTGATCTGCCTCGGGCGAGGCGTCGGCAAGGGTCGGATGGTCTGCGAACGGCAGGTCATCCTCGACAAGAGCTTGAGGGCTGGGGGGCTCCATGAGCGCGGCCCAAGACGCGAACCTCTGTCCTAGACCCACGCAAGCCGAGGCTGCTCCCCCGGCAAGCCCTGGTATTTCTTTCGCCCGCAAGAGAGTGTTCCGAAGGCAGACCTCGTTCTCGGCCGCGCATGCTTGGAGGCGCCCGATGGCAACGTCGCCAAGGCCCCGCCGAGGCGTATTGATCACCCGAAGCAGCGAGAGATCGTCGGACTCGTTCACGAGCACCCGCAAGTAAGCCAGCAGATCCTTGATCTCCGCCCGTTGATAGAACTTGGTGCCCCCGACCACCCTGTATCCGATGCCCTGGCGGACGAGCATGTCCTCCAGCACCCGGGATTGAGCGTTCACGCGGTAGAAGATGGCGATGTCGGATCCGGGTCGATCGCGGAGCAGGGCCACCACTTCGCCGCAGACCGTCCTGGCCTCATCGTGTTCGTCCCGGCATTCCATGACCACCACCGGTTCGCCGGCCCCCTTGTCGCTCCAAAGATTCTTTGGCTTTCGTCCCCTGTTGTGGGCCACCAACTCGTTGGCCGCGTCCAGAATGGTTGTGGTGGAGCGGTAGTTCTGTTCCAGCTTGATGACATGGGCATCGGGGAAGTCATCCTCAAAGGAGAGGATGTTGCGGATGTCGGCCCCACGCCACGAGTACACCGATTGATCGTCGTCGCCCACCACGGTGACCTGCCTGTGCTCCTCAGTGAGCAGCTTGACGAGTTGGTACTGAGCCCGGTTGGTGTCCTGATACTCGTCCACCAGCACGTGACGGAAGAGATCGCGGTAAAAGGCGAGACGTTCCGGGAAGAGTTGTAGGACGTCCACGGTCCGCATCAGGAGGTCGTCGAAGTCAAAGGCGTTGGCGTCGAGAAGCCGCTTCTGATAGCGCCGATAGACCTGAGCTGCCACGTCCAAGTGTCCAGAGGAACCGTCGTCCCAAGGTCCCGCGTCCGAGTCGATTCCTCCCGCTGCGGGCTCCCGGCGGCCGAAGTCGTCCACGTCGATGAGCTTATTCTTTGCATCGGAGATGAGGTTCTGGAGCGACCGGGGGGGAAAGCGCTTGACGTCGAGCCGCAAATCCTCGAGACAGCGCTTGATGAGCCGCACCGAATCGTCCTCGTCGTAGATGGAGAAGTTGGAGCGGTAGCCGAGCAGAGTTGCGTCTCTCCGGAGGATGCGGGCGCAGGCGGAGTGGAACGTGCATACCCACATCCAGCCCGATGCGTCCCCCAGCAGACCCCCCACCCGCTCCTTCATCTCGCCCGCGGCCTTGTTGGTGAAGGTAATCGCTAAGACCTGGTGGGGCCGCACCTTCCCACTCTTGATGAGGTACGCCAGCCGGTGCGTGAGTACCCTTGTCTTGCCCGACCCAGCCCCGGCCAAGACAAGCAATGGCCCGCCGCCGTGGAATACGGCCTCCCGCTGAGGTTCGTTCAATTCCTGGGCCAGGCCGAAGTCCGGCTGCTCAGATCTCGGGCAGACCATCAACCCTCGCTGGATCGCAAGCGTCATCCGACGTCGGGGCTTCCTCGGCTTGTTCCGCTTTCTCGATAGACGAGGCGGCCCTTGAACCGGCCCCCCGGATCTCTTCCAGTTCGTTCTCTAATCCCACTACGCGCCGCACCAGACATTTCATTGCTTCCGCAACGGGGTCGGGAAGATGGGTGTAGTCGATATCGGGAATCGCCACCCGGGCTCCCTCCATGATCACAGGCCGTCCGGGGTTGCCCACCACCGTCGAGCCGGAAGGCACATCGTGAATCACGACGCTGCCTGCTCCCACCTTCACGTTGTCACCCACCTTGATGGAGCCTAACAGCTGCGAGCCGGCTCCGATCACGACATTGTCACCGATCGTGGGGTGCCGCTTACCCGTCTCCTTGCCGGTCCCTCCGAGCGTGACTCCCTGGTAAATGGTGACGTTCTCCCCAATCTCCGAGGTCTCCCCTATGACAACCCCCGCGCCATGATCTATAAAAAGACCATCACCGAGCGTCGCCCCGGGGTGGATCTCTACGCCTGTGAGCAGTCTGCCGACCTGAGAGATGAGCCGGGGAGCAAGCGGGACATCACGTTGCCACAGGGCGTGCGCCCCACGGTGCAACCATAGAGCGTGAAGACCGGGATAGCAGGTGAGGATCTCTACATTGCTGCGCGCCGCCGGGTCACGTTCTTTGATTACCTTGATGTCGTGCCGCATGGTCCCGGTCAGACTCTGACCGTGTGCGCTGAAGCGCAGGAACGCATAGACGCCACCGGCAAGCGCAAGCGCGCTCAAGGAGCGCGACCCCGAACTATCGGAGCGCCCAGCGTGCTTAGCTTGAGAGGTCATTCTTCCTCCAGAAGTGGCTATCGCGGCATAAGTATCGCACGACAGCGAGCCCGACTGTCGCGAAAGACCTTCTTCAATTACGGGCGGCGGTTGATTGTGACGCGCCCCCACAGCAGAGGCAGTGCTCGTCGCGGGGCACTTCCAGCCGTTCAAAGACCAGGTCCCACAAATCGACGATCAGCAGTCCCCGGTTGCGCGCTTCGGGTTGAACTATCAGTTTGATGACCTCAGTCGCCTCTATGCTCGCAATGACAGCCACGGTCGTGCTCAACACTCCGGCCACATCGGCCGTGGGCGTTTGGTCCGGGCTTGGCAGCTCCGGGATGAGACAGCGAAGGCACGGTCCCTCGCCCGGAACTACGGTCATAGTCATCCCACTGGTGGAGATCACGCCCCCGTACACCCAGGGAAGACCTCTCATCACGGCGTAGTCGTTGATGAGAAAGCGGGTGGCGAAGTTGTCGGTTCCGTCTACGAGCACGTCCAGCCCCGCGGAGAACCCAGGAAGATTATCTTCATCGATGGTGACTACCTGCGGCTCCACCACAACGTCGCTGTTGATCCCGCGCAGATGGGCGGCTGCGGCCTCCGCCTTGGGAATACCGGCGGCCACGTCTGCTTCGGTGAAGAGGATCTGCCGCTGGAGGTTGTGAAGTTCGGGATAGTCCCGATCGGCAATGCGGAGAAAGCCGATCCCAGCTCGAACGAGGTGGTTCGCGATGACCGATCCCAGCGCCCCGCACCCCACCAGACCGACCCTGGCGACCACCAGCTTCTCCTGGCCGGCCTTTCCCACCTGTGGCACCATGATCTGTCGGCTATAGCGGGAGAAAGGGTCCAAGACCGGCTATCCTCCCGTACTTGTCGGAGCGAAGTCCTGGCCCACGATGACCCTGATATGTCGGGAAGAAAGCGTGTCGTCCTCGTTCACCGTGCCCAGGCCGAGCGTCTCCCTCACCTTCTCGGCCTCCGCCAGTGCGTCCGGCGCCGCCGAGATCGTCGTCTCCGCTACATCGGGAAAGCCTTCCGCGTTCTGGTAGGGAAGCATCTTGAACCCGAGCGACTCGAGCAAATCCCCCGCGGACTGCGCCGCATTGAGAGCACCCGAGCCGTTCTGGATCTCAAGAGTGATGTCGCCGGCGACGTTCGAGACAATGCCACTAGTCAGCAGCGCTTTGGCAGACGCGGTGTCGGTCTCGTACCATTTGGTGTCGAGATTCTCTTTGAAGACCCCCGGCAGTACGGCCGGGCTCCATGAACCCGCTGCGATCCCATCTGCGATCGCACTCACAAAAGCGTCCACGGCAGACGCGTCGCCGCTCATCCCCAACTGCTGCCACGCGCCCGACGAGGACGCGGTCAACCGTGCCAGTTCCAGGAAGGCCCCGGCGGCCTCGACTGCGCCCGCGGGATCGCGGCTTATGGACGACGACCAAGTATGTTTGGATCCCGCCCGCTCCAGAGCGTTGAGCAGCGACGCCCAACTGACGGCCGCGGCGCCCTCGAGGTCTGTCCCAAGGTCTCGGTTGAGGCCGGCGACCAGTTCCGTCGTCTTCTCGTGTGTAAAGAGATCGCCCGCCGTTGGGAAACCGTCCTCTGCTGTCTCGACCAGAGTCAGCCCAGGTACTCCGAGCGCCACACCCCCAGCAGCCGTGTGCGAAAGCAAGACAAACGCGGGGACGGTAGCATCCTGCTGAATCGCCACCAGAACGCTTTCTGTCTGTACCTGTCCATACGCTTTGGCGGTGGTCGTGGTCACACGGGCAACTGCCGCACCTGAGTCCTCGGCCCTCCCCCCCAGGACGATGAGCAAGGCCACCGCAGCGGCGATCAGCACGACCGCCGGCGCTACGGCTATGAAGAGTCTCTTAGTCCTCTTCCGCCGTCGGGCGGCATTGCGCACGGACCGCCGCTCGGTACGATGCCCGGGTCCGTTCCCCTCGGAGAGGTCCTCTCGTTCTCCGGAGTCAGTCATGCGCCGTGAAGGGCCGAATGACTCGACCTGTCGGAGGGCTGTGCATAGTAGCCTGCTTTCTGCACGAGTTCCGCCACCGAATCGGGAAGAAGATATCGAGCCGCCTTGCCGGAGGAGAGCCGCTCCCTGATCATACTGGAGGAGATGGCCAGCGCCGGTACCTCCATCAACTTCACCCGCGAACCGGGACCGGATGTGCCCTGAACCGGCCCGAGTTGACCAAGGACCTCGGACATCGGCGCCAGATCGTAACCCGGACGGGTAGCCGCGATGAGTGTACACAGTTCCAGGACTTTTTCCGGCTGCTTCCAAGTGAGGATGTCCAGAACCGCATCCGCGCCCGTGACGAAGAACAGTTCGGCATCTGTCCCTAGCGTGGACGTCAGAAACTCGAGAGTGTCGGCGGTGTACGTCACGCCGTCTTTGTCGATTTCGTAGCGGGACACGAGAAAGTGCGGATGCGATGCCGTCGCGACGGCCACTAGAAGGTATCGGAAATCGGCCGGAGCCAGTTTCCGGGCCTTCAGTGGGTGGTTACCCGCGGGCATGAAGATTATTTCGTCGAGGCCGAATTGCACCAGCGCCTCCTCAGCCGTGACGAGGTGCGCGACGTGGATGGGATCGAAAGCGCCGCCCATTATCCCGAGCCGCAGCCCGGAACGTCCACGCAAGCGGTAGATTGGGTCGTCCTGGTCCGTGACCTCTGCTCCCGACGTATGGCCGACGCGCTTTCTCAGCCGCGTCCGCAGGCCTACCTGATGTGACCTCTTCCCGTAACGACGTACTTCATGGAGGTCAGCTCTTTGAGGCCAAGCGGACCCCGCGCATGAAGTTTCTGGGTCGAGATCCCGATCTCGGCACCGAGGCCGAATACCCCACCATCGGTGAAGCGGGTGGAAGCATTGATGTACACCGCGGCGGCGTCCACACCTTCGGCAAACCGGCGGCTCGCCTCAAGATCCTTGGTGATAATGGCCTCGGAGTGACCCGTGCCATAGTGGGCGATGTGCTCGATGGCCTCTTCCAGACTGGCCACTACCTTGACGGCCATCTCCAGCCCGAGAAACTCAGTCGCGTAGTGCCGATCGGTCGCGCGCAGTAGCTTGACGTCGGTCTCTCCCACAACGTCGCGGGTGTGAGCATCCACGTGCAACTTGATCTTGCGCTCGTGTAGGGCCTTCACCACTCCGGGAAGGAACTCGGCTGCGACAGCCTCATGAACGAGGAGCGTCTCGGCGGCGTTACAAACCCCGGGCCTCTGGCACTTGGCGTTCACCGTTATGTCGAGGGCGCTCTTGAGGTCCGCTGTCGCGTCGACGTAAATGTGGCAGTTTCCCCCAGCGGCATAAATGACTGGGACTTTCGAGTGCTCGATGAGGAATTCCTTGAGCGCTTCCCCTCCGCGAGGGATGACCAGGTCGATCTGATCCCTCATCTGTAGCAACTCAACGAGGATCTCCCGGTCTTTGCTCGAGACGAACTGTACGCACTCGCCCGGCAGTCCCGCCTCGATGGCCGCGCCGGTGATGACTTCGGCGAGAATCCGGTTTGACCGATAGGCATCACTTCCACCGCGCAGGATAACTGAGTTGCCGGTCTTCAGACACAGGGCGGCCGCATCCACGGTGACGTTGGGCCGGGCCTCGTAGACCACGGCGACCACGCCGAACGGCACCCGCACCTTCTCTATCTGCAACCCTTCGGGGGTCCGCCAGCCCTCGACCACCTCCCCCACCGGGTCGGGCAAGGCGGCGATATCGCGCAGACTGCTCGCGATGCCCTTCAGGCGAGCCTCGTCCAGCAGCAGACGGTCTATGAGAGCTCCCGAGAGCCCCTTCTTACGGCCTTCAGCGATATCGTCGGCATTCTCCACCAAGATCTCCGCGCTGCGGCGTTCGAGCGCTTCGGACATGGCCAACAGCGCGCGGTTCTTGACCGCGGCGCTGGTCGTAGCCAGCTGTCGCGACGCTCGCTTTGCCTGAATAGCCAGTTCCCTTGTCTTCAAGTCGCCTCCCTGTCCTCTGCTAACAAATCCGTACGAGATAGTCCCTGTGGATCGCCTCCGGAGAAGCTTGCGGAAGAACCTCCGCCACCAGGCTGCTCTGGAGCCCCTTGACGCGATCCATCTCCAAACTCGAATAGTTGACAAGGCCTTTGGCCAGTTCGTTTCCCTGATCGTCGACGACCATGACCGCGTCCCCGACCGCAAACTCGCCGTCCACCCTTATGATACCGACCGGCAACAGACTTCCCTTGCCTTTGAGAGCTTTCCCCGCTCCCGCGTCCACGACCACGGTGCCCCGGGCCGGCTTGCCGTAGAGCAGCCACAGCTTGTAATCGTGCAGTCCCAGCGGCCGCGCCAAAAACCGAGTGCCCACCCGGTCTCCGGCTAGGCAAGCTTTCAGAACGCCGGGGCGGGTTCCGCTGGCTATCAGGGTCTCCACCCCCCCGCTCGTCGCGATGCGGGCGCTGTTGATCTTGCTCCCCATCCCGCCGGAACCCAGAGGCCCGATGGAACCGATCTGGACGCACGACAGTTCGTTCATGTCCTCCACGCTCTCGATGAGACGCGCGTCCTTGTCCTCACGAGGATCGGCCGTGTAGAGGCCGTCCGTGTCGGTAAGGAGGACAAGCATGTCTGCCTTCACCAGCAGCGCCACTTGAGCGGCCAAAGCATCGTTGTCGCCGAAGCAAAGCTCGTCGGTGGACGTGGTGTCGTTCTCATTGATGATGGGAACGACCTTCCATTCGAGCAAACGCCGGAGCGTATTGCGGGCGTTGATGTACTGAGTGCGGGCAGCCACATCGAAGGCAGTGAGCAGCACCTGCGCCGTCACGACGTCGTCGTGCGCGAACAACTCCGTGTAGATGTGAAAAAGCCGCCCCTGGCCCACGGCGGCCGCAGCCTGCATGTCTACGACTTCCGTAGGGCGCTTGCGACGTCTCAACACTCCCATACCGGAAGACACGGCGCCCGAGGAAACCAGCAGCATGCGATGGCCCTCCGCCTGTAGCTCGCAGACCTCCGCCACGAGAGCCGCCACCGGTCCGAGCCGGAACGTGCCTCGTTCGCTAGTCAGCGTGCTCGAGCCGATCTTCACGACCACGATCTTGCCCACGCGCTTGCCAGCCATATCCGAACCTCTACTGAAACTCGAAGGCGAAGCCCTCGATATCTACGTCGTCTCCCGGCACCGCGCCCTTGGCCCTGAGGG
Source organism: uncultured Actinomycetes bacterium (assembly GCA_963775295.1). Classification (GTDB taxonomy): domain Bacteria; phylum Actinomycetota; class Thermoleophilia; order RBG-16-64-13; family RBG-16-64-13; genus JAMDEO01. Next base: position 2,736,883 of record CAVZIK010000006.1, read on the forward strand.
CACCATACACGCCAAGCCGGTCGAGCCTCTCTCCAAGATACCGCACCGCTTCATCGTTGGTGAGGTCGAAGCGGCTCACCAAGCGGCGCACCGCCCTCCCACGCACGGAGAATCCCTCCTCCGTCTTCTCGATCAGGAACAGCTTGGCCCCCGCCTGCGGCCGGTAAAGACCGTGAGTGCCGGTCTCGCTCACCAGGACCGCCTCGACGCTGCTCATGTCGGAGGCAGCCGGCGGCGCAGCCGGAGCCAAAGTGCCGGTTAGTTCGCGGAGCAACGGACCCACCCAGCGGACAAGGGCCGGCAGGCCTGCCCCCGTGGCAGCCGAGATAGGCCAAATCAGCTTCTCGGCCGCAGGCTCTTCCCCGTCTAAGAGAAAGACGAAGGCCGGGTGAGCCGCAGCCCGCAGACGCTCGATCTCGTCCCGGAAGAGCGAGACAAGCTCCTCCACTGCCCGCGGCTCCACCGCGTCGATCTTGTTGAGGAGCACAACCTGAGGCCTCGTTCCCAATCCTTCTCCGTGCGCATCCAACTCGCCCAGGATGGTGCGAAACCCTGCCAGAGGGTCGGCCCCGTAGTATCCGGTGGCGTCTACCATGTGCAGGATCAGTTGGCATCGTTCGAGATGAGCCAAGAATTCGTGTCCCAAACCTACACCCTCGCTCGCGCCCTCGAGCAGACCGGGAACGTCGGCCAAGGTGAACACATCTCCCTCTCCCGACCAATCCACGATACCCAGCGTAGGCTCAAGAGTCGTAAACGGATAGTTCGCAACTTTGGGCTTGGCGTTGGAAAGACGCTTGAGAAGCGAGGACTTGCCTGCATTGGGAAGCCCCGCCAGACCAGCGTCCGCCATGAGTTTGAGGGAGAGGCGCAACCACATGCCGTCTCCCGTTTCCCCCAGTTCGGCGAATTTGGGAGCCTGACGGACCGAGTTGACAAAGCGCGCGTTGCCTCGTCCTCCGCTTCCACCGTGAGCCACGAGCACCCGCTGATCCCGGTCGACAACGTCGGCGATGAATTCTTCGTCCGCCCACACCTGGGTCCCAAGGGGAACCTTTATGATGACGTCCTCGCCGCGGGCACCGTGCTTGCGCGCGCCCTGTCCTCCACCCCCGGGCTCAGCCTTGTAGTGGACCTTGTAGGTGAAGGCTTGGAGGTCGCGTAGTTGAGCGTCGGGGACAATGATAACGTCTCCACCCCGGCCCCCGTCACCCCCGTCGGGACCGCCGCGCGGAACGTGCTTCTCTCTACGAAAAGAAACGCAGCCGTTCCCGCCGTCTCCGGCCGCCACATGTATCTTTGCATGATCGAAGAACATGGGCAGCCCCGAAGAGGAGCGAGCCCGGCCGCGCTAAAAAGCGGACCGTTACTCGGCTACTACTACGCTTATGACACGTCCGATTTTGCGAACGCTGAAGACGACTTTTCCCGCCGCTTTTGCAAAAAGCGTGTCGTCGGAGCCAATACCAACATTCTCACCGGGACGAAAGCGGGTGCCGCGCTGGCGCACCAGGATGGCGCCGGCCTTGACGGTCTCGCCGCCGAAAGCCTTGACACCCAGTCGCTGAGCGTTGGAGTCGCGGCCGTTGCGGGAACTGCCGCCGCCTTTCTTATGAGCCATTCCCTATCCCTTCCCTACGCGATCTTCTGAACCTCGAGGCGAGTCAACGCCGAGCGGAAACCGGCCTTCTTGTGCCAGCCGCGCTTGGGTTTGAACCTCGAGATGTGGATCTTGGGGCCCCGAAAGTGCTCGACTACGCGAGCTGTGACGGTAGCCTGGGGGTCACCGGCCAGCCGGACTTCGCTACCGTCGGCAACCAGCATGGAGTTGAACTCCACGGTGTCGCCTTCAGCGGCGCTCAGGCGGTCGACGACGATCTCCCGTCCTTCTTCTACACGGTATTGCTTACCGCCGACTTCGACGATGGCGAACATCCCGACTCCTCGCATCATTTCCACTAGAATCTGCGCGCAGCGCGTGCTGCGGCCGCAAGCAAGGCAGTATAGCAAGCTTGCACTACGCCTGCCACTGCTTGGCCGTCAATCCCGAACGACGGCCGCATGATCGAGAGCGACGGACTCGTCGGCGGGGACAAGGATGACGAAATGCCCCACGGTACGCTCCAACCGTTCCAACCGCGTTGGCCTACCGGCCGCCAGCAACGATAGCATGCGCGGATGAACCTCGACGCGCAGGCCCGGAGTACTCGAGGCGCGGGACATGTCCTCCAGACGGTGTTCCACCGCTATCAGAGCCGACTCATCGGAAAGGACACGGCCCTCCCCATGGCACATAGGACACGTGCAGGTCATGACTTCGCGCAGCCCTCTTGTGACATTCTGCCTGGTCATTTCCACGAGTCCGAGCGGAGATATCTCGACCACGTAGGTCTTGGTACGATCGCGCGCCAGTTCTCCCTCGAGGGCCGCGAGTACCGCCGCCCGGTTCGCCCGGGCCGTCATGTCGATGAAGTCTATGACGATGATCCCCCCGATGTCCCGCAACCGCAGCTGATGCACGACCTCGTGACAAGCCTCGAGATTGGTCTTGAGCGTAGTGTCCTCGAGAAAGCGCTTGCCCACGAAGCGGCCTGTGTTCACGTCGATGATGGTCATGGCCTCGGCGTGATCGATGACCAGGTATCCTCCGGAGGGGAGTTCCACCCGGCGGCCGAGAGCCTGCCGCACCTCTTTCTCTATGCCGTACCGATCGAACAGCGCACGCCCGCCGTCGTAGAAGACCACTCTTTCGGCCAGTTCGGGGGCCACGGCGTGGACGTAGTTCCGCAGGCGGCGGTGCAACTCCTGGTCGGCGACCACCACCTCTTCGAAATCCGGACTCAGAAAGTCGCGAACCACCCGTATCGACAACTCGGATTCATTGTAGACCAACTCCGGCGCGGTCACCGTCTCCACCCTTCGCTCCACTCCCCCCCACACTCGCTCGAGGAAGCGCAGGTCGCGCTCGATGGCTTCCTTTGTCGCGCCTTCCGCCGCCGTACGGATGATGAGTCCCGCGTTATCAGGTTTCAGGGCGCTCCCCACGGCCCGCAATCGCTCTCTCTCGCAGTCGTCGAGACGCCGGGATACGCCGCAGCTCGACGCCCCAGGCATGAAGACCAGATATCTGCCGGGCAGGCCGATCTGGGTCGTCAGGCGTGGGCCCTTGGCTCCCATTCCGTCCCGTGTCACCTGGACGAGCACCTCGCGTCCCGAGCGAAGCAGCTCGGTTATCTTGCGGCTGCCCCCTTGGGCGGCGTCCGCGCTCATCACCTCGTCGATATAGAGATAGCCATTGCGTTCCATGCCGATGTCCACGAAGGCCGCGTCCATTCCGGCAAGGACATTCTCCACCCGGCCCTTGTAGATGTTTCCGACGAGCGAGAGACGTCCCGGCCGCTCCACGAAGAACTCAGACAGTTGCTGGCCGTCCAGGAATGCTGCACGGGTCTCGTGGCGATCTCGCGAGATCAGCAGCCTCTTCACGCCAACACCACCTTGGTGCGCGTTCCTCGGCGCATGACGACCTCGACGCCGGCGAGTTCCGCCAGAGCCTCGACCACTCGTTCGGGGCGGGCCGATCCCGTTGGGGTCACCGCCACACGAAAGCTCACGGTCGCCCCCCCCATGCCACCGGACGCGACCTCGACGCGGCCCACGTACATCTTGACGTCCAAGGTGCGGACTCTGTCCTCCCGCCGTTCCTGTCTGATCAGTTGGGAAGCGGCGGCGAACCGCTCGGCGGCCAACTCCATGAGCGAGCGGATATCGGCATCCGGTGCCCCCTCCAATTCCACCTCGTACTCCACCGCCACTACCCGAGCGGCCGCGTGACGCGCGACTTCGTAGGGCTCCAGCGAGGCCACCAGCAAGCCGGGGGGCAAAGCGGCGGCCAATCTCTCGGCGAAGTCGGACGGAGGCGCTGCCGCCAGCTCGAACTCGCACAGTTCCGCATGCGCCTCCATTCCAACCGCCAAGGGCAGAGCAAGGCTGAGCTGCGGCTTGGGCCGCAGACCCTCGGAGCGCGCCAGCCGCCCCCCGGCCCGGCGGACTGCTCGCCGAAACAGCTCCGTCTTATCCAGGTGGCCGATGAATCTAATCCTTCCCCTGACGGCGAAAGTGAGAAGGTACCGCGCACCGCTACTCGGCGCTGAGGCGACGGGTGCGGGCGTCTCCGCGGCAGCCCGTTGCCCGCCAGCCGGGCCGGCCCCGAGATCCGGCGGAGAGTCCATGCCGAGGCAGGCCGACGACCCGTTTGTACGCGCCACATCGATGGCGAGACCGGGTGCGCAGGCCCCACAGTCTCCGCATTCGCCCCCGCGGCAGTCGGGGGTCTTCGCCTCGTGGGTCGCCCGGTCCCATTCTTCGCGCAAGTACTCCTCGTCCACCGCACCGCGGATCACTTCCCAGGGGAGGTGCGCGTCGTGCGCGAGTGAACCGGTCGCCATAGCCTCGGCCGCCATCCCCGCCGACTCCAAGGCTGCTTTCCACGCGGCGCCACGGAAGTGCTCGGTCCAAGAGTCAAAGCGCGCACCTTGACGCCAGGCTTCCATGATGACTGCGGCCATCTCCTCGCCTCCGCGGGCCAAGGCCGCTTCCAGATAGCTCTTGTCCACGTCGTGAAGAACCACCTTCACCCCCGGCTTGCGCAGACGCGTGCGAAGGATCTCCTGTCGCGCCCGAAGCGTCGCGCGGTCGCCCATACCGGCCCACTGGAACGGTGTGAAAGGTTTCGGGACGAAGTTGTTTACGCTCACGCTCAACTGGAGCCGTCCTGCCTTGTGACCGAGTGTCTTGCGCCCCATCTCCCGGATGCGAAGGCAAAGGTCTGCGATCGCCTCCACGTCCGCGTCGGTCTCCATGGGAAAGCCCACGATGAAGTACAGTTTCAGGGTCGTATAACCGCAGCGGAAAGCTTCTTCCACCGCCGACAGAATGTCTTCCTCGGTCACGTTCTTGTTGACGATGTCGCGCATCCGCTGACTCCCCGCCTCGGGGGCCAGAGTCAGGGACGGCCCTGTCGGAGACACGAGGTGGGCCAGCCTCACCGCCGCACTGTCCACGCGCAGAGAGGGCAGCGAGATCCTTGTCTCGGGATGACTCGAGGCGACGCCGGTCAAGACCTCTTCGAGACCCGAATAGTCGGTTGTCGAAAGCGAGGCCAGCGCCAATTCCTCGTGCCCGGTCGCCTGGAGTTGAGCGGTGACCATGCCCATTACCGAGCCGGGATCCCTCTCCCGCACGGGCCTATACCACATGCCTGCCTGACAAAATCGGCAGCCGCGGGAGCAGCCCCGCATCACTTCCACCCAGGCGCGATCGTGTACGCCGGCGGTGAGCGGCACCAGGCACGAGACAGGATACGGCGCGCCCTCCAGCCTTCGCAGCACCCTCCTCGTCACGACGTCGCTGAGACCTGGAACGAAGACCCCGTCGAGAAGACTCAGCCTGTGCTTGATCTCGACCCGGGACTCGCCGCTCTTCTTCGACGCGGCCAGCACCTCGAGGATCTCAGGCAAGACTTCTTCTCCGTCGCCCACGGCAACCGCGTCAAGGAATGGAGACACGGGCAGAAAGTTCGCAACCGCCGGGCCCCCTCCCACCACGAGCGGATGCTCATCCGTCCTGTCCGCCGCCATCAGCGGTATCCTCGCGAGATCAAGCATCTCCAGCACGTTTGTGTAGTTAAACTCGTGTTGGAGCGTGATCCCCAGAAAGTCCGCTGAAACCACGGGACTCCACGTCTCCAGGGTCAGCAGCGGAACATCCGTGCGGCGCATCTCTTCGATGGCGTCCACCCAGGGTAGGTAGGTCCGCTCGACCCCCACCCCCTCAACCCGCCCCGCAAGGTGGTAGAGGATCTGGATGGCCTGATTCGATATCCCTATCTCGTAGGCATCGGGGAAAGCCAGGACGGCACGAACCTCGCCCTCCCTCCCACTGAATCCCGCCCCGGCCCCGAACTCATTTCCGATGAGGCGCGCAGGTTGGCGGATTTTGGCAAGGATGCGGGAGTAGCGGCTCTGGATGGATATGTCTGTCAACGCCTCAGACTGCTCGCCAGCTCGATCGCCTTTCTGGTGGAAGCCGGCGCGCCGAGCTCGAAATACTTCGCTGCCGCCATGCCCACGGCTATCGTAGCCGTGTAGCCCACGATCCCTTTGTAAAGCCATCCGAACCCGGGTATCCCGGACACGATCTTGCGAGCCAAACTCCGGAATCCAAAGCCCATGGCCAAAACGCCGGCGATCTCGATCGCCCTATCGATGCCGATCTCGTCGCCATACATCCCAGCCAGGTAGAGCACCATCTTCAGCTGGTTGAGCGTCATGGCGGGCATGTCTGCGCCGGGAAGGAAGAAGACCAGGCCGATGAGCGCGTTCTGACCCGCGGTTCTCTGGATGATGCGTTGGGCGGCCGCTTCGCGCAAGACGGGATAGCGCCTTCCCAGTCCGACGATCCGGTCTTCGGAAAGCTGGGCACAGGCCGCGAATACCCGACGCCAACCGGCGACATCGTCGCTGAAGGCAACCCGTATGCAGCCCTTCCAGGGATGGCCGAACCTATCCCCTGCGTCCGCGCCGCCCTGCACGGCCACGACGGCGCCCCCTTTTGGTGCCGCCTGTTCCAAGCTCGACAAGACCTCGGCTTCCTCGTCCGGCCCCACCAGGACCAAGAGGATCTCTCCTGAGACCCCGGACAGACCGGACAACTCGGAAATCGGTCCGACCCACGTGGCCGGAACGGTGCCGCCTACCGAAAACTTCTGCTGAGCGATCCCGACCAAGTGCGAATCACCCGCCAGCACGATGCTGACAGGCTGATCGGCGTTGGAAGTCACTTCCTTCCAAGCGTTCATGGCCTTCGAAAGGTTCACTGGCAACTTGGCCACTTATCGCCTCCCGGCATTCACGACGATACGATTACTTGGGCCGTCCTGCCACCGAGTGCACATGCACGCTTTCGAGCAGCCCGATGGCCATCAAGAATACTACCAGGGAGCTACTGCCAAAACTCACAAATGGAAGAGGCACCCCGGTCACCGGCATGATCCCGATGGTCATCCCCACGTTTAGAAACACCTGGAACACCAGAACCCCGGCCACCCCGGCGGCAATCAGGGAACCGTACATGTCCTGCGACAGACGGGAGATGCGGAGCGCCCTCCAGATGATGATCGCGAAGAGCCCAAGGAGCAGGATCGCACCCATGAAGCCCAACTCCTCGCCGATCACGGCGAAGATGAAGTCGGTGTGATGAGCGGGAAGGAAGTTCAGGTGGGTCTGGGTACCCTGCATGTAACCCTTGCCAGTGAACATCCCACTGCCGATTGCAATCTTGCTCTGAGTCAGTTGGTAGCCGGCAGCGGTAGGGTCGCTCTGCGGGTTCAGAAACACGGTCAGTCGCTGGATTTGGTACTCCTTCAACAAGTGAATCCCGAATACAGCCGGGATCAGACGTAGGGCCACTACGCCCACGAACGCGGCCGCGCCGGCCAGCATGCCCAGGTGGGTCATACGGATGCCCCATACCACGAGCATGACGACCAGAATGGCGAAGAGAACCAGTGCGGTGCCCAGGTCGGGCTGCAGAAACACGAGGGTAGCCGGCACGACCATGTAAACCACACTTAAGATCACGAAGCGCAGCCGATGGCGCAGCTCCACTCCCTCGGCGAGAACCGCCCCCAACGACAGGATGAGTAGGAACTTGGCCACTTCGGAGGTCTGCAACCTGAAGAACGGCAGCTGGATCCAGCGGTTGGCCCCCACGGTCTCGCTACCGTGGCCGATGACCAGGGTCAGGATCAGCAGTAAGAGCGTCGCGCCGTAGATGTAGATCTGCCGACGAGCAAACCAGCGGTAGTTTGCGACGCTGAGCAGGATGACAAAGACGAAGCCCAATATCAGGCCGACCGCCTGCTGGCGAACGTAGAAGAACGGCGTGGAGATATTGGTGTCGGCGTGGGTGGCCGAGTAGAGCATCAGCATCCCGTAAGCCGACAGGGCCAGAACGGCCGCCATGAGAATCCAGTCCATGCTGCGCAGATAGGTCCCCAGGGAAAACCCAAGTGGCTGCCGATGTTCCTTCGCGGTCTGCAGTACCTTCATCTGCTGGTTCAAACGGGTCCCCGCTTACTCCGTAGGCTTAATAGGCTGCACAATCGAGCCGCTGGACTGGGTGTGGAAGAAGGACTCCAATACCTTCCTCACCACCGGCGCGGCCACCGAGCTGCCGTGCCCACCCTGCTCAATGATGGCAACCACTGCGATCTGAGGCTTGCTATCGGCCGGGGCATACCCCATGAACAGCGCGTAATCCTGGTCCGGCGCTTTCTGCGCCGTCCCTGTCTTCCCGGCGACAGCGATGGGGAAGTCCTTGAAGGTGGAGTAGGCGGTCCCCGTCGGATCCGAGGTCACCAGCCTCATCCCCTGGCGCACCGGGCTGAGCACGTCGCTGCTCATGCCCAGTTCGCTGGCCGGCTCGGGATCGATCTGATGGATGACATTGCCCGACGCGTCGGTGATCTGGTAACCGACGTGAGGAACGTAGACGGTCCCCCCGTTGGCGAGAGCCGAAAGGGCGACGGCCATCTGCAGAGGAGTGACGAGGAGATCGCCCTGACCGATGGCCAGGTTGATGTCGTCTCCCGGCTTCCAGGCCTGGTCGATGGGATTCTTATAATATCCCGCCTTCCAGGTGGGGTCGGGAACGCGGCTGCCCACCGTCTCGTTGGGGAGATCGATGCCGGTCGTCTTTCCGAAACCGAACAGCCCCACGCCGTTCTGAAGGACGGAGGTCGGCTGCTTCCACATCAGGTAGCCGACATTGTAGAAGTAGACGTCGCACGACTGTTCTATGGCCTGGATGAGATTGACATCGCCGTGCCCGTCGGTCTTCCAGCACTTCCACGTCTGTCCCTTGACGCTGAACTTGCCGACGCAGTTGAAAATGGTGTCCGGCGTGATCAGCCCGGCATTGAGAGCCGCGGCGGCCACGAAGGGCTTAAAGGTCGAACCCGCCGGATATAGACCGCTGATGGCGCGATTGATCAACGGCTGGTGCGCGGCGGGGTCATTCAGTTCTGCGAACTTGTCCGCGGCCATTCCGCCAACCCATAGCGAGGGATCGTAGTCCGGGTACGACGCCATCGCCAGCACCTGCCCCGTGTTCGGGTCGAGAGCAACCACAGCACCACCCGCCGCGTTCTTGTAGCCCGCGTCGTTGGCTCGTCTGATCCCATCCACGATCGCGTCTTCTGCGGCCTTCTGTAAGTCGCTGTCGATGGACAGTACGAGGTTATTTCCCGGCTTGGCCGGTATGGTCTCCAGAAACTTGAGCGGCCGGCCGGCCGCGTCCACTTCGACGGTTTTTTTGCCGTCGGTCCCTCGCAACTGGGAATCGTACTGACGCTCCACGCCGGACTTGCCGATACTGGCGCCGCCCTTGAGAGCAGCGAACTGCTGCTGGTCGAGATCTTCGGCAGAAACCTGGCCCACATACCCAAGCACGTGGGTGGCAAGCGATTTGAACGGATAGCTCCGCAGAAAAGACGTCTCCACCTCGACGCCGGGGTACTCCTCGCTGTGTTCCTTGAGGTATGCAACCACAGGGTTCTCGGCCACGTCCTCCTTGACCGTATACGTCACGTAGGGGTCCTTCTTGGCCTTGTCGTAGGATGATCGTAGGTCGGTTTCGCTTACGCCCAGTAGCAGGCTCAACTTGGAGATCTCCATCTGGAACCCCTGGGGATCTTTCTTCGGGTCGGGCATGTCCATCGGCAACAGACCTACCGTGAGGCCGGCGCGGTTCTCCACCAAGATCTTGTAGTTCTTATCGTAGATGACGCCTCGGGGTGCCTCCACCACGACCTCTCGCTGCCGGTTGTTCTTGGACTGGTCCGCGTACACGTCGCCGGTCAGAATCTGCAGGAACCACAGCCGGAAACCCAGCACACCAAAGAGGATCAGGGCGATCATCAACAGCACGCCGATGCGGATGCCGAGAAACGAGTCGTCTTCGGGCGGGCGGCGCCTCTTCGCGGGTTCCAAGATCATTCGGCGCCACTCCCCATGGGAGCTTGGTCGGGTCCGGGAGCTGGAAGAACCCGTACTCGTACCAAGAGGATGTAGATGGGAATAGACATGAGGGCATCAAACACGGCCCCGGGAATCATCTGCGTTCCGACCGTCGTGAAGAACGCGGCCTGTGGACCCATCGCGAACTCGACCACCCCGAAAGCGAGTTGAGCCGCGAACGACGATACGATCGCAAGGACGAACACCGCCCAGACATTGACTGTCTGGAACCGAGCCCGGAACATGCCGACGAAGTAGCCCACCAGGACGAAGATGAGAGAGTGAACTCCCAACGTCTGAAAGAAGACGGTGTCATGGACAAAACCCGCGAAGAAACCGAAGACCGCCCCTTCGAGCGAACCGAAGGCAAGGCCCACGATCACCGTGAGGATCAGAAACAGATCCGCGGTGACACCGAGCACGCTGATGCGGGACACCACCAAGGTCTGCAGTATCACCGCGATCACGAACAGGAGGACGGCCTTACCGACCGACGCCAGTTCTTTGTGTCTCATTCGCTATCGCCCAGTCGTGTCGAGCGTTGTTGACGTTGTTGACCTGGTGGTTGTGAGATTGGTGGTCGTCGTGGTCACGCCGTCGGTCGGAAAGGTCGACGCTGGAAGAGTCGTCGTCGTTCCGAGTTCCGTGGTGGTCGAGGCAGTGGGAATGGTGCCGGTCGTGGGCACGATCAGGACCATGACCTCCTCCAGTACGCGGAAGTCGACAAACGCCTGGACCTCGATCTCCTTGTAGGCGCTGACGTCCTCCTCCCCCACGTTGGCGACGATGCCTATAGGGATGGCGGGCGGATAGACTCCGCCGTAGCCGGAGGTGACGATTATCAGCTTGGGATCCACGGGCAGATCACGGTCCACGTAGTCCATGGTCAGTTGACCCGAGATCGAACCCTCGACGATGCCTTCGGCCCGGACGCTCTGAATCTTCGCGGACACGCTGGACCCTGGGTTGGTGATGAGCTGAACCCTAGCGGTGTGGGCGCTCACCCAGACTACCTTGCCTACAAGGCCCTTGCCGGAAAGCGAATCCGAGGTCGCGGGTGTAGCCCCGACCACCGCCTGGTCCACCGTGACGCCATCGGCCGAGCCCCTATCGATCTCGATCCAAGGGTCCGACCGGGTAGGCGATTTGCCCACAACGCGGGCAACCGCAAACTCGGTTCCATCCGGGAAGGTGCCTTTATCCCGGAAATCCAACAGGCCCTTCAGTCGCTCGTTCTCGTCGGCCTGCTCTCTCAGCTTGACAGCTTCTCCCTGAAGTTGTTGCAACTCCGAAGCGAGACGTTCGGCGTCTTTGTGGGCGGACCAGAGCGTCCTCATCCACGTGTAGCCGTCCTGAAAGGGCTTGGCGGCGCGCGCACCCCACACCTGGAGCGGCGACAGGATGCTCAGACCGGCCTGTTGGATGGTGTGCACGGGACCGGTCTCCGCTTCACGGAACGAGACAGTGAGCAGGGCGAGAGATGCGATGATCAAGACGACGAAAACCAGCCGTCGCCAGGCTACCTTGTTACGCGGCATAAATGACCTCCGCTAACTAGTAGCGGCGTCTTCTCGCCCTCTGTGACGTCCGGTGGAGCGCGTCGAACTCCTCAAGCGACCGGCCCGAACCCACGGCGACGCAGGTGAGCGGCGACTCGGCCAGATTGACGGGCATCTGAGTCTCTTCCCGGACGCGCTCGCACATGCCCCGGAGCAACGATCCGCCCCCGGCCATCATGATTCCCCTGTCCATGATGTCCGATGACAACTCCGGTGGGGTCTTGTCCAGGGTGGCTTTGATCGCGTCGATAATGGCGGCCACCGGCTCGGCGATGGCGTCGCGTACCTCTTCCGACGATATGACCAGGGTCTTGGGCAGACCGGTGACAAGATCGCGACCACGAATCTCGGCCTGCTCTTCCTGCTCCAATGGGTATGCCGAGCCGATCTCGAGCTTGAGTTCCTCAGCCGTCTGGCTGCCTATCATCAACTTATATTCCTTCTTGATATAGGCGATGATCGCCTCGTCCAACTCATCGCCGCCGATGCGCACGGACTGGGCCACCACGATGCCGGCAAGAGAGATGACCGCCACCTCGCTGGTGCCCCCACCAATGTCGACGATCATGCTGCCCGTAGGTTCCGCGACAGGGAGTCCGGCCCCAATGGCTGCGGCCATTGGCTCCTCGATGAGGTAGGCGGAGCGCGCCCCCGCACTGATGGTGGCCTCTTCTACGGCCCGTCGCTCCACCCCGGTGACACCCGAAGGCACGCACACGACGACACGCGGATGAGCCCAACGATTCTGGTGAACCCGCTGAATGAAGTGGCGAAGCATCTGCTCGGTGACGTCGAAGTCAGCGATGACGCCGTCCTTGAGGGGTCTGATGGCGGTGATGGTGCCTGGGGTGCGTCCCAGCATCCGTTTCGCGTCGGCTCCGACCGCAAGAACCTCGCCGCTACGCGAGTCGATTGCCACCACGGAAGGTTCGGAAAGGACGATCCCGCGACCGCGGACATATACGAGGGTGGTGGCGGTGCCCAGATCCACTGCCATATCTCGCCCGGCAAAACCGGTGATGTACTCAGTAAAAGCTATGACACAACCTCCGCTCGGCTGGCGACCATTCTACACTTCTCGTTTGCCCAAGCGCGTCCGCCCATTATACCCAGGTCCTTCTCACGAGGTCGAACCCCTGCTCGCGAAACATTTGGGCCACGAGACCCAGGGGGAGTCCGACCACGTTGCTGTACTCTCCTCGTATGCCCAACGAGTACAGACCGGCCAGTCCCTGGATGGCATACGCGCCCGCTTTTCCCTTCCACTCTCCGGAGGCGATGTATGCCTCGATGTCCTCATCCTTCAACGCGTTGAACGTCACGTCGGTGACCGCGCTCTTCACCCGCGCATCGGCAATCCCGTATTCTGCCGGAGTGCCGGACTCTGCCGCGCGCCTGCGGGCCCTTGCCAGCGCCACCCCCGAAACCACCTGGTGTGTGCGTCCGGAGAGCGAAGACAGCATCTCGGCCGCCTCTTTCTCGGTAGCGGCCTTTCCCATTACGCGCCCCCCTACCGCCACAACGGTATCTGTCGCCAGAACGAAGGCACCTTCGATCGCGCTCTCAGGCAGTATCGCACCCCCGAGCTTCGCGAGTGCGTTCGCCTCGGCGATGCATCGCGGATTTTCGCCCTCCAGCACTTCGACGGCCTCCGACACCGCCACCCTGAACGGCACCCCGATGTCCCGGAGAAACGAGTGCCGCCGGGGCGACTGCGACGCCAGCACCAGTTCGAAGTCGGCGGGAAACGCGGGCCGGCGATCCACCGTGCGGACTTTTAGACCAGATCTTCCGGCTTGAAGAACAGTCCGATCTCGCGTTCGGCGCTTTCGGGCCCATCGGAACTGTGAACAAGGTTCTGGCCCGTATCGAGTCCGTAGTCGCCTCTGACCGTGCCCGGGGCGGCGTTGAGAGGGTTGGTTGCCCCCATCATCGCTCGGACGACGCTGATAGCCGACGGTCCGCCGACAACCATGGCACAGATGGGGCCGGACGTGATGAAATCGACAAGTTCACCGTAGAACGGCTTGCCCACGTGCTCGGCGTAGTGGCGACCGGCAAGTTCTTCGCTGACCACGAGCATGCGTGCGCCTTTGATGGTGAGTCCTCGCCGCTCGAGCCTGCCGATGACCTCACCTATGAGACCACGAGAGACTCCGTTCGGCTTGACCAAAACCAGAGTGCGTTCCACGATGCGTATCCTCCTCGATTCTAGGGATGTACGGCCCATCGAACTGGGCCCTGCTTGAAAGACCGGAGGCGGGGCATTCCCGCCCGCTTACTGCCCGGTGGTCAACAGCTCCGTGCGCTCGTCGATGGGAGGAGGAACCCTTTTGACCTTCAGATCGTTCCCGCAGAACGGGCAGAGCTTCCAGCTGGGCTCAAGCACCCTGTCGCACGACGGACAAGATGATCTCAATTGCCTTCGGCAGCTGGGGCAGGCGACAAAATCGGCGCGGATGACCTCTCCACAAGACGGACAAGCGCGCAGGGACTGCAACTCCTGCTCCATGGCCCTCATTTCCAGGTCCCTTTCCCGCACCTCGTCGAGGTACTCCGCGGGGCGAAGGATCGCATAGACGAGGGTGCCCATGAACGGCAGGACCAACGAGGTGAGTACGGCCACCCCTATAACGATTGGGTCGTCGATGCGTTTCCGCGCATCCTTGAAAGTCCAGAAGACCAGCGCCAACCACAACACTCCGATACAGAAGGCAAAGACATACAGCGCAACCGACCAGTAGACGGAATGCAGGATGCTGTCAACGGTCCCGAATAGGTTGTCCAAGTTCTGCTCCTAGATCAAGACACGTGCTAGGACATAGCCGACGGTAAAGAATATCACGAGGATAATCAGGAGCACGAGAAGGGTGATGAGCACCGACGACCCCGCTCCCCGCCTTTTCTTTCGACCCGGCATCTCCTACGTGAGTTCCCGAGTAAGATCCGCAATCAGAGTCAACGATCCGGTTACCAGCACAACCTGATTGGATGTGGCCAGCCTATACGCGCTGAGTATGGCCGATCTGGGATCCGGGTCGACAAAGACCTCGGGACCATCTTCGAGCTCGGTTAGTATCTCGGCAAGCTCATCGGCGGCTAAGGCCCTCGGGCTCGAACTCTGGGTCACAAAAACGATGTCACACCGGGGAGCCAAAGCCTCCATCATCTTCTGTGACTCTTTGTCCTTGAGAATGGAGACCACTGCGATCAGCCTACGCCGCTCGAGCAGTTGGTCGAGCGAGCGCATGGTCTCCTCCATCCCACAGGGATTGTGGGATCCGTCGAAGATGCACAGCGGCTGATGGCTTATCACTTCCAAGCGGCCTGGTACTTTCGTGTGGGCGAGAGCGGCCCGCACTCGGCCCTCGTCCAACTCCCCGCCCAGGAACGACTCCACGGCGCTCACGGCGATCGCGGCGTTGGCGCGCTGGTATGAACCAAGCACCTGCAGCTTGATGTCGGTATAGCAGCCGAAAAGACCGAAGATGTCGAAGGTCTCGGCCCTTGGATCGGCCAGGATGACGATGTCGTCTCCCAGAAAGCGGCAGTCGGCCCTGCGCTCTTTGCATATCTTCTTGAGCTCGGCTTTGATGCCGTCGTCGAGTGCTCCCGCAACCACGCGTCCGCCCTCAGGGATGACGGCGGCCTTCTCCCGTAGGATGGCCGAAGTCGTGTCCCCCAGCAGCTCGGTGTGTTCCAGCCCGATGGTGGTGACGACCTGCACATCCGACGAGATCACGGCGGTAGCGTCCATACGCCCTCCCAGCCCGGCCTCAATCACAGCCACGTCGCAGCCGCGCTCCTTGAAGTGGAGAAGAGCCGCCGCGGTCAGCACCTCGAACTGCGTGAGCCGTTCCCCGTCGGGCAGGTCCTTTTCCACCTTGTCGGCCGCAACCTTGACGCGCCCGACCAACTCGCAGAACTCATCCTCGGTGGAGGGCAGCGAATTGACGAGTTGCCGCTCGGCCAGACTGACGAGATGAGGTGAGACATACGCCCCAACCGTGAGACCCTGTGCCTCAAGAAGGGAGGAGATGAACCTTGTGGTCGAACTCTTACCATTCGTGCCCACGACGTGGATGGTACGGTAAGCCTTCTGCGGATCGCCCAGGACGTGGACCAGTTTGGTCACTCGTTCCAAGCCGAGCCTCCATCCCAGCCGCTCGAGTCCGTTGACGTATTCCCAGACTTGTTCGATGCTTTGTCGTGCAGCGGTCACTTTTGCGCTCCCTCTACCGCAGGCATCTCTTCTCCCACCCGTTCCCGGTACTGTCGACGCACCTCTTGGAGGATGGCCTCGGCAGCCGTCAGTTTCCCCCGTTCCTCGGCAACTACCGCCTCCGGCGCCTTCGCCAGGAAGCCCGGATTTCCCAGTTTGGCCCCAGCCTTATGTTGCTCCACGTGAGCCTTCTTGGCCTTGGAGAGCAGACGTTCCCGTTCTCGCTCCACATCGACCAGACCTTCGAGATCGAGTAGTGCCTTCACCCCGGGCCCTTCGACGGTGGCGTAGCGACCCGCGGGAGCCTCTGTCCCCGAAAGCACCCCGCCCAGCCGACAACCCGTGAGCTGGCGGAAGGGCCCGACAAGACCCGTGAGACCCAAGGCGGCTCCGGGTTCCAGCTCCGCCAGCGTGACCTCACCCACGACATCCCGAGCCAATCCCAGCTCTTCCCGCGCGGAACGAAGGCCACTCACGATCGTGGTAAAGACCTCCATGGCCCTCTCCGCGGCAGGATCTAACAGCGATTGGTCGGCCTCGGGAAATGAGGCGTCAAACAGACTGGCCGGTCTATCGCCGTGGGCGCCCTGGGGAAGGTATCCGTAGATCTCCTCGGTGATGAAGGGCATGACCGGATGCAGAAGAGTCATGACGTGCTCCAGCAGGACTAGGAGATTGCCTCCAACCGCCAGCCGCTCGGCCCGGTCTTCGCTGTAGAGGCGGGTCTTCACTACTTCCAAGTACCAGTCGCAAACCTCGTTCCAAACGAAGCGGTAAAGGAGACGGGCGACATCGTCGAACTCGTAGCTCTCGTACAGCCTGCTAACCTCTTCGGTGACGGCCGCCAATCGGCTGAAGATCCAGCGATCGGCTAGAGTCTCCAGCTTTACTTCAGCCTTCGCGTCCGGGTCAGCGCCTTGAAGGATCAGACGCGACGCGTTCCAGATCTTGTTCGCAAAGTTCCGTCCCATCTCGATGCGCTCAGCGCTGAAGCGGACATCCTGGACCGAACTCATGTAGGCGAGCCCGAACCGTGTGGCGTCGGTACCGTATTCCGCGATGAGCTCCAAGGGATCCACCCCGGTTCCCAGGCTCTTGCTCATACGCCGCCCGTCGGCGGCCAGAACCGTGGGATGAATGATGACGTCGGAGAACGGCACATCGCCCATGAATTCGAGGCCCATCATGATCATCCGCGCGACCCACAGATAGATTATGTCGCGGGCGGTCGAGAGCACCGACGTGGGATAGAAGGCGCGCAGTCGCTCGCTGTCCTCGGGCCAGCCCAGTGTGGCGAAGGGCCACAGCTGCGAGCTGAACCAGGTGTCGAGAACGTCTTCCTCGTGGCGAAGAGGACCCCCGCATTTGTCACATTTGGCAGGTTCGGTTTCGGCGACCATGACGCGATCGCAGGCCTGGCAGAAGTACGCGGGAATGCGATGTCCCCACCAGAGCTGGCGGCTAACGCACCAAGGCCGGATCTTCGACATCCAGTCGAGGTACACCTCTCCCCAACGCCCCGGCACGAACCGCACCCGGCCGTCCTCAACCGCCGCGATAGCCGGCTGCACGAGACGTTTCATGTCCATGAACCACTGCAGCGACAACAGGGGCTCTATAGTGGTACCGCAGCGGTAGCACGTGCTGACGGCGTGAGCGTAATCCTCGTCCTTTTCGAACAACTCCAGTTCCTTGAGCCGTTCGATGACCGCCGCCCGCGCTTCCAGGGCGGTGAGCCCCTCGAACTCACCGGCTTCGGCCGTCATGCGTCCGTCTACTCCGATGACCGAGACGCTCGGCAGGTCGTGCCGCATGCCGATCTCCCAGTCGTCGGGATCGTGCCCGGGTGTGATCTTGAGAGCACCGGTCCCGAAGTCGATGTCCACGTGCTCGTCTGCTATGACCGGCACTTCCCGGCCCACCAGCGGTACCACCGCGTAGCCGCCGACGAAGCGGCCGTAGCGCGGGTCTTTCGGGTTCACGGCGACGGCAGTGTCGCCCAGGATCGTCTCGGGCCTGGTGGTGGCCACGGTGAGCGTCTCATTCGACCCGGCGATAGGGTATTTCACATAGTAGAGCTTGGAGTCCCTGTCCTCGTGCTCGACCTCGAGGTCGGAGATGGCGGAACCGCAACGGACGCACCAGTTGACCAGATAGACGTCGCGGTATATGTCACCCTTTTCGTACAGGGCCACGAAGACTTTGGCCACCGCCTTCTGGTACTCCTCGTCCATGGTGAAGCGCTCGGACTCGTAATCGCACGCGCAGCCGAGCCGCTTGAGCTGATGAATGATGGTCGACCCATACTCGCGCCGCCACTCCCACACCCGCTTCTCGAAAGCCTCGCGCCCGATGTCCTCCTTGCGCAGCCCCTCTTCGGCGAGTTGCCCCTCAACCTTATTCTGCGTGGCGATGCCCGCATGGTCTGTACCCACTATCCACAGGGTGTTGTAGCCGCGCAGGTGGTGGTAGCGGATGAGGATGTCCTGGATGGTGTCGTTGAGGGCGTGTCCCATATGCAGGTTGCCGGTCACGTTAGGCGGGGGGATGGCGACGACAAATGACGGGCGCGCGTCATCCGGGGCGGAATGAAAGGCCGAGCGATCAAGCCAGCGCTGCATCAGCCGGTCTTCAACCTCGTGAGGCGCATAGCGCGCGGCCATCGTCAGTTCTGCCAAGACGGATCATCCCCTTCCGGCTCCCCGCTCGCCAAGAAGGCATACGGAAGCACCTCGACGAAGTTGTCCACGTACACGATATTCACACCCTTCTTCAGCTCCGCGGGAAGTTCCTGGACCTCCGGCTTCACAGCGGAAGGGAGCACGACCGTCTCCACACCTTCGCGGAGGGCGGCCAGCAACTTCTCCTTCAGACCCCCTACCGGCAGTACTTGACCGGTCAGCGTGATCTCGCCGGACAGGGCGACCTTCGGAAGCACCGGGGCGTGAACCAGAGCCGACAGCAGCGCGGTAGCCACCGCGATACCGGCCGAAGGTCCCTCCTTGGGGACGGCGCCTTCGGGGAAGTGCATGCGCACCTCGAGCGCCGACAGTAGTTCGTGATCAGACGGTAGCGAACAAGCGGGCTCAGAGCTGTGGCCCGACTCGCCGTTACCGTCTTCCGGCCTGAACGCGGCCTCGCGCAGGCCCGCCTCCATGTCGCGGGCCTCTCGGGCGCCCTCGCCGGCTTCGCGGGCCGGGCCCATGCCACCAGCTCGCTCGACCCCGTGGAGAGACGGACCTGAATCGTCTCCACTATCCGGCGGCTGGTAGTTGTCGAGCAGGTACGCCCGTCCCGGAGACTCGGCCCAGAGTTGCGCCAGGACGGGGTCGCGGACGAGGGACGTCTTCAGATAGCCCCAAGCTGCCGTCACGCTTTCCTGCATGATCTCGCCCAACTGGCCGGTGAGATGGAAATCCCCCTTCCCCGGGGTAACGACACACTCGATCCGCAGGACGTCTCCCCCAGCCCCCGTGTAGGCCAGCCCGAGGCTGATGCCAACCTGGGGCTCCGTGCCCAAGCGCGCGGCAAGGAAGGGTGCCGGTCCGATCAACCGGGAAAGTCCCCGAGGTCCGACGCCGCGCGGCAGTGCCTTGCCTTCCACCTTCAGCCTGGCAAGGCGTCTGTAGACTTTGCCTATAAGCCGGGCAAGCTCGCGCACGCCGGCTTCCCTGGTGTAGTCGCGGATGAGATGTCTGAGAGCCGCGGGCGTGAAGACATCCCCCAACTCGGCGAGGCCGCTCTCGCCTGCGATTTTCGGCACCAAGTGCCTCTTGGCGATCTCGGCCTTTTCTCTATCCGTGTAGCCGGGGAGACGTATGATCTCCAAGCGGTCGTGCAGGGTTTCGGGTATGTCCTCTTCGTAATTGGCCGTGGCGATGAAGAATATGTGCGAGAGGTCGTACTCGAGTTCGAGATAGTTGTCGCGGAACGTCCGGTTCTGGACCGGGTCGAGCACCTCCATGAGAGCCGCGGCGGGGTCGCCGCGCCAGTCGGACTCCATCTTATCCATCTCGTCCAGGACTATGACCGGATCGTCCACTCCCGCCCGTTTCAGGGCGTCGATGATCCTCCCCGGCATGGCGCCCACGTACGTGCGACGATGGCCCCGGATCTCGCCCTCGTCACGGACCCCACCCAGGCTGATGCGCTGCAACGGCCGCTCCAAGCCTTTGGCCGTGGCCATGGCCACCGAGGTCTTGCCCACACCAGGAGGCCCAACCAAGCAGAGGATGGCGTTGGGCGGCGTCCCGCCCCGGAGCGACGCCACCGCTAGATATTCGATGATCCTGTCCTTGACGTTCTTGAGGCCGTAGTGCGTATCATCCAGCACCCGGGCAACGGCGGCGACATCGGGAATCTCGGAGCCGGACTTCGTCCCCCAGGGAAGTCCCAGGGCGATGTCGAGGTAAGTCTTGGCCACGGCCACCTCTGCGGAGAGTGGCGGCAAATCGGCGAGGCGCTTGATTTCTTTGGCAAGCGTGGTAGCGGCCGTTTCCGGTAGCTTCTTCTCCTCCAACATCTTCATGTAGGAGCCCCGCTCGTTCTCTTCTTCGCCTTCTTCACCCAGTTCTTCCTGCAAGACCTTCAAGCGCTCGTGGAGAAACACCCTTCGCTGCTGCCGCTCGAAGCTGTCGTGCACCCGCTCGGCGATCTCGTTTTCCAGGGCGATGAATTCGTTTTCCTGGATGAGTGTTTCCAGTAGAAGCAGCAGACGCTTCTCGGCGTCGTCCCCTTCGAGGAGTTCCTGTTTACGATCGGGCCCGATCATGAGGTTGGCGGCGACGATGTCCACCATCTTCTCCGGCTCGATAACCGTCTCGAGAGCGGTTTCGGCCTCCTCCGGGAGCTGGGGGCTTTGGCCCACGTAACTTGCGAACTCGCGAGACACGGAATCCATCAGCGCCCGTGGACGAGGCTTGTTCACCCGCGTCTTGCTCTTGAGGGGGTGAGCATGGACGACGAACAACGGCTGAGTGGAGACGAAGTCATCGATGACCACTCGCTGCCGTCCCTCGATCAAGGCTTTGATGGTGCCGTCGGAGAGACGTGAGAACTGCACCACCTTTGCCAGCGTGCCCACTCCGTGGATGTCGGCTGCGTCTGGGTCGTCGACGACCGCCGACTTCTGCGCGGCCATTACCAACATCTCGCCCGAAAGATACGCCTGCTCCAGGGCGCGGACGCCCTTGTCGCGCTCCACGAAGATGGGAGCCAGCATTCCGGGAAAGAGCACGAGATCCCGCGTGGCCAGGAGCGGGGACGTCGCCTGAATCTCAGCCATCAAATTACCCCGCCTTCATTTTTTGTAACGAGTTCCTACGCAGATTCTTGGTCCAGCTCGAGATCCTCGCGCGCGGTGCTCGTGACCAGAGTGGGGTCGATCTTCTTCTCGATGACTTCCCGCGTCACGACGCATTTGGTCACGTCGCGCCTGCTGGGCAGTTCGAACATCACGTTGATGAGGGCGGACTCGATGATGGACCGCAACCCGCGGGCGCCCGTGTCAAGCTTGAGGGCCTGTTCCGCGATGGCATCGAGTGCTTCTTTGGCGAAGATGAGATCTACCCCGTCGTAGCCGAAGAACTTGTGGTATTGCTTGCTGAGAGCGTTCTTGGGCTCGGTCAAGATGGCAACGAGGTCTTCCTTGCGCAGCTGGCGCACATTGCAGATCACCGGCAGACGCCCGATGAACTCAGGGATCAGCCCAAACTCCAGAAGATCCTCCGGCAGCACGTCACCGAACAATTGTCCCAGATCCCGCTGCGCCCGGCTCTCGATTGCGGCGCCGAAGCCGACGCCCTTCCTGCCGACGCGCCGATCGATGATCTTTTCCAGTCCGGCGAAGGCACCCCCGCAGATGAAGAGGATGTTCGTGGTGTCTATGGTCAGGAATTCCTGATGGGGATGCTTACGCCCTCCTTGCGGAGGCACGCTGGCGGTGGTCCCCTCAAGGATCTTCAACAACGCCTGCTGGACACCCTCGCCCGAGACGTCCCGGGTGATCGAAGGGTTATCCGACTTGCGCGCGATCTTGTCGACCTCATCGATGTATATGATCCCTGTCTCGGCCTTCTTCACGTCGAAGTCAGCGGCCTGGATGAGCTTGAGGAGAATGTTCTCCACGTCCTCGCCCACGTACCCGGCCTCGGTCAAGGCAGTTGCGTCGGCGATGGCAAAGGGCACGTTCAGGATGCGGGCTAATGTCTGAGCCAAAAGCGTTTTGCCGCAGCCCGTGGGCCCAAGCAGGAGGATGTTGGATTTTTGTAGTTCGACATCGCTGTCGTCGGCCGAGGTCATATGCACGCGCTTGTAGTGGTTGTAAACAGCCACGGCCAGGGCGCGCTTCGCCTCCTCTTGCCCGATCACGTAATCGGAGAGAATGGCGTAGATCTCCTTGGGCTTCGGTAGATTGTCCAGATCGAGAGCCGCCGGAGTGGCAAGCTCCTCGTCGATGATCTCGTTGCAGAGATCGATACACTCATCGCAAATGTATACCCCCGGCCCCGCGATGAGCTTCTTGACCTGACGTTGGCTCTTACCGCAGAAGCTGCAAAGCAGCTGCTCGGAACCTCCCGGCGACTTAGGCACCAGTCGACCCCCTACCTGTGTTCGAGAATCTTATCGATGACCCCGTACGTGAGGGCCTCCTCGGCCGTCATGAAGTAGTCACGCTCGGTATCGGCCGAGATCTTCTCCAGGTCCTGCCCCGTCTCCAAGGCGAGGATCTCATCCAGCCGCTTCCGAAGGCTGAGCGCCTCGCGGGCGTGGATCTCGATATCCGTAGCCGGCCCTTCGAACCCTCCCGACACCTGATGAATCAGTATCTTCGAATTCGGGAGAGCGTAGCGTTTACCTCTTGCACCGCCGGCGAGGAGCAGAGCCCCCATGGACATGGCAATACCCACGCAGATGGTGGATACGTCGGGTTTGATGAATTGCATGGTGTCGTAAATCGCAAGGCCCGCGTAGACGTTGCCTCCGGGGCTGTTCACGTATAGCGAGATGTCTTTGTCGGGATCCTCGGACTCCAGGTGCAGGAGCTGCGCGACCACCAGATTCGCCACCTGATCGTTTACGGGCATCCCCAGAAAGATGATGCGCTCGTTCAGCAGGCGCGAATAGATGTCGAACGCCCGCTCGCCGCGGCTGGTCTGTTCGACCACCATAGGGATAAGTGGACTCACGACGCCGTCCTTTCTACTTGAGCCTAGGCTTCTTCTCCGACGGTCTTCTCTGTATCCGCGGCGGTGCCGGTCGCGGATTCGACGACTTGGGTCTCGGTCGCAGATTCCGCCGCCACAGCCTCCTCGGCAGCAGGCTCGGCGGCCTGCGCGGTGGACTCGGAGCCCTTCACGACGGGCTCCGCGGCTTTCGCCTTGCTTGCCTTCGGTTTCTTCGCGGGCCCGGGCTCAGTCTCCTTGACCGGCGGTTCTACCGCGACGGCGTTAGCCGCGACAAAATCGGCCGCCTTGTCACGGAGAAGCTGCCACCTGACTGGTTCCATTCGATTGCTCTTCTGAAGGCTCGCCCTGAGCGCGTCAGCGTCGGTGTGAGCGGCCGCGGCCATCTGAAGTACGGCGTCCTCAACCTCGGCATCCGTCACCAGCAGGCCCTCAGCCTTCGCAATCGCATCAAGAACCAAACCGGTCTTCACATTGCGCGCAGCTTGAGGCTTGAAGTCCGCGATCATCTGCTCGACCGTGATGCCGGTAGCCTCGAGATAGCCCCTGATATCGCCGCCCTGCTGCGCGAGTGACTGGGCAAAATCGCTCACCATCTCCTGCGCTTGCTCCAGAACCACGACCTCGGGCAATTCGAGCTGAGCGTTGTCAGCGGCCGCTTGAACCGCCTCGGCGCGGAAACGCTGCTCCACCTGATAGCTCTTTGCACCCTGGATCTTGCCGCGAATCTCCTGACGCAACTCGAGGAGAGTCGCGAATTCGCTCACTTCGGACGCCCAGCTGTCGGTGAGCTTTGGCAGGACCTTCTCTTTGATCTCTTTGACCTTCAGCGTGAAGTCGACAGTCTTTCCCCCAACCCCTTCTCCCCCAAAGTCCTCGGGCAAAGCCAGTTTGAAAGTGCGCTCCTCGTCGGGCTTCATCCCCAGGGTCTGCACCTCGATGTCGGCGAAGATGCGGCCGGCACCGGTCTCGTAAAGGAAGTCGTTCGCTTCCAGAGACTCTATCGACGCGCCGTCAAGGCTGGCACGGAAATCGGCGGTGACGAAGTCGCCGCTGTGAACGGGACGGTCCACGACAGGCCGCAACTCGGCGAACTCATTACGGAGCCGCTCCACCTGAGCATCGACTTCCTCGTCATTGATGTCCGCCGGTTCTTTGGGAACCTCGAGACTCTTGTACTCGCCGAGTTCCACCTCGGGCATCACCGTGACGGTGGCAGCGAAAGACAGGGGCTTGCCCAGCTCGGGAACCTCTTCGGCGATGTCGATCTTGGGTCGCTCAACTGGGTCGAGTTCCAACTCCATGGCCGCCGCGGCGAACCAGCCACCGATGGCGTCCTCCACCGCATCCGTGATAATTGCTTCGTCTCCGAAGCGCTGCCGCACCATGATCATGGGCGCCTTGCCCGGCCGAAAACCCGGGATACGGACTTCCCGAACCAGTTTCTTCAGCTTGGCGTCGAACGCTTCCTGCAGCTCATCTCCGGAAACCTCGACGTCTAGCTTGACCGTGTTTCCGTCGCGCTCGCTGAGGGTGGTCTTCACATCTATCCTTTCTTCGCTTGGATCTTGGTGCAGTCGAATGCGGGTGAGAGGACTCGAACCTCCACGTCAAAGACACATGATCCTAAATCATGCGCGTCTGCCATTCCGCCACACCCGCCAACTCCCGAGGGGTGAACGACGGGACTTGAACCCGCGACCGCTGGGGCCACAACCCAGTGCTCTACCAACTGAGCTACGTTCACCATACTGACCGATCACTCCTCTGCCCGGCCCTGCCGGATGGGGAGCGCGCCTGGCAGGATTCGAACCTGCGGCCCACGGATTAGAAGTCCGTTGCTCTATCCAGCTGAGCTACAGGCGCACATTCTTTACGGCCTCAGTGGCATCGGCCGGCAAAAGAGCGGGCGACGGGGTTCGAACCCGCGACATTCAGCTTGGAAGGCTGACGCTCTACCAACTGAGCTACACCCGCCCGTTGTAGCCTGCTGCTCCCATCCGAACCTTTGGTCGGGACGAGAGGATTTGAACCTCCGACCCCCTGCTCCCAAAGCAGGTGCGCTACCAGGCTGCGCCACGTCCCGACAGCCGCATTCCTCTGGCCTCGGCCGCGAGAGTATAGCGTATCGAGGCAATCCTGGGCCTCTGGGCCGTCTTGGATTACACTGGAGCCTGTTCCAGGACAGTTCTATATGTGTGAGGAGGGGCGCGAATGAGGGTCCTCGTGACCGGAGGGGCCGGATTCATAGGTTCTCACGTCTCAGACCGACTCCTCTCTCTGGGTCATTCCGTCACCGTCGTCGACAGCCTGGCCACGGGTAAGTTGGAAAACCTGCCCACCGGGACGGACTTTCGGCGGATGGACATCCGTGACGAGAAACTGAGCGATGTCTTTGCCGACACCAAGCCCGAAGTGGTCTTCCACCTAGCTGCCCACGTCGACGTCACGCGATCGGTCCGGGAACCCGGCTACGATGCCTCGATCAATATCATCGGATCGCTCAACCTGCTGGAGTGCTGCAGGATGCACGGCACAGGAAAGGTTATCTACTCGGGCACCGGCGGGGCTCTCTTCGGCGAACCGAGCTACATTCCGGTGGACGAGAATCATCCCGTGAATCCAATATCGCCCTACGGGATAAGCAAGCATACAGTGGAGCATTACCTCTTCGCCTACCGTGAGAATCACGGGCTCGAATACACGGTATTACGCTATCCAAACGTCTATGGGCCCCGTCAGGACCCCCATGGAGAAGCCGGCGTGGTGGCAATCTTCTCGCTGCAGATGCTCGGCGGATACCAGCCGGTGATCTTTGGGGACGGCACCAAGACTCGGGATTATTGCTACGTAGGCGATATAGTCGATGCAAACATGATCGCCCTTAACAGCCCGGTCAGCGGCGTCTACAATCTGGGGCGAGGCATCGAAGTCAGCGACCTCGAGATCTTCGAAGCGGTCCGAGAGGCCGTGGGCTCGAGCGTCAGCCCGGCGTTCGCGCCCGTTCGTCCGGGAGAAGTGGAGCACATCGCCTTGGATTCCTCCAAGGCCAAGCGAGAGCTGGGGTGGACATGGAAGGTGGATCTGAACGAAGGCGTGGCGGAGGCCGTGGCCCATTACCGCGAGGCGACAGGGACTCTGTAGGCAGAAAGGATCGGGGCGACAGCGATCGTCGGGACGACCGACGCGACAACGACAGGCGGGACGGTCAACCAGACCAGGAACAGCATCGGCTGGGAGACCAGGAGCTTCAGGAAGGCGAATCCCTCACCGCACTCAAAGGGATCCTTTCCAAGGTCGCGTCACTCCTCAAACCCCTGCAACTCTCTCCTGAGGAGTCCATCCGACTCGTGGAGCAGCTGTATGGGAACGTGCTCGAGATGGACGTCAAGCTCGCCGGGGAAGCGGATGACACCCGCAAGTCCTCGGTGTTGTCGCACATTCAGAACGCCATGGTTCGCCGCGAGGGCGACTCGATCGTCGTCGAATTCCCAGTCGCCGAGCCGGCCACGGGCTCCGGGGCCGAGTCCTAGGAAGGTCAGGGACCCCACCAGTCGCTGTGTCTCTGGCTCAACTCGAGGGTTAGCCCCGGGCCCCCGCAAGAGCCGTGCCGCAGTCGCAGTCCGGTTCTGACGTCAGCAGCGGGATCACCTTGAACAAGAGATCGCGCAGCCGGGCATTATTCGCGTTGAAAGCCGTCACCACGTCGTGGTGACTCACCGCGGGCACTGTGGGATCATCGGCCAAGCCGGCGTCGTAATCCGTGATCAGCGAGATGTTCGCGTAGCACAGCTCGAGTTCCCTCGCTAAGAAGGCTTCAGGATAGCCGGTCATGTTAATGACGTCCCACCCCATCGCGCTGAACCACTTACTCTCAGCGCGGGTGGAGAAACGGGGTCCCTGAATGACGACGACGGTTCCGCCGTCATGAACGGTGATACCCAGTTCGCGGCCGGTCTTGACCAGGATCTTGCGCAGATCTGGGCAGTAGGGATCAGCCGCCGAGACGTGGGTGGTGATGGGACCGTCGTAGAAGGTGTCCCGTCTCCCCCACGTGCGATCGACGAACTGGTCGCACACGACGAAGTGGCCCAATCCCACTTCCTTTTTGAGGCTTCCCGAGGCACACGGGCCGATGATTCTCTTCACGCCCAGTTCCTTCATGCCCCAGACGTTCGCCCTATAGTTGATCATGTGGGGGGGAAGTTGATGGCGTCGGCCGTGCCGGGGAAGGAAGGCCACACGCGTACCGCCCACTTCGCCCACGAAATAGCTGTCACTGGCATGCCCATACGGCGTGTCGACGGTCACCTCTTCGACGTCCTCCAGGAACGAATAGAATCCGGAACCGCCAAAAACTCCCACCTCAGCCTTTGCCTGCATCGTCTACCTTCCTCTTCGTCTTGAAACCGGTCGCTGCCGTCCGCCGCTCCACGATGCGAGCGCGCCGCGCAGCCGGGGGAGGACCAGCGTACCACGGTCGCGTCTCAGTCGGCCGGAGCCTCCTGAGACGCCTCTTGGGGCTTCTGGAGGGCTCCCACGTAGGCCATCTGTAGCTCCGCCAACATGCTCCTATGGGCCTGCATCTCAGCCGCTGGTCGCGTAGCCTCCAACAGCGGCAGCAACACCCTAAAGGCCTCGATGGCCAACTTGACCTGATCCATGTCCCGCTCAGAACTGGTCTCCGGAGTCATGCCCATCTTACGAACGGCCAAGGTGGCGAGAGACTGCATCATGGTGACCAGATGCTCGCCCACCGTCATGCGTCGTAATTCCTCCTGGAATCGAGCCAGCATCTCTGCCTCTTCAGGCTTTAGATCCTTCGTCACGTCGTCTTCCATTGGCTTTGCACCTCACTCACGAACTGAATGGTTGACTGCCCGTCGAAGTTACCATAGTGAGCCACGCTGTTAGAATGTGGAAGTTGCGTCCAATTACGAACCGCAGATGAGCGGGAGCGCGCTTGACCGCTACCACACAAGTACGCGACGCAGACCTGAACCTGGTCCGTTTGGCCCGCGAGGGAGACCCTGACGCGCTGACGGAGCTCTACCGGCGACACGAACGTCGTGCTTATAACCTCGCCCTTCGCACTTTGGGCAACCCGTGGGACGCGGCCGACGTGGCCCAGGAAGCCTTCATCAAGGCTTTCCGCAACCTGGACAGCTTCAAGGGCGAGTCGCTCTTCAGCACGTGGTTGCACCGCATCGTGGTCAACGCCGCTTACGACCATTTGCGGCGGCAGAGACCGGAGCCAATGGACGAAGAGGTCATCAACGACCTTTCCGGACCTACCGGCGCGGCCTCGGTGGTCGGTTCAGGAAGAGATGGCATCGATCCGGCGCTGGATGGTCTTTCCGACCCGCTTCGCGACGCCCTCATGAGCCTTAATGAAGGCTTCCGTTTTGCAATAGTGCTGTGTGATCTCCTCGGCTTTCCCTACGGTGAGGCGGCTGAGATTCTTGGCGTGCAGGAAGGGACCATCAAGTCGCGGATCTTCAGAGCGCGGGAGGCCCTGGCGACCGCTCTTGTGGACGCGGGATACGAACTACCGTCCGGCCGGAACCAGCAGCGGACGGACGGCGTCACATCCGCGGGCGCAATAGGGGAACAAGAATGACATCACAAGGTAACAACCTAGGGGTTTCTGGCTCGTCATGGCCAGGAGGACTCGTCAGCCACATTGACGATTGGGGCGAATTTGCCGTTGACTACCTCGACGGGAGAGTGAGCCCCGAGGACAAGGCCGCCATCGAGCAACATCTCGCGGATTGTCCGTCTTGTACCTCGCGCATGGCTGCGCAGCAGAACGTCATCACTTTCCTTCAGCGCACTCCCCAGGAAGAGGCCCCCAACTCCATGGAAGACGCCGTCCTGGGTGAACTTCTCTTCCCCAGCAAGCCGGGCGTGCATTCCGCCTTTCGCGGCCGCGAATTGCAGTCTCCGCCGCCGCGCCCCGCATGGACCCGCCGGTTACGGCCGTGGATTCCCGTTACAGCAGCGGTGGCGGCTGTTCTCATAGCCACCGTCACTTTCGGGGTATTTCGCCCCAGTTCCGATAATTCCGTCGCGACTAAGGAAGAGACGACCACTCGCTTCGTCGCCAGCCAAGACACGGCGGCGGGGGTCAGCACACCGCCGGGAGCCACTCTGACGACCGCGGCTGCCGGAGTCACGACGACGGCCCTGGCCGGCAGTGGTTCGACTGTGACCAGCACCACCACCTTGTCGGTCGCGTCCGCGCCTACCGTGATCCGAGACAAGGACGGGATGCTCACCGCCTTGCAGTCGGCTGCGGGGCCAGCATACCTGGATTTTGAAACGGCATCGACCTCCCCCACCTCCACCTCCACCGGAAGCGGCGCGGCGACAACGGTTGCCGACAGCTCACAGACGAGCACCACAGACGCCCTCTCCGAGACCCAGGTGGATGACGTGGTTTCACAGATCGCCGCGTTCACCGGGCTGGAGCAGCTGTCGCCCGATCTCTCTATGGGCGGCCCCACTTTTGCGGCCTATGTGAGCCACAAGCAACTTGGTGCGTTTCTCGATCTCCTGTTCTCTATTAGGTCGTCCATCACGGTGGACCTCGCGCTTCGGATGGATCCGGAGAGCGATCTCGCGGACAAGGCCGGCCTCATCGTCGCGCACAAGTGGCAGTTGCCCGTTCTAGAGGCGCAGGTCGTACCGCAACCGGCCGTCAACCGCTATGCCTTTACGACCTCCACCTTGCTTCCGGTAGGTAGCGAGACGGTTCCCCCGGATGTGGTCACCCCGGACGACTCCGGGACTCACGTCCTCATCGTGATCTTCGTCCGCCGCTAGCAAAGCGCCCATCTCTGCGCAAGAAAGAGGAGCCCCGCGATTCGCGTGAGCTCCTCTGATCTCGAAGTCGGGGTGCGGGGATTTGAACCCCGGACCTCATCGTCCCGAACGATGCGCGCTACCAGGCTGCGCTACACCCCGCCGACGGCCGACTGAGCGGCCTCTAACGGCCGCTTATTGTATACCATCACTTCGCAGCGGGCCATCCCCATCGGAACCCAGCCGGTCAGCGCAGAGTGACACAGACCTCGTTTAGCGGGCACTGGCCGCAGGCATCCCCTCGCACCGCCGGGAAGTCACCTGTCTTGACCTCTGCGAGCACAGTGTCCAGCTTCTCCTCAAGCTCGAGTGCGTCTTCGGACGAAAACGCCAGCCGGACCGGCGCGTCGGGTTTCTCCAGGAACAAGAACTCCATGGAGACCTCCCGGGCCCCCGCGCGTAGGGCGGCGAGGCAATATACGCAGGACTGCAAGTCGTAGGCGACAGCCACCTCGGCCGGGGAGCGTCCCAAAAGCGCGTTGGTCTTGTAATCGACGACAAACCAGGAGTCGCCATCCTGCCACACCAGGTCCATCACACCCGACAACAACACGCCCTTCTGGGCGAAGCAGAAGGCGACTTCCTTACGGGCCTGGGCGAATCCTCGCCGCGACCTGACTGGCGTGAGCCAGAAGGCCCGCGTGAGTTCGAGAGCCCGCTGAAGCTGCGCTGGAGCGAGCGAAGCGCCGCCGTCGAGTTCGATCTGGGCGGCCAAATCTCGAAGGCGGCCGGCATCCGGCACCGCCTCGTCGAGGGGCAACCGTTCCAGCAAGGCATGGACCAGAAGCCCTACATCGCGGCCGACGCTGATCTCTCCGCCGTCAAGAAAGACTCCTGGCTCCTCAAACACGTCCTCCTGCCCGGAACCCTCTTCGCCGAACGGCGGCCAAGACTGCAGCCGACCGGCCGCTCCAACAAGCTGCAAACCCGCGACGCGCTCCAGATAGAACTTGCGAGGACACTCCCGAAAAGCCGACAGACCTGAAAAGCTGAGGCGTCGCGGAAGGACCGTCGCCGGGCCGAGTTCGAGGAATTGCGGACAGGCCACGGCCTCGCAATTCCCTCCTTCGCCCGAGTCGAAAACGGAGGCGGAAAAGGTGTCTATTCCACGATCGTCTCCGGCTGCAGACGACGCCTCCGCGGACCCCTCCGCCAAGCTTCCCAAGGAGACGACACTCGAGAGCGCGGCACTCAACCCTTCGAGTTCTATCGTCTGCTCGGGTTGAGGGAATTCGTCGAAACCCAAGGCGGAAACGATCCAGCCGATATGACATCCATCCAGTCTGTCGCTCTTCCTGGGTCTGGCACCCACCAAGATCAGACGCTCCTTCGCGCGGGTCATCGCCACGTATAGAAGCCGCTGATCCTCCTGCCTCTCCTGGAGCTTCTTCTCCTCCAGGATCTCCGCCGCCGGACCCCAGCAAAGGTCGTGGTTCTCGTAGGTGTCGCGCCTGCTACCCCTAACGAATACGCCCGCTCGGCCATCGTTGGCAACGATGAACTGCGGAACGTCGTCTCTCCGCAGAGGCGCACCTAGACCCGTGAGGACCACTACGGGAAACTCTAGGCCCTTGGCCTGGTGGACAGTCATTATCCTGACGACGTTCTCACCCTCAGCGAGGGTAGGCGCGCTCCCTTCCGCATCCGACAAGTCCCCCATCTCCTTCAGGAGATCGACGAAACCGGCCAGATCGGGCCCGTAGAGCGATTCGTGCTGATCGGCCAGGCGCATGAGCTTGCGGATGTTCGCATAGCGCCTGTCGCCATCCGCGGAAGCGAGCACGCAGAGGTCGTAGGCAAAGTCGCTGACGGCTTCGTCGATGAGCGCGGCGAGACCCGGTCTGCCTACGCGCACCTCCAGCGCCGCCAATCTCCCTACCAATGCTTCCAGCGCGCTCCGGTCGTGGGCTCCCAGACCGTCCGGCAGACATTGCCGTATCGTGTTCCACAGCGACAGACGCGCCTGGTAGGACGTCCGCGCCCGATGAGGCGCCCGACCGATGAGGTAAAGCCCGTCGTCCGACAATCCAACCAACGGGGATCGCAGAACCGTGACAAGCGCCAGATCGTCGTGAGGATTGGCAAGGACCTGCAAGAGAGCGCGCACGTCGGCGACCTCGTCCCTGGAGTAGTAACCCTTTCCCCTCACCAGGTAAGCGTCGATGTTGCGGCTGGCCAAAGCAGACTGTAGAGCCCCTGCGTGAGTAAGTACCGGAGTCAGGATAGCGATGTCTCTGGGCTCGCGAGCCTCGCTTTCCAGGAGCGTCTGCACCCACCGGGCGACGGCTTCGGACTCTGCCTGACCGATGGTGGGCTCCCCGGATTCGAGATCGTCGGCGTCCGGTTGCTCCACGACGAGCACGTCGACCGCCCTATCCGGTGGGGATGCATCCGGTTCCTCGGAGCGAGCGTGCTTGAGGCCGATGAATTGGGGCCCAAAGAACTGCTCAGCGGCAAACAGTCTGTCGATGAAATCCAGGATCTGTTGGCTGCTCCGGTAGTTATCCACAAGCCTGTGAAGGCCGGCCGTCAGAGCTTGAACACCTTCATCGCCCGATGCCTTGCGCTCGAGGTCTGCCTCCCGGCGCCGGAAGACCTCAACATCGGCTCCTCGGAACCGATAGATACTCTGCCGTTCGTCGCCGACCATGAGAAGGTTCGCCGGCCCAAGGTTTTCGAGTATTGCGCATTGCAGCTCGTTGGTGTCTTGAGACTCATCTACGAGGACTCGAGCACTCGGCCCTAGGAGAAGATTGTCTCCAGTGGCCCGCCGGCGCGTCAGTGCATGCGCCCGCAACTCGAGATCCGCGAAATCCAGGATGCCCCGTTCCCGTTTTGCCGCCGCGTAACGCTCATGAAACCGCTCCAACAGGCCATTCATAACCCGGACGATGGGCTGGACCTGCAGGCCGGCAAGGGCGTTGCGGTAAGACGTCAGGCTCACCCTGACGGGTTGGAACCACTCCTCCATCGCCCGGGTCTTGCGGCTCGGGAAGAAGTCGGCGGTCTTGACGATGGCGGACGCGATTGCGTCCTGATCGATCCCGTGCGCCGAAATTTCAGGCGACTCCGTCAGCAGCCACTGAAGGCAGTCCACGAGACGGGGAAGGTCTCTGCCAACCAGGGTTGCCGACGGCTTCTGGAAGCCGGTACCAGCCGTGAGTGCGCTTTTGACCACGCCTTCCAGATCATCCGCGGCCCAGCGAAGTCCGGTGGAACCCGGAACCGAGACTTGAGGACGCTCCTGCCCAGTGGAGCGTAGGCGCTCGTACAGTGGAACGATCTCGCCACGCAGGCTCCTCTCGTGGCGTGCAAGGGTCTCCAGCTCCGACTCGTCGGCCGCCTCTATCATCTCGGTCCATATTTGGGAACAGACCTCCCGCTCCATCATCTTGGCCGTTTCGGCCTCCACGACGGAAAAGGTCGGATCGACGAGAGCCTCGACGGCATGCCCCTTGATGAGTCCCCGGCACAGGCTGTGGATGGTGCCGATAGTGCTCAAATCGAGGGATCGCGCCAAATCTTCTCTGCCGCAAGATAGAAGCTCTCCCCGGATACGCGCAGCCAGCTCGGTCGCAGCCTTACGGGTGAAGGTGACGGCCACCAGATCCTGCGGCGGCACTCCCAGATCCACCAAAGCGTGAAGGAAGTAAGCCACAAGAAGCGATGTCTTGCCGCTGCCCGCCCCCGCGGAAACAAGGACACGCGGAGAACCGTCGAGAACAGCCGCCTTCTGGGCGCCCGAGAGCACCAATTGATCGATGCAACTCATCGGGCCCGACCTCCTCTACGCGACCTGCAGGCCGGCCCCAGTTCGCACCAGATTGGGCACTTCCGACCGGCGCGAGGGGCTATGAGCCCGCTGCGTATCTCGGCGGCTGCATCGCTGGCGCTGGCCAGGGCATCGCCGAGCAATTTCCTCTCTGCGTCCGCGTCCAGCGGTCGGCACCCTTCCGCCATCCCGCCCAGGATGCCCGCGGCATCGGCAGAGACGACTCCCGAACGCGTCTGATCTTTCAGAGACAGATATGCCCCGCCTATCACCCGGGCAGCGGGCCGCTCCGCGGCAAGGGCAAGCAGGTACAGCGGCAATTGGAGTCCCTTCTCCGTCCCGATCTCGGAGAAAGAGGGTATCAATCCAGTTTTGTAGTCGATGACAAACAGCATCAGTTGCTCCCGGTCGGCATCCACCCTATCGATCTTGCCGCGGATGACGAGACCCCCGACATCGACCCCCTCCCGGCCTCCGAACCACAGTTCGGTGTCGGTGGCGATGAGACTTGTCCCGCTCGTACTCTCCGAGCGGAGCAGACCCTCGGCCATCTTTCGTACCCTCCAGGCCGCTACGCGCTTGTCTGAGGCGCTTCCCGGGCAGCTGCCTGCTTCGATAAGCCGACCCACGGCCCTGAAGGCTGTGTCTATGGCGTCGGACACGTTCTCCGGAACGACGGGCAAGGCCCCTCGACGCGACAACTCCCGATAGGTGGAGCAGAGCGCCGCGTGCGCGATGTTTCCAAGCTCCCTGCCGTCGAGTTCGGACTCAATCTCGTCAAGACCCACGATGCCGTTGAGGAACCAGCCGAAGGGACAACCGAGATACCTCTCGAGCTCAGAAGAGGAGAAGTTCTTCCTTTGGGCCAAGTCGGCGAGGACGACGGGATCTCGCAGGACCGCCCCCCTTCGCTCCCACAACCCCACCGAGACGCCGGTAGAAGCCAGGAGAGACTTACCGGAGACCGACCTCGCGTCTGCAGCGCGCGCGCGGAGAAAGTGTTTCCGAGTGGGCGCGACTCCTACTGGATAAACCAGGTCTGCCAGCGAGCGGCGGCTATCCGCCTCCTTGCAAGACCGGAGCAGGCCGATACACTGAAGCCAATACTCTGAAGGAAAGGCCTCACCCCCGCCGTCGTCAGCGTCCCGCGCGCTCAAATACAGCATTTGCCAGGCGCGCGAAATCGTGCTCGCGAAGAGTGCCGCCTCGGTATCGATTTCCGGCGGAAGCAGCCCTCCTCCACCGAGCGAATCTATACGAACCCTTTGGGTCTCCGTGAGCAATGACGGCAGATCGCTGCGTGCCGGAAATTCCCCGTCCACCAAGCCAAGGACGAGAAGCGCGTCGAAACGTCGGGCGCGAGCGCGTCGCGGACTGAGGATCTGGATCGCCTCCTGTCCTTCCATGGGTCCACCGGGAACGTTCATCCTCTCTAGAGCCGCAAGCACCCCCCGAACTGCCAGCCATCGGGTATCTGCGCCGCCCCCGGACATCCCCTTGAGCGATGAAATAGCCGATCCCAGGATGGTATAGGCGCGAACATCCTCCTCCGCATCTCGAGAGACGGTTTGGACGTTCCGAAGCCCACACTTCAGCATTTCGAGGGCGAACTCTTCCAACGCCGCAGTGTTGAGGCGCGCTTCCTCCCCCTGCCCCGTCATTGTGCCTTCCACCATTTGGAGCAACACAGACTCCTCCCGCCCGAACATGGAGGCAAGAACCCGAGCTCCCCGCGCAAACCCGCGACGGTATTCCGTCTCCTTACGAGCCACGATACCGAGATCGATTCCGCTGTACGGGCTGCGCAGAAAGGCGAGCAAAGCCTGAGGGTCATCGTTCGCCCACCCCTTGAGTGCGTTGACGAACGCGTGCCCCAGCCCCGATCGGCGGAAAGGCCTACCAGTGTCGATCCGAAACGGGATGGCGCATGAATCGAAGACCTGAGAAAGCAGGCCGCTCCAGGCATCGACATGGCGGACAACCACACCTATACGCCCCGGTTGGAACCCTCTGCGAATGAGATCCACAATCTGTTCGGCGGCGAGTTCGGCTTCATTGCGTTGCCCTGAGGCAAGAAGGAAACGGACACCTTGAGGTCCGTCGTCAACGGGAGGAGGCACGTCGGCCGCAACGGGGCTCATGAAATTCCGTTCTAGAAACCCAATATGAGGCGACGAATAGGCGTGCGCCTGCGGAGCCATTTCGATTACCTGGCTTGCTGAAGCCGCCCACCAAGCCACCTCAGCCGCGTTGGCGAGGCCGAATGCGCGGGATCGCTCGAAGGGCAGCGTCAACAGTACCGGGACCCGCCCCGACAGCGCCTCAACGAAAGCCTGCTGTCCGGGCGTGAACGAGGTGAACCCATAGAGGACCACGGGATGATCCCAGGAATCGACGCGCCCTCGGGCTGCGCGCACGGCGGCGGGCCGATCTGTCAACCCCTGAGCTCCACGCGCCGCCTCGTAGGCGCGTGCCACCGCGGCGAGGTCTTCGGCCAAATCGGCGGCGTCGGGCTCCGATCCGGCCCAAGCACGCAAAATGGTATGGATCTGGGAGGCAGGCCTCCCGCTTTCCTCGAGCCGCTGTAGAAGAGAGGATAACGCGCTCAGGGTTCCCGGGAAGCCGACCATGGGAGCGAGGCCGTGAAGAGGCACGTCGTCGAGCACTCGCCCCAGGATGAGATCCCGTTGGAAACCGGTGACGTAACAGGGTTGCTCGCCCAAGACCTCGGCCACCAGACCATCAAACGTCAACGCTGGGCTGACGCCGACGAGCGCACCCGCCCTGCGCACCATCTCCAATGTGAGTTCCTGAGCATCGGGGCCGGTGGGCGCCACCGTAACCGGGCCCAGAGACAGCCTGGCGCGCCACCAGTCCAACGCCCTCCCCATCTTGCCCGAATTGGCCGGACCGAGCACGAGCGTCAACCCGGGCCGGGCGGGGTTATCTCCGGCCGTTTCGAGAAGGTTCAGTTGCTTGTGGATGCGATCACTCAAGGTGAAACCATTGTAAGGCCCCGGCCGGACAGATACTGACCCTGAGCGTGCTTCTGGGTTAGTCTTAGCGCATGAGCCGCGACGAGGACAAACTCATACGCCAGTTGTCGCTCCTTGCGTTCCTCCTGAGTCAGCCGCGGCCGTTCACGGCCCGCGAGATCCAGGACTCGGTCGAGGGATACTGGGACATGAGCGACGAAACGTTCGCCCGCCGATTCCACGGCGATCGCACCGATCTGGCAAAGATCGGTATAGAGGTCCACGGCTCATCCCAAGGCGATGCCGCCGATACTCAAGTCTACTTTCTGCCCGAAGAGGAATACCGGTTGCCCAGTGTGGAGTTCACGCCCGCTGAGCGGCAGTCCCTCGCGGTGGCCTTGGCAGCGCTCGACGGGCGCTTTGCGTACGCACGACCGTTACGCCTCGCCCTCACGGCCATCTCCCAGGGACTGCCGAACCCTATCCACGACGAACTCGAGCAACTGCCGATCGCCTTGGCTCCCGACGAGGACGCCCGCCAGGCCGGGAAGAAGCTCGCCCGCCTCGAGGACGCAGTCACCCGTGGCAAGACCGTCTGCTTCACCTACTTGTCAGCGGGCGGGACCCCGGAGGAGAGACGACTGGATCCGTATAGCCTCTTCTTAATCCAGGGACGCTGGTACGCTGTCGGCTTCGACCACCTGCGCCACGGAATACGCACCTTCCGGATCACTCGGATCTCGGGGGCGGTCCGCTTTCTCACGGAGAAGGCAAGGGATTTCACCATTCCCGGCGACTACGACCCGGGAGAGTACCGGGCCAGGCCGCCATGGCTGATCGGCAAGATCAGGGGAACCGCCACCGTCAAAGTCGAGGAAGAGTTGGCTTGGTGGGTGTCGCGACTTCAGCCCCATGTGGAGTGGCTGCGTGACGATACGGCCGGTTGCAGCTACTTCTCTCTCCCGTATGCCGACGAGGACGTTCTGCTGTCCTGGGCGGTCGGGCTCGGCGTCTGCGGGGAACTGCTCGAACCCGCCGACCTGCGCGCGAAGCTCGCGGACTCGCTCGTCCGGGTGGCGCGCGCCCACGCCGGAGATCCTCTTGGCCTGGGCGCGCCGGTCCGGCCCCACTCTGAAGCCCGTGCGGCTGTCGCAAGGACATCCATCCACAGAATCGAACCCATCGCTCCGGAGCACCTGGCGCGCGCCATCTCGCTCGTGCAGTATCTCGTCGACGAGCGAACACCCGGGCTGGTCACATGGCAAACACTCGGTGACGACCTCGGACTCACCCGGGCGGAAATAGAAGCAGACCTATCGCTCATCAACCTCGTCAACTTCGGCGGGGGTACCTACGCACTCGTGGCCGAGGCCGACGACCGCGGGGTCACCGTCACACGGGATGTGATGTCAGAGGTCTTCTCGCGCCCCGCCCGTCTGTCCCCGCTGATGACCCGCGCCCTGCTCCTCGCCTTTGACCTGCTGGGCGAGACCATCAAGATGGACAGCACCGAGTCGCTCCTGTCCGTGCGAGAGAAGATCCGCCTTCTCGCGGGATCGATCCCCGGGCAAAAAGGGATCGTGGTGGACGACATCGTGCGCCCCTCCCCGGACTTGTTCGAAGTGCTGAACGGCTCCATCAGAAAGCATCGGGTGGTCGAGATCCAGTACTTCACCCCGACCCGGGGCCGGCTGAGCACCCGGCGGGTAGAACCCTACCTGCTCTTCCGCTCCCGTGACGGCTGGTATCTGGAGGCTTTCTGCCTGAGTGCTCAAGCGCAGCGAACATTTAGGCTCGAGTTCATCCGCGGGGCTGGGGCGACCGCGGAGGTCTTTGAGCCCAGGTCTGAGGTCGACCTCACCTCGCGCCTGGCTGGAGCGGCTTTTCCAGCGGGAGGCTCGGTCTCGTGGGCGACGGTCCGCTTCGCACCCCGGTGGCGTTCGTATCTCGACGATCGGGGGGTCACGCACGAGACCCTGCCAGGCGGCAGTCTGCTGGCTCGGATGCCGTATCTCGATGAGCGTTGGGTGGTCCGAGAGGTGGTCCGTTTTCTCGGAGACGCGACACTCGAGTTCCCGGCTTCGGCCCGGCGGGAGACACAGAGGTTGGCCGGATCGCTCTCTCTGCTCTACGGAGGCGCCGCAGCCGCAGACAAAGGAGAACGGGCGTGAAGTTCCTTGAACGCTTCGTCGCAAACGCCGTGGCAGTCTATCTCGCGCTCTACCTGGTGGACTCCGTCGCCAGGGGACATTTTCGAATTGGGGCCATCTGGATCGCGGTGCTGCTGGCGCTGGTGGTCGGCCTCTTGAACAGCCTGATCCGCCCGCTCCATCGTGTCCGAACCAGAACCTCGCGTTCCCTCATCGTCGCCGCCCTCACGCTAATCCTCAATGCATTGGTAGTTCAGGTATTCGCTTGGGCCACCCCGTTGGCGGTGGATAATCTCCCCTGGCTCCTGCTGGTCGCGGGATTCCTGGCCGTCCTCATGGGGACGATCAACTGGCTGATAGGCTTCGCCCCTCCAGAGAAAGGGCGGCCTTCTGCAAGAATCACAAGGGTCAGAGATCCTCAAAGTTCCGGAGCCGTCCGGAGGGACAAGGCGTCGCGCTCCCGCGCCCCCCGCTCGTAGCCGGCTCGTGCCCGGGCGGCTAGTCCACCAGCGGCACCTCGTGCCCACGCGCTTGGACGAGCAGGCGAAAGTCGTGCGGACTGCTGGCCATGAGCTGGGCGTCTTCCATGGTGACAAGGCCCCGCTCGTACAGTTGGAGCAAGCTCTGGTCGAACGTTTGCATCCCGTAGAAGTCGCCTTCCTGGATGGCGGTATGGATGTTGTGCGTCTGAGTGGGATCTAGAATGAGGTCGCGGATCCGCCCCGTCATACACATGGCCTCAACCGCCGGAACCCTGCCGACTCCGTCTGCCCGGACGAGAAGCCGCTGAGAGATGATGCCGCGGAGCGATCCGGCCAGCATGATCCGCACCTGTTTCTGCTGATACAGCGGGAAGAAGTCGATGATGCGGTTGATCGTCTCGGGGACGTCGATTGTGTGAAGAGTGCTGAGGACGAAGTGTCCCGTCTGGGCGGCGGTCAGCGCGGTCCGCACCGTCTCCTGGTCGCGCATTTCCCCGATAAGGATAATGTCTGGGTCCTGGCGCAGAACGTACTTGAGGGCGGTGCCATAGTTCTCCGTGTCTAGCCCGACCTCCCGCTGGTTCACGATGCACTTCCGGTCCTGATGGAGGATCTCAATGGGGTCCTCGATGGTGACAATGTGCTTCCTCAGGTTGCGGTTGATGTGATCGATCATCGCCGCCAAGGTAGTGGTCTTCCCGGACCCGGTGGTACCCGTGACGAGGACCATGCCCCGAGGTTCCAGCGAAAGTTTCTGGACTACCGGGGGGAGGTTCAACTCCTTGAAGTCGGGCACCCGGGTGACGACCTGACGCAGGGCTATGGAGATAGTTCCCCGCTGCCGGTACACGTTGATCCGGTACCGACCCACGTCGGGGCCGCTATAAGCGAAGTCGATCTCGTTGGTCTCGCTGAAGCGGCGGATCTGCTTCTCGCTCATGAGCGACGCGGCGTAGTCCTTGGTGTCCTCCGGACTGCAGGCGGGTTCGTCCAGCTCGGACAGCTCGCCGTCAAGGCGGATCATGGGCGGGCTACCCACCTTCAGGTGAAGGTCGGAGGCGCCAACCTCCTTAACCTTGTGGAGTAGTTCATCTATGCTCTTCATCAAGCCCTCCAGACCCACGCGCGGCGAGCGCGTACTGTTTGCACCAATTGTTTCGGTGAAAACGGCCGGAAACTTGACTACGGTTCAAGTCGCGCGGCCAAAGGCCGATGAGGCACACGATCGCGACGCCCGGAGCTGGCTTCGCGGCCAGGGTCATCCCCGGGACGAGTTCTAGGAGAGCGCGTCCTTCCAATACGGGCGAACGGCGTCGAGGGCGCGTTTCACGTCCTGCCGTTCCCCCTCCGAGATCGGCCTCTGGAAATCGGGCTCTTCCCCGTCCATCCCCCGGAGAGTGGCGACCACCGACTCTGCCATCATGGTGGGCACGTAACCGCCCTCGAGAAACGCGAGAGGGCCGGCTGCGCCCACGTCGAGCGCAAACGCACGTAGTCGGACCGCCATCCATTGGAAAGCCGCCTCGCTGTAGCGAAGGTCGCCCAAAGGGTCGCCTTTCTGCCCGTCGTAGCCGGCCGATACCAGTATGAGTTGCGGGTCGAATGCCCGGGCCACGGGAAGGAGCAGCGAATCGAAAGCCTCGACCAACGCCCCGTCGCCTGACCCAGCCGCAAGAGGTACGTTGATTGTGTGCCCGGCAGCGCGTCCGGAGCCCACCTCGTTCGCGAGACCAGTGCCCGGATAGTGCTCGGCTTCGTGGATACTGAAGAAGAGCACACGGGGATCGTCGTAGAAGGCTTCGTGCGTGCCGTTGCCGTGGTGAACGTCCCAATCGACGATGAGAACCCTGTCCAGACCCATCGCGTCGAGGGCGTGGGCGGCGGCAACCGCGATGTTGTTGAACAGACAGAAGCCCATGCCTTGCGAGGGACGGGCATGGTGTCCGGGGGGACGGATAAGCATGAAGGCCAGCTTTCCGTCCTTCAGGCAGCTATCGACCGCCATAACACCGGCCCCGGCCGCGAGGAGAGCCGCCTCATAGGAGTCCGGCGAGACGGCGGTATCCCAATCGAGCCAGCCTCCACCTTCCTCGGCAATGCGTCTCACGGTTTCGATGTAGCCGGACTCGTGGATCCTCGCAACCTCGGAAACCGCAGCCGGCTCGGGAGTGACCCAACCGATGTCCAAGCCGCTGTCGAGCAGAGTCTGAAGGGCGACGGCCAGTCTCTCTTTGTTCTCGGGATGCTCGCCCGTCTCGTGCTTGAGGAACAGCGGATGGTAGTACACGTCGATGATGCCCACAAAGAACTCCTAAAGGATGATGCGGCAAGCGCCGTAGTAGTTGCTCCGCCAGACGTCGTCGATGCGGACGCCCTTGCCGACGCCGGCCGCATTGATCATCTTTCCGTTGCCCACGTAAATACCGACGTGATGGATGGGGTTGCCAAAGAAGACAAGGTCGCCCGGCCTAAGACTCCCGTTCGAGACGGCCTGGCCGCATCCATACTGCATGCGGCTGGAGTGCGGCAGACTCACCCCCACCTTGTTGTAGACGTACATCACAAAGCCGGAGCAATCGAACCCGCTCGGACTCGATCCCGCCCAGACATACGTGCAGCCCAGATAGTTCATCGCGATGGAGACAACACTGCTGGAGCTTGCCGAACCAGGCACGGACACGGAGACCGAACCGGAGCCCCGGGACACGGCGGATTGATGAGACTTTGCAGCTGCGAGAGCCTTCGCTTTGGCCTCCGCCGCCGCCTTGGCGGCAGCCGCTTTCGCCGCCGCGGCCAACTGAGCCTGACGCGCCGCCTCGGCCTTTTCGAGAGCGGCGATCTGAGTTTCTTTGCCGGCCAGCGCTTTCTGATTCGCCGAGAGTCGGTCCTGCACCGCTTGCTTCGCGGTGTCCGCCTCGGCGGCAAGCTGCTTTTGTTCCGTCAATTGGTTGGCGAGTTCGACCTTACGCTGGGCGACCTCGTCACGAAAAGCCACCACATCTGCGACCAACTTGCTGTCCTGGGCGCCCAGTCGCTCTAGAAGGCCCACGCGATTGACCAGGTCGGAGAAGGAGCTGGAGCCTGCGAGACTACCGATAGCACCCAGATGGCCCTGCTTGTATATCTGTACGACCCTGTCGTTGAACTGCGCCCGGACCTGCTCCAGGTCGCTCTCGGTCTTGGTGAGCTTCGTCTGGGTCTTCTTGGCGGCGTCCTTGGTATCGCTGAGTTTGGCGGTGGCGTAGTTGTAGTCTTCGATCGCGCCTTCAAGCTGATCGTTGAGATCGTCGATGCGCGCTTGAAGAGTCTCAGCCTCGCTCTTGGCCTGGGTGATCGCTGCAGGTTGTGCCCATGCCGCATTGCCCCCAACCAGGGCAGCTGCCGCGAGGATTACAAAGAGGGAAACGAGACGTAGCCCGATGCCGCCTGACTTGCCGGTTCTGATCGGAGCCCTCCCATGTCGCTTGACGGACTGTGCCGCTCGTCTCAGAGTTCCACGCACTCTACCACTTTCCTAGGCACCGACCAACCAATCGCCCAGTGGTCAATGCGCCTACAGCCGGGCGAGATATGCCTGGATGCCGCGCAAGATCGCGGCGGCTTCCCGCGCTATCACACTCGGTTCGGCCAGAGTGGGGCCCTCCTCCGGATGACTCAAATACCCCGGCTCGACCATGACCGCAAGCGGCTTCACCTCTCGCAGGCAGGCGAAGTTTCGTCCGTGCTTGCGGAGATCCACCCTATCCAGCTCGCACGAAAGGGCGTCGACCATGTATCCGGCGAGACGCTTGCCGGTGCGCGAGTGATAGGCGCTGTTGGCGAAGAAGTAGGCCGCCGCTCCCCGAACGAGGTGAGAGGGACTGGCGCTGTGATGGATGCAGATGTGGATATCCGGCTCCCAGGCGTTGGCAATCTCGGTCCGTTCGTACAGCCGCATAGTCACGTCGTCGTCGCGCAGAAGATTCACAACGACGCCTGACGCCTCCAAAAGTTCAGTCAACCGCAAAGCCAGCATGAGGTTGATGTCCTTCTCCACCAGTCCACCCGGCTCGGTCATCCCCCAATCGAGGCCGCCGTGAGCCGCGTCTATGCTGACGCGCAACTGCTGTAAGGATTGCTGCCCCATGTAGCCGT
Organism: uncultured Actinomycetes bacterium; assembly: GCA_963775295.1. Classification (GTDB taxonomy): domain Bacteria; phylum Actinomycetota; class Thermoleophilia; order RBG-16-64-13; family RBG-16-64-13; genus JAMDEO01. Next base: position 2,780,304 of record CAVZIK010000006.1, read on the forward strand.
TCAGCCGATCGGGTATGCCCGCGACGTTGCCTTCCGGGTTTACCTGGCGAAGACGTCTGAGCCGATCGAACGTGGTCTCCCCCACGATACCGTCGACGTTGAGCCCGGCATTTCGTTGGAACTCTGTTACAGCCACTTCAAGGGCGGGCGAGAAGATCCCATCCACGGGACCGCAGTCGAAGCCCAATTCATCCAACCGCCGTTGAAGGTAGAGAACGTCGTCGCCCCGCATGTAGGGCACTCGCAGATAGAGAAGGCGGTCGCCGGGCTCGTAGCCGGCTTCGACAAGCTCGGTCCAGGTGTTGTCCTCCACCACCCCGTCGGCCATGAGAAGCCTTCTCTGTTGGAAAGCCCGTATGGCCCGCTCGGTCTGAGGGCCGAAGAATCCGTCGGCCCCTTCGCGGCCGAGGAAGTACCCCAGCGCGGCGAGACGCGTCTGGATATCGACTACCTGTTTGCCTCTGTGGCCTCTGCCGACCGGACGCATAGTCCTCTGGGGCCTCCAAAGTTGATGGATTCGCTAGAATTCACAGCCTGGGCGGAGACAACGGAGCCACGCCCAAGAGGTCTGGCTATTATACTCAATGCCATGGCCCCCCAGGAGACACGAGGGAGCAACAGATTGAGCAACCGCGCGCTGGCGATCGCCGCTGCGGGACTGTGGATCGTGGCCGCGGTCCTAACGGCTTTCTTCTTCTTCACCTCCTCCGAAGCGGGCGCGGGCCAATCGATTCCAACCACCACGGTCGATGTCACGACCACCACCAGCGTTCCTCCCACGACCACCTCATCTGTCGCATCAACCACTACCATCCTGCCGGCGACGACCACAACCACACTCTCCCCACCCTTAACTCTGGCGGCCGGAGGCGACGTCATGGGCGACCGCGGAGTGCGTGCATTTGTCAGCGAGGACGGCGCGCCGGCAGTGTTCGCGAAAGTCAAGCCTTTTCTTCAGTCCGCCCAACTCGCTTTTGTCAACCTCGAATGTCCCATCTCCGACGAGGGAACAGCCAAGGTAGCCAAGGAATACACGTTCCGCGCCCCCACCTCCCTGCCGGCAGGTCTTGTGTCCGCCGGCATCGACGTGGTGAGCGTGGCCAACAACCATGTGCTCGACTATGGTCAGTCGGCTTTGACGGATACGCTCAGGCGTCTGGACGCAGCCGGCGTGGCGCACGCGGGAGCCGGTGCCAACAGCAGTTCGGCGGCCGCGCCTGCTCTGCTCATCACTCCGGCGGGCACCGTGGCGGTACTGGCGTTCACGGAGATCATCCCCGCGGGCTTCGAGGCCGGCTCCCACCAGCCGGGGGTCAACCCGGCGACACCGGGCTACACGAGGCTGCTGTCGGCCGTCAAAGCCGCGGCCGCGCGAGCCGATTTCGTGGTGGTTAGCGTCCACTGGGGCATCGAGTACAGCGCGCGGGCCAACGCCGATCAGCGCGCGCTGGCGCACCGCATCATCGACGCAGGCGCCGACATCGTCATCGGGCATCATCCCCACGTTATCCAGGGGATCGAACTCTACCGCGACAAGTTGATCGCCTACAGTCTGGGAGATTTCGTGTTCGACCACTACGGGCGAAGCACCGGAGAAGCCTTCGTCCTGCAGGCCACACTTCCCCAGGAAGGCCTCCCCTCTCTGGAAATCGTGCCCGTCTACTTGAACGACACGAGCGGCGTGCCTGCCCCCGTTAGCGGCGAAGAGGCAGACGTGATCCTCGGCAGACTGATCAAATTGAGCGGGTCTCTCGGCCTAAAACTCGTGCAGGAGGGCGATCGTGCCCGGTTGGCTGCCGATCCGGTGGTCACTCCCTGACCTGCACCATCACCTTGAAGGACCAACCCAAGCCCTCGTCGTCGAGCAAAGCGTCGAGGACCGATGCCTGCCGATCGGCTTCCAGGGGATCGCTCAATGGACAGCACGCGAGTTGGCTCGGCGTCACCGGTTCTTGACCGGCGCCTCCGGCGGAGAGGAACGCCGCCAGACTCGTGAAGACCACGGTTTCGAATCCCACCTGTCGCCCGTGGACGTCGAGCGCCCGGAAATCCACATCGGCCGTCAGATCCTGTCGCCCCGGTCGCGCGAGGAGGTCGGTGCTCATTTGATGACGGAAGTAACCCCGGGCCGTGCGTCGGCGCGAACCCCCGGGTCGCATGACCCTTTCCGCTGGTCGGTAGTACTCTTTCATCAAGTCACCATGAGATCCCGGTCCGTCGTCGTACCAGTCACCGTAGTCGATGGTAACGAAGGACCCTACAGGCATGACCTGGGATACCTCTGCCAAAATTCCGGAAACGCCGGGCCGCACTTCGATGACGTCGTCGGCAGTCACCCGGCGCAGGTAATCGGGATCCAACGATCCGAAGAGCAGCTCGATCTCGGCGGCCGCCTCCGGCGAGAGCCCACCCCAAGTCTGCTCCGGGCCGGCGCCCCAGGTGACCCAGGACTCCCGCAGGATTTCGCCGGCGACGTCGACCAAGTGAACGGGGAGTGCATCAAAGAACTCGTTTCCGATCATCACGACCGGATCCACCCCGCGGCAAGCCTCCCGGAGGCTCGATCCCCAGCGGACGTCCCAGCCGGCATTCCGAAGATCCTCGAGCGCCTCTTCCTGCCTCTTGCGCAGTCCCGCGCTGACTTCCACGATGCAGTAGACAACACGATCCCGCAGGTCGGGCCGAGTCCTGTCCCAGGACCCGAGCACGGCTTGGACCAGATGTCCCTCTCCTCCTCCAAGTTCCACGACCCCCACCGGCCGCGCCTCGGCTTCGCCGGCTCGGCCCGCGCCGGGTCGAGCTCCATTAGGAGCATCCCTCAGCGAAAGCGAAGCGTCCGCCAGCTCCACCAATAGACTCGCCACCGCCTCGTTGAATGCCGGAGAAAGAGAAGGCGCGGTACTGAAGTCCCCGCGCCGGCCGAGGACGCGGTCGGCCCGGCAGTAATAGCCCTCTGCCGGATGAGTGAGAGCGAGTTCCATGAAACGAGCGAACGTCACCCGTCCGCCCTCGTCTTGGAGTATTTCGGCCATGCCCCGCTTGAATATCACTCCTTAAGGGTACCGCTAAGAAGGTGTGCAAACGAGCAAAGAAGCGAGGATGCATTCGATGAAGAAGCGAAGATTGGTGCTAGGTTTGTCTTGTTTTTCCCTCGCCCTGCTCCTCGCGCTGGCGATGATCGGTTGCGGCGGCGGCACGGGCACGACTACGACAGCCGGCCAGGTGACCACCAGTAGCGGTCCGGCCACCACCAGCGGCTCCGCCGGAGCCTCCGTTGACATCAAGAACTTCGCCTATGTGCCAGCGTCGATCACGATCAAAGTCGGAGAGACCGTCACGTGGACGAATTCCGATAGCGTGACCCATACCGTGACGGGCGACAACGGCGAGTTTGACAGCGGCAATCTGGATTCCGGCAAGACTTTCTCGTTCACCTTCCAGACGGCGGGTACCTTCACCTATCACTGCACCATCCACCCGAACATGAAGGGCACCGTTATCGTTCAGTGACCGCTAGCAGCCCAGACCCGTGCCGTGTTTCTCCAGGTACGCGCTGTGCGCGGCCATCTTCCCCATGATCCTCACCGCCCGCAGGGGCGATGGGAGGACGAACGTGGAATAGCGGCCGCTTCCTGAGAACACGGCCTGGGTCATCGGTTTGAAGGAGATGTTTGCGATGGGCTTGCAGTAACGGCCCATGAGGTCCGCGACCTCTTGGATGAACTGCAGTTCCCGCTCGCTCAATTCCGGTTCCGTCTCCTCAGCGTCATCTCCCGTGGCACAGCCGACAGTAACCCGCCCGCTGACCCCCGCCTTGAGGGCTTCGATCTCCCTGATCGCCCGCCGGCTCTCGCTCATGGAGCCCACCACGCCCATCACGATGACAGCGTCGACCTGGTCGCTGGCAACGAGGGTCTCAAGCACGGCTTCAGGCACTCCGGGAGTTATGGTCGCCACCATGTCCACGGGGTTCGAATGGCTCCAGAACGGAGGAAGAAGCTTGTCCAAGCTCTCGATGACCTCCGGAGAAAGCTCGGCCAACTCCAAGCCGGCCCGCGCGATCTCGTCGGCCACGAGAACCCCCCAGCCGCCTCCCAATGTCGCGACGGCCACCCGCTTGCCCGGCGGCAGCGGCATGTAGGAGAGCGCGAAAGTTAGGTCCATGAACTCGTCTGGATCGGTGGTGACGATCAGCCCCGACTGCCGCGCTGCAGCGTCGAAAACGGCGCTGGATGAGGCCAGAGCCCCGGTGTGGGAGGCCGCGGCCTTTTGCCCGTATTGACTGGTGCCTCCGCGGAGCACGACCACGGGCTTCTCTAGAGAAGTGGTGCGGACGACGTCGAGCAGCCGGCGCCCGTCGTCGAAGCCCTCCATGTAAGCAACGATGGTGTTGGTCTCCGGGTCGGTCCGAAGGTAGTTGATGAAGTCGACCGCATCGATCATGGCCTCGTTGCCGACGCCGATAAACTTGCCGACGCCTCCCTTGCGGCGCTCGGCAGAAACCAATAGCTGGAGACCCAGATTGCCCGACTGCGAAACCATGCTCGCCCCGCCCGGATCCGGCCGGAGGAGCATGAACCCTGTACCGTACAGATGGTGGTGCGAGGAGATGACGCCCATGCAGTTGGGGCCGACGAGTGCCATACCGTGGCTTTTGGCGACGGTCACCACCTCGTCTTCCAATTGCCGGCCCTCGGCGCCCAACTCCGAGAATCCCGCCGATACCACCACCACAGCCGACACGCCCTTGCGCCCGCACGCTTCCACCGTGCCCTTGACGAGCGAAGACGCCACCGCGATGATGACCAAATCTGGGGTCTCAGGCAGTTCCGCGATGTCAGTGTAAGCCGGGAGGCCGAGAATCTCGCCGCCCTTGGGGTTGATGGGATAGATTGGGCCGGGAAACTCGCCCAGGCGGAGGTTGGCGATCAACATCCCGCCCCACTTGCCGGTGTCGGACGAGGCTCCCACCACCGCCACACTGCGTGGGGCGACGAGGGCGTGCAGCTCGGAAACATCGGCCGGCCGTCTGGTTGAGGGCTCCTGTGGATCGCCGAGAGCGATGAGGGCGTCCACTGCGACGGGCTGCGAACCATCGATCAGGAGTGGGTTGACGTCGATCTCCCGGATCTCGGGATGGTCCAGCGCCATCTTTCCCACGGCCTGCAGGACGGCGACAAGAGCGTCGCGGTCCACGGCGGGTGATCCCCTGAACGGACCCAGAAGAGCTTTGGCCTGGATCTGATCGAGCAGTTCGGCGGCATCTCCCTCTCCAAAGGGCACCACCGCGAAGGCCACGTCGTGCAGAGCCTCTGTGAAGATGCCTCCCAGTCCAAACATTACGACGGGACCAAACAGATGATCCCGGATGAGCCCGACGACGAACTCCCGCTTGCCCCGGACCATGTGCTCGACCAGCACTCCGTCGAGCTTGGCCCCGGCAGCGGCAGCCCGGGTCTCGAGCGTCCTGAAGCCCTCGCGGACCTCAGCCTCGTCCGCAATCCCCAGAAGGACCAAGCCTGCATCCGTCTTGTGCTGGATGGTTGGAGAGGAGCCCTTCATCGCCACGGGATATCCTATCTTCGCAGCCACCCTCACAGCGTCGTCGGCAGAAATGACTGTGCCACCCTCGGGCACCGCGATACCGTACTCCCGGAATAGCCGCTTGCCGGCCTCCTCGTCCAGAGCCGAGACTCCCGCTCTGAGCGCATCCTCGATAATGAACCGCCCGCGAGGTACCACGGTTTCCTGAGAGTCGTCCATCAAAGCCGCCCCGCATTCCGGTAGGGTCCGAGAGGAATTCAGTATGCCTGAGAATACGTGGATGCGGAAGGAACGGCTGGTCTCACTCGTGTCACCAGTGCTATGCGCATCCTGTCTAGATCAAGGCCTTCGATGCAAACGCATACCGCTTGTTGCATTTCGTAGGTGCGAACTGACATCATAGACCAAAGAGTCGAGCAACCAGCCGCAGCATCTAGATGCGAGAAGGAGTGCCGGACTTTTGCAAAGCGCCCTAGCCCACAGAGACGTGGAGCCCACCCCCGAGTCGCGAGAGGTCATTGACTGCCACAGGTGCGAGCTTCTGGCGGATTGCCGTCTGTATCCCACCAAGGGTCACGCCAAGCAAGGCCGTATTCAGAATGTCAAAGTGGCGATGGCTTTGGGCCTGATGCGGTGCGGGGACGCCGTGTTCAATTTCGGGTTACGCCGACTTCACCCGGCCTGCCCCCTACGCAGATCGTTCGAATCACTCGCACCGTTGGTGGAGACGGCCTTCTCCTTGAGTTCGACGAAGCGAAGAGAGACATCATAGAGGGCATCGGCGAGTTCGGGATACTTACGGGCCATGGACTCGGACCACATTCGCCGGTACTCCATGAAGTAATGAGGATTCACCCCGATCACCCTTGAAATCCCCTCGATGGCCTCCATCTTCAGGGACCTCTCACCCTTGAGCATCAAGCGGAGAGCCTCGTAGGAATAACCGTCCACCTGGCTCAGTACGGGACGAAGATCGAAATTGCCGAGGCGGTCACCATACTTCACCCGCATGATCTCGCCCAAGGCTTCGGCGAATTCCTTGTGAGTGTGTTCTGTTCGCTCGGTTGCCACGGTGTTGCCTCGCCTTCAGCGCATCGGCCCGGTGCGCCAGGTAATGTCTCTGCCCCCACGACGGAGAATTCCCAACTGGAAATGCGACGACACGTTCTCTACGGACAACCGGAAATGACTCAATTGCCGTTAACGCTGGAACGTTACCACAAGGCGCTCGGCTAGTCGACCGCCCTCAAATCTGGGTGGTCTTTCGCGTGTTCATTAACTTCCAGGGAACAGCCGCTCGCACAAGAATCCTTGCAAGAACGATCGCAGGGCTCAATGTGGATTTGGACGCGGGTCTCCGGCAGACGCTCCTTTATGGCCACCACTATCTCGTCGCCGAGAGTGTGGGCCTCGCCTACGGACATCTTGTCATCCACGGCCACATGAAAATCGATGAACCTGGTGGAACCGGCCTTGCGGGTGCGTAAGTTGTGAAAACTCCGCACTTGGGGCCACGTCTGGACGACATAATCCGGCAACCACCCGATGTCCTCTTCGGGAAGACTCACATCGAGAAGATCGCGAGCCGACTGTCGCGTTAGGTCCCACGCAGCCTTCATGATCATGAGAGCTACAACTATGGCGACGGCAGGATCGAGCCAACCGATATCCACCCCCGGCGAGATCGTGTTTACGATCCACAACACCAGTAAACCGAACATGACGCCCAGGGAGGTGAAGACGTCGGTGCGGAGGTGCCAGGCATCGGCCTGCAGGGCCACGGAATCGGTGGCTTTGCCCACTTTGAACAGACGACGCGATACCAGCGTGTTAACGATGGCGGATACGAGCATGACCCCTACACCCCAAGCCGGGACGTCAACGGCCTGAGGCTTGATGAGTTTGTGCACTGCTTCGTAAATGATCCAGACAGCGGCGACGAAGATCAACAGAGCTTCGATCGTGCCCGAGATGTTCTCGTATTTGCCGTGACCGTACGGATGTCGTTCGTCGGCGGCCCGGCCGGAGGCGCGCACTGCAAACAGGGCTATCAGGGCAGCGACGAGATCTACACCGGAATGGATGGCCTCTGAGATTACCGACACGGATCCGATCAACAGGCCAATGACAACTTTGATGGCTATAAGGACACTGTTGGAAAGCACCGACAGTGCGGCCGTGCTGGTCTTCTTGTTGGCTAGATCAATCAACATCGCCCCCAAACACGCAAAAGCTCTGCAGGAACTGAAGCGTCCCGCAGAGCGAAAGTGCCACCGCTCCACTGCTGGCGAAGCCCGGCTACGCCCCAGGCCGACTCACGAGCGGAGCGACCGATGGGGCTGCCTGATCAGCGCGAAGTATAAGGCCGAAGCATTGCGGAGGCAAGACGGGGAAAAGACCTACCGAGACCTTCTCCGCTGGTGAGCGTCCACCCGTTGTGGGTTGGGGTCAGAGACGCAACGCCGAACGACCCCCGTTTTGCGAAGCCCCGCAATGAGAACAGAAATTTCCACCCTGGAACTGCATTCCGCACGCCGGACACTGCGAGCCTCCCGCGGTCCGTTGAGTGCCCGGCACGCCGGCGACGCCCGGGGTCACCGGAGCGGCCGACGACTGAGCCGAACCCAGATAACTCGGCGGTATATAGCTTGGTAACCCGTATCCGCCCCCCGGGTAGGACATCGCCGCTTGAGACTGACCCCAGGGCCGCCGCGGCAGGGGCCGTGGCAGGGCGTCCAGTCGCTTGGCAAGCTTGCCCAGACGAACCCAGTAGAGGATCCAGAGCACAAACGCCGCCAGAAACAGCCCAAACCCTACGGCTAGCAGTCCAGCGACATCGGTCACGTCGGGGCGAGCGGCGCCGAGCGAGTTGCGCATTCCTATGAACGTGGTCAGGCCATTGCTCAGCCACATGAACCCGGTTCCAGCCACGAACAATATCCCCATGGTCAGTCCCAGTTCCTGACCTGGCCTCTTCAAGGTGACGCCGCGCAGGCGAAATTCCTTCTCGAGAGATCTGCCCAGACTGACAACGTTGACAAATTGCCAGCCCAGGCCCACGGCCGGAACCAACTGCAGCCACACCATGCCGGGCGCCATTGAGCGATTCTGGGCCGCACATCTCTCGAGCATCCTCTGCAGCGTCCAAAGATACTTGAGATAGACGACAAGGGCCGCGATCAACACCGCAAGGTAGATCAAGAGCAAGAAGACAGCTACAGCCACGGTGCGCCCTCCCGTTTGGGAATGTTCAAGTCGGCCCAGGGGCTGAAGCGATTATCGGCCGACACGTTCGACCGCATGAGCCGATCGTCGGAACTCGCCCGGGATCGGGGAAGAAAACCTCAGGAAGAGGACGGCCCCGACAGGAGCCGCGACGAGGATCTGTGGACGTTCACCCCGTAGGCGATCAGCAGGACCAGCCCCGCGAGGCCCAAAATAATGCCCAGGGCCTCAGTCTCGAACTGCCAGTTCGCGGCTCGATTGTAGGTTACGTCTCCGTACGCCCGGGCCCAGTAGGAGAGAACGAGTGCCCCTGCGAAAAACACGTTCGCCGCGACAAGCGCAACAGCCATCGTCAGGCCGAGAGACTGATCGGGCCTCGCCGGAGCGGCCACCCCCCTCGCGTGGAACTCGGCGCCCAGACTCCTCCCTTCGGCCAGGACGACCACAAAGAGCCAGGCAAGGCCGAAGATCGGGATGAGTGAGAGCCACACCAGGCCCGGGCTCAGACTTCTGTTCTGGCGGGAGCACCTGCTGAGAGCGGTCTGCAAAGTCATGAGGGAGAAGACGGCCACCACGATTGAGCCGACGCTCCCAATTATCTCCCAAGCACCTATCCAGCCGGGCATGTCGGGACCCCCATTTTCGTCCACCCCATCAATCATCGCGCGCCTGGAACCGAAAAAGCAAGACAGGCAGGGGTCAACAACGACAGAGACCCGCCTTGGCAGGTCTCATCTGATCCGATCAAAATGGTGGAGGCGGGGGGAATCGAACCCCCGTCCGAAACTCGTCGAGCCTAGATGTCTACGAGCGTAGCCCCTACTATGTTTCTCGCCTCGCGCCCCCGTAGGAGCAGGGTGCGTCCGGCCAGCCACCTTACTTTCCCCCCGACGCCGGCGGCTCTCGCCGAGAGTGAGTCCGCCTGGTTTATGCCACGACCCTCCCCGGCAGACGCGGGAGGCGCGACAGGCGCATTAGTCTAGTTAAAGACTAAGCGGCCAGAGCCAATTGAGGTTTGGCAATTGTTTTTTTCCAGCTTGTTTAACGAGAACCGCTGGGATCTCGGCTCGCTACCTAAACTCAGACATGAGCCCCGTCGAAACCATGTCGCCCCCACGAGGCCCAGACGCGCGGTTCCTCAAACCGGGCCGACTGAGCCATACAAGTATACTCCTAGTAGCAGGTCCACCCGCCATCGACGACTATCGCCTGACCGTTGATGTACGAGGAGCTGTTCGATGCCAGGAACAGGGCGACATCGGCGATTTCTTCGGACTCACCTGGGCGATCCATGAGACTCAGCCCCTTCGTGGCGATCTCCCTTCCGCTCTCATTCAGTTGATCCATGAACTCCTCACGGTCCGCTTCCTTCTTGATGGACCCCGGGCAAATTGCGTTGCATCTGATGTTCTTGTTGGCATACATATAGGCGGTGTTCTTGGTTAGCCCGATGAGGCCGTGCTTCGACGCGGTGTAAGCCGCTCCGGCGCGACAGCCAAACAGGCCCCCCACCGAGGCGATGTTGATGATTATGCCTCCGCCCTGCTTTTCGAACTGCTTGATAGCGGCGCGCATGGCGTAGGCGGGCGCCCCCAAGTTGAGCTTCAGGACCTTCTCAAACACTGCGTCGTCGAACTCGCCGACGGGACTGAAATCGTCCATGAGACCGGCGTTGTTAATGAGCACGTCCAAACGCCCGAACCGCGCCACCGCCTCGTCGATCATGCCCTCGATATCGGCCTTCAGCATCATGTCCCCCACAAACGGGACGATCTCGCCGCCATGCCCTTGCGCCCGCTCAGCCAGTTCATCCAGGCGTTTCCGCCCCATCGCGACTGCGAGGACCCGCGCGCCCTCCTGCGCGAATGCTTCGGTGATGGCCCGCCCCATGCTTGAACTCGCCCCCGTCACGCACACTGCCTTGTGTTTCAGGCTCATCTAATTCTTCTCCTGTGCTGAAAGATCATCGTCTGGTCAAGAGCGGGCCGGCTCCGTCCTACGTGCCGAACAGCCATTTTGTCCGGATGGCCTGCGTCGCGTTGTAGATCTCCAACGTCTTGTAGAAGGCATCCAGGTTTTCAATGGTCGCGCCCGGAGGTACCTCGCAGCCGGTAGAAAGGACGAAATTCTTGTATTTCCCCATCTGTTCGAGAAGCTCCAACGTCCTGCTCTTGACGTCGTATACCTCTCCCATCTTCATGACTTTTAGCGGATCGACGTTGCCGCAACCGATGACGTCCTTGGGTAGTTGAGCCATGATCTGGTTCATGTCCACCACGTTGCCGAAGTGAAGGACTTTGGCGCCGGTGAACAGCATCGCTGTGATCTGAGTGGTGGTGTTGCCGCAATTGTGCAGGACCACGACGAAGGAGTCGTCCTGGACCGCGTCCACAATCTGCCTGACGTAGTCGGAAGAGAAGGTTTGGCAGAAGGCCGGGGAGATGAGCCCAGCCGCAGGCTCCGCGATGATGACGCCGTTAGCACCCGCGTCCTTGTAGGCTGTCGTGTACGCCGAGAGGAACTCGGTGCATTTCTCCAGCAGAGCATGTACCAGGTCCGGATCGCGCCGCGTCGCCGACATCAACTGGCCCATGTCCATCAACCGACAAGCCAGCGAGAACGGCCCGATGACTCCGCCGAAAGAGGGCTTGTCCGCGATCTGCGCGGATGCGAGTCTGGCGGCTTTGAGGTACTGCAGGGTCCGGCCGGCGCCTACCACCGGTACCCGGAGGGCCCGGACACCATCCATCTGGGAGACAAGAGGGGCCAACACGGTAGGCGCTTCGGTGTCTGAGAGTTTCACGGGCGCGCCGAAAGCCTCGGCTTCCACCGACAGATCCATGGCAGTGAGAGCCGCGATGGAGGGATACTTCTTGGCCAGGGCGACCATGCACTCGCTCTGGACCTGGCCGTCGACGAATAGGGCGCTCACGGGCTTGTCGATGAGTTCCATGCCGGGAAATGTCGTGATGGGAAGAGCCAGTCTCTGGTCCGCGTTTAGAATCGACCGCAGCCATTGGGTCACATCGAAGTTCATCTGATCTGGCAGCCTTTCGTTGGACGGTGGATCTCTCGCGAGCGCGGCCCCGGCTCTCCCAGGGGTTCCGCTAGTCTTCCCTATCCCGGGTCTTGAAGGCTCTCTGGATGTCCCGGTCGGCTTCTTTCTTGGCGAGAGTCTGACGCTTGTCGTAGGTCGTCTTGCCTTTCGCCAAACCGATCTCGACCTTGGCTCGCCCATCCTTGAAGTACATCTTGGTAGGCACAAGCGTATACCCGGAAACTTTCACCTTGCCGTACATGCGGCGCAACTCCCGGGAGTGGACGAGCAGCTTGCGCTTGCGGAGCGGGTCGTGGTTGAAGATGTTCCCCTGCTCGTAGGGGCTGATGTGCACGCCGATCAGCCACAACTCGCCCTCTTCCACCGCGGCGTACGAGTCGCGCAGGTTCGCCCGCCCAATGCGCAGAGACTTCACCTCCGTCCCCGTGAGGGCGATACCGGCCTCCAACGTTTCCTCGATATGGTAGTCGTGATAGGCCTTCTTGTTCTGAGCGATGAGCTTGATGCCGACGGGTTTCATAGTCCTATCCTCTCCTGACGACCCGGGCCAGCGCCCTTCTGCCCCGCGGACGAAAGCCGTTCTCGTTCACTGCGTCCGCGAGAGAAAGATCCACCCGACCCCTGGCGGCATCGACCGCTGTCACCCTTACTCGCAGAAGATCCGCGATCTTATACGCCCGCCCCGACCGTTTGCCCTCGATGGCCGTGTCCAATTCGTTGAGGCGATAGTTGTCCCGCGGAAGTTCGTCGATGGAGAGGTATCCCTGGAACAACCTCTCGAACAGCACGAACATTCCCCTACGGGTGAGGCCGACGATCTGGCCCTCGAAGACACTCTCCAGCCAGCCCTCTTCGTCAAGGCGCCGCTTGAGGAGATGAGCAAGGACGATATCATCGGCCTTCAGTTCTACTTTGGCAGCCTCCCGCTCGGTGCGCGAACAGTGCTCGGCCCAGTCCGGGAGGATCGATGTCACCGGCGAAGGGCCGAGCCCCAACTGAGCCAGCAGCCCGCGGTGTACCAGAATGTCCGGATATCGACGGATGGGCGAGGTGAAATGGCAATAGGCCTCCGAAGCCAGCCCGAAGTGACCGATGTTGCTCGTCTGGTAGACGGCCCGGGCCTGAGCGCGAAGTACCTGCTGCACCAGCGCCACCTTTCCTCTGCCCGGAGGCGTATACCGATCGACCCATTCAGCGGTTTCCCTGGTCACGCGTCGCACGTCTTGCGGGGTGGCCTGCATGGGGTCGAACACGGGTGTCGGCAGTCCGAGGCTGGTGAGGATGTCGAGGAGGTGGTCCACGCGAAAGGGATCGGGGAGATCATGAACCCGGTAGACGGTGGGAACGTGCTCCCGCTCGAGGAACGAGGCGACCTGTTCGTTCGCCAACACCATGAAGACCTCGATGAACCAGTGACTCTCCAACTCTTCGCTGGGGTCGGCCGAGACCACTTGGCCGTTCTCGTCCCATTCGAACTCAGGCTCCGCCGACTCTATGCGCAGGCTCCCGCGCTCGTAGCGGAGGTCGCGGAGACGCTGGGAAAGAGCCCTTCCCCATTCCAAAGGAGGCGTGAGCTCGTCGTCGATAGCCTCTGAGCCCCGGAACATCCGCTCCAATTGCTCGTAATCCAGGCGCCTGTCGCTACGTATGAGCGATCGGTAGAAACGGGTTTGCAGCACGCGGCCGCCGTCGTCAACCTCCATCTCCACCGTGACCGTCTTTCGATCCTCGTCCGGCAGTAGCGAACACACCCAGGAAGAGAGCACGGGCGGCAGCATGGGCTCCACACCGGTAGCCACATACACCGAGTTGCCCCGTCGGAGCGCCTCGCGATCAAGCGCCGTCTCTTCCATGACGAAGTACGATACGTCGGCGATATGCACGTAGACCAGCGTCGTCCCTTCCGGCGTCCGCTCAAAAGAGAGGGCGTCATCGAAATCCTGCGCCATGACAGGGTCTACAGTGAAAGTGAAGAGCCGGCGAAGATCGGACCGATACGAGTCGACCCGCTCGTGAAGGCCCGAGGCGGAACCCGCCTCCGAAAGGACCTTGGGGCTGAACCCGCGTTGCACGAGATGATCGGCCAAGAGTGCGTCCATGACGTCGGCGAGGACGTGACTCTTGCCCAACGTGCTGATAATCCGGGCTTTGAAGCCGTATGAGAACGTGAAGAGAACCAAATCGCCCGGCTGCGGTTTGACAGGGGCGCGCTCCACGGGTAGTGCTGGGCCCGGCTGGAAGAGGGGCTCCACTTCGAGGCTCTTGCCCCGGCGCACGATGACCCCCGCGATGCTCGACGTGCGGCCCTGCGGATCGCCCGCCGGGATCAGGCCGGCGCGAGCGAGAGTAGCCCGGCGCCGTTCGCTGCGGCTGTGTCCCGTTTTGTGACGAGCCACGGCGCTAACCGCCTTGGGGAGCAGGAAGCAGCTCTAAGCTGACCCACTCCGCTTCGTGCACGACGCGTCCCGGGAAGAAGCCGCAGGTCTCCGCCAATAGCAGGAGTTGACGCTCCTGGTCCCCGGTGAGTATCCCCGAAACGACCAGGCGCTTCGGTCCGCGCGAGACGAGCGGACCGCCCGCGAGACCTTCTCCGGCGTCGGCCGCAAGTTTCCGCAATAGAGCCGACACGGGATCGAGGGTCATGTTGGCGAGCACCGTAGCCCCGCGGAACCACTCGGGATCGGCGCCGACGACGTCGGTCTCCCGTAGTTGAACTACTTCCGCCACTCCGTTCTCTTCGGTGTTCTCGGCCGCGGCTATAAGAGCCACCGGGTCGTTGTCGAAAGCGATAACGGGAGCCCACCCCAGCTTCGCGGCCACGACGGAGAGGATGCCCGAGCCTGTGCCCGAATCGATCAGTGGACCACGAGCCGCACTGGATCCCTCGATCGTCTCGCGGGATTGCAGAAGGCCCAGGGTTCCTCGGGTAGTGGCATGAAGCCCGGTCCCAAATCCGAGCCCGGGGTTGATGACGACGTCGATAAGGCCCGAGGCGACGTCAGGCGACTCCCATGGAGGCCTTATTCGCACCTGCCCGATGACGATGGGATGGAAATGGTCTTTCCACCCCTCTTCCCAACCGCGGGCCACCTCGGAAACTTCCACACTGCTCTCGCCCGCCCCTAGGGCTAGGCGACTCAGCAGCGTCCGAACCTCGTCCGCCGTGGCCGGAGCCAGTCCGGAGACCTCAGGGTAGAAGGTGAGAAGTACCGACGGTTCGCGGCGGCAAATACCGGAATCGGCCACGCTTTCCTGCGCAAAAGGCCCCAGCCGATCCATGAGGACCGCCCCAATGCTCTCCGCTTCCGCCTCCGGAAGTACCACTCGGATCGCGCGGTCGGATCCTGGGGCAGTTGTGCCGGCCATCAGCTGCTGAAGAAGTTGCGGAGCTTGTGAAGGACGCCCTCGGGCCGCTCGCTGTAATGCTCCTCGGCGCAGTTATCGTCAAACTCCCGAAGGAGCTGTCGTTGCCTCTCGTCGAGATCGTGAGGGATAAGGACCCTTACCTGGATGATTTCGTCCCCGCGGCCGTGGCCGTTGAGGTGGGTGACCCCCTTGCCGCGCAGCACTTTCAGGTCGTCCGGCTGGGTCCCGGCCGCGAATTCCACCTCTTCTTCACCATCGAGCGTGGGGATGGTCAGCATCGCACCCAGAGCCGCCTGGCACATGGTCAAATCGACACCATAAAGGATGTCGTCCTGCCGCCGGGTGAAGAGTTCGTGGGGCTCGATGGACACGCGCACATAGAGATCTCCCGGTCGCGCTCCCCTCTCCCCTGCGCCGCCCCGGCCGCTGACGCGTATCCGCTGCCCTGCGTCGATGCCCGCCGGAACCTGAACGGTGACCTTTCGCTCCATGACGAGCCGCCCGGCTCCGCGGCACTCTTTGCACGGGTCTTCAATAACCTGGCCCGTGCCGGCACATTGCGGGCACACCCCGGTTTGCATGAACTGGCCCAGGACGGTGCGACGGACCGTACGAACCACGCCATGGCCGCCGCACTCCTGGCAGGTCTTCACCGATGAGGCGTTGGCGGTACCAGCGCCTTCGCAGACCTGACAGGTGCCTTGAGCCCGGAAGGTGATCTCCTTCTCTACGCCGAAAGCGGCTTCTTCGAGCGTGAGTTCGATGTCTACCGCAAGATCGTCACCCCGCGCGGGGCCGGCGGGCCGCCCACCACCCCCGAAAGAACCGCCGAACGCACCGCCACCGAAACTTCCGAAGATGTTCTCAAAAATGTCCGAGAACCCTGGGAAACCATCGAAGCCGGCACCGCCGGGTCCGCCCGTGCCTCGGCGCAGGCCTTCGTGTCCGTATGTGTCGTAGAGATTGCGTTTCTCGCCGTCGCAAAGGACTTCGTAGGCTTCCGTCGCCTCCTTGAACTTCTCTTCGCTCTCAGGATCGTTTTCATTGACATCCGGATGATGCTCTCTGGCCAACTTGCGGTAGGCCTTCTTGATTTGCTGGATGTCGGCGTCACGCGAGACCCCGAGCACCTCGTAGTAATCACGTTTCATTCGTACCGATCTCCGACCAACTCGGAAAGAAGCTGCGCCGTCTCACGCACGGTGCAGATAGCAGTTTCATAATCCATACGCGTGGGACCCACCAGGCTGATGGTCCCCAATCTCCGTTGCGGCAGTCCATAGCTCGCGGCCACGATGGAGAACGGCTGGAGCGCCGTGGCTTCGTGCTCACTCCCGATCCGCACTACCACCGTTCCTGTTCCCAGTGCGGCCTTCAGCACCCGGAGAAGCATGAACCTCTCCTCGAGCAATAGCAGAAGATCGCGCAAAGACGACACATCCTGGATCTGCGACTCTGCCATGAGCCGAGACGCACCTCCGACGAACATCTCCTCCTCGTATTGCTCGTCCACCAGTTTAGCGAAAGCCGGGCTGAGAACACCCAAGAACTGAGACTCTCTGGGACTCAGCTCAGGATTCTCCAACGTCCGTCGGATCAGCCTGACGGTCAGAGTGTGCTCGTTGAGGGTTTCGTTGAGATAGGTGCGAGCCCAGTCGACAGTCCCTGGGTCGAGCGCGCCCGGAAGTTCGATGACCCCTTTCATCACCCCGCCGGTGGAGACGATGAACACATACATGAGCTGATTGGCATGCAGCGTCAGCAATTCAACATGGCAAAGACGCGCGCCGCTGACCCGGGGTGCCAGGGCCAGCGCCAAAAGGTTGGTGGCGCGCGACATGGTCTCCGTGATCTGGCGAAGAGCAGTCTCGACCTCCCCGTCGAGATCCTCCTTGGAAACCCCTCGGACGCCGGAGGCCGCGCGAACCGCCAAGCGCGAGGCACCGCCGCTCATGAGCTGGTCGACGAACTCTCTGTAGCCCATATCGGTGGGGATACGCCCGGCAGACGTGTGCGGGTGGGTGAGGTACCCCTGTTCCTCGAGCACCGCGAACTCGTTTCGCACCGTGGACGAAGAGACCTGCAGCCCGGCCGCCCCAACCAGTCCCTTGGAGGGGACGGGGGCGCCCGAGCCCACGTAACGCTCGATAACGGCGTTAAGGATCGTCCGTTGTCTATCAGTGAGTGTCATCGGCCGCCGGCCTGTATGGATCACTGCCCATCTGGGGAGATCAGAAGGGCCGAGATAACGCTGTTACTAACGTCCAGAAACCCTGGATTCAAGCGAAGTTTACCACAGTGCTTTTCCAGGCATCCCTGCTGAAGCAGCCGGTCCTCGGCCTCTGGATCGAGGACCGACCGGACCTCGAGTTCGTCCACTCCCGCGCTGGTGCGCAGCCCGAGCATAGCCTTCTCCCAGTTACGCGTGCGCTCATCAAGGATCTCCACTTCAGGATCGGTCCCCGCGAGGTAATCGGCCACCGAATCGGGGTTTGCGAGCCTCTCGTTACCCACGGTGGACACGGCCCCCGCTCCTATGCCCACGTAGTCTTCCCCTCGCCAGTACCCGAGATTATGACGGCACTCATGCCCGGGCAGCGCGAAATTGGAGACCTCGTAGCGTAAATATCCCGCCTCGATGAGCATCTCGGAAGCACGGGCGTAGTTCGCCTCCGCAAACTCTTGTGCCTCGTCAATGGCACCCGCCCCCAGCGACGCTTCCACCGAGCGACGATAGGCCGTGGTGTAAGTGAGGTCATACAGAGACACGTGAGTTGGTGCCGCGGCGAGCGCTTGCGCGATGTCCGCGGCGGCGTCTCTCCAGGTCTGACCGGGGATTCCGTGGATCAGGTCGATGTTCCACTCTTCCCAGTCCGCGGCCCGGAGGGCGAAGAGGCATTCTTGCAGTTTCTCCTGGGTGACCCTACGACCCAGAATCTTCCTGAGGTGAGGCGAGAACGATTGGACTCCCAGAGACAGCCGAGTGACGCCGGCCGCGGCCAGTTCGCTGAGGAGGTAGAAGTCGAGGGTCTCCGGATTGGCTTCGACCGTGAACTCGCGACCCCCCGGCGAGTCGGCAACGACAGACCCCTCCGGGGAGGAGTGGCGCTGCAGACGGGCAAGGTCGGCTATGAGGGCCAGCAGGTCAGAACGGGGGAGCACTGTGGGCGTTCCGCCCCCCAAGTAGATAGTCTCGACGCTCTCATCCAAAAGGCGAGCGGAGACGCCTAGTTCGCCCCGTAGGCGACTGAGATACCGATCCACGCGGCCCGCGCGGACATGCGGCCCGAGCGGCTCCGACGCGAAATCGCAATACGCGCATCGCGAACGGCAAAACGGGACATGGACATAGAGATGCTTGACAGCCATGCAGCCGACCTCGCGGCGAAAAGCTACTTGCCCAACGCCCCCAGTATGACCAGCGCGGCACCTACCCCTATGCCGACGAAGCCAAGGATCGCAGTCCAAGCTTCCCATGCCCGCCCGCTACGGACGCGACCTCCCGCCGGAGAGACTGGGATCTCGCGCTTAGCATCTCCTCCACGCCGCTCCCCGTCGGCCGACGGCCGGTCCGCCTGGGAACCGGGCCCGTGACGCAGCCAGATCTGGATAGCGCCCATGAGTATGAGAACGATACCCAACACGAGATATTCGACCGTCATTTCTTGCCTTCCTTGCTATCGCCCAAGTCGAGGACTGCCAGGAACGCCTCCTGAGGGATCTCCACGGTACCGACCATCTTCATCCGCTTCTTGCCGGCCTTCTGCTTTTCGAGCAGCTTACGCTTGCGGGATATGTCGCCGCCATAGCACTTGGCCAAAACATCCTTGCGTAGAGGCGCAACCGACTCGCGAGCGATGATGCGGCTCCCCACGGCGGCCTGGATGGCCACCTCAAACATCTGCCTGGGGATCTTCTTACGCAGGCGCTCGGCGAGTCCCCGCCCAACGGTATATGCACGGTCCGCGTGGACGATGAGGCTCAGGGCATCGACCACGTCTCCGGCGATACGAATGTCCAGCCGGACGAGATCGCCAGGTTCGTAGTCCTTCAACTCGTAATCGAGGCTGGCGTATCCGCGGCTGCGCGTCTTGAGCAGGTCGAAGAAATCGAGCACTATCTCGGCCAGGGGCAAATCGTACGTAAGCCGCACCCGGTCGGATGTGAGGTATTCCATGTGGCTGAAACGCCCCCGCTTGTCGTTGCAAAGCTCCATAACCGGGCCGACATATTCCGTCGGAACCAGGATGGTGGCGGCGATATAAGGCTCCCTAACCTCCAAAATGTCGCCCGATTCCGGAAAGTCGACGGGATTGCTGATGCCGAGGACCTCCCCGTTGATCAACTCCACCTCGTAGCGCACGTTGGGTGTGGTAGCCAGCAGGTCGAGGCCGAACTCCCTCTCCAGGCGCTCCCGGATTATTTCCATGTGGAGCAGCCCCAAGAATCCGCAGCGGAAACCGAAGCCCAGCGCCTTCGACGTCTCCGGTTCATAGAAGAGGGAGGCGTCGTTGAGCTTTAGCTTCTCCAGGGCGTCCCGCAGGTTGGGGTAGTCTTCCCCATCGATGGGAAAGATCCCGCAGAACACCATGGGTGTGACTTCGCGATAGCCCGGAAGAGGCTCGCTCGCGGCCCGCTGAGCATTGGTGAGCGTGTCCCCCACCCGCAGATCGGCCACCTCTTTGATACCGGGGATGATGTATCCCACCTCGCCCGCCTGAAGTACGTCGGTCTTGAGCATGTCGGGGCTGAAAATACCCACTTCCTCAATCTGACTCCGGCGGCGCGTGACCATCGCCAAGAGGGGATCGTCCTTGCGGAAGCTGCCGTCGCGCACGCGCACGAAGGCCACGACGCCCCGGTACTGGTCGTAGACCGAGTCGAATATCAGAGCGCGCGGTGACCCAGCGGGATCGCCCTTTGGCGGAGGAACGCGATTTACGACGGCCTCAAGGACCGCAGCCACTCCTTCACCGGTCTTGGCAGAGATCTGAAGGATCTCCGAGCGGGCGCAGCCAATAAGGTTCGCTATCTCCTCGGCTCTCTTCTCCGGTTCGGCTCCGGGCAGATCGATCTTGTTGAGGACCGGGATTATCTCGAGGTCGTTCTCCATCGCCAGAAGAGCATTCGCCAGAGTCTGGGCCTCAACGCCCTGAGTGGCGTCGACCACGAGTATCGCCCCTTCGCACGCGGCCAGACTTCGAGACACTTCGTAGCTGAAGTCCACATGCCCCGGCGTGTCGATGAGGTTGAACTGGTACTCGCCGCCGTCATCGGCCGTGTAGTAGATGCGGACGGCCTGAGCCTTGATGGTGATGCCTCGCTCCCGCTCCAGGTCCATGCGGTCGAGGACCTGCTCGCGCATCTCCCGCTCTGCCACAGTGTTGGTGATCTGCAGGATGCGGTCGGCCAACGTCGACTTGCCGTGGTCGATGTGCGCGATTATGGAGAAGTTGCGGATGTGGTCAAAGCGTCCCATGGGGGATGTATTCTAGCGCAACGGGGCACCCCGCTTGCTTGGCGCGCAGATGCGGGTGGGAAAAGGAGTCAAGGATTCCGGGGCTGGGCAACGAACCCATCCCGCATGGGCCGTAGGACGCGTCGGTCTCAACGCTTTGGAGTGTTTTCATGGTTGCCAGCTGCTTCGAAGGAGACCTCGGCGGTTTCCTGGGAATTGCGCTCGATGCAATCCAGGAAGGCGTGCTGCTCCTTGACGGGAAGGACACTATCATCCACGCCAACCACTGGATGACGCGCAGATACCCCTCCCAGATGCCCCTGATCGGCAAGAACGTGAGCGCGGTGCTGCCGGCCGACAGCCGCTACTCGATCGATTCTCTGCCCAAGAGTCTCGACACGGCTCACTTCTCTGCGGAGATAACCGAAGTGCGCTCGGAGGACGGCCCGGCCCAATGGCTGGAAGTCTCCTTCTGCCCTGTGATTTCCACGGACGGCACGAGAGCGGGAACCATCGGGCTATTCAAGGACGTTACCGAACGGCGAAAGACGGAAGAGTTGCTCAAAGACGAGATCTCCCGCCGGCGCATCCTCGTAGAACAATCGAGAGACGGCATAGTCATACTCGATCGGAGCGGCGGGGTCTACGAGGCCAACGAGGAATATGCCCGCATGCTCGGATACTCAATGGAAGAGGTCGCCAAACTCCATATCTGGGACTGGGACAACGACCACGAAAAGGAAGAACTTCTGGCAATGATAGAAGCGGTGGACCAAAGTGGTGACCATTTCGTCACACGCCACCGCCGCAAGAACGGCACCACATGCGAGGTAGAGATCAGCACCAACGGAGTGGTCTATGGCGGGGAGAAGCTGGTCTTCTGCGTGTGCCGGGACATCACCGAGCAGAATGCCATGCAGGAGAGAATTCGCGAACTGGCCATCCGAGACCCGCTTACCGAGGTGTTCAACAGACGGTACGCCTTCGAGCGCCTTGTGGAGATCGTAGCGGAGTACTCGCGCTGCGGGCGGAACTTCTGCATTTCCATCCTGGACATAGACCATTTCAAGAATATAAACGACTCGGTGGGCCACCTCGGAGGCGACTTCATCCTTAGAGAGTTCGCGCGCACAATCGACTCCCAGATCAGGTCGTATGATCTCCTGGCCCGATATGGCGGCGAAGAGTTCCTGATCGTCTCCACCAACGTCAGAGGAACGGAGGCGACCGCGATGCTGGAGCGCCTCATGAGGAGAGTGCGGGAACAGACCTTCCGATTCAACGAGCATCAGATCCGCTTCACATTCAGTTGCGGACTCGCCGACAGCTCGGAATTCTCTCCGGAGAACTTCTCCATCGAAGCGATCACCGCTCTGGCCGACAAACGACTCTACCGGGCGAAAGAGGACGGAAGAAACCGATGCGTCGGACCTCCCAACCGCGGCAGAAAGCGGAAGAGCATGGGTACGCCGGACCACCTCGGCGAAGCCCAGAGAGGGTCTTGACCCCTCGATACGGTTTTCGAGAGCGAACCTCTATTACAGCCCCGATTAAGCCAGCTCCGCTTGGGCCTTCGGACCATCCGCAAGGCGAAGTGGATCGCCGTCTCGCTCGCGAACACACCGGCGGAGTAGCAGGGTTTGACGTGAGACCACGGTCTGTGGCCGTTGGCCCTAGCATCCAACAGCGGCGCGGCGGCGGCTCTCGACGCGCACCGCGGCGACGCAGTCCCGGTTGACCCGACGACGCGGGTCAAAGTCCCGTCGTCGACGGATCGTCTAATTGTCGACCAACGGCCGGGCGAGCGCCGCCTCAATCTCTTGAAAATGATCGGCGGAGTAAGCGCAGCCCGGCGTATGTCCGCAAACCCGGCAGCGAAGGTCATAGGCCGAATTCGCCGCCCCACATTCGGGACAGGAATAACGGGCGACAACCTCCACCACCCAGGCATCCCGACCGATCTCCCGGATACGTGCCAGATCCTCCATGATCTCGGCGCGATGGGGCCGCTCCCTGCCAAACGCCACCAGAGTCGCGCAGGGGAAATCCGCGCAATCGCTGCAAAAAGCGTGTCCGCGCTCATTTGCGCAAGAGACAAGCTTGCACGTGGCGCAATATTTCGCGAGCTTCTGCGAACGGCATCCTGTGCATTGGATCTCGTCGATCGTCTGGCCCAAACGCTCCGCCAGGAGGGCCAAGCGTTTCGGATCATCACGCGAAGCCAAATAGATGGCGCAGGCACCGCAAAAGAGGCCACATGCGCCCACGGCCCCGTCACTCAACTCAGGCGTACGATCCCCGGCAACCATTTGCTCTCCTTTTGGCATTTCCTATCAGCGGCTAAATACTATCGCAGCGGAAGCCAAGAACGTGCACGCTAGCCACCACCCTCGGCGTCGATGACCTCTTCGGTGGCCAGCGGCTCGCGCCTATGCCTCATGATGCGCACGAAGTCGTGGATCTCGGGAACCCGCATCGCCCAGGCCGCCAAAAAGTAAGCGAGACCGCCAGTGACGTACGCAAAGCCCACGGAGAGCACTTGCGCCCACAGGGCGCGACCTAGAGCGGAATCGAGCCCCCACCACGTCCCGTATGCCACCGCGGCCAACGGAACGAGGGCCGCGATCGAACGGGCCGCGGACAGGGCGACTCTCCGGGTATCCACCCCTCCGATACGCGGATTCAGGAGCAGAAGAAGCGCGGTGAAGTTGAAGATACTCACGAGCGACGTCGAGAGCGTGATTCCGCCGACGCCTAGTGGTTTGTACAACGCCCAGTCCAACAGCGCGTTGATGGCGAGGTTGATAATCCCGACCATCAGCGGCAGCCACGATTTGCGGATGCTGTAGAAGGCGCGGTTCAACAGCGTGTTCACGCTTACGAAGGCCATACCGATGCTGAAGAAGGTGAGTGCGGTGGCCACGGACTTGATCTCTGCAGCATTCACGAGACTGCCGTGCTCGTAGATAAGCCGGACGGTGGGAAGCGCCAGCACCACAAAGAAGGCGGCGAACGGCAGAGTGAAGAAGAGGATCTGCCGCATGCCGGTGGAGAGATCTTCTCTGAACTCTCTGAAGCGCTCGCTGGCGGCGTGCCTCGACAGAGCGGGAAACAACACCGTGCCGATAGCGATGGCAAATACGCCCTGCGGCAACTGAAACAGGCGAAAGGCCTTGTCGATATACGCAACCGCTCCCTTGTCGGCGAGCAGACTGGCGAACTGGGTATCAACGAGTGCGTTGAAGTTGATGATTCCCAGGCTGATCATGACGGGTCCGAGAATCTTCGCCATCTGCCAAAGCGCAGGGTCGCGGAAGTTCAGGAACAGTTTTTCCCCGGCCTCGCGCCAGCGTCGTCGCCACACGGCCGGAACCTGTATCAGTAGCTGGACGACCGTGCCGGCAAACGTGGCCCAGGCCAAGATTTGGAAACCGGTGTTCTTGATCCCTCCGTCGGCCGTCTTGTAGCCAACGATGGAGGAGAAGATCACCAAACTCACGATAATGATCACGTTCCAGACGATCGGGGCTATTGCCGGCATCGAGAAGTGATCGTAGGCATTGAGGATGCCCATGGCGATGCCGGCAAGCCCCAGAGCGACAACCTGCGGAAACATGATACGAGTCAGCGAGGCTGTGAGAGCGATAGTCTCAGGCTGATACGTCCTCCAGCCGGGAAGGACCACCTTCACGACCTGAGGAGCGAAGATGACGCCGAGCACGGACACCACCCCGAGGACGATCGCCACCAGAACGCAGACCGTATACGCGACCTGCCATGCTTCGCGCTTCTTACCCTTCTCCAGCAGCCCGGAAAAGATGGGGATGAACGCCGCACTGAGAGCCGCGTCGGCCAGTAGTGCACGGATGAGATTGGGCAGCTTTTGCGCGGCGGTAAAAGCGGCCGCCTGCTCGCCGAGGCCCAGGTAATACACCTGTGCGATCTCCCGAACCAGACCGAGAACACGTGAGCCGGCTGTCGCGGCCACGAGAAAGGCGGCCGCTACGGCCAAACGTCTCTTTGTGTCATTGCCCATGTGTGAGGGCTATGCTAAACTGCTGCGACTTTGAAGGGAAGACGGGAAGGATGAAGATTGGCTAATACGAAGCAGCAGCGCAAACGGGTTCGCATCGCTCAACGGCAGCGACTTGAGAATCTTCGCTACAAGTCGTCCATCAAGACGCACTTCAAGCGCCTCAATGATTCCGTCACCCAGGGCGACGCCGATACCGCTGCTCAAACGGCCAAGAAGCTCACGTCCACCATCGACAAAGCCGCCGCTCATAACGCGATTCACGACAATAACGCGGCGCGCAAAAAGTCGAGGGTGGCCAGGCTGCTGTCCCAGCTGTAGAGCCCGCCGCCCGCCACCTGTCCGTCCCCTTCCCCTCGTTCCACACGGGCCGGTAGTTCCTGCTTTGAGCCCGGCGTCTCCGCGATTGAGACTCCGTTTTGGACCATGCCGCTACTCAGCAAGCATCCGCCCGATACATAGCTGAAGCTCCATTTCGGCCGGTAGCGGTCCCATCCCCTTCATACGCGCGTCGGTGTCGGCCAGCACTCCCAGCCGTCTGCCGATGCCGTCAGAGCCCAGGAGAGCGGCCTGCTCCACCAGCTTCCGCACCGGGAAAGCCTTCATCTTGAGTTCGCCTTGTATGGCCTCGCGGCTCATGCCCTCGTCGCGCAGCGCGGCCACACGGCTGAGATTCTGGAAGTTGCGAAGGATCCGATAGAAAAGCACCTCCGGCCTCTCTCCCGACGCGACCAGATCCTCGATGGCGGTAAACGCCTCTGTCCCCCTCCCCAAGGCAAGAGAGTCGAGGAGGTCGAAGATATTTGCCTCTATCGTGGGCGTCGTTAGAAGACGGATGTCTTCGGCCTC
This sequence comes from uncultured Actinomycetes bacterium, assembly GCA_963775295.1. Classification (GTDB taxonomy): domain Bacteria; phylum Actinomycetota; class Thermoleophilia; order RBG-16-64-13; family RBG-16-64-13; genus JAMDEO01. Next base: position 2,805,837 of record CAVZIK010000006.1, read on the forward strand.
GACCGGCCTGCTGTCGACGTAGGCTCGGAGCTTCTCCAACTCGCGCAGGAGAATCCCCTGATTGTCGCCGCAGCGCTGCACCATGAGCCGCGCCTCCGACAAGCCGATACGCACGTGCATCTTGGAAGCCTCCTGGACAAGCCACCCAGGCAGCTGTCCCTCTTTTGGCGCCCGATACTCGAGAACCTCGCCGTGCTTCTCCATCGTGGTGCGAAGAAGGTCAGCGGGGGCCAACTTCTCGGCGATGAGTGCCAGGCAGGCATCTGGAGCCGGAGAGCGCAAGTAGGTGGCCACCATCTCCTTGTCCACTTTGGACCAGGCCTGGACCTCCTTGACCAGCACCAGTCTAGTACCGCTCAAGAAGGCGAGTGTGTTGGCGGCGTTCACGACCTGCGCCGCGCCGTCGACAGCGGCGTTGAAGTCATCGATGTTCAGATCGGTGCCCGACTGTTCCACGATGCGGGCCTTGAGGCGGCGCAGAGCCAGCTCGACCTTGGGAACATCGTCGCCGAGGATGAGGTAGGCCGATTTCAGCGGAGGGCGCTTGTCGATGTGGTCGCTCGTGATTCAGCCCTCCTTTCAGTCGCGATGTTCATGGCACCGTCTTGCAGGTCCAAGGATACCCAACCTGCCTCGTCCGTGCGCAGCACTGTACGCGTTGCGGCTTCCAGCAGTTGCAGCGTACTCGAATCCGGATGGCCGAAGGTGTTGCCTTTCCCGACCGAGATCACGGCCAGCTTCGGATCGATGGTCGCCAGCAGCTTGTCGGAAACCGCTCCGCGGCTACCATGATGCGGGACGACGATGGCCTCCGCCGGCGGCAATTGGTACGGCTCCAGAATCTCCGCTTCGGCGTCGCCGGGAAGCAGCACGTCTTCCCGGCCCCAGCTAACCAGAGCGACGATGGACCCTGCGTTCATCTCATCGCCTCCCGGCGGACCGGAGCGAAGAGCCCAGGGAGCGGCGCCGTCGACCATAGTGAGCGACTGCTCCGGAGAGAAGAGGCGGATCTCCAGTCCGCCGATCCGCAGAATCATTCCGGTGTGAGCCAGGACGTGCCGGCAGCCACCCTTGGCGAGTTTCGCCCTGAGATCCAAATAGGCGCACGCCTCCTGTGCGCCGGTGGCGGGCGACACTTCACCTTGTCCAGGCTCTGCGAGATCGGTCCTGTCGATGAGAACTCTCACTTTCAGGTTATCGACGCACTCCAGAAGTCCCGCAAAATGGTCGGCGTGAGGGTGGGATATGAGGGCCAGATCGAGCGTGGTCACCCCCAACGACCGCAGCTGTCCCCCCAGTCCGCAGCCTCCGGGGCCACCGTCGAAAAGCAGAGCGTGGTGATCGGGCGTGCGCACGAGCACCGCATTCCCCTGCCCCACGTCGAGTACGCGTACCTCCATCGAGTCCGGCCATCCGCCCTGCGCGGCGGCCGTCATCTTGAATGTCCCGTTCTGCAGCGCGGGATATGCGATCCATCCCGCTGCCAGAAACGAGACCACGAGGACGACACCAAGCACGGAGGCTAGGCGCCTCTTTCGCGGCCTTCGGGAGTAAAGCCAACGGGTGGCGCGCCGGTAGTAGGGCAGAGGAACCCCCAATGGGACGACAATGATCCTGCCTGCGAAGGCAAGCGCGAGGGGCGCGACCGCGGCGGCAATCACCGCGGCCGTCACGGTTCTTGCGAGCTCGTGGGTCTCGAGGACGGGAGCGGCAGCAAAGAAGCGGGAGGCCTGAACGGTCCAAGCTGTGGCCGGAGATACCGCCACGTCGAGCGCGGTGCTGAGTCCCGGCCAGATGAAACCGGCAACGATGCTGGCCATCCCCAACCCGGTAATGACCGGGAGAACGGGCACGACGGCGAGGTTCGCAAACACGGCGACCACCGACATCCTGCCGAAGACGGCGAGTGACACCGGGGCAGTTCCGGCCGATGCGGCCGCGGAAACCGCCACATTCCCGCCGATGCTGGGGGGGAGAAAGCCAAGCACCCTCTGGATAGGCGCAACAAGCACCAACATCCCGGCGAAGGCGGCAAAAGATAGCTGGAACCCGGCATCGAAGAGCGCGTAGGGATTGAGCGCCAGCACCACCGCCGCGGCCAAGCCCAGCACCTGCCACTGGTCCCTTCCCCTCCCCACCCATCGCCCCGCGAGGAAAATCACGATCATGACCACCGATCGCACGACCGGCGGGGAGGCCCCAATAAAGGGGATCATGAGGCACGCGGCCGCCGCCGCCAGAAGGAAGCCTGCGCCACGCGGCGCTCTGACGAGTTTCGCGATGCCCATCATGATCGCGGCCAGAGCCCCGACGTGGAGACCACTTACCGAAAGCATGTGCGCCGTACCCGACCGACGGAAGGCCTCCACCCAACCCTCGTCGATGCCGTCGGTGTCACCCATGACGACGCCTTGAAGAAGTTCGTCGAGTCGACTGTCACTTCCCCTGCTGAGATGAGCCCGCGCCGAGACGCGCAGCTTGTCGAACCAGCCGGAAACCCCGCCTCGGGAACCGAGAACCTTCAAGGCATCGCCGTATACTGTCACGACCACCTCGATGCCCTGATTCCTGAGAAAGGCCCGTTGATCGAAGCCGGAGGACGACTCCTCGTCCGGCTCGCCGATAGTCGCGGTGACAGCCAGAATCTGCCCCTGTTGGAGAATCGGGGCGTCGTCTGCAACCGACTCCACCTCGAGGAGAATAGGCTCGCCGCGGGCCGCCGGAAGGGGAATGGGGCCCCTTCCGGCGTAGTTCCGCTCGAGAGAGGCGGTGTCGATAACGGCCGTGGCGCTCTGATAGCGCCCCGACTGGCGCACGGTTCCGGTTACCGTGAGCCGCGAAACGATGGTCTCCCCCACATGAGGAGTCAACTCGCCGCGACTAAGAGCGAGCACGCGGACCCCGCCCAGCAGATAGCCGCTGAAAAGCCCCACAAGCACGATGCAGACCACCGCACTAAGCGACAGACGCGTCCTGCCGGACTCGTGAGGCCGCAACCCCATGTGCCCAATCAACACGACCAGAGAGATAGTCAAGCCGATGGCGGCCGCGAACACGCGTGCCCCCGTGACCGCCGACAGGGAAATGCCGAACGCGAGGGTCAGCGTGGTAACCCGGGCGAGGCCCGCGCGGCGCACGAACCAGCCGGCAACGTTCCCGAAGCGGCTCGGGCGCCCACCCAACCTGGTCAGAGCCCCACGAGCGGGCGAAGTTCCTCCAACTTTGACGGCCCGATCCCGGGTACCTCGGTCAATTGATCAACCGAGGTAAAGGGGCCTTTTGTCTCTCGGTACGCGACGATCTTCTGTGCCGTCGCCGGACCGATGCCGGGAAGCGAGTCCAGTTCTTCCACGGTCGCGGAATTGAGAGACACCGGTCCGCCCCCGGCGCTCACATTGCCCATGGCGACCCCGGTCACGGTTGCCAACGAGGTAGTCGTACTCTCGCCCTCGCTGGGGACATACACGCGGCAACCGTCGCTCACTTCAGCAGCCAGCGTGACGGCCTGCTCGTCCGCTTCTTGGGCGAATCCACCGGCCTTCTCGATCGCCTGGAAGACGCGCGACCCTTGGTTCATCTCATAGACACCTGGGCGGCGGACGGCGCCGGCGACCTGCACGAAGATCGTCGCGGAAATCGTCGTGGAGGTCGCTCCTGACACCGATCCGCCCACGATGGTTTTCGGGGACGTTCCGGTGTCTTCATTGACGATAGTGAGCGGATCCCCCGTCCCGGAACCCCCTCGTCCCATGGAGACCACGGCGAAGGCCCCGACTGCGAGGACTACCATGCCCAGGGCGGCATAGACAAAGAGACGTTTTATGGGAACCGCGGACATGCGCGCAAGATATCCTGGCCGCAGGTACGCTCGCCTACGACCTAAGGCCTAATTTGGGCTATACAGGACTGTCCCGCGATGACACCGGTCCGCGACAACAGGGCCTCAAAGAGCTGGGGCCCGGGGCGGTCTCGCCCCGGGCCCCCGAACACGGCCTCACCGACAACCGCAGCGCCTAATAAGCCTCGCAGTAGATCTCAAAATATGACTGCTGCTTGCCACAAACCGGGCAAACTCGTGGCGCTTCTTCGCCCTCGTGCACGTAACCACACTCCTGACACTTCCAGAGGGTGGGGCCGTCTTTCCTAAACACCCGGCCTTCCTCAACGTTCTCGAGCAACTTGCGGTAGCGGCGCTCGTGGTATTTCTCCACCTCGGAGACCTTGCGGAAGGTGGCAGCGGCTTTTTTGAACCCCTCCTCCTCCGCCACCCTGGCGAATTCGGGGTACAGAGTACCCCATTCAAGCAGTTCTCCCGCTGCAGCCGCTCGCAGGTTCTCCACGGTGGTATGGACGGGACCGGCCGGGTAAGAGGCGTCGAACGCAGGCATGCCCCCGTCGAGCAGGCTGAAGAACGAGAAAGCGTGTGCCCTCTCGTTGTCGGCCGTCTCCAGAAAGAGGTTCGCGATCTGCATAAACCCCTCGTCCACGGCAACCTTGGCATAGAACGAGTAGCGGTTCCGCGCCTGGGATTCTCCGGCGAAAGCCCTCATTAGGTTGAGTTCGGTCTGAGAACCTTTCATTTCCATCTGATCGTGCTCCTCTGGGTGGGTTGAGAACGTGAGGTCGGGATGACGGGGACTGGAGGACTTCAGGCCAGCGTCTCCGCGATGAAGGACGCAACCTTGTCCCCCACCTCGCGCTGCCTGCCCTCGAAAAAGTGTCCTGTTCCGCGGATCACCGTCACTTTGAAATTCACATCGAGTTCCTCCAGCGCGGCTTGGACGACCTGCGGCGGGGCCAACTCGTCGTTCTCCCCCGAGACGGCGAGGATCGGATTGGGGAATGTTCGTAGTCTATCGAGCGCCGCCCTGGGAAAGAGGTCGGACTCCACCGCGAACCCGATGAGTACAAGCGCATCGGGCAGCACGTTCGTGGCGCAGACAGCCGCCATCACGCTTCCAAAAGAGTAGCCCGCCACTGCGAGTGGAAGCGTCCCCCTCGCTTCCGATGACACAGGAGTAATCATGCGGTCTCGCAGGTAGGCCGCCGCCGCCATCACGTCCCGGTACTCGTCCCGGCCGCTATAGGCGCCTTGGCTCTTGCCCACTCCTCTGAAATTGAAGCGAAGACTGGCGAAACCCAATTCGCGGCTGGACTGAGCACAGCGGTAAACGACAGGGTGGGCCATTGTCCCCCCGTGCACTGGATGAGGATGCGCGACTACGACTCCCCCCTTTACCATGCCCCCCTCAGGCCACTCCAAGACCCCCTCCAGACGAGGATCTTCTCCGAACATCACGGTCCCAGCCTGGAACCCCGGTGCGAACGCAGGCGGTCCTTTCACTTCTGGACTGTCGGACAACGTGCCCCCTACTCCCGATAGTTGACGAATTGGAGAGGCATCCCGAGGTCGGCTTCTTTTAGCGTGTTAATGACGTCCTGCAGATCGTCGCGCTTCTTGCCCGTAATCCTGACCTCTTCGCCCTGAATCGCAGCCTGCACCTTGATCTTGGTGTCCTTGACGATCTTGACCACCTTGCGCGCGGTCTCTATATCGATGCCGTTTACGATCGTCACCACCTGCTTGAGCATATCTCCGCCGGCTTTCTCTGACTCCCCGAAATCAAGAGCTCCTGCCTCAATGGAGCGCCGGACGACCTTCGCGATGAGCATGTCCTTGATTGCCCGGAGCTTCATGTCATCTTCGGTGAGCAAGTTGATCTTCGATTCCTTACGATCAAGCTCGATCTGGGTCTTCGACCCGCGGAAGTCGAAGCGAGTCGTGATCTCCTTCTTGACCTGATTGACCGCGTTGTCGATCTCCTGCATATCGACGCGGCTGACGACGTCAAAAGACGGCATCTGCGTTCCTCCTTGACGGCAAAGTGCTTGTTCCAGGATATCGCAGGCCCGAGGTCCAGGTGGCAACTTGTTTGTCCGGTTGATACACTTCGAGCCATGTCGTCAGACGCAAAACGGGAGGGTCAGGCCGGCCGCACCCCTAAAGGAGTCGTGTCGGCAGCCCTAAGGTCACGAGCAGCGAATACCGCGCGGTGGTTCGTGGTCGCCGCCCTTTTCGGCGGCCTCGTTGCCGGACTCATCCCTTTTGCGGGCTTTACGTCGCAACCGGCGGAAGCAGCCTCCAGCCTTTCATCCGCCCAAGAAGAGCTCAAACTAGCCAAGGCCGAACTCGCGTCTGTCCAGGCTACGCTCGATAAGTTGGCCCAGAAGCAGGAAGATGCCGAGACCGCGCTCGACACCACGCTGGACAGCATCGCCAAGGTTCAGACCAAGACCGAAAAGGCCAAGGCCGACCTCGCCAAGAGCGAAGCCAAGCTGGCAGACCGCTTGGTCGAAATCTACAAGAACCGAGGAACCCAGGCGCTTGAAGCCCTAAACACTATCTTTACCGCGGACGACATGTCCCTGAGCGCGGTCTTGGATCGTGTTTCCATGGTGTCGCATGTGGCGCAGCAGGATAGCGATTTGGTCGCGTCGGTCAGCAACAAACTCACCGAACTGGACCAACTTGCGACGCAACTCGCCGAGAAGAAGGCGGCGCAGGAGATCAACAACGCCAAGTATGTAGCCGCCCGAGATGAGACCCTCAACACCCTCGAGGCTTCTAAGGATCAGTACAACACGCTGAGGGCGCGGGTTGCCAGGCTGCAGGCAGAAGAGGACGCGCGCCAAGCCGCCGCGAAACTCGCTGCCGAACGGGCAGCGGCGGCGGCAGCAGCGGCAGCGGCCCAGGCGGCCGCCGACCAGAAGAACGGCTCGAACGGCAAGACCACCAGCACGACTAAGCGCAAGACCACGAGTACCACTACGAAGAAGCCTGCTGATCCGGTCGTCGACACGAGCGCGGGCTGGGTGTTCCCGGTCCAGGGACCGAACAGCTTTGTCGACAGTTTCGGAGCTCCTCGCTCAGGGGGGCGCACACACCAAGGCTGCGACATCATGACCGCGCGTAACACTCCCCTGGTGGCTGTGGTCAGCGGCACCATCAGGAGCACCAGCCCAACAGATCAAGGACTGGGCGGCATAACCATCTTTCTAAAGGGCAGTGACGGAAACACTTACTACTACGCCCACCTGTCGTCCATCAAGAGCGGAATCAAGGCGGGAGTGCACGTCAGCGCCGGGCAGGTGATCGGCTACGCGGGCAACACAGGCAACGCCAGTGGGGGCGCGGTCCATCTCCATTTCGAGATTCGTCCGGGCGGTGGAGCAGCGATCGATCCTTACAAGACTCTGATGAAGTACCGCTAAGATCCCCTGTAGACCACCAACCGCCGCCAGCCGGCGGTCATCGAGTCGATCGCGGTCAGTCGGCGGTGGTCCCCAGAGACTCTGCCAACGATGCCCACTGCTCGTACAGTGTTGCTATCTCCTCTGCAAGCGCGGTTGCTTCCGATGACGCCGCCCCAAGTATCTCGTAGTTGGATGCATTGCCCGGGTCGCTGAGGATGGCGGCGACCTCTTCTTGTCTTTTCTCCGCGGTCAAGATGCGCCGCTCCACCTTGCGATAGCGGCTCTGCAGTTCCTTCCGCTCCTTGTAGCCCAACTCCACCGTGACCGCAGCGCCCGCGACTCGGGGGCTCTTGCCGCCGCTCGCAGAGGGCCTGATGGGCTCTGGTGCCGCAGCGGGATTGGCTGCCGGCCGCCCCACTACCGAGCCGTCGCCCGAGGTTGTCGATCCCTCGGCGGATTCGAGCTGAGCTCTTTTCCACTGGTAGTACTCCCAATCCCCGGGGTAGTGGTCGACCCGGCCGTCCCTCACCTCCACGACCTTCGTGCCGATCGCGTTGATGAGGCGCCGGTCGTGACTGATGAAAACCACCGACCCCTCATATTGCTTGAGGGCTTCGGTAAGCACCTCGCGCGAATCCATGTCGAGATGGTTGGTCGGTTCGTCGAGGAGAAGCAGTCCGGCCGGATCGATCAGCATCCGTGCAAGAGCGAGACGCGCCTTTTCGCCCCCGGAGAGCACCCCCACCTTCTTGGTGACGTCGTCCTCATTGAAGAGGAAGGTCCCCAGGTAGCTGCGCACCTCAGGCAACCTGCCGGCCGGCGCAGCGGCCTCCTCCATGGTCTTGAGCACGGTGCGTCCTGTGTGGAGCACCTCGAGTTGGTGCTGCGCGAAGTACTCGCGGCGGACGTTGTGCCCGAGTTTGATCGAGCCGCCATCGGGCTCGATAACACCCGCCAGCAGCTTGAGAAGGGTTGACTTGCCTGCACCGTTGGGACCCACCAGCGCGATCTTCTCCCCTCGCTCGATCACTAGGTCGAGCTTCTTGTAGACCACGTTCTCGGCATAGGCTTTGCGCACGTGCTTGAACTCAGCGACGACCCTACCGGTTCGCGGGGGTTGGGGAAAACGAAACTTGATCGTCTTGCGATCCAGCGTGGGCGCGTCGATACGATCCATCCGCTCGAGTCGACGGATCTTTTGCTGTACCTGCTTCGCCTTAGTGTTCTTCGCGCGGAACCGGCGTACGAAGCTCTCGGCCGCGTCGATCTCCCGCTGCTGGTTCTTGGCCGCGTTGACGAGGGCCTCGTACCGCTGCCGTTTCTCGGCTTCGTACTGGTCGAAACCGCCCGTATAGATATCGATGACACCGCGATCGAGATCTGCGATATGCGTCGCCACCCGGTTTAGGAAGTAGCGGTCGTGGCTGATGAGAAGAAGCGCCCCGGTCCATTCCATCAGAAAGCCTTCCAGCCAGATCAGGCTTTCGAGATCGAGGTGGTTGGTCGGTTCGTCCATCATCAGAATGTCCGGGCTCTCCAGCAGCAGCCGAGCCAGCGCCACCCGCATCCGCCAGCCCCCCGAGAGCTCCACGATGGGACGGAGGAAATCGGATTCGCGAAAGCCGATGCCGCGCAGGATGGACTGCGCTCGGGCCTCGAGCTCGTATCCGTGCGCGCCCTCGAAGGCGGTCTGGACGACCCCCAACTCCCGCATGAGTTCGTCCGGGTCGGCAACCGCGCCGCCATTGCCGCTACCGGACGCGGAGTAGGCCTGAGCCAGCTGGTTGCTCAGTTGGGCCATGCGGTGTTCCGCGGAGAGGATATCGGCATAGGAGGCGAGGACCTCGTCCATCACGCCATGATCGGCGATCTCCTCTATCTCCTGGGGCAAAAAGCCGATACGGAGGTCTTTCCGCGAGCTGATCTCGCCGCCGTCGAGCGACATCTCGCCCGCGATGATGCGGAGAAGAGTGGTCTTGCCCGCCCCGTTGGCCCCAACGAGCCCTACCCGCATGCCCGGCTTGACATGGAGACTGGCTTCATCGAGAACTGTCTGGGTTCCGAATGACTTGGAAATGTCGGTGAGGTGCAGCATTAACGAAGTAGGATAGCAGTCCTGGCGCATCGCGGACCGGGCGAGGCTTCGGGCGAGCGCGTCATTCCCTATCTGGCCAGTTTGCAGCGGCAGACAGCGGAACCCCGCCGCCGTGGCCTCGCGGACTCAGGCCGGGTCTTCGTCCCAGAATATCCCTCGGGTAGAATCGGGCGCCACGCCCGCCCCCACCGCGCTTGCCAGTAGCTGGCGGATCGCTTCCACCCCTTCGGGGCCGTAATCCAAGGTGTAATCGTTCACGTACAGGTCAATGTGAGCCTGGCACACTTGGGCATCCATCTCCTGCGCACTTGCGGCTACGTACTCCCGCGACGCGGATGGATTCAGACGGCCGTGCGCGACACTGGAACGGACGGCGTTCTCGATCGACCCTTTGGCCTCTCTCGACAATGACCTTGACACCGCAATTCCCCCGAGAGGAAGAGGAAGTCCGGTCGACACCTCCCACCACTCCCCCAGATCCACCAGCCTTCTCAGACCGTACGAACCGAAAGTGAACCTGCCCTCATGGATAATCGCGCCGGCATCCACCTCTCCGGCCACCACGGCCGGCATGATGCGATCGAAGGGCATGACCACCATGTTGCGCAAACCCCCCGTCAGCAGGCCCACGAGCAGGGCCGCGGTGGTAAGCTCGCCAGGGATTGCGATCCGAGCCCGGCCGAGCTTGTCCGCCAGCTCCGCCACCCTGGAGGCCGTCGGCGCCGGGTGTAAGCGGGAGTCTTTGCGGGCGACGACGAGCGGACCGACCCCCCGCCCCAAAGCGCCGCCGGAATGGAGCAGCGCGTACCCCTCGCGCAGGTGGGCAAGGGCGTGCATGGAGACCTTGATAACGTCGGCCTGATTCGCGAGAGCCAACTGATTCAAACGATCGATGTCCAAGAGTCGAGCCTCGACGGCTGGGGCCCCTGGGATGAGGCCGTGTACCCAAGCATGGAAGATGAACGTGTCGTTGGGACAGCTGGAGAACGCCAGTCGGATGGGTGGCACGCTAGGTCCTCGCGCCTTCGGATGGCGAGCAGACCAGCGAGTCGAGCGTCCGGCAGAGCGTGAGGGCGGCTTCGCCGGCAACGGCGACGGCCTCTTCCACCCTCCACGAAGACCGGTCCCGGTCGATCACCATGTTGCTGATCCCCCTTATCTCCAGAAAGGGTACCGCATACAAGGCACATACGTGGGCGGCGGCGGCCCCCTCCATGGACTCCGCCACCGCGTTCCATCGGCGGGCCAGTTCTTCCCCCTCGGCCCGCAGACCCGTCATTCTGGAGACCGTCACGCACGGACCCGCTATCACCCGACGCCCGCCAAGGAGGCCGAAGCCCTGAACCTTTCCCGTCTCGCCTGCACCACGCGCCGTCCCTGCCAGGGTTCTGGCTGCCACTTCCACCAATCTCTTGTTGAGAACGAACCTATTCCCCAGTTCGCGTCCATCCACCTGGGCGACGGGAAGCCCTATTTCCTCCGCAGACATCCAGCCGCCGGGACTGGAGCTACCCGTATCGGCGTAGATTTCCTCCCTGGCGAGTACCAGATCGCCCACGTGAGCGCCTTCCTCCCCGCCCGTGACCGGAAGCGCGCCGGCGATCCCCACCTGCATAACCAGAGAGGGCGCAGGATCCATGGCCTCCAAGAGGCAGGTTAGAGCGTGGGCAACGTTGGCCTTGTCGCAACCACTCACCGCGAGAACAGCACGAAGTGGCGCCATGAATGCCTCACGTGTGAACAGGTCGCCGGATATCATCTGCTTCGTTGCCACCGTGAGGGCGTGCGTCAAGCTCATGGCGTCGATCATGGGCTGCGCCTCCATAGCGGTCGCGCAAAGAATGACCAGCCGACAACCTTCCGCGACCTGCTGGATGCGGCGGCATGGCTCCACTCGATCAGGCGCCTTCGAGGAGAAGCAGGTCGGGATCCTGGAGGTACCCGATCACCATATTCAGGAAGCGAGCGGCCTCGGCGCCGTCGACGAGGCGATGATCGAACGTAAGTGAGAGCGGTAGCAGCAAGCGGGCAACGATCTGGCCGTCGCGGACGACCGGAACCTCTTCGATGCGCCCCATCCCCAGAATGGCCACCTCCGGGTAGTTGACAATGGGGGTGGCCTGCATGCCGCCGATGGCCCCGAAGTTCGTGATGGTGAAAGTGCCCCCGTGCAGGTCGGCCAGTTCCAGGGTCCGCTCCTCGGCCTTCTTCACGAGGTTGACGATCTCGGCCGCGATCGCGAAGATGCTCTTGGTGTCCGCAGCCTTGACGTTGGGTACCACCAGCCCGTTCTTGGTATCCACCGCTATGCCGATGTTGTAGTAGCGCTTGAGAACGTATTCCTCCCCCGATTCCTCCAGGACGGCGTTCAGACGGGGAAAGCGTTGAAGAGCCGCCGTACAAGCCTTGATGACGAATGCCAGATATGTGAGATGGACTCCCCGCCCGGCTGCCACCTCCCGTTCCTTCTCACGGATATGACGGATGACCGTGACGTCGGCCTCGTCCATGGTGGTGACCTGGGCCTGCTTTGTGGCGGATTCCGCCATGCGCTTGGCCATGGTCCGCCTGACTCCCCTGAACGGCGCCCGCTCGATGGGGCCGAAGGAGTCATGCTCCACTACCACCCCTGGGGTAGGAGCATGGACTTCCACACCCGCTCCCGGAACGCCGGCCTCGTCCTTCTCCGCGCCCGCGTGCCCGGTCCCCGGGGGCCGCGGTATCGAAGCCGACTGCTTCTCGGCGCCGGCGCCATAGGCCGCGGATTCGGCGACGTCTTCCACGTCCTGCTTGAGTATGCGTCCTCCACTGCCCGTCCCGCGAATGGTGGAAAGGTCGACCCCCAACTCCTTGGCCAACGCTCTCACAGAGGGAAGGGCAAGAATCTCAGTTCGGGGCTTTGCCGAGGAAACGGTGCCGGCCGCGCCGCCGGGGACCTCGTCAGGAGCCTCCTCGAGACGGCCGACGACAGAGCCGGTGTAGGGCTCCGCTTCCGCCTTCGCCGGTTCAGGCGCACGCGATGTCAGCTCCTCCGGTTCCGTGACCGGAACCGACACAGCCTCCTCCAGTCGTACTCCGGTCGCGCTTGCCTGGGTCTCTTCGATGGTCACCAGAACCGACCCCACTTGGACGATGTCGCCCTCGGCCGCATGTAGGCGCACTATCTTGCCGGACTTGGGTGAGGGCAACTCGACGACGGCCTTGTCGGTCTCCATCTCGACGAGCGTCTGATCCTCGACGACGAATTCGCCCTCGCGGACCTTCCAACCGACGATCTCGCCTTCCGTAATGCCTTCGCCGACGTCCGGAAACTTGAATTCGTAGGCCATAGCCACTGCTCCATCCCTCGGTTTTTTCGCCCGGCGCCGGTTTTAGGTTTTTGGATTGATCCTGTCGGCCTCGCTATGCCGCGCTACGTTTCCCGACCGAAGCTTACGGATCTGCTTCTTGAGCTCCTCGTCGCTGAGGAACTCGTCGTCCGCCGCCCGGTCGAAGTGCACCATCTCATCGAGGTGGCGCAGCAACTTCGCCGACGGTCCGGTTTCCATCGCGCTGTAGCCAACGACCAGAAGCTCGTAAATGTAGATGAAGTCGGGGAGATTGAGCAGGTGCTTGATCAGACCCTGGACGCGCGAGTTCTTCACGGCCGAGACGGGCTGAGCGGCCAACCCCAAGGCATGGGCGCCAAGCCAGAGATACATGAAGGTGTTCGCCAGCGAGGACTCGAAGATAGAGTCGCCCTTCTGCTTGGAATAGCGGGCATTCATGGGTAGCCCCACGCGTCGTCTGGTATCCCCGAGAGTGAAGACGAAAAGCGGCGCCATGGGACAGTCCAGCCGGCCGTGCGACTCAAGAGTCCACGGGGCTCCTTGCCACTCTTCGCGCGTCGCCTCGAGGGCGTAGAAGTCGCTGTCTATCCAGTCCTGAACGATCTTCTTCACACCCGCGCGTAACTCCGGGTCTTTCACCACCAGGATCTCTGCCGGCTGCAGGTTGAAACCGGTCGGCGCCCAGCGTGCGGCCTCCATCAACTCCATAACTGTCTCTTCCGATACCGGATCGGGTTTGATGGCACGGGTTGTGCGACGGCCCTTTATGAACTGGAGAAACTCCGTGTAATCCACGCCTCGCCCCCATCAGTCGTTGATCTTGTCCGCTTCCACGTGGCGCGCCACATTGCCGGCCCTCAGTTTCATGATCTGCTTCCTCAGATCCTCTTCGCTCAAAAATTCGTTGTCCGCCGCCCGGTCGTAGTGCACCATCTCGTCGAGATGCCGCATCAACTTGGCGGACGGGCCTTCTTCCATCGCGCTGTATCCGATGAGGAAGATGTCGTAAACGTAGATGTAATCGGGGAGGTTGAGCAGGTACTTGACCAAACCCTGGACCTTCGGATACTTCACTCCGGAGATAGGCTGCGCAGCCAAGCCCAGACTGTGAGCGGCCAGCCACAAATACATGAATGCATTGGATAGGGAGGATTCGAAAATGGAGTCGCCCTTCTGCTTGGAGTAGCGGGCGACCATGGGTAGGCCCATGCGTCGCCTTGTGTCCCCTATGACAAGGATGTTCACCGGCGCCAGCGGACAATCCCACTTCCCGTGGGTGTCCAGGGTCCAGGGCGATCCCTGCCACTTCTCGCGCGTGGCCTCGAGAGAAAAGAAGTCCGCGTTCTTGTAGTCGTCCACGATCTGTTTGATCGACTGCCGCAGCTCCAGATCTTTCACCACCTGAAATTCCGCCGGCTGCATGTTGAAACCGGTCGGAGCCCAGCGCGCCATCTCGAGGAGCTTGTCCACCATCTCGTCGGGGATCGGATCGGGCTTGATGGCCCGGATGGTGCGGCGGCTCTTGACTAATTCCAGCAACTCGTCGTACTGCAAGGGAATCTCCTTCTGATTAGAACTCCATGACTGCTTCAACCGCTTCTATCACCTTCACCGCATCCGGCTGATAGAGATCCTCCAATTTCGCCAGCGGCGGAACTGTGTCAAAACCCGTGACCCGAGTCACCGGAGCCTTGAGGTGAAGCAAGGCCCTTTCCATTATCTGCGCGGATACCTCCGCTGCAAAGCCGCAGCTATGTGGAGCCTCATGCACCACCACCGCCCGCCCGGTCTTCTTCACGCTATCGACGACGGTCTCGAAATCGAACGGTGATAGCGTGCGCACGTCGACGACCTCGGCCTCCACTCCTGCCTCCGCCCCCAGCCTGTCGGCCGCTTCCCGGGCAACCCGCAGCTGCGCTCCCCAAGCGATAATGGTCACATCGCCCCCCGAGCGAACAATCCGAGCCTTGCCCAAAGGCACCAGGTACAGTTCCTCTGGAACCTCCATCTTGATGGCCCGATATACCCTGGCCGGCTCCATGAATATGACCGGGTCGGGGTCGCGCACGGCCGCCACCAGCAAACCCTTGGCGTCGTAAGGATCGGCGGGAATCACGACTTTCAGCCCAGGAACATGGGCAAAGATAGCCTCCATGCTCTCCGAGTGGTGCTCGAGCGCACGTATCCCTCCGCCATACGGCATCCGCACCACCAGTGGGACTGTGAATTCTCCCCGGCTACGGTTGCGCATGCGCGCCGCGTGTGAGACCAACTGGTCGTATGCTGGATAGACAAAGCCCGCGAACTGTATCTCAGCCACGGGACGATACCCAGCGATCGCCATCCCGATGGCCATGCCTACAATGCCTGACTCGGCCAGAGGCGTGTCGATCACCCTATCTTCGCCAAAGCGCTGCACGAGCCCGTCGGTAACCCGGAACACACCGCCGTCCCGTCCCACATCCTCGCCCAGGATGATCACACTGGGGTCGCGCTGCATCTCCTGCTGCAAAGCTTGGTCTATCGCCTCCACGACATTCAGCCTGGCCATTATCAGCCGCTTTCCGTCCGGTGGGACATCAGATATGCGCGCTGTTCCGCAAGGGGGGGCGTGAGTTCGGCGAACACGTGCGCGAAGATCTCTTCCGGTCGGATGGGCTCGACAGCTTCGAAAGCCGCGACCGCCTTGGCCACTTTCGCATCGGCTTCTGCAAGGACAGCAGCCTGTTGGGCTTCGTCCAGCAGGCCGGCGGCATACATGTACTTAGCCAGTCGCACGATGGGATCGCGCTGCTTCCAGCCCTCCACTTCCTCCTCTGAGCGATAACGCCGGGCGTCGTCAGAGGTGGTGTGATCGGTCACCCGGTACGTGATGGCTTCGACGAGGGTGGGGCCCAACCCTGACCTGGCCCTCTCCAAGGCTTCGCGCGTCACCTTGTATACCGCGAAGACGTCGTTGCCATCCACCTGAACACCTGTCATGCCGTAGGCCAGCGCCTTTTGCGCCACAGTGGGCGAGGCGGTCTGCTTGGTGAACGGCAGCGAGATGGCATACTGGTTGTTCTGACAGAAGAAGACCACCGGCACTTGAAAAACGCCGGCCATGTTCATAGCTTCGCTGAAGTCGCCCTCTGAAGTCGCCCCCTCCCCAAAGAAGGTGAGAACCGCCGCGCGTTGCTTCGAGCGGCCCAGCGACCACCCGATACCCACCGCATGGAGCATGTGAGTGCCTACCGGAATGGCTATGGGCAGCGTGTTCAACTGTCGGGGAAAACCCCCTCCCCTCTCGTCCCCGCTCCAATACTGCAGCAACTGCTCCATCGGGATGCCGCGGAGAAGGAGCGCTCCGGTCTCGCGAAATGCCGGCACCAGCCAATCCTCGCCCCTGAGCGCAAAGGCGGCGCCGATGTGCGCCCCTTCCTGGCCCGCGACACGAGCCAGAGTTCCCAGACGACCTTGGCGTTGCAGCCTGAACATCCGCTCGTCGAACTGTCGGGTGAGGACCATCTGCCGATGGAGACTCCTGATCTGCTCGGCCGATAACTCCGGCATGAGGGCGACGTCCACCGTGCCGTCTTCGTCGAGCACCTTCACACGTTCTATGGAGTACGACACCAGCGGGCTGATGGGTGTCATCTCACTCCTTTCGCGGCTCTAGCCGACATGGAGGACTGCGGCCCCTCTGATGTGCCCGTGGCGGAGGCGTTCCATACCGACCTCGGCATCGCGAAGAGCGAAGATTTCCACCTCGGTACGAACGGGAACCCGCGGCGCCAGCGCTAGGAATTCCTGACCGTCCTTGCGCGTGAGGTTGGCAACCGAACGCACGCCGCGCTCGCCCCAGAGGATTTCATACGGGAAGGACGGGATGTCGCTCATGTGGATGCCGCCGCAGACAACCGTCCCTCCCTTGGATATCGCCCGGAGCGCCAGAGGAACCAACTCACCGGCGGGGGCGAAGATGAGAGCGGCGTCAAGCTCTTCGGGGGCTGAATGATCCGTATCCCCCGCCCAGGCGGCGCCCATCTCGAGCGCGAACTCCTGCGAATCGTGGTCTCCGGGCCGAGTGAATGCGAAGACTTGCATGCCTTCATGTCGGGCCACCTGAGTGACGATGTGGGCGGCGGCCCCGTAGCCGTAGATGCCGAGCCGCTCGGGCTTGCCGGCCATTCTCAGCGACCGGTAACCGATCAACCCGGCGCACAGCAGTGGCGCAGCTTGCTCTTCCGCGAAACCCTCCGGTATGGGGAAGCAGAAACGCGAATCGGCCACGGTATACTCGGCGAAGCCCCCGTCGATGTCGTACCCGGTGAACCTGGCCAGATCGCAGAGATTCTCCCGGCCGCTCAGACAGTAGCGGCAGTGACCGCACGTCCAGCCCAACCAGGGTATGCCCACCACCCGGCCCACGTCGAGAGAGGACACGCCCTCCCCCAACGCCTCTACCGTTCCCACTATCTGATGACCGAGAATGAGAGGCAGCTTTGGATGCGCGAGTTCGCCGTCAATGATGTGAAGATCGGTCCGACAGATGCCGCAGGCTTTCACCCTGACCCTGACCTGCCCCGTCGCCGGCGCGGGCACCGGAACGTGCGCAAGCCTCAGCGGGTGCCCAACTCCCTCGAATATCATCGCTTCCATGAGTCCAGACATTGAGTCGTTCTCCGCTTCTCCCGATCCTCGTCCGCACCCCGCCTCACTCACGCGGGATCGGGGTCCGCGCGATCTGATGCGGATCAGCCCGGAAGGGGTTGATTGCCGGCGGCTCCGTTCCGCATGAAGACCGATGGGCGCTGGAAGTGGACATTAACGTAGTGATCAACCACCCTGTCGATGAGACGGCTGGCATCAGCGTCGTAAATGATGGACGAGCCCGTCTCTTTGTCGATGGCCGTGACCAGTTCCGGCACGATGTCGGCGATGCCACCGGTACCCTGCAGGACCCCGATCAACTTACCCTCGTCGTAGGCGATGGCAAACTCTCCCAGGGTCCCCGAGTGGCCGCCAATTATGATAACGATGTCGCTCGAGCGGATATTGAAGATCTCGCGGCCCATCAGTCCGCTGCCCGTGTAGATGAGGACGTCGAACCCATCGACGGGCGAGTGATATACGTGGACGTGCTCGTCCAAACTGAGGGCCGGGGATATCCCAATAGAAAGTGCGCCCACCGACTGCGCCCCCAGAGCACTCTCCAAGGGAAGACCGGGAGCGGCCCCGCTCACCAGAACCATACCTTTCGCGCCGATAGTACGTCCGAGCTCACGTGCGGCGGCCCGCGTCTCCTCGGTCAGATTGCCCGAGGCGGCGCCCATAACGCCAACCTTGAGGGCCATGGCCCGCACATTCTTGCTATACCTCTCCGGGTCAGCGTTGAAGAGGTCCCTGTGCTCTTCGGAGCAAAACAGGTAGATGCGTCCGTTGTAGAAAGAGGCAGCGGCGGCCTCCCTCTCCGACAGGGGGGTCGAGCAGACAGGATCAGCGGTCATTCAACGCCTCCCCCAGGTCAAAGATTTCGTTCTTCTCGGCCACCACGACTTTGAAGTGAAACTTGTCCTCTATCAGCTTCTCCAGAGCGAGAGCCGCGGCCAATTCTCCATGGGTCAAAATGACCGTCCGGGGAGACTTGAAATGTGACACCCAGGCCAGCAACTGCTCTTGGTCGGCGTGAGCCGAGAGGCCGCTTATCTCGTGGATATGTGCGCGAACCGCAATCTCCTCGCCGAAGATACGCACCCGCTTCTCGCCTTCGATAAGACGCCGACCCAGCGTGTTCTGAGCCTGGAATCCGACGATTACTATGTGGGCCTCGGGACGCCACAAGTTATGCTTGAGGTGATGCCGGATCCGCCCCGCCTCAGCCATGCCACTCGCCGAGATGATGACGATGCCATTCTTTCCGTTCAGGGCCTTGGATTCCTCAGCGCTTGTGGTGTAGTGGATCTCGGGAAAGTCGAAGATGCCGCCGGGTTCGCCAACCAGCTTCCACGACTCGGCGTCGTAGGCTTCTCGATGCCTGCGGAACACTTCGGTGGCGCGCGAGGCCAGAGGACTGTCTACGTAGACGGGCATGTCGAGGTCGCGCTCGTCCTGGATCTTGCGCAGGAAGTAGAGTAGTTCCTGCGTGCGGCCTACAGCGAAGGCCGGAATGATGACGTTGCCGCCGGTGCGTTGAGCTTCTTCCAGGATTGCCGCCAACTCTTCAACGGGCTTGCCGTTGTGCACGTGCTTGCGATCGCCGTAGGTCGACTCCATGACGAGGAAGTCCGTCTGCTCGATGATCTCGGGATCACGGATGATCGGCTGATCGGGCTGGCCCACGTCGCCGCTAAAGAGGAGCTTGGTGTCATCGCCGTTCTCGGACAACTGAAGCTCGACGAAGGCCGACCCCAAGATGTGTCCAGCATCGTGAAAGACGACCGTGACCCCGGGAGCCAGTTCTTTGGCCGCGCCATAATCGACCTGCTTGAACTGGCGAATCGCCTTCTCGGCGTCTTTCTTCGTATACAGCGCGTCGAGCAAACGCCGTCCGGCTCGGCGGGCCTTGCGGTTGCGCCATTCGGCTTCACTCTCTTGGATGTACGCAGAATCGAGAAGCATAATCTCCGCCAGATCACACGTAGGCCCTGTGGCGTAGATGGGGCCTTTGAATCCTTCGTTCACGAGCCTGGGAATGAGACCGGAGTGGTCGATATGCGCGTGGGTGAGCAGCATGAAATCCAGTTCCGCGGGATCGAAGGCGAAGGGGGCGAAATTGAGCGCCTCCTCCTTGTCCCCCCCCTGATGCATACCGCAGTCCACAAGAAACCGGGTGGGCCCCACCTGGACCACATAACATGATCCCGTGACTTCCCGCGCCGCACCGCACACTTCTAGAAACATCCGTCCTCCCTGACCGATAGGACCGCAGAAAAAGGCCACGATATTTGCTGACTGCATGACACTCGTACAAATATACAGTCTAAAAGGGCGGCGGTCCGTTCGCAGAAGCCCGTATGTTATTCTTGCTGCACGTGCGTTCGCCCCTGCCCCCGCGGGGGAGGTCACTTGTCGTATTCAAACGGGAAAAGCGGAGGATGATGTGGCTAACGAATCCCTAGAGGGAAAGGTCTTCGACGTACCTGCCGAATTCCAGAAAACCGCCCTAGTGTCCAGTTTTGAGCAGTACCAGGACATGTACCGGCGTTCTCTCGATGACTCGGATGCGTTTTGGGCCGAAGAAGCCGGCAAACGGCTGAACTGGTACAAGAAGTGGGATGTGGTGCAAGACCACGACTTCGCCAATGCGAAGATCCGCTGGTTCGAAGGCGGCAAGCTGAACGTCAGCTACAACTGCCTCGACCGTCATGTTGAAGCCGGCAAGGGCGACAAGGTCGCTTACTACTTCGAGGGTGACCACCCGGACCAAGCTCGGACGATCACGTACAAGGAACTCTACGACGACGTCGTCAAGTTCGCGAACGTCCTCAAGAGCAAGGGCATCAAGAAGAGTGACCGGGTCGTCATCTATCTGCCTATGATCCCTGAACTCCCTGTCTCCATGCTGGCATGCGCCCGTATCGGCGCCATCCACTGCGTGGTCTTCGGTGGATTCTCCGCTGAAGCTATCCGCGACCGCGCGCTGAACGCGGGCGCCACCCTCATGATCACCTGTGACACCGGCCTTCGCGGCAGCAAGCGCGTGCCTGTGAAGAATAACGCCGACGCCGCCATGGCTGAATGCCCTGACATCAAGAACTGCATCGTCGTCAAGCACACCGGCGCCGACGACATCGCCTGGATAGAAGGCCGCGACAGCTGGTATCACGAAGAACTCGCGGCCGCCGCCAGTGAGTGCCCCTGCGAGGAAATGGACGCCGAAGATCCGCTGTTCATCCTCTACACTTCCGGCTCCACCGGCAAACCCAAGGGTGTCATGCACACCACGGGTGGCTACCTGCTCTACGCGGCAATGACCCATGAACTCATCTTCGACTATCATCCCGAGCAGGTGTACTGGTGTACGGCCGACATCGGTTGGGTCACCGGTCACACGTACATCGTGTACGGCCCACTGGCCAACGCGGCGACCGGCGTCCTGTTCGAGGGCGTTCCCAGCTATCCGGCTCCGGACCGTTTCTGGGATGTCGTGGAGCGCTACAAGGTCAACATCTTCTACACCGCCCCCACCGCCCTGCGGTCAGTGGCTCGCGAGGGCGACGACTGGGTCAAGAAGCACGACCTCTCCTCGCTTCGTGTCCTCGGTACGGTGGGCGAGCCTATCAACCCGGAAGTCTGGCTCTGGTACCACGACCTCATCGGTGGCGGCCGTTGCCCGATCGTCGACACCTGGTGGCAAACCGAGACCGGCGGCATTCTCATCACGCCGCTGCCGGGCGCGATGAAGATCAAACCGGGTTCGGCTACCCTCCCATTCTTCGGCGTGGAGCCTGTCCTCGTCGATGAAGACGGAGCCGAGATCACCGGGCCCGGCGTGGGCAATCTCTGCATCCGTCGGCCGTGGCCCGGCATGATGCGCGGCGTCTATGGCGACCAAGAGCGCTTCCATGAGACCTACTTCGTCCAGTATCCAGGCCTGTACTTCACCGGCGACGGTTGCCGCCGCGACGAAGACGGCTATCACTGGATCACCGGCCGCGTAGACGACGTCATCAACGTCTCCGGTCACCGCATGGGTACGGCCGAAGTCGAGTCGGCCCTGGTTAGTCACGACTCCGTAGCCGAAGCGGCCGTCGTCGGTATGCCGCACCCGCTCAAAGGTCAAGGCATCTACGCCTACGTCACTCTAAACGCTGGCGTCGAGCCCTCGGACGATCTGAAGAAAGCGCTTATCAAGCACGTGCGTACGGAGATCGGCCCCATCGCCAGCCCGGACGTCATTCAGTGGGCCCCCGGCCTGCCGAAGACCCGTTCGGGTAAGATCATGCGTCGCATTCTCAAGAAGATCGCCGCCAACGAGATCGGCGACCTGGGCGACACCTCCACCCTCGCCGACCCCAGCGTGGTCGAGGACCTCGTGGAGAACCGCCAGCAGTAGTTTCCAACTACAAAGCAGCGCCAAAGGGGCGGCCGCAAGGCCGCCCCTTTTCTATTCCCAGGCATTGCCGTACCCTGGACCGTGCAGAGAGCGAACGGTGCTGGGACCCTGCAGCCTCCGGCCGACTATCTCTGCCCAAGCGCCGCTGTTAGATCACGCACGTGCTCTTCTTCCATGATGAGAATGTCCTCCAGCGCCCGGCGAAGGCCATACTCCTGCATCTCTTCGGCCTGCTGGATCCGCTCCCGATATCTCTGGACCGCATACTTCTCCCCGGCCAGATCCTGTTCAAGCATGGTCACGACCTCCGGCGAGGTCTCTCGCTTCTCCACAGCCACGGTAGGGAATCCGCCCAGGTACGCTATCTGATCGGCCAGGGACACCGCGTGGGCGTGCTCCTCCGTTGCATGGATGAGAAGCTCCTTCTGGATGTCCCCATAGGCGGCCCCCACAATCAGAGCGGCATGTTGGATGTATTGGATGAGAGCCTGATACTCCCACTCCAGATCCTTGTTGAGATGCGCAAGCATTTCCTCACGGGTGGTTAGAGCCATCGAAGCCTCCTCTTTTCAATCCTGATAGGTCGACGCTCCCCGCAAATGCGCCGCATTAAACACCGGGCTCGTTAGGGCAGGACGACCGAGGCATGAGCGTACTCGGTGGGCCAAACGGGAACGTACTTCGAGTTTTGGATCTGAGCCACGAACAGACGTGCTGCCCTGTTCTGACCCTCGGCATCGAAGGAAAGGGTTGTCTGGGGAAGCACCATGTGGTCCTCCGGAGTCATGGCCGTGGTGGCGAGCGCCGCCCGCAGACGCTCGTGCTCGGTCGACGCGACCCGTTCCAGGGCGTTCGCCACCAGCCAGACGGCTTGATATGAGTACAGGGCGGCGGCGGTGACCGTGCCGGCATGGGCGTCGGCGAATGCTTTCTCCACCTGAGCGGCTGAACTTCCTGGGACGTACTCGAACTCGGTGATGATGGAGCTGGAAGTTTCTCCCGTCCGACCCAGGAACTCGGCGTCGGCGGTTCCTCCCCCGGCGTCCAGGATCGGCGGGGCCAAGCGCAGCTTGTGGGCACTGTCGGCGATGAGCACGGCATCGTTGAGGTAAGTAGCCGCGAGAACGGCTTGCGCGTCCCCAGACTTGATTCGAAGTACCTGTTCGGAGAAGTCGGGCTGGTTGACTGGGTAGGCAATCTCGTCCACCACCTCAATGCCGGCCTCATCGAGGTACTTCCGCTGCTCGGACGCTGTCTCGCTGCCGAACTCGCCGTCCTCGTGCAAAAGCGCCACCTTCGTAATCGGCGATGTCGTGGGTATGCCGCCCGCGGCGATGAAACGAACCTGATCCCGTGCATACCAACTCGCCTTCGGACACAGCCGGAACGTGTAGGCCAGCCCGCGCTCGGTGATCTCGTCTGCGGCCCCTGAGCTGACCACGAAAGGCGTCTTCAAGTCCTCGGCCCTCTTGCCGGCGGGAAGAGCGACCGACGATTGGTAGGCGCCCACCACGGCCACCACCTGATCCTCTGTCACCAGGCGCGCGAACTCCGCGTCGGCTTTGTCGGAATCTCCTTGCGAGTCGCCTTGCGCGAGCTCCACGCGGGCTCCGCCCAGAGAATGGATTCCGCCGGCCCCGTTCACCTCGTCCACGGCCAGCCTCATCCCTTCGAGACATTCCTCGCCCTGTTTTGCCAGGTCACCCGTGAGCGGGAAGAGAGCCCCGATGCGGATGACTTGAGGAGCAACCGCCGACGTAGTTGTGGTCCCGGAGGACGCCACTGTGGAAACGCTGGAAGCGGCTGAGACGGCCGATGTGGCGGGAGCGGGAGTAGTGCCGGTGTCGGCCGGACTTCCACTTGCGCACCCCCCGAGCATCAGGGCGAGGGCGAGCACGATGAGGATCGCGGAGACGGCCGGTTTTCCCCGCGAGTCATTCTCAGGCAGCATGTCTACTTCACCACGAGATTGACCAATCGGCCGGGTACCACCACCTCTTTTACAAGGGTCTTCCCCTCAAGGTACTGGGCTACGCCGGGTAGTGCTTTTGCATGCTCCAGCACTTCCCCCGCGGCGGCATCCTTGTTGACCGTGATCCGATCACGGACCTTACCGTTGACTTGAACGGCCAATTCCACGGTCTCATCGACGAGAAACCGAGCGTCCGGCAGCGGCCAAGGCGCGTCCCAGATGCCCTTGTGGCCCATAATCTCCCAAAGTTCCGCGCCCATGTGGGGAGCGAACGGCTCGAGAAGGCGCACCATCATCTCCAAGGCGTGAGAGAGCACAGATCGCCCGGTCTCCGAAGCCCCGAGGCCTCCGGTTCGGGCGGCGGCGATGTCATTATTCAACTCCATGATGGCGGCGAGAGCGGTATTGAAGTGAAAACGAGTCCCGGTGTCGACGGTGGCCTTCTGCACCACCTGGTTGGTCTTGACGAGCAAAGACCGCTCGGCGGCACTGAGTGACGCCTCGTCAAAGGTCCGGCCCGCTCCAACCGATGTGATCGTCCGCAGCAGACCCTGGTCGACCGCGTCGGTCACTTGCCGCCAAACCCGACCGAGGAATCGGTAGACGCCCTCGATGCCCTGATCGTTCCATTCGACGTCGCTCTCCCCCGGCCCCATGAAGAGGATGTAGCAGCGCAGGGAGTCGGCCCCGTACTTGGCGACGTGCTCGTCGGGGTTCACCACGTTGCCCTTGCTCTTGGACATCTTGGCGCCCTTGTAATAGATCATGCCTTGCGTGAAGAGCTTCTTGAAAGGTTCCTCGAACCCCACGAGGCCGAGGTCGTAAAGCACCTTTGTAAAGAAGCGCGAGTACATCAGATGGAGAATCGCATGCTCAACGCCGCCGATGTACTGGTCGACCGGCAGCCAGTAGTCAACCGCATCCCGATCGAAGGCTACGTCGTCCCTCCAGGGAGAGGCATAACGGAGGTAGTACCAGGAGGAGTCCACAAAGGTGTCCATGGTGTCGCTCTCGCGCACTGCTGGGCCACCGCAAGCCGGGCATGTAGTGTTGATCCACTCCTCAGCCGCGGCGAGCGGCGAACGTCCCTTGGGAGCGTAGTCGGTGATAGCGGGTAGCCGCACTGGCAGTTGCTCCTCAGGCACGGGCACTTCGCCACACTTGCCGCAATAGACGATCGGTATGGGCGCGCCCCAATACCTCTGGCGCGAGACCAGCCAGTCGCGCAGCTTGTAGTTCACCGCGAAATCAGCCTTGCCCTGTTCCTTGAGCCGCTCCGTCACTTTGACGATAGCATCGGACTTCGCCAATCCATCGAAGGGCCCGCTGTTGACGAGAACCCCATCGCCCGAATACGCGGCGGCCAGCCTGCCATCGGTATCCTTGAATTCGGCTGGGGTCGAGATGACCTCGATCACTTCCAACCCATACTTCTCCGCAAAAGCGAAGTCGCGCTCGTCGTGCCCGGGAACGGCCATGATCGCACCGGTGCCGTAGTCCATCATCACGTAGTCCGCGACGAAAATGGGGATCTTCCCCCCGGTGACCGGGTTGACGGCGTGACGGCCGGTGAAGACCCCTGTCTTGTCCTTCTCGATGCTCGCCCGTTCTATATGGGAGGTGGCCATCGCCTTAGCCACATACCGCTTCACTTCTTCTTCGACAGGAAGACCCCTCACCAGTTCATCCACCAGGGGGTGCTCGGGAGCGAGAATGAAGAAGGTCGCCCCATAGAGCGTGTCGGGCCGAGTTGTGAACACGGTGACCTTGAGACCGGCGGCGGCATCCGACTGGGAGGCAACTCCCTCGGCCGGTGCGATGGAAAAGACGACATCGGCGCCCACCGACTTGCCGATCCAATTGCGCTGCATGGTGATCACACGCTCCGGCCATGACTCCAGCTTGTCAAAGTCCTGGAGCAGACGCTCTGCGTAGTCCGTGATGCGGAAGAACCATTGCGTCAACTTCTTGGCTTCAACCAAGGTGTCACACCGCTCGCACGATCCCTCGACCACCTGCTCGTTGGCGAGAACCGTCTGACAGGAAGGACACCAGTTAACGGGCGCTTCTTTCTTGTAGGCCAGCCCCTTCTTGTACAACTGGAGGAACAGCCACTGGGTCCACTTGTAGTAGTCGGGACGACAGGTGGCGATCTCTCGGCTCCAATCGATGGAGACGCCCAGGCGGCGAAGTTGCCGGTTGATGGTGGCGATCGCTTCTTCGGTGAACTTGCCGGGGGGCTCCCCCGTCTTGATGGCCATGTTCTCGGAGTTGAGCCCGAAAGCGTCGTACCCCATGGGATGCAGCACCCGCTGCCCCTGATGGCGACGGAACCTGGCGATCACGTCGCCCATGGTGTAGTTCTTCACGTGCCCCATGTGCGCGCTTCCCGAGGGATACGGGAACATTTCGAGAACATAGGTGGCGTCCTCTCCCTTGCCCGCGCTTTTCCTTCCGGGCTCGGGGTTCGCGATGATAAAGGTCTTCTTATCGGCCCAGACCTTCTGCCACTTGGTCTCGATCTGCTCGTGATCGTATTTCCGCGCCATGGGTTCCCTCTTATCTTGTGGCGAATCTACCGAAGACGGACCCCATCGGCGAGTCGCCAAACGTCATGTGGATTGAATCCCGTTTGTTCGGCATACATTATTCCAGATAGTCACGCTCATCTTGAGCGCCGCTTTTTGTAGGATCCGCCGTGTCCCCCATGGTGCGCCGGAGTCTTGACAGCCGATCCGCTATCGGTTTCGCCGCCCGGTCCACGCAGCCGCGCCAAGTCTCTGGCCAAATCCTTGATCTCGTCCCTGAGCTTGGCGGCATACTCGAAGCGTAGCTGCTCGGCCGCCTCGAACATCTCCTCCTCGAGTGTGGCCATGAGTCGCTCGATCTCCTCCGCGGGCATGTCTTCCCCGTGGATAGTCTTTCGCCGCTCCTTGTAGGGCACGCTCCCACTGATACCCAGGAGTTCGGCGATGTCGGACACTCCCTTCACGATGGTCCGGGGCTCGATGCCGTGCTCGTCGTTGAAGGCCATCTGCGCTTTTCGGCGGCGCTCCGTCTCCGAAAGCGCGCGATCCATCGCGTGGGTCTGCTTGTCCGCATACATGATGACCATACCTTCCACGTTCCGCGCCGCACGTCCGATCGTCTGGATCAAAGCGGTCTCGCCGCGGAGAAAGCCTTCCTTGTCGGCGTCCAGTATTGCAACCAGCGTCACTTCAGGAAGGTCGAGCCCCTCCCGAAGCAGGTTGATGCCCACCAATACGTCCACTTCCCCCAGCCGAAGCTCACGCACGGTGCGGATGCGCTCCAGTGTGTCCACCTCGGAGTGTAGGTAGCGTACCCGGAAACCCATCTCCAGCAGGTAGTCGGTGAGATCCTCGGCCATCTTCTTGGTAAGCGTCGTGACCAGCGTACGTTGCTTCTTCTCGACCCGGACGCGAATCTCGTTCATCAGATCGTCTATCTGATGTTTGGTGGGACGAACCTCCACCCTGGGGTCGATCAGACCGGTGGGACGCACCAACTGCTCGACAACTTGACTGGACACCGAGGTCTCCCATTCTCCAGGCGTAGCCGAAACGAACACCACCTGTGGCACCCGTTCCATGAATTCGTCGAAACGAAGCGGCCGGTTGTCGAGAGCCGAGGGCAGGCGGAAACCATGCTCTACCAGCATGGTCTTGCGGCTCCGGTCCCCCTCGTACATCCCGTGAAGTTGCGGTACCGTCATGTGGGACTCGTCGATGAACACGACGAAGTTATTGCGGAAGAAGTCGAGTAGGGTGTAGGGCGCTTCCCCCGGCTTACGACCGGCGAGGATGCGCGAGTAGTTCTCTATGCCGTTGCAATATCCCAATTCCCGCAGCATCTCCATGTCGTACTGAGTCCGCTGGCGGAGACGGAAGGCCTCCAACTGTTTGCCTTGAGCCTCCAATTCGGCTACCCGCAGCTCCAACTCCGCCGAGATCTCCTCCAGCGAGCGCTCGATGGCATTCTCCGAGGTGACGAAGTGCGTGGCAGGATAGATGGCCACGTTGGGTAGGTGCGCAATCACCTCCTGCGTGACCGTGTCTACCTTGACGATCTCCTCCACCTGGTCTCCCCACAAGCTGACTCTCAGGGCGTAGTCGTCATATGCCGGCCACACCTCGAAACTGTCTCCGCGCACGCGGAACTTGCCCCGGGCGAAGCCGACGTCGTTGCGCTCATAGTGGATCTTGACCAGCTTGGCCAATACCTCGTCGCGGCTGACATCCTCGCCTTCCCTAAGGAGAACGACCTGTCCCAGATACTCGTCGGGCGAACCCAGGCTGTAGATGCAGGACACCGAGGCCACGATAACCACGTCGTCCCTCATGAGCAGGTTCGAGGTGGCGGAATGGCGCAGGCGGTCTATCTCCTGGTTGATGGAGGAGTCCTTCTCAATGTAGGTGTCGCTCGCGGGCAGGTAAGCCTCGGGCTGATAGTAATCGTAATACGAGACGAAGTATTCGACCGCGTTGTTCGGTAGGAACTCGCGGAACTCGTTGCAAAGCTGGGCCGCCAACGTCTTATTCGGTGCCATGACCAGAGCCGGTTTGCCCGTCTGAGCGATGATGTTGGCCATGGTGAAAGTCTTACCGGAGCCGGTCACGCCGAGAAGGGTCTGGAAGCGTTCTCCGCCCCGTAGACCCTGGACCAATTTGGACACGGCTTGGGGCTGATCTCCCTTGAGCTCGTACTCAGCCTGTATGGCAAACACACTCATGCCGCCCTCACAGTCACCGCGAAGACGCCCTTATGTACACGTTTGTACAGATCACGATAGTGTTGCACCTTTTGCACGAAGGCCTTGGTCTCGCCGAAGCGAATGTCAGCGAACTGTAGCGCTTTGTGATCACCGGAGGCCAACCAACTGTCCACGACTCCCTGCCCGGCGTTATACGCAGCCAGTGCCGCCAGCAGATCGCCCGCGAACCGTTGAGTCAGGTAGGCGAGATAGCAGGCGCCCAATTCGAGATTGTCGTTCACGTCGGTCAAGGCCGGATCACTCGGACCCTTCCAAGCATCGAGCCCAGTGACCCATGTGGCCGTATCGGGCATCAACTGCATCAGCCCGACCGCTCCAGCGTGCGACACCGCCTTCGGATCGTAGTCGCTCTCCGTCCGCACCACCGCGGCCACGAGGTAGGGATCGAGATGATACCGATCGGCCACCCTGGCGATCTCCTGTTGATAGTGTATGGGATACAGCTTCTCGCTGAGACCCGGCACCACCGCTTGGGCCGACACCAGCCAATACGCCGCCAACCCTATCGCCGCGACGACCACCAGCGGTATCGCCAAGCGCAGCAGCCGGCGCCTCCTTCGCACCAACCGCGACCGGGTCACCCTTGTCGCTCCAGTAGCGCCAGTGCGTGGGTGTAGGCGTCGCGCACGAACTCCCGTAGATGCTGCAAAGAGCCGTCGTTGTAGTAGACCAAGTGGCTTCCCGCGATCCTCTCCTCCGTGGAAGCCTGCAGCCCCTCGAACTCCTCGAAGACCGCGGGGTCGAAACGGTGCGACGACCGAATCACCCGGTTCTCACGTTCCGCCTCCACGGTCACCAGAAGATCGAAAAGGGCCTCGAAATGAGACTCAAAAAGAAGAGGCACCTCGCAGACCACAATGGACCCAACCCGGGCCTCGACGATGACCTTTTCTATCTCGGCTTCCACCAAAGGATGCGTCAGGCTCTCCAACCAGCGAAGCTCCTCCCGCCGTCCCTTCACCAGGCGGGCCAACTCGCGCCGGTCTACCCTGCCCCGTTGATCGAGTACAGCCACCCCGAAACGCTCGACCAGTCTGGTGACGTATGCCTGCCGCGCGTATAGGTCGTGAACGATCTCGTCGGCCGAAGTGGTGACCGCGCCCAATTCGTGAAACAACGTGAGCGCGCTGCTCTTTCCTGCGCCTATCCCCCCGGTCAAACCAACCGCGACCACGCCGGGACGCCGCAGTAGGGGAGCGTCGTCGGCCGCTCGATCAAGCTCCTGCTCGGCCACACAGTCCTCCAAAAACTGGGAGCGCCCTAAGGCGCTCCCATTTCATGCCTCGAATGCGGGAGACTTTACTCCTCCGCGGACGCCTCTTCGGCTTCGACCCCGGGCTCGGCCTCGTCTGTAGCCAGCTCGACTTCGTCGGCCACCGGCTCTTCAACCGCCGGCCCCGCGGCAACTTCAACGGCTTCGGTCGCGGAATCGGTTTCGATCTCTACTTCAGTCTCGGCTTCAGCATCAGCTTCGACCTCAACTTCAGAGTCAGCCTCTGCCTCGATGGCTTCTTCGGCCGACGCTTCCACGTCACCTTCCTCGATAACGGCGAAATCTTCGGCAGTCTCGAATTCTTCGCCCTCTTCACCTTCTTCGCCCTCTTCACCCAGCGCATCTTCGTGGATGCGGTATTCGGGCTCGAGGCGCTTGAGGCTCAGCGAAAGGCGGCGGCGCTCAGGATCGATCTCGATGATCTTGACATTGACTTCTTGACCCGGACGGACGATCTCAGAGGGATCTTCTACGTGATGCTGCGCCAGTTCGGAGATATGGATGAGGCCTTCAACGCCCTCCTCTATCTCGACGAACGCCCCAAACGACACCAGTTTGGTGACCCGGCCGTGAACGATCTCGTTGACCTGGCGGTTCTCGAAGACCTGCTGCCAAGGATCCTTTTGGGTCTGCTTGAGGCCCAGGGAAATACGCTGGCGGTCGCGGTCGATGTCGAGAACGCGCACGGTGACCTTCTGCCCGATGGTGAGAACCTCGGACGGATGGTTGACATGACTCCAAGAGAGTTCGGAGATATGGATGAGACCGTCGATGCCCTCCAAGTCGACGAAGGCACCAAAGTCCACGATGTTGGAGATGGTTCCGGTAACCAGGTCGCCCACATTCATACGGTCAAGGATCTGCTCGCGCACGCCCCGGCGTTCCTCTTCCAGCACGGCACGACGGCTGAGAACCACATTGTTGCGGAAACGATTGAGCTCGATGACCCTGCACTCGAGGGTCTGGCCCAGGAATTCGTCCAGATCGGCCACGCGGCGGATATCCACCAGGGACGCAGGCAGGAAGCCGCGGACGCCGAGGTCGATGATGAGACCGCCCTTGACCACTTCGATGACGGTGCCCGAAACCGGGGTACCTTCCTCTGCAGCCTTCTCGATGCGCTGCCACGCGCGTTCAAACCGGGCGCGTTTGCGGGAAAGGATGAGACGACCGTCGGCGTCCTCTTTTGTCAGTACGAGGGCATCGACGACATCGCCTACCGATACTTCTTCTGCCGGATCCACCGACTTTCTGATCGACAGCTCATTTGCTGGGACCACCCCCTCGCTCTTGTAGCCAATGTCGACCAGGACCTCGTCCTTGTCGACACGCACTACAGTGCCGGTGACGATATCCCCCTCTTCGAAGGTCATGATCGTTGCGTCATAGTTGGGAATCATCTTCCCATCGACCTCGATCATGAGGTCCTGTCCACCCTGGAGAGTCTCGATGCCGCTGTCGTCGGTGTGTTCGTCTGTCATGTAGTTTCCGTTTCCCTTCAAGAAATGCGCATTCGAGCCACGCCCGCACGTGGCTTTGTGGACGGTAGTATACCGGCGCTTCCGGGAAAAGCAATACGGCTGTGAATAACGTTAGCAGCAGCCAAATCGAGGCAAACAGGCCGCGATCGCCCGGTAGAGCCGGCCGGAAGGCCGGCCCGTCATTTAGCCGTTAACCAGTCCGGTCCCACTCCCACATCGACGCACAGCGGCGGTTCCATGGGGAACGCACCAACCATCTCCGCGACCATCGCTGACTCGACCTCATCGGCCATCTTCTCCGGAACCTCGAAGATCAGTTCGTCGTGCACCTGTAGAACGAGCCTTGCCCCGCGGTACTCGCGCTTCAGACGGTCGTGGCAGCGAATCATGGCCACCTTGATGATGTCGGCGGCGGTGCCCTGAATTACCGAATTCACCGCCAGTCTCTCCCCTAGGGACCGCTGCTGGAAATTGCCGGAGGCGAGCTCGGGTATCGGCCGTCTGCGGCCGAAGAGCGTAGTCACATAGCCGCGGCGACGGGCAGTTTCGATGGTATTGTCGATGAAGGCTCTTACTTGCGGCATGCGCTCGAAATACCGGGCGATGTAGAGGGCGGCTTCCTCCCGCTCGATGCCCAAGTTTTGGCTAAGGCCGAAGGCGGATATGCCGTACATAATGCCGAAGTTCACCGCCTTCGCGTATCGCCGATGCGTGACATCGACCTCGTCTTTGGACAATCCGAAGACCTCGGCGGCCGTGCGCGTATGGATGTCCTCCCCGCGCCTCAGGGCCTCGAGGAGAGTAGGCTCCCCGGAAAGCTGGGCCATGATCCGCAGCTCGATCTGAGAGTAGTCCGCCACGATCAGCACATTGCCGCTTTCGGCCGTGAAGCACTGGCGGATCTGGGCACCGAGCGCCGTGCGTACCGGGATATTCTGCAGGTTGGGGTCGCTGGACGAAAGCCTTCCGGTGGCGGCCACGGTCTGGTTAAAGGTGGTGTGAAGCCGTCCAGTAGCCGGAGCGACTGCTTCCGGAAGGGCTACCAGATACGTGGACATGAGTTTGGATAGCTCCCGGTGGCTGAGGAGTTGCGCGACGATCGGATGACTCTCCCGCAACGCCTCCAACGTCTTGGCGTCGGTCGAGTACCCGGTCTTGATCTTTCTCTGCCGCGGAAGCTTCAACTTGTCGAATAGAACCCGCCCCAGCTGTTGCGGGGAGCCGAGATTGAACTCTTCGCCCGCCAACTCGTATATGGCGCTCTCCAGTTCTTCAAGTTGGTCCTGGATCTTGCCGGCCATCTCTCCCAACAAGTAGCAGTCCAGATTGATCCCGGCCTCTTCCATGTCGATGAGCACCCTAGTGAGCGGGAGTTCGATGTCGCGGAAGAGCTCCCACATGCCCTGCTCGCGAAGAGATTTCTCTTGACTATGGCTCACCGCCAGCACCATCGCGGCCTCGACGGCCCCACCCGCCAGGGTCCCCTCCTCGGGACACGCGGGAGACCTGACACCTTCCTCGCGGAACACGTCCTCGAGACTGTACTCGCGTCGACCCGGCGAGAGCAGGTAGGCAGCGACATAGGTGTCGTGCCCCACCTGATCGAACAGACCTCTCAACACTCGCGATGATTTGAAATCGTGACAGATCGCACGCCCTTCCTCGATCACGGACGGCAGTGCCGCGGCTGCAGCCCAATCCCGGACTCGAACGATCGTGACGGATCCATAGTCCTCCGGGTCCCCTGCCGGGCCACTCTGAGCCAGCCACACTTGCTGAGTCTCCAGTTCGGGGACCAGAGCAACAGGGCGGACGCGGTCGAGCAGATCCTCCCACCCCGCGGCATCATCGGGCGCTTCAACCGCTGATGGGAGCGTGGGTCCTGTCGGGTTGGCCTCTCGGGAAGAGGTTTTTTCCAGCAGAGGTTCCACTCGATCGAGCAAAGTGCTGAACTCGAAGCGAGTGAACAGCTCCTCGAGCTTCTGCCGCTGCGGCTTGTGCGGAAGCAACTCCGCGGTCTGGATGTTGATGGGCACGTCGTAGTCGAGGGTAGCCAGTTTCTTGGAAAGGAGCGCGATATCACGGTTCTCTTCAAGCAACTGCCTGCGTTTGGGACCGGAGACCTCCTCGGTATGGGCTAGGACCTCCTCCAGAGTGCCAAACCGCCCGAGTAACTCCGCAGCCGTCTTCTCGCCGATCCCGGGCACTCCGGGAATGTTGTCGGAAGTATCCCCCTTAAGGCCGATCAAATCAGGAATGAGGTTCGGCGGAACTCCAAAGCGCTCCTCTACCGCGGCCGGATCGTAGATCTTTACCTCGGTCATCCCGCGGGTGTTCGCCATGACCTTCACGGTCGCACCCGCCAACTGTAGAGCATCCCGATCTCCGGTGACGATCATGGTCGATCGTTGCTCTGCCTCAGCTTGACGGGCAAGAGTCCCCAGGATGTCATCGGCCTCGTAGCCAGGGAGGGCGAGATTGACGAAACCGAAAGCCGAGCTGATCTCCGTGAAGTATGGCCACTGCTCGCACAGTAGGTCGGGCATAGGCTTCCTCTGGGCTTTGTACTCTTCGAACTCTGCATGGCGGAAGGTCTTCTCCCGCGAGTCCCACGCGACGATGACCGCCCCGGGTCTGTAATCCGACAGGATCTTGATGATCATGAGACAGAACCCGTAGAGAGCGTTGGTGGGAAAGCCCCCCGACGTGGCGATCTCTTGGGGCAGGGCAAAGAAAGCCCGATAGGCGATGTTGTTCCCGTCGAGCAGAAAGAGTGGGCTCCGGTCCTCGCCGGACCCGATGCAGCCGGGCTCCATCAGCGTTTCTCCCTCTGCCGGCGCTACCGGCCCGTGAACCTAGAGCTCGTTACCAAATGAGGCGTGCGTCCGGCGAGTCCTTCGCTGGACGGCCAGCAGCGGCGCCCACGATCAGCTCAGTCTGAACTCCCTGCCGGTCTCGGACACGTCGTAGCCTCCCAGAGCTTCCACAGCGTCCTTGAAGGAAGTCGACCCGACTACTGCGCGAAGCGCCCTCAAGGACGGAGTATCCCAGAGCTCGGCCGGGATCACCAGATCATAACGTTCCTGTCCCAGAGGGACGAAATCTAATCCATACGCCGATGCCGCTGCGCTAATGCCCAGGCCCACATCCGCCCGTTGTTCCGCGACCGCCCTGGCCACTCCGAGATGAGTCACTTCCTCATCCCCGTACCCCTCGACCGTCTCCGGGTCGACACCGGCGTGCTTGAGCTGCACATCGAGCCACACCCGCGTCCCCGACCCGGGCTGCCGATTAACAAGCCGCACGCCTTTCCGTCCCAGGTCGGACAGGCTTGTCAATCCCAGAGGGTTACCAGCTGCGACTATCAAACCTTGCAGTCGCTGGACCAGCGTCAGCAGTACCACCGAACGGTTAGGAAGCACCCGCTGCACAAAGGGGACGTTGTATTCGCCCGTAACCTCATCCCAGAGGTGGGTCCCACAAAGATCGGCCTCGCCCCGGGCCACGGCCATGAGGCCACCGAGGCTGCCGACGAAGTCCGTGGTAAGTTCCACCGCTGGAGTGCCCTCGGCCAACAATCGGACGAGGAGTTCAACGGTGAGGTCGTGACTGCCGGAGAAGCGCGTGGTCCCGAGTTCGGCCTCCCCAGCCCCGTTAGCGCCTTCCGACGAGGCCGGACGCCGTCGCAGCTCCTGCCAACGTGATATTGCAGCCGCGAGTGCAGCTTCGGCGTGAGCAGGTGTATGGCCCAAGCCGACCGCCTCCAGCAGGTAGCTCTCGGCTCGGTTCACCAAGTTGGCCCATTGCCATTCGGCGGAAGGAGGGCTGCCGAATCCCGGGCGCAACGACGCGACTCGAGTGCCTCCTCCCCTATGTGCTGTCACGAGACCTTCACGCTGCAACGACGTATAGGCTCGGCTGACGGTGTTTGGGGTGCACTTCCAGCGCTCCGCCATGTCCCGCACCGATGGCAAACGGTCGCCCATTTGGAGCTCGCCCGCCACGATCAGCCTGCGGACAGCTTCGGCTATCTCGAGATATACGTAACTTTCAGCGCCTGACATGGGAACGCCGCCCCCACGCGGCGTAGCCGTCAAACGACCTATTCAGCCTTGTCTGGCCGAGCCGCATTGGACTCAGGCTCGGCGCTCGCCGCCACGGTCGGCTCGGCCACGGCCGCAGCGACCGGATCAGCAGTAACCGCCGCGGCGGGCTCGGCGGGCTCGGCTTTCACCGGCTCTGCATCCTTCACGCCACTGCCCTCACTGACCTCAGCCAAAGCCGACTTCACCTCATCCTGGCCTTCTTGCATGGCCTTCCGAAAGCCGCGAATAGACTTACCGAGAGAGGCTCCAAGATCGGGAAGCTTGCGCGGGCCGAAGATGAGCAGGGCCAGCACTAGCACGATTGCGATTTCCCATGGTCCAATCCAACTGGGCATTACCAGACTCCTCCCGTCGCCCCAATTGCGCGGAGCGGATTATACATTGGTGACTCAGGTGTCCCTGGCAGTATTTAACCACACTCATAGCCGTGCGGCACCGGGGCAAACCCGATCTCGCGAGCATTTGAGCGCTCAGGGCCGGCAGCCCCTTCGTCTAGGCCGCCCAGCGGCCTCTACGCGGGAGCTCGCCGTCTACACTGTCGCCTCGGGGGAGGACTTCGCGGGTAAGTAGCCCAGTCTGAGCGAGAGCTCGTCCCCCATCTCCATGATCTTTCGGATCAACGCAGGAAGCCTCTCTGCTGAAAAACGTTGCACGATCCCCGACACACTGACGGCCGCAATCACCTTCCCCGATGAATCACGAACCGGCGCGCCCAGAGCGCATGCGTGAAGGGTGACGTCCTCCCAGCTGACCGAGTATCCCCGCTCCTGAATCTCGCGCCTATCCCTCTCAAGTTCGTCCCGGCTCGCCAGAGAATACTGGGTCATGCGCCGTACGTGATGACCAACTACCACCTCCCACTGCGCCTCCGGAAGGTGGGCGAGCAGCACTCTCTGCGCAGAACCACAATTGAACGCGGATCGCCTGCCCGGTTCCAGTGAGAGCACTCGCACGTGATGACTACCATCGAAACGACGTAGGCAAAGCGCCTCGTTGCCGTCGACTACCAGCAGAAACGAGGTCTCGTCGGTCTCGTCGGCCAAGGCTTTGAGAAGGGGGTCGGCCTGCCTGACGAGTTCCATACTCTTAGACACCACGCTGCCTAAACGGAAAGCCTTCAAACCAAGCTGGTAGTGGTTCGTCCCGTGATCGAACTCGACCATCTGGGTTGACTCCAGAGTCGTCAGAAGTCGATGAGTCGTGCTCTTGCTGAGACCAATAGCGGTACTGACTTCGGTAAGAGTCAACTCCGGGCGATCGAGGGAAAACTGCTCGAGGATCTGCACGGCCCGTTCGACCGCGCGCACGTGAGGTTGGGAACCCACATCCCCTCTCTTTCGCTTATCCCATCAGGCGGCATCGAATGCCCTTGTGTGGTATCGCAATCACGTTAGCATGCACGAAAGGGCCGAACAAGAATCGTCCGCCGTC
Source organism: uncultured Actinomycetes bacterium (assembly GCA_963775295.1). GTDB lineage: Bacteria > Actinomycetota > Thermoleophilia > RBG-16-64-13 > RBG-16-64-13 > JAMDEO01. Next base: position 2,842,607 of record CAVZIK010000006.1, read on the forward strand.
GGTTCCCCCCGTCCGATATCGTCGCAAGAGAGGGGCGCCGTTCACCGAACACCAGTCTTCTTTTCAACGAAGAGGAGGCCGCCCCAGGGGCGGCCTCCTCTCACGTGCACACTTCTCGGCGAAAGAGCAGGACTACTGCCCTCCCTCCGCTTCGGCCGCCTCGGCGAGGTCCGAGCCGGGTACAAACTTCAACTTGCGCCGCAGTGGGAAGAAGAAGAAGCTGGTCTTCCGGACAACATAACCGTAGATGCCTTGCGGGCTCCAGATGGTCACCACGATGGCGAGCGCACCAAGCACGATGAAGTACCACTCTCCGTACTTGCTCGTGGTCTCGCGCAGCACGAAGTAGATAAGGGTACCGATGATCGGCCCTTCGATCGTGCCCACCCCACCGATGACGGTGATAAAGAGCAGATACGCGGTCCAGTTGATGCTGAAGGCCGCGGCCGGTTGCACCCGCAAGAGGTGGATGGCCACGATTGCACCCACGGCCGCGCAACCCGCGCCAGCGATGACGTAGGTGTAAAGCTTCGTGCGCCAGAGGTTCACCCCGGAACTCTCCGCGGCGAGGTCATTATCGCGGATCGACTTCAGAGCGAGACCGGTGCGGGACCGCAGCAAGAAATACGTGACCCCAATGGCGATGATCGCCATACCCAGTGCCCACCAATAGGTGCCGGGGACACGAACGTCGGTTCCCAACTTGGTGGCCGCCTGAATCGTGATCCCGGAACCACCTCCGGTCCGCTTGATGTTCGCCACTATCAGGCGCATGACTTCCGCGATGACCCAGGTACCGATCGCCAGATACCCACCCTTCAGCTTGAAGACGAGCGATGCCGCCGGCAGAGCGATGATGGCACCGCCTATGGCCGCGAAGATGATGGATATGAAGGGGTTGATGTGAAACACGTCGGCAAACAGCCACAACGTGTAAGAGCCGATGCCGATGAAGCCCTGCTGCCCGATCGAGATCAATCCAGCGTAACCAAGCATCAGGTTCCAGAACTGGGCCAAGGCGAGCAAGGTGAAGAAGTCCACCAAACGCCTGGTCCACGGTATACCGGCGAAGGTCGGAAAGACGGCCAGAACGACCAGTACGACGACCCCGAAAGCGAGGATCGCGTAGTTCGTCCGGCTGGCGACGAACACCGAGTACCTCTTGCCAGCCGTGGTGGCGGCGCTCATGCCAACACCGTCTTAGCGAGCAGTCCCTGCGGTCTGAAGGCAAGGATGATGACGAACACAAGGTGTCCGACGAGGATAGACCACGCCGAACCGAAGGCCTGTGCCCCCAGAGTCTGTGATAACCCCAGAATGATCCCTCCTAGGAGCGTGCCCCACGAGGAGCCCATACCTCCGATAATGACCGCCTCAAAAGCATAGATGAGGCGCTGGCTGCCCAGCAACGGGTCGAACGTCGTCCGAATGGCCATCATGACACCGCCGATCGTGACGATCACGAGAGCGACACCCATGGCGACAGCCCAGATGTGTTTGTTGTTTATGCCCATGAGACGCGCGGCTTCCTGATCGTCGGAAACGGCCCGGAAGGCCCGGCCCATCTTGGTGCGCTGTGTGAAGATCTGGAGCGCGGTGATCACGACCAAAGCCATGAGGAAGATGATGAGCGGCAGCCAACCTACGGCTAGACGATCGTTGATCTTGATGCTCAGGTTCTCGACCTTACCGGCGTCGAGCCCCTGGGAGTTGGCCGTGAAGCCCAACAACAGGGCGTTCTGGATGACGATAGACAACCCGAAGGTGACGATGACCCCCGGCACGTCGCCCGAGCGCACGATGATGTTGAGCAAGCCGCGCTGCAGGATGTACCCGACAATAAACATGATCACCATTGTGATGGGGATCGAATAGAACGGGTTGAAGCGCAAAGCGTTAACGATCAAGAGTGCGAAATATGCGGGAAGAATAGTCAAGTCGCCGTGGGCCAGGTTGGTAAGACGCATAGTGCCGAACACGAGCGACAGACCCACAGCAAACAGAGAGTAGAGACCGCCCAGGAGAATCCCTTGGGTAGCTGCGTTTAGCCAATCCATTTCTATACCCCGAAGTAGGCCGCGGTTATCTGTTCGTTCGTAAGCTCACTCGGGATTCCCTGAAGCGCGATGCGACCTTCAAGGAAACAGGCCACACGACTGGCCACGGTGAGCACGTGCTGGACATCCTGCTCCACCACAAGGATGGTGCAGCCGTTTGCCAACAGGGTCGGAAAAGCGTCGTAGATCCGCTTGATCACGACGGGGGCTAGACCCAGTGAAACCTCGTCCATCAGGATGAGCCGGGGGTTTGCCATGAGCGCGCGTCCGATGGCAAGCGCCTGTTGCTCACCGCCCGAAAGAGCCGAGGCCTGGCGCTTCGCCAGAGGAACCAGGAGAGGGAACAGTTCGTAGACTGCATCGGTGGACCACGGACCCTTACGGTTGCGGTATGCGCCGATTATCAGGTTCTCGTGGACTGAGAGGCTCGTGAAGACCCGACGTCCTTCGGGGACCGTCGCGATCCCAAGTTCGACCCGCCTGTGAGCCGGCATGTGATCGATGGGCTTCCCGTCGAACAGGATATGGCCACGGCGTGGAGTGAGAAGGCCCGAGACGGTCTTGAGGAGTGTGCTCTTGCCGGCACCGTTCGCTCCGATGCAGGCGAAGATCTCGCCCTCATCGATATTGAGGTTGATGTCGTAAAGAGCCTGGAAGTCCTCGTAGTAGACGCTGGCGTTTTCAATCTGGAGAATGCTCATGCCGGCGTCCCCCCCATGTAGCAAGCCTGGACTTCGGGACTGTTCATTACCTCGTGAGGTTCACCCTCACACAGGTTGCGCCCAAACTGAATGACCGAAATGCGGTCGACTACAGCCAGAAGAGCGTGAACGATGTGCTCGATCCAGACGATCGTGATCCCGGTGGCGCGCAGTTTCTTGATTTGCTCGATCAAGTCCTGGACCTCGGAATCGGTTAGGCCGCCGGCGATCTCGTCGAGAAGCAGAAGCTTGGGATCGGTTGCCAGAGCCCGAGCCAGTTCCAGCCTCTTGCGTTCGAGCAATGTGAGAGATCCCGCCAGCATATTGACCTTCTTGACTAGGCCGGTCATCTCGAGAACCTCAATACACCTGTCATAGGAAGCCCTCTCCGACATCCCCCGGCCGTGAGTCGCTCCTACGAGCACGTTCTCGAACACGGTCATGCCTACGAAGGGCTTGGGAATCTGGAAAGTGCGGCCTATGCCCTGGCGACAGCGATCGTGGCGAGCAAGGTGGGTTATTTCCTTGCCTTCAAAGACCACTTTCCCGCCATCGGCATGAACTGCACCGGTGATCAGGTTAAACCAGGTGGTCTTCCCTGCCCCGTTGGGACCGACAATTCCAAGAGCTTCACCGTGGTTCACGCTGATGCTCAGATCGTCGATCACCAAGACCCCCCCGAACGACTTTCGAAGGCCTTGGGTTTCAAGCGCTACCGTCAAGTGCACTCACCTCCATTTTTCCCCCTCTCCCCTTTTTCGTCCTCATCGGACCCGACTGCGGAGTGGCGAAGAGCGCGGCCGAGGCTGCGCTCACACACAACACCACAGCATGTCATACCCAATGCTGCGAGGTCAAGAATCCCATTTCATTATGCCGCCGCTTGGTCCGCCTGTGCTCTAACGAGGGCTCTGAAGGCGGACAAAGCCCAGACCCAACTCGACGAGACGGAGACTCCGGGGAGCACCCGGGCACACCGGGGGCCGGCCTCTCACGGAGGCCGGCCCCCGGACTCTTGGCGAGTCAGCGGCGCATGGTCAACCGATATTCGCTCGACCGGCTACGCTTTCCAAATCTCGATATCGCCCACGTTGATGTCCTTCTTCGTGACATCGACGGGACCGAACTTCTGGGTGAGGTAGCCGGGCTTCTCAAACTGCAGTGTGTACTCGCCGTTCTTCAGCCCTTTGAGCCAGAAGTCGCCGTAACTGTCGGTCGTAACGCTGTACTTCTCTCCTGTTTCGACGTTGACGGCGGTGACTGTGGCGCCTTCGGAGCATTCGTCGGCCTCTTTGTCATATAGAGCACCGGCAATGAACTTCTTGGGCAGACCGATGTAGTACACCCGGGGCTTCACGTGCGCCAATTCCGGCTTGAGTGGTTCGGCCTTGGCGATGAGGTCCTTGAGGTCCTCTTCCTCGCCGAAGGTGAACGCACCGGTAGGGCACGCGTCCACGCAGCGGGGCTCGGTCCAGCCGTCGTCCAGGAGATGCGCGCAGAACGTGCACTTCTGGGCGATGTTGAGATCGTCGTTGAAGTAGATGACGTTCTCATAAGGACAGGCTTCCATGCAGAGCTGGTTGCCGCGGCACTTCGCCGGATCGATGATCACGACGCCGTCGTCGCGCTTGTAGATAGCCTTCTGCGGGCAAGCGGCCAGGCAGGGCGCATCGTCGCAGTGTTGGCAGATACTATGCTCGTAGGTCACCTTGACCTTGGGAACCTGACCGCGGACGTTGTCGTAGATCTTGTTCCAAAACTGGCCCGTGTCTGGCTGCGGTTTGGCGATCGGCGACCAGTCGTTACCAACGTGCTCGTCCTTGCAGGCGACCTGGCAGTTGTAGCAACCGTTGCAGATGTCGTAGTTGATGACGAGTACCTTGCCCATCATTCACCTCCCATAATGCAGGCCTCTAAGCCGGGACCCGCGCAGGGGTGGAATGGGCGTTCGAAGGCACCTGGATACTTGCGCTTGAGGGCGTCCAGGTCGGTCTTCTCTATGTCGACAAGGAAGCCGCTGACCGCGTGGCCAACCGCGTTTTTCGAGGTCGTGTTCCGCGGGACAATGGTGTTGATCACGCCGCCGCGATCGATCACGCCGGGCTCGATGGGATCCCACTTGGCACCGTGATCCATGTAGACCACTCGGGGCATGACCCGCTCGGTCACATAAGCGGCGCCGAGAACGGTCCCGCGCTCGTTAAAGATGGAGACTATGTCATGGTGTTTGATTCCACGAGACGCGGCCGTTGACGGATGCAGCCACACCGGGTGGTACTGGTAGCCGTCGGGGCCTTTGATCTTGCAGGTCTCGATCTCGCGGAGCCAGGTGATGTCCTCGTGTTGCGAGTGCACGCTCCACCGCGGGTGGTTCGAGCAGACGAGCAAGGGATAGGTCTTGGAGCGCTCGGTCCCGATGGTCTCCTCGTGGCTGATGCCTTTGGCGACCCATTTCGGTACCGGCGGCCGCTCGAGGTCATCCGGGAAGTGCTCCGCAAGGCCGGTTGCCAGAAACTCAAGCTTGCCGGTCGGCGTAGTGAGGGGGTACTTCTCGGGCTCTTTATAGAAGTTGTAGAAACCGGCGGGTACGTCTTCCCAGCCGTTGGCCGTCGGGATGACCAAGTAACCCTTCTCGTTGAGCTCTTCCCAGCTGATGAGGTCGGCACAACGGGATGTCTCCCAGCCGTACTTGATGAGCTCGGGGATCGTCTTGCCGCCCGTGTATTCGTCGTGGAGGCCAAGGCGTTCGGAAAGCTTGACTACGATCTCGTAGTCGCTGAACGACTCACCGAGCGGCTCCACGCACTTGTGCTCGGGGAACAGCAGGTTGTACTGGCCGCTGAATATGTCGCCGGCGATGTCGTCCTCTTCAAGTTTCGTGTTTACCGGAAGGATGACGTCGGCCAGCAAGGCGTCGTTCTCCAGCCAGGGGTGCTGGCAGAACATGAACTCGATGTCGGGGTGCCGCATGGCCAAGATGTAGTCGTTCCCGTCGTTCCAGCAGGTGATCCAGGACGGAGAGTCGGTCCAGACCATGTGGATCTTCGAGCAACCGTCGGCGGGATACTTGTAGTGGACGAACTGATCCTTGCGATCGGCACACTCGGACTCGCATCCCCACCAATCGCATTCGCCTTCAAGAATCGCCTTGGGGACGAAGGTCTTGGGAACGAACGACGGGTGGTTGGTCTCATCCGGGTGGCCGCCGGTGTAAGCCTTGCGCAGATAAGGCACGCGCGAAGGCATGGGTTGAGCGTACTGATCCGGCTTGTCGAACAACCCCCACTCGATCATCTTGGCTTGGTTGACGCCCGGCTTGCCGAGTCCTTGCATTGCCAAGCAGATGTTCTGCAGGCGCGCCGCTTCGGTCGCGTAAGGGCCGCGGATGCCGGGACCACCGTTGCCGATGACCACGGTCGTGCGCTTGGAAGCCCACTCTTTGGCCAGGGCCTTGATGACGCGGGCGGGCACGCCGGTGATGGGTGCAGCCCACTCCGGAGTCTTCGGCTCCCCATCTTCGTCGCCCATGACATATGCCTTGTAGTCCTCTACACCGACAGCGTGGGTCTTGAGGTATTCCTTGTCATAGGTGCCGTTCTTGAACCACTGATAGGTGATGGCCAGGTAGAGAGCGGCGTCGGTGTTCGGCAGGACCGGGATCCACCTGTCCGCGTGAACGGCGGCGGCGTAGTTCAAGTCTGGGCAGACATAGATCTGCTTGATGCCGAGTTCGGTCCACCAGTAGCTCAGACGGCTCGGGAGCTGGCCCTGCCAACCCCAGGGAGTCGTCTCCTGGTCGCATCCCCAGAAAAGGAGCAACTCGGCATTCTTGGACATGTCGTAGAGCAGGTTGCTCTGCTGGCCTTGGCCCACCGGCTCGCAGCCCCAGAAGTGCTTGCTGCCCCACCACCAACCTTCCCAGCTGTCAGGCTGACGGTTCTGCTGAGTGAAGCCGCCCCACAGGCGCAGAAGCTTGCGGCCGGCGCCGTGGCATGCCTGCACCACCTTGTTCTCGCCGTGCTGGTCGCTCTGATACAGAAGCGCGGTGGGACCGTACTTCTCCTTGATGCGGTTCATCTCGTTGGCGATGACATCAAGTGCCTCATCCCAGGAGATGCGCTTGTACTTGCTGACGCCACGGTTCTGCGGATTGCGCTCGCCGTTGGGGTCGAAGTCGACCCTCATCATGGGATAGCGGATACGAGCCGGTGAATACACCCGTTTCTTGTAGGCGATCGAATACGGTGGAATCAGCGTCTTCATGCTGGGTTCGAAGGTCTTGCCCCGGACCTCGAACTTCCACGGATTCATGTCCTTCTCGGGATTGTACTTCCAGTCGTAGTGCATCGGACGAATTCGGACGATCTTGCCGTCCTTCACGTCCACCATCGATGCGTTGGAGCCGTTCTCAGGCACGCCGCAGAAGCTGATGTCCCGCACCAGCGTCCGCTCGCCTGAGGTTCCCGTCTTGGTTCGATCCTCTGCCATAGAGCCTCCTCTGCACTTATCCCGCTATTCCGTCAAACGGAATAGCTATTCCATCAAAAGAGCGTATATCTATTATGCTGCCATGCCCAACCCAAGTCAACCAAAATCGAACCTCAAATCGACCTCGGACGACTGCCGACAACAACGCTAGGACGCGGCCGTTTGCCCGAGATAGCGAGAAAGTTCGGCTGCCGTGCTTTTCACAGCTTCCGCCTTCTTCTTCCTCTCCCTAATTCCAAATCTTTCCGCAGGCGCCACGATGGTCACCACGGCCTTGACAACGCCGTCGGACCCGAAGACCGGCGCCGAGACGGCACATACCCCGAGGTCCTGCTCTTCGAGGTCGTAAGCCAGGCCCCCACGCAAGACCGCGTTCAACTCAGCCGCGAGTCGCGCCGGATCGGTGACCGTGTGAGGCGTCAGCTTGATGTGGGGACCTTTGATGATCCTTTGCCGCTCGGGCTCGGGCCGATACGCGACCAGTACCTTCATGGCCGAGTTCGCCAGGTTGCGTACCACTCGACCCAGTGGGAGGTTTGGCTTGAACGGGTGGGAAGTCGCCACCTGATCGACCACGACGGCCCCCCCGTTTCCCTCTACCACGAGTTCGACGGTTTCGGACGTAACCGCTGCCAAATGCTCCAGAATCGGGTGCGTCGAGCGGGAGAATCCCACGTACGACAACGACAGATATGCACCGGGAATGGTCGCCGGCCCTATGTGATAGAGCTCCGTCTCGGGATCGAAGGTCAGAAAGCCCTTCCATTCCAGGGTCCGAAGCATCCTGTATGCCGTGGTCTTGGAAATGCCCGTCTTCCGCGAGATTTCGTCGAGTCCCCACTCGGAGTGCTCCACGTCGAACAGGCTGAAGATCGACAGACCTCGGGCGAGAGCCTGCACGAAGAGATCGTTCGATTCCTCAGTGCCGCCCTCTACCGAACCTCTGGGCCTGCCCCCGATCCTCGCCATCCATCACTCCCTCGTCCTGTTACGACCATCTATCCTTCCCAGATAGTGTAGCCCCGGTAGCGGGACGGTGGGAAATACCGGCCTTGCTTCAAGACTCGGCCCCGGCTGCTTTGCAGCCGGGGCCGAGTACATCCGCAATCGTCATCGGCGGGGTAGACCTGCCGATCCGGCCTGTTACGCCTTCCAGAGAACGATGTCACCCAGGTTCTGATCTGTGAGAGTGGCATCGATGGGGCCGAGCTTCTGGCTCAGATACCCTGGCTTTTCGATAAGGAGGGTGTACATGCCCTCGGGGAGATCTTTCAGCCAGAAGTCGCCGTAGTTGTCGGTCTCAGCTGAGGTCGTCCCCCCGGTCTCGATGTTGGTAGCGGTGACGATGGCACCCTTGGTGCACTCGTCGGCCTCCTTATCGTAGATGGCGCCCGCTATCCACTTCTTGGGCAGGTTGAGATAGTAGACTCGGGGTCTCGTGGCAAGCTCGGGCTTTAAGAGCTCTGCTTTGGCGATCACGTCTTTGAGGTCTTCCTCGTCTCCGAAGGTAAATGCTCCGGTGGGACAGGCATCCGAACAGCGGGTCTCTGTCCAGCCTCTATCGATGAGGTGCGCGCAGAAGGTGCACTTCTGGGCGATGTTGAGATCATCGTTGAAGTAGATGACGTTCTCGTAGGGACAGGCCTCTATACAAAGCTGGTTGCCCCGGCACTCCTCCGGGTCGATGATGACGATGCCGTCGGGTCTGCGGTAGATGGCGCCTGCGTTGCAGGCTTCGATACAGGGGGCGTCTTCGCAGTGCTGGCATATGCTGTGGTGGTAGGTGACCTGTACTTTGGGCACAGTGCCCCGCTCCAGGTTGATGACCTTGTTCCAGAACTGGCCGGTGTCCGGCTGGGGTTTGGCAATGGGGGTCCAGTCGTTGACGCAGTGCTCGTCCTTGCAGGCCACCTGGCAGTTGTGACAACCATTGCAGATGGCAAGATCGATGATCATGACTTTGCCCATCAGGCACCTCCCTCCATGAACCCGGCTATGCACGGCCCGGCGGTAACGTGACACTCGCGGGCAAAGGCCTCGGGGTATTTGGTTTTCAACGCATCGAGATCGGCCTTTTCCACTTCGACCAAGAAACCGCTCACCGCGTGGCCGCACGCGTTCTTGGATGTGGTGTTGCGCGGGACGATAGTGTTGATGGCGCCGCCCCGGTCGATCTCGCCGGGGACGATGGGATCGTATTTCGCCCCGTGATCGATCCCGACCGCTCCGGGAATGATGCGCTCAGTGATATAAGCACCGGCCAGCACGGTCCCTCGCTCGTTGAAGATGCTCACCACGTCGCCCTTCTTGATGCCCCGGGCTTTCGCGTCAACCGGGTGCATCCAAAGCGGGTGATACTGATATCCGTCGGCGGCCCTAACCTTGCAGGTGTCTATCTCGCGGAACCACGTGATGTCGTCGTGCTGCGAGTGGACACCCCAACGCGGATGGTTGCTCATGACGAGAAGCGGATACTTCTTCGAGCGCTCGGTACCGATAGTCTCCTCGTGATACAGACCTTGGGGCACCCACTTCGGCACCGGCGGCCGTTCCAGGTCATCGGGGAAGTGCTTGTCCAATCCGGTTGAGAAGAACTCAAGCTTGCCGGTGGGCGTCGAGAGAGGATGCTTATCGGGATCCTCATAGAACTTGATGAGCCCCGCGGGGATGTCCTCCCAACCCTCAGCAGGCGGAACCACGTAGTAGCCCTTCTTCTGTAAGTCTTCCCAGCTGATACGATCGGCCACCCGGGATGTCTCGTAGCCCAGCTTGATAAGGTCCGCAATGCTCCTGCCCCCTGTGTATTCCTGGAGCAGGCCCAGACGCTCGGCGATCTTGCATACGATCTCGTAATCGCTGAACGATTCCCCAAGCGGCTCGATACACCGCTCCTCCAGGAAGAGCATGTTCATCTGCCCGCTGCAGATGTCACTGCCGATGTCGTCCTCCTCCAGCATGGTGTTGACGGGGAGGATAATATCCGCGAACAGGGCGTCATTCTCGATCCACGGATGTTGGCACAGGATGAACTCGATGTCCGGATGCCGCGTTGCCCTGATGAAGTCGTTGCCGCAGTTCCAGCAGGTTATCCACGAGGGCGAGTCCGACCAGATCATGTGTATCTTGGAACAGCCGTCGGCGGGGTATTTGTAATGCACGAATTGGTCTTTGCGGTCGGCCATCTCGCTCTCGCAGCCGTACCAGTCGAGCGTACCCTCGAGTATGGCCTTGGGCACGAGGCTCTTGGGAATGAACGACGGATGGTTGGTCAACGTCGGCATGCTGCCCTGATATGCCTCGATGAGATCGGTCAACACCGCGGGCGCAGGCGGCGACATGTTGTCCATGAGATCGAGAAGGCTCCATTCGATCATCTTAGACTGGTTGCAGCCGGGCTTGCCCAGTCCCTGCATAGCTAGACAGATGACTTGCAGACGAGCCGGCTCCGTGGAGTATGGCCCGCGGATGCCCGGGCCTCCGTTTCCGATGACGATGGTGGTGGGCTTCGAGGCCCACTCGTCGGCGAGGGCCTTGATGGTACGGCTGGGCACGCCGGTGACGGGGGCGGCCCATTCGGGGGATTTGGCCACACCGTCCTCGCGCCCCATGACGTAGTCCTCGAACTTGTCCACCCCGTAGGCGTGAGTTTCGAGATACTCCTTGTCATACGTGCCCTTCTCGAACCACCGGTAGCAGATGGCGAGATAGAGAGCAGCATCGGTATTGGGCAGGATGGGGATCCATTTGTCGGCATGGACGGCGTTGGCATAGTTGCAGTCCGGGCAGACAAAGATCTGTTTGATGCCCAACTCGGTCCACCAGTAGCTGAGCCTGCTGGGCAGTTGACCACCCCAGCCCCACGGCGTGACCTCCAAGTCGCAGCCCCAGTGAAGGATCAATTCCGTATTCTTGGCGATGTCGTACAGGAGGTTCTTCTGCGGCATCTGCTGGCCTACAGGCTCACAGCCCCACACGTGCTTCGATCCCCACCACCAACCTTCCCAGCTATCCGGGTCGCGTATCTGCAGCGTGTAGCCGCCCCAAAGAGTGAGGAGTTTGCGCATGCAGCCGTGAGGACCATGAACTACCTTGTTCTCGCCATGCTGGTCCGATTGGCTGAACAGCGCTGTGGGACCGTATGTCTCCTTGACGCGCGCCATCTCGCTCGTGATGGTGTCGAGAGCTTCATCCCAGCTTATGCGCACGTACTTGCTCACGCCCCGGTTCTGTGGGTTGCGCTCGCCATTTGGATCCCAATCGATCCGCTTCATGGGATGACGTATGCGTCCCGGCGAGTACACCCTCTTCTTGTACGCGATGGAAAGCGGAGGAACGAGGCTCTTCTCACTCGGCTCGAAGGTCTTCCCCCGAGCCTTCATCACCCAAGGCTTAACTTCCTCTTTGGTGTACTGCTCGTAGTAGCGGGCGGGACGAATGCGGATGATCCGGCCGTCCTTGACGTCCACCATTGAGGCGTTGGCGCCGTTGAAGGCACCGCACCAACTGAGATCGCGGACAATGGTCGTCTCCCCGGCCGCGTTCGGTGGTCTCTTGACGTATTCCCCCATGTCGACCTCCATCTACTTATTAATAAGTGAACGCTAATAAACGAAAGACACTCTGTCAATAGGCCCGAGCGAAGATCATCGGCACTCACACCATATCCCATGCAAGGCCGCTCGTTCGGAAGCCGGCCCGCTGGGGGCCAAGTGAAGGGGCCCGCCTCTTCGCGAGGCGGGCCCCTTCACTCCACTTTCTGCGTCTCACAAAAGGCCACGGGAGTTAGCAACTGCCGAAGAATGACTCCGCGCTGTCAGGACGCGACGGCCGCGGACGAGACACGAAACGCAGGGAGAGCGAGTAGCAGCGCTATTTGCACGACCGAGGAGGCTCCATCGTGCCGGCCTCGTGTCTTGGCCGCCATGGCCTCGTTCTTCAGCGGCCTCCTAAGCCTTCTCGAGGAAGATCGTTCCCAAGTTGATGCTGTCGTCGACCTTTACCGTCTGGGTGTAGGGCTTATACCCGGGAGCCTCTACGGTGACCACGTACTCTTTGCCCGGATCGAGCTTATCGACCACGAACTCGCTGTAGTTGTTGGCCAGGCCCTCGCCCACTATGGCGCCATTCGACTGCACGGTGACCTTGGCACCCTCGGCACACTCGTCGGTGTCCTTGTAGACGGCACTGCCCGAGACGAAGACTTTCTCCCACTTGTACAGGTTCTTGTACCAAACCCGTGGCTCGGTGCCGAGTCCGGCCTTATAGGCTTCCAGGCCCTCGGCGATGGCCATTTGGGCTACTTCCGCGTCATCGCCCAGAACCAGCTTGATGGCGCCCGTAGGACACACCTGCGAACATCGGGTCTCGGTCCACCCTTGATCGATCAGATGCGCGCACCCGGTGCATTTCTGGGCTAGGTTGGCTTCTTTGTTCCAGTAGATCGCGCCATACGGGCAGGTGTCGACGATTTCCGGATGACCTTTGGCCTTATCCGGAGCGATGATCACCAAGCCGTCTTCACGCTTATACACTGTTCCGGCAGGAGAGTCTCTGATGCAGGGGGCGTCATCGCAATGCATGCAGGGCATGGGCAGGTAGGCGACCTGCACGATGGGGTACTGACCCCTTTCCTTGCGCTCGATGTTCATCCAACGCTGACCCGCCCACGGCTGTGCGGCCGAATAGGGAGGAAAGTCGTTACCGACAAACTCGTCCTTGTCCGCCAGAAAGCAGTTGTTGCAGTCGTGGCAGAGGGCGACGTCGATGATCAGGTTCCATTTCTTCACTAGTTTCTCCCTCCCATTTCTCCACCTGGATGAGCCAGGAGTGGTTGGCCGTGGTGTTTCATGAAGGCGCGACACGCCTCTCGGGCGCCCTTATGTTGACACATCCCACCGTGTCCGGCGAGTACCCCGGCCTGCCCGCAGGCAGACAGCACGCACATGGGAACCGGACGGAACGTGCCTGTGATGAGACGATCAAACGCCCGTGGCGAGCGACTTGCCGGCCTCGTAGGCCTGGATCTTCAACTCGGCATCTCGGTCCGCCGTCTCCGGGTCGTTCGCGTTGGTGCACACGATGTTTGCCGCCCATTCGAAGCCGAACCAGGGAAATATGGCCGCGGTGTATTGGAAATACGACTCAAACAAGGTTCGATCTTCCATCCCCTGGCTGTAGACGGTAACCAGCTTCTTCGAGCCGAACCGAGGCTTGTAGTGTGGATCGGTGAGAGGAAACAGTCGGTCGTAAAGATTCTTCACCGGGCCCGTCATCTGCATCATATAGATGGGAGAGCCGATCACCACTGCATGGGCCTTCTTTACGTCCTGGAGCGCCTTGTGCAGCTCGTCATTGATTGCGCAGTCATCGTGCAGACGGCAGTAGAAGCAGCTCTGGCAGGCCATGAACTTCATCTTGAAAAGCGTGTACCAATGCACCTCGGCCCCGCCGTCCCGGGCGCCCTTGGCCACGATATCCAGAAGAGTGGACGTGTTGCCATCCATCCGGGGACTCCCGTTGAAGATTACGATGTCTTTCACAGTAGGTCTTTCCTTTGCTGGGCCGGGCTCGCCCTTCGGCCGATCCCATCCCGGAGACATTGCCACCGGTAACGTTCGGTCAAATAGAGAAAGATGGAGGGCTTTGCTGCAAAGCCCTCCATCAGCATTACATCTGAAGCGTGGCTACAATTCGATAAACCCCAGGTTCTCCGAACTGTTGTCGATGGTGACAACCCTAGAGGTCTTCCTCCCGTCGGCGTCGACTTCCAAGCTATATTCACCGTTCTGGAGTCCGTCGAACTTGAACTCCCCGAAGAAGTTGGTCGTCCGAGTGGCGAGAGTAGAGGTATCGAGGCAGTTGGCCACGCCGGCACCGGAGAGGTTGCAAACAATGCCGCCCTCTTTCGAGTGCAGGGTAACGGTCGCCCCTTCAAAGCAATCGCCGTCGACCAAGACGCCAGCGGTGATGAAGTTCTTCACGAACTTGTACAAGTTCTTGTAGAGGGTGCGCGGTTTCGTCTCAAGCTCGGGGAGATAGGCTTCCAGATCTTCGGCCGCGATCATCTTCTCCATCTCTTCCGGCTCGACGAAATAGGTGGCCATGGCCTCGGTGGGACACGAATGCGTGCACCGGGTGGTGTGCGGCTTCCATGTGGGATCGTCGATCAAGTGCGCGCAGAAGATGCACTTCTGGGGCAACTGCTTCTCTTCGTTCCAATAGATGGCGCCATAAGGGCAAGTGTCGAGCAACTCCTTACGGCCCTTGGCTTTTTCCATGTCGATCATCACTATGCCGTCGGGGCGGTAGTAGATAGCGCCGTTCGAGGCCTCTACACAGGGGGCCTTGGCGCAATGTTGGCACGGCATGGGGAGGTACGCTACGTCGTTACGCGAATACTGTCCGCGCTCACGCCGCAGGATGTTCACCCAGCGATGGCCGTGCCGCGGCTGCGCAGCCGTGTAACCGGGCCAATCGTTGCCGACGAACTCGTCCTTGTCGGCCATAAAACAGTTATTGCAGTCGTGGCACTTGGCCACGTCTATAACCTTATACCATTGCTTCACTTCGCTGACTCCTTATCGGTCATGCACATACGGTCGATGGTCCTGGCTCACTCGGTCTCGTAGATGCCGCCGTCCCACTTCTCGACTTCGACCTGCGCCGTGTTGGGAGCCATGCCGGAAGCGTACTTGGACATGTACCGATCGGGCGACAGGATGTTCATACAACCGCCGCGATCTGCGGACTTACCGGGTTTCCCCAGCGGGTTGTATTCGGCGCACGACTCGTAGGTGTGCACCGTCCCGGGCTGCGTCCGCTCCCCCACCTGCGCGCACACGATGACGGAACCGCGATCATTGTAGGCGCGGACCAAGTCACCGCTCTTGATGCCGCGGGCGGCCGCGTCGACGCTGTTGATCCGGATGATCCAGTAGTAATGACCGTCCACCAGGACACGATGGTCCTTGATGTCGTTCATGAAGCTGTCCTTGCCGTCACCCATGGTGTGGAAGGAGAACCTTGGGTGGGGAGCCAGCATTCCCAGCGGGTACTTCTTGGCGAGTTCGCAGTGCGGACCTTCCCAGGCCGGCACGTAGGTGTGCATGGCCGGGCGGTACTCATCCACAAAGCCTTGCTCCTCGAAGTTCTTGAGGCTGGTGGCGATGAATTCAATCTTGCCCGTACTGGTCTGCAGGCCCTTGCGACCAACCTGGTTGTTGAGGTGCGGACCCCAGTCGGGAGTGTCCTTCTCGCGGTCCTCGGCAAACCAGCGCAAAGCAGGCGTCATCTTGCGGGTCGGGTTGTCGGGCACGATGAAGTACCCCTTTTCCTTGAACTCCGCGAAGGTCATGTGCTTCGGCATGTCGGTGGCGTTGTAGTATTGCTCGACCCATTCGAGGTCGGTCTTGCCTTCGCTGAACATCGGGCCGATGTTCAGCTTATCGGCCACCAGACAGAAGATTTCGTAGTCCGACTTGGAATCGCCGATCGGCTCGATGCACTTGGCCTGTAGAGAGATGACGCGATGGTTGCATTGGGCGTACGTGTCGGGAATGTAACCCGAGCAGTTGGCGAACTCAGAGATGTCCCAGCGCTCGAAGTTGGTGCAAGCCGGCATGATGATGTCGGCGAAAGGCACTTCACCCTCGAACCAGATGGACTGGCTAACCACGAACTCGAGACTGGGATGGGTGTACATCTGAGCATAGCGGTTGGTCGCCGTCATGGTGCCGATCCACGGACCGCCGTACTTCCACATCATCTTGATCTTCGGATAGCCCGGGGCCGGGTACTGGTACTGATGCATCTGATGCTGGATATCGCCCCCGGCGAAACCTTTACCCGACCACTGAAACTTGCCCTCCATGATGCACTCGGGCACCTTCAGACGCGGAATATGCTGGCCTGGAGAGGTGTTGATGTTAGACGGGGACGGGAAGGTGGTCTTGCCGTCGAACATCCGCCACGCGAACTTGAAACCCGCGGCCGAGTTCTCGCAGTCACCGGAGATACCGCCCTCGGCGTAACCGGGGAAGTAGAACTCGGTATCGACGGGTGTGCCCTGAGTGGTCGACCAGATGTTGGAACCCGGCTTGCCCATGCCCTGCATGGTTGCGAGAGCGATCATGCCGCGGCTCCACTCAATGCCGTGGGAAGCGCGGCAAGCTCCGCCCCAACCGCCGAGCCCACCGGCGGCCAGGTAGGTATTCTTCTTGGCCCATTCGCGGGCGAGCGCCCGGATCTCGCACGCCGGCAGTCCGGACTCGGCCTCGGCCCATTCGCAGGTCTTGGGAACGCCGTCTGTCTTGCCCAGAACGTAGTCGGCCCATTCGTCGAACCCATGGGCGTGAGTGGCTACGTATTCCTTGTCATATGTGCCTTCGCTCAGCCAGGTGTAGGCGATAGCGAAGGAGAGGGCATGGTCGGTGCCGATCTTGGGCGAGAGCCACTTGTCGCCGATGAGCCCTGCGGTGTGATTGTAGAATGGGTCTATGAAGACCATCTTGACGCCGAGTTCCTTGAGCCAATAGCGGCGGACAGTGGACTCGTGCGCCGCGTAAATGCCGGTATTGGTCTCAGGATCCGATGACCAGAACACGATCATCTCGGCGTTTTTCAGACCATCTTCCAGGAGGTCGTACTGCTCGGGGTTGCCGAGGCGCCAGCTGAAGCCCCACATATGCATACCGCCCCAGTGCCAGCCTTCCCAGCTGTCCGGGTTGTGATCGGCGTACGTGAAGCCCATCATGTTCATGAAGCGGAAGTACGTGCTGTGTCGATAGCCCACGTTCCCCCACATATGGTGAGAGCTCGGGCTGGACACGATTGCGGCAGGACCAGCTTCCCGCTTCACGCGATTGATCTCGTTGACCACGATGTCCGTGGCCTCATCCCACGAAATCGGCTCGTATCCCGATACGCCGCGGTTCTGAATGTTGCGCTCACCGTTGGGGTCGAAGTCCACGCGCTTCAGCGGGGTCTTGATCCGCTTGTCGGAATAGATCATGGACTTGAATCCGGCCGTATAGACCGAGTACGTCGTCTTGCGCGGAGGAGTAAAGGTCTTCCCCCTGGCCTCGATCTTCCACGAAGCCGCATCCACGCTATCGTCGAGATCCATCGGGGTCATCCTGATGATCTTGTCGTCTTTGACGTAGACAAAGACGGGCCCCCCCGTCGATGAGTTCGTCAAGCGAACTACGTCACCCATACGTCACCTCTCTCTGGCTCTGGTGCAAACATGTGCCGCTCAACGCGATCGAGCAGCTTCCCTCTGATGATGCTGGCTCGCCAGCAATCCCATCTTTACTATACAGCCTGAAAAATCATCCCCCTGGTTTCAGGGCCTCGTGACTCATAAATGATGGACCGCTAAGTGGTAGCCTGTTCCACTCTCCGGAATTGCGTGTTTGGAACGTGCCGGGGTCTGTCCGCTGCTCGTTTCATCCAAAAAAGGCGGCCCCGACGCAACTGCGCCGAGGCCGCCTACCAAACCGTTCCTCTTGCTCCTGGACCTAGGCCTTCGCCTGCGCGGCTACGCGGGCCAGGTAGTCCAGCAAACGGTCCCGCGTGGCTTTCATGGTTTCCGGGGTCCACTCGTAGAAGCCCTTGCCGGTCTTGAAACCCAACTCGTTCTTCTCCACCATCTCGCGCAGAAGCGGTGAGGGCTCATGGCTGTCCTCGAGGTGCTTGAGGACGTAGCTGTGGATAGCCAGCGTCAGATCGGCCCCCACCATGTCGGAGTTCTCAAGCGGCGCCAGGATTGGGAGCCTGAGTCCAGGACCAAATTTGAGGCTTTCATCGACCGTCGCGGGATCGGCGATCCCCCGCTCGACGATCGAGATCGCCTCGCGCCACAGAGCGTGCTGCAGACGGTTCGCGACGAACCCGGGCACATCTTTCTTGCAGTCGATGGGATGCTTACCCGCGGCCTTCATAAGACCCATGGTGAAGTCGACGACCCAGTCGGCGACATCCACGGTCCTCACCACTTCGATCAACGGAATGAGGTAAGGGGGGTTCCACCAGTGGGTACCGAGAATGCGGTACTTGCCCTCGGACTTGCTGGCGATCTCCGTGATGCTCATGACCGACGTATTTGTCGCGAGAACCGTGTCAGGTTCAGCCATCTTGTCGAGTTGCGAGAAAAGCTCTTGCTTCAGGCCCATATCTTCGACGGCGCACTCGAGAACGAAGTCCGAGCCGACAACAGCCTCTTCGTAACTCTGGGTGGGGGTAATCCGAGCGATGGTGGGCTCGATGTCCTCGACACGACCAACTCCGCGGTCGGCGAGAAAGGCGAGATCCTTGGCAATGGTCTCCATCGCTTTTGCCAGGGTGGTTTCTTTGCGGCTCATGAGAGCGACGTCATAGCCAGCGGCCGCAAAGACCTGGGCGCAGCCGTGTCCCATCATCCCCCCGCCGATGATGGCTATTCTTTTGACATCTTCTACTTTTTTCACGATGCGATCCAGCCTCCGTCTACATTCAGAATTGCGCCGGTCATGAAGTCGGATGCGTCGGACGCGAGGAAGATCGCGGCTCCGACGAAATCATCGGGAACAGCTATCCGGCCCAAGGGAATCCGAGTCATGTGGAAGGCGTAGAGTTCCGGATCCTCCAAAACCTGCTTGGTGAGCGGGGTCTGGAAGAGGGCCGGAGCAATCGAGTTCACGTTGATGTTGTACTTGGCCCATTCGGTCGCCAATTGCTTGGTGAGCCCATGGACGGCAGCCTTGGACGTCGTGTAACCCGAGTAGCCGCCCGGGTTGCCTTGAAAGCCGCGGACGGACCCAATGGTGATTATTTTGCCGCCGCCCTGCTCGATCATCTGGATGCCGGCCTTCTGACAACTGAGGAACGTGCCGCGGACGTTCACGTCCATGATCCGCTGCCATTCTCCCACGGGCATCTTCTCCGTGGGAATGCGGTTCGCGATGCCGGCCGCAGTGATAAGGACGTCCAGGTGGCCGAATTCCTCGACCACCTGGTCGACCATGCTCTCCACACTGGTCTCATCGACGACATCGCACGCGATAGCCAGGGTCCTTCGACCCCGAGCCTTCACCTCTTCGGCTACAGGCTCCATCGCGACCGTCGAGAAATCGCCCAAAGCGATGTCCGCCCCGCGGATGGCTAGACCTCTGGCGAGCGCGCCGCCAAGTGCTCCGCCTCCCCCGGTGATCAGGACCACCTTCCCCTTGAGGTCGAAGAAGGCGGCAACCTGCTCGTCGGACATATTCTTGGACGACTCCATCTGGTTCTCCAGTCCGGTGATAGTTCCGCCCAGCTCTAGCCTGCGACGCTGCCGCCGTCGACCGGGAGGATGACGCCGGTGATGAAGTCCGCTGCCGCGCTCGACAAGAACACTACGGGGCCGATCATATCGTCGGGAACAGCTGCACGACCCCACGGGATCCTCGACATGAAAATCTGCTTGAGCTTCTCGTCCTCGAGGACCTGCTGCGTCAGCGGCGTCCAGAAGATGCAGGGAGCTATGCAGTTCACGTTGATCTGGTATTTCGCCCACTCAGTGGCCAGTTGCATGGTCATGAGATGGACCGCACCCTTGGTGGTTCCGTACGCAGCGTAGCCGCCGGGATGGCCGAGGAAGCCGCGGACCGAACCGATGGTGATGATTTTGCCGTGACCCTGCTTGATCATCTGCTGGCCGACCCTCTGCGCGCTCAAGAAGGTGCCGGTGACGTTGGCCGTCATGATGCGCTCAAACTCCGATACCGGGAATTCCTCAGCCGGGAACCGGTTGGCGATGCCCGCCGCGGTAACCAGGATGTCGATGTGACCGAACTCGGCCATCACCTTGTCGACCATGGCCTGCGTGCTTTCCTCATCGGTGACGTCGCACGAGATAGGCAGGGCTTTGCGGCCCAAGCCTTCGATCTCGGTGGCAACAGCTTCGAGGCTGCTGATCGAGCGGCTCGTCACAACGATGTCGGCTCCATAGGCAGCAAGTCCTCTGGCCGCCGCGTGACCCAAGAAGCCGGCGCCGCCTGTGATGACGGCCACTTTGCCAGTGAGGTCGTACAGTTTCGCGATCTGTTCTTGGCTCAAAGCTACGGGTGCACTCATACTCTCCTCATTCCTTTCCGATTCGATACCGCCGTAGACCCGCAATGACACTACTTCAAAGTCGTAGCGGGACGGTTTCCCATGACAAGAGATTGAGCGGCCGGGCGTTCGCCGGGCCGCTCCGTAGTCGCTACTTCTTGGGGGGCAGGCTCAGAATCTGCCGGGCCTCCGCCACATTGGCCACCGGGCGGCGGAATTCCTTAGCCAACCGCTGGACACGTTCGACGAACTCGTAGTTGTGAACCGCAAGTTCATCCTTGTTCAGATACACGTTGTCTTCCATTCCCACCCGGACGTGACCGCCCATGTGGATAGCCATCGTAGAAATCGCTAGAGCGCTGGCGCCGCAGCCGAACGCCGACCAGGTGGAACCAGAGGGCAGATCTTCAACCAGACGCAAGAGGTTCTTGGGTGAGCCCTCCATGCCACCGGCGACGTGCAAGCAGCACTGGAAGTGAACCGGCGCCTGTAGGAAGCCTTCCTTCATCAAGCGCTTCGCATTCCAGATCATGCCGGCATCGAAAACTTCAACCTCGGGCTTGATGCCGTTGTCGATGTAGGCCTTACCCAGCTTCCTCAGAAACTCAGGCGGATTGAGAAAGATGCCGTCGTAGAAGTTCATCGAGCCGGCGTCGAAGGTGCCCATGTCGGGCTTGAGTTCGACGTGGGGAGCGATGCGCTCTTCGTCGGAAAAGCCCAAGCCACCGGAGCTGGTCATATTGATGATGATGTCGCACTTCTCGCGGACCAGGGCGACGGTCTCCCGAAACTTCTGCAGGTCCATCGTAGCCTTGCCCTCATCGGTACGCACGTGGATGTGAGCGACCGACGCGCCCGCCTGATAGGCCATGTAGACCTCGTCGGCGATTTCTTGGGGAGTTGTAGCCAGGTGCGGTGTGTTCTCCTTGGTCGTCATGGCCCCCGTGGTGGCTACGGTGATGATGAGTTTCTCCATACGTTGACCTCCGCGTAATCGTGTCTGACCCACCCGGTCCGTGGAGCATCTCGGTCGGAGATGTACGGACTCTTGAAGGATGACGACCCTGAACAACGGGCCGCGGCTTCACTCGGCAAAGCACCAGTCGACTTAGACATTACAACTCTACACCATCGATACTGGTACAAGAAAGGCGTTGGTCAACGACCGTCAACCCTCATCCCGCCCACACTGGAACCGTGGCATCGATTATAATGGCACCGTTCGCTCCGGGCTTCCGGCCCAGAGCGGCCCTTCCCGGGCCTTATTACCGCCCCGCGGAAGCGCTTTTCAGGCCGAAGTGGCGGAACTGGCAGACGCGCTGGACTCAAACTCCAGTGAGGCTCACACCTCGTGCGGGTTCGATCCCCGCCTTCGGCATCATCACTCGTGCGGCTCCAACCGGGACGACCATGCACACTCACGATCGCTTGGACGAGTCGCGCCCCTGGGGTTAGGCCCTGGCACGCGTAAAGGAATTCGTCGGGCCGTCGCGAATCACTCGAACAGGCACAACACCGAACGCCGCGTTATGCGTACTGTTGCGGAATCAGAATCGTGCCGTTTGTGTAGTTTCGTTGTCGTGAGACTGCTACAATTTTTGGGATATGGAAGAAGAACACGAAGAGAGAGAAAGACGCTACGTCGAACTGGTAGGTGAGAAGCTGCGCCGGCTCAGGCAGGACCGCGGTTTCAGTCTCCAGGAAGTCTGCGAACGCTCCGGTGGGTCGTTCGTGGTGTCTACGCTCAGCGCCTACGAACGAGGCAAACGGAGCCTTAGCCTAGAGCGTCTCTACGAACTCGCCGCCATCTACGGACAATCCCCCATGTCCATTCTCGATATTGAGGACGACCCCGAGTTCCAGCGCACACTAACAAGGAATGGCCCCCTTCGCATCCGCCTCGAAAGTTTGGAGCGCCTTGCTCCCGAGGAGCGACGGCCTCTCGAGACCTACCTGGGGTTCCTTCGTCAGTTGCGCAACGACCCGTCCCGCGAGATGTTGACCATTCGTAAGGACGATCTCGCCTATCTCTCCGGGCTGTACGGAGTCCGGCCCCAGGCTCTCAAGGAATATCTGGAACGGGAAGGGATCCTTCTCAACCAGTAGAGAGCCGATCGGCTCTTTCCTTCCGGCCCTCCGGCGTCGCTCCACTCAGCTCTTCCGGCTTCTCATCACAGCTGCTTTTGCTGCTATCAGATAATTCTTCATATCGGTGACGGCCGCGTCGATGTCCGCACTTCTGGCCACCATGTCGACGAGGGCACTGCCAATGATCACGCCGTCGGCCTGGGCGGCAACGGCGGCCACCTGATCGATGGTGGACACGCCGAACCCCACCGCTAATGGTAGGTCCGTGTGCTGCCGGACCCTACTGATGAAGGCCGGTAGGTCGGCACGCAAGGTCGCTCGTGCTCCCGTGACGCCCGTAGTTGACACGCAGTAGATGAATCCGGAGGCGGCAGCCGCGATGCGAGCCAGCCGGGCGTCGCTCGTGGTGGGAGCCACCAACAGGATCACATCGACCGATGACTCCCTGGCAGTGGCCTGGAGCTCGCCCGCTTCTTCCACAGGTAGATCCGGAACGACCACACCCAAGACTCCACACTCCCGGCACCTGGCGAAGAACCTCGCGGGACCGAAAGCAAGAATGATGTTGAGATAGCTCAGCAGGACGACCCGGGCGCCCTCGGAGGCCGCCTCGGCTGCCAGATCGAGCACGTTTCCAGGGCGAACGCCCCGGCTGAGCGCCACTGTCGAGGCCGCCTGGATCACAGGCCCATCGGCGAGAGGATCCGAGAACGGAATGCCTATCTCGATGAGATCCGCCCCGGCGTCGCGGTACGCCCGCAGGACCTTGGAACAGGACTCGAGGTCGGGATATCCCCCTACGGCGTACGGCATCAGAAGAGCCCGGCCGGCGGCCGAGAAGAGCTGGGAAAGTGATGGCCCCGCCACCTGTGCACGATTGTCGCTCTGCATCACGACCGAACCCCCAGTCTCTCAGCCACGCTGTACACGTCCTTGTCGCCCCTTCCCGAGAGATTGAGCACCACCACGTCGCTCTCCCCAAACCCGTGCCCCCCGCGCATCATGTAGGCGACAGCGTGAGAACTCTCGAGGGCTGGAATGATCCCCTCCAGTCGCGACAGCGCTTGAAATGCTGCCAGCGCCTCGTCGTCCGTGGCGCTGGAATACTCTACGCGCCCCGAGTCCTTGAGGAAGGCATGCTCGGGCCCCACCGAGGGATAGTCGAGCCCGGCGGCCACCGAGTGGGCTTCCTGGATCTGCCCGTCCTCGTCCTGCAGCACATATGAGTACGAGCCGTGCAGGATCCCCCCCACTCCGCGCGCCAGCGAGGCGCCATGCTTGCCGGAGTCAAGCCCTAGACCTCCCGCCTCCACCCCGACCAGCCTCACCCGAGGTTCATCCCGAAATTCGTGGAAGATACCTATGGCGTTGCTGCCCGCGCCCACACAAGCCACTACGCCGTCCGGCACACGGCCCTCCTTCTCGAGCACCTGCTTTCGGGTCTCCTGCCCGATGACGGCCTGAAAGTCTCGCACCATGGTCGGATAGGGAGCGGGACCGACCACCGATCCGATTATGTAATGAGTGTTTTCCACGTTGGTCACCCAATCCCGGATGGCCTCGTTAGTCGCGTCCTTGAGGGTCCCGCTTCCCGAGGTCACGGGCAGAACCTCGGCGCCAAGCAGCCGCATCCGAAACACGTTGAGTTCCTGTCGACGGATGTCTTCCTGGCCCATGTAGACGTGGCACTCGAGCCCGAAGAGCGCCGCCACTGTGGCCGTAGCCACCCCATGCTGACCGGCTCCGGTCTCGGCGATGATCCTCTTCTTGCCCATCCGCCGAGCCAAAAGAATCTGACCCAGGGTGTTGTTGATCTTGTGAGCGCCGGTGTGGGCCAGGTCTTCCCGTTTGAGATAAACCCTGCAGCCCACCGCGTCCGACAGGCGCCGGGCCCGGAACAGAGGCGTGGGCCGCCCCGCATAGTCGGTTTGCAACTCTTTGAGTTCGGCCAAGAAAGCCGGATCATCGCGGTACCGATCGTATGCCTCATCAAGTTCTTCCAACGCCGAAACCAAGGTCTCGGGTACGTACCGACCCCCATACGGGCCGAACCTGCGCGTCACGGTCACTATGTCGTTCCTTCCAATCGGGCATCCACCAAGCCGGTCTCGCGCCGGCGGCGGACGTCGTTCACCACTTCGAAAAGTCTTCTGATGGCCTCCGCGCTTTTCACCCCGGGGCTCGACTCCACCCCGCTCGAAACGTCCACCCCCCACGCGCCTGAACGCAATAGCGCCTCGCACGCGTTGTCGGGACTGATGCCGCCGGCGACCAGAAACGGGCCCCCATCGGTCGCGCCGGGCGGCAGGTCCCACGGGAATGGCACCCCCAATCCTCCAAACCGTCCGCGGCTGCTCGAATCAAGCAACACCGCATCGGCCCCAGCCCTCGCCGTCGCGATTCGCCTCCGTAATTCCTCCGGATCGTCGCCGTCCAGCTCGACCGCGACGGCGTTGATCACCATGACCGTCTCGATCGTCCGAGCCCTACGGGCGACCAGCCGTGTCGACCCCGCGAGCGCGCCGCGAACTTGGGCGGCGGTCGCTCCTAGCCGACCGTGCAGTTGCACGGCATCCAAGCCGACGGTGTCCACGATCCGGGCTATCTCCTCCGCTGAGCCGTCTCCGAAGACGCCCACGGTCAACGCCCCGGCCCCGAAAAAGGACTGGGATCGCCGCGCCTCGGCCACGAGCGCCTCGGCCTGCTCCGCCGTCACCTGCCGGGGACTCGGGGCAAACACGAAACCCACTGCCCACGCTCCCGCGTCCGCGGCAACCCGGACATCTTCCGCGCGAGTGAGACCGCAGATCTTGACGGCCGGCCCCAGAGGCAAGTCGGCGCTCTCCGTTGGCGCTCGGCCGGTGGCATCCCTTGTCCGGCTCCCCTTCACCTCTTCTTCCAGCTGTAGACCATCATCGCTATCACTGACAGGAACATGAGCACGAACATGAGCACGAACCAGACAAGGCTCCCGAAAGGCATGCGGGTGAAATTCACCCCGAATAACCCGACGATGAAAGAGAGCGGCATGAACATCGTGGCCACCACCGTCAGTTGCTTCATGACCACGTTGAGGCGGTTGGAGACACTGGACAGATGCAGATCCAGCGCAGAGGACAAGATGTCGCGGTAGGTATCCAGAAGCTCGATCGCGCGCATGACGTCGTCGTGCACGTCCCTAAAATAGACCTCAGCCTCGGGCTCCACGAAAAGGACCCCGTGCGACCCCAGTCTCTGCATAACGTCGCGGAGAGGGGCCACGCGGCGGCGAAGATCCACGAGATCGCGCTTGAGCCCGAACAGTTCGTGCATGGGAGCTTCGCCGGTAGTCAGGACCACCTGATCCTCCAAGCCGTCGATACGGTCGTCAAGCCGTTCCAGGGTGGGCTGCAGACTCTCCACGAGCCACTCGCATATGTGGTATGCGATGAAGCTCGGACCCCTTCCCCGAGAAAAGACTTGCCGTTTCATCCGCTCCACCAGGACGTCGTATTCGCTGGAGGCGATATCTCCCACAGAGATGATCCATCGCGGGCTCAGGAATAGGCGCAACTCACGCAGACGCGGCATCGCTTCGTCCGTCTCCGGCGCCGGCGCGTCTCCGTCCGCCGGCCTTCGCTCCACCGCTCTGCGGGCGATCGGCTTGTCGGACGAAAAGAGCGAGATATACAGGTGGTCGGCAAACTCCTCTACGCGAGGTCGCTCCGGCCCATCGCGCAGGCTCTTGACGGCTATCTCGTTCAGGCCCATGTCGTCAAGAGCCTGCACCACCGAGGGGCTGGGCTCGGCGTGGATCCAGATGACTGGGCCGTCCGGCCCGCAGAGGGCCTTCAAATCGCCGGAGAGCTCGGCGGGTGCGAGTTCCTTCAGGCCCTCAGCCGTCAACGCCCTCACTCTGTGACTGCGTGCGCTCACGGCACCAACAGCACCGGGAGCGAGACGGCGCGCATGACATGCTCCGCTGTGCTTCCCAGAATCAAATCATGCAGGGCCGAATGGCCTTGCATCCCAGCGACCACAAGGTCCACGGGATCGTCGTGCAGCATGCTGATGGCAACTTTGGCAGCCCGGCCGGATTCCCGCACGTACGTCGCGGTCAGACCGGCGGATTCGAGGTAAGTCCTGGCTTCCCGCTGCACCGCTTTACCTTTTTCCGCGTCGTCGTCCACGGTGAGAACCCTCATCTCGGCCGAGACGCGCGCGGCCACGTCCGCCGCCAGCTTCAGCGCTCGTTCGGCGGGGACGCTGCCGTCGAACATCACCATCATCTTCTTGAGCGGCCGAGCCGACCTTTCCGCGAGAAGAACAGGCGTGCCGCATTGGCGAACGACGCTCTCCACAGTCGAACCGAGGAGATCTTTGCCCCACTTGGCATGCTCCCCCCTCTTGCCCATGACCACGAGGTCGTACGCGCCCGCCAGCTCCGAAATCACCTGGCTGGGGACTCCCTCCTCGGTGCGGGTTTCAGCCTTCATTCCAGCCTTCTCGACAGTCTCGCGGAAATCGCCCAGAGCCCGCTCACTCTTCTCCCGATACTTCTCGAGCATGTCCAACGGGAGAATAGTTGACGGCACGTGCTCAAAAGTATCGGCGATCTCCAGGTAGGGAGGCATCTCGAGAAATCGGATGTCGAGGACGTAGAGACCGGTAAGCCCGGCTCCGTACGGCCCGGCGAGAGCCAAAGCGTGCTGCAAAGCCGATCTTGAGTACTCCGAGGAATCCACGGCAACCAACAGCGATTTGATCATCAGTCCTCCCGTTTCTGTGTCTCGTCCATCACTCTGAACCCCGAGCGGCCTGGCTGCATCAGAGCGCTTATAACTGCCTGCACGTCGGGACTCCGCAAGAGAGTTTCCCCTACCAGCACTCCGTCAACCCCGTGGGCCTCCAGGGTGCGCACATCTTCATTCGAGCAGATCCCGCTCTCCCCTACCAGCAGACGGTCCCGCGGCACGAGGCCTGCTAACCCGACGGTGGTCTGCACCGAGACATTGAAGGTCCTCAGATCCCTGTTGTTCACCCCGATGATCACGCCGGGAAATTGGAGGGCGCGTGCCGCCTCACTTTCATCGTGCACCTCCAAGAGCACCCCCAGATCCAGATCGTGAGCGAGGCCAATCAACTCCGCCAGCACCGGATCAACGAGGAGCGCGGCGATGAGCAGCACGGCCGATGCCCCCGCGGCGCGCGCTTCGAACACTTGGTACGGGTCCAGTATGAAGTCCTTGCGAAGAACCGGGAGCGCAGTCGCGGCGACCGCGTCACGAAGATCCTCGAGTGATCCCAAGAAGAAATCTTGCTCAGTGAGCACCGAAATAGCCCGAGCACCCGCGTCCTCGTATGCCCTCACGAGAGACGAAACTTGGAGATGAGGCCGAATGGGACCCTTGCTGGGCGACGCCCGCTTGACCTCGGCTATGAGCGACATGCCGGGCCGGCCGACCGCCTCCGCGAACGAGGGCCGTAGATCGGAGGGCAGGCTGGCCCGAAGCGCTGAAAGCGGGAGCGCCCGTTTCCTCTCCTCGAGTCGACGACGCACGGCAGGGACAATGCGGTCGAGGTAAGTCGCCCCGCTTTCGTTCGCGGCGGTGTCGGCTCCCTTCATCGCTTTGCCTCTGCCAGCATGTTTGTGATCTCGACAAGACCGTCCAAAGCGCGGGCGGCCCGGCCAGAGTCTATCGACGCCCGCGCAAGTCCGACACCTTCCTCTGTGGAGCGGGCCTTCCCAGCGACGTAGAGTGCGGCCCCCGCGTTCGCGAGCACCGCATCTCGTGGCCCTCCCCGGAGACCGTCGAGTACTTTGCGGGTGAGGAGGGCATTGTCGACAGGGTCTCCACCCGCGAGATCTCCGATCTCACACCGAACCAGCCCCAGAGTCTCGGGCTCTATTATGTACGACTTCCCCACACGGCCCGAGATCACCTCCACAACGGTGGTGGGTGCCGTCATCGAGATCTCATCCATCCCGTCATGTCCATGCACGAGGAAAGCATGCGTCGAGCCTCCACGGGCGAGTGCGCCAGCCAGCACTTCGAGATGATCGGCGGAACTCACGCCCATCAACTGCCTGCCGGCCGCGGCCGGATTGGTGAGTGGGCCCAGGAAGTTGAAGACAGTGCGCACGCCCAGTGCCCGCCTTACCGGCGCGACCTTGCCCGCTGCAGGATGGTAGATCGCGGCAAGCATAAAGCCGATGCCCGTCCTGTCGATGCATGTCGCGACATCCTCCGGACCCAGGTCGATCCGCACGCCCAGCGCTTCGAGAACGTCGGCCGACCCACAGCGTGAACTCGCCGCGCGATTGCCGTGCTTGGCGACCTTCGCCCCCGCGCCCGCGGCCACGAACATCGCCGTGGTGGAAATGTTGAACGTCCCCAAGTCGTCGCCCCCGGTGCCTACGATGTCAAGAAGCGACTGCGGCTCGTCTGTATGGACTCGCACCGCGACGCTGCGCATTCCATCGACCAGACCGGCAATCTCGGTCGCGGTCTCTCCCTTCACCCGCAACCCCATAAGGAACGCAGCCGCCTGCGCCTCACCCACGGTTCCGCCCACGATCTGCTCAAGGGAGAACGCCGCCTCCGCGCGCGTCAGTTCCCGTTTCTCGGCGAGCCGCTTCAGGATTTCCACGAATGCGGGATGTGCGGTCAGCGAGGAGGCGCCACCGACCGCATTCACGCTGGGTGAGTTCATCGCTCGTCCCATCTGGCTTCACGTCGCCTGAGGAAGTTCGTCAGCAACTCCTTGCCCACCACCGTCAGCAGACTCTCCGGATGGAACTGCGCTCCCTCCACCACAAACTCCCGATGGCGCACGGCCATGACCACTCCGTCGTCGGTCCAGGCGGAACGCTCCAGGGAGGGAGATAGTTCGGGGAGCAGCACGAGCGAATGGTAGCGGGTGGCCACGAACGGATCGGGAAGTTCGGCGAAGATCGTACGGCCATCGTGATGGATCATGGAGGTCTTTCCGTGCACCGGGGCTTCACCGCGAACCACCTGGCCACCATAGACCTGCCCGATGGACTGGTGTCCCAGACAAACGCCGAGTATCGGACACTCTCCTCCAAGAGCGGCGATGGCCTCCACGCTGATGCCGGCCTCATCGGGGGTGCAGGGGCCCGGCGACACGACAACGTGGGTGGGGTATTCCTCGCGCAAACCGCGCACTGAAATCTGATCGTTGCGGAACACCCTCACCTCGGCAGCCGAGATCTCGGCCAGATATTGGACGAGGTTGTAGGTGAAAGAGTCGTAGTTGTCCACCACCAGGATGCGAAGATCGTCCAGCCCTGGGGCCGGATACGACTCACGTTCCCCGATGAAATTAAAGCTTTGCTTGAGCCTTATATTGCTTGCACCCACCGTCATCATCATGAGTCACTCCCAGTCCTCTTGAGCGGCCGCAACTTCGATAGCCCGAAACTGAGCCCTGGCCTTATTGACGGTCTCCGCGTACTCGAATTCAGGGTCGGAATCCGCCACGATGCCGGCGCCCGCCTGGACGTAAGCCCGGCCGTCCCGCACCAAAATGGTGCGAATGTAGATGCATGAGTCCAGGTCACCCGAGTAGCTCATGTAGCCGATGGCTCCGGCATATGGTCCCCTTCGGGTGGGCTCCAACTCGTCGATTATCTCCATGGCCCGCACTTTCGGCGCACCGGACACGGTCCCTGCGGGAAACACCGCCCTCAGAGCGTCTGTGGCAGTGACGCCGGCGGCCAAGTCGCCCTTCACAGACGAAACCATGTGCATGACATGGCTGTACCGCTCAATCTCCATAAACTCGTCCACTTTCACGGTACCCGGCTTGCTCACGCGCCCGAGGTCGTTGCGCCCGAGGTCGACCAGCATGAGGTGCTCGGCCCGCTCCTTCTCGTCGGTGAGCATCTCCTCGGCAAGAACCGCGTCCTGTTCGGGGTCAGCTCCACGCGGCCGCGTGCCCGCGATCGGACGGGTTTCCGCTTTGCCGTCGGCCACGGTCACGAGAGGCTCGGGACTGGATCCCACCACCTCGAAATCGCGGAAGGACATGTAGTACATGTAGGGACTCGGATTTACCGCCCGAAGTCCACGGTAGATCGAGAAGCCGCTCACGTTCACCGGGCGTTCGAAACGCTGTGACAACACTACCTGGAACGCGTCGCCGGCGTGGATGTACTCCCTCGCCCGTTCGACCGCTTTCAAAAAGCGTGCCTTCTCGAAACCGGATGTCACAGGAGCTTCAAGCGCGTTCGCCCTCCCCAGACTCCAGTTGGGAGCAGGGATGGGTGCCCGAAGACGGCGCTTCACCTCCCCCAAGCGTGCCGCCGTCGCTCGATAAGCCTTCTCGAAGTGGGGCTCTTCATCCCGAAAGATGTTGGTGAGAAGTGTAATGGTATGGCGCAGGTGATCGAAAATCACAATGACGTCGGTGAGGAGGAAGGCCATGTCGGGAAGGCCCAGATCGTCGTGCGGAGCGTTGGGAAGCCGCTCCACATGGCGAACACAGTCGTATCCAAAGTAGCCGACCGCCCCTCCCACAAACGGGGGCAGCCCCTCCAGCGGCGGCACGCGATACTGGTCGAGATGGTTGGCCATGAAGGCAAAGGGATCGCCGCCGCGCTCCCTTAGGTCATGGTGTGCGTCGACTCCTCCGCGCCGGACGGTCAGCCGGTCGCCGGCAAGCCGGATACTCTCCCAGGCCTTGATACCCAGGAAGGAGTAGCGCCCTTGCCGCAGACCCTGCTCCGCGCTCTCCAGCAGGAAGCATCCCGCTGGCTGGCGCAGTTTCAGGAAAGCCGAAACCGGGGTCTCCGTGTCGTCCAGGAACTGGTGGGTGATGGGGATAACGTTATAGCTAGCGCTGAGCGCCCCCGCCTCGTCGAGAGAAGGCGCGGTGCTGATTCCGCCGGATGTCATGGCCGCCTACCCTTCTCGACGAGCGAGAAACGCGGGCTGCTCTCCGGTTGGAGAGCTGAGCCATCGGGAGTCGAAGCAGGTGAAATCACCGGTGTGGCAGGCAACACCGGTCTGCTCGACGATCGCGAGCAGAGTATCGCCATCGCAGTCGAAGCGCAGCTCCCGGACCTTCTGAACGTGACCGGAGGTGCCGCCTTTGTTCCACAGTTCATTGCGGGAGCGGCTGAAGAACCAGGTAAGCCCGGTCTCCAAGGTCTTTTTGAGCGATTCCTCGTTCATATAGGCGAGCATCAAGACCTGTCCGCTGTCCCAATCCTGGACGACGCAGGGTACGAGGCCTCGAGAATCAAACTTAACCTTGTCGACTAGATCTTGCATCGCAGTATCCCCTTGTGTGGTCACTTGCCAGCCGGATGACGCGTAGCCGCGTCGCGCGAAGGCCAGGGTGAATGCCGCATCACCAGGCCGCTGAAGGCGCCCCCCGCTCGAAGCGAGGGGCTAGAACCAGAGGGACTGCCAGCCGCGAGAAGAACCCGTGCAGCGATGGTGGACCCGGGAGCCGGCCAAGCCTGTGCGGGGGACAAAAATACCCCGTTTGCTCGCTCGTTTCTCCTGGTTGCTCATCTAATCAATCTCCATCAAAGCGTTCGGTCGCCTGAGCCCGGTCCTAGCTCTCAGCCTGGAACCGGATTGGAACGGTATGATACACGCCAGGTCGACTATTGTGAAGGCAACGCGGCGGGGAGCGGCATCCGCCCCTCGTGGCGACAGCGAAAGATTGGAGCGGGAGATGGCCAGCAACGGCGAGATGATATTTTCTGGTGACGAATTGTTGCGGGGAGACGCCCTCAATACGAACCAGTTGTATCTGGGAGAGAAGCTCCTCGATCTGGGCATATTCAGCACCCGTGCGCTCTGCGTCGCCGACGATCTGGAAGATATCTCCTCGGCCGTCAGAGAAAGCCTGACCCGGGAGCCTTTGGTGCTTATCCTTTCGGGTGGTCTCGGCCCCACCGAGGACGATCTCACTCGGGAAGCCGTGGCGAAGGCCCTCGACGTCCCACTCGAGTTCCACGAAGACCTCCTGGAGAAGGTCCGAGAGAAGTTTGCCTCCCGCGGCTATGTGATGGGAGATAGCAACCGCAAACAAGCGCTGCTTCCCCGGGGCGCCACCCCCATCCCGATATCAGGCACCGCGCCTGGCTTCACCATCCAGCACGGCCCCACCCTGATTGCCGCCCTGCCCGGGGTCCCGTGGGAGCTTGAGGAGATGTGGACCAAGACCGTCGAGCCGCTGGCGCGGGCTCTGGCGAAGTCGTTCGAAGGCCAAAGTTACGTGGTACGACGTATCCGTACGTTCGGCATCGGCGAATCCTCGGTGGCGGACATGATGACCGAGTTCGATTGGCGCGGCTCTCTTGTGGACATAGGCACCCGGGCAAAAGTGGACGGGCTTTCAGTGATCCTACGAGCGGTTGATTCCCCCGAGGGGATGGCGGCACTCGAGGCAACGCAGGCCCGCATAGTCGAACTGCTGGGCGATCGGGTGCTGGGGGTCGACTGTGAAGGTCTTCCGGAGATAGTGGGCCATTTGCTCCGAGGGACCGGGCTGAGTCTCGCGGTGGCGGAGTCCTGCACCGGAGGACAGTTGGGCAAACGCATCACCGACGTTCCTGGAAGCAGCGACTACTTCCTGGGCGGGATCATTTCCTACGGCAACGATGCCAAGACGCGAATCCTGGGCGTCGAGGAGGGTCTTCTGATTGAGCACGGAGCCGTAAGTGCCGAAGTGGCCGAGGCTATGGCCGTGGGCGCGGCAACTTTGCTGGGCAGTGACTGCAGCCTCTCCACCACCGGCGTTGCCGGTCCGGGCGGCGGAACCGAAGAAAAGCCCGTGGGCCTCGTGTACCTGGGCAGCACGGTGAACGGCGTGGCCGAAGTCGAGCAACTGCGGCTCTGGGGAAGACGAGACCAGGTGCGGGAACGCGCGGCACTTGCCGCGTTGGACCTCCTCAGACGCAGGCTTCTACGGGGCACCCTGCGATAGCCCTTTTTCGTCCAGGCCACTGTAGTTGCCGTCCCTTTTAGACCGGCCACCGCGATGAGGAATAGTCCTCTTGTAGATGGGGTAGCTAGGAAAACAGACCAATTGTTCGGGCGCTGTCGCGCCGGTTACGCTAGAAAGGCGTGCACATGGATCAGCCGAAAGTCTTCCTCTACGCACTCAGCACTTGCGGGCACTGCAAGAACACAAAAAGATTGTTGGACGAGCACGGCGTCAAGTACGACTTCATCGACGTCGACCTTCTGCCCAAGGATGAGATGAGCAAGGTTCTGGACGACGTGCGCAAAGTCAACCCGCAGTGTGCTTTCCCCACCCTATTAATCGGCGACAAGGTGATCATCGGCTATCGGGAACTCGAGATCTTGGAGGCTTTGGGCCTATGATTACCGCGGAGGACATGTACGAACGACTGAAGAAGGTGAACGAACCAAAGGGCTACTTCTTCAGCCACGATCGCCAGATGGTAATGGATCTCATCAACGGTCTGCTCACCAATAGGGACCGTTACGGCTATATGTGCTGCCCATGCCGCTTGGCCTCGGGGGATCGCGAAGCCGACAGGGACATCACCTGTCCGTGCGATTACCGCGAACCGGACGTCGCCGAGTATGGCAGCTGCTATTGCGCCCTTTACGTCTCCAAAGAGTGGAACGAGGGCACCATCCCCCATGTCACCGTGCCGGAGCGCCGCCCGGTCGAGAAACAGCACTACTGAGGGGTCGCTTCCCCGCTCCGCAGTCAAGGCGGGGACGCAAGACGAGCTGCTGTGAGGCGGCGGGCCACAGGCCCGCCGCCTCGTGTCTTAG
Organism: uncultured Actinomycetes bacterium; assembly: GCA_963775295.1. Lineage (GTDB taxonomy): Bacteria > Actinomycetota > Thermoleophilia > RBG-16-64-13 > RBG-16-64-13 > JAMDEO01. Next base: position 2,876,783 of record CAVZIK010000006.1, read on the forward strand.
GTGGGACCTCGGAGCCTGTAGAACGCCCCCTGCCCCGTGTGTTAGCCTAGATCCTCGTGGGGGATCACGTCCGTATGCCTGGGGCGGCGTAGGCCGATGGAGGTCGGGGTTGGAGCACCTTCCAGATACCAAGGTTCTGGTGGCAGAACTTCTTGATGAAGATGCGATCACGCAGCTTTCCGCGGCCTGTCAAGTGGACATCAAATACAAGCTCAGCCCCGAGGAGATGCGTGCGACCATACCCGAATACCAGGGGATCGTCGTCCGTAGCGAGACCCTCGTCGACAAGGAATTCCTAGATGCGGCCGTGAACCTCCGCGTCGTTGGACGAGCCGGCTCGGGACTAGACAACATCGACGTTCCCTACGCCACTCAAAGGGGCGTTATCGTTTGCAACACCCCGGAGAGCAACATCGTGTCGGCGGCGGAACACACCATGGGCCTCCTGCTCGCCAGCAGTCGGAACATCCCCTGGGCCGATCGCTTCATCAGGAGCGGCAAGTGGGGCCGTAAACAGTTCGAAGGCAGCGAGTTGTACGGCAAGACCTTGGGCATTATCGGGCTGGGGCGCATTGGCGGATTGGTCTCGCAGCGGGCCAAAGGTTTCAGCATGCGGGTCATCGCCTACGACCCCTACGCAGCCGACAACCGATTTGCGAACCTCAACGTCGAGAGGAAGCAAACCCTCGAGGAGTTGCTGGCCGAGTCCGATTTCATCACCATTCACACCCCTCGCAACAAAGAGACCCGGAATATGATCGATGGGCCGCAAATCGCTCTCACCAAGCCGGGGGTGCGGATGGTCAACTGTGCACGGGGGGGCCTATACAATGAGGACGCCATCTATGAGGGCCTCAAGACGGGGCATATCGCGTCAATAGGCATCGACACCTGGGTGAAAGAGCCCCAGGATAGTCACCCGCTTTACGAGTTAGACACCGTGGTCGGCACGCCTCACCTGGGTGCTTCCACCATTGAGGCGTCGAAAAGGGTGGGCAGCGAAGTGGTCTCCGAAGTTATCGCCGGGCTTCGCGGAGAGATCGTCAAGAACGCGGTTAACATCCCCACTCTGTCCGAAGAGTCGTATGCCAAACTTCGAGCCTTCATCCGTCTGACCGAGCAGATGGGTCTCCTCTACCGCCAGATCCGCCGACAGAGCGTGCAACGCGTGGAGGTAGCGTTCGCCGGGAAGGAAATCGACGATCCGGAAGACGCCAAGATCCTCTCCGTCGTTGCGCTCAAAGGAATCCTCGAGGGGATTTTGGCCTCCGGAACGGTCAACTTCGTGAACGCGATACTCATTGCAGAGCAAAACGGCATCGACGTGCGCGAGACCATTTCTTCCGACAGCGGAGACTACCGAAATCTCATTCGCATGATCGTCACGGAAGGCGACGGGCAGGAATTCGTTATCGCCGGTACCGTGTTGGAGAGAAAGTATCCTCGAATCGTCCAGGTCGGTGACTACTCCATCAGTCTCACCCCCGAAGGCCGGCTTGCGTACGTGCCTCACAGCAACGTCCCCGGCGTGATCGGGCGGGTAGGGACGATCATGGGCCAGTTCGGGGTGAATATCTCTAAAATGGTGACGGCCACACTGACCGAGGGCAGGGAATCCATCATGTTCCTCGGCGTAGACAACGATGTTCCGCAGGCGGCGATAGATCGCTGTCTAGAGATCGGCGAGATCCATGAGTTCAAGATCGTGAATCTCTAGTTGTCGTACTCGATGGCGCATCAAGTGGCGAAAGGAGGGGGTCGAACAGCCGCGGTGCAATTCTCCAACGACTGAGCTATGCAGTAGGTTTTTTGAAACAGAATAACGAGAAGTGTGAGGTGCTCTTCCTTATGCCCATTTCCCGATTCCGCCGCGTGTTCTTCTGCAGCGCGCTCGTGGTCCTCGTCCTCGCTGTGGCCCTTTTCGCGGCTGCCTGCGGATCATCGTCAGAGGAGACGACGACTACCACCACGGCCGCTGCCGCTGCCACTACCTCGACCACCACGGCTCCGGTAGAGTCCACGACCACGACCGCCGGCCAGACCGCCGCTCAAGACTTTGTATTCGGCATGCTTTTTGTCGGTCCATACAATGACCACGGATGGAGCCAGGCCAACTATGAAGGCGGCACCTACGTGGAATCCAAGCTCCCCGGCGCCAAGATGGTCTACGTCGACAAAGCCAACAGCTCCGACCGTCCCGGCACCACCCCCGAGCAACTCGCTGAGGACCTGGTGAACCAAGGGGCCAAGATGATCTTCTTCACGTCGGATGACATGAAGGACGGTGCCTACGCATTCGCCAAAGCTCATCCCGATATTCCGGTACTGTTCACCTCCGGCGACGGCGCATGGAAAGATGGCAAGGACTACCAAGCCCTGCCCAATCTCAGCGATGTGATGGGCAAGATGGAATACGGCAAGATGATCGCCGGCGTAGCCGCCGCCATGACAACCAAGACGGGCAAGATCGCCTATCTGGGGCCGCTGATCAACGATGAGACCCGCCGCCTCGCCTCCTCGGTGTACCTCGGTGCGAAATACGCGTGGGTCAATTACCTCCACAGAGACCCGGCTCAGTTGAAGTTCAGCGTCAACTGGATCGGCTTCTGGTTCAACATCCCTGGTGTCACGTCGGATCCCACCCAGGTCGCAGACAACTTCTTCAACCAAGGATACGACGTGGTCGTATCTGGTATCGACACCACTGAAGCCCTGGTGGAAGCCAACAAGCTTTCCCAGGCCGGCAAGCAGGTCTGGGCGGTTCCGTACGACTTCGCCGGCGCGCTGGACGAAGCACCGAAGGTCGCGCTTGGAGTTCCCTACTTCAACTGGGGTCCATCCTACCTGGAATACGTAACCGCGGCCCGCGAAGGGCAGTGGAGCAGCTTCTGGCAGTGGCTCGCCCCCGATTGGACCGACATCAACAATCCCGACACGTCGATCGTGGGCTTCAAGAAAGGCGAAGGCCTCTCCGCCGACGCCTCGGCCAAGGTGGACGAATTCGTAGCGTCGCTGGCGGGAGGCTTGAACCTCTGGAGCGGGCCGCTTAATCTGCAAGACGGCACCGCCTACCTCAAAGATGGTGAAGCTGCGACCGATCAGCAGATCTGGTATCTCCCGCAGCTGCTTCAAGGTATGGAAGGCCAGAGCGTATCCAAGTAGTCGCTGCATCTGCGGCAAAAGGTTGGATTGCGGAAGGGGAGACCCAAGCGGTCTCCCCTTCCGCGTCCTCTGAGCGTTAGAGGGATTGTTGGAAGTCCAGCTCGTCGACATCCGAAAGCACTTCGGTCCCGTCAAGGCCAATGACGGAGTCACTCTTTCCGTCCCTGCCGGCACCATTCAGGGTGTCCTCGGTGAGAACGGGGCCGGCAAGAGCACTCTCATGAAGATCCTGTCGGGCTTCCAGCCGGCCGATCGTGGCCGGATCCTTCTCGACGGCAGTGAGGTTGCGATCGGATCGCCCGCTGATGCGATCAAGCACGGCGTGGGCATGCTCCACCAAGACCCGCTCGATTTTCCTGCCATGAGAGTGGTCGACAACCTACTTATCGGCGCCCCTGGGGGCATAGCTCCCCGGAGGTCGGAGGCGGGATCCGCCGTCGCCGCACACGCTCGGTCGCTGGGGCTTTCCATCGATCTCAAGGCCGACGTAAGTTCGCTTACCGTGAGCGAGAGACAGCAACTGGAGCTAATGCGCCTGCTCTGGCTCGGAGCCCGCGTGCTTATTCTCGACGAGCCCACCACCGGGATCAGTGCTGCTCAGAAAGCGGAACTATTCGCGACACTTCGCCGCCTCGCTCAACAGGGCAAGACGGTGATCTTCGTTTCCCACAAGCTCGAGGAGGTCCAGGATCTGTGCACCCGGATCGCTGTCCTCAAGCAGGGACGCCTGGTTGGAGAAGCTATTCCTCCTTTCAGCGTAAAGAATCTCGTCACCATGATGTTCGAGCGCGAGGTCACGCCGGGAGAACGGGTGGTATGCCCTCCGGGTGATCCCCTTCTCGAACTCACATCCCTCTCGGTCGAGCGAGCCCGCATAAGGCTCCAGGGCCTCGACCTCCAAGTCCGCGAAAACGAGACGATAGGATTGGCCGGCATGGACGGAAGCGGCCAAAGCCTACTGTTGAAAGCCTGTGCCGGCCTCGTTCCCCCGGTCGAGGGGAGAATCGCTCTCCGCGGCAACGATCTCACAGGCAAACCATACCGTCACTTCAAGAGACGCGGCGTGGCGTACGTGCCCGCGGCGCGTCTTGAAGAGGGCTTGGTCGCCGGTCTCAGCCTCACCGATCATTTCCTGCTTACTCAGAAGAACCCGGGCATTTTCATCGACCGTGACAGAGGTCGTCAAATCGCGGAGCAACGCATAACCGAGTTCAACATCCGCGGCAAGCCGGCGAACGCCGTTGAGTCGCTGTCCGGAGGCAATCAGCAAAGGGCGTTGCTCGCACTGGTCAAGCCCGATGCCAAATTGATGCTCCTGGAACATCCTACTCGCGGACTCGATATTGAGTCGGTCATCTACCTGTGGGGCCTACTGAAAGAACGGTGCAACAGCGGAGGAGCGATATTGTTCACGTCCAGCGATCTGGACGAGCTACTGCGCTACAGCGATCGCATTCTCGTGTTCTTCGCGGGCAAGATATCGGCCCCGCTGGACGCGGCCTCGACTACCGTCGACGAGTTGGGGCAACTCATAGGAGGCAGCAGTGTCTGACTTCCCCCTGCCTCAGCCCGTGGAGGTCGCATCGCGCGGTCGCATCACGCGCCAGACTTGGATCAACGCGGGTCTGCAAGTAGGTGCACTGGTCTTGGCCTTCTTTCTCACAAGCATCATCCTGCTCGTGGCTGGAGCGCCTCCGTTCGAGGCTTATAAGCAGATCTTCCTCGGAGCGGTGGGCTCGACAACCAGTTTCTCCAATGTCCTCGTTGCCTGGGTCCCTCTGCTGCTCGCGGCGGCCGGAGTCCTCGTGACCTTCGCGGCTGGCTTGTGGAACATCGGGGTCGAGGGGCAGATAGTCCTTGGCGCCGTGCTGACCACCTGGGTCCTCCGCCTGCTTCAGGACACGTCCATCTCCCCCGCACTCGTCATCGTGATGGCGATAGTAGCCGGCGTGATAGGCGGCGCGCTCTGGGCGGCGCTTGCGGGCGTTCTCAAGACGTTCGGGGGAGTGAACGAGATATTCGGCGGACTGGGCCTCAACTATGTTGCCACCGCACTCACATTGTGGCTCATCTTCGGGCCCTGGAAGCGCCCGGGTATAGGATCCATGAGTGGCACCGAACCTTTCCCGGACAAGTTCGCTCTTCCAACGATAGCCGGCCTACGGCTGAGCCTTTGGTCCCTGGCTCTTGGCGTCCTGGCGGTGATCCTCGTATATGTAATGCTGGAGCGGACCTATTTCGGCCTCCGGCTCAAAGCGGTCGGCAAGAACAGTCGAGCGGCGTTCTTGCTCGGCGTTCCCACCTGGCAATATGGGCTACTGGCGTTCCTCTTCTGCGGCGGGCTCGCCGGTCTGGCCGGAGCCATCCAGGTGACCAGTGTGTACCACCGACTGATCCCGTCGATCTCGAGCGGCTACGGCTTCCTGGGGCTTATGATCGGCATGCTCATCGCTTACCGAGCGGTGTGGGTCGCGCCGGTCGCGTTATTCTTCGCGGCCCTGAACATCGGTAGTATCCAGTTGCCTATCGTGCTCAAGCTCGATTCAACCCTATCGGGCGTCCTGCAAGGGGCGTTGGTGCTGCTCGTCCTTCTCGTGGAGGGGGCGCGACAGCGCTACATGAAGCGGGCCCGCATGAAAGCTCTGGTGCCTCCCCCCGCAGGTCCGAGCGCACAGGAGAACCCCATCACCCGAGAACTCCTCCCGCCGATGCCAGAGGAGGCTTGATGGACGGCCCCACTCTAGTCCTTGGACTGGCAGGAGTGCTTGCAACCGCCGCTCCGATCGTGGTCGCGACCATCGGGGAAACCTTCGCCGAGCGGGCGGGAGTGATCAACCTTTCCATAAACGGCACCATCCTGCTCTCGGCTATGGGAAGTTTCGTCGTCGCGGTGACTACGGGGAGTCTCATTCTGGGGTTCCTCGCTGGGATGGTGATCGGAGCCGCCGTCGCTCTTGTCGTCGCGTTCGGCAGCATCACGCTGAGACAATCTCAGGTCGCGATCGGGTTCGTGCTCGCGCTCTTCTGCCGCGACCTTTCCTATTTTCTTGGCAACCCGTTTATGGGCGACAAGGGACCGCGCCTTTCCACCTGGGCCATTCCCCTGCTGAAGGACATCCCCGTCCTGGGGACCATGTTCTTCCGGCAGGACTTCATGACCTATTTCAGCTTCGTGATGATTGCCGTCGCCTGGTGGTGGATCTACCGCACTCGGCCTGGATTGGTCCTGCGCGCGGTCGGCGACCGCCCTGAAGCCGCGTTCGCCCGCGGCGCCCGCGTGAATCTCATCCGTTATTCCTATACGACCCTCGGTGGCGCCATGGTGGGTCTCGCGGGACCGATGTTCTCACTGAGCGTCAAGGCGGGCTGGAAAGGCACGATTTCCGGGCTCGACGGGTTCGGTTGGATCGTCCTCGCCATCGTCATCTTCGGCGCGTGGAACCCGGTGCGCGTAGCTCTCGGGGCATACCTCTTTGGCCTGCTCCAGTGGCTCAGCGTTGTCCTGCAGCCGAGCCTCCAAGGCATTCCGTCACAGGTCCTCCAGGTGGCACCATTCCCGCTGATGATCCTCACCCTTCTGCTTGTAAACATAGGGAACGCGGAATGGGTGGAACGGGTCCTCGCAGCCCTTCCCGAACCATCCCGCAAGGTTCTCGCGAAGATCCTCCGCTCCCTCAGGGTCGTCTCTCCACAGAGCCTCGGCGTGCCCTTTGAGCCGGACTGACGCCAGGATTCTTGGTATCCTGACAATTCAATAGATGCGAACCCATGCCCGCATGCCACGCGGCCCCGAGGTATCGCAAGTCCGCTATTTTGCTTGTCCAGAAGTATAATTGGAACCCCGTCTATTAGGTCCTATGGATAAACTCAATTGACAACGCCGCTGGTATCCTTCTTGCATGTCCGCCGGCATATTCGGCGACACAAAATCGGTGGAGAATGAAGTGAAGCAGTTAAGTCTATTTTGGGGCTGCACCATTCCGGCGCGCTTCCCCTTCATAGAGAAGGCGACGCGCATCGCGCTTCATAGGCTCGGCATGGAGATCGTGGACGTCGCAGGTTTTACCTGCTGTCCTGAAACCACCCTGGTCAAGGCCGCGAACGAAGAAGCCTACTACCTCACCGCAGCCCGCAACTTGGCCGTGGCAGAACGTGTGGGCCTTCCTCTACTTACCCCGTGTAACGGGTGCTACAGCACTTTCAAGTCCGTGCTCGCCGAACTCAGCAAGGACTGGAGATTGAAGCAAAGCATCAACGAGCGTCTGGCGGAATGCGACCTTACCCTCAAGGGCGACCTCGATGTCTGGCATATGGTCGAGTGGATGAGTGAGGACCTTGGACCGGCCGCGTTGGCGAAAATGGTTAGCAAGCCCCTCTGGGGCATGCGCATCGCAGTGCACTATGGGTGCCACCTGTTGCGGCCAAGCCCGGCCGTCCGCTGGGACAGCCCCACCAATCCCACCAAATTCGAGCAACTTGTGCGTGCGCTCGGCGGCACCGTGGTCGAATACGAGACCCGCATGGACTGTTGCGGCGGCGCTCTCGACCGCGTGGGAGAACGCCAGAAGGCCCTGGGAATGTGCCGTCACAAGCTGGAGGATGCCCTTGCACAGGGCGCCGACGCGCTTGTTGTGTCCTGTCCGTCCTGTTTCCAGCAGTTCGACCTCAACCAAGCCGCCGTCCTACGCGAATCGGGAAGCGGAGGTCTGCCGGTCTTCTATCTCACGGAATTGGTTGCGTTAGCGCTCGGCGAAGAAGCAGAACAGCTTGGGCTCGACATGCATCGGGTTAGCACGGCCGCCTTCATGGAAAAGTGGCAGCACAAGCTCGAGCAACGCGAAAAACTGGTCCGTTCGTTCAATATTGCCGAACTTGAGATCTGCGCCGGCTGCAAGGCCTGCGACGCGGACTGTCCGGTGTGCTCAGCAAACGAAGAATTCGTTCCTTCGAGACTCATCAACCTTCTTCTCAATGAAGGAGTCGACGCCGTGCTCGAAGGTTCCGATATCTGGCAGTGCGTCGATTGTCTCACCTGCTATGAACGATGCCACAGCCGCCTCGGCATGGCGTCCGTCTTCGAGAAGCTCAAGCGATTGGCTCAGGAACAGGGCAAAGCGCCGGCGGCCACAGCCGCCAGCTACCAAGCCTTCCTCTCCACCGGGGTGCTGGGTACGGGCCGGCCGGCCGTGCGCGAGAAGCTCGGCCTTCCCGCTCTTCCCGAGAACGGTTCTGAAGAACTGAAGATCGTCCTTTCCAGAGCCGAGGAAGAGGCATGACGGCGGGCCGCTTCGAGCGAGCAGAGTCAGGCAGGGGCCTCGGTTCTCCCCGGCGGGTTCCCCCTGGGGTGAACGCGCCTGGAGAGGAGTTCTCCCCTCGGCCCGCATATCGGGAGGAGTCGGAGCAGCGCATCCTTGGCGGTTGCGGCCTCATGGGTGTCTGCGATCAATCGGGCAAGCGCATGAGCGGGGAGTTGGCTTTACGGAGCATGGCCTCCATGCACGATCGCGGCAATGGTCTGGGCGGGGGCTTCGCCGGCTACGGCATCTACCCCGAACTGCCCAACTTCTTCTGCTTCCACCTGCTGTACAACGACCAGGCGGCGAAGGACGACACTGAGTACTACCTCAAGAAGCACTTCCGGGTGGTTATGGACGAGCCCATCCCCACCAAACCCATCCGGGGCATCGAGAACGAACCCATCATCTGGCGCTACTTCCTCGACATCAGCGAGCAACGTCTGGCCGAGACCCAGTTGAGCGCCGAGGACTACGTGGTGCACGCCGTTATGGATATCAATACGTACGTCGACGGAGCCTTCGTGGCGTCGTCGGGCAAGAACATGGGTGCCTTCAAGGGTGTGGGCTTCCCCGAGGAGATCGGGGAGTTCTTCCGCATCGACGAATACAAAGGCTGGACTTGGACGGGACACGGACGCTTTCCCACGAATACACCCGGATGGTGGGGCGGCGCCCATCCGTTCACGCTGCTGGACTACTCCATCGTACACAACGGAGAGATCAGCTCGTACGGCATCAACGAGCGCTATTTGGAGATGTTCGGTTACAAGTGCTCTCTGCGGACGGACACGGAAGTGGTCACCTACCTGTTTGACCTCATGCTGCGCAGGCACAAGTTGCCGGTGGAGGTGGCGTGCAAAGCCCTGGCCAGTCCCTTCTGGAAGGACATCGATCTCATGCCCGACGACCAGCGCAAGCTCTTCACCGCGCTGCGCATGGTCTACGGATCAGCTCTGCTTAACGGCCCGTTTGCGATCGTTCTGGGCATGAAGGACGGCATGGTCGCTCTTAACGACCGCATCAAGCTCCGCCCGCTCGTGGCAGCACGCAACGGCGATGTGCTCTATGTGGCGAGCGAAGAATCCGCCATCCGCGAGATCTGCGCCCATCCGGAGGAAAGTTGGATGCCACTGGCCGGTGAGCCGGTCATCGCCCGGGTCAGCGAGAAGGGCCGCCAGAAGTCCATCGCCCAAGCCGGTCTCAGCGCAGGTCAGCGTGCCGCCCGCGCGGCCGCCGTTTCCGAGGTCGCGTGATGGCTTACACCACCTTCATCCCTTCAGAATTCCGGGTCGTCATCGACAAGGACGCCTGTCTTCAGTGCGGCCGATGCGTGCAGCAGTGCGGCTGGAACGTCTATACGTTCGATGAGGTGGAGAAGCGGCCCATTCCCGACCACAGCAAGTGCGCGGCCTGCCACCGCTGCGTGACGTTCTGTCCCGGTGGGGCCATTTCGATCAAAAAGAACGAGCTGGCTTTCAAGCAATCCGACAGCATGTCGCCCGACCACATCAAAGCGATTTGGCGGCAGGCCGAGACAGGCGGGGTCCAACTCACGGGAATGGGCAACGACAAGCCCTACCTGCGGATCTTCGACCACCTCTTGCTCGATGCGTGCCAGGTCACCAACCCGTCCATCGACCCGTTGCGCGAGCCCATGGAGATGCGGACCTTCTTGGGCCGCAAGCCCGACTTCCTCAGCGTGGACATGGGACCAACCGCGCCGGCAGGCAAGCGCTCGGGCGCGCTCCGTGTGGGGGCGGGCAATCCTCGTCTCCTCACCGAACTCGATCATCAGCTGCAGCTAGAGACACCCATCATGTTCGGCGGTATGAGCTATGGCTCCGTCTCCCTCAACGTGCATCGGGCTCTGGCGATGGCGGCCAAGGAACTCGGGACATTCATGAACACGGGTGAGGGCGGCCTTCATGCCGATCTCGAGCCCTATCAGGACAACATCATCGTGCAGTGCGCCTCCGGGCGTTTCGGGGTGGATTCGAGCTACCTTCAGGCAGGCGCGGCCGTGGAGATCAAGATCGGCCAGGGAGCGAAGCCGGGTATCGGCGGCCACCTCCCCGGAGAGAAGATCGACTACGAGGTATCGATCACCCGCATGATCCCGCAAGGAACCGACGCCCTCTCCCCTGCCCCGCACCACGACATCTATTCCATCGAGGACCTGCGTCAGCTGATCTACGCGTTGAAGGAGGCCACCGCCTACAAGCCCATCTCGGTGAAGATAGCAGCCGTACACAACGTGGCCGCCATCGCCTCCGGTGTGGTCCGGGCGGGCGCAGATATCATCTACCTCGACGGGTTCAGGGGCGGCACCGGAGCGTCTCCCACGATTATCCGCGATCATGTCGGCATCCCAATCGAGATCGCAATTGCCACAGTCGACCAGCGCCTGCGCGACGAGGGTATCCGCAACAGAGCGTCCATCGTGGCCGCGGGCGGGATCCGAGGCTCGGCCGACGTCGTGAAGGCTATCGCCTTGGGCGCCGACGCATGTGCCATAGGGACAGCCGCTCTGGTTGCGATGGGTTGCCACGTCTGTCAGAAATGCCACACTGGGAGCTGTTCCTGGGGCATCACCACACAACGACCGGAACTGACCCGTCGGATGGATCCGGAATGGGGAGCTTCTCAACTCGTCAACCTGGTCCATGCGTGGACTCACGAGATTGCTGAAGTTTTGGGTGCGCTCGGAGTGAATGCTATCGAGAGTCTGCGTGGCAGCCGCGAGAGGCTGCGGGGCCTCGGACTCGATCAGATGACCTTGGACATTCTCGGAGTCAAGGCCGCGGGACAATGACCGAACTGGACGGACGATCCATGACCCCGGATTCGGCGACTGTGAGGAACGTGCCCACCGGTCCGGCCCGCAAGGGTCCCACCGGCATCGAGCCGGCGCGGATCACGGCCGGCCAGCCCGGAACGACCCGGGGTGCAGCCGATCGCCGCGGCGGCCGTGTGGTCATCGACGGCAAGGGCGTCTACTACAAGACTCTCAACGAGCAGATACGCGAAGAGATCGAGCGTGGGGCCACCAACGTGGTCCTCGAGAACGTCATCGGTCAGCGATATATCGGGACCGGACTGGCCTTCCAAGGCGTGACGGTGACGATCAACGGGGTTCCTGGCAACGACCTGGCCGCGTTCATGAACGGGCCCACGCTCGTGGTGAACGACAACGCCCAGGACGGCGTGGCCAACACCATGAACTCGGGCCTCGTGGTCATCAACGGCGACGCGGGTGATGTCCTCGGATACGGGATGCGCGGGGGCAGCGTGTATGTCCGCGGCAACGTCGGGTACCGGGTGGGCATCCACATGAAGGCTTACGCCGAGAATAAGCCTCTCATCGTCGTCGGGGGCCATGCCCGCGATTTTCTCGGCGAGTACATGGCCGGCGGCGAGATAGTCATCCTCGGGTTGAATGAGGAACAGGGCTCCATTGTGGGATCATACGTCGGCACCGGGATGCATGCCGGCGTTATGTATATTCGCGGTTTAGTCGCCGACCACCAACTGGGCAAGGAGGTGCGCGTCGCTGCACCCTCGGAGGAAGAGCAGGCTCGCATCGACGAGATTGTGACCGACTATTCCCGCGTGATGAAGTTCGACGCGAAGTCGATACTCAATCAACCGTTCATAAAGATCTACCCCTATACTTCACGGCCCTACGGCAGACTTTACGTCTACTGACATTGTAGTAAGCCACCTTGAAAGGAGCACTTGCATGGCGGAGAAGATGACTAAGGAGGATGTGCTTCGCATCGTCGAAGACAAGCAGATCAAGTTCGTCCGCTTCTGGTTCACCGATGTGCTGGGCACCCTCAAGAGCTTCGCGGTGACGCCCGCAGAGCTCGAAGGTGCCTTCGATGAAGGTATGGGATTCGATGGTTCTTCGATCGAGGGCTTCTGCCGGATCGAAGAGTCGGACATGGTGGCCTATCCCGATCCCAGCACCTTCGCGATCCTCCCGTGGCGTGCCGGAGCCGGTGGCACCGCTCGCATGTTCTGCGAGATCCGTCAACCCAACGGCGAGCCGTTTGACGGCGATCCGCGCAACGTCCTCAAGAAGGTCGTCGCCAGGGCTGAAGCACTTGGCTACACCATGAACTGCGGCCCGGAGCTGGAGTTCTTCTACTTCAAGGACAGCACCGGCACTGAAGTGCTCGACCAGGGCGGTTACTTCGACCTGACGACGCTCGACGCCGGCAGCGACCTGCGGCGCGACACTATCAACGCCCTTCACGCCATGGGCATCCAGGTGGAGTACTCCCATCACGAAGTGGCTCCGTCGCAACACGAGATCGATCTCCGCTACAAAGAAGTCACGACGATGGCCGACCAGGTCATGACCTACCGCCTCACCGTCAAAGAGATCGCACAGGCCCAGGGTGTCTACGCCTCGTTCATGCCGAAACCGATCTTCGGCGTCAACGGCTCCGGGATGCACGTCCACCAGTCCCTTTTTAAGGGCAATCGGAACGCCTTCTTCGACGCCCACGACGAGTACAACCTATCCGAGGTCGGGAAGTCGTACATCGCCGGTCTGCTCTCCCACATCAAAGAGATCGCACTGGTCACCAACCAGTGGGTCAATTCGTACAAACGTCTAGTCCCGGGCTATGAGGCTCCGGTCTACATCTGCTGGTCGCGCCGCAACCGTTCTGCCATGGTCCGTGTGCCGCTCTACAAGCCCGGCAAAGAGAACGCGACCCGCGTCGAACTCCGTAACCCTGACCCGGCATGCAACCCGTATCTCGCCTTCGCCGCCATGTTGGCCGCCGGCCTCGACGGCATCGAGAAGGGTATGAAACTCCCGCCCGAGGCGAGTAACAACATCTACCACATGACTGACGCCGAACGCATGGCCGCCGGTATCGACTCTCTGCCTGAAGACCTCCACGAGGCCATCGAAGCCTTCGAGCAGTCGAGCTTTGTCCGGGAAGCCCTTGGCGACCACGTCTGCGAGTACCTCATCCGTAACAAGAAAGCTGAATGGGATGATTACAAGATGATGGTCACCCCGTACGAACTCGAGAACTACCTGCCCAACCTCTAGACAGCGACCGCGCTGCCCAGTCCGGCGGCCCCAGGTCGCCTTACTGGGAACCTCACCAGGTCTCCACCGAGATGAGACGCCCCGGCACCGCCGGGGCGTCTCACTTTCTGCCGAAGACCTAGTTTCGCAGGCCCGTCCGCCTATAATAGGGGCCGCGTTTCTCGTGGCGCGCCGCCTCCGCCAGTATAGTTTCGCGAGAACGTGGACTGCGACCTTTTGACGATTGAGGAGACGCAATGGATCACAGAATGACGACCACGTGTCTGACGATCCCGGGCTATCGAGTCGTACACACTCTGGGGGTGGTGAGAGGCGTGACCGTGAGAGCGCGCTGGATAGGAAGCCAGGTCGCCGCCTCCCTCCGTACCCTGGGAGGAGGACGTATACCCGAATATATCGAGCTTTGTGAGCAGACCCGGGGTGAAGCCTTCGCCTGGATGGTCCAGCACGCCGAACAGATGGGGGCAAACGCGGTCTTGGCAGTAAAATACGATGCCACCGACCTGGGCAACAACATGACCGAGGTCCTTGCTTACGGCACGGCTGCAATTGTTGAACCCGAGTGATCAGGAGCTTCTTGATGAATAAGATCGACTTCGAGACCCATTTCGTCACCCAGGAATGGGTGGACGCCCTTTGGGCGAACCCCGGCTACCCCCGTTTCGAGCGCGACCCTGAGACCGCGGCCTTGCGGCTCGTCTATCATCCGGCCGCCAAGGAGCCATACGGTGACGCCCTTCTGGTCAAGTTGCTCGATATGGACAGAGGCCGGCTGGAAGTCATGGACGCAGCGGGCATAGACGTTTCCGTGATTTCGCTGACGGCCCCGGGTGTGGAGCAGTTCGAGCCCAAACTTGGCGCTCGCCTGGCCAAGAACGCGAATGATGCCCTCGCCCAAGGCGTCGGCCGCCATCCCGATCGTTTCCAAGGCTTCGCCGCGCTGGCCGTGAAGGATGTCGACGGGGCGGTCAGCGAACTCGAGCGGGCCGTCAAGGAACTCGGGCTGCGCGGATGGAAGACCCACTCCAATTACGGCGACTCCTATTTGGACGAGAAGCAGTACTGGCCCATCCTCGCCAAAGCCGAGGAATTGGACGTGCCCATCTATCTCCATCCCACGACTCCCAAGATTCCGGAGTTCTGGACATATGGCGTAGCGCTCGCCGGCCCGCCTTTCGGGTTCGGCCTCGAGACGTCTCTTGCGGCGATGCGTCTGGTCCTGAGCGGCGCGTTCGACACGTTCCCGAAGCTGAAGCTGGTCCTCGGACACCTGGGAGAAGGACTGCCCTTCCACATGCAACGCATGGATTGGGCCTTCGAGCGGCCGCATGCCAAGGCCGACAAAGGTGCCGTCGTCACGCTCAACCGAAAGCCCAGCGAGTACTTCCACACGAACCTCATGGTCACGACCAGCGGCAACTATCTTCCAGCCGCTTTCAGGTGTACCCGCGAAGTGTTGGGCATCGAGAAGATCATGCTGGGCACCGACTATCCCTATGAAGACATGGACGAGTGCTTCGGCTTTCTGGGCGGCCTAGGCCTCTCGGATCAAGAAGAAGGGCTGCTTTACGGAGGCAACGCGGCCAACTACGGTTTTACCGGATAGCCCACTTCCGCAAGTTTGGTACCCCCTGAGAATAGTTCGGGGCCCGGCCGTACGGCCGGGCCCCGAGCGTTTGGGGCAGAGATCGAGGTCGGGATCTCAGTTAGAAAAGGGCGCGCTTCCCCTAGGCCAGCGCCGCCACCCCGGTCTCGCCGGTACGGATCCGCAGGCACTCCTGCATCTCCAGCACGAAGATCTTACCGTCTCCGATGTTGCCGGTCCTGGCTCCTCGAGTGATGGCGTCGACGGTCTCCCACACGCGGCTGTCGCTCACGGCAATCTCTATCTTGATCTTGTGGAGCAGTCCTCCGCGCTCTACGTGACTACGGTAGACCTCGGCGATACCTTTCTGCCGGCCCCGGCCCATGCAATCGGAGACTGTCATGAGGTTGATCTCCTCCTCGGTCAGGGCCGCGATCACTTCGTCCAGGCGATCGGGTTGGATGATGGCGATGATGTATTTCATAGCTCGATGATCCTCCTCGCGATTATCCCTAGCCCACCAAGGTGTAGGCGGATTCACTGTGCTGGGTCAAATCCAGCCCGATGTTCTCTTGATCGGCCGATACCCGCAGCCCGATGAACTTATCCACCAGCTTGAGAAGTCCCCAAGAGAGTGCGAAGGAGTAGACCGCCACCCCTACCAGCGCGACCAATTGTAGTAGAGCCTGTTTGGCGTCCCCATGGAATAGGCCGTTCGCCCCGGCCGGATTGACCATCTTGGTGGCCCAGAAACCGGTAAGCAGAGCGCCCAACATCCCCCCCACCCCGTGAACCCCGAAGGCGTCGAGGGTGTCGTCATAGCCGAGCTTCGCCTTGACCACCACCACACTCACGTAACAGACCAAACCGGCGAGAGCCCCGATGCCCATGGCGCCCAAAGGAGTCACATACCCGGAGGCCGGAGTGATCGCGACCAGACCCGCCACTGCACCCGAAATGATTCCCAAAGCGGTGGGCCGCTTCCCGAGGATCCATTCGAGCACCGCCCAAGCGGTCGCAGCCGCGGCGGCGGCCAGATGTGTGGCGAAAAAGGCTGCCACGGCGACGGCTCCCGAGCTAAGCGCACTCCCCGCGTTGAAGCCGAACCAACCGAACCAGAGAAGCGCCGCCCCAAGGATGGCAAAAGGCAGGTTGTGAGGCGGCGATATTTCCGGGTAGCCCTTGCGACGGCCGATAATCAATGCCGCGGCCAAAGCCGCCATTCCCGCGTTGATGTGGACCACGGTTCCCCCGGCAAAGTCCAGAGCTCCTAGGCCACGCAGAATGCCGCCCACGCCCCATACCCAATGAGCTACGGGGTCGTAGACGATGGTGGCCCACAGTACCGAAAAGACGAGGAATGCGCTGAACTTCATCCGCTCGGCGAAGGCCCCCACTATCAACGCAGGAGTAATAATGGCGAACATCATCTGAAAAGCCACGAAAAGCTGCTGCGGGATCGTGGCCGCGTAATCCGGATTGGGCGCAAGCCCCACCCCATGAAGACCAGCCCAACTCAGCCCACCGATAATCCCCCAATGATCCGGACCGAAAGCGAGACTATAGCCGAAGAGCACCCACTGGATGCTGATCACGCCCACGAGCATGAAACACTGCATCATGATGGAAAGGACGTTCTTACGCCTGACCAGCCCTCCGTAGAAGAAAGCCAGACCTGGCGTCATCAGCAGGACCAAGGCCGTGCTGATGAGCATCCAGGCGGTGTCGCCGGTGTCTATACCCGCCATGTTCACACTCCCTTTGCGTGATTGCAGCCGCTTCAATTACACCTGCAAAGGAAGAGTGTGGTAATCGCCCATAATCCAAGGCTGGGCGTTTTTGCTTGTCCATTTGTACAAGCATACGAGTGCCGCGCTTCCCCTAGGCCAGCGCCGCCACCCCGGTCTCGCCGGTACGGATCCGCAGGCACTCCTGCATCTCCAGCACGAAGATCTTACCGTCTCCGATGTTGCCGGTCCTGGCTCCTCGAGTGATGGCGTCGACGGTCTCCCACACGCGGCTGTCGCTCACGGCAATCTCTATCTTGATCTTGTGGAGCAGTCCTCCGCGCTCTACGTGACTACGGTAGACCTCGGCGATACCTTTCTGCCGGCCCCGGCCCATGCAATCGGAGACTGTCATGAGGTTGATCTCCTCCTCGGTCAGGGCCGCGATCACTTCGTCCAGGCGATCGGGTTGGATGATGGCGATGATGTATTTCATAGCTCGATGATCCTCCTCGCGATTATCCCTAGCCCACCAAGGTGTAGGCGGATTCACTGTGCTGGGTCAAATCCAGCCCGATGTTCTCTTGATCGGCCGATACCCGCAGCCCGATGAACTTATCCACCAGCTTGAGAAGTCCCCAAGAGAGTGCGAAGGAGTAGACCGCCACCCCTACCAGCGCGACCAATTGTAGTAGAGCCTGTTTGGCGTCCCCATGGAATAGGCCGTTCGCCCCGGCCGGATTGACCATCTTGGTGGCCCAGAAACCTACCAGAAGCACTCCCAACGCGCCCCCCACCCCGTGAACCCCGAAGGCGTCGAGTGAGTCGTCGTAGCCGAGCTTCGCCTTGACCACCACCACACTCACGTAACAGACCAAACCGGCGAGAGCCCCGATGCCCATGGCGCCCAAAGGAGTCACATACCCGGAGGCCGGAGTGATGGTGGCCAGACCGGCTATGGCCCCGGAGATCGTACCCAAAGCGGTGGGTTTTCTGCCCAGGATCCATTCGAGCACCGCCCAAGCGGTCGCAGCAGCCGCCGCCGCCATCTGGGTAGCGACAAACGCAGACACAGCGACTGCCCCTGAGGTGAGAGCGCTCCCGCCGTTGAAGCCGAACCAACCGAACCACAATAGACCGGCTCCAAGGATGGCAAAAGGGAGGTTGTGGGGCGGTGAGATCTCCGGATAAGTCCTCCTCCTGCCCATCACAAGTGCAGCTGCCAAAGCGGCTGAACCGGCGCTGATATGGACCACGGCTCCCCCGGCAAAGTCCAGAGCGCCCAGGACGCGCAAGATGCCGCCCACGCCCCAGACCCAATGAGCTATCGGGTCGTAGACGATGGTGGCCCAGAGTACCGAAAAGACGAGGAATGCGCTGAACTTCATCCGCTCGGCGAAGGCTCCGATGATCAGAGCCGGCGTGATGATGGCGAACATCATCTGGTACACCATATAGAGTTGGTGCGGGATGGTCGCCCCGTAGTCGGGGTTGGGGACGAGCCCCACCCCGTGCAGCCCCGCCCAACTCAGCCCACCGATAATCCCCCAATGATCCGGGCTGAACGCGAGACTGTAGCCGAAGAGTACCCACTGGATACTGATGACCCCCACCAACATGAAACACTGCATCATGATGGAAAGGACGTTCTTACGCCGGACCAGCCCCCCATAGAAGAATGCCAACCCGGGAGTCATCAGCATGACCAGAGCCGTGCTGATGAGCATCCAGGCAGTATCGCCGGTGTTTATACCCGCCATGTTCACACACTCCCTTTGCATGCATCCGGGCGCCCAATCCTATCAATTACGGCCCGCGTTGTGGATGTCTTGAATAGACAATTGGACAAACGGAGGGTCACAGAAATTGGCGATTGGGCCAAAGGGATGGGGGCTCCTTAGGAGAAGCGCACGCTCCGCGCGGCCTGTGCGTCAGCTAAGGAAGAGACTGCGGGCCTTGAGCCCCAGACCGAGACGCTCCTTGTGTTCGGTCCTGAACACGCTCAGACCGGAGATCTCAGCGATCTTTTCAAGACGATAGCGAACGGTGTGACGATGGGCGTAAAGGTCGGCGGCGGTCTTGATGAGACTCTCGTCATTGGCGAAAAACGTGACGAGCGTCTGAGTCAGTTGGGTGCCGTTGGCCTCATCGTAACGGTCGACGGGACCGAGGGTCTCCTCATATAGCGAGCGGATCTGATCGGGATCCCTCTCCCATATGTCGAGAAGCAATCGGTAGGTGCCAACGTCTCCAAAGCGGAGCAGACTCCCTGGGCCGTTGAGCTTACGTCCCACCTTGAGCGCCACCAGGGCCTCCTGATACCCCCGATCCATTTGGGTGGGGTCCGGCACGAACCCGCCGATCCCAACGGAGATACTCAGTTCGGCCTCACTCTGGCCGAAGCCCTGGAGCACCTGGGCGAGACGACCCACGGCGGCCACGTCCTGGGCAGTCCTGCCGCAAAGGAAGACGACCACATGCCCGGATTTGAGGCTTACCAGCGAAGAAGCTTCCGACGCCGATACGAATCGCGAGCATCGAGAGAAGAACCTCTCGACGCGTTTCTCGAGTTGCTCCTGATCCAGCCCCTTACGAGGCGCTGGACTATCGAATTCGTCGACCGCCAGAAGCACCACCGCAGCTCCCTGGGTAAGGTTGCATCCCAGGAAAGCACCGCGACGCAGCAGGGAATCCGTGGTCACGCCACCGCCACTGATCACCTCGTCCACGAAATCGCCCTTCAACCGCACCTCGGTCTCAAAACGCACCCTGTCCTGAGCGATCTCGAGGGTGGCGATCGTGGCCGAATGCTCAAAGACCATCATCTCGATAACCGACAGTTCCGGAGCGGTACTCAAGGCGCACATGTAGCCCTGTCCCTGATGACCCGCGACGACCGGGAGGACGAACATGGTTGGAACACCCTCTTCTCGCACATGGAAGAGCTTCCCGCTCTTGCCTAAGGCGGAGAACTGCTCGCGCACCTGAGGTCTGCGGAGAACCTCCTGGAGATCGGCGACAGCCGAGACCCCAGCGGACGCCGACAGCATCTCCAGCGACACGTCCAGAAACATCACCGGGCTTTCGAGAAGTCGCGAAGACTCGTCGGCCAACTCCTGCCAGCCTCCGCCCCTGATGACGACACCCAGTAGACTTCGGTGTATTGCCTGGGAGCGCTCCAACTGAGAGGCCTGAATGTTGATGATGACCTCAGTGGCGTCCTGCATGAGCCGGGTCCATCGGAGGCCCTGAGGAACCTCGACGATGGGGAACTTGCGCTTGTCGGCCAGTTCGATGATGTCGGCGGGCACGTTCTCCACAAAGCGAGTGGTCTTGACGAACAGAGCTGCCGCGCCAGACATCATGACGCGCCTGCAGAACTCCCGCTGCCGCTCCACGTCACCTTTGAACGCGAACATAGTCGAAAGGACCATCTCTCCGCCGGACAGCCAATCGGCGATATCGGGCACCTCACCTACGGTCACCGAGGTGAGCCGACGCCCGAGTCCCCCCGCACCTGCCAGGAGGCGGGCATCCTTGAGGACCTCAAGCTGCAATATCCTTTCGACGGTCACCGGCATGATGGTTGCAACGATACCACTTCCGCGTGACTTTGGCCATTGGGATAAGGCGTGGTCACCATCCTCAGGCCTTCTGCACCATTTACGGGTGCTGCAACTATTGAGCTTGACTGGCGGTTAGTGCAAACGTATAGAACGCCTGCAAGAATTTCTTGTCGTTTGGCGGATGCCGGCAGGACCAACCCCGCTTAGACTGGACTTCGAAAACCGCACTCGAAGAAAGGGAGGCGACATGTGGGCGTCAATTCTTAGGAGGAGGGAACCCTCCCAGCCACCACCGTTGGAAATCCGACCACCGTGGGCTTGGTCCCCTCTCAAAAAGACGACCGTCAAGATCCTCGGCATCGCCGGGCTTTTCTTCGTTCTGATAGTCGGTCTCGCGGTGGCCGGCGATCCTACCGGTGCTTCGACCGGTACCGCCGCAGACATCGCAGCGCAGACGGCGGGAAGCCCAACGGTAAGTGAGATCGCCGCCGGCCTCGGCCACGTTCAGGTCTCACTCAACATGTTCTTCTTGATATTCGGCGGCGCACTGGTGTTCTTCATGCAGGCGGGCTTCGCCATGGTGGAGACCGGCTTCTGCCGTTCCAAGAACGCGGTCCACGTGATTATGACCAACTTCGTGATCTTCGCCATCGGTACAGTCGGTTATTGGGCGGTAGGATACGCGTTTCAGTTTGGTGGCGTGGGAACGTTCGCCACGCTCGGGGGAACCCAGGCGCTGGGCGGCATGGCTTCCGTTGCGTCCGGCTGGGGCGTCATTGGTCACCAGGGCTTCTTCCTCGGAGGCCAGAACTACGACGTCGCGATCATCGCCATGTTCTTCTTTCAACTGGTATTCATGGACACCGCAGCGACCATTCCGACCGGCGGCATGGCGGAGCGCTGGAAGTTCTCAGCGTTCGTCGTGTATGGCTTCTTCATTTCCATCATCCTCTACCCGATCTACGGTAGTTGGGTCTGGGGCGGCGGTTGGCTGGCGGCCTTGGGCAGCAATCTTGGCATCGGCCATGGGGCGATCGACTTTGCCGGGTCCGGCGTGGTCCACGCGGTTGGCGGCTTCGCGGCCCTAGCCGGCGCGATGGTTCTCGGTCCCCGCATTGGCAAGTTCGGCAAGGATGGAAAGGCGCGCTCAATCCTGGGCCACAATATCCCCTTGGCGATCCTGGGCGTAATCATTCTCGTCTTCGGCTGGGTGGGTTTCAACGGGGTCTCCACCCTGGCCGCCACGGACTTGCGCTTCAGCATAGTCATCGTGAACACGTTTATCGCGGCTTCCTTTGGCTGCCTTGCCTCGATGTTCCTGGCCTGGAAAGTATGGGGCAAGCCTGACCCATCCATGACCGCGAACGGCATGTTGGCCGGACTGGTAGCCATTACCGCTCCGTGCGCGTTTGTCAGCCCGGTTGGAGCCGCGATCATCGGCATCGTTGCCGGTGTGCTCGTGGTGGGATCCATCATCTTCGTGGAACGCTACCTCAAAGTCGACGACCCCGTTGGCGCCGTCTCCGTCCACGGCGTAAACGGTGTGTGGGGCCTCATCTCCCTCGGACTGTTCGCCGACGGTAGCTACGGCGCGGGTTGGAACGGAGTCGAGGGCACCGTACGCGGATTGTTCTACGGCGGTGGCGGCGGACAATTGGCTGCTCAGGCCATCGACGCCGTCGTGGTCTTCGTATGGGCCTTCGGATTGGCGTACATCTTCTTCCGCATCCAGAAGAGAGTCCAGGGCATCCGCGTGACCAGGGATGAAGAGATGATCGGACTCGACGTACCCGAGATGGGCGTACCGGCCTACCCGGCTTCGCCTCACCTGTAGAAGTCAAAGTCCGCAACCATCGCGATACAAGGAGCGCGTGCCAGATGAAATACATAATAGCGATCATCCAGCCAGACCGGATCGATGACGTCGTAGAAGCTCTGACCGATGCCGAGATCAACCTCATGACGGTCTCGGACGTGATGGGTCGCGGTCGGCAAAAGGGCGTGGCGGAGATCTATCGAAGCCACATGGAACCGGGCAACCTGCTCCGCAAAGTGAAGCTCGAGATCGCCGTGAACGACGAGTTCGTGGCTCCCACGCTGGAAGCCATCGTGCAAGGAGCTCGCACGGGCAACATCGGGGACGGAAAGATCTTCGTCCTCGACCTTCAGGATTGCCTGCGTATACGCACCGGCGAGACGGGACACGCAGCCATAGGATAACCAGCCCCCTACCTCGGCCTCCACACCAGCGCCACACTCCCTATGCCTTCTGGTGTGGTACGGCATCAAGGGGATCCGGCCCTCCGGCCGGATCCCCTGTCCTTAGTTGTCCAACTTTAGTTGTCGCTTTGCTTCCTTAGCCACGATAGAATGCGCCCGTCGTGAGAACCGGGAGAGCCACATGACCATTCTTTTGGGACAGCAACTCGGCCTCTGGGCCGTCGCTCCGTTCGCTTGCATTCTGGTGGCGATCGCCGTACTCCCGCTCACCGTGGAGAAGTGGTTTCACCACAACCGGAACAAGGGCATCGTTGCAGCCGTACTGGGTATTCCCACGATCGTCTTCTTGTTGGTGCGCTTCGGTGACCTGGGGTTGCACGTCGCCGCCAAAACCGCCGAGGAGTACACGTCGTTTATAGTGCTTTTGCTCGCGCTGTACGCCATCTCCGGGGGCATCTACCTCACGGGTAACTTGGTGGCGACGCCGAGAACGAACCTGACCTTCCTAATAATTGGAGGGGTGATCGCCAGCTTGGTCGGGACCATGGGGGCCTCGATGCTTCTCATCCGGCCGCTGCTGAGGGCCAACTCCGAGCGCGTCCACAGTCGTCACACCATTATCTTTTTCATCTTCGCGGTGTCGAACCTGGGGGGATTGCTCACGCCGCTGGGAGATCCACCGCTTTTCCTGGGATTTCTGCAGGGAGTGCCCTTTGTCTGGCCACTTCACCTGTGGCCCCAGTGGATAGTTTCCCTGTGTCTGGTCCTCATCGCCTACATGGTCTTCGAGGCATGGCAGTACCGTCGCGAACCCGAACCGGCCAGACGAATGGACGTAGCTGATTACGTCCCCATGCGACTGGTAGGCAAGATCAACCTTCTGCTTTTCGCCCTCGTGATCGCGACCATCCTCGCGTCAGGACCCCTGGGCCGGGCTGGCGAAGTGCTCCACTTTCCCTTCGTACGCGAGGTCATTCTCGTGGCGCTTGTCGTCGCCTCCCTCCGTCTGGGCCCGCGGGGCCCGCGTGCATCGAATCACTACAGCTGGGCACCCATTATCGAGGTGGCCGTGCTGTTCGCCGGCATCTTCGCCACCATGATCCCGGCCCTCGCTATCCTACAGGCCAAGGGAGCGGCTATCGGATTGGATCACCCGTGGCAGTACTACTGGGCCTCCGGTGGACTGTCGTCATTCCTGGACAACGCGCCGACCTATCTCGCCTTCACCGCGACTGCGCAGGGTCAGGTGGGAGCCGCCACCATTGGGGCGCTCACGTCCGGGCAGATCGTGCCGGGCCTCGCCTATGCACCAGCCCAATTCCTCGCTGCCGTCTCGTGCGGAGCGGTCATGATGGGGGCGCTCACGTACATCGGCAACGCCCCAAATCTCGCGGTGCGGGCCATCGCGGAGCACTCGGGACTGAAGATGCCGTCGTTTCTCGGCTATATGAAGTACTCACTCGGGGTGCTGGTCCCCATCTTCGTTGTCGTGACGGTGATTTTCTTCATTTGAACCCGGCTGCCGCCCGTTTTTTCGCCCAGAGAACGGGCGGGGACCTGGGACGACGTGGTAATCTATCGGGGCTGCAATGGACGAGAAAACACGGCGGTCAGGCCGCGCCGGGGCCGTTCAGACGCCCCGCTGGTAGTCGCGCTACTCATTCAGCCGAGCCTGCCGGTCGCGGGAGAGGTTGACTCAGTGTCGGGCTCTTGTCGACCACGGGCTGTCTGGGGAACCGCCTAATACGGAGGCTGTGCACGTACGATGGCGACGCTTGGCATTGATATCGGCTGCATCAGCGTAAAGATCGCTGTTGCCGGCGGCCCTGACGAACGCGAACTTTTTCGGAAGATCGCGTCGGAATCCGAACTTTTTGGTGATCCCACCACAGAAGGTCGAATAGCGCCCCATCAGGATGCATCACCGGTCCTGGCCACGGCCTATCGGCGCATCAAGGGCAGCCCCACCGAGACCACTCGCGACCTACTCGCCAAGGTGGCGGAGGCACTGCCTGCCGATTTCATCACCGCGGTCAAGGTCACAGGAAGCGGCGGCAAACTCGTTGGACGGCTGCTGGGCCTCCCATACGAGAACGAGTTCAAGGCGATCGCCCGGGCTGTCGGGGCGCTTTATCCGGACGTCACCACCGTGTTCGAAATGGGCGGAGAGTCTTCCAAGTTCATCCAACTCGAAACCGACGCGTCTACCGGACGGGTGGGCATCGCCGACTATGGCACGAACGGAGACTGTGCAGCCGGTACCGGCTCCTTCATGGATCAGCAGGCGAACCGCCTTCTCTACGACATCGAGGATGTCGGCGACATCGTGGGCGGCGCCGGCAAGGCTGCTTCCATCGCCGGCCGTTGCTCCGTTTTCGCCAAGTCCGACATGATCCACGCCCAGCAGAAGGGCTACCAGCCCCCCGAAGTTCTGAAGGGGCTCTGTAACGCCGTGGTGCGGAACTATCGGGGCACCATCACCAAGGGCAAGGAGATCGGCGACCGGGTGGCCTTCATTGGAGGGGTGGCCGCGAACAAGGGGGCGGTTTCGGCTCTGCGCGAGGCCTTCGACATGTCGGAGGAAGAGTTGGTCGTTCCCGCTTACTACGCCTCGCTGGGCGCGATTGGAAGCGCCCTCATAGCGGCGGACGAAGAGGTCGGTACGAAGGTCGTCACCATCGAGTACGACCGCCTTTCTCAGGGGCAATCCTCCGATTTCGAGACGAGTGACGCTCTCTCGATGGATAGGGTCATCCTTCTGCGCGACCGTGTTAAGCCATACGAATTTCCTGGGGATGGGCCCATCGGTGCCTATCTTGGTGTCGATATCGGCTCGGTGTCGACCAACCTCGTGGTTTTGGACGAGATAGGCGAGGTGGTTAAGGAGATCTACGTCAAGACTGACGGCCGTCCAGTGGAGGTAGTCAACAAAGGCCTGGCCGAGATCTGGAACGAGATGGGACCGCGTCTCAACATCCTCGGAGTCGCGACTACGGGTTCTGGACGCGAACTCATCGGCGAACTGGTAGGAGCAGACGCGGTCAACGACGAAATAACCGCCCACAAGACGGGCGCCACCTTCATCGGTCGAAAGCTAATAGACCGGCTGCCGGACACGATTTTCGAGATCGGCGGCCAGGATTCGAAGTTCATCAGTCTTCAAGATGGAGTCGTCGTGGACTTCGCCATGAACGAGGCCTGCGCTGCCGGCACCGGTTCATTCCTGGAGGAGCAGGCCGAGAAACTCGGCATCAGCATCATCGGCGAGTTCGCTGAGTTGGCTCTGTCGTCGGAGGCACCGGTGCGATTGGGCGAGCGCTGCACTGTCTTCATGGAGCGGGACGTCAACTCCTACCTCCAGCGCGGCGCCGACAAGAAGGACTTGGTTGCCGGGCTCGCCTACTCCATCGCGTACAACTATCTCAACAGATTGGTGGGGCAACGCCACATCGGTGACACTGTTTACTTCCAGGGCGGCACGGCGTACAACGACGCGGTCGCCTCGGCTTTCAGCATGATCTTGGGCAAGGACATCATCGTCCCCCCCCACAACGGGGTGGTGGGCGCCATAGGCGCCGCCCTACTCGCTCGCGAGAAGATGTCTGCCACCCAGACGCCTTCCAGGTTCCGCGGCTGGGATCTGGAACAGGTGGACTATTCGGTGCGGGAGTTCACGTGTAAGGGCTGCAGCAATGAGTGTGACATCCGACAGTTCACGATCGGCGATGAGAAGACCTATTGGGGCGACAAGTGCTCCGACCGCTACCGTAAACGGGCCAAGGTTGAGAGGGAACCCGTGATTCGCGACCTGGTGAGCTTCCGGGACGCGCTTCTCTACTCTTACGTCACCGAAGCCGAGGACCACAGCCTTCTGTTGCGCAGCGGCCAGGGTGCACCTCGTGGGACCATGGGTATCCCGCGAACCATGTACACGTACGATCGGCTTCCCTTCTGGGCGACGTTCTTCAAGCGGTGCGGCTTCGACGTCATGCTGTCGCGCCAAACCGACAAGAAGATACGGGAGACGGGCATCGAGCACGCGGTGGCCGAGCCGTGCTTCCCTATCAGAGTGGCCCACGGTCATGTCGCCGAACTCCTGGCTGAGGGGGCCGACCACATCTTTCTTCCCAACCAGTTGAACGAAGAGACCGACCACCCGGAGATCGAATCGCATGCCTGTCCTTGGGGACAGACCCTTCCGCATATCATCCGGTTCGCCCCCCACTTCGAGGGCATGGAGGATCGCATCTTCGCCCCCACGATTCATTTTAGACGAGGACGGGAGCACGTTCTGAACACGCTCCGCACCGCGATGAAGCCGTTCGGAATCGCGCCGCGAGAGATCGACGACGCCCTCAAAGAAGCGTACGAAGCGCAGACGGAGTTCCGCGGGCGCCTCCTTGTGGCAGGCGCAGATGCCCTCTCCGCCCTAGAAGAGCACGACGAACTGGGCATCGTTCTGGTCGGTCGTCCATACAATATCTATGACTCCGGCATCAACATGGACATTCCCGCCAAGCTTCGCCGATACTACGGGGTGAACGTAATTCCACTCGACTTCCTGCCCTTATGGGGCCGGGACATCCGCGACGTCACGCCGAACATGTTCTGGAACTACGGACGCCGAATTCTCCAGGCCGCCTTGATCGTCGCTGAACATCCCAATCTGCACATCATCTATATGACCAACTTCAAGTGCGGCCCGGACTCGTACGTCAAGCACTTCATCGGCCCAGCATCCCCGGATCCTTTTCTCGTGCTTCAGTTCGACGAACACACCAACGACGCCGGAGCGATGACGCGTTGCGAGGCCTATCTGGACAGCAAAGGCTTCCTTCGCTGGTGGGCCCGTGATGACAAAGCCACGCGACAGCATGCGAGGGAGCTCTAGGTGGAGACAGAGACCGCGACCAAGAGCGGCAACGGCAAAGTGGGCAAGGAGACGCTCACGCCTGCGTTGGTGGGCGTCCCCGCGCCGATTGCAGCGCACGGACCCAGCAGCAGCCCGCTGGCCGAGGCCGACATCGACATCAGAGACAGGGCTTTGTGGTTGTGTCGTATGCCCTACGGAGGCTCGCGCATGCTGGCGGCAGCATTCCGTTCCATTGGCCTCGATGCTCGCGTGACCCCGGATGAAGACTCGCGCACCTTGGAACTTGGGGGGAAGTACACTTCCGGGGACGAGTGCTATCCGCAGCGGATCGTTCTGGGCGACTATATGAAGCTCATCGAGGACGGCAAGGTCGATCCTAAGAAAACCGCGTTCCTCCTCCCCACCGCCAACGGCCCCTGCCGCTTTGGCCAGTATGTGGCACTGCTGCGTCGCATCCTCGATGACCAAGGCTACGAAGACATAGCCATCCTTTCGCTGACTTCGGCCGATGGCTACTCCGGAATCGGCGAGCAGGCCCGTGAGCTCATCCGGACGGCTTGGCGCGCAGTGGTCGTGCAAGACATACTCTTGAAGCTGCTCCTCAAGACCCGGCCGTACGAGATCAACCCGGGCGACACCGATAAGGTCTATCTGGAGAGCCTCGACCTCATGGGCGAGATCGTGGCGCGCCAAGGGATCACGAACAAGGAGCGCATGTCCGATCTCAAGGGCGGACTGGGCCGAGTAAAGAACTCTTTCCTGTCGATCCCGCTGAAGAACGAAGAGCGGCCGCTCATCGGCGTAGTGGGCGAGATCTTCTGCCGTCTCAACACGTTTGCGAATAACGACCTCATCCGGCACGTGGAAGCCCAGGGCGGCGAGTGCTGGTTGGCGGGTGTGTCGGAATGGCTGTGGTATACGAACCAGGAGGCCTTCCGACGTTACCGCGAGGAGAAGCGCAGGATGAGCAAGGACTGGCTCAAGACCTTCATCACTACTCGCATCCAACTCGCCGACGAGAAGGCGCTCATGGAAGACTTCCACGACGTCTTCGCCCATCACCCCGAGCCTCACGTCACCGATGTACTCGAGTATTCGCGTCCCTACTTGCCCCAGGAAGGCGCTTTGGGCGAGATGGTCCTTTCCACCGGTGGGGCTATCTATCTTTACCATCAAGGCGCCGATGGCATCATCGACATCAGCCCGTTCACTTGCATGAACGGCATTGTCACGGAGGCCATCTACCCCAAGGTGAGCAAGGATCACGACGGCATTCCCATCCGGGTCTTCTACTTCGACGGCACCCATAGCGACCTGGATCGCGACGTGGGCATCTTCCTCGAACTGGCCAAAACCTATAAGCGCCGCAAGAAGATCGCGCGGGCATAGAGCCGCTCGCGATGTCGGCCAGGCAGTGAACAAGGCATGTTCGCCCGCCTAGGCTTCTTCTCCGTACGTTTCCGCTGGTACATAATCGCGGCCTGGATCATCGTGGCCGCCGTGCTGACCGTCGTAGCCCCGAACATCAACGACGTCGCCGTCAGCGACCAGCGAGCGTTTCTCCCCTCCTCGGCACCGAGCCTCGACGCCAACGAGGTTGTCAAGAAGTACTTCCCGGATAGGGTCTCCCCCTCCAGCGCGGTGATCGTGATCGACGCCGGCTCCGGGGACCGAGTAGATCAGGGTTCGTCGGCGCAGTTCATCGCCCAACTTACCGCCTGGCTCACCACTAAAGGAGCGCCGAGTGCGATCGGGGAGGTCATGTCCCCCACCCACGCCGACGAGTTGACCAAGGCCTCGCTCGTGAGTCAAGACAAGCAGGTGGCTCTGATCCTCGTTCGTTTCACGGCCGTGGGCACCGAACCGAGTACGGCAGGCGCCATGTCCGCCATCGCGGACCAACTCAAGACTGCACCGCCCGGCGTAAAGGCCTATCTCACGGGGGATGGGCCGATACTCGGGGCCTATGGGAGCAACACGCGAGGTAGCGTCGACTCCACCACGTGGATCACGATCGTGCTCGTGATAGCGATTCTGCTCATCATCTACAGATCGCCCGTGAGCCCTTTCATCCCGCTGGTAACCATCGCCATCGCGTATTGGATCTCCCGAGGGATTGTAGCCTTCCTGGGCGCCCACGCCCTGACCATATCCATGTACACGAACGTCTTTCTCATTGTCGTGCTTTTTGGTGCAGGGACCGACTATTGCCTTTTCCTCATCAGTCGCTTTCGCGAGGAGATGGCCGACTTCCGCAGTGCGGCTCCCGCGGCTCGGAGCACCGTGCGTGCGGTCGGCGAGACCATCGCCTCCAGTGCGGGCACTGTGATTGTGGGTCTCGCCACCATGACCGCGATGGAGCTGGGTCTCTACAACACCAGCGGACCGAGTATCGCTATCGGCGTGGCCATCGCCCTCTTGGCGGGCCTGACCCTGACGCCGGCCATGCTTTGCATCCTGGGGGACCGGGCTTTCTGGCCGCGCAAGGCGCGCCACATCAAGGAGGCGGGCGCCTGGCACTTCTGGGCGGGCAAAGTGGTGAAACGCCCCGTCGTCGCGCTGGTGATCCCAATCATCGTGCTGGTCCCGCTGGCCATTTACGGGAACGGCCTTGCCAGAGACTTCGACCTCCTGGGCGACCTGTCTAAGAATAACGAGGCGCGTGTCGGCTTCGATGTTCTCGCCACCCATTTGGGACCCGGGACCATGCAGCCGCTCGACGTCGTGATGGTCGACCCAGCCCGTTTCGATACTCCCGAGGGCCTGGCAAGGACGAACGCTCTCGCGGAGAAACTCTCCGGACTGAGCGATGTGACCCTGGTCCGCAGCTTTGCGACCTCCCTCTCCGATCCGAAGACTCTGAGCGTAGCCGACCAGTTGGGCGTGCAAGCCAAAGCGGTTCGAGACGGCGCGGCGCAGTTGACGGCCGCGATGACGTCGGGAAGCGGCGGCTCGGTCGGGTCCGTGCAACAGTTGCAGGCGGCCGCCGCGGGTCTGACGAACATCTACGGCTACCTCACCCAATTGGCACAGGGCTACCCCGAGGTCCTTCAGGATGCCGGCTATACGCGGGCGGTCGCAGCGCTCATGGAGTTGGCCAAGCTCGCCCAAGCGAACGGGTTGTCGCTGTCCGGGACGGGGTCACAATCCAGCGCGACGATCGGGAGCAGCCTGAGTGTCGACGAGCTAACCGCGCTGACGAAGCAGGTTCTCACGCAACTCGACGCTGTTGCCGGAGGGCTGGAGAACCTGGAAACCATTTTCAACTCGCGTCCCACCGCCCTTCTCCTACCGGATCTGTATCTCAAGAGCAATGAAGGCTTGAAGGCCCTGCGCGACGCATACATCTCCACCGATGGAACCGCCGTCCGGCTCCAGGTCGTCCTGGCCTCGGGACCATACAGCCCCGAGGCCCTGACCGCCGTGCAAACCATCCGGACGACCATCAAGGCCGACGGTTTCGACGGGGTCGTCGAGGGCAACTCAGCCGTTCTTCTCGACCTGCGCAATGCCTCGAACCGCGACATGACCCGGGCCTTCATCTTCGTCCTGTCCGGGGTCTTCGTGGTACTCATCCTGCTGCTTCGGGCGTTGGTCGCCCCCATCTACCTTATCTTGACGATATTGCTTTCTTATACCGCGACGCTTGGGGTGGTGCGCCTCCTTTTCGTCAACCTGTTGGGCGCCGCGGGGATAGTTTGGTGGGTCCCGATGTTCATGTTCGTCATGCTCGTCGCGCTGGGCATGGACTACAACATTTTCCTCATCGGTCGCGTGAAGGAGGAGGTCGCGGCCGGAGGGACCCGCCCTGGCACCCGACTCGCCCTGGCTCGCACCGGTGGCATCATCACCTCTGCTGGCATCATCATGGCAGGCACCTTTGCCAGCATGATGAGCGCAAGTATCCTCGGTCTGCTCCAGATCGGGTTCGCCGTAGCTTTCGGCGTGCTTCTCGACACGTTCGTCGTGCGAACGACTTTGGTACCCGCAATCGTGGTGCTACTGGGGAGGTGGAGCTGGTGGCCTCGCCGCGGCCCGGGGAAAGGCGGGAATACAACGACTTCGAAGCTGACGGACCGCGAGCGTGAGAGCGCACCGGAAACACCCGAAGCGTGAGAACGACGCCCCCACGCCCGCCCGGCGCCCGTTCATCAGATCCACAATAATGGTATAGCGATACAAGTTTTCGCCTTTGCGCTTGCACTTCTATAGCGATCCAGGTATTACTATGATATTGTCAGGCTCGAGGTAAGGCCGAGGGGTTAGCACTCGAGACGTGATGTTGAACAGCCTGAATAGGTCACTCGCAGCGTGCAACGACAATCTCGCCCTTGAGGGGGTTACTGACACCACAGTTGAGAGCCGGCAGTTGGGGGCTCCGGCGAATTTCACGTCTCAAGGACGACTTTCCCCGCGCCGCGCATGAGTCTATGCTTGAAGTCTTGCCCTCATTGCGCTAAAAGTTTAATGGAAAATCTAATGCACCAATAACCGGTCCACAACCCTGGGGCGACAAGCGTTGTGGTTGTCACTTCAGGCCGACAGAGGGAGTGCAGTATGGCAGAAGAGCAGAAAAGAGTAGACGTCAAGCCTGAAAGAACCGTCGTCAGGGCCCTCGCTCTCGGCGGTCTTCTGGGCGGATGCGATCCCGCCGCGGTGGACGTCAAAGATGGCAAGATCGTTCGCGTCCGGCCGATGCATTTCGATTGGAAGTATCCCAAAGACAGCTTCAGAACCTGGAAGTTCACCCGCGACGGTCACACCCTGGAGTCCAACTACAAGGGCATGCCTTCGCCGTGGTCACTTTCATACAAGAAGCGCACCTACTCCCCCAACCGAATCAAGTACCCCCTGAAGAGAGTCGACTTCGATCCCAACGGAGAACGCAATACCCAGAACCGCGGCAAGAGCAAGTACGTCCGCATTTCCTGGGAAGAAGCGACTGACCTCATTTCTTCTGAGATCAAACGTATCATCGGCACCTACGGACCCCTGGCCATCCTGGCTCAGGGCGACGGTCACGGCGAGTGCAAAACCATCAATACTCCCCACGGCCATCAAGCTCGTCTACTCGAGATGTTGGGCGGTTTCACTCAGCAAGTGCGGAACCCCGATAGCTGGGAAGGCTTCTACTGGGGCTCCAAGCACGTCTGGGGCCAGGGCATCGTCGGGATGATGGATCCTTCGGACAACTGCATGAAGGACATCACCGAGAAATGCGACCAAGTCCTGTTCTGGGGTTGCGACCCCGAGACGACTCCTTGGGGCTTCGTGGGCCAGTTCGCCAGCCGCTTGTGCTACTTCTGGGCCGAATGCGGCATAGAGCAGGTCTACATCTGTCCGGATCTCAACTACGGTGCGGCCGTCCACGCCGACAAGTGGATCCCCATCTGGCCGAACACCGATGCGGCCATGCAACTGGCCGTCATCTACGTCTGGCTGCAAGAGGGAACCTGGGACGAGGAATACGTCAACACCCACGCCATCGGCATGGATAAGGTGAAAGCCTACGTCCTGGGGGAAGAAGACGGCATCGCCAAGACCCCGGAGTGGGCCTCCAAGAAGTGCGGCGTTCCCGAGTGGACTATCAAAGCCTTCGCTCGTGAGTGGGCCAAGAAGGTCACCTCCATCGCCCACTACTTCGGCGGCAGCATGTTCCGCGGCCCGTACAGCCACGAGCCGGCGCGTCTTGAGTGCATCCTCCTAGGCATGCAGGGCCTTGGCGCTCCCGGCGTTCATCAGGTTCAGATCTCCTACGGCGGTATGCCGCGTCCGATCCTGCTGAAGAGCACCCGATTCTTCAATCCACAACTGTCTGAGCGACTCACCAAACCGACCCAGACGACCATCAGGGCGTGGGGTAAGCAGCTCATTCCCAAGACCCTTATCCACAAGGCGATTTTGGATCCGCCTCTGGTCTTCTGGGGCAACGGCGGTATCGAGGAGCCGGTTGAAGACCAGTTCATCAAGTACGAATATCCCATCGCCAAAGAGAAGGGCGGCACCGAGATCCACATGATGTGGACCGATACCCCCTGCCGGATCACATGCTGGAACTGCGGTAACGAGACCATCCTTGCCGAGCGCGATCCCAAGATCGAGTTCATCGTCGCTCAGCACCCCTGGCTCGAGAACGACTGCCTCTACGCCGACGTTATCCTCCCCACCAACACCAACATGGAAGTGGACGATATCGTCACCAACACGCGGCAGGGTACGCAGCACCATAGTGTCATCCTCCTGAACAAAGCCATCGAGCCTGTGGGTGAATCCAAGAGCGACTACGAGGCGGTGCTCGAGATCGCCAAGAAGCTCGGCAAAGAGCATGAGTTCTCCGAAGACAAGTCCATCAGAGACCTACAGCAAGAGGTCTTCTACAACATGAATCTGGACGAGGTCATCGAATGGGATGAATTCGAGAAGAACCAGTACGTGATCCTGGAAACGGCTGAGGGTTGGGAAGACGACGTTGTCGGCCTCCGGCCGTTCTTCGACGATCCCGAAAAGAACCCTCTGCCCACCCCGTCGGGCAAGCTGGAGTTCTACTCCGAGCGCATCGACCAGGTCTTCCCGTGCGACGACGAGCGTCCGGCGATCCCGAAATGGATCGAGAAGAGCGCGATGCACGACGAGCGTCGTGGTAGTTGGCGCGCCGCCGCGTACCCGCTCCTGTGCATGTCAAACCATGGTCGTTGGCGTGTCCATGCCCAAGCGGACGACATTCCTTGGAGCCGTGAAGTCGCCACCTGCAAAGTCAAGGGCTACGACGGTTACATGTACGAGCCGGTCTGGATCAACCCGGCCGACGCTGAAGCTCGCGGCATCAAGATGGGCGACATCGTCATGGTGCACAACGAGCGCGGGATCGTCCTCTGCGGCGCCCGCGTGTGGGAACGCATCATGCCCGGAGCGGTGTATGTTGACCACGGCGCACGCCACGACCCGATCATCCCGGGCAAGGTGGACCGCGGCGGAGCCATCAACACCATCTCCGGCGACTGGATTGCCTCCAAGAACGCCGTCGGCCAGGCCACCAGTGGTTACCTGGTCGAAGTCAGCCTTTGCACAGGCGAGATGATGGACCAGTGGAGAAGAGAATATCCTGAAGCCTTCGAGCGCCCGTATGACGCGGCAGCCGGCCTGCAGTTCGAGGGATGGCTGGCCAAGGGAGGTGCCAAATGAAGGTCTTCGCGATCGATCTAGACATCTGCAACGGTTGCTACTGCTGCCAAGTCGCCTGCAAGGACGAGCACTGCGGTAACGACTGGATGCCTTACGCCAAGCCGCAGCCCGAGACCGGTCAGTTCTGGATCGGTATCGACGAGCAGATCCGCGGCCAGGTGCCCAAGGTCAAGATCACCTACCTCGTCCATCTGTGCCACCACTGTGACGATGCCCCGTGTATCGCCGCCTGCAGCTACGGCGCGATCTACAAACGTGAAGACGGCATGGTGATCATCGACCCGGCGAAGTGCGTCGATTGCCAATTGTGCGAAGACGCCTGTCCTCACGGCGCGATCTTCATGAACAAAGATCTGAACATCGCCCAGAAGTGCACGGGTTGTTCCCACCTGCGCGACAACAATCCCGAAGAGTGGTCGGTCCCTCGCTGCGTGGACAACTGCCCCACCGGCGCTCTGAAGTTCGGCGACGAAGAAGACTTCGCGGACTTCATCAAATCCGCCGAGCTTCTCCACCCGGAAAAGGGCACCAAGTCCCGAGTCTACTACAAGGGTCTGCCCAAGAAGTTCGTAGGCGGCACCCTGTACGACCCGATCGAGAAGGAAGTCATCATCGGCGCCAAGTGCACCCTGAAGGACAATGCCTCCGGCGAGACCTTCACCGTCACGACCGACAACTACGGCGACTTCTGGTTCAAGGACCTTAAAGACGACCGGATGTTCACGCTCACGCTCGAGAAAGACAGCAAGAGCAAGACCATCGCCGATGTTTCCACGGCCATCGATCTGAGCCTGGGTGACATCCCCCTGGAGAAGTAAAACCGCAACTCGAGGCACTCACCTCAAGCGACACAGAAGGGGCCCCTGGATTTCCAGGGGCCCCTTCTGAACTTTCCACCCGAGAAGCCCCACCCACCCGGCAAGACCAATCGGACATCACTCCGCGTGCGCCACTCCATCTTCCGCGCAGAACTTCTTCCCGGTCGAGACGCTGGCCAGGAGCAAGTCGAGCATCCGCGCCCAGCAAGAGGCGTCCCACTGGCCGGCTATGCCCATGAGATGCGCCACTCCCTCAGCCCAGGAGCAGCCGATGATCATGCCCGCGAGCTCCATGGAGTCGATATCCTGGATGATGGTTCCCTGTTGCTTGGCCATGTCGACGGTTGCGGCGACGTTGGTTAGCGGCACCATCTGATGGATTCCGAGGGCCGTTCTAAGCCCGGCGCTCGGCGGTGCCGCGATAAATTCGAAAAGCGGATAGAGGTATTGGGGATCCTCCGAAGAGACCAGCCAAGAGTGGTACTGGCTCATCTGCCGAAGACGTTCCACGGCGTCCGGGGCAGTCGCCGCCTCGTTGATCTCCTCCACCCTCTCGAACACAAAGTCGAGAGCCGCCACCAAAATGTCGTGCCTGCTCGCGAAGTGCGAGTAGAGGGAGGGCTCGGTGATACCAACCACGTCCGCGATCCGAGACATCGTCGTACCCTGGATCCCGTCGTTGGCGATCAGGTCCAATGCAACCTGGACGATCTGACGCTTTCTCACTTTTCCCGGTAGCCGGGGAGTGCCCTCAGCCACGTAGTTGCCTCCAATGCGTTGCGTCGTCGATCGATACGGCGGTTCCGAAAGCGTCACTCAAACCCTGCCTCCCGGTTAGAGATCGGCGTGTCCGCGGATCCAGCCATGGCTTAATCTACGCGGTCAGAAGATCCGCGACTGTTTCGAAACCAATGTCGAAGGCCTTGAGATTGGCTTCGATTGCCTTTGGCGGAACCCGGCTCTCGATAAGCTCCTTAATCGTCTCGACCTTCACCGGCAAACGGCCGCTTCCGAAGAGCGCTCCCAGCATCGCCGTGTTGGTGGCCAGAAGGTTTCCGGCGTCCTTGGCGATCTGGGTAGCATCGATGGTGATGATGTGGTCGGTGACCCTACTGACCATTCGTAGTATCGACTCGAACTCGGGATAGCTGCTCTCCCCGGTAGAGACCGTGTATGGTTTGATCTCCGTGGTGTTGATGATGACCAGACTGTCGGGGTTGAGTTCTTTCACGTACCGCAGGGCTTCGCTCGCTTCCAGAGCGATGAGGATGTCGCATTTGCCCTGAGGCGTGAGCGGTGCGATGACCCCACTGCCCAGGCGGATGTTGCTGAAGACCGAGCCGCCACGCTGGGCCATGCCCAACACCTCCGAGCCCTGGATCTCCAACCCCTCTTCCACGGCCGCATGACCGAGCAGGTCGGACATCAGGATGACCCCCTGGCCGCCGACTCCGCCGAGTATGATGTTGAGCTCTTTGACCACGGTAGTCGTCATCTCTCAGTTGCTCCCTTTTGTCCTGATCGCGTTACTCGGGCAGATAGCCGCGCACACGAGACATCCCGTGCACTGCGAAGCGTCTATGACTACGTGCCCGTCCTCGATGAGGATCGCCGGGCAGCCGAGCTTGCTGGCGCAGATCTTGCAGTCGGTGCACTCCTCTCTGTCGATCTCGCACGGTGTGAACCTCTGCCCCGCCTTCTTCAGATCGCGCTGCTTGAGGACCTGGCAGGCTTGCCGGGCTACGACGACCGAAGGCCCGTCGAAGCGAAGAGCCCGCCCGATAGTTTCGATCGTGGTGTCGACATCGAAGGGGTCCACCACCTCGACGAATTTCACCTGGCACGCGCGCGCCACGTCTTCAGGTTTGATGACCTCGGTCTGCTCCCCCCGTGCATTGACCCCGGTGGCCGGGTCTTCCTGGAAGCCCGTCTGTCCGGTGATGGCGTTATCCAGGATGAGGAAGGTGGTCTGCGCCTTGTTGAAGACAGCGTTGACGAGCGAGGGCATGCCCGAATGGAAGAACGTGGAGTCGCCAATATGAGCCACCGTCCGCGCTCCTATGGCTTGGGAGATGCCCTGGGCGAGTCCGAACGACCCTCCCATGCAGAGTTGGGTGTCGTCGGAGCTCAGTGGTGCGAAGAAACCCAGTCCGTAGCAGCCGATGTCTCCGCTCCTGGGGACGTCCACTTTGAACTCCCGCTTGTACTTGCGTATGGCGGCGCCTTCGGCATAGAGGGAGGCGCGATGGGGACAGCCCGAGCACAAAGCCGGCGGGCGAAGGGGAAGCAAGGGCATCGCCTCGGCGCCGATGCTATCCAGTGCTCCGAAGTCCACGGGCATCTCCACTTCGAGGACTTTGGCCAGCGACTCCATGAGCCTCCGGGTGGAGAGTTCGCCGACCACAGGCACAACATCCTTGCCGTGGATGACGCGGTCGATCTTGTTCTCCTGAGCAAACGACTTCACCTGCTGCTCCACGATCGGCTCGCCCTCTTCCACGATGAGTACCTGGGGCACCGATTCGAGAAGCTGCCCAACGAGACCCTCAGGGATGGGATATGTCATGCCCAGCTTCAGTATCGACACCTCGCCGGCAATACCCAGCCACTCGACTGCCTCCTTCAAGTATGCCCATCCGAGGCCACAGGCGATGATCCCGAGCTTCGCGCCCTGAAGGGAATCCAACTTGTTGTAGGGAAATGTGTCGGCTGCCTTCTTGATGTTGTCCAGCCGCTCAAGCATTTCCAGCCGATGTCTCCGTGAGTTGGTGGGCTGGCACACCCAGCGGGAGGAGTCCTTTTCGAATTCCGCCGCTTGGTCCAGCCGGTCTATCTGTCCGAGAGTGACCTTGGATCGGGCATGGCTGAGCCTTGTGACCGACCTGAGCATCACAATCTGCCCCCACTCTTCCGAGAGCCTGAAGGCGTCCGCCATCATGTCCTTGGCTTCTTGTCCGGTGCTCGGCTCGAGGACCGGCAGATAACCCTGCCTGGCAACGTACCGGCTGTCTTGCTCGTTTTGAGAACTGTGCATCGATGGGTCGTCCGCGGCGACCAGCACCATCCCGCCTCCCACCCCCATGTTGCAGGCAGTCATAAGCGGATCATGGGCCACGTTCAGACCCACGTGCTTCATGGTGGTCATGGTTCTGACGCCGGTCATCGAGGCGGCATAGGCCACCTCAAACGCCACCTTCTCATTCACCGACCATTCGACGTACATGTGCTTCAGGTCCCGGGCTGCGTCGATGACGGCCTGCCCGATCTCGCTGGACGGCGTTCCAGGATAGGACGCCAGGACTGTGACCCCGGCCTCGACCGCTCCCCGAGCGATGGCCTCGTTGCCAAGGAGCAGAAGATCGGCGCCCGGCGCGTCCGAGGTGATAGTTACCTGTTCAGCCTGCTTCATACTCAACTCCTCACTTTTGCCCGGC
This sequence comes from uncultured Actinomycetes bacterium, assembly GCA_963775295.1. Taxonomy (GTDB): domain Bacteria; phylum Actinomycetota; class Thermoleophilia; order RBG-16-64-13; family RBG-16-64-13; genus JAMDEO01. The sequence goes on from CAVZIK010000006.1 coordinate 2,915,718, forward strand.
AACGTCACACTGCCGGACCGATCGAATGGATCCCGAACTCGTGATGCCCTAGACACTCGCTTCTCGTCAGTTCTCCCGATGCCACACGCAAGATCTCGTCGAAAATCCTGCCTCCCATATCGGCCAGCGAGACATCCCCATCGAGGATCTCTCCGGCGTTGAGATCCATGTTGTCGCGCATTCTCTGATAGATCGCGCTGTTCGTGGTGACTTTGATCACCGGGGCGATCGCGGAGCCGAGCGGAGAGCCGCGGCCCGTGGTGAATACAATCACCTGGGCTCCCGCGGCCAGCATCCCCGTTATACAAACCGCGTCGAGCGCCGGGCCGTCCATTATCACAAGCCCTCTCTGGGAAGGCTTCTCGGCGTACCGCACCACCTCGCGGATAGGCGAGTTGCCTCCTTTGAGAACAGCGCCTAACGACTTCTCTTCCAACGTCGTAAGTCCGCCCTCGATGTTTCCAGGGGAGGGCTCGGTGCCGCGTACGTCGACCCCTGTCTCGAGGATCGCAGCCTCCATGTCGCCCACTACCTGAAAGATCCGCTCGCGGACCCGCTCGTCGACCGCCCGCCTGGCAAGCACCTGCTCCGCCCCGATCATTTCGGGAACCTCTGTGATGATCACGGTGGCATCCTCGGCTACCAAGAGGTCACTGGCGACCCCCACTGCGGGATTCGCGGTCAGTCCCGAAAGGGTGTCGGAGCCGCCGCACTTCATCCCCACCACGAGTTGAGAGACCTCAACAGGACTGCGTAGATCCCTGGAGGCGATCTCCACCAGTCTCGACGCAGCTTCGCGCCCTTTGGCGATGGAGGCCGTCGTGCCCCCCTCCTGCTGGATGTTGACAATCTCGAACCTCTGTCCGGATCGTTCGAGCTCCGGCGCCAGAATTTCGGGCGTGAGCAGTTCGCAGCCAAGCCCTACAAGCAGGACTCCGCCCACGTTGGGGTTGGAGCAAAATCCGGCCATGGTGCGGATCATGTGCTCCCGCTCCGCGCCCAGATGCCCACAACCGTGAGGATGGGTGACGTAGACGGTACCGGAAACGGACTCGCTGATCTTCTGCGCCACCGCGGTGGCGCATACGACCGTGGGAAACACCAGAACGTGGTTCCTCACTCCGACAGAGCCATTCGGCCTCAGATAGCCTTCGAACCTCACGATCTGTCACCGCGTCCGCGGGCGCCTTCCAGATTGTGGATATGGACCCAATCGCCGGCCGCAATGGCCTTGGAAGCCGTACCGATGACCTCGCCATACTTGATGACGGGGCCACCCGCCGGAATGGCTACGAGTGCAAACTTGTGTCCGAAGGGAATGTCGCCGTTGACCGCCAACACATCCGCGGGATCGCCCGAACCAAGCCGGAGCAATTCCCCTCGCGCAATGGGTACCACCGAAGTGGCAACGTTATCACGGTCGTCGATGATGATGAACTTCTTGGTCAGCATACCTTCATCAGGCATTTCCCCCTCTATGCCGCAGGGTCTTCCCCGTTGGCCGCCCAGGTGCTTAGGACTCCGGAACTATCCTCCAGCCGCCAGCACCGCCACGATCAGTTCGTCGCCGTCCTCAACCGGCCGAGCGAATTCCGCCTTGAACATGCCCTCCGCGTTGACGAACACGTACACCCTCTTGAGCAACTTGCCGCGCGAGTCGAACATGAGCTTCTCGGCGCCGGGGTACCGTTTCACGAGGTCCTCGAGACACTCGCCCACGGTCGCCCCGACGACTCGGACATCGCCCGGGTCGTCGATGGCCTCGCGCAACTCCGGGTAGAAGATCTTCACCTCGACGCTCATAACCCGCGCGACCGGTCGCTCATTGCTCGGGGCAACAGGCCAGGATCGCCCTCTTTACCAGAGTCCGCGCTATTTGGATCTTGTATCGGTTGCTGAGGAGCGCGAACGCCTCCTCCATCCCAGCATCTGCGGCTTTCTCAGCATTGGCTTCATCCACGGGCTTACCGACCATGTACGTTTCGGCAGCCGTGACCCTGAAGGGAACGCCGTATACGGAGTTCAAACAGATCTTGGCCGACTTGACAGCGCCGTTAACGGTTTCGACCGCCGCCGCGCAGTTGACTATCGGAAAGTCTATGGATTTCCTGATCGCAAACTTCGTGAATGTGGACTTGGTATCCGGACCGGGCGCCGGAATCTCGAGTTCCACGACCAGTTCACAGTCGTTGAGCACCGTGCTGGTGTTGACTCCCACCGAGAAGAACTCTTCGGCATCGAGAATCCGCTCGGTTGTCTTGACGGATGCACCCAGGGCCACCAGAACCGGGGCCAGATCCGAGGAGTTCACGGCCACGCAGCCGCAGTTGAAGCAACGGTTGGCCTCCACCTGGACCGCTTCGATGTCCAACGTGCCAGTCTCCTCGACGTTGATACTCTTGACCTTCTCCATGAGGGAGAGTTCCGGCACTTCCACCCGAGTGGAGGACTCCATGCACGCACTCGAGAACCGCTCCCCTATGGTACAGACCGGCGCGGCTTCGTCCGCCGCCGCAGTGAGACCCAAGAGTTCACGAGTGATGGCCTTGGCTGCGTCCCGCCCGGCGCTCACTGCCTCGGCGACTGTCGCCGGACCGTTGACGAAGTCGCCGCCGGCGTAGACGCCTTTGCCCAACGCGTGGGTCGTCTTGTCGATCTTCAGTCTGCCCCTGTCATCTACAAATTCGGCCGGCAGGAACGAGTAGTCCGGTCGCTCGACTATGGCCTTCATTACCGCATCGCAACGAATGGCGAACTCGGAACCCTCCACCTTGACCGGACGTGGCCTCCCACTCGCGTCCAACTCGCCCAGTTCCATCCGGCAGCAGGTCAGAGACACACCCTCAGCTTCCTCAACGGCTCCCACCGGCTGAGTCAGGAACTCAAATTTGACGCCTTCGTGCTCCGCCTTCTCGATCTCTTCGTCGAGCGCGGGCATCTCGTCCTTGGTGCGCCGGTAATAGATAATCGGCTGGGCGCCCAGTCTCAACAGGGAGCGGGCCACGTCGATCGCGGTATTGCCCCCGCCGATGACGCCCACGGTCTTGCCGGCCATATCTTCGGGATGCTCGTAGGCGCTGCGCAGAAAGTCGGTACCGGACATCAGACACTGCTCGCCCGCGATGCCGGCCTGCGTCTCCTGCCACGCCCCGCTGGCCACGAACACTGCATCGTAGACATCCATGAGTTCTTGGAGCTTGCGTTTGTCGACCGGGGTCCCCGTTTTGAACTCGATGCCGGTGTTCTCGAAGGCCTGTACCTGCTTGCGCAGGACTTCTCTGGGAAGACGGTACGGCGGAATGCCGTAGGCAAGCAGTCCCCCGGCCTCGGGCATGCGCTCGAAGACGGTCACCTCGTGACCGGCCTGTCTGAGGTAGTAGGCAGCCGAGAGTCCGGCCGGACCGGAACCGATGACTGCCACCTTCTTCGAGGTGGTTTGCTTTGGAGCGTCGTAAAGCGTGGCGGCATTTTCGAGGACGTAATCGCCCAGAAACCGCTCGACCTCACGGATAGACACGGACTCGTCAAACTCACCCCTAGCGCACTCCTGCTCGCACCAGTGGGGACAGACCCGACCGGTCACGGCCGGAACCGGGTTTGTCTGAAGCAGGATCCCGGCGGCGGCAGCAGTGTCACCTTCCCGGATTTTGCCCAAGTATGTTGGGATGTCGATGCTGTTCGGGCAGGCTTTGCGGCAGGCCGTGGATTCGACTCTCGCCGCGCCGTAAATGGAGTGGTACCGGGAGTCCCCAGTCAGTGCGTAGCAGGCCTTACCGCCCTTGCGCAGGCAGTCGAACAGATTGTCTCCGACCCAGTAGTACCAACAGCGGTTGTTCTGACAGATGTTGCCCGCGACCGTACCCATCTCCCGGATGTGCGGGGAGGCGGTCCTGCGAGCGGCTTCGGCCAGTGCGGGATATTTGTCCTTCACCAAACCGTTTACTGCCAGGTCCTCCAGCCGGGTCAAGGCGCCAACGTGGAGCTTGTCGTTCTCCTCACGGACATAGTCGAGGCCCGGGATGCTTTTGATGTCGACCAACACCTCCGGGTAGCCGGCATCCGGCAGGATACCGTCCTTCATCTCGCCCAACAGATCGGTGCCGCCAGCGATGATGCGCCCCCTCCCTTTGTATTCCTCAAGGATGGCGGCGGCTTGTTCTACGGTCTCGGCGCTTACGTGCCTGAATTTCTTCATCTAAGTTGTCTCCTCTTAAGACCGGAGTCCGACCGGCTACGCTTTGCCGAGCGCTTTTAGCACCCGGTCCGGTGTTATCGGGAAGCCTTCGACCCACACGCCGATGGCGTTCTGTACGGCCGGGCCGATGAGCGCCGGCACCACTGTGGCGACGTCCTCGCCGATACCTACCGAGCCATATGGGCCGTAGCCCATTCCGGTCTCCACCATGATGGTTTCGATGTCCCCGTAGTCCATCATCGTGGGGATCTTGTAGTTGAGAAGGTTGCCGTTGAGCATGATCCCGGTGCGCTCGTCGTAGACGACCTCTTCCGTCATGCCCCTGCCGATCGCCATGATGGCGCCGCCATAGGCCTGACCCTCACAGCCGTCCCAGTTGATGACCTTGCCGACATCGTTAACCGTGACCACCTTGATGATGTCCACCTGTCCGGTTTCCGGGTCCACCTCGACCTCCATGAAGTGGGCCTGGCGGCAGAAACGGAGCCTTACTCCCAGATAGCATCCGCGTTGGATGTGCCAGCCGTGATCGAATATGGGCGGTGTCCCCCTATATGGATAGGAGATACCTTCCTTGCCCACCAGCAGGGGCTCGCCGACAGTGGAGGTCATGGGGCCCTGTGCGCCACTGGGACCGATAAAGTCGGCGATGGTCATGCTGTTGACCGGATTGGCCTTTTCGAAGATCACGCCGTCTTTGACCTCGAGTTCCTCCGGCCGCTTGTCGGGAAAAGCCGGTGGAAAACCCGTAAGTTGTGTGACCGCACGCGGCTCCACCGCAATCTCCAGCAGCTTCTGTTTCAGTACCCGGGCGGCGTTCCGAACCGCCCAGCCGTTGACCGTGAGGTTGGTGGAGGTGTCGGGGGTCATAGTGAAGAAGCCGGCGTCTTCGGTATGCTTGAAGCGCACGGTCTCCAGCGGGACTCCCAATTCGTCGGCTGCGATCTGACAGTACGCGGTCTCCGCGTTCACCCCCACGTCCGCGCGGCACCCTAGGATCGTCACCGAGCCGTCGTTGCGCTCGAAATACATGCCGATCTCGCTCGAGCCGGCCGAATCTTCCCACTCGTGCGTCCAGGTGAAACCCAGCCCGTGCAGCCTACCGTTGGACAGTTTCTTGACTCCTGGAGCATGCCGCTTCTCGTCCCAACCGATAGCGGCTTTGCCTTTCTCCACACACTCCTTCAGGCTGTCCCTGACTTCGAAGCCTAGCTCGGCCTTTCTGGCGTTCAGCCACTCCATGTCGTGTCCTTCGGCGCCGTCGTTCAAGAGTGAAACCTCGACGGGGTCCATTCCCAGTTCGTCGGCCACCCGGTTGAACACCAGATTCACCGTGTAACAGTTGATGTTCATCTCACAGCGCGTAGGCACGGTATGACCCTTGTTGACCCACGCCGCTTCGTTCCTGCCGGCTATGTGCGGAATCTTCGTGTTCTCGATCAAGTGAGCCACGATGCCGAATGTCGGCATGTCCTGGTTGAGAGTCACCGCCCGCTCAGACACGGCGGTGATGGTGCCGTTGAGCTTGAATCCCACTTTGACGTAGAAGACGCCGGAGTCCATGTTGCCGCCGTAGAAGTCCTCCCGGCGATCGAAGGCCCACTTGACAGGCCGGTTGGTCCGCTTCGAGGCGAGTGCCGCGAGATATGTGCCGCCCAAGTTCCAGGCCATCTGGCTCCATCCACCGAAGGATGCCCCCTGATACGGGCAGTGGATGTCGATCTTGCTCATGGGGATGCCGCCGAACCAGGTGGAAATCGCTCGCTTGGCGATATGCGGACGTTGCTGTTTCACCCATACTTCCGCGAAGTCGCCGTTCCATCTCCATACTCCGCAAGGACGCTCGGGTCCTACCCAGGTGTTAAGTCCATACGTCCACTTGAACTCGACGACCTTGTCGGCCTCGGCGAAACCTTTCTCGACGTCGCCGTGTCCCTCGTTGTGGACCATCCACATATTGGAATCGGGGAATTCTTCCGGATTGGTGAGAGGAGCGCCGGGCTTTATGGCCTTCTCGACGTCGAGCAAGAAGGGACGCTGTTCCCACTCCACTTTGATGACCTTGAGAGCGTTCTCGGCGATCTCCTCGTTGTCGGCGACCACGAAGGCACCCACCTCCTCGCCCTGGAAGTGAGCCACCCCTGGAAGCGCCGCCACGCTGTTCAGTTCGTGCCCGCTGACGGCCACTCCCTCTGCCAGTTCAGGGTCGTCGTATCGAAGCACGCAACGGACCCCGGGCATCCTTTCGGCCTCGGACGTGTCCATGCTGAGGATCTTGGCGTGCGGATAGGGCGAGGTAAGAAACCGCGCGAACAACATGCCGGGCAACTGCACGTCTATGGTGTACCTGGCGGCGCCGGTGGCCTTCTCGCGTCCGTCATTCCGCAGAACGCCCCTCCGGCCGATAGCCTTGTAATCCTCCAGAGGAAATGGATCCGCGACCTTGTTGTCGAAGGCCTCCCGCATCCGCTGCCGCTGGTCGACCTTTTTCGGTTGATCGTCAGACATTGCCGTTACCTCCCCGCAGAACCTTGGCGGCTTCCATGATCGCTTTGATATGGGCGGGGTAGGTTCCGCACCGGCACAGGTTGCCGACCATGGCCTCCTTGATCTCTTCTATCGAGGGGTTCGGGTTCCGATCGAGCAGAGCCTTGGAGGTAACGATGAAGCCGGGAGTACAGAAGCCGCACTGCATGCAGCTGTATTTGATGTATGCATCGATGAGGGGATGATTCGCCTTGGCGATGCCTTCCACCGTCTCGATGGGCCTGTCCCCACATTCGATGGCCAGCATCATGCACGAGAGGACCGGCCTGCCCTCCATGATGACGCTGCAGGCGCCGCAGGCGCCTTCAGCGCAGAATTCCTTGGTGCCGGCCAGCCCGAGTTTCTCCATGAGCACGTACTGCAGGGTCCACTGCGGCTCCACGACGATTTCGTGGACCTCTCCGTTCACGAGAAGCGTGACGGTGTCTCGGGACACCGGGCGTTTCTCCTCAAGTGTCGACATCTATCTTCCTCCCAATTCCGAACTCACCCATTCAACTCGTCTGTGTGTCAACTGCCCGGTCCCCTTCCAATGCAGGTTCAGGAACCGCCCCTACTTCATTGGCTCACCGCTGCCACAGCCTTGTCCCGGGCCGCGATAAGCAGGGAGATGTCTGGTTCTTGGATGAAACCCTTGGCCTGCAGGACCTCGATCATGGAGCGGGCCTCGGTGACGTCGGCAAGAGTGGTGGCGTAAACCTCCTCGGAGGTGAGCTCGAGGCGGGCCACCCCGTCTTTGATGGCCTGCATGGCCACATCGGCCGCTTCCTTGGCAAAGACCTCGGTCTCCTGCATGGTGGGCATGATGTGGTCGGGGGTAAGGGTATTGGTGGCAACCACATGGTCGGCCACGGAGTGAGCGGCGGCAACGGCCATCTCGTCGGTGATCTTTCTTGCCCGCACCAGAAGGGCGCCTTTTAAGATGCCGGGGAATCCGATGGAGTTGTTCACCTGGTTGGGGAAGTCCCCCCGGCCGGTGGCGACCACGTAGGCGCCGGCCTCTTTCGCGGCATAGGGGTAGATCTCAGGGACGGGATTGGCACAGGCAAAGACGATGGACTTCTTCGCCATCTCGGCGATCCACTCCGGCTTTATGGTGTCCGGTCCGGGCTTGGAGGCGGCGATGATGACATCGGCGTCTTTTAAGGCTTCTTGTTCGGTCTCGATGCGTTTGGGGTTGGTGGCCTCGCAGATCTCCCACTTGCGGTAGTAGGCGGTGTCGGCCCTCACGTCGGACCTGCCCTTGTGCAGGCCGCCCTTGGAGTCAAAGACGACCATCTTTTCCGGGTCTCCCCCGTCTTTTAAGATGAGACGGGCGGCGGTTGAGTTGGCGGCTCCGGCGCCGAGAAGGACGATCTTCGCGTCTTTTAGTTCTCGGCCGGTCACGCGGAGGGCGTTGAGGAGTCCGGCCAGGGTGACCGAGGCGGTGCCCTGGGCGTCGTCGTGCCAGACGGGGATGTCGCATTCCTCGCGCAGGGTGTCAAGGACCTTAAAGCAGTTGGGCTGGGAGATGTCCTCCAGGTTGACCGCTCCGAAGCTGGGCTCGAGCATCTTCACGAACTCGATGATCTTGTCGGGGTCGTGACGGCCCTGCTTGTTATAGGAGTTGATGCACAGAGCCACGCCGTCGACTCCGCCTAGGTATTTCATGAGGAAGGCTTTGCCCTCCATGACGCCCAGCCCCCCGGGAGGGGTGACGTCTCCGTCGCCAAGGACGCGGGTGGAGTCGGAGACCACGGCTACGAGATTGCCCCGGTTGGAGAGATCGAACGAGGCGTCGTTATCGTCCCTGATGCTGGTTGAGACCATGGAGACGCCGGGGGTGTAGTAGACGTTAAACCAGTTGAAGCCGTAGATGCCGGCCTTGGGCATGGTCATGACCTTGCCCCGGTAGAAGGCGTGGGTCGAGGCCGCGAGTTCTTTGAGAAAGACGGTCTGGGCTTTCGCCCGCTGCTCGGGGGTGAACTCGTCGGGGAAGTAGGAGCCGAGATCGGCCAGGGTGAGGTCGGGTGTGTTCATGATCGATGCACCAGTCCTTTTCTAGGCCAATTTCTCGAGACCGAACTTCTCCGAATACTTGTCCAGCATCGCCCAGGTGGCGTCGTCCAAGTAGACCCCCTCCGCCAGCGACTTCATCCGCGCTTCAGCTTCCTTCTCCCCGTGGATGTAGATCCGCTCTTGGCCCTCGGCCTTGTCGCTGCTCCGGATTCCTTCGAGGATCTCTTCCACGTGATCGGCTATGTCGGCAGCGTTGCCAAAAAGGTCGGTGCGGATCGCAGCGAAGAAGCACGAAATCGCCGCGCCGTCTGCACTGAAGGTATCGCGGCTCCAGGCCCCCATGGACATCCCCGCGCAGAGCAGTTCAACGAGCACCCCGAGCCCATAGCCCTTGTGTCCGCCGAGTTCTTCTCCCGCACCGCCAAGGAAGAGGTGGCCGCCTCGCGGCTGGTCGCTACGGAATAAATCCTCGAGATGCATTGTGTCGGTTGTTTCCCGGCCGTTCTCGTCAACCGCCCAACCAAGGGGAAGAGACTTGCCGCGGCGCGCGTAGACTTCCACCTTGCCCCGCGCGACCACCGTCGTCGCCATGTCGAGCATGAAATGGGTCTTGCCCGAGGAGGGGATGGCGAAGCATACGGGGTTGGTGCCCATGACCCTTTCGCAGCCGAACGTAGGGATAGACGTAACTCGGGTATTGCAGAAAGACATGCCCATGAAGCCCTCAGCCGTAGCCATCTCCGCCCAGAGCCCCGCCATGCCGAAGTGGTTGGAGTTGCGGACCGCTCCGAAACCGGCGCCCACGGTCTTGGCCTTCTCGACTACGCGACTCATGGTGAACTGCGCAATGTGCGGCCCGATGCCGTTGTGACCGTCGACCGTCAGCGAAAGAGGCGTCTCGTGGACGATCTCCGGTTCGGCCTGCAGGAACGCGGCTCCACTTTTGATATTGGACTCGTAGAACCCGAGGCGAGCCACTCCATGCGACGGGATACCCCGTGCGTCTGCCTCTACGAGAACCCTGGCGGTAACGCGCGCCGGCTCGTCCGAGTACCCAAGCTTTTCCAGCACCTTCGCGGTGAAGGACGACAACGCTTCGTAGCCGACTATACCTTCCTTCATGGCTTCTCCCATCAGAGAGTCTTGGCTGCAGGACGAACGGCTGGGAGCGTCCCAGTCCGAAGGGCGAGCCGCGCCGCCCGTGCGATTAGTACTCGAATTTCATGTCTTCGGCGAGAAGCGGAAAGACCAACCCACCAGCCGGCAGGACGTTCACCGTGGCCTCTGGGAGACCTTTGGACACGCGCGCGATCGCCTCGTCGAGAGAGACGGCGTGATCGAAGCCCAGCTTCGCGGCCTGCTCTGTATCGGCATCCTTTGACACGAGGAGGACGTTGACCCGGCTCAGAAACAGCAATGTGGTGTTAATTGCCGAGTTCACATCCATCGCAGCCTCCGGCGCAATGAGTTCTCCTCGGCTGAGGTAGTCAAACACCAGCCCCTTGGGATCTCCCTGCGCGAGCGTGAGGGCTTTGCCGAAGGCCTGCAGCATAGAAGCCGGATAGCAGCCACCAAGAAGCTCGTCGACGTAAAGGATGACCGTCCCACCCTTCTTCGTGACCATCGTGGACGGGTTGAGGGGCTTCATGGTCTGGGGTCCGTCGCAGTAGGGAAAGACGGAAGCGATGGTAACGTCGGCTGCCTCCTCGAAACCGACGCCGAGTTCCTTGGTGCAGAGTTCCGCCCCGAATCTGTAGGCTTCTTCAAAATCGCCCGCCACGATGGCTTTCACGTCCTCGTTGGAGTTGTAGACAGCGTTGACGATGAAGTCCAGCCTGGCCATCCTCGCGGCCTGATAGACCTCTTCGTGGAACGGGTTGTCTGTGAGATTGCCCAGCCACGTGCCCTTGGCAGTCACCAGGGCCAAGTGGTGTCGCTTTATCGTGTCCCAGCCGGCGATGCCGGGGAGAATCAGCTTGCCGCCGCCGCCGAAGCCGTTCCAGGGATGCGGGAGGATGGAGCCCAGGGCGATACGTAGGTCGGCACGCATGAACGTGGAGTTGATCAGTACCTCTCCACTGTGCGGCAGCGAACCTACTGGAACCAGATCGTCCGCGCGACAATCATGATTCGTAATGCGAAGCGAGTGGCAAAGCGCCTCACCGAACGTCTCTTCGATCTCAGCCTGCGTGACGGGCCTGTGGGTGCCCACTCCAACGATGACGTCTATCTGGTCGTTCGCCACTCCGTGGGCGCGCAGGAACTCAACCAGGCTCACAAGCAGGGTCCTGCGCGGAGTCGGCCGAGTGAGATCGTCGACAACGATGGCGACGCTCTTCTTGCCTTCGACAAGATTCGCCAAAGGCGCCGAGCCTACTGGATGGGCGAGCGCCTGGCCGATCAGTTCAGAGGTATCCGGCCCTCCCACGGCGCCTGCCAGTACTGCGTTCTTAAGGACCCGCCAAGAATCGGGCAATTGAAAGTGAATCTCTCTCTTTTCCTGACCAATCAGATAGCAATCGCTCACAGTTTCTCCCTAACTTGCGACACGATTCCAGACACGGAAATGAATGCGCACAAGCGCGCTTAAGAACTAGTATAAGCTATTAACCGATAGGTTCGCAAGTGGCCCAAGAAGACGCGAGGTAGCCGCCTCATACCAGACAAGGCTCCGAGTCGCTGCGACCTACGACCCGGCCGGGACATGGATAGGCCTGTCAGGACCGGACGAGCCGATTCAGAAGCTCTTCGTCCGCGACCTCGGGCAATGTTATGCCCCCCTGGGATCCCAGATTCCACGCCGCCGCCGTCTCCACCGCGTCAGGATTGCCAGCCCAGGCTCGGCGCGCGACCCCACCCATGACATCCCACTCCACCGCTGAGCGGATAATCGCGTCCACCCGCTCCGATCCATCCAGCACGAGGCCGAAGCCGGTGTTGATGGCCCTGCCTATGCCGACCCCCCCGCCGTTGGAAGCAACGATCAGGGTCATACCCCGGGCCGCGTTGCCGGCCCAGCAGTGAAAGGCCATATCGGCCATCACGTTGGAGCCGTCGCGGATATTGCTGGTCTCGCGATAGGGCGAATCAGTCCCGGAAACATCGTGATGATCCCGCCCGATGATCAGCGGGCCGGTCTTCCCGCGTCGCACCAGATCGTTGAAGGCCAGCGCTATGCGCACGCGGCCCTCCGCGTCGGCGTAGAGGATCCGGGCCTGCGAACCGACCACCAGGCCGTTCTTGTCCGCGTCGCGCACCCAATTGTAGTTGTCGCGGTCCTGCCAGCACCGCTCTGGGTCGATGCAGGTCTTTGCCACAGCGTCGGTGGCCGCGAGATCGGCGGGGTCGAGGCTGCAGCAGACCCAGCGGAACGGCCCATAGCCGCGGTCGAAGCAGAGCGGTCCCATGATGTGCTCGACGTAAGATGGATAGACGAAGCCTTCCTTGGTGTCGTGGCCATTTGCAGACACGGACGTGACTCCAGCCTCAAAGGCCGCCTTGAGGAAGCTGTTGCCGTAATCCCAGAAATGCGTGCCCCGCCCCACCATCACGCCGATGAGTTCCACCTGTCTCCGAAGCGACTCGTTCACCCGCCGCCGGTACTCCGCCGGGTCGCGGTGCAGCAGCTCTCGAGCGGCTTCAAACTCCAACCCTTGAGGAACGTATCCCCCCTCGTAGGCGGCGTGGCAGGAAGTCTGGTCGGAGGCCAGCTCAATGGGGACATCGTTGTGGGCCGCGTACTCCCAAAGGTCCACGATGTTACCGTGGTAGGCGATGGAGAGCGGGGTGCGGGCGGCGCGCGCAGCTGCCGCCCAGACAAAGGCCTGGGCGATATCGGAGGTGACTCGCTGTACCCAACCCTGCTGCCGCCTTGTCTCGATGCGGGAGAGATCCACTTCGGCAACGATGCTCACCGCCCCTGCGATTTCCGCGGCCTTGGGCTGGGCTCCGCTCATGCCCCCCAATCCCGAACTCACATAGAGGATGCCGGCTAGATCCTCGTGGCGAGGGATGCCCAAGTAAAGCCGCCCGGCGTTCAACAACGTGATGTAAGTACCGTGCACGATCCCCTGCGGTCCGATATACATCCAGCCGCCCGCCGTCATCTGTCCGTAGTTGGCAACGCCCAACTGGGCCGCCTCGTGGAAATCGGCGGGGTTATCGAACTCGCCCACCATGAGTCCGTTCGTATTGATCACGCGAGGAGCGTCCCGATGACTGGGAAATAGTCCCACCGGATGACCGGAGGCGACCACTAAGGTCTGCATCTCCGTCATCTCCTCGAGGTATTGCTTCACCAAGCGGTACTGCATCCAATTCTGGAAGACTTGGCCCGTCTCCCCGTAAGTCACGAGTTCGTAGGGATAGAGCGCGACGGCGAAGTCCAAGTTGTTGTCAATGTTGAGCTGGAGGGCGCGGGCCTCGAGGATGCCCCGATATTCGTGCACCGGTCGCGCCTTGATATTGCCGTCCGCCTCGACGCCGTCGTCACCGCAGGCGGGGCGGAACCGGTAGCCGTAGATTCGACCCCGCTCCCGCAGCTCGTCAAGGAATTCGGTCGCCAGTTCTTCGTGGAGCGTCTCGGGAACGTAGCGGAGCGCATTCTTGAGAGCCCTGACGGTCTGTCCGGGGGTCAGCGAGTACCCTCTATCGGGAGCGCGACGGATCCCGGGGACAAAGCGCGCCGGCGGGGGAAGCTCTTCGGAAAGCCCGGGCATCGGGGGTCGCTCGCTCAGCCCTGGGTTTCCAGAAGGCGGTTCTCGATGATCTGGCCTGCCGAGAAGCCGTGGATCTGCATGTAGTGCCGGACTACGTCCTCAAAGGCCGCCAACGGAGCCAAACCTATGAGCTCGCATTCCACCACCGCGACCCCGTAGCGCGCCGCCTCGGAGCGAATGGTCTCGAGCACTCGATGAATCGGCGTCTTCTCGAAGTTGACGATGTCCGTGGACACCTGGACCTGACCCTTATCCTCTAGAGCGACGCCCATAGCTCGGACGTAGCGGTACCCCCCTCCCGAGAAACGCACGGCCTCGGCGATCCGCTTGGCGATGGCAAGATCGGCGGTGGCCAGATTCACGTTGAAAGCGATGAGTGGAAACCGGACGCCCACGATGGAAGCCCCCGACTTGGCGTTGAACTCCGCTTCCCCCGCATCCGGCTCCCCTTCCGGGGTGGCCAGCCGAGCGGCCAAAGCTTCGTACTCGCCCCGTCTCACGTCCGGCAACGACTGCCTCTCCGGCCTTGTGGCAGCGTCTTGATAGTAATAGACGGGAACACCCTGCCGGCCGATCCACTCCCCCAGGCGCCGAGCCAGCGCCACTGCCTCCTCCTCGGTGACTCCTCGGAGCGGAACGAACGGGATGACGTCGACTGCGCCCAGACGCGGATGAGCTCCCTCGTGCTTTCGCATATCTATGAGAGCAAAAGCCTCCAGGCACATGGCCTCGGTGGCGGCGAGAACCGCTTCGGGATCTCCCACAAAGGTGAGAACAGCACGATTGTGATCGGGGTCGGCGCTCCAGTCGAGCAGTTCAACTCCGGCAGTCTTCCTCACCGCTTCCACGATCCGCTCGAGGACCGCCGCATCCCTGCCCTCGCTAATGTTGGGCACGCACTCTATGAGCCGCAAGGCTACACCTCCCCCACGGGATCGCGCTTAACTACACATTCTCCATCCTTGTATACGCGCCAGACCGGGTTAACCCCGTAGCGATACGGGATCTCAGCGTGACGCGAGTAGCCCAGAACGAGAATGTCGGCTTTCTTCCCCACTTCGAGACTTCCTACCTCGTGCTCGAGCCCTAGGGCCGCAGCGGCCTCGATAGTAATGGCGCGAATAACCTCGGTCACAGACATCCCCAATTGCGAACAGCCCATGGTGGCCATGAGCCACAGATTCTGCGTGGGGCTCGAGCCGGGATTGAAGTCCGTACTCAAGGCAACCCTGACCCCCGCGTCAAGCAGACGACGAGCCGGTGCGAGCCCGCCCTCTCCCAAGAAGAACGTTGCGCCCGGGAGCATGACCGCTACCGGGGCCCGCGACGAACCGTGCGCCTTGACCGTTCCGGTCCCTGTAGCCGCGGCCCAGGCATTCCCCAGCGCCACGATGCCTTCTTCGCTCACCAGGTCAAGGTGATCGACCGAAACCGCGCCCATCTCCACCGCGAGTTCCGCCCCACCGCCCGACGTCAACTGGTCCCCGTGGAGCTTGGGCAGCAAACCGTGCTCGATCCCGGCTGCAAGCACGCGGCGGCACTGGGACTGGGTGAACGCCCCTTCTTCGGAGAAGGCGTCGCAGTACTTGGCCAGGCCGCGTTTGGCCGCGGCCGGAATCATCTTCTGCACCACCACGTCCACGTAGGCTTCGGGGCGGTCGGCAAACTCCACGGGAACCGCGTGGGCGCCGAGCAGAGTCGGGACCACGTTCACGGCGTGCCTGGTGTCGGCGTCGTGGTAGACCTCCAGCATCTTGAGTTCGTGCTCCAGCGAGAGACCGTAGCCGCTCTTTGCTTCGACCGTCGTGATTCCGCAGTCGAGAAACCGGTCAAGCCGACGCAGCACCGATTCGAGAAGCACATCGTGAGAGGCGTTACGGGTGGCGTGGACAGTGCTCATGATGCCGCCGCCGGCGATAGCGATGTCGTGGTAAGAAGCCCCGGTGATCCTCAATTGGAATTCGTCTGCCCGATCGCCGGCGAAGCCCAGGTGAGTATGGGAGTCCGCCAGTGCCGGCATTACCACCTTGCCTTGGGCGTCGAACGATTCGCCCCCTGGCACCAGACGAACCTCTTCGGCCGCCCTCGCGGAGGGCCCCACCCAGACAATGCGTCCCGCTTTTGCGGCGAGGGCTCCCCCGACTATCCTTCCGAGTCCTGGGTGTTCTCCCCCTGCGCCTCCCGGCGGACAGACGAGCACCTCGCTCGCCCCGGTTATTACCAGATCCGCCCTTACTATCTGTTCATCATTCGTTGCCATCACATTCCCCTAACACTAACTCACAGATTCAAGCGGACCAACGATCTCCTCCACCCGGCGCACGAGCGAGCCCTCGCGAATCATCTCGCCCACCGCTTCGATGTCTGGCGACAGCGGACGATCATCCTCAAGTGGAGGTATAGATTGACGAATGAAGTCGTGTGCCGCTGCCACTCCCCTCCCAGGCCTTAAGCCCGCACGGAATTCCAGCCCTTGGGCACCACAAAGCAGTTCTATCGCAACCACGCGAAGCACATTTCTCACGACCTCGCGCGCCTTGACCGCAGCGAAGGCCCCCATGCTCACGAAATCTTCCTTATTCGCGGAGGTGGGGATACTGTCGACGCATGCGGGGTGCGCGAGGGTCTTGTTTTCGGAGACGAGCGCCGCTGCAGTCACCTGCGCCATCATCAGCCCCGAGTTCAACCCCCCGCTCTTGGTGAGAAACGCCGGCAGATGGTCGGAGGTGCTCGGATCCATCATGCACTCCACCCTACGCTCGGAGATGTTGGCTAATTGAGTGAGGGCGATGGCGAGAATATCCATGGCCTGAGAAATCGGCTGGCCGTGAAAGTTCCCGCCCGAGATGACCTGGCCTTCGTCTACGAAGACCAGTGGATTGTCGGTCGCGGCGTTGATCTCCACCTCGAGCACGCGGCGAACGAAGGACAGTGCGTCCTTTGCCGCTCCGTGCACCTGGGGGGCGCACCGGAGTGAGTAGGCATCCTGCACCTTGCCGCAGGTGAGGTGCGAGGCCAAGATCTCGCTGTCCTCGAGCAGGCGGAGGAGGTTGCGTGCCGATGCCATCTGGCCGGGATGCGGCCGAAGCTCGTGAGTCAGACTCAGATACGGGGTCTTCGTTCCGCGCAGCGCCTCCACAGCTTGAGCGCTGGCGACGTCGGCTGCCTTGCTGATGTTCTCGGCCTCCAGAAGGCTCAGCGCTCCGACTGCGGTCATCATCTGCGTCCCATTGATCATTGCCAGGCCTTCCTTGGCCTCCAACACCACCGGAGCGATTCCAGCCTCTTCGAGCGCATTCCCGCCCAGTATACGGGTCCCCCGGTATACGGCCTCTCCTTCGCCGATGAGCACGGCGGTGAGATGGGCAAGGGGCGCTAGATCCCCGCACGCCCCCACCGATCCCTTGCTCGGGATTACTGGCAGCACCCCCGCGTTGAGTGCCGCTAGCAGCGTATCGAGGACGATCTGACGGACTCCGGAATAGCCCTTGGCGAGCACGTTTGCGCGTAGAAGCATCATGGCCCGGGTCTCTTCCGGTCCCAGAGGCGGCCCCACGCCGCAGCAGTGACTGCGCACCAGGTTCCGCTGCAGGGCGCGGGCATCTTCCCCGGACACGCGCACCTCGGCGAACTTCCCAAAGCCCGTGGTCACTCCGTACACGGCGACGTCGCTACAAAGAAGCTGGTCGATATATTCCCTCGCCCGCTCGATACGGGGCGTCGCCGAAGAGGCCAGTTCGACAATGGCACGGCCGCGCGCCACTGCCAGAACTTGATCCAATGTGAGCGAGTTGCCATCAATGAGAATGATCGTCATCAACTACATCCAATTCGAAGCGGTCGATAGCGCATGCGAATCATACTAGCGCTGGAGCCTCCGGAGGGAAACAAGGGCTTACACGGCCGGGACCTTCCCGGAGGGCGAGGGTGGTCGAAGGTTACTTATCCTGCTTTCCGCTCTGCGTTGGGGCAGGCGGCGGAGGAGGCGACGACGTTTCCTCGGCAAAGGTCCCATCTGCCTCCTGAGCCCCAATGTGGAAGGGGATGCTGATCACGACCACCCAAGGCACTCCTAGGAGGGCAGCCTTGAGACGCAGCGCGTTCTGGTTGTGTAGAAAGTTCTCCCACCAATGCTCGACCACGAACTCCGGGATGATCACGGTCACGGTGTGGTCGTTGCTTGGGTGCAGTGACCTGATGTAGTCCACGGACGGGCTGATGAACTCCCGATATGGCGAATCTACCACGACCAAGGGGACATTGATTTCCATTTCATCCCACGTGCGACGAAGGGACACCACTTGTTGGGGGTCGCTTGCGATCGTAACGGCATGGAAATCGTCCGGCGAGAGCCCGCGGCCCAGAGCAAGCGAACGCGCGGTAAGTTCGTTGACCTTGGAGACGAACAGCACAACGGTGGTCCGCGGTCTCGATATCGCCACTCGCCCCAGCCGTTCGAGTTGGCCAAGGTTCTGCGGTTCGAGGAACCGGGCGACCCGCTCGTAGTGACGACGCACTGTGTAGAAGGCTGCCACGAGTATGACCACGGCGATCACCACGAGATACGCACCATGAATGAACTTCGTCACCATCACCACGACTGTGACAACCCCCGTGAGGACAGCGCCAAACCCATTCATCGCCGCACGATGGCGCCAGCCCGAAGTTCGCAACCTCAACCAGCGACGCACCATGCCCAACTGCGACAGGGTGAAGCTGGTAAAGACGCCCACCGCATACAACGGAATAAGACTATTCACATTGGCGCGGTAGATCACAAGTACAACCGCCGCGGCGATTGTGAGCCCTATGATCCCGTTGGAGAACACCAACTTGTCGCCCCGGTTCATGAACTGCCGGGGCATCAGGCCATCGCGTGCCAGAACCGAGGCCAGCCGCGGAAATCCGCTGAAGCTCGTGTTGGCGGCCAGAATAAGAATGGCCATGGTCGCGATCTGAAGCGCGTAGAAGAAGAAGCCTCCGCCGTACACCGCGTGCCCCACCTCGCTCAAAACGGTCGTGGTCTTGGTGGGCATGATGTGGGCCACCTGGGTAAGGAAGGTGACACCGAGAAGCAGAAAGGCAAGCACGCCCGCCATGATGCCCAGGGTTATCGAGGCGTTCTTGGACTCTGGCGGCTTGAATGCAGGCACAGCATTCGAGATGGCCTCGGTGCCAGTCATTGCCGAACATCCGCCCGAGAATGCTTTTAACACCACCCAGAGCAGAAGGGCCCCTTGTACGCTCGTGGTCCCCGTAGGCGCAGGCTGGACCTGCAGATTTCCGAAAGCCCAGCGGACAAAGCCAACGACCACCAAACCGCCGCACAGAAGAATGAACGCGTAGGTTGGCACCGCGAAGAATCTGGCCGACTCGCTTACCCCTCGCAGGTTGGCGATCGCAACCAGAACGATAATCACAACGCAGATTACTACTCGATAGCTCGCCAACTCGGGAAAGGCAGCGTCGATTGCTGCCACACCCGCGGCTACACTCACCGCGACTGTCATCACGTAGTCGACCATGAGGGAAGCCGCCGCCACCATTCCCGGTAACAGGCCGAGATTCTCCCTGCTCACCACATAGGAGCCACCCCCGCTGGGGTAGGCATGAACGGTCTGTTGATAAGACAAGGCGACGAACACGAGCAGCACAACCACGGCGATCGCCACGTAAATGGACAAACTGGCGGCGACCGCCCCGGCCAAGACAAGCGCGATGAGGATCTCTTCAGTCGCGTATGCCGTGGACGAGATGGCGTCGGAAGCAAATACCGGGAGAGCGAACTTCTTGGAAAGACGCTCCTGCATCTCCTGCGCGGTCGCGATCGGCCGGCCAAGCAAAGCCCTTTTGATCATCGACGCAGCGCCCAATCCCGCTCCTCCACAACGATTCCCGTCAAAAATCTATACCCCAACTCAAACTGCCGCATCCCGAAAGAATGCCGACCTGCGCATTCTAGCAAGCCCCGCCTATTCTCATCCCGGTGAGGTACATCAGCAAGTGCGATATGGCCTTTCCGGTAGATGTTTCCTTGGCCTAAGGGCCAAACAATGGGCCGCCCGCCACACAAACGTGCGGCGGGCGGCCCCCAAACTCGTTTCGCTACCCGCGGCCGATCAGAACCGCGAATGCGATCTTATCAGCAGAGTCCTTTAGACGCGCTGCTTCTTGATCCGCATGGCGTAGAACGAGCGGATCACGAACGTGAGAGATATCAGGAAGAACACGGCGGACAGAATGTAAGTCAGCAAGTGACCGCCCTGCGAATTCACGATGCTAACCGACAGCGATACGGCCAAGAGACCGAACAGGGTGGTGAACTTGATGACCGGGTTCATGGCCACCGACGAGGTGTCTTTGAACGGGTCGCCGACCGTGTCACCCACGACCGCCGCAGCGTGAAGCTCGGTGCCCTTCTCCTTGAGGTCCACTTCGACGATCTTCTTGGCATTGTCCCAGGCCCCCCCGGCGTTGGCCATGAAGATCGCTTGGAACAGCCCAAAGACGGCAATGGAGATCAGGTAGCCGATGAAGAAGAAAGGCTCGAGGAAGGCGAACGCCAGAGTGCCGAAGAAAACGGCCAGGAAAATGTTGATCATCCCTCTCTGGGCGTAGGTAGTACAGATGCCGACGACCTTCTTACTATCCTCAACGGAAGCTTTGGTCGCGCCGCTGTCAAGGTTGATATTCGCCTTGATGAACTCAACCGCACGGTATGCGCCGGTGGTGACTGCTTGCGTCGCGGCGCCGGTGAACCAGTAGATCATCGCCCCACCCATGATGATCCCCAGTAGAAACGGCGGGTGGAGGAGCGACATCTTGTCCAAATTCGTAGTGAGCTTGTCGGTGAGAGACATGATGATCGAGAAGATCATGGTGGTGGCACCGACGACAGCCGTGCCGATAAGTACCGGCTTGGCGGTCGCCTTGAACGTGTTCCCAGCGCCGTCGTTCTCTTCCAAGTTGTCTTTGGCCACATCGAAGTTGGCGTCGAAGCCAAATTCGCTCTTTATCTCGGCGGCGATATTGGGAATCTGCTCGATCGTGGAGAGCTCATAAACCGACTGGGCATTGTCAGTGACCGGGCCGTAGGAGTCCACGGCGATCGTCACCGGACCCATCCCCAAGAAGCCGAAGGCCACCAGACCGAAGGCGAACACCGAGGGGGCGAGCATAATATCGCCGAGCCCTTGCGTGCTTACGAGGTAGCCGACACCCATGAGGACCATGATCGCGAAGCCAATGTAGTACGCGCTGAAGTTACCGGCAACAAAACCGGACAGAATATCCAACGAGGCTCCACCCTCGCGAGCGGAAGCGACGACCTCTTTGACGTGAGCCGACTTCGTGGACGTGAAGACCTTCACCAGCTCCGGAATGACGGCACCGGCCAACGTGCCCATGCTGATAATGATGGAAAGTTCCCACCAGTAGCTGCCGTGTGCCTGGCCAACCATGGTGCTGCCACCGATCAGGACGTAGGAGACCACGAAGGTGAGGACGATCGACACGATGGAAGTGATCCAAACCAGGGACGTCAGCGGGCTCTCGAAGTCCATCTTGTCGGCGTTCTGGTAGCGGGACTTCGCTATTGCCCCATTGATGAAGTAGGAGGCGCCGCTCGATACGATCATCATGACGCGCATCGCGAAGATCCAGACCAGCAGCGAGACCTGAACGAGCGGCTCGTTGACTGCCAGCAGGATGAAGGTGATGAGGGCCACGCCGGTAACACCGTAGGTTTCGAAACCGTCGGCGCTCGGGCCGACCGAGTCGCCCGCGTTGTCGCCGGTACAGTCGGCGATCACGCCGGGGTTACGAGCGTCGTCTTCCTTGATGTTGAAGACGATCTTCATGAGGTCGGAACCGATGTCGGCGATCTTGGTGAAGATACCGCCGGCGATCCGCAGGGCGGCGGCACCTAGAGATTCGCCGATGGCGAAGCCGATGAAGCACTGTCCCGCGTAGCTACGTGGCACCCACAAGAGGATGATGAGCATGATGATGAGTTCGACGCTGATGAGCATCATGCCCACGCTCATGCCGGAGCGAAGCGGGATCGCATGGATGCGGTAGGGCTTGCCCCTCAGGCTGGCGAAGGCGGTGCGGGAGTTGGCGTAGTTGTTGACCCGGATCCCGAACCAGGCGACACCGTAGCTGCCAATGATCCCGATGATGCTGAAGATCAGGATTATCAGGACTTTGAGACCGCCGAAATGGCTGAGGATACCGAAGTAGACGCCGATAACGATGGCGATGAAAACCCAGAGAATAATCAGGAACTGGCCTTGCCTGAGCAGGTACTCCTTGCAGGTCTGGTAAATGAGTTCGGAGATCTCATGCATGGACTTGTGGACCGGGAGGCGGCGAAGCTGGTTGAAAATAACCAGACCGAAGACCAGACCAAGGGCGCAGATGATTAGCCCCAGGCCAAGAAGCCACTGGCCGCTGGCGCCGTGAAACTTGACGTCGCCGAGATTGGGCAGGACGAGACTTGCCTCGCCCCCAGTACTTTCGGCAGCAAACGCCGCAGGCGCGAAAGCTAAGATTGAAACCACCAATGCGCTGAAAAAGAGAGCCAGTCTCTTCCAGTTTCGCGTTGGCGTTCCGGGCGATTTACCTTCCATGCAGCATTGCCTCCTTTATCTGCGCTCGGCAGCGGTTAAATACTCAGAGTAAGCCTCGTACACGGCCGTGGTCGTGCGAGAACCCCGTTGAAGCCCGAGGAAGAATATGGAACCCCAAGCCAGACGACCGATGCCGCCCGACCCCTCCCTGGGCGCTCGAAGGAGAACCCCTGCGCTCGCACCAAAGACGCCCGAACAGACTTAACCCAATCGCTCATCCTACAGAAACCGCCCCGCTTTAGTCAAGGAAATCCGTGTTGGTTCCCGCAGTTTCTGATACAAGTTTTTCGCATTCTTAACTTTGGATTGAGACCGGAGATTGAATCTTTGCCCGATTGGAGATATACGGGACGTTGTGGGCGCGAATCCCACTAAGGCCCACTAGCGAAAGGAGCCCCCATGGATAAGTGGCAGTGCCTCTTATGCGGCTACGTGTACGACCCCGAGGAAGGCGACCCCACCCAGGGGATCCCGCCGGGAACCGCTTTCGAAGACCTGCCCGACGATTGGGAATGCCCTGATTGCGGAGCCAGCAAGGATGAGTTCGAAAAGATGGCCGACTGACGGGGTTGTTCTTGTTGACGCCGCAATGCGTTGAAAGACCGGTAGTCGGTTAAGCGCTGCCCCGGCGATCCTCGGCAAACAATCTTCCCATGAGCAGGTGGCCCGGCGCCACGGCGAAGCCCGTGGCCCGGGCCTCTGCTTCTGTGAACCTTTGCGCTCCGTTGGCGGCGAACCCCGGACCCCAGAGCACGAACGGAACCGGCTCGGCCACGTGAGTTTTGAGGACGAGCGGGGTGGGATGATCCGGCATTACCAGGATGCTCACCCCGTCTTTGACCGTTCTTGTATGAAGCACCTGTCTCACCATAAGCGCGTCGATCTGCTCGATCGCGCTCACTTTGCCGCTCACGCTGCCCGCATGCGACTCCTCATCCGGAGCTTCAACGTGCACGAATACGACGTCAAATCTGTCCAGTGCGGACAGCGCCGCCGCCATCTGACGGCGATAGTCGTTGTCCGCATCATCCGTCACCCCCGGAACGTCCAGGAACTCCACCCGAGCCTGAAGAGCCAGTCCGCGCAATAGGTCGACCGCCGAGGTCAAAGCCGCGCGTTTGCCGTAGGCCTCCAAGAAGGTGGGCATCTGCCCGGGACGCATCCCAGGCCAGAAGAGCCAGATCTGCGTGGCCGGAGGCAGGCCTCGCGCTACTCGGGAGACATTCACAGGATGATCGGCCAGGATCTCTCTTGACTTTTCCATGAGGTGCATCACGAGTCCTGCACCCGGTCCAACGGGCTCGCTACCGGCGATCGGCCCATCGGTGAGGTCGTGCGGCGCTGTAAAGGTCGTCTCTAGCAAGTCGGCACCATCGCGCACCGTCAACACACTCCTGAAGCCCACACCCGAATGGAAGTGGAAACGATCGTCGCCCAACCCAGCCTGCACCGCGGTGAGCAGTTCCGCCGCCTCCGCCGTCGTGATGTTGCCGGCTGAGTAGTTGAGCATGACCCCGTCGGTGATGGTAACGAAGTTACAGCGCATCGCAACTTGGCCCGGCTCGAGGTCTATGCCCATTGCCATCGCCTCTATTGGACCGCGACCGGCGTAGAAGGACGCGGGATCGAAGCCCAAAACGCTCATGCATGCAACCGCGCTTGACGGTTCGAATCCTTCGGGCACGGTCTGGGCGAGCCCTACCGCTCCTTCTCTTGCCAGTCTGTCAAGGTTCGGGGTGACCGCGGCCTCGAGTGAAGTGCGCCCGCCGAGGGAGTCAACGGGCAATCCCGACGCACCGTCCATGATCAAAACAATGTACTTCACTAGTCGCCTCTCTTGCCGCGCGATGGCCGTGCCGACCCACACGATGACCGGCTTCCCGAGTCACCGGTTCTCATTATATGCGTTATCTTTCTTGCCAAAAAAGGTCTAGTCGGAGGTCCAATCGTATGACTGCCAATCGCCGCCCGCTCTCTGAACGGGAGCAGACAACCATGAGAAACATCCTTCGCCAAGCCCCCATCGGGTACCTGGGATTGGTGGCCGATGGTCCGTATGTCGTGCCCATCAACTTCGTCCACGACGGCTCGGACGAACCCGACAACTGGGGAAACATCCTCTTCCATTCCGGAGAGGGGAGAAAGAGCGGAGCGTTGGCAGCCGAACCCCGCGTCTGTCTTGCGGTCCTCGGGGAGACGTCCTTCGATAGGGGGGCGGCGCCCTGTGATGACGGCTTCGCGTACAGATCGGCCTTGGTCGAAGGCACCGCGACGCTGATAGGACAAGATGACCAGCGCGAGCGGGCGCTTCGAATGATCGTCGCCAAGTACGATCCCGAGAAGGCCCACGAACCCTTCGACATCGACGTGCTCGAGAGGACCCTGGTCTACTCTGTCACGATCGAAGCCGTGAGCTTCAAAGAGCGGCGGCGACGGTCCTAGCGCGAGCCGAAGTACTTCGCTCCCAGTTCGCGGAACGTGGGGAGCGCCGCGTCGACGACCCGGGCCTCCACGCAGAACGCGATGCGGAAGTAGCCCGGCGTTCCGAAGCCGCTTCCCGGGGTGACTAAGACCAGATGCTCCAGGAGTTCCCTGGCGAAAGCCAGGTCGTCTTCGATGGGCGAGCGCGGGAACATGTAGAACGCGCCCTGTGGCTTAAAGACCTCATAGCCGGCCGCGGTAAGCGCATCATAGAGAACGTCCCGATTCCGCTGGTAGAGGGTCATATCAACCTCTACGCCCTGCAGCATGGTCACCACGCGCTGCATGAGGGCCGGCGCGTTGATGTATCCCAGCACGCGGTTAGCCAGTATCAGCCCGGGCATGATGGTCTCGATGCCCGGGGCGGCCGGGTTGGCGGCTACGTAGCCGATCCGTTCCCCCGCGAGCGACAACTCCTTCGAGTAACTGGTGGCGATGAAGGTACTGGGATATGCAGCAAAGATCGGCGGTACCCGGTTCCCATCGAACACGATGCGGCGGTACGGCTCGTCCGACACAAGGTAGATAATGCGCCCGGTCTCCCGGCTCTTGCGCTCCAGCAACTCCCCCAGAGCCTTCAATGTCTCCACCGGGTAGATCCGCCCCGTGGGATTGTTTGGAGAGTTGAGCAGCACCACCCTGGTCTTGGGATTGATGGCGGCGCTAATCGCATCGAGATCGAGATCGAAATCCGGCTTGCTCACGACCGGCACAAGCTTGGCCAAGTGGTTGTCGAGGTAGTTGGCATATTCGACGAAGTAGGGTTTCGAGACGATCGCTTCGTCACCCGGGTCCATCACAGTCCGGAAGATTACGTTCAGGGCGCCACCCGCCCCCACGGTCATGACCACGTTGTCGCCCGCCACCGGTACACCCTGGTCCTTCGTGAGATACGCGGCCACTGCAGCGCGGGCATCGTCGTAGCCGGCATTGGGCATGTAGCCATGCACCCCAGGACTGCAATTCGCCACAACCGCTTCCAACGCACGCTGGAAAGTCTCGGGCGGATCGACGTTCGGGTTGCCGATGCTCAGGTCGAAGACGTTCTCGGCTCCGTGAATAGCGGCGAGACGGATACCCTCCTCGAACATCTTCCGGATCCAAGAAGCGTTCTGGGTGAGTTCCACCATTCGTTTCGCTACGGGCATTGCAAACCTCCAGTAGAGGGTAAGACTACGTATCAGCCGCCCGACATGGGTGGAAACAAGCCCAGTCGGTCGCCATCGACAAGGGGAGAATCCAGGTTCGCGCTGTGGCCGTTGATGACGACGACGTAAAGTTCGTGGCCCAGCATCCCGGCTTCGCGGAGAACGTCCGCGACCGTGAGACCCGGCCGAGCCTCCATCTGGAATTCCCCCGCCCCTTGGGCAGATTCTGTCGCCAGGCTGGCGAACAGCCGCACATCGATCATCTCTTCCGCCCCTTGCGGAACCTCCGTGGACCCCCGGTCGAGCACGGGGCAACGCCCTCGCGTAGCGCCGGAAAGTCTAACACGTGGATACCGGCCAAGCTGCAGCCCTGACCCGGCGCATGGTCCCCCGGCGCAGCATGGCGCCGGGGGACCATCGGGTGTGCCGAGAAAGTCTCCCTAGGCCGGGATCACAGGAAGAATCACGTGCGACGGATGATCCTTATCGTGATAGTAAGTGTCGGACCCGACCTTGATGCCGTAGTAGTGACCTCCGAAGTCGAGCGCCGGCGAGTCGCCGCAAGCTACGTCGATACGGATCCGGTGCCCCTTCTTGAAGACGTTGCACGTGGGCAGGACCTCTATCTCGTACTTGTAGATCTTGTTCGGTTCGACGAACTTGGGCTTGTCGTGCAGGTAGTACGGACGGAACGGTTTCGACAACTCCTCACTCTTCGTGCATGCGTGCGATGCCTTGAGCCAACCCCGCGTGAGAATGAGGCCCTTAGGCGGCATTCCCGGCACTTGTTCGGAATCGGGCGCCTGATCCACAAGCCGGCAGAAGAAATCCGTGTTCTGCTGGTCGGAGCTCGCATACAGAATCAGCACGATGCTTCCTGAGACCTCGAGGTCTTCTTCCAGCGGTTCGCTGGTGAATGTGGGAATTCGACGCTGCCCGTAGACGATGCCATCGTCGATGACAGCGGTGCCACCACCGGAAAAGTGGGTCCAGTCCTGGTCTGGATAGGCGTAGCTGATCGCGCCGCCGGCCTCGGTGGGACGATCCCAGGACAGCTTGCCGTCGTTCAGAGATTCCACCGCTCCGCTGGGACCAGCGCGGAAATACAGCTTGCGATATTCGGTACGAGCCAGCGGCCACTCGTTCTCGGCCCGGTACACATCGGCTCCCCGGACGAAGATCGTGACGGGCGGCTCATCCATGAAGCCGGTGTCGTTGCCTTTGAGCCAGTGATCGTACCAGCGCAGCATGAGCATCTGCATCTCGGGGGAGTTGTAGATGGCCATTTCGTCGCCATCGAGGACCCCGTGGATGAGCATCATCTTCTTGGGCGTCTGCACCTCCTCATAGCCCCGCACCACCCCACGCAGGTGCAACCCCACCTTGTGAAGAGCGCCCACCACGAACACCGGGCATTGAATCTTGGAGAAATCGGGATTCCGCGTCTTCCAGAAGTCGTCGTACGTGGGATGGTTCATGACGTTCCAGACCATGTCCCACTTGCCCATCTCCGGATTGGCCGGCGGGGTTCCGAAACGATCGGGGATACCCAGACGGTAGTGTCCCCTGATCTCCCACAGGTGCCACGCTGTTGGAAACCCGACGGCCATCATGCCGCCGTGCCAGGCCACGTCGCGATAGAGGTCAGCGCCAGCGTCCCAAGGCAGGATGCAGGTGAGATGCGGCGGCTGCTGCACCGCGGTGAACCACTGCGACCAGGCCAAGAGCGACTCGCCCAGCATGCCCACCTTACCCGTGCACCAATCCTGAACCGCAATCCACTCGATCATGTCGTAGAGGTCGCGCTGCATCTCCTCGCCGAACATGTCCCACTGGCCGGTGGGCGAATGCCCGGTGCCGCGCGAGTCGGTGTGGACGAAGACGTACCCGCGCGACACGAAATAACCGATGTCGTTGGTCTCGCGCATGTGGAAGATCGGGAGCAGTGGCAGATGCTCCAGGTCCTTCTGATAGGAATCGGCTGCGTGGATGGCCGGGAACTTGCCCGGAGCGTCCGGCCGATAGATATTGGCGGCGATCTGAGTTCCGTCGCGCATGGTGAGCATGACATCACGCTCCACCTTCACCGCATATTGAGGCTGACTCAGCCTCTCGGCTGGGAAATCCTTGGGGAGCATGGTGCGCATGATTTCCGGTTTGAGCGTCTTCGAGAACATCTTCAAGCTCCTTTGCTAGTTGCGGTTGAGCCCACCATCGACGGGCATGGCTTCTCCCCCGGCCTTCTTGACCTCGTCGGCACGGCGCAGGTTATCCAACCAAAAAGGTGCTTCCCGGGCGCAGCCGGGAAGCACCTTCTATTCCTGGCCTCACTGATTCCATATTAGATGCGCGGCCGGAACGATGTCTCCAGGTTTTACGTGTAGACGCCGTACTCTTTCGCGGTCTTGACCATCGCGTGCAGATTCTCCGCCTTACCGTCGTCGGCCACAGCGCCGATGTCAAGGATATAACCGCCACCCTTGCCGGCGACGTCGATGAGATGACGAGTGTAATCGACGACTTCTTGCACGGTACCGGCGTGGATCAAAGACAGAGGCATGTTGCCCTGGATACAAGCGACCTGGCCTATGGTCTGCTTGGCTTTTTCCATATCGGTCTGATCGAAGAGCCACACCGTCTTGCCCTTCGGAAGTTCGCTGATTATCTCGAGCCTGGATCCGTAACGGCCCTCGGCGAACAGGAACGGCACAATACCCTCGTCGATGAGACCGAGGAGCACGGCCTTCAGGGTGGGCCAATAGAACTTACGAAACTGCGCGTCGCTCATGAAGCCGTCGGCGCCCTTGTGTAGGGGCAGGAAGACTACTGGGGTCGGCACGCCGCCCTCGCGCTTGAGGGCCCAGTCGAGGGCCACCGGCACGAGACGCTCGCACGCAGCGAGAACTTTGTCGGGGTAGCGGAACATGTCCATGATGACGCCCTTGGTGCCGCGCAGGGTGTCACCCAGGATGTCGAAGGGAGCCTTGCAACCGCCGCCGAAGTATCCGGGAAAGCCCAGGCCCATGAGTTTCTCCATCGTGGCACCCGCGATGGCGCCCCACTGCGCTACGCCCGCGGCGGCGTCGGCAATCCGCTTGAGGCCGGCCGCCATCTCCGGCGTGCCCCAGCCACCGATGTTGCCGGAGACGAAGGGGAGCTCGATGAAGTCGAACAGCGAAGACAACTTGCCAAAGCCGGCGAAAGCACCGACCGTCCGGGGCAGATAGGTCCGCAGCATGTAGTCCGAGGGGTCGGAGATAAAGTTGTCGTACTCCTCGGGGAGCATCCATTCTTTCTCGTTGTACTGGAAGCTCGTCTCCTTGGGGGTCCCATGGCCGGGCCAGGCGTACAACTTGTAGTCGAGGGCCTCGAAAACCGACGATGGTGTGGTGTACATCATCGGACTGACGCTCGTGTCCGGCTGAAATTCAAGGTTGAACTCAACCCAGGCGTCGCAAGCCTTCTGGGTCTGAGTCATCGCGTCATAGGGCGTCATGCCCTTTTCGACGACCGGCCAGAACCCGGCGTTGACGTTGACGGGCACCCGGTCGGCCGTCGTCAAGTCCCAGGCTGCTACCAGCCGATCCACCCGTGCCTTGAAATCCGCTTCAGCCTGAGGAGAGGCAAAGGCGATGCCGGGGTTGCGCCAGCGCTCGATGCGAACGGCGCGTTTCTCTTCCGGGGTCAGGGACGCCCAGGGTTTCTCTGCCATCTCTAGACCCCCACCGCTTCTTTGGCGAAAGCCACAGCAGCCATGGCGTCATCGCCATAGGCATCGGCTCCGGTGTACTTGCGCACGGTGTCGTCCATCTGCCCGCCACCGATGATGACCTTCATGCCCTGCCGGAGTCCGGCGGCTTCCACCTGCTCGATGGTGGACTTCATGGAGTCAAAGGCCACAGAGAGGAATCCGGAGAGGGCAAGGACCTGGGGAGAGTTGTCTTTGACCGCTTGGACGAAGGCTTCTTCGGGTTGGTCGATACCGAGATCGATCACGTTAAACCCGTTGACCTCGAGCATGAACCCGACGATGTCTTTGCCGATGTCGTGGATGTCGCCTCGTACGGTGCCAAGGACCACGGTGCCCAGCTTCTTGGTCTGGTCTTGCTTGGCGGCGAGCCTGGGTTTTAGGATCTCGCCGATCTTTCTCAGCATCTCCCCGCTCATGATGAGCTCGGGCAGGAAGTAACTGCCTTCCTGGTAGCGTTCGCCCACCACCTGCATGGCTTCTGAAGAGAGATCAAGGATGTGGGCGGGGTCTTCTCCCTTTTCCAGCATCTCATCCACGATGCGCAGGGCATCGGTCTCTTTCATATTGGCCATGGCTTCTACTAGTTCATGCATGTTGGTCTCCTTCACCGGATTGGGGAACATATGGCCGACAGTGGCCCCGGTCGGGGGACGAAGCCCTGAGATTTGTCGGGAGCGCAACCAGCGAGATATCGCGAGAAACCTTAGCGGTCCCTGTAGAACTCGCCACTCGACCACGATAGTCTCGCACGCGCATGGCAGCCGTAAGCTGGCCCCCCCGAGCCGCGTAGACCCACCTCACCGCCGATGCGACGTAATCGAGTTCGCGCACGGATCCGCCCGTCAGGCGCCGGTCCGTGCTATCTCTGCCGGTCACTGCTCCCTACCAGGAGATGATCATCGTTATTGAGCCTTGAGGAGAGGCAGACCCGCGTCGGTCCTGGCCTCGTTGGCATGAAGCAGAACCGCCTCATCGATGGAGAGAATGTTGAAGCCGAAGTCCTCCTTCGCCCGGTCGCAATTTACCAGCCAAGGCAGTTCGCACGATTCATCCTCTGTGCCAAAGGTGATCTGAGCATCCGGGATGAGCCTCTTGACGGCCGCAGCCATGTTCTTGAGACTGACCGGGGCGCTGCCCAGATTGTACGCGGAATGCGGAGATTTCTCGGCCTTCAGAGCCAGCCGGGCGAAGTCGGCCACCTGGTCGGAGATGATTATCGAGAACAGGGCGTCGCCCGTGCACTCCAGATGAACCGGTTTGCCCACCGCGGGCAACGACACGATGTCGGTGAACCAGCGAACGAAGATGGGGTTCTTGCCGCCATGGCCATAGCCGATGCAGGGGCGAAGAGCGGTTGGCTGGATCCCATAGAGCTCGAGGTACTGATCGGCGACGACCTCGGCCAAACACTTGGCCAGCGCGTAGAAGCTGCCGGTGAAAGGCAGGAGGCGGTCGTCCTCGCGAACTTCACGGTCGCCGTAGTCCGACTGCTCGCCATACACGGTCTCAGAACTGGCGTAGACCACTCGTTTGATGCCGAGAAGACGAGCAGCCTCGAACACGTTGCACATGCCAAGCAGGCCAATCTTGGTGTTCGCCCGAGGATTTGCGTCCTTGGAGAGAATCATCGCCCAGTTCATGATCCGGTCGCAGCCGTTTTCTACGCATGCGGCCATGATCTGTTCGAGGTCGGAGATGTCGCCGCGCACGAACTTGTACTTGTCCCCGAAAGATTCGATGGATTTCAGCCAGTAGTCCGCCGGAGGAACCACATCGAACGCGACCACACCATCGAAATCGGGATCGTTAAGCAGCGCCGAGCATGTCTTCTTGCCAAAAAGGCCAGCCCCGCCGATAACGAGAGCCTTCATAATCTACCTCCGACTGTTACGACTAAATGGAGCGCGGCCGGCAGGCCCAGCACTTCGGGAACCCGCCGGCCCAGAACAACGTCTTCAGTCCAACTCCGGCATCACTACCGGGCGGCCAGCTTCTTCTTCTCGATGACCTCCTTGACGGAGACGACAAGGTCGGCCGCGCTGAAGGCGTAGTGCTCCATGAGTTCGTCCCTCTCAGGGGTCATCAGACCCGACTGCCCGAACTCGTCTTCGACACCCACCTTGACCAGCGGGGTGGGCAAATACTCGCAGAGGACCGACGCCACGGCGTCGCCGAGGCCGTTGATCTCGCTGCTGTTCTCGGCGGTGACGATGGCGCCGGTGCGCTCGGCGGCGGCCACGATCGCCTCTTCATCGATGGGCTTGAGGGTGGAAACGTTGAGCACGCCCACATCCAGCCCCTCCTTCTCGAGGAGATCGACGGCTTTGATAGCCTCGGTGACCATGTAACCGGTGGCGATGATCGTGGCGTCCTTGCCGTCGCGCAACGAGTAGGCCTTGCCGATGTCGAACTTGTAGTCGTCGGTGAAGATGGTGAATGGGTTCGGGCTCATCTCCATCTTGACGACCACGGGGCCAATGTACTGCATCATAGCCTCAACGGCCTTCTCGGCCTCGACGACATCCGCCGGGTTGATCATGACTAGGTTCGGTAGGACCCGTAGGCTCCCCCACCCCTCGACGGTGGCGTGAGACACGCCTACTTCACCCCATACGCCCTCGCGGGCAAGGAACTTCACGTTGAAGCGGTCCACCAGGATGCTCTGACGAATCTGGTTGTAAGTTCGACTCATGCTGGCGAACAGGAAGTTGTAAGTCACCGGCACGAACCCCTCGGCGGCCAGGGCGGCAGCCATGCACGTGGCGTTCTGCTCGGCGATGCCACATTCAATCATGCGGTCGAACATGTTGTCGGTGAACCATTCGATCTCGGGGAACTGCATGTCCTCGAGGATGGCGAGAGCCTTGGGGTCCTTGATGAAGGCGGCCTTGATAGCCTTGCCGATCCCCTTGCCCGTCATTGCGGGCTCGCCGATCGCTACATGCTTATTCCATGTCGCCATATTTCGCCCTTCCTTCCGTGACGCCTTTCATCATTTCGTCGCCGCGGCCGAGGTGCATGTGGAGATCTTCCCAGTTCGAGATTCCCCGCCCCTTGATGGTGTGAGCGATGATGAGCTTCGGTTTGTTGTCGCCGTACTGCTTGGTGACCAGATCGAGAACGTCGAGGACCTGGCGGATGTCGTGCCCGTCGCACTCGTACACGGTCCAGCCGAAAGCTTTCCACTTATCGACCAGGGGTTCGATGGGCATGATGTCGTTGGTGGGGCCGTCGAGCGACCACTTGTTGTAGTCGACGATACCGATCAGGTTGTCCAGCTTGAACTTGGCAGCGAACATGGCCGCTTCCCAGATCTGTCCCTCATGCATCTCGCCGTCACCCATGATGCAGTACGTGCGGTACTTCGGGTTGTAGCGGACGATGTACCGGGGAAGGAACGTGTCCTCGCGCGAGGGCGGGAAGAGCTTTATCTTGAGCTTCTCGGCGAGCGCGTACCCGGCGGCGAAGGAGAGGCCTTGCCCCAGCGAACCGCCGGAGAAGTCGATGCCCGGCGTGCACCAACGGTCTGCGTGGCCCTGGAATGGGGAGCCGTAGCAGTAGTAGGTGCCGAGTTGTTCTTCGGCATACATGCCCAGTTCCACGAGAGCCGCGTAGATGGCCTCGCAACAGTGGGCCTTGGACATCACCACGCGGTCACGTTCGGGCCAATCGGGGTTCTTGGGGTCGAACTTGATGTGGTGAAAGTAAAGGGCCGTGACGATCTCCATCACGGACATCGTGCCGCCCACGTGACCCTGGCTGAACGTGCAGAACTGGGTCAGGCAGTGGTTGGCCAGGACTTTCGTCTTGGCCTCCAACTCCAGAACTAGTGCGTCATTGTGAGACATGCGTGCGCCGCCTTTTGAACGTGATCTTCACGGAGTTCTCGGAGAGGGGGTTGCCGCATCGCGGGCAGGCGTTGCCGTAGGCCTTGTAAACCGCCGCCTCGTTGGGGATGGCGCGCATATAGAGACGGCGCTGTATCTCTTCTCCGAAGTAGAGCAGCATGTCGCAATTGCCGCAGTTGATCTTTTCACTCATCGAAGTACCTCTCTTCGGCCTTACTTAGGGCTTGACCAGGATCTTGATGTCAGTGCTGTTTCGGCGTCCGGCCAGCGCTTTGGCGATGTCCTCCAGCGGGACGATCTGAGTGATCATCGGCTCGAGATCCAACTTGGACAGCAGCATCAAGGAACGCGGGAACACGTAAGGGGCCAGCATCGTGGAACGGATCGTCAGCTCATTGGCGAACATGTAGTACGGATTGATGGGGAAGGTCGCGTCCTCATGGTAGGCCCCAGCCCACACGACGGTTCCGTTCTTTTCTGCCAGACCGATCGTCGCCGGCACCGCGGAGATGTGGCCGCTGCACTCGAACACCGTGTCGAAACCGCGTCCGCCCAGATGCTCCCGACCCACCGCGATCAGGTCTTCCTTCAGCGGATCGATCGTCCAGTCGGCCCCGAGTTTCATCGCCATCGCCCGCTTCTCGGGCATGGGATCGGAGACGAACACTCGAGCAGCGCCGGCATGCATGGCGAGCTGCATCACGAGGAGGCCGATCGTCCCGGATCCCGAGATGGCCACGGTCTTCCCGGGAACGATGTTGCCCAGATCAACCGCGTGCGTGGCTATAGTCACGGGCTCGAGCATCGCGCCCCGCTCCATGCTGACATCGTCCGGAAGCGGGTAGAGGCAACTCTCGTCGTAGAGTGCGTACTCGGCGAAGCCCGCCTCGTAGGACTTCACATGCTCGCAGAACTGCTCCTGCTTGTTGCGGCAGTAGTGGCAGACGCCGCAGTACTTGCGGAAGTTCATAGCCACTCGTTGGCCGACTTTGTAGTCGCCCAGTAGGTCCGGGCCCAACTCCACGATGGTACCTGAGGCCTCGTGTCCCGTTGTAAACGGGGCCGGCGGCCACCAAGGAGCCTTCAGAAGACCGAACACACCCTCGTAGATCTCGGGGTCGCTGCCGCAGATGCCGCAGTAGGCGATCTTGACTTTGACCTCACCGGGGCCGGGAGTAGGCTCGGGAACGTCTACAACGCGCGTGTCGAAAGGTCCGTAGGTAAGTGCAGCCTTCATGTCTACGGCTCCCGGAGTTCGATGGCGATGTTACCGACAGCGGAGCCCTCGAAGTACACGAAACCTGGCTGTCCAGGCTTGATCGACGTGGTCCAGATCTTGGCGCCTTTGGCGGTCGCCCGCTCGATGTCACCTTTGAGGTCGGTGGTAAGCCAACCGATGTGGTGCAAACCTTCACCCTGAGCGTCCAGGGTCTCTTTCAGCGCCTGCTCGCCCTGGTAGGGCTCGAGCAGCTCGAGTTCGACATCGCCCATGAGAGCGTTGCTGATCTTGGTGGTCCATTGCGCCGGCTTGCCGTGAAGCTCACCGTCGAAATCGATCGCGAACACCTTGTGATCGTCGTCGAATTTGAAGGGGCCGAACCCCAGAGCCTCGAGATGAGCTATCGCGGCCTCGATATCCCTGACTACCACCCCCACGTGGTGCAAACGTCTGCCATGGAACGATCCTTCTTCACCCACAGAACACTCTCCTTTCCCGTTTTGATTATGTCGTGGAACGCAAGCGAGGTCCGGTCGACCGCACGCGCGTACCGATAGGAATGCGAAGCTTGGGCGCTTCGAAGATGGTCGCTGACTCCCTCTGCACTTCGACCAGACCTACGCAAAGTGTGGAGATGGAAAAGGCGCTTCCCACGCGACAAAGTCGCCTGGGAAGCGCCATCACTTCCGCGTTGCCTCCGTCGAGACCGTGCGCCCAATGTTGGGTGCTCAGGTAGTGCACGTTACCAACGTTTTGCGATTGATGTCAAGAACGCTAGCTATTCCGAGCCTTTGACCAAGGCCTCCAGCACCCGGAACCGCTTGTCCACCTGTCCTTGGAGAATGGCCAGCTGTTCCTCGTCCATATGCTTGAACTTGCCGAGCGTCTTCGTGAGTTCGCTGATGGGTTTGGGGTTGGTAACCTTCTGTGTGATCCGGTAGACCCCGTCCTCCTGCTCCCAGAGCGGGAAATAGTTGGTGCGCACGGCATCACGGCACACCTGAATGGACGCGTCGGTGCGTGTTTTCCAACCGACGACGCACGGGCAGAACACGTGTAGGTAGACGAAGCCTTCCTTGGCCTTTTCCTTGGCCTTGGCCAATTTCTTGGCGTAGTCGTCCAAATGGCTGAGGGTGGCTGTGGCCACGTACGGGATGTCATGCATCGACATCACCATGGGCATATTCTTGGATCCGGTGGGCTTGCCCTTGCCGGTATCCTTCTTAGCAGAGCGGCCCAGAGGGGTAGTGCTCGTGGAGGCCCCGAAGGGAGTGGCACTGCTCTGCTGGATCCCCGTGTTCATGTAGCCTTCGTTGTCATACGTGATGTAGATCATCTTCTCATTGCGTTCGGCCGCCCCGCTCAGAGTCTGAAATCCGACGTCTTGGGCGCATCCGTCACCGGTGTGGCAGACCACAGTCGCGTCGATGCCGGCATGCTGGTAGTAACGAGTCAGTCCGGTCGCGCTGGAGCCTACCCCGGTCATCGTGCAGGCATAGTAGGCATGCTTATGCCAGGCCGCGACGTTTTGACCATGCAGCACTGGCGCGGAGCACGATGGCGTGCCCACGAAAATGATGTCTTTTCCCAGTACCTTGGAGATGAACCTGAGGTTGAGTTCCAACGTGCACCCGGCGCAGAAGGCGACTCCCGGGGAAAACTGATCCTCGTTCTGGTAGTACTCGCAGGCCTTGGGTTGTCTCTTGCGTTCTTGAGCCATGTCACGCCCTCGCTTGCATTACGGCAACCATGTAACTTGTTGATAGGCGCGCCCGTCGGCTGCCGCCTGGATATCGTCGATCATTCCGGCGATGTGCTCTTGGGTGATGTCCATATTGGCCAGTCCATCGATGAAGCTGAGCATGGGAACGAGCCCTATCTCCGGAGTGATGGCGCGGGTTTCCATGTACAGAGGACCGCAGTCCCAACCGAAGCAGATACTACGGTCAAGGACGCCGATCGCTTTCTTGCCCTGAAGTGCCTGGGCCAGACGCTCGGTGGGGAACGGGCGGTATAGCCGAAGCTTGACCAGACCAGCCTTGATTCCTTCCTCGCGCTTGGCATCGACGACCGTGCGCGCCGTTCCGACCGCGCTGCCACTGGTGACGAGCACGATGTCCGCGTCTTCTGTGCGGTATTCCTCCACCTGACCGCCGTATGAGCGGCCGAAGGCCGCGGCGAACTCCTTGTCGATCTCTTCTAGCTTGGGCTTCACACGCTCCATGGCTGCCATGTGCTTCTTGCGCAACTCGACGTATCCCGCGCCTATGCCATGGCTGCCGCAACCAAGCGCGACTCCGGGAAGCAGTTGCGGGCGAGGTCCTTGCGTCTTGAGAACCGCCAAATAGTCATCGACGTCGGCGCTGCCGGGTATCTCCACCGACTCCGCCAGAAACGACAGATAGTATCCGTCGTAGTTGACGATGACCGGGAGTTGGATGTCATGATCTTCGGCCAGGCGAAACGCCATGATGACCGTGTCCATGATCTCCTGGCAGTTCTCCACGATGAGTTGCACCCAGCCGGTGTCGCGCACCGAAATCATGTCCTGCTGCCCGGAGCACACCGCGTGGATGCCCGGTGGCTCTCGGTTGACGTTGACCATCACCACGGGTGCCCGATAGCCGGCCGTGTTGAACATGGCGTCGTACATGTAGACCAGACCATAGGACGACGTGGCCGTGAAGGCCCGTCCTCCCGCCATGGTCGCGGCACACACCACATTTTGGGCCGAGTTCTCGCCCTCGACGGTAACGTACTCGCAATCGAGCACACCGTCGGCGTGGAACTTGGCCAACTGCTCGATGACCTCACTCTGAGGCGTGATGGGGTACGCAGAGACCACGTCGGGACGGCAGAGCATCGCTGCGTAGGCGGCGGCACCGTTGCCGGTGATTACTTTCGTCTGCTTATCCAACGTGACACTCCTCCGCGAAATCTGCCTCGGGCTGCATGGTGATTGCCCCAGTGGGACATTCCTTGGCGCACACGCCGCATCCCTTGCAGTATTCCATGTCGGCTTGGTAGTGGATGCCATCCGGGGCATCAGCGATGCACTGCGGCGGGCAATAGATGTAGCAGAAGCCGCAGGCGTTGCACTCCTCGTTGTTGAAGATGGGGCGCTCCGTGCGCCAGTCTCCCGTGTGGAGACAGAGCATGGTCTCGCTCGCATCGGACCAACTCGCCTCGGTCTCGAAGATGTCCTTGTCTGTTGCGTCTACCATGTGATCACCTCCACTTCGTGATAGCCGCGTTCCGCATTGCGGATGTTGCGTTTGAGCATGTCGCCCTCGAGGTAGTCGGCAAGTCCCTGGAGAACGGACTCGAGCTTCACCCAGCCGGTTGTCTTGGCAAGAGCGCCGATAAGGCACGTGTTGGGGATATCGCGCCCGATCTCGCACAGTGCCACCTGGGTTGCGTTGATGACGCCTGCGCTCTTCAGGTTGGGAGCCGGGGGCTTCTCGAGTGGTTTGGCACTGTTGAGTATGAGCACCCCCTCGGGCTTCAGACCGTCGAATAGATTCTTCAACGCAAGCAGTGTGGGATCGATGACCATGAGACAGTCTGGGGTGTAGATCTGGGTCTTTTCGCGGATGGGCTCATCGGAGAAGCGGGTGAACGCTACGACCGGCATCCCTCGCCTCTCGAAGCCGTACATGGGGAAGCTCGCTACGTTCTTTCCCTCCGCAGCGCAGGCCGAGGCCAGCATTTTCGCCGCAAGCACGGCTCCTTGGCCCCCTCGACCGTGAAATCGGATCTCTTTAGCTGACATATCGCTCCTTCTTGTCGGGCACGACCGTACTTGGTCGCCGTCGGGCCCCAGACCCGCGGCGTTGCCCCCCGTTTTTCCGCCATCCGTTCGAAGGAGGGCGGCTTATGCTTCTCCCCATTTCATACCGGAACTGCTCAGCGCGGAACCGTTGACGTCCACCACGTGCGAGCCGCCATCGGCCACGATCTCCGCGCCAGTGACGAAGGAAAAGTCGTCGCTCGCAACGCAAAGGCAGACGTTCGCGATCTCCTGCGGCGACGCGACCCTCCGCAGGGGCGAGTTCGAAGACATCAGAGCGAGAACGCCGTCGATGTTGGTGTGCAGAGCCGTCGCCGCAGGGGCCATGGAGTTCTCCAGCATGGCGGTCCGAGTCCCGCCAGGACACACGACGTTGCAGCGGACGTTGTCCGGACCATAGTCGAGGGCGACCTGCTTGGTCAGCATGATGAGTCCAGCTTTGGACGAGCAATAAGCGGGCATACCCGGCAAGCAGCGGATCCCGGCCAAGGATGCCACGTTGACGATGGAGCCGCCACCGGCCTTTATCATCTCAGGGATGGCGTGTTTCATCATGATCATGGGCCCGGTGAGATTGGTCTCGATGATCCGGCGCCAAAGTTCGAGGTCGATATCGACCACGGACCCGGCGGTGTCGATAGCGGCGTTGTTGACGAGGATGTCGAGCCTGCCGGTGAACCTAAGTGCCGTCTCCACCATGAGCGCGGCATCTTCCGTGTTGGCGACGTCGCCCGCGCAAGTGGCCACACAGTCGGAGGGCAGCGTGGCGGCCACACCATCGAGAGCGCTTTGACGCCGCCCGGTGATGACCACATTGGCACCTTCCTTCGTGAACAACTCGGCGATGGCGCAACCGATACCGGCGCCTCCACCGGTTATGATGGCTGTCTTACCTTCGAGCTTCATGCCAGGACTCCCCTTTCGAAGCAGCTTACGGCCTGATGAGCGCTTTCATGACCTTGCCCGCACGTTGGTCCGCGAAGGCTTGGTTGATGTCGTTGAGCGCGTACACGTGCGACACCAACGGGGTCAGATCGTACACGGAAAGCATCTTGTTGGCTTTCCAGAGGAAATACGGCGATTGGAACACGCCATGGATGCTGAGGTCATTCTCGAACACGGCCCAGGCTTCCACCGGAACGGTCCCTCCAACGGGATAGACGGCCGCCCAGACCACATGAGCTCCGCGGCCCGCCAGCTTCACAGCCTGCTCGGCCCCGGCCAGCTTGCCGGTGCAGTCGATGACAGCGTCGAAGCCGCGGCCGTCGGTTAACTTCATTGTCATGTCCATGACGTCTTCATTCTTGGGGTTGACGGTCGCCGTCGCGCCCAAACGGATGGCAAAGTCCCGCTTGTAATCGAACGGCTCACTCACCATGGTGATGGAGGCGCCGCTGTGGACCGCGACCAAGAGATTGAGCATGCCGATAGGGCCCGCGCCAATGATTGCCACCGATTTGCCCGGGCCGACTTCGGCTCTGTCGTTCGCCCGCATGGCAATCGACAGAGGCTCCAACATGGTGGCCACCTCGAAACTGACGTCGTCGGCGATCGGAAAGACCTGGCCCTCATTGTAATAGCCGTACTCGGCGAAGGCGCCGGAGTACTCGGTGCCGTGCTCGCAGTATGCCTCCATTCCGCTCCGGCAGTAGTAGCAGGCGCCACAGGGTGCGACCGGCACGAGCGCCACACGCTGCCCCACCTTGTAGCCGAGCTTCGTGGCCGATCCCACCTCGACGATGGTACCCGACGCCTCATGCCCCTCGATCTTGGGAAACTTGGGAACTTTGACCAGTCCGAAAGCGCCCTCGAGGATCTCCATGTCTGTGCCGCAGATGCCGGCATACTCGATCTTGACCTTTATCTGATCCGGCCCGGTGACGGGCTCGGGAACGTCTTCGACCTCTACTAGGCGAATGGCCTTTTGAACGGCTGCTTTCACAGAAGAGCACCTCATCGATATCGATATCGATCGTTAACACCCGGCCGGTACCGCGGACCAAAAAGAATAGCACCTTCCTCCGCGGACCCTGCCGCAGGGGAAAGCGCCATTACTTTCTTTCACTGGCGGCCTGCCTCGATGTGGACTGGACGAGACGCCGCCCCAGCCGTTAGAAACTAGCAGCGGCCACCCTGAGTGTCAAGACCAGCAACCTGTGGGACCTGCCGAGTTCCCGAGGAATAGGGAGTAATCCGGCCCAACGGCCGAAGCGGCCGGGTAGTCCGGCCTGAAGATCCGAGCGCGCTTGGAGTCAGACCGTCTCCGCTCGCTCGCGGCCCTGAAGACGCTTTCGAAGTTGGCATGGTTCGCAACGTCATGTTGAACGAGAAGATAAGACATGGTGACACTCCTTACCGGGAAGTTGGCCATTAAGTGAGTTGATGATGATCAACCATGGAGTCGAGTATTCTGCCATTCACCCGGCCTGCCAAGGAGAGGACTCCTCCGATCCGCCCGCCCGGAAGTGTGGTACGTTACTCACCCGCTAAATGAACTCCGCTCACATGCTGAAGAGGACCAAGACGGAGACGGCCACGTGGAGAAGTTGATCGAGGTTGGCATCGGCAGCGCGTCGGCCCACGAGTCTTTTGCGGCGGGCCAAAGGGCCGCCGCCGGTGCGCTTGCAGAGATAGAGCAGTACAGTCCCAGTCTCACGCTGGTCTTCGCATCGGCCTACTACGATGGCCACGACGTAGCGGCCGGGGTGGCTTCGATCTTGGGAGACTGCCCCATGATCGGCACGTCGTCATCCGGCGAGATCTTTCAACATCCGTTGCAGAGATCTGTGGTCGTCACCATCCTGGCTTCCCCGCACCTCACCGCCGAGGTCGGTGTGGGCAAGCACACCAGCCGGGACTGGCTTGCTGCAATCCGCTCTGCACTGCCCACCGGCCCCACCGCCCCCTACTTCCGCGACCGAAGCAAGTTGGGAGGTCCCTACTATTCCAAACACCCGGCGGCGGGTATCTCCCCGGTCTTCACCATCCTGTTCTCGCCCGGAAAAACCTCCTCCCGTATCCCCCCCAACCAGCAGCTTCACGAATTTCTCAAGAACACAGCGGCTGGGAGAATCCCGATAGTCGGGGGCATGTCGAGCACGCCCGACGAGGCCTTTGCCGATTTCCAGATCGCAAACGGGCATGCGTACCGGGACGCGGTCGTGCTCGCCACTGTGGAGACGAACCTGCTCTTTGGGATCGGGGTTGGACACGGCTATCGGGCTACACGGAAACGTAGGATGGTCACAAGGACTCAGGACAACATCATCTGGGAATTCGACGACCGCCCGGCGGTGGATATTTACGCTGAATCCATCGGTATCGAGCGTGAGCAGCTTCTCACCGATCCTAGTTGGTTCTCGAGGAGGCCCTTTGGCATCCCCGACGCCTTTGGCAATTACGCACTCCTGGTGCCTGAAAGAGTCCTCCCGGACGGTTCGATCCATTTCGGCTGGTCGATAGAGGGACTCGAAACCGTCACCCTGATGGAACCCAGCCCGCAGAGCGGGGTCAACGCCACCCGCGAGACGATCAAGAAGGCTCTTGCGATCGGGCACATGAAGGACCCGGCGGCGATCTTTCTCTTCACTTGTAAGTCCCGATACAAACTGGACGAGCGAGCGCCCCAGACCGAGCTCGACGGAGTGCTGTGGGCCTCGGCCATGGCTCCGACCACCGGTTTTCTCACGGGCGGGGAGTATGGAATCGAGGAGGACGGCCTCTGCATCATCTGCAACCACTCGGTGGTCGCTTTGGCGATCGGGGACGACCTCGAACCCCGCGCCGCTGAGACTCGGAGCCGGGCCAACACTCTGCGTGAAATCGAGATGCGCCTGGCCAAGAAGAGCGCCGAGTTCGACTCGCTGCGGCGTGCCGGTGAAGTCGTGTTCAACCAGGAGAATTGGGTGAGCACCATGCCGGAGTTTGAGAAGATCCTCGCCGAACTGACCGGGGCGGACAGGGTCATCTTCCACGTCGGAGCCGACGCCTCCCAGCTGCTCCCCGTGGACCTCGATCACCTTTCGGCCGCGCGCGGTTCGCAGCTCGAGCAGACAATCGCACTCCCTCTCTCCCGCCAAGACCGGACTTTGGGCTGGATCGAACTCCGCTGCGGGCGCGAACTCGAAAGCCTCGAAGCGGCGGCGAGCATCGCGGATTTGATTGCGAGCGGCATCAAGCGGGTCACGATGGAGAAGATCATCGACGAGCAGGCCAGGGAAATTGACACAGTCCGCAGCATCGCCCGCGAGATCCTCTCAGCAACCAACTACCGCCTCGCGCTGAGCAACATTTCCGAGACCATCGTGCACCACGTCAATGCGTCCCGATACTCGCTGTGGATTGGGACGGCAGGGTCCAATCTTCATCTGCAGGTTTCGACACTCCCCGAAGAGTGTTCGGGCGACTTCGAGCTCGCCGCCCACGCGCTTGACACCAGGTCCATGGCCCGGCACGCCTCCGACGACTCCGACCTTCTCGCCCTTCCCCTCGTGGTCAACGAGAAGGTCAATGGAGCCCTGGTCCTCGCCTTCGAGCCGGACAATGCTCTGGTGGGAGCGGAAGTCGGCTTCCTCATCTACTTGAGCATGCCGCTCGCCATGATGGTCGACATCTTCAACCGACAGCGGGAATCGACCGTCGCCCGCGAGATCCACCATCGGGTCAAGAACAACCTCCAGGTAATCGCCAGCCTTCTCAGCCTGCAACTGCGTCGCCTGGCCGAGCCGGAAGCCAAGGAAGCGCTGGAGGATAGCATCAGACGAATCATGAGCATCTCGGTGGTCCATGACTTCCTGTCGGGAAAGCAGTTGGAAAGGGTGGAAGCCCTCGGCCTGGTCCGCGACGTGTCCGAATCCGTGGCGAACAGCATGAGAGCGCCCGATCAGCGCTTTTCGATCAGCGTTGAAGGTGCCCCTACGCTGGAGATCTCGCCTCGCCAGGCCACGAGTCTCGCCGTTATCGTCAACGAACTGGTGGGCAACGCCATCAAGCACGGCTTCCGCAACGCGGGTGAGGGAGATCTGATCATCCGCCTGTCGAACGAAGACCACGCAGTGAGATTGACTGTCGAAAACAGCCCCGGCCGCCTACCCGTGGACTTCGTCCTCGAGAGAGCAAATGGTCTGGGCCTGCAACTGGTCCGTTCGATCACCGAATCTGAGCTTAGCGGGACCTTTTCCCTGCAGCCGGCCCCCAGCGGAGTCGAAGCGAGGCTGACCTTCCCTTTGAAGTAGACTGAGGTGCGTGATGTCCGGACAATGCCGTAGGAGAAGCAAGGTGGACCGGTGAACAAGCTGCGAATCCTGATCGTCGACGATGAATCCATCATCCGGATCGATCTGAGGGAAAGACTTACCCAGATGGGGCACGAGGTCGTGGGCGAGGCTTGGTCCGGTGAGGAAGCGATCGTCAAAGCGCAGGAACTCAAGCCGGACCTCATCTTTCTGGACATCAAGATGCCGGGGATGGAC
Source organism: uncultured Actinomycetes bacterium (assembly GCA_963775295.1). Classification (GTDB taxonomy): domain Bacteria; phylum Actinomycetota; class Thermoleophilia; order RBG-16-64-13; family RBG-16-64-13; genus JAMDEO01. The sequence goes on from CAVZIK010000006.1 coordinate 2,959,514, forward strand.
GGTCTCGAAGCACTCGCCCATATAAACGAGCAGGGCGCACGCCCGGTGATAGTCCTCACCGCCTTCAGTGACCGCACGTTTATCGAAAAGGCGGCGGAACTGGGCGCGGCGGCGTACATGATGAAGCCGTTCGAAGAGCACCAGATCCTTCCGGCGATTCACCTGGCGGTCTCCCACTTCGAGGAACTCCAGTCGCTGCGCGCCGAGAACGAATCCCTCAAGGAAACGGTGGAGGTGAGCAGGCTTGTCAACAGGGCCAAGTCCCTCCTGGCCGAGCACGAGGGCCTCACCGAGAGCCAGGCCTTTCGCAAGATCCAGAAGATGAGCATGGACAGGAACAAGAAGATGAAAGACGTGGCCAACGCGGTGATCCTGGTCTACGGGGACCGCTGACCTCGAGACTTCGGAGGCCGGGACGCGAGCCAGATGGAATGCCCGGCGGCTCGGAACTTGAGCACCTGGCTCAGTTGTTAGCGTTCGGACTCAGATAGCCGAAAAGGCTGGGCGACCGTCCCACCGATGAAGGTATAGCGGAAGTAAGAACGCTTCTCCACCGTGAACGCTTCTCCACTGTGCGCGACGCGCTGGAAGACGCGTTTTCTGCGCCTTTGGGGCGAGACTTGGCGCAAGGACTCTTCGCGCTCAGCAATCCCTTGGTGGCGGACACCCTGTTCTTGGAGGAGGGCCAGAACCTGCGGCCGGACATCCAAGTGTTCGTCAACGGACGGCTGCTCGCGCTACATCAGAGACTTGGTGCGAGGCTGAGCAACGACGAGGAAGTGATGTTGCCGTAGGCCGATCCCAACCTCTGAGGCAACCGCCCGGGCCCCAACCTTCCGCAGACCGACCGGCCGACCCTTAGCGGCGATCTAAGTCCTGGCCTAGTGTCGTTCACCAAAATGTTGGAACACCGCCGGTTCGTTCTGCACCATCTTCTCTGGTTTGAAGATGGCCGGATCCATAACCTTCAAGTCCGCGGCGATCTCCGGAGTGAAGTCCATCTGAGCAAGGACGTCCCTCTCCACCTCGATGCCCGGAGCGATCTCCGTGAGGACCATCTTGCCGCCGACCAGCCTGAAGACAGCCCGTTCGGTCACGTAGAGCACCTCTTGGCCGGTCTTCGTCGCGAATCCGCCACTAAAAGTGATCTGCTCCACCTGCTTTTTGAACTTCCTCTTTGCCCCTTCTTGGACGATGACGACCTTCCCGCCTTCGGTGTCGAGAATAGTTTCGCCGTTCATGAAGGTGCCACAGAAGACCATTGTCTTTGCATTCTGCGAGATGTCGATGAAGCCGCCGCTGCCAGTGATGCGCTTGCCCAGCTTGCTCACGTTGACGTTCCCCGACTCGTCGGCCTCCCCCATGCCCAGAAATGCCATGTCCAAGCCGCCACCGTGGTAGAAGTCGAACTGGCACGGCATGCTCATGATGCAGTCGGGATTCCAGGCGGCGCCGAAGATCACGCCTTTGGCCGGCACCCCGCCGACGACGCCCATCTCGATACTGAACACGAAGTCCTCCAGGATCCCCTCTTCGGCCGCGATATTGGCGATGCCGTCGGGAATGCCGATCCCTAGGTTGACAACCGCGCCCGGCTTCAATTCCAGAGCGGCTCGCCTTGCGATGAACTTCCGAATGCCGAAGTCCAGGCTGGGCATCGCATCCATGGGGACCCTGACTTCGCCACACAGAGAGGGATTGTATTCCGCCTCCGCCGATTGCCACTGCTCAGGACAGACCACCACAGCGCTGACCATGTGCGCGGGCACGCGGACCATCCGTGGATTCAGAGTCCCTCGCTTGGCGATCCGCTTGACTTGGGCGATGATGACTCCGCCGCTGTTGTAGGTGGCCTGAGCGGCGGACAAGAGGTGCAGGTCGAGCCCCTCCATCTCCACGGAGATGTTCCCGTCTTCATCGGCGGTCGTGCCGCGAACGATGCAAACGTCGATGGGGAAGGACTTATACAGGAGCATCTCACTGCCTTGAAAGTCGAGCAACTCCACGAGGCTCTCCTCGGCCTTCTTATTCATCCGTCCGCCTTCGAGCCGAGGATCCATGAAGGTGTTCAAGCCGACCGTGGTCAGGAGTCCAGGGCGTCCAGCGGCGATCTCGCGCATGAGTAGAGCGAGGACCCCCTGGGGCAGGTTGTACGCTTCGATCTCCTCGTCCAGAGCCAGTTGTCCCATGACCTTGGACCAGAGCCAGTGACCCCCGATGACCCTCTTGACCAGACCCTTGTGAGCCAGCCGACCCAGACCTGTCTCGTTGCCGCTGCCAACCCCCGTGACATGAACCAAAGTGAGGTTGTTGGGCTCACCCGTCTGCAAAAAGCGCCTCTCGAGGCCCCTGTAGATGAGATCGGCATCCTGAAAACCGCCGCCTGATGCCACAAGATTGACGGTGTCGAAATTCTTGATGAGGCCTACTGCTTGGTCGACGGAACACAATTTGTCCACGGACGAATCCTCCAAGGGTCTTATACATAGCCCGCTGCCAACGGGCGTTGTTACCAGGGACAATATAGCAGGGGGGGAAAGACGCGGGCGGTACCGCGGCGGTTTCGACGAGCCTTGCCGTGGTGGAGTTCTCGGTGGCGCATACCGGTCGATGGAGGCGAAGCGAACAGTCTGCCTCGACCGCATAGGCCTCGGGCTAGAACGAATTGCCCGGCTAAGCGTACCGGCGCGTGCGCGCGGCGTTCAGATCGGTAACGACGCCGCCGATCCTTCCCCTGCCGGTCGCGGCCCCCAACTGGACACGGACGAAGGCCTCCCGCATGCGATCGGTCAGATCGGCAAACTGTGCCTGCGAGACGTCCAGCCCCACGCGCCTGAACTCGCCCGCCCTGCCCCGAGCCCGCGACAAGATGGAAGTCATCTCGAAAAGAGCTTCGGATGAGTCCTCGTCAGACTCAGAGCCAGACGCGGCAAGAAGTACTTCTTCGTGGAGCGCGCGCGGTGCGTTCGCGCGGATCTCGAGCCCACTGACAAGGTCGACGTACAGCCGCCAGAGACGGTACGAGAGATCGGCGAAGCGCTCAGCCTCGTTCGGAAAGCGAAATCTGCCGAGACGATGTCCCGGCCAGAAAAGAGCGAGGACAACAACCAGTGCACCGACGATCCCACCGAGGATCCCCCCTGCGAGAGCCGCCATCATGGATTGGGAAAGTGTCGTTTCATACTATGAAGCATAGATGGCCCTCCACCCTTGTCAAGCCTTACCATTCCGAACTCTTTTCGCCCGTCTTATCTCGAGTTCCCCATCGAACCATCCCGCCCCCACCGATAACCGCTTTCAGACACTTCACCACTCCGGGCCGGGAACGGAGGTCGGGAGCCGGCGCCACCGACTCGGCGGCGGTTGCCACCTTGATGCCCCGGGTCCCGCTCCAGCTTAGCCTTGGCCTAATGTCTGAAACGGCAGGTCTCGCCCAAGTCGCAGAACGCGCAGGGTGAACGAACCTCCTTGGATTCGTATCCGGGTCCCATACCTATCATCAAAGAAACGGATTTCTGTGGGACCAGCATGCCGCTCTCGGTCACTCGAACTCCAATGGACTCCACATCCAACAGTCCGCACAAGAGCTTCTGCTCGACGATGGCCCAGCCGGCGAGCTGCCCAGGAGCCAATTCCGCCCCCACCCCCCAGCCTCTGCGGGCGGCTTCCTCCTCCGCGATCTCGTGCGCACCTTTGACGAGCTTTCCGATCACGAACACACCCGCTTCACCGAGCAGGAAGGAGTGAAGCGCCTTTCCGGACACCTGGAGTTCCCGGGCGGCCTCCTCAAGTTGAGGTCCAATGGTCGCTACGGCCACGAAAGCCAGTTCTGCGGACGCCAGCAAATCCGCGTGCCTGCCAAGATCGAATAGCGCGCCCCCCACTTGGGCTTTACGCTCCGATCGGACACCGACCTTCAGCCAGTCGAACACGAGCGCCGGCGACACAAGTCCCGCAGCCGTCTCCATCGCCTGGCGTGCCGCGTCCTGCATTCCTGGACGGCGGAGAGCGTCACCTTGGGCCTCGAGGAATTCGTCGAGCCTCAGAGTGAAGTTGAACTCGGTTCGAGCAGTCATAAGACAGGCATTCCCTGAGCGAACTCGGCGCCATCACTGCATTCCCGGATACTAACAACACTGGAGCCGGGGCCCTCCGGAGTGGCCGTACCGTCCTCGACCGAGGCTTCACAAACATCGAGAAGAAGGTCAATACTCCCACGGGACATGATTGGTGCCTCCCTCAGGACCGGGCCCGGCGCCCACGATGCGTCAATGATCTCTGGAACAAGCCTATCATGACGAATAAGGCCCGCCGATAGGCCGGCCTCCGCGATAAATCGGCTCGCCTCAAGCGGGAGGAGCATCAGCCACGACAAAAGGCATCGGGAGCCGATGGCTGGATTAGATCCTCGCCATGGTCGAGGCCCGCTTTGACGGTCTCGTCGATCTTGTTGACCATCCACATAGACCGACTCCTGTTGACGGCCATTCGCTCAGCCTATACAGTCCTCGTGTGAATGAGCACGCTGAAAGAGGGCGCTGGTCGACCCTGGCCTTTGAAGCCGAGCATCTCTACGATCAAGGAGACTACGGTCAAGCCCTCCTCTTGACGGAAGAGACTCTGACCGCTGCCATCGCGAGCCTGGGCGAGATGCATCCCGATGTAGCCCGGATCATGGGCGACTTGGCGGCGCTTCAGGAAGTGACGGGGCGATACGTTGAGGCCGAGCGGTTACTGACCCGCGCGCTGGAGATCCGGGAATCCACGCTCACGCCTGAGCATCCAGACATTCTGCTGAACCTCGACGGCCTCGCACGCATACTCGGGGTCCTCGACCACTACACTGACGCCTCGTCCTTGCTGGAGCGCGCCCTGGCAATGACGATCCGATCGTTCGGTCCCGATCACATAGAGGTGGCTTCCCGGTGCAGGGAACTGGCGAAGATGTACTCAGCCCAAGGGAGAGGCAAAGAGGCCGAGCTTCTGTGCCTCCAAGCCCTCTCCATCTGCGAGAAGGCCTTAGGGCTCGGGCATCCTCAAGTGGCGCTCTGCCTGGACCGCCTGGCGGACGTGTGTCTGGCCCGGCGGGACTGGGCCGATGCACAGTTGCACTACGAACGAGGCCTAGCCCTACGAGAGGCCGTGCTTGGCCCAAATCATCCGCTGGTCGCTTCCAGCCTCGAAAATCTTGCGGCGCTTGAGATGGCACAGAACCAGCCGGCCTCCGCGGAGGTGCAGTTCGCCCGCGCCCTGGCCATCAGAGAGAAGGCTCAGGGTACTGACCACCTCGATCTATCCCACAGCCTCAGCGGGCTGGCCGAGGTGCGCAGCACGCAGGGCCAGTACGCCACGGCGCAACCGCTCCTCGAACGGGCACTCGCAATCCGCGAGAGGGCACTCGGTGCCGAGCACCCCGATGTTGCCGCCACCCTGGCCGAACTGGCTGTAGTAGAGGGAGCTCTGGGACGCGCTCCTATCGCACTATCCTTCCAGACGCGAGCTCTTGCAATCCGAGAGCGAGCTCTAGGACCCGAGCACCCCCTCGTCGCGTCAAGCTTGGCTCAGCTCGGGGAGTTGTACCGCGCCGCCGGGGACTATCCTCAGGCCGAGTCTCTGTTTAGGCGCGCTTTGGCCATAAGAGAGAAGGCTCTCGGACCCGTCCACGGAGATGTGGCAACGAGCCTGGCCAGCCTCGCCGACCTGTACTTTACGCAGGGACGCTACGCGGAGGCGGAATTGCTCTACACCCGATCGGCCGAGATCGGGGCGGAGGTCTTCGGCCCCAGGAACCCGCACGTCGCCCTGAGCCTAAACGGCCTTGCCGTCTTGTACTCGGTGCAAGGTCGATATGCACAGGCCGAGCCGCTCTATGAGCGCTCGCTGGCCATCTGGGAAGAAGTGCTGGGGCCCAATCACCCCGATGTGGCCACGATTCTCGGAAATCTCGCGGTGCTCTACGATATGCAGGATCGTCACGAGGACGCGGAGCGGCTGCACAAGCGGGCCCTCTCCATCCGGGAGGTCAGCCTCGGCGCGAACGACCCGCACGTTGCGAACAGCTTGTGCAACTTGGCGGAGACGTACTGCACCATTGGACGCTTTGCGGAAGCTGAGCCGCTCTACGAGCGTTCACTCGCGCTTCTCAAGGAGGCGTTCGGTCCCGATCACCCCGATGTGGCCCTAGCCCTGCACGGCCAAGCCGAACTCCTCAGAGCCCAGCACCGATATGAGGAGGCCCAGCCTCTGTATGAGCGATCGCTTGAGATTCTCCAGGGGGCTCTGGGACCGGATCATCCCGACGTGGCCCTGATCCTGCATGGCCGGGCCGAATCCCTGAAAGCTCAGAAGCGGTACAAGGAAGCCGAGCCTCTGTTCGAACGGGTCTTGGCCATAAGGGAGTCGACGCTCGGGCCCGGACACCCCGATGTGGCCCGCACTCTGGACAACATGGCCAGCCTCTATGATCTTACCGGGCGCGCGCAAAAAGCCAAGACCTTTCGCGAACGCGCCGAGGCTATTAGGCAAACGCGATAAGCAATTGCCCGGCCTCGGCCTGATCGCCCTCCGCCACCAAAACTTCCGCGACAGTGCCCGCGCTCGCAGAACGAAGTTCGTTCTCCATCTTCATGGCCTCGAGAACGAGTACAGGGTCGCCTTCCTTGAGGTCCTGACCGACCTTGACCAACACCTTGGCGATCTTGCCCGGCATCGGCGCCCGAACCCCGTTCTTGACTTCTTTGGCGGAGGCCATGGTCGTCTCCGAGGCAGGCCCGGCGTCTGTGCCCGCAACAGCAGGAGCAGCCGGCGCAACGGTCATTTTCGCCGGCGTCACTTCCTCCGCCACTTCGCTGGCCCTCACGACTATCAACTCTCCCGCCAGTTCCAGGAGAAACTCGCCCGAGTCGACCTGGCTCTCAACTATGCGAAATTCGTAGTTCTTCCCGTTGACCTCGACGGTCCGTCGATCGTGCGCGGGGGCCGCGACCTTCGTCTCCGAGGCTCCGCCATCAATTTTGATCTCCCCGGTGGGATCCGCCGCCACATCCCGCACCGCGCCGTCAACAAGAAGTTTGAATCTCATTGGTCATCGCCTCCACGGGATGGCCCTGCCGGCGGCCAATTCCTGTCTCGCGACAGCGGTCCATGTCGCTCCCGGAGCAGCCTCCAAATACACGACGGTGATCTCCTTCTCGGTCCGCACCACGACGGGTTCCGCGCACTCGCCCGCCTGTGTTGCCGCTGAAGCGCTTTCTTTCCTAACGCCCAGCAGATCCGCCACCACTGCCGCGACCGCAGCCAGTTCATCCTTGGGGCGTTCGGTCCTATCCCGCCGGGCGAAGAACTCGAGTGCCACCTGCGGAAACAAGGCGTACGAGAGCAAATCCTCTTCGCTGAAGGTGACGCCGAATCCCTCAAGCTCAACTTTACGTTTAGGCAGCTCGGGCTCCAGCGAATCGGCTGGGCGGCCGGTGATCGGTTTCTCGTCGCCGATGCACAGGATCTGGACTTCGGAGTCCACAGGCGCGGGCGGACGCCCGTAAAGGCCCCTCATGTAGTTGCGGGTCTCGTTCGTGATCATTTGATAGCGCCCCATGAGCACGTTGAGGGTCGCCTGGGTACCAACTATCTGAGAAGTAGGCGTGACCAAGGGTGGATACCCAAGTTCCTTGCGCACCCGCGGAACTTCGGCCAGCACGTCCCCCATGCGGTCGAGCGCTCCCTGCTCCTTTAGCTGTGAAGACAGGTTCGAGATCATGCCCCCGGGGATCTGCCAGAGCAGAACTGCTGGGTCCACCGCGGTGAATGCGCTTTCGTAGGGCGCGTATTTCTTGCGGACCAGCCGGAAATATTCGGCGATCTCTCCGAGCACTTCGAGGTCCATGCCTGTGTCACGGTCGGTGCCGGCAAGCACGGCCACCATGGACTCCGTGGGAGGATGAGATGAGCCCATCGACATGGATGAGATGGCGCAGTCGAGGATGTCGGCGCCGGCTTCCACTGCCTTGAGATAGCTCATGGAGGCCATGCCGGAGGTGTAGTGGCAGTGGAGATGGACGAGAATTTCGGGATAGGCGGCCTTCAGGGCGCTCACGAGTTCGTAGGCGTCGGCCGGATCGAGCAGCCCCGCCATGTCTTTGACGGCTATGCTTTGAGCCCCCATCTTCACGAGTTCGCCGGCATAGGCGAGGAAAGCGGGGACGTCGTGCACCGGGCTCTTAGTGTAACTGATGGTCCCTTCCGCCCATTTGCCGTTCTCTCTGACCGCCTCGATGGCGACCTGCATGTTCCGAGGATCGTTGAGGGCGTCGAAGATCCGGAACACGTCGATACCGTTCCTGGCAGCCAAGCGCACGAACTCACGTACCACGTCGTCCGCATAGTTACGGTACCCCACTACATTCTGGCCGCGCAACAGCATCTGCAGGCGCGTGTCCGGTAGGGCGGCCTTCAAGGCTCGCAGTCGATCCCAGGGATCCTCGTTGAGAAAGCGCATCATCGAATCGAATGTGGCCCCGCCCCACATCTCCAACGACCAGTACCCGGCTTCATTCAGCTTGGGCGCGATGGGCAGCATGTCTTCTGTGCGCATCCGAGTGGCTAGGAGCGACTGGTGGGCATCGCGTAAGACGAGATCGGTTATGTGCACCGGGTTTTTCAAAGTGGGATATTCCCGTGCTTCTTCGGGGGACGCCCTTCCCGCTTGGAAATGCAAGCCCTCAGGGCAGCGATAAGTCGAGGGCGTGTCTCTTCAGGTTGGATGACGTCGTCCAGCAGACCGCTTTCAGCCGCACGATAGAGAAGGGCCTCTCCGCTCTCGTCCGCCTCCACCAGGCCGGGCGCCGGCTCCGCCGGCGCCAGCGTGCGCACCCTCAGATCCGCGATAGACCAGGCGAAGGAGAAGTCTGCTCGAACCCCCTTGGAGCCCATGACCTCGTAGGCCTGGTCGTATGCCTTGCCGGTGATCAGTGTCAGCTTGGGCACTGTCGCCTCACAGTACGCGCCCAGCAACTTGGCCCCGTGACGGGCCGCTCCACAATGCTCCTCGGCGATGCCCGGCACGTAGCCGGCCGTATCGACGAAGGTGACGATAGGGATGTTGAAGGCGTCGCAGAATCGTATGAACCTCGCGCCTTTGACTGAGGCGTCGCTGTCGAGGCGGCCTTCTCTTTGCTGGGGCTGGTTACCCACGATCCCAACGGACCGACCCGCCAAGCGCCCAAACCCGATCACCAGGTTGTCCGCCCACGCGGGCATCAACTCGAAGAAATGTCCGCCGTCCACCACCTGCTCGACCACAGCTCGCATGTCGTACGCGCCGTCTTGCGCATTCCTAAGGAGCGCGTCCAACCCCCCATCCTTCCGATCGACGGGATCTCCAACCTCCACGATGGGGGCGGTCTCGAGGTTGTTCTGAGGCAGATAGGCGAATAGTCGCCGGATCATCTCGAGGCACTGAGTCTCGTCGTCGGCCGCAAGGTGCGCGACACCGCTCCTAGTGCTGTTAGCCAAGGCACCGCCCAGTTCTTCCATCGTGACCTGCTCATCCGCCGAACCGCCGGCCTCCGTGACGGAAAGGTGACTGGTGCCTTTCACCATGAGGACGAAATCGGTTAAAGCCGCCGGATAAGCCGCGCCACCCAGACAGGGGCCCATAACCGCTGAGATTTGAGGGATGAATCCGGAGGCCATCACATTATGGAGCGAGACCTCGGCGTAGCCGCCTCGAACCCCGTCTGGGTCGTCGCCACAATCGTACAGACCGATGATAGGAGCGCCGCTCATCATGGCCAGGTCGATCACCTTGACCATCTTCCGGACGGAGCTCTCGTCGCCCGGCCGCGCTGACTCCGCACCCCCGCGGGGCCGATCCTGCCTCGAATCATGGGTCCAGCCTTGCGCGAAGACATAGACCTCACGACCGTCCACCAATCCATGCCCGGCGACGACTCCGTCCACGAGCAGGTCCAACTCCACGAACGTTCCAGGGTCCAGAACCTTGAGTGCCCTTTCACGGGCAGTCAAGACGCCTCTTTGGCCGCGAGCAGCAATGTGCTCAGGCCCGCCCCTCTGCAGAGCCTGCTTTCTCCTGTCGCTGAGCCGTCCCCTTTTCTCGTCATCCAAGGCCATCTCGAAACACCTCACCGTCTAGATGATCGGTAATCGTACCGCATCAGCCTCCGTATCGGTTGACGTGAGTGAAGTCCCGCACATCCCGGCGCACCCGCAGGTAATCGGCCGGGCAGGAGACACTCGGCACCCAATACGCTGCCTGGAGGGTATCCGCCAACCGTTCCTTCTTGACGGGACGCTCCGGATCGAAGGGCACCCTCAGCGACCTTCTGCTCTTCATCAACGCCAAGATCTCCGACGTACCGTCCTCCCGGCGAGCGTCCATCGAACCGCAACCCGCCACACGTCCCCGTTGATCGACTTCAGAACGCGCAAGGAAGTTTGGCATACTCGGTGGACATTGTCGGTAGAACCCGGCCCTTTGCCCGGTCGCCCGCGCGATAGCGACTGCTATACTGTCGTCAACCATTATCCGCATTCCCCGGCAGGCGGTTTGCATCCGGGGAAGGAGGCGCGAACCCATGGCTTTTCCCGAAGATGTCTTCCCCCCGGATGAATGTTGCGAGATATGCGGCATCCAACTGGACGATGAAGTCGTGATCCAAGAGTTCGCGGACGGAAGCCTGGCCAGACTCTGTCCGGAATGCGCGGCGGGCGCCGTTTTCGACCCAGAACCGCGACATCAGCCGGGCCAGTTTCCCCACGAGGAACCCGCGGGAACAGCGGGCGCGGCCTCCGGCCCGGCTAGCGCGGGCCTCGCCGAGACCGATCCGCTCGAGATGACAAAAGAGCTTCTCGTACCGTTGACAGACCTCATCGCCCTTCAGACCGAGATGCAGGGCGCGTTGGAACGCTTGGCCGCGTCCTTGGAACGGTTCGCAACCGGCGTGATCTCCGAATCTGTGGACAAATCCGCCGACGTTGACAGTCGGCTCAAGAGCCTCGAGAACGAATTGGAACGGACCCGTGCCAGGCTCCGCGAGGCCGAATCGCTGCTGGTCTCCGTTGGAGACATCCCGCTAGCTCCGGCGGCCGCCTCGACTACAGGGCCCGTCCCGACCCCGCCCGGCTTCGTTCCGGCCGTTCCGCTACCCAGAGACCGGGATGAAGACACCTCAACATCGGCACCGGCCCCCACGGCCACAAGTGCCGCTGACGTCCTCAGCCCAGAGGCGGATTGGCCGTTGCCCCCCGCCCCAGTCTCCGCTCCGGTGCCTCCTCCCGGGCCCGACAACGCTCCGCTACCGGCACGTGGTGAGTCCTTCCGGCTTGATGAGGTCCAATGGGCCCAGCGCTACTTCAACGAGAGCCCCTTCACAGAGCGTATCAGGGACGTGCGCCGCAGTCTGGGTAAGCCCAAAGCGAACCTGTCCCGCATTCAGGGTGTAGAGCCTCGAGTCCTGGTGACGATCGCCTGGGACATCGTTTGGTACCAGTACCTCGTCAGCCTGCGCAAAGAGGCGCCGGCCGAAGAACGAGTGGCGCTCTTCAGGGAGGGAATGGACCTGGGCGAGTTGGCGGAGCATTTCCGGGAGAAGAACGCCTCCATCGATGACGATGGCCGGCTTGACGCGTCCGAACTAGAAGTTCATCTCTTGAGCGACCCAACGGTTCTGATTACTGAGATGAACACAGACGAGTCGAGGGCGATCGAGGATGCAACCGAGGAGATCTGGGATCAGCACATTTCGCCCGAGTTCAAGTGGGACGCCTGACCTGCTTCGGGTGAGGCCACGCAGCGATAAGGAATAGGTGATCATACATGTACAACGTGCAGGCGAACGTCGGTCCCACCCATGTACTCAAGCCGGCGTACGGGACCGATTTGCTCAACGAGTTGCAGGCCTTCGTCCGCGACAAGGGCATCAACCTGGCGTGGATTTCCGGGCTTGGGGCTGTGGCCCGAGCGACTCTTCGCTTCTACGATCAGACAAATAAGTCGTGGAGCGACATCCAGCTCGACAAGGAATTGGAACTCATCAGCATGGTGGGCAACGTTTCGCTGCTCAACGGCGAGCCGATCGTGCATGCGCATGTGACGCTTTCCGACGAAGATGGTCGCTGCTATGGCGGTCACCTGGCCGCGAACACCGTGGTCTTCAACATGGAGATCCTCATGACCACACTGAACGGACCGCCAGTTACCCGGAAGCTCGACGCCGATACCGGTCTCACTCTGTGGGCGCCCGCCTGATCGGAGCGGCAAGCATCGCGCCATGATTCGCGACATCCAGGGGCATCGTTCTCGGCACCTGTCCGGAAGAGAGGAACATCATGGATTTCAAGGACATCGTCCAGCAACGCTACTCATGCAGAAAGTATCAGGATAGGAAGATCGCCGACGAGACCATCCAGAACCTGCTTGAAATCATCAGCCGTTCCGTCTCCGCCCGGAACCTGCAGCCTTGGAAGATCAGGGTCGTCTCCGACCGAAAGACCCTCTCGGAACTCTTCCTCTCGACCGGCAACCAGGTGCAGGTACGCGACTGCTCGCATCTGATCGTGCTATGCGCCGACACCGACTATGCCACCCTTCTCGAGAAGATGGACCAAACCATGCAGGCAGCAGGAACTCCCGATCAGATGCGCCTGGACCTCCTCGGCGCCACCAGGGAACGGGTCGCCGGCCTCCATGCCGATCATCTCCTCCAGTGGTCGGAATATCAGGTGTTCATAGCTTTGGGTAATGCCGTCAACGGAGCTTACGAACTCGGCCTGGGCGCCTGCCCCATGACCAACTTCAAGAAACCGGAGTTCTCTAGCATCCTTGGCCTCCCGGCTCACCTCAGCCCAACCGTGCTCGTGTCTCTGGGATACCCCGACGACGAGCCAAAGCCGAAATGGCGTTATCCCGTCAGTGAGATTCTCGTCTAAGCTGGGTAGTCCTTAGCTCCGTGCTCGTCCTTCGGCAGGTGTCGCGTCTCCTTGATGAGCAATGTACAAAGGAGGGCGAGTGCGGACACGGCCGCGGCCAACGCCAAGACCAGCCTGTAGGTTCCGGTGGCATCGAAGATGGCCCCCCCTAGGTAGGCCCAAAGCCCGCCTCCCCCATGGTGGACCATGGTGATGAAGCCCCCCAAGAGACCGATGTTCCCGAACCCATACATTTTCCCGAGAAGAGTGGCGGTGAGCGGGGCGGTGACCAGATAGGTAAAACCAAAACCGATGGCCAGCGCCCAGAACGACGCGGAAGTCTGAGAAGTGAGAACCAGCCCGAAGAGCACGACTCGTAGGCCGAAGGCCAGGGCGATCGGAAGCCGGTTGCCGACGAGGTCCGATGCCGGACCGGCCAGGAGAATACCGCCCAGGCTCATCAGCCCGGAGATCGCGAGCATCGAGGCGGCGGTCGACGTCGAGATACCGATATCGGTAGCCATCGGTACCAGGTGGACCGACACCAGATAGTCGCCGGATCCGCACACGAACATTGCGACCGTGAAGAGCCAGAAGGAACGCGTCCGCATAGCTTTCTTGAGCCCCAGCGAGGGCGCCTCGCCCCGACCGGCAGAGAGGCGATCCGTCGCAGCCCCAGCCGTCGATCCAGCATCGGCTCGCCCATAGGGCGACTTTCCCATACGAACAGGATCTCCCCGGAGAACGATGGGAACGAGGATCACGGTAACACCGAAGCAGACGGCCCCCATCCAAAGACTTGCGCCTCTCCATCCACTGTTGAGAAGCACCGATGTATATAGCGGGACGAGAAGAAACTGCCCGAGGGATATCCCCGCCATCCCCAGGCTGATTGCCGTGCCGCGCCCTTTCTCGAACCACCTGCTGAGCAGTGAACCGAAGATCGGCGCGGAGGCCCCGGCCAAGCCGACCGCGCACATTACCCCGTAAAACAATAGGAACTGCCAGTGACTATGCACCACTCCCATCAGCCCGAGTCCGCTCGAGAAAAGAGCGCCGGAGAACAGCAGCAGCCATTTTGGGCCAAAGCGATCGTACAGCCGGCCGGTGACGACCAGCGACAACGCGTACACCACCAGGTTCAGGGAAATCGCGGCAGAAACGTTCCCGCGGCTCCATCCGAACTCGGCGGCCAGGGGCTTGACCATCACGCCGATCATGAACTGCGCGCCCGCGTTGAAGAACATGATCAAGAACGACGCGACGAGAATCCACCAAGCATAGGATATTGATCGTCTTCGACTGTCAACGCCGGTCTGCAGCAGATCCCCCCTGATTGGCTGGCAACGCGCCTTCGCGATCCCGTCAGTTCTACGCGTGTGTCACAAGAGTACACACTCGAGTAGACGAGTCCAATGACTGGTTTGCGTTCGCCGCGGCAGGACGGTATGAATCGCGGCCATGACGGGTAGATTCCAACGAGACGTCTGGATCCGAAAGGTGCGCAATCGGTGGAACGGAACAGCGAAGAGGCGAAATGGAGCGGGCGCGAGCTCGTGGATGTGAACGGGGATAGTATCGGCACAATTGTCGGCCTTCGAGACATGAGGCACAATCCCGGATGGCTTCTTGTTCAGACAGGGCCGCCCGAATCGAAGAAGGTTCTGCTACCCGCGGATAGCGTTCTCGCCCTCGGCGACCGCCTGGTCGCCCCGTACCACGGGAACTACGTCAGGGGAGTTCCCGGGATCGAGAGCGAGGAGTCCTTGTCGGAGGCGGAGGAGCGTCGCTTATGCCTCCGCTACGGCCTCGAGTACGCATCCTCCGATGCCGGCACAGGCAAGGGCTGCGGGCTGTGCAGACGCAGAAAGCGGGCCGAAAGGCCTCAAGAGTGAGTGGGAACCCTTGTTTCACCGCGGGCGAGACCGGCACGCCCACTACCACTGGATCAACGCAATCTTCCGTCCACCGCGCGAGATTCTTTCTGCGAGGCCCACTGCGGAACGACCACCCTGGGGATGGCATTAGACCTCGGCTACTCGCGGTAAGCGCAAACGAGCCCGCGACCCTTGAGGGCGCGGACGAAGCACCGGTTGTCCGAACGGCAGGTGGAAGGACGCAGGTCCCCCGACTCCCAGCGTTTGACCAGGTCCGGCTCACAGATCAGAGGCCGCGACAAAGCAATGTAGTCGGCAGTCCGCTTTGCGACGAGCCCCTCTGCGGTCTCGTAGGTGCGGATCCCTCCAACGAGCATAAGGGGAAGCCCGCTATTCTGTCTGAACCGGATGGCCGCCTCCTCGTAGTAGGGAACCGGCGGTGCCAGCGGGTCGCGTGGCACGCGCATGGAGCGTTCTTCAGGTGTGGAGAGGAATGTGCCGCCGCTGAGTTCCACCGCGTCGATTCCCGCCTCTTCCAGAATGGGGACGGTTTCGAGCATTTGATCCACGGTCATGCCGCCCGGGATGAAGTCCTCGGAGTTGATCTTGATGAGTACGGGATATCCTGGGCCGACCGCGGCCCTGACCGCCGCTATGACTTCTCTGGGCAACCTCGCCCGACCCTGCACGTCCCCGCCGTACTCGTCTGTCCTTCTGTTGAAGAACGGCGAAAGGAACTGGCTCAACAAGTATCCATGCGCGGCGTGTATCTGAACCGCGTCGAAGCCGGCCGCCTGTGCACGCGCCGCCGCGTTCGCGAAAGCGTGCACCAGGGTTTCCAGTTCGAGCTCGTTCATCCCCCGGCCTATCGTGCCGGATTCGGTCTCCAGCGGCGAAGGACCCAGGGGCGGATAGCCTTCGGACTCGGCTGCGCCGCGAATGCCCGCGTGGGCGAGTTGCAGCGCTATCTTGCCTCCGGCCTCGCGTACTGCCGAGGCCATGTTCTGCAACCCCGGGATGAACCGGTCGGAGCACACCGATAGTTGCGCCGATCCCGCCCGTCCTTCCGGGAGGACGAACGCGTGACCGCTGATGATGAGTCCCACCCCACCCTCGGCAAGGACGCGCATTGAGTCGACAAGAACCTCGGAGGCGGAGCCGTCCGGCGCCGCCAGGCCTTCCCACGTCGCCGAGCGGACGAAACGGTTGGACAGGGTCATGCCGTTCACGACGGTGCGTTCGAACAGTGTTGGCACGGTGTCCTCCTAGTGTTGGCACGGTGTCCTCCTCAATGGTCTTCGATCGATGCGGTCTGGGCCGGAGGCGCCTAGCCCGGTCGTGCCGCCTGATTTTATCCCTTCAAAGGCGCAGGCCTTGAGAAAGGTCGGCGGCTCGCGACCGGAAGGTCTAGCGTGTCAGCCGAAGAAATGAGTAAAGTGTCGGTCAGTACAATCGCGCGGGAGTCGGACGTGAAGCGTGGTCCCCAAACGATCTTTCTTTTTCGGCTGGCGGTTCTCGCCGCCGCGTGCCTGCTCGCGCTCGCGCTGCTGTCCGCATATTCCGCCTCGGTGGAAGCGGAGTCCCCGACATCGGTCCGGGCAGCAGCCGCTACCCGGATTTTCGGCGATATCAAGGGACACGAGTCATATGCTCAGGCCGCGTACGCCCTCGCGCAGAAGGGTATTGTGGAGGGCCGTCAGGATGGCACCTTCGGTCCGAACGAGTCTCTCACTCGTGCTCAGATGGCTGTATTCCTCGCTCGAGCCATTGGCTTGCAGGAGTCACAGGGCCAGCCGTTCTTCGACGTCAACACGACGGACTGGTTTGCCGGCGCAGTTGGAGCCCTCTTTCAAAAGGGGCTGATCCAGGGAACCAGCCTAATCATGTTTTCACCGGACCAACCTATAAGTCGGCAGCAGGCGGTCACGCTGGTGATGAGATCTTTGCAGTTCTCCCTCCGGAGCCGGCAGAACTCAACCATCGAGTTCGACCTTACGAAAGACCAGACGGGGGCATGGCTGGCAGGCTTTCGAGACCGGCAAATGATAGCCTCTGCACATCGAGCTTCGGCGGCGAACGCGTTCCGCCTGGGAATTCTCAGCGGCTCGGCCGATGGCTGGCTCTTGCCCGGATGCAACTTGACCAGGTCACAGATGGCGGTGATGCTCTACCGGGCCTTCCTGCAACCTATCCAGGTCGGGAGCACCTACCCTGCGGAGGTTCCGGCGGTGTCCGCGTATGCACCGTTATCGGATGGATCGAAGGGCACACTCGTATCCCTGCTGGAGACCAGACTGACGGCTCTCGGCTATCCCTGCGGTCCGGTCGACGGGAACTACGACTACCGGACCAGAGACGCGGTTATGGCTTTCGAGAAGGTCGAACGGCTAAAGCGCGACGGCAGAGTGGGTACCACGGTCTGGCAACGGCTTCTGTCGGCCCAAACCCCCTCGCCGCGTCGGTCTGCCGGCGGCACTCGATGTGAGGTCGACCTCACCCGCCAGGTACTTTTCATGATCACAGATAACAAGGTCTGGAAGGTGCTGCATGTGTCCACTGGGAAGAATGGCACCCGGACCGGGCACTTCTCCATAGGGGCGAAATACGAGGGCTGGGTCCGTTGCGTGACGCTCGACGGAGAGATGTATTACCCCTCTTATGTCGTCAGCAAGACCGCCATACATGGCTACCGGAACGTCCCCGCTTATGCGGCCAGCCACGGTTGCGTACGTGTACCCGTGTGGGCCGCAGTCGAGCTCTACCGCCAGTTGCCGAAAGATACACCGGTCGACATCTACTACTGAGAGGCCGTGGTTAAGCGCTGGTTGGGAGACGCCGATACAAGAAGTATGTGGCAAGTCGGGACCACTCCAACAGCTCAGAAGACAGGCGCTATATGCGGATCCTCAAGGGAACAGAGTCTTGCGCCGTAATCGACCTTGGTGAAAAGATCGGCGGCCATCTTGTACGCAAGGTGAAAAAACGTGGTCAATCCTCACAACAAGGGACTAACACCGGCCATCGTCGCCTCGCTGCTCGTCGAAGAGACGACGCCGCCCGAGTACGACCGGCAGCACGTAATCGAAATTCTTACCCAGACCTAGCCGAAGGTCGTTGTCATCTCGGCCCGGCTTCCCGGTTAGGGCTCTGACAACCCCGATGCGGCCTCCCGGAACAGCTCCCAGGCCTGGACGATATGGCGCCGCTCGGTGCGTGTCTGGGCTATGCACATGCGTAGCGTCATCCTGTCGCTGAGGCGAGTATGACTGAGGAACATCTTGCCGGAGTCGTTCAGTCTGTCCATTATCGCCTGAGTGGCCCCATCGCCGGCCCGGTGACGGAAACACACAAGATTCAACGGCACCGGGGCAACGATCTCGAAGTCCGGGTCCTGACGTACCCACGAGGCGAACTCCTGCGCCAGTGCGACGTGCTCGCGCACATGGTGACGAATGCCCTCAGCGCCGTAGTGGCGGATCATCAGCCAGAGCTTGAGGGCGCGGAAGCGGCGGCCCAGTGGCACCTGCCAGTCGCGATAGTCGATTACCGCCCCTGATGCCGTGGCTGCGTTGCGAAGGTATTCCGGAAGGATGGTCAGAGCGTTGATGAGGCTGGCCCGATCGGCCACGAAGAAGCAGCTGCAATCGAAGCCCGTGAACATCCACTTGTGCGGGTTGAAGACGTAGCTGTCGGCGAGTTCAAGGCCGTCGTGGATCCAGCGGAACTCCGGGCAAACCGCCGCCGTGCCGCACATGGCCCCGTCGACATGCATCCACAGCCCATGCCTTTGGCAGATCTCTCCAATGAGCGGCAGCGGATCCATGGCGTTGGAGGAGGTGGTGCCAACGGTGGCCACCACGAGAAACGGCTGCCTTCCAGCTGCCCGGTCCGCAAGGATGGCCTCCTCGAGGAGGTCGGGGCGCATGGCGTAGGCGTCGTCAACGCCAACGGCCCGGAGGTTGGCGCGGCCGATGCCGGCAACGCGGATGTCCTTCTCCAGATGGGAGTGCGTCTGCGTGGAACAGTAGGCCGTCAGCGTGCCGTCGCAGCCGCGCTCGTTGCTGCCCAGGTCCGTTGCCCGCTCGCGGGCGGCGATGACCGCACACAGAGTTGAGCTGGAGGCTGAGTCCTCGATCACTCCCCCGCCCTTGCCGCTCGAGCGGAACCGCTCGGGCAAGCCGAGGAGGTCGACGACCCAGTCCATGACGTGCGTTTCGAGTTCGGTGTACGACGGGCTGCCATTCCACATCATGCCTTGGGCATTGATGCCCGACGAAAGAAGGTCGCCCAAGATGGAAGCGCCCGAGGTGTTCGACGGAAAGTAGCCATAGAAGTTGGGCGACTGCCAGTGCGTGATGCCTGGCATGATAATTTCGTCCATGTCGCGCAGCACGTTGTCCATGGACTCGCCGCTCTCCGGCGGCAGTGGCGGTAGCTGCGCTCGGATGTCGCCGGGCTGCACCTGAGAGAGCACCGGGTACTGCTCCACCTGCTCCATATACCGGGCGACCCAGTCAACGAAGGCGTGCCCCTGCTTCCGGAACTCGTCCGGCGTCATGTGATAGCTCATGATCCCTCGTCTCTCTTGCTCGCGGCGCTCGCCCGCGAAGCCTAAATCGCGACCAGGATGGGCCGGTGACAGCGCAAGCAGCGATCGGCTTCCGCGGTCACCTGATCCAGCGTGTACCCCAACTCCACCGGCTCGAAGGTGTGCTTGCGCACATCCACGGGCAAAGACGGCATCTTCTGCCGCGTGCCGTAGTCCACGGTCTCGCTCAATGGGTAGCTGCTCTTCTGGGCACCCAGATATACGGCGAGGCGCTTGAGCTTGTCTTCGACGTCTTCCACGACCCGCTGGCCGCTGAGATAGCCGTCGATGTACTTGGCCGCCACCTTACCGGCGTTGATGGCTTCGATAATCGTGCCACCCCCGCTGACGGCGTCGCCGCCCACGAAAACCCCCGGCTTACTCGTGGCCAGGGTATGCTGGTCGACTTCCATGTAGCCATATCGGTTGAGTCTGATGGACTCGTCGGCGCTGAAGGGGGAGAAGTCAGGCTTCTGCCCTACCGCGGCAATGATGCTGTCGGCTTCGAGGACGAACGGAGCCATATCGGACGGGATCGGCTTGCGGCGGCCACTCTCGTCGGGCTCACCCAGTTCCATCTGCTGGCAGACAAGACCTTGGACCCCATCTTCGCCCTTGCACTCCACCGGCGCCGCAAGGTAGAGGAACTCCACGCCTTCTTCCTCTGCCTCTTCGATCTCCCAGACGTTGGCCGGCATCTCGTTCCGAGTGCGGCGGTAGACCACGCGCACCTGTTTGGCGCCCAGGCGGACGGACGTACGCGCCGCGTCCATGGCGGAGTTTCCGCCGCCCAGCACCAGAACCCTGTCGCCGATGTCGACCTTCTCGTGGAGCGCCACCCTTCTCAGAAAATCGATGGCGTCCATGGAGCCGGGCAGGTCCTCGCCGGGGATGCCCAACGGCCGGCCCAGATGGGCGCCAACTGCCACAAACGTGGCTTCAAAACCTTGGGCTTCGAGGTCGGCGAACTGGACGTCGCGGCCCAGGCGAGTGTTGTAGCGGATCTCGACGCCCTCCTGTTGAATCAGCTCCGTCTCGCGACGAATGACGTGTCGTGGCAGCCGATACTCGGGGATGCCCACGTGCACCATACCGCCCGGCACGGGCAGGGCCTCGAAGATTGTGGGCTTGTAGCCGCGGCGGGCCAGATAGTAAGCGGCGGAGAGACCAGCCGGACCGGCGCCGATGATGGCGACCTTCTTACCGGAACCAGCGCAGATCTCGTCGATGGCGCAGCTCTCGGGAGCGACGAGACGCTGACTGCTCTGAGCCGTTACCAGTTCTCCCAGTTCGTGGGCGGGCGTTAGCGTCGTCATGGTGATGGGAACTACAGCCTGCGCTCCTGCGGTGGGACAGGCTTCGCCCTCGACGGCCCCCGGAGCTACCGCGCAGCCGGACTCGCAGCGCGGGTCAACCAGGTCTTCCGCCCTGTCCGCACACCAGCGCTTGATATTGTTGATGGCGATGGGATGGCCGGTGGGGGCCAGTGTGCAGTTGCTCTCGCAGGGATGAGGACACGTGCGCCCGATGATCGCGGGCAACGGATTGTCGCGTTTGACGATGGTGGTACCCAGATAGGGATGCTCTTCCAGAGCTTGGAAGATGTAGCCCGCGCAGTCCACCGTCGATGGACAGGTGGAGCGGCATGGAGCAGAGACCCACCCGCGGGTGTCGTTGCGCTCGCAAGTGGCGCCCGCGACATGCTGCGCGAAATGTTCCCCGCCCAGATCGAGGACGGCGATGATAGGATCGCGGATGGTGTTCGCGATGCCGCACCAAGCCGAATCTTCGATGGATTCCGCGAGATCGCGCAACTTGCCCACGGTTGTCTCGTCGCCTTCACCAACTGCCAACTTTTCAAACAACTCGCGCATGATGTCGACGCCGATTCGACAGGGACCGCACCGCCCGCAGGACTCTTCCTGGATGAGGCGCAGGTACTGCAGCGCCAGATCGACCAGGCAGACTCCGCCTTTCACGGCGACACCCCGCCACGAAATCACTGCCTTGATATCGCTCATGTCGGACTGCTGAAGACGGGCCACGACCTCGTCGGACTCGGGGCCGTGGTATCTGTCCGAAAGAATCGCGACCGGCTCGCTGCCTGTCGCTGTTGGCGCCTGGGGCGTTCCCACCGAACCCTCCTTGTGACGTATTCCTGAACCGGCCTCGAGGCCGGAGAAAAGACCACTCAAACGGAGTTTTGATGATATCGCATCGTCCCCCGGATAACCGCATCGCGCGCCGCCCACACAAGCGAACATCGGCGCTACAATCAAACTGCTGTGCACGCGAGGAGGAATCTATGGAACGGCTTTGGGCGCCTTGGAGGCTGGAGTACATCACCAGGGAGAAACCTGCGGGATGCATATTCTGCGACAAGCCGCTGACTGGCGACGACCGGGACGCCTACATCGTATGGCGCGGCAAACACTCATACGTCTTGCTCAACGCCTTCCCGTACAACAACGGCCATATAATGATAGCGCCCTATGCCCACTTGGCCGACTTGGAGTCGCTGCCACCGGAGACTCTGCACGAGATGATGGACCTCAGCCAGCTCGCAACGGGAGCACTCAAGGGCGGCTTCCACCCGGACGGACTCAATATTGGCTTCAATCTGGGCGCCGCCGCGGGCGCCGGCATCAAAGACCACCTGCATCTGCACCTGGTGCCACGCTGGTCGGGAGACACCAACTTCATGCCCGTGATAGGTGATACGAGGGTCATCCCCCAGTCGCTCCATCGCACGTACGAGATCCTCACCGAAGAGTTTGCGAAACTCACCACGGGGTAAGAAGGTGGCATAATACCCCTGGGGGTATAATCTAGGGGCTCTTATCGCGAACAGGAGATCGGAAGTGAAACGAGTCGTTGTTCTCGGCGGCGGAATCGGTGGGGTGGAAACCGCCATCGAACTGCGCAAGAAGGGCTACGCGGTGGAGCTGATATCCGACCGCGATTACCTTTTCGTCTACCCGCTGGCCATCTGGATTCCCACCAGGGAGAAGTCGTTCGACGATGTTAG
This sequence comes from uncultured Actinomycetes bacterium, assembly GCA_963775295.1. GTDB lineage: Bacteria > Actinomycetota > Thermoleophilia > RBG-16-64-13 > RBG-16-64-13 > JAMDEO01. Next base: position 2,981,931 of record CAVZIK010000006.1, read on the forward strand.
CATCCCGCTTGTGGACATCGGACGGGCCCACGGATTCAGCGTCACCATCGACAGCATCGCCGGCATCGACGGTTCGGCGAAGACAATCACCTTAGAGAGACGGGGGGACCGCTCGGACTTCGACTATGCCGTTATCGCCCTCGGAGCCGGCAAGATGCAGCACAAGGGCAAGGAGAACGTCCTCTCCATATGCGGCGCCCCCAGGGACAGCCTCAAGGTCCAGGAACGGCTCGACGCCCTGCTGGCGAAAGGAAGCGGCACCATCGCAGTGGGATTCGGGGGCAACCCCAAGGATTCGAGCGGGGTGCGGGGCGGTCCAGCGTTCGAGTTCCTCCTCAACGTCCACAATTTGCTAAAGCGCCGGGAATTGCGCGACAAGTTCAAGCTGATCTTCTTCGCTCCCATGCCTAAGCCGGGCATCCGTATGGGTGAGAAGACCGTCGGAATGATGGACAAGATGTTCAACTCCCTGGGTATCGAGCAGCACGTCGGCAAGAAGATCACAGGATTCGACGAGGCCGGCGTGACCTTCGAGGACGGGAGTAGGGTCGACGCGGACTTCACCATGTTCATCGCCGCCGGCGATGGACTATCCGTACTGAGATCATCCGACCTGCCCCTGAGCGAGGCCGGATTCGTCCAGATCAATCCGTCGTGCGAGGTGGTGGGTCACCCCTGGTTGTACGCGGTTGGAGATGTGGCCGCTTTGGAGGGGCCCGACTGGAAGGCCAAGCAGGGACACATCGCCGAGATGATGGCCCGGATCGCCGCCAACGACATCGTGCGCAAGGATACGGGCAAGGGCAAGCCGGATAGCTACGTCGACCATCTGTGCATCCTGTGCGTCATGGACATGGGAAATGGAGCCGGCTTCGTCTACCGCAACGACGAGCGCGCAATATTCGTGCCCATGCCGGTGGTAGGGCACTGGCTCAAGAAGAGCTGGGGCCGCTATTTCAAACTGACCAAGCTGAGGAAGATCCCCCGCATTCCGGGGATGTAATCGGAGGGTTCAGCTCGCAGAGCCCTCGAGCCGAAGCAGTTCGTCCATGGCACGCTCTCCGACCTCGAGTTGCGCGGAGGTGGGCTCTTGTGTGGTGAGCTGCTTCTGTACCAGGCGCCCCGGGTAGAGCATAATCCTGGCAAGCATGTTGTCGCCGTGAGTGGTCGCCCAGCGCAGGGCTTCGAGAGCGATGCCCAGACTCGCCGCCCCCGCGACCGCCGAAGCGACAGGTGATTTCTTTCCAGAACGTCCGCGAGCCAGCAGGTTGGTGACTACAGTCGCCATCATGTAGGGGCCGATCAGATTGCTGCCACAACGGTCGTGTTCCTTGGGGGCCGCGCTCGCGGCGGCACTATGCATCGACTTGGGGACACCGCCCTCCGAACCGCGCAGAGTCGCGGCCGCGTGGCCGGCCACGGCAGCCGCCGCGCGCATCCCGGCCATGGCTTCACGTCCTCCGATGACCTTGTGTTCCGCCCCGTGGTAGCCGGAAATAGGCGAGTTCTTCAGAGCCAGAACGGCGGGAACGAACGAGGCCAGAGCGCCCCCAACCTCCTGAATGAAAGGTGACTTCGGGGCGAGAGCCCTAACCGCTGCATTCGCCCCTAGCGCAGCCCCTAGAGCGGCAACAATGCGGCCGCCGTCAAGCGGCAGTTCCGCGCCGGGTAGATTCATCTTGGCCTGGGCGAGAACCAGCAGCGTCTCGCCGAAGCGGCCAAGGCCTCGCAGTATGGGTATCCCACCGGCCCCCAGGGCACCGGCCTTGGCGCCCACGGGTACCTTGGGCTTCAGACCGGAGGCAACATTGATGATCCCGGCTGCATCCCGGATTGCGGCGGCCCAGTGCGTCTCCGATACGAGAATCAGTCCGTTCCTGAGGGCGATCCCGCCCATCCGCGGCAATGTGCCGTCACTCCCCCGCAGCGACTTCTTAACCTTGGGCACGATCATGCCTCCTCTTCCAGCCCGGCCTGAGCCAGGGTCAACTCAGCGGATACCGCATCGGGCACCGGCACGACACTTCTCCCATAGCCTACTCCTCCCCGCGCAATCGGTACGGCCTGAGGCCGTGCGTATTCGCAGGGGTCTCCCCCAAGCATTGCCATGTCCGCCAGGGCTCGCGCCTCGCGCCGGCAAGCCCCCCCGTCGATAGCCGTCTCCCACGCGGCCCGAGCGCGTCTAAGAGCCGCCACCCGATGTGGCAAGTAGATAAGCGCCGTCAGTCCGATTCCTATCAGGCCCGCGACAAAGAATGCTTCCCTCACTCCCAGAAGAGATCCCAAAACCCCGCCTATCAAAAGGCCGCCGGTGACTCCCATCTGCCCGAAACCCGCACGAATGGCGATCATGCGACCTTTGTAGGCCTCGTGAGGCAACTCCTGGTAGAGGGTGATGGAGGGGACGAATGTCATCACATTGAACACACCTCCCAGACCTACGAGCGCGATGGAAAGCCAGAACAACGGACTGAAACTTACGCCGATGAAGCATATGCCCATAGCGATGAGTCCAAACGAGACATACGAGTTCTTGTCCCCCGCGAGGCTAAAACGACTGACGAGCAGCCCTCCAAGGATCATGCCGGAAGCCGTGAATATCTCAAGAGCTGTCAGCCCCCACGCGCCCCGATCGAACAATTCTATGGCAAGTCCGTATGAGTTAGGAATGCTCATCATGACTGCGGTGAGACCGAATGTGGCCAGCAGGAGGTTGCTCCGCAGCGCAGGACGCCGCCAGATCGTACCCAGGACACTCGGGGCCTCCGCCAACAGCCGACTCATCCTGGGCGCTTCCCCTTTCGCCGGGAACAGTTTTGGCAAGCCGACCAGCAGCAGAGCTGAGAGTACGTAGCTCACCGCATCAATGTCGAAGGTGACCGCATACCCCACAGCGGTGACTAGACCTCCCCCCAGAAGATACCCGAGCAGTTCGGCGCCGGTTTGAGAGACGCTGAGGTACGAGTTTGCCTGAACCAGGTGTCCGTGCTCGGCTAGCTCCGCGATCAGCTTTATCTGTCCGGGGTTGAACATCGCCGAGAAAACGCCCATCAGGGCAGCAACCAGGTAGATGTAACTGGTGGACTGAGCAGCCAAGAACGGCATGACAAAGATTAGAACCGCTCGGGCAAGGTCTGCCAGAATCATCACGTTCCTGGCACTGTAACGATCGAGGAGGGCTCCGCCGACGAAGCTCGTGACCGCCAAAGGAAAGGTGCTGATGGCGAGAACGCCCCCCATCTGCAGCACCGAGCCTGTAAGCTTGAATACCATATAGGAAAGCGCAATGGTCGAAACGGACGTTCCCAGGCTCGACAGGCCCTGTGCGGCAAGAATCCGTCCTAGCAGACGAAGGCGCATATTCCCCCTACCACGACGCAACTTTCGGACAAGACTGGATTCGTCCGCCACGGCCCGAATCCTGGATGCCCCAGTATACGTGACGGGTCAAGAAGAGAGCCTAAGCGGCCGCTCCGGAGGCTACTCCCGAGTCCTCGGGCTCGGGAGGGAGATCGCGCAAGAATTTGACCTTTTGGAATTCGACGAGGAAGTCGGCCGCTTCGCCCTGCTGATACCGGTCGTCGTGCTTCTCGAGGATATCGAGGAAGCAGTCGACCACTTGGGGATCGAACTGGATACCCTTCTTGTCCCTGAGTTCTGCCTTGGCGATCTCGGTGGATAGTCGCTTGCGATAAGGACGGTCGCTCACCATGGCAGAGTAGCTGTCGGCCACGCATATAATCCGGCTGATCAGCGGGATCTCGGCTCCTGCCACGCCCTTGGGATAGCCGGAGCCGTCGAATTTTTCGTGGTGGTGCAGTACGACGATCGCAAGCTCCCTGAACTGATCGATACTGCTGAGAATCTTGTACCCGTTCTGGGAGTGAGTCTCGACCAAGGCCCAGGCGACGCCATCCAACTTTCCGGGGCAGTTGAGCACTTCGTCCGGCACCCCGATCTTGCCCACGTCGTGCAGAAGGCTTGCCAATTGAGTGAGGTTGACCTCCTGATCGCTCAAGTGCATTTCGGCGGCGATGTCAGTGGACCACTGCGACACCGCGGCAGAGTGTCGCGCAGTGTAATTGTCCTTGAGGTCGAGCGCCGTCACCTGACTGGCCACGGCTTGTAGAGCGAGGCGCTCGTTACGGAGAGCCAAAGCGGCGTTGGTCCGGGCAAGCTCAACCTGGTGAGCGTAGGCCCGGAAGGCGTAGATGAGACCCAACACAGGAAGCAGAAACAGTGCAAACGCGGCCAAGGATTGTGTTCGATCGTAGATCCATACAAGCCCGAGGGAAAGAGCCAGGAAGAAGAAGTGAAAAGGAAGAAAGGGCTGAAAACCCTCCTTCCAGAGCGCAACCGGTCCTTCGCCGCGACGGAGCCACCTGACCGGTATGAAGAGCAGGTAGTTGACAACTTGAAACGACACCCCTGCGACAATACCGGCCACCACCACAACCTTGGTTGACTGGGTATTGCCAAATCCGGCGACGAAGGACCAGTAGACGAGTGCCATGATGCCTGCTTCCAGACCCGCGGCCGCAGCAAAGACAGTATTCCTTCCCCACTGGCCTCGCCGAAAGTCCAGCGCTTGAGCAAGAACCGCAATCCCCCAGGTGGGAATCGGCCCCAAAAGAACAGCGCTGAGGAAATAGGCGAGAAAGCTAGCTGAGACCCCAGCCCCACGCCCGATCCGTATGGTGGCCTTTTCCGCGAAGGCCGCGAGCACGAGAAGACACAGACATTGCCAAACAGAAAAGGGGGGAAGAAGAATGGGCGGATAGCCGAGAAGAATTACTACCAGAAACAGGACGGCGGCCAAGCAGACCAGGGATATATAGAGCCCAAGCACACTCATTCGCTTAAGAGGCGAAATCGCGCTGCTTGGGCTCGCCAAACTGAAGCCGCCGCTCCCGGTCATGCATACCGCCGATAGTTGCACATCCTGCCTGTTTAACTATCGGCTCACGACCAGCAAGCCTTTAACTAGACGGAGGATCTAATAGCCAGCGTATTTCATTGTCTTCTCCTCTCGCCTCTCGAGCGCAGACAAAATCTGGGAATACACGTGGGCGCACAGACCCACGCAATCCAGTCCTCCCGGTCCCCTGCGGCCGATCCAAGAGGTCCCATTCATCTCCTGGATCGCCCCCCCGATGTCAAGCCTCCCATTTAGGCTCACCTCAGGGTGACAACGTACGATTCAACACTCACGTTGCAAGCGATAGCGTAACGATGAATACCACGCATGTCAACATTTGAGAATTAAAGCGTGTACAACTCGCGCAGAGTTTCTCTGTACTATCCGGTCTTGCAAACACTTGGTTATTTTTGTCTATGTAGAAACTTTTCTCTTTCGACGAGATTTCGTTCATATACTGCTGTCTACCGTGTTCTGTGTTCGGCAGCCGCCGGTCAGCCGCGACACCTGACAGCAGAGGACCCAGGCTGGAATTGGCCGGCCTACCCTTCATCGGTCGGAGTTTCGGTCCGCGTGGTCGTGACCGCGGCCCCCATCACTCTAGAAGTCAGCGCCTCGGAACCACGCAGGACCGGCCGATAGCAAGCCGAGCTCCTTTGACAACAACGCGAAATGAAAACTATCGAGTGAGAAAGGAGGTCCTCGCTAAGGTCCGCGTTCTCCTTCACCCGCGAGAGCGGGGGATCCGCCTGAAGAGGAGATGTTGCCTCACGACGTCTCCCGTCTCGCCTGTCTGCTCAATGCGCAGGGGCGAGATGTTCACGCCTGGATGAAGCACCCGCTTCGACAGGAGCGGGAAAGGACCAAGGCCTCAAGACGCTCGTTCAAGCCTTGTAAGGGACCCTTACACCACCAGCGGGCATCACGCATCGGCGTCCGGCGGGCCATCCCTCGGCGAGGACGCGTATCTCGAAAGCGCGTCGCTCCTTGATGACCGAGTTAGGCTGGAAGACGTCTTCGAGCAAAACAAGCACCAGAAGAAGCTTGCCGAGACGGAAATGCCGGTAGCTCCCGATCTCGTCCCTCTCCGTTCCGCTTCACGGCATCCGCCCCATCGAGTTCTGGATTGCTGACATTGCCTACGTCCCCCCTGGAAGGGCCGGTTCCTCCTGGCGAACGTCGCCGACGCCTGTTCCCAGCATGGCCGCCCGCTCGCCGGCATGCCGGGCGGACCTTGCGCGATCCATGCGTTATCGCCTCCATGGGATCCAACGATGACGACTTCGACTGCCAAGATGTCGGGTGCCGCCTGTGAGAGATTCATGACCAGCATCGAGACTTAAAAGGCTGCTGACGAATGATACGGCGCTGTCAGGGCACGATCGCCGTGGACGAGGGCAAACGGCAGCGCTATTTGCGGGAGCTAGGACGCTCCATCGTGCCGGCCGGTGTGCCTTGGCAGCCGTGGTTTCGCTTTTCGGCAGCCTTCAATGAGAGGGCCGGCCTATGTCAAGAGCAGTTGTGACCTGTCTTCTTCCCTGAGACCCGCGGTGGGCGTCGTCTCCTGGGTGATAGCATCGTCCATCGTCAGCCTCTTTTCCTTTGGAGCCGTTTTGGTCGCAACCTAGCGGCGCGCGTGGAGGCTCGCCGTCTCATACCATCTCCTAACTGCTCAAGTAGCACAGCTTCAAGATGGGGACGACGCAGAGCCCGCGATCTTCATACGCCGGGTCCGTTGGGGTCTATCGGAGACGGTCAACGAAAACGGGACAACTCCAGGCCAGCTGAGTATCGACCCGATGCCGGAAATGGGTCGCAAGGGTTTCGACCGGTACAATAGTCACCGGCAATTGATCGTGATGTCTGGAGCGCCCACGTGTCCGTCAGCCCCATCCTCATCTACCTAGCTTCAGCTTACAAGGCCAATCCGGAGGCCGAAGTCTCCGACATCGAGCTTCAGCACGAGTTGGGGTTGGATAAGGACGCGATTGACAAGGCCGTGGCGGAACTGTCGCGTCGGGGTCTCGTGGCGTGGGACCCGCTGTTGAGCAACATGTGGCTCAGGCTTACCGACAAAGGCATGGCGCTGGTGAGTCGAGAACTCTAATGGGCACTCGCCTCAGAAAAAGGCCTTGACCCCTCGCCAGGCGGCGACGGCGTGGTCCTCTTTCTTCGGTCTTGATCGCGGCCCGGCTGCAAAGGCCCGCTACGTTCAAGCCTTACGTGGAGTGATCGCTTTCCGGCTACAAGCGTTTTGCTGAGATGGACTCCAACCCACAGTTCCGAGTTGGCCGAGATAATCGTTCCCACTCACAGGTGCCCGGAGGCGAACACGGACACCCGTGTCTCCTCGATGGCTTCATTTTCCTCCAATACCTCCAGGAACGTCTCCACGATCTGCGGGTCCAGTTGCGTACCGGACACCTTTTTGAGTTCCGCCTTCGCTTTCATGACGGAGAGGGCCTTGCGATAAGGCCGATCAGTGGTCATGGCCGAGTAGGCGTCGGTCACGGCTAGGAGGCGGCCGAGCAGAGGAATGCCCTCACCCTTGAGGCCTCGCGGATAGCCTTTGCCGTCGTAGCGCTCGTGGTGACTGCTGACAGCGCTCAAGACTTCTTCCTGGTTGGGGATCCCCTGGATGATCAACTCGCCCAGAGTCACGTGGTTCTTGACCGCCTCGAATTCCGCTTCCGTGAGGCCCGCAGGTTTGCGCAATATGTGATCGGGCACGCCCAGCTTGCCTACGTCGTGGAGGAGAGCTGCTACGCGGACCGAGCGCTGGGTGTCAACGGAGAGACCCATCTTGGAGGCCAAAGCCAGAGCGTGCTCCGTCACGTTATCGGAATGCTTGCGCGTGTAATGGTCCTTGTTGTCCACGGTGGTCACGAGGCCGTCCAGCACGGAGAACGAGCCTGGGGCCGCCGGACGAGTGTGCTCGCCGCTGCCAGAAGCAGTGATGAAGTCTCCCCCGCGTCGCTTGGAACGATAGAGGTTCGCATCGGCGGCAGCCAGCATTTCGGCCGCGGTATGACCGTCGTGAGGAAAGACGGCCACGCCGTAGCTCATCTTGAGCGGGACGGTGCGACCGTCGCCCACTAGGAAGGGGCTGTCTTCCAAGGAGTTGCGAACACGCTCCACGAGTTGGACGGCCGCCTCCGCAGTAGTGTCGGGCAAGACAGCGATGAACTCGTCGCCCCCGTAGCGCGCGATCACATCGGAGCGCCGCAATGAGGTGGTGAGGATGCGGGACACTCCCTGGAGCACCCGATCACCCACTACATGGCCGTAGGCGTCGTTGAAGAGTTTGAAGTTGTCGACGTCGATCATCACCAGGCCAAAGACGGAACCGGAGCGCTCGCAATGCGCCACTTCCTGTTCCAAGCGCTTGCTGATGCCCCGGTGGTTGAGCAATCGGGTGAGAGAGTCCCGTTCAGCTAGGAACCGGGCATCCTCGTAGCGGCGGGCGTTCTCCAAGGCCACAGCGATCTGTGCGGCGACCGCGCCAGCCAAGAGGAGGGTCTCGTCATCGGTGCAGAACTTGGGATCGGCGCTGACCAAGCACAACGCCCCGAGGTTAAGACCCCGAGAGATGAGCGGCACGACCGCCACCCTCTCCAAACCGGTGCCAGACTCATCATTGGACGTGCTCACCGACCCACTTATGCAGACCGGCGTGCCATCATCCATCGCCGTGTCGACGATGGCGGAACTCTCCAGAAGTTGTCGCAGATTCTGCCAGGCGTCGCGTGCCAGACCCTCGTTGCCGAGCAGTTGTGTCCCACCCTTGCGCGAGCGAAGCCACAGCGTACCTGCATCCGAGCCCACTGCCTCGCAGGCGAGTTTGACCCCTGTGCTGAGCACTTCCGAACTGGCGACGCAGCGGGCGATCTCGACCGCCACCGTGTTGAGTTGCGCCAGATGTTCTTTCTCGGTCGCCAGTTCCGCGGTTCTCTCAATAACCCGCTCCTCCAGCTTCTGCCGAGACTCGTCAAGGGCCAGTTCGATGACCTTGCGATCGGTGGTATCGCGAAGCACCAGGATGGTCCCGCGTACGCGTCCGCGTCTGTCCCTAAGCGCGGATACCCTGCCGTCGTAGTAGCGGCATAGATACTGCCACTCTTGTGAGTTGTCCTCGCCCAGATCTCGTGCTCTTTCGAACACCAGGAACAGACCGGGCCTGTCAGCGGTGACGTCCACCAGCGGCTGTCCCACCACCGTAGCCAGTTTGCGGCCCAGGAGCTTCTCGGCGGCGAGATTCATATATGTGGTCCTGTCTTGGGTGTCGGTGACAATTAGACTGTCGCCCAAGTGCTCGGCGACGAACTCCCGGGCCACCGGAGTGACATCGAGCAACTGATATCGAGTGAAGCCCCAATAGAGCGCTAGCCCGACCCACGCGAAGAGCGCCGGGGCCAGATTGACCGGTTCCGAGGCTGGCATGCCGTAGGTGTACAGCGAGTCTGCGGCCATCGGTACTATGACCCCTGCGAGAAGGGCCATGATCTGCCGCCGGTAGAGCCCGAATCCGTGGACGAACATGTAGCCCAAGGTCATGATTCCGATAAACAGCAGGCCGTACGTATAGGCGGAGTCGATCCACCACCACACGGCCGGGGTCTTGTGTAGGAGAAGATGTTGCCCCACCGATTCCATGGCGAACGATTTGAATACCAGGTGATGAAACCCGTTCGTCCAAACGAGGACCTGGGTAACCGCGGGGAGGAAACAGAGGACAATCAGCCTCTTCCAAGTTATCCACCGGTCGTGCCCCGCATACTCAGCCGCGAACGCGAACCAGGCGACGCCGATCACATCCATCCCAACGAACGACAGCTTATGAAAAACTTCAGCAGTCCCAAGACTACCGGAAGCCACCTCGAGCGCTGTCGTCCAGGCCCAGATGGTCCCGGCTACGTTGATAGCCACCAAGGAGGCTGAGCCCGCGACCCGGCTCCGCCGAAACGTGAACACAGCGACCGTCATCGAGATCGCCCCGGCGATTACCATCAGGAAAAAGTTGAAGGAAAGCTGCCATGTCATATTCTGGATTTTCGGCGCCTGCTTGCAGTAACTTGAGCGATTCCGCGGGTTGACAGTCTTCTCGCCTCTATGACATCGTCACTCCCGTGATTCGCATCACCGCAATTTGCTCGTGAAAGGCTGACGACGTGTCATCGATCCACGATGTCTTCATATCTGGATTCTTCCGTGGCTACTACCGTTACACGGCCTTTCTCAACCGGCTTTTGCCCACCACGAAGGTCGACGGGCACGTGATCAAGGTCCTTCCCTCCGTCTGCAAGCCCCTTGGCAACGAGCAAGTACTGGCTGAATACGTGCCGACGAGCAAGAACGTCCTCGAGATCGGTTGCGGGTCGGGCGTCATCACGCTCTTCCTAGCCGACAAGAGTTCGCATGTTACGGCCGTGGATATAAGCGAGGATGCGGTGGACAACACGCGGATCAACCTCGCTGCCAACGGAATCGAGAACGTGACACTCGTCCTTGGGAATGCGTTCGAAAAGGTGAGCGGCCTATTTGACGTGGTGGCCTCAAACCCCCCCTGGGTCGATTTCGAGCTCGACGATCCATTACGTATGTGGGCGTCGTCGTCGACCCTCATTCCCGGCCTCTTCCGCGAGTCAGGCCGGTTCTTGGTCGACAACGGGCTACTGGTAATCTCCTGCCCCAGCCATGCAGAGGAGAAGCTGGTGGAGATGGGCAGGACAAACGGCTTCGAGCTGCTCGAGTCCCACGCTAGGGAGAAACACAATACCTTCGGCGTGCGGCTACTGACGCTGGCCTACCTCCAAGTAGGCTTCCATCCGCGCGTCTACGTCTTCGAGAAGGTGGCGCGCCCCGAGGCCGGCTAGCCGTCGAGCGGGCTCTTCGGTCGAAGGCCTCACGCCACGGCCACGCCCAACTCCCGTCCTACTTCGCCGCATGCTGCGATCAGCGTGTCGATCTGGCCCCAATCGTGCCGGGCCATGAGGCTCAGACGCAGTCGCGCCTTGCCCACGGGTACCGCCGGCCAACGCATCACCGGGCAGAAGATACCGCGAGCCCGCAGTCCGTGCGCAAAGGCGACTCCATCGGCTTCGTCGCCCACGAGCAGCGGCACGGACGGGATGTAATCGGGCCCCATGACGGTGAGCCCCTGACGTTGCAGCCCCTCCCGGAGGTACTTGGACTTCTGTACCAGATCCTCGCGCAGATGCTGACCATGCTCGATGAGGTCTATGGCTGCGATCACGGCGCCGGCCATGGAACACGTAAGGGCGGATGAAAGAACGCTTGAACTTGCGGCGATGCGAAGGAAATCCACGAATGTCTTGCTGCCGCACAGATATCCACCCGTCCCCCCCATCGCCTTGTCCACGCAGCCCATAAGGATGTCGATGCCCTCTGCGCAGTGGTGATAGTCCGGCGAGCCTCCGCCCCTGCCCCCGATCACGCCGATGGCGTGCGCGTCATCCACCATGAGCTTGGCCTCGTGGGCCCGGGCGATGTCCACATAGGCGGGGATATCGATAATCTCGCCCTCAAGACAGTACACGCCCTCCGTCACGATCAACTTGTTGGGGAGGCCGCCGTTTTCGATGAGCTTCGCCCTCAGATCATCGAGGCTGTTGTGCCTGAACTTGATCACCCGCGCGCCGGACATCTTCACGCCGTCGGAGATGGAACCGTGCACGTACTCATCGACGAAAATGACGCCGTCCTGGGTCCGATAGGGCAGACGCCCGATGAAGGGGCTCATGACGGTCTGAAACACGGTGACGTTGGCCATGTAGCCCGTGGGAAAGGTGAGACAGTCCTCCATACCGGTGAGTCCGGCGATGCGACGCTCGGCTTCTTCGATGATCGCGATATTTCCGCTCATAAGACGAGAGCCGCCCGGCCCCACTCCGAACTGTTCGATGGCGCGCATCGCGGCGGCCTTCACAGCGGGGTGCTCCGACAGACTCAGGTAGTTGTTGGCCCCGAATTGCAGAAGGGTGCGTCCTTCGGCCTGGAACTCGGGCTCATTCACACCCCCATCGATCGTGAGAAAGTGGGGGTAGAGCCCATGGTCCCGTATTCGATCCAACAGCAGCCTCACGCTATCGAAGCTCGTCTCCTCGCGACCAGCGTCGACCGTCAACAACTCCCGCATGAAATCGAGCACGTCAGCCTCCCTTGGGTTGGAACGGGGGCACCACCTACCTGACAGCCGGCCCTTCTGATGCTTGGCATATCCGGCTGCACTCGGCTTGTTTCAGGAATCACGCGGCGCCCTACGATTCTGGATTCGCTGCGCACGACTCGCGCCCTGCCCGAAACACAGCCTCGACGACGCTCATGCGGACGAACGTTCGTGCCGACAACAAGAATTGAACAGGTCGCGTCCACCTGAGAGAGAACGCGGGATAGAGATGTCATCGGATCAAACCAGCATGGCCGCTAGGACCCCCTACGGCGGCTTCGCGTGCGAAGACTGTTCTTCACCGCTCATTCAGCCGGTGGAGTGGACGTGTACGGGGGCCGAAGAATGGACCATTCTTGTTCGCTGCCCCGAATGCTTCCAAATTCACACCGTTCGCATGACTGAGGACCAAGCTCACCAGTTCCAGAACTTGCTCGACGAAGCCGCCCATGGCCTCCGCGAGACCGCAGATATGCTCGACCGACAAGTCTTCAAAGAGAGTTGCGAGAGTTTCGCCCGGGCGTTGCGGGCTGATCAGATCTGCCCGATGGATTTCTAGCCGAGAAGCCAGCGGTCTCCTCCACCGTTGCCTCCGCGGCCAGTCCGGCCAGCGTATTGTGGCCGGTCTCAACCCATGGTCGAAGCCCACTGGGCCTAACTCTCCTCCCAGGCGATGAGCGGCAGTTCGTTCGGCACCAGAACGTCTTCGTGTTGAGGAAGAATCCGAATGGAATAACCGTGTAGCCCCGAGGCACGACTGGGCACTCCGCCCTGATAGAGATGCTCGCCGCCCTCAACCGCAACCCACTTCAAGTCGATCCCGCGGCCGTCGCTTAACGTGCCATCCGGGCGCAACCTGGAATAGTAGGCCTGCACGATGACTTCTGACGGATCCAGCGCCCCCAAGTGCACCTTGGCAGTCACCGGGATGCCATCTCCCACCGCCACATCGGGAGTCCCCCGCTCCTCCACCCAACTGACCCTGACCTCGCTCCACACCTCGCGCACGTGGGTCTTCCAGCCGGAGAGTTCCTTGGCCTTGGCGAAGTCGTCGGCAGCGAGGCGTCGGTAGTGATCGCCGGCGGGGAGATAGAAGTTCTCGGTGTACTGCTTGAGCATGCGATCGCCGGAAAACGCGGGGGCGAGCACCCTGATGGAGTTCTTCATCATGGCGATCCAGCCTCGAGGTACGCCATCGACGTCACGTTCGTAGAACAAGGGAACGACTTCCTTCTCCAAGAGCGAGTACAGAGCCTCCGCGTCTACCTGGTCCTGATAATCGTGATGGGCGAATTCTTGTCCGTCTCCTATCGCCCAGCCAACGCCGGGGCGGTAGCCCTCGGCCCACCAACCATCGAGAACTGAGAGGTTGAGTCCGCCGTTGGGAACGACCTTCATGCCGCTCGTGCCACAGGCTTCGTAGGGGCGACGAGGGTTGTTGAGCCAGACGTCCACGCCCTGGACCAACATGGCGGTCTTGCTCACGTCGTAGTCTTCCAGAAAGACCACCCTGTCGGTGAGACCTTCGCGCCGCACTATGTCGAGCATCTCCCGGATGAAGTCCTTCCCGGCCCCGTCGCGCGGATGAGCTTTGCCGGCCACGAGAAGCTGCACGGGCCGGGGCTCGTCGGTGAGAATGGCCTTGAGCCGGTTGATGTCGCGGAAAAGAAGGGTCGCCCTCTTGTAGGTGGCGAAACGGCGGGCGAAGCCGATAGTGAGTGCGTCGGACCGAAGCGGCGGCGCAGACATTCGTTTGAGCATGCCACCGGCGAGCTTCTCTCGGGCCTGAAGGTCCACCTGCTCCCGGGCATAGGCGACAAGACGCTCCCGCAGGCGGCAGTGAGTTCGCCAGAGTTCCAGGTCCGGAATGCGTTCCACTCTCTGCCAAGCATCGGCCGACGAGGTGTCTTCCTGCCAGCGCGGACCAAGGTAGTGATCGAAGAGCAGTTCCATGTCGGCGGCGACCCAGGTCTTGGTGTGCACTCCGTTGGTCACCGACTCGATGGGCATGTCGCCCCTGGGGAAGTCCACCCAGCCCGGTTGCATCATCCGGGCCGTGACCCGGCGGTGCAGACGGCTGACGGCGTTACGGCGAGGCGATTGCCTCAGCGCGAGGGCGGCCACGTTGAACTCGTCGCTGTGATCGTCCGGCGAGACCTGTCCCATGCGCATGAACTCAGGAACATCGAGCTCCATCCCCTTTAGGTAGGCACCCAGATAGTGCTCGATGAGAGCCCGCGGGAAGAGATCGAACCCGGCGGGAACCGGCGTATGGGTAGTGAAAAGTGTGCCCGCGCCCGCTGCCTGCCGGGCTTCCCTGTAGGTGAGATGGTGCCTTTCCATAAGATCACGGGTGTGCTCGAGGCCGGCGAAGACGGTATGTCCTTCGTTGAGGTGGAACATCTGCGGCTCGATGCCGAGCGCCTTGAGCGCTCTCATACCACCGATGCCGAGCACCAATTCCTGCGCCAACCTTTCCTCGGTACCACCTCCGTACAGCTCGCTTGTGATGCGCCGCGCGACGGGATCGTTCTCTACGAGGGCCGTGTCGAGCAAGTACAGGGGGACACGACCCACTTGTACTTGCCATACCCGAGCCCAGACCCGGCGGCCGCCCATGTCGATGTGCACCTTTAAGGGAGTGCTGGTCGTGCCCGGCGCTGTTTCGGCAGTTCCGGCGGGAGCGGGGACCGAACGCACCGGCAGTGTCCCGAAGTCGAGCATCCGGTAGCTCTCGTGCTGCCAGCCGTCGTCATCCAAATGCTGCACGAAATAGCCCTTGTTATAGAGAAGGCCGACCGCTGTAAGCGGTATGTCGAGTCCGCTGGCGGACTTGAGATGATCGCCCGCTAATACGCCTAGGCCCCCCGAATAGATGGGCAGACATGCGGCGAGGCCGAACTCCATGCAGAAGTAAGCGACGCGGAAGCCCTCACGCTCCGGATACTTCAGTCTGAACCAACCCGGCTCTGCCAAGTGCTGGCGAAGATCGTCCAGGGCTCCATCGAGATGGGCCAGGAAGGCGGCGTCGGCCGCGGCATTTTCTAGGCGCTCCCTGGACACCCGCCGCAAAAGCAGGACAGGATTGTTGGCACACTTCTCAAGGAGTTCGGGATCGAGATGCTGGAAGACCTTGAAGGCGCGGCGATCCCACGCCCAGCGCAGGTTGAACGCCAACTCCTGCAGCCCGCTTAGACGCTCTGGAATCTCCGGATGGACGCTGAACTGATGAATCTTTCGCACTTGGCCCCCGACTTCGACGACTTTGTTAGATTATCCCATACCGTATCCGCGCCCCTCCTTCTCCGCCTAGCTACCCATTTGCCCCAGAAAACAACTCCCAGCCGGCGTATGGTTGCTCACCAACGGCTGCGAATCCTGTTGTAGAGTGATTTTGGGCTGACGTGCTATCTACCGATACTTTGGCCGCGTCTGCTTCGCCTGACACGACCATGGGCGAACTATAGACTTCAATCCGTCTCCGTCAGCCTGGAGGCGCAGGAAGGCTTACTTCGATCCTCGGCTACACTTGGAACGCGGCCGCCACGCGCTTGCAACCCCGGTTGCCACCACAGTCGATTTGGATAGGAGCGCACCATGGATCTACCCGCGCTGGCCCTCGACGATCAACTCCGACCCTGGCGCGAGGCGATCAATCGACCCGCGGAATCCCAGACCAATGTTCTAAGACGCCTTCTGCACGATTACTCCAAGACCGGGTATGGCGAGACCCACGGTGCGGCGGAGATCACAGCGGCCGAGGGAGCGGAAGGCCGTTCAGGAGGATCTCTAGTTGCTGAATACCGCCGCCGGTTTCCGATCATGGGCTTCGATGGCTACAAGCCTCTCATCGCTGCGGTCATGGCCGGGGAGACGGGGTTGCTGCTATGCGAGGACCCCACCGGCTGGGCGATCACCCGGGGAACCATTGAAGGCGAGTCTAAGTTCATCCCCCTGACCCCCACGGACCTCTGCATGCGGGTCAGCGCCGGTCGCGCAATGTTTGCGTACGCAGCCTCGACGAAGAGGATGGATCTATTCGCCGGCGTGAACCTCAACCTCAACTTCCCCTCTATAGTTGGGACGGTGCGCGTCGGTGACCGAGACCTCGAATACGGCTACAGTTCGGGCATCTACACCAAGCACGTCAGCCGGTTCACGCCCATCCGTTCGGTCCCGTCTCAGGACGAGATCGACGCTCTGGGGGGTGGAACCACCCGGCGCGACTGGGAAGACCGTTTCGAGCTTGCGGTGGAGAGTTGCCGCGGCCAGAACGTCACCCTCGTCGGAGGCGTGTGCCAGACGGCGCTCGAGTTTGGACGCTATCTGAAGACACGGCACGGAAAATACCCGAGGCAGCTGTGGGACACTCAGATAATGACGCTCGGCAGTATGCCCGGCATCAATACCCGGCACGCCCCGGCTCTGACGGCGCTCTACGGGCCCGTAGCCATCCGCGAGATCTATGGGGCCACGGAAGGGATGTTCGGGCAGCAACGCGATGACCGTCGGGCGTGGGTCCCCAACTATGACATGTTCTTCTTCGAGGTGCTCACACGCTCCGGTATCAAGATGCTCCACGAGATGAAGTCGGGCGAAATCGGCTCGCTGGTGGTGTCTACGCCCATACTGTCCCGGTACCGTATCGGCGACTTGATCCTCGCGCTTCGTCCCCCGTACTTCCGTTGCATCGGCAGAGAGAAGGCTTGGGCCAGGGCGGCGTACCTATGGAACGAACTATCCACTCTCAACCTGGGACGCCTGTAAGACTCCGCGGGCCTCCCCGGCCGCGGACAAACCCCCGACCCTACCGACGAGGAACCAGCCGCCCAAGCAGGATGGCCAAGCCCGCCGCAATGAGCACCAACGGGCCGATGATCGCCCAGTTGTCGAACCAAAGCCCGAAGCCGATGCCCAGCCACACCGCCCCCCAGACGAATGAGCCAATGACCGAGCGCCGCCACTTCGGCACGACCAACCTGGCAAGTATCTCCAAGAAGACAATCGCTCCGCCGCCCCAGAAGAAGACGCCCCAGCCTTTGTCGTTGGCGAAGGCGTCGACATTCTGTTGCAAGAGGATGAAGACCCCAAGCCATATGACCAGGATTCCCAGGGATAGAAGCCCCAGGGGGTTTCGTCTGTGCTTCTCGTCGAAGCCTCTGCCCTTCTCCTGCTGCTTCTCTTGTTCCTTTTCCCCGTGCTTTTCACCACGGCGGTAATCGTGCTGCCCTGGATCCATGGCACCCCTCCAAGAAGGACGGACCGACGATTC
Organism: uncultured Actinomycetes bacterium; assembly: GCA_963775295.1. Taxonomy (GTDB): domain Bacteria; phylum Actinomycetota; class Thermoleophilia; order RBG-16-64-13; family RBG-16-64-13; genus JAMDEO01. Next base: position 2,999,307 of record CAVZIK010000006.1, read on the forward strand.
GATTCTACACCCGGGCCCGATGTATGGAACCCTGGGTAGCGAGCCTGGAAGCCCGGGGGAGGTCGACCTCATGACCTCAGGGCGAACGCTGAAGGGACGGATACGTCGCAGGGTGCACCGAGTGCCCGGCCGATCCTTTCTAGCGTATGCCGAGAAACTTATGGATCTGCAGCGAGAGGCGCCAGTCGGGGTGGCTCATCACCAGAGCCACAGCCATTTCCCGGTTCTTCCGCGCGGCGGGGTCGGAATGTCCCACGCCGTACTCCGGCTGCAAGCAAATGATGGCGCCGGGATTTTCCGCGGCCAGCCGCTCCGCTCGGTTCGCGTCCATCTCGTTGTCGACCACCAGCTTCAACTCGTCGACGCGGCCGTCCCAACTCTCCGCCCTCAGATACCTGGGGGGCTTGGGACTCACCGTCACCCAGTCGAAGTCACACGCGCTATCGACCGTGCCATTCGTCTCGAGATGCACCCGGATACCGCGCCTGTGCGCCACCGATACCAACTCGGCCACCCCATCAACCTGAAGTAGAGGTTCACCTCCAGTGAGACATAGCCGAGGCAACGTGACGCGCGAAACGACCTCCTCGACCGACAACTCCTCCCCAGCCGCGATGTCCCAGCTGGCGGGCGTGTCGCACCAAGCGAGACAACCCAATTCCAAGTCCGGGGCATTGCATCCGCTCAGACGCACGAAACTCATGGGCAGGCCGCTCCAATAGCCTTCGCCCTGAAGCGAGTCGAAGATCTCAAAAACGCGGAGACCGCTCATGCGCTCAGGCCGTGACTTCCACCCAGGAGTTCGGCCCTTCGGCCAAGCGCACCTTGACCACGGGGACACCTCCATCGAGCAGGCGCCGAAACGCCCAAGCAGCGACCGCTTCGACGGTCGGAACGAAATCGAACACCTCGTTGAGATACCGATGATCCAGCCGCTCAACGATCAGATCGTTTACATGCTTGCGCAGATCGGCGAAGTCCATGACCATGCCCGCCGCGGGGCCGCTCTGCTGCGGGGTGCCCTCCACGGTGATTTCCAAGCCGTAGGTATGGCCATGCAACCGGAAGCATTTGCCCTCATGGTCGGGCAGACGATGAGCGGCGGCGAACGATGTGGCGACAGTGATCGCGGTCTTCATGTTGGAAACCTCAACCCGGGCGCCTAGCGGTTTTGGTACTCGATGGGATCGACGCTACCGGCTGCAACAAACGCCTGTATTCGAGCTTGGCACGTGTCGCACACGCCGCACGCGGGGATCTTTCCCTGGTAGCAGGAGTGCGTGAGCTCGTAAGGAACCCCGTGCTCGAGGCCCCAGCGGACGATGGCCGCCTTCGACCAGTTGACGAAAGGCGCCTCCACACGTAACTGGTACTGAGTCCCCAGCCGCACAGCCGCGTCGGCGGCCTCGATGAACTCGGGTCGGCAATCCGGATAGCCGGTGTGATCGTCGTGGTGGACTCCCAGCCACAGTCTTCCCGGGCCGGTCGCGTCCCGCAGACTCGCCATGTGGGCAATGAACAGCAGGTTGCGGGCAGGCACGTATGAGGGCGCCACGCCGGTCAGCGACGCCAGATCGCGCTGCTCCGGCAGCGGCTTGTCCAAATCGGTAAGGGCAGAACCGTGAATGGGTGCCAGCTCGATCACGGATAGTTCGATGCCCAGCGACCTAGCAACGGCCGACGCCGCGTCCAGTTCGACTGCGTGCTTCTGGCCGTACAGGAACGTGTAGGCCTCGATGGGTTCGCCCGGGTGCAGTTCCTTTATCCAAGCGGCGAGGGTGGTGGAATCAACTCCGCCGCTGAGAAGAAGACAGTGGGTCAACGAACCGCTCACTTCAAATCCTTTACTCTCAGTCTACGCACGCCTTTTCCCGCGTGCCATGCTCCACCGTTACCACGGTCTTGATGTTCCCCCGCACGGCAAAGTCGGCGGTCACTCTCATCCATCGCGGCTGGAGAAGCAAGACGAGGTCGTCGAGAATCTGATTCGCAGCAGCCTCATGAGAGATATGACGGTCACGATAACCGTTCATGTAAAGCTTCAGCGACCTGAGTTCCACGATCCAATCGCGAGGCTGGTAGCGGATCTTGATTAGGGCGAAATCGGGGAAGCCCGAGCGAGGACACAGGCAGGTGAACTCTGGGATGTCGAAGGAGATGAGGTAAGGACGCTCGGGATGTGGATTGGGCCACTGCTCGGGCTTGTTCTGGCGGATGGCGACCGTGCCGTAGAGTTCTTCTTCGGGCCCGGTGTTAGCACGTTCTTCCATGCGGGCAAGTATACCTTGCTGCTATAGTGGCGGTGCTTCCGTTGCCAGTATGGGAGGACGCGAATGGGCGACTCAATCATCCAGAAGATCTTACTCGGCTACGACGGCTCCGAAGACTCGGAGAAGGCGGCCGCTCTCGCTTTAGACTTGGCCGCTAAGTACGGGGCAGCCGTGGTGGTGTGTCATGCGTTCGGGCACATGCCCATGACCACCAAACCCAGCGAAGTCAGGCGAATGGTCAATCCGCTTGTGGAGAAGTTCACCAAGAAGGGCATCTCGACGCAGATCTCCCTCCCCGATGAACTCCCCGCCGAAGGCATTCTAAATTCTGCCGAGGAGAACGGAGCCGACCTGATCGTCCTGGGCTGCCGCGGGCGCGGAACCTTTGCGAATCTCCTTATGGGATCCACCACCGATCGAGTCCTGCACTTTGCGAAGGTGCCTGTGCTCGTAGTCCGCTGATGCCGGAACCCGTCTGGGAGCCGGCTGCATGACCCGGCAAGATCGTCGTTGGTTCGTCATTATGGCCGTTGGGCTGGTGGCGATAACAGCCGTCGTTCTCGCCGTCCACTACCTCATCTTTCGGGATGCCCGGAACCTATTCTTCTATCTGCTTCTGGATATAGGGTTCCTGCCTCTGCAGGTGCTCATCGTCGGGCTCATTTTGGAGCGCATCGTCTCCATGCGAGAGAAGCGCACCCTGGCTCACAAGCTGAATATGGTGATTGGGGCCTTTTTCAGCGAGTTGGGAACGCCCCTTCTTGCCGAGCTTCTTCCCACCATGGGGGCCTCCGCGGAGATACGAGAGCACCTCCAACTGCAGGCGTCTTGGAAGAAGGAGAACTTCTCCAGAGCCTCCCAGTTTGCGCGCGGGCTCACCTGCGACGTGGACCTCAGCAATCTCGATCTGGTCAGCCTCAAATCCCACCTTGTGGCCCAGCGCCAGTTCATCCTGCGGCTCCTCGAAAATCCCAACCTTCTCGAACACGACCGTTTCACCGATCTGCTGTGGGCCGTACTGCATGTAGAGGAGGAACTGGAGGCACGGACTTCACTCAATACTCTCAGCGTTTCCGACGAGACCCACTTGGGCTTGGACGTCCGTCGCGCCTTCACGCAGCTACTGGCGGAGTGGGTCTTGTACGTCAGCCACCTCAAAGAGGACTATCCGTACCTCTTCTCACTGGTGATGCGCATACATCCCTTCCAGGAAGCTCCGTCTCCCGAAGTCTTGCCCTAGGCCCGCTTCAGCTCCGGCCGACCGCTTTGCCGGCGGTGCGAGCGGCGGTCGCCGTTCCAGCGGTAAGGAGCTTGACGGTATTCTTGACCCGCTCTTGATAGTTGGCTACTATCCGGCCCCGCACGTCCTCCAAGAGGCCGGCATGCACCTCGAGAATGTAGGCCGTCACTTGCGGCCGGGCCATCGACATGAAGCGGCGGAGATCCTCCTGCATCCCTTCACGCATGCGCCCGGTGGGATTGATGAGTCGGTCGAAGACTCCACCGAAAGCCACTCCGGCCACGGCCCCGACGATCGGCAGAACGAGGCCGCCCGAGGCCGCATTGCCCGCGAAGAGTCCGGCCACGCCCATGGCTGCTGTGGTCTTCCTACCTCGACGCAATGTATTCTCTGTCTGGAACCTGGCCCCGTCCTGTATCTCAAAAGGAGCGACACTGAGGGGCTCAATCGTCTCCCTGACTTTGCGCCGTCGCCGGCACCACCAGCGATAAGAAAGGAAAGACAATCCCAGGGCGGCGACCATCATCCCCGCAGAAACCCACCTCACCACCGGTCCGGTCCAACCGATGACCACCGTCAGCGCCCCGACCAGGCCGGCGACGACGGCGAATATCTCCCAGAAACGAAGTCGTAGTGGGAAACGCAGCAACTCCTTGCGATACATATCGTCGAAGAGGGCCTGAGTGCTCTCGGAGTACCAACTTTCATAAGTTTTGAGAGTCTCGTCGCACTTTGAATTGCATTCTGTAAACAATGCACTAATCATTGCACCCCACGAACTGCGGAAGGCAATGCTGAACTGACGTAGTTCCGCTCGAGAGGCGGTGCGGATGTAGTCGGCCATCCCGGCCTCAAACAGCTTCATTTGTCCAACAGTCTCGGCCTCGGCCCAACGCTGGTTTTCGCGGAAGTCGCGCACTATCCCGTCGATCACGGCCCGCAAATCAGCAGGTATGCCGATCTCCTCCTCCGGCGTCTCCTGCTTCAAGAATGCGGCGAGGATCTCGTACGCTGCCCTTATCCGGATGAACTCCGCGGCCTCGCCACCGCGGTCCGGGTGCGCTTCGGAGACGAGGCGTCTGTAGGCGGCCTTGACCTGTGTAGGGGTGGCGTCGGGTGTGAGGCCGAGGATCCGGTATGCATCGTTCAGGGTCATTGCGGGGAACATACCATTGCGTAAGGACGACGGCCACCTTGACCGCCCTGTTGCTCAGCACGGGGGGTGCTGCTATGGTGAACGGAGTCTGTTCATTTTTGGTCGTCCTGACCAGTACTGGCATGTGCAGGTAATCAACAGGAGGGAGATGCGGAATGAGGATCGCCAAGAGCACTCGGATGCGCGGCCTGATTTTTGGGCTGTTTGTATTGACGCTGGCACTTGTGGTAGCAGGGTGCGGGGGATCGTCCGCGACAACGACCACAACCGCCGCTCCCACAACCACAACCGCCGGGACTGAGACCACTGTGGCCGGATCCTCCACCACGGTCGCACTCACCGGTGACGCCGCCACAATCGCGGCCAACTGGATAAAGTTCTTCGATGGAAGCCTTCCTGTTGCCGACAAGGCCGCCCTTCTCGAGAATGGCTCCCAATACAGCGCGGAACTGGACGCGCAGGCCGCGTCTCCCCTGGCCAAAGCAGCAACGGCGGAAGTCAGCGCCGTAACCATCACCTCGGCGACCACGGCGGACGTCACCTATTCACTGCTCGTGGGCGGAACTCCGGCCCTCACCGATCAGAAGGGACAGGCAGTGCTCCAGGACGGAACCTGGAAGGTGAGCGCCGCGAGCTTCCAGGCGCTGCTGGCCTTGGAGTCGGGCGCCGGCACAGCCACGACGGTGGCCGCTCCGTAACCACCTCCACGGTCAAGACGGCGGAACCGGGATGATCTCGTGAGTGTCGCGGACGTCGTATTCGCGAAGCTCGGCTCGCGGCGCGCGCTGGTTACAATCAGCGCGATCCTATTCCTCACCTTCCTCGACACCACCATCATGAGCGTCGCACTGGAGGATCTCCAGTCGACTTTGCACACGAGCGTCAGTCAGATCCAGTGGATAGTCAACGCCTACGCCCTGGTGTTCGCGGCGCTGATGCTTGCTTTCGGCACACTGGGCGACAGGTTGGGCAGACGACGCGTCATGCTCATGGGCGTTGGCGTGTTCGTGGCCGGGTCGGTGTTTGGAGCCTTGGCCCCTAATACTCCATCCCTCATCGCCGCCCGCGGGATCATGGGCATCGGTGCGGCAGCCTGCGAGCCGGGCACCCTGTCGATCCTCCGCCATCTCTATCCCGACCGAGGCGACCGCGCCCGGGCCCTTGGGCTTTGGGCCGCGATCGCCGGACTGGCTCTCGCGATGGGACCGGTCATCGGCGGGATATTGGTCGGGCTGGGTGGATGGAGGGCTATCTTCTGGTTCAACGTGGCGGCGGGCGTGCTGGCCTTTGTCGGCGCCGCCTCCGCAGTGCCGGAAAGCTCAGATCCGGAAACGGGTCGTTTCGACTTTGGCGGCTTCTTCCTCGGTCCCATTGCGCTGGGCACTGTCGTCTTTGCCATCATCGTCGGAGAAACGGCGGGGTATCGGGCCCCGCATGTCCTTGCCCTGTTTGCCGTGGGCATCGCCGCGGGTGCTCTGTTCGCCTTTGTGGAGACACGGGTCAAGGCGCCCATGCTGGCCGTGAAGTACTTCCGAAAGGCGCCCTTCGCCGGCTCGCTCTTCGTGGCCTTCGCCACCTATTTCGGGGTCTTCTCCATCTTCTTCCTGACTGCTCTGTACCTGCAGGTGGTCCTCGCCTATACGGCGTTCCAGACGGCCACGCTGTTCGTACCCATGGCCATCGCCATGATAGTGGCCTCGTCCTTTGCCGGGAGATGGGTCGCACGAGTCGGTCCACGACTGCCGGTGGCTGTGGGATGTCTGGCGGCAGGCGCCGGCGTGCTATTCACAGACCTCGCCCTTCACGGGAGCGGAGCGCCATACGTGCCCCTGATCCTCTCTCTGACCTTGGCCGGCGTCGGATTCGGCATCGCCGTGGTACCCATCACCTCGGTGGCCCTTTCGATCTTGCCTGCCAGACATTCAGGGATGGCGGCCTCCGCGACCACGACCGCACGGGAGGTGGGCACCGTTGTGGGTGTGGCGGCGCTCGGCTCGCTGTTCAATACCCAGTTGACCACCTTCCTCACCCAGAGGTTGATAGAGCTCCAGGTGCCTCCCCAATTTCGGGAGATCGTCATAACCGCCGTCCTCACCGGCCAAGTGCCGGCGGGATCCGCCGGTGCGGAAGCTCAGTACGGGCCTATCGTCGCAAAGGTCATAAGCGCAGCCTATGACGCCGTCCACAGCGGTGTGAGCATCTCTTTGTTGGTCGCCGGGTGCGTGATTCTCGTCTCTGGGCTCGTGGCCTATCTTACATTCTCGCTGGACAAGCTCGCCCTCGACTGATTTCGGCCCGGGACGCTCCCCGCGCCGGGCTGGATCTCTCACGAGATGGCTAGGCGCCCCCGCCGGTGGTCGTAGGAGTGCCACTCGATGTATTACCACTTCCCGGCGTCGCGGCGCCGTTACCGGCGGTCTCGTTTGGTCCCCCCGCGGGACGTGTCAGGGCGCCCACCTGGATACGGGTAGCGGTGACGCTGCCATCCGAGTTGGTCGAACCCGTGACCGTGACATCCTGACCCACGGTGAGATCAGATGCGGAACCCGTCTTGGAGACCGCAATGACTGTGGAGGGCGCGAAAAGGACCAATTTCGTACCCCCATCGCTGAGTTTGACCGTGATGCTGGAGCTGTCGCCCGATACGATTGTCCCCGTCGTGAAGCCGCCCGCTCCCCCATTGGCGCCGTTGGTACGGGTACCTCCCCCGAACGCTCCGTTACCGGCGCCGTTCTGGAACACCTGAGCGCGCTCTTGGGCGGTCATGTTCTGCAGGGCGTTGATGGCCTCCTGAGTCGTCGGCGTGCCGCCTCCCACGGCCTTACCTCCAAAGAAGGCGCCCACTCCCACGACAATAGCCACCGCGACGATGATGCCAATCGCCAATCCGCGTTTCATCAGCGAGTTCCTCCTATTCGGGGCGTAGTCTTCTTCGAAAACGCCGACAGCCTGCAATACCCACCGTCCCCCGGGGAAGTCACGCGTCCCTCAGACGCGATGATTCTCTAGACTAACGGCCGGTACGTAAGCTGGGTATAAAGTCGAGACGCCTGTTCAGCCGGAGCCGGCTTGGGCGCTGGGCTAGTCTTGCACCAAGCGGAAAGTGGGCCTGATCGACGTTCCCTCTTTGAGCATCGCCCATACGGGGCAGAGCTGCTCTTCCGCGATTTTGAGGGCCCTCTCGACCGCCTTTGCTTCGATCTCTGCGCCATTCAACACAAACTCCAGATCGATATCGGTCAACACCGTGGGGTGCTCGTCTCGGCGCTGTCCGCGCGCGTGCACAACCAAGCCCTCGAAAGGTTCCTCCATTCGGCGAAGGACCAAGGCAACGGTACTTCCACTGCACGCGGCCAGGCTTGCCAGAAGAAGCTGGAGAGGCGTGGGCCCGGCAACGGTCTCCCCAGCCTGCATGGGGTAGTCGATGGCGACGGTGTGCTCGCCGGCCGTGGCGGTGAACTGCATCCCGCCCTCATGGACGGCGCACACCACAAGTTCAGAAGGCATGTTGATCTCCTCGTGCCGTGGGACCTTCATACATTCTAACCACTTCGGCGTCGAAACCGATACAACTCAGACCGCACCTCGCCGAGCGTTATGCGGCTCCCCGTGGCCGGTCCCTATCAGTATCAGCCCGAGAAAGTGCCTACGACGGGAAAGCGGTCCAGTTCGTCGGCTAGATGCGGCGCGTAGTCCATGTCCTCGGTGAGATCGGTTCCGGCGAGGTGCTCGCCCTCATGGTCTCCGTCCTCCCACATGGCGCTGCTCGTGATGTCGTATACATTGCCGTCGTAAGCGACGTATGCGGGGCGGCCGTCCTTGCCGTCGAACTGCGCCAGACTCTCCGTGGTGAACTCCTGTGCTTCCATTCCGCCCTCCTGTGAGGTTGTGGTTGACTGCTCGCGCTTCCCTTGCCGGTGCGACCTAGTCGGCCGTCCGCTCGACCCACTGTGCCCGCCAGTCCGGCACGGGAAAGGCTGGGGCAAAGTACGTGACCTGCTTCGCAATCCTGTCTTCGCACACGGTGAGAAATGGGCTCCATGAAGACCGACAGATGGTTCGCGCCCAACTCGAAGTAGACTGCCCGACCCGCATCCCGGGCCTGTCTGGCGTGCAGCCTGTGCCGGACATACATTCCGACCAGCAACCAACCGGTGACCCCCACAAAAGTGCTGGAGATCCCGATGAAGAATTGCTGCATATTCCCGTTCGCCCTTCACGCGCGGTCGCCGTACGTCTTCGACGTACCCAAAGCGGGACGGGCAAGAACGTGATGCTATCGCCAGACAGATCGGGCGACGCTGTCGAGGAACCCATTGTATCGTGTGCGGGGTTCTGCCTAATTATTCCGTGGCCGATCACGCCGGTCGCAACGTTACGCTCAACCGGAGGCGGCGAGCGCCAGTACGAGAACGATGGTCAAGGCCGCCGCGAGTATCACCCCTAGCCTGAGCATGGCTCCTCCTCCGATCGGTTGCTACCCAGCGATCTACCCATAGCCGACCCAACTCATTCTCTCTACTCCCCCCTGCTCTCGAGCCTCCGGTTTGCCCATGGGCCTATGAGGGGTACGCGGATAGCAGCAAGACCGCACTAGGAAAGGAACTGTCATGCGTTTCCTTATCGTTTCCAAGAGCAAGATCCCATTCCCACCCGAGGCCGCGGTCCCGTTGTTCGATGCGATGCTGGCTTGGATCGAGACCAATACCAAGAGCGGGAAACTGGAACAGGTGTGGGGGTTTGCGGGCATTTCAGGCGGAGGGGGCATCCTCGACGTGGAATCGCTTGAAGAACTCGATAGCATCATGGTGACTATGCCCTTCGGTCCGTTCTCCAAAGTCAAGGTCTTCGGCCTCACGGACATCAAGCAAGCGTTGGGCGCGGGCAAGGAAGCGGCCGCTATGATGACCCGACGCTGAGGGGTCGCCATGCTCCTCAAAGCGAAAGCGTTGTACGCGTACGCGCTGGATGCTCAAGACGGACAGATAGGGAAGGTCAAGGACTTCTATTTCGACGATCGAACGTGGACGACCCGGTACTTGGTGGCCGATACCGGAACCTGGCTGGGCGAAAGACTAGTGCTGGTCTCTCCCCACGCGGTGCTCTCCGTCGACGCAAAGGCCGAGAGCATAGCCATCAGATTGACCCGAAAACAGATAGAAGATAGCCCCTGGGCGGATTCCGAGAAGCCGGTTTCGCGGCAGTTTGAGACCGTGTACCACGAGTACTACGGATGGCCCGATTGGGGCAGCCTGTACCAGTGGGCAGCGTATCCCGTCCCCGAGTCACCGATCGAGATAGAGGTCCAAGATGAGGAGTCGTCCTGGGACGAGCACCTCGGCAGCACGCGGGAAGTAGCGGGGTACAGAGTCGCGGCGGCAGATGGAGAGATCGGCCATGTCGCCGACTTCGTGATCGACGGAGAGAGCTGGGCGATCCGCTACGTAGACGTCGAGACACGAAACTGGTGGCCCGGCAGACATGTCCTTATGTCGCCCGAGTGGATGGAACGGGTGAGTTGGACGGACCACAAGGTCTTTGTCGACCTTAGTCGCGAGGCGATCGAGAGGGCGCCCGAATACAGCCCGGATACCGATATCTCTCGAGAGTACGAGGCGAGGCTCTGCCGCCACTACGGCCGTGAAGGCTATTGGTCCCGCGCCGACTGCACACTGGGGCCGGAGGACTCGGGCGGCAAGACCCCGGCTTGAGCCGAGAGGGCCGATGAGCGCGTCTCGGTTTGTCTCACCGAGCGTCCGTCCCACGTCAGCGTGGAGGATCGGGCCCAAAAAAGGCTGAAGGACAGGTCAGAGAGAGGAGAGGTGCCGAAACGGCTCTGCGTCACTGTGGTGAGTGACCCGTACCGGATTCGAACCGGTGATCTCCGCCGTGAGAGGGCGACGTCCTAACCGCTAGACGAACGGGCCAAGCCGACCGGATTGTTGCACCCGGCGCGAGTGCGTACTCTACTGAAGGGAATGATGACTGTCAACCCACGGCCATCAGGGCGTGGCTATTGCCTGAGCGGTCCTCAGACGGGCTAGGGCCACGTCGCGCCCGAGAAGCGCAATCGATTCGAACAAGGGCAGAGACACCGTGGCTCCGGCGATCGCTACGCGGGCGGCCTGGAACACTGCCTTCGGCTTCATGCTTAGCATCTCCGGAACGGTTCGGAGTGCCTGCTCTATGGCCTCCGCATTCCATCTGTCAAGTAAGGCAAGTGTCTCGTGAACGGTTGCAAGGGCCAGTCCCGCGCCTTCCTTCGCAAGAATCCTTTCGGACGCCCCCGGATCGATGACGAGGTTGTCAACGAACAGGAACCGAACCGTCGGCACGACCTCCGTCATGCGCTTGACGCGCTCCGAGACAAGCGGCGCGAGGGCCAAGAACCACTCGCGCCGGGCCTCGAAATCGCTCGAGGAAAGGAGTCCCGCGGCCTCTATCCAGGGGAGCATCCGCGCCACGAAAGCATCCGCGCCCAATTCCCGAATATAGACGCCGTTCATCCATTCGAGCTTTTCGAAATCGAAGACGGCCGGGCTTCTGGAGATCCGATCGAGCGAGAAGTGCGTCTTCAAGACCTCGGGGGAAATGATCGTCGTCTCGCCGTCGAGAGACCAACCCAGCAAAGCGAGGTAGTTGAGCAGCGCCTCGGGCAGGAATCCCTCGTCGTGGAACGCCTCGACCGAGGTCGCGCCGTGACGCTTGGAGAGCTTCTTGCCATCGGCTCCCCAAATCATTGAAAGATGGGCGAATACCGGCGCGGGATGGCCCAGTGACTCATAAACGAGGATCTGGAGCGGAGTGTTGGTGAGGTGATCGTCGCCCCGGATGACGTGGGTTATCTGCATCTCGGCGTCGTCGACCACAGTGGCGAAGTTGTAAGTAGGAGTTCCGTCGCCGCGGGCAAGCACGAAATCGTCCATCGCGCTCGCAGGGAAGATCGTTTCGCCGCGAACCAGATCGTCCACAACGATGTCACCCCGATTCTCGGGTACCGCCAACCGCCACACGTGGGGCTCTCCAGCCGCGAGACGAGCCGCCACGCTGGCGGAATTCAGTCGCCGGCAGATCCTATCGTAACCGAGGACGCCCTCAGCTGCGCGAGCGGACGCCCGCTTGGCCTCCAGCTCCTCGGGGGAGCAGAAGCAGGGATAGGCGCTGCCTTTGGCCTTCATACTCTCCAGGGCAGCGACGTAGTTCTGGGCCCGCTCAGTTTGAAAGTAAGGACCGAACGGACCACCGACTTCGGGGCCTTCATCCCAGTCCATTCCGAGCCACTCGAGAGAGCGGAGAATCTGGGCCGTATTCTCTACGGTCGAGCGTTCGATGTCGGTGTCGTCTATGCGCAGGATGAATTTGCCCCCGTGGCGACGAGCGAACGCCCAGTTGTATATGGCCGTGCGTGCGCCGCCCACATGGAGGGCGCCGGTAGGACTCGGGGCGAAGCGAACGCGAACACGGTCGGTCATGGGATCCTTCCTCACGCGCTGGTAAGACTCCTTGGGAGGTATCACGTAATGACGGAGCCACTTTAGCCCAGGTGGTGGGACCGTGTCTCGAAGAATCAGAATCCATCCAAGCAGGGTGCGTTGTCAAGTACGACCGGATAGACAACACTTCCGGAGCCGCCGGCCACGTCTTCTCGTCTCAACAGGCGTGAGCGAGCCACAACGAGTAACATGCGCAATCGAGATGAACGATATGAAGGTGAACCCCGGTACGCGCTCTGGAACGCTCCCTGTTCTCTTTCTGTTCATTGTTCTTGCCATCGTCGTTGTTTCCAGTCTCGCGTGCAGCAACAGCCCGGTCCTGTTCAGCGGCATCGAGGGCGAGATACGGATTGGGCCGATCAGCCCTGTAAGCGCTCCGGGCGAGACGAACTCGAAGCCCTATTCGACCAAGATGCGGGTGAGGAGTCTCCCGGACGGCAAGGTCGTCGCGGAGTTCACGTCCGATAGTCAAGGCAAGTTCCGCGCCGTTCTCGCTCCGGGGAGATACGAGGTAGAACCCGAAAATGCCGCTCCTCTGCCCATGGGCTCGACCGTGGACGTCACGGTGACGGCGGGGCAATTCACGCACGTGCAAATTGTCTATGACTCGGGTATCCGCTGAAGTGGACCCTTACACCCGCAACGTAAGCAGCGCGGAGAGTGCGAAAGGCGGAGATGGGCAGAAGAAGCCGTGCGCGACGTATAGCGCTACTTGCACTGATGACGGTACTCGGGCTGGCTGTGGCACTCGTGCTGTTCGTGGTGGGCGTGAATGTGGTTATCGTGCACGACGCAAGCCGCTACGTCGTTGCGACCCCGGAAGAAGCTCCCTCGGCTCCCGTTGGCATAGTCCTCGGAGCGGGCGTCGAGCGGAACGGTGATCCATCCCCCATTCTTACGGACCGCCTGCAGACGGCCTTACTTCTCTATCAGAAAGGCAAGGTGCAAAAGCTGCTTCTGTCGGGCGACGACCGTCCAAACGACAACCAGGTCGCGGTCATGAAGAGCTACCTCATTGCCCAAGGCGTTCCCGCGAGCGACCTCATTGTTGATCCGAACGGCCTCACCACCGAGGACAGCATGCTTCGAGCCAAGAACGTGTTCCAAGTCGTTCGGGCGCTAATTCCCACCCAACGCTTTCACCTCGCCCGCGCCGTCTATCTCGCTCGCTCGGATGGGATTGCCGCCTTCGGAGTCCCCGCCGACACACAACCGTATTCGACTAAAGAGTTGACCGTGCGCGAATGGGCTGCGAGGGTCAAGGCATTTCTGAGCGTGCATTTCTGAGACTTGACCTCGGCGCCATGAGCAAACGTCGGTTAGGCGGCACTCGGGCGACTTGGCAGATGGGCCGAAAAACCCGCGACGCGCCGCAGGGTTGGTTTCACCTTGGCGCGCGGGCCCGGCGGGCCGAGAAGCGACCGCCCCGGCGCCTCGCGCTAGTCGGTTGGCTCCGCCAGAGCCAGATAGAACCGCCGTATAGTCGGGTCGCATCTGATGTCGGACGGTCTGAGCGGCCGAGCCAGTTTGATCCCCTCGAGCGAACGGCAGCGACTCAGCGCCACATACACCTGGCCCGAGGCGAAAGCTCCGCTACCCAGATCGATCAGCACATTGTCGAGGGTCTTGCCTTGGCTCTTGTGAATGGTTACCGCCCAGGCAAGCATGAGCGGGTACTGAGTGTACGTGCCCAAGGGTTTGCTGAGGATGCGGTTCTGCTTGACATCGAATTCGTACTCGTACGTTTCCCATAACGTACGTTCGACCACAAGGGTCTTGCCGTCCACTTCCACCCCGATACCGTCCTCATCGATCTTTCGAACGACCCCCATGGTCCCGTTGACCCAGCGCCTCTGCTCGTCGTTCTTGGTGAACATGACCTGGGCACCGACCTTCAGGCGAAGTTCAAGCGGGGAAGGCAACCGGTCGCGGACGAAGTTGAACTTGCCATCGAGGTCCCCCCTCATGAGGCGCTCGCTCGAAGGGATGCGCAGGAGTGCCTCATCGTTTATGCGGTCCGCCTCGGCATTGGTGGCCGTGAGCGTGACCCCGCCAGCCGGCTCGGAACCGTTCTCGCATAGACGGTTCAATTCCGTGACGGTGGCGGGCGTGCGTTCGGCCACCCGCACCTTGTTCAGCAGGGCAACAAAATCGGGGTCCTTCTGTCTATGGACAGTCGTGAGTTCCACGGCAAGGAGGGAGACATCCTGTAGAGAAAGGGCGCTGAAGAAGTACGGAGTTGCGTATCCTCGCGCCGCCAGCACCTCCGCCTCGGCCTTGGGAACGACCGGCGGGAGTTGAAACAAGTCGCCGATAAGCAACAGTTGGACGCCGCCAAAGGCCGAATTGTCCGACCTCGCCTTTCTCAAGAAGACATCCATCGCGTCAATGAGGTCACAACGAAGCATCGACACTTCGTCGACTACCAGCAAATCGACCCTCTCATAGAGGCTACAGTCCGCCGGGACCTTGATGTCCTTTGGCTCTTGGATCCTGGGTGGAAAGCGAAAGAAGGAGTGGACGGTCATGCCGCCCACATTCAGGGCGGCAACACCCGTGGGCGCCAAAACCACGACGCTTTTGTCGAGAGAGTCTCTGAGATACCGGATCAGGGTGGACTTTCCCGTACCGGCGTTGCCCGTGACGAACACCACCCGGGAGCCTGCTTCGAGCAGGGCCTGTACTTCCAGATACTCTTCAGAGACGGAGATGACCTCCGCCATGGGCTCGGCCGTGGTCCCCACTCCTTACTGGCTCACGCCGGCGGCGCTGCGACTTCCTGGAACACTCCTGCCTGTTCGATGAGCGCATCGGCAAATTGCTCGTCGTTGATGTGATAGGGAAGCACCGTGATCGGCACCCCCTCCGGCATGACCTTCTGCAGATGCTCGGCGAAGACCGGCGGCAACGAAGGGTCGTGCAGATGGCCCTGTTCGCTGTCGTGGGAAGAGAACCCCAGCAGCGGGACGAAGAAAGCCACCGGGCCCTTCGCTTCCTCGATGAGCCCCGCCATGTGTTCGGCCAGCCGCCTGAAGTCGTCGGCGTCGGCTCGGACGGCCGTGACCGAGGCGTTGTGGATATGGTACATCCGCCCCGGGAAGCGGGCTCTCGCTCCCTCGATGGGTCCATCCACCAAGAAGTCGATGTTACCAGGCACGAAAATGGTCGGCACGCCCTTCTCCAGCGCCGCCTTGCAGCGGTCGGGGCCCCCGTCGTACAGGCCCTGTGCCAGATAGTCCCCCACCTCGATCAGCGAGAGATCGATCACCAGGGAGACGTCCTGGTCCCGGATGGTCTCATCCATCGCCACGCCGCCGGTCCCCTGGGAATGGAAGACCATCACCTCCGAACCCGCCTGCTCCAGAGCCGCGCGAACCCTGTTGCAGCACCCATCCGTAGTGCTGAGGGTCGACATGGCCACCACCGGTTTGCCCGAGGTTTCCAGGGGCCTGTAGCCCTTGGCCATCCCGGCAAGCGCGAGGGCGCCGTTCTCGAATACCCGCCGGGTGACGGTGTTGAGGCCGGCCACATCGCAGACCGAGTTGAGCATGACGATGTCCTTCGTCCCCACGAAAGGCTTGGTCATGCCGGAAGCCATGGTCGAGATGAGGACTTTGGGCAGTCCGAACGGGAAGGTCCGCATGACCGCGGCACCGAGGGTGGTGCCGCCGGATCCTCCCGCCGCGATGAGGCCGCTGAATCCCACCCGGTCGTCCAGTTCATGGGCGCACGCAATAGCGCCTTGAATCATGAGCGCCATGCACTTGCCTTCATGATTGAGGGCGCGTATCTCAGGCATTGTCGTCCCCGCCGCGGCCGCGATCTGGTCCGGGGTGATCTGGGCTCCCCTCTCGACGGTGCGACGGATGCTGGCGTCCAGGAGGTATACCTCCAGGCTGTTCTCCTCCAGACGCTCTTTGATGAAGGCGGTCTCGATCTCCTTGGAATCCAGCGTAGCGATCAGCAATACCTTGCGCTTCCCGTCCATGCAACCCCCCAATCGTCGCCTAGCGATATCCCGTTAGCTCTGCATCACCGCTGCCACGGCCGCAATCGCGGCAATCTTCCTTTTGTCTTGGGCGATGTTAGACAGCTTCTCCCCCAGGCTCTGAGTGCGAATGACGAACCGCTCCATCTCGGCCGCCAGCCCGGTCTCCTGCTCGATGAAGTGGGTCCCGAGATCCCCGCGCTCGAAACGCTCGTTGCCCATGACCGCCAGATGGAAGGGGATATTGCTCCTCACCCCAAGGACGACGTACTCGTCGAGTGCCCGCTTCATCCGGCCGATGGCCTCACTCCTATCCCGACCCCAGACGATCAACTTCGCGATCATGGGGTCGTAATAGGGGGGAATAATGTACGAGCTATAGACCCCGGAGTCCACCCTGACACCGATCCCTCCCGGAGGGAGGTAGCCCGTGATCCTGCCGGGGGTGGGTACGAAATCGTTGCCGGGATCCTCGGCATTGATGCGGCACTCGATCGCCCAGCCGTTCATCACGGCGTCGTCCTGGGAGAAGCTCAGGGGAAGACCGGACGCCACACGGATCTGCTCCTTCACAATGTCGATGCCGGTCACCATCTCTGTCACCGGGTGCTCCACCTGCACGCGGGCATTCACTTCCATGAAGTAGAACTCCCCCCCGGACCACAGGAACTCCACGGTTCCCGCGCCCTCGTAGTCCACGCAACGGGCGGCGTCGACTGCCACCTGGCCCATCCGCCCTCGCGCCGCCGCGTCGAGCGCCGGTGAGGGCGCCTCCTCGATGAGCTTCTGGTGCCTGCGCTGGATCGAGCACTCCCGTTCCCCGAGATGCACGACGTTCCCCCGAGAGTCCGCGATGATCTGGAACTCGATGTGGCGGGGATTCGGCAGATACCTCTCGAGATACACGTCACCGATACCAAAGGCGTTCCGAGCGACAGCCTGGGCTGTTTCAAGAGCGTTGAGCAGCTCGTCCTCGTCGGCAGCGATGGTCATCCCGATGCCGCCCCCACCCCCGGACGGCTTGACGATGACGGGATAGCCTATCTCCTTCGCAGTGCCTCTTGCCCCCTCGTGATCGGTAATGCACTCCTCGCTGCCGGGGACCACCGGCACGCCCGCGCGGATCATCTCCCGCCGGGCGGCCGCCTTGTCACCCATCAAGGTCAAGACCCTGCTCGAGGGTCCGATGAACTTGATCCCTCGGCTCTCGCAGGCCTCCGCGAAACGCGGATTCTCAGCAAGGAACCCATATCCGGGATGAATGGCCTCAGCGCAGCACATCTCGGCGGTCTCGATTATCTTCCTGATGTCGAGATAGCTCTGGGAAGCGGGCGCCGGGCCGATGAGGAAGGCCTCGTCTGCCATCTTGACAAAGAGAGCCTCTCGGTCGGCTTCGGAGAAGACGGCGACCGAGCCTATCCCCAGCTCGCGGCAGGCCCGGATGACCCGAACCGCTATCTCTCCGCGATTGGCGACGAGGATCTTGCCGATCATCTCAGCCGACCACAAGCAGGATGTCGTCGGCGTCGAGCATCTGGCCCTCTTGCGCTCGGATCTCCTTCACCACTCCCTGCACGGAAGAGCAGATGGATCTACGCATCTTCATGATTTCCATCATGGCCATCTCGTCGCCCTCGTCCACGACGTCGCCCACCGCCACGCAGATGGACAGCAGCAACCCGGGGGCCCCTGCGAGGATCGCGCCCTCCGGAATTTCCTGCCGGAGCTCGGCTGCCCCGACTTCCTCGACCGTGACGGCACCCCCATCTCCGCCGATCGCCGAGGAGATCTTGACGTTAAAGACCTCGCCGTCCACATCGACCAGGAAGG
This sequence comes from uncultured Actinomycetes bacterium, assembly GCA_963775295.1. GTDB lineage: Bacteria > Actinomycetota > Thermoleophilia > RBG-16-64-13 > RBG-16-64-13 > JAMDEO01. The sequence continues at coordinate 3,017,284 of CAVZIK010000006.1, forward strand.
ACCTGGTGCCGCCGGCGACGGCCACCGGGACCGCGGGAGCCTCGCCGCTGGTCATCCCGACGGGTCCGGATGCGGCGGCGCCGGGCGCCGCCCCGGCGCTCTTGCGTTTCGCGGGTTTGCCCGGAATGAGGACTTTTAGCAGGAGGTCATCGTCGGAAAGGTCGGGCCCAAGCTCCTGCCGCAACTGTTCCACGGACTTGAGGTACCCTTGGGGCTGCCAATCGAGCAACTCTTTCGTCTTGGGCAGGCTCATGACTCGGTCCATCAACTCCTGGTCGAGGGGATATGCGGGTTCGCCGTAATATCCCAGCAGGTATTTGATGGACTCGTCGGTGACGTTTTTGTAACGCTCCCCCGACACCACGTTCTCGAAGGCCTGGGCGCCCACGATCTGCGAATACGGCGTGGCCATCACCGGGTAGCCGTAGTCCTTGCGGACCCGCATAGCTTCCTCCAGGATCTCGTCCAGGCGGCGCTCCATCTTGATCTCCCGGAGTTGCCGGGTGAAGTTCGTGATCATCCCACCAGGCACCTGGTGCTCGAAGTGGAAGAGGTCGTACTCCACCGGCCTGCCGATGGGGAGTCCCTCCTCCTCCGCCACCTTCCTGAAGTGGGCCGAAACCTCGGCAAGGGCGTCCTCGTCCAGATCGGACTCGAAACCGAGGCGGCGGATGTTCTTGAGAACAGTCTCGGTCGCCGGCAGCGAACTGCCGTTGGCGAGAGGAGCGACCGCGGTATGGAGGGTGGTCACGCCGGATTGAATGGCCGCGAGGTAGCACAAGGGGGCCAACCCAGAGTTGCAGTGACTATGGAACTCGAGAGGGATCCCTTCGCAGTTTCGCTGCACGATCGACACCAGCCCCCGGGTACGCTCGGGTGTTATGATCCCCGACTCGTCCGAGATCATGATGCGATCGACACATTCCTTCGCATCCGCGATCATGCGGGTCTTCGTCACCCAGTGCTCGTCGGTGTGGAGCGGACTGCTGGTATACATCAGCGAAGTGACGATCTCTGCCCCCTCCGCCCTGGCGATGTTCGCGAAGTAACGGAACCGTTCCATGTTCTCCTGGTAGTCGCAGATCCAGAAGCTCTTAATCCCATTGGCAACCGACCGCTTGATCCACAACGAGATGATGTCCCGCGGGGTACTCATGTCGAACGAGGAGAGACTCGCGGTCTGGTATGACCCGCGCAGACAAGTGCTCGGCATGAGCCCGGAGAGCAACCGGATCCTTTCCCAAGGATCCTCATCGTGGGTGCGCACCTGAACCGTAAAGGCCTGGGAGCCCACGGTAGCGACGGCGAGATATCCGACCTTGTCCATCTTCTCAGCAATGGGAAGAATGTGATCGGTCCGCATCATGTTGCCCCAGAGACTCTGCTGGGCGTCACGGATGGTCTGGTCGACGAAACGTACCTTGTCCACTAGACCTCGACCTCCCTGAGTGCCCTTGATAGTGCGTCCGCAACAGCTTTTGCGAAAATCGGGTCGTTGATATCGGTGTCCACATCGATGATCTCGATCTCCGGGTCCAGATGAACTCGGAGGCCGGAGGCAAGCACCGCGTCGGCGGCGGGGTCATTGAGGGGGCCGCCTTCCACGCTGAGTGAAGACAAGCCTCTGAGCGGGATAACCACCTTGACCCTGGCCTTGTTCCGGTATCTGTTCAGCCGATCCCCAACCGCTAGAGCGATCTCTTCCATCTCTTCGGGACTTGTCCGGGCCTGCACCCGTGGCGGTTGCACGTAGAGCTTTCTCTCGACCAGACGCCGTGACGTCCAAAGCGGGTCGTTTCCGTCCCTCCGCTCGGGGGGACCGCAACTGATCATGTCGAAACCGCCTGGACAGAAGATATAGGGAATGGGCAGATCCGCCGCCACGTCCAAACGGCCCGGCCCGGCGTCCCTGTTCCCTCCGAGAACATGCTCGCTGAACGAGCCGGGCATGAGGTCCACGAAAGCTTTGAAGACACCTTGGGGAACCAGATCAAGGGCCGCTTTGTCGCCCATCCCCATTGCGTGGATGGAGACGACGTCGAACTGCTCTTCGAGGATCTCCCTGAGATAGTGGGCGCCCTTGTCGACGTAGCCGAACTCGGTCACCGCCATAGACGGCCGGTCCCCCTCCAAGGAGGTCCGCTCCCCCTCCACCATCCCGGAGATGGCGTCGGCCCCGTTCAAGGCGAGCGAGCGGACCAGGGGGTTCATTCCCACCGTGTCGACCACGGTGTGCATGACGGTGATGTCCCTGCGGGCGAAGTAGTCGCCGAACTTGGCGGCATGAACCGGCTGGGTGGTGGCGCCCGAAATGAGGAGCTTGGGAATTCCGAACGGCAGTTCCATCATGGCCGGCAAGGATATGAGCGCCCCGGTCATGCCGGTGATGGCAATGATGCCCTGGACTTCGCCTCGCGTGTGCAGCTCGCGCACCTTGGCCTTCAGACCCTCAGTCACCACCGTGTTCTCCGCGTCACCGCGCGACAACGCAAGTCCCGCGCTGCCCTCCGCCAGATCGGACAGTTGCGCCGGCGTCACATCGCGCTCGAGTGCGGGAACGATCGCCCCGGACCCGATGCTGATGTCTATGAGACAGGTCTCGTGTCCCCTCTGCCTGATGCGGTCGCGGATAAGTCGAAGTGCTTCTTCCCTCTCATCGAGCATGCCGACGATCACAATGGCCATTCTGCCGCCGCCCCCCTCTTGCGCTCGTTACCTGTAGGTCGCCTTTCCTTCGTACGTAGGATTCATGACGACCGAGAAATGGAATATCGGCCGGCTTACCTCGAGTATGCGCATCGGGTTGTGAGGCACACCGGCTGGGCACCAGATCATCGTAGAGCGGGTGAGCCGATGAGCCTCGCCGTCCATCGAGAACTCGATGATGCCGCCCAGCTCGTAGGGGTCGTCCGGGTTGCTCCCGTAGAAACCGATAAGTTCCTCGTAGTCGTGAACGTGCTCAAGGAAGATGGGATCCCTCGGCGCGGGGGCGAAGTACCACGCGGTGTTCATCTGGAAAGCACCTTCGCACACGTTCGAGTCCATCCACAGTATGCGTTTCGCGAACTGCTTGTAGAGCCCGCGGAACTCGGGCGTTCCCATGTCCTGCGGTTCCTTTAGCTCTTGTACGAAGTACTTCCCGTACTTTCCGCCGTCGCCGTTGTCGTAGACCATGAGGCAGACCTCTCCTCTACTCGGTGGGCATGTCCCAGGTGATGAAGCGCCAATACGGAGCGTTCACCCGCTTCTTGTAGGCCTCCATATCCACGCCGCGCCAATCGTAGAAACCGACGCCGGTCTTTGCACCCAGATCTCCCCGAGCGACCCGATCGGCGATGGCGTGAGGGGCGGCGGTCATATTGCTGAGCGACGGGAACACGGCATCGCAGGTGCGCATGTTCAGCGTCAGGTCACCATTGTCGAAGTGTTCGAAGATGCCGATCGAGGTGTAGCGCGGGCAGAAGCTGTAGTTCAGGCAGGTGTCGATATCTTCGGGGTCCGCGATGCCGCTTTCCACCAAGTTGAGAGCTTCCCTCCACAGAGCGAACTGGAGGCGGTTTCCGATGAAACCGGGAGCGGGCTTTTTGAGGATGACGGGCTTGCGATCCAGAGACTCGAGCAACTCGCTGGCGAACTGAAGGACGGCGGGGTCTGTCTCCGAGCCCCCGCACAACTCAAAGAAAGGCACCATGTGGGCCGGGTTGAAGGGGTGTGTGACAATGATCCGGTCCTTATACTTGGTGGCCTTCTCGGCAAGACGGTCGGGCACGAGCGACGAGCTCACCGAGCAGATAGCCTTTGTGTTGGGGCATGTCGCCTCAATGCGGGCGTAGATCTCGAACTTAAGATCGATGGCCTCTGGAACACATTCGAAGATCACGTCGCAGTCGGCAAGGTCGGCGAAGTCGGTGGAATACTTGAGGTACTTCTCGCAGATGGCCAGTTGATCCTGCGGCATGAGGCCTTGGTCGATCATCTGGCGAAAGTACTCAGCGTACGTCTTCTTATACTCGGGGATCATCTCCCCGCGACGGACGACGAGCGTTGTGTGGTAGCCGTGGCCGGTGGTGAGTACGGCCAAGCTGTCCCCGATCATGCCGGCACCGATGATACCGATGTGCTTCACACTGTCGAGCTTCATGGAGTGTCCCTGAAGAGCATCCCTCTCCCCCCGATCGCTTGGATGACCCTCTCGCGAGTTCTACCATACTTTGTGGTGGGCGGGAAGCAGGATGGCTGAGAGGCGGCTTTGGCGACATGCTCGCGATAGCGCGTCCTGCGCAACCGGGCGGCAGGAAACACGTGGCCTCGGCCCAAGCCGCTTCCTTGACCTACGTCTCCCCTCTCGGGATGCCAGACTGCCAAGGACTGAGCAAAGCCAGGGACGAGATGCGTAAAGTCCCCGTGCCCGTGTTACGGCCGGACGGCGCTGGCGGGTGGTGTCTGGAGCCCCCAGGTAGGTGGCCACTGACGCCAAGCAGCCCCCGCACAGTTGCGATGACTTCGGTGACCGTCAAGATCTTTCCCAAATCCGGCAATGCTTTCGTGCGTCCCTTCCCCGTCGCCCAGAAACCGCGGTCACACCCCTCGTTTTCGAGTAGCGTTCGCTGGGTAAGTGGCTGGCGCGGTCCGACGCCGTCGATACCAGAGTTTTCTATTTGAGACCGGAGATAGAAGGAGGGAGTACGGTGTCCAAGGTCGTTGATTTTGAAAAGGTGTCTGTGACTGGTCTGGAGTCTTCGCCTGCGGCAGATGCGCTCGCCGGTCTACGGGCCAATGAAGCGCGGTACTACATGAACAAGTACAAGCATAAGTTCACGGTTACAGCAGCCAGCGAAAGCCAGGACACACTGGACTACGTGAACCGAATTCTAAAGGAAGAACGCGATATCGAGTTGGCTGCTAGGCCTCTGGAGACGTCACGTTTTCAGGTGCAAGACCTCAGATTGGCCTATGTGTTCTACGAGAACGGCCTCGTGGTCAACGTCATGTATGCGATTGACGACCCCAAGAAGCGAGCCGTTGGCTTCAAGCTTGCAGACGGGATGGAAGTGCCAGAGGAGCTAGAAGGGAAATTCAAGTTCGCCAGGCAGAAGTCCAAACTCGCCGGAACAATTCGCGGTTCATTCTTTGTGATTAAGGGCGAATACTAAAGCGGGCCAGCTCAAGGCACGCCGACTGCCGGGATATCGCTACGGCCAATCTCGGCGTGTATTTGCCCACTGGTGGCTGCCCGGTGATCGCTACCAGGACGCCCACGCGATCGGCATGGACTGGGACCGCTCGAAGATGCCGCTCTTCATGTCCAGGAAGAGCCGAGACGCGGCGTGGGAAATGCCCGAAGCAATCGTGATAAGGGGAATGCAGGGCAGGAGGTAGTTCAAATACGACTCCGACCCCGAATTGATTGCGCCGCCGAACACGTACACGAATAGCAGCATGAAGGCGATCGGCATGATCGTAGTCGTGATGATGGTGTCCAGGCCGCGCGTGATGTGACACAGCGAGCGTCCCGTGAGGACGGCGGTATCGCCAACGAAATGATCGGTCATCATTGTTCCCTAATCGTCCTGGCCGACGCTGCGGTCATTGCCAACGTCGCCTTCCTTGCCATCGGCACCGACTATCGCGAGGAAGACGTCCTGGAGGGTCGGCCGTTTCTCGACGTATTCGACCTTGGCGGGTGTAAGCAACTGCTTGAGCTCAGCGACGTGCCTTTCACGATGATCCGGCCCTCGTGGAGGATCGCCATCCGGTCGGCGAGTTGCTCGGCCTCGTCCAGGTACCGTGTCGTGAGCAGCACCGTCGTGCCATGCTCGGCGAGACCCTTGACGGTCTGCCGCGCTTCGAGGCGCGCCTGGGGGTCGAGCCCGGCCGTCGGCTCGTCGAGAAGAATGACCGAAGGATTCTCGATGAGGCTCATCGCGATGTCGAGACGGCGGCGCGTACCGCCCGAATATTTCGACACCTCCCGCGCGGCCGCGTCGGTCAGCGCGAAGCGCTCGAACAGATCATCCTCGATCGCGCCCGGGTGCTTGAGGTGGCGCGACCGGGCGGTCAGCACCAGGTTCTCTCGCCCGCTGAGGACTTCGTCGACGGCCGCGAACTGTCCTGTGAGGCTGATGGACTCCCGCACGTCCGCAGCCTGCGTGGCAACATCGAAGTCGTTGACGCTGGCAGTCCCGGAGTCGGCCTTGCGCAGCGTGGACAAGATCTTCACGACGGTGGTCTTGCCCGCCGCGTTCAAGCCGAGCAGTTACCCCGATTTACGTCGAAATCTACGCCGCGGAGCACCTGTAGCTTCTTGTACAACTTTCTTAGGCCCTGCCCACGAATCGCTGGTCCGGAGGCCAGTCGGGCCGTCACGAGCGGGTCCTCTCGTCTTTTCCTTCGGCACTCTCGATCGCGCCTGTCAGCCGTTCCCGCTCCCGGGTGACCCAGCCGCCCTTGGAGTAGTTCTGAAGAAACGTGTCTACGAACTCCACGGGGTCCTCCCCGACGATCTCACGGATCGGCGTTCCGTCCCCCGCGGCCTGCTCGAAGAGATCAGCCAGGTCCTCGAACATCGATGCCGCGCTGTCGCCGTCCGCCGGTCCGAAGTACATCAGGTAACGCTCGATTGCATCGACCACCGTGCGATAGTTCTCGGGCAGCCGTCGCGTGCGTGCCTTGTACTCCCTCCAACGCCGCTTGTCACCGATCACCCTCGATGTGACTTTTGTGATATCCATGGTCATCTGCCTCCTTGGTGGAGCTGTTCAAGCCGTTCTGTGAGGAAGCTCCAGGTTCTCCAGAACTCGTCGAGGTATTGCCACCCTTGAGCATTGAGGGAGTACACCTTGCGGGGCGGCCCCTTCTCCGATAGAACCTTCTCCACGTCGACGAGTCCCTTCTGCTCGATCCTGACAAGCAGCGCGTATACGGTGCCTTCGGCGATGTCGGAGAAGCCCTGCTCCCGCAACCACGCCGTTATTTCGTAGCCATACGCGGACCGCGCGGACAGGATCGCGAGGACGATGCCCTCCAGCGTGCCCTTGAGCATCTCAGTCATCTGCTTGCCCACGGAAGACGTCCTCCCACTACTACGCATTACTTACTACTGGTACATAGTATCACTGATTAGTGTGCGGAGCAAGCTTCCTGGGGCGGCGGGAAAGCTCAGTGCGAGCGTGCCCGCCCGCGGATGTCCCCCGGTTCGCGCTAATAACAGACGGCATTGCGGACTTTGCAGGCGTTTGAGAGGGCCCGGAGTGACCTTAGGCGAGGGCGTCACGGGATCGAAGTGTCATGGTGCTGCTCGGCGAAGCGCCGTTCCCCATAGGTTAGATCCTCGGGTCGCACCGGGGCCACAAAAGTTAAGTGATTGCCTACCGGGCAGCGCTGCAACCTGAATGGGCCGAAGCGCAGTGCCTTGACCGACAATCCTGGAAGCCAGACAGTCGTGAACAGGTGGCCATCGAGGCACCGAACGATGGTGCGGCTGCTGCCTACGTTGTAACCACGCCGCCGGGCCAGAAGAGTCGCCGCAATCAGACCGACTACGACAACTATCGGGATGAGCCCGATGATGAGCTGTTGTGAATCCATGTGGTCCCTCTCGGCCCTAAGGTTCTTTGTTCGTTCACCAGGCTCACCGGACCTTTACCCACGTGACGATATCCGTTGTCACCTTCTCCGCGACGTGCCCCGGTTTCTCGTACTCGGCCGGTGTCGATTTTCCGATACCCGTCTGGAACAGGTGATTGAGATCGGGATAGAGGACCAGCTTGGCATTCGAGTGGCCGGATAGCGCCGCCTGCCAGCCGGCGAAGTCGGCAGTCGTCGCCTGATAGTCCCGGGCCCCCTGCAGAACCAGCAGCCGCATGTCGAGACCGGCGGCTACAGACGCCGGTTGATAGCCTCGCAGGTCGAGCCAGTACGCTGCGGGGATGCTGAGGGGCAGTTCGCTCGCCGGCGTGCTAGGTGACAGGTTTGGATCCTTCACGCGGGCTATCTGGCCTTTCAACTCGTTGATCGCCTCCGTCTGGGCAGGCGTCGGCCCGCCGTTCAGGGAATCCAGATAGGTCACCTGGTCCAGGATGACGTCCTCAAGCGGCCGAGTCGAGCCAGCCAGGATAATCACGCCGGCCAGCGACGGGTCCTGCTGACCGATCCGGGGAGCCACGTAGCCGCCGAGACTATGGCCGAGAACGTAGATCCTCTTGCTGTCTATCTTCGGCAGCGTTGCCGCAAGCTTGGCCGCCTGAAGGGCGTCGTCGATACTCTCCTGCTGCACAGTGAAAGTTGCCGCCTCGGCCTGAGCCTGCTCGGGATAGACGAAGGTGCGCTTGTCGTACCGAAGGACGGCGATACCCCGGGAGGCAAGTCCCCAGGCGAGATCCTGGAAGGGGCGATTGGGGCCGATCATCTCGTTTCGATCACTGGCTCCGGAGCCCTGAACCAGTATCACCACGGGGAACGGCCCTGCTCCCTTGGGCAGGGTGAGTGTCCCCGGGAGCGCCCACTGCGTCCTTTCGCCCACGGTAACCGGCTGCTCGGTGAAACTCTGCTGGTCGGCGTATGAGGGGGGCTGATAAGGCACGGTGGTGAGCGGAGTAACCGGACCGATGTGCAGCCCGCCTATCAGGCCCTGAGCATCGACACTGACCGAGACTGCCACCTGGGTACCAGAGGTCGAGACCACCATGACCAAGCTGTTCGGGTCGTTGCTCTGCACCGATATCAGCTTGACGTCTTTAGCTCCCGCCAGCGTCTGGTTCAGCATCGCCGGGCTTACCTGAGCGAGGAAGGCAGAGTCGAAGTGGGCCTGTGCGTCGCTGTCGGAGATGGGCGGGTGGGAGACCGCGGCCAAAAACCACGCAGCCTGGCGCCCAGCCGGCGTGTCGGGGAGGGAGACGGAACCGGCGACCGTCGAAGGGGTTTCAGGCGTAGACGCGGCAGACGTGATCGTCGTGGTCGTGCCCGAACCGCCGCAGGCGGAGCCGAATGCGAGCACGGCAAGAAGTGCCACGGCAAGAAACGTCAGAAGCAACGCAACTGACGGATGCCGGGGATGGCGGGGCAGCTTCATGACTCTTCACTCCTTGAGCCCACGCTCGTCACGTCCTCGGCCGGCAAGAAGAACAAGCCAGCCACCTGCTCGTCGGCGTTGAAGACTACCCGCCCAACGACGTCGCCTCTTTCGAACGCCATCGGCACGTCGACGACCGTGTAGTCGGCTTGCGCGCTCTCGACCGGCACGCCCCATTCATTGAAAGCGCCGTAGACCTTCTCACCGTTGGCAAGTACGGATTCGAAGATCCCGATGGTGGCCGCCTCTCTGGCTCGCCGATCGAATCTCGCAAACAGCTCGTCCCACTTGCGATCAAGAACAAGTTCGACGATGGCTTTCGCCTTGGCGCTCGCGTCTGGAATGGTGCGCATAATTCCCTCCTCTTGCGTGCCGGCTGGCGATGGCGCTCCAAAGCGCTGAAAAGCCGCCTGCCGGGTCACGTGCAATATCTCACCGATCTCCGCCCAGGTCGCGCCCTCACCCCGGGCCCGGTGAACGAGGGCGCGGAGAGTGTCGTCTACGAGCAGCGCGAGAGTTCGGGTGGCGGCGATGGCGGCGATCGTGGAACGGCCCTCCCCCGTACCTTCCCCTCGCAACACGTTCGCGACCATCTGAGCGTTCGTTGTCAACATGAGCGCCATGACCTCGCGCTCGCCTTCAGTCGTCATCTCGTTCCTCCGTGCCGAGCCGGAAGCCGGCGGGTAAGACTTGGCAACTTGTCAATCTCATCTTTACGAACGCTTGTAAAGATAGCATTGACGGTGAAGATGTCAAGGATCGGAGTCAGCCAGTTAGCGACGTGATGCCTGCAGGCCTGGCTCGCATAATTCGGGATGTCCCCGGTTCAAATCGAGGTCTGAGCGGCCCAAAATGCCTATTTGCATGGAAAAATAGGCCGTTAGGCGGCGGGTCCCGGACTTGTATAGTCTGCCGACATTCCCTTCCGATTGGTGACGGCCTAAGAAGGGATAAACCCCGCATCTGGGTGGCTATTCACCGGCCGGGGCCCGCATCGTCCCTCGGTTCGTGTACACTGACTGCCACCCAAGGGGCGAAGCCAGTAGCCTCTCGAGATGCGCTGACGCACGTCAAACACACCGTGGACCCGAGTATTTCCGGGCTACGGACGCCGGCCCATCCATTGCAAGAGACGCTCGAGTTCGGGGCTGAAGGGAGATCAGTTGCTAGCTGACGATGTTCTTCAATTAATCCGCTCACGCAAATCGACCAGGGCCCCATTCGACCGCAGCCTTCCCGTTACAGACGAGGAGTTGGGGCGGATTCTTGAAGCGGGCCGCTGGACGCCGACGGCGCATAACATCCAGAACTACGAGATCGTCGCGGTACGCGACCCGGACCTACTTAGTCGTATTGGACGCATCAAGTACGTCGTCCCTCCGGAGTTCTTGCGGGAGAATCTCAAGAGCGTTTCCCCCTCGGAGGCGGAATGGGAGCAGAGGAAAACGGGCGTGCTTGCAACTCAAGTGCCGCCCGAGTTTCTTGTCGCAGGCCGCGAACTGAATGAAGACGAGCAAGCAGCGCTTAACGCCAGGTTTGAGAAGCTCATAACCGCTACTTCCTGTCTGCTCATCGTCCTGTACGACCGCAGCCGGCCGGCGCCCGGCTGGACAGGCGACGACATCGGTCTGATCAGTCTGGGCTTTCTGCTCGAGAACATGTGGCTGATGGCGACGGCCCAGGGCGTCGACTTCAGCATCATAAGTATTCTTGGCGAGCCCCCGGCGGCGAAGGAGATAGCCGCAATACTGGGCATCCCAGAACGTCTATCCATCATCTTCGGCATTCGTCTCGGACACACTGCGACAAAACTCCGTCCCGGCCCCGGGATGCGCCGGAGTATCGAGGACTTCTCCCACGGTGATCATTACGGAGAGAAACTCATCTTGAACGGAGATGAGAAGAGATGAGGTAGGGCTGCATCCAACCCTGGACGCTCGGCCGGGAGAAACGCGTCAGTGTGATTCGCAAGTGATTCCTCGCCTGATGATTCCGGCTGGGAGACGTCCCGGGTTCAAATCCGGGGTATGCCATTTATTCACTTCGTGAACATATAGCATACGCATGGCTTCCTAAGTGGCGGGACCCGGACTTGAACCGGGGACACCATGATTTTCAGTCATGTGCTCTACCAACTGAGCTATCCCGCCACGCAGACGTGGCTTGGTGCGGACAACCGTGCACCGGGCCGCAATACTAGCCGAGCGCTAGGAGCATTTCAAGGATGAAGAGATGCTTGAGTCGACGCACGCCGTGCCGATACAAGACTGTGTGGCTGGTGAACTTCCAGTGATCTCGTCCAGGTGGAGGTACTGCATGGCGTCCGCGGAGGCAAGGGATATCCTCGCCCAATGGAAAGCTCAATCTCTGGCCCCGGAGCCGGACACTCCCGCCGGTCCCGAGTTGGTCTCACGGATGGCCGAGCTCTTCAAAGTCCTCAGCGACCCCACGCGGGTGCAGATCATTCAGACCCTGATAGAGGACGAGGAAACGCGGGTGCGCGATATGGCAGAGGCGGTGGGCATGAGTCAATCGTCCGTGTCGCACCACTTGAGGATCCTGCGGAACTTCAGACTGGTGCGGACCCGCCGGGTCGGCAAGGAAGTCTACTACTCGCCGGACGATGACCACGTGGAACTGCTGCTGAGGTTATGCGCTGAGCACATAACCTCAGGCCACTGAGGCGGGAGCGACGGGACTCGAACCCGCGACCTCCGACGTGACAGGCCGGCGTTCTAACCAACTGAACTACACCCCCGCAAAACCATGCCTGCGTGCACCTTGGATGATCCGGCCCTCTCGCAAGCGCACAGATTATCGCACGTTGGCCGACCTTTGTCTCATAAGCCAAGTGGGCGCAGCAGGATTTGAACCTGCGACCCCCTGCTTGTAAGGCAGGTGCTCTCCCGCTGAGCTATGCGCCCAGGCCCGTGGCATGGGAAGTGCCCCCAGGGGAATTCGAATCCCCGCCGTCGCCTTGAAAGGGCGATGTCCTAGGCCGCTAGACGATGGGGGCACAATGGCGCTGCCGAACCCACGTGCGCACGTGTGGCTCGCAGCTCGGAGATGCTAGCACACAACCGAGCACCGGCCAACCACTTCTTCCCCGGACAAACCGGCTCTCTGATTCAGAGCCTGAACCCGTTGACAACCGGCAGGTGACTCCCCGGCATCTCGTGTGCTAGCTTTCCCGCATGAAGATTTCTGAACGCAGTAGCGTGCTCATAGATCTGGCCGCCATCCGCCACAACGTCGCTTCCCTCCTCTCTCGGCTGAAGCCGGGAACCAAGATGATCGTCGCAGTCAAGGCGGACGCATACGGTCACGGTATCCTGCCGGTAGCCCGGGCAGCGGTCTCCGCCGGAGCACACGGAGTGGCGGTGGCCACGGCCGAAGAGGCGGTCGCCCTGCGCGACGCCGCCTTCGACTCGATGGTGCTGGTGATGGGGCCCCTATACAGCCTGGATCAATATGTGGAAATGGCCCGGCGCAACGTCGAGTTCGCGGTAGTCAGCGACCACATGGCATCGCTGCTGCCCTTGCTTCGCGGCCTGGGAATCCGAGCACGCATCCATCTCAAGATCGACAGCGGGATGAACCGGCAAGGCCTCTTCCCCGAGGACGCAGACACCTTCCTCGACTCCATCCGGGGCATTCCCGAGATCGAACTCGCGGGCGTGATGACCCACTTCGCCTGCGTAGCCGAAGATCCGTCTTCGATCGATCGGCAGCTCGAGCGGTTTCTGCCGGCGGTGGAGCGGGTCCGTGGGGAATGGCCTCAAGCCCTGGCCCATGCGGCCAACAGCGCGGCCACCATTCACAGCCCCCATTCCCACCTCGATATGGTCCGCTGCGGCTGCGCCGTATATGGGTTGTCGCCGTGGCAGGGTGACGCCGTGGCCGAGGGTCTGGAGCCGGCGCTCAGTTGGAGGTCTCAGGTGGTCCTCGTGAAGCGAATTCCGCCCGGCGAGGGCGTGGGCTACGGTCACGCCTTCCAACCCGAGATCGAAACCGACGTGGCACTCGTACCCATCGGTTACGGGGACGGCGTGTTTCGCGGGCTTCACAGCGAGGGGGAAGTACTCATCAACGGACGGCGCTACCCTCTGGCCGGACGGATATCAATGGATTCCTTCGCGGTGGATGTGGGCACCGATGGACAGGTGAACGTGGGCGACACAGTCACGCTGATAGGCGCAGACGGTCTCGACCGCATCACGGTCGAAGAAGTTGCCCGGCATCTGGGCACCATCAATTACGAGATAACCTGCGACATTGCCCTGGACCGCACGGAGCGCCGCTTCCTGAACGGATAGACCGGCGGGATAGCAGTCTCTTCCAGCCGCGAAGTCACGAGTCCTTCAGAGACCCGATCTCCCGCCTTGCGTCAAAAACACAGGAAGCCATAACGGTCGAGTCTAGGGCAGCCTCATGCCGCAGGTGCGGCAGAACGCGTCCGAGGGGCCATACGTCGTCCCGCAAGCAGCGCACACTCCCCCACTCCGACCTTGCGCCGGCGCCTCGGGGGCTCCCTGTGCGCCTTCGGCCACACCGGGCTGACCGCCCGCGGGCTGATCGGGCTCGGGCCACACGCCCCGGGGCACGGGCGGCGCCGGGCTTCCGCCGCCAAGGGCCGGCGGCGGAACCTGCTGCGGCGGCTGCGCCGGTTGCTGGGCCGCCGACACTGGAGGTTGAGGCGTCGGCTGCTGCGGCGGTATGGGCTGCTGTTGTGACGGCGCCTGCCGCGGCGGCGTATACGGCGGTGTCACGGGAGGCGCGTACTGGCCGCCGGCATAGCCTTGCGGCCCGCTCGCGCGCCACATGTCTTGTTGGCCGATGCGTCCCTTCAGTTCGGACGCCTTCAGCCAGTAAATGATCCAACAGACGAGCCAGGCCAGGGATACCACCCAGCCGACGAATGGGATCCAGCGGAAGAACGACATAACGATGAAGAGGATGGCAGCCCCCATGCCCACGCTGTAGCCGAAATCCCCGTCAGCGGCCCAACCTCTACTCCTGTACTCAGCCTGGACCGACTCCCGCACCTTGATCACCGTGTGGATCGACCAGTACCAATTGAATATCGGAATGAAGTTCAACCAGACATACCCCGGCGGCATGGCGCGATTGCTCGGCTGAACCCGGTCGAGCAAGTTGTGGAGATTCAGGAGAAAGAAGAACAGCGGTATCAGGAAAATACCTACAAGGATGACCGACACCACAAAGGCGCCAAAACCCCAACCGAATCCGCCCAAGCTCCATGGAAAAAGGTTCATCTAGCCCTCCTCGGTGTGATTGATCTCGACGCCCTCATTGGCTCACCGCTGCCACAGCCTTGTCCCGGGCCGCGATAAGCAGGGAGATGTCTGGTTCTTGGATGAAACCCTTGGCCTGCAGGACCTCGATCATGGAGCGGGCCTCGGTGACGTCGGCAAGAGTGGTGGCGTAGACCTCCTCGGAGGTGAGCTCGAGGCGGGCCACCCCGTCTTTGATGGCCTGCATGGCCACATCGGCCGCTTCCTTGGCAAAGACCTCGGTCTCCTGCATGGTGGGCATGATGTGGTCGGGGGTAAGGGTATTGGTGGCAACCACATGGTCGGCCACGGAGTGAGCGGCGGCAACGGCCATCTCGTCGGTGATCTTTCTTGCCCGCACCAGAAGGGCGCCTTTTAAGATGCCGGGGAATCCGATGGAGTTGTTCACCTGGTTGGGGAAGTCCCCCCGGCCGGTGGCGACCACGTAGGCGCCGGCCTCTTTCGCGGCATAGGGGTAGATCTCAGGGACGGGATTGGCACAGGCAAAGACGATGGACTTCTTCGCCATCTCGGCGATCCACTCCGGCTTTATGGTGTCCGGTCCGGGCTTGGAGGCGGCGATGATGACATCGGCGTCTTTTAAGGCTTCTTGTTCGGTCTCGATGCGTTTGGGGTTGGTGGCCTCGCAGATCTCCCACTTGCGGTAGTAGGCGGTGTCGGCCCTCACGTCGGACCTGCCCTTGTGCAGGCCGCCCTTGGAGTCAAAGACGACCATCTTTTCCGGGTCTCCCCCGTCTTTTAAGATGAGACGGGCGGCGGTTGAGTTGGCGGCTCCGGCGCCGAGAAGGACGATCTTCGCGTCTTTTAGTTCTCGGCCGGTCACGCGGAGGGCGTTGAGGAGTCCGGCCAGGGTGACCGAGGCGGTGCCCTGGGCGTCGTCGTGCCAGACGGGGATGTCGCATTCCTCGCGCAGGGTGTCAAGGACCTTAAAGCAGTTGGGCTGGGAGATGTCCTCCAGGTTGACCGCTCCGAAGCTGGGCTCGAGCATCTTCACGAACTCGATGATCTTGTCGGGGTCGTGACGGCCCTGCTTGTTATAGGAGTTGATGCACAGAGCCACGCCGTCGACCCCGCCTAGGTATTTCATGAGGAAGGCTTTGCCCTCCATGACGCCCAGCCCCCCGGGAGGGGTGACGTCTCCGTCGCCAAGGACGCGGGTGGAGTCGGAGACCACGGCTACGAGATTGCCCCGGTTGGAGAGATCGAACGAGGCGTCGTTATCGTCCCTGATACTGGTTGAGACCATGGAGACGCCGGGGGTGTAGTAGACGTTAAACCAGTTGAAGCCGTAGATGCCGGCCTTGGGCATGGTCATGACCTTGCCCCGGTAGAAGGCGTGGGTCGAGGCCGCGAGTTCTTTGAGAAAGACGGTCTGGGCTTTCGCCCGCTGCTCGGGGGAGAACTCGTCGGGGAAGTAGGAGCCGAGATCGGCCAGGGTGAGGTCGGGTGTGTTCATGATCGATGCACCTCGGAAACGGGGAGGGATAGATCAGTCATGCCTTCGAGCCATCATAACATAGGCGTTTTCGGCCAAAACTCTTCTGTAGAATGGGTACAAGGAGCGTGTCCCCTCGACAGAATGGGATTCTCACAGTACGATGCCTCAATGCTGAAGCCGGAAACGCTGTCCAGAGGGTGTGCCCTTGCATATGAACGACTCTGACCGACAGTGTGGAGACGATAGTCAGATGCAGTCTGCCAGGATGCGCCCGGGGAATCCGCGGCTCACGGACCGTATGGTGGACAAGGTCCTGCTCTGGATGTTTCCCTACAGCGTGCGGCCGAACCACATGACCATCGCGCGCTTCATCCTCACGCCTGTCGTTCTCGTGCTCCTCTACTACCACTTCAGGGCTTGGGCCTTCGGGGTCTTCGCCATCGCGGTGAGCACCGACTTCATCGATGGCGCCATGGCCCGCACCCGCAACCAGATCACGGCCGTGGGAATGGTCATCGACCCGGTGGCCGACAAACTGCTCATCGGCTCGGTGTTGGCCTGGGTCGGCTATCAATATCTGGTGGTCCAAATCATCCTCGCCTTCATAGCGCTCGAGTTGATAGTGCTCGCGGTGGGACTGGGGCTGGCGAAACCGGGCGACAGGGCCAGGCCGGCGAACGTTTTCGGTAAGACGAAGATGGTCATTCAGAGCATTGCCATAACCGTGTTCCTGGTGTCCGGCATCTTCGGCTTCGAGCGGCCCAAGACCGTCTCGCTCTACATGTTGTGGGTGGCGATCGTGCTGGCCCTCTTATCGGGGCTCAAACACATCCAGGACAGGTTCCGCAAAGAGGGACCGGCGAGTCCCAAGCCCGCGTAAGACTCGAACCCGCTCTCGGCCTCACCTATCCCACGGGCGGACCAACTGAGCCCAGGCCACCAGTGCCTCGACGTAGTCACGAAGCCGTGCGCGGATGTCCTCGTCCGTCAGGTCTCCACCGGCGTCAAACTTCTCTGCGGCCAGGGACACGCGCACTTCCGGTTGCACCATGACCAGAGAATCCGTGAAGACAAACACCTGCCGCAGGACCAACTGGGCCCTGATGGTTCCGCCCACGCCGGTAGATGCCCCCACAATGCCGATGGGCTTGCCCTGCAGACACGAGTCCTTGTGTGGCCGCGAGGCCCAATCGAGCGCGTTCTTCAGCACCCCCGGGATGGAGTAGTTGTTTTCCGGAGTGGCGATGAGTAGCGCGTCAGCGGCGCGGATCTTATCCTTCAGCGCCGTGACCGGTTCCGGATCGCCCAGGGCCATAACATCCGCGTTGAAGGGCGGTATCTCGTCCAGCGCATGGAAGCCGAAGACGACCCCTTCGGGAAGCACGGTGGCCGCCGCTCTTATCAA
This sequence comes from uncultured Actinomycetes bacterium, assembly GCA_963775295.1. Classification (GTDB taxonomy): domain Bacteria; phylum Actinomycetota; class Thermoleophilia; order RBG-16-64-13; family RBG-16-64-13; genus JAMDEO01. The sequence continues at coordinate 3,034,512 of CAVZIK010000006.1, forward strand.
ACCGCGGTTGTACGAACCCTGCCGTAGGCTACCGGCGATACCCAGCAGACGAAAGACATCCTGATTCATGTGGACTCCACGTTCTCTTCAGGTTCTATTCGTAGCCGTCGAAGCGCTCGAACTTGACGTTGCCCACAGCCGTGATGATCAGCAGTTCCCTCATTGCTTCCACGAAGCCGGGCGGGCCGCTCACATAATAGGTCCGGCGGGCCGATCCAGGCAGCTCGCGAGCCAGAATGTCCTCAGAGATATGCCCGCGGTAACCCCCCCAGCCGCCTCCGGCGCCGCTGAGAACGTGCACCACTTTGAAGCCAGGCAACTCCGACTGCATCCGCTCCAATTCTTCCCGGAAGGGGATTGCGTCTTCCAGACGATTGGCGTAGAGCAGCGTGATCTCCCGCGGAACTAGATCCGTGGGCTGATCGGCGCAGGAGCGCAGGATGCTCCTCACGCAGGTTATCCCTATTCCACCGGCCAGGAACACGACCGGCTCGGCGCCGGGTGCCAGCGTAAACGACCCGTAGGGAGCCTCAAGCTCTACCTCAGCCCCACTTTGGAGGTTGCGGAGCGCCCTCTTAAACTCGGAATCGCGCAAACGAGTTGTGAACTCCAGCACGGGCTCGGTGGGCGAACTCGAGTGAGAGAAGTGGTGGTCCAGCGGTCCGTGAGGACCGGCGAAGGAGATGACGAACCATTGTCCCGGACGATACTCGTAACCCAGGGGCCGTTCGAAGGTAAACGTGACCACGTCGGCCACTCGTGGAGTCTTGCCGATGAGGCGGCTCTTGTACATGGAGGCGCCCATGACCGCTCCTACCGTTGCCCGCCCGGCGTTACAGCCGGCGTGGGAACCGACGCCCGCAGCGACAGGGCGGCCGCCACCACGGCGAACGCCGCAGCCACGAACATCGCAACTCGAAAACCGCTCGCGAAAGCATCCGCGTTCGCCAGGCTGGTCGTCTCGCCGAGCAGGATGATGCGTCCGCCCTCCGGGCCCAACCGAGAGGCAGCAATGGCCCCCAGGAGGGCGATGGAGACACCCTGTCCCGCGAAGCGCATCATGCTCAAGAAGCTCGAAGCGACACTCAGCTGAGACCGCTGCACCGACCCCATGACCGCCGACACGTTCGGCGCGCTGAAAAGGGCCATTCCCACGCCGATGGTACCCAGCGCCACGAGCACCCTGCCCATCGAGCTCGGCAGAAGGGCCAACTGGAGCACGCCAGCAGCGACCAAGACCATTCCGGCGGAGGCGGGTAGGCGCGAGCCCACCCGGTCGGAGAGGCGCCCGGTAAAGGGCGACAAGATCGCCATCATTACAGGCTGAGCCAAGAGGATGAGACCGGCCTGCTGGGCGGAGCGACCCTGGACCACCTCCAGGAAGATAGCGGTGAGCGTGGCGCAGCCGAAGATGGCTATGTAGTCGGTGAACGTCGCTGAGTTGGCCGCCGCGAATACCCGATTCTTCCGGATGAGATCCAGGTCCAGCAAAGGATCTCGGACCCGGTCCTCCACCAGGACGAACCCCACGAGGAACACCGCTGCGAGAACCAGCAGCCCGATGGTGCGAGCGCTCGTCCAGCCCCAGAAAGGCGAGAAGGTGAGGGGCAAGAACAACGCCACCAAGGTGGCCGCCAGCAAGGCAGTTCCGGGAAGGTCGAAACGCGACCGGTCGGTGACCCGCCCCGCCTTTCCCTCCGCTCGAACCAGTCCCCAACCCCCGACGAGAGTCAGGATTGCGATGGGGACGTTTATGGCGAATATCCACCGCCAGCTGGCGTGACTGACAATCACCCCACCCACCAACGGCCCCAGAGTGAGGCCGATGTAGGTCGCCATGATGTTCAGCCCGAACGCCCGGCCTCGAAGCTCGGGGGGGAATACCGCCGTTACCACGGCCGCCGAGGTGGCGAAGATGAAGGCGCCCCCGATCCCCTGGATACCGCGAGCCACGATCAGCAGAGTACCGTCCGGCGCGAGCGCGGCGCCGGCCGACGCCAGCCCGAATACCACGGTCCCCAGCAGATAGAAGCGGATGAGCCCGAGAGAATCGGCGAGGCGTCCGGCCGGTATGAGGAGCACGCTGGTCACCAAGAGGTACGCGGCTTGGATCCAGAGCGCCTCCGTAAAGCTCAAGTGCAGGGGCGGCCCCATGGCCGGAAGCGCGACCGCCACGATGCTTGCGTCGAGCGGCACCATGAACGTCCCGACAGAAACTACGGCCAGCACCCACCAGCGGCGCCGCTGGAGTTCCGACTCTTCCTGGGCAGGTTGAGGATTCATGAGGGAACAATACCAGTTGAAGAGCGTTTGACGCCGTCCTTGGGAATCCCTAGCATGAAGGGTGTCGCTCGACATCTAGTCTTACATGGAGGCGGGGAGCAAATGACTACAGTGATAGTCGTTGTCGTAATAGTGGTCGTAATTCTATTGGTCTTGCTCTCGGGAGTGAGGATCGTACGGCCGACGAGTCGCGGGCTGGTGGAGCGCCTCGGGAAGTACAACCGGTATGCGAGCCCCGGCTTCCACCTGATAATTCCCGTCATCGAGCGGATGTTCAAGGTGGACATCCGGGAGATGCTTGTCGAAGCCCAGCCCCAGATGATCATCACCAACGACAATCTGAACGCTAGAGTGGACGCCCAGGTCTATCTCAAGGTCAAGGCCGACGAGGGCAACGTCAAGGCCTCCCAGTACAACGTGACCAACTACGAGAGTCAGATCGTCAACCTGGCCCGCACCACCCTGCGTAACATCATCGGTACTCTGACACTCAAGTCGGCCAACAGCGAGCGCGGCAAGATCAACGACGAACTGCGGAGCACACTCCTCCAGGAGACCGCCAACTGGGGCATCGAGATCCTCCGCACCGAGCTGAAAGAGATCGATCCGCCCGAGGACGTCCAGGAGACCATGAACAAGGTGGTCAAAGCCGAGAACGAGAAGGTCGCGGCCATCGATTTCGCAACCGCCACCGAGACCCAAGCCGACGGGATGCGCCGCGCGGCCATCAAGAAGGCGGAAGGCACCAAACAGGCCCGCATCCTGGAAGCGGAAGGCGAAGCATTTGCCATCCAACTGGTCAACGAAGCCGCGGACAAGTACTTCATCGGGAACGCACAGATTCTGCGGAAACTGGAAGCCGTGGAGAACTCCCTGATGCAGAACGCCAAGGTGATCGTGCCGGGCAACGCCGAACTCGTGAACGTGATCGGAGAGTTGGCCGGTATCGTTCCCGTTGCGGTGGGCAAATCCGTGGCGCCGCCTGCAAATGCTACTCCCGGCGGGCAAATGAGAAAGTAGCGCGAGAGCCTTGCCGCGGCGAGACCGTGTCGCTTCGACCGCGGTAAGGCCCCGCAAGGGGCACGGTCAGGCCATGAGACGCACGATGGCGGACACATCTTCCGGCGTGGGGTCGCGCGGATTCGTCGGGCGCTGGGCGCTATTCAGGGTTTCGCTCACGATGATCGGCATATGGCTTTCCTGGAAGCCCAAATCGCCAAGCCGCGCGGAGACGCCGATCTGCGTCAACAACGCCTCGAGCCGGGCAAAACCGTCATCCGGGAATCCCATGGCTTCGAATATGGCGTCAATCTTGGCTCCTGCTGCAGGGGCATTGTAGGCGAGCACAACCGGGAGCGCCATGCCCACAGCTTGGCCGTGGGCCATGTGATACAAGGCGCAGAGCGGCATGGCGAGGGCGTGGCACAAGCCCAATTTGGAGTTCATGCCGGCGGTCATGGCCATGGTGGCACCGATCTGCATCTTCTCGCGCAGGTCCACATTTCCGCCATCGTCGCAAGCGGCGGCAATATTGCGGCTAAGTAGGTCGATGGCTCGGAGGGCGAACAACTCCGTGGCAGGCCCGGCACCCTTCGAGATGTAGGACTCCGTGGCATGTACAAGGGCATCTGTGCCGCTGCGAGCCGTTACGCTCGGCGGCATCGAAATGGTCATCAAAGGATCGGTCAGGGCGACGGTGGGGCAGATCTTCTTGCTGATGACGAGGAATTTGGTCTGACGCGCCTCGTCGATAAGCACCACACCGTCCGAAATCTCGCTGCCGGTGCCGGAGGTAGTAGGAATCGTGACCACTTTTATCGACGGCACACCCGGCACCTTGTCGAAGCCTGCGTAGTCCCTGATGTGGCCCCCGAACGAACCGATCACGGCCAAACCCTTGGCCACATCCAGCACGCTACCGCCGCCCACCGCCACGATGACATCGAATTTCTTCAGGTCCAGTTCGGCCACGAGGCTATCGAACAGATCGACCGTGGGCTCACGGTTCACTGCGTCGCAGATCACGTAATCGAGGCCAACCTCCCGCAGCGAATTGAGAACCGGCTCGACCACGCCCAGGGACAGCAGAAACTGATCGGTCAACACCAACGGCGTGCGGCAGCCGAGCCGCCCCAGCATCGCACCGGTCAGGCTGGCCAGCCCGCGGGCATGGCGCCAACTGGAGGGAAAATCGAACACTCCGACGGAATCCAGATCATTCATTTGAGATCTCCTCGTTTCAACCCGACACTATCCAATCAAGACTGGCCCGAAGCAGGCGCAGAAGCGATGGTAACACCTGTCATGTCCTCCACCCACCGGACCATTTCACTGATGCTGCTGCCCTTTTCCGCGTGCCGAGCGGCCGCTCGCCAGAGCTGTTGGCCCACGCCGCACAGAGGTGCGGGGATAGATTGGTCGCCAGCCAAGCCCATGGCGATACCGATGTCCTTAACCATCAACTCCAGCTTGAACGCATCATCGAACGCGCGGCTGGTTATCCGCTGCCGGATATGGGTTTGGCTGATCCAGGACATGCCGGTAGAGACATTCAGCACATCCGTCATGACCGCAGGATCCAGCCCCAGCTTTTTGCCGATGGCCAATCCCTCGGCAGTGGCCATGAAGGTCATCGCCGTGATCAGGTTGTTGATGCATTTCATGCTGTGCCCGGCACCAATACCGCCTAGGTGGAACACCTGTTTGCCCATCACGTCGAACAGCGGCATGACCCGCTCCAGCGAAGCGGTCTCTCCCCCGGCCATGAAGACGAGTTCGCCGGTCTGGGCACCGATCTGCGCACCGGAAACCGGCGCGTCCACCATTGCCACGCCCGAGCCGGCCAGTGCATTCGCGGTTTCGATGGTCAGCCAGGGCTCGGAGGAGGACGTGTCCAACAGGAGGGCGCCTTCGGCGAAACCATGGATCAACCCGTCCTCGCCCAGCGCCACCTCGCGCACATATTTGCCCGAAGGCAGCATGGTCACCACGATGACTGATGCCCGGGCCACTTCGGCAGGCGATTGTGCCAGCTTGAGACCGGTGATGGTCGCGGCTGCCCTCTCAGCGGCGATGGGGTCCTTATCGTAGACGGTCAGAGAATAGCCCGCCCGCGACAGGTTCATGGCCATAGGTAGACCCATGACGCCCAGGCCGATAAATCCAATGGGAGGGTTGCTCATCGAAGCGCTCCTTTACTCATTGCCATCCAGACTCGCGAGCAATAGACCTTCTTGCTGCCGGCGCAACCGGCAGGCGAAAGCGTCTTCATCCACAATCACATCATCGTAGGTCACGAGGGCATCTTTGACGACCGGCTTGATCACGCGCACGTCATGGCTCAAGCCCATCGGCAGGTAGCGTCTTTCGACGCTTTCGCGAGCCGACACCAAGTGGCCGAAAACCGTGTAGCCGCCCTCTCCGTCGAGCGTATCGCCGGGCATGAGGTCCTTCTTCGCGGTCGCGGCCACGTCTGCTGTGAAACTGATGGCCGCACCTGTGGCCTCGCCCCGTAGCACCGCCGAGGCGACGCTGATACCCAGCTCCAGTCCGATCATATGAAAAGGCCGGTAGAAGGCGCCGTATTCACCGGTGGGATCACGCAGGAAGTCGTGCATTTCTAAGAAACGGCGGACCAACGGCGTCCCCGCCTTGAAAACGACGTAGACCCCCCAGCGCAGATTGTTTTGAATGGAAGTGCCGTCACGATTTTCGCTGGCTACGATTTCGACCGTGCCACCGCGTTCCAGGATGCCCCCATCCGCCGCGGGTCTGAGCACGGTCGGCAGCGCCTCCGGCCCGATCGCAGGGAATTGCAGCCCGCACGCTTGCGGGAGTAGCCCATTGGCATTGCACACCGCGCACATCTCAATGGCCGACTTCGTGGTGTCGAGAAAGGAGTTGTACATTTGGGCGTTGTATCGACCCGCTTCCACCTGAGCGCGCGTGAAGCCCATGTAATCCCACACCGTGTCCGGCGTTGAATAGCGATACTCGGGCTGAAAACGCGTGCCTTTGCCCGCGCACACCACCTCCAGGCCGATGGCGCGCGCCCAATCGATCATTTCGCTGATGATGGCCGGTTGATCACCATAAGCCATCGAGTAGACCAACCCATGGCGGTCGGCCTTCTGCTTTAAGACATGGCCCAGCAGCGCGTCGGTCTCGACATTGACCATCACCACGTGCTTGCCGTTCTCCAGCGCGGTCCAGGCATGATAGGCGCCTGGTCCCGTCACACCTGTACACTCCAGCACTACGTCCAGATCGGCATGCAGCAGATTGTCGGCACTGTCCGTGATGGCGACTTTACCCGCGGTAATGAGGTCGTTGACGGCATCGGGCGACCGGCCATCGGCCAGCTCCCCGGACGACCAACCGGACGCCAGACAGGCATCCCGGGCCTTTTGCGGGTAGAGGTCGGCAACGCACGCCACCCGCATCCCCGGGGTGCGTCGCGCCTGGTTGAGGAAAGCCGTACTGAAGGTGCCGGCGCCAATCACGCCTACCCGTACCGGCCTGCCATCCTCCTCACGATGCTGCAACAGAGCAAACAAACTCATAGCATGGTCACACTTTCTGCGCAGATACGCATCAAGGGAACTGAATCAGAGACCTCTTCCACGACCCGACGGGTCAGCAGAGAGGCTCCGACCCCGGAAGACGCAGCTGCGTCCGCCGGGGTCGGAGCCCACTCGGCGCCCCCTCCCAGCTAGGGCCCTGCGGCGTCCCGGTTCAAGTAGTTGACGCCGGCACAATCTCACTCACTTAGAGACCAAATTTGGCAAGAATGTGGCGATTTGCGGGATTAATAGGATCGCCGCGATAGCGACGAACAATGCGATGAGGAACGGAAAGATACCTCTGAATATCGTATGCAAGGGCACATCTTCGGCGACGCCTTTGATGACATACACGTTGACGCCCACCGGAGGAGTTATTACCCCCATTTCCGCGGCAAGCACTATCATTACTCCGAACCAGATCGGGCTGTATCCCAACTTCAGAACAATCGGGAATAGAATCGGGATGGTCAGGGTGATAAGGGCCAACGAATCCATGAAACAGCCGCCGATCAAATATATGCCCATGATGAGCACCATGATGACGAGTGGAGGCAGCGGCAATGCGCCTACCCACTCCGACAGCGCGAAGGGAGCCCTGGTTATCGCCATGAAGTGTCCGAATATGGTGGCGCCAGTGATAATCATGAACAACATAGCCGATATACGGGTCGTCTCCGCGAGGGCGGCCCACAGAGCTTTCGGGCCCATCGTCTTCCTCGCGATTGAGATGAGCAGAGCCCCAGCCGCGCCTATAGCGCCCGCCTCAGTAGGAGTAAACCAGCCGACGAAAAGGCCTCCCATGACCAAGGCGAACAACAGAAGCATCTCGATAACCCCGGAAAGAGACCGGAGCTTTTCTATCCGACTGAACCTCTGCGACGCAGGGGCCAACCCCGGTTTTCTCCAGACCATGAGCATCACTGTTACGGCAAACAGTGCCGCAAGGAGAAGACCCGGCACTATGCCCGCGATGAAGAGCTTGCCGATGGACTCCTGGGTCATCACCCCGTAGATGATCAGTATGGTACTGGGGGGAATCATGACCGCCAAACTGCCGGCAGAGGCCACGCAACCTGTACGGAGGGCGTCATCATACCCATACTTCTTCATTTCCGGCAGCGTCACTTTGCCCATAGCTGCCGCCGCGGCAGTGGTAGACCCGCACATGGCGCCAAAGCCGGCACATGCCAGAATCGTGGCGACCGCTAGGCCCCCGGGTACTCGGCCCGTAAACTTGTTCGCAGTGTTGAAAAGACGACTGCTTATCCCCGAGTGAAACGCTATCGTCCCCATCAAAATGAACATCGGGGCGACAGAGAGCGAATATGAAGAGAACGTCGCCCAGATATCCTTGGCCACGATACTAAACGCCGCATTCCATGACGAGGCGAAACCGAATCCGACGAATCCGACGATCGCCATGGCATAGGCCACGGGCATGCGTAGCATAAACATAAGAATGAGCACTACAATACCGACAATGGCCATCGTGGTTGGGCTCATAGCAGGGTCGCCTCCGGTTTGGTCTCTTCCGGTTCGATCGATCCCGGCTCTCTTGCCTTTGCCACCGCGCGCACCAGCTGCGCGACCATCACTATCATCGTCAGAACCAACCCTATCGCTATCCAATACAGGAAGGGGTGAAAAGGCACGTAGACCGTCATCGTGGTCTCGCCCTTCACGTTCATCTCATGAGCAAGTGTCAAAACTCGCCAGGTGGCAATTCCAAAAAACGTTAGGGTTATCAACTTGATCACAACTGCAACGATAGACTGAACGCGTTGAGGAAAGCGCTCCATCAGTAGTTCAATTTCTATGTTGCCTCGTTGGTATGCCGTGTAGGCAATAGCGGCGCCTACGGAAACTGCAGTGATAAGCTGCACATAGTCGTAGGTACCACCAATAGACTTCCAAACGTAACGAAGAATCACGTTGACGGTGACAAGCGCCATCATCGCAAAAAAGCCAATTCTGCCGACGTAGTCAAAATACCGAGTTATCGCTCCAACCGTACGCTCAAGCCTCTCCATGTGCAGCACCCTCACTGTTTATCCCGGAGCAATCAGAAGCACTGGATCCCTAATCTGGCTGGGCGCCCCGGAGAATTCCGGGGCGCCCAGACTAAGCAGATTGTCTACTTGGCGGGCGGCGTCCAGGGTTCGAACGTAATTTTGTTGGCCTCTGCCACGAGCGACGCTGCTGAGGTAGCGATTTCCTCGCCGGGCAGGCTCAGGTCATCGAGGGACTTCACGTATTCTGCGCGTGCGGGCGAAAGGATTCCCACAAGCTTGGTTCGTTCGGGGTCCGACAGTTCGGAGAATTGGTGTCCGGTAGCCTTGGCGAATTCCATGCCGTGGTTAGACGCGTAGTCCCAGATGGTACCGGCACGGATGCCCGCGTCCATCGCGACAGAGTCGAAGGCTGTCTTCAGATCTTCGGGCAACGAATTCCAAACGTCCAGGTTCATCGTAACGAAGAAGATATCTGAGGCATAGAGATAGGGAGTGAAGACGGAATAGTCGAAGAGCTCGGCGTGCTTCCAGCCTTCCAAGGTTTCATTCGGGGAGATGAGAGCGTCAATGGTGCCCTTTTGGGCGGCCTCGTAGACATCTGCCATCGGCATCGCTATTGGGTCTCCCCCAACCAGCTGAACACCTCGGACTCCGGTACCGGAAACCCTTATCTTCATACCCTTCAGCTGATCGACGGTCTCGACCTTGGACTTGGTGTGCAACCAGCCCGGCCCGCTGGCGTAGAGATAGAGAACGTGGGTATCGGCCAGTTCCTTGGGTTTGTACTGGGCGTACAACTCATTGGCAGCCTTGGCCATTGCCGCTGTGCTATCCGGAGGCGCGATGCCCGGCTGGCTCAGGGTGAGCAGGACCGGGAAACGCTTGGGCGTGTAAGCCATGCTGGATTCGCCCGCGTCAACGATCTTGTTGACAATTCCGTCATAGATGTCTGCCGGAGCCAAAATGGTATTGACTGGGAAGTACTCGACCTCGATCTTGTACTTGCCGTTCGTGGCTTGCTCCACCATTTGGAAGAAGCCCGGGAAGTTGTCCGTCATGTCGACGTGCGTGGGAGGCTTCTCACTGACGAACTTGAGTTTGATGACAGTGGCGTCAGTTGAAGCTGCGACGGTTGTATCCGTTGATACACCGGTAGAACCTGCAGTCGATGCGGTAGTCGAATCAGACGTACCTGTCGACACAGAAGTAGTGGTCGCAGCTTGCCCGCCACACCCAACCACCAGAAGTCCAGTCAAGATTGCAAGACATGCAACCAGTAGAACGAGTTTCTTCACGATTACTCACCCTCCTCGATATAGCGCTAGCGTTCCGTGAATGAGCCCCAAGAAAGACACGGCAGCTCTTCTAAGCGTCACCTCCCTGTTGACTATGAGGGAGAGAGCTGGGTCTCTTTGCCAATTGCGCAGCCATTGCCCCCCCTCCAACACCGCCTGTGAGACCCCCTTGATGGCGTGGTGTACAGCAGCGCCTCCCTAGCCCAGGGTCCCCGACGCTGTTCTACTTTGCCTCCTCCGTCATACAGAACCCGAAGGCGGCTTTCAACTTCTTTGGTTGGGGGTCTTAAGATGGGATACCTTTATCGCAGACTACCCCACGAAGGATACTGGAGGGATTCGAGTGGTAGCCAATAGGATGTCCTGGCGAGACAATGGGGGCATGATCGCTCAGGATCGTGTTGCCAAACTCCGGCGGCTGGCCAGAAGAACCTCGAGGAACCCTCACTTCTGGATCGTATTGCTGCTGTCGGCGATTCTTCTGGTGGTGTACCAGGCGTGGCCCTGGCGGGAATCTCAGTTCACACATGGTTTCTGGGGTCTCTTCCCCTGGCTGTCCAATCTCTACTGGATCGTGGAGCATGTCACGATCCCCCACGGCCTGTTCGGTACGCTGTTCCTCATCCCGATCATCTACGGTTCCATCGCGATGTCATGGCCGGGAGGAGTCCTTGCGTGGTTGCTGGCGCTCATATGGGTCGTTCCCGAACTGTCATCGTGGAGCGTGAGGCGCGAGCCCACCAACCTGCTGATCCTCTTCCTCCCCGTTCTCCTGGCGGCAGTCGTGTCTGGAGAACGACGGTGGCGTGAAGGCGAAAGAAGAAACTACGCCGAGCGAGAGAGGGAACGCCAAACCTATATCGCCAAGCTCGTCGACAGCCAAGAAGCCGAGCGACAGAGGATCGCCCAGGAGATACACGACGACACTCTGCAGACGCTCTTAGTCGTCTCCAACAAGCTCAATTCTCTCGCCTCATCCTCTCCCGGCCAGGAACGGACCAAGGGAATAGTGTGGGCCAATGAGAGGCTGTCTCAGAGCATGGACAGCCTCAGAAGACTCAGCATGAATCTGCGCCCCAACATTCTGGACAACTTCGGGCTCGTCGCGGGGGTCAGATGGTTGGTGGACGACGCTGAACAGGGCACCTGCCGGATCACCACGCTCGTCAAGGGCGAGGCACAGAAGATGTCCAGCCTTGCCGAGGTCACGGTCTTCCGCGTGGTGCAGGAGTCGGTCTCCAACATCCAGCGCCATGCCAAGGCTCAGCATGCGAGCGTCACCATGGAGTTCGACGGTGACCAGCTGAGCTTGGACATCCAGGACGACGGCATCGGTTTCGAGCAGGCTGCACGATCCTCCGAGTACGCGGAACGGAACAAGCTGGGGATTATCGGCATGGAACAAAGGATCCTGTCTGCGGGGGGCGCGATGCACTTGGAGTCGTCCCCCGGGGCGGGCACGAGGCTTCAGGCGACCATCCCGTATTCGGCGTCAGGCGAGATCTTCTAGTCTGAGGATACCTGCCTTCAGGCTGACAAAGACCGCCTCGGTGCGCGAGCGGACGTTGAGATACGCGAAGATCTCGACGAAGTAGCCCTTGACGGTGGCCTCGGTGATCCCTAGGTTTGCCGCGATTTCCTTGTTGGAAAGACCGCGAGCCGCGACGGTAAGCACCTCGACTGCCCTCCGTGAGAGCCTCCCCGTCAACTCCGACGGGGCAGCTTGGGCGCTATCTTCCTTGTGCCGGAGTGCGAACTTCAGGAGCTCTTCTGAGACGCTGGGGGCCAACACCAAGTCACCGTCCATCAGGGTCCGGATGGTGCGGATGACCTCCGGGCCAAAGATCGATTTGACCAAATACCCGCTCGCTCCCGCCTGCAGGATGTTGAAGATCGTGTTGATGTCGGTGACGACGGTGAGTATCAAGACCAGGGTGAGGGGGTCGGCCTGCTTGATGCGCTTTGTCGCTTCCACGCCATTCATGACCGGCATGCTGATGTCCATGATCACGACGTCGGGTCGATACTGCTCCGTCAACTCCACCGCCTCAACGCCGTTGCCCGCCTCGGCGACCACTTCGAGATCGGGCTCCTTTTCCAGGGTGTCCCGCAATGCCTTCCGGATCAACGGATGATCGTCGGCAAGGAGAACTCTGATCTTTGTCGGCTCACTAGATCCCATTGCGGGCTCCGTTCCTCACCAGCACACCTGAGGCTCTGGGCCGGCGTGGGTGATCGGTTTCGTGACCTTCATCATAATCGACAGTACTGTCCCGAGCCAAGACGACCCTGCTGCGCCGCTTGACGAGGTGAGCTAGGATGGTGAGGAACGGATGGCCGCAACTTCGCGCAGCATGGCGCAAATATGAGGAGGTTTGGGTGGCCGCAACCATTTGTGTGGTCGGATGTGGTGCGCTGGGAAGCGTTTTTGCCGCTCATCTGGCCCGCACTCAGGGGCTAGAGGTCTACGCGTACGACGTATCGCAGGAACACGTGAGCGCCATGGCCGACCATGGGCTGCGCATCAGCGGCGCCGCAAATTTCACTGTCAACCTGAACGCTACTTGTCGAGCCGGGGACATTCCGCACTGCGATTACGGAATCTTCGCAGTGAAGAGTACTCACACCCGTAGCGCGATAGAGCAGACCTCGCATATCTTCGACAAGGACAGCGCGGTCTGCTCGGTACAAAATGGTCTTGGGAACGAGGAGATCATTGCCGAATACGCGGAGAACGTCATCCGAGGTGCGACAACCATGGCGGCGCACCTGCGAGAGCCCGGCCACGCCGGGTTCGAGTTCTACAGCAACCTCTGGATTGGCCCTTTCGAACCTTCGGGCACACCCTATGCTCAGGTTGAGAATCTCGCGGCGATCCTGAACAGGGCCGACCTGCGCGTCGTCCCCCTCCAGGATGCCCGGGGAGCACAATGGACGAAGCTCATCTTCAATTCCACCATCAATCCGGTGGGCGCCTTGACCGGACTACATCACGGAGCCGCGGCTCGATTCGGGCCCACGAGCGAGCTGTTCGAGCAGTTGCTGCGGGAGGGAGAATCCGTGGCCGCGGCGCTGGGCATAGTGCTTCACGGCGATCCGCGGGAAATGATCGCGGAGGGCGCGGCCGCCACCGGCAAGAGAAATCCGAGCATGCTCATGGACGTCTTGAAGCTGAGGCAAACGGAAGTCGACTACTTGAACGGGGCCATCGCCGATCGGGGAGAGGAACTGGGCGTTCCGGTTCCTTTGAATCGAGCTATCTGGAGGCTGGTCAAGGGGTTGGAGCATTCCTGGACGGATCCCTCGTAACGCGAGGGCGAGCTCGCGCACGGGATCGAGGAGTTGCTCCCGTTACGGCTCATCCCCGGGGGTATCTGCGTCGGCCTCAGGAGAAGGCGAAGTCGTCGATGACTGGGCCGCACGGGCGGAGTCATGCCCGAGAAGGAGTTTCTTCTGCTCCTCGAACTCCTCGCGGGTCAGTAGTTTCTTTTCGAGCAGGTCTGCCAACTTGAGCAGTTGATCGATTTCGCCCGACTCCGCCGACACTTCTTTGCCGGGCTTGGGCGTGGCGATGGCCCGAGAGGACGAGAGCGCCTTGTCACTCGCCCATTCCCGCAGCAGGGCTCGAGCATCCTCCTCAGTGGCTTTCGGTGCGACCGAGATCTTCGGGCGCGGGCGTAGTCTCCGAAAGACTCTGACTCTGCGAAGACCGAAGAAAGCCGCGGCCAAAACCAGCAGCACAGCGACACAAATGGCGACGACGACGATATGTTCCCCAAGTATCCCTAGCAGACCGAGCAGAGACTGCACGCCTTCTTCCTTCTTCTGCCTGACGGCCTCGGCGACTTACCCACCTGTCTCATACCCGGATACCGGGTCTTTTATGGCTCGGCGAGGCTCTGGTAGGCCCCATCGCGCGACCATGAGTTGGTGAACACAGGCGGGGTAGTGCGGAAGTTCTAGTTCTGGGCGGCCGGATCGTCCAAGGCAGCCTGGGAATCGGGCGCCGCCGGGACCTCTTGCTCGAGGGTGGTCGTGGTGCTGCCGTCCTGGCCGCTTTCGTCCGAGACGGCGCCATCCTGGGGTTCCAGGCTCGTGGTCGTGGATTCGCCCTGATCAACCTGGACATCCTGACCCGGGGATCCGTCCGTTGGCAGAGAATCGAGAGCGGCGTCGGTGGAGATGTCGTCCTTTTTGGGACCTCCGCCCTTGCCGGTCACGGTCACGAGCGCCGGTATGTCCAGAAGGGATGACCCGCCTACCAACGAAATCCGAATGACTCCCTGGTAGTCGTCGGGGGGCGTGCCGTGGGCGATGCCAAGCTTGATCTCCACTGAAACTTCCTGGCCCGGCTTCAAGACGATGTGCGAGTCGTGGTTGTCGAGACGGACGCGAACCACGAAGTCCTCAAAGCCCGCGGCCCCTTCGACCTTGATTTCCACTGGGCTCGTGCCCGTGTTCTTGATGCGGAACACGTCGGGGGAGTTGTTGGTGTTCCCGGGACTTACCTCGCCGAAGTCAAGCTTCATGACCCCCGACTGATCGACGGAGGCGATCTGGAAGCTGGCCGGTCCGCACGGGACTTTGGACGTCCGTACGGCCTTGGCATGGCCGGGAGTGGCACAAAGGCTGCTCTCATTCGGGGTGTCCCACGCGCCCGTAGAGAACGTGACAGGCGCCGAACTGGTGGTCGCGAAGTATGCCTCCGCCCCGGAATTTCCGCATAGACAGGCCGCTACCGCGACCAATCCGACCATCAACACCATAGTGCCGGAACCTTTGAGCGGCTTCGCCTTCCCCTTAAAGACGTTGCGCACTTCTCCCGCGATCAGAATGGCCGCGGGCAAGAGAATGAGCAGAATCAGACCCAAAGGAGTGCGCACGAAGCGCGTGACATACCCGGCATAGGGGACTATGAGAAAGACGCGACCTACCACCTGACTTGCCAGGACCGGCGTGCCATCCGGAGTGTTGTTTGCGTCGCCCTGGGTGATGAAGCTGAGCGACGATCCACTTCCAACCACCTGCTTGATCCGGTGAGTCACAAGGACGCCGGTGCTCGAGCCGTTTGCCTGCGCGCGGAAGTAGGTGACGATATCTCCGACCTTGAGCGAGGTGGGATTCGTGCTCTTGGCGACCACAACGCTTCCCACCGGCATCTTCGGTTCCATGCTCCCACTGAGCACGATCAGGGGACGCACCCCGCCGGGCATGCTCCTGCCGGAGCCCGCGAAGGCGTAGAAGACGAGCAGCAGCACCGCCGCCGCTACGATGACGCAGAGAAGGACGTTGCCGGCCAGCTTCGCGATTCTCTTGGCTTTAATCATGCTTCTTCCACTAGCTATCAGCTTGGAGGTGTAGACGCAAGAGGCCCAAGGCCTCTTGCGTCTACTAGAGACTCACGCTGACTCGTCGACGTGGTTCTCATACCCTGTGGTTAATGCCCGTTGGGTCAGTCTGCTACCACTGAACGGGGCCAGTTGTTTGCCCGTCGTATTGGGCGGCATTAAAGACCACATTACAACCCGCGGTGCCTTGAGGAGAGAAGCCTTCGAAGGGAAGTTTCACCTCGATCATGTATTTGCCCCACTGCCCCGGCAGGATGGGGTTGCCAGCGACCACGTTATCAAAGTGAAGACCGACCAGCGGACCGTCGTAGCTGACGTAGTTCACGCTGCCACCTGGGTAGTTGCCGCCGCCGTTAGCCGCGGCCAGCACTGTGACCTTCACCTGGAGAGCGTTGAGCAGTGCGTCGGACCCGTACCCGTCCGCCAAGCTCGCCTTGCACCAGGCGGCCACGTCGCCGTTGTTTGCCACGATGACGTACTGGACTTTGGGGACACCCGGTATGAGCTTGTCAAACGCCAGCGGCACGGTGCCGCTACTCATCGCCACGTCGAATGTGGCCGTACCGAAAGTGCTCGCGATGCTGTTCGTGCTGCTGAAGTAAGCCATGGTCCCGCCAGCCGCGATGGCCGCGATGACGGCAATTATCAAGATGCTGAAAAGGATCTTCTTCATGGAAAACTCTTCCTCTCTCCTCTCGTGCGCATGGTGCTAGCCAACCGCCCCAAAGGAAATCGCACGATAAACGTCGAATACCTAATGCGAAAGACTTGCTTCATGAGGCGCAACGATGAATCGGATCTTGCAGCATCACCCCCCTAGGCTCTGCTCGAGGGAGCTGGGACTGCCCCATTCGCAGTCGAAGCTCTTGTTTTAACCGCGCAGAAGCTCACCTCGGGCGCAGCCAGCACCCGGCGTAAAGCCCCTAAGGAAGCGGATAATTGCCACCCCTCGCGGCAACCTGTTCATACATACCACCCGCGCTACCCGCATGTCAACATTTTGTTGGAATTTGCGCAAATTTTTGCACTGCTGTAACAAGGATTGGCAGCAACCTTTGCTGACGCCATTCGTTGGCTCATCTGTTTGCTGATGGCGACGGCCCGAGGCGGGGAGAAAGATCAGGTGGGTTTGGGTGTCACCCTATTTTCGGCGTGAGGCTCCCTGAGGGGTTGCCAACTGACGCCGGAACCGTGGTGGAGCCGGCGTGCGTAAGACTTTGGCCCCCGTTGCCGGCTGCCATGCCCGCCTGGGAGGCGCCGAGGAAGCAGAGTGCGAGAACCACGAGGACCAGCGCGACCGTCTGAGGCAGCTTCGTGCGACGCCTCACCAGATCGATCCCCTCCCAGATGACAAGTATCGCTCCAGGCAGGAGGATCATGAGGATCAGCCCGAGCGAACTCTGGACAAAGCGCGTCAGATAACCGACGAACGGCACGATGAGGACGACCTTTCCTACCAAATGTCCCGCCTGCACCGGAATGGCGTCCCGTACGCTGTTCGCGTCACCCTTGGTCACGAAGCTGCGACCCGTCTTCCCATCGATTACTTGTGCAACCCGGTGAGTGGCGAATGGTTGCGACCGCCCGGTCATGTCGGAGGTGAGGGCAAAGGTGATGATATCTCCGGTTTCGACGCGGTCCGGCTCGACACTCTTGGTGAGGACGATGCTTCCCACGGGCATGGCCGGCTCCATGCTGCCCGACAGCACCACAAGAGGCCGGTATCCGCCCGGCAGGGCCTTTCCGTTGCTCGCGAAGGCCTGGAGCACCAGCAGAATCGCGGCCAAGGCTACGACCAAGCACAGGGAAGCCGTCCCAGTCCGCGACAGTATCTTTCTGCCTCTGCTCATGATTCCTTCATCGGCATCGGTGGGGATCATCTGCAGGAACATTTTCAGACGATGATGCGCCCCCAGGGTGCAGGCTGGCCCGCGATACGAACACGCCTACGGCAGGTACAAGGGCGAGCAAGCGCACGACGGTCATGGCTTGAAGACAAGGTTTGATGACCGTCACAAAGAATGGACGGTGGCGCCGGCCCATGCGGCGATTCGGTATGCGGCCGGCGACAACCCGAGACCGGGCTTTACTCCTCAGGTCCAGTCGGTCCGGCCGCAGCCTGCAGCAACGCATCCGCCTCTGTTCCGTCCTCGGGGCAGGATACGGCGAGGAAGCTTACCTCCACGGTGGCCGACGAGTCTCCGATGTTGAAGCGGGTGCTACTAACTGAATTCGCGATCCTGCCCCCAACGGCCAGGACCGCCTGCTTATCGGTCTCCGGCATGATGACGACGAACTCGTCATCCCCATACCTGCGGGCAATGTCGACGTCGCGTACGTTCACCTCCATGAGTGCCACGAGGTGCTGGAGTACGGAGTCCTCACCCCCGTCGCCGAAGGTGTCGTTGATCCATTTGAGATTGTCGAAACGGATCCGGAGAAGCGCGAAAGGGCGACCGTACCGCTTGTAGATCTCTATGTGGCGTTCAAGCTCCTGCACGATGTACCGACGGTTGTAAAGGTCGGTAAGAGGGTCTGCAGCAAAGCCTTCTTCCTTCATATCGCACCTTCCCGTGGCCGGTTATCTCGATGCCAGTCCCAAGCGTCCTGCAACATCTCTTCGAGCGCCCCGCGCTCGGTCCTCCATCCCAGCACGTCGGTCGCCCGGGCGCTGGAGGCAATGAGCGTGGCCGGATCGCCCGGCCGGCGTGGCCCCATGGTCACCTTCACGTCGCGGCCGGTGACCTGCGCGCAGGTGCGCACCACCTCAAGGTTGGAGTATCCCTGCCCGTTGCCCAGGTTGAACACCGCACTCCCGCCCCCTCCGCCGACCCTCTCCAGCCCGAGTCGGTGGGCCTCCGCCAGGTCGAGGACGTGGATGTAATCGCGTACGCAGGTGCCGTCGGGCGTGGGATAGTCGCTGCCGTAGACCTCGAACTCGGCCTTGCCGCCGGCCATGGCCAGGAGCACCCTGGGGATGATGTGCGTCTCCGGTTGATGCGCTTCTCCGAGAGCCCCTCCCGGCCAGGCGCCGGCCACGTTGAAGTAGCGGAAGCGCACGCTCCTTAGTCCGTGGATCCGCCCGTACCAGTCGAGCAGCTGCTCGAACATGAGCTTGGAAGCGCCATAGGCGTTCACCGGAAGAAGGCGCGCGTCTTCTTGGATGGGTACGACTTCGGGCTCGCCGTAGACCGCGGCCGTGGACGAGAATACCAGTCCCGATACCCCGTGACGCACCATGGCCTCGAGCATGACCAGAGGCGCTGCCACATTGTTCTGGAAGTAGCGACCGGGACGGGCCTGCGACTCGGCCACCTCGATGTAGCCGGCCAGGTGCATGACCGCGTCGACGCCGGGTAGGACGTGGTCGAGAAGGGCAACGTCGCCCAGGCTACCTACCGCCAACTCGGCGCGGGAATCGACGGCCACGGCAAAGCCCTTCTCCAGGGTATCGAGCACGGTCACCTCGTGACCCGCATCGAGAAGCCGGCGGGTGGTGATGGCGCCGATGTAGCCGGCGCCGCCTGTGACCAGGAGTTTCATTGAGACTCTCTCCTACCCATAGTGGGTCCACATCCTCAACACCTTGACAGTGTGCTCCTCCTCGAGCACCTGATAGACCAGCCGGTGCTGGATGTTCAGGCGCCGAGAGAACGCGCCGCTCAGATCTCCCACCAGCTTCTCGTAAGGGGGCGGAGACTGGAAAGGGTCCTCCTCGAGAAGGCGAAGAAGCTCCTGAGCCTTCTCCTTAAGACCGGCGGCAGCGAGACGCTTCGCGTCCTTCTGGGCCTGTCTTGTATAGAGGAGCCGCCAGCTCACCAGTCCAGCTTGTCTTCCAGCTCGGCGACCGGGGTGGCCATACCCTCGAGAATGGATTCGCGCATGCCAGGGATCGAGACCAGGTGGAGCGTCTCCTGGACGGCGCGCCAGTCGTCCTCCGAAACGAGCACGGCGCTGCTGCGCGGTCCTGTGATCTCAATGGGATCGTGTGAACTCGACACTTCGTCCAGAAGCTTATAGAGCCGCTTGCGAGCCTCGGTTGCACTAATAGCTGTCACGATGTCTACCTCCCTATGCGTACGGCAAAGCGTACGCCAAAGGAGGACGGCAGTCAAGGCCGTATCCTGCCTCCAACCGTCCCCGTCGCCGCGAGGCTGGATTCCCACTGGCGCTGGGCTTCTTACTAGCTCCTGTGCCCCCGCCGCTCCATGAGGCGCCGGGTCCGATATCGGCGAGACCGTGATAACTAGGGTGTTATAACGGGAGACAGCTAACCGGCGCATGACTGACTACTTGCAGAGGATAGGGTAGACATGAAATGGAAAGAACATCTCGCCCAGATGGAAGCCCGAAGACCCTGAGTTTCTGGCTCTTAGAGAGGCCACCCGCCCACAATTCGAATTCCGTTCGGCTCTCATTGCAACCCGTATCGAGGCCGGATTCACTCAGCGTGCCATGGCCGCACAGCTCGGAGTGAAGCAGTCCGCCATGCACGTCCTTGCGGTCTGCCACTTTCACCACCAGAATCCACGCGGCCTCATCCTTGATCTGATAGAGGATCCGATGGCTACCTCCCAGCTCTACCCGATAGACTTCGTAGCGAGCGGGCAATCCCCGGATTTTGCGGCAGTCGTTCGGACGGGGCTCCCTCCCCAGCTCGGCCAACTTGTCCAAGACCATCTACCTCTGCCGGTGAAGCTTCTCGCGTAGCTCGTCCAGGCTAATGGTGCCCTCACGTTCGGCCTCCGCCATGGCTTCGAGCACATCCTCAGCGTCGATGAGGTCCTCCAGCCGTTCGAGCAACCGAGCATCCTCGATCGGGACCACTACGGCTACTTCCTTACCATAACGCGTGACAGCGACGCGCTCGTTCCCGTATTGCACCCGACCAAGCACGTCGCTGGGATGATCTTTCGCTCTTTGGCGGTGACCGAAGCCATCGCGGACTCCTTCTCATGTACCTTTTGTACCCTCGGAGCAATAGCTAAACAAGGCCGTTTAGAAGAGGCCTCAGTCGGTGTATCCTGGTCCATATGGACAAACGTACAGCAGAACTCAGGTCTTCAGCGGTGACGCTCTCCGACATGGAGGTGTTCATCTTCCCCCAACTGATGTACGGCCTATTGCTGGCCAACATCATGTCTCCGCGCATCTGGCGCTGGCGAGACGACCCCTGGTTCTCCGGTATGGAGAAGATGACCCCCTATCGCCGCATCCAGCGGCTCAAGCAGTACGTCATGGACCACTACTCTTTCAACCTCGACCTCGACACCTGGGGTCTCACCTCCAAATCCCAGGAGATGGCCCGGTTCAAGGACTACGTGGATCCGGATGCGCTCGCCCAATCGAACGCTCTCTTCGGATACGAGGGCGACAAGTACTACTTCGATATCGACATCCGTACCCATTTCGGTCTGGACAAGTACGAGGGAGAGGTCATCCCCTACTGGAAGACGGAGACCGTGGAGGCTATGGACGCCTTCTGCCACAAACCCGGCTACCCCGCCGGAGCCGGAGAATGCGTCTCCCTGGCCGCGCTGTACGCGGCGGCCCTCTTCATCGTGGCGCGGATTCCCCTCAGCGAGATCTTTCTCATGGCCACTCCCCTGCACTCGCAGAACTTCGTGGACACGGGCACTGGAATCCTCACCAACAACCGCCGTCTGGTGACCAAGACCATGTGGTTCAACGGCACCGCCCTCTCCGCCCAGGCCCGGCGCGCCTTGGAGAACGAGCGTGTGACCGTGGTGGCGCACGAGACCGGGTACATCCACCTGCTGTTCCCGGAGGCGACCATCGAGCCCGAGGCCTTCAAGCGCTTTCGCACCAAGCTGGAACGGTTTCTTCGCACCCCACTGACTCCGGAACTGTTGGGAAACTTCGTGCGGCACAGCGGTAACGTGCAGAAATGCTTCCAGGTACGGTGGAACAATTTCGGCGTGAACCGCTACATCGCCGTGGAGAAGCTCCTGGCCTACGAATACGACTGCCCGTATCGCTTCAACGACGACACCCGCGAACGCTTGATGATGGAGGTGGCCGGGGAGGATTTCGAGTCGAATCCGCTCAAGGACCGCATCATCCTGGACGATCTGGAGAAGCTCGTGAGCGAGCATCCCTACGATCTCCGTACGGAGAAAGGCTTCGCCCGCTTCGTGGAGGACGTGGCGGCGTCGTGCCCCAGTGGTCAGGACGCCATCGAGGGGTTGCGTCACTTCTGCTGGACGGAACCGCGTCTACCGGATGCAGCGACCAAGACCTTAGCCTGCTACCGAACGCCTCTGGCGCTGACGGCGGACATGGGGCGGGAGGAGGTCATCGCCCGGCTGGAGACGATTCGTGAGACCAACGAGCTGGCCGACCTCGCCTTCTACGCCTACCGCGACCTCGGCCGCACCGAGCCCGCCCCCTTCCTGAAGGCGGCTCTGGAGCGCAGCCCGGTGTCGCTGGCGGCCACGGCCGACATGGACGACGCTGCGGTCATCGCCGCCGTTCGGGCCCTGCCCGACGAGTCCATCTACGACGAGCCGCGACGCTTGGCCCAACCCGACGAGGTATGGAACTACGGACGCGGCGACGGGGTGGAGAAGGCCGTGCTGCTCGCGAACGTCCTGGGGACTCGCCACCCGGAGGAGCCCCTGTCGATCGAGGTGTCTGCGGATGCGGCGACCCTGAAGCTCGGGGGAACGTCGGTCGCATTCTCCAGCGCCAAGGGGCTGGGGATCGACGCCTGGGACTGCCGCGCGGTCTCGGGAGCCGCCCTTTAGGCTCCCACTCGCAAGGGGCCGAGCCAGGCCCCCGGCTGCGAACGCTTGAGCAAGAGCACGCCGTCCCGATCGAACGCCGTCTCGAAGTGGCCGGACTCCATGATCAGGTTGAGGACGCTTTGCGACCGGGGATTGAGGGTGCGGGAGACCAGGACGTACTCCACGCTGGCCACGCGCTCCGGCAATGTCTGCCCTATGTTGTGGCCACTCCCCCAGTTCAGTAGATACCAGGGATTGGGGAACTCGTAGATCTCGACCCGATGGTCCATTTGCGTGACGTAGTGGAAGTCGGCCGCGACCACCGCGTCTGCCGGGATCATGTCGATGGCGTCGTGAACCGTCTGGATATAGGCGGCCGGGTACCTTTCCCAGGCCCCCGGGTCCCTCGACAACGGCGCCGGGCCCCAGAGATAGAGCCCGACCACGGCCGTGACCAGCATGAAACCTACGAGGATCTTCCGCACCCGCGGAGTCCCGTGGACGAGACCGAAGATCGCCGCCACCAGCAGGGCGGGCACCACCAACGTACCGTAGTGATACTTGATCATATGTTGATACCCGAAGGTACTCAGCCCGTTGGCGACGAGCGGCAGGATCACGGCCACCAGAGTCGAGGGCGACAGGAACGGAAGAAAGCCCAGGGGGCCGAGGACCTGCAGGTAGTAGACGGAGCGACCCCCGCCGAAGAAAGCGGAGACCACCCGCCAGGGCTTCGTGACCAGGGTGCGCATGAAACCGCGCAATCCTCCAAAGGGGATGCGACCGGCGTGCATGGAGACGTAGCCGGCGAGGGAGCCGGAGCTGCTGAGCATGGGTATGAGGAAGCGGAAGTTGACGAAGAGCCACAACGCCGACAACGCGGCCGTGAAGATCCCGACCCTTCGATTGAAGAGTACCGCGATCCAAACGCCGATGCCGAAGATCAAGATCGGAACGTCCTCCTTGACCAGCATTGCCAGCGTGACCATGACGAGGAACAGGCGCCATCGCCGGCGGAGCACGAACAGGAAGGCGAGGAATATCAGCACCACCTCGAACACGTCGGGATGGAACTGCTCGGTGTTGGCCCACCCGATGTAGGGGTTGAGGAAGTACACCCAGGCGATACCGCAGGCGAGCCACTCGCTGCGAAGCTTCAGCCTGGCCACGAGGAACGCGGGGATGCCCGCCAGCCCCAGGGCGAGTGACTGCGCGACCAGCAGGACCTTGGCGCTCGGCACGATCCAGTAAAGGGGCACAAAGACGAACATGATCCAGGAGAGATGATCGCCGAAATAGTTGTTGCCCGATATGGTCACGAAGGGCCAGTGCCCCCTGCTCAGCAACCAGACCGCCTGGTCGTGTATGCCGAGATCGAAGCCGTACGTGCCGAGGTGATCGAAGTTCCAGATGGCCCAGGCCATGTAGAAACCGGTGTAACCGAGCACACCGAGGCCGAGAATGACGCGGGCCGCACGGGACGCTGCTATCGGCCCGTCGGAATCCAACTCAGCCGGCTTCGCGGATGTGCGCCAGCGTCCTCCGGAAAGCTTCCTCGCGGGAGACGATCGGCTCATAACCGAAGTCCTCCTCCGCACGATCGTGGCGGTACGTGTGGTCGATGCAGGTCTGGATGACCGAGAAGCGGTTGAAGTTAGACTTGGGGGCAACGAGTTCGGCGACGCAGGCGAGCCCGTAGGCGACGGGGTACGGGATGCTCCACGTGGGCACGGGCAGATCGAGTTCCTGCAAGAAGGGCTCGAGAAAGTCGAAGAAGTTGTCGGCCGGGTAGTGGTCGCCCACGAAGTACGGCCGACCGGCCACCTGAGATCCCGGGAGCAGCCGCTCCGCCGCGAGGATGTGAGCGTGTGCCACATTCTCGGAGTAGGCGTGGCTGAAGCGGGCCTTACCATTCCCCAGGCGGATCTTGTTGCCCTTGCGCGCCATCGCCAGGATGTTGCCCAGGTGGTAGCGGTCGCGAGGACCGTACATCCCCACCGGGCGCAGGGCGCAGGTGGCCAATTCGGGACCGTTGGCCGACAGGACCAGCTGCTCCGCCAGGATCTTGGTGCGGCAGTAAGGCTCGCGGGGAAGGCGCTTGGGATAAGGCAGGGATTCGTCTCCGTCGACGATGGGGCGACGCCCATCCACCACCACGTCGATGGTGCTCGTGTAGACCAAACGGCGGATGCCCAGTTCGACGCAGATCTCGACCACGTTTCGGTTGCCGTCCACGTTCACTCCCTCGTAGAGGTGACGAGGAGTCCCCGCCTTCCAGACGGCGGCCGCACACTGGAACACCACGTCGGCGCCCTCGCAGGCGGAGCGCACATGGTCGGTCGAGCGGATATCCCCGATAAGGGAGTCGCAGCATCGCTCCGGAACGGGCTCGAGGTCGAGGACCCGCACCCGCTTGCCGGCCGCGACGAGCTGCCGGACGATCTCGTGGCCCAGCATCCCCGCCCCGCCGATCACGGTGCAGCGTTCGAAGTCGTGTTTCATACTACTTCACCGCGATGGCGCCCTGCGGGCATACGGTCACGCACGCGCCGCATCGCGTGCATAGGGAAGGCCAGAGCGGAGTAACCCGCCAGATCTGCGGATCGAACGGATCGAGCTCGCGCGCCCCGAGCGTCTGGTGGAGCAGGAAGACCGCCGGATCGCAGGCGCGAAGACAGAGTCCGCATTCCCTGGGGTCGACGCCCCTGCCGTCGCCGCAGCGCTGGTAGTCCACGGTGATCCGCGTACGGTGCCCCATGTGGCTAGTACTTTCCCGCGAACGCCGGCACCTGATCGCGCGGCACCAGGAACAGCGCCCCAGTGGGGCAGGCGTGACGGCACACCCCGCAGCCGTAGCAGCTTTCCAGGTCCACAACCGGGCGATCCAAGCCCTTATCCATGGAGATAGCACCGAACGGGCAGGCGGACACGCAGGCCCCGCAACCCATACAGGCCGCGTCGTTGAGATCCATGAGGTACTCGGCTTTGTAGATCGACTTGATCCCAAAATCCACGCGGGGACGGATCCCGGCGCACTCGGGATTCTCGCAGGAGCAGAGGTTGTTGATGTACGGGAAGGGTCCGTACCATATGGTGCCGATGTAGCCCTTGTTGTTGTGCTCCCGAAAACGGGCGATGGCCTCGTCGCGGCTGAGGTGAAACTTCTCCTTCTCCGGCACGAAGCGGGGCAGCTTGTCGATAATCTCCGACATCACCCCGAAGTTGATGCAGCAGGCTTCCTTCACTCCTCGACTCATGTACCGGCACATGCAGTTCTTCTCGATGATAGGCTCGGCGGCGCAGTGACGGAGGATCTCCTCGGCGTCCTCCAGCGGCACCACCTGCCCGATATGCCCGTCCGGACGGAAGGGGTTGGTGGGAGTCTTGCGGCTGTGGAGCATGCGCTCGGCCATCATCTTCACCACCCGCCCGATGATGGGCATGCGAAAGGTGTAATCCATCCCCACCGGGGAGAAGCCGCCCACTTTGCGGACGGAGATCTGTTCGAAGTTGGTGTACTGCTCCAACAGGAACTCGCGCAGGTTGTACTTCTCCGCGACCTCATTGGAGTAGTTGGTGGCGTTGAGATACCACTTGCCACCGGCTCCGTGCTGCATGCAATGATCACACATTTCCCGATGATGACTGATGAGCCCGGGTAAGGGAAGCCCGCGGAGACCAAACCGCCCGTGAGCGGCGCGCCGACCGGAACCCGCGCGAGGCCGTCGGACGTTCAAACTCGTGAAATAATTTCCCGGTATTTCCAAATGACGGTACTACATACGATGGAGGTACAGCAATGAATTTGGAGCAGGTGGAAAAGAGACTTAACGACGTCGAGTCCACACTGCAGATACTAAATCTGCATAACGAGTACGTATTCTATCTAAACAACCAGCAATGGCGTGAAATGGCCGACTGCTTTGCTCAGCACGCTACCGCAGACATACATGAGAAACGGACAGGCAAGGAAGAGATATACCGGCTCTTCACGGATGTCATAGCTAAGCTGAATGCGGGCAAGAGCCGAGACGCCCACTTCGCCGTGCAGCCGGTATTGACGGTAGATGGAGAGAAAGCCACCGGACACTGGTTGATGTACATCTTCATTCCCAATGATGAAGGCGGCGTGAAGAGATACATGGCAGGCCGTTACGACTGTGAATACGCCAAAGTGGAAGGCAAATGGAAGTTTGCTTCACTTACCTTTACCAGTCCTTGGCCTAACTAGTGATGGTATTTGGGCGCTCCATCGTGCCGGCCGGCGTGTCTTGGCAGCCGTGGTTTCGTCTTTCAGCAGCACCCTAACGCAGGCTGAAGGCTGTGATTTTCGCGCCCTCCGGCACGAACAAGCGCCCCTCTGCCGCGGCCAGCGAGATGAAGCGAGTCACGGGACTACCTAGCTTGGTGCTGAACTTGACTGCGCCGGATTGGGGATCCACCGCTTTGAGGGTTCCGTCGTATCCGAGGAACCAGACCGCGCCCGCCGCGATTATGGGCGAGCAGGCCCCGCCGGAGACTTTCCACGCCACGGCGATCTTGTCGTTGCTGATGGTCAGACCCACCAGGTCGCTGGTGCAGGGCACGAACACCGACCCGCCGTCCGTGGCCGCTCCACCGTAGGATCTCGAACCTACGTCGACCGAGTTGAGACCCCCGCTTACCTTGCCCAGATTTGCGGCGTCGAGCAGGTAGGCGACCCCGTCTTTGCCCATGACCAGCACACGGCCGCTCGGCAGCAAGACGGGGTTGAGACTGCATAGGTCCAGGTCGCGGGCATTGAGAGCGGCCCAGTTGGATGGGGCGAAATAATCCAGGACCTGCAGTTGCGGACTGAGCCTGATGGCCGCGTCACCGTAGTCGAACGTGCTCCTCGACTCGCTGTTGCCGGTGGTCACCCACAGGTCGCCGTTGCCGTCCACCACCGGACCGGCGGGGTTCCACATCCCGGCCATCCGGCTGGTGGGCACTATGTACGAGGTCAGATTGCCGCTCCCGTCGGCCGCGACCGACACCACGGCTCCCTTGTACTGCCCGCAGTCGCCGTTCAGACCACCGAACGGCACGTAGACGCGACCTCCGGAGAGAGTTAGAGCGCCCCGTTCCTGCTCCACCAGCGGCGAGAGCCCCGGCGGGTCTACCGGACGATGCCAGCGGACGGCCCCCGTCTGCAGATCGAGGGCGAATAGTTCGTGCTGCATGCTCGCCTTGAGAAAGGCGACCGTGTAGATCGTGCCGGCGGCCACGTCGATGGCGGGCGTTCCGGTGATTCCGGAAGGGTCGATGTTGCCGCAGGGAAGCGCGCCCCCGGGCACGGGCGCGCGGAGCGACGCCGTCCACACCGTCTGCCCCGTGCTCGCGTCGAGGGCGTAGACCGAGTTACCCTCGGTTGCCACGATGACTCGTCCACCGACGACCAGAGGTTCCGCATAGATATTCCCGTCGAGAGAGGCGGAAGTCCAGGCCGCCTTGACCGAGCCAAGGGCCTGCTGGTCCGAAGACACCCCGCTGCGAGCCACGTCGTGGTGGTAGGTGGGCCAGTCGGCGCTTCCCGAAGGCGAGGTGACGGTGGTTGAGACCGAAGCGCTCGTCGTGTTCACCGACGACGTGGAAGTCGCGCCACCGGCGGTCGAAGTCGTGGTGGTGGAACTCGAAACGGTCAAAGTCGTGCTGCTGCCACCCCCACACGCAAGCGTCCACAGTGAGACCAGCAGCAGGACGGAGAACACCGCGGCCGGCCTAACCGGGTGAGCAACGACTGGAGACCAAAACGTTCTACGCATGAACCGTACCTTCCCAGGCACGCGGGCTTCCACACTCGCGGCGGATTATTGGAGAGCGCGGGTTACGGCCTCTCCTCTCCGGCGGTCCCGATCTTGGACTCGAGAACGCCGGGATGGTCGGCGAGCAGCGGTCCGGGCTGCCACAACTCCCCCAGGGTGCCCGAACCCGCCCTGCGCCCTATCACCCCACCCCCTGCGCCGCGCAACGCATAGGCAATGCCCACAGCGATCAGAGCTCCGACGAAAGGTCCCGCCACATAGGCCCACCAGGCCGTGAAGTCGCCAGCCAAGATCGCCGGCATCAGCGATCGCGCCGGGTTCATGGAGGCGCCGCTCACCGGAGAGCCGAACAGCCCGGCCAAAGCGACGAAGCCGCCCACACCGATAGCCGCGCCCCAGCCCACGTTCTGCGCACCGGAGGCCGTGCCCAGAACAACGCTCACTAGACCGGTGGTGAGCACTATCTCCCAGGCCATCGCGAGGGGCGCGCTCACTCCCGTTCCCGGAAGGGTCAATCCCGCGGAGCCATACCTTCCCAGGAGCAGGAGCACCAATTCCATGGCCAGAGCGGCCCCGGCCAACTGGGCGGCGACATACGCGGGCACCCGCTTCCAGGCGAAGTCGTTCCTCATCGCGAAGGCGATGCTGACCACTGGATTGAGATGCGCGCCCGAGACCGACCCCATGAACAGGATGATCGACATGACCATGACCCCGGGAGCGACCACCAACGCCGCCTCTGGGATGACGTCCCCACCGAAACGTGCGTTGACGACTCTTCCGCCGGTAGCTACGAAAACCAAGAGGAACGTTCCGAACATTTCCGAGAATAGGCGACGGAAGATGTACTTTCCCGCCCAGCCGAACTCCGCCTGGCCTCGCAGGGTATAGGCCGGAATGCCCAGAGCTTCCGCCACCGATGTGGACAGTGAACGTACCCGGTCCCCCTCCACCTTTTTGACATCCCCCTGGTCCATCGAATCTCCCCTGCGTCCCGCTCGGGTCTATACATCCGTCTTTCATTCGTCTGCCGGAGAGGGGTTTCCTGCTCCGTCTGGGTGCACGGAGTTCCGCCGTGGCGCCGTCCGAGGGAGCGGGGTATGATGTGATGCCTGCACAACCCTCGACCTCGGGACGATAATGCCTGCATACGACGTGATACTGATCCACCCTCCGGCGGTCTACGACTTCCGCTTCACCCCGCTCTTCCCGGGGGCGATGGGCCGGACACCCGAGGGCGTGCAGTTCAACAAAGTGCCCATCGGCATGTTGAGCATCGCCGAGTACTTGGACAGACACGGCTATCGGGTGGTGGTCGACAACGTGTGCGACCGCATGATTACGATCCCGGACTTCGACGTGGAAGACCATCTGCGCGGCCTGTCCGCCCCCATCTTCGGTGTTGGTATGAGCTTTCAACAGCACGCGCAGGGAGCGCTCGAGATCGCCCGCCTATGCAGGGAGATACACCCCGATTCTCTCGTGATCATGGGAGGACTCACAGCCACCTGTTTCCACGAGGAAATCATCGAGAAGTACGGGTTCGTCGATGCCGTGATCAGAGCCGAAGCCGAGAAGCCGCTGCTGGAACTCGTACGCGCCCACCAGTCGAACGGCAGGCTGACTCCCACCCCGAACCTCACCTACCGGTCGAGGGAAGGCGCGATCGTCGTAACCCCCCTCATGGAGCCCAGCCGAGACCTCGACGATTTCGATTTCACCCGTCTCGACCTGCTGGAGCCGAAGACTTCGGTCTACATCCCGGGCTCCGCCAACCGCTGGAGTCTGGTGGTCTGCCGGGGCTGCGCCTACGACTGCACCATCTGCGGCGGATCGGCCTACTCCTACAAAAAGCACTTCGGGATGCCCCGTCCCGCCTTCCGCAGTCCCGCCAAACTGGTGGCCGACATCAAGCGCCTGGTTGCCCAAGACGTCCGGCATATCGGTCTCTACCAGGACCCGCGAATGGCCGGCGAGGCATATTGGCACGAACTGCGCGATCTCCTCATTCGAGAGAAGCCCCAGTTCGAGCGATTGTCTTTCGACCTCCTCGTCCCGGCCGACGAAACCTTCATCCGCGACGTCGCCAGCATCAGCAGGAACGTGATTCTTCATTTGTGCCCAGACACCGGCTCGGACAGCGTGCGGGGAAAGCTCGGGCGGCGCTATACCAACGAGGAAGTGCTGGCTACTGTCAAGCTCTGCTTGAAGTATAGGGTTCCGATCACCAACTTCTTTTCGGTCGGCCTCGCCGGCGAGACCGAGTTCGAAATACGGGAAACCTGGGAACTCTGGGCGGAACTCGATGCCCTCAACCAGGCTGCACTCGAGCGAGGCCTATTCGAAGATATCGACGAGAACGTGGCCATCGGCGGGCAGGTTCTGGGCCCCATAGTCCTCGATCCAGGCTCGCGAGCGTTCGACGACCCCGAGGCGTGCGGGTACAAGCTTCTGTACAAGAACCTGGAGGAGTACGTCGAGGCACTATCGCAGCCCTCGTGGCATCAGTGGCTCAACTACGAGACGGAACTTCTCGACAAGGCTGCGATCGTCGCCATGATCCAGGACTCGATGGACTTCGTCATCGATCAGCGCGAGGCCGGCGGCTTCTACGGCGGTCCCGAGGCCCATTACGAACGCTGCAAACTGGAAGCGGATCGCGTCGTGGTGGAGGTGATAGACGAATTCCAGAAGCTCGATCCGGCGGAACGGGAAGCGCGCGTCATCGCCGTGAGAAGGAACCTCGACAATCTTGAGAAGACGAGGATGACGTTCCTGGAGTAAGGATCGAAGCGAACGCCGGAGACTCCGCGGGAGGGCCTCCCTCAAACGTTTGCGGGCCGCCTCCGAAAGGAGGCGGCCCGCCCACATCGCCGGTGGTCAACAAAGACTCGGCGATCGCTCACTTTCTAGATGCCGCTACCTCGTGCCCACGAAGCCTACTGCGAAGCTGCTGTTGTAGTTCAGCACGGCCCACGCGGTGTTTGCTATGGGGTCGATGCCGTAGGTGCCCAGTTTGTAGTTGGCGTTCCAAGCACCCAGAACGAACTTCTGCGACGTTCCGAAGTTCTTGTCCACGGCTTTGATCCACCTGCCGTTGGAATCCTGGGTGAGAATGCCGAACTTGCCGCCCTTTGCCAGCGAACTGTTCATGCCCACGCCGCTCATGCTGTAGGTCATGGATAAAGTGTAAGCATCGGTCTTCGCGCTGCCGATGGTTCTGGACATGCCACTCAGTGTCAGGATGTCGCTGGCCAGGCTCCTATCACCCGGGGTCCAGGCAGTGTCGACTTGGTGGCTCAGCTTCTTGCCGTAGTTCGTGGTCGCGATGCTGCCGTTCGTCCCGCCAAGGATGGACACGGAGGTTCCGTGGAAACCCGATTCCATCGAAGCGGCGAGGGTGGTGTTGGCGCTGATCCCCGAGTAACTCTTGGTCTGATCCACCACGGTGCTCGTTCCGTTCAGGCTGTAGGTGGAGGTGGAGATCTTCTCGAAATCGAACGTGGCGCCATCAAGACCGTAGTCGGCTCCACCGTTCACGTCTGCGTAGTAGTCCATGGTCACGTTCGGGCCGTCGACCGTGAAGATGTAGTAGCCCACGCGGCCGAGGTCCTGTTCGATCGCGGCGTCGTTGGCCGAGGTCGGGTTTCCGGGAGTATAGAACTTGGAGCTGTCGGACTGCGTGATGAGTTGGCGGACCTTACTCGCGCCATCGGGGCTGGTGACCACGGACTCGTAGTGGTGATGATCGTGACCGCTGACAACGACGTCCACCTCGTTGGCCTGCATAGACGCCAGGAAGGTGTTTTCCGCGCTCTGCTTCATCGTCAGCGCGTCTTTCTGCGCTTGGGTCAGTGCATTGAGATCCAGGCCGCTACCGTCGCCGGGGTCGTTGGAAGTGACCTGTCCGCCGAACATGTTGTCCTTGTGGTTGCCGCCGAGGATGTTCTTGTGGGCAAACACGAAGGCATGGGTGTTGGCGGGGCGGCTCGAAAGGACGCCGTCGATCCAGGACTGCTGCTGCGGGATGGTGCTGTCGTAATAGGTGTTGTTGTCGTAGTTGCCGTTGAACTGGTCGAGCAGCACGAAGGTGGCGTTGGCGTACTGGAAGGAGTACGACACGCTGTTGTTCGCCTGGTTGACCTGCGCGGGCTCGGAGAAGTTGGTGCCCACGGTGAAGGTCTTGCCCCTCTTGCCAGCGGGTGCGTTGTTCGCCAAGTCGGCCGCCGGGATGATAGAGGTGGTGATTCCTTTGGGGGTGTTGTTGTTCACGCCTGTCATGATCTGCGGATAGACGGTGCGGAATTCCGACCCGGAATCGTGATAGCTCAGATCCTCGGTGACTTCGTGGTTGCCCCGGAGGGGATAGAAGCCGATGCCCGCGTTGTAGAGGTCTTGGGCATAAAGGGCGCGTGTGTCGATGTTGACCTTGCTACCCTCATTGACCGTGTCGCCCACGGCCACGACGAACTTGACTCCGGACTGGGCGAACTTGCCGTCGATTTGCTTGATGATGTTGGCGGCGACCGTATTGGGGTTGAAGCCGTCGTCGGCGACGGTCCACTGGGTGTCTGATATCACGCCGAAGGACCAGGGTTTGCTCGATGGTTTCGCACTGGAAGTAGCGCTCGCCGAGGTTGTCCCCAGAACCCCCACGAGAACCATGGCCATCAGTAGCAGCACCCCGATGGCGATGGTCACCTTGCTCAGCCGTCCTACCATAATTTCTTCGCTCCTCTCTCGCCTTGTACAAACGCGGACCGATTCCGCCTATTGAGGCTACGGGAGAGCAAGAAACTCATGGTTAAGGCTACGAAACGCGCCGGTAAATCATGTGGATGAAAATGTAAAAAGCCTGCGAGACTGGAAGCCGCCGCCCCCTCGACGGCCGGATATGTGACCGTACATTTGCTGACATGACCCTGGCTGGCCTTCATTAGCTGTAAAGCTGAGGGCGCGGCAGGCAATCTGTTATGGTGATGTCTTGGCGCCTGGGGAAATGAGACAGGGAGAACGTACCAGCATGGCAGGCCGAAGTCGTTTGCGGAGTGGAGAGAGGAAGCAGCAAATCGTCGACGTGACTCTGGAGTCCGTGGCGAAATACGGCGTGAGAGGCACCACTCTTACTCGCATAGCTGCCGAAGTGGGCATCACCACTCCGGCCCTATACGCTCATTTCGCCAACAGAAAAGAGATCCTACTGGCGGCGGTGGAACTGCTTTTTGAGAAGCGCACGATTCCTCATCGTTATCCCAACAAGCAGGAAAACGCCCTCGAACGTCTCCGCGATCTTGGCCACCGCCACACCGAGTTGGTGGCGTCCGAGAGCGACTCGTCGGTGTTCGCGCTCTTCGAGTTCATCGCCGCGCCGCAGGAAGAGGGTCTGCGGGAGACGTTGGGAGCCAAGATACTCGGCCTTGTGGGCGAGATGGCGGACATCGTGCGGGAAGGACAGGCGCAGGGCACCATCCGAGAGGAAGCCGATCCCGAGCAGACGGCGTGGATGATCGTCAGCCGGGGTTGGGCCGAGGACATCACTCACCTGATGGGAGTCTCGGAGAACTGGTGCGGCACCCGCTCCAATCGAATGCTGGACCTAATCCTGGACTCCATCGCCGTACCGGACCACCCGACCGAAGCCGAGTCGGCTCAATAGCAAGTCGCGTCCGGGACACGCTTGTCCTCGATCAGCGCTAGATCCCTTGTCCGGGGAGATCGGGCCGAACGGACACACGGCCATGCACGCACCGCGGCCCATGCACGAGCCTTGGCTGATCTCACGGGAGCGCGGTCGACACGAGAGACCGGACGCCCAGCCGCTATCCCTGTACCGAATCGACCATGGCCCTGACGTTCTCGAACTTGGCATCGGGCGGGATCGCGCAGCCCATGGCCATGATGTGGCCATCGGGGCCAACCTCGTTCAGCAGTCGGTCGCAGTAAGCCCGAACGCCATCGACGGTACCAAGCGTGAGTAGCGCGGGCGGCACGTCGCCGAGGATGCACATGTGCCCGGCGAGGATCTTCTTGGCCCTGAAGATATCGGTCTTGCCGTCCAGAGCCAGAACGCACTTGCGCGCCGGTAGCTCTCCCAGGCGTTCGATCTCGCGGTCCCAGTTGGCGTCGTAATGAAGTACCGGGGTGCCCCCCTCTTCGGCCACGATCTCGACAAGCTCCTTCATATACGGCCAGACGAAGCGATTCCACAAGCGGGGCGAGAGAAACTCGGGCGCGGTCCGCCAGCCGCCCACCCAATAGCCGATCGGGCCGACCGCGCGAACCATCTGCCGAGTCTGTTCGCGCTTCTCGGCCATGATCACGTCCATGGCCGCCTGTACCTTGTCGGGCATGTGGAAGAGGTCGAGGGTGAACTCCTTGACCGTGCGGCCACCGCACAGGTGCTCGTAGGGGTGGTCGACGGTCAGGGGTGAGAAGATGACGTAGCCCCGCTTCATGTATTCGGGGACCCAGCGCGGCCCCGCCTCTTGCAGGGCTTGACCGGCCGCCGCCGCCTCCCCCAGGTATTTGCCGATGTATTGCCCGAACCAGGGACCCCATCCCATCTGCACGATGCGATCGTAGTCTTGGGGTTGGATACGCACCTGCTCGTCCATCTGCCATAAGCTGTCTTCAGGTAGGTCACGCCCGGGCAATTTCATGGGAGCGAGCCAAAGCAGGCCGAGAACCGCCGGGGCGTACGTGGCGAATTGCAGGGAGTCCACATCGCCCAACTTCTCAAGCGCGGCCAGCATGGTCTGACCGGCCAGATCGACATCGGTCGCGAACTCCGAAAACTTCACACCCATGGTCTTGGCGGCAAACGTGTCCATCACCAGGGACAGCGGCACCCGATCCGGCGTGCCACAGGCGACTGCGGTCCTGAGTCGGGCCATGCGCTCCAAGAAGAGAGGGTTTGGCGCCATTCCCGTCGTCTCTGCCATCTAGCTCACCCCCAGGATATTTTTGGCGGTGATCACTCCGTCTTGAACGGTTTTGCAATAATAGTCGGCGCCCACGTAGTCGGCTGCGGCTTCATCCACCGGACCTCCGCCGATGAGGATCTTGACCTGGTCCCGAAGGCCGGCCTCACTGATGGTTCTGATGGCCTCCTTCATATCGTCGAAAGCGGTGGTGAGGAGACACGACATGCCCACCAACTCGGGCTCGTGCTCCTTGATGGCCTCCACGAACCTCTCGTGTTCCACATTGACCCCGAGGTCTACCACTTGGATGCCGTTTGAGCTCATGATGGTCGCCACGATATCTTTGCCGAAGTCGTGGATGTCGTTCTTGACAGTGCCCAGCACCATGGTGCCGAGCTTCTTCTGCGCCGCGCTCCTGAGCTCCTCCTGCAGGGGGACTCCGGCTTTCTTGAAGATGTCAGCGGCGTAGATGAGCTCGGAGAGGAAGTACTCCCCGCCCTCGAACCGCTCCCCGACGATGGCCATGCCTGCCTGCAGTTCCTCCAAGATGGCGAGAGCCTGTTCACCGGCGGAAAGCTTGCCCTCGACCAGACCGAGGGCGGCGGCCTCGTCGAGGTCGCCCACCGCTGTGACAAGTG
Source organism: uncultured Actinomycetes bacterium (assembly GCA_963775295.1). Taxonomy (GTDB): domain Bacteria; phylum Actinomycetota; class Thermoleophilia; order RBG-16-64-13; family RBG-16-64-13; genus JAMDEO01. Next base: position 3,070,105 of record CAVZIK010000006.1, read on the forward strand.
GGGAAATCGTCATGACTCTTCCTCCGTTGTATGGAATCTGACGCCGGCAGGGCAGCCTACCTTCTCGACGCCTTCTCCGGAGTGATGAACCTCCCGTATGCGTTGTAGCGGCCGATCTTCTCCTGAGTCTCAGGCAGAGCGATCTGCGGTGGTTCTTCCCCGAACTCGTGCTGCCGTATGAATTCCAGATGGTGGACCTCTTTGGGCGTCGAGAAACGCGGCTCCCGTACGTCGTCGGGGTTCCAGGCGACAGAGAACCTTCCGTCCTTGACCGACACCGTGCCGTGCACTTCGCACGTGGGGCACATGATCTCCGGAAAGTCCTTCTCGACATAGAGAATGTTGCAGTGACACACGGGACACGCGACCGCGGGCTCCTCCCCCACGTACTTCCAATCTTCGAAGGGAAGCTCAAGGGCGCGAGCCACGTTCTTGCCCAACTGTCTGGATCTCTCCACAGCCCATTCGTTGTCGGGAGTCAGGGCGGCGCCGAGCCCGGCGCAATGGTCTATCTGGACCTGATCCACCAAGGTGGAGAAGTGCTGCAGGAAGAGATTGATGGATGTGAGTCCTAGACTGGTCCAGCCGTCGTAGCCCGACCCTCCCACCGAGATGCCCGCCCCCACCCTCCTTCGCTCGAAAATGTCCGGCTTCCTGACGAAGAGATGGTTCATCTTTTCGGCCAGGATCATCAGATAGCTGTTCGACCTCAGGTGGTATACAGGAGCGGAGACGATGATGGCGGTGTCGGCCAGCATGGTCTGCTCGAGGATCCAGTCCACGTCGTCCTTGGCGCAACGGCCGGTCTTCATGCAGGCCCAGCAGGAGTTACACGGCAGCACCTTGAGATCCATCGCTCGGATGATCTCCGACTCGACCCCCTCCTCTTCCGCCGCCATCAGTGCCGCTTTGAGAAAGTGTTCGCTGTTGCCGTTCTTACGGCCGCAGGAAAGTCCGATTATCTTCTTTGTCATGATTCCTCCTTATTGGGACAGAGTCTCCGATCCTGGTCGAGGTGGGCTATCCACCGTATTCCTTGGCGAAGTCGACCATGGCTTTCACGTTTTCGATCTTGACGTCCTCGGTCTGTCCCGACGGACCCAAGATGAAGCCGCCACCACGGCCGACGTAGTCGATGAGATCCTTGCAGTAGGCACGAACCTGCTCCGGTGCACCTACGGTCAGCAGAGCGATTGGCACGTTGCCCGCGATGCAGGCCTTGGCGCCCAGGACCTCCTTGGCCCGACGCATGTCCACGTGGTCGAACCAGTAGCAGATCTTCCCGGGCGGGATGTCGGCCATCGTCTCAAGCCGAGAGTCTGCCCCTCCCTCGACCAACACGAAGGGGTTGAGCCCGGCATCGCAGAGGGCCACCAGCATCGCCTGGAAGGTAGGCCAGTAGAAGCGCTTGTACTGCTCAAGCGACATGAAGCCCTCCACTCCGCCGTGGAGGGCGGAAGAAGGCGAAGGGGGCGGCGAAATAACCCTGGCCCTCGCGCAAAGGCGCGAGGGCCGCCAGACCGGCCAACCTGCCATAGGCCCGCGGCCAGTATTTGCGCACAATGAAGTCCGATGGATCGTAGATGAACTCGTCGTATTCCTCCGGCTTCATGACCTCCTCGTCCACGAACTGCCAGCCGGAATCCGCCGGCAAACCGTGCCCGGCCCAGCGCAGGTGACGATAGCCTAGGGGCGCCAGCGTCGCGCCGATCGGCGGCATGAGCTCCACCATGTCCGACTGGTAGTAGAGAGCGGTCTGAAAATTGGCCTCGAGCGACCGCTCCGGATTCATCATCTGCTCTTCGCGGGAGATCCCCAGAAGTTGCGAAGGATAAGGCCCGGGGACGCCGTGCCAAACCGGAACCCGGTCCGGCTTCCGCAAGGCGATGGCATCCGCTATGCGCTTCTCGCGTTCGGCGAAAAGTTGGTCCGACTGCTGGACTTGCTCGTGCGGCACGACCGACCCTTACCGCCTGACAGCGCTGCTGAGCGCCGCCGCAGTCAATGTATCCCAGGGTTTCTCTGCCATCTCTAGACCCCCACCGCTTCTTTGGCGAAAGCCACAGCAGCCATGGCGTCATCGCCATAGGCATCGGCTCCGGTGTACTTGCGCACGGTGTCGTCCATCTGCCCGCCACCGATGATGACCTTCATGCCCTGCCGGAGTCCGGCGGCTTCCACCTGCTCGATGGTGGACTTCATGGAGTCAAAGGCCACAGAGAGGAATCCGGAGAGGGCAAGGACCTGGGGACTAGTTCATGCATGTTGGTCTCCCTTCCACCCCCCTTCCCGTGCCCGGTGAACAGAATTTGCCGGGGCTGGCGTGCTACTACCAGCCCCGGCGTCACCTGTGGAATCGGCTCTCGGAAGCGCGCCGCCGATCCCGTAAGTCTGCCTAGTTGATGGTGTTGATCAATTGGAACTGGCCATTCTTCACGACCCACTCCACCATGTTGCCGTGTATCCCCATCGAGGTCGCATCCGGGGTGAAGGTCATGAGTCCTTCGAGGGTCGGCACGTCCTTGAGGTTGATAAGGGCCTGCTGCACCTTGGCTTTGTCGTCCGCACCGCCGGCCTGCTTCATGGCAGCGACGAGGACTGTGACCGTGTCGGCGCCGTCAGCCGCGAAGAAATCAGGAGCTGCGTTGTACTTCGCCTGGTAGGCTTGGGCAAAGGCAATCTGCAGGGGCTTGATGGGCCAGGTGTCCGGCAGCGCCTGAGGATTCACGTTGCCGCCAGAGTCCATGACCAACGCACCCTCGACTGCTTGCGGGCCCATGGAGAAGATGGCCGGATGTGCGCAGGCAGTGCCGGCGAGGATGGGCATCGTCACATTGAGTGCACGCAGACCTTTGTAAAGTGCCGGGAACGCGATCGGGTTCACGTACAGAACGATGGCATCGGGTTTCAGGCTCTTGATCTGCTCCGTCATCTTGTTGAGAATCGGCTGAAAGTCGGTCGCGGTCAGGTCGAACGTGTCCGCCATCTTGGTGAAGGTATAGCCACTTGCAGACGCGTTCTTCGCGACGACATCGAGGGTCTCCTGGTCGATGGAAAGAACGTCGCCGAGCGCGAGAACGTTCTTCCAACCGGCGGCTTTGATCACCTTATCGACGGCATCGGCCTGCACCGGCGGACCGGCTGCGGTCATCACACTCCACTGATACTGGGTGCCGGAAAGCTGGGCCAGGGTGGCCGGCCCATCACCCACCATCGGGGTCTGGGTCTGCTCGGCGATAGTTCGGGCCGCTTCCTGCATGAACTGCGCGAACGGACCAACGGTTGCGAGGACCTTGTCGTCCTGGATCAGTTTGTTGAGGTTGGCAATCGCCGTGGGCACGTCGGACTTGTCGTCATATTCGACGAGCTGGAGCGGGCGGCCGTTGATGCCGCCGTTGGCGTTCACGATCTCGATCTGCAGCTTGATGCCATTGTCGAACGAGGCTCCCGGTGAGGCGGCTGCACCGGTCAGACTGTTCGAGAGGCCGATCTTGATCGGCTCGCCCGTTGCCGGTCCGGCGGTGGTCGTCTCCGTGCTCGGAGCGGTTGTGGTCTCCGTGCTTGGAGCGGTCGTGGTGCTTGGAGCCACTGTGGTGTTTGGAGCCGCAGTGGTGGTCGTCCCTCCGCCGCCGCAAGCAGTCGCCATAATGGCGACGGCCAGCAGCAACACGAGGAGACCTGCGATCAGATATCGCTTCTTCATGCCTCTTCTCCCTCCCTTTCGCTGTGAACTGGTAGCGTTGTCCTGTCGTGTGCCTGCCTGAAAGCGCGCGTCAGCATCGGGCGGAACCCAGATAGCTCGCCCGCACGCGATCATCCGATCTAAGCGACTCAGCCAGTCCGATCGCAACGACCGTTCCTGTTTGGAGCACGACTCCGCGATGCGCGAGCGACAGCGCCATTTCGGCGCTCTGCTCTACCATCAGCATGCTGAGACCCTCTTTGTTCAGCTTGGCCAAAGCCTCAAAGATGCGTTCGACCACCTGTGGAGCGAGACCCATGGAAGGCTCGTCCAGTAGGAGCAGTTGCGGCTTGCCGATGAGGGCCCGGCCGATGGCCAACATTTGCTGCTCGCCTCCGGAAAGAGTCCCCGCGGGCTGCCTGCGCCGGTCGCCGAGAATGGGGAACAACTCGTAGACGTAGGCGATGTCGTCGTTGAGGGTAGCCCTCCAATTGCGACGCCCTGAGGTACCCACGATCAAGTTGTCCTGTACCGAAAGTTCGCGGAACAGGCGCCGGCCCTCCGGTACCTGACACAGCCCCCTCGCCGCGATCTTGTCGGGCGAAACCCGGGTGATGTCCTCACCGAGATAGACCACGGAGCCGCCCTTGGGCCGGAGAAGCCCTGAGATCGTGTGCAGCAACGTGCTCTTGCCGGACCCGTTGGCGCCCAGGATCGCCACCACCTCGCCTCTCGGAACCGTCAGCGAGACACCACGCAACGCTTCGATAGATCCATACGCGGTCCTCAGATTCTCGACTACGAGAACATCTTCAGACTCTGGGCAAGCGCCCGAGGTGAGATCACGGGTCTCGCAGAGATCGCGGTCCCGCTCTTGCTTGACCCCCAAGTATGCCTCGATGACCGCGGGGTCCTTCTGCACTTGCTCAGGTCGGCCTCCCGCGATGAGCCGCCCGTAGTCGAGTACGTAGACAAGCTCCGATATCCCCATGACCAATTCGATGTCATGCTCGACGAGAAGAACGGTGACACCCGTGGCGCAGATGCTGTGGATTCGCTCGATCAGGTAGGCCCGCTCGGACGCATTCATGCCGGCTGCGGGCTCGTCAAGAAGCAGCAGCTTCGGCTCGGATGCCAGCGCGCGGGCGATCTCGACCATGCGCTGCGAGCCATACGGAAGACTGGCGGCAGGCAGGAAGGCGCTGTCCTCGAGCCCCACTGAGGACAGGGCTAGCATCGCGCGCTCGCGAGACCGCTTCTCCTCCCTGCGTTGACGAGGAAGACCCAGACCCCCGGCCCAGAGGCCGGATCTTTCGTGTCTGTGGCAACCGACCAGAACGTTCTCGAGGACGGTCATGTTCACGTAGATTCGCAGGTTTTGAAAGGTTCGTGCCATCCCGAGCCTTGCTGAATCAGCTGTGGACAGGTCCGTGATATCTCGGCCGTTGAAGCGGATGCTGCCGCCGGCGAGTCTCTGCAGCCGGCTGACAGCGTTGAAGAATGTCGTCTTGCCTGCGCCGTTCGGTCCGATCAGAGCAACGATTTCACCCTCCGGGACGATGAGCGAAACCTGCTCAACAGCCTTCAGCCCGCCAAAGTGGACGGAGAGACCCTCGACCTCGAGAAGCGGCGCGCCGCCACCCCTTTGCGTCTGTTGGCCCGCACTGCTTCCACCGCGAGAAACGCTAGCGCTCTCGAGTGCCGCGACCGGCTGTGCAATCTTGCCGGCATCCGGAGAAACGGCGAGGGGCAATCCGACGGTGGTTTCGCACTGCCCCGCGTGTCGGTCCTCTTCCGCCCCCGCCAGACACTCAGCCGGCTCCCGCAGTCTCTCCCTCAGGAAGAACGTCTTGAATCGGGCCCGCTGATCGGGCCGCAGGGCCAGTCCGGCGGGGAGGAAGATCAGGAGAAGGATCATGATGACGGCGTAGATCACTCCGCTGTACTGCTGCGCGCCCGTGAACCCGTTGATGACCCACGTCATCAAGATCGCTCCAACCACTGAGCCCCAAACCGACCCCCCTCCAATGATCATCATGACGATGGGAAGGATCGCAGTCGTGAAAGTGAAGGAGGCCGGTGTGATTGCCATTGTGACAAACGCGTACAGACCGCCCGCCAGACCGCAAATAACGGCACTTGCGACGAAGGCGAGAAGCTTCCAATTGGCGGTGCGCACTCCCAGGGTCGAGGAGGCGATCTCGCTGGTCGCCAACGCGCGCAGGGCCCTGCCCATTCGGTATTTGAGCGCACGGTTGACGAACAGCACGATGATGATGGCCACGACCCAGATGAGATAGTACTGGCGCAGATTACTGTTGAAGTTGAAGCCGAGCACGCTGAGGGTGGGGATAGGGGCTAACCCCGTGGTCGATCCGGTGACGGTGCGGAACTGGGTGACCAGAACCAAGAAGATTTGTCCCAGCCCTATCGTCGCCAGGGCCAGGTAGAAATAGCGTAGCTTGAGTACCGGTCTCCCCACAACGAGAGCAATCACGCCCGGCACCAACGCGCCGACGATGAGCGCCAGGAACGTTGGAAACGACGCCTTCATGGCCAGGAGAGCGGCCGTATAGGCACCCATCCCATAGAAAGCCGAGTGCCCGAAGGAGAGTTGGCCGGCCTGCCCCAGTATGATGACCACCGCCACCGTGACGATGACCCACAGACCGCCGGTGGTCATGATCCTCGTGGCATAGTTGCTGTGGTAGAGGAACGGCCACACTATAAGGATTAGAACAAGCAGTGCCTTGAAGAAGGCTCCCCTCGACTTGCTCCAGGAAAAGCGGCGAGGTGAGACGATGGCTACTTCAGGTCGCTTCATCATGCTTCGCCTTCGGACGACACCACGCCGAGCAACCCGGCAGGCCTGAAGTACAAGACGAGAATGAGGACCGCGTAGGCGACGGCATCCTGGTAGCCGGCGGGCAGAACGCCAGTCACAACGGACTGGATGATGCCGAGGGCAAGCCCGCCGGCGACAGCGCCGGCACTCGACCCCCAACCCCCCAGGATGGCGGCCACAAACCCGCTGAGAGCGTATATGCCTCCCGAGAGATAGGAGGTCGCATTGATCGGCGTGATGGCGATACCGCCCAGCGCTCCGATACCGGCGGAAATCGCGAAAGCGAGGAGGATCATGCCCCCGGTGTTGACTCCCGAGAGGCTGGCCGCACCTGGATCATTGGCTGTCGCCGTCATCTGCTTACCGACCCGAGTCAGGTTCGTCAGAGCGTAGAGGCCGACAAGGACGAGAATCATGAGTCCGATGACCCAGAGGCTCTGACGGAAGACAGCGACACCACCAATGAATATGGCCTTGTCGCCGGTGAAGGCCGGCACGCTCTTCCCGTATCCGCCGTAATGCAACAGGGCCACGTTCTCGAATAAGATGCTAAGCGCCATCGTAGCCAGGATGATAGAAACGAGGGAGACCTTCACGAGCGGCCTTAGCACGAGGAGGTACATGACCATGCCAAGAATCGCCACCGCGACAACTGCGAGGACCGCGGAGAGCCAATAAGGAAGACCGATCTCGCTTAGAAACGAGAAGGTGAAGAGGGCGCCGAACATGACGAAGGCGCCCTGCGCCATGTTGACAACGCGTGAGGTGCGATAGATGGTCACATAGCCAAGAGCGATCAGCGAGTAGATGCTGCCGACGGTGATTCCCGTCACCAGAAGCTGGATCCACTTGACCACGGTCTCCCCCCGACGGATTGCCTCGCGTTTCGCGTTCTATGGTGAGCGAGAAACTGGCCGGACCATTTAAGTGAGCAACATTTTTGTAAATATTGTTTACTAAGCTACATCCGACTGGTGTATGCTGTCAATAGGGTATGCGGGTTGCTGCGCCTGTTGAGCAGGGGGACGCGTTTCTAGAGGTCGATGGAGCGGGATGCCATGCAGAGCTATGTGAAGCGCCACATCAGAAAGAGCCAGCCTGAACGTCGTCGAGAAATAATCGACGCGACCCTCGAGCTTCTCGGGGAATATGGACCTGAGGGCACTACGATTTCGCGAATAGCGGCCGCTGTCGGGGTCACACCCGGCGCTTTATACCGGCACTTCGAAAGCCGAGCCGCGCTGTTCGCCGAGGCCAATAGGCTGGCGAACGAACAGGCATTGAGTTGGATCGATACCTCTACCGAACCGAACGTACTCAGACGGCTGGAAGAACTCGGGGATAGACAGGCCGCCTGGGCCAAGGACAATTTCAACACCGTTGTGCGGCCGTTCTTTCTGGAGATCGGCTCCTCCCACCAGCCGGATATTGCCGGTCAAATGATGGTCGATAGGTTCAAGATATACGACGCTCTGGTGGAACTTGCCGAAGAAGGCAAGCGGCAGGGCAGTATCCGCTCAGACGTCGATTCGGCTGACGTTGCCTGGTGCATGTTGATGTTCTCTTGGGTGCAGGACATTGCCGTTCTCACAGGGGCCGAAGAATCTGTCGCCAGTGGTACGTTTATCCGCAACCTTAGGCGGATGCTTGACTCCTTCCGCGTGGACAGCCCGAGGGAGATCGAGAATCGAGACACCTTCAGCGACGAGATCGGGGTCTGCCCCTAGTTCCCACGGGCCATTCGGATAGAGCTACGCTCGAGATCGCCGGACCGCGCAAGGAGATGCACCCGGATTAGCTCGCGGTCATGGGAGGCCTCACAGCCGCCTGCTTTAACGAAGAGAAGCCGAGGCCGGAACCAGCCGAAGGTCCACCCACACGAATCGACCATGGTCGACCATCTGTCCCACCTCGACGTCGAGCCGTTGGCGGAACATCGGTCCGGCGATGACGGCGGAGTGGAACTCCCCGTTCTCGGCACACGGATCCGCCGATGCGGGAAGGTCCGCCAGCAGACTGCGATCGAAGGTACGACCGACGAACGAGCGGTCGAGTTGCTCTGTATCGACGCAGGTAATGATCGCCTCTACTCCGGCCTCGATCATCTCCTCGGCCAAGGCGGCGGTTGGCCTTCCCCAGAGGGGGAAGAGTGGCACTATGCCGGTGTCGGCGAGTTGGGCTTCGCGGTACGCGCGAACCCCTTCTAGGAAGAGATCGCCGAAGGCCATGGCCTCCACCCCACGCTCGCGTGCTTCGGCGATGACCTCGCTCATGGTCGCCTGGTAGTTCTCGTCGGTGCAGGGATCGGGGAGCGGCACCTTAAGCAAGGGAAGCCCGCAAGCGCGAGCCTGGAAGTCGAGCACCGACTCGCTGACGCCGTGCATGGATACGCGGTCCACGGCGCTGTTCATCGTGGTCACCAGTCCCACCACTTCGATGTCGGGCTGTTGGCGCAACGTCCAGAGCGCGTAGGCGCTGTCCTTGCCGCTGCTCCAGGCCATGAGGGTCTGCGTCGGCATATCTTTCCCCCAATCTCTACGGCTTGAGAAAGACCTTCAAGCATTCGTCTTTGTGATTTTCAAAGAGGTCATAGGCGGCAACCGCGTCTTCGAGGGCGAAGGTGTGCGTGCCGATGGAGGAGAGATCCACCCGACCGTACTCCACGAGCCGCATGAGCTTGGGAACGTGCACGAGGTTCCCCAACCCCATGACCACCTTGACGCCTTTGTAGATGAGCTCTTGGAGGGGAAACTCGACCGGCTGGGCGAACAGGCCCACGCAGGAGACAGTGCCGTACCGCCTGATCATCTTGGTGGCGTTCAGGAAGGCGTTGGTGTTTCCGCTGGCTTCGAGGACCACGTCCACGCCTTCGCCGCCCATGGCCTCAAGAAGCTGCTCCACGGGGTCACCCCGGCGGATGTCGACGGGGATGGCCCCGTATTGCTCCGCGAGCGCAAGGCGGTTATCAAACATATCGACGGCGAAGACCCTGCTGGGCCCGAATTGCCAGGAGGCGAGGATCGCGCACAGCCCCACGGGACCGCAACCGGAGACGACCACGGTGTCGCCCACCTTGATCTTCGCTTCGTTGGCGACGTGATAACCCGTACTGAACATGTCGATGACAAGCAGGGCCTGCTCGTCCGGAACGCTCTCCGGAATCGGCGTAAGGCAGAGGTCGGCGTTGGGCACCCGCACCAGTTCGGTGTGGACCCCGTCGAGGCCCATGGGCGAGAGGAAGGGACCGCCGCTGTACATGGACATCTCGACGCAGTTCTGCACCGTGGAGGATTGGCAGGCCGCGCACTTGCCGCACCAGAGGGCGGGGGGAGATGCGACCCGGTCACCGGCTTTGAAGCGCTTGACGTCGGCTCCCATATCTTGGATGACGCCTACGAACTCGTGTCCCAGGATCGCTCCCGGTTCGATGCCGGGGATGCCGCCGTGTTTGATGTGTACGTCGGTGCCGCAAATGGCGGCGAGCGTCACCCGGATGAGCACATCCGACGGCTGCATAAGCCTGGCAGCGGGGACCTCGGCTACCCTGATCTTCTGACCCTCTTCGAGAACGACCGCGCGCATCGCGTACCTCCCCAGTCTCGAAACTACATGTGAAGAGCGCGGCCCTGGGCCGCCAGACCCGCCTCGCCCACGGCTTCAGACAGTGAGGGGTGGGCGCGCATAACCGAGGTGAACTCGTCGAGGGTGCTCTCCAGTTCCAAGGCCAGCACGGCCTCGGCCAGCATCTCTCCCACGTGCGGTCCGACCATGTGCACCCCGAGGATCTGGCCGAAACGGGAGTCGGCCACAACCTTGACCAGTCCGCCCTCCACTCCCTGGGCGAGCGCCCTGCCGTTGGCCGCGAACACGAACTTGCCCACCTTGACGTCGGGGTCCTTCTCGCGGGCCTGTGATTCGGTGAGCCCGACGCTGGCCACCTCCGGATCAGTGTAGGTCACCGAGGGGACGCGGTCCAGGCGAACCGGCTGGGGCGACAGGCCGGCCAATTTCTCCAAGGCGACGATGCCTTGCCTCGAGGCCACGTGAGCCAGCAGGGCCTTGCCGGTCACGTCGCCGATGGCAAGGATGGAGGGGACGTTGGTCCGCTGGTACTCGTCGGTTATGATCCAGCCTTTGGCATCGGTTTTGACGCCCGCGGCTTCGAGGCCCAGGCCGTCGGTGAGCGGCCCGCGACCGGCGCCTATCAAGACGAACTCGGCTGTGACCATGCTTGCCACGTTGCAGCCCAACTCGACCAAGTGGACCTCGACCCCGGCGCCCAGGTCCTTGACGGCGGTGATGGAGGTGCCGGTGTGGATGGTGACGCCTTCGGCCTTGAGGGCCTTGGCGATCTCCTTGCCCATGTCCTCGTCTTCGCGGGGCAGGACGCGCGGCAACATCTCCACGAGGGTGACGCTTGCGCCCAGCCTTGCGAAGATCTGACTCCACTCGCAGCCCACCGCGCCGGCCCCGACCACCACGATGCTCGCCGGCACGGCAGTGAGGGCAAGTGCACCGTCGGAATCGAGAACCCGAGACAGGTCGGCCCCGGGGATCGGCAACGCCAGCGGCCGCGAGCCGGTGGCGATGATGATGTGCTCGGCCTCCAGAGTCTCCGGGGCGGCAAGAGCCGTACCCTTGCCCGCGCCGATGTCGGCCTCGACCGGTTCGATGGAGATCGTCTTCGGACCGGTGAGCGTGGCTCGTCCGGTGACGATCTGTACCTTCCCGTGTTTGAGCAGTCCGCGGACTCCGCCCCTGAGACGAGCGACCACAGCATCCCGGCGGGCAATCGCCGCCGCGTAGTCCACCCGAGGCAGCGAGTCGACCATGATGCCGAACTTGCCCGCGGTCGATACTTCGTGGGCCACCGCGGCTGTCTGCACCATGGCCTTGGTGGGGATGCAGCCCCTGTTGAGACAGACGCCTCCCAGGTGCGTATTTTCCACCAGGGTCACCTGCATGCCCAATTGTGCCGCCCTGAGTGCGGCCACATATCCACCCGGACCCGCGCCGATAATGGCCAGATCAGTCTTCATTGAAACGAGTTCCCCCTGTTTCTGGGTTGTTCGACCTGGGGCCGATAGGGCCGGGGCCCGCTTGGCCCGCCCGGAAGGGCAGTGTCCGCAGGGGCAGGTCCGATCCAATCCCAGTTCGCATTCCTCTATGCCGGTCACTCTCCCCCGGCGTCTAGACCAGGATGCTCAGCGGCTGAGCCAGGTAGTCCATCAGTATCCGCAGGAATTCCGCGGCCGGAGCCCCATCGACCATGCGATGGTCGCAGGTGAGCGACAGACCCATGGTGGCGTGCACGGTAGGCAGGCCATCGACGGCGACCACTGTGTCCTGCATGCGGCCCACGCCCAGAATGGCAGCCTCGGGTTGGTTGATGATCGGGCTGAAGAAGTCGACGGAACGGTAGGGGCCCAGGGTGCTCACGGTGAAGGTGCCTCCGCTGATGTCGTCGGGAAGCAACTTGTTCTCCCGGGCGCGCCCGGCCAAAGCCTTGATCTCGCGGGCGATCTCGGCCAACCCCTTGCGGTTGGCCTCTCTGACCACCGGAACGATGAGACCGTCAGTCAGGGCGACAGCCACGCCCACATTGACGTTGCGCCAGATCTTGATCACGTCTCCATCGAGGGTGGCGTTGAGCTTGGGCAGCTTCTCCAGGGTGAGAGCCACGGCTTTCACGGTGGCTGCGGTGATGTTGACCCTGTCGTCGTCGGGCCGGGTGACGTTGATCTGGGCGATGAGTTCCTTGAGCTTCTGCACATCGGCCGTGCCCGAGTAGGTGACGGTGGGGGCGATGGTGCGGCTGTTATCCATATGCTCGCCGATCATACGGCGCATGCCTGAGTAGGGGATCTCTTCCAGGATGCCGCCGCGGATGTCGATGGCGGCCCCGGTGCCTGAAGGAGCCGCCGTTGCGGCCGGCGCGGCGGTGCGGGCTACGTCATCGGCTTTCACCCGGCCGCTCGGGCCGCTACCCGTGACGCCGGCGAGGTCGATTCCCATTTCGGCGGCCATCTTCTTGGCCACCGGGGTGGCGAAGGCCTCAGCGGCCGCAGGCGCGGCCGGCCGAGCCGCCGCGGCGTTGACGTCCTCAAGGGTAACGCGACCGTTCGGACCGGTGCCCGCCACGAAAGCCAGATCGATGCCCAATTCGGTCGCCAGCTTCTTGGCGGCGGGGCTGGCCACCACTCGCTCCCCGGGGGCTCGAACCGGCGCTGTCACAGCCGCGGGTTTCTCCGCAGCAGCCGCCTCGGCGACGACTGGAGCCGCGGCGGCCCCACTCACTGCCGCTCCACTCGGCGTCCCGCCAAAAGCGGATATGTCCTCTCCCGGACGACCGATGACACCGATGGGTTCGCCCACCGGGGCTTCGCCATCGTCAGGGAGAAGTATCTTGAGAAGCACGCCGGCGACCTGGGATTCGAGCTCGTAGACGATCTTCTCGGTCGTAATCTCGGCGATCACCTGTCCGACCGCAATCTGGTCGCCCTCGGCCACTTTCCACTGGCCGATGGTCCCGGTCTCCATCAGCAGCCCAAGTTTGGGCATGACAACTACTTCAGCCATGTCAACCCACCAGCTCCTTCACCGCGGCCACGATCTTAGGCGCCTTGACGATGAACTCCGCTTCGAGCACGGGAGAGAAAGGAACCGGGGTGTCCGGACCCGCCACCCGCACGATGGGGGCATCCAAAAGATCGAAGCCCTCGCTCGCGACGATGGCCGCGATCTCGCCGCCGAATCCACCGGTGAGGCAGGCCTCGTGGACGATGACCAGACGATGGGTCTTGGCCACCGACTCGAGGATCGCCCCTTTGTCGAGGGGAATTAGGGTACGCAGGTCGAGCACCTCTGCGCTGATGCCTTGCTCTTCCAGTGTCTCGGCAGCGCTCAAGCATTCGCGCACCATGGCTGAGTAGCACACCAGGGTCACGTCGGTACCCTCGCGTTTGATGTCGGCTTTGCCCAAGGGGATGGTGTAGTCGCCTTCAGGGACCTCCCCCTTCGTGGCGTAGAGCATCTTGTGCTCGAGAAATACGACGGGGTTGTCATCTCTTATGGAGGCGATGAGAAGGCCTTTGGCGTCATACGGGGTGGCAGGGATCACAGTCTTGAGACCAGCCGTATGACAGAGCATGGCCTCGAGCGACTGGGAGTGATGGGCGGCGGTGCCCATGCCGGCGCCGAGCGCGGTCCGCACGACCATGGGGCACCTCATCTGCCCGCCAAACATGTAGTGGAACTTGGCCGCCTGGTTGGTAAGTTCGTCCATGCAGATGGGGAGAAAATCCATGAAGAGAATCTCCACACAAGGCCGCAGTCCGGCCGCCGCCGCACCCACAGCGGTCCCAACGATGGCGGTTTCGGAGATGGGGGTGTCGAGCACCCGCTCCGGAAACTCCGCGAAGACCCCGTATCCGGTGACGCCGAAGCTGCCCCCGAATTTGCCCACGTCCTCTCCATAGATGTAGACGTCCGGATCGCGGCGCATTTCGAGCTTTAGTGCATCGGCGATAGCCTCGCCGTAATTCATGGTGATGGTTCCCACGTTCGCTGGCCCCCTTCCCTTTCCTAGGCGCTGTAGACGTCGGTGTAGAGCTCTTCGAGGGCCGGGAACGGGCTGGCCTTCCCAAACTCGAGAGCCGCCCGCATCTCGGCGTCGGCCTCAGCCTGGATCTTATCGATATCGGCCTCGGTGGCCCACTTCTTGGAACGGAGCAACTTGGCCGCGAGGATCAGCGGGTCCCGATCGAGCCAGGCCTGATGCTCGGCCGGGTCGCGGTACGTAGCCGCGTCGCCGATGAAGTGGCCCCAATGCCGCCAGGTTCTGCAATCGAGCAGGGTGGGGCCGCCACCATTGCGAGCCCTGTCCACCGCCTCGCGGGCGGCCTCGCGCATGGCAACCACGTCATTGCCGTCGACGGTCACGCCGGGAAACCCGTAGGAGGCGGCGCGATCGGCGACCTGGACCTTCATGTAGTCGCGCTGGCAGTTAGCGACGCCGTAGAGGTTGTTTTCCACCACGTAGACGGCGGGCAGATCCCAAATAGCAGCCATGTTAAGAGCCTCGTGGAAGGTGCCTCGGTTGGTGGAGGCGTCGCCCAGGAAGGTCACGGCCACGCGGTCTCTGTACTTGTGCTTGCAGGCAAAAGCCGCGCCGGTGCCGATATGCATACAGGCGCCCACGATGCCATTGGCTCCCAGGACGTTGAGAGAAACGTCCGCGATGTGCATGGAACCGCCTTTGCCATGGCAGAAGCCGTCGGAGCGCCCGAACAACTCGGCGAACATGCGCTTGGTGTCGGCGCCCTTGGCGATAAGATGGCCGTGGCCCCGGTGATGACTGCTTATGAAGTCCGCGGGCTCGAGTACCGACATCACCCCCACCGCAATGGCCTCTTCCCCGCTGTAGAGATGGAGGAACCCGGGCATCTCGCCCTTGAGGAATTCCTTGTGAGCGGTCTCTTCGAAGGCCCGAATCCGTACCATCGTCCGGTATAGGTCGAGAAGAGTCGCCTTGTCCACCTTTTCTGCCATCTTTCCTGCCGCCATATCACTACCCCCATATTTCCAAAGCAAGGTGCTCGTTCAGATCGTTCAAGTCGAGTGCCGGCGCTGCGTCATTCCGGGCCAGCTCCATACTGCATCCCCCCATCGATCATGTACATGCCACCGGTGCAGTTGCGTGCGGAGTCGGAAGCCAGGAAAAGCATGAGTTCAGCCACTTCTTCCGGCTGGACGAAGCGCTTGAGGAACGTGGCCGCCTGCAACATTGCCCGGCCCTTCACGGGGTCCCCAAGACCGACTTCGTTCTCGACGATGCGCATCATCGGAGTGTCGACCAAACCCGGATTGACAGTGTTCACACGGATGTTCTTGGGAGCGAGTTCGCGAGCCGCCACCTTCATGATGCCACTGAGCGCATGCTTGCTGGCGGTGTAGGCGACGGCTTCGGGATTGCCGATGATCGCTCCCACCGATGAGGTGATGACGATGCTGCCCCCGCCGCGCTTCGCGATGTAGGGAGCCGAGGTCTTGATGGTGATGAGAACTCCCGTCACATTGACGTGCATGACCCGCTCGAAGTTGTCGATAGGCGCGTCCACGATGGGTTTCTGGACGCCGAATATGCCAGCATTCGGGAGAACAATGTCGATGCCGCCGTAAGTCTCTACGGCCTTGGCCATGGCCTGCTGCATCTGGCCTTCGTCGGCCACGTTGGCGACGAAGGGCGTCACGTTCGCGCCCAGTTCGCCAACCGCGTTCTGAAGCGCAGCGGCCTCAACATCGATGGCAAGAACGCTCGCGCCTTCTGTGGCAAACAGCTTGGTCGCCGCCAGGCCGATACCCGATGCAGCACCCGTGATCACGGCGACCTTTCCGGACAATCTGTTCAATTTTGGTCCTTTCTCCGCAGTTGACAAACAGAAAAGCGCTTCCCCGCACGTAGGATCCGTGCAGGGAAGCGCCCTTACTTCCGGCTGGCCCTCTGTCAAACCACATATCGGACTAAGCAACTCAATCGTAGTGAACACTACCATCCGTCGCGACCGCAGTCAAGAGAGCAACACAGAAGGCGGAAGTGACGCCCAAAGATGAGGCCGACCGGCCTTGGGCCGGGCCCAGGCCGGGGGGCGATCACCCCCAGTTCACGCCCAGATCGCCCACGGTCGACGCGAACGCGTCGACGATGTGAGTACCGCCGTCGACCATGATGGTGGTCCCGGTGATGAAGGACGAGTCGTCGCCGGCCAGGAACGCGCACACCCCAGCCACCTCGGAGGGAACGGCCACGCGACGAAGGGGAACGTTCTTCGGCAGCCGCCCATAGACGTCGTCCAAATCGGTGTCGAGAGCGTTGGCCATAGGCGTGAGGACGTTGTCCAGCATCTTGGTCTTGATGGGCCCCGGACAGATGACGTTGCAGCGGATCTTGTCCTTGCCGTAGTCGAGGGCGACCTGCTTGGTCAGGTGGATGAGACCGGCTTTGGTCGCACAGTAGGCAGGGGACCCGGGCACGCAGCGCACCCCCGCCAGCGAGGCAATGTTTATGATGGAGCCGCCGCCCGCCTCGATCATGTATGGGAGAGCTTCCTTCATCGTGAGAAACGGTCCGGTGAGGTTAATCTCAAGCTCCTGACGCCAGATGGCCGAATCCATCTGGACGACGGTACCGGCATACTCCACCCCCGCGTTATTCACGAGAATGTCCAGCCGGCCGCCAATCGCGAGGGCGGTCTCTACCATCCGCTTGGCGTCTTCGTCGCGGCACACATCAGCAACGCAGGCGGTGACACACCCGGTGGGGAGCGATGCCGCCACTCCCTCCAGCATCTCCTGCCGCCGCCCCGTGATACAGACCTTCGCACCCTCGGCGACGAGTCGTTCCGTGATCGCCGCGCCGATGCCGGTTCCTCCGCCTGTGACCAGGGCGACTTTTCCCTCGAGCTGCATAGCCCACTCCTTTCAGAATATAAAGACAACCGAGCGACGCGAGCGGCGTCGCGAGAGCAACCTACTTCCAGCAAGCGGCCAACTTACACCCCGGCGACAAAGGCTGTCAACGCGGGTCGGGCACAGGCAGAGGGCTGCTCAACTCGTCGAGATCCACCCCGTCGAGTTGGAAGAAGGGATCGCGCTGCTGGGGATCGGTGATGCTCTCGGGTTCGGTGCTCCGCCACGAGTAGTTGCAGCGCAGGCAACCGTAGATCTCCCAGGCCCCGCTGCCGTCAGGAGCGCGGGCCGTCACCCTCGCGGTATCGGCAAGGCAACGCACGCATCTCATCGACTCTCACCCTCCCTCTCCACCGCCGCTCGGCTCTGAAGATCCGCCAGCACGTCCCTGAAACGGACGGCCTCTTCCACGTGGTCGACCATCTTAACGTCGCGCATGGGCGGCTCCGGCGCCACCGGTGTGGTGCAGTCGATGATGACCTTGACGCCCATTCCCGGCGGTTCGGAACCGGGGTCGAGCGGCATGCCCGGCGTGCCCGGGATGACGATCACGTCCTGGGCCCCGCGGATGCGCGTGGACATCGCCCACATTACCTGGGTGAGATCGAAGGGATCGACCTCCCCGTCCACCAGGATGATGTTCTTGACGTACGAGATGCCGTGCGGAGTGGAGGCAGCTCGGAAGGCCACCGACTTCGCATACCCCCCGAAGCGGCTGTCCACCGCGATGATGATGGTGAGTCCGTGTTGATAGATGGCGTTCACAGCCGTGACCTCGGGCATGGTCTCTCGGATCTGCTTGTAGAGAGGGATACAGGTGTTGAGCGCCATCAGCGTGTCGATCTCGGTCCAGGGCCGTCCCAGGTACAGGTTCTCGAAGATGGGACGGGTGCGGTGCGTCACTCGCTTGACCTTGATCAGCACCTGCTTACGGGCCCCCGAGTAGCTTCCGGGAAACTCGCCGAACGGTCCCTCCGGCACACGGACCCGGGAAAGCACCTCGCCCTCGAGGACATATTCCGCCCCGGCGGGGATATCGAGAAGACCGTCCGTGGTCTTGGTCAACTCAAGCGGTTCCCCGTCCAAGGCCGCGCAGTACTTGTACTCGGATTGAGCGTATTCGAGCGGCGTGCTTGCCACGAAACTGAGCATCGGCGACACTCCCAGGCACACAGCGATGGGAAGAGGCTCGTTACGCTCCTCGGCCTTGCGGATGTGGATGGCCACATCGTGGAAGGGAAGTCCCTGCATGGCAAGGGTGTCGGCGTCCAAGACCTGGATGCGGTAGACGCCCACATTCTCCTTGTCGATACTTTCAGGATCGTCCGGGTCCTTGGTCACCACCGAGGCTTTGGACAGGTAGAAACCGCCGTCGTGCTGGTTGACGCGAAATAGGGGCAGAAGCTCGAGCAGGTTGAAATCCCGTTCGAGGACGACCTCGTGGCAGGGCGGGTGATCCACCCACTTGATCTCTCCGGGATACGATTCCCAGCGGCGGTCGAGTTCGTAGAACTGTTCCTTGAGGGTCGCAGTCTTGGGCATGCCGAGCATGAGGGCGTGATTGGCCCACGACCCGTGCACGTTGCCCACCACCTTCTTGCCATCGTACCCCTTGATCTTGTGAATCATGACTGCCGGGCCCGTGGGACCGAGGTCGGCCGCGGCCCGCAGGATGGCGCGTATATCCGGCTCGGGAAGCACCTCCGCCCGGTAATGAACGAGCTGACCTTCCCGCTCAAGCCTATCTAGAAACGAACGCAGATCTCGAAACAACGACTACTCTCCCCTCATCCGGCCCGCCGTGTACCTTTCCGGCGCGCCCTCGCGACTCGCCTGCCCTTTTCGAGCGTCCCTGCGACCAGGAAGCCTGCCAGCATAAGCGCCGCCCCCACCATCTCCGCCGGATAGAGGCCCGCCGTGCTGCCGATCCTGGCCCGAGAGCCCACAAAAGCCAGTAGTCCGGCGCCCAGGGCGATCAGGACGTTCGCCCACACCCGGTACGCGTATTCGCGCCTGCGCACGAAACGCCAGATGGAATAAAGCGCTCCTCCGAACAAGAAGATCGAGCCGGTCACATTGAGCGGCAGCGACATGACCCTGGGAAAGGACAGGCTCGCACCCAGCGCTTGTCCCCCCACCGTGATACCCGGTGCCAGTTTCGCCACGTCGAGAGTGACCGTGAACGTCCCCACGAAGAAGATGGCCATGCACGCGAGCACAAAGGCCAGATACATGTGACCCCACAGCCGTCGCCGGGCAACCAGGTAGAGCGTCCCCAGGCCCAGGAAACCCACCAAGGACGCGGCCAGCACGATGTAGATGCGATAGACAGTGGGATTCCAAGAATCGGTGTATTCGGACCAAGCCTCCATAATGGCCGCCGCCGTGTAGAGGAACATCCCCGCGGCCCAAGCGGCCTGATGGGGTCGGCGCCGCTTCCACCACTGCCAGACCACCAGCACGGTGAACGCAAGGCCCACACACCCCGTGGCAAGCGGCCATGCCCAGTAAGACCAGAATTCAGACGAAGACATAGTCGCCTCCCGCGGCGGGATGTGTGACAACACCAAAAAAGCCCAGCAAAGTGGGCTCCACGATAGCCTGAAAGCCAATCGCCTCGATACCATTCATGCGTAAACAGTATCACCTGGGGTCGTCAACTCGTCGGGCGCGGGCATCCTTGCCCAAGCGAAACTCGAGACCGGTCCTAATCCCCCAGGGTCGACTCGGGGGGTGGCAGACACAAGAATTGACGAGCACCGACGAAGCTGCTCGTCCAAACCTTCTCGATGCGAACAAAGGCGCCCGTGCCAGGAGCGTCGATCATGTTCCCGCCACCGATGTACATACCCACATGGTGCACGGGCGAGTAGAAGAAGACTAGATCTCCCGGCTGAAGCTGACCCGTCGCTACTGCGATTCCCATGGTCGACTGGGCTAGGGAGCTGTGAGGGAGCGTCACGCCGATTTTGCCCAGGACATACATGACGAAACCCGAGCAATCGAAACCGCTGGGTCCGTCGCCCGCCCATACGTATGGTACCCCTACGTACTTGACGGCCTCGAGCACAGCCTTGTCGCGGTCGGTCAGGCCGGGCACATAGCTGTATTTATCCTGAGATCCGATGGAGCTCTTTCCAAGGGCCGTCGTCACGACGACGTCCACCGTGCCGCTGCCCGGCGGTGCGTTCTTCACCGTGATCTGAGTCTGGCTGTCGACCGTGAAGCCGTCGGGAGACAGTACGGCATCGCCGAACGTAACCGACTTAGCTCCCCAGAAGGCCGAGCCAACGATCACGACCTCGCCTCCCCCGCTCGCTAGACCCTCCACGGGACCGATTGCCGTGACCCTCGGGGCGGTCCTGGCGACGGACTCGAAGTCGACGTCCTTGGCCCTCAAGATGAAGGCCACGGCCTGGGCCCGAGTGAGTGTCGACGTGGAATCGAGGTAGAGACGTCCGCTCCGGGCCGCTCCCTGAACGACCTTGTGGTAGGCCAGATAGGCCACTGAGGGCGCAGCTTGCTCGGGCAGGGAACCCTTGTCTTTGTAGTACTGAACGATCGAGGCGCCCTCAGCCTTGTACCAGGCGCTCAAGGAGGTGTAGGTGGCGAGCCTCCCGACAATCTTGCCGCCTGTGGATAGCTCCTTCTGAACGAGGTACGCGGCCACCACCATAGAAGCGTCGGCGCGAGTGGTATGGTCGAGCGGCTTGTAGGCGTCGGACTTCCCGATGATCGATGCCGCTACCCCGCCTTCAACCCATGGATAGTAGAAATCGGTGGGAAACACGTCGCTGAACGTGGGCGTGGACGGCGTGGCGGTACGGAGAAAGAAGGCGGACACAGACATCTTTGCAAACTGCGCGCGCAGGACCGCCGAGGTCGGGTGGAACGAACCGTCGACGAAACCTTCTGCGACTGTAGCCACCTGCGCGGGCGTGAGCCCGTAGGTGGCCTGCCAGGCAGCGTCACTGATGTCGGTCCAGCGATCTGCGGCTAGCGCGGTTCCCCCCGTGCAGAAGAGGGCCAGCATCGCCAGGACGAACGTGGCGACGACCGTTAGCTGAGATGCCCTACCTAAGACTTTCCGCATCCTTTGAGCGTGCCTTTCCTCGCTTGCGGTGGGCCCCTTCTAAGCGGGGGGCTCTTTTCCTTTGTCGGAAATCGAGGAGGAAGTCTTTAGCCGCTGGGAAACCGGACCACGCCAGACTCAAGGCCGGTGAGGGGCAGGACGATACACAGAATATCGACACGATCATGCGCAGTACGGGGGATATGGTGAGCCTCGACCTCAACAACTTGCTGCTCGGAGCGTTCATCAGCCTCATCGGAGTGGCGCTCTTGATGTACGGTCGCAAAGAGGTTCGAGTCCCGCACATTGTTGCGGGTTTGGTCTTGATGGTGTACCCCTACTTTGTGGGCAGCCTCGTGCTCGAACTCGTCATCGCCGTGATCGTCATCGGCGGGCTGGCCTTCGCCAGCCGCGTCGGTATTTAGCACCCGGCGCCGCTACTCACCGTTACTGCTGAAGTGCTGGTAGTCCTTGGAGCTGCTCCACGAGCCTCCCCACTTCCAGCCGATGGATGCGAACGCACGCACCACCACGTCACCGGCGTGGATCATCCCCTTCGCCGTGAGAGAGCGGTTGGTGTAGGCGCGGCCGGCCTCCGGGCTCACGCCCGACTTGTAGACCCACGGATTCTCGACCGTGTTGATGTCGATGGCCAGGCCGTACGCGTGCATGCTCCACACATCGGTCGTCCCCCCGCGCCAACGTCCGTTGTAGCTCGAGGTGTTGTCGGCGTTCATCGAGCGGCGGTCGGAGGCGCCGTAATCGTCGATGATATTCATGCGGTGGATAGGGAAACGAGCGTCGTAGAGCTTCTGGAACACGGTGCAGAGCTTGGTCGCCCATTGCGCGTTGACCACCAGTTTGCCGGTGTGCGGCTTATCGTCGAACCCCCAATAGCTCACGGCAATGAGCCTGAGTTCGCTGAAGGTAATGGGGTCTCCGGCCTTCCAGGACCCGCTGGCGAGCATACGGGTCTTGAGCGCGCCGCTGATCTCCTCGATCGAGAACGTAAAGTGGGGCACCGTGGGAACGGTCGTGGTTTCGAGGGCCGACGTCGTGGTCGTCGTCGCGATCCTCGCGGTAGTTGTCGTTCTGGTGGTTGCCGTTGTAACCGTCACCGTTGCGACTGTCGTGGTGGTGACGGTCGTCGCGGCGACAGCGCGAATGTGGATACCGATCGCCAGCACCCCGCCCAAGGCCCCGCCGGCCGAAACGCCCGGTACCGGGACGGCCATTAGGATGGCGAGCGCGGCGCACGCCACGAGCAAAGCGATCCTCTTCATGCCTGTTGATTCGTCGGCCACCTAGTGACGCCTCCCCTGCCGGGGCTTGGACGCACAGATCCGAGTTCAGTTTACACATGGTAGTATCACCGGCGGCCGTCATTCCCATTCGAAGCAGGAACGCGCGATGACCGAACCACTCGAGCAGAAACTCCTCTCGGTGGAGGCAGCGATTTCCAGTCTCGACGGAGCCCTCGTCGCTCTCTCGGGCGGAGTCGACTCCAGTCTCCTACTCGCGCTGGCACTACACGCCCTGGGCCCGGAGAAAGTGCTGGCGGTGACAGCCCTCGGTCCGGTGGAATCGGAAAACGACGCTAGGTCGGCCGGTGAGGTGGCGCGCCTCACGGGTGCCGCCCACCGCGTGATAAACGTGAACCCGCTCGAGCTCCCCGGATTCCCGCTGAACCCGCCCGAGCGCTGTTATATCTGCCGTCTGCAGTTGTATGCCGCGCTGGAGAAGCTCAGGGTGGACGAGGGCCTCGAGGCGATCCTGGACGGGGCCATAGTTGATGACGCCCAAGACTACCGCCCCGGCAACCAAGCCGCCTGTGAGGCAGGAGTCCAGCGCCCACTCGCCGATGCGGGCCTCACCAAAGAAGAGGTGCGGGAAGCGAGCCGGCGATTGGGTCTACCCACGGCCGATAAGCCGGCTTCACCCTGCCTGGCTTCTCGCTTCCCTTACGGCGAACCCATCACGACGGAGGCCCTCGGCATGGTTGCGCAGGCCGAAGCTCTGCTGCACGGTTGGGGTTTCCCCGAAGTCAGGGTCCGGCATCACGGCCGAGTGGCCCGGATAGAGGTCCCAGCCGAGCAGATCCCCCTGCTGGCCGCCGAGCCACTCCGATCCAGGGTGGTCGATGCCTTTCGAGGATTGGGATACGCGTATGTCTCCCTCGACCTTCTGGGCTTCCGATCAGGCAGTCTCAACGAGGTGCTGCCCGGACGCTAGATCAGGCCTCTTTGTCTTTGTAGACGCGGTAGGCCTCCATGAAGGTGGGGAAGCCGCAGGTAGGAATCACCAAGAGCAATGCGTGCAGAATCTCCTCTTCCGTCGCTCCCGCGTCCCTAGCTCGGGCAACGTGAGTACCAACCGCATTCTGGTGCCGAGTTGCCGCAGAGATACCCAGCTTCACCAGCCAGCGAGTCTTGTCCTCAAGTGGTCCGCCCTGTTGATGGATGAACTCACCGAGAGCTTCGTTCTTCTCGAAGATTTCCGGGTGCTCCGTCTTGAACTCCGCAAAGAGCGGATAGTGGTCCTTCATCGCACGTCCTCTCCCCCACCGACCCGGCTGCGCCGCGCCTTCAGATTCGCTTTCTCCGACGATGACCCAATACCCGAATGCCGCCGGGCCCGAAACCCCGCAAGGGAACGAAGTACCAGCACGCACGGCGCAGCCAGGACGATGTTGAAGAGAAGTGCCGCGACCGAGGACCCGGTCCAAATGGGGGCCGCGTGCGACGTCGAGACGGCCACGAGGGGGATCGACTCGAGCAGCATCTGGCAGGCACCCAAGGAAGGCCCGTGGACCTCCCGCCGACTGCCCAGGATCTTCGCCCCAATCGTGCTCGCCGCCCAGCAGACCCTGGAGTTGCCACGGGGAGAGAACAAGGATCACCCCCCAGCACCAGCGCGACTGCGACCCATTCGAAATCCCTCAACCTCTCGTTGAGGGTGATCCATGACTTCAGCAGGAGCCACACCGGCTTGGTGTGGACAAGGACAGCGGTCTTACCGGCCGCACCGGCCCCCAAAGCCCACATGGCCAGCCCGATGAAGCCGTTCACCTGGAAGAGCCCGATCCCCGGGATCAGCCAGAAACCCGGCGGGCGCGACGGCCGCCAAGTGACCAGCATCACCCCGAAGAGCAGCAGAGAGCCGAAGAACAGGCGCAGGGCTGAAAACGCCGCCGCTGGAAGAAGCGCAGCGTGGCTTTCATGACGACCCGGTGACAGCCCCAGATGACCGACATCAGAGTGAGCGCCGCGAGACCGAAGTACGTCGCCCGTCCCTACGGATTGGCCGACCGCCCCCCGCCGATCGCATAAGGCCGATCTCTCGCGGGGGGCGTTTCGCTCATCCGGTCAGTGTAACAGCATGCCTTCCGCTGCCTCCCCGGGCTCGTTTCGCGTGCAACCGCAGAGGGAAACTGACTCGGGATCGCATCATGTCGAACGCCCGCCTTCGCGGCTGGCAACAAAGGAGAGTCGAAAATGAAGATCGCGGTCATAGGCAGAGGGCACCTGGGTGGCGGACTCGCCGATCTTTGGGAACAGGCCGGCCACACTGTCAGCAGGATAGGGCGAAACGGCGGAGACGTGCGAACCGCCGACGTGGTCATCGTGGCGGTGCCGGGGGGCCGCGTTGCCGACGCGCTGTCGGAAGTGACCGGGTTACAGGGCAAAATCGCGATAGACGCCACCAACCGGTTCGGTGTCGATCCCCCTCCGGGTTTCTCTTCCAACGCCCAGTATGTGAAGTCGGTGACCGGCGGTCCTACGGCAAAGTCCTTCAACCTCAACTTTGCTCGCCTCTTCGGGCGGCTCGGGGAGGCTCGCTCCCGGCCGAGCAACGTTTGGTGCGGGGATGAGGATGCGCGCCAAGCGGTCGAGCGACTCACGCGAGACGCGGGCTACGAGCCGATTTTCGCCGGAGGTCTCGAAAATGCTCCCGGGCAGGAACACGCCATGGAGATCTTTGCCGCTATCGCCGCACAGGTGGGTCCGTTCGTCTACCGGATGGGCATGCCTGAGGACCTCTAACTCGCGAGGGCGTGCTTCGCAAACTCGACTATCTTCGGGCCCACCACCTCGGGGTACTGGGCGTGGGGATAGTGACCGGCCCCGCGGACCAGGATTTCTTCGCCGTGAAGCCTCGCCGCCACCCATCGGGCCTCACTCGCCGGGTCGGGGAAATCACGGTCTCTTTCGCCCATTACCACTAGTACGGGGGCGCGGATCTCGTCAAGCCTCGCCTCGACCGGTGAATGAGATGTGTGGGTGCTGGCCACGAACGCCCGCCAATGCCCCGGCCGGTGCAGATTCTTCTGGATGGCCTTCTGATGCCCGGCGAGACCATCCGGCCGCCGCCCTGGGTAGAGCGAGCGGTAGTAGGCCTTCCAAGCCGCGTAGCCCCAGGGTCTGACGAGCGCCAGCCGGAAGGCCAGCACTGACAAGAGTCCCACCTGAGGATTACGCACAAAGGGACCGATAAGCACCAGCCCCGCTACCGACTGAGGGGATTCGGCAGCGGCCCAAGCCACCGCTCCTGCACCCATCGAGTTTCCGGCGAGTACGGCGGGGGCGCCCAGTTGCTCCACCAGGGCGAGGACGTCCGTCCCTGCGGCCACGTCGTCGTAGGTCTCGAAGGTCGCGTCACTGTCACCGTGACCGCGCAGGTCCATGGTCGCCACGCAGAAGCCCGCGTCGACCAGAGCCGGCCGCACGAAGTCAAAACTGGAGCGAAGATCGCCCATCCCGGGAACGCAGACAATCAACCCTCCCTCACCCGTCACGTCGTACGCTATCCGCCCTCCCGGACGCTCCAGATACAATGTGGATTCCACGTTCGCCTCCCTTCGTGCCGCACTTCCTTCCGTCCAATACCCGTTAGGAGGCTGCTGAAAAACGAAACCACAGCTGCCACGACACACTGCCCGGCATGATGGGGCGTTCTCGGTCGCGCCGATCGTGGCCCGACTGCGCGGAGTCATTCTCCGGCAGTCTGCTGTGTTGGGCACGATTCCTTGCATCATCCGGTCAGGCGCGCGAACATAAGGCTTCCAGTAACCCTGAGGAGGCGTTTCTTTGAAAGCAGTAGTGTTCGAGAAGTTTGGCGGACCCGAGGTCCTTCAATACATCGACCTTCCTATCCCCACCCCCGGTGAGGGGCAGGTACTCGTCAAGATGGCATCCGCCGGTGTCTGCAAGGCCGACTGGCGGGTCCGCACCGGTCGTTGCCAATGGCTCGACGCCCCTTATCCCATCACCCTGGGCTACGAAGGGGCAGGACGCGTTGAGGCGCTGGGTCCGGGTGTCACCGGGCTCACCGTCGGACAGCCGGTCCACGTCCTGCACATGGCCTGCTACGGCACGTACACGGAGTACATGACCGTGACTGCCGACGATGTGGTGGAGATGCCCGAGGGTGTCGACTTCGACGCGGCCGCGGCTGCGTTTAACTACTTTGTCGCCTGGGGGCTGTTGAATCAGATCGTCGAAGCCAAGGAAGGCCAGTCGCTCTACATAGGGGGCGCGGCGGGGGGCGTCGGCACTGCCGTCATCCAATTGGCCCAACTGAGAGGCATGAACATCGTCGCCAGTGCAAGCACCGACGAGAAGTGCGACTACCTCCGCAGGCTCGGCGTCGACGCGGTCTTCAACTACAAGAGTGAAGACGACGTCGAGACGGTCAGGCAGATCACGGGGCGCCGCGGGGTGGACTACGTGTACGACCAAGTCGCCGGCCCCGAGTTCTGCCGTCAGTTCGACATGCTCGCTACGTATGGGCAGATCATTCTCTACAACTACCTGGGCGGGTATCCGGAGGACAAGGAAATCATCCACATTCTCCAGAGCCGCTGCGAATACTGCTGGGGCATCAGATACTTCTCCATACACGTCCACGACACCGATCCCGAGGGCTTCAAGAAGGTAAAAAGGCAGGTGTTCGCCCTCATGGCCGACGGGAAGCTCAAGCCCCCAATCTATAAGGTACTGCCGCTGTCGGAAGCCGCATTGGCCCACCAGATGATCGAGTCCGGGGAGGTGCTCGGTAAGCTCGTTCTGCATCCCGAGTTCTGATCCTGCCGCCGTGGTATGACACCTGGGATTTGGGGATCTCTGGCCGCCCTCTCTTGGGGGACGGCCGACTTCACCGCTCGGTTCACGGCCGGGCCTTCGGATACGTGAATCGCGGTCCAAGTCGGACTGGATCGCGGCGGCTACCTTCGTTGGCGTGCTGACCCTGTCGGCGTAGAGCGGGCTGAAACCGACGCTCTCCTAGCCAGGCGGGACCACAAACTTGTAGGGAAGCTCGAGATCGTTAGCGTCCAGCAGTTCGGAGTCCGCGAAGATTTCTTCTATAGGACCATCGGCAACCACGCGGCCTCTCGACAGCACCAAAGCCCGGGTACACATCTCGTACGCTACCGGTAGGTCATGGGTAACGACGATCTTGGTTACAGGCAGCTCTGCGAGGATGTTGATGAGGTGCCGCCGCGCCTTGGGGTCGAGATTGGACGTGGGTTCGTCGAGCACCAGCACGTCAGGACGCATGGCGAGCACCGTGGCAGTGGCGATGCGCTTCTTTTCGCCGAACGACAACAGGTGGGCAGAGCGATCGGCGAACTCCCTCATTCCCACGGCGGCGAGCGCCTCCAGCACTCGTTGCTCTATCTCCTGCTTACTCATTCCCATGTTGGACGGGCCGAAGGCCACGTCTTGTGCCACCGTGTTGAGAAACAGCTGGTCCTCGGGGTCTTGGAACACGACTCCCACCCTGCGCCGAATCTCGCGGAGGGTCCGCTCCTCCACCGGCATCCCCATGACATGGATTGCACCTTCGCCCCGCAGGATTCCGTTGAGGTGGAGCAAGAGGGTCGACTTGCCGGCGCCGTTGGGACCGATCACGGCCACTGATTCGCCTGTTTCGATGGAGAAGCTCACCCCGCGCAGCGCTTCCGTGCCGTTGGGATAGGAGTAGCGCAATTCGCGCACTTCGACGGCAGGAACCGATACGACGGGCTCCGAGGCGCGCTCGGGCGCTGAGAGGTCGGGGCTCATCAGGGTCCGATCCTAGATCGAGACCGCGACGCGGATGGCGACCATCGCGGCGACAAGCAGCCCCAGAAAAGCGATCTCGGCCCAACCGAACACGGCGGAAGAGGCCAGACCGACGGTACCCTCGTATCCCCGACTGATCATGGCCACATACACTCTCTCCCCTCGGTTGTAGCTGCGCAGAAACAGCGACCCCAGAACCCGGCCCAACATGGGCACGTTCCACAGCCACCGAGCCCGATAGTTCCTGGACTCCATCGCCCGCTGCATGCGACGCAGTTCTTCGAGAAAGACGAAGCTGTAGCGATACATGAAGGACACCACGAGCACGAACATCTGCGGAACCCGCAGGCGCTGGAAACCCGCGAGCATGTCGGGGAAGGTCGTGGTCGATCCGAGAAGGATCATGCTGAGCACGCCCAGGATGGCTTTCGCGGCAGCGTTCCACAGAACCATCAGGCCGCTCGAGGTCACGTGAGAGACGCCAAGGCTGTATCCGCCGGACCCCGTCCGATCGAAGAATGGCAGGAAGACAGCAACCACGATCACAAAGGGGACAACAACGAGAATCCGCTTCAGCACGTAGCGGGCGCCCAGTCGAGAGACGCCCACCAGAAAGACAAGGATTGCCGCGTAGATCACGAAAGCCCAGACCGCCCTGGCCGGCGTCGACACCACGATCACGGTGAACCCGATGAAGCCCACGATCTTCGCCCGGGGATCGAGCTTGTGGACCAGGCTACGCGTCTGATGTTCTTCAGCGAGGAATTCTGTGGTCACGGGGTCAGATCGCCTCCGTCTATGCTGCTCCGCGCTGCGTATCACCCGGCCTGGAACTGGAGATACGGGCGCCGCGCCGTCCGACAGCCCTGCCCACGAAAAGAACCAGGACGAAAAGGACCACCGTCCCGACAGCACCGGCCACAGCGGTCGACACTGCCGCGCTGTGAATGCCGGGGAAGGAGTAATCGGGGAAAGGAGAGAAGCTCCAAGCGGGTCGAGACGCGGCTGCCTGTTCGAATCCCTTGGCCGCGGCGACCTTCTCCAGCCCGTCGGGGGATGAAGAAGCGAACGGCGAGACGAAAACGGCCAAGGCCATCGCGACGGCCAGCGCCGCGAGCATCCATCCCATCAGCCTGCCGCGCTTGCCAAACGTCCGTGTCCGCCGCTCCGCGAACGAGGCGCCTGGATAATCGTAAGTCTTGACCAAATCCGGTCGTGTAGCGAGGACCGCACCAATCACTGTCGACGCAATGAGAGCCTCGCCGATCCCGATGATCATATGCACCGAACTCATCGCCGGGAGGGCGATGGAAAGCGGGACCGTACCCGACAGGGTGAGCTCCAACGAGGCGGTAATCGACGCCAGCACCACTGACAGCCAAGAAGCGATCGCCACAGCGAAGAAATAGCCTGTGACGCTCTTTGGTAACAGCCGTTTGAGGCCGAGAAATATGAGATATCCCACCACCCCGCCGATGATGGCCATATTGAACACGTTTGCCCCAAGGGCGGTGATGCCGCCATCGGCCATGACAAGCGCCTGAACTACCAGCACCGACGTCAGCACGATGACGGCGGCGTACGGTCCAAGCAACACAGCCACCATCAGCGCCCCCAGAAAATGCCCGCTCGTGCCGCCCGCTACGGGAAAGTTGAGCATCTGGGCGGCGAACACAAAGGCCGCGGTCACACCCAGTAAGGGAACCATACGTTCGTTGAGTTGGCGCGTGGCCTTCTTGATCGAGAGAGCAATGGCTCCAAACGAGACCGCGCCGGTCACCGCCGCCACGGGAAGATCGACAAAACCATCGGGGATGTGCATCAGGTTCCTCCGCCCTGGCTGGGGCGACAGATCTCACATCGTCCAAAAACCGCCACCTCACGAATGGAGAACCTTTGTGCCCTCTCCAAAGCGTCGGCGAGCCCCCCGAGATCCTCCTCGTGAATGTGAACCACGGTCCCGCATACTTCGCAGACCAGATGGTGATGAGGCACTTCTTCCTCGACTTCGAACAGCCTCGTACCCGGTCCCAGGTGGGTCTCGCGTACGAGTCCAAGGCCGACCAACAATTCCACGGTGCGGTAGACGGTAGAAAGGTTCACATTGGGAAAGGTCTGCTGGACCCGGGTACAGATCTGCTCCGCACTCAGATGGGCGTCCTGCGCTCGAAGCACGTCCCAGACCATGGTGCGCTGTGGGGTGAGTCGATACCCCTGCTCCTGAAGAGTGCGTGCAGCGTGATGCGTCATTCTTTTGCAAACTTATCGCAATAGCGTGTCTCTGTCAAACGCAAGTGGCCCGCGCTGTGCCTCCGTCCAACCGCGCTTTGCGACCACGCTTCCAACCTTTCGCCGGCCTTTACAAGAAGTTTATGATGCTCGGTGTAACCTACTGTTCAGGATCTAGCTACACTGCTGTCCACCCCCCTCCGGAGAGCAGGCACCCCCTAGCCCACGCTGGGTCCAAGCCCCTCAGGAGGGCGTCCGGATCGCCACCGGGCGCCCTCATTCTCTTTTCGCGCTACCCTGGGCAAATGAACTACGCTGAAGCACTCACCGTTGCCGCCGATGAAATCACGTACTTGCGAGAGCATTCGGGACTTCCCGGTCCGCGCGGCAACCTTGAACTGATGCAAGCAGCGGCCGACCTCGGCGACGAGGCACGATTCCGCCTGTGGATAGCGACGGGGTCCGGTAAACAACCCACCGACGAATTCATCACGGCGTGCGGCGTCGTCGGGCTGGGACGCCTGGTGGCCGAGGGGAGAGATGAGTTGGTGCCCGAACTGCGCGACCATGCATCCGATGGTCGCTGGCGCGTCCGCGAGGCCGTGGCGATGGCCTTGCAACGGGTGGGCGATGCCGACATGGACAAACTACTCGGGATAGCTCGGAAATGGGCGGAGGACGGCGCCTACGTTCAGCGGGCGGCGATCGCGGCCGTATCAGAGCCGCGGCTGCTTCGGAACCAGCCGGAGGCGCGTGCTGCCGTCGACATCGTCGACCGGGTGACGACTCTACTCGCCGCAAGGCATGAACGCCGATCCGAGGAGTTCCGAGTGCTGCGTCAGGCTTTGGGATACTGCTGGAGCGTGGTTGTCGCGAGCTATCCCAGCTACGGCAAGGCCGTCCTGGCAGGCTGGGCCGAATCCGCAGACCGTGATGTACGCTGGATATTGCGAGAGAATCTGAAGAAGGCGCGGCTGGCGCGACTGGACCCGGAGTGGACTGCCGCCCTCAGGGAAAGACTGGGCTGACCGGAAGCTTCAAGAGGGCTTTGGGTTATTTATCCGGCCATTGACCCGTTGGGCCAAGAGTAATATGCTCGGCTTGGATCGTTCGACCCGTGAACATCTGGAGATTGCATGAGCCGAACTCAAAGCCTGATCGCCAGCAACGTCAGCGAGAAACCGATAGAGCAAACCAGGGCGAGTGACAGCGCCCGGCGTTTGGTTCTCGCCCTCGTCTTCAGCGGCGAGATGGGTCCCGGCGACAGGCTGCCCTCGGAGCGGGAACTGGCCGCCCAATTGGGCATCTCCCGCATTACGTTGCGCGAAGGGCTTAAATCCTTGGAGGCGGCTGGCTATCTCGTGACCAAGGTGGGTGCACACGGCGGTACACGGATAAATGATCTTCCGGCTTTGGAAAGGTGTTTCGCGGAGTGGACCCGCGCCCACGGCGATCAGCTGGACAGCCTGCTCGAATATCACAGCATTATCGAGACGGCGATAGCTTCTCTGGCGGCGGAAAGGCGCACCGACGAAGACCTGGAGAGACTCGAAAGGGCGCGCATCCCGGAAAATCCCACGAGAGCACTGGTCGTCGAACGCCACAAGGAATTTCACAATGTGCTGGCTCACGCGGCTCAGAACCCCCACCTCGCCGAGGCGGCGGTGATGGCCCGCCGCGAGATCTTCGTCCCGCTCGATCACCTCATCGACAAGCATCGAGTGGATATCATCAGGGAGAACCACGATCGCATACTTGCCGCGGTGAGAGACCGGGATCCGGCTCGTGCAGCAGCCGAGATGAGAAATCACCTCGTCAATCCAAGAAACTCCGGGTAGCCGCCGGTTCCGACCGGGAACGTACCGCGAGCATCCCCAGGACCATGGCGCTGGCGCCCGAGATTGAGCGACGCCATGGGTGCGCCGCTACTCGCGCGAGGGGTCGCCGTCGTACCGGCCGAATTGATTGAGGAAGATCTCCCCTGGTTTGCCAGGAAGTGGCGTGAACCAGTCGGGGCAACTATTCGGGAACAGCAGCCTTGCCAGCCAATGGATGGAGAAATCGTTCCCCGTGACGTCCGGGTAGCGCGCGGTGATGAGATCGACCAACTCGACGCCGCTCTTGGCGGTGTTGTAAACCTCTTCGTAGAAGTTGACGTAGTCCAGTGTCCAGTCGATGCACTCCGTGTACTCGCGTGACGGATCGCCGAGGATCTCCATGGTCTTCTCGCTGGCGTGGCCGGGAATGACCACGCGGGCATCGAAGCGGCGAAGCTTGTCCAGGGCCGATCTCCATTTCTCGCGTCGTTCGACGTTGCTCTCGATGAACCAAACATTCCAGTCGTCGAAGGCCACGTCCGTCGCGCATAGCGTCCTCAGCGAGGGCACCCAGACGATGGAGTTGTTGATGCAGTCTCCCTCCCAGTCGTCGTAGAGGAGCAGCTCCTCTCCTTCGAGCTCCAGGCGCGGCTCGTGCAGCGGCATGGGGATAAGAGTCGTATCAGGAGTGTCCGAACCGAAGCGATCGATAGACCAGGTGTCAAGCTTGTCGCTCGTGGTGAAGGCGATATCCCTGGTCACGCTGGGCAGGGCGACGACCTTGGCGTCGGGGAACGCATTCTGGATAACCACCGACCCGAAGTGGTGGTCGGGATGGAAGTGCGAGACGTAGACGTGGGTGAGCCTCTTCCTCATGGGGATGATCTCAGCGATCATCCTGTGAGCGTCACTTCGTAGCTGGGTCGCGTCGACGAGTATGGCGTCCCGTTCGCCATAGAACAGTGTGGACGTGCTGCGGAAGCCAAGGTAGCTGTGGAGGAAGATCTTGTACTTCAGTGACAACGCTGCCTTCCTAACTGATTGACGATCTCAAGGGTTACCGGGGCTGCCGGCGGTGCCGGCAAAGGTGACGGCGTCCTCCAGCCGACGGCGGGCACTGCGGAAAGCGTGGCCTGGATCTCGCGCGTCTGGATAGCCGAGCGCTATCCCTATGACGATCAACAATTCCTCCGAAATGCCCAGCTCGGATCTGATCACGTCGGGATAGGAAACAAGATTGACCGCGATGGCCGATTCGACAGCGTTGTCCTGCGCGGCGAGCATGATGCTTTGGGCCATCATGCCCAGATCGAAGACGGACCAGGTCGACAAGGAGCGGTCCACGCAAAGATAGACGACGCAAGGGGCGCCGAAAAAGCGACGGTTGCTCCTTATGAAATCCTCCCGGAACCCTGGGTCCTCCGCCGAGACTCGGGCCACTTTGGCACGACCTCTGGTCAAGGCCTCGGTACGTTCCCGCTGTGCCTCGGACCATTGTCTTGGAGGTGGCAGATCCGGTTGTCCGGGCACGCCGCGACGGGTCCGTTCCATGAACGCGCCCCGGATGCGCTCCAGCTGGTCCCCGCCCGCCACGTAGATCTCCCACGGCTGGGTGTTAGCCCATGAGGGTGTGCAGAGTGAGGCGTCGAGGATAGCCCTGAGCGTGCCTTCCGGTACCGGCCGCACATCGAACGCCCGGACGGTCCTCCTTGCCCTCAGAGCGGCGGTGACATCCATCCCATCTCCTCCCTTCTCACTCTGTACTTCGCGAAGCGCGCGCCATGAGGAGGTCGCTCTGACAATCCTTCCCCAGCAGGAAAGATTGGCTCCCCACCTCGACGAAGCCCCATCTTTGATAGAACTCGATGGCACGATAGTTCCGCTCCCACACGTCGAGCCAAACCACGTCGCGCTCGGTCCTCGCAGCTTCGAGAAGACACGCTTCCATGAGTCGCGCTCCCACACCCAGCCCGATCCAATCCTTCCGGGCATAGAAACGAGCTACCTCCATGGGACACGATCCGCGAACGACTTCGGGGGCGGGTGAGGTCTTTAGACGAGCGTAGCCAACCGGAACGCCTCGCACCTCAGCAATGAGGAATACGGAGGCGACCTCGGCCAATTCGAGCTCCTGCCTAACCGGGTTGAAGGCCTCGGAAAGGTACGCAGTCATGTCCTCGACGGAGTTGTCGGCGGCAAAGGTGTCGCAAAAGGTCTCGGCCCCGATCTCAGCCAGGAGCACATTGTCCAATGCCGTCGCACGGCGAATGTGAAGCTCGATGGGCCGTTTGCCAGACATGCCGTCAAGTCTAGCGGAAGCGTGGTCAAGGGACATCAGTGGGGTCAACCGAACGCTCGGATCAGCCCCACGCCCCCGACGCTTCCTCGTCTATAGGTCGAAAAGCAGATCGGCGGCGATTCTGGCAGCGGTTCCCACTACCTGCGGACACTTGTCCACGTGACCGCCGGCCGCGAGAAACGCCTTGAAATCGTCGCCGTCCCACATGTCGAACGACCGTCCCATGACTCTTGCCTGTACTTCAGCGCAAATGG
The DNA here is from genome assembly GCA_963775295.1 of uncultured Actinomycetes bacterium. Classification (GTDB taxonomy): domain Bacteria; phylum Actinomycetota; class Thermoleophilia; order RBG-16-64-13; family RBG-16-64-13; genus JAMDEO01. The sequence goes on from CAVZIK010000006.1 coordinate 3,104,834, forward strand.
GGCTACCGAATTCCCCGACGAACTCGTCGTAGACCCGCTTCGCGAGAGCAAAGGCCTCACCGTAGGAACCGTTACCGAAATCCTGCCGGCTCCGGCCGCGGGCCGAACCCACCGCAAGCATCGCACCGGCCAGAGCCCCGCATGTTCCCTTGGTCGTGAGCGCACCCCCAGCGCTTAGGGTGTGAGAAGCTCTGAAGAGATCATCGTTCCCCACCCCCAAGACGTCCTGCACGGCCGCCAATACGCACTGCGCACAGCAACCATTGTCGCGCTCATATGCAAACGCCTTGGCGTACGCCTCGTCGAGCAAAGCCATTCTGTCCGCAGGACGCGGTGCGCTCATCGTCTCCCCCAGTTGCTCGTAGTACCATTCGTGCGCTGAGAAGTTCGATCCCGGATGCCATGGCGGCTCCGTCCCCGAACGGATCAGCAGAGCCCCATCCTACAACTAACGGACTGGACAGGGAACGCTCGCGAGTGAGAATGTCGACGGTAAGAGGTGCCTAGAAATACCACAGGGAGGCGAAGACGGATGAATGTGACCACCCCAGACGGGGCCGTCCTCATCGAGGAACCGGGGCGCGAGGTGGGAGCCGCGCTTGCGGATGTCATCAAAGGGCACACCACGCCCACGCTCACCTACCTTTCCGACGAGCTCATACCCGGCTACAATGCGAACGTGGAATACGGATGGATCTGGGAGATGCCCGAGCCCAAGCCCCACATCCACGAGCATGCCCATGACTACGACGAATTCATCCTCCGCATAGGCTCAGATCCGCACAACCCCACAGATCTCGGGGCAGAGATCGAGTTCGTCGTGGGTGGCACCACCCTCACGATTACGAAGACATCAACGCTCTTCATCCCCAAGGGACTCAAACACGGCCCGGTGACCTGGAAGCGGGTGGACCGATTGCATATCCAGTTGGGGATCTTCCCAACCGTGGGCGACATGCGCAAAACGAACGTAGGGGGCTACCCGGTGGGGTGATCGAAGACTGGCCGTCCTCTACACAGTACGGCGTACCGCGTACAGCCCCCCTGCGAGCGCGGTGGTCTAAGATACGATGGCTTCCTCGTCCAAAAGCTGGCGGACCCGTGCGGCGAGCTCGTGGGGATGGAACGGCTTCTCAATGTAGTTGACTCCCGGGTCGAGCCGGCCCGCGTGGACTACTGCGTCGCCGGAGTAGCCGGACATGTAAAGTGTGGCCAAACCGGGGCGCACGAGGCTCACCGCCTGCGCCAGATCGTTGCCTTGAAGGTTGCCGGACAAGACCACGTCGGTGAGAAGCACGTCCACGGCCAATCCATTCTCCAAAAGGGCCAGAGCTTCATCGCCGTTGCCAACCGCCACAATCCGATAGCCCAGATGAGCCAGCGCCCGCTCGACCAGGGTGCGCACGACCTGCTCGTCCTCGACAACGAGTATGGTCTCAGTCCCTTTCAGGGGCCGAGGCGCGCTCCGGGTTGGCTCACAATCCTCGTGGACAGTCTCAAGCCGAGGCAGGTAGATCTCGAACGTTGTACCGTTGGCGAGTTCGCTGCGGACCAAGATGTTGCCCCCGCTCTGTCGCACCACGCCGTACACAGTCGCAAGCCCGAGGCCCGTCCCTCTTCCGGGAGCCTTGGTGGTGAAGAACGGCTCAAAGACGTGGGACATGGTTTCTTCGTCCATGCCGAGACCGGTGTCTGAAACTGTGAGTAAGACGTACGATCCCGGCTGCAACTCCGAATGAACTCGAGAGCGGGCTTTGCGCAGTTCCACGTTCGCGGTTTCGAGAGTGAGACTTCCCCCGGAAGGCATGGCGTCCTTGGCATTCAGGGCTAGGTTCACAAGCACTTGCTCAAGCTGATGCTCGTCCACCTCGACAAAACCGAGGGTCGAATCGGTGATAGTGATCAGTTCGATCGCTTCCCCTAGAGTCCGTCGCAGCAGGCGCTCCATACGAACGAGGACATCGTTGAGTTGCAGCGTCTTGGGAAGAAGGGTCTGCCGTCTGGAAAACGCCAGGATCTGTCTGGTGAGGCCGCTCGCGCGCTCTCCGGCGGCTCGAATCTCCTCCACGTCCGCTCGCAGGGAACTCGAGCGGCATTCGTTGGAAGACAGGATCATCTCGCTGTACCCCAATATTGCGGTCAGAACGTTGTTGAAGTCGTGAGCGATGCCGCCGGCTAACTGGCCTATGGCCTCCATCTTCTGAGCTTGACGGAGTTGCTCATCGCGTTCCCGCAGGGCTTCTTCGGCGTGTTTGCGCTCTGTCAAATCCTGCACCACCGCCACGGTGCCAACCGGTCGGCCCGTCTCGTCCTGAAGAAGCGCGCTGGAGAGGTGTCCCCAGATGGTTTGACCGTCTTTCCGCACGTACCGCTTGTCCATCTCGATGTCCGAGACCTCTCCGGCGAACATCGCACTGATCTTCTCGCGGCTGGCACTCTCGTCCTCGGACGCGGTGATGCTGAATACGCTCCGCCCGACGAGTTCGCACTCCTCATAACCGAGCATTCGACAGAAGGCGGGGTTCGCCCGAATGAAGAGACGCTCGGGATCGATGAGAGCTATCCCCGCCGAGCCGTGTTCGAAGACACCGCGAAACCGCTCCTCGCTCTGACGCAAGCTCGCCTCAGCCCTTTTTCGTTCCGTTATGTCCCGAGCGAAGGCAAACGCATATTCCCGCTCGTCCTGCTTGACGTAGTTGATCGAAAGCTCCACGGGGTAGAACTCCCCGCTCCTCGTTCTGTGGAACGACTCAAGCGAGAACGATCCCTTGCGCTTGAGGGCATTCCACCGCTCCGGCCAAGCGTCCCGATCAAGTTCTGCATCGACATCCCAGACATTTAGTTGCAGGATCTCCTCGGCCGTGTACCCGGTCCGCCGGCACGTGCTCTCGTTTGCATACTGTATGCGCCCGGTGGGATCGACCCAGTGGACGAGATCGGCGGCGTGTTCGACGGCGTAATGGATGAGCTTCTGAAGATGCGCAGAACCAACCCGAGCGATTGAGGGCGAAGGAGCCTTATAGGCAGTAATCCTCGTCGAACCCAATGCACACCCCGAAGCTTCGATCTAGTGTCGCCTATCTAATCGGCTCTTGAGGGCGAATACTTAAACCTGATTAAGTCTATGTTGCATAGCTCTTCTTCTGCAATATCCATTGCACCGGCAGCGGTTGCGCTGGCCGAACCCGCGGTGGATTCCCTGGCACGGGCGCGTTAGGCAGTGCCCACCGATGAACGGCCCGCTGGAGCGTCCGCGCCGTCTCCGAGTCGGCGTGTGACGACACGCAGACTCTCCGGACGTCCCAGGTAGAACCCCTGCCCAAGATCGCAGCCGTAACCGCGCAGCAAGCGCAGCGTGGCTTCGTTCTCGACTCCTTCTCCGACCACCGAGAGGCCGAGTTCGTGCGCCAAGCCGATGGTGGAACGGACGATAGCCGCGTCTTGTTTGTCGACGGTCATGCTGAGAACGAACGACTTGTCGATCTTCACCTCGTCGGCCGGAAGCCGCTTGAGGTAGGAGAGACCGGACTGACCGGCGCCGAAGTCGTCTATCGAGACACGAACCCCGAGGTCCCGGATCGCGGTGAGGGTGCGGGTGTTCCGCTCTGGATCGAGCATGATGCTCCCCTCCGTGAGCTCCACGGTCATCCAGTCTGCACTGGTATTGTGCTTGCAGAGGAGGCGGCTGATGGAATGGGGGAGATCCGAGTCGTCCAGGTTCCTAGCCGAGAGATTCACCGAAACGCGGTTGCCCAGCCCCCGGCTCCTCCATTTCGCGCACTGGCCCAGAGCCTTATCGAGCGCCCAGTTGGCCAGATGATCGGCGAGCCCATCCTGCTCGAGAAGGTCGAGAAACTCGAAGGGTAGAATGAGACCCCGTCTGGGATGGTTCCACCTCACCAGTGCTTCGACGGAGGCCACCCCGCCCCTTCGCAGGTCGATGAGGGGTTGATAGTGAAGCGTGAGTTCCGAGCGCTCAAAGGCACCGCGAAGCTCCGACTGAAGCGTGAGCCTGTCAGGAGAATACCGGTCCCCCCCCACGCTGTACACGGCGTAGCGAGCCCCGCCGGCCTGCTTCGCGGCATACATGGCGATATCGGCAAATCTCAGCAGGCATTCGACGGTGGACCCGTGTAGCGGAAACACCGCGATCCCCACACTGGCGGAGAGCGCTAGTTCCCTTCCTTCGACCTTGAACGGCTCGCGAAAGACTTCCAGTATACGATGGGCTACCCGGCGGGCTTCTTCCAAGTCTGTTACGGCCACGGCGAGTGAGAACTCGTCCCCGCCAAGCCTGGCGACAGTGTCGGCGGCCCTAATTGCGCCCATCAAGCGCCTTGCGACCACTTCGAGGAGCGCGTCGCCCGATTGATGGCCGAGGCTGTCGTTGATGTTCTTGAAATGGTCGAGATCGAGCACGTAGACGGCGAAAGATTTCGAGTTGAGCGTGGCGGTTGTGATGAGTTCGGCGATCCGTTCCCGGAAATGCATGCGGTTTGGAAGATTGGTGACACTGTCGTGCAAGGCTTGGAACCGTAACGCCTCTTCCCACTGCCGGCTCTCGGTCACGTCCCTGGCGATGCACTCGTACCCGGTGAGCACCCCGTCGTCGAAAACCCCACGCAGGCTCGCCTCGAGGGCGATCTCACGGCCGTGCTTGTCTTTCAGCCTCACTTCCCGCCTGTGGCCGCCATCTCCGTCGAGGGGGACGAGCAGATCGCCGAGTCTGGTGGGCTCCTCCACACCCCCGAGATCCGCAAGCGTGCGGCCGATGAGTTCGGACCGAGAGTAACCGATGGCCTTCTCCGAAGCAGCGTTTACGCTGGTCAGCCGGCCGTCCTTGTCGAGGGTCAGAATAAGGTCGTGCGCGTTGTCCACCAACGTGCGATAGCGACGCTCGCTCTCGAGGGCCGACTGCTCTGCCCGCTTTCTCAATGTGATGTCCCGAAACACGATCAGCCAGCCCGACCGCGCCATCCCGATCTTGCCCAATGACGTGACGATTACATCGAGAAATTTGGGTTCGCCCTCTTTGGGGAATTGGACCTCACGGTGAATGCCGTCTGGATCCGGGTTCCTTTCGTCGTCGCCCAAGGCCTTGATTTGTGCCCCTATGAACTCCGGCAGGGCGTCCCCCAAAATCAGGGAGGCCGCCGGATTGGCGTCGATGATGCGATTTTCCTGATCGAGTACGACCACGCCGTCAGGCATCGTTTCGAAGATAGCTCCCCTGGCCCTGGCTTGGAGCCCAAGAAACACGTCCAGGAGCCGGTGGCGAGAAAGCGCCAGCGCGATAATCCCTCCCGTTATTGCGAAAGCGAAGGGAGTGGGATCGAGATTGTCGTTCGGCAAGAGGCCGGCCGCGTATACGATGTTCGCCATCCAGGGGACGACGGCGGCGGCTACGATAAGTCCGACCTGCTCTCGATAGTGGCGGGGGTAATGGAAGCCGGCCCTAACGAGAACTACGACCCCCCCCAGGAGAAGCAGGTACGAATAGACCCACCAAACCCAAAAGTAAGGACCGTGAGTGATCTTCAGCGCCTGAAACGCGCCGGAGGAGTCGAGGGCGACAGAACTCCACATAAGTCGGTGGAGCGGGTTTGTCACGAGAAGGAGCAGCGTGACCACAGGGAGGGCGAACAAAAGCAAGACCTTGCGAGTGGTCACCGCGACGTCGAGCCCGGTGAATCGCAACGCAAAGAGGGCGAAGAAGACCGGGATGGTGGCGATCCCCAGATACTGTAATTCCGCAAACGCCGTCTTGACGCCGACTTCGACAAAGCCGACCTCAAACGCGTAGAACAGGCACCAGATACCGACGCCGAGAAGCATGGCGGCGAAAGATCTGCCTCCGGGCGCCTGCAATCTGCGCCACGTCCTAACCGAAAGGAACCAGCTGAGGCCGGCGGCGCAAAGGAGCATCAGGACAAACGGTGAAAACGGAGTCATGCTCCAGTCCACATGCGGGCGGTCCCTTGGTTGATCAACTCAGAAGTCGCATCACCGTCCTTATCGGCGGGGTCTCGCCACGCCTTGAGGTCCTAGGCGGCTGCTGGAAGACGGGACCATGGCCGCCAAGACACTCCGGCCGGCACGATGAAGCGTCCGCGGCGGTCGCGTCCTGACAGCGCAGAGTCATTCTTCGGCAGCCTGCCAGTGGCCGTTTGGCCGGTTTCCAAGACGGGTGAGTGCCTGCCCCGGCCCGCGATCTGCTTGGGCCGGGGCAGGGTTCTGATCGCTCCGCTAGGCGCGCGGGAAAGGCCTCATGACGGCAAAGGCCGCCCCGACAGGATCGGTCAATACGGCGAACGTCACCATCTCAGGCACGACTGTGGGCTCAACGAGCACTCTGCCTCCGAGTTCCTTGGCCTTGGCGACGGTGGCTTCGAGATCGTCGGTGGCAAAGTAGGGAAGCCAATACGCGGGAACCTCGGCCGGCACCATCTCCGGCATGGGCATGATGCCGCCCTCGCCCTGACCGGCGATGCTCACGGTCCAGTAGGCCATGGCACCGTCGGGCATCGGCTGTACTTCCCACCCCACCAGTTTGGTGTAGAAGTCGATCGCCTTCTCGGGATCGCGAGTGCTCAGTTCGCTCCACGCCAGGGTACCCGGCAGCATGTACTCCGTCGACTCTTCAGGGAGCCGGGGCTTCCAGAAGAATATGTAGGCGCCGGTAGGATCCTTGATGCCCGCGATCCTTCCCGAATCGCCTGGCACGTCGGCCGGGGGCATAACCACCGTAGCTCCCAGTTCCGCGGCCTTGGCCACGGTCGCGTCGAGATCGTCCACGACGAGATACGTGTTCCAGGCACTCGGCCACCCCGCCTCGGCCTGTTCGGGTGAAAGTTTCGACATCCCAGCCACCGTATGTCCATCGGCTTTGAACATACGATAGACCGCTCCTTCCCCGAGCGGCATATCTGTGGGTATCCATCCGAAAAGAGCTTCGTAGAAAGCACTCTGTCCTTCGAAATCACCCGCAGACAGGTCAACCCAGTTGAATTCGCCACTCTTGGTCCGCTCCACGACAGAACCTCCACATCCGTTGAATCCAGCGCGCGAAGTAGCCGAGGCATCTGTACCCCGACCGCACCCGCCTTGAACCCGTCGGCGCCCCGGCCTAGCATGAAGAGAGAGTCCGGCAAGGTGCCGACAGCGTGATGGGGGGATTGTGCCCGACAGGAGCATCACTGAGACGTCACTCCACGGAGTGCCGATGATCACGATAGTGGGTGATGCCGACCATAGCGTCGGGCCGGAACTCGAGGACGTGGTGCGGCGGGCGCTGCGGTCCGGGGGGGCTTACATCCTTCTCGATCTGAAACGGTGCCCCTATCTGGACAGCGGCGGACTCAATGTGATCGTCCACATGGTCTACGATGTAAGCCCCACGGGCTGGGTGGGCATCATCCACTGTTCGCGAATGATTCAGCGGTTGCTGGAACTCGTCGGTTTGAACGCCTGCTCGGGCCTCAGAATCTTCGAGAGTCTGGAGGAGGCGCGCCAGGCGGCTGCCTCCATATAGACCGTGCCCGCCGACGTCCCGCCCGCCTTGTTATCATTGCCGCGCGGCGCTATCGGTGCCACGGCCCCCAGAGTACATCCGGAGCGTGAGATTCGTGGCAGACACAGAGCTTTTTGACGAGTGGCCCGAACGCTATGAAGCATGGTTCTCCACGCCCATCGGGGCGTTGGTGAAGGAGACCGAGCGCGCCCTCATTCTGGAGCTGCTGAATCTCGTTGCCGGAGATACGGTTCTTGACGCAGGCTGCGGCACGGGCATATTCACGATGGATTATCTAGCCGCCGGCGCGACGGTCATCGGGCTGGACATGTCCACGCCCATGCTCGCTCTGGCAGCTTTGAAGGCCAAGGCCTATCCGTTCACCGCGGTGCAGGGTGACATGGTCCGCCTGCCCTTCGAAGACGAGACCTTCGACAAGACGGTCTCGGTCACTGCCCTCGAGTTCATAGCCGACGGCAAGAAAGCGGTGGAGGAACTGTTCAGGGTGACCAAGCCCGGAGGCCTGGTCGTGGTCGGCACGTTGAACAGCCTCAGTCCCTGGGCTGCACGCCGCAGAGCCAAGACAGCGTTGGGGCAACGACACATCCTGGAAGAGGCGTTCTTCAGGTCTCCGGAAGAACTGGCGGCCTGCAGTCCGGAGACTGCAACGGTGAGGACGGTGGTCCATTTTCAAAAGGCCGACCTTCTCGAAAACGCGATCAAGGCAGAGCGACTAGGACAGTCGCTGGAACTGAACACGGGTGCATTCGTCGCCGCTCGGTGGGTCAAACCCACCTGAGCCCGAGGGAAGAGGCGTAACCTTCACTCTCAAGGTTAGGTAGATTGTGCCGCCATTCGGTTCGCTCGCGCGGCTCCCATCGCGGCGTCGAGTCGCCCATGGGCGCGAGACCCCGGTTCCGCTCCACCAGCGGCCAATATCCCCGCCAGGCGGCATCATCTCTGCTCGAAGGCCTCAGCAAACTCCTTCAGTATCTTCGGGACCTCGATCGCTTGTGGGCACGCTTCCATGCAGTGGCCGCACTCCGTGCAGTCAGAGGCCTTGGTCGTGGTGCCCAGCGTCCTCTCGATACCGTAGATAAACTTCTCGGTGCCGGCCGAATCGTAGAGGGAGGCGTTGTTGAGCAGGCCGAAGAGCATGGGAATATCGATTCCTGCGGGGCAGGGCATGCAGTAACGACAGGCGGTGCAGTCCACCTTCACCCGTTCGCTATACACTTGGCGAACCTTCTCGATAAGCTTCAGGTCCGGCGCGGTTAGCGAGTGAGGCAGCCCTTGCTCCGCGATGGTGAGGTTCTCCGCCAACTGCTCCATCGTGCTCATACCCGAGAGCACCGCGCTCACCCCAGGGTCGTCCCACACGAAGCGCAGGCCCCATTCCGCTGGAGTTCGCTTGAGGGGCGCAGTACTCCACAGGGTCTGCACCTCGGACGGTCCCTCCGCCGCAAGTCGGCCGCCCTTGAGCGGTTCCATGATGATCACGCCCAGGCCCCGCTCGCCCGCATAGCGCAGTCCGGCGAGACCCGCCTGGAAGGCAACGTCCATGTAGTTGTACTGGATCTGGCAAAAAGACCAATCGTAGGCGTCGACGATCTCCTTGAACGCAGCAAAATGATCGTGGAAGGAAAATCCAGCGTAGCGGATCCTGCCGTCGGCCAAGGCCGAATCCAGAAACTCGAGGACTCCTAGATCGCGGAATCGGGCCCAGGTGGCCTCCCCTATCCCGTGCAGGAGATAGCAGTCGACGTGATCTGTGCGCAGGTCATTGAGCTGGCCGGCCAGTATCCGGTCCATGTCGGCCCGGCTGTGGACAGCCAAAGGATGGAGTTTGGTCGCAAGAAGTACTCTTTCGCGATAGCCCCCGCTCAGAGCCCCTCCCAGAAAGGGCTCGCACGTTCCCTTCTTGTCTATCGAGGTGCCGTGATACGGATAAGCCGTGTCGACATAGTTGACGCCGCAATCGATGGCGTGCCTGATCATCTCGGTGGCGCGCGGAGCGTCGATGTTGTCGTGGCGATGATCGATGACGGGTAGGCGCATGGCCCCGAAACCGAGTACCGAGACCTTCTCCCCGGTCCGGCCGAAAGAACGATAAAGCATGACGATTCCTCTTCGAACTGTGGGCTCTGATCCGGTCTCAGTGTAGGACCGGGGTCGTTTAGTTGTCCAGCGACAGGCCCGCGGTGCGCGATGCTACACTGAAGAGCATTCAAGACCTCTACGTTGATCTTGTTCACGCGACGGCCCGCTGAGCATCCGGTTGCATCGGGGTCGACGCGATCGTCGGTAACTGCCAGGAAGGAATGCAGCGGATGCCCATCACGGAGTTGCTGTGGCGCAACGCCCGGCTTTACGGCGACGAAGTCTGTCTCGTCGAAGTCAACCCCGCAATGGAAGAGAAGCGCGAGGTCACCTGGCGCGACTACGATCTGGTGGAGACCAATCCCGCGACGCATTCTCGGCGCGAGATAACCTGGGGACAGTTCGACGAAGCCGCGAACCGCTTCGCCAACCTCCTGTTGACCCGAGGTGTCGGGAGGGGAAACAAGGTCGCCATTCTTCTTATGAACTGCTTAGAGTGGCTGCCCATCTACTTCGGCATCCTCAAAACGGGCGCAGTGGCCGTGCCCATGAACTACCGGTACACGGCCGAGGAGATCGAGTATTGCCTGAAACTGGCGGAGGCGGATGCGCTGGTCTTTGGGCCGGAGTTCATTGGACGTGTCGAGGGCATCGCCGACCGCATCAAGCGGGTCGAGCAGCGCTTCTTCGTGGGCGCCGACTGCCCTACATTTGCGGAAAGCTACGGCACGCTGGTGCAATATTGCTCTCGCCAGGTGCCCAAGAAGATAAAGATCTCGGACGAAGACGACGCCGCGGTCTACTTTTCTTCCGGTACCACCGGTTTCCCCAAGGCGATACTCCATGACCACGCAAGCCTCGTATCTTCCTGTCTCACCGAACAGAATCACCACGGACAGACGCGTGACGACCGATTTCTCTGCATCCCACCGCTCTACCACACGGGAGCCAAGATGCACTGGTTCGGTAGCCTGCTGTCAGGCAGCAAGGCCGTGCTGCTCCGCGGGGTGAAGCCGGATTGGATCCTCCAAGCCGTATCTGACGAGGGCATTACCATCGTCTGGCTACTTGTTCCCTGGGCGCAGGACATCCTTCAAGCGATCGACAACTGCGACGTGAACCTCGCAGACTACGACTTGACGCAGTGGAGACTCATGCACATCGGTGCTCAGCCGGTTCCTCCCAGCCTCATCAAGCGGTGGAAAGCGCACTTTCCCCACCATCTTTACGACACCAACTATGGTCTGAGCGAGTCGGTGGGCCCGGGCTGTGTCCACTTGGGGGTGGAAAACATTCACAAGGTGGGAGCGATCGGTAGGGCCGGTTATCTGTGGGAGACCAAGATCGTCGACGAGACCGGCGAAATCGTCGCCCAGGGAGTTGTGGGCGAGCTCGCGGTCAAGGGCCCCGGGGTCATGAAGGGATACTACAACGACCCGGAGGCAACGGCAGCGGTGATGAGGGGCGACTGGCTGCTCACCGGCGACATGGCGCGCGAGGACGAGGACGGCTTCATCTTCCTAGTGGACCGCAAAAAGGACGTCATCATCACCGGCGGCGAGAACATCTATCCTGTGCAGGTGGAGGACTTTCTGCATCATCATGACGCGATCAAGGACGTCGCGGTCATAGGGCTGCCCGACGAACGTCTCGGAGAGATCGTCGCCGCGGTAATAGAACTCAAGAGGGGCCGCCACGCGACGGAGGACGAGATCTTCGAGTTTTGCTCTTCCTTGCCCCGCTACAAGCGGCCCCGCAAGATCATTTTCGACAAGGTCCCACGGAACCCGACCGGCAAGATCGAGAAGCCGAAGCTCAGGGAAAGATACTGCGCCGGGAACATCGTGGAGGCCCAGACGCAAAGCTAGACATGCCGACCGACGACAGGACCCCCCTCGAGGAACCGAACACCGGCGAAGAGCTCGAATTGACCGGGTACGTAGACCGGCTCATCTCGGCGGCTATCGCGAGCAGAATGACCAAGGCACAGGTTGACCAGACTGCGACGGAATCGGTCCAGTCGTTACAGGCCCGAGGGCAATCGGCGAAAGGCGACCGGCCGGCCGGAGCAGCGGTACTGGAACCGGCTGGGGCACCCGCTGAAAATGGGGAGTCGGACCAGACCGCGACGTCGGCGCGCGCGGCCGAAAAGCTCGTCTGCAAACCCGCCGAGCCAACCCAGCCCGCGCGGAGACAGAACAGCCCTCGCGCCTCGATGAGCGAAGGCCTTCTTGCCCTCTTTCGCAGCACGGAACCACGGGAGGGTCCTCGGCAGGCGGCTCCTTCCGCGACACCCCGGGTCCCGGATGAACCCCAGCCCAGTCCTTTTCTGAAGCAGTACTTCCGGCAGGCAAGGGGCCACTCGGAATTCGCCCCTTCGGGACTCAGCGGCCTGGATCAACGTCTTGGGGGCGGATTCGCTCCCGGCTTGCACGTGCTGCAAGGAAAGCCAGGAACCGGAAAGACGGCCTTCCTTCAATCGCTGGCGCTGGAAGCGGTATCCTCGGGTCGTCCCGTCCGCTACTACGCGTTGAAAGAGGGAGGCCTAGGGGCGTGGGAACGTCTCGTCAGCAGCTTCAGCTACATCCTGGGCGGTCCGGCGCTCGCTCTCTCAACACTCCGCGAACAGGCTTTGACCCCTGACGCACGCAAGGCGCTCGCCGACATCGACCGGGTTCTCACGGAAACGGTGTTGACGCACCTCTCGTTGATCGAGATTCTTCCGCCTCACTCCGACGGCTTGTCGCCCTTTGTCGAAGACGTCCGCTCGGGGACCGAGGTGGCGGCGAGGAAGCACGGCGGGATTCCATTGGTCATCGTCGACGACCTCCAGCACCTCCTGCTCCTCACCGGGGTTCAGCCCTTGGACGTCATGTTCTCGCATCTCAACGACATCTTTGTGGCGAACTCGATACCCTGCTTGGTCGCCGTGGCCACTCCCGATCCCGCGGACCGGGTCGACGGACTTTCCATGCAGTCACTGCTCACCCTCGTGTCGACGTCCGCCCCGGGCGCTATATTCTCGCACGTTGACGTCGTCATCGAGACCAACGTTGCCACGGGCTGGACGGGCGTGGTGCCTCTGTTGCTCGACCGCCGCTCGGGGATTTTCGCCTAAGCGGGACGATCGGCCCGTCGCTCTGGGGCTTTGGTCCTGCACTTCCCGGTCACTATCCTTCCCCGCCAGAAGGTGGAACAATGTCTCATGTTCCCGCGCTGCGAGAACAGTCCCAGCGCCTCGGCGCAGAGCGACCGCCCGTACCGAACAACAAAGGGGTCACGCGTCATGACGTATGACATCTACACCGCCGTCGCCATTCAAAACGAAGTCAAAGTCGTCAGCGACCGCTCCGACATCGACCAAAACCTCAGCCGCTGTCTCGAGCTCATAGACTCCACGCCCCAGCTGTGCTACACGGCTCGAGGGTCGTACGAGGGCTGCTGGGCGCCCATCAAGCTCATCAGCTTCTCGGAGTTCTTCATGCAGGGCCACGAGGGAACCTGGCCTTACAAACACTACATCGACAACGTCCTTATTGAGTTGCCCGGCCCGGAGAGCGAGCGCCTCAGCCAGAAGGCGCGGGAGTACGGTCTGTATATCGCCGGCTGCGCCCTCGAGCGCGATCCCGAGTGGGAGGCCGACGGCTACTTCTTCAACACACATTTCATCATCAGCCCCACCGGCGAGATCATCCACAAGTACCGGAAGATCACCACGGCCACTCACTACGAGCTGTCGCTCAGCCCCCACGACATCTACAGCAGGTGGATCGAACGGTTCGGCGATACCCTCGCCAGTTTCATGCCGGTAACCGAGACCGAGATCGGACGCCTCGGGGCCATCACCTGCATGGACGGCCATTTCCCGGAGACTGCTCGCGCCCTGGGCGTGCAGGGAGCCGAGGTCATCCTCCATCCGCTGCTCATCGACCCGATGATGTCTCCCCCATCGGAGACCTGGCAGATGATGAACCGGATGCGAGCATGGGAAAACCTGTGCTACGTGGTCTCCGCTTCGTGGGGGGCCCTGTTGGGGGCTAAGCGGCCCAAGATGACCGCCCCGGGAAAATCCATGATCTGCGACTACAACGGCGCCGTCATTGCGTATGCCGACTTCCCCGGTGAAGCCATCATTTCCGCAACGATCAACCTCGAGGAGCTACGCCGCCGTAGGTTGGACCCCAGCCGTAACTTCCTGGCCCTGCTCAGGAACGAGGTCTACCGCAAGATCTACGAAGAGTCGGTGTATCCGCCGGATCAGTTCAGCCACAAGAATCCCCAGACCCGCGTAGCCAGGGACCCAATGGAAATCATCCGCCGCTTCGTCAGCGAGGGCAAATACGTCCTGCCGGAGAAGGTGCCCGCGGATTTTCTGCTCTAGGAGTTGAGAGAGCCCGGGAGGTTCGTCGCGAGCGGCCTCCCGGGACTCGTCACATCGTGCGAAGTGCCTCTTTGAGATCTACTATGGTCTGCTCGACCACGGGATCGACGAAGGCCACGTCCTGACCGGTCTGGAGGCTCGGAGGAGTGGGCATGAAGGACCGCCCTCGCCCTCCCGACAGTTCGAAGCCGACGACGGCGCCCGTCGTCTGATCGATGTACACCTCCTCGATCTTGCCCAGCTTCTGTCCCTGCGTGGTTTGAAGCTCGAGGCCCTTGAGCACGTAGCTACGGTCGAGCACCTCGCTCATATCGGGAACATCCGATGCCTTCTTCACACTCGACTCCTGGTCGATGATCACCGCATCGAGGCCCACCACAAGCAGTGACGGCCATGCCACAACCCGGGCTGCGCTGAACCATCCTGCTTCGTCGACGACCAGTCCCAGAACCCTCGCGGACCCACGGTCCAAGACCAAGTCCTCTACCTTACCCACCTTGGTCCCGTTGTCTCGAGTGATCACCGGGAGCCCCACCACGTCCTTCGCTCTCCGCATGGCGCCTCAACCCCCCTAGATAACGCCCGACGCCCAGAGCGCCAAGACCACTACGACCACGACGATGACGGTCACAACGAGCCAGGTGACCCAGTGTGAACCCCTCTTCCCCACGACCCTCGGCACGGCGGCCTCCTCTCGGTCTACCTTGCGCCCACGTTCTTCCACGGGATGAGACATCCTAAACGACAACAACGCTGACACGGGGCTACCGACCAGTCCCCCTAGCGGTAATTGCCCCCCTTCAGCAATCTGGCGAGAATGGGGCCGCCATCACCGAGAGCCATCGCCATGATGCGGTCTCCGGTCTGAAGCCTGGTTTCGCCCCGAGGAACCATCGTCACGTCGGTCCGTATGACGGAGACTATCACCGATTCCGGGGGAGGATTGATCTCGCGCAAGGTCCGGCCCACGCCCGGGTCCCCCTCCTCGAGCACGATCTCGATGGGCCGGAGACCGAAAACATGCTCGGCCCTCCGGCGCTCGAAACTTACTCGTCGGCGGTCACGCATGGAAATGGCCGAGCCGTAGGCCCGGATGATGTCGCTCCGCAGAAGGATGCCCACGGGTTCTCGTGGATGCTCGCGAATGACGACGGGGATGTAGCCGACTTCCAACATACCGGCCTGCTTGATGACTTCGTCGAGACTTTCGTCGAGGAAGGCCGTGATTGGCGTCGCCGTGCGGATGTCCGCCACCGTGGCCGGAGCGATCTCATCGACGAGAGCGCGCTCCAGGTCACTCAACGTCACGACACCTTCCAGCCGCCCCTTTCCATCGAGCACCAGAGCCCCCCGATGGCCGCTCTCCTGAAAATACCGGCGCAGATCTTGCAGCGACATCTCCATGTTCACGACCCAGCCCTCATTCATAGGCGTCATTGCGTCGCTGACTCCGATGGAATGCAGCCGGCCCGTCCTCTTGCCCATGAAGTCGATGCCGTGACGAACGAGTTTCAGCGTGTAGATGCTCTCCGGTTCGAAGCGAGCGGCGAGCAGGGTCGCAACGACGGTCGCGAACATGAGAGGCAACATGATCTTGTAGTCGAGAGTCATCTCAAAGAGGATGACTATCGCCGTGACCGGAGCCCGGGCGGCCCCCGCGAACACGGCTGCCATTCCAACGGCTGCATACGCCCCACTGCTCGCGGTGACAGTGGGGAAGAGGGCGTGCATGATCTTGCCGTAGGAGCCACCCAGCATGGCGCCGATGAACAGAGCAGGCGCGAAAACCCCGCCCGAGAATCCAGAACCGAGGGTAAGAGAGGTCGCAACGATGCGCGCGAAAATGAGAGTCACCAACAGCCAAAATCCGAGATCTCCGCGGAGAACGCTGTCCATGGCCGTGAAGCCCGTCCCAAACACCTGCGGGAGGAAGTACCCGATGACCCCTATGGCGATCCCTGCTATCGGAGGCTTCGCCCAGGGAGGGATCCGCCACCTATCAAACACGTCTTCAGAGAGATAGAGCGTCTTCACAAAGAGCAGGGCGGCGCCGGCGGCCAGGACGCCCAGACCCAGATACATGAGAAGCTCCCAGTTGCTTGCCAGTTGATAGGACGGGACGTGGAAAGAGGGATAGTCACCGAGAAACGCTCTGGCCACCACGCTCGCGGAGACCGACGCGAAGACCATGCTGCTCACGGAAACGACGTTGAACTCGGCCAGCAGCACTTCGAGGGTGAACATCACCCCGGCGATGGGAGCATTGAACGTCGCTGCTATCCCTCCGGCCGCCCCTGCGCCTACCAGCCCGAGCAACCGGGATCTGTCGATCTTCAGCACTTGACCGAGAGTAGAGCCAACAGCGGCGCCGATCTGAATGATGGGGCCCTCACGTCCGGCCGAGCCCCCCGATCCGATGGTTATGGCCGAGCCGATGGCTTTGACCAGGATGACGACAGGCCGTATGCGTCCGCCTCTCGTCTCCATGGCCGTCATCACCTCGGGAACACCGTGGCCCTTTGCCTCGGGCGCGAAGAAATGAACGAGGGGACCTACAATCAGGCCACCGATTATCGGCAACAAAAGGACATACCAGCCGCCCATGACCGAAAATGCCCTCGCTCCGCCGTTAAAAAAGAGGCGTTGGCAAAGCGAAATTACCTCGATGAGGGCGACTGCTCCTAAGCCTGTGACCGCCCCCACGATCGCCGCGAGTCCGGCGCTGCCAGCGACTTGCGATGACCAGAAACGATGGAACAGACCAGTGGCCCAGCCCAGACCCGGGCTTCGCCGATGGGTGGCTGGGCGGGGCGGAGTGGGCCGTCGCTCATGCGTGGTTAGAAACATTGTCCTGAAGAGACTAGCCCAGCGGCCGGCCTCGGACAAGTCACGGCGACCCTCCCAGGAACGATCTGGGTCCATTGGCGTTCAGTTTGGTTCAGGTTCTGGTCAGGCGCCTGTTACGAGAACGTTACATGCCTTTGGCACACTCGAATCCGCGTGACGAGAACGCCCAAACCAAGGTCGGCTAAATCTTGCTGGCTTCCACCAGAGACCATGCGAAGGATGCTCATCCGCTCGCAGGAGAGGCGGAGTCATGAGGCCTAAGGAAGCGATCGGCCCAGAAGAGCAACGGTACCTGCAAGCCGTCTACGATCTTGCCTCCGGCGAGGCCAAAGTCCCCGTAGCATTCGGCGATGTCCGAGAATATCTCTCGTGCGACCAGGATGAGGCGGATCGTTGCAGTGACTTCTGGGCGCGCCTCGGCGTGCTTGAATGGCCCATTCTGGGCCACATCGCGCTCACTCATGTTGGTTTGTCGCAGGCATTGCGCCTGCGGAGCGCCGGCGACTCGACGCCAATCAAGCGAGACGACGACCAGGACGCGCCGGTGAGTTCGGTCTCCGTCGTGATCCCGGTTCTCAACGAGGCAGGAACCATCGAACATCTCGTAAAACTCGCCAGGAGAGATCCTCGTGTGCTCGAGGTTGTCGTCGTAGATGATGGTTCAATAGATGGCAGTGTGGAAATCGCCTCAGATGCAGGGGCTTCTGTGATGATGAGTTCGCTCCTGGGCAAGGGCGCCTCAATGGAAGACGGGGTTGGAGCCGCGAGCGGAGATACGGTGCTCTTCCTGGATGGGGACCTCAAAGAGGTTGCGGCCGACCTCGTGGAGCTCATGACGGAGCCCATCGCCTCCAATCGAGCCGATCTCGTCAAAGCCAGCTTTACGAGAGATGCCGGACGCGTCACAGCTCTCACCGCGCGCCCGCTGCTCAGCGCTTTCTTTCCTGAGCTTTCGGCGTTCGAACAACCGCTCGGCGGCATCGTCGCGGCTCGGCGCTCGCTGCTTGCGAACATCCAGCTGGAGAGAGACTACGGCGCGGACGTGGGCCTTCTCATCGACGCGGCCATGAGAGGAGCGCGGGTATTGGAGGTCGACATTGGCAGAATCGATCACGACAGCCAATCGCTCGAATCCCTGGGCTTCATGGCCAAACAGGTCACGCGAGTGATCCTCGACAGGGCTTGGAGACACGAGCGACTCAGCATCAACCAGGTGCGAGAGGTCGAGGAACTCGAACGAAGAGCGCGTGCTGGACTGCTTCATCCGCCGCTCCAACCGGACAACCCGCAGAAACTTGCCCTGTTTGACATGGATGGGGTTTTGCTCGAGGGCCGTTTCGTCGCGGCTCTGGCCGAGAAGGTGGGAGTGGAGTCGGATCTAGCGCGCCTACTCGACAACCGGCTGGTACCTGACGGAGAACGGACTCGGCTCGTCGCGGCCCTGTTCACCGGCGTGTACGCCGAAGTGTTCGAGGAGACTGCGCGATCGATGCCTCTCGTGGAGGGCGCCATCGAGACCATGATCGCCTTACGCCGCGCGGGCTATCGAGTGGGAATCGTTACCGACAGCTTCCATATAGCGGCAGAAACAATCCGGCGGCGCGTCTTCGCCGACTTTGCCGTGGCCCATATCCTTCACTTTCATAACGGCAGATCGACGGGAGAAGTCACTCTATCATCGTTGATGATGGATCCGGCGGGTTGTTCGCAGCACACGTGCTGTAAATCGAACGTGTTGAAGCAGTTATGCGACAACGTCGGGATCATGCCGGCTCAGGCCTTGGCTGTGGGCGACGGCGAGAACGATGTGTGCATGCTCAAGGAAGCGGGCACATCGGTCGCTTTTCGCCCTCGATCTGAACTAGTGGAGCAGGCGGCGAAATACACCGTGCGCGGGTCGCTTCTGGATGTTGTCGACCTGCTTGGGGAAGGCGTCGATCTTGGGGATTGTGACCGGGACCCCAGCCGGGAAGATGCCATCCGATTCAGTGTGCCCGTCTCCGAGCCGACCTATTTGGAGGACGCGGCGGCCGTAGGTTGAGCCGTGCCGTGCCGTGCCGGGCCCTACCGTCCGATACCCTGGCCCTGCCGAAAGCCGCCCCCACTGAGCCCGCGAGTCGCCCTGCCGGGAGACTTTCGATAGCATCGTCCAGCGGTTAACATTCCCAGAGCACGTAACGGCCGCCCGCGGACGATTTGAGGGCCATGAACGCTTTCGCCACGATAGCGATCCTTATCTCCCTGGCGGCGCTTTTCGGGTACCTCAACAGCCGTTTCTTGAAGCTTCCCCCGACCATCGGCCTCATGCTGCTGACGCTTATGGTTTCGCTTCTCCTCATCGCTCTCCACTTTCTCGGTCTCTCGATGATTGCTCCGGTCCAGCGTTTCTTGAGCGGTGTCGATCTCAACCGAGTACTTCTCGGCGGTCTCTTGAGTTACCTGCTCTTCTCGGGTTCACTCGACCTTTGCCTCGACTGCCTCACCGAGGTGCGCTGGCAGGTCTTCTCGCTCGCCACCATCAGCGTCCTTGGATCCACCATCATCGTGGGGTTCGCGATGTTCGGACTCACGAGCCTTCTCGGCCTGAACCTACCTTTGGGCTACTGCTTGCTCTTCGGAGCTCTCATATCGCCGACCGATCCGCTTGCGGTGATCCCAATCATGCGCCGAGCACGTGCCAGCAAGAATCTGGAGGTGCTGATCACCGGCGAGTCCCTCTTCAACGACGGCTTCGCGGTAGTGGTGTTCGTCGTCCTTCTCATGACGGTGACCGGCGATCACACCGGATCGATCGCCCTCCACGCGCTGATCGTGTTCGCGCGCGAGGCGATCGGCGGCTTTGTCTTCGGTCTCGCCATCGGCTGGATCGGCTATAGGATCCTCATGACGATCGACGATTATGCAATCGAGATAATCATCACCCTGGCTCTTGTGAGCGCCGGGTACGCGGGCGCCTTGGCCATGGGAATCTCCGGTCCGCTTGCGATGGTGGTGGCGGGCATAATGATCGGCAATCAAGGGCGGGCTCGGGGCATGTCGCCCGAGACGGTTGAGAACCTCGACAAATTCTGGCACATGGTCGACGTCATCCTGAACGCGGTGCTGTTCGTCATTATCGGCCTCGAGGTGCTCGTTGTTATAGAGACGTTTTCCTGGTTGCGACTTGTTGCGGGATGCGCTGCGATCCCCATCGTCCTCATGGCACGCTTTGCGTCAGTGGGCGGCCCAATGCTGGCACTTAAACCGCGCGGATCGCGGGCTCGGCACGCCCTCCCTCTCATCACCTGGGCCGGCCTTCGGGGCGCGATCCCGGTGGCTTTGGCGCTGTCGCTGCCGGCCGGGGAGAGCCGGAGCCTCATCATCATCCTTACCTACGTCGTCGTGGTGTTCTCCGTTCTGGTGCAGGGAACAACTGTGAAGTATCTCGTGGGGCCTAGAAAGCGCCGGCAGCTTAAGCAAACCCCTGCCGAGACCTCCGACGCGGGCTCAGGCTGAGAAATGCGACAGCGAGACGTCCGGGCCGAGGTCGTCTCGCCGCGAAAATGCTCGAACCTCGAGGGGGCGGAATGATCGTTGTTACTGGAGGAACGGGCCATCTGGGCAACGCGCTCACGCGCGCCCTCGTCGCCGGGGGGGCAACCGAAGTGCGGGCTCTGGTGCGTCGGGGAAGAAGCGCGGCATCCATAGCCGATCTCAACGTCCGGATAACCGAGGCCGACGTGCGCGATCGCGACTCGCTGCTCCGTGCCTTCCGAGGTGCCGACGTCGTCTATCATGCCGCTGGCATCGTCTCCATCGGCGGACGCGGGTTTCAGCGGCTGCACGAGACCAACGTGGAGGGCACTCGGAACGTCATAGCCGCCTGCCTGGAGGCAGGAGTGAGGCGACTCGCTTATACCAGTTCCGTCCATGCCTTCGTGGAGCCGCCGTCCGGGACGTATCTCGAGGAATCGCACGACATCGACCCCGCACGTGTACGCGGCCCGTACGCCAAGACGAAGGCCGAAGCCACCCGACTCGTGCTTCAGGCCGCGAAGGAGGGCATGGACGCAGTCATCGTCTTTCCCTCGGGGATCGTCGGCCCGTACGATTCGCGTCCGTCTCACATGGGGCAGCTCATGCTGGATTGCGCCAGCGGGCATCTGAAAGCGGCTGTGAAAGGGGCCTATGACTTCGTCGACGTGCGGGACGTGGCGCTGGGACTGATCGCAGCAGCCAGAGAGGGCCGTTCCGGCGAGGGCTATATCCTCGGCGCACACAGGGTAACGATCGCAGGCCTGCTGAACATTGTGGAGCAGATGACTGGAACGCCCGCGCCCCGTCTGTGCCTCCCCCTCGGCTTCGCGAAGGCGGTGAGCCTGTTGATGCCGGCCTACTACCGGGCCCGGCGTCAGCAGCCCCGCTTCACCACCTACTCTCTCCACGTCGTCTCCTCCAACTCTTTGATGAGTCACGAGAAGGCGACGCGCGAGTTGGGCTTTTCGCCCCGTCCCTTCGAAGAAACGGTAAGCGACACCTTGCAGTGGTTCCGGCAACAAGGGATGCTGTAGCGTCCTCGTCCCCCACGGCTCAAGTGAGCACACACTTGGGGGCCGCGTAGCTGAGACCGCCGGCTAGACAGCTATCTCCCGCAGAATACGCTCCATCATGATGGCCGAGCGCCCGCTGGGCCCGAAGTCGTCGAAGCCGATCATGTAAGCGATGTCTTCGGCCCAGTACACGCTGAAGTACTCCCAACCCACTTGTTCGGAATCGACTTCGGGGCGGATCACGCCCTGAGCCTTTCCTTCCTCGACGATATCGGCCACAACTTGGACGTGAGCCTGGTGCCGGGCTTTGATCTCTCTGCGCAGGTCTTCCTGAGGCGAGGAGGCGAAGAACTCGTAGAGGGGGTGCACGAATTCGCCCTCCGATGGCCAATGAAGCTTGGCGGCCGCACGAAGATGCTCCAGCGCATTTTCTGCATGCGTGATCTCCCGGTCACTCAAAATGCGCATTGCTCGCTCGAACACGGCGTCAAGGGTCTCAACAAGAATGTCTCTCTTGCTAGGGAAGTGTGAATACAGGGTCTTCTCGGCGATTCCAGACGCGGCCGCAATGCGCGCCGTCGTTGCCCCTTGCACTCCATATTGACCTACCATCTCGATGGTCGCTTCGATGATGCGCTTCCGCCTCTGGGCGCCAGTCATTCGTCCGGAGGTCTGCTTCTGCGCTCCTACCGCCTCTGAATCCATCATGCTTCCCTGTCCACCACTCTTCAATGGCTAGCTGATCATTGCGGGATGCGGTGGGAGCCAAGTGGCCGAGAACCGCATACGCCTGCTTTCAAACCGTATCACACACAGCAAAAGGGGCACCTTCTGCGTCTGCCGAATACCGCGACCTCTCTCACCGTCTACGCCATGACGTTCTCCACGTCCACATCGATGAACTGCGCTCTTTCAAAACGCTCCTTCATGTCAAACGGGACCGTAAAGTCAAAAATGGCCTGATGGGCGTCGCCGGCCTGTCGAAGCATGGGGTTGTATTCCGGCCCTCGGTTGCGTCGGGGACAACCATGAGTTCTCCTTTCGCTCTATCCACCCGCGACGATAGGCAACACCGCCGCTCCTGTGCCGCCTCTTTGCCCAGGTCAAAATGCCCCGAGCCCCCGAAGGTGGCGCAATCGCTGCTCAACATTCGTCCCTTCCGGAAGGCTTATCGAGTTCCCGGCCATAGCCCCCTTGCCGGACTTTCCCCACAACAGAACTTCGACTTCCGTCAGTCGCCCTCCGTCCCGCGGCCCATCCGGATCAACCTCACTCAGCCGCGCATTCAAGGCCGAGTTCGGCGAGCTTCTGGCGACTCGGGACGCCGGTCGCCACATCCGTTCCTGTGAACTACCCGCAGGCAAAAGACCAACTTGTTGCCCGGTCCCGGCAGGTCAGTCCCGGGCGGCGCCTCGTCAAAGACATACTTTCACGCCGAGACCGGCCCCACCGATGTATTGCCGGATGATCTCCCTGGGAACCGCTTCCACGGTTGTGTCATGCTCGTAAGGTCCATCCTCAGCAGATTCTGGCCACATGCGTCGGCAGCCATCGCCGTTCCTCCCGATCCCTAGGCAGAACATGCACCTATCGTGATTCTTTCACTTGCTAGAGTCGATGTACCGAACCCCACTAGCAAATCCCCCTCCTCGATAATCGAGGAGGGGGAGAATAAGGGGGATTCTCGCAGTCGATCGCCACGTGGATCCTGGCGGCCAAACCTCATCTGCTCAGGTTCGCGGAGAACCGCTGGCTCCTACCGCTTGTCCCAGGCGACAAACCATTGGAGCTTGCCCGTGGCCATGCTCTCTGGGTAGACAACCACCCGTTCTTGGTTAACCCACTCGAGGCCGAGGGGCGAAATATCGGAGACGCCTTTTGCGTCATAGGTGACGTCGCCCATGGTGGTGCCCTCGAAGGTGCCGTTGAAGACCTGGTCTTTCACGGCCGCAGGATCGGTCGATCCCGCCTTCTCGATGGCCGCGGCCATGATCTGAACAGAGGCGTAGTAGAGGCCGATGCTCACGGAATCGATCCCGTTGTGCGCGTCTTTGTATGCTTGGCCAAGTTCTTTGGCGCCCGTGTACGGAAGGTCCTCAGACCAGAAGCCGTCATGACAGATGTAGTCGGAATCGGCCCCGAGCCCTTGCATAAACTGCACTGGCCAGAAGCCTTTCCACCCCATCATGTACTTGGGAGAGTAGTTCTGCTCCTTCATCTGCTTGGTGAACGTGATGCCGTCAGCGGGCGAGACAAAGCACACAAGGGCATCTACGTTAGCCTGCTTGAACTTGAGGATGCTAGACGAGAAGTCCTTGGCCCCAGGTGTGAACGTCTCGTAGACCACAAGGTTGGCTTTGTTCTCCGCCGCCATCGCTTTGACGCCTCCACCGAGACCTTGGCCGTCGGCGTTGTCCTCGGTCAGCAGTCCCCATCTTGTGGGCTGGTCGGCCTGAGGCTGCATTGCCACCATCTTGAAGGGCACTTGGGCAACGGCCGCAGGCGTGAAGAAGAGATCGGTGCACCACTTGTAGTTGTTAGCCCGGACCGTGTCTGTATAGGTTGTGGTCATGTCGAAGTAAACTTGATACTTCTCAGCCACCGTGGCCGCCGACAAGTTGAGCGGAGTGACCTGCGTACCCAGGATAAGCTTGAGGCCCTGGGCCTTGATTAGCTGCTCCATGGCCGCGGCCGCGTCATTCGAATCGCTCTTGTCGTCCATCAACGTAAGCTTGAGTTCCATGTGCTTGCCGCCGACATTGACTCCACCTTTGCCGTTGATGTCGGATACGGCCTTCTCCTCTGCCCATTGCTGTTCGACACCGGTCATGGCGCCGGCACCGGTGAGAGAGCAAATGCCACCGATCGTGATTGAGCCATCGAAGGCGACCGGTGCGACAGTGGTTTCAGTGCTGGCCGCAGCAGTCGTGGTCGTTTCAGCCGCCGGAGCCGCCGTTGTGGCGGTAGTTGCTGCGGTCGTCGCCGTGGTACCAGATCCACAGGCAGACAGGAACATGGCCCCCATCAAACCCAGAGCGATTGACAGCAGACCCACAACCAGCATCCTCTTGCTTCTCACAGTCCCCCTCCTTGGAAATCTCCGAAACCGACGCCAAGTTCCTCTGAGTTACCGGGTGCGTTCACTGCATAGCCCCCCTCTCGAGCTTCCCTGCCCGTCTTCCTGGCCTCCTCACGAGGAGAAGACCATTGGCGGGGTCGCCACAAGACCCGAGCCGCCCATGTCTGTGTACCCAGTCCACACTGGCTGGGTATAACACGCTTTCTGCCTCGCTGTCAAACTCCATCGCCTACTCCTGCCCACCCGCACAACCGCGCAGCCATGAGAGTTCGTTGACACGACCAGCGGCGAGTGGTATACCTCGGCCAGTGATCACTGGCTAGCCAAGCGATGGTGCTCCCGGTCTTGCGGGCCATGACTCGGCCCGAGTCTTGGGTCGCGCCAATCCAGGCCAGGTCCGTCGGTGACAAGGCGTGAGTCCCGGCCTGTCGAGATTTCGGCCACTACTAGACGAGGCAACCAGGGAGGCATCATGGCAGACGAAGCATCCATCCTTGAACGATTGAAGCGGGCCGTCATGGAGGGCGAGGAAGAGGCGGCGACAGAAGCCGCCACCGAGGCCGCGGCAGCGGGCATCGATCCCCAGAAGGCCATCATGGAGGGACTCGCGGCCGGCATGGCCGAGATGGGACGTCTCTACGAAGAGGGCGAGTGCTACGTGCCGGAGCTCATGGTGTCCTCCGAAGCCCTCTACGCCGGACTCGCGATCCTGCAGCCACTCGTCATCCAGACCGCCGAAGTCAAGAGCGCGCGAGGGGTGGCCGTCATCGGGGCGGTGCAGGGAGACATCCACGACATCGGCAAGAACCTGGTGAAGATGATGCTCGAGGTATCGGGTCTTGAGGTCCACGATCTCGGACGCGACGTGGAGATGGAGAGCTTCATCGAAGAATGCCAGAGGGTGAATGCCGATCTGCTCTGTCTCTCCGCTCTTATGACAACCACCATCA
This sequence comes from uncultured Actinomycetes bacterium, assembly GCA_963775295.1. GTDB lineage: Bacteria > Actinomycetota > Thermoleophilia > RBG-16-64-13 > RBG-16-64-13 > JAMDEO01. The sequence continues at coordinate 3,130,230 of CAVZIK010000006.1, forward strand.
TCGCCATCAAGGACTACATGCCCGAGTTCAAGGCCAAGCTCCCCAACACCAAGATCATGATCGGGGGAGCGCCCCTTAACCAACAGCTGGCCGATGATTGGGGCGCCCACGGCTACGGGGAAAACGCGATGGAGGCTGCCCGGGTCGCCACCCGGCTGCTGGGGGTGTGACCATGTGGTGCGATACGATGACCAGTGCTGAACGGATGGGCGCCCTCATGAGGGGCGAACGGCCTGACCGGGTGCCGGTTACCCCCATGATCTTCGGACACACGGCGATCGCCTGTGGTGTACCGCTGGCCCGGGTCTACGACAACGCTGAGGAGAGTTTCCGCTGCCAGATGCTGGCTCAGGAGATGTATGGCTACGACGGTGGCCCGCTCTACGCATACGCCTCGGCTGGCGCCTGGGAATTCGGAGGCGACATCGAGATGCCTCTTAAGAAGTATTCAGGGGCGCCGGTGGTCACAAGGACTCCCGTTCAAGACGAGGACGACGTGTACCCTCTGAGGGTCCCCCAAGACGTGTCCAAAGCCGGGTGCTTTCCCATTGCCCTGCAGTTCGCCCGCAAGCAAGCGGAATATGGAATGCCGGTTACGGTTCCGCTTCATGGTCCGTTCTCGATGACGGGCTCGATCTTGGGCGAGGAACGTATGATGGCTTGGATGCTCAAGAAGCCCGAGCTGGTGCACGAGGTCCTACGGAAAGTGGCTGAGTTCCAAATCAAGGTAGCCGAATACTACGTGAAGGAATTCGGAGTGGAGCAGTTGATGGGTTTTCAGGGAGAGGCAACGTCTTCCAATCGGCTCATCTCTCCCAAGCAGTTCGAAACCTTTGTCCTCCCTTACCTGCGGAAGGTCAACGAGCGGATCCTCGAACTGGGGATCGGGAGTTGCGTTTTTCATATCTGCGGCGAACAAAACAAGAACCTGCAATATTGGCAACAGGTTCCGATGACGAGGCAGACTATTCTCAGTTTCGGCCGTGAGGTCAACCTGGCCACGGCCATGGAGATGTTTCCGGAGCAGATCGTGGCGGGGAACGTCGATCCCACGCTCATTCAGGAAGGCAGAGCCGAAGAGGTGCTGGGGCAGTCTCGCGAATGTATCGAGACGGCGAAGTATCATCAGGGGGGCTTCATCCTCATGGCCGGATGCGACGTGCCTCCGCAGGCGCCTCCCGTGAACGTGTTCCAGTTGGTCAAAGCCGCGAGGGAGTATGGGAGGTACTAGTATCGCTTCATCCGACTATCCCACTGCGGCCGTCCGCGGAGCACACCGGGTATATCAAGACCGAAGACCCGCGCGAGCATCCGTCGGCTTTCGCCCAATCCCCGGGCAAGAGCACAACTCCTCCATTAACAAGGAGCAAGAAAGATGACCGTCGATCACGAGAACCGCATCGTCCGCACTTTCTGCCAGGAATGCCACAACGGCTGCGGCATGGACGTTCACGTCGAGGGAGGGGTAGCGGTGCGGGTTGAAGCCGCCCCCGACTCCCGCGGCGCGTCGAAAGGCTTCTGCACGCGAGCGCAGGCGAGCCTGGAGCGCCTCTACTCCCCCAGCCGCCTGCTCTACCCGCAGAAGCGGACGGGTGAGAAGGGCGAGGGCAAGTGGGAGCGGATCTCCTGGGATGAGGCGCTGGACACGATAGCCCGGAAGTTCGCCGAGGCCAAGGAGCAACACGGCGCGGAATCGGTGTGCCTGGCGAAGGGCATGTACAGCCGAACCGCCGACTACGTTTCCCGATTGGGCAACGTCTTCGGTACCCCCAATGTCACGAGCATCGACAACACCTGCTACATCCCGAGTGCGGCCGGCCGGCTGATGACATACGGCTTCGACGGTTCGCCCGACATCGCCAGCGCTCCCGAATGCATCTTGTTGTGGGGCAACAGTCCCAATCCGCGGATGGGGGAAGACGGCAAGCTCATCGTGGTTAACACGTTGGAGACCGCTGCGGCCAAAAGAGCGGACATCTGGCTGCGACCGCGACCGGGGAGCGACCTGGCCCTGGCGCTGGGCATCCTCAACGTGATCGTCAACGAGAAGCTCTACGATCAAGACTTCGTCGAAAGTTGGACCGTCGGCTTCGACGCGCTGGAGCGGCACGTTCAGGTGTATTCGCCGGAGAGGGTGGCCGAGATCACCTGGGTCCCCGCCGAAGACATTGTCGCGGCGGCGAGGCTCTTCGCGAGCTACCGTCACGCCTGCCTGTGGAACGGAAACGCCAGCGAGGATACGTACAACAGCACCCAGTGCGCTCGGGCGTTCGCCATCATACAGTCGATCTGCGGAACACTGGATATACCGGGCGGTACCGCCCACATCCGGGGCACGATCCTCTACGAAGGCACCGGCAAGGATATCCTCCGCCACATGCTGCCGCCCGAGCAGCAACTTAAGAAGCTCGGCGGCGACGCGGGCTATCTGCCGCCCCACGACCTCTGGGATCCCATCGTCTGCAAACCCATTGAGGTCCACCCTCAACACGTGCTGACGGCCATCCTCGAGAGAGAGCCCTACCCCATCCAAGCCCTGGGTATATTCGGCAGCAATCCCGTGATCACCTGGAGCGACTCGAGAAGGGTGCGCGAGGCCCTCAAGAAAGTTGACTTCCTCGCGGTCGCCGACCTCATCATGACACCCACGGCGGCTCTGGCCGACATCGTGCTGCCCGTCGCATCCTACCTGGAGACCGACGCAGTGCTGGTCAAGATGGGTGGAGGCGTGTGCTTCCTGGAACCGCAACAGAAGGTCGTCCAGATCGGCGAGTGCCGGTCGGACCTCGAGATCCTCAGCGACCTCGCGGCGAGATTGGGGGTCGGAGAGTACTTTGCCGATGATCTGCAAACGTTGCTCGACGACTACCTCAAGCCCGTGGGCATTACCTTTGACGAACTCCGCAGGCGCCCCGGTCTCCCCTCCTCCGCGGTGCGCTACCGAAAATACTTGGACGAGGGTTTCAATACTCCTTCGGGCAAGGTGGAGTTGTATTCCAGCCTGTGCGAGCAGTGGGGCTACGAGCCGCTGCCCGCTTATCACGAGCCGACGGAAACCCCGTTCAGCGCGCCCGAGATGCTCAGGGAATACCCGCTCGTCCTCACCAACTGCCACGAGGAGAACTACGTCCATTCTCAGGACCGTTATCTCCGGGAGATACGCAAGCGGAAGCCCGACGCACTCGTGAATATCCATCCTCTGACGGCGGCGGCCCTCGGCGTCGCCGAAGGCGACGAGGTCTTTATCGAGAACAAGCGTGGTCGGATACGGCAAAAAGCGTCGCTCGACCCGGGAATAGACCCCAGAGTGGTGAGCGTCGGCTACGGCTGGTGGTATCCGGAACTGGGCGCATCCAAAGGATATGGCTGGGATGCCGCGAATCTCAACATCCTCACCGATGATGCTCCGCCGTACAGCCCCGAGATGGGCTCTCCCAAAATGAGGGGCTTCCTCTGCAAGGTCTACAAGGCTGAGTAGTATGTAGGCCCGTATAGTGGGGGTACTGCAAAACCATAAAAATTACGTTCACCCTTAGCCTGATAGGCGCGACGGCGTCTAGACTTTCGTGCAGAGATAGTGGGTCATGACGCGGTTCTCACGTTCCACCCGCTTGACGACAAAACCGGCCCGGGCGAATATCTCGCGCATGGTCCAGTCGAAGGTGCTGAACTCGTGCGCCACATGGCGTTCCATAGCGATCCGCACGTCTTCGGGCCAGGAATCGATGAGCTTCTGCAGGTAGCCGAATGGATCGGAATCCATCTCGTCGTGGTAGACGACATCGCTCAGGAAGAGCTTGCCCTGGGGCCGTAAAAACTCGGCGAGCCGCCTGAGAGCCACGAACTTCCACACGTCGGGGAGGTGGTGGAGGGCAAGTTGCGAGACCGCCGCAGCCAGTGGCTGGCCCTCGTGCTCGTAGGTGAGGAACCCTGCCAGCCGAAAGACGATGTTGTCAATCCCTTGCTCGCGAGCACGCTCCGCTCCGTAGGCAAGCATCGCCTCGGATACGTCGGCCGAGATGACCCGGCGGCACTGCCTTGCGGCGGCCCGGGAAAAGGACCCGGTGCCCGTGCCCATCTCCAGAACCAAGTCGTCCGGAGACAGTCTGAGGTACCCGAGAATCCGTTCGACCTCTCCGGGAATATCGCGCACGGTGCCCATGTGTTCGTCGTACGCGCGGACAACTTCGCGGCTCGCGTAGTCCGTGCCCCGCTGGATCCTCTCATCCCATTGCCAATTGGGTCCCGCCACTCGCACCCCTTTCTATATTGCCCGCGGGTCGTCCATCCCGCCCAACTGATAACATCATGAAAAATACGCCATTTTTGCTGGAGATGCCCTTTATGAATCTGCTGCAGGCGATCGGCAACACGCCCCTGATAGAGCTTGCCAATCTCAATGACGATCCGAGGGTCAGGCTTCTGTGCAAGCTCGAGGGCTGCAACCCCGGGGGGTCGGTGAAGGACCGCCCCGCCCTGTACATGATCACCGCGGCGGAAGAGAGCGGCGAACTCACCGCAGACAAGACCATCCTCGAACCGACTTCAGGCAATACGGGCATCGCCATGGCTATGATCGGAGCGGCAAAGGGCTACGAGGTGCAACTGTGCATGCCCGAATGTGTGAGTAGCGAACGGCGTCTCATCTTGGAGGGTCTCGGCGCCCACGTGTACCTCACCCCAGCCAAGGAGAACATCGACGGCGCCATCCGCCACGCCCAGAGCCTCATGCGAGAAGCGCCTGGGAAATATTTCATGCCCAACCAGTACGAGAACGAGGCCAACGTCCTTGCTCACTTCGAGACCACGGGTCCCGAAATCTACCGTCAGAGCGATGGGGAGGTGACCTACTTCGTGGCCGGTATGGGCACCTCCGGGACGCTTATGGGCACTGGGCGCTACCTGAAGTCGGTGAAGCCGTCGGTGAAGATCGTGGGTGTAGAGCCAGTGGCGGGTCACACCATTCAGGGGCTCAAGAATATGACCGAGTCCATGGCGCCCGGGATATACCATCCGGAAGAGTTGGACTTCAAGGAAATGGTCGAAGACGGAGAAGCCTACGAGACGACGAGACTCCTCGCGCGCAAGGAAGGCCTGTTCGTCGGTTCGTCCTCCGGAGCGGCTGTCGCCGTGGCCCTCCGCGTCGCGAAGATGGTCGATCACGGGACCATCGTGGCGCTCCTTCCCGATCGGGGAGATCGCTACTTGAGCACCATGCAGTTCCGATCCATCTGCGGAAAATGCCCGCCGTGATGCGGAGAGCGCTCTCTTACTAGTTCTCGAGGCTGAGACGCAGATCGATGATCCGTCGCAGAGCCGACTTGAACGGGCCTTCGGCGAGCGTCCCGTCGGCGTAGGCATCCTGCAGACCCGTGCTTGCCTGTTTGCCTTCCGACACATCGCGGGCGGATGCGAGGATGAGATCCATGCCGGCCTGTGCCGCCAACACCGCTCGGTGCTGCAGCGTCCCAAACGACTTGAGTGCTGCCGTCCCTATTGCATCGGTGATGGTCACGCCCTGAAACCCAAGCCGACTTCGCAGTTCGTCCTGAACTATGGTCGACGAAAGTCCGGCCGGATATTTCGAGTCGAGCGTCGGGTAGATAGCCCACGACACCATCACCAACCGCACGCCGTCCGCAATCGCCGCCTTGTACGGGGCCTCGTCGATACTCCTGAGCGCGCTCTTCGACACGTTCAAAGTGACGGGCTGAAGATCGGTGTTCTGGACGACCGTGGCCGCACCCAACCCCGGGAAATGCTTGGCCGTCGCAGCCACACCGGTCTCCTGTAGAGCCTCGATGAACGCGGCGCCTAGTTTTGAGACCACGCTGGGAACCGTGCTGTAGGAGCGTTCGTATTTGTCGTCGAAGCCGCCGGCCTTGCGATACACGTCGAGCACGGGCGCGAGGTCGACGTTCATGCCCACTCCGCGCAAGTTGAGTCCGGCCGCCATACCGGCCTGGGATGCCTCGCCCTTCGGGTCAGCCGACCCGCCTATCTGTTTCTCCGAAAGGACCGGCTCGCCCGGGAGGTGGCGGATCTTGCCACCTTCCTGATCGATCATGAGCAGAAGCGGAGCCCGTACAGGATTCTGGGGGTCGGCGGCCGCCTCGGTCAAGGTCTTGATGACCGCGCTGATCTGCGCCTTGCTGGAGATATTCTCAGCGAAGAAAATGACCCCGGCGCATTCCCCCTGCCGAATGAGGGACAGGAGGGAGACCGGGGGGGTAGGCCCGGAATAGCTGTAGATCACCCTCTGCCCGGCCATCTGTCGAGCAGAGAGCGCGGGAAGAACGGCGGTGGTGGAGGTGGTCGTCGTCGTAGGGGCCAGTGTGGTGGTCGGAGCGAGCGTGGTGGTCGTCGTGGAGATGGACGTCGCAGAGGGCGAGGTCGTGGTGGAGTACGTTGTGGTCACGGCTACCGAGGTCGACGTGGACGGACCCACGCCCACGGGTGTCCCTCCGGCGCATCCGCCGGCAACTATCGCAAGCGTCAACACCGACAACCCGACAAGACCCAGCCTGCGACTGATCGTCGGAGAGAATTTCATACTCTGGCGAGCACCTGAATCACGACGAAAAGGACTATCAAGCCAATAAGCGCGCTGAGATCGAGCCCAACGGACCCTATTCTCGCCATCGGTACGAACCTGCGAAAGAAGCGCAAGTAGGGCTCTGTGAGCGCGAAGAGCGCCCGCTTCAGCGGGAGGAACGGGCTGTCGGAACGCACGGGAAACCAGGACATCAAAGCCCGAGCGACGATGAGCCAACTATATACCAGCACTGCGACATAGATGACGTAGACCACGGTATTGATGAGAACTCAACCTCCACGCGCGAAAGAATATAGACTTGTCGACAGCTCACCGGCGACAGGACTTGCATTCTATCCGAACTGACGATGCAGCGATTCTTCCCGTCTCGGCAACCTCCAAACGGAGGGCCCTCATCGAAACCGAAACGGTTCGCGGCCGAGGTCCCACCCGAGACCGATGCATTCGCGCTCCCAGCCCGGGATTGCCGAGGACATCGTATGGGAATACGAAAGGCGAAGCGGCCGCCCGCTAGACGCCGGCCTACACCGTGTGGGTCCGACAATACAGGCGCCAAACGGAGCAAATCACGCCGCTGGCAAGGGCACCGAGGTGCGATCGATGTGAGGACCAAACGAAGTACCGTGGCAGTCGCGTTGCTCGTCTGCGGGCTGACACTGGTTTCATTTTGCGGCTGCGCCACACCCGCGGTCGTCGACAGCCTCGACGTGATGCCGTTTCCCGGCACCCCAAACGCTTCGCCTCAAACGCAGATCACCTTTCCGAAGTTGGCGCCAGGGGATTTCAAGGTAGTGAGCGTCTACGGATCGAGGAGCGGCCTTCACGCCGGCCGGCTCACCATCTTATCCAACGATCTGGGCACGGCGTTCGTTCCCGATCTTCCCTTCGAGGACGGCGAGCACGTGACCGTCGACGCCGTACTTGGCTCCAAGGCCGCCGGCACCACGATCGGGGCGCAGGGAGCCACCCGGGTCACCTTCGGGTTCAAGGTCGCCGCGTCTGCAAGCAACACCACCAGTACGACGGCCCCCGCCGCCACCGCAAACGGCCAGGCGGCCCAGCAGATCCCGACTCAGAGCTTCCATTCGCGGCCGGATCTGCAACCGCCGGTCGTGACCGTGTCCCAGCCGGATACGAGCGCGCAGCCGGGATATGTTTTCGTCGACGCGCAGATGGCGACACAGAACGGTCCTATGATCCTCGACGGACAGGGCCGCCTGGTCTGGTTCCAGCCGGTACCGGATGGCGAGTTCGCCCTCGACGTCAAGGTTCAGACATACAAAGGCGAGCCGGTCATTACCTGGTGGCAAGGGCAGGTGATCGCGGGCCATGGGCTCGGTGAGGTCGTGATCGCCGACGACTCGTATCGGATCATTGCGACCGTGCAGGCCGAGGCGGGGTATCAAGCTGACCTGCACGAGTTCTTGATCACCGATCGAGATACCGCCCTCATCACCGTCTATGAGCCCGTCGACATCAACCTCAGCTCCATCGGCGGGCCGAGCAAAGGCACTGTCTATGATTCGATCGTCCAGGAGATCGACATAGAGACAGGAGAGGTCCTCTGGGAATGGCACGCGCTCGGACACGTTCCCTTGAGCGCTTCGTACGTGGGGACGCCCACGGCAGGCAGCGCCTATGACTTCTTTCACATCAACTCGATCGCGGAGACTCCCGAGGGGAACCTCATAATCTCCGCCCGAAATACGTGGGCGGTGTATGAGATCGATAGACGAACCGGCGATGTGATCTGGCAGCTCGGAGGCAAGGGCAGTAGTTTCCAGATGGGGCCCGGCACCCAGTTCGAGTGGCAACACGACGCCCGACTGCTGCCCGATGGAAGCATCAGCCTGTTCGACGACGCGGCCTCGCCCAAGGAAGAAACCGAATCGCGGGCGATCCGAATCAGCCTCGATACCAATGGAATGGCCGCGACTCTAGTGTCGAGCGAGACACACCCGGCACCGCTCCTGGCCGGAAGTCAGGGCAGTATGCAATTCCTATCCAACGGGGATATTTTCGTGGGATGGGGCGATCAAGGGTACTTCTCGGAGTTCGCCCCCGACGGAACGCTTATCTTCGACGCGAATCTCCCTCCCCCGGTCCAGTCGTACCGCGCCTACCGATACGCCTGGACCGGCCGGCCCCTCGGCGCGCCCTCAGTGTCGCTAACTGCTGTCGGAGGAGAGAGTCTCGCAGTCTATGCCAGTTGGAACGGCGCGACCGAGGTCGCGAAATGGGAATTGCTTGCTGGGAACACACCGAACGATCTGTCGTCCCAGATCACGGTGAACGCCTCCGGTTTCGAGACGACCATCCCGGCCGTGACCTCACTGCCCTATCTGATGGTACGTGCGCTCGACAGCTCGGGAAGGGTCTTGGGCGAGACCAGCGTTCCCCGTTGACCGCCGCGGAACTCAGACGATCGCCTCTACCATCTCTTTGAAGCTATCCAGATCCTCGTCGACTCGGCGACTCATCCAGCGACGCACCGTATCGGCTTCACAAGCCCAGGCAGTTGGATCGTACTCGAGTTGGTAGGTCACCTGGGTAAGATCGGCTCCAATCTTCTCGAAGCGCACCTCGCCTGTCTCGCGGCCATCGACGGCCCGCCAGGTGACCTTCTCGTCGGCGACATGATCCACGAGGTCGGCATCCCATTCCACCGTGTCGTCTTCGATAAGGGCGACCCAGTGGAGTTGCTCGTCCTCGACCAACGTCACCGTCTCAATCGTGTCCATGAACTTGGGGTAGTCCTCGAAGAGCGTCCACAGTTCATAGACGTCGTGCACGTCCGCAGCAATCTGAGTTGTCTTGTCGATGAATGTCATGGCTTCCCTTCCTCGGTTCAGATAGATGTGAGACAAGGTACCCGTCTGAGATGGCTCCGTAACCAGGTCGTCGGTATTGCCCCGGGTCGATCGCCTCGATATCGTGATAGCGCTCGAGCAACCAAGACCCCGGAGGCAATCGTGGGAGTAGCAGATGAGATCCGGTCCTACCTCATCCAGGAAGTGGGCGCGAAGGTGGGGGGCAAAGGCCAAAGCGGCGAGGCGAAGATCGTTATAGCCGAGCAGAAATCCCTCCTATCCAAGAAGAGAGTGGAGTACTCGGCCAAGTTCAAGGTGGAGGACGGCGATCGCGAAGTTCGCTTCTTCGAGATGTTGAAAGAGTCGGGAGCGGGAATGTCGGGCGGTGACGCGGGCGATGTGGGCGGTGGCTGGGGCTTTTCGAAGGAAGTCTACAAGACAGGCCCCGGAGGACGCGAGGGGAACATCGAAGCGCAGGGAAGCCTACTCGGCGGCAAGTATTCGTTCACATTCGACTACCTGAAGATTCGCTCTGCGATCCAGGCGATAGCTGAACAACACGGCTATCGCCTGGATTATCGGCTGACTCCCAAAGGTCTCTAGCCACCCCTCTAAGACTCCCGTACCTGCGCCAGAAACGGCCTCCGGATAGCCGCCAGCCACAACCCACCGCAAAGCAGCCCCAAGACGACGTTCAAGACGCCGATCATCTCCACCCGGCCTCCCCAATCGAAGGAGACGACGATCATCCCCACACTTCCCATAATTGTGAAAGACGAGAACATGAGCGACGATGCTGAGCCCGTGTCCGCCTTCTGCTGGTCGAGCATAAGATGGATGGCGGGGGGGCGTATGCAACTCACGGCAACGCTTGCCGGGATTACGGCGGACGCAAACACCCAGGGCCCCAGCCGACCCAGGGCCCACACCAGGACTCCGCTTGCCACCATGACCGCGAAGCAGACATTCAAAATCGACACTCGTCTGAACCGGTTCGAGAGTCTTACGTACACGAACGGCCCCAGCATCAGACCGGCGGCGTATACGGCGAAATAGTAGCTGTAGACTTGGCTACTCAAGCGAAACGTCTCTTGATAGATATACGAAGACGAGGAGATGAACGCCATGGTGGTGATGCTCACCAACGAGAATATAAGCAACAGGGAGGCGAACGCCGGATTCTTCAAGACCACTCCGAGCCGCCCCAAGGTGTAGAGAACGCTGCCGCTGTGACCAGCTTCCAAGGTCTCCCGAAAGGCGACCGATCCAGCTATGACCATCAGGCCCAGGATCGCCTGGGTAACGAAGATCCCTCTCCAGGAGGTGAGGTTCAATAGGAGCGCACCGATGACAGGAGCCACCGCGGGCGAGATGACGATCGTCGATTGCACCAGCGCCAGAATCGATTCACGCTTCTTTCCGCGATAGACGTCCTTGACGATGGCCGTAGCCACGGCGCTGGCGGCGCCCGCGCCCATTGCTTGAATCACTCGGAAGAACATCAGGAGGTAGATGTCCGTGGAGAGAGCGCACAAACCGCCCGCGATTGCATAGATGGAGAGACCCACGAGCAAAACCGGCCTACGTCCATACTTGTCGCTCAGCGGTCCCCATATCAGCGTGGCTACGCTGTAGAAGACGAAGAACAGGATGAGGGTCAGATTCGTCTGGTACTCCGCCACATGGAAGTACCTGGTCATCGTGGGCAGGGCGGGCAGATAGAGGTCGGTCGAAAGGGGAACGAAGGCGCTCAGAAGCGCTAGGAAGATGACGAGTCCTTTGGCGCCGAGACGGTCCTGCGCCGCGATCTGTCCGCTAGTGGGTTCCTCCGCAGCTTTCGTAATCGTCTCGCTTCCGCTCCGTTGACACGCTCTAAGACACCCAACCGATCATTTCCCCCACCTTCTGCAAACAGGCCTCTATGCCCACAGAACGAAGTTCCTGCCCGGTACCCGCGCTATCGCCGTCGTGCACGATGTTCTTCATCCGTAGTTCCATCGGGTCCATGCCGAGACGCTCCGCCGCAATGTCCATCATGATCTCCATGGCAAAAGTGGGCTGCGACATCCCGAACCCGCGGAAGGCGGCGCTCTGGCACTTGTTCGTGTAGACGACCCAGGTCTCCGCGAGTTGGTTGGGGATGCGATAAGGACCCGAGCCAACCATGGTGCACTTGCCCATCATGAGGGTCGAGGAGGACCCATAGGCGCCGGCGTTTCCAATATGCTTGCGGTGGATGGCCTCCAAGGTGCCGTCCGAGGAAAGCCCGAGCTTGAAGGTGCTGTACACGGGAATCTTGCTTGAGGAATAGCGAAAGTCCTCTGAGGTAGTGAGTGCCCATCGCACCGGCCTACCGGCCTTCATGGCCAGCACGGCCACGTTGGGCTCGATGGTCAGGCTGTTCTTCTGGCCGAACCCCCCGCCCATCGGAGGCACGATAAGGCGAACCCGGTTCAGGGGCAGTCCGAGGACTTTGGCAATCATGGGCTGATGCGAGAAGGGCATCTGCGTGTTGGCTATGATGGTCACTCGATCGGGACCTTCGGGCTGGGCGATGCAGGCATGAGACTCGAGAGGCATGCACCGTTGGGAAGACGTGGCAAAAGTGTGCTCGATGACCAGATTGGACCGGGCGAATCCCTCCTCCACGTTGCCATGCCGCAACACCATGTGATCGCGTCCCTGTGACAGCACCACGTTCCCTCTGCACCAGGCGCCCTGGCCCTCTTCATGAATGATCGGCGCCTCCGGCGACATGGCCTCTCTCGCGTCGAAGACCGCGGGCAGCGCCTCATATTCCACCTTGATGAGTTCCACTGCGCGCTGGGCGCTCTCTTCGGTTTCAGCTGCCACAAGCGCCACGATCTCGCCCTGATAGCGTACTTTCCCTTCCGCGAATATGGGCTGATCCGGAATAATGAAGCCGCCGACGTTGCTGGGACAGTCCTTCGCTGTGACAACGGCCTTGACCCCCGGTAGCTGTTCGGCCTCGGTGGTGTCGAGCGAGAGGATGAGCGCATGATGTTCCGTGCTCAGAAGCGCCTTCGCGTGGAGCATGCCCGGTATCTGCAGATCGTTCGTGTATCGGACCTGGCCTGTAACCTGTTCCCGGGCGTCGACGCGGGGCCGACGGGTGCCGACTTCAGTGTAGGTCATGAGTCTTTCTCTCCGTCGCCCAGGACCGCTTCCCGTAACTCCTTCGCCGCCGCCAGCACGGCGGCGACAGGCTTGACGTATCCCGTGCAACGGCACATATTTCCCGACAGGCCGACCTTGACCTCCTCGTAGGTGGGATCGGCATTCTCGTCCAAGAGCGCCTTGGCAGCCATGATCATCCCAGGGGTGCAGTAACCGCACTGGCTCGCGGCCATCTCATAGAAATGCTTCTGCAGAGGGTGCAGCGTATCGCCGGCCAAGCCTTCGACCGTCTCCACCGACTTGCCCGCGACGCTGACCGCCAGGACCAGACACGAGTTGACCGCTCTGCCATCCAGGATGACGGTACACGCGCCGCACTCGCCCTGCTCGCACGACCTCTTGGGGCTGGTCACGCCCAGTCGATCGCGCAGCACCTCGAGAAGCGTCACGTTGGACTCTGCGAGCACCGACCGTTCTTCACCGTTGAGAAAGAATCGTGTCTCGATCTTCATGTGCTCACTCCGTCCACTCGGGTTTGGTCGTCCGATCGGCCTCGGCCTTTACCCTGATCGCTCGTAGAACTCTTTCCGGCGTGGCCGGCATCTCCATCAGCCGGACCCCGACCGCATCGTAGATGGCATTGAAAATAGCGGGGGCTCCGCTGTTGGCCACGATTTCACCCGCGGCCTTCGCCCCGAAAGGACCTTCCGGCTCCGGTACCTCCACATACGTCCCCTGCAAGTCGGGCAAATCCATAGAAGTGGCGATGGCGTAAGACTCCAAATCGAGCGGGTTGAAGTCGGGGTTGTACTCGTCCGAAAGACCGTCAAGACTCATCAGGCCGGGGTGTGCGTCCTCGCGAAGCGCCCATCCAATCGCCTGCATCGCGCCGCCCTCCACCTGCCCTTCGACAAAGGCCGGATTGATGGCCTTCCCACAATCCACCGCCGCACAGAGCTTGATGACCTCCACCACCCCCGTCTCCGTGTCCACCTCCACTTCGGCAGCCGTGGCATGATAGTAGAAGGACGCGATGGGTTCGCCCTGCATGTTCTCGTCGGGCGGGGAACTCTTGGGATAGTAGTAGCCCGTGCCGATAGGCAGAGTCTTGAGGGAGAAGTGGGCGAACCGGGCAGCTTCGCTTATGGACACGGAGCGTTCCGGATCGGACTTATCCCGCACCTGACCGGTTTCAAGGGCCAGGTTCTCGGCCGGCACTCCCAGCTTGACTGAGCCCGCCTGTCGCAATACCTCTTCGATCTGAGCCGCAGCCTTCAGCACGGCATTCCCTCCCACGAAGGTGAGACGGGAACTCGCGGTTCCCAGATCATAGGGGGTAGTGCCCGTATCGGCCGTGTAAACGGTGACTCGATCATATGGGATGGCGAGCGCCTCCGCCGTCATTTGAGTGAGAACGGTAGTCGACCCCTGACCTATGTCGCACGCCCCGGTCTGCACCACCACGCTGCCATCTTCGCGCATCTGCATGTTGACGGCACAAGGATTGGGAACTCCGGGAGCGGTGGACGAGTAGATGCAGGCGGCGATGCCCTTCCCCCGCTTCTTGACAGCCGCACGCTTGCTGGCAGGATCCAAGCCGGAGGCCGCGGCCAGAGCGTCCTCCACGGCACGTCCCGCAAGCACTACCGCCACTTCACAACGATACCAGGCGCTCGCCCGTCGGGCCCGAGGACTGGGACACGCGTCGTCCCCGGCCAGATGTCGCCATTTCTCGATCTCTTCGAAAGTCGCCGGCTTACCTTGAAGTGCCTGCTCGAATGCCATGGAATGGATCACCGTGGGCCCGAGCGACCCCAAAGTGACACTGACCTTCTCGAAGACCGTGCGGTCCCGGCTCAGTAGGACACTCGCCGCGGCCGAGGCGGTAGATGTGGTCATAGCCTTCCGTTTGCCCAGCTTCTGGAAGCCGGAGCCGGTCGGCCCCGAATGAAGCGGAACAATCACCTCCACGATCAACTCGTCCGAGGCAAGAGACGTCTCGCCCGGGCCCACCAGGAACTCGTCCAAGGTCAGCTCGCGAGATCCTCCAGGACCTCGTGCCTTCACCCTCCCGCCGAGCGCCGCGACCGCGAGGACCAGGTCCGCAGCCGGAGTAGCCGTGCCGAGATTGCCTCCGATGGTGGCGAGATTGCGCACCATGGGGCCCGCACAATTCTGAGCCGCGATGGCAAGAGCCGCGGCCTTTGTGCGCAGCAACTCCGAGGAAGCGAGCTCCGCCTGGGTGGTCAAGGCGCCTACTCGGAGTTCGCCTGCCTCTTCGCGGATGTAGCGTAACTCCTGCAAGCCGTCGAGATGAAGTACGAACTCAGGATCGATCTCCCTCTTGTTCAAGGACACGAGAACATCCGTGCCGCCCGCCATCAAGGTCGCTCTCGAGCCGAGGCGCTGGAGCAATCGCAAGGTCTCATCCACGCTCTTGGGCGCTACATACTGGAAATCTCTCAACAGGCCTCCGCCTCCGATCCCCACTCGGGAATCGGCTCATCGCGTGTCAGGGAGAGTGCAAGATTAGTCCACGGCCAGGTGAAATCACAAGTGGCGGCTCCGCGCGGAGTGAAGCACCTCAGCCCCGGCCGATCAGGGGCATGTTCGTCGCCATCAATGTGATGAACTGGACGTTTGCATCCAGCGGCAGGCCGGCCATGTAAAGAACGGCCTCGCTTACGTGCCGGACGTCCATCTGAGGCTCGGGCACGATCGAGCCATTCGCCTGCAGCGCCCCCTTGGCGAAGGCCTCCGTCAACTCCGTGGCGGCATTGCCTATATCGATCTGACCGCACGCTATCCCGTGGGCACGCCCTTCGAGAGATATTGCCTTTGTCAGCCCCGTGATCGCGTGCTTGCTGGCTGTATAGGCGATCGCATGAGGCCGAGGGCTTTGGGCCGAGACCGACCCGTTGTTGATAATGCGGCCGCCCTGAGGCTTCTGCTCCTTCATGACCCGAAAAGCCTCCCTTGCACAGAGGAAGGCGCCGGTCAGATTCGTGTCCACCACCAGTCGCCACTCGTCCAGCGACATGCCTTCCATTGGTGCGGAGGCGCCGAAGGCACCCGCATTGTTGAACAGAAGATCAACCCGCCCAAACACCTCGCGGGCACTGCGGAAAAGGTGCCGTACGGAGGCCTCCTGCGTGACATCCGTTGGAATCACCAGGCCTTGCGATCCGTAGTCCGCCAGGGTCGCACGGAGGACCTGCTCCCTACGTCCCGCCAACACGACGTGGTACCCCGTCGCCAATAGTGCCCTGGAAACCGCGCGCCCGATACCGGACCCGGCGCCGGTGACTATCGCAACCCGGTCGTCCACCTTCATCCTTCACCCGCCAATGGTCGTCTTCGTTCGGTCCTTATCGGAGAATGCTATCAAGCCCGTTCGATCCAAGCGTTCAGGAACGTTTCATGCAGAAGGTGCGAGCATGAGTGTTGCGGAGCAAGCATCGCTCAGCTCCCTCCCCGAGCTGCAGCTCCAGCCCTCTCCGGTGGTTGTCTAGCCTCTCCCCCCGGGCTAGGCAACCACCCCGCCCACACTCACCCCCCACAGCCCGTCCGTCCCCGCGGCCAGCGACGCACGCCCCTGGGTGCCCCGCCGAAGCGGCGGACCCAGGGATCAGCGAAGGAGCTCCTCCAGAGCTTCAACGAGCACCCGGTTGTCTTCCTCCGTGCCGACGCTGATTCGTATCTTGTCTGAGAGCCCGGGTCGATCCCAATAACGGACCAAGATGCCCCGCTCCCGCAATTCCAGGTACAGGCGATGCGCGTCGCCTGCCGGAGGGCGAGTTAGGACAAAATTCGCCTGTGATGGCCAGAGATCCAACCCCATGTCCGCAAGCGCTTTCTCGAGCTTCGCGCGGGAGGCCTTGATCTTGTCTGCATTCGCTTTCATCCAGGCCTGGTCGTTCATGGCCGCCGCCCCCAGACGGAGTGCGACCGAGTCCACGTTGTAGCTATCCTTGATCTTCGCGAGACCCTCGAGCAGTTCGGGTCTGGCCACGCCGAAGCCCAGCCGAAGTCCGGCGAGGGAGTACCCCTTCGACACCGTTCGAAGCACGACGACGTTCTCGTGTGCGAGAACCAGGCCCATCGCATCTTCGTCGGCGAAATCGGTGTACGCCTCGTCGACGGCGAGAACTCCATCCAAACCGGATGCAAGGCTCTCCAAGTCGCGGGTCGAGGCAATCGTTGCCGAGGGATTGTTGGGCGAACAGACCAAGGTTAGGTCGGCCTGGGCTTTCAGCAGCCCGTCCACCGGCAGCTTGTAGTTCTCATCGTAGGGAACCTCCACCCTCGCCGCGTCCTGCATCTCGGCCAGGTTGACGTACAAGGAGTACGTGGGCGTGGGGTAAGCGATCTTTCTTCCGGGCGCGAGGAAGGCCCGGGCCAGAAGCGCAAGCATTTCGTCGCTGCCGTTTGCCGCCATCACCCAGTCCACGGGAACGCCGTATACCACGGCGGCCGCTTCCCGGGCCGCAGTGGCGGCGGGCTCGGGATAGCGTCGAAGCCACTCGCCCTCGAAACCCCTCAAGACCTTCAAGACCTCGGGAGACGGAGGATAAGGATTCTCGTTGGTATTGAGCTTGACTACCTTGGAGCCTGCCGGCGGCTGCTCACCCGGTACGTAGCCCTCCATCTTCTTCACGTTGTCGCGAAACTTGATCATGTTGACTCCGGTTGTGCCATGTGTACTGCTAGTATTCCACGTCTGGCCAGGCTCATCTGGATGGTCGCCGAAGTGTGCTAGCGTGGGGCGTTGAGGGGAATCCCCCGACAAGATTGTCGAAACGAGTCCAGTGCAATCGGCATACCAAGGAGATTCGGCAATGAACGACACCGCCGCACTGAGGATCGACGGCTACGCCCATATCTCGCCTCCCAGATACACGGAAGCGATCCGCAACGAGTTTCCGGGATTCTACGAGCAAATACTGGGGCACACTCCCCCACTCTTCGACATGGACGCGAGATTCAAGGTAATGGACGCGTATGGACCGATTGCGCAGGTCTTGACCGTCGGACCGGTGCCGCCGTTGGAAGTGTTCGCGGATCCTCGCAGGGCCGCCGAACTGGCGGCGCTGGCCAATGACGAGATGGCGGAATTGGTCGGCAAGTACCCGGAACGGTTCGTGGCCGCCATCGCGCTCCTTCCGATGAACGACATCGAGGCCGCTATAAAAGAGGCCGACCGAGCGATCAACCACCTCGGATTCAAGGGTCTCTACGTCCACAGCAACATCAACGGCAAGCCCCTGGACGCGCCGGAATTTCTTCCGCTTTTCGAGATGATGGCGTCTAGCGACCTGCCCGTATACATCCATCCCTGGCGGGGCGACGATTTTCCGGAGTATCAGACCGAGGCCTCGAGCAAGTTCTCCATCGCCAGCACTTTTGGCTGGCCGTACGAGACGACGGCTGCGATGACCCGGATAGTGTTCAGCGGACTATTTGAGAAGTTTCCGGGCCTGAAGGTGGTGACGCATCATCTCGGCGGTATGGTTTCGTTCTACGAACAGAGGATCATTCAACATTTTAGCCAGATGGGGATCTCGTATCACGACTATGGTTCGTTCATGCGTGGTTTGACCAAGCCTCCCATCGAGTACTACAAGATGTTTTACAACGATACAGCGATTCACGGTAACACGCCGGCTTTGATGCTGGCGTACAGTTTCTGGGGAGCTGAGCATCTCATTTTTGGGGCGGACATGCCCTTGGGAGATCCGGCGTTTGGCATGAGAAGCTACCGCGAGACTATCGGCGCCATCGAAGCAATGGATATCACTGAGGCGGAGAAGCGAATGATCTTTGCGGGAAACGTCGTGAGACTTCTGAAGTTGGATGCCTGAGGAGCAAGTCGTCGATGTTCGTCCGCAGTCGAACCGAGACTGAGCCCGATTCCAGAGGAGTGCGAGATGAGCCCAAAGTTTGATGCAATTCACCGGCTGACAGACAAGGTAGCCATCGTCACGGGTGGAGGAGGCAAGAACAGCATCGGCCGGGTGATCAGTCATCGCTTGGCAGCGGAAGGGGCCCGAGTCGCGATTCTGGATATCAACGCCGTCGGCGCCGAGATGGTCGCTGGTGAGATCCAGGCCTGGGGTGGCGTGGCGATGCCGGTGGCCTGCGACCTTGTCGACCAGGCGCAGTGCGAGCGGGCCGTCAAACTGGTGGCCGATACCTGGAACGGCAGGATCGACATCCTCGTTAACAACGCCGCCTTCTTTGGCACCATCGGCCAGGTGCGCCCGTTCAACGAGTGGACCGTCGAGGAATGGGACACGATGCAGGCCGTCAACGTGAGAGGGATGTGGTTCTGCGCGATGGCCGTCTTTCCATACATGAAGGCCCAGGGTTACGGCAAGATGATCAACCTCACGTCCAGCACGTTCTTTGAGGGAGTGGGCGGACTGATCCATTACACCACGAGCAAGGGCGGCGTGATGGGCTTCACCCGTTGCTTGGCAAGAGAATTGGGCGAGTTTGGTATCCGGGTGAATGCCCTCGCCCCCGGGTTCACCGTCTCTGACGCCCAGATAAGCCTGTCGGCGAACGAGCCTCAGTGGTACGACATCAACCGGACCCGACAGTCGCTATGCCAGCGGAACGGGGTGCCCGAGGATCTTGCGGGCCCAGCTGCCTTCTTGGCATCGGGAGACAGCGACTTCATGACCGGACAGACTTTGGTTGTGGATGGTGGTCTCAATATGCACTGAGATTGCGGCCGGTCGCCCCGTCTGAGGCGAGTTGAGGGGTTTGAAGTCGTTTGACATTTTGGTTAATGTCTATTAGGTTAGCAGTTGTTCTCGGGCTGCCCCGCAGGAGCGAGGCGCGCGTCGGGAAGGTGCCATCCTCGGTCCTTGCCAAGGTGTTCGGCAGTCCCCGCCCCACCGCCATACCTCGCCGTCGTCCCCGGCTCTCCTCCGCGACTCCGGCCAGGGAACCGAGCTTTGAAGGCGCCAGCGAATAGGTACTGCAAACGTGGATGAGGAGTTATGGATACAAGGGTCAGAAACGTTAGGCTAGCCGACGACCAGTTCCTCCGGATCCGCAAGGAAGAAGTGCTGACCCAATGGGAAACCGGGAGGCAGATCCAGGATCTGGATGAGTGCATCGCCGCGGCGAAGGAGTTGTCGCAGGGTAAGAGCCATGCCCTCAAGCTCGAGGCAGCCAAGGAAGCCGGGTTCCCAGTGCTCATGCCTCAATTCGGCCGAGCCCTCACCGAATACACCATCGAGGGCTTGCAGCACGTGGAGACTGAGGGCGGCCTGGCGCCCAACGGCATCTGGATCATCTTCTCGGACTCTTACACGCGCAAACTCGAGTTCGAGAAAGCGGCGCAGGGCATCGAACGCAGCAGAAAAGAAGGCATGTCGATGCTCAACGGCTGGCCCATCGTCAACTTCGGCGTCGAAGAGGCGAGGAAGATCAGAAGAGCGTCGCTGGTGCCCCTGACTCTCAACTCCACGGATGAAGACGGGCGCCTCGCGTCGGAGATCGCTCTCGCGGCGGGATGGAACGGCGCCAACACGAGGTCCCTTCAGGAATGTGTCGCTCACTGTAAGGACATATCCCTGGAAGAGGAAATCAGGATCAACCAGTACGAGAGTCGGCTGGCCGCCATATATACGGAAAACGGCGTTCCTATCTGTACCCACAACGCCTGCAACCTCACGGGTTACGACAGCCCCGGTTACCGTTCCTTCGTCGTCGTCTCCCAGTCGCTCCTCGGCGCCGAGCAAGGGATCAGGTACCAGTTCTTGGAGAACGGCCTCAACATGAATCTCGTCCAGGACATTGCCATGGTCAGAGTGACCAAGCGCCTGTGCGAGGAGTACTGCGAGCGTTTCGGTTACGACGTCACCTTCTACACCGGCGGTTATCCCTTCCTGGGAGCCTGGCCTCCGCGGGCGGAAGAGGCCGATGCAATGATCGCTTGGAATGCCATCATCCCCATCTTGGGCGGATTCGACGCGGCCATCCTCAAAAGCCAGGACGAAGCTTTCGCCACCCCAACCAAGGAAGGCATGGCCAGTTCGGTTAGATTGGCTCGGCACCTGCTCACCCTCATGGGGACGCAGAGAATGCCCGATTCGGAAGAACTCAGGCTGGAAGAGTCCATGATTGAACTGGAAGTAAGAACCCTCATGGAGAAGTGCCTGGAAGCGGGCGGCGGCGACATGGCGATCGGGATGTCCAAGGGCGTCGAGGCCGGATGGGTGGACACCATGCTGACCCCATGGAAGTACAACAAAGGCCACGTCATGGTCATGCGCGACGCCCAGAACGCGATCCGCTATCTCGACCCGGGCGACATTCCCCTGCCCGATGAAGTCAGGGAGTATCACAAGCAAAAACTCGCCGAGAGGGAGAAGAAGGAAGGGCGCAAGCTCGACTTCAGCATGGTGGTGAAAGACCTGCAGTTTGCTTCGCTGCTGCCGAAGCGCTAGATCTCACAGGGGCGGCGATGAAGGCCGCGGACCAGGCAAGAGGAGAACAAGTGGAAAAGAGACAGGTCAACAAGAGCGTGGTCATAGGCACTATCGGTGCCGATGCCCACATGATAGGCGGCTGGGTGCTGGAGAAGGCGTTCCAAGAAGCCGGCTTCACCGTCGCGTTTCTCGGCGCCGTTGTTCCGCAACAGGAGTTCATCAACGCCGCCATCGAGATCGACGCCGACGCGATTCTTGTCTCATCGATGTACGGGATGGGCCTTCTGGATTGCGAAGGCCTTCGCGACAAATGTATCGAGTCCGGTTTGGAGGACATCATCCTGTACGTCGGCGGCACCGTGGCGGCGCCAATCGAGCTGGAGAAGAACTGGCCGGAGATCGAGCGGCGATTCAGAGCCATGGGATTCAATCGTGCGTTCCCCAACACTTGTTCCGCTGAAGAGGCCGTGGAGGCTCTGAAGGCGGACCTCGGGCTCGCCTGAGAGCGGCAGCATGGGCGTATATCTCCTGGTCGATTTTGGAAGCACGTACACGAAGGTCCTGGCGGTCGATCTCGTTACTGAGACCATACTAGGCCGAGCGCAATCGCCGACCACGATCGGCACCGACGTCACCATCGGTCTTAACAATGCCCTTTCTGAACTGGTGGACACCTACGGCATCGACCTCGACCGCGTCCAAGGCAAATACGCCTGCAGCAGCGCCGCGGGCGGTTTGAAGATGGCGGCCATCGGCCTCGTGCCCGAACTGACTTTGGAGGCGGCCCGAAGGGCATGCTTGGGAGCCGGAGCGAAACTCGTCAGCGGGTATGGTTTCGAAATCGGCGAGGACGTCATCGAAGAGATCGAAGCGGCAAAGTGCGACATCGTCCTCCTCTGCGGCGGGACTGACGGCGGCGACAAGAGGACCATCCTCCACAACGCGGACATGATTGCCCAATCGGGTATCGAGTGCCCGATCTTGGTCGCGGGCAATAGGGCGGTCTCCGATCGGATCAGGAACAGTCTCGAGGGTAAGGGCAAGAAGGTATACGCGGCGACCAACGTCCTGCCCCGCCTCGACACGGTGGAGGTGGAACCGGCCCAGGCACTCATCCGGGAGATCTTCATAGCGCACATCACCAAGGCAAAAGGGCTGGATAAGGCAGGCGACTTCGTGGGCGGACCGATCATCCCCACCCCGAAAGCGACATTGCAGGCGGCTGCGCTTCTGGCCGACGGGGCAGGAGACGAGCCCGGGATGGGAAGCCTTCTCGTGGTGGAGGTGGGCGGAGCCACTACCAACGTCCACTCCGTCATGGAGCAGTCATTGGTCACTCCGCAAACGGTCTTACGAGGTCTGCCGGAATCGCGGGTCAAGAGGACGGTCGAGGGAGACCTGGGCATAAGATACAACGCCCCGACGATCTACAACTTCATGGGCCGCGACGCCTTCCTAACGAAGCTACGGCGCCTTTGCCCTTCCTTGGAAGCGCAGGGATTCGATGCGGACGGACACATTGACTACCTCTCCAAGAACGTGGGGCATGCGCCCACCACCGAGCTGGGGCTGAAGGCCGACATTGTTCTGGCAGAATCCGCGGCTGCGATCGCGGTGGAACGGCATGCAGGCACCGCGCGGCAAGAGTTCTCGGTGATAGGAGAGATTCTGGTCCAACATGGTAAGAACCTGCTCGAGGCGGAGAATCTCATAGGCACAGGCGGCATTTTCAGGTACGGGCTGCACCCCGAGAGAGTCCTGCGATCCGCTTTGTTCAGCCCGGAAACTCCCTGGAGCCTGAAGCCGAAGGCTCCAAAGACCTTCATCGACAGCGACTATATGCTCTACGGCATTGGGCTCCTCGCCGAGTATTTTCCCGTGCAGGCGCTCAGAATCGCGAAGAAGTATCTGAAGGAGAGCCAGCTCGATTGACCGGCAGTGGCCGAAGGAGTAAGTGGTGAAGACCGAGCAAGAACTTGCGAGATACGTCTGGCGCACCACCTTCAACGATGTGCCGCCCGCGGTGCTGAAGGTGACTAAGAACCAGATGCTCACCGACATCGGCACCACCATCGCCGGGAGTCTGGCGGATGGCTGCGAAACCCTGGCGGCGATGGTCAAAGAACTCGGGGGCAGATCCGAGGCGTCCATCCTCGTCCACGGAGGTAAGGTTCCGGCCCAGCAGGCGGCATTCTTGAACGCGGTGATGGCGAGGGCACTCGACTTCGACGACAGCGTCGCCCCGGGCGCCCACATTGGTACGGCGACTATAGCGGCGGCGCTGGCCGCAGCCGAACTCGTGGGAGGAGCAAGCGGCGCGGACTTCCTAACGGCGGTGAGTGTAGGCACCGAAGTAGGGTTGAGACTGAACCTCTGGGAAACAGAATACGACGGGTTCGATCCAACCGGCGTGTGCGTTCCCTTTGCCTCGACTGCGGCGGCGGCAAGGATGCTCGGCCTCTCCGAGCAACAGACGTGGAATGCTCTCGCGCTCGCTTTCTGCAGGTGCGGAGGCAGCTTCCAGGCCAATGTGGATGGGGTGCTTGCAACCCGGGTGATCGAAGGCTGGGTGGCGGAAACCGGAGTCACCTGTGCCAGATTTGCCGGCCGAGGCATCACCGGGCCCACAAACTACCTCGACGGCGTATACGGTTATTTCCATCTTTTCGGCAGGGACCGAGTTACGGGAGAGTCCGTGGCCTCGGGTTTAGGCACGGAATATCAAGCCGAGAGGCTTGTCTTCAAGAAGTATCCGAGTTGCGGCGGCACCCAGGCGAGCACACAGACGATCCTGGACATAATGGCCGAGGAGAACTTGCAGGCCGTCGACGTGGAACATATCGACGTCACGGTTCCGCCCTATATCTACAAGCTCGTGGGGCATCCCTTCCAAATCGGCACCAACCCCAAGGTCAACGCCCAGTTCAGCATCCGCTTCTGCGTGGCGAACGCTCTCTTTCGCAAGGGGTCAAAGCTGGCGCACTTCGAGGTCGAAGCCATAAACGACCCCGAGCTATTGAGACTCGTCAAAAGAATCGAGGTAATACCGGACGCTGCCATGGACGCCCGCGGGCACACCGCTTTGGACATGCGCGTGGTCACAAAGGACGGGAGGGAGTTCCTGAGAAACACGGATGCCGCTCCGGGGACCCCAAAATGGCCGCTTACACAGCAGGAACATCTGCAGCGGTTCCAGGATCTCCTGGCGTTCAGCACGAGTCCTCCCGCCGAAGCCAAGGTGGTAGAACTCTTGGACACGGTCGATCGTTTGGAAGAGTTGAAGGACGTACGAACACTCATATCTCTGCTCGTGCCTCAGTGATAAGAGCCGTCGAAGCAACCGCCAACGAAAGGGGGTGTCCGTGAACATCAGGGCGAAGGACCGGGGGGGCGGACGTCATGAAGGAGGCTAGCCGCCTGGATATGACCACAGAGCAAGCGGATGCCCCGCCCAGGCGCCTTCTCTAGGAAGGAGTCTCGGAACAATCCACCATAGCCCCAGGAGGATGTCGGACGTGGAACGCAAGATCGTCTACTTCGAGAAACCCGGCCCAACCAACACCGAAGAGACCCTGCGCTTGGCCGCAGAAGAAGCCGCAAGGCGCGGGATCGGCAAGATCGTCTTGGCCTCTACCAAGGGCGCCACGGCACGACGGGCGGCGACCAGGTTTGCCGGCAGTGACGTCAAGCTGGTCGTCGTTCCCCATCAGTTCGGCTTCACCGAGACCCAACTCTTCTCGCCCGAGCTCGTCAGCGAACTGGAACAGCAGGGGCACCGGGTCCACTTCGGCACCATGCTTTTCCACACAGACGGTCTGTATGGCTCGGGGTCGGCTGAGGCAATGGCTATGGTGCTGAGAACGGTCTGCCAGGGTCTGAAGGTGTGCGTGGAGGTCGTCCTCATGGCGTGCGACGCCGGACTGATCGCCCGGGGAGAGGAAGTGATCGTCGTCTCGGGCACGCGACGAGGCGCCGACACAGCAGTGCTCGCGATTGCCTCAACCTCCCAACAGCTCCACGACCTGCACATAACGGAGATCCTTTGTAAGCCCCTACATACCCGATCCTGGGCCCGAGGCACCAGCCCCTATGACGCGACGCAGCGCCATGCCGAGAACAGTGGAGGGGAGTAACCCGCCTCTGCCGCCTAGCTGACGGATTCCCTGGATCAAATCGATTTCCGGACCGGCAAAGTGTTAGGCTCTTGTCCGCCGGACCGGTTCTTTCCGCCCCGACCTGGGTAGGGTCCCGGGTGCGATCCCAGCGAGAGAGGCGACCATGCGAATCGCGTTTGTGACCGACACCTACGACGGCATCTCCGGCGGGACCGTGAGTGGGAAGCGCTTTGTCGAAGCCTTGCGGCCCGACCATGAGGTCACCGTGGTCGCAACCACTTCACCTTTGGTTGGCCGCGGCGCTCGATTCTAGAGGGCGTCTTCGCCGACGTCGACTTGGTCCATGTCCAGTTTCCGTTCTACCTGGGCGCCGGCGCCACAAAGCTGGCCGTCGAGATGGGGATCCCGAGGGTGGCCGCGTTCCACGTCCAGCCGCAGAACCTACTTTACGACGTCAAGGTCCACTCCGAGAGGGCGGCGGACTGGATGTACCGCACTTGGATCCGCAATGTCTTCGAACCGGCCGACGCAGTTGTCGTGCCGTCGTCCTTCGCCTCCGAGATCCTGCTGCATCACGGGCTCACCACGCCCACCTGGCCCATATCGAACGGTGTCCGCCTGCGCCCCAGTCGATGCACCGACCGGGGCGGGCCGCCATACCTTCTACTGTCGGTTGGGCGACTGGCCGCGGAGAAGCGGCAGGACCTGATAATCGACGCCGTCGCGCGCTGCCGCCACCGAGATCAGATCCGTCTGATCATCGCGGGGGCCGGCCCCCTGGAGCAAAGGCCGCGGGCGCGAGCCCACCGCCGCGGCTTGCCGGTCGAACTCGGCTACGTCACCGACGAGCGCCTGACCCAACTATACAACGAGGCGACATTGCTGATCCACGCCAGTGAGGTGGAGCTTGAGGGGATGGCGGTACTCGACGCGATGGGGGCGTGTCTTCCGGCACTCATCGCCGATGCCCCGGAGAGCGCCTCCGCCAAGCTTGCGGCCAACTCCAACTTCCTGTTCCTCGCCGGGGATGCCGGCGACCTCGCAGCCTGCATCGATCGCCTGCTCGATGATCCCGTCGCTCGTGCGGCCGGAGCCCATCAGGGAACCGAGTCTGCCGATGAGTATGATTTTCAGGGATCGCTGACCACGCTCGAGCACCTCTACGAGTCGGTCCTGGAGAAGCACGGCAGCGGCCGTGGGTCCGAGTCCGGCGCGATGTCGCTGGAGTACTCCCGCGAGACCTGATGGTTCTCGGCGCCGCCGTCGAGCGTCGCGCGTCCTGATGCGCTCATCGTCGAGGAAAATGCGGTGTCTTTCTGGCTCGGTGGTTAGCTGCGGTTCTACCGCACCGGCTCCTCAGGATGGGTCGGCGTCGGGTTCGACTCCCGGCCGAACGTAGCCGCATTCCAGTGCGTGCGAGGATCCTTAAGATCAGTCATCCGGCAATCGGCGGGGTGAGAACGTGAACCACGCGATCAGCCCGGAGACCAAGATCACACATCCCGCCACGACGAGCGAGATACTTACTCCGGAGTGCACAGCACTGTAGGTGGCGTCGATGACCTTGGCGACGATGGAGCCATACTGCTGCTCGGCGCCTGTGCCGCCCGCTCCGCCCGCAGGGACCTGCCCGGTTTCGACCGCTTTGATGACGATGCTGCGAAACTGCTCCGGCACGCCCAGTTGTATCAACCGCTCGGTGAGATATGTGGTGAGCCGGGCGTTGAACAAGGACCCCAAGACGGCCACGCCCAAGACCGTCCCGATCTCGCGGCTGGTCGTCGTAGCCGAGGCCGCCATACCGGAGTGCTCACCGGGCACGATGGACAACGCCACCGACGTTATCGGCACAACCGCGATGCCGAAACCAAGTCCCGCCAGCATCAGCGAGAGGGCCAAAGGCGTGACATGGACGCCTCCCAGTAGCGACACTTCAGTGAGTATCACCCCGAGGCCGGCAGCCAGACAGCCCACGGCCACCGGCACCCTGGGTCCTCGTTGGCCCACCCATCTGCCGGAGAACGCCGACGCAACGATCATGGCGACGGCCATGGGCCCAAACAGAGCAGCCATATTGTAGGCCGAATAACCGTGAACCACCTGCAGGTAGAGCGCGGTCAGAAAGAATATGGAGAATATGCCGAAGTAGGCCGCGAAGGCGACCATCAACGACCCTGAGAAAGCCGGTTTGAAGAGATATCTCACGTCGAGCATCGGCGCCTGAGCGCGGTACTCTACCAGCCCGAACAACGCGACGGCGGCGACACCGACAGCGAACAGGGCGATGATATGCGGCGCTCCATAGCCCGCTGACTCGCCGAGTATAACCGCGAAGACGATCGTGCCCAAAGCGATCGGCCCGAGGACAAACCCGCCGAAATCGAAACGGGACGCCTTTTCGGGATCTGCACTCTCCGGAATGGTGGTTATGGCGGCGGCTATCGCCACCACCCCCGCAGCGAGATTGAACCAGAAAATAGCCCTCCAGCCGCCGGCGCCTACGAGAAGTCCGCCGAACACCGGTCCCATCGCGAGCGCCAATCCGGCTATGGCGGCCCACACACCGAGCGCGCGGGCTCGCTCACGGGCGTTCGGATAGACGTGACGGATGATGGAGAGGGTCCCGGGCTCGCACGCCGCTGCGCCCAAGCCCATGATCGCCCGCGCGGCGATGAGAGTGGGGATGTTCGGGGCCAAGGCGCCCAAGGCCGATCCACCTGTGAAGACAGCCACGCCGAAAAGCATGACCCTCCTACGCCCAAGCCTGTCGCCGATCGTTCCCGCCGCGAGCATGAAGGGGGCAAAGACGAGTGCATACCCATTGATAACCCACTGCAAAGAAGCGACTCCGGCATTCAGTTTCGTCTGAATGTCCGCAAGCCCGACGCTCATAATGGTTGTGTCAAGAAAGGTCAGGAAGAGGATGCCGCTGATCGTCGCCAGCGCACGATGCGAGCTTCTCTTAGACAAGTTCGTCTCTCCGGGGGGCATCAGCTGTCGCCAAGTCCTTTGTCATCGCGCGCAGCGCCGTGGGAGGAGTTCAGGAAGTGATTCCCCCGTTTTTCCAATAATGATGCAGGGTGGGACGCACAATGCTACAAGCGCGCCCGGGCAAGAGCGGCGCCACGCCGGCCGACGACGACTGCGTCGCCTTTTCAAGCAACTCTCCCCGCTAGGCGATTACTTGATGTAGTCGCTGCTCGGATCGTAGGTGTCGTGGGGCAGCGGGGACGGGGGCCAAGGCGGACGCGCGGTTGCATGCCCCGCTCCCTTGGAGCGGCATCGTGTCCACGCTGGATGCTCACCGGATGCTGGTAAGTCGGTGTGGCCCGCGTGGAAAGTGTCACGGGCCACACCGACTGTGAGCTGGAACCGCTTCTTCAGCGTTCCTTTACGAGTACGAAATCGGAACGGCTTTCGCCTGCACCGTCGTACCTGGAGCGGTGGCGTTGCTCACTACTACGTTGTTGAAGGAACCATCGTCCTGCAGAATCCACTGGCTGGCCCCGATGAACGGTTTGTAGTCGTTGTCGTTGACATGGAAACCGTTCGGATCGACCGGCTCGGTGAAGTCGATATGTCCCTGCTGGAAGTCGCCCTTGGTGGTCTTGATGGCGGCGACCACGGAGGTCTTGTCCTCAGGATTGGTGGCCCGCTTGTAGACGTCGATGGCCCACTCGAACTTGCCGTAGCAACCGATGGACGCGGTCCATTTGTTGCCGGTCTTGGCCTCGAAATCCGCAGCCAGACCTTCGGAGTCGAGATCCGAGAGGGTGTCTTTGATCTGCCAGCTCGGGTGCCAGGCGCACTCGCCGATAAGCCCGTTGCCGATGTTGTTGGGCAGAGCCACGACCGCTTCGGGGAAGATGAGGGCTTTGCCCGAGCTGCAGAATTTGGGCTGGTAGCCCTGCTGGAAGCACTGGGTCCAGAAGTTGGAGAACCAGGGGGGATCGTTGGTGCCACAGACGATCTCACAACCCGCATTCTTGAACTGGGTGATCTGCTTGGTGAAGTCCTCAGCCGGGACCGAGTAGTATTCGGGCACCGTCAAGGTGTAGCCCTTGTCGGCAAATACCTTGGGAGCCGCGTTGGCGGCCATCCAACCGGCGGCGTCCGCGTCGTTCTGGAAGAGCATCCCCACTTTCTTGTTGGTCTGCACTCCGCTCTGCTCGAATGCGTCGGTGAAGGAAAGGATGGTCTGCTCTGAGCCCAGCAGGTTGCCGAAGGCCCACTTGAACGAGACCGGCTTTCCGCCTGTGTCCAGATACAAGGCCTGCCAGGGGGCGAAGCTAAGAAGACTGGGACAGCCGAGGGTCTCGCCCTGGATGGCTACCGGGTTTACCGTGTCGGGGCTGCCGGAGGCCAGCAGGATATCGACGTTGTCCTGTGTGACCAGGTCCCCCGCCACCTGGGAGGCGCGGTTGGCGTCGGACTGGCTGTCTTTGACCACCAGCTGGATCTGACGCAGCTTGCCGTCGCCGGTGACGATCCCGTCCTTGACCGCCGCCTGGGCGTGAGCGATCCACCAGTCGTCGGCGATGGCAAAGACGGCGAAGTTGCCGGTCTTAGGCGATACCAGCCCCATCTTGATAGCCCTGCCGGCTTCAGGCGCCGCGGTCACCGAGGTGGAGCTCGAGGCCACGGTTGTTCCCGGGCCGGAGGTGGTGGTGACACCGGCGGTCGTCGTGGTTTCCTCGCTGCCTCCGCAAGCGGCGAGCACTCCCCCCAGTCCGCCCGCGAGTCCCACGGCGGCGCCCGCTACGCCGGCGATCTTGAGGAACTCACGACGGCTGACGGACCTCCCGACCATCGATGAGATTTGATCTTGCTTTTCGTCACTCATGCGACCCCTCCCCTTTCCACATGTGCGTTTTCACTGTTCTCACAGCCCATAGCGGGTGCGAGGACACCGAGGCAAGCGTACTGCTTTTTCCCCCAAGGTGATACCCATTTTAGACGACAAATACCGCAAAAGGCTCAGCGAGAACTCTGACGGCCGACAGGTCGCGGGAATGATGACCCTCCAAAAACCAACGACTGGATTCTTGCCCGCATGGTCGGGCGGACTCCGATGCGCCGCCTTGGACCCATCAACGACTCGCCACGCGCCGTACGGTTCCCGGCCTCTGCCGCCCGCAGCCACATGGCCGGTCAGACGATAGTGATCGACGGTGGCGGGACGGCTCAAGTGAGGAGCCATCCCCGGATCCGCTGAGCGTTGCCCGGCCGACGCCATGATCCAACACAACACCGCCGAGACATAACCGTATAATCGGGTTGGATACCCGAACAAGGAGAAGCAATGGCGGGCGGGACTATCAGGATGGGCACCGAGAGTCGAAAACTGCAGATCGTCCACGCCGCGCTCCAGGCCGTAGGTGAGTATGGGATCCAAGGGGCAACCATCTCCCGGATCGCCAGAGGGGCGGGCATCACGCCGGCAGCCCTGTACTCCCACTTTGAGAATCGTCGCGCCATCCTCGTCGCCGCGCTGGACGAGGTTTACGGGCAGATCATGGATAGCTTCAAATCGTCTATGAGCGAAGATCCCGTTGAACTGTTTCGCCAGATCTGCGAACGTCACGCGCAGAAGGTCTTGAGCCAGGACAAGACCAGCCACGCCCACCTCTTTCTGGAATTTGTCGCCTCCGCCCCAGAGGAGGGCCTGCGCGAAGTGCTGCGGGAGAAAGAGCTGGAAAACAAGTCCTACTTGGCATCAATCGTGAAGGGGTTCCAAGAAAGCGGCCGGCTTCCGCAGGACGTCGACGCGGATGTGGTCGCCTGGCTCGTGGCTTGCTGGGCATGGACAGGCGATGTGGCCAATATGATGGATGCAACGACAATATGGCACGAGAAGGTGTCGTCTCATCTGATGGAGTCTATCTTCGACGTGCTATCGCCAGGTTCAAGGGTCGAGGCCCGGGGCTCGGTTGCGGCGGACCTTCTTGACCCCCCGACCGAGGAGTGCGTCTCTGTCATGACCGTGTCGGTGTTGCATGCCGCCGAAGGCCTTCCGGACGGGACCGTGTTCACCGTGGAGGAGGCGGCGAGCATCCTCAAAGTCCCCATCGAGACCGTATGGGCATTGGTGGCGGATGGGCAGATCGCCTCGGTATTCGTGGGGAAGGAGACGCGTATTCCGAGACGGGCGTTGGTGGCTTTTCTCAGGGGGATGAGCACGGGGGAATTCGACGACTTCGTCGCGGAGCGGGCGGCGCGCGCGGCAGTCTAGCACCCCAGTGCCGATTGCCGCCTAGAGTTGACTTGTATCGCGGCTTCCGGAAATCCCTGCCTTCATATGGCTGTAGAGTGCGCGCGTAGTCGCCGACGGCGAGTGGTCTCTCGAGTAGATGAAGACCAGATCGCGCGCCAACCTCTCCTCGAAGGGAATAGCGACCAGCCCTTCGAGAGCGTCGGGTGAGGCAAGCATCTTGGGCATAGGGGCGACGCCGAAACCTCTGGCCACCAGAGTCTTGATCAATTCGGGATAGTTGGCTCGGTACGACAATCTGGGCTCCACTCCGGCCCGTCGAAGGGCGTCGACCACGATGTTGCCCGCGTTCATGGTTGGCCGAGGAAGCAAGATCGACTCTCTTGCCAGCAGGCCCAGACCCACACTTTCCCGGGTCGCCAGGCGGTGATTTGCCGGGACGAGCAACAAGATCTCCTCCGAGACCAAAAAGCGCGAGGACGCTCGGCTCGAGCCCCATGCCGTCACGACAGCGCAATCCAGATCACCGCTCGTCACCGCCTCTTCGAGTTGAGCGTCATCCCTCTCGATGAGTTCCACACGCACCCGGGGATAGGCCGACAGAAAGGTCGCCAGAACCGGAGTGAGAAGCAGAGCAAAAACGTTCCCCACCGCGCCGAACCGGACGGAACTGGACGCGTTTCCCGCCTGTTCTCGAACCAGGCTCATCACAGCGTCCGTTCGGCTGACGATCGCCTGAGCGAGAGGAAGCAAGAGCTCCCCGGTAATGGTGCACTCCACGTGACGGCCGTACCGTTCGAACAGTTGGACGCCCAACTCGGTTTCCAGACGCGCGATCTGACGACTCAAGGTGGGCTGCGTCGAATGGACGGTACGCGCCGCCCGGCTAAAACTGCGCGCTTCGGCCACCGCTAAGAAGGATCTGAAAAGGTCCAATTCCATCTATACGGGATAGTAATACTTTGTCCCAGCCATGAAAAGTTCTCTGGAACGGCCCGTCGGCGGACAGAGTGGCCTATGCTTTGACGACCTTGCGAGACATGACCCCGACGAGAGCACCAAAGAATCACGGCGTCCCCTGAGGAGCCTCCAACCAGAGATCGTCGGTGCCAGCAATCCTACGCATGAATCAGTACGTCACAACGAGAAGGAGCATCCCATGCCCAGACCAGAAGAAGTGGAAGTCGTCAAGGCAATGAAAGCCGCCGTTACCGGCGAAGAGATCCTCGCATCGTGGGCGATGCAGCGGCCGGGATATGGCAAACCCGCCGATGACCCCACCCTCGACTTCTGGGTGGATAACAAGGTGGAGATGCTTCACACCTTCGCCCAGAACCAACTCACCCAGCTGCTCGACCGGGGCATCCTCGATCCCAAGACCCGGTACCTGCTACTCGTGGGCATGTACATGATGAACAACCACTGGGAAGGCGTCCTTCCCCAGGCCTGCAATGCCAAAGCCGCCGGCGCCTCCGATGAGGAGATCATGGAAGTGGCCTTCTGCGCGTGCTACTCCGTGGGCAAAGCCAAGATGCAGGAGAGCGGCGCCTGCCTGGCCAAAGTCTTCGACAGCCCAACCTTCAAGGCCATCAGCCCGCTGAAGAAGTAGGTAAGCGCCACCGACCGCGCGGCCAGCCGGCGAGGTTGGCCTATGTTCGCATCTTCCGGCCGGCAGTCCCTTTTGAAAAGGGACTGCCGGCCGGGGTCCAAGATCCGCTGAATACATCTATGCCCGTCGTCTAGGACCAGGCAATGCCCCGATTCTCCGACTCCGTAGGAACGCCTTAACTTCAGGGGCGTCCTCTCCACCACCTCTCCCTCGGCTCGTGCCGGCTGACCGGCCGGCACCATCACCGGGACTGCAACCTCCGACATCCGCGCCGCCCGACGGCCGAAGACCATCTGTTGGCCGCCCAGAGCGAAGAGGTCCGCAAGGATCAGGCCGATGCCCACGAGCTCATGCCGGTCCGGTCGCTCCCCAATTGGATCCAAGAAGCGACGACGCCGATGACCGGGGTCGCCAGACGTCCGAGTCCGGCGTACCCGCCTGAAGGCGACGGAGACTGTAGAACCAGAGAAACAGCGACAGACCGCATACGAGGATAACGTTGCACAGGAGGGTCACTATGTACCATTGTGACCAAGACCAGACTGAATGAATGTCTGAGGTCAAGAACACGATGACCGGCAGCGGGATCGAACCGAAGAGCATCTGCCACGCATTCAGCGTGAGAAGATCGACCCGGCGATCGCGAAAGAGCAACTTGGCGGCGATGCCGCTTGCGGCGGAGCAGACTCCGGCCGCCGCCCTCATGACGTCAGACCAGCGCCTCGCCTGACAGTTGTCTACTCAGTCCCGCGCCTACCCGTCAATCAGGAAACGGGCGTACTCGGCCATCCGAGACAGCGCGTACACCGCGCGCTTGGGATCCGGGTAGGCAGCCACGCCCTTCTCGCTCAAGAAGCGGTAGATCTCCGGCTCCGACTCGGGTAGAGCAAAGACCGAGACCGCCAACGGCTTGCTGATGCTCTTCGCGGCCGCGGCCACGTTCTTAAGACACTCCTGGACCGGGGTCGCTATGACCAGGATCATGTCGATGCCCTCGTCTTCGGCCACGATCTCGATGGCTTTCGCGTAGAGACCGGGATCCAGGAGCGAGGCCACCCCGGTGTCGGTGGGATTGCCCACTGAAGTGCCCACGGCAGGGAGCACCTCGCGAAGGCGCGCGACCGTCCGCTCGGAGAGACGAGGCAGTTCAAGCCCCATGGCCCAGCAGTTGTCGGCGGTGCCAACGCCTGTGCCGCCCTGTCCCGAGATGATGGAGATCCTGTTGCCTTTGGGCAAGGGCAGATAGTGAAAGGCAACAGCACAGTCGACGACTTCTTCGACGCTCGTGACGTTGACGATGCCGGTCTGCTTGAACATGGCGTTCCACACGCTGGCCGAACCGGCGAGCGCCCCCGTGTGCGAAGCGGCGGCCTTCGCCCCCTGCTCACTCGCCCCGCCCTTCCACAGAATGATGGGCTTCTTCTGGCCCACCTCGCGGGCCACCTCAAAGAAGCGCCGGCCGTCCTTGACTCCCTCCATGTAGGCCACGATGGTCTTGGTCTGCTCATCCTTCCCCAGGTACTCGAGATAGTCTTCAGCGGCCAGATCGGCCTCGTTGCCGCAACTCACGATGCTGCTGAAACGCAGGCCTTTGGTGGACAGGAACCAGACCAGGTAGTCCACGAACGAGCCGCTCTGAGAGAACCCGCCGACCGTACCGGGATCTGTGGGAACGTGCTTCATAAGTACCTGAGGATAGGTAATGACACCAGCCCCGGGGTTGTAGAAGCCCAGGCAGTTCGGGCCTATGACCCGGGTGCCCCCCTCGCGGCCCACGCGTCCGATCTCGCGCTCGAGTTCCTTGCCTTCGGCGCCCATCTCTCCGAAACCGGAGGCGAAGACGACGACGCCCTTGACCTTGTTCGCGACGCATTCCTTGACCAACGGAAGGACCGAGTCTGGCGGGGTGAGGAGGATAGCTACGTCCACTTGGGCGGGAACGTCCGTGATGCTGGGATAGGCCTTCATGCCCAGGAGTTCGGACTTGCGCGGGTTGATGGGATAGAGGTTCTTGCAGCCGGCGTCCCTCATGCCCTCCAGGAACAGGCGCCCGAAGCTGCCCTCTTTGTCGCTGGCGCCCACCAAGGCGACCGACTCGGCATTGAAGATCTGCGAAAGTTGTTCGACGGTCTGTGACGGCATGGCGCTACGCTCCCAGGATGACGCGGGCATCGACGGCGACGGCCCCATCGGGGTAGGCGAAGATGGGGTTGAGGTCCATCTCTGCAACGGCCGGGGTCTTCATCACGAAGTCCGAGACGCGCAGAAGAATGTCCTCGAGGGCGGCGGTGTCCACGGGATCGGAACCGCGGAAGCCATCCAGGAGACTAGCCGCCCTCAATTCCCTCACGGCCTTGGCCGCGTCCGATTTGGTGAGGGGCGCAATCTTGAAACTGACGTCCTTGAGCACCTCCACCCACACGCCGCCCAGGCCGAACATTAGAACCGGGCCGAATTGGGGATCCGTCGCCATGCCTATGATCACCTCCAGCCCCGGGGGGGCCATATTCTGCACGGTAACCCCCTCGATAGCCGCGTCGGGGAACTTGGCCAGGCAGGAGGCCATGATGGCATCGTAGGCTGCCGCAACCTCTTCGGCACAACTCAGTCCCACCTTGACGCCGCCGGCGTCGCTCTTGTGCGAGATGTCTGCGGAGGAGACCTTGAGGACGCTCGGGTAACCTATCTCCCGAGCGAGGTCGACAGCCTGGGTCTTGGAAGTGGCCAGTTCGATGCGGGTGGTCTTTATGCCAAGACTCGACAGCAGGCGCTTGGACTCAAGCTCGGTGAGAACCCGGCGCGCTTCGCTCCTCGCGTTCTCGATGATCGCGGCGGCACTGTTCATCCCATTCGTTCCTCTCCTCGGAATCAGAGCTGGATAGCGAGTTTTTCGATACAGAGATGCTGCGCCACGTGAATGGCGTCAGGATGTGGCCTTACTGTGGCAGCACGGACGTTCGCACGGTTAGAGCATGCTCAGGCTCGCCTCTCCTACTTCGCCTGTCTCAGGATCGCGGCTCTCAAACACTATGGTCATCTCCCCGTCGACAGATATCATCACCGGCACCCCGCCCCAATGGTAGGCCGAGTATGCCGCGGTCGTGCGCGCACCCAACTGGTCGCTCGCCGAGTCATGCATGTGGAGGATGGCGCCAAAAGCCAACACGGAGGAGCGATCGAACAGAACGGCGCCGTCGAGCGTGGCCAGCTCAAATAGAAGCTTCCTCTGACGCTCGTGCTCGTCCGTCCCTGCCATGTTGATCGTCGCCACTCGCGGCGCCAGCAGGGCGTGGATGCCCGAGGGCCGGCGGCTGGGGTCGTCCAGCCGGCAGGCACACTCCACGAGATGCTCGACGACCAAGTGGTCAGGATCGAAAACCAGTAGCGCTCCTCGACGTCGGTAACTGAGATCGAGCGACGTGCGCAAGACGTTTGCGGCCACGTCCTTGCTGCCGAAGATAGCCGATGCCGCATCCGTCAGTCCGTGCCGATCGTAGATGAACCAGCGGCCTTTGCGGCAGGAGGCCATAAGGCCGCCTTGGTCGAGGACCACGGTATCCCCCGCCTCGGTAATGTGAAAAGACCACTGGCCCGGGCCGAGAACCGAGACGAACGGGTCGAGAAACTCCGGATTGAACCCCGGGGATGAACTCAGGCACAAGTCTCCGCGCGTGATCTCCCGGTAATCCAGAAATCTCAGCTGCTTGTCCACCTCCAGAAACACCTGCCCGCTCGTGGCGATGGAATCGAGCCCCTTTTGCAGGGAGACTTCAGTTACGTCCCTCCCCCCCGTTCCCGAGGAAATAATGAGATTGAGCGTGACCGAGCGGTTTTCCGAGGTGCGAAATTCGAGATTGTCCGCCCAGGCAAAAAGCCTCTCCCACTCCACTTCTCCATTGTGTTGACGAAGCCAGGCTATGACCAAGTCTCTCCGAATGCTGGAGAGGTCCCGGATCGTGACAACCTCGGGCATCGAATCCGCCCACTCTTCCAGGCGGACCTTGATGAACTCGTACAGGGCCGAAAGCTCCGGCGTGTGGACACCGTGGCTCATGAAAGCAAGTTGGTGGCCCCCAACCTCGAGCGAGTACTCCACCGGCCCTTGGTCCGCGGTATACCAGTGCGGAACGGTATCGGCTATCTGAAGCAGCAACTCTCGCTCGTGCATATCGCCTCTCCTGACCGGTTGCATTCCCGGTGTGGGCCCCTCGACCACCGCCATCGAGCCACCGTGGCGGCGTGAATTCAGCTAAGAAAGACAGGATACACATTTCGCCGAATATGCGCTTCTCGTTCAGACGGCCAGCCTCTCAGCTACCAGCCGCCTGGCCAAACCCATGAGCATCATCACCGGAGGCATGCCGCACGGCTCTGGAATGACGCTCGAGTCGCACACGTAGAGGCCGGGGACGCGAGTCTGGAGATCGGCATCGAGCACCCGGCCAATCCGCGCGGTACCGCCCGGGTGAGCGCCTCGGGGAGGGGTGCTGGCAATAGACTCAGGGGCGCACCCGGCCCGACGTAGGATCCTGCCGGAGATCTCTGCCGCGTGCGCGATCAGAGCCTGTTCTTTCTCTCCGAGAGGCTTGGACACCGTGCCATCCGGATGGACCGCCCCGGCGAAATCATCCCGAATCTTCGCCATGATGCCGAGGGTGTGCGGAAAATGCCGGAAGTTGGCGACGGCTTTGGGGCCGCCCATCATGAGTCCGAAGAGGTAAAGCGGCCACGGATCGATGCAGTCGCACATGATGATGCCCTCACTCTGCAGGTCGGTCGTGCCGCAGCCCATGGGAATGTCAGGGCCGGAGCCCCGCCCGGAGTAAACCCCGTAGGTCAAGATGAGTGGGTCGATGATTACGCCTTGGCCGGCCTCGGGAATACCGGAGGCCTGCAGAATAGGTGGAGTGCCCAAGCCACCCGCGGCCAGCACGACCGTGTCCGCGGCCACCTCGAACGGTCCGCCCGGGCCCGTGCCTCGCACGCCGACGGCGCGGCCACCCTCCGCCAGCACCTCTTTTACCTTCATGCCCGTTTTGAGCCGCGCGCCGGCACCGAGCGCCTCCTCGACGTACTCGCGTGCCGTCCATTTCACCCCTTTGCCGGAGCCGGCAAAGAGCTTGCTGCAGCTCGTGCCGCACTTGTCCCAGTGGAAGAAATGCGGCAGTGGGCGCCAGTCGAAGCCCTCGGCCTGCGCAGCTTTCATAATCGTCTTGGCCCCTTCACCGATAAGGCGATCGGGGACGGGGGCCAACTGGAACTCCCGCTTGATTTCTTCAACGTAAGGGGCCAGATCGATGCCGTGTAGATCCTTGAGCCAAGCCGGTGGATCAAAGGCGGTGCCCAGAAAGGCGACCGTGCTCCCACCCACAGTGAGTAGACGGACCATCTGGGTCCCTTCCACCGAAGCGAGGGTGAAGAAGCGGTCCGCCATGCGGAACATATTGACGTAGCTGCCCATCGGCTTGTGGTAGGCGCCCTGCTCCAGGACGAGCACGTCGTGGCCGCGGCGCGCGAGTTCACGCGCGACGGTGGCGCCGCCGGCACCGCTGCCGACGACTACGGTCTTGGCCTTCAGGCGCTTAATCTCGATAGCCATTGCCTCTCCTTCTTCGCTCTCCGTTCGACAGCTGGTTGAAAACCCTCGCGCACGCGCACTCATGCTATCTCTAGCCCCATTTCGCCGCAAACTCGCCCACCGACGCTGCGAACGCATCGACAAAATGGACTCCTCCATCGATCACGAGCGTCGAGCCGGTCATGAACGAGGAATCATCACTCGCAAGAAACACGCAGACACCAGATATCTCTGAAGGAGCCGCTACTCGGCGGAGCGGGACACTCTTGGGCACCCGCGCAAAGACGTCGTCGAGGTCGGTGTCGAGCATCTCGGCCATGGGAATGAAGTTGTGCTCGAGCATCTCGGTGCGGACCGGACCCGGACAAACCACGTTGCAACGAACATTGTCCTTGCCGAAGTCGAGAGCGACCTGCTTGGTCAGATGGATCAGCCCGGCCTTGGTCGCACAGTAACCGGCTGAACCGGGTACCGCGACCACCCCGGCAAGGGAGGCCACGTTAATGATCGATCCTCCGCCAGCTTCGATCATGTGGGGAATCGCGGCCTTCATAGTCAGAAACGGCCCGGTGAGGTTGGTGCTAACCACCTGGCGCCAAACCTCAAGTTTCATGTCCACGACCGTGTCCGCCGGACAGATACCCGCATTGTTCACGAGCACGTCGAGGCGGCCGTTGATCGCGAGAGCGGCATCCACCATCCGCTGGGGAGCGCTCTCCTCGCCGACATCCGCGACACAGACCGTGACGCTTCCATCGGGTAGCGATTCTGCCACTTCTTTCAGCACCTCCCGGCGTCGACCCGTGATGCACACTCTGGCGCCCTCCGCCACAAAGCGCTCGGCGATCGCTGCGCCGATGCCAGTTCCGCCGCCGGTGACGAGCGCGACCTTACCTTCCAACCGCATCTCTTCCCTCCTCTACTCCTTGGGCGGGTCGCCGTCGTAGACGCCGCTTGGATTAAGGAAGATCTTTCCGTATGGACCCGGCAGAGAAAGGAGCCACTCCGGGGAGCTATGCGGGAAGATCAGCCTGGTCTGCCATTGGATGTTGAAGTCCGCAGCCTTCACGTGCCCGTAGTGCTTGTTGACACCTTCGACGAGTTGAGCGCCGTTTTTGGCGGTGCTGTATACCTCGTCGTAGACATCCAAATATTTCAGCGACCAATCGACACAATCGGTATAGGTGCGGGAAGTGTCGTCGGCCACTTCCTCAAGGATGCACAGCTTGGCCTCGTCGTGATGGGCGGGGATGATGATTCGAGGATCGAAGTCCCTCAGCTTGTTGAGCGCGGCCCTCCATTTCGCCCGCCGCTCGACGTTACTCTCGAGAGTCCACACGTTGCAGTCGTGAAAAGCGACGTCGGTCGCACACACCACTCCGATCGAGGGGACCCAGACCACGGAGTTGTTGATACTGTCCCCTTCCCAATCGTCCGAAAACAGCAGCTCCTCGCCTTCCAGTTCGAGACGAGGCTCATGCATCGGCATGGGGATCGTGGTCTTGATCGGTATGTCCAGGCCGAAGCGATCGATGCTCCACAAGTCGAGCTTGTCGATGGAGGTGAAAACCACATCCTTGACGACGCTGGGCAGAGCCACGATCTTCGCCAAGGGAAACGCATGCTGCAATACCTCCAACCCGAAATGATGATCGGGGTGGAAGTGCGAAACGTAGATATGGGTGAGGTTCTTCCTCATGGGGATGATCTGGGCGACCATCTTGTGGGCGTCGCTCAGAAGCTGACAGGCGTCGATCAGGATCGCGTCCCGCTCCCCATAGAACAGCGTGGAGTTGCTATTGAAGCCGAGGTAGCTATGGAGAAACACCCGGTACTTCAGTGACACGTCAGCTCCTTTCTTGGCGATCGATCGCCATGTTCGACTCTGGTCGTTCGCCTGGCAGGCATCCAACGCAGCCTCGAGGGGCACACCGGAGGCGAGCGTTTCGCACGCCCCCGGCCGCCCACTGAGTCCACCGCACCTTCAGCTACGAGGTCGGATACGGCGCCTTCGGATAGATCGGAGGCGCCGTCCGCTTGTCTCCAGGATCGATGACCTCGAAGATGCCTTTCTGCCACTGGCCGATCTGGCCTGGATAGCAGGAGATGTCCAGGATGCGGTTGGTCATGAATGTGTCTCCCAAATCCGTCTGGAAGTGCTCCGTCTCCATGACTCCCTTGATCACGTCTTGGTCCAAGGTGCCGGCCTTCTCGACGGCGGCCTGGAAGAACTGCACCTCGCCCCTGAGCATGAGGCCGCCCCACCAGTTGCTGTTCTCGGCATGACCGCCCATGAAGGCC
Source organism: uncultured Actinomycetes bacterium (assembly GCA_963775295.1). Classification (GTDB taxonomy): domain Bacteria; phylum Actinomycetota; class Thermoleophilia; order RBG-16-64-13; family RBG-16-64-13; genus JAMDEO01. Next base: position 3,170,992 of record CAVZIK010000006.1, read on the forward strand.
ACAAACTTGTCCTGGAAGGCTTTCGCGGCCGGCGTGCTCTTTGTGTTCCAGGCCCCCATTCCGGCCACACCCTCGAAAGCATTGCCAAAGGCGTCGGCCATGAACTGGTAGCAGGCGCCGGGACCAAAACCCACCATCTTGGGACTGTAGTTGATCTGCAGGAGCTGTTTCATCGCCAGAATGTTCTGCTCCGGATAGCACTCGATCCACAGCACGTCAGGGTTGGCCCTTTGCGCCTGCTTGAGGGTGGCGCTCATGTCCTTGGTATCCGGTGGAATCGCCGTGTTCTGCAAGATCTTGACGCCGGCCGCGGGCAGATAGTATTGCGCCACCGACTGATATTCGATTCCATGAAGGTCATCGATGTACAAGAAGACGCAGGTCTTGGCACCTACTTCTTTCAAGATGTCGGCGAGGACCGGTATCTGGTTGTGGTTGGAGTAGTTCAGAAACTGAAAGAAATAGGGCAGTTTGCCCTCGTTCATCTCTTTCTCAAGGCTGCTTGCGCCGCTTTCGCTGCTCATCAGAATGTACTTGTGCGCGCTACAAACCCCAGCGGCGGCAAACACGAAGGCCGTGCTGGTCGGCGGGAACACGAAGTCTACGTGGTCCTCTTCGATGAGCTTCGTGATCAGGCGCATGCTTGTGTCCAAGTTGCTCTGGTCGTCGTAGACCTTCATTTCCACCGGCAGCTTCGTGCCGCCTATGTTCATCCCGCCGGCCGCGTTGACCTCGTTCGCCCACATCTTGTAAATGGGACCGAAAGCGTTTGCCTCAAAAAACGAAAGCGCGCCAGAGATCGGCCGTGCCGCGCCGATTACAATCTTGTCTTTCCCAGGCGGCAATGAATTCTGGGGTCCGGTAGATACGGTCGCAGCCACTGCCGGCTCGCCGGAAGTACTGACCCCAACCGTAGTCGTCGGGACTGCAGTCGTGGTCGTTGCCCCCCCACCGCAACCGCTGAGCAAGCTGCCAAGACCGCCGCCGACGCCCACCAAGGTGCCTGCAATCCCTACCAATTTTAAGAACTCCCGGCGGCTGACCGCCTTGCGCCCCAACAGTCCTTCATCTGTGATTTGCGAACGTTCCTGCTCCTCTTCATTGCGTCGCATCGTGTGGCCCTCCCCGCTGATGACCTTTATCGAACACGTCGCTCCTAGACTTGCCGCCAAACCGCCCGTCCAAGCGGCCACCCCCATGTGGCCCGAACGCTCGATGATCTTCAGGCCCGCGCACAGCCGTGGCCCGGCGCCATCGCCGACCCACAATCGCAACTGACTCTCGACCCCCGACTTTTAGCCCTCCCCATTCAACCACCTCCTGGAAGCAATTGCCGCGTTCGCCTCCGCCACTGACCGTATGCTCAGTGAGCACACGGTCAGTGAGTAACATAGTGGCCGTAGCACCCCTTGTCAAGCTACACTTAGCCGGTCAGCCAGGCAGAACCACACAATTGCCGAGAGGAAACACGCATGCCGCGAAAGAAGAGCCAGCCTCGGACCCTCCCTCCCGATGAAAGGAGAAGGCAGATCGTCGATGCGGTCCTGCGCGTGATATCTGAACACGGCGTACCGGACACGACCGTCTCGCGAGTGGCGCAAGCTGCGGGGGTTGCACAAGGAACGCTGTACTTCCATTTCCGGAACCGTAACGAAATGCTGATGGCGGCTTTGGATTCGATCTTCGCCGACATGCGGAAGCTCGTCGATGCACGGGGCGAGACAAATCAACTTGAACGTTTGAGGGAGAGCGGCCACAGGCACACGGAGACCATGATGGCCGAAAAGGGCGGCTTTGCCTATCCGTGGGTGGAGTTCATCGCCGCACCAATGGAAGCGGGGCTTCGTGACGCAGTTGCAGAGACTCAGCGTGCGGCTTTTCGGATCCTTCGCGATATGGCGGAATCTGGGAAGGCCCAAGGAAGCATCCGGGCCGATGCGGACGCGGAGCAGATCGCGTGGGAGTGGCTGATGTTCGCCTGGGCGGAGAACCTCGCATGCCTCATGGGGCTGGACGAATTCTTCGAGGAGAAGCGATCCCGGCCCTTGTTCGAGCTCATCCTGGCGAACGTTGCCGCCGACAAAGAGGTCATTTCCTCCGGAAGATGAATCCTGCGAGGCTTCGTTTGCCCCGGGCGCCAGCCGGCCCTAGGCCCTGCGCCCTGTTGCCGGCGATCTCTCGCACGGTGACCAGAAGCAGCGCCCCCACGATCGCCGCCATACCCACGCCTTCGCTCCAACCCGGACGTTCACCCAATTGAATCCACGCCGCGGCCACTCCTATTACCGGCGTGAGGAGAGTTCCCAACCCCGCAGTCCCCGCGGCCAGGGAATTCAAGATGTAGAGCCAGAGAATCCAGGCGAGTGCATTCCCGAGGACGATGTTGTAGATGAGCGTGACGATGAAGGACCCGGACCAAACGGGAGGACCGGTCCACGTCAGCGCCGACACAAGTATGAGGGGCAGCGAGCCAAGGAGCATCTGCCAAGCGGTGAGCGACAGCAGATCGACGGTGTGGCGCTTTCGCAGTACCTTGGCCACCACCGCGCTCGCGGCCCAGCAAAGCGCGCCCCCCACCGCCAAGAGATCACCGAATCCCCCTCTTAGACGCCAAGGGCTCAGTACCAGTATCAAGCCCAGAAGGGCGAGAGCGACCGCGACCCACTGGAAACTTCTTAGCCTCTCCCCCAGAACCACCCAGGCCATGAGCAGAAGCCAGAAGGGCATCGTGTAGGTTAGGATGGAGGTCTTTCCCGCCCCCCCGTTCTGCAAAGCCCAAGTCAGCAGCCCCACGAAACCGGTGGTCTGCAGAACACCCAACAGCGCGGTCAAACCCAGCGCCTTCGGCCTGAGCGGACGGCGAAGGATAACGAGCAACAGGAAGAGCGCCGCCGCACCGAAGAACGAACGTAAAGCCGCGAACGTAAACGGCTGGGAATACTGCAGGGCGATCTTCATGACCACCCAGTTGTAACCCCAGATGAGAGCGAGAAGGAGAAGGGCGAGAGCAGCCAGCCGACGACCGCCTAGGACAAACTTGCTCCCCGTCATCGCGCGATCTTGGCGAGCCCCGTCGCGGCTAGGTTCGGACGAACTCGGTACACGGGGCAATGGACATGGCTCTGCACGGTCATGATGCCATTATTGCAGACGAGTGAGCGTACGTTCACCGGGCACATCCTCGTGGGCTCGCGAGAGTGGGCGCGCCCCGCCCGTCCCCTGCTCGTCAGTCCAGCAACATCGAATCGATCGCCAGAGACTCGCCGCTGACTTCGTGAAACATGTGGACGAGGTCCGAGACCGTTAGATTCTCCTTGCGAACCCCGGCAAGATCAACAATGACGCGGCCCCCGTGCATCATGATGAGACGGTTGCCCCATTGAAGGGCGATCTCCATGTTGTGGGTGACCATAATGGTTGTCATCTTGTGCTCTTGGACGATCTTGCCGGTAAGATTCATGATCGTCGCCGCGACTTTCGGGTCAAGCGCGGCAGTATGCTCGTCCAACAGAAGCAGGCGCGGCTCGGCGACAGTGGCCATCAGAAGGGACATGGCTTGCCGCTGACCGCCCGAGAGCTTGTTTACCTGGCTGCCGAGACGAGCCTCTAGGCCCATATCGAGCTCCGCCAGGCGCTCTTTCATGACGGCCTTGAGTTTACCGGGTACACCGGACCGCAGGCCTCTGCGCCGCCCTCGGAGATACGCCATGGCCATGTTCTCTTGAATGGACATGGAGGGTGCTGTCCCGGCGCGAGGATCCTGAAAGACGCGCCCGATGAGTTTGGCTCTGGAGTGCTCGGCGAGTTTCGTTATATCTTTGCCGTCGAGCCGAATGGAACCCGCGGTGAGGGACACCGTGCCCGCAATCGAGTTTAGAAGGGTCGACTTACCCGATCCATTCGAGCCGATAATCGTGATGAAATCACCGGGTTCAACACTCAGGCTGATGTCGTTCAGGGCCACGACTTCGTTGACCGTGCGGGGAAAAAAGACCTTCTTGAGGTTCTCCGTTACCAGGGCCGCAGAATTGCTCACGTGCGTATCACCTTCCGTCTGACCGTGGGCAGCGACAGAGCGACCACAACCAGAAGAGCAGTGAACAGCTTTAGATCAGTGGGGGCGATCCCCAGTCTCAGGCTGATGGAGATGAGCAGTCGGAAGACGATGGAGCCGCCGATCACGCTGAAAAGGACCCAGCGGATGCTCCTGGTGCCAAAGATGACCTCACCAATAATGACCCCGGCCAGACCGGCCACGATCGTCCCGATGCCCATTCCCACGTCGGCAAAGCCCTGATACTGGGCAACCAGCGCACCACTCAAGGCGACCATCGCATTCGCCAAGCCCAGCCCGAGAACGCGCACGACATTGGTGTTGACGCCAAGCGAGCGGAGCATCTGCTCGTTGTCGCCGGTGGCCTGCATCGCGAGCCCCAGCTCGGTGTGGAGGAACCAGTCGAGGATGTACTTGATCACCAGCATCAGGATCGCCAAAGCTAGAATGATCCACCAGCCCGTCATGTGGATACCGAACCAGCCGCCCAACTGGTCGAAAATGGTCTTCTGCCGCAGCAAGGGCACATTGCTCCCGCCCATGACGCGCAGGTTCACCGTATAGAGACTGGTCATCACGAGAATACCAGCAAGCAATTTTGGTCCGTAGTTGGTGGAATTGCTCTCGCCCGACTTCAGGAGCAGGTGAAGGATCCCCGTCACAAAACCCGCGATCAATCCCGCAGCGGTACCCGCGATGGTCGCCAACCACGGAGAACCGCCGGACGTGATGATCGTCGCCGTCACGGCCGCCCCAAGGGGAAGACTTCCGTCCACGGTCAGGTCCGGGAAGTCCAAGACCCGGAAGGTCAAGAAGACTCCCAGGACCATGAAACCGTAGAGAAGCCCCTGCTCCAGAGCGCTTGTGATCACCGACTGCACTGCGCGTCACTCGCAGTCGGGCCGGAGCCGCGCTCGAGAATCAGGCAGTGTCCCCCTCATCTCGTCAATTCCGCTCTTAAGTGCGTTAGAAGGTTGTATTGGCCTTGGCTTTCAGCGAGTCGGGCACTGTCACGCCCATCGCCTGAGCCGCCTCAAGGTTAATCGCGAGCTGCAGGTTCTGAGCGTATTCGACGGGGATCTGCGAGATTGGGGTCCCCTGCAAGATCTTCACCGCCATCTGTCCGGCCTGGACGCCATGGTCATGGTAGTCGAAGGCATACGCAGCAACCGCTCCACCCTTGACACTGTCGATGTCCCCCGCGATGAGAGGGATCTTGTTTTCTTCACAGACCTTGACCACGCTGTCCAACGCGGAAACCACCGTGTTGTCCGTAAGTATCGAGATCGCATCGACGCGTCCGACCAGTGACTGAGCTGCGGCAAGCACTTCGGACGAGTTCGCCGCAGTGGCTTCGACGGTCTGCAGACCCATGGCTTTGGCTGCCGCCTTCTCCTGCTCGACCAGTGTCACCGAGTTGGTCTCGCCCGCGTTGTAGAGCAGACCGATGGTCTTCACATTCGGGACCAGTTCCTTGATCAGATCAAGATGGGGTTGGACCGGAAGCAGGTCAGAGCAACCGGTCACGTTGGCCTCGGGTGCGTCGGGATTTGTGACCAGACCAGCCGCAACGGGATCCGTAACCGCCGCGAAGACGATGGGGATGGTGGTGGTCGCCTTGACGGCGGCCTGGCTGGTGGGCGTGGCCACGGTGAATATCAAGTCGTCCTTGTCACCCACGAACTTCTGAGCGATTGTCGTAGCGTTTGCCATGTCGCCCTGGGCATTCTGCCTATCGAAAGTCACATTCTTACCCTCGACGTAGCCGGCAGCGGAAAGGGCCTCGATGAAGCCTTGGACCGCGGCGTCGAGCGCCGGGTGGGTAACGATCTGGCTGATGCCGATCTTGTAGGTCTTATCAGACGCGGTCGTGGAACTGGCCACGCTGGATGTGGTGTTGGATACCGTTGTGTCGCTGCCAGTTGGACCTGACGTGCCGGGCGTAGAGGTGGTGGTGGTAGAACCACCGCATCCGCCAACGATCAGGGCAATAACCAGCAAGGCCGAAAGAACGGCCAGGGCGGACATCGCCGCGCGCTTCACCTGCATGCTTTCCCCTCCAGATACCATTTTTCAAAGACACTGTATGTTTTCATTGACCGGACCATGAAGTCAATAGCTCGTCCCCCTTGAGGCAAACGTCGGCCGCTCCCACTCAACCCTAGGGACCGGGACTCGGCGCCTCGGAAACCATCTTCGCGACTTGCTCCGACGGGGCAACTCTGCCGGTCATCCCCCGGCCCGCGTTTGGCTATCCGGTGCTGCGGGAAACGACGCTTAGATGGATGAGGCCGCTCTGACCCGAAACACCGCCCACCCGCGGTGCGGCAAGGGGGAGCGGCACGTTCCGCAACACAAAGGGGATGAGCCAAATGTTCATTGACTTCCTGACGCTCATGCTGATCAACCTAACCGCGGGCTTCTTTCTACTCGCCCATTTTGCCTACCGAGGGCTGGGCAAGTCTCAGGCTGAGGCAGACTACCGTAACTGGGTGCCGGGGTTTGCCCTGATCGGTTTCATCGCGGTCCTCACGGGGCTCGTCATGGTCTTTAAGTGGCCCCTTCCCGGCAGCAACAATATTTCTTTCGGGGAGAACTCCATTCTCTTCGGCGGACTCTTCCTCGGGGTGAGCTTGGCCTTTGGTCAGCGGCTCAAATTGGAGTCTCTGGCCATTTTTGCCCTGTTGGCGGGTGTCGTCGCGATAGTGGTCGGGGCTAGGATCGCCGACCTGGGCATGACAAGCCACCCGGCCGTGTCAGCCTCCGGGTTCATCCTTTCCGGGATCGCGGGAGTCCTGGCCTCCGGAGCCCTTGCTTTCGAGCGCCTCCGTGTCAACCCACTGTTCCGGCTCGGCTTCGCAGTTGTGGTGCTCGCCGCCGGAGTGATCTGGGCTATCAATGCCTTCGACGCATACTGGAGTCATCTCTCAAGCTTCTCCACCTGGAAACCCCAGTAGGGGTCGGACACACGTGGTCATCGACTCAACCTGAGGCTACGTGCCCACTGCGATCAATCGCTGCGTAGAGTTCTCAGCTGCCTGGGAACCGATTCAGCCGTTGTGAAGCGGTCGTCGCCCTTTTGCGTGGGCTTTCTAGAACGCTCTCTTTGAGACAGAATTAGGATCCATCCCCTCCGTATAGATGTGCGTCTATGTAGGCCGAGAGGGAGGAGATGGGCGCGAAGGCACATGCCCGAAGCCCTTGACACTGGATATATAAGGTGCTTCTATATAGATGCAATTAACATCTATATGCGAAGGTGCCGTGTTATACGTCGACGAAGATGTCTGTACGGGTTGTGAGCTCTGCGTGGCCACGTGCGCACAGGGGGCTATCTCGATGCACGGCTCTACTTCGTGTATCGATCAAAGTCGGTGCACGCTCTGCGGCCGATGCGCGGACGTATGTCCCACCGGAGCCATCATCATCATGGAGATAGATCCCGAGAGGTATCCCCTTTCTGCCGCCGGCACGCACCCTGAGAACAGAGCTGCCGGAGTCGTACCCACAGCGCCTCACCGACCGGCCCAGTCTGGTTCAACATCGCCTGCGCCGCCTCAGCCTAGGTTTGACGCCATCGAAAGAGTGTTGGCGGGTCTGTTTACCGTGGCCGCCTTCGCTCTCGATCATCGCCGAAGCGGCTCCACATGGCTGCCTCGACTTGTCAGCCGAGCGACGGGCGAAGACCGGTCGAAGGGCAGCCGAGCCGACAGTTGTCCCGCCGCAAGAGGAGCCGGCCAAGGTGAAAGAGGCCTCGGACGTCGGAGAGGGCGGGCCGGGCAATGTCGGGCTCGAGGACGCAATCGCACTACCTGATCAGAAAGGAATCTAACGTGAAACTTGCCATCACCGCAGACGGACCGGAACTGTCGAGCCTTGTCGATCAACGCTTTGGGAGAGCCCGCTACCTACTGGTAGTGGATACCCCTGAGCGCACGACACTGGTGGTTGACAACACCGCCGGCATGAACGCCGCTCAAGGCGCAGGCATCCAGGCGGCACAGAGCGTTATCGACAACCGCGTAACCACCCTTATTACCGGACATTGCGGACCAAAGGCATTTCGAGCCTTGAAAGCCGGCGGAGTCGACGTATACCTCACATCCGGAGGAACCGTTGCCGAGGTGATTGATCGATTCGAGGCAGGGGAACTCGAGCTTTCGCCGACGGCCGACGTAGACGGCCACTGGTAGACCGGCGTCCGCCTTCCTTCTGTAATGAAGATCGTCATCGCCAGCGGCAAAGGAGGCACGGGCAAGACCATGCTCTCAGTCAACCTTGCCCTGGCCTTGGCCGATCACGTAACGGTTGGACTTCTGGACTGTGACGTCGAGGAGCCCAACTGTCATCTCTATCTGAAGCCCGAGTTCGACGCCACCGAGTCGGTCGGGACCCCCATACCGGTTGTAGACGAGCAGGCGTGCACGCATTGCGGTCTCTGCGCCCGAGCGTGTGAGTTCCACGCACTCCTCGCGCTACCAGGAGTCCCTCTGCTGCTACCCGAGTTGTGCCACAGTTGCGGGGTCTGCTCCTACGTATGCCCTGAAGAGGCGATCTCGGATGGTGAGCGCGAGATTGGGCTGATCGGTTCGGGAGAAGTGAAGGGGATTCTCTTCCGCTGGGGCCGTCTGCACGTGGGCGAAGCCCGTTCTACACCGATCATCCGCGCCGTCAAGGATCTGACAGGATTGGGTTTGCCGGACATCGAGATCATCGACGCACCGCCCGGGGTGGCCTGCCCGTCTGTGGAGGCCATACGAGGCGCCGACTTCGCCGTCCTCGTGACGGAGCCCACCCCCTTTGGCCTTCACGACCTGAAACTGGCGGTGCAAACAGCGCGAGAGATGAACATCCCTTGTGGGGTGGTGCTCAACCGCGCCGGCATCGGAGACAACGGAGTGGACAAGTTCTGCGCCGCGGAAGGAGTTCCCATTCTCCTTGAGATCCCGGACAACCGGCTCATCGCGGAGGCCTGCTCGCGTGGCGAGGTCTTCTCAGCCAGCAACGAACCATTCGCCGAGAGCCTTCGTTCTCTCGCCGCCGATCTTCGGATCCGCGTCGAGCGACTCCAAGCCGAGACGGAACAATTCGACCCGCCCCCCCTATCACTCGCAGCGAAAGCGACGACGTCGTGACCGACAGAGGCCCGGCTGTGACCCCGAAGCAACTCGTCGTGCTGAGCGGCAAGGGGGGTACCGGCAAGACAAGCGTTGTGGCTTCCTTGGCGGCCCTTGCCACGGACAAGGTTCTCGCCGACTGCGACGTGGACGCGGCGGACCTCCACCTGGTACTCGACCCCCAACAGAGACGCCGGGAACCGTTCGTAGGCGGCAAGGAAGCCAGGATCGTTCCGGAGCGGTGCTGCGGTTGCGGCCATTGCGTGGAGTACTGTCGTTTCGACGCCATTCACGCTGCGGGGCTCAGAGAAGGGAGATCGGTCTACACGGTCGATCCCCTCGCCTGCGAGGGTTGCGGCCTTTGCAATCTGGTCTGCACGCCCCACGCCGTGCAAATGCTGGACTCCGAACGGGGCGAGTGGTTCGTGTCCGACACTCGTCAGGGTCCTCTGGTGCATGCGCGACTGAACATCGGCGGAGAGAATTCGGGAAAGCTCGTCACTGCCGTGAGAAACGAGGCGTTGACGCTGGCACGAGAGATGGGCGCCCAACTGGTGCTTGTGGACGGTCCACCAGGCATTGGTTGTCCGGTCATCGCATCGGTAACCGGGGCCGACCTAGTATTGGCCGTGACGGAACCAACCGTCTCCGGGGAGCACGACCTCGAGCGCCTTGCAGGCCTGGTGCGAGGTTTTGGCTTGCCACTGGTGGCGTGCATCAACAAGACAGATCTCAACCCCGACATGGCGAATCGCATCCGCGAGCTTTGCGCCACCCACGGGATCCCTGTGGTGGGCGAACTCAGCTACGACATCGCGGTCGTACAAGCGCAGGTGGAGCGGAAAAGCATTGTGGAACGTGGCGGCAGTCCGGTGGCCGATCAGATACGAACGATGTGGAAGACCTTGGAAGACATGTTGACGATCGTGGAGGCGTGAATATGGAATGTTCGCAGGCAGGCAACGACCGATCCGCGGCCGTACAGACGAGAATGGCGCAGATCAAGCACAAGATCATCGTCTTGTCTGGTAAGGGTGGCGTGGGTAAGAGCACGGTGGCAGTCAACCTGGCCACTTCCCTCGCGCTTGAGGGCAAGCGGGTGGGTCTTCTGGACGTCGATCTGCATGGTCCAACGGTTCCGCAGTTGCTGGGCTTAACGGGGCATCCCACCATCGCCGCTGGAGACGTTCTGTCCCCCGTCGAGGTGGGCGAAAATCTGAAAGTCATGTCGATCGGCTTCTTGTTGGGAGAGACAGATGGGGCGGTCGTGTGGCGCGGTCCCATGAAGGCGGTCGCCATAGAGCAGTTCTTGGGAGACGTCGACTGGGGAGAGTTGGACTATCTGATCGTCGACTCTCCCCCAGGCACCGGCGATGAGCCGTTGGCGGTCTGCCAGGCGATCGGGAAACTGGACGGAGCCATTATCGTGACGACCCCCCAAGAGACGGCCCTGACCAACGTGCGCCGTTCGATCAAGTTCTGCTCGCTGCTCAATCTGAAAGTCCTGGGCGTTATCGAGAACATGGCCGGCTTTGTCTGCCCTCATTGCGGCGAGGTCACCAATGTGTTCAGCAAGGGCGGCGGTGCGGCCATGGCGGCCAAAGCGGGGGTTCCTCTCCTCGCCAGCGTGCCCCTCGACCCCATGATCGTGGCGTCCGGCGATGCCGGCAAGCCGTACATCTACCACTATTCGGATAGTGCGGCGGCCCGGGAGTTCTCCAAAGCCCTTGTCCCCATACTTGCTCTGGACGATCAAGACGGCCACGAGAAGCCGGCTGCCGACGCCGCTGCCGGCAGAGTGGGCAGCGACTCGACCGTCCGCTACGCCATTCCCGTGAGCGACGGAGTTCTGTGTCCTCATTTCGGCCATTGCCAGGAGTTCGCGCTCTTCGACGTGGACAAAGAGTCAAACCGTGTGCTTGATAGAACAACCGTTGCGGCGCCTGAGCATGAGCCCGGTCTCCTCCCGGCATGGCTTGCCAAGAGAGGAGTCGGCTTCATCATCGCCGGAGGAATGGGTTCACGAGCCCAGGAGTTGTTTGTCGAGCAAGGGGTGACCGTGGTCACCGGTGCGCTCGCTACCGACCCCGGGACGGTCTTAGAACAGTATCTGGACGGCGTCCTCGAGACCGGCGGGAACGCGTGCGACCACTAGTCTGAGCTGGTTGGACGGTGCACGGCAAGAGGATCGGGCGAACAAGCTTATATCCGGATCCCGTTCTGGAGCACTTTCTCCACCCCCGGAACGTGGGTGAGATCGAAGACCCCGACGGCGTGGGAGCCGTGGGTGATCCCGAGTGTGGCGACTACTTCAAGGTCTGGGTACGCATAGAGGGCGAACTGCTCGCCGAAGTCAAATATAAGGTTCTTGGCTGCCCTACAGCTGTGGCAACATGCAGCGTGATGAGCGAACTGGCCACGGGAATGCCGGTTGACGAGGCATACGGGTTGGACGACATTGATATCATGCGTGCATTGGGGGGTCTACCCGAGGCGAAGCAGCACTGCTCGAACCATGCGGCGGCTGCGCTACATGCGGCGATCAACGATTATGTCTTTCGAGATGACGGTAGGGAAATGGGGGGCTAGATCGGATATGAGCGCTGAAGAAAACGAAACTCCAGGGAGAGGAGGACCCGGCTTCTGCGGAGGTCAGGGCCTCGGTCGCTACCGCCGATCGGTGCTCGAAGTGGCCATGCTGGCCTCGTTGGTGGAATCCGCCGCGCACGGCTATGAACTAATCGAAAAGATCGACACTCTAGCCGGAGCCCTGGTCTGCGTCGACCCAGGGAGCATGTATCGCCTGCTCCGAGGCATGGAGGAACAAGGGCTCGCGAGTTCGTCCTGGCAGACCCCGGAGACAGGACCCAGCCGCCGGGTATACCAGATCAGCGAGCAAGGGCTGGAGGCACTTGAGGTCATGGCTCAGTCGCTGTCGCAACAGGCGGAGGCGATGCAGCGGCTTGCCGACCACGCTAATCGCGTCTCTGCAAACAGACGAGGTTCCTCGACTTAGCGGACAAGTGCGCGACCCAGCGCGCTCGCCAGGTGCGGGTACGCGCGTGGCCATTGGAAGTGATCAACCAAGGAAGCCGGCTGGCGAAACCGGATTCCGCCCATAGAGGAGGAATCGCTCATGGCTCGCTGGGAAAGACTGATGCAGCCGCTGCAGATCGGTCAGGTAACCACGAAGAACCGGCTGGAGTCTGGTCCAAGCTTGATTCCCCTGGGCCATCTGGACGGATCGGTTTCCACCGAGTTGCTGGACTACTACAAGGCGAAGGCCAAAGGCGGAGCGGGCATCGTGACGGTGGGAGAGACTGCCATCGACGCGGACTACAGCGTCACCCATCCGGCCATGCTCTATCTCGACAGCGACAACAAGATTCCCGGCCTCAGCCGATTGACCAATGCCATCCATCGCTATGGGGCGCTGGCCTCCATCGAACTCTGCCATGGGGGCGGACAGACACTGCCCAGTCTGATCGGCAACCGGGCGCCCATCGCCCCTTCCGTCATGCACAGCCCCCTCCACGAGACGCTTGCCGGAACCAGCATCGCGGTCAAAGCGATGGATCTGGACATGATCGCCCAGGTCACGGAAAACTTCGCCAGCGCCGCCCTGCGCGCCAAGAAGGCCGGCTTCGACATGATCCTACTCCATGGTGGTCATGGCTGGCTGCTGGCACAATTCGTCTCGCCTTTCGTCAACAAGCGCACCGACGAATACGGCGGCAGTCTGGAGAATCGAGCCCGATTTCCCCTGCAGGTTTTGGAACGCATCAGAGAGGTGTGTGGGCCCGATCTCGCTATCGAGTACCGGTTTAGTGCCGACGAGATGATGCCTGGAGGTCTGACGCCGGATGAAGCACTGGCTTTCGCGCAGTTGATCGAAGACAAGGTCGACTGTCTCCACGCTTCGAGTGGGACCTTCTTCGATCTGAGCCTCCTCCCCAAGATCCATCCTGCCTACTTCCTCCCCCCAGGAAAGAACGTCCACCTCGCCGCTCGGCTCAAGCAGGCCGTAAAGAAGCCGGTGACCGTCATCGGGGCCATCATGGATTTCGACCAGGCCGAGCAGATCTTGGCCCTGGGCCAAGCCGACATAGTGGCAATGACCCGTCCGCTCATTGCCGATCCCGACCTTCCGACCAAGAGCCTGGACGGGCGAACGGACGAGGTGATCCCTTGCATCCGCTGCAACGAGTGTATGGCACTGGGGTCCCGATTCCTCGCCGTCCGCTGCTCCACGAATCCCCGGGCCGGTGTGGAGACGGAGATGGCCTGCCTCGCGCCGCCCACGAGCACGAGGAAGGTGGTCGTCGTGGGCGGCGGTCCGGCGGGTATGGAGGCAGCGATGACCGCAGCAGAACGAGGACACGAGGTTGTGCTCTTCGAGAGAGGGGAACGACTGGGGGGGAACCTGTTCGTCGCATCGAGACCCTCTTTCAAGGATGAAATGAAGCGCTTTCAGGATTATCTGGTGGGGCGGATAGAGGCCCTACCCATCAATGTCCGCTTGGCGGTGACCGCCGACGCCGAAGCGATCAGGGCGGAGAGGCCCGATCACCTGGTGCTGGCTGTGGGGGCCGACCCATATCGGCCCGATATCCCCGGTCTGGCCGGGTCGAACGTCCTATGGGCCGGGGATGTCTTCGCCGATGTAGCCGAGACAGGAGACAGGGTTATCATTGCCGGCGGGGGCGGGATCGGCTGCGAGGCGGCTCTTCATCTCGCCCGTAAGGGCAAGGAGGTAGTGGTGGTGGAGATGCTGCCTGAGGCAGCTCTCGACTTCAACCCCATCAACCGTCCCTTGTTGCTCGAACTCCTTGCCGAAGAAGGCGTGAAAGTACGAACGGGCGCGCGGGTCGTGGCAGTTTCCCCTGAGGGCGTAACGGTGGAAGACGAAGCCGGTGAGCCGGGCGAGATCGCAGCCGATACTGTCGTTTTCGCATTGGGAATGACTCCGCGGACCGCCACAGTGGAGGCGCTGAAAGGTCTGGCTCCCCGAGTGAGCGTGGTTGGCGACTGTGTGAAAGCCCGCCTCATCATCGACGCGGTGCGCGAGGGATTCGAGGCGGCTGTCGATATCTAACCGGCCGGTTTCAACGCGATCTCCGCGATTATGGATTCGAGCGACTTGGTGGACGGCCCGTCGAGCACCGCATCCTGGACGCCCAAGAGATGGGCCACGTCCTCAAACCAGAAGAAACCTGTAATCCGCCAGGCCACCTCAACCACGTCGACATCCGGACGGATGAAGCCACGATCCTTCCCCTCCTCAATGATCGCCACCAATCGGTCCATAAGCAACCGGTTAACCTCAAGCAGTTCGGCACGCAGACCGAGGCTGGCGGGGGCTGTCACAAACTCGAAGAATGGATCCGCGAACCCCCGTTTATGGCTGAGAATATTGGCCTTGTGGGCTTCTCCTATCTCACGAATCCGCTGCAATACGTCCGGATTCTGCGAAGATTCAGTGATCTCTGCCGCCTGGGCATGGACGATTTCGAGCACGGCCAGCAAGATGCCTTTGCGGCTGCCAAAGTTGCGATAGAGAGTAGGCTCCCCAACGCCCGCCGCTGCAGCAATACGAGCTGTGGTCGCCCCCTGAATCCCGTACTTTCCTATGAGGCCAAGCGTGACATCGACTATCTGTTTCTTCCGCTGCTCTTGAGTCATCCGCCGCCGGGGCCCTGCGGAGATCTTGGCGGAATTGTCCCCGTCCGTGTCACTCTTCCTATCTTGAGCATCGAGGCTCGTCGAGGGCCTCCTCGCAGTCGGTTGTCTTGTCGCACGCATGCTTTGGGGCAGGCTACCATGAAAGCGCCGCTCTAGAGGCCCACAATGAGACCGGCGCAGGCGCTAAGAAGACCCGTCGGCAGGAGGGCCGAGGAAAGTCCGGTGGACCTCCCCGACGGACTCGGCAATCAATCTTCGATCATTCTTCGAGCTGAAGCTTGGGCGCCACATGGATCTCTTGTTCGCGGCCGGGACGAAGGCTCTTGCCCTCGACGTCGAAGTCCGGCAGAACCCGGTCGAGCCACTTTGGTAGCCACCACGCCTTCCGGCCAAGCAGTCCCATCACCGCGGGAACTATGGTCATGCGCACCACGAAGGCATCCAACAGCACCGCGCATGCAAGCCCGAGCCCGATCATGGCAATTGTCGTGTCCCCAGAGAACAAACCAAATCCCGCGAACACGCTGATCATGATAAGGGCTGCAGCGGTGACGACCCGCGCGCCGTGTCCAAGTCCCGAGACGACGGCATCGACCGGCGAGGCCCCGTGAATATATTCCTCTCGCATACGGACGGCGAGAAAAACCTGATAGTCCATGGCCAAGCCAAATACGATGCCCACTAGAAGAATGGGCATGGCGCTCATGATCGGGGCGGGCTGCTTGACGATGCCGAACAAACTGCCGAGCCAGCCCTTCTGGAAAACGGCAACGACCACCCCAAGAGTGGCCATGACGCTGAGCAGGAATCCGAGGGAGGCAAGCAACGGGATGACAAGGGATCGGAACGCCATGGTGAGCACGACGAACGCCAGTCCGACGACGATCAATAGGTACAGCGGCAGCGCGCCGTTGAGTTTTGCGGACATGTCGATTTCCAGAGCGGTCTTCCCGGTTACGAGAACCTCCGCGCCCGTCTGAGTGTGAAGAGCGGGGCCCTGCGCCCGAATTGCCTTGACAAGGTCGGTCGTCGCTTGACTGCTTGGGCCTCCCTCGGGGATCACGCTGAGAATGGCGGTGTCACCCTTCTCATTGAACAGTGGTTCTGTGACCATCACCGCGCCGCCAAGCTCCTTTATGGCCGCGCCGATGGCGGTGGCCGCGGTCTTGCCGTCCGAACTCGCAGCGGTATCGACGACGACTGTCAGAGGACCGTTGAAACCGGGGCCGAACCCCGCGGCGAGCAAATCGTAGGCTTTCCTCTGGGTGGTCTCGGGCGCCGCCGTGCCATTGTCGGGCAGAGCCATGCGCAAGCCGACGACCGGAATAGCGAGCCCGAGCAGCAGCACCACGCCCACAATCAGAAGCAATACGCGGTGGCGAACCACGAAGCCCCCCCAGCGCTGTCCAACCGCGGGCCTCGCACTCACAGCTTCGGGGTCGCGTGACCGGAGCCCAGGGATCCGACCTGCCAGGACGCGTCGGCCGGCGAAACCGAGCATGGCCGGAAGAACGGTAAGGGCGATCACCACGGCAATTGCGACGCCGAGAGCCGCGAAGAGGCCCATTGAGGTGGTCATCCCGATGTTGAGAGCGACGAGCCCGCAGAGAGCAATGATGACCGTGAGCCCGGCGAACACCACCGTGGATCCAGCAGTTCCCATCGCATGACCGATGGCCTCGCTGGGTTCCTTGCCCACAGCGATCTCGTGGCGAAACCGCGACACGATGAGAAGCGCATAGTCGATAGCCACCGCCAAACCGAGCATCACAGCAAGAGTCGGTGTGGTCGATTGGATGTGAATGAACCCGCTAAGTGTGGTCATGATTCCCATCGTGATCCCGACGCCGAGGACGGCGGTGAGCAAGGGGAGGCCTGCCGCCACGAGGGAGCCGAACGTAATAATGAGAACGAGCGCGGCAATCACGATCCCCGACACGTCGGCTGAACCCATTTTGGGAATGACCGTCAGCGCGTCGCCGCCGATTTCGACCGTGAGACCGGCATCCCGGCCCGGCTCCACTGCCGCTTTCAAGGAGTCCTGGGTAGCGGTGGTCAGGCCGGTCGTCGGAACCAGGTATGTAACCTGTGCATACCCGATCGTTCCATTCGAATTGATGGTCTGAGCCTGGAAGGGGTCGGTAACGCGAGCGACCTGAGGCCCCGCCTTCAGCTTATCGACTACCTGCTCGATGGCGGCCCGACTGCTTTCGCTCGTCAGAGTTTGTCCCGCGGGGGCGGCGAACACTACCTGCGCGGTCGCCCCCTGCGCCGAGAGTTGAGGGAAGCGGGTACCGAGTAGGTCGATCGCTTTTTGCGACTCCGTCCCAGGAAGGGAGAAGTCCGTCGAGGAGGGCCCGGAGAGAGTGAACGCCCCGATCCCAAAGGCAACGAGAACCACCAGCCAAATGGCGACCGTGAGCTTCCGGCGCCGATAGCAGAAAGATCCGATTCCATGTAGAAACTTGGCCATCACTCGCTCCAGTCCGGATACGAATGGACCTTCGGCATGCTGCGCACTTGAGCCCTCGCTCTCTGCCCCCGGGAACCTCCGGGGCACCGCCAACCCTCGACCGGTCGGACACGTTATCGACAGATATCGTCAAATACTTAACGGGTCGTGCAGTATACACACTGATCGCCGGAGATGCCGATCCGGTAGTTAGGTCGGCTCGCCGAAATCGTGGATAATGGCCTTGTCGACCAAGCCGCATCTTCGGGCAAGGTGGGGAGACATGGACGAAGCTCGAAATCGGAAAACCACGCAAGTTCTCGACTTACTGGACGAGCTCTGGGGCGGCGCTGGGGGTTCCGGCATACTCGACGGACTCTCCAATGCGAACCTTCTGGACCTCACCGTCCCACAACTGTGCGTCCTCATGTTCCTTAGACCTGCGCCCCAGCGCATCGGCCGGCTTGCGGAGCGACTGAGAACCAGCCTGCCCTCGACCACCAGTATTGCCAATCGCATGGAGCAGCGGGGTCTCATCGAACGAGTGCACGATGAGGCGGACGGCCGCGTAGTCTTGTGCCGACTGACGCGTTCCGGCGAGGAGATGATCAATATCCTGTACGAGCACCAGAGGGCGCTGATGGCCCGCCGGTTCGAACGTCTCAGTCTGGAGGAGTTGAGCACCGTCAGCCGTGCGTGCGAGTTAATGACCAGAGCTATTCTGGACCTCGACCAAGAGGAGCAACCGGCAGCGCCCGAAGACTGAGTCGCAACAGAGTTACGCCTGGGAGGCATCGTGGCCGAATCCGCCGAAGTCAATCTGATGCAGCGCCTGCGCGAGCTCGCGCTCGAGCGGTTGGAGGTCGATCTGGTAGGGGTGGCTCCGGCGGAACGGCTTCAAGGCGGGCCTGCGGGTGGACGTCCGGGCGATTACCTGCCCGGGGCCAAGTCCGTCGTGGTGCTCGCGGCAAAGATACCGGATGCTGTCATCGAGGTCGCCGGCAATTACGATGCTCCCGGCAAGACCCTGGGCCCCTACATGTGGTACGGCTATCCTGTCATGAACTGGGAGCTGTCGTCGGTAGCAACGCGTATCACCAAGTTCCTCGAGACCCGAGGCTACAAAGGATTGCCCTTCCCGCCCACCGGTTTGCTCTATAAGTTCGGAAACAGGGCGGACTTCTCCCACCGGCACGCGGCGGTGGCTGCCGGTCTCGGAGAGTTCGGGTGGAGCGGCCTGCTGCTAACCCCCCAATTCGGAGCGAGACAGAGGCTGGTCTCCATCGTTACAGACGCGCCTCTCGAACCATCCCCCATGTACGCCGGGCCTAACCTGTGCCGTCCCGATTCGTGCAAGCGAGCGTGCGTGAAAGCTTGTCCCACCGGGGCAATGACCGGAGGAGTATCTGTTCAGATCGGGGGCAGGACTTTTGAGTACACCGGTCTGCACGCGCCCAAGTGTAAATGGCCGTTTGCGGAAAAAGGCTTCCGAAGAACCAAGGTGGCGATGCCGGAAGACCCAACCGACGACGACTTGCGTGCGGTCATGGCCTCGACCACCCCCCACCCATTCGATGTCGCCTTGAGCCAGTTCACCTTCGTTCCTCAGTGCGGGGCATGCATTTTCTCATGCCCGTCTCCCCACTTCGAGGACGGTGTGGCCTAGATCGGCCCCAGCCAAATCGGACCGCCGGCGCTCGACACTTCGGCGCCGCAGATTACCTTCCCGTAAGCGCCCTGGCGACCGTCAGAACCCGCTCGCCTGGAATGGCAAAACCGATATTCTCCGCTCCGGTTGAGCCGGGGGGCAGATAGACTTCGGGCATGCCAATGAACTGTCCGCGGGTGTCAAAGCACCCTCCTCCTGAGTTACCCGGGCTGATCGCCGCGTCTATCTGCGTGAGTCCGGTTAACGGAGGTTGGCCCGGTCCGGTCTGGAGAGTACGGTCAAGACCGCTGACAATACCGAGCGTGACACTGTTTCGAAAGTCGAGAGGGCTGCCTATGACGATGGCCCACTCGCCGAGCTGCATGGGGCCGGTCATTGTGAAGGCTATGGGGCGGAGACCGGTCTTATCGACTTTGATGGCAGCGATGTCGTTGGTCGCGTCCTCGCCCACTATGGTGGCGGGAGCTTGGCTGTTGTCACTGAACGTGACCACGATCGATTGCCCTGAAGTAACCGCCCCGTCCAGAGTGACCACGTGATCGTTGGTCAGGATGTATCCGTCGGCGGTGTAGATAACACCCGAGCCGATCCCTGTGCCGCTTCGTCCCCTCACCGTTCCCGTCACCGCGATGTTGACCACACTGCTATAAACCGCCCCGAGAACCTCCTGCGCCGGACTGAAAAGATCCTCACTTGCATCACTTTGCCCGGCGGTCGAAGTGGTTGCCGCCGCCGGAGCCGCCTGGGCCGTGGAAACGGACCCTTGGGCGGTTGGAGCGGTGGTACTTGTCGCTCCACCGCTGCTGCACCCACCAAGTATGACCATCCCCGTCAACACCACTGCGGCTGCGAGGAGAAGAATGGCATGTCGCCGGCTACGTGGTGACATCGGACTCGTTCCCGCGTTTCCCACTTTGCTTTTCATGTCACTCTCCTTGGAGAACAATACCCTGGGCACCCAGTGTATTCCCCATTGTAGGGGGTGTGCACACATGGGGACGCGACCCTTGAGTCGAATCGACGGTGGGAACTCGTGTCCGGATCGGCCAGGCGGGACGGCTCGGCTCGGTGGAAGTGCCGGCCGCTTGGTTTGTCCCGGCAAACTTAGGGCAGAGAAAGCAGAGCGAGACCGTACCATCCGTACTCGCCGCACCCTCCGTCAATCATCGTATGTACCGCGAAGCAAACTGGCGGCGTCACCGGCCACCGTGAGCCCACTTCGCGTCGAACTCGCCGCCGGGCCTGTGCGCCGCGGCCCACTCGCGCCTGATCTCTCTGTCCTCCCGGTTTGCCAGGAGTTCCTCGAGTACGGCCGCGACTTCATCCAAACTGAGGGAGTACGTATAAGGGAACCCACCGGCTACGACGTAGTTGCCTCGGACGCTGATGATCTTGTAGCACCCGAAGTCCATGCGGCTTGCGTCGCGCGCCCGTGATTTGCGCAGGGCGAGGCCCATGGAAGAAGCCAAGCGGCGGAGCCGAGCTTCGCGTCTTCTTTGCGGGCCGATGTCGGTGATGATCTCCATGAGACGCATTCACCAATTAGTCTACCAGCCGCGACGGCCCATGGCAGAGGAACACACTGCCGGCGCGACGATGATGGCGGTATCGGCCGGGATGGTCCGCTCCAGTATCTAGTCCGCGTCGTCCTTGGCGCAGCGACCGGTCTTAATGCCGGTTCAGCGTCAGAGGTATCGGTGGTCC
The DNA here is from genome assembly GCA_963775295.1 of uncultured Actinomycetes bacterium. Taxonomy (GTDB): domain Bacteria; phylum Actinomycetota; class Thermoleophilia; order RBG-16-64-13; family RBG-16-64-13; genus JAMDEO01. The sequence continues at coordinate 3,191,670 of CAVZIK010000006.1, forward strand.
GCCGGTTCCAGCTTCCCAGGGTCAGGAATTAGAGGAATGTCCACTTCTTCTCTCTCATAGCCCTTGGTTAGCATGATCTCCACCCACGCTATGGGCTTGTCCACCCTTTTGAAGACCAACGGGCAGTGTGCCAAACCAGCCGGAATCGATATCGTGGCCGGAGTAGTGATCACCTGGCGTTCCCCCCCCAGATAGAACCAAATCTCGGCGTCGAAGTCTTGGATGTTGTTGGGGTCCGCACCAAAGAAGTTCATGACCACCGGAAAATCATGGACGTGCGGGGTGGCTTCATTGACATGCTCTTTGTGGACGATCGAATACAAATACTGACAGTCGACACCAAGTTGATCTGGCGTACAAAAATAGCCTTCGAAAACTAGCCTTCCTTCTTTTTCCAGCTGTCGATAGGGATTCTTTATCACATGCTTGGCAAACTGTGAGTTCTCCATCTTCCTTCATCTCCTTCTCTTCATAGTATCCACGGTAAATAGCCAGAACTCGTAGCCCCGCCGTCCTTCTCAACGACGGACTATTTGAAAAAGACCAGGGTCTCGATCAGGAAGACCGGGACAAGCACGGCCAGCGAATAAGCCATGTAGCCAAAGAAGGATGGCATCTTCAGGCCGGACTTTTCCGCAATGCACTTGACCGCGAAGTTGGGGGCGTTTCCGATGTAGGTCATCGCCCCCATCATCACCGCCCCACAGGAGATGGCAGCAAGAAAATTGGCCGCCGAGGCGGTCAGGCCCGGGAGCAACTGGGTCGCCGTGAGGGCACCGATAGACGAGACCCCCGCCTGTCCCTGAGCCAGGGAGGCAAAGGTCAGATAGGTCGGAGCGTTGTCCAAGAACGACGAGAGACCGCCGGTGACCCAGTAATAGTGCCAGGGCTGAGTCAAGCCGATGGCACCGCCCCGGGCCTGCAAGAGTGCGAGTGCCGGGATCATAGTGGCAAAGATCCCCGCGAAGAGAACGGCCACCTCGACGATGGGTCCCCAACTGAAGTGGTTCGAGGCCCGTGGGCCTCGTGGGGCCAGCGTGAGGGAGATGACGACAACCGCCACCAGGATCAGTTCGCGCATGAACGGGAAATGAAGAGCCTTGCCCAGTTCGGCCAGAGGGCTGGAGAACAGGACGGCGCCGATCACGGCGATCAGAAGCAGTACGTTGAGGCCACCCTTGAGACGCATCGGGACGTAGTCCTGCACGTCCATACGCCGAGCGGCGGCCGGCTCCTTGCGGAAGTACCAGCGCTCGAGCACCGCGTAGATCCCCAGGACGAGGACTGTCCCCAGAAGCCACTGAGGCCACAGCCGAAAGGTCCAGGTGAAAGGCACTCCGCGAAGAAAGCCCAGGAAGAGTGGAGGATCGCCAAGCGGTGTCAGCAGCCCCCCGATATTGCTGACGGCGAAGATGAAGAATACGACCGTGTGCCGAGAACGGACTCGCTCGGAGTTCGCGCGCAGCAAGGGCCGGATCAGCACCATGGACGCTCCCATCGTACCGATGAAACTGGCCAACACCGCACCAATCACCAGGAAGGTGAGATTCACCCGGGGCGTGGCGACCAGGTTACCGGTAAGATAGATCCCCCCGGAAACCGTGAACAACGCCAGCAGCAGGACTATGAACTGCACGTACTCCTCGCCGGTGCTGCGGCTGAGATCAAAACCCACGTTGCCGAACCGAACGATGAGATAGACGACCACCGGGACCCCGAGAACCGCCGCAACCACTCCCTTGCTGCGGTTGTGGTCGAACCAGCATCCGGCAACCAGAGGCAGTATCGCGACGGCAAGAAGCATCAGGGCGAACGGCGCCAACGCCCAGAGCGGCAGCCGTTGCCCCAGTTCCATGCTTTCGCTCATGGCCGCCTCAATCGGGTCGGCCGCGGTCCGGGAGCGTCGGCGACAGCGGCCTCGGAACCCGCGGCGTCTCTTGTCATGTCTCGAACCATTTCGATGTCCTCATTCAGCATCCGGCCGGCGCGCTCCCGTGCACTTGACCCGCCTAATGTCCCCAGACCAACTCGGGTGGGAACTCCTTCGATATCCTGGCCTCCAAGTCTTGGACCCCTTGTACAAACCCGTCTCTGCCTAGGCCAAACCAGTGAGGCTCCCACTCCATCTCCTCTAGGTTCTCGATCATCATGGGCAGCATCTCACCGGGGATGGATATGACGACCAGCCCCTCCGGTAGGACCTGCCGCGCCTTCATGCTGAATCCCAAACCACTGATCCCGTAGTTGAGCTCGCCTTTGAGATATGGATAGGCGTAGAACCAGGCGCAGGCCAGGCAGGTGGAGCCTTTCGCATTCCACATGCGGCCGTCCGAATAGCTGCTGGCTCGGAGAATTATCTCCGCCTGGGTGGGGTTGGCGGTGAAGATCAGAACGTCCGGGTCAAAGGTGAGCCTTTCCAAAGAAGAGTGAGTGATATAGCGCACCGTGTCTCTAGGTATCACCGGCACGTAATCGTAGACCCTCCGATTGGCGGAGGGTGTCTTGAACATGGAAAACTCGGCCCCCAGTTGACCGCTCGCCATGACCGGCGGGAAACCCGTCATTCCCATCACCTGGGAGCCGCACTGTACGTTTTCCACAGCCGCGTAGAAGGGTTCGCTCGTCTGGGCCTCCTTGAACATCTCACAAACGCCCAGGTGCTTGTCCAGTTGCCGGATCCCTTCCGGCTTCTTGAGCGAGAAGCTCACGCCCACCGGGCTCCTGTCGAAATTGAACTCCTTGAAGATCGAGTAATCGCGCATTTCAGAACTCCTCGCAACCGCGCATACATTGCACCATCGCACTAGGTTTGTGCCGCTACCTCCGTATTGTCGCCTCGATTTCTCTGAGTATCTCGGCGAAGCGTAGCTTGTGCTCCTCTCCCGTGATCGTCTCGGAGATCGGATGCCAATTCATCTTCTGCAAATTGGTCAATATCATCGGCAGCTTCTGCCACGGAATCGAGATGATCATCAGCCCCTGCGGCAGCACCTGGAGAGTCTGCATACCCATACTCAGGCCGGTGAACGTGTAGTTCACTTCACCGCTGAGATACGGGTAGACGTACATCCAAGAACAGGCGAGTACGGGCGTACCCTTGGACGACCAGGTCTCCCCGGTGGAATAGACCGAGGCCCTCATGATCGTCCGGGCCTGGTCCATGTCATCGGTCGTAACAACCAGAACGTCTGGGTCAAAGGTGATCTCCGCGATTGAGGAGAACACGACGGACTTGACGCTGCTGGGCAACATCCTGGGAACCAATTGGTAGATCTTTTGATTCGCACGCAGTTCTTCGTAGAGATCGTCTATTTCGCCTACCAGGCCGCTCAGAGGAACGGGGTCGAGAGGCTCCATGCCAAGTATCATCGGCTCCACGCAGTGGAGGTCTTCCCTCTGGACGTAGAAGGGTCGGCTGGTCTGAGCCTCCGCGAACATCTGGCAGAAGTTGAGATTCTTCGGGGTCCTCTCGATCCCCTCTGGTCTGTACGGCAGGAACTTCACCCCGACCGGCGTGCGGGTCAGCCCGAGCTTGTCAAGTATCGCGTAGTCCAGGGTCTTAGGCTTCACAATGGCCTCCTTGGCCGCACGTCACGAGGCTGAATTGCCATGTTCGTACCACACGGTTGTTTCGCAGATGCCAAACGCAACGTCGAGCCTAGCCGCAAGCCAAGCCGCCATCAATTCCCAGGCACTGACCTGTTATGAAACCAGCGGTGTCAGAGCAGAGATAGACCACGGCTTCCGCGACATCTTCAGGGAAGCCGATCTTATGCAGAGGAAGCTGCGTCGTTATCCTGCCCGCTTCCTCCGGCGTGGTGCCGGTAAGGTGCTGCCACAGCAAGGTGTTCTGGATGGGCCCGGGTCGGATCGCGTTCACGCGAATGCCATACTGGCCGCCCTCCAGAGCTGCGGACCTGGTGAGGTTGTCCTGGCCGGCTTTGCTGGAGTTATACGCAGAGAAATCCGGGCCCGGCTTCACCGCGGCGGCAGAGGACGTGTTGACGATCGCGCCGCCGGTTCCCTGCTTCATCATCTGATTCATCTCGTACTTGAGACAAAGGAAGACACCGGTGAGGTTGATATCGATCGTGCGATTCCACACTTCCACCGGCAAGTCGACAATGCTTCCCAAAGGAACCCGAACACCGTCGGGACCGATACCGGCGTTGTTGAATGCATAGTCCAGCCGGCCATAGGTTTCCACGCACTTGTCCACCATGGACCGAACTTCGCCGTCCTTGGAGACGTCGCACTGCACGAACATCGCCTCTCCGCCGGCGTCCTTGATCAACTTCACGGTCTCGTTGCCCCCGTCGATATTGCGCGACGTGGACACGAGCACCTTGGCCCCCTCGCGGGCGAAGAGTTGTGCGCCCACTCTTCCAATTCCCGTGGCCCCACCAGTCACTAGAGCCACCTTGCCGTCAAACATCCCGCTCATCTAATCCTCCATACATGCAAGCGACATTGCTGTCGTCTCAATCGGTCCACATCATTCATTCCAAGCCGCGCTACCTCAGCCCTCGCCATCGACCGCGACGGCGCGGGCTGAGGTGTCCGGCGCAGGCCGGACAACGGTTCACTCAGGCAGCAAGCAGATCACTTGCCTATCATCGCGTTCGGCAGCCACAGCGATATTTCCGGGAAGGCGACTATAACTGCCAGGAACAGCACCAGACAAACCAGGAAGGGCGCCACGCCCCGCAGTATTTCCCTCGTGGGGATGTTGAATATCGTCTTCACTGCAAACAGGTCGGTACCCATAGGCGGCGTGATCAGACCGATCTGCGTGTTGATGCAGAACATGACACCAAACCAGATGGGATCGTAGCCGAGGTGCTTAACGACGGGCAGAAAGATCGGCACCGTCAATAGGGTGATCGTGATCGGGTCGATGAAGCATCCCAGTATCAAGATGATGACGTTGATAATAATTATGACCACCCACGCCGGCAGCCCGGACACCAGACTCTCCAATCCGGCAGCGACGTTGGTACTTCCCAAGACATAAGTGAAGAAGTTGGCGGCGAAGATGATGAACAAGATCATGGCGTTGATCAGAGCCGCCTCGGTCATCGCCTCTTTTAGCCCCATCCAACGCATCTTGTAAAACACGAAGGCTATTATCAGTGTAACCACCGCGCCTACGCCCGCCGTCTCCGTAGCCGTGGCGATGCCGCCATAGATGCAGCCCAGGATACTGGCCATGATCACGATGATCGGCCAGACCCCTTTCAGACCCGCCCATCTTTCACGCATGGGGACGCTGTATGTCTTTGGAGCCAGATTGGGCCTCAGGTAGGCCATCCCTATGGCAGGTATCGCCAGGAATGCCACCAGCAGGATGCCAGGCAGGACTCCCGCGATGAAGAGCTTTCCTATCGATTCGCCGGCGATATTTCCATAGATGATGAAGGTGGCACTGGGCGGGATCAGCGGGCCCAGAGCGCCTCCAGCCAGCAACGCACCCAGGCTGTAGCCCCGGTCGTAGCCCTGTCGCTCAAATTCCGGCACGGCCACCTTGCCCACAACGATGATGGTGGCCGCACTGGTGCCCAAAGCGGCCGCGAGCAGACCCTCTCCGACGATACCCGCCGCGACCAGGCCTCCCTTGACTCGGGAAAGCCAGTTGGCAGCGGCTTTAAACAAACCCGCGCCCATCCCCGACACTGCGATCACCGTGCCCAGGAGCACAAACAGCGGCAAGGGCGTCCATGAAAGGTTAAAAGCCGTGGTGAAGGGAGCCGCACCGGCCTTGAAAAGCCCTCCGGGACCGTAGCCTAGAAGCGCTGCTATCACCGAGGAAAACCCCAGCGAGTAGACGATCGGCACTCCGGCGAACATCAGCACGACCAAGCCGCCTACAACAACGATACTCGTATATACCGGGTCCAACCCCATAGTTTATCCTTACCGCGACTATCTGCTATTACAGTTGGATTCTCGTGTCTTCTCGCGTCGTTCCTCTACTCAAGTGCTGAATACCATGCACCAGATGGGAAATGAGGACTAGATCGAGCCAACCCATGGTCAGCGGAACGAGTAGCTTCATTGGCCACAGCCGCTCCTGCCAGGCTGATTGACTGGTCTCACCCGTACGATACGAGGAAACGAACAACCCCCAACTCTTCCAAACAATTATGGATACGAATACTAGAGCCAACACCGGCACGACGATATTTTCAAATATGTTCTGCCCCCTAGGGGAAAACCGGCCGACGATAAAGTCGACTCGCAGATTACGTCTATGTTTCTGCACTGCAGGAATGGCAAGAAGTATGCAGGCAACCAGAAATATCACGGCTATCTCATAAGAATACGGTTCAGGCGCGTGCATCGCGTATCTCATGAATACGCCGTACGTGGTTAGCAGCCCCTCCAGCACGATCAAAATGCCGGCGACAAGCACAAGCCAGTCTGTGACTTTGAGAATGACGTTGTCTGCTTTGGAAAAGAATCTCTTCACGGTGTACTCCTCCGCCTAGCAGCCCGCTGGGTCACAGCGGGCTGCTAGGACGGCGCTTATCCGTTTGTCCGTTTATTGTTCGCTGTATGGGTATTGCTGATCGAGTTGCCCGGTGATCGACTTGACCTGGGCTGCGATGGCGGGGTCGACCTTGCTCAGAAGTTCGTCGGCGAAGGGCTTCACCTTTGCCGCCCATTGGTCGCGTTCCGCTTTGGGCAGGTTGTAGGTGGTCATGCCGTTCGCCTTCATTTCCACGAGGGCCTGTTTGTAGACGTCGATCATGTGGGCGTTCGTCTTGGCCTCGGTTTCGAGCGCGAGCTTGTCAAAGGTCGCCTTGATGTCGGCGGGCATCCCGTTGTAGACATCCAGGTTGATGAAGACTCCGATTTCCGCCGGGGTCAGATACGCCCTGGTGACATACTTGGCGACTTCATACAGTTTGAACATGTTCACGAATGAACCGGACTGCAGCGTAGCCTCGATGACCTTCTTCTGGAGACCCTGGTAGCCTTCGGAGAAGTCCATGGCTACACCGGAGCCGCCCAGCAGTTTGACGACGTTCGCGGTCACCGGGGAGATGGTCTGGCACAGGAGGCCTTTCCAGTCAGCCAGAGTCTTGACCGGGTTGATGCTAACGACGTCCAGACCCTGACAGGTGAAGACAAAAACGGGCTTCATGTTGTATTTCGCGAGCGCGGTGTCATAGATCTTGTGCATCTCTTGCGTATAGGCAGCATCGGCCTCGATGCTGTTCACCGCGAAGGGAAGTTCGGCCAAGTTGAGTTCGGGCACGACACTGCCGAACACGGCGACAGGCCATTCGGCCATCTCGAGAGCCTTGTTCTGGACCGCCTCAAATTGGTCACCCATGCCCATCAGCTGGCCGGAGGCGTGGAACTCGATGGCGTATTTATCTTGTGCAGCATTGAAAGCGTTCACGAACTCTACTTGCGGGTCGACGACCGGATCGCCCAATGGGTGGGGCGAGTTCAGCCGCAAGACCGTACGGCCCGCCATGTCCACGGGGGCGATCGTCACCCCGGTGGTTGGAGCCGCGGTCGTATCGGTAACCTGGGCAACGGTCGTATCCGTGGCCTGGGCAACCGTCGTATCGGTGGCCGCGGCCTGGGTTGTCGCGGTGGTCACCTGGTCGTTGGTCGAACTGCTGCCGCAGGCCGCCAAAGAACCTACCAAAGCTGCGAGAAGCAGCGCGGCAATCAGAATGAATACGGATCTCTTCACAGTCACTCCCTCCATTAACCCTTCCTATGACCCTTCTTATTGTTCAGTCGCCAGGTCTACTACCGTCTCTTTAATGCAGACCTCCTTTGCCAAAATGTTCATGCTCCCGTGACATGCTGTGGCTCACTCGCTTCACTGGACGCATGAAGTGGCCAGACACCAGGTATCCGGAAGGATGCGGATGAAAATGGGAGCGGGCACACCCGTTTGAAGGGTGCTCACCAATTCGTCGGCACGCTGGCCAAGGACCAATTCCTGCCGACGCTCGCCCCGCACGATCAGAGCCCCCGCGAGGCAGATGGTCCATCTGTTTGATGTTCCTCGAGCGTCGCCAATGTTTCTCCCTGTGAGAAAGAGCGCCTGCCCTCGCCGAGATGCTTACCGAGGACACCGCAGCCGCCCCAACCGCCCCCTCCGCGCGCTTCACGACCACCAAGTCACGACTAGCCGCGCCGGACCACCATAACGCGCGACTCACACTCAAGTCAAGAACTTATTTAACCTAAACTTATCTGAAGGGTGACGGCCTCAACAGCCGGAGGAAATGCACACTTCTCGGACTTGGGCGGAAGTGCTTCCCCGCAGCCAGGTTGGACCGCGGGACGTTCTTCACTCCGGCCAGGCGGCCGCGTTCTTGAGGCCGGATACTATAGTTAATTAGAACTCATCAAATTCTTGACTGACGGTGTCCCTCCCTAGTATGGTGGTGGTTAGCTCATGGTCGGCCAAACGCGGTTCGGAAGACCCTCCCCGCGCTTGGCAACTGCAACCGCTGGCGGACGGCGCTCGGTACCCGTGGAGAGGAAGGCTGAATCGATGGCAGACATGCAGTACGCGAAGTACGTCCAGCCTCTAAGGCTCGGGACGGAGCTGATCAACCCTTCCTTCCGCGGAAAGATCTCCGACTTCGCCCTGATCCATGACCAGAAGACGACCCCGGAGTCTCCGATTCGGATAGAGACCTTCTACGCCTACGCTTCCGGAACCGGCGCCTTCGCTCCGAGCAAACTCAGTCCCATAATCGACGGCAGGGCTGCGGAAGAGTTGAAGGGCGTCGGATCGCATTCCCACAACGATTTCGATGAGATCTACTACTTCTTCGGGACCGACTGCACCGATAACACCCGCCTCGGTGGGCAAGTGGAGATGTGGCTGGGGCAAGGCGACGAGGCAGAAAAGTTCGTCATGCAGGATCCCACAGCGGTCTACGTGCCCAAGGGTCTCGCCCACAACCCGTGGATCGTTACCAAGGTGAATGACCCGAAGCGGCCCATCATGATCACGTGCGTGTCAATGACCAACAAGTACAGTCTTGCAGCGGACGCGGTGACGAACTACCCCTACCCACCCGCGTTCAACCCAGACCTGATCGGCGCGCCGCAGCCTGGCAAGGGGAAGTACGCCCGGTTTGTGAATAGGCTCACCCTGTCGCAGGATATATACATAACCTTCTTGCTTGGCCGAGTTTGCACGCCCAGCCTGATGTTCGATGACAAAGTCTGCCGTGCGCCGCTCTGGACTGAGTTCTTCTTCGCCTACGCCGGAGGCACAGGCATCGGCGTGCCCACTCTAGCGGATGTCGCCAAGAACGACGGCATGTCCTACTGGGACTGGACCAAGGGTATGCAGCACCACCAGACGTATGATGAGGTCTTCCTCTACCTGCCCACAGATCCCCACGACATTCTCAACCTCGGTGGAGAAATGGTGGCCTACCTGGGCGACGAGGAATACGCGTTCACGGAGCCCACGGCCATCTACGTACCGGGTGGAATGCTCCACAATCCCAACTACTTCAAGCGCGTGGATCGGCCCTACTACCTGCTCGTGCTCGCCCTGACCGACAATGCCAAGTTCCACGAGGGCGAGTTCACGCCCCTACCGGCACCCGCGACGTTCAGGTTTTAGGCGACACGGCGCCCGTAGGGCGACACCGGCCATTCCGCCAAAAGAATGTTGCCTTAGTTAATCTAACTTAAGTTGTCGTGGGAGCCTCCGGGGTCTACTATGTTATTGATGGACGTTGTCGAGGAAACCCAAGGCGTGGCAGAGATCTCGAAACCGTCCACTTGGTCGGAATGCGTTTTTGTGACGAGACGACGTGCCGTACTCTTTGATGCGGACCGAGAACTTGGTTTCTCGATTGCGACGGACGGCGCTGAGTGCGGAGGTGAGGGAAGCTGAACGACATAGCGGTGATCGAAGAGAAAGCGTCGGTTTCGCCTGAAGTTGTCGCTCAACTCGCGGTGGACGGGATTTCCAGATCGATCTGGCAACTAACCGAGGACGTTCTCGAACTCTTTCGTTCAAGATCCAGAAGTGCGGTGCACAAGCACAAGCGGCCGGAACTCCTTTGGCTGGACGACCTCACCGAGACTCAGAGCAACACGGTCATAGCGATCAGGCAGCTGTGCGATGAATCCCCCGAGGGAGTCACACTCAAGAAGCTCGCCGAGACAATGGGTGTGACGCCGGCCGCCGCTTCCGTCATGGTCGATCTTCTGGTCAAGAAGAAGATGCTCAAGCGCACCAAATCCAAGAGCGACCGAAGGGCCGTCCTCATCCGGCTCACGCCGGACACGTCGAACCTCTTTGACATCAGCGAGCAGACACTGCGGGAGACCTTCATGAGTCTGCAGGAATCGCTCGGCCCGAAGCTCCTGGTCGATTGGCAGAGGATCCTGGTGACCGCATCGGCGGCACTCCGGCACGTGGTCGCTGAGAAAACGCCTACGGAGTCGGAGCCCGCGCCTTCAACGCTCGACGGTGATGGTCCGTCGACTCAGTAGTCGAGGTCCGCGCCCCCGACAGGAGTGGCGGCAAGTCCCCGACGTCTTGCACTTCTCACAGTCTAGCGATCGAGTCGATGATCGCCACGACAACGTTCGTGGCAAGGGCTTCGAGACGATGTGAGCTCGACCGCGAAATCGGCTTCGCATATGTTTTGGGAAGTCCGGGTGAACTCAAGGCTTACGCGCGTTTGTCACGGTCGCACATGAACACAGGAGTCGCCGGTGGCCGGCCGGAAAGGTCGGGCCGCCGGTCAGCGAAATTGCAGGAGAAAGTCATCGAAAGAGGGATCGCATGAAGTTGGAGGGTAAGACCGCTCTCGTCACGGGAGGGGGCACGGGCATAGGCGCCGCGATTACCGAACGGTTCGTCGCCGAGGGCGCCAAGGTCTGCATCACCGGCCGCCGCAAAGAGAAGTTGGACAAGGAAGCCGCCGCGTACCCTGCGGGCTCGGTACTGGCGTGCCCCGGCGATGTGTCGGTCTACGACGACGTGAAGCGGATGGTCGCGACCACCGTCGCTTTTGGCGGAAGCATCGATGTCCTTGTCAACAACGCGGCCCACGATGTCTACGGCATCATTACGGAACTCGAACCCGAGGATTGGCAGCAGGTCATGAACGTCAACCTCACCGGCCCTTACATGTTGATGAAGGAGACGCTGCCGCACATGATCGAGAAGGGTGGCGGCTCCATCATCAACATCTCCTCCATCGGCGGAATACGGTGCATGGCCGGCAGTCCAGCTTACGGCACTTCTAAGGCGGGCCTCATCCATCTCACAAAGGCCGTGGCTCTTGACTACGGCCCGTTCGGGGTGAGATGCAACGCTGTCTGTCCCGGTGCGACCCGCACCGAGATGTTCGAAGATACCCTGGGCAAGATCGCCGAGGCGAAGGGAACGGACATCGAGAGCCTGCTCAAGAACTTCTCTTTACCCATCCCCCTTAGGAGGGTTTCCAAGCCCAAAGAGATGGCCGGCGTGTGCGCCTTCCTGGCCAGCGAAGACTCGTCGTTCATGACCGGTGCCGTTCTGGCGGTGGACGGAGGGGCCATAGTTGTGGATGTCGCGGGGGTCACCGGCGACTGACAAATACCACCGGGAGTGCCCAAGAAACATCGGGGCCGATCAGCGAAATTGCTGATCGGCCCCGATGTCTTCCGTGGTCCGCGGCGTCTCACCGCCGCTGAATGTCTCTGAAACCAAGCGCCGCCTCGTTCGCATCCGGCAATACTACTTCCCGACAACCACCGCCGGCTTGCCGGGAGTGGCCAGCCGCGCCAAGACCTCCTCGTTCAATTCCACGCCCAGTCCCAGGCCGTCCGTGGGCGGATACAGGTGCCCATTCTCGTAACGCACAGGCTTCACGGCAAGATCGTTTGCGATAGGACCGCTGACCGTGTCGTTCAGGTTGTGCAGGTTCAGCGGGCCGATGGATTCCTGTTCGATCCTACCCATCCATTCGGTCGCACCGAGGAAAGCCGCCTCAGCCGCGCACCCCAGGCCGGAGTTGACCATGCAGCCGCACATAACCGGCATGTTTGCGCCCTGGGCGATGTCCACCCAACGCCGAGACTTCAGAATTCCGCCGGCCTTAGGCACTTTGAGGAAAAAGCCGTCCGCAGCCTCTTGCTTGAGTATCTGCAACAGATTGTTCAGTTCGGCCGCCGACTCGTCCGCGAACACGGGCACATCAACCTTGCGACGCAGTCTGGCGAGTCCCTCGATATCCCACCAAGGCACCGGCTGCTCGCACAGGTACACATCGTATTTGAATACCCTCTGCAGAACATACAAGGCCTGGTGATACATCCAGCCGCCGTTGGCGTCTATCATCACCTTGATCTTGCTACCCACCGTCTCGCGGACGGCGGCCACCATCGCAATGTCGTCGTCGGGATCCTTGGCACCCACTTTCAGCTTCAATCCCGGGAATCCAGCGTCCACCCGCACTTTGGCCTCCGCCGCCACCGACTCCGGCGTGCCGAAGGACATGACGTAGGCCAACGGGATCTTCGGATTGGACATGCCGCCGAGGAGCTTGTAGGTGGGGACGCCAAGCGCCTTTCCCATCAGGTCGTGAAGAGCGAAGTCCACCACTGCTTTGGAATGGTTGTTCGCGTGGGTGGCCGCGTCCATCTTCGCGACGATGGTCTCGATGTTGAAGGGGTCTTCACCGATGAGGATCTTTGGGGCGTAGACGTTCACGATGTTTGACAAGATGGAGTCCTGGGTCTCGCCCATGTACCAGAGCGACGTATCGCCGGTCTCCGAGATGCCTGTGATGCCCTCATCCGTGTGTATCTTGAGCACGATCCCTGCCGCCATCGCCGCCGAGGTACCGGACATGACGATGGGCTTGGCGAAAGGAACGGATACCGGGATGCACTCTACTTTGGTGATCTTCATTTGATTACCTCAAAAGCTGGTCGGCGCAGCCGCGTTAAGGCGCCACAATTTAATTAAGCTATATTTATCACTTTGGAGAGGGCGAGTCAAACCGAGTGTCGCATGCGCAAACACGATCGTTCCGTAACCCTACCCTCCGAGAACCCCGTGGCATCAGGCTCCGCCCTCCATGACACCGACAATGCACGGACCGCGATGACCTGAATCTCACGGACAAAAGCGTCGGACTACCGGGCTTTGAGCTTCTCTAGATCGGTCACGGCGAGACTGATAAGGACGAGCAAGACTTACCGCTGGGTGGAATGATCTTGCCCCGGGCGTGCCTATCGCCGGACTCACCGAGAAGCCGCAGGCGCCAACCTTGTTGGCTCTGCCAGTCCGAACTCACCCGTCGCTTCCGCGTGAAGGCGCTTCGTTCTAATACTCAGCACTACCGCGACGCCGACCAAGGCCATTCCACCGACGATCAGCGCCGACCAGGTGAAGGTCTCATTGGCCGGAAACAGCTGTGTCTCGACTCCGTTCGGAGTGGTCACCGGCACCGCGACCTGCCGCAGAGTGAGAACGTAGCCGACAACCGCGGAAGCCACCGCCGCGCCGGTGTTGGCAGCGGTGTTGTAGATGGTGCTGACAAGAATGCCCTGCTCAGGGGCCACGGCTTCAGCCGCGACTGCATAACTGGCGGAGCCTGCGAGAGCGGTCGGAGCTCCGACGGCTGCCAACCAAACCAGAGTGAGCCAAAGCGACCCGTGTGCGAAGGCAAGGCCGAAGCCGGCCAAACCGAACAGCATGCCCACGAGCATCGTCTGCTTGGCGCCGAGTCTCCGCATTAGAGGCGTCGCGGCTGCCGAGACGGACGCCATAACGGCCGCGGTTGTAGCGAGCGCAAGCGAGACCACGAACATGCTTCCGCCGAAGCCGAAACCCGAAGCCACCGGCGTCTGGACGAGATAAGGCGTGGCTACCGCCGTGACAATCACGCCTATGATGATCGCCAACCACACGATGCCCCCCTGCCAGACGCCCATCCTTCTGAGAACGCGCAGATCGATCAGGGGCGTGGCGTGGCGCAGCTCCCAAAGCACCCAGAGGATCAGCGTGCCGATTCCCGGCAGGAGCAAGCCAAGCACTTTGCCGCTGCCCCATCCCCAGGAGTTGGCCTGGCTGACCGGCAACAGCACCAGCGCCGACCAAGCAACCAGACCAACGCAACCCGCATAGTCCACGCGAAGACCCTTGGAGCGCTTGGTCTCTTTGATGAAGACGAGGGTCAAGAAGACGTCCATCGCACTCGCCACGATGAGGATCCAGAACAAAGTGCGCCAGGTCCCCCCCGTCCTCCAGATCAGCCCACTGAGGAGATAGGCGATCACAGCACCCAAACCCATGGAGAGGACGATCATGCTCATGGCGCGCCGCCTGGCCTCGCCTCGCCAGTAGTTCGCGATGATCCCGATCGCAAGCGCCTGAGCCGCCATGGCTGTCCCCTGAAGGACGCGGCCGGCGATGAGCACGGTGAGATTGGGAGCAAGCGCACCAATGGCACTGCCGACAAATAGTAAGCCGAGGGTCACGGTGAGCATGCGCCGGTTGCCGACGATTGCGCCCAGAGCGGCGGCGACCCCTCCCACGCCCGTGGCTACCAGATGGAAGGCAGTCATGGTCCAAACCACCTGATTTACCGGCCGGCCGAACTCCTCGGAGAGCGCCACGCTCTGCGGAAACATGCAGACACTTGCGATATTGGCAAGGACCGTGGCAAGCATCAGCGTCCCCACGATCACCCAGCCGCTCTTGCCGAGGCTGGACACAGAGGCCGGCTCAACAGTGGGCGGCTTTCTCATCGGGCCGATCGCGACCATCCGTTCTGCGGGCGCAAAGACGTCCAAGCCTGTGATGGCTTCACGCCCGCCTGGCCTGGCGGGAGACGGTGTGTGGCGCCGCTCCTTGCGGTTATCTCCCACCGCGGTACTTCTCGACGCCCGTTCCCATGGGCCACGACATGATCAAAGCGACCGGCTTGCTTATGTTGCGAACGATCAGGGGACCCTGAGAAACGTCCGGCGGGATGTAGGCCCAGAAACCCTTGTCAATGACGTGCTTCTCACCGCCTATCCAGAGCTCCGCCTCCGCGCACAGGTCGGTGAGGTCACGGTAGTTGTTAGCGACGCAGGCGATCGTAGAACCGTGAGGCAACGTATGAGTGTCCATGATGGACTGGCCGGCCTTGGAATTGTCTCCGGGAAGCAGCCACCTGGTGTCGCACCCGAACTCGGCGTCGGGAATGACCGTCTGGTCGATGTAGGCCATCGGACGGCTGTATACAGGGTCGAGGGGACGCATGTAGTCCGGCCGCTTAATGCCTGGGTCGGTGCCATGGACGATGTACCGTCCGTACTTGGACTGGCCCGGGTCGACTACCCGGCCGATCGGCCCGGACTGCTCCTCTTGGTCGGCATGCCCGACCTTGTCGTCGTCCCCCATCGTGTACACGCCACCCGGCCCCGACGTCCAGTGCAGCGTCGGCCGTGTATGGATCTGGCTGCGGACTCCACTGTGGAATACGGGCATGTGCGGAAGGTCCGCCGGAATGTACGCGACCCAACTCGACCCGAGCGGGATGATCTCGTCGTCGATCTGCATCCCCATGGGGCCGATGTCGCCTGCATCTTCCGGGTTTGCGCCCCACCAAGAGAGGAGCTCCGGGAAGCCGTGAGCATGGGGGAACATGTTCGGAGTCGAGTACCCCTCCGCGGCCAGCTTCTCCCACATCACCTGGTTGGGGTACTCGGGTGGCCACATCCAGGTGGTCTCGCCGTAGTAGGCGCCGGGGATAACTTCCTCGTCAATCCAGTGGACGTGCTCCATCGGGATCCGCCTGCCCATGGCGGCCAGCCTGTCCCGCTGCTCCGGAGTGGGAGGGGGAAGGAGATGCCGTTTCTCAAGCGTCGTGCAGATGTACTTCTCGTACTGTCCCAACTTCTTCCACCTCTCTCAGATAATCGCGAAATTCCTCCAAACATCCGTCAATGTTCAGATGACGGAACCGCCGGAAACATGAAACACTTGCCCGGTGACGTGATCGGTTGCGTCAGAAACAAGGAACACCGTGGCAGTCGCAACATCCCATGGCGTGCAGATCCTTCCCAACGGAAAATGGCCGAGCATGGCCTCCCGCTGTTTCTCCGCCTCTTCCGGCGACAGGTCTGACGATCCTTCCTTCAAAAGGCCGGCAAAGTTGGTTTCTGCCGGGCCGGGGGCGACACAGTTGACGCGAATGCCGGCCCTGGCCTCAACGAAGGCGAGCTGCTTGGTGAAAAGATCCAGGGCGTACTTGGACATGGCGTAGGCGCTGACGCCCATGGCATAGGCCTGTGTGCTACCCGAACCGATGTTTACGATCGCCCCGCGCTTCCGAGCCCGCATGATGGGCACAACCGCCTGGCTGACGTTCATGGTCCCGACCACATTGAGCTTGAACTGCCTCTCCCAAACGGCGGGGTCCTGAAGTTCAATCGGCACGCCGTCCGCGTGCAGGATGGCGCCCGCCACGTTGCAAAGGACATCTATGCGGCCGTATTCGCCGACCACCTTGTCGACCATGGCCTTAACGGCGGCATTGTCGGTGATATCGGCCTGGAGCGCCACGCTGCGACACCCCGCGGCCCTGAGCGCTTGAGAGGTCTTTTCGGTACCTTCCCGATCTATATCGGTGACCGCGACGGCATCGATCCCTTCGGCGGCCAGGAGCAGGGCGATCTCTTTCCCGAAGCCCACTTGGCTCCCGGCGCCAGTGACCAGCGCCGTCTTCCCATGAAACGCGAGATCCATCGTTACCTTCCTATGCTGGCTTTCTTTCGTTTGCGGCCGGTGCCAAAGATCCAAGGCAGCCTGGGGGCCAAGCGGATCGGCGCCGGAGCCCACTGCGCCTCCGGACCGGTCATCTCTGCAAATCAGACGCTATTTATTTATATCAAACTAACTGGCTGCGTGCAGATGGTTCCTCAGTAGGCGGAGTGCTGATAGTATTGGCCTGGAGCCGAGGCCGAGCTGCCCGCTTGGGGTCGCGTGTCGAAGGAGAAAGAACTTCTCGGCGACCGATCCCGGTTTTATCGCGGGCATTATCTGACGTGCTGAAAGTGATCTCCTCCGCGGTCAGCTTCAGCAACATCAGCCCCTGGGGCGGAGTCATGAGGGCACTGGCCGACGAACTAGAACGACACCGGGGGCGGAAGGAGGAAGACATATGGGCGGACATGCGGCGACGGTTCTCGCCGTGATCCTGCTGTTCGGGGTCGTGATAATTCTCATGGTGATTATTCAGCGTGTTCTCTTGAAGCGGGCCGCACGCAGGGTCGTAGCTATGTTCCGCGCGCAAGGGGCGACCAGCCCGAAAACGGCGGCAAGCTTGGAGGAGCTCGGGCTGGGCCGGAGCACTCCTCTAAGCAGAACGTTCAGGCCTCGCGACTATCGGCCTTATGCCGCTCGTTTGCTCGGGCAGGCCGGCGTCATCAAGGCCACCGAGGATGGCAGAGTCTACCTCTCCGAAGAGGATCTCGCGCATTCGTTCGTGAAGAAATTCGCCAGAATCGAGTAGGTTAGCGGCTAGTCCCCTGGGGGCGGACGCAGGTCGGTCTCAACCCAAAATGCCGGCGACTGAAGAATTCCAATCGTCACGCATTTTGTGGCGTTTGTATGGTTACATTGTCGAACAGTGTGATCTGATATCGAATTATCCAGATGGAACCGCTTTCCCTGTTGGGAGATAGGAGAGGAAATGAAACTCACCCGGCTCTGCTTCGCTATCAACGGCGTCAACAGATTCATAACCTGCGATCCCGAAGAGGACACCCTTGCCGTAGTCCTGCGTCGCATGGGCCTCACCGGAGTGAAGGTGGGATGCGGTACCGGGGTCTGCGGCGCCTGTTCGGTCATCCTTAACGGCGAAGTGGTCCGTTCCTGCACCAAGAAGATGAAGCGGGTGCCAGAGTTCAGCGAGATCCTCACCATCGAGGGCATCGGTACCCCTCAGCATCTGCATCCCCTGCAGCAGGCCTGGATCACCTACGGCGGAGCCCAGTGCGGCTTCTGCTCGCCGGGATTCATCGTCTCTGCCTACGGGCTGCTCACCGAGAACCCCTCACCCACCCGCCAAGAGGTCCGCGACTGGTTTAAGACCCATCACAACATCTGCCGCTGCACCGGCTACAAGCCCCTGGTGGACGCGGTCATGGCGGCTGCCAAGGTGATGCGCGGCGAGGCCACCATAAAGGACATCACCTACGATTTCGAAGGTGAGACCGAGATCTACGGCTCCAGGCACCCCCGCCCCACCGCTCTTGCCAAAGTCACCGGTCTGGCCGACTACGGCGACGATGTCGCCCTACAGATGCCCGACGGCACCGCTCATCTGGCCGTCGTGTTGGCCGAAGCCCACCACGCCAACATCATCAGCATCGATACCGCCGAGGCCGAAGAGATGCCCGGCGTCATCAAGGTGATGACGGCCAAGGACGTCAAGGGCAGCAACAACATGACAACGCCGATCCATATCGCCCGCAAGAAGGGCGAGTTCGCGCCCGATTTCCCCGTCATCGCCGGCAAGAAGGTGTGCAGGCGGGGCGACGTACTAGCGCTGGTAGCCGCCGACACCAGGGAGCACGCCCGTGCGGCCGCCCAGAAGGTCAAGCAGAACTTGGAGATCCTGCCGGCCTACATGACCTTTCCCGAGGCGGTCATGCCCAACTCCATCCAGCTCCACGAGGGGTTGCCCAACTCTTACATGGAGCAGCCGGTCTTGAAGGGCGAGGACACCGCCGATATCTTCGAAGACGCCCCCATCGTCGCCGAGGGCAGCTTCCACTCGCAGCATGAACCGCACCTGCCCCTCGAGCCCGAGACTCTACAGGCCTACTGGGGCACCGACGGCATGATGACCGTCCAGTGCAAGTGCCAGTCGTTCACGGAGAATCGGGAGTTCATCTCCCAGGCCTGCGCAATTCCCAAGGACAACATCCGCATGCAGCTCAATGCAGTCGGGGGTTCTTTTGGTTACACGGTGAGCCCCAACACCTACGCCTTACTCGTCACGGCCGTCCAGAACCTGGACATGCCCTGCACCATGACCTTGAGCTACGACGAGTTCAACCACACCACCGGCAAGCGGTCCGCCGCTTTTTCCAACGGCCGCATCGCCTGTGACAAAGAGGGCAACATCCTGGCCGCCGAATACGACATTGCGCTGGACCACGGGGCCTATGCCCTTGTGGGCGGCCCCATCTTCGGCACCCTGTGCTCTATTGCCTTTCACGGCTACAGCATCCCCAACCTCAAAGCCCTGGCCCGGGCCGGTTCCACTAACCACGCTTTCATCACCGCCTACCGCGGCTTCGGTTCTCCTCAAACCTACACCATGAGCGAGGCTCTCATCGACATGGCGGCCGAGAAAGCCGGCATCGACGCTTGGGAGCTGCGCTACAAGAATGCGGCGCGACCGGGGGACCTCGGTATAAGCAGCCGACCCTACCACGAATATGTGTACCCGACCCTTCTCGAAATGGCCAAGCCCACCTACGATCAGTACAAGGCGGAGGCCGAGGCGGCTAAAGCCGAGGGCAGAAACGTGGGCGTGGGGATCAGTATGGGTGGATTTCACTGTACAGCCGGCATGTTCGACCACGCCGAGGTGGCGCTGGAACTCATGCCCGACGGCGGCATCACTCACTACAATACCTGGGAAGACATGGGCCAGGGCGGCGACATCGGCACCCTCACGCACACCGTGAAGGCGCTCGAACCCCTGGGGGTCAAGCCGGAGCAGGTGAAGCTGGTCATGAACGACAGCAAGACCTGTCCGGACACCCTGTTGGCCGCCGCCAGCCGCTCGCACTACATGGCCGGCAACGCCACCCTGCACGCGGCTGCGCAGCTCATGGACGCCATGCGGAAAGAGGATGGCAGCTATCGCACCCACTCCGAGATGGTCGCAGAAGGCATCCCCACCAAGTACACCGGCCACTACGATCAGTTCAACCTCGGGCTGCCCCCTGGCCCCGACCCCAACACCGGCGAAGGCGAGAGCAAGCCGGTCTACATGTACGGTGTAAATCTGGCCCTGGTCGAAGTCGACGTCGAGACCGGCAAGGCCCAGGTCCTCAGATTCACCTGGGTGGGAGACGTGGGCGTGGTCGGCAACCTCCTCTCGGTGGAAGGCCAGGGCTACGGCGGACTCTCCCACTCCATCGGCTTTGCGCTCAGCGAAGACTACGACGCCATGGACAAGCACGGCAGCATGACCGGCTGTGGCATCCCCACCATCGACATGATCCCGGACGACTTCAACCTGGTGTTCTTGGAGACGCCGCGCCCCGCCGGTCCCCATGGTTCTGCTGGTTGCTCTGAGTGCTTTCAGTCATCCAACCACATGGCCGTCATCAACGCCATCAACAACGCTTGCGGGGTCCGTATCTACGCGCTACCGGCGACCCCCGACAAGATCAAGGCCGGATGGGAAGCCAAACAACGGGGAGAGGATCTCACTCCTCCCAAGTACTTCCTCGGCTCTGATTTCGAGGAAGAGTTGGACACGATCAAGGCCAATCCCGTGTAGGCAGGCAGGCTGGAAATCGAAAACACCGGCGCGCGCCTGCGCGCAAGACCGTCGCAGCGACGAGACAGCTACCTTGAGGCCGATTGACTCGAGGTAGTTGTCTCGTTTACAGCCGTCATCAGGTCACAAGCTCAGGTCCGCCATATTTGTGAACATTAGCAATTCTGTGAACGCTCTGGTATGTTTTGGGCATGCCAACCGCAGACCTTTTACTGCATCCGGTGCGGCTTCGTATTGTCAAGGCCTTCCTTGGCGACCGAGCGCTTACCACGAGTCAACTCGCCGCGGAACTCGCGGACGTGCCCGCGGGGAGCGTCTACCGGCACGTAGCTCTTCTCGCCAAGGCCGGAGTGCTCCAGGTTGTCGGCGAGCGTCAAGTCCGCGGCGCGATGGAGCGCACCTATGCCCTCCGACTCTTCGCAGCGCAGATCCTCCCCGATGAAGTGGCAGCCATGACCCCCGAGCAGCACTCACAGGCCTTCATGGCCTATATTGCGGGGCTTCTCGGGGACTTCGACCGCTATCTCGAGTCCGGAGTCCCCGATCCAGACCGAGATGGTGCGGCCTACCGTGTAGCAGCGATGTGGCTTACGGACGCCGAGTTGGCCGACTTTCTCAAAGACCTGAACAATGTCGCCCTCCCCCGCCTTGCCAACGCCCCCGGCGAGGGGCGGCGACGGCGCATGCTCTTCACCATCCTTCTGCCCGGACCTGAGAACCAGGCCGATGACAAGGCCGCGCGAGGGACAGGGCGCCCAAAAAGCAAGAAGCGAAAGGAACCCTCATAGTGCCGGCTTCAGCTGTTGCAACAAGCCTTACCGTTCTTGAGATGGCGCGATCCGGGCGCTTTGCCGAGATACACGAGTTGTTCGCCCCCCAGTTGCGCCCCATGGTACCGGCGGAGGCGCTTGAGGCCGCTTGGAGCGCCGGGATGGCCAAGAGTGGTCCGGTGGCCTCTGTCGGCGTGCCGGTGAGCGAGCCTGCCGGCCCGGGTGGCGTGGTCATTAAGATTCCCGTGACCTGCGAGCACGGCGAGTTCGCCCTGGTTGTGTCGGTGAGCGACGAGGGCTGGATTTACGGTCTGCAACTCGCGCCGGCAAGCGCGGTCCAGCCTACCAAGCCGTGGGAGCTTCCGGCCTATGCAGATCTGGAGAAGTTCGATGAGCAAGAGGTGGTCGTGGGAGCGGGAACAAAGTGGCCGCTCTCCGGCACCTTCACACTCCCCAAAGACCGGGCCTCTTTCCCTGCTGTGGTCTTGGCTCACGGCTCGGGCTCGCTGGACCGAGATGAAACAGTGGGTCCCAACAAGGTCTTTCGGGATCTGGCCTGGGGACTGGCGTCCAAGGGCGTCGCCGTTCTCCGCTACGATAAACGCAGCTTCGCCTACCCGCAGGAGGTGAAAGCCGAGATTTCGGCGCTGACTGTGCAGCAAGTGGTCATCGAAAACGCTGTCGCGGCGGTCGCTTTGCTCCGCGCCCTGCCCGAGGTCCAGTCCAGAAGCATCTATGTCCTCGGGCACAGCCTGGGCGGAATGGTCGCTCCGCGGATCGGCCAACAGGCGCCCGACCTGGCCGGTCTCATCATCCTTGCGGGCAACACCCGGCCGCTGGAAGACGTGATCCTTGACCAACTCCGCTACCTCGCCTCCCTGAGCGGCGTGTCCCCGGAGATCCAGGAGAGTCAGCTCAAGGAGCCCGAAGCCCAGGCTGCGCGAGTCAGAAGTACGAGCCTCTCGGACGGCGCGCCCGTTGAGGATCTGCCTTTCGGACTTCCGGCCTCCTTCTGGCTCGACCTGCGCGGATATCGTCCCGCTGAGGTGGCGCAGACTCTCGGCATGCGTCTCTTGATATTGCATGGCGAACGGGACTACCAGGTCACCATGGACGACTACTCGGGCTGGCAAGACGCGCTAGCCGATCACGCTAACGCCAAGCTCATCCTCTATCCGGATCTCAACCACGAGTTCATGGCGGGAATCGGAAAGGCGACTCCTTCCGAGTACGACCGGCCGGGACACGTAGACGCGCGGGTGATTGAGGACGTCGCCACGTGGATCGAGAAGACATGAAAGGCGCAGCGCTGTGACGGGGGACGCTTCCACAAAAGACAAAGCATTTGTAAGCCTGCGCGGGGTGTCGAAGAACTACGGGCGTTTTCGGGCGCTGGACGATGTTTCTCTTGCCATAGGCTCGGGAGAAATCTTCGGTTACATCGGGCCTAACGGTGCCGGCAAGACTACCACTATGAAGATCTTGATCGGCCTAATTACCAATTTCCAAGGAACAGTCCAGATAGGTGAATACCGTGTACCCGAGCAAATGGGTGAGGCCCACAAACTGCTCGGCTATCTGCCGCAAAACGTCGCATTCCAGGAATGGCGTACCGTGGACCAAGCGTTACGGACATTTGGAAGGCTTTCTGGGCTCACAAGCAACCAGATCGAGAGGCGCATCCCCTCGTTGCTGGACTTGCTGTCTCTCTCCGAAGTGCGGTTCAAAAAGATCTCGCAATTGTCAGGAGGCATGGCCCAGAAGGTTGGGCTGGCGCAGGCACTTCTTCACGAACCGCGTTTGCTTGTTCTGGACGAGCCGTTGGGTGGCCTGGACCCGGTGAGCCGCCACCAACTCAAGGACATAGTCTTGAGGCTCGCCGAGAACGGCACAACGATCCTGTTCTCTTCGCACATACTCAGCGATGTCCAGGATGTCGCCGACAGGGTGGGAATCCTGAGCCGGGGAAGACTCATCCAGGTGGGCACCATTCCGGAACTGGAGATCCAATTGTCCCCGCAACGGGCCGTGGAGGTCCTACTCTCACATCCCAGCGACAAGTGGCAGCAGTTCGGAACGATAGGGAACGTGCAGGGGATCGAGGAGACAGCGCCGGACAGGATCCTGGTGCATATGGGAGATAATGCCGACGCGGATCAAGTTATTGACGATCTAATTCAAATGATCGCCCGATCGGGCCTACGGGTGCGCGGAGTGACTTTGCTTTCACCTTCGCTCGATGAGATTTACTTTCGCTACGTTCGGCAAAGCGAAGGTTCAGCATGAACTTGTCGCTCCTGTACGTCGATGAACTGCGGGGCTTCTACAAGTCCAAAGTCATGCTCTTCCTCTGGGTAGGGCTGCCCGTAGTGGCCATTCTGTTCCGCCTCATCCAAACGAGCGGGACGAATCAAGACATGCCATTCAGCGTCGTCTCGGCGCTTGTGGTGTCCAGTCTCGCCGGGACGCTCGCCGCCGTCATGCTCACTGTCTCCATAATCAATGAAAAGAACAGGCACGTCTACGAATTGTTCTTGATCAGACCACTGAAGCGACGAAACCTGTTGCTTGCCAAAGTCCTCGCCATCTACAGTTGCGTCGCCGTAGCCAGTATCGTGGCGGTCTTTGTAGGAATGGCGGCGGACTACGCCACAAAGGGCGCTCTGCCCACAGCGGTCTTTAGCGAAGTCGCCCAGTCGTTGGCCATCAGTCTGTCGATGCTCGCCGTCGCCTGCTCCGTCGGGGTCCTCATCGGGGTCGCTTCGCCGTCAATTCTGGTCGGGGCCATACTGGTCGTATATGGCGGAAACCAGGTCGCTGCAATTCCGCTGATTCCGACTTTGCTGAATCTTCCTCAGGTGGTGTCGTTGACCTTGGGCTTGGCCGCCGTCGTGACCGTCGCCCTCATGTCGGTGGCAGTCGCCCTGTTCAAGAGAAAGCAGTTCTGAGGCGGGCGCCACCTGCCGGTGTAGAATTCCCTTACCAGCCGAGGTTACTGCGCGCCGACCCAGGCCAGCCGGCTTCACCAGCAAGAAGCCGCCATCGCCGCCGCCCCGGTCTGCTCCGCACGGTGCGTACCCGCCGCCGATTTGTGACCGCCTGTCGGCTGCTGGCGTTCTACGGGCACGAGAACGGGTTCTCCTCGGAGCATCCTTGCCTCAAAGAGTCCTTCCTTGATGACCGTGATCTGCGTCCATGGAAAGACCAACTGCTCGGTTTCGGGGCCCGGTAACACCTCGAGCTTCAAGAGATCGCCCTCGATGAAGACGCCCTCAGGAAGGGAGCAGGTGGCCGAGAGCCCTTCGACCTTGGAAACGCGAGTGACCATATCGCCCACTCCCCAGACCACATATGAGAATCCGCCACGTACTTCGGAGGGATCGAGGTCTAGGGTGACGCAAACGACATGACCATCGGAGTGGCAGTGGGGCAGATTGCGAGTCTGTCGCATCGGGACCTCCCAAGCGCTGCAGAGGAATCGCGAGTCCCAAGTGACTCCGCCTTCCAAGGGCTGCTCGCTTCCGCTAGCAGCCCTTGGCGCGCTACGCCTCTTGGGACTCAGGTGGGACGTTCCCGGTAGACGCTGGAACCAAACATCTGCATTCAATTTCCATGGGTGATCAACGTCATCCTACCATCGACATGGATGTTGGCGCCCGTGACGAGGCCGCCTGTGTCGATATCGTTCGGCCTCGGCCCCTCCCGGTGACCGGGCGGACCAATCGATCGCGCACTCTACAGCTTGAGTCGAACCGTCAGCGATGTCATGATCAAGTGGCAACAATCCCTGCAGGAAAGCGACCTGTGTTTCAGAAAGAAGTGACGGGGAAGGCAAGGTAAGACAAGACGCCGAGCGATCTCGCCACACACCGAAAGGCCTAGGAGGGTCAGATGCTTGTTCGTGACCGGATGTCCAGGAACCCCATCACCACGTTTCCGGCGGCCACAGTGCCGGACGCCTTGCAGGTGATGCGGGGCAGCAAGGTGCGCCAGCTTCCCGTTCTTAACGACAAGGGTCAACTGGTGGGTATCGTTTCCCTCGAGGACCTACTCAGGGTCTCGCCTTCGCCGGCGACCTCGCTCAGCGTCTATGAGCTGAACTACCTTCTGGAGAAGTTGAAGGTGGAGGGCGTGATGACCAAGGATGTCATCACCGTCACCGAGGACATGGCGCTCGAAGAAGCCGGGCGTGTCATGGCCGACAACAAGATCAGCGGCGTGCCTGTCATGCGCGATGGCGAATTGGTGGGGATCATCACGGAGTCGCATCTGTTCAACGTTCTGGTGGAACTGTTTGGGGCCCGCAAGCCGGGCGTACGCCTCACGCTGAGCGTCGCGGAGATTCCCGGGACACTGGCAAAGATCACTGCCGCGATATCGGCCCTTGGCGGGGTATTCGTGGCCTTTGGTGAGATCGATGAACCCGAGCAGGGGCGCTTTATTGCCACCTTGAAGGTCCAGAACGTGTCCCGGGAAGATCTCGTAAAGGCCGTGCAACCGCTTGTGCTCGCCATCGAGGACGTTCGGGAGATCTAATCCGGCGGCGCTCCCGGGGCAAGCATTCCGCCTACCTAGCCAACCCGGAGGTGATTCACTCGGCTGACTTCCCAACCGTGCGCGTTCAGGCATCGTTCAGGCGCGGAGTGGGAGCATGCTGTGCGGGCATTACTCTATCCCCCTCCTTCTGAGTCTTGCCTCATGCCGAAATGGTGGTTCTCTGGCCCGAGCTGGGCTGGGGAGCCACCAGTCCTTTCTGGGGAGCATACGAGGCCCCGTCGCTCCTGGTAAGCTCTCGAGCGAAGGCTCCTGAGGAAGAGAGGGCACCGATGTCAGCAGCTACCATTCAGCTCAAGCTAGTCCTGGTCGACACCAAGCCACCGATTTGGCGGGAGCTGCTTGTGGCCAATCGGATCAGTCTCAGACGGTTACACGAGTCCATCCAGATCGTAGCGGGTTGGGAGGACAAACACCAGCACGAATTCGTGATCGCGGAGAAGCGCTACGGCATACCGGCTCCGCGCGAAGTCGTCCCCGTCGAAAACGAAGCTCTCGTTCGATTGCACAGCCTGCCTCTGGGAGAAGGAACGAGTTTTACCTACGTGTACGACTTCGGGGATCACTGGGAGATCGAGATCAAGGTGGAGCGAGTGCTTCCCTCAAGCTCGGACAGGCCCCCGGCAGTCGTTGTGGACGGGGCCCGAGCCTTTCCCCCGGAGGACTCAGGAGGAGTGCCTGGCTACGAGGCTTTGCTCTCAGCACTCTCCGATCCCAGCGACCCCGAACATGAGCATTACCGAGAGTGGCTCGGCGCGGACTTTGACCCGGAGGGAGCTGACCTCAAGGCGACCAACGAACGCCTAAGGATGCTCGCGTAGGCTCGCCTGCGGAGGACGAGGTGGTCTAGCTACTGTTCCGATTCCTGCCAAGAAAGCCGTAGATCTGACCGACGCCCGACAGCACCGCCATAGCAAGGGCCGCCCATAGAAGGTAGAGCGAGATTGTGATCGCGAGGCGGAGATCAAGAATGGCTGAAAGGATGAAGAGAAACAGAGCTACGCTCTGAATCACCATCTTGACCTTGCCAAAGACGTTCGCCGGTCGCGACTGCCGGGTGCGCAGTAAGATGCCGCCGCCGATCAAGCTCACGAGCAACTCCAGCACGACGAAGGCCAGCATGATCTGCACGACCAGATATTTGTAGCCAATCCAGGCCAGCACCGCTACAACCAAGAGTTTGTCCGCCAGGGGATCGAGCAGCGTGCCTGCCGGCGTGATCTGATTTCGGGTCCGAGCAAGCGCACCGTCGATGAAGTCGGTACAAACCGCCAAAACGAAGACCCCGAGCGCCCACCAGCGAAGGCCGAGGTAAAGAAGCAGGAGTAGCAACGGCACCAGGGCGAGGCGTGCAATCGTTAGCGAATTTGGTCGAGTACTCCTCGGAAAGAGCCGGAGAAGGACCTTTCGGACCAGATTATCCGTGAATCTTTGTGCCGCCGGAGACGACCGATTCTGCCCAGAGTCACCTCTAGGCGCAATTTCTGGGCCGCGATCTTTTGTCATGGTTGGAAACTCTCAGTGTCCCGGTACGCCAGTACGTCTCCAAGGCGGCCCCGCATTAGGCCCTCTTCGGGAGGCCTCCAGCCTGGCGAAGGAACAGGACAACGGATGTCTAGCACTGGAGGTATCAGTCGGCGTTCATGCCGTTGACTATGCGGGTACCGATCTCCCTGTCGATGTTGCTCCAATATTCGAAGGCACGCTTGAGAACCGGTTCGGACACGCCGTTCTTCAAGTGCCCGACAACATTCGATACCAGTCGATCTCGCTGGGCATCGTCCATCACCTTACGAACCAGCGCGCCGGCCTGGCCCCAGTCGTCGTCGTCTTTGCGCAGAGTATAAGCGGCACGGATGAACTCGCCGCTCGCCCCCCAAACCTCCACCTGGGGATACCGCTCCCCGTCGGCTTGCGGGCCGCCCTTTGAGTTGGGCGCATACACGGGGTCGGACACGTTTTGCACCCGCATCGCCCCATCCTTGCTGTAGCTGTGCACCGCCGCTTTTGGCTGATTGACGGGAATCTGCTTATAGTTGACTCCCAAGCGGGCCCGATGGGCATCCGCGTAGGAGAAGAGACGGGCAAGCAGCATCTTGTCTGGGCTGGGACCGATCCCCGGTACCAGGTTGTTCGGTTCGAACGCCGCCTGCTCGATCTCGGTATGAAAGTCGGTGGGGTTGCGATTCAAGACCAGTCGGCCGACATCGTGCAGCGGGTAGTCACTGTGCGGCCACACCTTGGTCAAATCGAAAGGGTTGAAGCGGTAGGTCTCGGCCTCGTCAAACGGCATGATCTGCATCTTCAGCGTCCAACTCGGAAAGTCGCCGCGCTTGATGGCCTCAAAGAGATCACGTCGATGAAAGTCGGCGTCCATGCCGGCGATCCGATCCGCCTCTTCCTGCGTAAGAAAGTCGATACCCTGATCGGTCTTGAAATGGTACTTCACCCAGAAACGTTCGCCTCCCGCGTTGGCCCACATGTAGGTATGGCTCGAGTAGCCATTCATGTGACGCCAGGTCTTGGGTATCCCCCGGTCTCCCATGAGCCACGTGACTTGATGGGCCGATTCGGGCGACAAAGTCCAGAAGTCCCATTGCATATCGTGATCGCGCAGCCCGTTGTCGGCCCGGCGTTTCTGGGAGCGGATGAAGTGCTGGAACTTCA
This sequence comes from uncultured Actinomycetes bacterium, assembly GCA_963775295.1. GTDB lineage: Bacteria > Actinomycetota > Thermoleophilia > RBG-16-64-13 > RBG-16-64-13 > JAMDEO01. The sequence goes on from CAVZIK010000006.1 coordinate 3,220,180, forward strand.
TGGGGTCGCGCACGAAGAAGACCGGGGTGTCGTTCCCCACCATGTCGTAGTTGCCCTCGGTCGTGTAGAAGCGGAGCGCAAAGCCGCGTGGGTCACGCCAGGTATCCGGGCTGCCGCGCTCCCCGGCCACAGTGGAAAAACGGATGAACGTATCGGTCTTCGTCCCCGGCTGAAATACCGCCGCTTTTGTGAACGGGCTGACGTCTTCCGTTACCTCAAAATACCCGAAGGCTCCCGAGCCCTTGGCGTGAGGCTGCCGTTCCGGGATGCGTTCCCGGTTGAAGTTGGCCATCTGCTCGATCAGATAGTAGTCCTGCAAAAGGATGGGCCCGTCCGGGCCCACGGTAAGCGAGTACTCGTCGCTCGCGACGGGGATTCCAGCGTCCGTCGTTGTCGGCTTCCGGTCGTCCTTCATGATCACTGCTCCTCATGTCGTTGAGACATTTGTACCAGTCTTGCGCAGTTGTTAATCCACGACACGGATGCTTGGGATGCTGGCTCTAACGCTGCGCCAATGCGTACACGATCGAGAGCGACAGGTGCAGCCCGTCTTCGCTGGACATTGATCGCAACTTTCCAAGGAACTCCTCTCGAAACTGAGCTTGCATGGTCTCGTCCACGCTCAAGATAGCCGAACGCGCAGCCATCGTCAGCAAGAAGTCCCACCACTCTTCGCCCCTCGCATATATGATTTCGGCGGTCTCGCTGACCGCCCGAACGCCCCGGAAACCGCACAGCTGGAGCAGCGAATCGATCTCATGCGGAGTGTAGTATGCCAAGGGATCAGACAAGGGCAGCGAAGCCCTGTATTCGACCAATTGCCTGGCGAGGACCGTCCAGGCCGGTGTGAAGGCGGGCGGCGTGTTGCCGAAGACAGACACCCCGATATAGCCGCCCGGTTTGGTAACGCGATGCATCTCACGCAGAGCGGCTTCTTGATTAGGGAAGAGAAAGAGCGCGTGAGCGCAAAGGACGGCGTCAAAGGTCTGGTCGGGGAACTCGAGATGCTCAGCATCCATCTTGCGCAATTCGACGTTGACAAGCCCATCCGCCTTGGCCGCTCGCTCAGCTTCTTGAAGCATGCCGGCTGAAAGGTCGACCCCCGTAACCTGCCCATCAGAGCCCAACCGCCGCGCGACGGCCAGCAGCACGGCGCCGTTCCCCGTGGCGACATCCAGCACTCGCGCGCCCGGCTCGAGCGGAACCTGTTCCACAAGGCGGGAGCCTAATCGAGCAAAGATACGGGGGCCCCTCCGGTCGTAAATCGCGGAGGAGTCGTCGAAGACTCGCTCAGTCATCTGCTTGCTGGGTATCAGCGGCTCAGGCATTCTCTTCCTTTTCTGGGCATCACTTCGTGCTTCTCTGCATTCCACGACCGTGACGGGGAACTAATCCCTCTGAACGTACACCTTGAATTTGACATTGCCGAGTCCGCCATACTTGATCCCTTGATCGAGGCAACTTGCGAACTGCGCCTGCCCGTCGTTGGGATCTAGCCCCTCACTCATGCGATCCCACGCTTGGTGCACCAAATCCGCGACCGGTCCAATCGCCTTGATACAGAGGGGGCAATCGGATTCTTTCGGCAGCAGCATGGCCGGGAGAGCCTGCATAACTAACTTCTGGCCGACCTTGCACCCCGCCGAGCAGAACTTTGACTCCGTGACCTCGGCGATGATCTTGGCTTGGGCTATCTCCTCTTGGTGAGCAATTAGGCGCCGGTTGAATCCGAAGCTGATGTGCTCCTCGAATTCGGCATCCGACATCCCCATAGTTTGCTTGAGACCCAATGCGGCTTGCCGCGCGGCCTCGATGTCGATATCTGTCATCTCGCCGTCCTTAGGCTCGCTTTTCACGATGCCTAAGGATAGATCATCGTCCAATCTCCCGCCCTCGAGGAGACCGAGTTGAAGCAATCAACCCTGAAGTGGCTGCCCTTCGACAAAGCGATATCCCACACCCTGCTCGGTGAGTAAGTACCTTGGGTCGGCCGGATCGTCCTCTAGTTTGCGCCGCAGATTTGCGACGTACATTCGGGGATAGTGTGTCTGGGTGGAGCAGCCCGGCCCCCAAACCTCTTCCAGCAGATACCGGTGTGTCAGCACCTTGCCCGATTTCTTGATAAACGTGGTCAGCAAACGATATTCGATAGGAGTCAGGTGAACGATCTCTCCCCGCAGGGTCACGAGGCGGCTCGCCAGATCCACGACCAGATCACCGGCTTCAAAGCGGGAGGAGTCGTCCCGGGTGCCGTCTTTTAACACAGCTGCGTGCCGCAGAGCCACCTTCACCCGCGCGAGCAATTCCGGCACACCGAATGGTTTCGTGAGGTAGTCGTCAGCTCCGGAATTAAGCGCGTCGACCTTGTCGCTCTCCTGATCTCTCGCAGAGAGAACGATGATCGGCACCTGCGACCACTCCCTCACTCGTGTGAGGACCGTCGTGCCGTCGGAATCCGGGAGACCTAAGTCAAGAAGGATTAGGTCGGGAGGCTGGCCGAGCACCATGGTGAACGCGTCGTGAGCATTCCCGGCCTCAGCCACCTGATATCCCTCGTGCAGAAGGGCGGCCCGCAGGAAACGTCTCATGGGAACCTCGTCCTCAACGATGAGGACACTCACACCCGCCACGGATTCTCTAGCCATTGTCCTCTCCAACAGCGATCAACGCGTAGCACACCTCGGGCTAAACCGACCGATTGTCACTAGCAATGCAGGCATCTTCCCCCAGTTCAAGATCGCCCGGGGGAGAACCAAGGGGAAGAGTGAAGGAGAACACCGCCCCGCCGTCAGGACGGTTTGCGGCGCAGATGTGACCACCGTGAGCGAGGACGATCGCACGTGCAATCGCGAGACCGAGGCCTGCACCGCGAGCAACATGCGCGGAGGCACTTCCTCGGTATAGCTTCTCGAAAATGGCGTCCGCTTCACCCTCCGACAGTCCCGGGCCTCGATCGGCTACCTCTATCTTGAGCTCATCCGAGGTCGAACTGATAAGCAAGTCTATCGGGCTGTCGGGCTTCGAGTACTTGGCGGCGTTTTCGAGGAGATTGAAGAGGACCTGTTCGATCATCACACCGTCGAGTTGGACGAGAGGGAGAGCCTCCGACCAGTGCTTCTGTACTACCCTGTCCGGGCTCACCTTCCTTAGCCGCCCGAGCGCAGAGCCCACGACGTCCTCCACAGGAAACCACTCTGCGGCAACCTTTATCTCGCCCGAGTCGAGCCGCGTCATGGCCAGAAGATTCTCGACCAACCTGGTAAGCCGGTTGGACTCCTCGTAGACCTCCGCGATCAGTCCTGCTTTGGTCTCGCGGTCGCCTCCATCTCCCAGTTGAAGCAAGGTGCTGGCCGTACCCGAGATGACAGCCAGAGGAGTGCGCAAATCGTGCGAAACAGCGCTCAACAAGGAGCTGCGCATCCTCTCGGTTTCGGCTTCGAGAACCGCTTTTTGACTCGTTTCGGCGAGCATGTCGCGTTCGATAGCGATGCCGATCTGAGTGGCGGCCGCTTCCAACAACTGCTGGTTCTCCAGGGCGCCAAGGACGTCTTCCGGAGCCTCGACCGAAAGCACCCCTACCATTCCGTGCGCCGTGATCATGGGCGTATGAAGCGAGGCCGCGCCGGAAACAGCTTGCGTCCCCCGTCCAGCCGGTTCTCCGTGCCGAAAGGCCCACGTGGCCGCGTCCCGCTCCGCACCGGTGGTGTGTTGATCCTGTACTTTCTCCTCTAGAGTCTGATCTGGCCGAGGCAGGTAGATCTCCACCGGGCTGTCGAATACTCCCCCCATCTCCGTCTCCGCTACACGAAGTATCTCACCGACACCCGAGACGCCGGACAATCCGCGCGTGAGCCGATAAAGAGCTTCGAGGCGACGCTCCCTGGCTCTTGCTGTTTCCACCTGCCGTCGCAGACGCGCTGCAAGCGTCCCCACGAGGAGGGCCACCGCGGCCATGACCACGAGGGTGACAAGGTACTGGATGTCCTGCACCGCGAGTGTGAAACGTGGTGGCACGAAGAAGAAGTCGAAAGCCAGTACCGACGCCACCGCCGCGAGGACCCCAGGCCCAAGCCCCCATGAGATCGCGGCCGCCACCACCGCTGGAATGAAGACAACGGCCCTGTTTGCCTCGGAAAGACCGGCCTCCTCGAGCAAGAGCGCTACCAGGCACGCGACGATGACCGCGCCCACCGCGCCCGCATATCCTCGCCAAGTCGCCCGTCCCCGACGCGATGGGCTTGACCGCTTAGCGGACCCGCCCGTGCCTTGGACTACGTAGATGTCGATGTCACCACTCAGCCGCAGAAGTCGCTCCACAATGCTCGTTCTGAAGAGCCGAAGCCAGCGACGATCCGTAGACTTGCCTATGACGATCCTGGTCACGCCCCGGGAGCGCGCATAACCGATTATGCCTTGTGCAACGTCGTGGCCCGACAGGTTAACCACCTCGGCTCCGAGGCGTCTGGCCAGATGGATGTTCTCCATCAGTTGGTGCCTCTCGACCGGATCCAGTTCGCTCGTCTGGCGGGTCTCGACACTCGCAGCAACCCAATGCGCATTCAAAGAGAATGCCATTCGCTGGGAACTACGAATCACCCTGGCGGAAGTGGGACTGGGGCCGATGCATACAAGAAGCATCTCCGGGGTTGGTCCGGCATCTCGGGAACCATCTTCGGCTGATCTGCCGGCCTCAGGGTGGGTGGACACGGCCTCCCCCGAAAACTCGGTGTCTTGTCTGTGCTCAGGCAAGGCAAGTGTACTCTCGGAATAGCTGCCTCTTACATTCTTACAGCCTTTATGCATTTTGGGCGTCTTTCTCAATCCGCCCTATATGCGCGCAGTGCGATGCTTCTTATATGAACCGAAAGCCCCCGCGTATCACTGTTCTGCTCTTCGTTGCGCAAATGAACACGATCGCCGCGCAAGCTCTCGCCTATGGCGCTTCGCTCGCGGCCGAGAGGTTTGAGGCGGTGTCCGTGGCCGTGGACCCGAGAGCGGTGGAGCGACTGCGAGAGGACTGGGTGTCTCTTGGTGTGCGGGTCCCGCTCGTGATCGTCGAATCCACCGGCCAGGGGTTCTTGGGACCGGCGACGCGCTATGTCCGTTCGCTTGGACCCGCCCCCGATCACTCGATCGTGGTGCTCATACCGGAATTGGTGGTCGATCACTGGTACGCAACGATCTTCCACAACCAGAGCGAGGCGAGGTTGAAGGCCGCGCTTCAGGACATCCCGTGGGTGGTCGTCGTGAGCGTCCCGCTGCACTATCCCCAAACTCAGAAGAGTGAGTGAACAGACTTGAACTCAAGGCCTCAAACAATCAAGCGAATGCTGCTGGGCCGACCGATTCCGAATTCGGAGGAGCAACATCAGAGGCTGTCTAAGAAAACAGCACTCTCGATCTTCTCGTCAGACGCCATTTCCTCGAGCGCGTACGCCACGGAAGAGATACTGTTCGTGCTCGTCGGCGCGGGCGTGGTTCTGTCAAGAGCCTCGTTGTATATCAGTCTGGCGGTCGTGGCGCTCCTCGCAATCGTGGTCCTCTCCTACCAGCAAACCATCCGGGCCTACCCGAGCGGTGGCGGATCATACATCGTGAGCACCGCCAATCTGGGCAGAGCGCCAGGCCTGATCGCCGCGGCTGCGCTCATGATCGACTATGTGATGACCGTGGCAGTCAGTGTCGCCGCGGGTGTCGCCGCCGTCACCTCCGCTCTGCCCGCCGCATACCCATATCGAGTGATCATCTCCGTGGTTGTGATCGCACTCGTCACTCTCATTAACCTGCGTGGGATCCGAGAATCGGGCAAGGTGTTCGTCACCCCGACGTACGGGTTCATCATCATGGCGGGTGGTCTAGTGATCGTGGGCACAGCACGCTGGCTCTCAGGTTCTCTGCATGTCCCGAGCGCCTTGCCAACGGCACCCGGCGGTAGTCTCGGAGTATTGGGCTTCTTTCTCTTGCTGCGGGCGTTCACCGCGGGATGTACCACCCTCACCGGAACCGAGGCCATCTCTAACGGCGTCCCCGCCTTCAAGCCACCGGAGAGTCGCAACGCCTCGATCACATTGGGAGTTATGGCGGTCATCCTCGGCACGCTCCTTCTCGGCGTGACGAACCTTTCGCAAGTTCTGCATTTGGAACCCAACGCGCAGCAAACGATCCTTAGTCAGCTGGGTCGGGCCGTATATGGGGACGGAAGTTTCTTCTATTACGCGCTCCAGATCACCACCATGGCTATCTTGTTCCTGGCGGCGAATACGAGCTTCGCCGACTTCCCACGCCTGTCCTTCATCTTGGCGCGTGACGGACTCATGCCACGGCAGTTCATGAATCGTGGGGACAAGCTGGCCTTCTCCAACGGCATAATCGGCCTCGCACTCTTGTCTGTCTTGATCGTCGTCATCTTCGGCGCCAATGTGACTCGGATGATTCCCCTCTACGCCGTGGGTGTGTTCGTGAGCTTCACCCTTTCGCAGGCCGGCATGGTCGTGCACTGGTTCAAAGTTCGAGGGGATGGGTGGCGGCACCGCGCTGTCATGAACGGAGTAGGAGCAGCCGCGACCGCTGTTGTCGCAGGGATGCAAATGATCACCAAGTTCGTGGAAGGCGCATTCATCGTCCTCATTGCCGGCGCCATCCTCGTATTCCTGCTCGACCGCATCAGCCGCCACTACCGGCGGGTGGGCCGAATCTTCTCCCCCACGACGATCGATCGCGCGCGGCTGTCTTCGATCGCGCGTTTGCGGCCGCGCACGACAGTCATATTGTTCGTTGCTCAAGTGAACGAGCTCACAGCCAGGGCCATCTCCATGGGACGCGCAATCGCGCCCGACGACGTTCGCGCCGTCAACATCAGCAGCGATCCCGATCAGGCGAACCGCCTCAAAGAGACATGGGACGAGATGAAGCTGGGCGTGCCTCTGCTCGTCGTCGATTCTCCGTTTCGTGAGTTCATTCGTCCCGCCGTGGAATACATTCAGTCGCTCGAGCCCGGTCCAGAGCGATCAGTGACGGTGATTGTGCCGGAGTTCATCGTGGAACATTGGTGGGAACACTTGCTGCACAATCAGAACGCCTTTCGCCTCAAGGCGGCTCTCCTCGGTCTGCCGTGGGTCGTAGTGACCAGCGTCCCGTTCCACATCGGGCGTAGCGATACCCCGACGACCCATACATAAAAGCCCCGCTCGGGCCGGCTTCGAGCATGCGTTTTGCGGGTACCACTGTCCCCGATGAACCCGCCCCGCAACCCGCGGGGTTGTAGAATACCTACCGGGGTAACCTCGTCGTCGATGTGGAGCCTAAAATGGCAGTCATTGTGTACTCATCACCCACTTGCAGGTTCTGCGTGGCCGCTAAGCGATACCTCAAGGACCATAAGATTCGGTTTCGCGACCTGGATATATCACGAGACCCGGGTTTGGCCGCCGAGATGAAACGGAAGAGCGGACAGCAAGGCGTCCCGGTGATTGATGTCAATGGACATGTGATTGTTGGGTTCGATAAACGCCGTTTGAATGCCGCTCTGGGCATCAAAGACTAAGCTGAGTCATGGTAGGTCAGTCTCAGAACTCGAGTCGCCAGAGTCAACGCGATTGATAAGAAGACATACTAGGGACATCAAGCGAGCAGTCAGGCTGCCACAGGTCGCGTCACCACCACTCGGGAAGCGGGGCATCAATGACAAGTGCGCCCAGATTGTCCAAGCGCGAAACCGCAGAGTCGCTCGACATGAATCCACTATTCTCCCGACCGGGGGAGGCGACAGAATTTCCGAGATTTGTCCTTCCCGCGAGTGAATCTTTGCCAGAGACCGCTTATCAGATCGTGCGCGACGAGGCCATGCTCGATGGAAACGCGCGACTCAATCTCGCGACCTTCGTTGGCACCTGGATGGATAGCTATGCCGACAGGCTCTATGCGGAGGCCGCGGACAAGAACCTAGTCGACAAGGACGAGTATCCACAAACGGCGGCTATCGAGGCTCGCTGCTGGCGCATGCTGGCCCGGCTTTGGAACGCCCCAGAGCCCGCCAGGGCAATCGGGACATCCACAATCGGATCGTCCGAGGCTTGCATGTTGGGTGGGCTGGCCCTGAAGAGACGCTGGCAGCACAGTCGCAAAGCGGCGGGCAAGCCTACAGATCGACCCAACCTCGTGCTCAGTTCAGCCGCCCAGGTGTGCTGGGAGAAGTTCTGCAACTATTGGGAAATCGAGGCTCGCTACGTTCCCGTTTCACTGGAACATAAGGTGCTCGATGGCCAAGATCTTGAGAGCTATGTGGACGAGAACACTATCGGCGTGATAGCCATTCTTGGCGTGACCTACACCGGCATGTATGAACCGGTCAGTCGGGTGGCCGCGGCGCTCGATGTCATCCACGCCAAGACCGGCCTCGACATCCCGATCCACGTCGACGCCGCCTCGGGTGGGATGGTCGCGCCCTTCTTGCAACCGGAGCTCGTGTGGGACTTCAGGTTGGAGCGGGTCGCGTCCATCAATACCTCGGGACACAAGTATGGGCTCGTGTACCCAGGCCTTGGTTGGGTGATCTGGCGTCGTGAGGATCTCTTGCCGGAAGACCTCGTCTTCAGAGTTAGCTACCTCGGCGGGGACATGCCCACCTTCGCACTCAACTTCTCCCGGCCCGGTGCCCAAGTTCTCTTGCAGTATTACCTCTTTCTGCGTCTGGGCTTCGAAGGGTATCGCGCGGTCCAAGCCGCCTCGAGAGATGTCGCGCTTTTCCTGTCGAGACAGATCGCGCGGCTGCCGGCGTTTCAGCTCTGGAACGATGGCTCCGACATCCCGGTCTTTGCCTGGCACATGAAGGAAGGACATACAGAGAACTGGAACCTCTACCACTTGTCGGAGCGACTGCGGATGGATGGCTGGCTCGTCCCGGCCTACCCCATGCCCGCGGACCTCAACCGCCTGACCGTTCAGAGGATTGTCGTGCGCGCGGGGTTCAGTCACGACCTGGCGGCCGGCTTTCTCGACTCACTGACCAAGGAAGTCACTTACCTCGACGCGCTCACCGGCCCCATGCCTTCTGCGAGTCGGCAGGCTGGCTTTCATCACTGAGAATCTCGGCATTGCTACCTTGCCAGACTTGCGTTCGCATCGAGACTTCCGTGGTCTCGATGCGACCGCAAGCAGAGTCCAGTAGGAAACGGAGCACTGGTCGAAAGCTCCCAATTCGCCTGAGGTAGCCTGCCTTGGGCTCGATCTACCCTATGAAGCCCTCCCCGTTTTCGGTGAGCTTGTACGCCTCTCCGACGCTCGACGCAAGACCGGCGGCCTCCAATTCCCTCAGTCCGCTTCGAACCCGAAATAGAGGAAGATCCGTCTCTTCAGCCACAACCTCAGCACTTTTGGGGCCGGCGGCAATGGCCCGCAGCATCTTCACCCCGTTTTCGGTGGGCCTGCCGTCAGAACCTACGCACGCCATGAGCTACTCCTCCAAAGGACGTCGGCAAAGGTACCAGTCGTCGCACTCGTATCCCTGTTTCATTCGCTCCTCGGCGGCCTCGGCAGTCTGGGGCGGAGGCACGACGACGTTTTCCCCGGGACGCCAGTTGGCAGGCGTGGCGACCTGGTGTTTGTCCACGGTCTGAAGGGAGTCGATGATCCTCAGGATCTCATCCGTATTGCGGCCGGTGCTCAGAGGGTAGTAGAGAATGGCCCGGACGATCTGCTTCGGGTCGATGATAAAGACGCAGCGCACCGTCTCAGTCTTACTGTCCCCCGGATGAATCATCCCGTAGGCGGTGGCCACCACCTTGTTGAGATCGGCGATCACGGGGAAGGGGATCTTCTTGCCGCACTTCTCTTCAATGTTGCGCAGCCATGCGATGTGTGCGGTCACGCTGTCGACGCTCAAGCCAAGAAGCTCGACGCCTCGTTCCCGCATCTGCGGATAGACGTCCGCGAAGGCCATGAACTCCGTGCTGCAGACGGGGGTGAAGTCCGCCGGGTGGGAAAAAAGGACCAACCATGTGCCTTTGAAATCTTCCAGCCGCAGAGTCCCTTGGGTTGTGGGAGCTTCAAAGGAGGGGGCCGGCTCTCCTAGTCGAGGAATGCTTGCCACTGTTTGTTCGGTATCTATCACTGTAGCTCTCCTGTGCCGGGGGTTCGCGCGCCCCTTGGGGCGTCATAGTTTGTTATGGCGCTGATAAAACAATCCTAAACCGGGCAAGCCAACGAACCTGATAGTGCTCCGGACCCAAGCGAGCCAAACTCGGCCGCTAAGTTAGACGTCCCTGTGTATTCCGCGCCAAACCGATCAGCGATTCCACTTTATGGCGATCCATCATGCCAGCTCCAGTTCCCTTCAGTTCTCAGATTCATCCGTCATTTGACTCAACTCCCCGTGAGACTCGAATGCCGTTTCGCGTCCGCCCTCCATCGGGTCGCGCTCGACCGGGTTATGTGTGCACGGATACCTCGAATTCCGGTTTCTGGCCCAATTGAGCCTTTATGTAGCACTGTCCCGTCGCCCGCACTACGGCGTCGTAATACTTTTCAGGGAAGTCCGCCGGTAGCTTTATGTCCACGCTGACCATGTCGAGCAGGTGAGTCTCCTCGCTACGGTGGCCCTTCAGGCTCAAGCGTGCATCCTCGTATGACAAGCCGCGCTCTCTAAGAAACATCAGGACCTGAAAGCCGGTGCAGGTCGCAAGAGCGCTGAGCAGGATATCGAAGGAGCCCACATCCCCCGGATCGCCGCCCTTATCTGGGGGCATGCCGGTCTCCAAAACCATGCCCTTGCACGCTGCTTGGACCCGTTCCGCGCTTGGAAAGCACACCTCCACGTTCATTCCGCACTCCTTTCAGTTCGCCAGAAACGCCTGCCTTGGATAAGTCAATATCCCCGCCGAACCGGTTACGTCTCGGGGCGAGGAGCCAACTCGCCAGCATCGCGAGTTACATGCGGAGCACACGGGAACCACGCGGCCCTATCCCGACGGCCGTGTGGGTCCTGCTTCACCTGGAGCAACCGACTTAGGAAGCGGCGGATGAGCGGCCTACCAAGTCGTAACCCCCGAGGCTGTAAACCTCAGGAACGAAGCCAAAGAAGAGAGGGGCCGTCCCTGCGGATGACACCGGTGATGCCACTGGAGGCGAAGGCCCGACGCAGGCCAAAACCGGGGCAGTCGACTGCAGAGGCAAGTGATCCCGCGTTCGATTAGGAGGTAAGGTCGGCTTTGCGCCTTCTAAATTCGTCTTGATCTATCTCTCCACGGGCGTAGCGTTCTTCCAGGATGCGAATCGCCTCGGACTTCTCCTGGGCAGGCGGCTGAGAACCGGGCCCCTGCCAATACGGCGGGACATCCTGTCGCCTCTCGCTGCCCGGATGAGCGAAGTACCTGATCAAGTAGACGATCCCGACGACTACCGCGATCCAGAAGATAACCATGAATCCCATTCCCACCCAACCTCCAGCACCCAGATGATCGCCACCCCACCACCACATCACGATCGATCACCTCCCGTTTCCGTATCCACCGTATAGCCCGCGGCTCGGATAGCCTCGGCGACCTGCTCCCTCTGGACGGCACCGGCATGGCCGCGAACCCTGACTAGGCCGGTTCCCAAGTCCACCGCGACGTCTTCAACTCCGGGGACCGATTCGGCTGCGGCCGTAACAGCCGCTACACAATGCTGGCAGCTCATGCCTCCGACTCTTAACTCGAGTTCCATCTCTTCGTTGCTGCTGGGCACGATTCTCTCCTTACCCCTTCATCCTTTGCGGGAACTGCGGGTCGCTCCCCTGGTATTAAGGCACATACCCGAGACCGCAACTCTGCAGGCATTCTGGGGACAAAGGTCGGAAGTCGCCCACGATGATCCCCGAGCCGGACGGTGCTACCACCGAGCGCCCCGAGGGGCTGTTGGAAACGATATTTCCAAAAATCCGCGAGCATCGCCAGGGCGTCCCGACCTGGCTGAGTTTAGCGAGGCAAGGCGAGCAACCAGCAGCTCCGCTAGTCTTCACCGCCCTTGCTTCCGGAAGAAGCCAAGGAGGAGGCCTCGGCCTCCCCGATCTTCTCTATGACCATCCGATACGGCTCGTCCTGGAACGAGAAGTTGATGTGGGCATGGGCCTTCGTGATGTCCATCGAGGTGAGTTCGCACCCGCAGTCTTCTTGCATGTTGGCCAGAGCATCGCTCAAGAGTTGCAGGAGCTTGTGTTCCTGGTTGCTGCTCCCCATCATCCTCTCCTCTCAACCAGCCTCATTTCACTGTAACCCCGTCGGGCCATCGCCGCAATCCCCGGACGAGATCGGGAATGCGTAGGCCAACGCGGTCGAGAAGCTGGCGTGACGACAGATTGCGGCCGGGTGAGCAGTGACCGGTTTGAGATGAGTTGGAGCTCGGGTTTCGCACCCGCGGGCGACGGAAATGCTTAACCTTCTCTATCGGCATCTACGTCGGCGACCAGACGAGTACGACCGACCGCGAGCGGTTTGTCGGCAACGACCGCGAGCTCGAACACTACAGCGGGAGGTTCAATGGTGATCGACCTCTCCTGACACGGACTGAGCATGGACTCAAGGGCCTATGGGAACAAGGGTACCAGGCGGGTCAATCAGTCTGGCGGCGTGTAACTCCGCGATCAGAGGAGCGGATATGTTCAGAGACGGAACTCACAGAAGAGATGCTTGTTCTCGTCGCGTGCGGCGCAGCGTGGTCGTTCTCGGTGCGGCCGTCGTCACTCTCGTGCTAGCGCTGTCGGGATGCGGCTCGGCGAGCACAACGGGGTCCACTGTGGTCGGGGAAACGACGACCATCGTCGCACAGGGACAGGCCGGATCTCTTCCGCTTACGGGGACGTCGTATACGATTTCTGTCGCCGGTGGCAAGTTGAGCCCGGCAACGCTCGAGATACCCGCTGGCTCGGGCGTGGTCTTCATCAACGCTGAGGACGACAGCCAGACGCAGCACGACCTTGTGGCAGACGATGGCAGTTTCGACACCATGGCCCTCAACCCTGGCGGTGAATACTACGTCTACTTCGCGGGGATGGGCACCGTCACGTTCCACGACGCGTTGAATCCCGAAATCAAAGGCAGCATCGTGATCACCACCGGGGACACGTACCTCGGGACGGGCATACCGCCGACCGGAGCCTTCATCGGCGTCGGCAAGAATGGGCTGAGTGCCACGACTACCCAGACCCGAGTGGGGGACCGCGTCACCTTTTTCAACGCCGAGGACGACAACACCGTGAATCATCACATCGTCGCTGACGATGGCAGCTTCGACACGGGTGTCCTGCGGCCGGGCGAGTTCTACTCGGTGACCTTCCAAAGCCCGGGCAGCTACTCATTCCACGACGTGCTGGACTCAAGCGTCAAGGGAACAATCACGGTCAAGTAACAACGGGGCGAAAGTTCCCGGACCGCAGTCATACCCTGCAACAGGGACCGACCGCATTGTGGGGCGGCCTTTGCAGTCCGGTACGTGAGTACCGCTAGGAAGACAATGGCACGGCGTCCATCCGCGGCGCTCCGTCGCCCAACAGAGCCTCGACTGCCGCCTGATCGGCAAAGAGATGAAACGAGGGATCCTCAAGTAGTCCTACCATGCGGATCATCCCGGCGACACTTCTGTTGGCCCCTATGACACCCAAGCTGCCGTGCGGCCTTAGCGACCGCAGCAGGGTAAAGAATCCGCCCAAGCCGCCACTGTCCACGTAGAGGCACTGGCTCAGATCGATGAAGAGCAAATTGTCACTCGCGCGGAGCTGTCTGAGCCCCGCCTCGACAAAGTCGGAACTGTTGGAATGATCCAGATCTCCCGAAATCACCAGGGCCGGGGTGGACCCAAGAAATCCGGCGCGCATGGGCATAGTCTTACCTCCTGCCGCTTTGCCACCTCTTCTTCCCCCGGAGGCACGCGGACAAACAGGGCTGTCTTCCAGAGCTCCTACCCGACCTGGCCGCGTATCTCCCCTAGGGGATGCTTGGTCGTGCCTACATTGAGGTAAACCGAGCCCGACCGAACCAGCGCGATGAAGTCTGCGACCGTCTTGCCGCGCAACGGTCCAACGAAATGGTCAGCCGTAAAGGATCCCTGCGTGACAACTCCGCTAAAGACGTCGCTCATCGTGGGACCGCCGTAGATAGTGAGAATCGTCGAGCCGGTCTCACCGGCCTTGCCCTCATGCAGACGAGCCAATGTGAGGTTGGCAAGATTGCTCACGCGAAGGATGTAGCGCACTGAGGAGCCGTCGGCCGCCACGGCGAGGGTGAGGGTGCCGGTCGCCGGGGTATCAACGACGGGGGTCTCGCTCTGGCCGGATAGCGCAGCACCAAGAGCCACGGTCGTATTCGTCGTCCCGAGCGTACTCGAGGTAGTGGCCGCCGCAATCGAAGTGGTACTCGTGGTCGAGGACGAAGGGGGGCTGGTGGAGGTCGATGATGGAGCGACCGAGGTCGACGAAGTGGACGTAGAGGTCGTGGACGTTTTGCCGTCTGAGAAGACGAACACCCAGGCAATCACGGCGGCGACCACCACAACGGCTAGAACGAGAAAGACCAAACGACGTCCTCGCGCCTGCTTCCTGCGGCGATGGTCGTTCCGAGAGCTGGGCGTAAGGTAGCGGCCTGGTTCCGGCGTCATGATCCTCGGGAAGAAATGAATGAGAGATCCTTCTCACAGATGAGGTTCTGCGTTCCGTTCGAACTTCCTTGTGATCGGAGCTCCGGCGAGTCCTTCGGTCGGTAGTGTCCCCGGACGTGGTGTAACAGGAAGCGGCTGATCATGCCGGTTTCTGCGAAAAGGAAAGCCATCGAGTGTTCTCGTAGGTATTGGTGACAAAGCCGTACCTATGAAGGAGGACACTACGATGGCCGATTCCATTGTCACCCCCGAAGAACTCCTCGGCAAGCTTCTTGCCGGCGGGGAAGTTGATCTGCTCCGTGAAGCTGCCCTTGCCATGCTTCGAGAGCTGATGGAGATCGACGTGCGGGGAAAGACCGGCGCCGCTCTTGGTGAACGCAGCCCCGATCGTCTGTGCTTGCGCAACGGATACCGGGAGCGGCGTCTTGATACCCGCGTGGGAACGCTCGAACTCCCCATCCCCAAGCTCCGAGAAGGCAGCTACTTCCCCAGCTTCCTTGAACCGCGCAGAAGAAGCGAGGAGGCGCTCTTTGCCGTCATTGCCGAGGCCTATGTGAAGGGCGTCTCCACCCGCAAGGTCGAAGAGCTTGCCCATGCTCTTGGCATCGATGGCATCTCGAAAAGCGAGGTCTCCCGCATCTGCGCCCGCCTGGACGCGCAGGTCGAAGCCTTTCGCGGCCGGCCGCTTGTTGGGCGCTACCCGTATCTCTTCCTCGACGCCACCTACGAGAAGGTGAGAGACGAGACCGGCAGAGTGGTCTCCATGGCGCTCGTGGTGGCCTACGCGGTCTCCGAGACCGGCGAGAGGGAGGTACTCGGGCTTGAGGTGTGCAAGAGCGAGGATTACGCGTTCTGGAAGGGATTTCTCGCCGGTCTTGTCTCCCGGGGCCTTGCTGGAGTGCTTCTCGTTATCTCCGATGCGCACAAGGGTCTGAGAAAGGCTATCGATGAGGTCTTTCTGGGAGCGGGCTGGCAGAGATGCCGGGTGCACTTTCTGCGCAATCTGCTCTCCCTTGTGCCCAAGGACGGCCAGGGCATGGTCCTTGCCGCGGTGAGGCTCGTCTTCCAGCAACCCGATAAGGCCCGGGCCAGAGAGGAACTGAGGGCTCTTGCCGGCCGCCTGCAGGAACGCCTGCCCCGGGTGACCGCGCTTCTTCTGGAGGCCGAGGAAGAGATCCTTGCCCACATGGACTTCCCCTCTGAACATTGGCGCCAGATCTCCTCCACCAATCCCCTGGAGCGCCTCAACAAAGAGATCAACCGGCGTACGCGGGTGGTCGGCCTCTTCCCGAATGAGGGAAGCCTCGTCCGACTGATCGGCGCTGTCCTTTGCGAACAGAACGACGAGTGGGCGGTCTGTCGCAAGTACATGAGCCGCCACTCCCTGGCTCGCATCTACCAACAAACCACCCCGGAGATCGAAGGAGAGATCACCCACGCCGTTGCCATTCCCATCCACTGAAGGCTAAGCTTGAAGACCTACGAGAACACGATGGCTCTTACACCACATCGTGGGACGCTACCCCTTCGGTCCCTCCAGGCTCCGACTGTCCGCGATTCAATCTGTCGAGAACTGGGTAGAAGCCAACAGTCCGCCTTCGCAGTAACGCCGGCCCTTTCGGGCAACCCGCGCGAATTTGGGCGAAGAAATCACCGCTAATCTTGGGAGCCATTCTTGACCACGTGCACTGATACGCAGAAAAGCAGTTGGGTCTTTGTCGATGCAACGGTATTCGCAGTGTTCGCAGGGCTCTCGGAGGACCTTTGGGACCGGACCGTGTGCGGTTTCCTCGATCACAGCATGGGAGGAGCGGCGAGAATAGAATCTGTGTCACTGTCTTCTTCGGAGGGCAAATCGTCTCTCAAGGTGCTCCTCACGCCCGACAAGCCCGCAGGCACAAAAGGGGCCTTGCTAAGAAACGTCGCTATCAGCGACTTTCGCAATGGCTATGTCACCGGGCTACTCCTTTCATTGCCCACCGTGCAAGCGCTCATGAACGAGTCAGGGGTTCCGCGAAATCTGGCCCCACGTAAGAGCCGGCTGTTGCGCGAACAGGCTGACGCCTTGAATCGACTGCTCGAGACAGCCGAGAGCCATTTGCGGCATTCTGAGACGAAACTCCAGTAGAAGCCCGGTTGGGGAAGTGCGGCGGCGATGTGTTGATCGGCAGGTGTCCGGGTAGATCAACGCCAGCAAGCGTTTGGAGGCCATTGTGAGCTCAACAAGACTGTACGTGGGCAACCTCAGCTATTCCACGTCTGAAGAAGCCCCCAGGAACCTTATCGACCCGGACGGCGAAGTCGTCTCGGTCAATCTCATCACTGATCGAGACTCCGGGCGACCCAAGGGCTTCGGCTTCGTGGAGACGGCTTCCATGGAGGCCCGAAAGTAGTGGCCCCGTGAAACGCGTGTGTGCCTGGTGCGACGCCGAGCTTGAGTGCAGCCCCGAGGACGAGACCATTGTTCACGTCACTCATGGGATCTGTGCGAAGTGCACAGCCTTGATCGAGAGCAGTGAGTTCACGGCCCTCGGGATCCGGTTGGAGGCTTGGACGAACGGTCCCACCCTTGCTCTGAAAGGCGAGGTCGATCATGAAAACGTTGGTCAACTTGTCGAGGTACTGCGGGAAACCATCGGGGAGGAGAGCCGGAGCATCGTCTTGGACCTTTCCCAAGTCAGCTACGTAGACAGTGCCGGGATCGCTGCCATCTACGAACTCCTCGAAAACGTACAGGGGGCAAAGGAAGTCCAAATGACGGGGCTCACTTCGAATCTCTGGCGTATCTTTCAGATCTCGGGTCTGACTGCGTTAGCTGGCGTAAGCATCACCCCTCAGGGCGAGAACCCATCCCGCGACTCGTCGCCCAGCCTGCCCCGAACAAGGCGCCGAGGCACGGTGCTTCCCCGCACCACCCTTTTCGCGGGACGACTCGACCAACTGGCCCGAATACGCAATTTCGCCGGCAAGGTCGCCGGAGAAGCCCGCCTGGAACCAGAGAGGATCTTCGATCTGCAGGTGGCCGTCTCTGAAGCCTCCGCGAACGCCATCGAACACGGACTGCCAGCGGGCGATCTATCGATTTCGGCCTCCTGCAAAGATGGCTGGCTCACTATCGTTGTCTCTCACCCGGGTTATTTTCAGGCTCGGTCAGGGCAGGACCCGGCGAGGAGCCATCGGGGGATGGGGATGCCTCTGATGCTCGCCCTCACCGATGAGATCACCGTAAGTCATCCCCCCGGGGCCGGGACCAGCGTATTTCTATCCTTGTATTTGGGATAGAAGCTCTAGGGGACGCGTCGGACAACGAGTACCGCCACATCGTCCGTGAGGTCCCCCCCGCAGAACTCGGATGCCTCGTTCAGCAGGGCCTCGGCCATGGCCTGGGCGCTACCACCCACAAGGCGTTCCACCGCCTCCAGAAGTCTTGCCTCCCCGAAGAGATCGTCCCCCCGTCTTGCCTCCGTCAGCCCGTCGGTATACATGACGAGGGTCTCCCCTGTCCCAAGGGAGTCGGCGCGGGCGTGGTAGGGGGCCACGGCAAAGCCGAGTGGCGGAGCGGACGGGTGCTCGAGAATACGACACGAGCCCGCGCACACGATTCCCGGGGGGTGCCCTGCGCCCGCTATCTCCAGTTCGCCGGTCTTCCTGTCGAGTACGACAAGCAGGCCGGTGGCCGCCCGAGTTCCTCCATCGGTCTCGCGTACGATCCTGCCCACTGTATCGAGAATGACGCCGGGAGACGGCTCTAGAAGCGCAACCGCTCGAGTTGAGGCGCGAATGACGTCGGTAAGTTCGGCCGCCGCCAGCCCTTTTCCCATCACGTCCCCCACAAGAAGGACGGCGTTATCTCCGTCGATGGGAAAGACCTCATAGAAGTCTCCTCCCACGTTCTCGACCTCAGAGGCCATGTGGACGGCCGCGGCTATTTCAAGTCCGGCAAGTCGCGGCACCCTGGGGCTGAGACGCCTTCTTAAACTTTCCGCCAATCTATGTTCGGCCTGGAAGAAACGGGCATTCTCCAGCCCGAGTGAAGTGGCCGCCGACAATTTGACCAGGAAATCCTGTTCTTCAGGACTAGGCTCACGATTACTCTCGGTGAAGCCCAGCAGCAGAATCCCGGAAAGGGCACCGCCGAGCAAGAGGGGGACGAGAAACACGGACGAGATACCGCTCTGCTTTAGAAATGCGTGGTCCAAGCGATGGTCCCGCGGGTCGTTAAGTGTGAGCGGTTCCATGCTTATTGCCCGCGCCGGAAAAGCTTGAGCTTCTTCCGCGCCCCAGGATTGTCCGATGAGTTCGGGGCCAAACCCGAGGATGTGGCCGATCCGCCAACCGTCCTTGACTTGAAAGGAACAAAGCGCGCGATCCGCAGCGAGAGCACCGGCCGCCTTTTCAATAATGACCCCCATGTCGTCCTCGACGTTTCGGGAGGTGGCGATTTCCGCGAGGATTTCGCTAAGCACGGACCTCATCTCTTTGGCCCCGAGCAGTTCAGCGTGGAGCCCGGCGTTTTCGAGAGCAAGCGAGATGCTGGCACCGAGTTTGACGGCGAAGTCGAGTTGGGCCTCGGTGAAAGCCATCGGCCCGGATAAACAGTCGAGTAAGAGAACCCCCAGGGTCCTGTCCTTTGTCATAAGTGGGATGACGAGCTCTGAGCGAACATCAAATCGGGCAAGAAAGGCAGGAGTCACCCTCTCATCGGTCGCGGTGTCATCGATTGCGACCGGTAGTCTCTCGCGCGCCGCCTGGGCCGCCTGGGGCAGTTCGTCACCCTCAATGTGGGTTCCCACCAGACGGCTGGAGTGGCCTTGCACGTAGCGGATCGTCCAACCAGAGCCGCTGGCGAGGAGAACGGCCGACTTTTGAGCATCCAGGGCATTCCCGGCCCGCTCCATGACCCGGCGCATGATCTCGTCGAACTCGAAGGTGGAATGGATGGAGACGTCGATATCATTGAGCGCGTCTCCCAAGTGTTTGGACTCCGCGGTCCGCTCAAGAGCGCGTTTGAGTTCGTCGACGTCAATGAAGCTAAGGACGGCGCCTTCCACACGTCCCTCGACCGTCTTGTACGGGCGCACTCTCACCGAGTACCAGCGACCATCCTCATCCTGGACTTCACGAACCGATGGACTGAGCGAGTCGATGGCCACGTGCAGGAATTCGTCTAGGTCGGGTATGGTGATTTTTGGCTTGATCTCGCTCAGGCGTCGACCGATATCTGAGGGCACCACGTGTAGGACGGCCTCGGTGCCGGGAGTGTAACGGCGAAGGCGCATGTCCCCATCCAGCATGACGATGGGGATGACAACGCTTGCAAGAAGGTTGGCGAGATCATCATAGGCTTGGCTGAGCTCGGCGTTGCGGGCGATGATCTCGTCATTGACAGTGCTTAGCTCCTCGTTTATCGACTGCAGCTCCTCCTTCGCCGTTTCCAATTCCTCGTTTGTGCTCTGAAGCTCTTCGTTACTCGATTGGAGTTCTTCGTAGGCCGCACGGAGTTCTTCGGTCCCCACATCCTTCTCGACGATCACCGACTCGAGATGCTCGCGAGAAGCTTCGAGCTCTCTTCTCAGGAGATCGACCTCTTGCTCGTCGCCGACTTCAGTCGGCGCGGGAATCTCCCCCTCCGCTGCCGGCCTGGCACCTTGTCGACCGGGCTCCCCAAAAGAGACGACAAAGTAGATGCGCCCGTCGGCGGACCGAAAGGGAGTGACCTCGAGATCGACTGGCCGTCGAGCGCCGTTCGCACGCACCTTGACGCCAGCTTTTCGGGCCGGGGCCTGGGTCTCACCGGCCTCCTTAAGAGCGCTCCTCAGATCGTGGGCGAGTCCTTCGCGGGCCATTCGAAAGAGGTCAAGCGAAGCGCGCCCCGGAGGGTGTTCGAGGTAGCCGGCCGTCGATCCGCGGAAAGAGAGCACGCGATAGCTGTCGTCGACAACAACGCTCGCCGGCGCGTAAGCTTTGGCGAGAGCTTCATCCGCCTCATGCTGGAGGTCGTGAGAATCAAGCGGCTTCTCCTCGCGAACCAAGGCGCGGGCCGAGCCGCCCACGGCGAACATGGAGCCGGGCCGGCCAAGACTCAGGGGAAGCGTCGGGGGCACATCCCTACGGGAGTAGACGTGATGTTTCTTATCTAGGAGGTCAAAAAGCTTGTTTTCGGCCCCGACGGTCTCGGCGCGACCGAGCAGAAGAACGCCCTTCGGCGCGAGCGCGTAGTGAAATAGGGGAATCACCCGCTCCTGAAGAACCCTGTCGAAGTAGATAAGTACATTGCGGCAGCTCACGAAATCCATGCGTGAAAAGGGCGGGTCGCGGGTGAGGTCGTGCTTGGCAAACGTGCACAGATCGCGCACACTCTGCTTGACACGGTATCCCCCCCCGGTCTTTACAAAGAAGCGACGCAGACGCTCCGGCGAGATGCCGGAGACGATGCTCTCCGGATAAAAACCCGCCCGGGCCTGCTCGATGTCTCGCTCGTTGATATCGGTACCAAAGATTTGGACGGCGAACGACGAAGCCTCGCCCAGATATTCGAGCAGCGACATAGCAAAACTGTAGGCCTCTTGCCCGGACGAGCAGCCGACCACCCAGAGGCGCAAAGCCGAGCCCGGCTCTTTGTCCTCGGTCAGCCGGGGAAAGATCCGAGTTTGGACGTACTCGAACGTTTCCGGCTCACGGAAGAATTCGGTCACCATGATAAGAACGTCTTGGTAGAGGGCCTCGACCTCTTCTGGATTCTTCTCGAGGAAGCCCACGTAGCCCGCGAGGTCCTCGATCCTTCTGATGAGCATGCGACGGGCTAGTCTGCGTCCAAAGGTGGAGCGCTTATATCCACTGAAGTCCATGCCCGTTTGGCGCCTGAGGATGAGAAACACCTGCCGGAGCATGTCTTCCTGGCTGCCGCCCTCGACGGCCACGGCCAGTCTCGGTGTCCCGACCAAATATGTCTGACCGCCGAGACGCACGAGCTCGCGGGCAATATCTCGAGGGTTGAGCACATAGTCGGCCGCGCCTGATTCGATGGCGTGACGAGGCATGTCGGCTTGGCCCGCTCCCGCGGGATCCTGGACGAAGGTTAAACCGCCTTCGCTCTTTATGGCTCTCAGTCCAGCCGTTCCGTCGGAACCGGCGCCGGAAAGGATGACCCCGATGGCGCGCTCGTTGATATCCGCCGCAAGAGAGCAAAAGAAACGATCGATGGGAAGATGACGAGCGAGTTCAGGCGAGCGGGGCACAAGAACCAGTTTGCCCGCCATGATCTCAAGATCACCCGCCGTCGGGATGACGTAAATGTGGTTCGGCTCTACCGAGAGACCATCAGAGACCTCGACAACAGGCATGACGCTCGCGCGCCCAAGGATCTCCGAGAGCAGACTCTTGCCTTCTCGGGGCAGGTGCTGAACCAGAACAAAGGCCATGCCCGTGTCCGCGGGAAGATCCTGGATAAGCGCGGTGAAGGCTTCAAGGCCCCCGGCCGAAGCGCCGATGCCCACAATTGGGAACCCTTGCCTGATACCACTGCGCTCGCGGCGAGCCGCCATGGCCGCTTCCTCTCACTTGTCGGGCCGAGTTCGATCACTTCATTCTACGCGCACTTCCCGAGTGCGGAGGACGTCGCTCTTCGGCCTTCGCTTCGCTCCCCAGGCGCCACACGGACGGACTAAACCCGGCCACGCCGACCACACCCACGATGACGATACCGGCGCCGAGCAAGACCGCGGTCACACTCACTTGTATGAGGGCGCCGGCAAAAGCGTTCGAAAGCGGGGCAAGGCCCACCACTGCGAACATGAGGAGACTCATCGTCCGACCGAGGAGGCGCGGAGGGGTCCGCTCCTGAAGCCACGTGATGAACTGAATGACCAAATAGCCTTGCGCCAGCCCCATCACCATCGAAACGATCGCGGCGGGCGCAACCGTCGGTATGACCCCGAGAAGCATCATGCTCACCCCCATAAGAGCGGGCAAGCCAAGCATGAGGGCGGGAAATCTGCGCGCCGAAGGCCTGCCGCTCAAGCCGGCGACCAGCACGCCGACCAGAGAGCCACCGCCGAAAGCCGAAAGGATGACGCCGAAAGCCGTGGCCCCTTGGGAATACCGGGTATTCGCCAAGACCGGGATGCCCACCGAGAACGGACCGGTGATGAAGAAGGTCACGGCGGCGATCAGCACGAAGTAGTAGCGAAGGACCCGGTCCCTCCAAATGACCCCGAGTTCTTCAGCGATGGAGGACAGTACCGTCGTTTCTTTGGCGACGGTTTCAGGTCTGTCGTCCAGACGCATGAGGGCGAGCGCGGCAATCGAAGCCAGAAAGCTTAGAGCGTCTATCGCGAAGGCCCAGCCAATGCCACGAACATCCTGATTCGCGGCAGTGGTTCCTCCTTCCAGGGCGGCGACGAGCACGCCGGCCAGGGCCGGGCCTAGAAACATGGAGAGTTGCGCCGTACCTTGGATAATGGCGTTGCCCGTCTGGAGACGATCGCGTCCGATCAGCCTGGGAACGATGGATGACTGAGCCGGGAAGAAGAAAGCGTCGGCCAATCCGAACAACAGGGCGAAGAGATAGATCATCCAGAGTTGAACGACGCCTGTGAGGGTAAGAGCGGCAAGTGTTGCCACCATGGCCAGCCGCCCCAGATTCGAGCCGAGCATCACCACTCGCGGGGAGAAGCGGTCGGTAAACGCTCCTCCCGGCAGCATGAAAAGCGCGCGCGGAATGGCGACCAGCGCGAGGACGGTCCCGATGGCGAGCGCACTGCCCGTGAGACGGAGAACAAGCCATGGCAACGCTACAAGGTAGAACTGGTCTCCGAACAGGGAGATTCCCTCACCCGTCCATAGTAAGCGGAAGTTCCGATTGCCGAGAATATCCCGCACCGCGCCCAGCGGGCCCGGCCCCGGGGATCTCTCGCCTTCCCGCTTGGATGTTGCCCCTATGTCTCTCCTCGGCCCACCGTCCTCATACCCGATCGCACACCTCCCGTCTGGGGCCCTATTCTCGTCAATCCTGCCCGACCTCTCCAAGCTTCCTTGCCCCTTCGCACCTTGGGCAGAGCGGTTTGCCTAGTTTGAACTGAAGGAGAGCGTTCGAACAATCGCCTCCAGATAGCCCTCGAACTTCGCCTTATCGAACTCGACGACAGTCCCGGGGTCATAGTTGCCGATGTTCGTGGAATGAAGAAGTTCAGCGATTTCGAAGCAGGTGCCATTGCGGACCGCCCGATAGATCCGCTCCTCATAGAAATTGCCCGCCCCGGCGTCCTGTGATGTAAAGACGGCGAATGAAAGCCCGTTGATCTCCACCACCCCCACCGATACCTCGCCGGCCTCGGTCAGCGGCTGATTCCATTTAGCGACAATGGCCGGAGACGAGTTCGCCCCAATGTAGACACCGGCTTCGCCAAGATTCGTACCCTTGAAGAGTTCACTGGGAAGTGTGAATGCCACCACGGAGGTCTGGGTGAGCGGAACGTATTGTTCGAAGCCCTCTGTCTTCACTTCACTCGTCTGCGGCCGCTCCAGCGAAAACCCGAACTGCGCGTTCTCATATCGAACCGACGCCACGCCGGGGATGATCTCAGGCACCGTGACCGTCGTGACCGGCGCTGGGACGGTGGTAGACGAGGCCACGGTGCCGGTCGACGAAACCGGCTGGCCTCCCCCGCACGAAACCAAACTGACACAACCGACCGCGATTAGACCTGTAGCCACGATCGTGTTCCACCATTTCTTCACGTCGACACCCCTTCACCATGACTCGATCGCACCATGATACGTCCGGTATCTACCCGAGAACGGGTTTTTCGTCAATGAGATCAAAGCGCTGGTGCGGTTCTCACGGCAGGCGATGGCAAGCAACCGAACTGCGCTCCGGTCATTCCGCCTTACGAATCCTCACTCACGTAGCCAACCGCCAGCAGGCAAGCATCGTCTCGAAGATGTCCGCCGGAAAACAGGAGAACCTCCTCCAGTAGTGCAGAAGCGAGCGTCTCGATCGGCTTGCCGGACGTCCGCCCGAGCCACTCGGCGAGCCTCTCCTCCCCGAAGAATTCGCCATTTTGGCGCGCCTCGGTTATGCCGTCAGTGTAGAAGAGGAGCAGACTTCCCTTTTCGACGCGGGTTTGGGTGTCCCCGTACTGTGCCTCTCCGTAGACTCCAAGCGGCGGACTCGGTGATTCGAGCAAGGTGACTCGACCTTGTGCGAAGACCATTGGTGGAGGATGTCCGGCCGACGAGTACGTGAGACTCCCACGCTCCGGGTCCAAGAAGCCCAGAAACGCAGTCACAAAGCCAGACAACCCTTTTTCGACAAGCAGTCGATTGGTTTCCCGCAGCACAAGGTGAGGGTGGGCGAACTGGTGCGCGAACGCGTGGACCGTGTCTTTGACCAATGTTGCGATCCGAGCCGCCTCCACCCCGTGCCCGGAGACGTCTCCGATAAGAAGCCCAATGCGACCGTTCTTCGCGGCGAAGACGTCGTAGAAGTCTCCGCCCACCTGGGCTTGCAGAGTTGCGGAGCGATACAGATGGTCGAATTTGACCCCGGGCAGTCCCTTGGGAATATCGAGCAGGGTCTCCTGCAACCGAAGGAAGAGGGAACTCTTCTCTTCCAGGAGCCTCTCGGTCTCCTCTTGGGCGGCCCGCAATTCCTCGTTTTGGGCCTCCAGCTCCTCCCCCCTTGCGGCGAGCTCCTCAGTCATATCGAGAAGCTCCTTGTTGGATGCGGCCAGCGCGGAAGACGCCTCTTGGAGCTGAAGAATCAGCCTCTCCCTCTCGCTCTCGGCCTCGGCGTGACGAGCGCGCAAACGCAGGCTGACAATGCCGGTGGCAAGATCGTCGGCGAACTCGCCCAGCAACTCCATCTCGTCATCGAGAAACGCATCGGGTTCATTTGCGTAGATCGCGAGGGCCCCGAAGGTGACGCCACCTTCGGTCAGCGGAAGGGCGACGGACGAGGCATAGCCCCGCTGTCTCGCTCTCTCGCGCCAGGGCGCGAACGCGGGGTCGGTCAGCGTGTTGCGGCAGACGCACCGCCTTCCAGTGCGAATGGCAACTCCGCTAGGCCCTTGTCCCCTTTCGTCGTCGGACCAGGTGATGTCGAGCGTCTCCAGATATCCCTCCTCAAAGCCGGCACTGGCGACGGGTCGAACCCTCTTGGCCTCGTCCTCCTTGTAGCCTATCCACACCATCGAGTGCCCGCAGTCTTCCACGATTATCCGGCACGCATCTCTTAGGTACGCGTACTCATCCGCGGCCTTCATGAGAGCCTGGTTGCTATTACTGAGGGCGTTCAACGAACCGTTCAGCTTGAGCAGCCGCTCCTGGGCTTGCTTGCGGTCGCTGATGTCATGGATGACAGAAAAGAGCAGCTCATCACCCTGCACCTCGATTGGCGCTGAGTGCACCTCCACCCACCTTCTCTCGCCTCCCGCCGCCCGGTGGGGAAAGACGAAGTCATTCTGCTGCTCAGCCACCGCCTTACCGTACTCGGCGGCCACTTCCTCACGCGGCAGTTCGTTTAGGTCGTGGATGCTAAGGGTGCGCAACTGGTCCCGGGAATAGCCGTAGAATCGGGCGGCGGCAGCGTTGCCATCGACAACGGCGCCGGTCTTTGGATCGACAAGAAGCATCACCGCGTTGTGGCGTTCGAACATCAAACGGAAGCGCTCCTCACTCACCCTGAGCGATTCAAGAAGAGTGTCACGTTCAGCAACGGCTCGGGCCAGAGTAATGCTGCTGTAACTCTCTCTTGACACCATCTGGGCAAGCTTGGCAAAGAAGCCCATACCCGTCTCGAGCGCCTCCCGGCTGAGGCGGGGAACGCAGTCCAGAGCAGCGAGGTACTCCTGCTCGTCAAATCCATAGGTCTGCGCCTGAGAGCGGAAGAGATCCCGGTCGATTGGCTCTTCTTCGAAGAAGAACTGCCCGGAGAACACATTGCCCACATGCTTTCCGCCCACGAAAATGGGAGTAGAGACATCCCACATATGGTTCTTACATTTGTAGAGATGGAACTCGCCTTCTGGAACACCGGTGGTGAGAAGGGTGTCACTCTCGATGCAATTCATACGAGTTTGGGGATGCACGCGATGAAACCTCGTGCAGATCTCAGACCATCCGGAGCCGACGAGGACGTTACCTTCAAGATCGATAATGGCGAGCGGGATACACGCAAGGCGGTTGAAATCATCCAGGAAGGATTGGAGCGCGGAAGAGTCGATGATGTCGGCAAGCTCCAACTCGCCTATGTCTCCCCCGGGCGAGAGAAGACTTGCCAGTTTGCGGCGTACGCGGTCTTGCGTCTCCCTCAGTCCCTCCTCGGCCTGCTTGCGCTCGGAGATGTCCCGCATGACCACCTGCACCGCGAGTCTTCCACCGAACTCCACCCTCGACCCTGTAACCTCGACGGTGACCGGAGCCCCATCCAGACGCAGCAACCGAACCTCCCGGGGGGGAGATATGGCCCCCGAGAGGATTTGGCCGGTACGCTCGGCCACAAGTTCCCGATCCTCGGGATGGACGTGCCGTAACACGCTTCTGCCAACGACCTCGCTTGGTGAACCGGCGCCGAAAAGGTTAGCCGCAGCCGGGTTCGCAAAGACGTAGGCGCCGTCCAGGTTGACGAGGATCGCATCCGGGCTGAGATCCACAAGATTCCGATATCGGTCCTCCGCTTCCCGCGCTTCAGTCTCGCCGGTCGAATTCGGAGCTGCGCCTTGAACGCTGTGCGCGTCGCCCAACCGTGTCGGGTCCCAGTGGCTGTGAGCCTCCAGAAAAAAGGTCAACGAGACCCGGGTCCTATCCTGGGGCAGTCTCGATACATGGACTTGATCGGCCAGGGAAACCATGAGGGGAAGTCCAAGTCCGCGCCTGCGGTGATGATCATCCTTGTAGAGTCCCGGCTGGAAATCCCCGTCGTTTGTGATCTCAACGATCAGGCGATCGGGCAGGATCCAGGTGACGAGCTCGACCTGACTTGAGGCGTGCTCGATGGCATTGGCGACAGCCTCGGACACGGCCACCTGCAGATCGAAGAGACGGGCCTCCGGCAAGCCGGCCATTCGCCCGATTTCTTCCACATGCTCTCTCGCCCTCGAGAGTTCGACCAGGTCGGCGGCGAGAACGATTTGTGATGGCTGCTGCTTCATTCCTGCAGCGCAGCCCGGGCTTCTTCATGACCTGCAAAGACGCGAAAGCCCCGGTTCGCCGTAAGGCCGACGATCTGAAACAAACGAAGAAGGTTCGCACCCGGCCCGATGACTCCGACCCAGCCTTTATCTCGCACCTTACGACAGGCGAACAGCAGCACGGAAAGACCGCCGCTGTCGATGTAGGGACAGCCGCTGAGATCGATGAGCAGGTAGGCGCCATCGTTTCCAAGAGCTTGGTGCAAGCTGTCTTCCAACGCGGATGCCGTCAGGTGATCGACGACTCCGACAACCTTAAGCAGCGGCACATCGGATAAGACGGTCCCGATAACTTCCATCAGCCCTCCATCCGGGCAAAGGCAGCGCGCTGCAGTATTCTACAGCAAGGGACATTGGATCGACCCCTTGGAGATGTCATCGCGAAATGTCTGCCTTCCAGAGTGTGGAAGATGGCATCTCGGTGCCGGCAGCGGGCACGTTCCCCGCCCTACTGGTAGGCTGGTGGGGATGAACAAGACGAATACGCTCCAGACACAGCAGAATAACCCGAACCGCACTATGATCCTTGTCGTGGCAACCCTTGGCGGGTTCTTGGTTGCCTTCATGATGTCCGCCGTCAATGTCGCGCTCCCGTTGATCGAGTCGGAATTCAACGTGTCGGCGGTGATGCTCGGCTGGATCTCCCTCTCCTACATGCTGGTAGGCGCAGCCACCCTGCTGCCGGCGGGCCGGATTGCCGACCTGTATGGCCGGATGCGCCTCTTCATCTGGGGCATGATCGTCTTCACCGTCATCTCCTTCGCAAGCGCTTTTGCGCCCTCGGCCGGCATCCTCATCGCCTTGAGAGCCGTCCACGGCTTGGGGCTGGCGATCGGCGGGGCGACTTCCACCGCTCTCGTCATCCTCGCCTATCCGCCCGCATCCCGGGGTAGAGCGCTCGGACTGAACGTCGCCGGAATCTACATGGGTCTCACTCTCGGCCCTGTGCTCGGCGGTCTTATCATCCACAATCTGGGCTGGCGGGGTCTCTTTCTGGTGGTGGGCGCGCTCGGTCTGGTGAACGTGGGGCTGCCTCTCTGGAAACTGCGGCATGTGGATTGGCGGGAGCCCAAGCGCGCCCACTTCGACGTTCTTGGATCCGTCGGTTACGCCCTATCGTTGACCGCGGTCCTTCTGGGGTTCTCTCTTCTGCCGGACATCGCCGGCGCCATCCTCGTAGCCGCGGGGATCGCCGGCCTGGCAGCATTCCTCTGGTGGGAGACCCGGGCGGCCGACCCTCTTCTTGACGTCGACCTACTCCGCCGAAACCGCGTGTTTGCCTTCTCAAATGCTGCCGCCTTCATCAGCTACAGCGCCACCTTCGCCATGGTCTTTGTCATGAGCCTCTATCTGCAGTACAACCGCGGGCTCGATCCGCAGACGGCCGGTTTGGTGCTGGTGACCGGCACCTTCGTCCAGGCGGCTCTCTCTCCGGTCAGCCGGTCGACTGGCTGACCGGGTGGAAGCAAGATATGTGGCCTCCTTGGGCATGGTGGCGTGCGTGCTCGGCCTGCTGGGATTGAGTTTCGCGGGAACCACGACGCCGTATTGGTACATCATCACGATGCTCTGCGTGCTTGGGCTGGGTTTCGCATTCTTCTCGACGCCGATTACGCACACGATCATGGGCAGCGTGGAGACGCGCTTTGTGGGCGTGGCCTCAGCCACCCTTGCCACCGTGCGCCAGGCCGGAATGAGCATGAGCATGGGAGTCGCGACTCTCGTGTTGGCCCTGGAGGTAGGGCGGGAGGCCATCCGGCCGGCAGACTACCCGCTGGTACTGAGGGGCGTCCGCATGACTTTCTTGATCTTCACGGGGCTCTGCGTCCTTGGAGTCGGGGCCTCACTGGTCGGGCCCCGGCGCCGGAGCGACACGGCCAAGGGGTAGCCGGCACAGTTTCGGGATCGCCGGCCAAGGGGTAGTTGTGTTCCATCGAGGCAGACAACTATTGGGGGAGCGTGTGAGCACCATCCTAGACCGTCGCAGCGTCCGCAAGTACACCGGCCAGAAGGTTACGGAGGACCAGGTTACCGAACTCTTAAAGGCCGCGATGAGCGCTCCCTCCGCCGGCAACCAGCAGCCCTGGTGCTTTGTGGTCGTGAGAAGTCAAGAGATCCTTGATCGTATTCCCACGGTTCATCCTTATGCGGCCATGACACCGCACGCTTCAGTGGTAATCGCGGTCTGCGGGGACCTGACCGGCCTTAAGTACTCAGACTACTGGGTCCAGGACTGTTCGGCGGCTACCGAGAATGTGCTGCTGGCTGCACACGAAGGGGGCTTGGGAGCGGTCTGGCTCGGGGTCTACCCGACCGAGGAACGGGTGAAGGGCGTCCGGCAGCTCCTGAGGCTCCCCGAGCACATTATCCCGCTATCGTTGATCTCGGTTGGTTATGCTGCCGAGTCGCATCCGGCCGCGGACCGCTTCGACGCCAATCGAGTGCATTACGATCAGTGGTAGCCCGGGTACCAGGGCCCCTGTCTTGCCCCGGGGCCATCCGGCGGACCATCATCACCCATCACCACATCGACCACTTCGGCGGCCTGCCGGAGATTGTCCAGGAGACCGGAGCAGAGGTTCGAGCGCACCAGAAGGACGCCCAGGTCGTCGACGGCACCACTCCCCGCCCGGCTCTCTCACCCGAACGTGTGGAAACCATGCTCGCTCGGGTGCCGGCCGACCTCCGTCTCGTGGGTGGCGAGGAAATGAACCTCTCGGGCGGGGTGAATATTCTGCACAGTCTTTTCATACTCACCTGTGCCTCTGGGTCGTTTGTTCTGTAGCGGTTGCCCGCCCAGCAAGGTTGCCGGAGGAGACCTAAGGTTCACATAAGCGGTGGCGGTGTCAAGGCCAGTGTTCAGCGAATGCGTTGAACCGTCGGGTGGAACGGCGGGTGAGCTGAGGAGCAATCCGGAGACAGACGCCCCAGCACGAACTGGACAGGGAAGGACGGAATCTCACCCGCCAATAGAAGGTGGCGCCAGGGGACGCCGTGTGAGAATCTCGCTCGCGGGGTAGTAGGGACTAACTATGCAGCAGCCCAGAACAAGCGAACAACCGCTTCACCAATCCCCGGATCGACCAGAAAAGCGACTTCGCGTCCACTGGCACGTGGCCCTCACCCATTTTCCCATCTCGCTCTTTGGGACCGCCTTTCTCTTTCAAGTGCTTCATCTCTTCATGTTTCAAAGCGGTTTTGAGGCAGCGACCACGGTATGCGTGCTTACAGGGGCCGCCTCGATGATACCCGCGACGGTGAGCGGCTGGCTTACTTGGAAGCGGCACTACCGGGGAGCGTTGACCAGAATCTTCCGGCGCAAGATCTACCTGGGTGTCGGGATGCTGGGCCTGAGTGTCGCGCTCTCTGCCTGGAGACTGAGCCTGTATTCGGTGGGCCGAGACACCCGTCCGGTCGAACACTACGCCTTCTTCTTCTTTTGCGCCTGTCTTATCGCTGCCGCAGTGGCCGAAGGCTTCTACGGCGGACGTCTCAGCCACCACTAGCCATCTACCGGAGAATCGCTGCCCAACAGGTGTACTCCTTGAGGGCAGACGGTCGCGGCCTCGGTCCCGTCGCTAGGCGAACTGGACCGAGGCCGCTCCGATGCTCATGCCGCTCGAGGGGCAGTGGTGCCGGAAACTAGGACAGAGGGATGTCCCCTAGATTCACGTCCACGTCCGTACTCAGGGCACTAAAGCTCTTGTTGGTGAAGCCCGACGCGGCTATCTCGAGGTCGTAGATGCCGACCCCCAGACCCTCGAACCAGAAGTCACCAAAGTCGTTGGTGTGTGTGGTCAAGGCCGCGCCGCCGCCAACGGGCTTCAACGTGCAGGTGGCGCCTTCGACGATCTCTTCGGCGACGAGATCGTAAACGGTACCCCCGATGAACTTCTTGGGCATGTTCAGATAGTAGACACGGGGTTGATTACCCGACTCGGGTAGCAGCACCTCCGCCCGCGCGATCTCCGCGGCAAATTCCGATTCCTCGCCGAACTTGATGGCTTCGGTGGGGCACTGATCGACACAGCGCGGCACTGTCCACTCGCCGCCGTCGAGAAGGTGGGCACAGCCCGTGCACTTCTGCGCCACGTTGAGACCTTCATTTATGAAGATGGCGTCGTACGGGCAGGCGTCCGCGCATGCCTTGCACCCGGTGCACTTCTCCGGGTCGATGATCACGAGGCCGTCCTCACGCCGATAGATAGCGCCCTCGACGGGACACGCCGACATGCAGGTGGCTTCACGGCAGTGGTTGCACAGGCGAGGCACGTAGTGCATCTTCACTTTGGGGACGGTACCTCTGATGTGCTCGGTCAGACGCATCCAGAACTGGCCCGTATCAGGCTGAGGCTTAGCGATAGGCGTCCAGTCGTTGCCGACATGCTCGTCCTTGCACGCGATCTGGCACGCGTAGCAGCCGTTGCACAGGGCAATGTCGATCACGAAAGCTTTCATCTAAGCCTTCCCTCCTTCGATCCAGGCATCCATGCGGAGCCCCGCGGCGTGGTCGTACGGGCGGGCGAAGGCCTCGGGGTACTCCCGACGCCACTTGTCCCACTCCTCACCCGATACGGGTTGTACATCCACGAGGTAGCCGCTCGTGGCCTGGCCGCACGCGTTCTTGGAAGTGAGGCCGTGCGGCGAGATGACGTTGATCGCACCGCCCCGGTCGATCTTCGGACCGATGGGGTCGTGGCGAGCGCCGTGGTCGACGTAGGCGACGCCGACCATCATCCGTTCCCACACCCGCGCGCCGCAAAGCACGATGCCCCGCTCATTGAAGACCTTGCACACATCTCCGTCTTTGATGCCGCGGGCGGCCGCGTCGGCGGGGTTGATCCAAACGGGCTCGTATTTGTAGCCATCAAAACCGTGGACCTTGCAGGTAGCGATCTCGCGCGTCCAGGTGATGTCGTCACACTGGGCATGTGTACGCCAGCGGCCATGGTTCGACATGAGAAGCAACGGGAACATGTCGGCTCGCTCGCTCGAGACACGCTCGTCGTGGGTCTCGGTCCGCTCGTACCACTTGGGATAGGGCTGCCGCTCGTTGTCGGTGGGGAAGAACTTGGCCAGCTTCTCTGAGTAGAACTCCAGCTTGCCGGTGGGCGTATCCAGCGGATTGTTGTCCGGGTCCTCGTAGAACGGACGGATACCGATGGTGTCTTTCTCCCAATCCTCAGCGGTGGGAAAGACGAGGTACTTCTTGTCCACGAACTCATCGAAGCTCATGAAGTGCTCGCCTTCCATGGCGTCGAACACTTCCTTCTCAAGCGTGCGCAGATCCTTGCCCTCGGTGAACTGCTGCTCCATGCCCAGCTTTTTGGCAACCTCGACCACTACCTCGTAGTCGCTCATGGACTCGCCGATGGGCTGACAGGCCTGCTCTTGGATCCACATAGTCTGGAAGTGCGGGCCCTGGCGAGTGTTGGTGACGATGTCCTCGACCTCGAGAGTGGTATTCGCGGGCAGGATGATATCCGCGTACAGGGTGTCGTTCTCAAGCCACGGGTGTTGGACGATGTAGGTCTCGACCTTGGGCGAACGATACGAATCGATGGTCCAGTTGCCGTGGTTCCAGCACGTGATGCGGCAGGGGGTGTCGCTCCAGATCATGTGGAATTCCGTGCCCCCGTCTTCCTCCGCGATCGGGTAGTCATAGCGGATGAACTGGTCCTCCGTGAGCGATTCCTGACCGCCGGAGCCGTGAAACACGGCTTTGCCCTCGAAGATCGCTTCCTGGATCATGGTCTTCGGGATGAGCTGCTTGCCCCAGGCATCGGAACTGGTGCGTGTCGGGGTGCGGATGCGCTCCGGCATCGCCGGGTTGAAGAAGCGGTTGCTCTTGATGCCCTCGGCGCGTGGCATACCCGCATAGCTGATCTGCCACTGCCATACGCCAGGTTTGCCCAAGCCCTGCATGCCAAGAAGGACACATTCCAGCCGTCCGGGCTCGTGCGAGAACGGACCACGTACCATCGACCCGCCGAAATAGTGGATGATGGAGGTAACCTGCTTGGCGAACTTGCGCGCCAGCGCCTTAATTGTCCACGGCGGCACGGCACACTTGGTTGCGGCCCACGCGGGCGTCTTGGGGACTCCGTCTTCCCTGCCCAGGACGTAGTCGGCGATCTTGTCCATGCCCACGGCATGAGTGGCCACGTATTCCTTGTCCCAGGTGTCTTCGGTCAGCCACGTGTAGATAATGGCAAGCTGCAAGGCTGCGTCGGTGTTCGGCAGCACAGGGATCCACTTGTCGGCATGGATGGCCGCGCCGTAGTTGAGTTCGGGACAGATGTAGACAGCCTCGATGCCGGCCCGCTTCCAGAACTGGCAGATACGGGTGGCGTACTGCCCGGTGAAACCCCAGGGGGTGGTTTCCGGGTCGCAGCCCCAGAACAGGTTCAGTTCGGTATTCTCGCTGATATCTTTGACGAGGTTGCCGTTCGGCGCCAACATGCCCTGGAACCCCTGGCCCCAGACGTGTTTGGAGCCCCAATACCAGCCCTCCCAGCTGTCGGGCTGGCGGACCTGTTGGGTAAACCCGCCCATCATGTCGAGGAGCCTGGCGGAGTGACCGTGAGGCGTGTGGATGGTCTGGCATTCGCCGTGTCCGTCACCCTGCACAAGGATGCCCAGGGGGCCATACTGCTCATGGATCCTGTTGATCTCGCTCGCGATGATGTCGGTGGCTTCATCCCAGGAAATACGCACGTACTTGCTGATGCCACGGTTCTGCGGGTTGCGCTCGCCGTTGGGATCCCAGTCCACCCGCTTCATGGGGTACTTGATCCGGTTGGGAGAGAACGTGCGTTTCTTGTAGGCCAGAGAGTAGGGACCCGGCAGAGACTTCATGAGCGGTTCGAAGGTCTCGCCATTGCGCTCTATCTTCCAAGGGCGCATCGACTCTGGTTTGTACTTCCAGTCGTAATGGAAAGGCCGGATTCGTAGGACCTTTCCGTTCTTCACGTCGAGCGCGCACTCGCCGCCGCCGCCGAGCATCCCTCCCAAAGCCAGCGCTCTCATGACGGTCTTCTCGGGCTTGACGTCCGCTTTCCTCTGTTCCCCTTCTGCCATTCTCGATTGCTCTCCTTTCCTGCTTGCCGAAGACGGCAGCCTCTGGGTTCCCGGCCGGGCCAGCGGCCCAGTCAACCAGCGTCGTCCTTATGTCGCTGGTGCGAACCCTTATGCATCCTGAAGGTCCTGTTTCGGATACCAACTCCAGTATCCATCACCGGGCTCCGCTGACAGATGAAATCCGATACAACAAGACCAGTTAGCGCTTCTTATGTTACAACTCCAGCTCAGAGAACTGAAGCCCTGGAGAAGCCGCTGGGCGAAAGACGGCGCCTTGGATGTAGGCCAGCGCCAATCCAATGGCGGCCAAGCGCACATTCCAGCGACCCAGTCGCCCACAAAGAAATGGGGCGGCGTTACGCCGGCGCCGAGCAACCCGAGGATCATGGTTTTGAGCGAGGCTCTCCTACCCCCCGGCCCTGACACGCGGGGTCTCTAGCGCAGCCCGCGAGATTTGGGTCCACCGGCTGCGCCAAAATCCCCATGCGGCAAGAACAGCCAGCCCCGCCACAATCAGGGCCATGCCCACGGCTTCTAAAGCTCCCGGCCTCTCCCCCAGTTGCAGCCAGGCGGATAGAACGCCCACCACGGGTATGGCCAAGGCGTTGATGCCCGCCGTGCCGGCCGGCAGGCTGTCCAAGATATACAGCCACAGCAGCAGGCCCACCACACTACCCGCTATCACGTTGTAGACAAGGGCCGCGATGAAGCTACTCGTCCAGGTCGGGGCATGCCTGGCGACAAGCAAGGCCACCGCCACCAAGGGCACGGACCCGAGTAGCGCTTGCCACGCAGTGAAGGACAGAATGTCCACCTGGTGACGCTTCCGTATGATCTTCACGATCACGGAGGCTATCGCCCAAGAGATGCCCCCTCCCACGGCAAGCACGCTCGCCCAGACGCCGCCGAGGTTCCACGGGGCGAGAACCAGGAGCAGACCCGCCAAGGCGAGCACCACCGCGACCCACTGCACGCCCCGGATGCGCTCGCCCAATACCGGCCAGGCGATCATGAGCAACCAGAAGGGCATGGTGTAATTGAGGACCGAAACCTTGCCGGCGCTGCCAAGGTATATCGCCCACACCATGAGGCCTGTGAGGCTTGTCTGAAAGATCCCATACAGCGCCGTCCACCAGAAGGCTTTGGGACGTAGCGGACCACGGCGGAGAACCACGACCGCGAAAAGGGCGACGCTTGCGAGGAAGTTGCGGAGGGCCGCGAAGACAAAGGGATCGGAATACCGCACCCCGACTTTCATGACGACCCAGTTGTAGCCCCAGATAAGCGCCAAGAAGGCGAGCGCCACGAGGGGCAGATAAGCCGACCGTTTGAGTGTGGGGTTGGTCACACGGCCATTGTACTCAGACTGGGACTCGCCGCAGACTTCCTGCCTCGTCTCAATTCCTCTTTGACGTGAGGCGGAAGCGACGTCTAGTCTAGTAATGGCCGTCAACAAGTGAGTCAGAAGGAGAGCACCCCAGATGAGAGCAGCCTTCATCGTGGCGCCCAGACAATTTGAGATACGCGAGATCCCCACCCCGGAGATCACCGACAGCCAGATGTTGGTCAAGATCGAAGCCTGTGGAGTCTGCTCGAGCGACATGTCGGGGTACAAGGACTCCTGGTCAGAGGAAATGAAGCAGATCAACCCCTTCCCCCGCCGTGCCGGACATGAGCCCGGCGGAACCGTGGTGGAGGTAGGTAGGCTGGTGAAGGGCTTCGAGGTGGGCGACCGGATCACCGGCTACTTCGCCGATGACGCATACTGCGAGTATGTGGCCGTCGATCCCACCAGCCCAACACACCGCGGGCACGGCTTCATAATCGAGAAGATCCCTGATGGGATCCCCTTCGAATATGCCCTGGGCGAACCCCTGATGAGCCTAATGTCCATCGCGCGGACAACTACGCCGGAATTCGGCGACTATGTCTTCCAGGTTGGGGCAGGCTTTATGGGCCTGGGCATCATCGCCGGAGTCTCCTCTCCCAAGCTGCGTGAGTACATTGTGGTCGACCTCGATGACGAGCGCCTGGAACTGGCAAGGGAACTGGGGGCCACCATCACGCTCAATCCCAAGAAGGTGGATGTAGTCGAGGAGGTAATGCAGATCACCGGGGGACGCGGAGTCGACGTGGCAATCGAGGTTGTCGGACGCCCCATAGGCATCAAGATGACCGGGGATGTCATCAAGAACAATCGAGCCAAGGTGATCCTCGTAGGCTGGCATCAAGCGCCGGATACCTACGAGTTGTTCAACTGGATCAAGTCCCCGATCATCTACAGCCCCCAGGGAATCGGCATGTCTACCAACTACCAGAGCGAGTTGGAGCGGGCGATGTGGGCTTTGAAGGCCGGCATCTACCCGATGGAGAAGCTGGTCACCCACAAGTACAGGCTGGAGGACATCGGCCAGGCCTTTGAAGCCAATCTGAGCCTGACGCCCGGCTATATCAAGGGCGTGGTCATGCCCTTCATGGAGTAGCGGAACAGCCGAACGCAGATGCGCGACCCACCGTCGGCTTTGCTCGGACATTTTCGCCCGAACAGTCACTTATCGCCGTGAGCAACACCTGAGTCGCTGAGACATTCGGTTATCCCCTTCTGAGGGACCGGATCCACCCAGGGACCGTCGCCTCCGATCAGTTCTTCTGCTTCGACCGGCCCCCACGTGCCGGGTTCATATGCATAGAAAGGCGTCGCATCCCCCAGCACGGGATCGACGACCCGCCAGGCCGCTTCCACCCCGCCCTGACTGGCAAAGAGCTCGGGGTCGCCGCGCATGGCATCTGCGAACAACCGCTGATAGGGGGGCTTCTCGTCACGGGGGCAGGAAACCAGAGCAAGTTCGACATTTCGGCCGACCATCCGCTCTCCCGGCACCTTCACGCGCATTCCCATGCCTATCGCGACATCCGGACTGACGCGCACCCGCAGATGGCTGGAAAACGGCGACACGATCTCGCCGAAGGTCTCCCGGGGAGGCCGTTTGAATTCCACGATGACTTCGGTGGCGGTGGTGGCCATCTCCTTGCCTGCACGGATGTAGATGGGCACATCCGCCCAGCGCCAATTGTCGATGAAAGCCCGCATGGCAACATAGGTCTCCACGGTGGAGGAGGCAGCGACACCGGGCGTCGAGCGATATCCCAGGTACTGGCCCCTGACCACGCCAGCCGGCTCGATGGGACGGATGGCTTTCATCAACCGAGTCTTCTCGCCACGGTAGGCCTCCTGGTTCCAGCCGGCAGGTGGGTCCATGGCAAGAACGGCCAGCACTTGCAGCAGGTGGTTCTGAACGACGTCACGGATCGTGCCCGCTTGCTCGTAGAACGAGCCTCGATCCTTCACCCCGAAATCCTCTGCCATCGTGATCTGGATGGTCCGCACGTGGTCACGGTTCCAGATCGGCTCGAGCATTGGATTTGCGAAGCGGACATAGGTGATGTTCTGAACCGGTTCCTTTCCAAGGAAATGATCGATTCTAAAGATCGCCGATTCCGGGAAGTGTTCGTGGAGCGTCCGGTTCAGTTCTTGGGCCGAAGTCAGATCATGCCCAAAGGGCTTCTCGACCACCACCCGAGCCCCGGATACACAGCCGGAAGCGGCCAGCGAACCGGCTACGACCGGGAAAACACTCGGCGGAACGGCCATATAGAAGAGCGGCCGCCGAGCTCCCCCCAGCGCTTCCTTGATCTTGGTATAGGTATCCGGGGCGCCATAGTCACCGGAGACATACTGGAGCAAGTTCGCAAGGCTGCGAAAGGCCTCGGGCTCGAAGGCGCCGTATCGTTCGATGCTGTCCTCGGCCCGCTTTTTCAGATGGTCCAGAGTCCAAGGAGACCTTGCCACACCGATGACCGGAACATTGAGCCCCTCATCGAGGACCAGGCCTTGGAGCGCCGGAAAGATCTGTTTGTGGACAAGATCCCCTGTGGCACCAAAGATCACCAACGCATCCGACTGGATTGCTCCCACTATCGGCCCCCTGACAGCGCGCGAAGTTCTGTGAGGCTCCCTCCACAACCAAGGCGACGTTGCCTCCCCTTGGGCGAAAGGGCATGATGACGTCCCACCTAGGAACACTCGCCAGATTCCCCGGCAAGACTGTCTCAAAACCCCGGATCCGCTTAGGCTCGAGCGTCCCGGAACAAAGCTATTGCCCTCTGGATTCAGATGTCAATCGTTCACTTTGGTGACTCATCTTTCCGAATCTCGCGCTCCGCCTGGAGCCAGTCTCGGCCTGCTTGGCCTTCGCGCCGGCCTCGTTGCTCGTAGAGTTCGTAGGCCCGTGTGGCGATTTGCGATCTGAGGTCGCGCGGCTTCTTGGCCAACAAAGGAGCTTTCGTGGGGTCAAACACCCGATAGGCGATCAGCTTGACACGGTCATTCACGAGGAACCATACCAGAGCATAGCCCCACACGAAGAGCGCCCAGCCCCAGCCGAGGGGAGTCATGAACAGCCCGTAAACCGCTATCAAGGTCGCGACGATTTGCGTGCCGAGTACTGCGGCCCATAGAATCCGGGCAGGGCGTATCGACCAAAAGGGGCCACGGGTGCGCGTCAGAAAAATGGTCAGGTGTCCGGCGACGGAGAGCATCAGGTACATCAACGTTTGGATGTGCGCATGGTCGAAGTCAAAGACTCGGTCGCCCAGATAGAACAGGCCAAACGCGGCCACGGGACCGATGAGGCCCAGCACTGTAGCGATCCCCAGCACCTCGCGCATGTTCCATGACTCGGGCTTGTCTTTGTAATGAACGTTGTCATAGGCGATGGACAGGATCGCCCCGTCATTGAGCAAGGCGAGCATGACGATCATCACCGCGGTCAGCGGATAGAAGTTGAACACCAGGATCGCGAGCGCCATAAAGAAGAGCACGCGCAGCGACTCGGCGATGCGATACATGGCATAGCTGTTCATGCGCTGGAAGATCTTCCGGCTCTCTTTGATGGCGTCTATGATCACCGACAGGCCGCAGGTGAGTAGCACGATGGACGCCGCCGCCCGCGCCGCGTCCGTGGCGCCCGAAACGGCGATGCCGCAGTCGGCCTTTTTGAGCGCCGGGGCGTCGTTTACCCCGTCACCTGTCATGCCGACGATGTGGCCGCGTTGTTGCAGGACGTCCACTATGTGGAACTTGTGTTCGGGGAACACCTGGGCAAATCCGTCTGCCTCTTCGATGGACTCCGCCAGCCGTGCAGTCTCGTGATGCTTGGTGTCGCCGAAGCCGCTGGCGTCGAGAATATTTGTCCCCATCCCCAATTTCTCGGCGGTTTCCCGGGCGATGGCCACCTGATCGCCCGTGACCATCTTGACGTCCACTCCCATCTGGCCGGCGGTCGCGATGGTCGCTTTGGCTTCTTCACGGGGCGGGTCGAAAAGCGGCAACACCCCGAGAAATTGCCAGGGTCCCTGCCGGACCGCCCGAGCCACACCGAGCGAGCGGAAGCCGCGCGTCGCAAACTCGTTGATGGCTTCTTCGACGGCGCCCCTCAACTGCCCGGCATCGGCCGACAACTCCAAGATCACCTGCGGCGCGCCCTTGCTTACCTTGAACTCATTTCCGTCCGGGCCCTTGACGGTGGCCTCGGTGCGCTTGTGCACCGGGTCGAACGGTTGGAAGTGGAGTACCGGATAGTCCTTCAAGGCCTGGTCATCTTTCAAACCGGCCAGCACGGCCATGTCGATGGTGTCTTTGTCTTCGGCTCGCGAAGCTAGCGCGGCGCAGAGAATGACCTGGTCGGCCGGGATGTCATTCACGCTGAAGGGGTCACCTAGGGTGAGCTTGTTCTGAGTGAGGGTTCCTGTCTTGTCGGAGCAGAGCACGTCCACGCCCGCCAACTCCTCGATGGCTGCCAACCGTGTCACGATGGCCTCTTTTTTGGCCAGCAGGCGGGCGCCCACCGCCATGGTCACGGAGAGCACGGTGGGCATGGCCACGGGAATGGCGGCGACCGTGAGCACCAGGGCAAACTGAAGCGTGGTGAGGATGGGATCGCCGCGAAAGAGCCCGACGGTGATGATGACCACCACCAGAGCCACCGCGAGGATGATGAGGTAATCGCCGATCTTCAGAACGGCACGCTGGAAATGGCTGACGGTGTGCGCTTCCTGCACCAGTTGCGCCGTCTTGCCGAAGTAGGTGTGCCCACCGGTAGCGTAGACCATGGCGTCGATCTCGCCCTGGCGGATAATCGATCCTGAGAACACGGGCTCACCCGCCTTGCGCGTGGCGGGAAGAGATTCACCCGTCAACGCAGATTGATCCACCTCCACCGGGTCGCCATCGAGCAGGCGCGCATCGGCCGGCACGATGTCGCCCAAACGCACGCGGATGACGTCGCCGGGCACCAACTCCCGCGGCGCCGGGGTGGTCCACTTCCCGTCGCGCTTCACCCTGGCCTGGATTGCCAACTTGGCCTTCAGGGCGGCGATGGCGTTGCCGGCTTGATGTTCTTCCCAGAACCCGACCACGGCGTTGGCCAGAAGCAGAACGAGGATGATGCCAAAGTCCGGCCAATGCCGGGCTACCGCCGAAAGGATCACGGCCGCTTCGATCATCCACGGAATGGGACCCCAAAAATAGGTGAGGAACTTGAGGAACGGATTAGCTTTCCTTTCTTCGATCTCGTTAGGGCCATATTGGGTAAGCCGTTTCTCCGCCTCAACCTGAGTGAGGCCCTCCGGTGATGAGCCCAACTTCGCCTGCAGTTCCGGCATGGGAATGGACTTCAGATCGTCCTTGGACTCGGGTTTTCCCCCCTGCGCTGGCTCGGGCTTGTTCTTGCTGCTGCCTTCCTGCTCTTTCATGCGGGGCCTCTTCTTTTGCGCCCGTGGTACAGGTCACAACTCCTTAGATCTCAGGTAGCGCCGGATGAGGGAGTTGGTCGAACTATCGTGCTCGAGCTGTCCCGCGGCTCCGGTCTGAAGTTCGGGAATGATGCGCGCTGCCAGCGCCTTCCCCAGTTCAACCCCCCACTGGTCGAACGAATCGATGCCCCAAATGGCCCCTTGAGTGAAGACGCTGTGCTCGTACAGAGCGACAAGCTTCCCCAGCGCCGCCGGAGTCAGCCGTTCGAGGAGGATTGTGCTGGACGGGCGGTTGCCTTCGAAGGTTCTGTGCGGCACCAGCCATTCCGGTGTGCCCTCGGCGCTGACCTCCTGCGGTGTTTTGCCGAATGCCAGCGCTTCCGCCTGGGCAAACACGTTGGCCAGGAGCAAGTCGTGGTGACGGCCCAGAGAGTTGAGCGGCTGGAGAAACCCGATGAAGTCGCACGGGATGAGCTTGGTTCCCTGATGAATCAGCTGGTAGAAGGAATGCTGGCCATTGGTGCCCGGCTCCCCCCAGTAGATGGGCCCGGTCTGGCAAAGGCTTTCCGTCCCATCAAGGGTGACGTGCTTGCCGTTGCTCTCCATCGTCAACTGCTGGAGATATGCCGGAAAGCGTTTCAAGTACTGCTCGTATGGGAGAACCGCCACGGTCTGCGCACCGAAGAAATTGTTGTACCAGAGGCCCAGGAGTCCCATGAGCACGGGCGCGTTACGCTCGAAAGGGGCGGTGCGGAAATGCTCGTCCATCTCGTGGAAGCCGGCCAGCATGGCGCGGAAGTGTTCGGGACCGATGGCGATCATCGTGGAGAGACCGATCGCGGAGTCCATTGAGTACCGACCGCCGACCCAATCCCAGAACTCGAACATGTTCTCGGCGTCGATGCCGAACCTCGCTACTTCCTCGGCGTTGGTTGAGACCGCGACGAAATGCCTGGCGACGGCAGCGGGATGGGTCAGGGTCTCGAGAACCCAGTCGCGGGCCGAGTGCGCATTCGTCATCGTCTCCAACGTGGTGAAGGTCTTCGACGAGATGACAAATAGCGTCTCTTCGGGGTCGAGATCACGAGTGGCCTCGACGAAGTCGGTGCCGTCAATGTTGGAGACGAAGCGAAAGGTCAGGTCGCGCCGGCTGTAATGCCGCAACGCTTCGTACGCCATCACCGGTCCCAGATCGGACCCCCCTATGCCGATATTGACAACGTTGCGAATTGGCTTGCCAGTATGGCCCTTCCATTCCCCGCTTCGCACCCGGGCCGAGAAGTCGGCCATCTTGTCCAGCACCGCGTGGACCTGAGGCACCACGTCTTCGCCGTCCACGACGATGGATTGTCCCTGAGGGGCGCGCAGGGCCACGTGTAGCACGGCTCGCTTC
This sequence comes from uncultured Actinomycetes bacterium, assembly GCA_963775295.1. Taxonomy (GTDB): domain Bacteria; phylum Actinomycetota; class Thermoleophilia; order RBG-16-64-13; family RBG-16-64-13; genus JAMDEO01. The sequence continues at coordinate 3,263,281 of CAVZIK010000006.1, forward strand.
TCCGTGACGTTGATCTTCTCGCCCTGAAACATGGCATCGATGCGAGCCCGCAGGCCGGACTCCTCGGCCAGTTGTAGAAGAAGCCGGAGTGTCTCGTCGGTGACGCGGTGCTTGGAGTAGTCGAAGTAGATGCCGACGGCCTCAACCGTCATGCGTTCCCCACGCTTGAGGTCATCCGCGAAGAGCCGTCGAAGATGCAGGTCCCGGACCTTCGGGTAGTGAGCTTCGAGAGCCTGCCATGCCGCAAGGGTGGTGACCGGCTCGATACTTGTTGCCATGTTCACTCCCTTTCCATCGCCGCACTGTATTCTCCCCGGCGCGCAGCCCGGTTGCACCGGGCTCGATGAGAGAGCGCTTGCTGAGCCGCGGGCACGTTGGCCTCCTCGCCTTGCCAAATCTCCAGAGCGGGCTGCTGGATGGCCCGGGCAAACGAAAACGCCAGCGCCCAAGGCAGGCGTGACTTGAAGCGAACATTCATGGCGTTCAACCTAGCCGAGGCCAGTTCAGCGGGTTGACCGCCCGATAGAAACGCAATCCCGGGAACGGCCGCGGGGACGGCACGTAACAGACACCTCACAGTGGCGTCGGCTACTTCGTCCACCGTCTCTTGCCGGGGACAGGTCAAGCCCGGAAGCACCATGTTGGGCTTCAGGAGCATCCCCTCCAGAATTACCCGTTGCAGGTGCAAGTGATGGAAGACGACACGAAGGACGTTCTCGGTCACCTCGTCGCAGCGCTCCAGGGTGTGGTCGCCGTCCATGAGAACTTCCGGCTCCACGATGGGGACAAGTCCGGCTTCCTGGCACAATGCGGCGTAACGAGCCAAGGCGTGCGCGTTTGCCTCGATACAACCCCGACTGGGAAGACAATCGCCCACGGCGATCACCGCGCGCCACTTGGCAAAACGGGCTCCCATTTCCGAGTACTCGGCTAGGCGGTCACGCAATCCGTCCAGACCCTCGGTAACTTTCTCTCCGGGATGACCGGCCAGCTCTTTCGCCCCGGTGTCGACTTTGATGCCTGGGATGATCCCCGCTCCCGCGATCACTTGGAGAAACGGCCTGCCATCGCTCGTACGCTGGCGGATGGTCTCGTCGTAAAGGATCGCTCCGCCGATGGCTTCACCGAGACCGGGTGTCGTCACGATCATCTCCCGGTAGGCCCTCCGGGCCTCGATGGTCTGGGGAATACCCAGCGCGGCAAATCGTTTATTGCAGGTTGGATTGCTCTCGTCCATGGCCAGCAACCCCTTGTCGCCGGCGAGGAGGGCTCTCGCAGTGTCTATGAGTTCTGGCGCGTTCATCTTGGGTTGCCCCATTTCCAGTTCCGGATCTCCGGCAAGTCCAAGCCGTACTTGGCGATGTACTGCTTGTGCTCGATGAGCTTGTTGTGCATCATTTGCTTCAGATAGGATCCCTTGGTGCCCAACTGCGGTAGCCGATCGACCACGTCCTGCACCAGGTGGAACCGGTCCAGCTCGTTCTGCACCCTTATGTCAAAGGCCGACGTGAAGTCGCCCTCTTCTTTGTAGCCGCGGACGTGCAGGTTGTGGTTGGTCCGGCGGTAGGTCAGCCGGTGGATGAGCCAGGGATAGCCATGAAAGGCAAAGATTATGTGCTTGTCCTTGGTGAAGAGCGAATCGTAATCGTTATCGCTCAGCCCGTGCGGGTGCTCCGTACTGGGCTCCAGCTTCATGAGATCGACGACATTGACTACCCTGATCTTGAGTTCGGGGAGATGCTCGCGCAGGATGGAAACGGCGGCCAAGATCTCAAGCGTGGGCGTGTCTCCGCAACACGCCATGACCACGTCCGGCTCGGAGTCCTGGTCGTTGCTGGCCCATTGCCAGATGCCGATGCCCTCAGTGCAGTGTACGACCGCTTCTTCCATGGTCAGCCACTGGGGCATCGGGTGCTTTCCAGCGACCACCACGTTCACATAGTGCCGGCTGCGCAGGCAGTGATCAAACACCGAGAGTAGACAGTTGGCGTCGGGCGGAAGGTAGACGCGTACGATGTCGGCTTTCTTATTGACGACGTGGTCGAGGAAACCGGGATCCTGATGCGTGAAGCCGTTGTGGTCCTGCTGCCAGACGTGAGAGGCGAGCAGATAGTTGAGCGAGGCGATCTTTTCGCGCCACGGCAGTTGTGCTGTGACCTTCAGCCACTTGGCGTGCTGGTTAAACATCGAATCTACGATGTGAATAAAAGCCTCATAGCAGTTGAACAGCCCGTGCCGTCCGGTGAGCAGATAACCCTCTAGCCAACCCTCGCACTGGTGCTCGCTTAACATCGAGTCCAGGACGCGTCCGGCAGAAGCGAGGAATTCATCGTTTTCTTGTTCTCGCGCGTCCCATTGCCGGTTAGTAACATCAAATACCGCATCCAAGAGATTCGACAGGGTCTCATCGGGACCGAACACGCGGAAATTACGCTGATCATCGTTCAGCTTGACCACCTCACGCAGGAACTTGCCCAGAACAAGCGTGTCTTGGCCGTCCACCGCGCCGGGTGAAGGCACATCCACCGCGTGTACCCGGAAGTCCGGCATGCGCAGGTCGCGTAGCAGCTTGCCGCCGTTAGCGTGTGGATTGGCGCCCATCCGGCGGTCGCCCCTCGGGGCCAACTCGGCCAATTCCGGCATGAGCCGGCCCTGCTCGTCGAATAGTTCTTCTGCCTTGTAGCTCCTCATCCAACTTTCAAGCTGCCCCAGATGATCGGGGTGCTCGGCGTCCACGATGATTGGTACCTGATGCGACCGGAACGTACCCTCAACTTGCAGCCCATCGACCATTTTCGGTCCGGTCCAACCCTTGGGGGACCTGAGAACGATCATTGGCCAGCGCGGCCGCGTGGTGTCGTTCTTGTTGCGTGCGTTATCTTGGATGTCCAGAATAGCCTCGATAGCCACATCCAGAGTGCTGGCCATGAGTTCGTGCATCTCTTCCGGCTCGTCACCTTCCACAAAGTGGGGTGTCCATCCGCAGCCTCGCAAGAATTGTTCCAATTCCTCATGCTCGATGCGGGCAAGGACGGTCGGGTTGCTGATCTTGTAGCCGTTGAGATGTAGGATCGGCAACACTGCTCCGTCGGCAATGGGGTTGAGAAACTTGGTGGATTGCCAAGCGGTCGCCAGGGGGCCCGTCTCCGCCTCACCGTCGCCGACCACGCAGGCTACGACGAGATCGGGGTTGTCGAGAGCGGCCCCGAAGGCGTGGCTGAGCGAGTACCCGAGTTCGCCACCCTCGTGAATCGAACCCGGCGTTGTCGGCGCCACATGGCTGGAGACGCCGCCGGGAAACGAGAACTGCGTGAACAGCTTTTTGAGACCGGCTTCATCCCGGCTGATGTCGGGATAGATCTCGCTGTAGGTGCCCTCAAGATACGTGTTGCCCACCAGGGCCGGGCCCCCGTGACCGGGGCCTGCGATATAGAACATATCCAGGTCGTACTTCTTGATGACCCGGTTCAAATGCACGTAAATGAAGTTCTGGCCCGGCGTCGTGCCCCAGTGACCGACCACCAGTGGCTTCACATGCGACAGCTTTAGCGGCTCCTTCAGCAGCGGATTGTCGTAGAGATAGATCTGGCCGACAGACAGGTAGTTGGCGGCGCGCCAGTAAGCGTCCATCTTGTGGAGCAGTTGCGGAGAAAGAGTCTTGATTTCCATGGTTCAGTTCTCCTCATTGTGCAAGCCCTGCGAGGCTAGTTTTTCGCAGGCGGAGCTGCGATCGGCGTGAAGAAAGCTGGAATCCCCGGACCGTCTGCGGTCTGGGCAACATTGGGGAGTCGATTTGTCGAATGGCGCAGTCTGCAACTGGATAACTGAGTAGTCGCGATTCACAAGGCCGCCAATGCGTCGTTCACCGTCGTCTGCGCTTCCTCCAGAACACGCCTCAGATGATCCTTCCCGCCGAAGCTCTCGCCGTAGATCTTGTAGATGTCTTCGGTCCCGGACGGGCGCGCCGCGAACCAGCAAGAGTCCGCGACCACCTTCAGTCCACCGATGGAAGCGCCGTTGCCGGGCGCATGCGTAAGGATTGTCCGAATAGGCTCTCCGGCCAGTTCTTTGGTTCGGACCTGCTGAGGCGATAGCCTCGCAAGCATCGCCTTCTGTTCCGGAGTCGCCGGTGCCTCTACGCGGTCGTAGGCGGGCTCGCCGAACTCGCCCGTCAATTCCTGATAGATCTCTCCCGGATCGCGCCCTGTGCGCGCCATGATCTCGGCGGCGAGCAGCGCCGGGACGATGCCGTCCTTGTCCGTTGTCCAGACGCTGCCGTCCAGACGAGCGAAGGAGGCGCCCGCACTCTCCTCCCCCCCAAAGCCAAGCGAACCGTCCAGCAGGCCGTCCACAAACCACTTGAAGCCCACCGGAACCTCGTAGAGCCTGCGCTCCAGCTTCTGACTCACAAGATCGATCATCCGGCTGCTCACAACCGTCTTGCCTACTGCCATTTCCGCCTGCCAGTTCGGGCGGTGTTGGAAGAGGTAGTAGATCGCGACCGCGAGGTAGTGGTTGGGAGGAAGCAAGCCGAAGCTGCGAGTGACGATCCCGTGCCTATCCGCGTCGGTGTCACAAGCGAACGCCAACTGGAAGCGATCCTTGAGGACGATGAGCGATCGCATGGCATAAGGAGACGATGGGTCCATGCGGATCTGACCGTCCCAATCCACAGTCATGAACCGGAAGGTCGGATCGACCGTCTCATTGACCACCTTGAGGTCCAGCCCATAGCGCTCCGCGATAGGCTCCCAGTAGTGGACCGCCGCGCCGCCCAGGGGGTCCACCCCCAGCGCGATCTTCGCGTCGCGGATAACCCTCATGTCGATGACAGAGCCGAGGTCGTTGACATAGGCGTTGAGAAAATCGTGTCGATGGGTGGTGGAGGCACCAAGTGCCTTTTCGAAGGAAGCCCGTTTCACCCCCCGCAGACCTACCGCAAGGAACTGGTTCGCCTTCTGCTCAATCCAATCCGTGACCTCGGGTTCCGCCGGACCGCCGCTCGGCGGATTGTACTTGAAGCCGCCCTCATGAGGAGGGTTGTGCGAGGGCGTTATCACGATGCCGTCCGCAAGTCCCGACTTTCGACCCCGGTTGTGGGTGAGAATCGCGTGGGAAATCACGGGGGTCGGGGTGTACTCGTCCCCTGCGGAGATCATCACCTCCACCTCGTTTGCCGCGAGGACTTCCAGCGCGCTGGTGAAGGCTGGTACCGAGAGAGCGTGCGTATCGAAACCGATAAACAGCGGCCCGTCGATCTTCTGCTGCCTGCGGTAGAGGCAGATCGCTTGGGTTATCGCCAGGATATGCCACTCGTTGAAAGATCCATCAAACGCGGAGCCGCGATGCCCCGAGGTGCCGAAGGCTACCTGTTGCGCCGGAACCGAAGGATCGGGCGTTTGCGCGAAATAAGCGGTGACCAGCTTGGGCACGTCGACCAACATCGACGGGTCGGGCGGCTCTCCGGCAAGAGGGCTGAGCTTCATGGGACTCTCCATGCAGACCTCCTAGCCAGCTTGCCACTCAGTGTGGAAATCGGTGCCCGGCTCATCAACCCGCTTGTAGCGGTGCGCACCAAAGTAGTCGCGCTGAGCCTGTATAAGATTGGCCGGGAGCCACGAGCTACGCAGCGCGTCGTAGTAGGAAAGCGCCGACATGAAGGCCCCCACCGGTATGCCGGAGCGAGCGGCCGACCCAACGACGAGTCTGAGGTCGTCCACCCGGGTGGTGACCGCCTTGGCCATGCCCGAGTTCTTGAGCGGGTTGTCCAAACGCGGCGATTCGGCAAAGGCAGCACGAAGATCCTCCAGGAGCGACGCTCGGATGATGCACCCTCCCCGCCAGATCCGGCTGACCGCACCCAGATCCAGACTATACCCGTACGCGGCCGAAGCGTGGAAGAGTTGGGCGAGACCTTGTGCGTAGGCCATGACGGTAGCCGCATACAAGGCATTCTTCAAGCGCGGGATGTACTCGTCCGCCTTCATCCCGAGTCCGGCCTGCGGTCCCGACAGCAACTTAGCCATGGCCTGCCGTTCATCCCAGGCGGCAGATACGTTCCTCATGGTGACGGCCACGTCGATCGTGGGCACAGGCACGCCCAGGCTGAGCGCATCCTGCGACATCCACATGCCGGTCCCCGTCTGTTCCGCCTCATCCAGGATCAGGTCAATCAGCCGGATGCCCGTCTTCTCGTCATCCCGCGAAAAGATGTCCGCGGTGATCTCTACCAGGTACCCCTTGAGTTCGGAGCGACTCCACTCAGAGAACACCTCGTGCAGGCGGTCGTTATCCAGGCCCAGCCCTCTCTTCATCAAGTCGTAGGCTTCCGCGATCAGCTGCATGAGGGCATATTCGATACCATTGTGCACCATCTTGACGTAGTGGCCCGCCGATCCATTTCCCAGGTACGTGACACAGGGTTCATCCCCCACGTGGGCCGAGATAGCCTCGAAACGTTTGCGCACTTGCGCGTACGGATCCGCCGGCCCTCCGGGCATGATGCTGGGTCCGAGGCGAGCGCCCTTTTCTCCCCCGGAGATGCCCACCCCCAGGTAGGCCAGCCCGAGAGGGCTGAGCTGTTTCTGACGCCTGTCGGTGTCGGAGAAGTGCGAGTTCCCACCGTCTATCAACACGTCGCCCTGGCTCAGCAACGGGACCAAGCTGTCCAATACTTGGTCCACCGCCGGACCCGCATTTATCATCAGCATGACGCTGCGCGGCCGGGAGAGCCCCGCCACCAAGTCCTCCAGTGAATGAGTTGCCCGGATAGGCCTCTCCCCCACCTGATCTCTCATGAAAGCATCGGTCACTGAACCGGTGCGGTTAAAGACGACCACGGGAAAGCCGTGATCGGCCATGTTCAGCACCAGGTTGCGTCCCATAACGCCCAAGCCGACCAGTCCGAAAGTGTATGCTCGCTCTTCCATGCTGGTGCCGCCTTCCGTCGGTGTCTTCATTGCCATCAGCCTCGAGGTGGAAAGACTTGTGGTGGTTCCAGCGAAGCATCCGTTCCGTGAAGTCTATTCCGTTCGCGGCTCGACTCGACGACTTGCCACGCCTCCTTTGCTCCGCCCCAGCCTTCGATCTGGACTTTCTTGCCCTCCAGCTCTTTATAGATGGCGAAGAAGTTCTCGATCTCGCGCGTGAAGTACGAAGGGATGTCTGTCATGTCCCGGGAGTGCTCCCAGCGCGGGTCGGCGGCCGGCACGCAGAGAATCTTGTTGTCGAGTCCCTTTTCGTCGCGCATCCTGAGGATCGCAATAGGTTTGGATCGAATGGCGCAGCCGGGGAAGGTGGCCTCGTCCACCATCACCATCGCGTCCAGCGGATCGCCGTCTTCTGCCTGGGTCCCCACGACATAGCCGTAGTCGGTCGGGTAGTGTACGGAAGAAAACAGGACGCGGTCAAGACGGAACGCGCCTAGTTCCGCGTCATACTCGTACTTGTTGCGACTGCCCTTCGGTATCTCCACGATCACCACGATGGATGCCTCTGCCATGATGCACAGCCTTCCTTACCGCTTGGCCATAACCTGCCGCGATGCCGGAGGCACGCCAGCGTAGTTGCCCGTTTAATATGCTGTTCCCCACCTGAGCCTCGGATAACCAACCGTGGGAGCAACCGATGACATGTGCCCGGCGCGAAGGCGCTAAGTCACCCAGGATGAGGGAGAGCGCACAGTGACCCAACCTGCCGACCGGGCACCGGCGAGCAGGAGCTCGTACGTTGCTCGGCGAGAGCGGCCATGTAGGGAATCGTGGAACGACTATTCGCATCATTTTGGGCATCTACCGGGCCGACGCCAAGCGGAGGCTGCCGCCCTGGCTGAAACGCATGGACCTGCTGCATTATCGACCAAGGCAACATCAGCATGTTGTGCAAAGGGATGCAACAGATGGCCCAACCCATCGCGGCACTCGCGCATCAGCTCGAACTTGTTGTGCTGGACAAGCGCTCCGGTGGTCTGGATCCCGTGAACGCGCGGCTCGTAAAAGACATTCTGGGAGTACCGGCCGACACACCAGATGTCCCAGGTCGAGGCGCTTTGTAGCCGGCTCCCTCGTCCGGCCCGACATTGACGATCCGGTTGTTTTCAGCCTTCGCTTCCAGGCCGCGGTTGGTGGTGCACAAGCACGCATCCCGTGCTTTTCCAAGCCATGACGGGTTCGTTTCGAATCACGAAGGAACGGAATGGTTGGCGGTCATAGGCCGTCTGAAGCGCGCTTTCACCAACTCCCCAAGAGTCCATGAACGTAACCTCACAAAGGGTGACTTTACAAGTCGTAAGTCGTGCGGGAAGGAACCGGATCGGCTAGTTCGGTGGTCGCTGTCATGAACTGCTCGAGGACGACCAGGAAACGCAGCCCTTTCCCCTTGCAATAGACTGACTGAAGGCTGTAGGCTCGATTCCTCAACAATCAGTTACCTACGAGCCTCGCTGCCGCGGAAGCAACACGCCAGTCAACCTTCACCAAGAAACCGAGGAAGATATGGCCTCCTGGGAGCACCTCGCCAAACCCATCTCGATCGGCTCTCTGACCGCCAAGAACAGGGTGGAAGCCGCCCCGACCCTCACCTGCACCGCACACGCCGACCAGTCGGTCTCTCGGGAACTCATCGAGTTCTACCGCGCCCAGGCTCTGGGCGGCGCGGGAATCATCACCGTCCTCGAGACGGCCATCGACCAGGACCGTTCCATCTCTCAGCCTTCCGGGCTCAATATCGGCAGCGACTTCTTCATCCCCGGCCTCTCGGCCGTGGCAGAAGCGATCAAATGCGACGGCGCGCTTGCCTCCATCCAGCTCAACCATGCCGGGAGGCAGGCGGTGGCCGCGCTTAACGGGGGACGCAACCCCATCTGCCCCTCGGGTATGACCGGTGTCTTCACCGAGGACCGGCGGCGCGGCGCCCAGGTCATCGACGAGATGACCCTGGACATGATCGATCAGGTCATCGAGAACTATGCCGCAGCCGCCTGGCGGGCCAAGATGGCGGGTTTTGACATGATCATGCTCCACGGCGGGCACGGCTGGCTCATCTCCCAGTTTGTTTCGCCGGCGGTCAACAAACGTACCGACGAGTACGGCGGTCCTCTCGAGAATCGGGTGCTCTTCCCCGTGCGCGTGATCGAAGCAATTCGGGAGCGCTGCGGAGCCGACCTCCCCATTGAGTACCGCATGAGCGCGAGCGATCTCATTCCGGGGGGAATGGAGATCGAAGACGCCATCCGCTACGCCGGGCTTATGCAGGACAAGGTGGACCTCTTCCAAGTCTCTGCCGGCATGATCGGGGAGTTTCACACCTACCCCTACACCCACCCCGCCTACTACCTGCCCCACGGAGAGAATGTGGACCGGGCGGCAGAGATCAAGAAGAACGTGAGCACGCCGGTGGCGGCAGTGGGAGCCATACTGGACCTAGATGAGGCGGGGCAGTGGATAGCCGAAGGCAAGGCGGACATGGTAGCCCTGTGCCGGGCCCTCATCGCCGACACAGCTCTACCCAAAAAGACCTTCCGCGGCCGCAAGGACGAAGTCATCCCCTGCATCCGCTGCAACATCTGCACTCTGCGCGGAGGCCACGGTGAGCCCGTGCGATGCACCGTGAATCCGTTCAGCATCCGCGAGGACTATTATCGCTGGCTGCCCGCCCGGGCGGCAACCAAGAAGAAGGTCGCGGTCATAGGAGGTGGGCCGGCCGGGATGGAAGCCGCGCTTATGGCCTCCTCCCGGGGTCACGAGGTCACCCTGCTGGAGAAAGAGGATCGGCTGGGTGGGAACCTTGCGTTCTCGTCCGGTCCGGACTTCAAGGCCGACTGGAAGCGCTACTTTGAGTATCTACGGCGCCAGATGGAGAAGTCCGCCGTGAACATCCAGTTGGGTGTGGAGGCTACCCCAGCCCTCATCAAGGCCCAGGCTCCCGACGAGATCGTGGTCGCCGTTGGGGCGGAGCCGGTGTGGCCGGACCTACCGGGTAGCCACAGTCCCAATGTCTTCTGGGCGGGCGACGTCATGGGCGGGCGACAGGTGGCAGGTGACAAGGTGGTTGTCGCCGGGAGCGGCGGGATGGGCATGGAAGCCGCTCTTCATCTCGCCCAGCAGGGTAAGCGGGTGGAGATCGTCGAGTTGCCGGGCGGCTCTGGGGCCGATGCAACGGCCAACTTCATCAATGTGATCGTGCTCAGGGATCAATTGGAGGACTTCGGCGTGAGACTCCACTCCGACCTCGTACTCGAAGAGATCCAGTATGGCAAGGTGGCAGCGCAGGATGGCGCCGGAGAAGAGCAGACGCTGACCGCCGAGTCGGTGGTGCTCGCGCCCAACCTGTGTTCACGAGCGGGAGTGGTCGCCAAGTTCCTGGCCTTGGCCGATGAGGTGCATGTGGTCGGCGACTGCAAGGCTCCCCGCATTCTGTTCAATGCCGTACACGAGGGGTTTGAAGCGGGGATCAGCATCTAGAGGAAAGTAAAGACCGAGAGGCCCACTGGCCTGAGGGGCGGCCCCTCCCCGAGGGGTGTGTCGCGCAGTCGAACACGGCCTTCACGTTCTCGATCTTCACTTCGGGTCCGGCCGGATGTCCCCATGATGAAGCCTCCGTCGCCGCCCATAGAATCTGTCAGTTCGGCGATAGGCCTCCGCCTCTTCCTGCTAGCCCAGGGACGGCGGGGCGACGCGGACGTGAAACATCACGGGCAGCCCGCGTGCCTCAGCCAGTATTTGATGTTCTTACCGGACTCATACCGGCCTTGATGAAGTTTCGGATCGATGTGATGGTCATCATGCCAACCGTGGTTGTGCGGGCTGGTCCATCCGCACCGGCGCGCCGTCGCCGGCGAGCGGTGCCCAGCGCCGGCGTCTCACTGGATCAACCTGATGGTTGACGGGCGGTCTTTCCTGTTAGCTGCCTAAATCTAGAGGCGACTAGGACGGCGAGATAGACGGCCGCGGCCAGGCCGAGGATGGCGAAGCTAGGCGGAACCCGGGGCACCGTGTAGCTCACGACAAGGCCGATCCACATCTCACAAAGAGCGAGTGTGCCCGAGATCGCAAGCGCTACGTAGGGTCGGGTCGTCAGGCGATGGGCTGTTCCCGCAGGCGCCGACAGCAAACCGAGCAAAAGTAGCGCGCCCACGGCCTGGGCTGAAAGGGCGGCAGTCGCTCCCACCAGGGCAAGAAAGCCTAGACCCAGCGCCCGAACAGGCACTCCTCGTGCCGCTGCCACAGACTGATCAAGGCTTGCGAAAAGGAGAGGTCGGGCGATAAACAGAAGAACGAGCACGATTCCAAGCCCCAGGACCGCGGCAAGCGTCGCCTGCCCGCCGCTGAGCCCAAAGACAGATCCAAACAGCACCGATACGCTTGAGGCGCCCGTCGCGGCTCGTTTTGAGTTGGTGTAGAGCGAAAGAAAGAGAACACCGAGCCCCAGGAGCCAGGCAAAGACGCTGCCGATAACCGCGTCATCGGCGCGACCTTTTGGTCCGATGAGGCCCATGAGCAGGCTGACGGCAATGGTAAGAGCGAAGAGGCCCACTCGGGCATCAATCCCCGCAGCCAGGGCAGCCAGCGCCCCGGTAAAGGCCACATGGCTCAGAGCATCTCCGGTAAATACCTGTGCACGGAGCACGAGAAAGTAGCCGACGAGGCCTGAGGCGAGGGCGATCGCGGAGCCGGCCAAAAGAGCGTGCTGCATGAAAGGCTGGCCGAAAAGCCCCATCATCCCATCTCGCCGCGATCCAGAGAGACCGTATTGTCGGCAGTGGCAGCCCCGGCTCGCCTGGGCCGGTCCCGGACGGCGGCGCCGAAGAGCGCCAGAAGATAGAACCCGAAGGCGAAGGTGGTAGCGAAGAAGCCCACTGGGTAGGGGGTGTAAAAGGCCACCCCGAGCGACAGCCAGGTAACGACAAGTCCGATCGCGACGGCAAGGATCATGCCCAGCCAGGGGCGGCCGGTGAGGTGTTGGGCGGAGGCGGCAGGCATCACGAGAAGGGCGAACACCAGCAGGGCGCCGGTGATCTGGCTCACCTCCGCGACCGTCACCGCGAGCAACAGGAGAAAGCCCGCGGCCAGCAGCCGGACGGGGACGCCTCGAGCCGCAGCCACCTCTGAATCGAGGCTGGCAAAGAGAAGAGGGCGTGCAATAGGCGCAAGCAGCCCGAGCACGAAAAGGGCGGCCGCCAACAATGCGAAGACCTGGCCGAGGCTGATGCCCAGGAAACTCCCGAAAAGCAGAGCATTAAGACCGTTCAAGAAGCCAGGGTAGAGAGCTGCGAAGAGAAACCCGGTGGCAAGCACAAAGGCCTGCACTGTCCCGGTTATCGCCGACTCTTCGCCTCGGTGTCGCAGTCCGCCCGCAGGCAAGAAGGCAATGGCAAGAGCAGCAAGGATGGCCCCGGCGAAGTAGCCAAGGGTCGCGCTGATTCCGAGAAGGACGGCTCCGGCTGCTCCCGGAAACCCGACAAGGGCCAGGGTATGGCCAGCGAAACTCTGGCGGCGCAGAACCATGAACCATCCAATGATCCCGGCGAGCACAGCAACGATTGTGCCTGCAGTGAGCGCGTGCACCATGAAGGAATAGGAGAGGAGCTCGCGGATATCGTCAAAGATGTTCCAGGAGAAGCTAGACACGAGGCTCACAGCACTTGGGCTCCTGCGTGTCGTGCTGCCCGATTTCCGCGGTTGGGACCGCGACCGACATCTGTCCATCCCCCGGCTCGCCCACGACGAGAAGCGGACCCCGGGCAGTGTAGTGGACTTCGACGGAGGATCCGTAGATGCGGCTGAGGGTGGGCCCATTGATGACTTGCTCAGCGGTACCCGCGACCACGCCCTGTTTGGCGACGTAGACGAGCTTCTGGGCAACACCTAGTATGGGGTTAACATCGTGAGTGACCATGACAACGGCCATGTTTCTTTCGTTTGAGATACGGGCCACAAGGGCGGTCACTGCCACTTGATTGGGATAGTCCAAGCTGGCCAGGGGCTCGTCGAGCAGCAGGAGTTCGGGGCGGTGGACGATGGCCTGGGCGATAAGAAGCCGTTGCTGCTCGCCTCCGGAGAGACTCCCGATGGCGCGATCGGCATAGCTCTCGGCCCCCACCAGTTCAATAACCTCGCGTACTCGACGCGCTTTGTCGCCCGAACGCGACCCAAATAGGTTCGCCCCGGGAAACGGAACGCCCCACTGACCGCCGTCCAGTCCAAGCCGCACCAAATCCACGCCTCGGACACGAATGGAGGGATCAAAAGCCCGTGCCTGCGGGAGGTATCCGATACGAGCACGGGCCTCTCGTGGGGCCAGTCCGAATACACGCACCTCTCCGGCCACGAGAGGAACGAGCCCAAGGATCACCTTAAGAAGAATTGTCTTTCCCACCCCGTTGGGGCCCAGCAGGGCGACAAATTCACCCTGCTTGATCGAGAGGCTTACCTCCTTCCAGAGGACTCTCTTTCCTGCCTGTGCAGTCGCCGCGTGGAACTGGACGGCGGCGGGTGTGGCTGAATCGCTCACGCTATTTACCCGTTGCTTCCGCGAGCGCAGCTTGGATGCTCTTGAGTTGCGCGACCTGCCAATCCTGGAATGTGGCCGTCGCCGGCTCCAGGGTCTCCGAGATCGTGACCACCGGGATCCCGGCCGCTTTCGCCTCGCCTATCTGGCTCTGGATGTCAGGGGTCGCGTTCTGGCTATTGTAGAGATAGACCTTTATCTTCTTGCTTTTGATCTGCTCATCGATTGTCGCCTTGTCCTGCCCAGTCGGCTCGATGCCCTCGCTGATGGCGTTAAGGAATGACTCAGGAGTCAGAAGATCCAGGCCGAGAGCGCTTGTCAGCGGGATCACGATGCTCTCTGAGGCCCCGACGGTTGTCCCCGCGTACCTGGCCTTGATGCCCGAAATGAGAGAGTCGTACTCGGAAAGCGCCGTGGTCTCGTAAAGCTGTCTTTGTGCGTCGAAGTAGTCGGCATCCTTGGGGTCAAGGGCTTTCAAATCGGCGGTTAGTTGCACAATAACCTTGTGTACCACTTCGGGCGAATACCACTGGTGCGGATTGTCTCCGGGCTTCAGACCGGTGACGTCGCCGACGCTCAGGACCAAGCGGCCTTTGACCGAGGACGCGCTTAGGAGACGATCGATCCAAGGATCATAGCCGATGGCATTTTCGACCACGAGCTGGGCAGTTGCTATCTTAAGCGCATCCTGGGCGGTGGGTTCATAGTCATGAGGATCGGTGTTGGGGTTGGAGATAATACTGGTCACATTCACGCGGTCCCCTCCAAGTTGAGCCGCAATCGATCCCCAGAAGTTCTCGGCCGCAATTACTGAGATCCCCACGCCCTGGGTCGCTGTCGTGTCATTCCCCGACCCACAGCTCGCAACAAGCAGGGTGAGAAGCACGAGCGCAGCGATGGCTAGGGTCAGGCCCAGAAGCTTCACCCTCGACGTGAGCCGCGCGCCGCTCACGTCAGTCATCCCCGGTCTCCTCTTCATGCGCTCGCATCTGGCATTGGTCGCATATTCCTACCAACTCAAGAAAGTGCGAACTGATGGCAAAGCCGGTTTCGCGGGCGGCCGCCTGTTCCATGGCCGCCATGTCGCAGCTTGAGAACTCAGCTACTCGTCCGCACTCCGCGCAAACCACATGATGGCCGTGCCCCACCTGCGTACCGGCCACGGTGGCGCAGCCCTTACTCGTATGGATGTGCCTCACCAAACCCAGGCCGCCGAGGACCTCCAAGGCTCTGTAGACGGTTGCAAGCCCAAGTTCGGGGCAATGCACACGCGCCCTCTCAAGGATCTCCGCCGGATCAAGGGCGCACCCGGACTCGCTCAGCGCGGCGACAACCGCCGCGCGTTGCCGCGTGAGTCGAAAACCTTTGGCACGCATTTCTTCGGAGGCAAGCCCTAGGTCCACGACTCTCCTTTGTGACACTCATCCATGCGCCGTCGCCACATCATACATGAGAATCTTTCTCGATTACTTGGACGTCACGCACCTTCCCGCTCCAACACCGTCAGCCCCGGGCAACCGGCTGTGACCTGTGCGCTAAACCCCAAGAAGGTGTGCGTCGCTCGAGAGTGGGTATAGCAGAGACAGTGCGACCACTGATTCTCGAAAACGAGGCAAAGATGACGGAAGACGGCCAGGTTATCCGAACGGAGTTGCGGTTCAAGGACATTCACGACCGGGGAGAGGGCTACCCAGCCGCGCGCCTCAAGGCCATCAAGAAGGCCATGCAAAAGCTCCACACACTAGAAACCATGGCCGTTAACATCTACAAATACGAGATAACCTCAGAGCGTAGTGCCCTCAACGTCCAACTGGTGGCTGCCATGGCCAACGAGATGACCCACCTCCAGGACTTCCAGACCAAGCTCTACGAGCACGACCTGCGGCCCCGCAAGACCCGCTTTGCCTTCTGGCTTGTCGGCTTTCTCCTGGGGACGGGATCGCGTCTTCTCGGGCCACATCGCATCCTAAAGACCAACATATGGGCCGAGAAGAAGGCCGTCCTCGACTACGAGCGCTTTCTGCGCGACGTGGAGTGGGACGAGGAGACTCGGGCGTTTGTCGCCAAGGACGGCGCCGATGAACTGAGTCACGTGGAGCGTTGGACGGAACTCCTTGGGAAATTGTCCTAACCCGGTCATCTTCGGCTACTCGACAGCCTGAGGGGCACACTTATCCCGATTCACGTCGCCGATCAGGAAACATATGCCCCCTGGGGCGCAGAGCCCGGCCATCTCCATGACCATTGCCTACACTCCGGTCCTCTCGGCCAAGGTTCCCACCCAGCCGATGCCCATAGAAGCCGGCAGCACGTTCAGACCGGTTGCGCCCGAGCGCAGTAGGTGGGGCCAAGCAGGCGAAGCCCGCCCTCTATCCACGCCGTGCGGAGACGAGCCCTTCGCGACTCGTGTTGTCGACCACGATCGTGATTCTCGTGCCCGTGGATTCCGTCATTGCCCTCCTTCTGCGCTTCGTAATCCGCGGTCAGGCGAGCCGCTCTTGCGCCAATCTGGAGAGATCGAGTAGAGCCTGGCCCCTCTCTGCGAGGATACCTGCCCAGAAACGCAACAGTTCGCGGCCTGAGAGCTCGACGGTATACCTGCGCCGCTGAGGCCCCGCGACGCCCACTTCCCACGTAGAACTGACCATGCCTCCCTCTTCGAGTAGCCGCAAGAGGCGATAGACACTGCCCGGGTCAACGTAGACCTGATCTCCGACAAGCTGTTGGACACGCTCTATGAGTGCGTACCCGTGTCCGCTTTCCTCGACCAACGCTACCAGCAGCGCGGTCTCGATGAGCGAGCGCTTGTGTTCACCAAAGCCCCCGCCGGCGAGGGACGTGGTATTAGCCGCAGCATCGAGCGCTCGCGGGCCCCTCCCCCCGGCACTCTGTCCCCGGCGGCGGCGCTGGTGTCCCCCTGCCCCGTTCATAGTGGACCATCGTGCCCGTGCATGGCGGCACAGCATGGCGGACGCATCAGCACGTGAGTGTCCATGGGCGCGCCCGACGTGTCCGCGATCACCCTGTCGGGTTCGTCGCTGAGGGACTCGAAGTTGCCCTGTCCTTTGGCGATGATGAGGCCGGACTCCGCGAATCGGCGTCGGGACCCCTCGCCGCAGTCGGCCAGTATTGTTCCCGGCGCGTCCGAGCCGTTGTCGATTACCTCAACGGTCTCGTCGAGTCCGACGGTGTGGACATCGACGAGGGTGGCATCGTTAAGCACCAAGGTCGCCTCGCACTGCCACGGCCGGCCGCCGCGGTCCCAGTTGCTCGACCGCTCGATAGAAATCTCCCAGCTCCCCTCCAAGGCACAGACGAACAACAGCGGCCGAGGGGTGATCGGCCCGATCGTTGCTCGGGACCGAGCGGAGGTATCGATAAATGTGCTGAGCGAATCTCGGCGGCGGTTCTTCCAGATCGTTCTCTCCCATCCACAGCAGCGCTTCGCGAACAATATCCTCGTGAACGAGTGGCCCGTCCGAGACCGCTCTGGCCGCGTCGAGCGCCTCACGAACGAAGCAGGGGATACAGTCCAAAGAAGACCTCACGCTTTCCTATCTCCTTCAGGTGCGGTGTATAAGATCCGGCCATCCACGACGGCGGTCGTCACAGTCCCAATCTTGACGAAAGCGTCGAGTTGCTTCAAGGCTTCGTTCATATGCCTAGGCCGTGCCACATCGGGGCCGTACACGGCCGTCTCCGGAGCAGTCCCTGGCTGGTGGGGATCTTCGGGTGTTTTCATCGTGCAGTACCCGTCCCCCTTACCGGTCATGGGGCCACGTCCTCGCGATCCGGTTCCGTCGTATCCAGGCATCGCAGTGCTCCTTCTTGAATCCGTCGGCGCGTGTTTGGGTCGGACGGGTACGGTTCCAGCATTTCCCGCGCTGTTCATCTCCTGTCCTTTCACGCCTCAGCCATCGCGGCAACGTCGGACATCAGTTCGGCGAAGCCGCGATGGACCTGCTTCGAACTTTATCTATTCGGCCGTAGGGCCGGTCTCTAGATCAGAAAGACGCTGTTTCACGAGGTCCAGCTGCATCTGAAGAGCGTCCGCTTGATTCTTGAGCGATTCCTGGATATGCGGATCGGGTTCACAGTACGAGGCGGGGTATGGGTAGGGAGCGGCATGTCCGGCGGAGCGTGCCCGCCCGGGCAGGCCGGTGACGCAGAACATGTTGCGCCGGCCCCGACCTCCACCGGCTCCAAAGCCTCGACCGATCCCGTAGCCCCGACCAAAGCCGGGGCTGGCGTAACCCGGAGTAGCGTCGCCGGCGCAGTGTCCGGCTGCACGGCCGGTCATTGGCCCCATACCGCTGGGTCCTGTTCCATCTACTCGTGGCATCTTAAGGTCCTCCTTTTGCTGTGCTATGTGCGCCAAGGGCTGCCCAATGAGCGCCCGGATAAGGCAACGCCGAGACCACCAGCCAAAGCTCCGGCTCTCTCGCCGAGGGCACCGCGCGACGCGAGTATATGCGCGGCGACAAACCCGATTACATAGCCGGCGAGCAGGTAGAGCCAAGTCGTGTCACTGATTCTCTCAGCGGAATGCCGATCTTGCTTGTCCACTGGCACCCCCTTAGGAGCATGGTTTCCTGTATGGTCACGACTCCCTAGCCATGGCCGCACCGCACTTGGGGCAAGCTTTCTGGTTGCACGGCTGTCCGGGCGCGTGAACTTCCCGGTAGCCGCAGGTGGGACAGACACAGGATCCGCCCGGACCGGCGGCTCGAGGTCCGCCCATTCCGCCTCCGCCGCCTCCCCGAGGAGGTCCGGCCTTGTCGCCCTTGGGCATGATGCGCCTCACTTTCGGTAGAAGGGTTGATAACTGCGCTGTACATCCACCTACATCTTAGTGCAACGTAGATGCATTTACCATCTATAATTTGTTCACAGCTACTCTGCCACGAGTGGTCCTCCTTTTCTTTGCCTGTGATCGATAGAGAGGACTTGGTCATCCGCGGACCGTTCTGAGGACTTCAACGGCGATGCGTCGTGGTTCAGGTCCTTGACATGGATTGTCGCGGCAGGGCTTAGCTCGCCTCATAATCTGAATGGGTGAGCCTCCCGCCGATTCGGTCGCGCCGATAGCTGCGGTTCGCAACTCGCCAGTCCGCCGGGAGGCGTGCCCAACTTAGCGCGGCGTCGTCGCCATCTGACGGCCAAAGTTGCCGACAGCGACAGGCGTCAGAACGTCTCCGACTAGCTGGACTCTTTGATATCCATCCCCATCAGCTCTGCCATCCTCTGATAACTCTCGGGCGCTCGAGCTCCAGCTTTCATTTCGTGGATCATGGGCAGGCCGGTCATGTTCCCGTCACCTTCGGTGATCTTTCTCATGCCCACCATGAACTCGTCGAATCTATGCCCCGGTATCGTAAAGATCATCTCGTCGTCCCCAGCCATGGCGGTGATGTGGTCGCCTCTGCAGGGCACAGCGACCTGGTATTTGTCTTCCAGAATGGCGGGTACTATCCCATAGACGCAGGCCGCATGTCCCGATAACGCCGTGGGTAGGTTCTTTCCGCTGCCATATTCTCTAGCCATTAGCAGAACAACTAACTGGGCTGAATTGCAGTAGATTGTAACCACGTCCGGCTCAAAATTTGCCCTTGCCAAGGGAGCCGAAAGCACACCAATATATTCCCCGGTCTTCAGCTTGGGGAATTCCTCCGCATACTGTTTCCCAGCTTCCAGCGTTTCCACATCGCCAGGATACCGATTGTAGCCGTCCATGAATTCTTGGGGAGGCTCTCCCAAGCCATACCCGACGGCGGGCTCGAAACAAGACATGTCTTCCAGAAGCATGGCCATGGTGTAGCCATTCCTCCGCGACAGAGAGAAAGCCTGGCACAGGTTGTACTGACGATCCTCATCCTTCTTGGGGCGCCGCGCCTCCGGTGGGATATCAGACTCGGACCGCAACAGTTTTATGGCGAGGGGATAAGTCTGCAGGCGCAGACATCCTTCCAGTTCGTCGGCCGCTTTGTGCAATTTCTGGAAGTCCATCACGATCTTGATCCCTCTTTTCCGATTGGGTGTGGGACATGACCGACCGCCCGGAGGAGAATCACCGACGTGGTCTGCAAAGTCACCGTGCGCACCTTGTCAAATCGCTAGTGCAGAACGTTATCAGTCTACCGCCGCCCCACCTCACTCCGCCGCTCACGAATCATGGCACGGAGCTCCTTCGCTTTGGCTTTGGCCTTCTCACTGGCCACCGGGAGCTTCGCCTTGGCCAGTTCCAGCCCCTTGGAGGCCATCTCCGGGCCCCGCTCCTCCAACGTCTTCACTGCCTGCTCGGCCAGCGCACCCGCAATGGGAGCGACGATGACCACGGCCACCTTGCCGACCGCTGAAATTGGTTTTGCGCGCCGTATTAGCTGCTCGACACGCTTGCGTGCCTGCCGCCCGGACGCGTTGCCTATCGAACCGGCCATTGCCGTCCCTCCTTCTTGGGCTGACTCATGATCAGCCCCTTACAACGCTACCCGATAAATGCTCTTCCCATCTCCCGCAATACCAGCCTCGGCGGATCGGCCAGCGAGTATCTCCGGACCGCAGCGTGAATGGAATAGATGTAACCCGCGGTAGTGCGATGGTCACACCGGACAGTTGGAGCGATGCCCTCAAGGAGGACCGCAACTTTGTAGGCGTTTTGGGAGCCAACCAACGGGATGTCGACCTTCTCAATGGAGGCTTGTCGCCCGCTGCCAGCGGTCCCCACATGCGTTCATCCTGAAGTTGGACGATTCCACCTCAGTGCTTGGGTGGGGCAGGAGTCGACACAAATAGGCCCTTTGCCGTCGGCCAAGCGGTCGGAACACTGGTCGCACAACTGAAGCACGCCGTCGCGGTCGAACTGCGGTACCCCGAACGGGCAAGCCGATAGACACGCCCGGCAGCCGTCGCACATTGCTGCGTCCACCCGGACGATACCGTCTGCTCCGGTGGTGATGGCCCCTGTCGGGCACGCCTCAGCGCACGGCGGCTCCGGGCAGTGGCGGCACGCCTCGGAGTGGAACGTCCGGGTCACCGCAGGGAACGTCCCCGCGGCGACCTCGTAGACCCGGCGCAGCTTCAGCGTGCCGGCAGCAATGCCTCGCCACTGTTTGCAGGCGATCTCACAGGTGAAGCACTTGATGCAGCGCTGCGGGTCGTGGCTGAAAGCGTACCCGTCCGGCATGGCTACGCGTCCTCCCACTTGCTGATGCGCACAAGCGTCTGTTTGGACATCTGCGAGAAGAACTTGTCGAAGAGATCCTCATTGGAGTTGTAGAGGTTGTTGACCTCGCTCCCGCCGTCACCGGCGGCGTAGCCCGGCAGGCCAAGCTCGGCGCACGACTGCCACCAGCCGCGCTTGGTCATCACCACCTCCGGCGAAATGCCGGAAAAGTACTCGGCCACGAACTTGCTCCACCCGTACGGAGACTCCACTCGGACCCAGTCCCCCTCGGCGATACCGTACTTCTCCGCGGTCGCCGGATTGATGCGCAGCCAGGGATAGGGCTGGAGCTCGCGCAGATACGCGGCGTTGTGGTGATAGCTGTGCTGCGCCAGCCTGTAGGCGTGGACGTCACTGAGGATGAGCGGGAAGTCCCGCGCCAGCTCCGGCGTCTCGGCGAGACCTTCGGGCGGGCCCTGATACGCCGGCAGGTAGGGCAGAGGGCCGCTGCGGTCGCAACTCTCGCGGCCCCCGATGTACTCGTTGTAGCACTGAACCTTGCCGTGAGGCAAATCTTTGAAGAGCAACGCGTACTTACGGTACTCGATCTGCGGAGGCCCGGACGGGGCGACGGCGGTCGCACCAGGCCCGGCGCCCCCGGGCTGCGCCGGAGGCTCGACGAAGACGCCGCCCGGGTTCTGCCGCAACTGCTCGGCAGTAACGCCGTAGCGGGCCAGCGCCTCGTTCATGAACGCATCCATGTCCCCGTGCCAGAAGTGCTGGCCGTACCCCATGCGCACCGCCAGGTCGAGGTAGAAGCGCCAGTCGCTGCGCGCCTCCCCGAGCGGCTCCACCACCTTGTTGTAGGGTGCGATCCGAATGCCGTCCGGCGTGGGCCTCGCTCCGAAGAAGTCCCCTTGCTCGTAGCTGCTGCAGGCGGGAAGCACGATGTCCGCGAAATCTACGTGGGGCGAACGGAAGCTGTCCATGACGAACATGAAGTCCAACCTCTTGAGCGCTTCGGCCACCCTCTTGGGGTTGCGGGTGGCTGACAGCGGGTTGCTGCAGCTCGCGTTGAGCACGCGCAGCGGATATGGCTTCTCGCTCAGGATGCTCATGAGCGCCTTGTAGTAGGCCGAGGTCGGCCCGCTCTCCCAGCGCTGGGGTGTCTGATACCAGACGGGCGCCTCCGGCGCCACCAGCCGTTCTGTCATGCCTTCGGGCAGCAACTCATCGAGCCACGAGACCAGCGGCGGCGGACCACCAGCTGCGGCGAACTGCCCGCCGGGAACGTCGAGATTGCCGGTGATGGCCGCGATCAGACAGATGGCCGAGATGGTGGCGGTGCCGTCGTTGGTCTGGTCGCCAACCCCGTTGCCCATCCGGATACACATCGGACGAGTGGCGCCCATGAGCCGGGCGGCCTCACGTATCCGCTCGGCCGCGAGTCCGGTGATGGGTGCCGCCCACTCCGGCGGGAAGCCCCGCACATGCTCTGCCAGCCTGTCGAAGCCGTAGCACCATTCGGCCACGAAGTCGGCGTCGTACAGACTCTCGCCGATGAGCACGTTGAGGACCGCGAGAGCAAGCGCGCAGTCGGTCCCCGGCCTCACCGGCAGCCACATGTGGGCTTTCGCGCCCATCGGATCGAGCATCGGGCGTATGTCGAGCATCGTCGCTCCGTGATCCAGAGCGTTGAGGATGGCCCGTGGCACCCCCTGGTTGACACCGGAGTTCTCGGCGTTGGCGCCCCAGTTGACAACGAGTTTGGTCTTGTTCCAATCGTCAGGGGCGATGCTGAAGTATCCGATGGTCACCCGCGCCGCCGCCATGCGGGGCGTGGCGCAGATGGCGCTGTGCAGGTAATTCGGGCTACCGTGAACGTTGAGGAACCGACGGCCAACGCTGCCCAGCACCGGCCAGTACTCGGGCGAGAGGACGGCGTAGGATTCCGGCCCATACTTCTGTTTGGACTCTTTGAGCTTGTCCGCGATTGTGTCCAGGGCTTCGTCCCAGGTGATGCGCTGGAATCTGCCCTCCCCCTTGGCGCCGGTGCGCTTGAGCGGGTACTTGAGACGGTCCGCGGCGTAGACGAACTGGGGCCCGGTGAGACCTTTGGCGCACAGCGCCGTAGAGCCGCGGACCCCGGCGTTGAAGGCCGTGGGGTCGCCTTCCACCCGGACGAACCGGCCGTCCTTCACATGGCAGAGCAGGCCGCAGGTGGGCCGGTACGACCCACACCCGTGGCAGAAGGTGGGGATGATACGGTCGGTGCCTCGTCCCTCAAGCGAGTGCAAACTCAACAACGCCTCCTAAGCTCGCGCGCGTGAGTAGAGTGTAGCAGGGCGGAGCGAATCCCTAAGGAGGCGGATCAAGCACTACGGCAAAGGCCTCATACCACGCCGCCGGTGAGACAGTCTGCGCTGGCAGACTCGGCGGATTGATCGAGGAACAAGCAGCGAGAAGCGGCGTGGATGTAGCCGGAACTGCCCCAGGCAAGCCATTTAGGTCCGGCTCCAGCTAAGGGCCTACACTCTCGATGCCGGCGCCATTGGCCGTATGCCATGATCGCGACCGGGGCAACCGCTTGAGCGTCGCCATGAAGGCCTTGTTGCCCGCGTCCTTGCGCCAGCTCCGGATGATCCACATGCCCCAGCCATGGAAAAGGAGCTTTGTGAAGCGGAAGGTGACGAGCAACTTGAGCCACTGGCGCATCGAGTAGAAGCGCATGTAGCCGCGCAGAACCTCGCTCTGCAGCTCGTAAGGCGTCATCTGTTTGGGCGTGAACACCACATGGTGAGCATCGTAGAGATGCCAGCGTTTGTCGAAGATACGACCTTGCTCCTCCATTTGCTGGAACTGCGGCGTGCCCGGCAGCGGAGTGAGGATGTTGAGCATCACCGTGTCGATGTGGTGCTTCAGGGCGAAGCTCACGGTATCGCGCACGGTTTGCCTGGTGTCGTCGTCGGCGCCGAGCACGAACATGCCGTGGCTCTCGATGCCGAACTCGTGCAGCTTCTTGATCGCCTGGACGATATCATCGACACTCTGCGACTTGTGGAAGCCATCGAGGGTGGCTTGATTCACCGACTCGAGACCCAGGTACACGCGGTTGCATCCCGATCGCTTCATCAGATCAAGCAATTCGCGGTCACGGACGACATCCGTGCGCACTTGGGCCGACCAGGGCACCGTGAGACCCTCATCGATCATCATGCGCAGAAGGATCTTCAGGCGGTTTTTGTCGGCGGCCATGTTGTCGTCATAGAAGAAAATCCTGCGTGCTTTTTTCAACTTGATCTCGGCTATGACGCTCTCGGGTGAACGGAACCGATACTTGCGGCCGAACATCGCTGTGACCGAACAGAAATTGCAGGCAAAGGGACAGCCCCAACTCGTCATAACGGGGGTTGTTCCCATCTTCTCGTGGCCGTGGATGAGCGTCAGGTCTGGGAAGGGCAACGTGTCGAGATCCTCGCAGCGTGTGCGGTCGGCATTGTGTATAGCGACGCCCTCGCGCATGAACGAGAGACCCGCGATGCTGGACAGATCGCGCCGGCCCGAGAGCGCTTCGATAAGTTCAGTCATGAGCGCCTCTCCTCCTTCGCCGCGGGCGACGTAGTCGGCGTGCTCGAGGGCCTCGTCGGCCATGAAGGTGACGTGCGGACCGCCGATGACGACCGGGATACCGCGCGCTCGAACCTGATCGGCAAACTGATAGCCGGCGGCCGCCGTGGAAGTGGTCGTTGAGATGCCGACGAGGTCTGACGCGTATACGTCGTTCCAATCAACGGCGGAGAACTGCGGAACATAGATGGACACGTCGTGGCCTTGCCTGGTCAACGCCGCGCCGATGGCCGGTAGGCCCAGACGGGGCATCATGACCTTGCTGAACACGTTCATGCCCGGCGGCTCGGGTTCGATAAGGCGGATTCTCACTCGTTGCTCCTTGGATCTGCGCGACCCAGCGCGCTTGGGGCGGCGGCCCCAGGACGCGCATGTTCAGCTTCTTGCTGGGACGCCCATTCTACACCCTTCGGCGACCGCCCCTTGAGCCCCCCAAGTGAGGGCGGGCTTGCGCCGGGACTCCGGCGCGCCCCGCCGGGTCGCAAGTTCTGGCCGCACGATGGGACGAGCCAAGTACCTCTTCCGCCACTTTGAGCTCGTGGTTCGCGCCGTCGGCGACGCCAGAGATCCGCGAATCGAAAGAGATCCCCAGGCCGCTCTTGCTCTCGTCGCTATGAGGAGGGAAAGTCAGAGCGGAAACCGAAGCGCATGAGAAGATCAGCTAGCACCCTGGAGATTCGGGCCTGCATGACGCCGCAGGGCTTGTCTTCTCTTTCGGCAAGCGCTTCGACCAGTTCTCGCAAGCTTGAACAGCGCAGAAGCTGACTGCGTGGGTTCTGATCCATGGCTTCACCAAATCCTTAGCGGTAGATAGGTTGAGTGACCGGAGGAGATCCTAGATATTCGAATGCTCACAAGCCGTCTGAGCCGCAAGCGCCGTGGAAGGTCTCCGATGGCGTTGGCCGGGGCTACCCTCCCCTAGGGGTGCCACACAGGATCAAAACAAGAGCCGCTTCACGCTTCAGAGCGGCGCACTATCGCAGACACTTTTCGGCCGCGTCTCAGGATCTGTTAGTCGCGCTCGCCGCCCGAAACCGGTCTGCAGAGACGACCACGTGGTCAGCCTCATTTCCCCCGGGACTTCTTCTTGGTGGGCTTGCTCTTCCCGGTGGTCGGGTTCACAGCCGGCGCCTTGGGCTTAATCTTCTTGGCCATCACGCCCCCTGTCACGGTTTTGAATCAGCATACCATCGCAACCTCGTGCATGGTCTGCATTCTGGTGAATACAGATGTGCTGCTTCAGGATTCTCGCGCAGTGGTGCTCGCCGAGCAACGAACATGCGAAAGAGTCGTTTCGAGCTGTTGTAGGGGAGGGCGCGGAATGTCCAGTGCCAGGGTGTCCCGGCATAAACGGGCGATTCCCCCTCTTCGGATACCCGAAGAGGGGGAATCGCCGTGCCATCGATCCGGAATGCTAGCCGCAGAGAACGGCCGTAATCGGATCCAAGCGTTCGCCGACAGTTACCTCTGATTCCAGGGCACGAACCACTGCAACTGGTAGTCCGAAGGCGGAAGGACGATGTTTCGCTTCCCATCCATCCATTGCTGGGCGCCCGGAACCACCTTGGCGGTGCCACCCGCGCTGTAGGTGACGTCTCCCATCATCGTGCCTTGGAACGTGTGCCCGAAGACCGCGTCCCTGACGGCCGCAGGATCGGTGGACCCGGCGCTTTCGATGGCCTGGGCGAGAATCTGCACGTTGGCGTAGAACAGCCCGATGCTCACGGAGTCGACACCGTTATGTTCCGTCTTGTAGGCCTCGCCAAGTTCTTTGCACCCCGGGTAGGGGAAATCCTCAGACCAGAATGCGTCATAGCAAACGTAGTTGGCATCCGCGCCAAGTCCCTTCGCAAACTCTGAGGGCCAGAAGCCCACCCAACCCATCATGAACTTGGGCGAGAAGCCCTGTTCCTTCATCTGCTTGACGATCGTGATGCCGTCGGCCGGCGAGGCCATGATCACCATGGCATCGACGTTCGCCTGTTTCATTTTGAGGATGCTGGACGAGTAGTCCTTGGCGCCTGGAGTATAGGTGTCATAAGACACGATGGTCTCGCCGCCTTCCGAGGCAAGCTGTTTCCAGGCCCCGCCCAGGCCTTGGCCGTCCGCGTTGTCCTCGGTCAGAACGCCCCACTTGGTCGGCTGTTCGGCCTGTGGCTTCGTCTTCACCGCCTGGAATGCCAGTACCCCGACTTCCATAGGCGTGAAGAAGTAGTCGGAGACCCACTTGTAGTGCTGCGCTTCAGCGGCATCCCTCCACGTGAAAACCATCTGGTAGTAGCTCTGGTACTTTTCGGCCACGGTGGCCGCAGCAAGGTTGATGGGAGTTACCTGCGTGCTCAGGACGAGCTTAACGCCATCGATTTTGATGAGTTTCTCCATCCCCGCGGCGGCTTCGGTCGGGTCGCTCTTGTCGTCAACCCACTTGAGTTCAAGCTTCATGTGCTTGCCGCCGACGTTGACGCCACCCTTGGCGTTGATGTCTGTCACAGCCCTGTTGTACGCCCAGACCATCTCGGCACCGCCCATGGCGCCCGCACCTGTGAGAGTACCCACGGCGCCGACGGTAATGGTTCCGTCGAACGTGCCGGAGAAGGCGCTCGTTTCCGTGGTACCGGCCGTGGTTTCCGTGCCGGACACAGTGGTCTCGGTTGCTGGCGCAGTGGTGCTGGTTTCAGCTGCCACCGTCGTGGTTGTGGTGGTACTGGACCCGCACCCCGACAGGACGACGGACATCAAACCGAGGACGAGCAGTACCAAGATCAGGACGAGCATTCTCTTGCTCTTCACGATAAACCCCCTCAAAACCATCCTGTAGATGTCACACATCATGCTCAACACGGCGGATACTGTGCGTTCAATCCATAGGTCTCCCCTCCACGGACAACTTCCTTGTTTGCTCGTTCCACTCGCGAAAACCCTGTCGCTTACTGGGGCGGAAGGATCGCCACCGATACGGGAGACACAAGCCTGGGAAGCCGTCACCTGTCGACAGTGAGCACTGGCTATTTTTGTAATAGCACTCGGAATACCCCACGTCAATTCCCTGCGTTTGACGTGAACCCCTGGAATCGGTCCTCGCATGGGTTAGGGTTTCGGACACGCAAAGAAGGAAAGAGATCACGTCCTAGAAACGCTGTCGCCCTGAGTAGATCATCGCCAGAAGCATCCGACTCGAGTGTTTAGATCACATCCTCGTCTTTGGCGAACGGCACCTCGAGCGAGTCCTGAGAGAGTAGATCGCAATACACTGGGGAGCGACCGCACTGGGGGGCCGCCCCTGGAGACCCCGGAACCAAGATTGTCCAAGGACCTCGCCGACGGTCAGACATTTCGCGTTGCCACGCTGGGCGGATTGATCAACGAATATCATGGTGGACTCGAACGGACCAAGCCAGTTCATATTCAGCTGAGGCGGTACATCTATTCCGACGCTCGGTCGAGCCGGCGGGCTTTCGCATCTAGCCCAATTCCACCTCGACGTTGTGGTCGCGCCGGTCATCCACCAGAGGGACCATGCCTTTGAGCGGTCCTCCTTGCTCGAGATCTATGCCATCGAGACCGATACGTTTCACACGCGCCGGTTCCATCCGTCCGCCTTCAGATTCCGAAGAGGCTGGTTCACGGCCCGTCCGCCTGATAATGATGTGGTAGAAGGTGTCCCGATAGCGATAATGGATCTTGCACGATTCCCACTCCTCCGGGATCAGCGGCTCGAGGCGCAGCTTGTCCACCTCCAAATGAAGTCCCATCAGCGTCTCGACTGCCAGCCGATACATCCAACCTGCCGCGCCCGTGTACCAGGTCCAACCTCCCCGGCCGGTGTGGGGCGCAGCGGCGTAGATATCGGCGCTCATCACATAGGGTTCCACCTTGTAGAGTTGGCTGTCCTCCAAGCTAGCCCCATGATGGATGGGATTGAGCAGCGAGAAAAGCTCCCACGCCTGGCGGGCGTCGCCCATCATGGCGAAGGCCATCGCCGCCCAGATTCCCGCGTGTGTGTATTGACCCCCGTTCTCGCGCACGCCGGGTACATATCCCTTGATGTACCCTGGCTCCAGGGAAGACGTGTCGAACGGAGGATCCAACAGCTTGATGAGCGCCGCGTCCCGGTTCACCAAGAGTCTGTCCACCGCGGCCATAGCCTGACGAGCGCGCAGAGTGTCCCCGGCCCCTGATATCACAGCCCAACTCTGGCTGATCGAGTCGATCCGGCATTCGTCGTTGGTCGAAGAACCCAAAGGCGTGCCATCGTCGAAATACGCCCGTCGGTACCAGCCGCCGTCCCAAGCATGTGCCTCTATGTTAGCCCGGAGTTCCTCCGCCTGCCCTGTACACAAGCGAACCATCTCATCGTCTCGGCGATCCCGAGCGAGGTCAGCGAACAGACTCAGGTTCTCGCAGAGGAACCAGGCAAGCCACACGCTCTCCCCCTTGCCCTCGCGACCGACGAGGTTCATCCCGTCGTTCCAGTCGCCGCTTCCCATGAGCGGCAATCCGTGGCGCCCGAAACGCAGACCATGCTTGATCGAACGAACACAATGTTCGTAAAGCGTCGTCGCATCCGACGAGCGCTGGGGCTGATCGTAGTAGGCCTCTTCCTCCGGATTCAGCTCTCGCCCTTCGAGGAAGTGCACTTGTTCGTCTAGCACGCCCGTATCTCCCGTGGCCTTCACGTACCGACAGGTCGCGTACGGCAGCCAAAGATAGTCGTCGGATGAATGAGAACGCACGCCTTGCCCGCCCGGCGGATGCCACCAATGCTGCACATCGCCCTCGCGAAACTGGCGGTCGGCGGAGCGCAGCAGATGTTCGCGCGCAAGCCACGGAGTTGCGTGAATCAAGGCCATCACATCCTGGAGCTGGTCGCGAAAACCGTAGGCGCCTCCAGATTGGTAGTAGCCGCTGCGTGCCCAGAACCGGCAGGAAAGGGTTTGATAGACCAACCACCCGTTGACGAGGACGTCGAGCGCCCGATCTGGGGTCTCCAGGTACACAGCGCCCAAAGCGCGGTTCCAGTGCGCCCACACCTTCTCCAGGGCCTCGCGGGCGCCGGCTGGACCCCCAAATTGCAGCATCAGGCGCTGAGCCTCGTCCCGGCTTTTCGCCACTCCGATGACGAACACGATTTCGCGCTCTTGACCGTCATCCAGTTCGAACGGGGTCTGTATCGCTGCGCACGGGTCGAGCCCGGCCCCCGTCTTCCCGGATAGCTGCACGCGATGCATGGCTGCCGGATCCAGGAGCGAGCCGTTCCGTCCGATGAACTCAGCGCGGTTGCCGGTGACAGTCCGCCGGAGTTCGCTCGCCTGTGCAAAAACGAACTGCCCGGAACGATGGCGGGCGTACGGGTTGCGGGCGAAGACGGCGCCGGTGTGAGGATCCTTTTCGGTCACGATGTGCATCAGATTGGCATGCCGCCACTCACCCAGCACAAGTTCCCAGTACCCGGTAAGCGACAATCGTCGCGGGCGTCCGGAACGATTGCGAAACTTCACCGTCACGATCTTCGCCGGCGCGTCCATCGCGACATAGGTAGTCAACTCCGACGAGATGCCCGATTCGAGGTGCTCGAACACCGTGTAACCAAACCCGTGGCGACAGACGTACCCAGAGCGGCCCGGAGCGGGCAGAGGGGTCGGTGACCAGAACACGCCCGTTTCCTCATCCCGAATGTAAAACGCCTCCCCGCTGCTGTCACTCACCGGGTCGTTATGAAAGGTGGTCAGCCGAGACTCGTGAGCGTTCTCCACCCATGTGTACGTGCCCCCGCTCTCGGTGACCACCGTCCCCATGTGGGGACTCGCGATCACGTTCGACCAAGGTGCGGGCGTCGTCTGCCCTGGTTCGAGGCTGACGACGTATTCGCGACCGTCCTCCGTGAAGCCACCGAGTCCGTTGTTGAACAGGCTGTCGCGATCCCCTAAGGGCTCCACCGCTTCGATGGGGGCCTGGCGCGACGGCATCAGCGCCGCCGGAAGCCGCTCGGCCGGCACGCGGCGTTGAACCTGCTCGGCAAGGGTCTCCGCTGTCCCGGTCAGCACCACACGGGCGACTGTCTGGAACAACACGCGATCTTCTTCAGACAGTTCTTCCGTGCGTCGAACGAACACTCCGCCGGGCTTGTCGATGAACTGCGCCTCGGTTCCAGCGTTGATCAGACCGATGATCTCGTCATGGAGGACCGCCCGGTAACCCGAGAAGTCCTCGTTGAGGATCACCAAGTCCGCCGCCAAGCCCTTGATCCGCCAGTAGGTGTGCGCCTGCAGCGCCTGCTTCACGAGTTCGATACGACTCAAATCACCGATGCGCACCAGTACGATCGGCAGGTCACCCGAGATACCAAATCGCCATAGTCCCGACTGGCCAAGCTGGTTGCGTGCAATGATGCTGGGGGCCGCGCGCCTCAGAGCACTTCCGTGGATGACCGACGTGGCCAGCCGGCCGTAGAGTTGGGCATCCGCCTCGGTGATATTGAGAAGGCGCAGCACTTCTTGACTTTCAAACCATGCCATTTCGAACGCGCGCTCCACGAAGTGCCGATCCCGATACTTCTCCAGCAGGGCGAGAGCTGTTTCGCGGGTCTGAGCAACGCCGGAGATGATCTGCAGGATCACCGACTCGTCGGGAGACAGCGTCGCGGAGGTGCGAATAGCCACAATGGGATCAAGGACCGGCCCCTCGGTGTTCGACAGCGCGGCCGATCCATTGCCCTCGTCAAATGCCGCTGGGTCAGCCACCGTCCTTCCCCTCCCTATGAACCGGGATCGGTCGGTCTCGTACGAGGTCTCACCGTTGACCACCTCGG
Organism: uncultured Actinomycetes bacterium; assembly: GCA_963775295.1. GTDB lineage: Bacteria > Actinomycetota > Thermoleophilia > RBG-16-64-13 > RBG-16-64-13 > JAMDEO01. Next base: position 3,294,384 of record CAVZIK010000006.1, read on the forward strand.
GCATCACCAACAGATGGAACATCCACGGCGTCTCTTCCTCGGGAGTCCGCGGCCGGCGCTTGCAGAGAATGGCCCTGTGGTTGGGAAGGATCTCCGTCTCCACAAACAAATTGCTGAAGGCCCGATGAGCCAGGTCAGCGTTCAACGGCGCCATGACCACTTCCGCGTAGCTCGTGACCTCGATCTCGCGGGCGTCATCGGACAGATTTGTCAGCGTGACGCGACGAATCTCGACGTCGTCCTCGGGCGATACGCTGATCTCGGTGTGGGCTTCGATGGAGTGGTCGACCCTGCGATACTCGGCGCGGGCCTGCACAAAGATCGCCTCGTAGCGCTGGGCTGTGGTTCGCGTCGGTTGATAGGCAGTCGACCAGAAGCTGCCTGTCTTGAGATCACGCACGTAGATGAAGGTACCGTAGCCGTCGCAAGTCGCGTCCTCGCGCCATCGTGTGACGGCCAGATCGTTCCATCGACTGTAGCCACCCCCTGCATGGGTGGCCATCACGTGGTAATGGCCGTTTGACAGCAGATGAACCTCTGGTAACGGGGTGTTCGGGTCGGTCAGGACGCGATGGATGGCGCCCCCCTCCGTGGCGACCACGCGTCCCGCCTCAGTGGCCTCGGTCGTGTGCGGCTGCACCGTGTCCATGTACTTCGGCACCCGCTCCTGCATCAACAAGTCGCTGGTGCGGACGAGCGGATCAGAAAGAAACCTGCGCTGCATGGGTCTGTCCAGCAAAGCATGGGCAAACGCCAACAAACTCATTCCCTGGTGATGGGCCATAAAGCAGCGCACTACGGCGTGGTCTTTTCCCGGAAGCAACCGCGAGGTCGTATAGTCGACGGCCTCATACAGTCCGTAGTCGCCAAGAAAGCCTGCGGCGGCAAGAGTCTGCAGATTGCGACATGCGTCGCGGGGAAGGACCGTGAGTGCCAGCGCGGTGGCATAAGGTGCGATGACCAGGTCTTCAGCCAGTCCACGTTTGAAGCCCAGACCCGGGACGCCGAACGCCCGGTACTGATAGACCTGGTTCATATCGACAGCGTTGTAGCACGACTCCGAGATGCCCCAGGGAACGTGCCTTTGCCGGCCATACTCGATCTGGCGCGAAACAGCGGCCCGACAAGCCTGCTCGAGCAACGTGTTCTCGTAGCTGGGCAAAAACAACCGCGGCAGCAGATACTCGAACATCGAACCGCTCCAGGAGATCAGACTGACGTCGCCTCCAAGACTCGTGAGGAGACGACCCAGGGCGAACCAGTGCTTTTGAGGCACCTGGCCCTCCGCGATGAGCAAGAAGCTCGTCAAGCGAGCTTCGGATGCCAGCAGGTCGTACCAGGATGGGTCTCGCCGCCGTTCACCGATGTCGTAGCCGATGCTCAGAAGGCCTCGCGTCGGATCGTAAAGGAAATGGAAATCCATCGCCGATAGCTCATGGCACCTGACGATCAAATCATCGATGACCCCTAGCCGCTCTTTGGCCAAGGGTGCGCCGCGAGCCGATCGCCTGGACCCATCGGGAACTCCCTCGCCCGCGGCTACCTCCTCCAGAGTGGGGATGCCGCCGCCGTGCCGCGGTTCGGGCACCAACGCTATCAGCTCATCGCGGAAACGACGGCACTGCCGGTTGAGAGCCCGTGCCCAGTACTGGAAATCTCCGTCATCGACAACGGACGGAGGCTCGGCCGCCAACTGCTTGGTGGCCCGGCAGAGTTCTGGAAGAGACGCCTGCGCCGCCGCTAGGTTGTTCCCGTCGCCGGTCAGGGAGCGAAGCGTGCCCTGCACGAACTCGATCCGTTTCTTCACCTCTGGAGCCATGGGCGATGGCATCTTTGAGATCATCGCTTCCAGCGTGTCCTCAAGGCCCTGAAAGGTCCGGTCGCCAAGCACCGGCTGCTGCCTCAGTTCGTCGAGGCCCACCCTCAGCGTGAGCAGGCTCGCGGCCAGATTGCCGCTATCGACGGTGGAGATGTACTGGGGGTACAGCGGTCGGAGCGTATGGGTGTCGTACCAGTTGTAGAAATGGCCACGGAAACGCTCCAGTTTCTCCATCGCACTAAGTGCCCGATCGGTCCTGCGGAGGAACTCACCGGTCGAGATGTAGCCGAAATCATGGGCCGCCAGGTTGGCGAGAAGCCCCATTCCGATGTTCGTGGGAGACGTGCGGGGGGCGACCGCAGGAGATGGATACTCTTGGAAGTTGTCCGGCGGCAGCCAATTGTGCTCGGGACCGACAAAATCGGCGAAGTATCGCCACGTGCGACGGGACAGCCCCCGAAGAAGCGTCTGCTGCTGAGCGCTCAACGATAGCGCGATCGGCCGCAGGGGCGCGCTGATCCACCAACCCACGACGGGAGACACAAGCCACATCGCCAGCAATGGGGCGACAAACGGCCAGTCGGCCGATCGGATGTCGGGCACGAAGGCCAGCACCAGGGCCAGGACGACCGCCAGCGCGGGGGCGATCCACATCTCCACGAGAAAGCCCATCGGCGTGCGGCGGGCGTTCCGCCGGCTATACGAGGGCATCTGCCACAAAAGCAGACCGCGTCTCGTAAAGAGCATCTTTGCGCCCGAGCGAAGTATTGCATCCAGATAGACCGACGCGTCATACGGCATGAAAAGCAGCGTCAACAACGCCCGCGCCAGCGGACGCAACGCGGATTTGCCCGTCAGTACCAGTTGCGTCGACCACCCCCAGTCGTCAGGCTTGCGCACGAACTCGACGGCGGCGGTCAGCAGTGGGGGCACGAACAATGCGCCGGCAACCAGAAACTCCCAGAACCACGAGGGCCCGGGGCCCCACAGCCAGCCCCCCAATAGCATCAAGAGAAGGGCTGCGGGCACGAGGCTGCGACGCAAGTTGTCAAAGAGCTTCCACATCGACAGCGGGGTGAGCGGATTGGGTCGCCGTTTTCCCTCCGGTCCCTGCACGCGGGGTAGGAGCCACCCGGCAAGCTGCCAGTCGCCCCTTGTCCACCGGTGCCTCCGGCTGGCTTCCATGGGATAGCTGATGGGATGCTCTTCAATCAGGTCGACGTCAGTCACCAGGGCCGAGCGGGCGTAGCCGCTCTCCAGGAGATCGTGGCTGAGGATCAGGTTCTCCGGAAAGCGTCGGTGCACTGCGAGAGCGAACGCCTCTACGTCATAGATGCCCTTGCCAACGAACGAGCCTTCGCCAAAAAGGTCCTGGTAAACGTCGGAGATCTCACGCGTGTAGGGGTCTATGCCCGCTTCTCCCGCGAACAAGCGAGTGAACCTGGATCCCGTGGTACTCGCGAGACTTATCGAGGCGCGCGGTTGTAGGATCGCATACCCCTCGACCACACGGCCTTTCTTCTCGTCGTAAAGAGGTCGATTGAGAGGGTGAGCCATGTTGCCGATGAGCAGGTACGCCGCGTCGCGAGGCAATTGAGTATCGGTGTCGAGGGTGATGACGTACCTGATCGACCCGAGCACCGACCGATCGCCGACTATGTCGGAAAACGCCGCGTCCGCCCCGGCCGCACTTTCCGACCGCGCCTCGAGCAGAAGCGCGTTGAATTGCTCGAGCTTGCCCCGCTTCCGCTCCCAGCCCATCCATACCTCATCGTGAGGGTTCCACACTCGCGGCCGGTGGAAGAGATAGAAGATGCTCGGGCGTGTATCGCTGTACTTTGCATTGAGCCCTTCGATTCCGGCACGAGCGAGCGCGATCACGCCATCGTCGGTGATTTGAGTGCGTTCTGCTCCGTCGGGAAAGTCGGTGAGGAGCGCAAAGAACACGTTTGGGTCACGATTACCTAGATAGCGGATTTCGAGAGCTTCCAGGAGATCGGGTACGTCCGCTTCGCGGCCGATCAAGGTGGGGACGACCACCATCGTTCGATGCGCGGATGGTATGCCCTCTGAAAAGTCGAGTCGAGGCAACGTTCGCGGGGGCACGGTGAGGGTAATCAGCATGTGAACGATCGGAATGACGAGAGCCGAGGCACCGACGAGACCGACGATCGCAAAGAAGACGATGCGCCCAACGCCCAGACTCGCCCCACCTATGTAGACAAGAAGGAAAGCGACCGCCAGCCCTGTCAAGAGCGCGATGGGCGCCAGGTAAAGAAGGAGACGGACGGGCCGGGCCACCCGAGTGGCGCGAATCAGCAGCGGAATCTTTGTGCCCATGGTCTTTTCGAGGGTGCGGCGGCCCTCGTCGATCAGATAATAGCCAATGTGGGCAGACCTATCGGAGGTCCCCAGCCGCCCCGCGGAACCCTGCGCGAGCTCCAGAGCCGCCCTGACAACCTGTCGTTCGTTCTTGACACTCCCTCTTGCGAGAGCCTCAACGGCGTGTCGATACCGATCGCGGGTGGGGAAATCCTGACCGTCGTACGCTCCCGATGGATCAAGCCGCAACAGTTGCTCGACCAGGCTCAGTTCCTCGACAAATTTCCCCCAGTCCAAAGCCGAGATGAAGCGCAGGCTTCCGACGCTGTTTGCAATGGATATCTGGTCGGCCGCGGCTTCCCTACTCGCGGCTTCCAAGACCTGCGCAGCGCTCGCGCCCTGTTCGAACAGCCTGTGCTCCAACCAACTCTGAACAAAAGCCAGCGCCGATCCCTGCGCTTGCACCCGTGCGTAGAAATCCTCCACGAACGGGGCTGTCAGGGGCAGGTCGGCGTCGGCAAACTCGGCGAGGACGTGGATGAGTTGTTTCGCCTCTCCTTCGGCCGCCGCCAACATCCGGTCGGCCCAGGCAATAGCCACATCCCGTTCCTCGCGACGACGGGCGATACTCACCCCGACGCGGCGCACGTTTTCGAGCGACGCCAACCGCAGCATGATGGGGAATGCCCACAACTCCCCCAGATTCAGCGGTTGAACGCTTTGGTAGGCGGCCACGAATGCGGCGGCGTTATCCCTATCGACACGACCGTCCTGATGAGATGTCAGCTCCAGCGCAACGGCGTAGATCCGCGGGAAACCGGCCAAGGGCCCGTTGGTAAGCCTAGGCAACTGTCGGCTGTAGCCTCGGGGCAGGTGACGCCGGGCCAGAGCGATCTGTTGCTCGATGAGATAGAAGTTGTCGAGCAACCACGCCTCTGCCGGCAGCACTCGCTCACCCGCCGTGGTCGCCGCTGTCACGACATCGTAGGCGATGAAGAGCGCTCGTTCGTTTTCCGTCAGCCGGTGGAGCAGCCTATCCGAGGCCGGGCGGCTGTCGACAGTGTGACTGTTCCCGAGCTCCACCGCCCGATGCTTCAACTGGTCGGCGCTGAGCAGTTCGGAACGCAGTAACTCAGAATCGAGGTCGGTCGGGAATCGACCTCGCTCTCGTCCCAAGGATCCGAGTTTCTTGGATGCTATGGTCTACACCTTTTTTCTAGGCCGAGGTACCAGTGCACCGCACGGACACGGTAGGGGCGTTCTAGGGGCGAGGCGCGGTGTCATCCGGCCGGTAGTCGCGAGCCGGAGCGTCGTCCTGGCGCCGGCGATCTCGCGAGGACCTCTGGGTAAACCAGAGAATGAGAGTTATGATCAGGCCGAGGATCCCGACAAGAAACACGATCAGTCCCGCCAACTGGACGTTGAAGCCGGACACGTGCCAGGAGACCGCCCAGCGAAGGATGGCTCCCACGGCTATGAGGAATATGCTGCTACCGATATACATGCCGAAGCCCCCGTGTTGTTGAGTTTCGCGGAAAGGAGAAAGGCCCGCTCACGGGTAGGCCTTGGCTAGGCCGAGCCCACGAGCCCTCGTGCATCGTCATCGCCATCGTCATCGTCTGCTGGCCGGTCGCCTTCATCGGAAGCGTATCCGTACCCGCACCATCATAGTCCGTGGTGCTGGTTTCTGTTCTTCCCCTTGTGGGCCGGCGGCAAACTGAAAGACTTCCCGGCTCCCCCACTAGACGAACTCTCGCCCATCAGCCGTGACCCTGGCGCGAACGGTTTGCGCTCGTGCGATAACAGGTACTCCATAGAGGGACGCCGCGGAGGAAGCGGGGCGAGCGCTACGTGACACGACCATCTCGGGGGGCTTAATCATGGGTATTCTGGCTTGGATCATCTTCGGAGGCCTCGCGGGCTTGGTAGCCGGCTTCCTTACAGGCGGTGGTGGCGGCATCATCTATAACATCATCGTGGGCATCGTGGGAGCGCTGTTGGGCGGGTTCATCATGAACGCGTTCGGGAGCGCAGGCGTGACAGGATGGAACTGGCGTAGTTTCGGGGTGGCGGTCCTCGGGGCGGTAGTGCTCCTGATCATCCTGGGGTTTGTTCGAGGCAGAGGAAGAGTCCGAGGTCGACGCCTCTGATCGTTGCGCACCTTTCCGAAGTCTAGCCGTTGGCGGCGGCCCGGCGCGATTCGGGCGTCGCCGGCACACACACGGTGATGGAGGCTGGATGCACGGCCACCCGCAGCCTTCTCACCGGTTTGCGTGGATCCCCATCGAGTTCGTAGAGGAAAGGCTCAGCGAACCGGATCTCGAAGCGCTTCCCTCGCGCCACGTTTACGAAGGGTGAGTCCTCGGCATTCCCCAGAACAACTCGGCTCACGGTTCGGGTCCATTGAAGGGGGTTCTTGGCAGTAACCACCGCCAAATCCAGTATGCCGTCGTCCGGTTCCGCCCCTTCAAACGCCTCGATGCCACCGAGCAGCTTGCCTACATTCGCCATTAGCACGCAGGATAATTCGCCCTGGAAGAAGCGCTGACCGTCAACTGCGATCCTGGCGCCTACCGTGGGCGTGTTGAGGTTCAGCGCACCCGACCAGATGTAGGCAGCGGGTCCGATCCGGCCTTTGAGCCCCCGATCGGTGTCTCGCAACATGAGCGCATCGAACCCGGCTCCGGCGATGACGGCAAAGTGCTCGCCGTTCACTGAGCCAGTGTCCAGCGGCCTGCGCACACCGTGCAGCGCGATCTCTACCGCCTTGTGCAGATCCGTGGGGATACCCAGGTTGCCGGCCAGAAGGTTGCCTGTTCCCGCGGGCATTATTGCGATCGTGGCGCCGGTGTGGGCTAGAGCATGGATGCAGCGTTGCAGCGTGCCATCGCCACCCCAGATGAAGATGAGGTCGGCGCCTTCTTGCCTGGCCCGTCGAGCGCGCTCCGAGGCGGCACGGATATCGCTCACCTCGTACCAGGCTGGGTCCGTCACTCCTTCGGCAGCCAGAGCATCACGAAGTTCCTGCAGCCCTCCACCGAGCGTGCAGCGGCTGTGAGCAACCACCGCGATATTTTCGGTAATGTCCGTCTTTCCGGTTGTCACCACCAGGCACCTCACACGAGGCGGACCGCAATGGCCGCCAAGTCGCCGCGGAAGCCCTTTCGAACTTTGGGCTTAGGACTCAATCTCTCCAGTCCCTTCGAGACAAAGAGGCCATCATTGGGCCTCAACGCCTCTACGGTAACACCGTTGTCGATAGTTCTGCACAAATCCCGCGTCCGCCTTCATCCGTCTAGGACGAGGCCCTGAAGCGGACCGAACAGCCGTTCCGAACGCCGGGATACGTGAGGCAGCTTCAAGAGCCTATGTGTCATCGGTTCGCCCGCCGCGAGCCGCCGCCGCTGTTCGTCGGCCCTGGGCTTCCACAAGTCTTCAATAACCGTCGTCGGATCGCCGGAGACATCGGCCACCGGCAACTCCAGGTGCTCGGCCCACAGTCGCTCGCGCGTGGTTTTCGCAACCTCGGGGTCGTAAACGACCAGGTTGACCTCGGTGTCGTTGAAGAGACTGTGGTCGTTAAGGTTGGCGGATCCAACGGTGAGCCATCGATCGTCGATGATCGCGAGCTTCGCGTGCACGTAGACTGGGCGCGACTTCGAGCCGTTATGCGAGTAGACGGTGGAGGCGAAGAGACGGTCGTGGTGGTCCGCCTCTATCAATGAACCCAGTTGACCCCTAGTGTCGTCCGTGCCGGTGGCCGCCCTGGCGGGAAGGAGCATGAGCAGCCGAAAATCGTCTCCGGGAGGAGCGAGCAACTTCTGCCGAAGGACCTCCACGATCTCCGGAGACCAAAGGAATTGGTTCTCGATGTAGATCAGACGCTTGGCCGACGACAGAGCCTGTCGATAGGCTTCAAGAACGCGAAAGACTCCCCTAGGCACCGGGCGGTAGAGGCCTTCCGGAATGGTTGCGATCACCTGAACGTCGTGAGTGCCGGTTCTCTCGCCCGGCCGCACCGGGGGCAGACGCTCGCCCGAGACCCCTTCCCAGCGTAAGCGGAAATGCGCGGCCACATCCGCTGCTGCCGGCCCGCGCAGCTCGGCGGCCATATCATGCCAACCGACTCCGTCCCTCAGCGCATGCTCATTCGAATCGAAGCGGTCTCCGTTGAGACACGTGTAGTCGAGCCCACCAACGTAAGCGACCTGGTCATCGACGACGAGGATCTTCTCGTGGTGGGCGTGCATCGGGCGCTGACGATGATCCAAGAGGCAATGCACACGTGTCCCCCTCATGAGCTCGTCGCGGGTACGTTTGATGTCTATGCGTCCAATGGCCGACCAAGGGACCGGGGGGCCAGACCAAAGGAGAACCCGGACATCGACGCGAGCGGCGAGTTCGGCCAGCAGTTCCCGTATCGAAGGTTCGTCCTGCGACAAACCGCCTGAGTCGTCGCGGACCAAGCGAAAATCCGGGCTGAGAAACCAGTTTGCGATATAGACGTGTGACCTCGCCTCCATCATGGCGCGCTGCATCGCCGGGAAGGCTTCACCCCCATCGATGAGGACCCTGACCCTGTTGCCTTCGCGCACCGGGGGATCTCCGCCCACCCGAAGGCCGTGCGGGGCGGATTCCACGATCCTCTGCCAACCCACCTTACGCAGGCGTCGCAAGTGGTGGCTCTTTACGGCGCTTTCGACAGCTTCACCAGCTACGCGGTCGGCGCGGTCGATGGCGTTCGAGATTCCCATGGTTCACCACTATCCATCCTCGCCCCGCGGACTCCGCAGGACGCTCGGGACTTCGCTAAGCCACCAGCCACGCGATGAGGAAGGTGGCGTTGGGGGAGTGGTCGGACGCAGGCACGGGCGGCGGGGCCCAAGGATTGAAAGTCCACGCCACCGGAGGTGGCGACTGCAGGGAAGACCGCAGAGTCCTCGATCTACTCACCTTCTTTGAGAGCCTCCTTCAGGTCCTTGAGCGTGTCTGCCGCTTCGGGCGCGACGAAGGCAACGTCTTTGCCCGCCTCAAAACTCGCGGGCGTAGGAAGAAACGAACGCGAGCGCCGTTTCTGGCCGGTGCCGCCAGAGAGCTCGTAACCCAAGATCCTTCCGCTCTTCTCGTCGAAGTAGAAGGCCTCGAACTTGCCAAGATCCCGTCCATCGGTGGTGCGGACGTGAACTCCTTCGAACACGTTGTCGCGATCGAACACGTCCTTCATGTCCGGGACGTCCGTGGCCTTCACCACGCTGGTCTTCGAATCAATGACGAGGACGTCATCGCCCACACTGAGAACAGCAGGCCAACGCACGACCTGGGCGCTGCTGAACCAGCCCTTCTCATCGACCAGAATCCCCAAGACTTGGCTGCCCTTTTGGTCGACGACCAAGTCCTCGACCCTCCCTACCTTCTCCCCCGCGTCCCGGGTCACCAACGGGCGATGGATGAGTTCACTTGCCTTCAACATGACATCGTGCCTCCTGCGATCAGATCAGACCTTGCCAGAAGAGGAACACAACCACCACAACAACCACGACGATCACCGCGGCAAGCGCCCACCACATCGCTTGCCCTCGGCGGTTGTTCATCCTCGGCATGCCTGCCTCACTTTCCCCTAGCGCAATCAGCCGTGTTTTCGCTCGTCGAGCGCTAGCGGCCCCGTCTTCTCCAGCCAAAGATAAGCGAGAGGACAAAGAGGACCAGGAAGACGACGAACAGGACTATCGCGATGGTCGTCGCACCTGCTGCAATGTTGCCAAAGCCGAAAACCGCCGCCACGATGGCGACGACCAGGAACACAAAGGCCCACCACAACATGAATGCCCTCTCTTTCGCGAAGTGCTCACTCTTTTGTCAGGTCCCCTCGACTTGCCCGGTCCAAACTCGAGCCCATTGAGTGGGCTTGTTCTCGCCGGCGGGAAGAACGACTCTGTGCTGTCAGGACACGATCGCCGCGGACGATTATTGGCAGCCATGGTTTCGCTTTTCAGCAGCCTGCCGGACGAAAGATGTTAAAACTGAGGCCTTGCGAACGGTCGATCCTCGTAGATGGCCGTCCGGCTGAAAGAGTCATCCAGCGTGAGTTTGCTCTCCTCGTTGTTGTCGAAGGTTCAGGTGATGCCGATCCTCCGTCTCAGCCCACCCGAGATTGAAGTGCGTCGCCGCCCGTTGGCGGGCCAGATGGTCCCGGCCATTGGTGAGCGAGACACCACCGACTATGAAACCCCGGCGCGCGGACAGGTCTCCGACATGTCGCTTCTATTCAGCCGTTTGTGCTGCTAATGCGGTGTTCGGGTGAATTCGCAGATCGACTTCGTGCTTCTGCCCATCGTCAACCAGAGGAACCGCAAGGTCGGGCCGTTCGACGCCATCGACTGCCAATACCGTCACGCCTTCCGCCGCCCCGGTTTGAGACACCGTAATGTGATAGGCCGTCTCCCGATACCGATAAGTCATCTTGTACGATGCCCAGTGCGCAGGAATGCAAGGTTCGATATACAGCTTGTCAGCCTCAAGCCGCAGCCCGAGGATCGATTCCACGATCAACCGATACGTCCACCCCGCCGAACCCGAGTACCAGGTCCAGCCGCCGCGGCCGGTGTGGGGCGGTAGCGCATACACATCCGATGCAACGACATACGGCTCAACCTTGTAGGTCTCAATGGACTCGGCGTGCCAGGCATGGTTCAGAGGATTGATGATCGACAGCAGTTCCCACGCGCGACGGCCGTCCCCCATGGCAGCGAACGCCATCGCGGCCCAGACTGCCGCATGCGTGTATTGCGCACCGTTCTCCCTGACGCCGGGGACATATGCCTGTATGTAGCCCGGGTCTGGAGTCGATGTGTCAAACGGCGGCGTTAGCAACTGGATCACCGCGTCATCACGGTGCACAAGGTGCTTATCGAGCGCGTCCATGGCCATACGCGAGCGCTCCGGACCAGCCGCCCCGGATAGGACAGACCAGCTTTGCGGCGTCGACACAATCTGGCACTCATGGTTACTTGCCGATCCAAGCGGAGTACCGTCGTCGAAGTAAGCTCGGCGATACCATTGGCCATCCCAGCCGTGCTCGTCAATATTCTGGCGAAGCTTGGACGCTTCGTCCCGGCAAAGCTCGGCAAAGGCCGGATCACCGTGCAGCTCTGCAACGTTCGCGAATTGCATGAGCACGTCATAGAGGAAGAACGCCAGCCAGATGCTTTCGCCTTTGCCCTGCGCGCCCACCTTGTTCATGCCATCGTCCCAATCGCCGGTGCCCATGAGCGGCAGGCCATGTCCGCCAAAGCGGAGACCCCTTCGCACTGCCCGCACGCAATGCTCGTACAGCGTCGCAGTTTCATCGGAGCGGCTGGGTAGCTCGTAGGACGATTCTTCCTCCGGCTTGAGCACCCGGCCCTCCAGAAAATGGATGGACTCATCCAGCACGGCGAAGTCACCGGTGGTCGAAACATAACGGCACGTCGCCAATGGCAGCCAAAGGAAATCATCTGAGCAATGGGTGCGAACCCCCCGTCCCAGTGGCGGATGCCACCAGTGTTGGACGTCGCCTTCCTCAAATTGACGAGACGCACAAAGAAGCAAATGCGCTCGCACCAGGCCTGGCTCGGTGTGAACGAGTGCCATCACATCCTGCAGTTGATCGCGAAAACCGAAGGCGCCCGAGGACTGGTAGAACGCGCTACGCCCCCATAGGCGGCAGCTCATCGTCTGGTAGACGAGCCAACCGTTGGCCAGCACATTGACGGAGAGGTCGGGCGTTTCCACCCGAATCGCGCCGAGGGCGTGTTTCCAGTAGTTCGTGACAGCTTCGAGCGCGCCGCGCGCGGCGGCGGGTCCCCGGAAACGCTGCACCAGAGCCCGCGCGTCATCGCCGTTTCCAGCCGCCCCAAGTCTGAAGATGATCTCGCGGTCCTGTCCATCGGCCACCTCGAATGGTACCCGGATCGCGGCACAGGGATCCAGGGCCGCTCCCACCCTGCAGGAAAGCCGCGGCACCGACATGGCCGCGGGATTTTCTGGCGTTCCGTTGCGACCGATGAATTCAGTCCGGTCGCCACTGAAGCTTCGCGTCTCATCGTCGACATCGAAGAAGGCAACCCCTGCGCCGAAGTCCGTGCTGTACACGTTGCGCGCCAGCAGGGCGCCGCTGTTGCGATCCATCTCCGTGATCACATGCATCATCGATTTCGTGCGCAGTTCTCCCAGCACCCATTCCGCGTATCCGGTGGCGGAGAGCCGGCGCGACCGGCCTGACTTGTTGCGTACCTTCAAGACCGCGAATTTGATCGGTGCATCCAGCGCCACATACGCCCACAGTTCGGAGTCGATCCCGTCTTCTGTATGGGTGAACACGCTGTAGCCGAATCCGTGCCGGCAAACGTAATCTCCTTCTCCGCCGCCGGGCCAGGGCGCGGGCGACCAGACGTGACCGCTGTCCTCGTCCCGGAGGTAGAAGGCCTCGCCGCTGGAATCTCCCACAGGGTCATTCGACCACGGCGTCAGCAGAAACTGCTGCGCGTTCTCGCTCCAAGTATTCGCGCAGCCGCTTTCCGAGACGATGGTGCCAAACGACGGATTTGCGAGTACGTTCACCCATGGGACCGGCGTCACCCGACCGGGTCCGATCGTAATCACGTACTCGCGTCCATCGGGGCTGAATCCCCCAAGCCCGTTAAAGAGCAGCAGATCGCCACCCCCAGAAGACTCGACGGCCGCCTCTGGCTGCGCAGGTAGCGCTGGAGCTGGTGAACTACGCGGAACTGCGGCGTCCGCAAGGGTCCGCCGGTCAATCTGTTCCGCCAGCCCACCATCTTTGTCATCGAGGACCACCCGGGCGACCGACTGAAGCAGAATGCGGTCCTCGGGCGGCAAAGACTGGGCGACTCTCACGAACATCCCCCCCGGCTGATCGCTCAGATCGGCTTCGGTGCCCGCGGCGATCAGCGTCATGATCTGATCGTGGAGAGATGGCCGGTTCCCCGCATCCTCCGAGTTACAGATCACCAGATCGACTTTCAGACCCTTCAGACGCCAGTACGGGTGGGCCTGCAACAGATGGCGCACCAAGTCGATATTGGCCGGTGCCCCGATCTGCAGCAGTACGATCGGTAGATCCCCGGAAATCGAGTACCCCCACAAACCAGATTGCCCACGGCGGTTCTCGATGAGAATGCCGGGCTCGGCACGCAATGAAGCGTTGGCGTAAACAATGGAGTCGGCGAGACGGCCATAGAGTTGTGCGTCGGCCTGGGTCACGTTGAGTTGCCGCAGGACCGACCGGCTGTGGGTTCGCGCTTGGCCAAAGACGAGATCGGTTAGATTCCGATCCTGGTATTTCTCGACGAGCGTCAGACATCCTTCGCGGCTCTCGCTTACTCCGGTGACAATCGCGACCGTTGCCGATTGTTCCGGATCCAGCGTCACGCGACCTCGGATGGAGACAATCGGATCGAGCACGGAACCCTCGCTGCCCGACAGCGGAGTCACATCACGCATCGCCCGCGGATCGACAAGCGTATTTCCGCGGCCAATGAAACGCATCCGGTCCGTTTCGTACGACATGCCACCCGAAAACGAATCATCGGGGACGATTCGGTGAAACATCCATGGTGCCGCCTGATCCGCAGCGCCGGAGCGGCGATGACAGAGAATCGCCTGCTGCCCACGGGTGATCTCCGTCTGGACAAAGAGATTGCTGAAAGCGGGATGGGCAGCGTCGGCGGCTGCCGATGCTAGAACCACCTCTGCATAACTCGTCAGGTCGATTATCCGGCTTGCCCCCGAGCGGTTCGTGATGCTTACACGTCGCACCTCGAGGTCATCCTCCGGTGAAACAGCAATCTCCGTAGTAGCATCGATGCCCTCCGCAAGACACCGGAAGACCGCCCCCGCCTCCGAAAGATCTGCACGATAGACCGCCGACTGGTTGAGCGTTGGTTGATAGGTGGTCGACCAGAACGCGCCCGTCGCCGCATCGCGGAGATAGCAGAACGTGCCCCAATGGTCGCGTGTAGCATCCTCGCGCCAGCGTGTGACCGCAAGCTCTCCCCAGCGGCTGTAGGCACCTCCCGCGTTCGTTATCATCACGTGATATCGACCGTTCGACAGCAACTGCGCTGCTGGCATCGGCCTAGCGTCACCGCTGAAGACGCGCAGAAGATCGGCGCTCACAGCCATCCCCCGTTAAAACCCGCTCGCCGCAAGCCGCCGGCGATGTACGGGCAGTTTCTCATCAATTGCCACAGCAAGCCGGTGCGATAGTTTTCGATCATCAGAACGATGGGCCCCTGGTTAAGGCCATAGTGCCATGGTGAAATCCAGCCATGGGAATTGCTGGATCTTGCGGGGTAGGTGGGGTTGAAGGTCGCTTTGAAGCCGTAGGGGTTAGATTCTGTCAGTTTGACCTTGTGAAGGTAGTGGTCAATCGTGGGAAGCACGATTTCTGGAGCGAATGGCAGCGATGCCACCACCGCCCACGGCGCGACGGTGCCATCGTCGGGTCCGTACGGTACGCCGCGTCCCACGTAACCGAAGAATTGGCGTTCGATGCCACGTACTTTGACCATGTCGGGGCCAGGGCCGTCGCTCGCCGTAATTCCCCAGCAACGCGGGCCATAACCCATGAACTCAAGCGGATTGTCCATCGCGTATTGTTGCTGCGCGTAGGTCGCCCGACGACTGTTCTCGAAATAGTCGATGCCCTTGACGCGCATGAAGGCGTCCTGAATGCCGCGAAAGTCGACCCAGACATGCGAAAGCTGGTGTGTGAACAGCGGCCCGGCGTAAAGGTATTCCTGGCCGTACGAGTGTTCCCAACGGTAGGTCGAAGTCCATGCCGCGTAGCCGCTCTCGGGCAGAGGATAAACGGGCGAGCCCAGCCCCAAAATATACAGCAGCATCGCCTCATCGTAGCCTTCCCAACGATAGTCAAGAAATCCGCTTTCGGGTTTCCAGCCATGTGTAACCGCTGCCCCTTGGTTTTGCGCCCACTGCCAATCGGCTCGGCGGTAGAGCATGTCGGCAAGGCTGCGGATTTCGTGCTCGTCGGTCGTGTCGGCGTCAAAATAGACTCCGGATGCCAGCGCGCCCGCGAGAAGAAAAGCGCTGTCTACCGTTGACAGTTCGCAGTGCCAGGCACGCCGGCCGGTCTGCATGTCGAGAAAATGATAGTAGAAGCCTCGGTAGCCGGTGGCGTCAGGTTCGGGGCCCTGCGGACTGTTCCAGAAGAAACGGAGTGTGGCAAGCGTTCTCTCCACCGCCGCGGCACGGGGCATGAACCCGCGCTCTACGGCCACCGGATATGCCGCCAGCGCGAGACCGGTGGCGGCTATGCTGGCGGGCCAATTCACAGCGGTCTTGTCGATCACCAGCCCATTGACGGGATTCGTCTCATGCAAGAAGTAGCTGAATGATTCGTGCTGAAGCTTCTCCATCTCAGCCTCAACGGAGCGGGACCTGCTGCTTATGTCTTCTCCTTTGGTCTTGTCTTGGCAGGCTCTTACGGTCGAGCCAGCTCGCTTGGGTTGTCACCGGGATGTGCCAAGCCTCAGAACATTCGCGTCGCACCATCGCTACGACTCATTCCCGCGAATGGCCATTCTCATACACCCGAGGGTGAGGGGTCTATTCGTCTTGAGGAGCAGCGTAAATCGGACTGATTTTGTTGCCGCCCGCCGCCCTCACCCCTGCCTTCCCCTCGCACATCGGCAGCCCATGGGTAGCCTCCCGCTCTGCTAGCATAAGGGCCAGTGCTACTCATCTTAGGGAGGCCGGTATCTTCAAGGTAGAAGGCAACGGACCGGAGTCTTGCGAGCTCCCGCCCAACAGTAGCTTTGTTCTCGTGCGAGTTCCCATTCGCGTCACGGGCGAAGGTGAGAGAGGCGAGGCCGTCTTCCGTTACAGCATAGGCTCATTTCGCGGCCGGGATACCACCCTCCCGTTGCGAGCAAGTAGCGAGACCACCCTTCGCTTTCGCGTCCCCTTGGAACTGTTTCGTTCTCGGGAGCACCTCATCGTTACGATCTTCGCCGGAACATCCGGGGGAGAAGAGAGAATGCTTTGGCTCAAGCGCTGGGAGGCCGCCTGGCAAGGCAAAGCTCCGTCCATAGAGCCGATGGCCGAATAGGTCTGGACGATTGTCCCCGGACTCACCAGGGCCATTGTGGCCTGGGTTGCGCTTCCTGGGGACGCATGTTCTCGCGGCGCTACCGGCCGCCGATGCTCAAGCGCTTGTGGGTAAGCAGTTCTTTTCCGTCGCTTATCGCCGATCCCTTCAGGCACGGCGGCATCTACGTGCTCATCTTCGCCGCCGTGATGTGCCTGGGGGCGGCGACCGCATCATGGTTGCGCGGAGGGACTGCATTGCCGAGCGGCTCTCTATCCTGCATGGGGCTCCTCGTATCGGACGGCTCCAGCACTCGAGGCGGTCTCGTGATGCCCCGGGATCGGCGAAGGCCGGTTGATATCAGTGAAGTCTGGCGGATACCTCTGCAGGTGCTTGGGACGTCGCCCGCGACATCCATGACATCGTCAAGAACGCTTTCGGCGTTGCCTTGCGGAGCTACTGATTCAAGATCGTTGACGGCAGGGTTTGCGGCCTTTGTGGGGGCTAACTCTTGGGGCACCGATGCATTCGACGGCGGGCGCATCCGTCAGAGGGTCATTCGACACGAACTCTGAGCAAAGCGGCCCCGTGAGGAGATTCCAAGGTTGATCTTTGATCGGATGAGAAGTCCCGGCGGGGGATGAATCCAGGATCTCTCCCCAGATCACATGCCACAGAACGACAAGGCCGTGCAGCGGGTTCCCCCGACTCGTCAAATGTGAGAACGTATCGGAGCTACACGGTCAAATCGGGTGAAAAGACGGAGGAAACAAACCGTGCAAGAAGTCCATGATTTTTTGAAGAAATGCGGATCCTACTATCTGGCGACGGTGGAGAACGACCAGCCGAGGGTCCGGGCTTTCGGGACCATCCATAACTTTGACGGCAGACTCTATATCCAGACCGGCAAGGTCAAGGCAGTCTCGAAACAGATGACGGCCAATCCCAAGATCGAGATCTGCGCCTTCAACGGCGACGAATGGATTCGAGTGCAGGCAACGGTGATTGACGACCCCCGGGTCGAGGCCAAGCAAAGCATGTTGGATGCCTATCCTCAACTGCAGAACAGGTACTCCGCCACAGACGACAACACCCAGGTCCTATATCTGAAGGATGCCGTCGCAACCATCTCGTCGTTTGTCGGTGCTCCCAGAGTGATCAAGTTCTGAGATTCTTCAACAGAAGCTCATCCAGCGCGCGTTTGCAGGTTTCCAAATAGACCAACGTGGCAGCCCGTTCACTGCGATGACCAGACCCGACCGCAAGGGGATTGAGGCTTAGGTCTGGGCCGCAGCGTGCCTTGCCGCAAGGTAGGCGAAGGTGTGTGCGTGACCTATACCACTGCCTTCGATTTGGGGGGGATAGACCATTCCATAGAAGCTGCCGGCAGTGTTGCCAACCGCGTAAAGCCCGGGAATCGCCAACCCCTTCTTGTCCAGCACCTGCATGTCGGCGTTGATCTTCAGCCCTCCTCGGGTGCTTGTGATCGCCGCCCCGATACCCGCCGCGTAGAAGGGCGACGTATCGATCGGTTTCATCCACACGGCCTCTTTGAGGCAATCGTCGTCGTGCCCCTTGGCACACAGTTCGTTGTAGCGGGTGAGCGTCGCCCTGAGATTGTCGAGGGGAACGTCCATTCGCTCGGCAAGAGCCTCAATGGTGTCCGCCTTGAGGGTTATCCCCTCCCTGATATCGATCTCGATTTGCTCCGGAGTGTTGCGAGACGCCGGAGTCTTCTCTGGAATCGCGGGAAACTTCGTCTGCCACGCGCTGTCCCACAAGGACCAGACATGGCCTTCCGGCATGCTGATGGCGGCGACGGCGTTCTGCTGGAAGGGCAGGTTCTCGTTGGCATATCGATACCCGGCGATGTCCACGTAGAGCATGGGCATGGAGGCAACGGCGGGACACCACCACCAATCCATGTACAGAGCCCAGAAGGGCTCATCGGGGTGAAGGTTCTTTCCTGTGATGGTTTGTCCGGGGAATACATCGCCGGCAACAATCTGATCCATGTCCGCGCCGACCCAGAGGGCCATTTTGTGCCCATCACCGGTGCAGTATTTGTTGGAGAAGTTGTTGACGTTCTTGGCTACGTGAGGGCAGAAGACCGACACCATCTCCTCATCGTTCACAAAATCACCGGCTGCGAGTATGACCCCTCTGCTGGCGCGGAATCGCAGGTAATCACCCCGCTCATTCTGAGCTACGACCCCAACCACCCGGCCCGTGTCATCCCGCAGTAACTGCTTGGCGACCGTGCCATAGTGATAGATGGCCCCATGTTCGACGGCATATTCCACCATGGGCGCCATCCAATTGAAATTCTCGCCTTCTTCGAAGGTCGTGCCCACGCGGTGATTGAGAGAATACTCATTCCAGAATCGGTTCGGGTTGACCACGGAATTCTGCGATGCGGCGTCACCCTCCGCGCCGGCGGCTCCGCCCGCGCCGGTGATACTGCCGACGTTCACGGCCCGAACCTCGGCCCCCTTGGCGGCGAAGATGTCGGTGAGCCAATCCGCCACCTCGGCGCTGTGCCTCACCCACAGCGAGGAGAGAGGCAATCTCCCCTGGAATGCCATGGTGGAGCCCCACAGGTCCACGAGGATCTTCTCGGTCAGTTCCTGGGAAAGCTCGATACCTGCCACCTTCTGAGCCCTCGTTCCGAATGCAGCAAAGCCGCCGGTTCTATGCGGCCCGAAGGTTGGACCCTTCTCCAGCACGCGTACGGCGGCGCCCATTTCCGCAGCTTTCATTGCCGCCGGGGTCCCGGAGATGCCCGCCCCGACGATAGCCACATCGCAGTCTATTGTCTCAGTGATGGAAGAATCCGGAATGGGGCTCGGGACAGTTTCGAAAGCGCGACCTTGGGCCGCGCCGGCCGCCGGAGAAGTATCCGATACCGTGTTGGTAGATGAGCCGAATCTCCGGCCACGCTTCCGTCCCACAGACATTTCAACACCTCCCGGCATGTCGGAACACAGTTCTTCGCAAGACGATATCAATGATACCGGCCTCGGCGTCCGCCCAGGCGGCGTGGACCTCTTCGACTTCACCGCGGCGGCGTTCCGGCCCAGGCCGCCGCATCAGTTCGTCGAAGAGCCGCTGATGGTCGACATCCCGTGGGTGCCGAAGTCGTCTTCCCCCAGCCGTTGGCAGCGCCCCGTCGCAGGAAAAGAGGCCGTCTTCGTTGCTGGGGATAGCGTCCTTACGGGGTTTGAGACCGACCATTCTCAGCTTCAAATCTCGTCCGACTCGTGGCCGCTGAAAGGCACCCACATGCTCTTCTCAGTCCCGATGACCGTGCTGTAGGGGTGCAACATGCCGTAATTCGCCCCCTGTACGGCATACCAGGCCACGTTTCGGTCACGGGCAAGCTCGTCCCTGATCTCGTCGAGAGCGACCACGCTGGACTTGGATTCGGTATGAGCCTTCTGGATGATGAACGCCTGATCCTCTTCGGTAAGGAACGAGTAGACGGGCGCGAGGGCATGGCGGTCGGCCAAGTCGACGAGGTCCTCCGGGAACACCTCGTTTCGAGGCTCGACGTCAATGGTGATGATGCTCAGTTGCCCGAACAGTCCCCCCTGGGTATCGGGCCTGGACGAGGGGTACGTGGTGAGAACGGGAACATTGACCCTCAGGGTCGCCCGGGGACGACCCGCGATGGGATTGGCCTTAACGGTATAGGCGCACGTGTAGCGGACCAGACACTTCTCCCGGGAGATCGGGGTAAGCTTCTCGTAGAAGAATGGGAAATCGAAGGTGACCGTGACGGCTGAGGCCCGAAGGGCATCGACATAGTCCCCGATGTTATCGATGAGCGTCTCGGTCCCGATCCGCTCGCGGTGCTGGTGGACGATCTGTATGAACGTGTCTATCCATCGGGCCTCGAAGTCGTGCATGATGCGGGCGGAGATGGAGATGTCCGCGATTGTGGGCTGACCCTCCGGAGAGATTCTTGAGAGCACCCGGATGGGAAAAGGCAGGTCGCGCATGCCCACATCAACGAGAAAGCGTTTTTCGGTGGTCATTTGTTCGTCTCCTTATTCCTGTCCACCAGTGGTGAAATCCGCTTTGCCATCGTCTCCCAAAGATCGTACCTCGCAAGAAGCACTGCGAGGGTGGAATCCTTGGTCGAGACAACGCGCGGATACTGTTCCGGCTCTGAACCCCAATCACACCGGACCCCGAGAAACTCCAGGGTCTCGCAGACCTCCCGGGCCAGGGGCACGATCCTGGGCGGCCGCTCCCCGGCAAAGACGAGGGAGTCGGCACCGCCCAGGCTGGCCATGAAAGCGCCAATGTACTTGGCCAGTTGATACACAAGTACGCGGCGGGCAAGGATCAGCTCCGGACTCACCTCGTCCTCGAGGAGTTCCTCCAGACCACAGGGCCTGCCCGCCAGCCCCGTGAATCCACTCTGGGTGGAGAGCATACGATTGATCGCAGGATAGTGCGTCCCGGAGGCCGCAAGTTGGAAGATGATCGTGGGGTCAATGTCCCCGCAACCCTGCGCCGAGGCCACGCCTTCGAGATGGGTGAGACCGATCGTGGTCTCCACGGGCCTGCCCTCCCGGATGGCCGCGAGATCGGGACGGTCACTCAAGTGGACGCTAATGACCTTCCTTGCGGCCCCATTTGTGAGTACTCGAGCGTGCTCCCACGACTGCTCGTGGCAAAGGCCGTTCCCGCCACGGCGGTGGATGCCTCTCCGCGTTATCTCCGGCGGTAGCGCATAGTCACGGACCTCCGCCGGTAGGTGGGCGAAGAAGGCCGTGTCACAGAAAAGCACCTGGAGCACATCGGGCCTTCGCTGCGCCCAGTACCGCAGCAGCGTCGCCGGGACGCGATTTTGCTCGTGGGCGCAGTGGCCGGCGGCCTCCACCCGCTCGATCACCTCTGGAGCCACTGGTTGGACCGAACTCGTGAAGAGGTCTCCGCCCTGATGCAGGAGATGGCCGATGGCATCCACACAGGCGTCGTCAGGCAGCAGTTCCGCAAAGGCTGCGCACCAGTCGCCGCCGAGGTCCACGGTCCCCGTCGTCGTGACGCTGTCCCCCGCGAGGCACCAGTGCAACTCCGAGGGCTCCGGGTTGAAGAGCAAGATCACAGCGACGCCCCTTCTCGGATCAACCGGGCGCACTCCCGGGCGATGACGAGTTCTTCCTCTGTGGGCACCACCAACACCTTCACCGCTGATTGGGCGGCGCTGATGATGGCCGCCGCCCTGTCGGTGGAGTTGCGGTTGGCCTCTCGGTCCAGTTTGAGTCCGCACCATTCGAGTTGAGCGCAGGTCTGTTCGCGGACCCTCCAGTTCGTGACCCCGATGTCGTCTGTGAAGACCAGAGCATCGATGCCACCTAAGGCCACGACGTAACTACCGATGTACTTCCTGAGGCGGTGCACGTACATGCGGAAAGCCAGGCCGGCCCGCTCCCGCCTCTCCGGACTCACCTCCCCCAGAATGTCGCGGAGATCACTCGAGAAACCAGCCACTCCCAACAGCCCGCTCCGGTCGGTCAGCATGCTCAGCACGTCATCGGGACGCATGTCATATTCGACGATGAGATGGAGAGCAAGAAGAGGATCGACATCGCCGCTGCGTGTGCTCATAAGAAGACCGGTGAGCGGTGAGTAGCCCATGGAGGTATCGAGCGAACGCCCGTCCCTTATCGCGCAGACGCTCGATCCCCCAGTGCCCAGATGACAGGCCACCATTTTGAGCCCTTCGGCCGGACGATCGAGAATCGCGGGAGCGGCTTGAGCAATATACGAGTACGAGAGGCCGTGGAAGCCATATTTTCGGTAGTGATACCGCTCGCGGACGCGTCGGGGCACGGGGTACGTGTAGGCCCACTCCGGGAGAGAAGCATGGAAGGCCGTATCGAAGACTACGAACTGACCTCGGTCCGGCAGAACGTGGGAACATTCCAGGATGACCGACAGCGACATAGGGTTGTGTATGGGCGCGAGCGGCCCGCACTCCTTGAGCTCTTCCAGGATGGGACCGTCTACCCGAACCGACTCCTTGAGATCCACTCCACCATGCGCAAAGCGATGGCCGACCCAATCTACGGCTAATCCTTTGGCGGCAAGATACTCGAGGATACGGCGTGCCGCAGTGCGATGATCCGGCAGCGGGATCATCGTCTTCTCGGATCCCCCGTCCATCTCGAATTGCAGGAACGACGGCTCCGTTCCGGTGACACCTACCCGGTGGGCCTTTGCGGCCAAGGCGAGCCGGGGTTCAAGATCGTCTGCGAGCTCGTACAGCCGGCATCCCAGCGAGGAACTGCCGCAGTTGAAAACAAGGATTCTCTGCTGGCTACACACGGTCTCCTAGGCCCCCGCCGGCTGGAGTTTGGCGACGATCGCCACAGTCTCGTCGGCGATCAGCCGTTCCTCATCGGTAGGGACAACGAGCACGCGCACCCTCGCGCCAGGAGCGCCGATGTCGCATTCGATGCCTCGAGCCCCTGAATTGGCAACCTCGTCTAGCTCGATGCCCAGAAAGCCCAGGCCTTCGCACACAGCCGTCCTTACCTCGGGGCTGTTTTCCCCTGTGCCCGCCGTGAAGACCAAGACGTCCACTCCCCCCATGGCGGCGGCGTACGCGCCCACGTACTTCTTCAGACGATATGCGTACAGATCAAAGGCCAACCTGCAGCGCTCGTCACCCGCCGCGGCTGCCGCCAGCACATCCCGCATGTCGTTACCCACGCCCGAGACGCCCAATAGCCCGCTTTCTTTGTTGAGAACGCGGTCGACATCGCTCTCACTCAACCCAAGCTGCCTCATCAGATACAGGATGACTCCCGGATCGACATCGCCGGGCCTGGTACCCATCACCAACCCCTCCAGCGGCGTCAGCCCCATGCTCGTATCCACCGACCTCCCGTCGTCGATAGCAGCAATACTCGCGCCATTACCAAGATGGGCGATCACAACCTTGGGCTGCGGCAGCCGACCCTCCAGAAGTGCTTCCACTCTCCGGCTGACGTATTGGAAGGAATTGCCATGAAACCCATACCGTCTCACCCCATAGTCTGTGTAGTACCGATAGGGAAGGGCGTACATGTGTGCCTTCCGGGGGATGGTGGTGTGGAAGGCAGTGTCGAACACGGCAACCTGAGGCGTCCCGGGAAGATGCCGCAGCGCCTCCCTGATACCCAAAAGAATCGGCGGATTGTGCAGGGGTGCGAGGGGCGCGTGTTCTTCCATCTTCGCGATGACATCCGGGGTGATTAGCACCGGGGCGGTGAAGAAGCTTCCCCCGTGCACAGCGCGATGACCTACGGCGGAAACCTCCGACAGGTCGCTCAGTGCGCCGGTGTCGGGATCGACGAGCGCCGCCAGGATGACTTCCAGCGCCCGACCGTGGTCGGGGACCGCGGGGTCCTCCCCGATGCGGCTGACCAATCCCTTCGCGAGAACCACGTGAGCAACGGAGTCATGGAGTTGGTACTTGATGGAGGAACTGCCGCAATTGAGCACGAGGACCTTCACCGATTGTCCGCGCTTTCGCTGCCGAGCTGCTTGAGTCCCTGAGCATGAACGCTCGCCATGGTGGCCAGCCCAGCAATGTCGGTTACAGAGGCGCCCCGGGACAAATCGCTTACCGTCTTGGCAAAGCCTTGAAGGAAGGCGCCGAAGGCGTCGGCCTTGGCAAACCTTTGGACAGCCTTGTACGCGATGTTGCCCGCATTGAGATCGGGGAAGATGAGGATATTGGCGCGGCCGGCCACGGGGCTTCCTTCCGGCACCTTGCGGGCCGCAACGCCGGGCACGATGGCGGAGTCAAGTTGGAGCTCTCCATCGATGGCCAGATCGGGGTCACGCTCTCTCGCAATCCGCAGAGCCTCAAGAACCTTCTCGACCGACTCCCCCTCACCGCTGCCTTTGGTGGAAAAAGAGAGCATGGCGATCCGGGGCTTCCAACCGAGAAGGGCACGCACCGTGTGGGCGGTAGTGAGCGCGATGTCCGCCAGTTCCCCCGGATCGGGGGCCACGGCCACCGCGCAGTCTGCGAACACGATCTGCTCGCCCTCAGGGCCCTCGAATCCCGGTATCCGCATCAAGAAGATGCTGGAGGGCGTGGAAATGCCTTCGCGCATCCCGATGAAGGTCATGCTGGAGAGAATGACATCCTGGGTGGCATGCGCCAGTCCGGCGACCATCGCATCTGCCCTGTCGGCCTTGACCAGAAACGAGCCTATGTTGAGGTTAGAACGAAACTTGCGCGCAGCGCCCTTAAGCGACATCTCCGGAAGCAGAGCGCTGCAGTCTTCAACAAGTCCGGCCAAGATCGCCTCGTCAGAGACGTCGATGACCTCCATGCCCTCCAGACCGACGTTAACTCTGGCCGCCAAGTCGGCGAGCTCGGCAGGATCCCCCAGCAGGATCGGCAGAGCCACACCCTCATCGAGAACCTCACGAGCGGCGAGGATTATGTTGTCTTCATGCGACTCCGGGAAGACGATGCGTTGCGGCGAAACCCGGGCCTTCTCCCGCAGCGCGCCCATCACGTCAGTCGACACGTGTTACCTCCCCCACCACGGCGGCAAAGGCCACCGCATAGTCCGTATCACTGGACAGCGAGAGCATCACCTTATCCACCTTCCGTGCTCGAGCTAGTTCGGCCATGAGCCCGTCCAACACAACCTCCGGTTGCGCTTCCTCGCTGTCCTTAATCTCGATGTTGAGCCAGGTCCCCAGTTGGTCGGCGGGTATGCCGAAACACTTAAAGACCGCCTCCTTCGCTGCAAAGACTTTGGCGTAGTAGGTGGCGGGGTCTGCCCGCCACCTACCTACGGTCATCTCGTGCGATGTGAACACCCGGCGCATGAAAGCATCCGAGGTTATCTGGCCGCGCATCCTTTCTATTAGCAAAATGTCGGTGCCTACTCCCGTCAGCATTCTCGATCCTTCTCGGTCTGTCGCCGGCTATCGGTATACATAGTCGCCCGCCCGGTACTTGGGCGGAACGACCGGTATCTGCAAGAACGAGTCGTACTTGCCGCCAGTATGGATGACGTGCTGACCCTTGTTGTCGGTGTCCCACGAGAAAGGCTCGAACCATCCCTCGCGGAAGTACCTACCGGCGATCTGTAAACGGAGCTTCTGGCCCTTGTGCCAGATACGGCTGATCGGGAAGAAGGCGATCTCGACCGGAACGATCTCACCCGGCTTCAGACGCTCCTCCACTTTGTGCGACTGCACGGGCTGATAATCCGTCGAGGCATCTTCGTCCAGTGCCCTGTGGGAGACCCTCAGACGGCCCCAAGTTCCCGGATGCGGCTCGTCGAGAACTATCGTCGGAAGGAACTTGCCTTCCTCATCGAGCTTCTGCACGGTCAGGAAGAGGTCCATCTCGTCGTGGCCTTGCGCCTCCACCCAGAGATGGGCTTTCATGAACCCGGTGAGCTCGACATCCTCACTGAAGGTGATATCGAAGGTTGTGAGGCCTTCGTTCGCGTCATACGAGACCTTAGTCTCGGCCGCCGCCGGCTCCCAGGCCAGGCTGCCGCCCGTCACGTTGAGAGCAGCCGTGCTACCGGGGGCGCCTTCCGCTGTACCTGCGTCGCCACCGACGTTGGCATTGGCCGCGTTAAGGTGCAGCTTCCTGTATTGGGTCCGCGCCAGCGGAAATTCCTTCTCCGGGCGATTCACTTGGAGGTCGTAGTCGTAGGCGTCCATCACCTCAATGCGGACCCGGGGGGTGAGTTCCCAGCCGTTGCGGACGCCCTTGAGGTACCGATCGTAGAACAGCTTGAGATCTTCCATGTTCCACCACGAGTACGTATCGGGCCATTCGAATTCCCGGTGGATACGCAGCCACTTCTTAGGCGAGCGGATCTTGCGGAAACCGGTCACGGCTCCCCGCAGGTGGAGGTGACTCCAGCTGCCGGTGATATAGGCGGGTATCCTGATCTTTTCAAACCTGGGGATCTTCGACTCCCAATAGGCGTTCCAGAGTGGGTACTCCTTCAGCATCCCGACGATATCTTCGATATAGCCCGGGCCGCTTTGGGCGGTCATGACGAAGTTCACGAAGCCCGGGCATGGGATGCCGTTCTCCGTCATGAACTCCCGGTACAGATCCGAGGTGCCCTCCCACGGCGCGATGCAAGCAAGGCCTTCGGGCTGCTCCGCTGCAATCCACCATTGCACCATGGCCAAACCGGAGTTTCCGAACATACCGACCTTGCCGTTGGACCATACCTGGGTCGTGATCCAATCGACGCAATCAGCCCCATCGCGGCCGTCTTGTGGACCCCACAGACAGAGATTGCCCTCGGAGTGTCCGGCGCCACGGGAGTCGGCATTCACGACCGCGTAGCCCTGCTTGCACCAGTAGGCGGGGTCGGGCCCTTCGAAGCGGGCGGACTTGGAGAACGTATCCGGTGGGACCCCGAAAGCCTGCCACGTCTTCGGGCTGTCCCCCGGACGCTTGCCGAAGAAGCACCAGGCGAGAATCGTGGGGAGGTCCGAGAGCCCCTGTGGACCGTCTGGTCGGTAAACATCCACGTAGACGGTGCTGCCGTCGCGCATCTTCACCGGCACGTCTTGATCGACCCGCATGCCGTCTTCGATGTATGTACGCTGGTTCATGGGCGGGTGATAGCCCAGGCCGTCAAGTAGCAATTTGTGCGGATCAGGCGGCGGCGGCGAAGGCCTGTAGATGACCTCTATTTCCTCGTCTCCAAATTTCTCAAGGATGCGAATCTTCTCTTCGTCAGTCATGGTGCTCTCCTCCGCCATCTTGCGGGTCGTCAACGTGAGGTGGCGCGGGCGTGGCCTGCTTGCTAGGCCTCACCGAGTTGCACGACGTAGTCGATAGCCTCGCCGATGCTTTTCTTGCGACGGAACTGCATGAACGGGATCTCCAGGTCGAACTGTTCCTCCAGAACCGAGATGATACGGATCAGGTTCGCCGACTTGGCTCCCAGATCGGCGATGAGCTCCGTGCTCTCATTGAGCTCGTCGACCGAGGTGTTCGTCGCCGCGGCCACAACTTCGTACATCGCTGCGCTCACTTGATCCCTAAAACTAGCCATTCTTCATCCTCCCTGGGGCCGCGGCCCTCCTACGTCAGCGCGACCGCTCGGGAGAGCCGTTGCGCTGGGTCGTTCCCTAATTGTGGTCCCTTCCGCTTGTTACGGTCTCTACTTGCCCATAGCGGCCACGCACTCGCCAAGAACCCGGCCCACTGGGTCCACCATGGCGGCGCCGCCGTCGATCACCATGGTCGTCGCGGTTATGAACTTCGAGTCGTCGCTGGCCAGGAAGCAACAAAGAGCCGCCACATCCGCCGGGGTGCCGATCGCTCGCATCGGAACCACTGCCTCGATCATCTTGAAGGCTTCCTCGTTGGAAATGCCCAACCCTTGCGCTATGTGGCCGAAGACTTCCTCGAAGATATCGGTGCGGATGGGCCCGGGAGCCACCACGTTGCAGCGGATACCTGCTGGGCCATAGTCAATCGCGGACTGAGTCGTCAGGGATTGAAGACCGCCCTTGGCCGCCGCGTAGGCGGGCATGGTGGGCAGGCCACGCAGGCCGGAGAGGGCCGACATGTTCACGATCGAACCCCCGCCCGCCTTCACCATGTGGGGAATCGCGGCCTTCATCGTGAGAAAGCACCCCGTCAGGTCGATGTCGATGACCTTTTGCCACTCCGCGAGTTCGAGGTCGGCCACAGCTCCCATGCCCTCGATGCCGGCATTGTTGACGAGAACGTCCAGCTTTCCGCCAAACCCTACGGTCACATCTACCATCTTCTGGGCGTCCTCCGGCCGGCAGACGTCGCCGGCGCACGTTACCACCGTGCCCGCCGGTAGCGACTGCGCCATCTTCTCGAGCAACTCTCCGCGGCGCCCGGTGATGCACACCTTGGCGCCCTCGGCGACAAACCGCTCCGCTACGGCCGCGCCGATGCCTGTCCCCCCGCCCGTGATCAGGGCTACCTTGCCATCAAGTCTCATTTCGCCTCGTCTCCTTTCGAATCTGCTGCGGTGTGTCGAGCGACCGATTACCTGATGTAGTCGGTGCTCGGATCGTAAGTGTCGTGGGGCAGCGGGGGCTGGGGCTCGAGTTCCACCACGAAGTCCGGAGCGTAGATATAGGGATAGGTGGCGGGACGATCCGGCTTAAATTCGTCCGGCAGCCCGGTGGGGAGGATATCCTCGACCTTGACCACACCGGCAGTCCAGGGGACTTCAAACGGCGTAACGATCCGGATGTAGACGTGATGGTTGCGTATCTTCCAACCGTCGGCTTCCTTGATGAAGTCCTGACCGTAGTGGCCCCAGACCCAGACGGCGCTCAGCTTGCCGTCCATCCAGCGGGCCTCATGACCGGGAGACATCCACACGCCCTTAGCGGTCTTTCCGTCTTTGGCCACCTCGATCACTGGTGTCGTCAGGTGATGTTCCATCATCTGCCCTTCGATGGGAACGCCGTTCCTCGCCATCCAGTCGTGCCATCCGCCAAAACAGCGCTCGGCCGCGTCCATCCCCTCCCAGAGTCCAACCGGGCCGATCTCGACCTTCTGGGAAACCGTGCGGGCGAAGCACTTCGGGGCTACGTCCTTGAAAGCGTTGGCGGCGGTCAAGTACTCGTACCAGCCCATCACGTTTTCGATCTCGTGGATGTCATTGAGGCGTCTGACCATCGCCTCCATGCTGTCGTCCATCTGGCTGTCCTCTCATGTCGTCTCGCGCCGGGTGCCTTACTTTTACCACGCGACCAGAGCGCGGGCTTTGCGCTTGTGGTGATTCATGTCCTGCCCCTCGCATGAGGCCCGGACGTACAATCTCGTGTACACGCAGGAGGGGTTGTACGTCCGGGCCGCCGCTCAAGGGTGTCGCAGTCCGGTCGATCGGACCCTCTGTGTGATCACCGGGTCCATATGGTCCACCGTAGCGGACCATATGGACCCGAATGGAACCGGTTAAGGCTCCTACGAGTACGAAATCGGAACGGCTTTCGCCTGCACCGTCGTACCTGGAGCGGTGGCGTTGCTCACCACTACGTTGTTGAAGGAACCATCGTCCTGCAGAATCCACTGGCTGGCCCCGATGAACGGTTTGTAGTCGTTGTCGTTGACATGGAAACCGTTCGGATCGACCGGCTCGGTGAAGTCGATATGTCCCTGCTGGAAGTCGCCCTTGGTGGTCTTGATGGCGGCGACCACGGAGGTCTTGTCCTCGGGATTGGTGGCCCGCTTGTAGACGTCGATGGCCCACTCGAACTTGCCGTAGCAACCGATGGACGCGGTCCATTTGTTGCCGGTCTTGGCCTCGAAATCCGCAGCCAGACCTTCGGAGTCGAGATCCGAGAGGGTGTCTTTGATCTGCCAGCTCGGGTGCCAGGCGCACTCGCCGATAAGCCCGTTGCCGATGTTGTTGGGCAGAGCCACGACCGCTTCGGGGAAGATGAGGGCTTTGCCCGAGCTGCAGAATTTGGGCTGGTAGCCCTGCTGGAAGCACTGGGTCCAGAAGTTGGAGAACCAGGGGGGATCGTTGGTGCCACAGACGATCTCACAACCCGCATTCTTGAACTGGGTGATCTGCTTGGTGAAGTCCTCAGCCGGGACCGAGTAGTATTCGGGCACCGTCAAGGTGTAGCCCTTGTCGGCAAATACCTTGGGAGCCGCGTTGGCGGCCATCCAACCGGCGGCGTCCGCGTCGTTCTGGAAGAGCATCCCCACTTTCTTGTTGGTCTGCACTCCGCTCTGCTCGAATGCGTCGGTGAAGGAAAGGATGGTCTGCTCTGAGCCCAGCAGGTTGCCGAAGGCCCACTTGAACGAGACCGGCTTTCCGCCTGTGTCCAGATACAAGGCCTGCCAGGGGGCGAAGCTAAGAAGACTGGGACAGCCGAGGGTCTCGCCCTGGATGGCTACCGGGTTGACCGTGTCGGGGCTGCCGGAGGCCAGCAGGATATCGACGTTGTCCTGTGTGACCAGGTCCCCCGCCACCTGGGAGGCGCGGTTGGCGTCGGACTGGCTGTCTTTGACCACCAGCTGGATCTGACGCAGCTTGCCGTCGCCGGTGACGATCCCGTCCTTGACCGCCGCCTGGGCGTGAGCGATCCACCAGTCGTCGGCGATGGCAAAGACGGCGAAGTTGCCGGTCTTAGGCGATACCAGCCCCATCTTGATAGCCCTGCCGGCTTCAGGCGCCGCGGTCACCGAGGTGGAGCTCGAGGCCACGGTTGTTCCCGGGCCGGAGGTGGTGGTGACACCGGCGGTCGTCGTGGTTTCCTCGCTGCCTCCGCAAGCGGCGAGCACTCCCCCCAGTCCGCCCGCGAGTCCCACGGCGGCGCCCGCTACGCCGGCGATCTTGAGGAACTCACGACGGCTGACGGTCTTGTCTGCGCTGAGGTCAGTCACTGCCGAGTTCTCCCGACCTGCATTCTCTTTTTCGTCCATCTGAACCCCCCGCTCCTTCTTGACGAGTTTTCCCCTGATTCTCTTGCGCGTCTCGCGTGCCTCTATGCCCGCTCAAGAAATTGAGCCGGCCGTGTGACGCTTCCGCCATTGATGGTGACCGTGTCTTCGACGCCCCTGTATCCATCGGCCTCAATCGCTACAAGATAGCTGCCTTCGGCATTGAGGCCGTCTATACGGTAGTCACCGAAGTTGTTTGTCACCGCGCTGGAAAGGACCGTTTCTCCCTGCGAAACGCGAACCGTGGCGCCTTCTGCGCATTCCCCTGTGTCTCCGAACACCACGCTGCCGGCAACAAAGGCTTTGGTCCATCTGTAAAGATTCTTGTAATACACTCGGGGAGCCGTTGCCAATTCGGGCTGGAAGACTTCGAGACTTTCCGCCGCGACTTGTTGCGCCATTTCGGCGTCGTCGGCCAAGACCAACAGCATGGCCCCCGTCGGACAGCTTTGGCTGCAACGCGTCTGTATCCAGCCTTCGTCCATGAGATGCGCGCAACCCGTGCATTTCTGAGCGACGTTGGCTTCATCGTTCCAGCAGATGGCCCCGTAAGGACAGCTGTCCACGATCTCGGGGTGGCCGACCGCCTTCTCAGGATCAATAATGACAAGGCCATCCGGGCGCTTGTAGACCGCGCCGGCGGGAGCCGCATCCATGCAAGGAGCGTTATCGCAGTGCATACATAGGCTGGGACGATGGACAACTTCCAGCTGGGGGAACTGTCCGCGCTCTTTGCGATCGATGCTGACCCAGCGGTGTCCTTCCCAGGGCTGCGCCTTGGAGTAGGGCAGCCAGTCGTTCCCTGTGAACTCGTCCTTGTCCGCCATGAAGCAGCAGTTGCAGTCGTTGCAGAGAGCCACGTCGATGACCATGTTCCATTTCTTCATCTGACTAGCCCTCCCACTTTTCAATCTGAATCAGACAAGAGTTGTTCGCCATGCCGGAAGACATCGGGGTGATGAATCGCGATGGCGTAAGGACATTTACGCAGCCGCCGCGATCCGCGGACTGTCCCGGTTCGCCAATGGGGTCGTACTCCGCGCATGACTCGTAAGAATGTGCCACGCCCGGTGCCATGCGCTCAGTCACCTGCACCGACAGGATCACCTCTCCCCGATCGTTGAACGCCCGGATGAGGTCTCCGTCCTTGATGCCGCGCGCAGCGGCGTCCTTGCTATTAACGCGCATGATCCAGTAGTAGCGCCCGTCCGGATGGAGAACGCGGTGGTCCGCGATCTCGTTCGTCCAGCTGCCCTTCGCGTCGTTGTGGGTATGAAAACTGAATCGTGGGTGCGGCGAGATAAGCTGCAGCGGATATCTCCCGGTCAACTCGGCGGTGCGGTGTCCTTCCCAGCTGGGAATATACTGCGGCCCCATGACCGGACGCTCGGGATCGACCAGACCTGTGGCCTCCGCCCGCTTAAGGCTGTTGCTCACGAATTCGATCTTGCCCGATTGCGTCTGTAGCCCTTTGCCCTTCACGTGATCCCAAGGAGCCGGGCCCCAATCGGGAGTATCGCGCTCCCTGTCCTCTGCGAACCAGCGCATGCCCGGAGTCGACTTGCGGTCGGCGGGTCGCGGCGGCACCACGTAGTAGCCCTTCTTCTCGAATTCCTCCCAGGTGGTCACCTTGGCGAGGTCGGTGGCGTCGAAGGTCGCCTTCACCCAGTCGAGCTCACTGCGGCCCATCGTGTACATGCCTTCGAGGCCGAGGCGCGCCGCGATTCCCCGGAAGATCTCGTAGTCCGACTTCGATTCTCCCAGCGGTTTGATAGCCGGGTGCTGCAGAACGATGACGCGGTGGTTGCACATCTGCGAACTGTGGGTGACGTAGCCGTTGGCTGAACTCCACTCGCCGATGTCCCAGCGCTCGAAGTTGGTGCAGGCCGGGAGGATGATGTCGGCGAACTTGGCTTCGCCCTCCATCCAGATGGCCTGGGAAACGACGAATGGGACTTCGCCCTTGCGGTAAGCCTGGACGAACTTGTTGGTGTCGGTCATCGTGCCGAAGAAGGAACCGCCGAAGCGATAGTACATCTGCGCCATGGGATAGCCGGCGGCCGGGTACTGAAACTTGTGGAACTGGGCTTCGATGTGCGATCCGGTGAAGCCGCGGCCATACCACTCATGAGGCTCGTGCGTCATGATTTCCGGAGTCCTCAGACGGTAGCCGAGGGAGCCCTCGGCAGAGCGCATCGGATTCGAGAACGCTCCGCCCTGAGGGAACATCCTATAGACAAGATCCTTGCCTGCGGCACTGTTCGCCAGATCGCCGGAGATGCCGCCCTCGGTGTATCCGGGGAAGAAGAAGGTCTCGTCCAGCGGAGTGCCGAAGGTGGTGCTCCACAGGTTGATACCGGGTTTGCCCATGCCCTGCATGGCAATGAGGGCGATCATGGACCGCGACCACTCGCCGCCTGTCGCACAACGGGCCGCGCCACCGAGACCGGCAAGCCCGCCGGCGGCCAACATCGTCTTCTTCGACGCCCACTCACGCGCCAAAGCGCGGATGTCGCGAGCGAGTATCCCTGATTCGGCTTCCGCCCAATCAGGGGTTTTCGGCTGACCATCGGTCGTGCCGAGAACGTAGTCTTTCCACTCGTCGAAGCCTACGGTGTGGGTCTCGACGTACTCCTTGTCATACCGGTCCTCGGTCAGCCAGACATACGCGATAGCCAAGGCGACAGGAACATCGGTGCCGGGACGCGGGGCGAGCCACTTGTCGCCGATCATGCCGGCCGTGTGATTGAAGAACGGGTCGATGAAGACCATCTTCACCCCGAGGTCCTTCAGCCACCGCCGCCGTGGCTGCGATTCATAGGCTGCGTAGACCCCACCTTGAGTGGTGTCCGGGTCGGAAGACCAAAACACGATCATCTCCGTGTTCTGAAGAGCGTCTTCGAGCAGATCATACCCCTCGAGATTCCCCAGGCGGTGCGTGTTGCCCCACATGTGGGCGCCGCCCCACAGCCAGCCTTCCCAGCTGTCCGGGTTGGCCTCGATATAGGTCATCCCCACCGCGTTGAGGAAACGCTGATAACAGCTGAAGCGATAGCCGACGTTGCCCCACATCTGATGTGAGCTGGGCTGGGTGACGATGGCCCCCGGCCCGTACTCACGCTTGATACGGACGATCTCATCCGCCACAATGTCGAACGCTTCGTCCCAGCTGATGGGTTCGTAGCCGGAGGTGCCACGATTCTCTATGTTGCGCTCACCCTTGGGATCGAAGTCAACACGCTTGAGCGGGGTGAGAATCCGTTTGGGTGAGTAGACGGTGGAGCGATGCGCGATCGTCCACGGGCTCACCAAGGCCTTGCGGGGCGGCGTGAAGCTCTTGCCCCGGGCCTCTAGAGTCCATGACGGAGCATCCGTTTCATCGAATTCGAGGGGTGTGAGGCGGACGATCTTGTCGTCCTTCACATCGACAAATACGGGCCCCCCTGTGGTGCAGTTCGTAAATCTCTTGATCTCTGCCATCGGCTCTCGCCTCCCGTTTACTTCAGGCCCCCAAAGGTTGGCCGCTGAACTGACTGACTGTTCGGCAACACCTTAGCGTATAGTTAGTAACGAGTCAAACGCCTTGGGCGGAGGACCCTTTCGCGAATCGCCCGAGGGGCGGGCATCGCTTCGATGGCACTCTTCTCCGCCTTACAGGGGAGAATTCAGGAGAGGTCCTGCTTCAAGAACGCCCGACGCGGCGTTTGCAGGCTCTGTCGATCGAATGGCGTCCGCCTGGAGGAGGTGTTCCGCTTCCTTCCCCCCGGCTAGACGGCCGGGTCGTCCCCCGTTAGGCGAACTCAGACCCAGGTCCATGAATCTACTCCTTTTCGCAATCACTCCTTGGGCGGGTCGCCATCGAAGCCGCCGTCCGGATTGAGAAAGATCTCTCCCGGCTCGCCGGGCAACGGCACCAGCCAATCGGGACTGCTCTTGGGGAAGAGGAGCCGGGTCTGCCAGTGGACAGCGTAGTCGGCAGCTTTGACATCGCCGTAACGTTTGAACATGGTGTTGAACAATTCGGTCCCGGTCTTGGCGCTGGCGTAGGCCTCGTCGTAAACGTCCAGATACTCCAGAGACCAGTCGACGCACCCGGTGTAGCTGCGAGAAGTGTCCACCCGCAGGTCTTCTAGGATCTGCATTTGGGACTCCCCGCAGTGGGCGGGGATGATCACCCGTGGGTCGAAGTCCATCAGTCTGGCTATGTCTTTCCTCCACTTGCGCCGCCGCTCGACATTGCTTTCGATGGTGAAGACGTGAGCGTCGTGGAACGCGACATCCGTGGCGCAAACCGCCCGAATAGCGGGAATCCACACGACGGAGTTGTTTACGCTGTCACCGTGCCAGTCGTCGTAGACGAGGATCTCTTCCCCTTCCAACTCGAGGCGGGGTTCGCCCATGGGCACGGGAATCGTCGTCTTCAGCGGGATATCCCGCCCCAGCCAGTCGATGTCCCACATGTCCAACTTGTCGATGGACGTAAACACAATGTCCTTCACGACCCTAGGAAGGGCGACGACCTTCGCGTTTGGGAACGCAAACTGCAGGACCTCTAGACCGAAGTGGTGATCAGGGTGGAAGTGGGAGACGTAGATGTGGGTGATCCGCTTCTTCATCGCGATCAACTGCGGAACCAGAAGATAGGCGTCGCTCAACAGCTGAGAGGCGTCAACGAGGATGGCATCCTTCTCCCCGAAGATGAGGACCGAGTTGCTGTTGAAACCTAGGTAGCTGTGACGAAACACCTTATAATCGAGCGACACGTCGATCTCCTCTTCTTGAACGGCCTCCGGCCAGGCCCCCGCGTATCCTATTGACTGTTCGTTCAGCAAAGGTTATTGTTCGTTCGGTTACCCTATGGCATTCCCGCAGCATTGTCAAATGGCCAAAATCCGGCGACTCTAAGCCGCCTATCTGCTGCCTGGACGGTTCCAACCCTATCAGGCTGCCACGGGATCAATCCAGAGGGTGAGCAGGCAGCGAGGCGGGCAGAACTGGCAGCGTCCGACATCGACAAGGAGAAGCATTGGCGAGCGTGACGGTCAGAATGAACACTGAGGCTCGACAGCAGCAGATCGTCCAAGCCGCGCTGGAAGCCATCGGAGAGTACGGAATCCAAGGGGCCACCATCTCTCGGATCGCCAAAGGAGCGGGCATCACCCCGGCGGCGCTCTACTCCCACTTCGAGAATCGCAGGGCCATCTTGATCGCCGCGTTGGACGAGGTTTACGGACAGATCACGGATAGTCACAGATCGTCCAGGAGCGAAGATCCGAGAGAGCTGTTCCGCCTGATATGTGAGAGACACACGCAAAAGGTGCTGAGCCAGGACAAGACCAGCCACGCCCACCTGTTCCTGGAATTCGTCGCCTCCGCGCCGGAGGAGGGCCTTCGCGAGGTGCTGCGGGAAAAGGAACTGGAAACCAAGACCTATCTGGCGTCTATCGTTGAGAGGTTTCAGACCCAGGGCCGGATCGCGAAGGAAGTCGACGCGGAGATGGTCGCGTGGCTTGTGGCCTGTTGGGCTTGGACGGGAGACGTCGCCAATCTTATGGATGCGACTTCGATATGGCACGAGAAGGTGTCAGCCCATCTCATGGAGTCGATTCTTGATGTCCTCACACCGGCATCTCAGACGCGGGTCCAGAGCGCGAGTGCCTCAGAATCTCTCGCCCACACGCCCGAGATGATCTGTCCGCCCGACGAAACGCCCGCTTTGAATAGGAGTGACTGCGACCAGGTTCCGGACGGGGCGGTCTTCACGCTCGAAGAGGCCGCGACGATCCTCAAGATCTCGCTCGATGCCATCAGCGAGATGGTGAGCCTGAACCAGATCAGGTCGCTGTCGCTGGGAAGCCAAACGCGCATTGCGAGACGGGCCTTGCTCGCATTCCTCAGGGGAATGAGTGAGGAGGAGCTCGACCCGCTGGGAGGCTGCTGAAGAACGAAACCACAGCTGCCAAGACACGCCGGCCGGAACGATGGAGCGTCCTGCGCCTTCTCGCCGAGGTGGGGAGGGGTCGACCCAGAGGCGTTCGCCCGAGAGCACCGCGTCGCGGCTGGGCCCCGTATAGCCGGGATCCTGGAGAATGAGTGACGCCGTCTTCGGACAAGTCGATCTCGAGCTAGACGAGCTTCGCCTCCCAGACTGTCAGCTTCTCGTGTACCCACCGAGCGCAGACGGCCGGCTTGCCCGCTGCCACCAGCTTGTCGCAGGCATCCGGGCAATCGCAGTGGAGACGCCCCAAACCCCTCATGCGCGGCATTCTTTGCTGTCCCCCACTAATACGGCAACCAGCACTCGATGAGTTCCTGGGGGAACCGCGACAACAGCTCGTAGCCGTCATCCTTCACCAGCACCATGTCTTCGATGCGGACGCCGTGTTTTCCGCCGCGATGCCCGGCATAGGTCTCAAGGGCCAGCACCATGTTGGTCTTGATAGTCGTCGGCGGCACCCCGAGCACTTTGTGCATGTAGAGCAGCATGGGCGGATCGTGGAGCGTGAGGCCGATCCCATGCCCGCAGCAGAGCGAGTTGATCTCGTTGAACTTGTCCCAACCCCAGTATTGCGGCGAATCCGGCCAGGCTTCAAAGATGTCGTAGTCCGTCACGCCATCCTTCACGATGTCCATCGCCGCGTAGAGCATCTGCTTGGCCTCCGCGAACAACTCCTTCTGATGGTCTGTCGCCTTGCCGCAGCAGAACGTCCGATAGATGCAGGTCTTATACCCCTGGTAGGAGGCGCCGTCGCAGTCCATGTAGACCAGATCGCCCGGGCGGACCATCCTGTCGGTGAAAGACCACCCGAAGGGGTTGGTGTTCTCGCCCGAGCAGCAGACGAAATCCTCCGTGTGGTCGACACCCTCGAGGTAGAGTTCCTTGAGGCCGATGCCAACCAGGTCGCACTCCCTCACACCCGGGCGGATGGCGTCGGCTATTGCGGCGAAGGCACGCTCCGAGTTCGAGCATGCCATCCTGATGATCTCGATCTCATCTGCGGTCTTGATCATCCGGGCGGTGTCGAGCGTCGGTTTGCAGTGGACGGCCGTGATTCCCTTCTCCCTGAAGCCTTCGACGTACAGGTGCTCCAGAGTGCTGCCGTCGATGCCGAGGGTCTCCTTCTCCACCCCGTACTGCGCCATGAGGTCGGCAATGCCCCCAATCCAGGCCTGCAGCACCGGGCTGCTGGTGTCGCGGGCGGTGAGACGCGGCATGCCAAATGATCCCTGGACCCCGGCCAACCACGGCATCCGCCGGTGGGTCTCCGCGGGGATGCCGCCTCCGATGAGATGCGGCTCGCCGTTGCGACTAATGAAGATCGCCTGGTACTCCGAGGCGCGCATGGGAGTGGTGACGTAGTAGGAGGCTATGTACCTCATGTTATCCGCGTCCCACGTCACAATGGCGCCCAGGCCGTCCCTCTCCATCTCGGCCTTGACCTTCTCGAGCTTCTCCCTGCGCAGCCGCTCGTAGTCGACACGCTTCTCGTAGTCCACGGCCAGTTTCCCAAGTGCCATAGCTAGTCTCCCTTACTGAGCGCTGTATCCGCCGTCGACGCGAAGAATGTGTCCGTTCACCCAGTCCGAAGCCGGCGAGGCAAGAAACAGTATCGCCCCCTCGCAATCCTTCGGCTCCCCCAGTCGACCCATGGGCATCCGCCTGGCCACCGATTGGTAGACGGGCCCCTCAGGATCGTCGTACATCCACTGTGTGAGGGCCGATCGGGTCACCCCCGGGGCGATGGCGTTCACGTTGATGCCGTGGCAACCGACCTCACAGGCCAGCGACTTGGCCAGAGCATGCACGGCGGCTTTGGACGGGGAATATGCCGTGTAGCCCGTGTATCCCAATTCGCCCCGCACCGACCCGATCATGATGATCTTGCCTCCGCGCCCCTGCTCGATCATCGCCTTCACGACTTCCTTGCAGTAGTAGTACGTACCGTTGAGGTTGGCATCGATGACCGATTGCCACTCGGTATCACCCTGCTCGGTGATCGGCCCGGGGATGTTGATTCCCGCCGCCGTCACCAGGATGTCGACCCCGCCGTAGACAGTGACTGTCTCTGACACCACGCGGCTGACATCCGCGTGGCTCACCGTGTCCGCGGCGCGAAAACCCACGTCTCCACCGTCTGCGCGAATCCGCTCGACACATTCCTGACCGATGTCCGTTTCGAGTCCGGTCAACATGACCTTCGCTCCCGCGGCTGCAAGGGTCGAAGCCGCCGCAAAGCCGATCGCACCGGTGGCGCCGGTGACGAGGGCGACCTTGCCGGTCAGGTCGAAAAAGCCCAACAGGTCCTGCTTTTTCATCTGTCGCTCCTCATGAGCCGCTCACTGAGCGGTCCAGCCGCCGTCGATGACCAGTGTCTGCCCGGTCATATAGTTCGAGGCGTCCGAGGCGAGGAAGTCCACCGCGCCGGTCAGTTCATCTATGGTCCCCAGCCGACCCATCGGGGTGCGGCGAAGTATGTAGTTGAGGACCTGCTCGTCGTTCTTGAGCGTCTGCTCGTTCATCGAGGTCATCACGTAGCCCGGGCAAAGGGCGTTGACCTGGATGTTGTACTTGGCCCATTCCACTCCGAGCGAGCGCGTCATCTGCACCACGCCGCCTTTGGCGACACAATATGGCAGCAGCTGCTTGTCACCGACCATGCCGAGCATGGAGGCGATGTTGACTATCTTCCCGGACTTCTGGGCGATCATCTGCTTTCCGACGGCGATCGACGTTAGGAACACGCCCTTGAGATCCACGTCGATCACGCGGTCCCAGTCCTCCTCGGACAATTCCTCAGACGGCTTTCTCCGGGCGGTTCCCGCATTGTTCACCAGCACGTCGATACGACCGAAGACGTCGACGATTTCGTTCGTCAACCTCTCGATGGCCAAGCGATCGGTAACGTCGCAGGCGCGGCCAAGAGAGCTGCAGCCCAGGCTGCGCATATCCTCGGCGGCCGCGTCGCAGTCCGCCTGATTCCTGCTGGTGACGACCAGATGGGCTCCGTGTTGGGCCAGGCTTCGGGCGATGCCGTAGCCGATGCCCCTAGTGGCCCCAGTGACAAGGGCGACCTTGCCCGCGAGGCTTAAAGGATCCGTGCCCGGCCCCGGCGCGGCATCGGGGCTCATTCGCCCGCTCCCGCTTCACTCGCCATTCTGGCCTTCGTCTCCAGGGTCTCCTTCGAGTCGGTGATGCCCGCGATGTCGGTCGCGTACCGCATCTTGCGGTCGAATTGCAGCTGCCGCTGGATGACCACCTTCATGGCCTGCGGCGAACCGGCCCCGTGCATCGACTCCACCAGGGCGGTGCCGCCGCTCAGGGATTCGATGAGTCGCGCGATGCGGACGCGGTCTCTGGGCGCGACCCCGGCGACGCCTTTCATGTATTTCTCGACGTACTTGCCGACGGCCGGATCATCCAGGTCCTGCTCGGAGGGGATGGTCGCCAACAGTCCCCCGGCGATGTCCTGCGCCAGCCGGGCGATCTCGTAGATGTGCCGGCTCACATTCAGCTTGGTGACGTTGGCCAGAAGCGGGTCGACGAAGCACTGCCCGGACGCGTTAGAACTTCCTTCGTAGGAGCAGGCGAGAGAGCAGCAATACATCGTCTCCGCCAAATGTCCCATCTCCGTGAGTTTGTCCTTCACGTGACTGGCCCTTACCGTGCCCTGGTATGTCGCGAGCACCGTGCACGCGCCGGTGAGCACGTCCGACACGCCCGACTTGCAGCCGCCGTAGTTCTGGCGATGATAGGCGGCAAACCTCTCCACGAGCATCCCGGCGAATTCGTATTCGCCGCACAGGAAGAGGCGCTCGTTGGGCACGAACACATCCTCGAAAACCACCAACGCCTCGCCGCCGACCGCGCCAAAACAGGAGTTCCCCTGGTCGAGGTTCCCCTCTTCCTTGCGCGAGTCGTTGGACTGTCTGCCAAAGATGCAGATGATCCCAGGAGTGTCGGTGGGTATGGCGAAGGCCAAGGCGTAGTCCGCGTCTTCCGGTCCCATGGCGATCGTGGGCATCACGATTATCTCGTGTGAGTTGACGGCGCCCGTTTGATGGGCCTTGGCGCCACGCACAACCACCCCCTCTTCGCGTCGCTCGACAACGTGTAGAAACTGATCAGGATCCTCTTGCTTGCTGGGGGCGAGGCTTCGGTCACCCTTGGGATCGGTCATGGCCCCGTCGCACATCCGGTCCGATTCTTGGATCTCGAGCAGGTACTTCAAGAAGCGCTGGTGATAGTCGGTCCCCTTCGCCTGGTCGACCTCGTAGGTCACTCCGTAGATGGCGTTGAGTGCATCCCACCCGACGCAGCGCTGAAAGCAGGATCCGGTCTTCTGGGCAATGCCTCTGAGAGCCTTGACCTTCTTGACCAGATCTTCCGGGTTCTGATGAATGTGGGTGAAACGGTTTATTCGCTTGCCCGTGAGATGAGAGACGGCCGTCCGCATGCCATCTCCGGTCTCGTGCTCAAGGTCTAGGTCGTAGGTAAGAGCCGCGGCGTTGATGTGAGGTCTGATCGCAGGATGATCGACCCAGTCGTCGATCTTGCGACCGCGCCAGTATACGACGGTCTTCAGTTCCCGCAGGCTGGCAATGTACTCGTCCGGGGTCATCATCGACATTCGTCTCCCTCGCGCTAGCCGTATGCTTCCATCTTAACGTCTGCGCCGACGGTGTAGGCCATATCCGTGCATGCGGCTATGTCGTCCATC
This sequence comes from uncultured Actinomycetes bacterium, assembly GCA_963775295.1. Taxonomy (GTDB): domain Bacteria; phylum Actinomycetota; class Thermoleophilia; order RBG-16-64-13; family RBG-16-64-13; genus JAMDEO01. The sequence goes on from CAVZIK010000006.1 coordinate 3,335,807, forward strand.
GTGTAGCCGTGCGCGACCTCCTCCAGCACGAAACCGCGGTCTGGGTAGCGCCTGAAGAGTGCGCGCTCGGTAAGAACGACGTCGGCCTCCGCGGCACCGGTGAGCGGATAGGTACAGCGATCCACCAGCTTGGTCGAGCCGTCTTTGGAGCAGTGTTCGGTGAGCACATACACCGTTCGTGCTCCGGCGAGTAGATCCATGGCGCCGCCCATGCCGGCGATGCGCCCGCCGGGAACCTCATAGCTGGCGATATTGCCCTCGCCGTCCACTTGCAGCGTCCCCAGGAACGTCGCGTCGACATGGCCTCCGCGGATCATCCCGAACGAGACGTCGGAGCCAAAGAAGCTGCCACCGGGTGCCAGCATGATCGGCTGACCGCTGGCGTTGGCGCGATCTGGGTCCGCGCAATGCCCGGTCGCGGCCGCTCCCACCCCGAGTGCGCCGTTCTCGCTGTGGATGATCACGTCGACCTCGGCGTCGACGTAGTTCGCCACCAGTCCCGGGAGTCCAATCCCCAGGTTGATGATCTCTCCGTCCTTGAGTTCGGCGGCGGCCCGTCTAGCGATGATCTGCTTGATATCTCTCACGCTGCCATCCCTTAGTAGGAAATCCAGCACTCGATCAGTTCCTGCGGGAACCTCGAAAGCAATTCATAGCCGTCGTCCTTCACCAGGACCATGTCCTCGATGCGCACGCCGTCGCGGCCTCCCTTGTGGCCTGCGTAGGTCTCGAGAGCGAGGACCATCCCGGTCTTGAAGGTGTAGGCCGGAAGGCCCAACTCCCTGTGGGTGTAGAAGATCATGGGCGGATCGTGGAGCGTCAGCCCGATACCGTGACCGCACGCAAGCGGGTTGACCTCGGCCCAGGTGTCGTACCCCCAATACTTGGGAGAGTCCGGCCATTGTGCCAGGATATCGTGGTCGGTGGCGCCATCCTTGACCACGTTCATGCCGGCGTAGAGCATCTCCTTGGCCTCAGTGAAGAGCTCCTTCTGCTCGGAGGTGGCCTTACCACAGGCGAAAGTCCGGTAGATGCAGGTCTTGTAGCCCTGATAGGAGGCGCCGTCGCAGTCTATGTAAACGAGGTCGCCTGGGCGCACCATCTTATCGGTGAAGGACCAGCCGTAGGGGTTGGTGTTCTCCCCGCTCATGCACACGAAGTCTTCGGTGTGGTCCACCCCTTCGGCGTAGAGTTCCTTCAATCCGATGCCCACCAGTTCACATTCCTTGACCCCCGGACGGATGGAGTCGGCAATGGCCGCGAAAGCCCGTTCGGAGTTGGAGCAGGCCATCCTGATGAGTTCGATTTCATCGACCGTCTTGATGGACCGGGCCCGGTCGAGGGTGGGCTTCACGTGGACGCACTTGATCCCCTTCTCCCGAAAGCCCTCAAAGAACAGATGCTCGAGGGTACTCCCGTCGATGCCCAGGGTCTCCTTCTCCACGCCGTAATCGGCCATGAGCTTCCCGATACCATTGATCCACGCTTGGAGGATGGGATTGGTGGTATCGCTGGCCGAGAGCCTGGGCATGCCGAACGAGCCCTGAACGCCTGCCAGCCACGGCATCTTGCGCGCGGTTAGGCTCGGAGTTCCCCCTCCGATGAGGTGCGGCTCACCATTGCGCGCGATGAACACGGCCTGATACTCGGAAACCCGGAGGGGAGTGGTGACGTAATACGACGAGATGTAACGGATGTTGTCGGCATCCCAGGTGATGATGGCTCCGACGCCGTCCTTTGCCATCTCGGCCTTGACCTTCTCCAACTTCTCACGGCGGAGGCGATCGTAGTTCACTCGCTGTTCGTAATCCACTGCCAACTTGCCAAGCGCCATGTCTAGTTCCTTCCCAGTCGCTTCTCGGTGCTCAAATGCGTCATTTGCGCTCGATGATTGCGGCAATGCCTTGCCCCCCACCGATGCACAGTGTCTCGAGCCCATAACGGGCTTCCCGCCGCTTCATTTCGTGGAGAAGAGTTGCCATGATCCTCGCCCCGGTGCACCCGATGGGGTGGCCGAGGGCGATGCCGGACCCATTGACGTTCAAGTTCGAAAGATCTGATATCCCGAGCTCTTTGATGACGCCCAAGGCTTGCGCGGCAAAGGCCTCGTTCAACTCGATCACGTCCATGTCCGCAAGGCTGAGGCCGGCCTTAGCCAGCACCTTCCGCACGGCGTGGACGGGCCCAAGACCCATGTACGCAGGATGCACGCCCGCCACCGCCCACGCCCGCACGTAGCCCAAGGGCTCCAGGCCGCGAGCGAGCGCTGTTTCCTCAGCCATGAGGACGCATGCAGCCGCACCGTCATTCATCCCCGAGGAGTTACCCGCCGTAATGGTATCCCCGCATACCGGTTTCAGGCCGGCAAGGCTCTCCAGTGTCGTACCTGGGCGAGGATGCTCGTCTGTGTCGAAGATCGCCGGGCCCTTCTTCGTCTCCACGGTGAACGGCACGATCTCATCCCTGAACTTACCCGCCTCGATCGCCGCCCGACAGTTCTGCTGGCTACGCAGGGCGAACTCGTCCTGCTCTTCCCGAGTAATGCCCAGCTTGGCCGCGACATTCGCGGCGGTGTGGAGCATGGTCGGAACGCGCCCCAGCTTGTGGGTGGAAATATTCTCCGACGTCCTGTCCCAGCGATCGCAGAAGACCTGATCTCCCATTCTCATTCCCCAGCGAGCCCCGGTGGAGTAGTACTCGATGTTGCTCATGCTTTCGACTCCGCCGGCCACTACGATCTGGGCGTTTCCGGTCTGGATCTGCATGGTGGCGTCGCAGATGGCCTGGAGTCCGGAGCCACACTGGCGTTCGACCCCATATGCCGGTATCTCGGCGGGAAAGTCCGCGAGAAGGAGTGCTTGGCGCGCCACATTGGGCGACTCGCCGCTCACAAACGTATGGCCCATCACCACTTCGTCCACCTGCGTGGGATCGACTTCGGCGCGATCGACCGCCGCGCGCACCACCGCCGCAGCCAATTCATGCGCCGGTACTGAGCGAAGCGCCCCCCCGAACCGACCTATCGCCGTACGTGTTGCACTAACGATCACAACCTCTTGCACGTTCATCACTCCTTGATTTCACCGGCAGGACCGCAACGGGCGGGATCGACCGCGTCATCCGCCTCGCTCGGCAACTGGGCGGCGTCTCTTGCTGCGCGGAGCTTGTCGATATAGGCGAGCCACGGGCCCTCTTCGCGGGCCATGCGCTCGCGCGTATCGGGTTCGAGTTCGGCGAAGTCACGGCGGTCGACGATCGTCCAGAGAACGTGCGGTTCCAGCGGAGGGCAGTTGCCCGCCCAGTGGCCCACACCTTTGCCCCTGAAACGCTTGAGACAGTCTCCCACGAGAATGACGTTGTCGGGATCCACGTCTTTGGGCATGTCCTCGTCGCGTTTCGCCCCAAGCAGAATCGTGCAGCCCGCATTCTTATCGTACTCGCCCAGGGCTTTCAGCTTCTCCATGGAAAAGGCGACCAGCGCCGCGCAACTCGAGCACGCGCCCTCGGCATTGATGTTGTACTCGGGCCAGGTCTCGAATCCCTCCAGGTAGGGGAACCACAACTGCTTGAAGACCTCCTGCACGTTCCGGCCCCGTATCTCAATCTGGTCCTCATCGAAGTTGCCCAGTCCTCGCTCCATGGCCGCCGCGAAGTAGGCGACCTTGTCCAGACCGAGTCCGGTCATTCGACAGGCGGTGGCGTCGAGGGCCACAGGGTCTCTGGAGCCGACGAGACAGCCGAACTGGATGGGCATCGTCGTGTGGGGACCGAACCCCTCCGCGGGGCGGACGAGATCCGCGATGGTGAGATCCGGGCGGATGATCGACCACAGGTCCATCATGGCAGCCGCGAGATCGGTCTGGTGCATCTGTTGGTGCGTCACGTCTTGCACGACGCCTTTGAGGTTCTTGAGCGCGCAGGTGAAAACCATTGAGGCGTGGCTCTTGAAGATGGGCAGGTTGATGATGTGCTCCGCTTCGAGGAGAAAGCGGGGCAGTTTCATCTTCTTGATGGCAGAGCGAGCATCCCGTATGGGAATGCTGATGAGATCCTTATGCTTCTTGATGTCGATAAGCTTGGCTCCGGCATTCTCGGCAGCCGCCCCGATCCCACTCTTGTTGAGCACGTCGAAGGTGTCGCAGCCTATGGCAGCCGACTCGGCGACGATGATCTCCTTGGGGTTCGCCTTCTTCACCTCGTTGATCACCGCGGCCACCAGACCAGGACTTGTGTTGACGCTGGTTTCAGGGGCGGCGGGATGGCCGGCATTCGGCTTGAGAACGACGGTGCTTCGCGGCCGGATGAGGTTCTCCGTGCCGCCGAGCAACGCGAAGATATCGGCGACCATCTTCTCGACGTCGGCTTCCTTCGATATAGCGACTATGGATTTCTGCATGGGTTGCCTCCCCTAAAGGCGCGACTCTGCGGTCACGCTCCCCTTCCCTTGCGAAGTCGATTGCCCAGCTACTTGTTGGACGCAGCAACGCGAGCCAGATAGTCAAGAAGACGATCGCGAACGCCCTGCATCTCCTCAGGAGTCCACTCCTGAAAGCCCTTTCCTCCCGTCTTGAAGCCCAGTTCACCCTTCGCCACTTTCTCTTCGAGCAGCGGACTCGGGCTGTGGGAGTCTTCTAAGAACGGGAAGACGTAGCGATGGATCGCCAGCGTGAGGTCGAGACCGCCCATGTCGGCGTTCTCCATGGGCGCAAGCGCCGCCAACCTCATGCCAAAGCTGCCCTTGATCGCTTCGTCGACAGTCGCCGCATCGGCGATGCCCTTCTCAACGATCGACACGCATTCCCGCCAGAGAGCGTGCTGCAGGCGGTTGGCTACGAACCCGGGAACGTCTTTCTGTACGAGCACAGGCCGCTTACCTATCTTGCGCATGAGGGCCATGGTTAGCTCGATGACCCATTCGGCCAGATGCTCTGTGCGCACCACTTCCACTAGGGGGAGCAGGGTGGGCGGGTTCCACCAATGGGTGCCGACGATCCGCTCGCGGCCGTTAGACGTGCTGGCTATCTCTGTGATGCTCATAACCGACGTATTGGTCGCCAGCACCACGTCCGGGCCGACCATGGCGTCCATCTTCTTGAACAGGTCTTGCTTAAGGCCGAGGTCCTCGTAGATACACTCGAGGACGAAGTCCGCGCCGTCGAGCGCTTCTTCGAGTTGCTGGGTCGGGTGCACCCGGCCCATCGAGGGCTCGACCTGTTCCTTGCTACCAACCCCGCGCTCGGCTAGAAAGCTAAGGTCGTGACGTATCGATTGCATGGCCTTAGCCAGCGTCTCTTCCTTACGACTTTGCAGGGCCACCGGATAGCCGGCGGCCGCGAAGACCTGGGCGCATCCGCGTCCCATGGACCCTCCGCCGATGACCGCTATTCTGGCGACGCGGCCGAGATCGGCCCGTCCCTCCGTGCTATCACTCATGACTTCCTCCCGTCACGTGCCGCATCATTTGACCCCTATCACGGCCTCGTCGCAGTACCTGACATCCGAACGCACTACTGCATCCACGTAGATGCCCTGGGTATGCACGCTCTCCGGGTCGATCTCCCCGACACCGCGGAGATTCTGGACCTCGGCTATCACGTACTTCGCACACGTTGCGCACAAAGGATTGTAGTTGGCGCCCGTTCCTCGATATCGAAGGTTGCCCCACAGATCACCAGTGTGGGCTCTGATCAGGGCCACATCGGTCTTTATTGCGAACTCGAGGAGATGGATGACACCGTCGACATCAATGTGCTGCTTCCCCTCCGCCACGACGGTGCCCACACCGGTAGGGGTGAGAAAGCCCCCCAAACCGGCTCCGCCACAGCGGAGTTGCTCGGCGAGCGTGCCCTGAGGCACCAGCTGGACCTCGATTTCACCGTTGTGAAACGCCCGGGCGATGTCAGGGGTGGTACCAATGTGGCTGGCCACCAGTTTGCGGACTTTACCGGTCTTGATGAGTTCCACGATGCCCCGGTCGCGGACGCCCCCGCAGATGGAGTACAGAGTGAGGTCCCGCACGCTGGTGCGGTTCAGAGCGCGGATGAGGGTGAGCGGATCGCCCTGGCTGAGAAAGCCACCGACGGCAATACTCATCCCCGATTCTATGTGGGACATCGCCTCTTCGACGCCGACGACTTTATTCCTAGGCATTCAGCCCTCCCTGCTGCAACGCTCACTTCTCGTTCGTGCGGCCTCGGCAGACGCGCGGTCATCAAGATTGAAAGCCCACCGAACGGTCGGTCGGTTTTCTTCTGCCATTAAGGTACAATATCGGTTAGACGGCGTCAACCAGGTGCGACGGGTCGGAAAGGTCGTGGTCAGTTGGTCCGCAACCATGGGAAGAAGGGCGAAGCCCGGCTGCAGCAGATCGTTGACGTTACGCTGAACCTGGTGATTACGTACGGGGTTTCCGGGACCACGATGACCCGCATAGCCGGTGAAGCCGGGTTGACCAAGGCGAGCCTTTACGAGTACTTCTCGAGCAGACACGAGATACTACTCGCGGCCCTCGAATCGGTCTTTGAAAGTGTCTTCGAGGTACACCGCTCCTCGTCGCATCCCAATGCCCTCGAACGGCTTCGTGACATCGGAAGACGCCACACCCAGCTCATCACCACCGAGGACCGGCCCTACATGTACGCGCTGGTGGAGTTCATCGCTGCTCCCCCAGAGGAAGGCCTGAGGCACGCTGTGGGCGAGAAGCAGATGGCTGCCGCGATGGATCTTGCGACTATCGTCGAGGAGGGGAAGGCTCACGGGACTATCAAGCGAGATGTCGATTCGTTGCAGGTAGGCTGGATGATCGCCGGCTGGGCTTGGACCGAGAGCATCTCCCACCTCATAGGCGAGGCTCGGTTCTGGAACGCAAAGCGTTCAGCGGCTATGCTCGATTTGCTGCTCCTTGGGATCTCCAGCAAGCCCACGGCATCGCTGGAATAGGATCGTAGAAGATGCACCGCTCAAACGATTCGGTGAAAGACGGCCCTACGTTACGCGGGCCTTTGCCTCGTCCCCCCGCGGGCCGCGGCCAGGGATCGCGTCCAGAACTGCCCTCACCTTCGTTAGCAGTGCGTCGGGCGTAAACGGCTTCTCCAAGAACTCGATGTCTTCATCCAGTCGTCCGTCGTGAACGACCGAACCCCGGGTATAGCCAGACATGAAGATGACCTTGAGATCTGGGTACAAGCCACAAAGCTTCTCGGCCAGCCCCCTTCCATCGCTTCCCCCCGGTAGAATCACATCGGTGAGCAGCAAATCGGGTGGGCTTGCCACCTGTTCCAAGGCCATGTCCGCGTGTTCCATGGACCCGGCCCGGAGAACCTGGTATCCTGCGCGGCAAAGAATCCTCACGACGAGCTCTTGCACCGAGGGTTCATCTTCTACCACCAGGATGGTCTCCGCGCCCCCTTTTGTATCTACCACTGGCAGCACCCCGTCGATTTCGTCCGCGTCCGTCTGGGCGACGGGCAAGTAGACCTTGAAGGTCGTCCCCTGCCCAGGCTCGCTGTAGACGAAGACCGAGCCACCACTTTGCTTTACGATGCCAAATACCGTGGAAAGCCCTAGACCGGTGCCCTTCCCCACCTCTTTGGTAGTAAAGAACGGCTCAAAGATGTGCGATTTCACCTCTTCGTCCATTCCGATGCCGGTGTCAGAGACGCTTAGCACTACGTAGGCCCCGGGTTGGATCCCCGAGTGGTCCTCGCAAAAGGAAGTGTCGAGCCGCACGTTATTCGTCTCCACCCTCAGAATCCCCCCTGAGGGCATAGCGTCCCGGGAGTTAAGAGCCAGGTTAAGGAGCACCTGTTCGATTTGATGTGGATCCACCTCGGTGCGCAGGAGATCGGGGGCCATGGAGAACGAGAGATCGATGTCCTCGCCGAGGGTACGCTTAAGAAGAGTATCCAAACTGGTCACGACGTCGTTGAGCAGGAGAACCTCGGGCTTAAGCAATTGGCGCCGGGAGAAGGCAAGAATTTGCCGTGTAAGAGCGGCGGCTCGTTCTGCCACCTCCCGGATGTCGGCCACGAGTTCGAGATTTGCGTCCTCGGGATTCATACTCGCCTGCATAAGCGAACTGTTTCCGATGATGACGGTGAGCAAGTTGTTGAAGTCGTGGGCGATGCCGCCGGCGAGTTGTCCGACGGCCTCCATCTTCTGCGCCTGGCGGAGCTGTTGCTCGCTCTCGTGCAGAGCTTTCTCCGCCCGTTTTCGCTCGGTGATATCCCGGCTTCCACCTCGAAAGCCAACGATGTCTCCTCCCGCATCCATGACCGGCTGAAGCACAGTGTCATAGAAGAAGCTCTCGCCAGGTGGGACGGCCACCTCGACTACCTCGCGCACGGCATTCCGGGTATTTATAACCTCTTGTGTCATGCGTTTCCATTGAGCCAGGGTCGGCTCCGGAAAGCCCAACTGGTCCAATGGCTTTCCTAATGCCTCACTTGGCTCCAGACCGAGTGACCGCGCCGCGGCCCGGTTGATACCGGTGAGTTCCAGGGTCGTGTCGTAGCTGTAGATGAGGTCGGAGGTCGCGTCCGCGAGCAGGCGGTAGCGCTCCTCGCTCTCTTTGAGCGCGGCCTCCATCTGCTTGCGCTCGGTGATATCGCGGGCGAATCCGAACACAAACTCCCGACCGGCCGATTCCACGTGGTTGGCGCTTATCTCCACGGGAAACGCTTCGCCCGCTTTGGTCTGGAACAGAGACTCGAAGGTGACGGAGCCACACCGCTTCACAAGCAGCCAGTGCTCCGGCCATGCGTCCGGCGGCATTATGGGGTCGAGGTCGAAAATGGTCTTTGTAAGCATCTCCTCGCGCGAGTACCCGAGGCGGCGGCAGGAGGAGTCGCTCGCGTAATGCACTCTGCCATCGCGCCCTATCCAATGAATAAAATCCCCTGCACAATCCACAGAAAGTTGAGTGAGCCGGAGCGCCTCTTCTGCTTCTCTGCGCTCGGTGACGTCGCGCGAAATGCTAAGAACCATTTCTCGGCCGGCGGCCTCTATGAGGCGACTGCTTATCTCCACCGGCACGGTGCTTCCATCCCGACGCACGTGGGTGGTCTCAAACACGGCCCGGCCCCGCACGCGCACGTCGTCCATGTGTGCGAAGTACAGGGGAGAAGCCTCCGCATTTCGGAGGTCCAGTACGTTCATTGTCAGAAGTTCCTCGGCGCCGTAGCCCAACCGCTCGCTTAGAACGCTGTTGGTTTCCAGAATGCGGCCGTCCAGAGTGTGCACCATGAGGCCGTCGTTGGCGGCCTCAAAGAGAGAGTGATATCGCTGCTCGCTTTCCCGCAGGAGTTCCTCGGCTTGTTTGCGCTCCGTGACATCCCGGGTTACTCCTCTTACCCCAACGACCGTGCCGTCGGCGGCCTGCACCGGCCACAGGCTGGTCTCATTGAGATGAGTCTGGCCGTCAGCCAGGGCGAACTCGTTGAGAAGGCGCTCGGCCGGTTCTCCCCGAGCAAGCACCTCGCTACACTTCCGCATCCAGCGGCGCTCAAGATCTTGAGGCAGGCCCAAGTCCGTAACATGCCGTCCCGTGGCCTCGTCTATCTGGAGATGCAGGCTACGAGCCGCCGCTCTGTTGATTCCTGTGAGGTTAAGATCAGCATCGAAACTAAAGACGAGATCAGGGGTGGCGTCGGCAAGGCCGCGGTATCGTTCCTCGTTTGCTCGAAGCGCCTCTTCGGCTCGCCTGCGGTCCGTGACATCGGTGATAACGACAAGAATGCTAGATTCTCCGCTCGTCTCGATCCGGGAAAGCTGGAAGTCACGGCAGCGGGTCGCCCCAAGTTCGAGCAGGTAGGGCGTGTCCCACTGAACCGGCCAAAGGGTGCTCGGGATCGCGCCAGCTTGAGCTGGAAGACCGCAGGCTTTTGCGAACTCGGTCTCGGGAAAGTCCTGCTTGAGCAAGCGTTCCGGCGGAATGTCAAGGAGCTCGCTGGCCGCTTTGTTGGCCCAGGTACACCTACCTTCGGCAGAGTATGTGACAACCCCGTGGCCTATAGCCGCTTCTGCGGCGATGCTTCCCCTGGTCTGGTCCAAATCGATCCACTACCTCAATGGGCTACGTCTGTGCCAAGCACGTCCCTGAGTTCCGTCCCTCGGGACCGGCATACCCCGCGTGCGTGGCGCGAGCATTTCTTCTCATTCATCGGCAAAGCGGGCATAATCGTGAATGACGATATCCCGCAGGCCGACTTACCGCGCGAGGTTTCTCGGGCCCAGCGCCTTGGAGTCTCCAATGCCGTCTGCGCGCTGTCTCCAGGGCGCGCACCTCTCCAGAGTCTCCCCGGCGTCAACCTAGGCGAACCGCACAAGCCGTGAATAGAACAAAGGCCCCGGCGGCGTGAGCGACCGGGGCCTTTTCCACTTCGCGGAGGGGGGCTCACTCGAGGTGGCAATCTTAACTATATGCCGGGATTCTCATTTGAAAACATGACGGCGACTCTGCAAAACCGGGGTTGCAGGGCAAGGAGCATGCGCATGGTCGTCGACTTACGGGTCCCGTTAGGTCCCGGGAGAGCAAGGCTCTCCCCCGTCTGCACCGTGAGGCCCAGGTCGACAACGGCCCGGACGGCGCCGCAGGTCTTGCTCAGGCCGCCACTCGGAACGAACGGGCCCCTTAGGACGGGGCCAGAAGGCTACGCCCGGCGAAGTCTCCCCAACACCTGGGTGACCACTCGCGCATTGGGAGCGGCCTCGAGAGGAGAGGGTGATGATCGTGACGTGGCCAGCCCGTCGATGAACAGTGTCAGGTAGCGACGCCACAACTGGGGATGCGTGTCGCGCGTGTAATCGGCCACGGCCCCAATCATGGCGATGAGCATAGGTACGTCATCCGTGACAAAGTCCGGCCGCAGACTGCCTTCTGTCTGGCATCGCCCGATCAGCGTAGCCACAAGAGGCGTCATGCGACTTCTGAAATTGGCGGCTAGGGCCTCTCCCTGCGGACCATGAAGAAGAACATCGCGAAGCCCCTTGTTGCCTGCCTGAGCCTGTAGCAGTCGTTCGAGAAATGTAATCCAACCATCCCAGGCGTTCGGATTGCCGAGAGCCTCGGTGGCAAGAGCCGCTGCTTCGCCGACCTTATCCTCGAACAGCGCCTCGATGAGGGCTTCCTTGTTATGGAAGCGGCGGTAGACTGTGCCGATGCCGAGGCCGGCACGATGGGCAACGTCGTTGAGAGTCGCCTCCAGACCCTGCTCAGCAAACACCTCGGCCGCCGCCGCCAGCGTTCGCTCACGGTTGCGCGCAGCGTCCGCTCGAAGCCTGGGCGTCTTTTGACGGAGGTCACTGTTATCTGGGACTGCCACTAAGCTCAAGCCCTTCTTGGTCTCTATATGGATACTAGCACTCCGGATACGGTCATGATACTCTTCTATGTGGAGCTAGTAGCTCCGGATATGGGAAACGGATAGGGAGCCAGATGAAGAGTCGACCGACCAACGCCACATCTGCCACTGTGGAGAAGCCGTACCCGGACCCCCATCATGAACGGCGGTGGCTGATTCTCGCGGTGCTCGGCTTGGCTCAACTGATGGTGGTGCTCGACGCCACCGTCATGAACATCGCCCTACCCACGGCTCAGCACGCGCTCGCCTTCTCCGACGCCGACCGCCAATGGGTCGTGACGGGCTACGCGCTTGCGTTCGGCAGCCTGCTACTGCTCGGTGGCCGGCTGTCGGACTTTCTCGGGCGGAAGTTCGCCCTTATGGTCGGCCTTGGGGGCTTCGCCGCAGCTTCGGCCATCGGCGGGTTCTCAACCAGCTTCACCATGCTACTTGGCGCCCGGATCTTCCAGGGCGCTTTCGGGGCGCTGCTCGCCCCTGCTGCGCTATCGCTTCTCACCATTACGTTCACCGATTCGGAGGAACGTGGCAAGGCCTTCGGCATCTACGGGGCCCTCGCCGGAGCAGGAGGAGCGATCGGACTTCTGCTCGGCGGAGTGCTCACTTCCTATGCCTCATGGCGCTGGAATCTCCTTGTGAACGTGCCCATCGGGCTAGTGACGATCGCCGGAGCGGCGCTACTGCTCCACCATAGTCGCGCCGCCAACCGCGCCCCCCTCGACCTTCCGGGCGTCGCCACGGTGACCTCTGGACTGTTCGCCCTCGTCTACGGCCTCTCCCACGCCGAGACCACCTCCTGGACGAACGACGTGACCGTGAGCTTCCTTGTCGCTGCGGTCATTCTCCTTGCGTCCTTCGCCATTATCGAAACACGGGTCAAACACCCGCTACTTCCCATGCGCGTCATCCTTAACCGCCACCGCGGCGGTTCGCTCCTTACCATATTCTTCAGTGGAGCCGGGATGTTTGCTTTCTTCTTCTTCCTGACCTTCTATCTCCAGGGAACGCTCGGCTACAGCCCAGTGAGGACCGGTCTCGGCTTCCTGCCGATGGTCGCCGCATTGGTGATGGCGGCGCAGCTCTCCACCAACCTGCTCCTGCGTCGGTTCGGTCCGAGACCTCTTGAGACCTCCGGAATGGTGCTTGCGGCGGGGGCAATGCTCTTGTTCACACGCATCGGACTGGATTCGAGCTACGCCAGCGTGATCCTACCGGCTCTACTTGTGTTCGGACTGGGTTTCGGCCTCATTATGCCGGCGGCGATAAATGCGGCCACTCTGGGCGTCGAGGACAGGGACGCCGGCGTGGGCTCAGCCATGGTGACAACCATGCAGCAGGTCGGCGGTTCGATTGGAACGGCATCGCTTAGCACCCTGGCCGCGCGAGCGGTCACGAGTTTTGTGGCCGGCCATCCTGCCGCCGCCAACCTCCGGGCGCTTGCCCCCATTCATGGCTACGTAACAGTCTTTTATTATTCGGCTCTTGTCTTCGCCATCGGCGCGGCGGCGGCGTGGCTGTTGCTCGGCCGCAGTATGCCCACAGGCCCCACGCCAGAGCGAGCCATGGCGGATTCGGGCACTCCGGTGGGATCCTCTTAAAGGTCTGCAGATCGGCGAGGAGACTCTAACGGGTAGAATGGTTCGCCCCGCGGGACCAGCGAATCGGAGCTGAACACTGGCAAGGAGCCGACCTCCGGGGGGGTAGGTCAGCGGAACGCGGCCTGAGGGGCATATTCATTCCGATTCCCGCCGCCGATCAGGACGAGTACACCCTTCAGGGCTACCGAGCCGCTATTAGTCAGACTATTCCCATCGCTATCCTGTAAGCAGATTCAGTTGCGTTCACGACCTTGCCCACGCAGCTGCAATCGCCCACCTCAAAGACCGGGACACCCGGAATCACGTCCTTTAGAGATGCGACTGTATCAGTACGCGGTGTCATGCCGACGCTATAGCAAACGGTATCAGCTTCGAGCAGATCTTCATTCCCATTGCTATCCACAACCTTCACACCATTCATGAGTATCTCTACGCATCGGTGTCCCAGAATCTGCCGGACGTTATGTCTTTCCATCTCATCGAGAAGCGCGGCGCGAGGCATGCCGAATGTTTCCGGAGCCATCCTCTCCAGCATCTCGACGATGGTCACCTCATGGCCCGTGGCCGCAAGGTGAAGGCCCGTTTCGCAGCCCGCCAGACCACCGCCTATGATGGTCACCCTCTTGCCGACTCTATCGAGGTTCCTGTAGAGATCCGGCGCATCCATGGCGCATTCTATGCCGATGATTGGAGGCGTCAGTGGAGATGACCCGACGGCGAGGATGACGGCCTCAGGCTCGAAGTCTTTGAGAAATCGAGGGGTTACATCGGTGTTCAGCAGGACCGCGATCCCCTTCGTTCCGACCTCTCGGACAAGGACATCTTTGAAGCCGCGCAGATCGGTCTTGTAGAAGTCGTGCTCGGTGAAGTTCAATATGCCGCCCAGGACGCCCGACTTCTCGGCAAGGGTGACCTTGTGCCCTCTGTCGCTCGCGGTGATGGCCGCCTGCATACCCGCGACGCCGCCCCCCACGACCAACACCTTGCGGCTCCCGGCGGGGTCTGGAAAGTCCTTGGGGTTGATATGGAAGTTCGAGGCCGGGTTGATGGCGCACTGACCGACCACCTCGAGCATCTTGGGCAGCACGAAGGGTATGAATTCAGCGAGGGGTAGCTCTGTTTCGTGCTCTCTATAGCCGCCCGGATAGCAGTGGAAGCAGCGCACGCATCGCCTTATGAGGTCTTCGCGACCGCCGGCCGCCTTGTTGGGAAACTCTGGGTCGGCGAACGCCTGGCGGCCGAGAACCACGAGGTCGGCCTTGCCGTTGGCGATGATCTCTTCGGCCTGCTCGGGGCTGTTGATCCCCCCGATCACCGCGACCTTCGACTGCGTCACCGCTTTCTTGACCCTTTCCGCGAAAGGGGCATTGTATCCGTGAGCGTCGTACATACTGGTAAAACAGTGGGTCCTATTGGCCAGCCACTTGAGGCCGTTGGAGACGTGAATGATGTCCACTTTGCCGTCCACGAGCTTGCAGAACTCCACGCAGTCCTCGATTGTCATGCCCCCCGGCAGCCCGTCTTCGGCGCTGAAGCGTAGTTCCAGGATCATGTCCTCGCCGCCGGCCTCGCGCAGGGCTTTCAGCACCTTCAGGGGGAAGCGGGCTCTGTTCTCGATGCTCCCGCCGTATTCATCGGTTCTTGTATTGAAGCGCGGCGAGATGAATTGCTGGAAGAGAAAACCATGCCCGCCATGTAGGAGAATGCCGTCAAAGCCCGCTGCCATCATGAAGCGGGTGGCCCGGGCAACATCGTGCGCGATCTTGTCCATGATCGCTTCATCCATGGCGAGGACGTGAACGCCGTCTTCTCTCACAAATGCAACGGGACCGTAGGGATGATAGGGCGGTTTCACCTCGGCGTAGGCGACGTCGTGGCCGAACTCCACCATCGCGATGGCACCGTGCTTCTTGATCCGGTTCGCATACTCTTTGAAGCCCTCGAAGTACGGACCCTCGTGTTTGGAATAGTCGACCGGAGCGTTGATGATGCAATCGCCTTCTTCGGTGTTGACCGCCGTCTCGCCCGTGGTCACTTCGGCGGCGCCCCCTTGCGCCCGGCGCTCCACCATCGAGAACACGCCTTCTTCAAACCCCGGCACGAAAGCGGCGGCGGCAAACATCGTCGGGCCCGTGATGATGCGGTTGCGATAGACGCGATTGCGGATCGTTATGGGGCTGAATAGGTTGGGATAGTTGTTCATCCAGAACACCCTCCGGTAAGGTGGATTGACTCTTCGCCGGTAACCGGGCGCGTAAGGCTGTCAAAGTCCGGCAGCGTTCTTCCCCACGATCCTACCCGCTCTCCATCACTTCGTACCCGTCACCAGCCGCTCGCGGTCGAACACGCCCGAAACGATTCGCCAGCCCAGAACATCGATGATCAGGAGCACCGCCGCCACGATAGGAAGGGTCTGCTTGACGACACCCAAGTAGGATAGTACGCCAAGGACGGCAAGGGGGAGAAAGCTCGCCACCGTCGCAAGTTGCTGTGCCGCGCGGACATCGCGTGAGCGAGCGGAGATGGCGATGCCCACCCATATCGACCAGCCGGCCATGAGGGGCGTGAAGAGAAGAACGAGGAGCAACCCTGAGCTTCGCAGGACCGCGGATGCTGTCCCGGCGTGGGCGAACAGTACGGTGAAGATGAGAAGAAGCCCCACCATTGCATAGGCAATAAGGAGTGTGGGAACGAAGATCGCGAGAGCCTTGCCCAGAAGGAACTCCTCACTGCGGATCGGAGTGGTGAGCACAGGCTCAAGCGTCCCCTGTTCCCGTTCGCCCACGACCGAGTAGGCGGCAACCGCGGCCGGAATGGTGGCGGGAATGAACGTCATTATGAACACACCGCTGAACTGCGGATCGGAGCCGGCCTCAGAGAGGACCAGGCGGATAGCAAGGAAGAGAAGGATCAGAGACATGACCGTCATCGCCCCGACGATGGAGCGGTTGCGCCGGTAGTCTCGTAGCTCCTTACGGAAGATAGCCCGGGTCCGGGTCCAGCTCATGCTCACGCGCCGCCTGCTTTCTCTTCACTGTCGATGAGTTCAAGGTACACGTCTTCCAGCGAATGCCGGGATTCGGCGATAGAAAGAACATCCGCGCCCGCCCCAACAAGAGCCCGGGTAAGCTCGGGAGCGGCGATGTCCGGATCTGAGACGGTAAGGAGATACTCGCCTGCGGGGTCCTGCGCCCAACTCTCAACCGCCGGGAGACCCCGGAAGAGACTCTCGGGCTCCCGAAGGCGCGTGAGGGTCCTAACAACGAGGGTCTTGCGGAACAGTTGATCGCGAAGTTCGTCGGGTCGTCCGATCGTGCGCAAGGTCGTATTGATGATCGCGACGCGGTCGCAGAGGCGCTCGGCCTCCTCCAGACGGTGCGTCGTGATAAAGATCGTGACCCCGCTCTTGCGGAGCCCGTCGATGAGCTCGTGGACATCGCGGGCGCCCACCGGATCGAGTCCCGAGGTCGGCTCGTCCAGGAACAATATCTGCGGGTCGTTGAGCAATGCCCTCGCCAGCCCGACCCGCTGGCGGAGACCCTTGGACAGGGCGCCGCACAGATCATTTGCTCGGTCGGCAAGATTGACGGCACCAAGGGCGCGGTCGATGCGTTCGCGGGTGTTGCGCAACTCGTAAAGACCGGCGAAGCACTCCAGGTTTTCGCGCACGCTCAGGCGCAGGTAGAGGCCGGACGACTCGGGCATGATCGAAATGCGCCTTCGGATCTCGACCCCATTCTTGGGGGCCAGGGGAAGTCCGGCAACGACGGCCGACCCCCCCGAGGGAACGAGCAGTGTTCCCAGGGTGCGCACGGTGGTGGTCTTGCCGGCGCCATTGGGCCCGAGAAAGCCGAAGACCTCCCCGTGCTCGACCGTGAAGGATATGTCCGAGAGGGCCAGTCGCTCCCCGAAGCGTTTGGTGAGCCCTTCGGCCACCAGCGCGTGCGGTGCGGTCAGGCTCTTAGAAGCGGACGAAGAGTTGAGAGCAATCATAGGCTGGGGAGACTCCTTGGCGGCAACTAAACCCTGGGGCTGGGCCTGACTTCCTGGCTGGTTACAACTGTCCCCTGGGCTTCCACTTCGACCATTGTCTTGAAATTTTCGAAATCCTTATCGACTCGAGCGTCGGTGGCCCCCCACGTGACTTTCTCATCGGGTACGTACTCGACCACACGTGGGCACCCCATACGAGCGTGAACGCCATGAGTCCTCTTCTCCTTGTACCACGGGGCGCGAGGGAAGGTACCCACCGCAGAGGCTCCAGTAACAACGTCGTCACCTTGTCTGGCCAACCAACTTGCCACCTCTTCCAGAAACGATCGCCATCCGTCATGGTGCTAAGCGCTTGCCCAACGAACCACGACGATTGAGTCGGCACGTCTTGAAGAGCATGAATCCGCCATGGCTGGACCGGCGTTTGTACGAAACCTTCGCGGGTACGTAGTAGCGGGAGAGATCCCACAGGGGCGGCGCAGAAACGCCAGCGGAAGGTCAGGGGCAAGATGACAACTAGCTCAGTTCCCAACTCCATCGATGAGTACATCGCCGGATTCCCCTCGCAGACTCAGAAGATGCTGGCAGAGTTGCGGGCACTCATCAAGACGGCCGCGCCGAATGCGACCGAGACGATCAGCTATGCGATGCCCGCGTTCGACCTGAACGGACATCGTCTTGTGTACTTCGCAGGTTACAAGAAACACGTGGGATTCTATCGAGTACCGACGGGAATCGAAGCATTTGAGGAAGAGCTCGAGCCGTACAAGCGCGGGAAAGGCTCGGTGCAGTTCCCCCTTGGTCAGCCGCTGCCGACCGACCTCATCCGCCGGATCGTCGAGTTCAGGGTCCAAGAGAGCACTCGCCAGGCCGAGAAGTAGGGCGGTGGAACAACAGAGGACCCGCGCGAAGTGCTGCTACGCGTCAACGTCTCGCGTAAGGGCTGGGCTTCGCCCCCAATTCCACAAAGGGCAGCAGAGGGCAACGTCCATCATTGGGGTCGATACAAGTTCCCGCAGACGGGTACACTTACGCCCAGAACGCACAGGGAGGGCGGGATGACTGCAGGCGAGACCGAAGAACCTAGCGCGACTGAACGTCAAAGTTGCCGCAGCGAGGCCAATACCGCGCAGGCATATCGAGAACGACTGGAACTCTTGAGCGATGAGATCATCCGGGATTGCTCGACCCCAGAGTGTCATACTCACATCGGCTTCGAGCCCATCCCTTCCCGCCAAGCGGTGGTCGAGCTCATTGATCGTGTACGCGAGCTGCTCTTCCCGGGATTCTTTAGCCGATCTCGAATAGACCCGGCCAGCTTCCGTTATGCCATCGGCCAGGTGACTACGTCTCTCTTTGACCTTCTGTCGGAACAGATCTCCCGTAGTATCCGACACGATTGTTTCCGCTTCGAGCTCGAGTGCACCAACTGCGAAGAGCGCGGCTACGAGACGGCCCTGCAGGTGTTGGCGAGCGTCCCCGCGATCCGCCGGGTGCTGGCGTCGGATGTACGAGCGACGTTCGATGGAGACCCAGCCGCGAAGAGCACGGACGAGATCGTCTTCAGCTACCCTGGACTGCAGGCTATCGCCATCTACCGCGTTGCCCATCGGCTGCTGGAACTGGGCGTTCCCATGCTGCCGCGGATGATGACCGAGCGCATGCACAGCGTTACCGGGATAGACATCCATCCAGGGGCAGAAATCGGCGCGCGATTTGTTATCGACCATGGGACCGGAGTGGTCATCGGGGAGACCACGCAGATAGGCAACGGCGTGCGCATCTACCAGGGGGTAACCCTGGGAGCGCTTTCTTTGCCCAAGGGGGCAGGCGATCAGTACCGGGGGAAGAAGCGCCATCCCACCATCCAGGATGACGTCATCATCTACTCAGGCGCCACGATCCTGGGAGGACATACGGAGATCGGAGCGCGCTCGATCATCGGGGGCAATGTCTGGCTGACCGAATCTGTCTCGCCGGACACTACTGTCATGATCGAGAACCCACGCCTGATCAAGAAGACTAGAAACTCGTAGCGCCAAGCGCATCCTGCGGGGCGAAGCGATCGGAGTCCACAAGCCCTTACTTGCCCACGCGCAAGACATCGTTGACACCTTCGATGATCAGCGCCGCGAGTTCGTCCACCGGAACGGAGGCGAAAGGAGTGCCGGCCGGGCCCGCGAGGGCACCGATCACGAAGCCGGTAGCCCCGGCCATCCGGACCCGGTCCTCCAGAGGGATAGATTCATCGGACAGGACCTCGTCGACCCGCTGGTGCATCTCTTCGTGACGAGAAGCGTATTCCTGACGCTCCATGAGTTCCCGCAGCATTGTACGGTTGCTCTGAGCAAGCTCGAAAAGCCTTCGTTGCGCCAGCGCCCACACTACGAAACCGGCGAGTCCTTTGGCCCATGACTCAGGCGTGGGCGTCTCGCCCAGCCTGTCCATGAGCTCGTCCTGCATAGTCATCAACGGCTCAAGGAGAGTCACCAGGATCTGCTCCTTGCTCGTGAAATGGTAGTAGAGCGCGGCCTTGGTGACCCCTACTTTCTCGGCGATCTCGCGCAGCGTCACCTTGTCGTAACTCCGCTCGATGAAACAGTCGAGGGCGGCTTCGAGGATCTTGTCTCTTGTTTCGCTCACGAACTGTATTTTACTTGACGGCCGGTAAATTTGCATCTATCCTAGCCGCGTTGACTAACCGGCCGGTAAGGCAATCGTGTGACCGATACCGCAACGATGATCGCCGGGGAGCCTCTCGAGGCAACTGATGAGGTCCGCGCTCTCGAATTAACTCAGATGAGGAACGAACCAATGCAACACAACCAAACTGCCCTGGCGGTCGAAACGCATGGGCTGGTGAAGATCTTTGGAGACAACCGCGCAGTAGATGGCGTCGATCTGGCCGTTCCTACCGGGAGCATATACGGTGTACTCGGCCCCAACGGCGCCGGTAAGTCGACCGTCATCAACATGCTCGCGACTCTACTCAGGCCAGATGGCGGGAGCGCGAGGGTATTCGGTCATGACGTGCAGCGTGAAGCCCAGATCGTCCGTCAGCTTATTGGAGTTACCGGACAGACCGCCACTCTTGATGAGAAACTCTCCGCCACGGAGAACTTGGTCATCTTTGCGCGTCTCCTTGGACTGAGCCGACCTGAAGCGCGCAAGAAGGCTACCGAGCTACTAGATGAATTTGGGTTGGCCGAAGCCGCCAAGCGAACACTCGAGAAGTTCTCCGGTGGTATGCGACGCCGACTCGACCTGGCCGCCAGCCTTATCGCCCAACCACCGCTCATCTTTCTAGATGAACCCACGACCGGCCTTGATCCGCGGACAAGGATTCAGATGTGGGCCACCATTCGCCGGCTTGTGTCGTCTGGGTCCACGATTCTTCTCACTACCCAATACCTGGATGAGGCCGACCAGCTTACCGACCGAATTGCCGTTATCGATCATGGACGGGTGGTGGCCGAGGGCACGCCCGATGAGCTCAAGGCGACGGTCGGTGTTGCCAGTCTTCGCCTACGGCTTACCTCTGAAGAAGATGCCCCGCAAGCGATGCACATCATTCAGGAGGTGCTCACGGTCAAGGCGGCAGTATCCGAACCCGCACTCATCACCGCTCCGATGGCAGATCCCGAACGGGCAACCGACCTGCTCCTTGCCCTGCGTGAAGGAGGCGTCCACCTAGTTGCGGTCAGTGTGCAAGAACCAACACTTGACGAAGTCTTCTTGACCCTAACGGGGAACCCCCCACAGGCAGAGAAAGGAGCCATCGAGTGAATACTGCGGCAATTACGCCGGGCGCCGCGCGCGAACTCAAGAATCACACCAGTTTTCGTCAGACCGTCGCTAATTCACTCACGATGGCCGGTCGTGGTCTCATCAAAGTCCGTCGAACGCCGGAACAGCTATTTGATGTCACTTTGCAGCCCATTCTCTTTACGCTCATGTTCACCTATATTTTCGGCGGAGCGATTGCCGGAAACGTGCACAACTATCTGCCGCTTATCATCCCCGGCATCTTGGTCCAGACGGTGATCACAGCGTCTCTTGTCACCGGCGTCCAACTTCGCGAAGATATGGACAAGGGGGTGTTCGATCGCTTCAAAGCCCTACCTATTGCCCGCATCGCTCCACTGGCTGGAGCACTGCTCGCCGATACTATTCGCTACGGCATTGCCACGACTCTCACCTTTGCGATGGGTTACATCCTCGGCTATCGCCCGGGGGCTGGAATAGGCGGGGTTGCGGCAGGCGGCCTTCTCGTCATTCTGTTTGCCTGGTGTATTAGCTGGGTCTTTGCCTACTTCGGCGTTATCGCCCGTAGCGCATCGAGCGTACAGGGCATCTCCCTCATCATATTGTTTCCGCTGACGTTCCTATCCAATGCCTTCGTGCCTGTCGATACATTGCCGGGTTGGCTAAAGACCTTTGTTGACCTGAACCCGGTGTCTCATGTCGTTAACGCCATCAGGCAGCTTGCGAACCAGGGTTCTATCGGCCGCGACTTCTGGCTCTCCATTCTCGGGGCGGCCGTGGTCGTTGCGGTATTTGCTCCGCTCACAGTGCGTGCCTACATGCGTAAGGCGTGACAACCCATGGCTGCCTCGATACCCGCTCCGTTGGCTGCCGCCGAAGCAAAGGATGCGAAACACAAGCATATGAGTCGACGCTAACCCCGAGCGGCTCAAAATCTACCTCTCTGGCTTGGATCGGAGTAGATGCCCCTGGGTTCGTGACATTCTGAGAGGAACCCTCCGAGAATCCGTCAACGTCGAGAGTGCGTGCTTAATCTGTGGACCGTCGAGGCCGGCGATGATCGCCAGACTCGAAGCTAATCTATGCTTCCAGAAGAGAAGGACGAGCGCCCGCCAAGTACAATATGAGCCGATAAAGATGATGCTGACGGCTACGTAGCCAAGTACCTTCAAGTCGTCCGTTGGGCGGCTCTCAAAGCCCAGTGAGTCAACAGGATAATCACCACAACGTTCACCGCCAACACGGCAGCAAGCGTCAAGACGCGGTTGGAGTGTTTCATCTCGGACTCCTGAAAGGAACGTCAGAATTCTTGAGAAGCGCGGCCAGTCTGCCCCGGCATGGCGGATTTACAACGTGCCGCTCACGACCCACCCGCTTCTCTCTCCGCCGACCACCTTCTTACTAACTGCTCCACCTGGCCGAGACGGGCTTCCAATTCCCCAACGCGGCTTTGCATGGGGGCTGACGCCGATCCGCCCCCAGTTTCAATATCGGCAATGGGTTCGTACTCCCCCTCTCGCGCGTACAGCTTCAACAAGTCCCAACGACTATAAGCTCCGGTCAAATTTACGGCAAAACGCGCCCGATCCGCGTCCAAAAGGTCCACTTGACCATAAACAATGGCCTCCTGATCATAAATCGGCCCGGCTATATATGTGCCAAAGGGACTAACGATTCCGCTTCCTCCGCAGATTGAGCCAGAAATATTGAATGAGCTGTTCTTATAGAACTCTCGGGGTAGGTCGCTTTCGTCAAAATATGTAGCGCTCATGATCCCAAAGGCGTGCGCTGCCCAGCAGACCGCGCGCGTCATGATGTCGGACTCAATCTTGGTTCCAGAAAGCCCAGGCCAGAGCGAGCAGTGTAACTGAATCCCCTGCATAATCCAGTTATACATTAGAGTGAGTTGTGAATGCTCACCGCAAATCGACCCGCCCAGGTATCCTATCCCGGTCTTGTACACGGTCTTCAAATTACGCCCTCCATCCCCCATGGTATGGAAGAGGCGTTCAACATGCGTATTGCATATTTTGCGGTGTACACCCAGCAAAGCGCCGTCGGGACCAAGATACAGGATGGAGTTGTACATTCTCCCCTGGTACGTCGGGTCACGCTCATTTATGCCCATAGCGATGTAAGTATTGGCCTTCTTTGCAGCCCTGCAGAGGGTCTCCGTCTCCTCCCCGGGAACCTCAATAGAGTTGTGCAAATAAGCCGCCCACAAATCGCGATAAGTGGCTGCATCGGAATAGTCGTATCCCCAATATGGATAACACGGTAACCACGTCTCTGGAAACACGACCAAACGTGCTCCGTTTCTCGCGGCCTCGTCAATTAGACTTACTGCCTTATTCAAAGTGGCCGGCACATTGAACCAATCCGGCGCGTTTCCAATGACCGGGCTGGCTTGCACAGCCGCAACCTTAAATATCGTTTGGGCCGCAGCGTCAGACACGTAGGACACCTCCTCGCTCATCCTGCCGTGAGCGTCGTGGGTTTTCACGCTGTTCCGAGACGAGACTCTTCGAGGCCCGGGACCTATCAAGGCCAAGGAGACGGGTGGTCGTTCGTATCTGGTGAGCCTCCCCTCTGTCGGCTTGCAGTTCCTAGCGGCCGTGGGCACGGTCGGACGGCCGGGGTGACCTCGCCCCTGCGTTCCTCCAGTTCCCATGATAGTGGGAGTGGCCGCGATTCAGGGAAAGTCGGGGGCGCGTACTCTCTCGAGCCAGGAATCTCTGGCCAAACGATCCTGGTGCCGGTTGCCACCTACCGAGTCAGCCGTGCCTCAGGGGTCCGCAACCTCTCAATCCGATTGCTAGGGCAGTGGCAGCATCCGTTAGGATCAGGGCTCCCGACCTACTTCTCGGGAGCGCCGATGCTTCTGTCGCCCGCCTACTTTCCCGTTCGCCGCCTGCTACGTCTTGCGTGAATCGGAATACTGCCAAGGGTGCATTGGTGCCGCTTCTGCAATGACCCGGTCGATCGGCGCCGGCCTAGTAAACCCCGTACTCTCTGGCGGTCTCCACCATCGCCTTGAGATTCTCAGGGCGGCCGTCGTCCAGGGAGGCGCCGAGGTCGAGAATGTAGCCTCCCCCTTCACCCGCGGCGTCTATCATTTTGCGGGTGTGATCGGCGACCTCGGCCGGAGACGCGGCATGGAGCAGCGACACCGGCATGTTCCCCGAGATGCAGGCGACTTTCCCGACGGTGCTTTTGGCCAGCGAGAGATCGGTCTGATCGAACCGCCAGATAGTCGCTCCCTTTGGAACGTCCTGAATAATCTCTAGGCGCGAGTCGTATCTCCCCTCGGCAAAGAGCAGCGGTATGAGGCCTTGCTCGATAAGTCCCAGAATGACCTTCCGGAGCGTCGGCCAGTAGATGGCCCTGAAGTCCTCCTCGCTCATGAAACCGTCCGCGCCCTTGTGAAGAGGGATAAAGATATAGGGAGCGCCGATCGGTACCGGCGATTTCGTCCCCCAATCGATAGCGAGAGGCACGAGGCGCTCACAAGCGGCCAACACTTTTTCCGGTCGCCGAAACATATCGGTCGCCAGCCCCCTCATCCCCCTCAGAGTGTCGCCCAGGATGTCGAAAGGCGCCACAGTCATGCCACTGCGGAAGGGAGGAAAGCCAGCGGCCCGGATCCTGGCCACCGCCGGAGTCACCACCCGGGTCCACTCTTTCACCTCGCGGGCCGCTTCCCCCAATGCTATAAGGCTTTCGATCATCTCCTGGGATGCCCACCCGACCATGTGACTGGACACGGTGGCGAAGGTGGTCAAGTCGAGGAAGCTTGAGAGCTTAGAGAACCCTGCGAACGCGCCGATAGTCCGCGGTAGATAGGTGCGCAGCAGGTAGCCGGTAGGGTCGTCGATCAGCGCATCATAGTCTTCGGCCGGCATCCATTCCTTTTCGTTGTACTGAAAGCCCGCCTCTTTACGCGTTCCGTGGCCGGGCCAAGAGAACAGCCGGTAGTCGAGCTTCTCGAACATCGAGGCGGGCAGCAGATAGGACTGCGCGCCGGACATGGCATCGGGCTGAAATTCCAGGGCGAAATCAAGCCAGGCCTGAGCGGCTCGGGCAAAGTCCGTCATGGCGTCATGCGGCGTCATGCCGGCACGCTGCGTGGGCCAGAAACCAACGCTGAGGGACACGGGCACACGATCGGGACGGCCGAGGGTGGAGGCTGTGATGAGCCTCTCCACCCGCGCCCGGTAGGTCGCTTCGGCTTCAGCGGACTCGAAGTCTACCTCGGCGTTCCGCCAGTCTTCGAGCCGTTTGGCCTGGCGCTGATCAGCGCTGATATCTTTCCAGGACGCGACCGTCATGATCTCTTCGCCTCCATGAACCGTTGACAAATTCTCGCCCCTTCCATCGCATCAGTCGTCCACGAATCCGAGCGCACATAGTCCGCGATCACTTGGTCCACACGCCCGCCGATGATCACGAACGGGCTCTTCCCGGCCTCGGCCCCGTCGGCCCGCACGGCCTCGACCGTCTTGCGCATCGCTGTGGCTGCAATGGGAATGAGTATGCCCGAAAGGCCCAGGACGTCGGGCTCGTATTCGCGGACCTCTTCGACGAACTGCGCGGTCGGGACGTCGACCCCTATGTCCCGCACCTCGAAGCCGAGCCCCGAAAGCGCGGTGGCCGCCATGTTCTTGCCTATATCGTGGAGGTCGCCCTCAACCGTCCCCAACAGGATCCTCCCCTGGATGGCGCCCGACGCGTTGCCCCGCGTTTCGGGCCCCAACATCTCGACCACCTTCTTGAATATCTCCCCGCCCACGATGAGCGCGGAAAGGAAGTACTCTTTGCGTTCGTACCTCTCGCCCACGGTCTGCAGCGCAGCGTTCGCGGCCTGGAGGACCGCCGACCGGCCGGCGCCGGCGCCTACCAGCTCCCCAACAAGGCGAAGAGCCAGGACCTCGTCCATCTCGACGATGGCCTCGGTCAAAGCTTCAACTCGATCCACCGAGCACCCCCTGAGATTGGCCGTAGCTACCAACGGCGGTTTCCAGCCAGAAGACGTCGGCCTTGCAGAGGAAGCAGCCCCAACTGATGGGAGTGCCGGCCGCGTCGGTGAAGAGATGCTCCAGACGGAGAGCAGCCGCCCCGTCGGACTGCGCGAGCAGCCGCGCCTCTTCGGCCGTCAAGCTGCATGCCGTTATCTTGAGCCGACCGGCCGACAGCGCCGGCCCAGCGGCCGACTGTAGCAGTCCCTCGAGCGACGTGATCCGAAGCTGCATCTCCACGAGCGGACGGCGGGGGTCGAATACCAAGTGTTCCCAGTTGTAGGTGATGGGCTCGCCATCGTGAATGACCAGACGCCGCAGAAACAGCGTCCTCTCCCCCTCTCTGCAGTGCAGCATTCGGGCGACCGACTCGCTGGCCGCCCTGCTCGTGGCCTCTAGGAGCTTCACCTGGGTGGCTTCGCGGGTCCACTGCTCGCACCACTGGTGGAGCCCAAAGACAGCTTGGCCTATTTCGAGCGAGCGGACAAAGGTCCCCCTTCCTTGCTCTGACGAGGTCAGTCCCCGTTGCGCAAGCACCTGCATGGCTCGTCTCAAGGTCATCAGACTGACCCCGAATTCCTTGGCGAGCCTTCGTTCGCTGGGCAACTGCCCACCGGGTTGATACTCGCCACTATGGATGCGTTCGCAGACGATCCGCGCGATGCGCAAATAGGCAGCTTCGGACTTCGAAGCCTTCTCTGCATCGTCCACAGGCAGAAGTGCCGGGCAATCGCTCACTGGGTCGTCTCGTCGTTCCGCTCCGTGCTGCAGGCCGGGGCGGTCACCTTGCCCTGGATCCCCAGCATCTGCTTGAATTGCGCAAGCCGGCCCGCACGGGATGCCTGAAGCCCTCCGGCCAGGACCGACATGAGGAGGATGACACCGGTGACCACATACTGCCAGTCGCTCCCCACACCGGCGAGGTTCAGCCCGTTCTGAAGGATGCCGATGAACAGACAACCGAAGACGGTGCCTACAACGCTCCCCGCTCCCCCAGTCAAAAGCGTGCCGCCGATAAGGACCGCGGCCACGGCCTGCAGAGCGAGCCCGTTGTCGACCGACGGCGTCGCTGCCCCTACCCTGCCAACCGCTATCACGCCGCCCAGACCGGCGCAGGCTCCTGCGACGGCGTAAACGGCGATGAGCGTGCGCTCGGTCCTGATGCCGGACAGACGGGCGGCGGTGTAGCTGCCCCCGGTCGCATAGATGTCGCGACCAAAATAGGTGCGCTTCTGCACGAACAGGAAGATAAGGAACACCACCGCCATTATGTAGATGGGTGTTTGGATCCCGCCCAGCCTAGACACGGCAAGGTGGCCCGCGATGGGATCGTTGACGTAGATAGACGCCGATTTCGTCCACACGAGAACGAAGCCCGTAAGGACGGTCATCGAGGCCAGCGTTACCACGAACACCGAGAGCCGGAAGATCCCCACGAAGATCCCGTTCATCACCCCGCCGACGACTCCCCCCACAAGAATCGTGAGTAGCACGGCCGCCCAGCCGGGGACGATCGCATGCTCCAACAGCGTGCCCAGAAAGATGCCGCAGAACGTCGCGATCGCCCCGAGCGAGAGGTCGAAGCCGCCGCTGATGAGAACGAACGTCATGCCCATTGAAGCCAGCCAGAGCACAGCGATGGAGGTGAGAATGTTCTGGATGTTAAGGGACGTGCGAAAGGCGGGCAGCCAGATCGCGAAGAGAGCGACAAGCACGATCACCACAACAAGCACCGGCCGGAACGCGCGCGTCTCCGCCCAGACTTTCGAGAGTCTATTCATGAACCCACCCCAGTGTGTCCGGATCTCATTTCTTCGGTAGCGCCTCCCGCAAGCGCCGCGACTCGGGTCTCAGTGGCCTCCTCCGGTCGCAGATCGGCGACGATCCGCCCCCGGAACAGCACGAGGATCCGGTCGCACAGTTCCAGCAACTCGTCGTACTCCGAAGAGCTGGCCAGCATGGCGATCCCTCGCGTCGCTGCTTCGCGTAGTTGGCGATGGATCTCTGCCTTCGCAGCCACGTCGACCCCTCGGGTGGGTTCGTCCAGCAGCAGCAGTCTGGGCGGTCGAACCATCCACTTGCCCAGGACAACTTTCTGTTGATTCCCGCCGCTAAGGGTGCGGGCGGGGGCATCCAGCTCCGCCTTGATGCTCAGCATCTTGGCGACTGCGGCGCAATCCGCGCGGACCTGTCCTCGTCCGGGGTCCCGCAGGCGGAAAGCCTCGCTGGTAGCGGGCAACCCAAGGTTGTCTTGGACTGCCATAGGAAGGATCACGCCATCGGCCTTTCGATCCGGAGGGACGAAGCCTATCCCCTGTCTGATGGCATCCCGGGGCTTGCTGGAGTTGTAGGGGGCTCCGGCCAGAAGGATGGAACCGGAAGTGCGGGGCCGCAACCCGAAAACTACTTCGATCAGCTCACGCCGGCCCGACCCCTCAAGGCCTGCCAGTCCCACGATCTCTCCCTCATGCACGTTCAGACAGGCGTCGCTTAGACTCCCCGCCACACTCAGATTCTGTATCTCCAGGAGCGGCGCCCCAATGGCGACCCTCCCGCCGGAACGGGTCCCGCGAGCCCGTGCCGAGCCCACCATCGCGTCTACGACCGAAGCAGGGGTGAAGTCAGAGATGGGACCCTCCGCCACCGTCATGCCGTCCCGCAGCACCGTCATCTCGTCACAGACCGCAAATATCTCCGGTAGGCGATGCGAGACGTAGAGGACACATACGCCCCGCTCCTTCAGCCGGCGAATGGCGGCGAAAAGCCACTGGACGTCCTCGTCGGTGAGCGAACTCGTCGGCTCGTCGAGCACGAGGATCCTCACGTCGGTCGACAGAGCCCGGGCGATCTCGACCATCTGCTTCTGATCAGGGCGAAGTGAGGAGACCTCCCATCCCGGGTCGTAGTTGACTCCGAGGCGAGCGAGGATCTCGCTTGCCCTCGCCCGGCTCGCCTCCCAGTCTATGCCGGTAGGCCCCCGAACCAGCCTCCGACCGAGCAAGATGTTCTCGGCTATTGAGAGGTGTTCGGCAAGAGCCGTCTCCTGGGACACCATCGAGATGCCTTCTGCAAGAGCATCGGGCGGGCTGCGGAAGAAGACCTCGCGTCCGCTGAGCTCGATCGTGCCGCTGTCGGGCCGCAACTGCCCGGAGAGGACGTTGAGCATGGTCGACTTGCCGGACCCGTTCTGCCCCATGAGCGCATGAACCACTCCCGGCTTCTGGATGACCATCTTCGCGTCATCCAGCGCGTGCACCCCGCCGAACCATTTGTGCAGGTTCGCCATCCGCAAGAGGGGCGCGCATTCGGCTGTATCTGCCGTACTCAATCTCCCTCATCCTCTCTCGGGCTCTCCCGGATACGAGATCAGGGAGAGCCCGAGCAACAGTATTTGTGAACGACTGCTTCGAGTCTAGTGTACGAAAGTGACCGAATCGACATTGTCCTTGGTGGCCAGTTGGCCAAGGACCATGACCCGCTCCGGGAGGGTGACCTGCTTGGTGATGGCGTCGTATGCCGCTATCGCCACCTGCTGGCCAAGCTTGACGTACGGGGCGGACCAGACGCACGTCACGGACCCGTCTTTGATCAGCGGAATAGTGATGGCGTCGCCGCCGTTCGGAGTCGCAACTTTGATGCTCGTGTTGCCCGCCGCGCTCAGCACCTTGGCGGTCGCGTTGGCCGAGACGTCATTGAAGGTGATTATGTAGTTGGCGTCGGGATGCTTCGCGAGGATCGACTGCGCCGCGTCGCTCGCAGCGGCCGGGCTCGGATTGACGGCGGAGACTTCATCCGGGAGGACGTCCAGATTGAACTGCTGGGCCCAGTAGTGCGCCTGGCCCATGATGTACACGATGGCTTCGTTCGGCAAACCATAGTTCATAAAAGCCACCTTGGCTCCAGGGGTCTGCTCGGAGAGGTACTTCATGGTCTCGTAGCAACCCACGTCATGAGCGAGGGTGACCAGGGAAACCGCGCCGGCGTTCAGAGCCGTGGCCGGGTTGGTCGGCACTTCGACCTGGATGACCGGGATACCGGCTTTGGCGGCAGCCTGGATTCCCTGAGTCAGCGTGGCATCGGTGATGGAGTAGGCGATGATGGCATCGACCTTCTGGCTAATTAGCTGGTCCATCTGGCTGACCTGCTTCTGGGCGTCGGTAGCCGCGTCATAGCCGATGAACTTCCCACCCATCGATTCGACCTGAGCCTGGGCCGCCTTTTCGATGGCCACCAGAGTGCCCACGGCACCGTTGTTGAGCAGGAAGCCTACCGTGAACGTCTTGCCGGGCTCCACTGTGGGCTGCGCCAGTTCGGTGACGAACGCCGTGTCGGCACCGTTGTAGTCGCCCAGACCGATAGTGGTGGCCGTGCCCGTTGCAGCGGTCGTCTCGGTGCTTGCCGAGGCGGTCGAAGCGGTAGTAGCGGGCGCGACGGTCGTGACGGTGGTGGCGGGCGCCTGAGTGGTCTCCGTTGTTCCGCCACATGCCGCGACCAGTGCGACGACAGCCACCAACACAAGCGCGACGATCCCTAATTTTAGCCATTGAGTTTGGCTCTTCATTGATCCCTCCTGACCGTCGGCCGAACGCCGACGGCTTCCTTGGTCTGATTGTCTAGCAGACACGTGCCACACCGATTCAGTCAGTGTCTTCCATCGCACCTCCCGCCCAGTCGTACTGACGGCTTCGCCACGAGACGATCAGATCGCCCGCTGAGATTCATTGCGAAGATAGCCGCCCCCTTGTGCTGGATCGCCGGCCCCCAACCACACCAGCAATGTATCCGATTGTAATGCTATATAGCATTGTGCGGCAAGTAGTTAGTGATTGCTATACGTGATTTCCACCGGCGATGCAGTCAGTAGACGCGGGGGCCGGCGAACGGCGAACTACAAACCGAGAACAGGGTTTTTGTACCCCTCAGACTCACGGCAAAACCCTTCGAGAGTTCCTGAGGGGTACCTGCGCGGGCGTTGATAGCCTCGCTGATCCCAGAGGCACTCACTACCTCTGGCGGCTTGTTCCCGTGGCCGAGCAGAATCTCGGCTTCTCGTAGCTTCGCGATGACCTCCGCTGCCCGAGTTTCCTGACACCCTAGCTTCGGATGGATCGACTTCGGGGGACCTTGCCGTAGCGCGAAGGAGGGGCGGTCACGTCGTAACGGAAGGTAGCGTCCATCGAGGCCGAGCTGCCTCGACCCCATACGTCGGTCCACTTCCCAGGATGGTCCGAAAGCCCGGTGTTCCGCGGTCACCCGATCATCTCCAAGAACGCCTCCACCCGGGTAGCGAGTTGGCCGATGTCGCCCATAGAGTAGTCAGTGTCGATCCGCAGGACCGGAATGCCCGCGGTCTTAGCGGCCCTGTCAATTGAGGTTGCCTCGATCTGGTAGGGAGCGCAGAACTGCAGGTCGTATTGGATGATGCCGTCGACCTTGTACTCACGAATCATTCCGGATAGATCGTCGGGGCTCTCGTCCGCGAGCTTCGAGTAGTAGCGTGAGCCGGTGCACATCTCCTCCATCACCACGACCGCCCCGGCCTTCTCGATTAGATCGTGCAGTTTCCAGTTGGGAATAGCCATGGGGGTGCCGGTAACCAGGACACGGGGCGCATCGGCCAGAACCGCGCCTTCGCCGACGGCCACTCGGGCTTCGAGTTCATCCGCAATCTTGTTGACCATGGCGGTGAAGCGAGGTACGTCGTCGGGGAAGGCTACCTGCACGGCCAGCAAGGCGTCCTTGCCGGAAATGGGCGCAGGGGAGGCTTCGCGAGCCGGCGCGACCCAAAGGCGACGGCCATCCTCACCCTTTTTCAGTAAGCGGGCCTCGTGGCAGGCCCGAAGCTGAAAACGCCTTCTGGACGGAAAGACACCTCATGCAATCGGCCGTGGCAAATCAGATCACCGCGCAGGATCAGACTTCTTTGCCCCCGCCAATGGCGAACAGGTAGGCGTCTTCCAGCGTGGGTTCGCTCTCCTGTGCCCCCGGCAGCGGAGATACTGAGCTGATCAAGCGCAGATTCATCTTCTCGCCGCTCGCGATCAGCGAGCTCACCGCGTAGCGGCTCTCTAGCTGGCTGGCTGTATTCAAGTCCGTGGTCACCGACCATACCGATCCCACGGCTTGGGCTATGAGCGCTTCCGGCGTGGTATCGGCCAGCACCTCCCCATCGCGCAAGATCACGAGACGGCCGGCGACCGCTTCGATATCGCTGACGATATGTGTGGACAGAATCACCAAGCGGCCCGATGTCAGGCCGGCAAGCATCGTGCGAAACCGCACCCGCTCGGCGGGATCCAGACCGACAGTCGGCTCGTCCACGACGAGAATCTCCGGGTCGTTGAGTAGCGCCTGGGCGATACCAATGCGCTGCAGCATGCCACCGGAGAAGGTGCCAAGACGCCGGTCCGCCTCCTGCTGCAAATTGACAAGTTCGAGGACCTCGTCGGCGCGGTGGCGTGCCGCGCCACGTGTGAGTCCTTTCATGGCGCCGAGGTAGCGCAGGAACTGGCGACCGGTGAACTCTGGATACACGCCGAAGTGCTGCGGCAAGTATCCGAGCACCCGGCGGATGGCTTGGCCCTCCGTGCGCGCATCGTGGCCCGCCCACTGCACGGTGCCGCTCGTTGCCGGCAACAGCGTCGCGATGATACGCATGAGGGTGGTCTTGCCCGCGCCGTTGGGTCCGACCAGGCCGACCAATCCTTGCTCACACGTGAGAGAAACGTCCTTGAGGGCCCAGCGCTGGCCGTAGCGGCGACTGAGGTCCTTGATTTCGAGGCTCATGGTATCGGCTCCCCTAGTTGAGGTCATTGCGAAAACGGCGAAAACCGACGGCAGCGACGGTGACGGCGACTAAGCCCAGAGCTACGAGGCCGGCATGCGGTACCAGCCAAGGACCAAGCGCAGGCTGCGTTTCCTGCAGGCGCAGGGCGAGATCGCTCTGCGCCGCGGAGCCAGCCTGCGCGGCGCCGTCAAGATACTGGCGCACCAGCGCGGGATCGAACACCTGGTCCGGCATCATGTGCCTCAAAGCAGCCGAGGCCGTGGGTACCCAGTTAGCGAGCCAGCTTGGCACCTGGTTGATGCCGACGACAAGCGAGCCCGTGATCCAACCAAGCAGCACAACCACCTTGGCCGCCATCGCAAAGCGAGGCCACAGTACCCCCAGCATGAAGGCGATGCCCCCGACCAGAACGACAGAAGGCAGGACCAAAACGAGCCAGCTCGGAATCCAACCCAGGAGACTTGGAGCGGGGTA
Source organism: uncultured Actinomycetes bacterium (assembly GCA_963775295.1). Lineage (GTDB taxonomy): Bacteria > Actinomycetota > Thermoleophilia > RBG-16-64-13 > RBG-16-64-13 > JAMDEO01. Next base: position 3,368,796 of record CAVZIK010000006.1, read on the forward strand.
GTCAGGCACCGTCAGATGCAGCACCACGTTCGTGACCACCATGGCGAGCCCCATAAGGAGGGCAACCGAGAGCGAGACGATCAGAGCGGCGAAGTAACGACCCCAGACATAGGCGGACGAACGAACCGGAGTCGCCATGAGGAGTTCGTGAACCCGTTTCTTGCGGTCTCGGGCCACGGCGTCGGCGGTAAGGAAGGGCATGAGCATGCCAAGGAAGAGCAGAAGGACCCCTACCATCTCGTAGATCTGGCCGAAGGCCGTCGAGGCGAGAATGGAAATGGTTGCCGTAGAGTCCGCACCGAGCGGCAGAGTCCACTGATGCTTGATAAGCACGATCCCCACGAAGAACAGTGCGAGAACCGGCGCGCCGATGAGCGTACTGCGGCAGGCGAGCAGGCGGCGAACTTCCCAGGCGCAGACGGTCAAGGCTGAGGTCCTGCGAGACCGCCTGCCGAGTGCCGGACGCGCAGCAATCGCTGGCGTGTCGATCATCGGATCCTCCTTACGGATTGCTCGTGCGGGAATTGCTTTCTGCCCTTAGTACCGGCGACGTCTGACAAAGGTTCGCAGTTCAAGAAGACCCGATCGCACGCACGGGCGGGCGAGTTAACAGCACCACCGGTAGGAGAATGACAGCCACGGCCAAAGCGATGGTCCCGGCGCCGGCAATGGCAAGCTCGACCAGCGACCGCCCCACGACCGCTCCGCCGCCAAACCGCCAGACCAGTGTTGCCACGACCACCCATGTGGAGTAGACAAGAGCGCCTGCCCGCGACGGCGTGAGCCAAAGCGAGAGAAGCAAGGTAAAGCCGAGCCCGAGAAGCAGTGGCGCGAGCCACATCAGCATCAGTGCGGAGATCGAGCTGCGCGCCTGTCCGTGGAGTGCGACCACGCCGATCGCCCCGATGAGCGTCTGGTAGCCGACGATGACAAGCAGTCGCGAGAGCGCGAGCTCACGCATCGTCACCGGACAGGCGAACTCGACCTCGAGCATGCCCAGCGTGTCGCCGCGAAAGCCGGTCGCCACGCCCAGGTAGGCAAGCAAAGGGCCGACAAGAGCCAACACATAGATGCGGTCAGCGCCGGCTTGGGAGACGGCCAACCCGAGCCCCACCAGCATCACGACCGCCGAGCCGATCCAGAAGCCCAGACGCATCACACTAACCTGCAGAGCGGCCAGGCGCAGCATTTTGGTGAGCTCCGCTGGACTACGACGCGCCCCCTCCCAGACGGAGGCAGTGGGCTTGGCCAAGAGAGGTTCCAGGCTCCTTAGGAGTCTGCGAGTTTCGGCCGAGGTAGGAGCTGACACATCCACGGCGGAGAGGCGGGCGATGCACGCGAGGGTATCATCCACTTCTTCCCGACTCACGCCGTCCTTGGTAAGCAGGTCGGCCAGCTCCTGAAAGCGATCTGGAGCGTCAGTTGTCACTGGTTCGCCTCCTTCTCGATGTCATCGAGCGCTGCGCGCAGCTTGCGAGCCCCCACCGATAGCCGGGACTTGACCGTGCCGAGTGGAATCCCGAGTACGTTCGCGATCTCCGATAACTGCAGGTCCTGGCCAAAGCGCAGAACCAACGTGAGACGGTACTCCTCGGGCAGCCGCGCGAGTGCCTGCCCTATCCGGCCGAGCTCATCCTTGGCCTGGGCCCGCTCCTCGGGCCCAGGGGATGTCTCTTCCAGGTTGGCCACCGCCTCGTCGAAGTTCGACCCCAGCGCCGCCGGCTCGTGGCTCTGCCGCAGCCAGTGGTTTTTTGCCAAATTGCTCGCAACCGTGAAGAGCCAGGGGCGAAACGGTCGCTCGGGAGAATACGAGCGCTGCCGCAGAAGCCTTACGAACGTCTCCTGCACGAGATCATCGGCAGCAGTCCTATCCCAAGCGAGGAGTTGAGCGAAGAATCGCCGTAGCGGCGCGTGATAGCGTTCGACCAACTCGCCGAGAGCGCGAGAATCGCCGTGTGCGACAGCATCCATAAGTTCCTCGTCTGAGCGACTCATTCTTATCTTCTACCACGGGAATGGCGGAAAGGTTCGCCGGGTAGCGGCCTTGCCCTTGATCCTCCACTGGGCATGCATCTATTCCGCAAGAGTGGAGGCTGCGAACTTCTGGAGGAGGCGCGAGTGCGCACCACCCCCGCCGCTCCTTCTTGCCGCTTCGGCACCCAGGAGTTTGCCCGAGTGGTTCTTGAGGCAGGGACTCATTCTCCCTGGGTGAGCCGCCTTCTTACCGAGCTCGGCCACGAAGTGATCGTCGCTCACCCCGGCCGACTTAGTCTGATCTACGAGAACCACAGCAAGAGCGACCGGGTGGACGCCCGACGGTGTGACCGGATCCTGTTAGCGGCAGCGAGCAGGCTGCCGCCCCGCGAACTGTGGCGGTCCTTCCCCGTGTCGCCCCAGTCCTCGTTTGCAGCGAGCGACATCTCCTGCGAATCCTCCAGGAGTAGTGAGTCGTTACAACAAGGAACGACCACATCGTTCACGCTTGAGGCTCTAAGCGGCGGGACGGCCTTTGATCCTCGGCTAGTTCAGCGGAGGCGCTCAGGGGTCCTGACGGGTACCTTTCTCCCAATTAGCGGCATAAATCGGACTAGGTGTACCCCTCAGGGTCAGGTCAACTCCCTGCTTGACATCTGAATTAATGTTGATTAAGTTATCTCCACAGAAGTGTTCCGTTGGAGGGGGAGACCATGAGGTGACCGATCCGTGTTCGGGCAATTCGACCAAGTGCCGATCAACTAATAGCCCGTTCTGAGGGGATTTTGGGGGAACAATGACCAAGAAGAGACTAGTTATTCTCTGTCTCGTGCTTCTCGTCATGAGTCTGATGACGGTTCTAGCGCTCGCCGGCTGTGGATCCAGCTCGGACGAGACGACTACCACGGCAGCTCCGGCAGCCACGACGACAACCGCAGCCGCCACCACCGACACAACGGCCGCCGCCACCACCGACACGACCACCGCCGCTGTCACGTTCGATGGCGAGCTTGTGCTTGGTGCCATGGCCAGCTTGACCGGCGGTGGCGCCATGGGCGGCGCCGAGCAAAAATGGGCCTACGACAAGGCCGTCGACGACATCAACGCCAAGGGCGGCGTGAACGTCGGCGGTAAGCACATGAAGCTCGTCCTCAAGTACGCGGACGACAAGAGCGACCCGGTCGAAGCGGCCGCGGCGGTCGAGAAGCTGGTGAAGATCGAAGGTCTGAAAATCATCCTGGGCACGCAGGTGCACCCTCTCCAGCTGGCCGCCGCAGTGGTGGCCGAGAAGTACCAGGCTTTCTACTGCACGACCGTTGCCTGGAGAAGTCTATGGGAGGAACAGAACTTCAAGTGGGCCAGCATGCACTTCTTCTCGCCGGACGAAGTCGCACGCGTGCCCTTCCAGATGGTCGCGATGCAGCCTGAAGCCGATCGGCCCACCAAATGGGGTGTCCTCACCGAGGACAACTCCGACGGCCAGGGACTGGGCGAAGGCGTGAAGGCTGTGGCCGCAGAGTTCCCCTGGGCGGAGATCGCTTCCTTCCAGAGCTACACACCGGGCACCAAGGACTACTCCTCCATCATCCTGAAGATGAAGCAGGCCAAGGTGGACGCGGTCGTGACCCTGATCTCGCCCGCGGACGGGATCACCTTCACCAAGCAGATGAAGGAGCAGAACTTCTCTCCCAAGTACGTGATGGGCTGGAAAGGCTTCTGGCCGAGCGAGTACCAGACGGGTCTGGGCGCTGACTCCAACTTCGTGTGCTACGACGCCTTCTGGTCGGAAGACATGCCCTTTGAGGGAGCCAAGCAGCTGGGCGAAGAGTACAAGGCCGACAATAACGGCCTCGAGTCGGTGAGCATCGGCCTCTTCTACGCCAACGTACAGGTAATGGCGGCTGCCATCGAGAGGGCCGGCTCCGCCGACGCGGCCGCAGTGCGTGACCAGGTCTACGGCGGCAGCTTCAAAGGCACGGTCATCGGCGACATCACCTACAACGACAAGGGCACGGCCCCCCTCCAGCCCACGGGCAACCAGTGGATGGACGGCAAGCGTGTGATCATCTACCCGAAAGAAGTGGCCACGGGCACCATGCAGTGGTTCAAGCCCTGGGATCAGCGGTAATCATCGGCTGAATCCCAGTTCAAAGGCCCCCCCTCGCTTTGGAGGGGGGGCCTTTTCTTGTTCAGGCCGCCCGCAATCCGTAGCACACTCCTCTCGGTTGGCCGCGATTGCCTCGAACGCATTCCTGCGCCACGTGGCAGGCGTGGACCCCGAAAGCGTCCCCATCTTTCAGACGGCGTTCAGCCCCCAATTCGGGAACGATAACCGATGCCGCTTAACGGTACGAAGAGCTCGGTCAGCGTCTGTTGGCGTGAAATATAGTGCTTGTCGCTCGCTTGCATAGATGAAGTTTGTTCCACTAAACGGAATATCGTGCCGTTCCGATTGGGGCGGCGGGGTCGGAGAGGCGGCCCTTGAGGGGCGTGTTAGAGTGTGATCCTGGCTGCATTCATCGTTGCCACGAGGAGGCGCGCATGTCCCGTTTCTTTAACGTCGCCATGGTACAACTTTCGTCGGACCCCACCCCCGATCTTGCCGCCCGCAAGGCCTCCCAGCGGGCGAAGATCGAGCGCCACCTCGACGCCATACTGGGGATCGACCCGCTGATCGACCTGTTCGTCTTCCCGGAAACGATCAGCACCGGCTACGACACCAGGAACTGGGATCAACTGGCCGAGCCCATACCGGGACCGACCAGCGACTTCTTCTGCGAGAAGGCGCGGGAACTCAAGCGCTGGATCTGCCCGGGATCCATCATTACCAAGCAACCGGGCAGCGACCGGACTGGAAACACCGCGCTTCTCATTTCGCCCGACGGGGAGATCGTCCTGCGCTATGGCAAGACCTTCATCCCCTACCCCTGGGAGCCCGCCGGGCGGGGCAACCGCTTCCCCGTCTACGAGATCCCCGGCGTGGGCAAGATAGGCATGATGATCTGCGCCGATACCGTGATTCCGGAGATCGCGCGCAACCTGGCTTTCAACGGGGCCGAGATCATCCTCAACCCCATGTGCCACGGCGTGTTCATAGGCGGGCTGCGCCACCGCATCCCTGTGACGCAGGTGCGGGCCATGGAGAACCAGTGCTACATGGTGGCCGTGAACCAGGCGGCCCCGGATGGGATGGGCCACTCGGTCATCGTCGATCCGGAAGGGCGCGTGCTCGAGGAGCTCGAGGAGGCGGAGGCCTTCACGGTCGTCTCCCTGAACCTCGACGAGGTGCGCCGGGTGCGCGAGCACGGCTCGTTCGCAGTGCTGAACCAGGTGCTTAAGATGGTGCGCGACTGCCAGCTCGACGGAGAGGCGCTCGACGAGTGCTACCGGCGTGGCCTGGAGAACGCGCCCGTCTTCGCCGACCTCACGGGGGCGGCCCCGCGTACGCTCGCCGAGTTCCGCCATCCATGAGCAGACGGAGACGTTAGATCCACCGATGAACGGAAGGGAAGGGGCGAAGTGCGGGCAGTCGTCCTCGAGGAAGGCATCGAGCCGGCTACCATCCTGGGCCGCGAGTACATCGGCGTGGTTGAGCAGGCAGGATCCGCGGTGCGTCGCTTCCAGGTGAGGCAGCGGGTGGCATCTCCCCCGGCCTGAGGGGTCCGTAAACTCACGATTCGTTCGCCTGAGCCGGGGCATCCGCTAGGATCAGGGCTCCCAACCTACCTCTTGCGCGCCCGCTGGCAGCCCCAAGCGCTGGTGGGATTGGCCGTGACCGCGATGTGCTGGACACGGCAAGAGGCACGAGAGAGAAAGGCTAGCACGTAGTAGTGCCGCAGCCAGACAGTGTCCACGGTGAAGAAGTCGGCGGCCAGAATACAGTCCGTCCGGGCTCGTGGGAAGGAACGCCAGTTCGTCTGATTGCGGCGCGGCGCCATCAGATTTCGCCTCGGATCGGGTTTCGGCACCCCACAACTCATGGTTGAAACTGCCGAGCTACGAAGCTACGCCAACCGACTCAAGCTCAACTCGATAGCTCGGAGAGTGGCCTCCACCTCGCTCTCCCCGTGCGCCGTGCTGAGAAACGCCACTTCGAATTGACTGGGCGCCAAGTAGACGCCCTGGTCCAGCATCAGATGGAAGAATCTGGCGTACCGTTCCGTATCGGCGCAGAGCCTTGCAGAAGCGGCGTCGATAATCTCGGCCCCAGCCTCCTTAAGGAAGTACAGCCCGAAGATAGTCCCGGAACGGCCGATCTGAACCGGAATGCCCGCATCCTTTGCTAGCCTGGCGATGTCTCCAGCCATCTGCCGAGTGGTGGCTTCAATGGCAGCGAAGGCGCCCGGCTCAAGGAGGGCCGAGAGAGTTGCGAGCCCCGCAGTAGTCGCGAGAGGGTTGCCGGAAAGCGTACCTGCCTGATACACGGGTCCAGCAGGAGCCACCATCTCCATTATTGCCCGCTTGCCCCCGTACGCGCCAAGAGGAAGCCCGCCCCCTAGGACCTTGCCGAGGCAGGTGAGATCGGGGTCGAGCCCCCAGGCGCCTTGCGCCCCGTTGATCCCGAGCCGGAATCCGGTTATTACCTCATCCAAAATGAACAAGGTGCCTGACTTTCGGCACAACTCGTGGATTGAGGCAAGAAAACCTGGACGAGGCGTAATGAATCCCATGTTCGCCATCAGGGGTTCGGCTATCACTGCGGCGATCTGGTCGGGGAAAGCATCGAATAGGCTCTTGAGGGCCTGAATATCGTTGAAGGGAGCCACCAGGGTGTCTCGCGTGGCCGCCGCGGTAACACCCGGCGAGTCTGGCAGGCCCAGTGTCGAGACCCCGCTGCCCGCCTGGACGAGGAAGGCGTCCGCGTGACCGTGGTAACCGCCGGCAAACTTTACGATCTTATCTCGACCCGTGAATGCCCGAGCAAGGCGCACAGCGCTCATGGTGGCCTCGGTACCGCTGTTCACTAACCGCACCATCTCGATGGATGGCATCTGATCGACGATAACCTGAGCAAGTTCAACCTCAAGGCCCGTTGGGGCTCCATAACTCGTCCCCCGCATCACGGCCCGCCCCAGCGCCTCGACAACGCGTGGATGGGAGTGGCCTAGGATCAGCGGCCCCCAAGAGAGAACGTAATCCACGTAACGGTTGCCATCCACGTCATAGAGGTAGGCGCCTTCTCCCCGCTCCATGAAACGAGGAATTCCGCCTACCGAGCCAAAAGCGCGTACTGGACTGTTGACTCCACCCGGCATCAACTCCGTCGCGCGCGCCCAAAGCCTCTCAGATTCGGCCGTGTTCACGGAACGCTCCTTTGTCGATCGTGCCATCGCTCGATGACCTTTGCGGCCGTCATCTGGCCCTGGTGTATACAGTCAGGTAAGCCGACTCCGCGGTAGGCACTCCCAGTTACCCAGACGCCGACGGGCAAGACTCGTTCGATATTCTCCACCCGCTTCAAATGCTCAACGTCGTACTGTGGGTTGGCCATATCCCAGCGATAGACGCGATGAAATTCAGGCTTCTGATCGATTCCCAACATATCAGTCAGCTCTTTCCTAACCACGGCCACAAGCTCCTCGTCATCGAGCTGCATGGTTTCGGGGCTACGAGAGCCCCCAAAAAAGACCCGAAGCAGCGAGCACTCTGCCGGGGCGCGATGGTCGAATTTCGTCGAAGACCAGGTGATCGCGTTTAGCGGTCTCCTTTCGCTCCGTGGAACCAATACGCCGAACCCCAGGGGCATTGAACCAGATGCTTTTCTTCTGTACGCCATGGACAAGGTACCGGTGCTGACATACCGAATCGAGGAGAGGTCCCGCGCGGCCTCCGGGCAGACCGCGGCCAGGAGCGCGGCGGCGTCATAGGCGGGCACGGCGAGCACCACGGCGTCGGCCCGGATCACCTCGGCCCCAGGTGGGCGAGCGCCTTCGCGAGACACCTCGAGAAGGTAACCGCGGTCATCGGCATGGCCCAAGCTCGTCACGCGATCCCCCATCCGTAGCTTGGCTTGAAGGCTCCCCGTTAGCCGCGCGATAATTTCCTCTGTTCCGCCTGTGAACGAGGCGAACGTCGAACCAGGTCCGCCGGGTGCAGTGGCCGAGACGCGACTCCCACTACCTCCACGACCACTCTTGCGCCCGGCCTCTACCCGGCCGGCAAGCATTCCCCGGATCAGGCTTCCGTAACGAAGTTCCGTTTCCCGAAAGCGAGGAAAGGTGGCCAGCAGACTCTGTCGCTCGGCCTCGGCATTGTAGATGCCGGATAGGAGTGGCTCGGCAATCTTGTCCAACGCTTCCGAGCCAAAACGGCGAGTGACGAATTCACCCAGCGCCTCATCACCTCCGCCCTTTCTCGCCGGGATAAACAGATCCAACCCCATTCGTAATTTGCCGAGCGGAGAGATGAGAGACGAGAGGATAAACGGCTTCAGCTTCGTAGGAACGAGCAAAAAGACTCCGTCTGGCATGCGCACTGGTTTACCCTTGGAGAGGACATAGACCTTCCGTGCGGCGTCGTTGGTCCCGAGCAGCCGACCGGCGAGACCCAGCTCCATCGCTAGATCCACCGCCCATGGCTTCTGAGCTGCCAGGAAGGAATCGGGGCCGCCCTCCACCACAAAAGCGCCCGCCTCGTGCTCGATTTGATCTGTGCGGATCCTGCCGCCCCAGCGCTTGTTACTCTCAAAAACGGTGCAGACAACAGGGACGCCGAGAGTCGTGGCGTGCTTTTCCACATACCAGGCAGTGCTGAGTCCGCTAATCCCGCCCCCGATTATGGCGACGTGGAATGGCTCGGTGACGTCGCTCGCGTTCGCTTGACTCACGCGTCTGCCTCGAGGCGGTATTCATGCACGAAATCAACCAATCGCCGGACATTATCGACAGGAGTCTGTTGTAGCACCCCATGCCCAAGGTTGAATATGTGGCCGGGCCGGCCCGCGGCGCTCGCAAGAACAGCGGCCGCGCGTTTCCGCAGTTCCCTCCAATCTCCCAGCAGAGCAATCGGATCGAGGTTCCCCTGGATTGCGACCTTGGGTCCAATACGGTTCCAAGCCTCACTCAGATCGACGCGCCAGTCGACCCCAACCACGTTCGCTTCCGACTTCGCCGCGAGGTTCAACATTCCACCCGTCCCGGTGGAAAAGTAGATGACGGGCACGCCCGACCGGGAGACCTCCCGAATGACCGCCTGGTTAAAGGGAAGCACAAACCCCGAGTAGTCGTAGGGGCTGAGAAGCCCAGCCCAAGTGTCGAAGATCTGCAAGGCCTGAGCTCCCGCGGACGCCTGGGCTAGGAGGTAGCCGCTGACCAGTCCAGTGAGCTTGTCCATAAGCTGTCGCCACAGGTCCGGCCGCCCCATCATAAGACGCTTGGTGAGCGGGAAGTCTCGGCTGCTCCCGCCTTCCACCACGTAACACGCAAGGGTGAATGGAGCTCCGCTGAAGCCGATGAGAGGGAGAGCGCGGCTCGCCAGCTCCTGGCGAGCAAGACGGATGGCCTCAAGCGTGAACCACGTTGCCGACTCGATATCGGGCACGGCGAGTGCGCGAACGTCAGCTTCGTCTCTGACCGGGTTGTGCACAACAGGGCCCTCACCCGCCTGGAAGCCCACCCTCAAGCCAAGTCCTTCCAAGGGAGGCAAGATATCGGCGAAAATGATCGCGGCGTCGAGGTCAAAGGCTTCCATCGGCTGCATCGTCACCTGACAACTGAGTTCAGGTGTCCTTATGATCTCGAGCAGCTCGTACTTCTCCCGCAAGGCCCGATACTCACTCATGTAGCGCCCTGCTTGTCGCATCAGCCATACCGGGGTCCTCTCGACAGGCTCGCACCGACAGGCAAGCAGGAAAGGCGAAGCCCCGATGTCCACTACGCCAGCCAAGAGGCCACGTCCTTAGCGAAATAGGTAATTATCATGTCGGCGCCAGCCCGCTTGATACTTGTCAGGCTCTCAAGAGCGCATTTCTGCACGTCAAGCCAACCGTTTGCCCCGGCAGCCTGAATCATGGAATACTCACCGCTTACCTGATAGGCAGCCAAGGGAAGATCGCAGGCCAAGCGAACGGCGCGGATCACGTCCAGGTAGGGAAGGGCTGGCTTTACCATCACGATGTCGGCGCCTTCCGCCACATCCAACTCTACCTCTCGAAGGGCCTGGCGCCAATTCGACGGATCCATTTGGTACTGCGCCCTGTCACCAAACTGGGGGGACTCTCGGCCGCATCTCTGAACGGGCCATAGAACGCACTCGCATACTTGGCGGCGTAGCTCATGATCGTAGTGTGTTCCTTGCCCGCACCGTCCAAGGCCCGCCGGATGGAGCCCACCATGCCATCGATCATTCCTGAGGGCGCGATAGCATCCGCACCGGCCATAGCATGCGCGACTGAGGCGCGTCCCAACAATTCAAGGGTCGGGTCGTTCAGCACATAGCCTTCGGGAAGATCGGCCCTGTACTCTGGCAGGCCCACCAGATTGGCTACTCCGCAATGACCATGGTCGGTGTACTCGCAGAAACACATATCGGATATCAGGACAAGATCGGGGAGCTCCTTCTTTAGTGCCCGAATCGCCGATGGAACCGGCCCGTCGGGATCGAGATTGCCGCTGCCGTACCGATCCTTGGCTTCGGGAATCCCGAAGAGGATGACAGCCGGCACCCCCCGCTCGGCTGCTGCCGCAGCCTCCTCCACCACGGCGTCAGGCGACCACTGGAACTGGCCCGGCATGGAGACGATAGGCCTTTTGACCCCAATCCCCGGCCGAACAAAAAGCGGGTAAATGAGATCCGAAGCAAGTACGTTGGTCTCTCTGACGAGCGCCCGCATGCCCGAAGAGAAGCGCAAACGGCGAAGACGAAGCGGACCCGAGTGGTCATTTTGGATAAGTGTCGAACCCGCCCAACAAGACTTCGCGCCAGTCGTCTCCTCGCCACCAACCTCACCCGCGTTCACGGCATTGTTCTCCTTGTGTTCTCGATGTTCGCGAAAGAAATCTGCGATGGCGTCGACCACGCCCAAAATGGTGTGGTCAAGCGCCACTACTTGCGCTTGCAGTCCTCTCCTCTTGACTGCCGCTGCGGTGAATGGACCGATGCAGGCAAGACAGACTTCCCTTAGATCATCCCAGTCACCGTTCTCTCTCTGAAACCGAACAGCCATATTGTCCACGGCGGAGGCACTCGCGAACACCACCGCATCCACTCGTCCGGCCCGAAGAAGAGAGGGCAAATCGACCCCCCCGGCGCCGCGAACAGTACGATACGCGGTCACAGCGTCGACCTGGGTGCCATTCTCTTCAAGCAAGCGGCTAAGAGCTGCGCGCGCCTGATCGGCCTGGGGAACCAGCACCCTCCGAGCTCCATGAGCAATAAGTTCCCCGGCTAGGACTTCCGCAACATGATCTTCGGCGCTGAGGTCCGGAGTAATCCCCAGCATGCGCGTCACCGCTGCGGCCGTCCCCGGACCCACCACCGCCATTCGCGCCTGCGCCATCTTCTGGGCAGGGAGCGCGAGACCCTTCAGCCTGGCCGCGACAGCTTCCACCGCGTTCGCACTAGTGAACACGACCCAGTCATATGCTCCTGCAGCCACCAATTTCAGGGATCCGTCCAAGGGAGCGGGGTCAAGAGGACCGGCGATGTCTATGCAGGGGTAAGACAAAGGACGGGCGCCTCTCTCCAAGAGCAACAGGTCTAGCTCTTGTGCTTGCCTGGGGCTACGGGTATTGACAACCGACTTCCCCTCGAGAGACGAATTCCGTTCGTCCATGCTCCCCGTCATGAGGCAGCGTCGCCCTTCGCACCGGCCAGGAGTTCTGCCGCCCCTCGCGCGAGCGCTTCCTGAGCGAGCTTGACTCCCAGATCGTAGGCCACCGCTCGCGCTTCACCGCTCACCGGAACCCACCCCTTCGCTTGCACATCCACCCTCAAAGTTCCGTCAAGAGAGAGAACCCTCCCTTTGATTTCGAGTGAACCCTCTTCACGCCAATGCGCCAAGGCGGCCACCGGCACCGCGCAGCCGCCCCCTAAACCGTCCAAGAAGGCGCGCTCTGCCACCGTCTCTAGCTCGGTTGGCCTGTGCCTGAGTCCGTCTAGCAGCTCGAGGCCTTCGGCCTGGTCGCGGCACTGAACGGCGAGGGCTCCCTGACCCGGAGCCGGAAGCATCGTATCTTCGAGAATGACTTCCGAAATAACTCCCATCTTGCTTAGCCTCTCCAATGCTGCTCGAGCCATCACAATGGCATCGTAGGGCCCCGCAGGGTCCATCGCCTTTCGGAGCCTGGTATCCACGTTACCTCTCAGGTCGAGGACCTCAAGATCGGAACGCGCGCTCAGTAGTTGGGCTGCCCGACGGCTACTACTCGTTCCCACTCTTGCGTGCCTGGGGAGAGAGCAAATGGTGTAATCGCTCCGGCTCACGAGAACGTCCGCCGGGTCGGCGCGTTCGAGGACGGCCCCAATCGCCAGTCCCAAAGCGGTCTCAGTCGGAAGGTCCTTCAGACTGTGAACCGCGAAGTCGATAAGGCCCTCGCGCAGAGCTTGCTCGAGTTCGACGGTAAAGACGCCTTTGCCGCCGATCACCGGCAGCGGCGTGTCAAGTATCCTGTCGCCTGTGGTCGTGATTACGACGAGCTCGCACTGCAGCTCCGGATCGTTCTGAACCAGCAACTGCCGGACGCGCTCGGTCTGCCAGAGAGCGAGGGAGGATCCGCGTGTGCCGAGACGAATCGGGCGCGTCACCCGTCCCCAGCCTCTTCGATCATGCCCTCCGACCCGCCTTTGAGACTGAAGAGATCGCTGATGGCGTCTCGATAGACCGCAAAGTCTTCACTCATCGTGCGCGATTTCAGGCGCTCCGTCGGCTCGTGAAGAAGCTTGTTGACGATGCGGTGCGCCATGCGCGTGATGGCCTGTTGGGCGTTCTCATCTATGCCCTCCAACTTGCGCAGGGTGGCGTTGAGCTCGGCGCTGGCAAGCGACGTCGCGCGCTCACGCAGGTCGGCCACCACCTCCCGTGCTTCGCGACCATGAAGCCAGCTCATCACGGCCTCAGTCTCCTGGGCGACGATCACCTCCACCTTTGGCACGGCTCCGCGGCGACGACCGAGGTTCCGGTCAAGAGCGGCCTCGAGCTTGTCAATGTCGTGAAGGACGACCCCCGGCAAGACGCCGACCCTGAGATCGATATCTCGGGGAACAGCCACGTCGATCGCCACCAAAGGACGCGACCGTCGCAGCGCAAGTGCTGGCCCCACGTCCTCTACGTAGATTACCGGGTGAGGAGCTCCCGTGGCACTGATAAGAGCATCGGCACTAGCCAGGGCCTCTGTCAGTTCTGCCCAGGGCCGAGCCCGGCAACCCGTGCGGAGGGCCATTGCCTGAGCGCCGGAAAGGGAACGATTGATGCAGGTTACCTCCGCGGCACCGTGCTTGCGCAAGGCCTGCACCGCCAGTTCCGCCGTCTCTCCCGCGCCCACCACGAGGACATTTATTGTTGACAGCTCTCCCAGTTCCTTCTCAAGCAGCGCCACCGCTGCGTGACTAACCGAGGTTGCTCCCCTACTTATCTCCGTTTCGGACCGGGCTCGCTTACCAGCATGAGCGGCACGGGAAAACAGATAGGTGAGAGACGGACCGGAAATCCCCGCATCGTGGGCGGCAACGCAAGCGCGGGAAACCTGCCCCAAGATCTGAGTCTCTCCCAGCAGCTGGGAGTCAAGACCGCAGGCGACGCGCAGAAGATGATCGACCGCATCCCGGTCTTCCTTCTCGTAAATGTGCGTCTGAAGATCATCGGGCGCAAGATGGCTCAGCTCCGCGAGCCGCCTGACGATCAGTTCCGAGGCATCGTGCGCTGTCCGCTCCGAAACCGCATAGACCTCCATTCGGTTGCACGTCGAGAGCACGGTCAATTCGCGAATGCCGAGGTCCGGCCAAGGCTTGAAACCAAGAGTCTGGTCCGGCGGGTTCCAGGGCTCCAGACACTTCGAAAGTTGCTCCCGCAGAGCAACGGGCGCGGTGCGCTGGCTTAGGCCCACAAGGACAATGGTCAAATCTGCTCCCCACCCACACGTTGAGCGCCCATGGCAGGATCGTCAGAACTACCTCCGGGCTGATACACACAGAACGGCTCTTCCGCGAGAAAGTCGCCTGTGCTCCCGTATGCCCGGGCTCGGCATCCTCCGCATACAGCCTGGTAGCCGCAGCGCCCGCATTTTCCCTTGAGTCGATTCAGCTCCCGCAACTGGCTGAACAATGTCGAGGATTGCCATATTTCAGCCAGCGAGGTCTCTCGCAAATCTCCGGCCTCGATCGGCATGTATCCACACCCATATACCTTGCCCAAGTGTGAAACGAAACACACTCCGCTCCCCGCCAAGCATCCCCGAGTGGCGGCGTGAAGCGCTCCCCGTCCGTCGCTGCCGTGTTCCGCATGAGTGGGCGGCGCCTGTCGCTGCCGAACCACTCGGAAATAGTGGGGGGCACAGGTGGCCCGCAGTTGTAGGTCAGAATGACGACGTTCTGCATCATAAAGCCAATCCAGGGTGCGCTCATAGGCGTCCGCTTGAAGACCCTGCTCTGCGGCTATCTCCATCCCGCAACCTACCGGCACTAGAAGAAACAGATGCAGCGCGACTGCCCCCAAGGCCTTCGTGAGGTTCACCATTTCGTCTAGCTGGTGGGCGTTGTGTCTGGCAACGGTCACGTTTATCTGAAGGGGAACACCTTCCGCGCGAAGCGCGTGAATGCCGGCCAAAGCCGAGTGGAACGAGCCTGGCAGCCGACGAAAGGCATCATGAGTTGGCGCGTCTGCCCCATCCAAAGAGACGCTCACTCGCTCAATGCCGTTATTACGGATCAATTTGGCTACCCGCTGGTCAATCAGGGTTCCGTTGGTCGCCAAGGCGACAACAAGTCCCTTCTTGCTCGCGTAATCCATGAGATGGTAAATATCGGGCCTCAGCAGAGGCTCGCCGCCGGAGAGCACCAAAATAGTGCGGGCCCAGGCAGAGAGCTCGTCCAGCAGTCCCTCCGCCTCCCCTGTAGATAATTCTTCGGGAGATGACTTGTCTGCGACTTCGGTGCGCCGACAGTGGGAGCAATGAAGATTACAGGCAGCAGTTGTCTCCCAAAAAACCAGGCGCGGAGAGGGATACAATTGCTTCTCAAGAAGCATACTCATTTCCTCCAGCCTTCCACCAGAAGGGCCAAGCTATCAACCAGGGCGGGACAGTCATTGAGCATTCGGGTCCGGGCGACCGTCGTACCTAGCTCACGCGCCTTCTGACTGAGGATGACGTCCAAGTCAAAGAGAATCTCTACCTGGTCGGCCACAAAACCAAACGGACAGAGCACGATCTCATGGATGTTGCTCTTGGAGAGATCGAGAATCACCTCCTCCACAGACGGGCCCAGCCAATCCTTCGCGGGACCGCTCGCGCTCTGATAGGCAACCGTCCATCCCTCACGAGGCAATGCGAGGGCATCCGATACCGCTCGCGCCGTCTCGTGTAGCTGCCGCTCGTACGGGTCACCGAGAGCAAGCGCAGCATTGGGGAGGCTGTGAGCCGAGAAGACGACGTGGGTGGGGTCGTCCGAGGCGGATGCAAGCCTACTCTGTGAGGCAGCGATGGACTCCGCCAGACCACCAATATATGGAGAAAGCAGATGCCAGCTATCGACAAAGTCAACGGTCAACCCGCAAGCATCCGCCGCGGAGCCCGCTCTACTCTGATAGCGCCCCACACTGCATCGGCTGAAATGGGGAACCAGACAGATGACTAGTGCACTACGGACCCCGTCCGACACCATCCGGGCAATTGCATCCTCGAGGAACGGGTGCCAGTGCAACATGCCCACGTATACGGGGAGTTCGCACGCAGCCTGGAGCTTGGCGGCTGTTCGACGGGTGATATCCGGAAGGGGAGATCTCCCCCCGATGAAGCGATACTTCTCCCGCACATGCCCCGTAAGTTGTTCCGAACAAGGCCGGCCCCCTCGAACATGTTCTAAGAAGGCGGGGATTTCGTCAAGAGTGCCGGGGCCTCCGTGAGCAAGCAGAAGGATTCCACGCGAAGCATCCATCTTGACTCCCAACTCCCCAGTTTTGGGCACGTACCGGCGGGCGAACAAGCATTCACAAGAGTTCGGCGAGGCAATCTGCGGTACCAGGCTGCCTATGTTACCAACATAGGCCAGGCTTCTTTATGCAACACGGTGAAGTGTCCATAAATTCTCGATCCGCCCATTTGAACGGCAGCGTCCGCTAGGATCAATGCTCCCCGACCCTTAGGAGTAAGTGTCCCCCTCAGGCTCCGCTGGGGGCGCGGCGCCATAGTCACGATCGCGATATCCTCGGCGTCAACCACGACCATCTCCCCGAAGGAGACGGCTCCGTCTTCTACCACAAGCGGGCGAACGGCATCGCGAGGAGTGGCTCGGTCGTAGCCTATGGGCATGTGGCCCCAGGCCAAACGCTTAGCGGGCTGGCGGATCGGTGTTGGCGGTAGTGGGAGCGATTCTTGACCACCTGTCCCAGACTCCAATTCCCAGCCCATACGCCGGCAGAAGTAGGCGAACTGCCTACTCCTGGCCGATGACGCCACAGTTGAGCGGCTGATAGTCCGGCTTCCAGGGCGGCTGCATGCCCGCAGGAATGGTCCAATCCAAGAGAGAGGGACGGCTTGCCAACAATGATCCCAATGGAGCAAACCCTACAACCGCATGACCAGCCAGGGAGGGGAAATGTCCCCGTACAAGTACTTTCCGCCCACGGGCTGACCAAAGATTTCAAGAGCCTGCGCGCGGTCGATAATCTCGATTCTTCCGTGAATTAAGGGAGACGTCTTCGGCTTTCTCGGCCCCAACGGATGCGGCAAGACGACGACCATCCGCATGATCTTCGGGCTCATCTATCCCACAAGCGGCTATGTGCAGGTGGCCGACCACAGGGTGACAGGCAACCGTCAGGAAGCTCTTCGGCATCTGGGCGGGTTTGTAGATGACCCCATGTTCTACAACAACAGAGGGAATCAGGCCGGAAGCCCCGTCTTCCTTCGGACTGACTTCGCGCTCATGAAGAGGCACGGGCCAGCGCCGTTTCCCTTCCGACCCTCTCATGGGCGGAGCTACCCGCCAGAGCAAGTTTGTAGGCATCGGTCGATCAAATGATTCTGCTATAAGATCAGTCCCGACTCAGAAGCCAGCATGCCCCGAAGGTCGCCCTTCAGGTGAGCAGCCAGCGTCCGAGACTATTTCGCCGCCCTGGCTTCGACGCGTTGCTTATCGGAGGCGACTCAGGCCGCACGTGCGGGCGCGGTGGGGAACGTTTGCCCAGGCCAGGGACTGGGTAGCGGAGATCCATCTGGTCGACGTGGACCCGAAGGGCTGCCAAACCGAAGGAAGGCGAGGTCTCATGCAGAGAAGCACGTGGGCAAAACTGATCGGAGCGTTAATTGTCTTCGTGCTGCTCGTCGTGTTGATTGTGCAGAATACGGCCAGTGTATCTGTGAAGATGTGGTTCTGGACGGTCACCGGCCCTATGGTCATCTTGATACTTGTCATCGGCGTGCTGGGCGTCATCCTCGGGGCCCTTCTGGCACGGACCTATGTGAAGAGGAACCATTTGCGGTGACGAGTTGGTCGTCGTCCTAGGCGGGGTTACCGGAACTCGAGATTCTCCAGCCGAGCGATGTGAGCTACGCGGACGACCTAAGGGGTCAGACACTTCCGAATCGTCTTCAGAGGAGAGCTCCAGGCCGTCGACGGGGGCAACCTGCCCCGCGCGTACAACGACGTTTCGCCACGCGAATGGAGAATGACCATGGGGAACGCCCTGTTGAGCCGACCTCGACCCACGCGGAGGGGAGCAATCCCTAGCTCGTGCGACGAGATGCGACTACTTGCCCGCCAGCGTCTTGGCGACACTCGCGACCACGTCAGCGGGAATCATGAAGCCTATGTTTTCCTGTCCCGTGCTTGCCGGAGGAAGATATACCTCAGGCACGCCGATGAAGTGAGCTCGCAAATCGAAACAGCCGCTGTCTCAATTCCCCGGGCTAATCGCGGCGTCGATCTGCACCAGACCAGCATGTGTCTGTGTCGAGGAGACCTGCAGGCTGCGGTCAAGTCCGCTCACGATGCCAAGGCTCATGGTGTTGCGAAAGTCCGGGGGACTGCCAATGACCGTGGCCCACTCCGCAAGTTGCACATCGCTCGACTTGCCGAAGGTGACGGGGTTGAGGCCGGTCTTGGCTACTTTGATGGCAGCGAGATCCTTGCCGGCATCCTCGTCCACGATAGTGGCCGGAGCCCGCGAGCCATCGCTGAACGCGACATCAGGTCGCGAGCTAGCTGAAGTCCGTCCGTCCTATGACCTCAAAAAGCGCTGAAATGTCCCGCCGCTCGTAGCCGAGTTCGACGGCCTTGGTCAGCACGCTGTCCGCGACAAGTGCGGAGGGCATCCGGAGGCCAAGGTCGCGGGCAGCCTCGAGCGCCAGACGAATATCCTTTCGCATCAGCCCGATGTCAAACCACGCTTCCTGGTTAGGACTAAGAACGAGCGGGGCGCGCAGTTTCAGCATGGGTGACCCGATCACACTTCCGGTCATTACCGCACTTGCCAGTTTCCGCTCCACGCCGTCGCGCTCCGCGAGGAGCAGGCCCTCGGAGAACGCGAGCATCTGCACGGCGAGACTGATATTGACGGCCAGTTTCAGCGCCAGTCCCTGACCGTTCTCGCCGATTCTGGTTGGTGTCCCAAGCACCCGCAGAACGGGCTCGACGCGGGCGTAGGCCTGTTCGTCTCCACCGACCATGATCGTGAGAGTCCCCGCCTGGACCTGGGGCACACTCCCGGAGACCGGCGCGTCAAGCATGGCCGCTCCCCGCCAAGACGCGCGCTCCGCCATGTCTCGACTGGCGCGCGGGCTCACTGTACTTAGATCCACCCAGATCTTCTCCGGAGCGAGACCCTCGAGGATTCCGTCGAGGCCGGACCCGACAGCCTCAAGCACACTGTCATCAGGGATAGAGGTGAGGACGATATCTGCGCCCTCGGCCACCTCGCGGGGCGTATCACACCAACGCAGGCCCTCGTCGATCAGGGGCTGAGCGTTCTCCCGGCTCCGCTGCTCGCCGCAGACTTCATAGCCTTCGGCGAGGAAACGTGCCGCCATGCTGCCCCCCATGCGGCCGAGGCCGACGAAGCCAACCTTCGGGAATTCCGCAGTCGTCATGTCAAATACCCCCCTCGATCACAGCGATATCGTCCTGACTCAACTCAACGCTCGCAGCAGCCACGATAGAATCGACTTGGTCGGGGTGGCGGAAGCCGACGATCGCGGCGGCGACCGCGGGATTTCGAAGCGTCCAGGCCACCGCGATCGCTCCTGGCGTCGTACCGTGGCGCACGGCGACCAGGCCGAGCCGCTCTACCAACTCGAGGTTCTCCGAGAGTTGGGGCTCCCGAAACCGCTCACTGCGCTTGCGCCAGTCGTCAGCGGGCAGCGCTGCAATCCGCTGCCGCGTCATCGCCCCTGAGAGCAGTCCAGAGGCCATCGGCGAGTAAACGATGACGCCGATGCCCTCGCGCTCGGCGACCGGGAGGATCTCCTTCTCCACCTGACGGTCAATCAACGAATACGGCGGCTGAAGGGTCTCGACCGGCGCGATGGCCTGCGCCCTACGAAGCTGGCGCACATCAAAGTTGGAGACGCCGATATGGCGCACCAGGCCCTGCTCCTTCAACTCGGCCAAAGTCGCCCAGCCCTCTTCGATCTCCCCATCGGGAATCGGCCAGTGGATCTGGTAGAGATCGATTGCCTCCACCCCTAGGCGGGCGAGACTCCCCTCTACCTCTCGCAGGAGCGAGTCTCGCCGCAGACTCTGGATCGTGGTGCGCCCTGGCCCCTCGGGCTGTCCACCCTTGGTAAACACGTAAGGGCGCCGATCGAGTCCAGCCAGCGCCCGCCCGACGACCTCTTCAGAGTGCCCAAAGCCGTACTGGGCAGCCGTGTCGATCCAGTTTACGCCGAGTTCGAGCGCGTGGTGGATGGCCGCCATCGATTCTTCATCGTTCTGTGCCCCCCAGCCCCAATCGTAGCCAGCGCCCCCGATAGCCCAAGCTCCAAAGCCGACACGGGTGATCTCAAGGCCCGTCGCCCCGAGTTGTGCTTTTCCGAGCGCGGTCGGTGTCATGGGGTCTCCTTTCCAACTGCGTGTCCACGTCGTACCTGAAGGCCGGGATCTCTAGAACCACTGCCAGCCACTCGACCCGAGCCTAGCCCCGCGAGCACAAGTGTCTCCGGAATCCTGAAGACCAAATACCCCGTAGGTGCTTCTGCCGAACGCTTCCCCATCGCTCCGGCCTTGCCTTCGTGCGGGGGGGGTCAGCGTAAGATTGGCACTCTGGCGCACAGACCTTTAGTTTTCGGGCGGGAGCGAGCCAAGAGTTCTCCGGGCGACCAATAACCCCGCGTTTTTTGGCCGCCGGCAAGGAGCGCGTGAGTGTCCCCGCCAGTTTTCGGCGTCTCTACCCGGGGTAAGCAGCCACTGCGAGACTATAAAGCGGCTCTTAGACCGCGTACACATGGAGGTAGGACGTGCTGTGGATGCGATGATCGAAGCCCATAGCGTAAGCAAAGCGTTTGGTACCACGGTTGCACTCGACGGCGTAGACGTCACGGCGGAGCCCGGCAAGGTTCTGGCCCTGCTCGGCCCTAACGGCGCCGGTAAGACGACGCTCGTTAGGGTGCTCACCACTCTTCTCGTGCCTGACGCCGGCTGGGCCAAAGTTGCTGGTTTCGACGTCGTCAAGCAGGCGACCCAGCTCCGATCCATGATTGGACTGGCGGGCCAGTCCGCAGCGCTCGATGAGGTGCTGACAGGCCGAGAAAATCTGGAGCTTGTCGGCCGCCTCTACCACCTCGCCAAGCCTCTACGGCGTCAGCGAGCCCAGGAAGTGCTCGAACTGTTCGGTCTGGCTGACGCTGGCGACCGGTTGGTCAATACCTACTCCGGCGGTATGAGACGCCGACTGGACGTGGGTGCAAGCCTGGTCGCGCGACCACCCGTGCTTATCCTTGATGAACCGACGACCGGTCTTGACCCACGCTCCCGCATTGATCTATGGGAGTTCATCGAAAGCATGGTGAGAGATGGAATCACCGTGCTTCTCACCACCCAATATCTGGAGGAAGCCGACCGTCTGGCCCACAGAATCGTAGTGCTTGATGTGGGCAAGGTCATAGCCCAAGGCACTTCCGACGAGCTCAAGGACCAACTGGGTGGCGACAGACTGGAAATACGGGTTGAGGACCCGGCTCGGTTCGATGAGGCTGAGAAGATAATGGCGAGCTTGGACAAGGAATCTACTCCCCAGAGCGATCGCACCCAGAGACGGATCTCGGTTCCCACCCGCGAAGGCCCACTTACCCTCATGACCGCCGTCCGCCGACTGGGGGATGCCGGGATAGGTCTGAACGACTTTTCGCTTCACCGCCCGTCGCTCGATGACGTGTTCCTCTCGCTCACCGGCCGCGCGACCGGCCAAGACACCGACGCCCCACCACCGGCTCCTCGTGGCCGCAGAAGGAGGAACCCATGAGAGAAACGACATCTGTCCAGCCTCCGATCCCTGGCGCCCGACCGATGACAGCGCTCGTTGCCTTCGGGGACATCGTGGCCGTTACGAAACGCAATGTGCTGCATTTGTGGCGCGTGCCACAGCTCCTGTTTTTCTCGAGCGTCCAGCCTGTCATGTTCGTGCTTCTGTTCCGCTATGTGTTCGGCGGCGCTATTCAGGTCCCGGGCGGGCAGTACGTCAACTACCTGCTCCCGGGGATCTTTGTGCAAATAGCCCTTTTCGGAGGTGCGTCCACATCGGTGGGACTAGCCACCGACTTCAAAGGAGGCATCATCGACCGTATGCGGAGCTTGCCCATGGCCCGTTCGGCCGTTCTTGCCGGACGAACGTTTGCCGATCTTCTGCGTAACGTGCTCGTGGTCGCCCTCATGCTGATCGTGGGGACACTCGTGGGATTTCGATTTAAGGGCAGCCCGGCTGCTGACGCTCTCGGTGTTCTACTCGTGCTCGCGTTCGGATACGCATTCTCTTGGGTCTTTGCCGCCATCGGGCTGGCGGTCAAGGACCCGGAAACGGCGCAACTGGCGGGATTCATCCCCATATTCCCCCTGGTTTTTGCGAGTTCCGCCTTCGTGCCGGTCCAGAGCATGCCGGGGTGGCTCCAGGCTTGGGCTAACCACCAGCCTGTATCCATCGCTGTGAACAGTGCCCGGGCGCTATTTAGCGGGCAGCCGGCCTGGCACTGGGTGTGGCAACTTTTGGCCTGGGTCGTGGGGATCCTTGTGATCTTCGTTCCGCTGGCTGTGAGGCAATACAAGAAAGCGTGAGGTTGAAGAGGGGCGCCAATTGGCGCGCGGGGTGTCGCTTGCCTCCGAAATCTTCAAATCCCCGGGTAATCCCAACCCGTGAACAGACCGAAACTGTCATTTTTGGCCACAGACGCCCGCGCGCTGCTTCGGGGCATTTGCTCCCTGGGACGCGAGGCGACGATGACCGGAGAGGACGAGGTCATCCCAGCTCAATTGCGATTCGCGGAGACCCAGGACCGGGGTGAGGGATACATTTATCCTGATTGGCGGCGTGAACCGGAATAAATGTACCCCTCACGCAAGGTAATCGGCATCGCAGAGGGCGGCGCCATGCCCGAGGTGTTTCTCCCGGCGCTCGTACGGCTCCACGAGTTGGGAAAACTTACTCTGGAGAAACTGGTCCGCTATTATCCATTCGTGGAGATCGAGCAAGCGGCAGCCGGTGCCCGATCGGGCGTGACCATCAGACCGGTACTCGTCTTCGACTGAATCCTCATGTTGGGTTTCTGTGCGGCAGACCGAGGCAGCGAAAGAATGGGGAGGAACTTATGAGCGGGTACCACGGCAAGAGTCCTCTTGGCTCATTCCCGATGAACAAGATCAAGCGCGTCGATCGTCCAACGAGCTTCATCGACGAGACGGCCATACAGCGGCGCGCGCAGGCCGAAGGCGGGTTCGCACGGGCTTCTGCAGGCGAATTTGGGCCCACCATCCAGCGCGAGATGGCCCGATTCGCCGTCAAGCATCCTCTGGGAAGAGCCATGAAGAATATGCAGATGCGTCTGACCGGCCTGATCGATGGCGAGGTGGCCGGCCAAAGGGCTCCCATCACGGAGGATCCCGCGGCACTGGCGCTCCACGTCAAGAAGACGGCCTACTTCTTGCGCGCGGACTCTGTGGGCATATGCGAGTTGCCGCCTTACGCCGTATACGCGGCGCAGAAACCTGCAGGCTCGGCGTCGTTCGCAACCGGGGGGGACCTCCCGGAGAAGCGCGAGACCGTCGCGGGCGAAGAATCGGTCCTCGGCAGGCACACACACGCGATCGCTGTTTTGGTCGACCAAGACTATCCCGCGTCCCACGCAACGAATGGACATGACTGGATCAGCAACTCGATGAGCTACGTCGCCTACACGGGCTCTGGTTTCATCGCCTGCATGCTCGCCGATTACATTCGACACTTGGGCTTCTCCGCACGCGCACACATCAACGGCAACTATCAGGTGATGGTTCCTCCCATCCTCCTCTGGGCCGGGCAGGGCGAGATGTGCCGCATAGGCGACACCGTGTTGCATCCGTTTCTCGGTCCTAGATTCAAAGCCGCGGTGGTCACGACCGACATGCCGCTCCTCCCCGACAAGCCCATCGACTTCGGGCTGCAGGACTTCTGCATGAAGTGCAAGAAGTGCGCCCGCGAGTGTCCTTCTCATGCCCTTAGCCACGAGGGCAAAGTCCGTTACAACGGATATGACAAGTGGCCTCTGGACGTGCGGAAGTGCGCCTCCATGCGCATCGGAAACATGCAGGGCACGAGTTGCGGCACGTGTCTTACGGTGTGTCCCTGGAACAAGCCCTATACGCCATTCCACAGGGCCATGGGCTGGGCCATGCGCCACTCGTCGCTCGCGCGGACTGCAGCCATCTGGGGCGACGATCTGCTCGGCTATGGCAAGCCGCACCCCAAAGAGCAGTGGTGGTTCGACCTGGAAGAGCGGGAAGGCGTCTTGGGGGTCCCCGGACCGAAGCGCAAACGAGTCCTGGTCTCAGAGGACGTCGAAGCAGACATGCGGCAGTGACACATCAATCAAGAAATGGAGAGAGCCCCGCCGCCGGCCGCAGCCCGGGTTGGGGCTTCCACTTGTGCCATCCCGAGCGGCACGCCATATCTCGTCGCCGTCGATGGCTTTGATCGAAATCCGTTAAGCGATCTGCTTTCCGGCCTCCGGTCCCGCGGACTGGTCGTAGACGGATTCCACGGTGATGCGGACAACGTACTGGAGTGGGGGAAACTCCATAGGAGCCTGAGGGGTCCAAATACCCTGAATCGTTCACCTGATCGGCAGCATTCGCTAGGGTCATAGTCTCCAGCCTCTCCGCTTTAGCCCTGGAGTTCCGATGCTGCTGTCGCTTCTCTACTTCGCCGTCCGCCAGTTTCCGCGTCTGCTGAGCACCGGCGGTGATCGCATTGATGTCGCCCGCGATGTTGAGATCTTGGTCTTGTGGCATCAACTCCAGGTGTTTTCGCGCGGTCGCCGCCTGCCACTTGAGCGTCGAGACCGGATCCTCCCCGCGGCGCCGCTGGGGCTATTGCCGCATCCAGGGCGAGCTGAAGAAGCTCGGGGTTTCAGTCTCGGCGAGTTTCATATGCTCGCTGCTGCGCCGGCACGGCTTGCCGCCTGCCCCACGACGAGACGGACCTCATGGAGAGAGTTCTTCTCCGAGCCGGCCGCCGGCATCATAGCCTGTGACTTCTTCTCTCGTGGAGACCATCCGGCCGAGGACGCTCTATGCCCTTTTCTTCATTGAGGTCTCCACCCGCATGGTGCATCTGGCCGACGTCACCGCCCATCCCGATTCCGCCTGGGTTACTCAGCAGGCCCGCAACCTGGCGATCGAGGGCCGCCTGGATAAGGCCCGGTTCCTGATCCGTGACCGTGACGCGAAGTTTTCGGGGGCGTTCGATGAGGTGTTTCGCTCTGAGGGCCTGCGCGTTATACGCACTCCCATACGATCACCTCGGGCAAACGCATTCGCGGAGCGTTTCGTGAGAACGGCACGGCGGGGGTGTTTGGACCACATCCTGGTCTTTGGCGGCCGCCACCTTGAGAGGACCTTGAGGGAGTACGTCGGCCACTACAACCAAGAGCGGGCGCATCGTGGGCTTTCTCTTCAAACCCCGGAGCCCAGGCTCATCCCGAACTGCGCCGACGGGGAGATAGTCCGGGTAGACCGACTCGGTGGGCTGGTTCACGAATATCACCGGTTAGCAGCGGGAATCGGAATAAATGTACATCAGGTGAACATGGGGCCAGGCCTCCCGATCCTAGCTCAGCACCATGCACTGAAGAGGTGTGCGGGTGTGAACGGCTGGGTTTCCCATAGGGCTTGTCTGCGCCGATTTCCCCATCTATGCGACGGGTGCCGAAGAAGGGTGAACAGCCGGAAGGTGTGTCCCATGGAAAAGGGGCCACTACGCCAGACCAGGGAAGTAGTCGCTTCGTACAGCGCCACGCTCCACGCCGAGGCGGGCCAGCACTTGTTCGATCCCGCTGACCAGGCGCTGAGAGCCGCAGACGTAGAAGACTCTCTCCCAGTAGTCGGGGATCTCCTCTCGGATGAACATCTCGTCGATGCGGCCTGTCCTTCCAGTCCAACCGGCGGGAAGGGTCTCGGCAGGGCCGGTCAGTGTGAAGACAGTCCGGACGCCGAGCTCGCCCCGCGCCTGCTCGAAGACCTCCCGGTAGGCAGCACCCGTTTCGAACCTGTTTGTGAGAAGGACCACGATGTCTCTCTTCTCTCCGCGCTGGAGCAGATCGCGGATCATACTGGCAAAGGGCGTGACGCCGATCCCGCCGGCCACGAACGCCAGCTTCTGTTCCGAATCGCGAGGCATGACGAAATCTCCGGCCAGATGGCCCGCGGCGATGCGTTCCCCCGGCTGCATGACTTTTAGGCGCTTCTTGAAGCTACTCGAGCGGGCTTTGAATTCCACTCCGATGGCGAGAGCTTCGCCGCCTGGGGGCGAGGAGATGGTGAAGAAGCGCCGGTCGCCCCGATCGTCCGGGTGGTCGTGCGGGAGGGTCCATTCAAGGTACTGTCCCGGCCGGAACCGGATGGGGTGCTCCTGCCGGAACACGAACTCCTCGATCTCCCCGGAAAGGCGGCGACGCTCCGCCAACCAGAGCATCTGGTTGGCCTTCGCGCTAACCAGCCAGGCGAACACGTTTGCTACCACCAGCGCCACTTCCGGGGCGAAGTAGAGGCCCCCCACATGCACCTGGGGAACGATGAGGAAGCCCACCAGGCCACCGTAGGCCATCTGCAGCCGTCGGGTCGGCGGCACCGTGAGCGGCTCAGTGAGCATGGCGAAGGCCAGGAAGAGAAGAGGCGACTGCAACAGCGTCTGCCTCACCTCGGTCGCCAGGTGCACTCGTTCGGCGGTGGCGAACACAAGAAGCGCGATGAAGTAGGTGAGGAAGAAGGTAAATTCCATGTCGAGACGTCTGATCTTGCGGACGATCAGCACGCCGCCAATGAGCACGAAAGGCAGCAGTACCGGAGCGCCCACCCACCAGGTGGCCGGGTGGCCCAGCGCATACGACGTGATCACGACGGCTATGGCAGCCGGGTTGAATATGTGTCTTCGGCGAAAGGCCAGGGCGTACTTGGAAGCAGTGGCCGCCATCGCCGCCACGGCCAGGGTCACGAGATTCGAAGCGGGCGGGCCGGGATTGATGATCAGGGCGAGGATGAGAGCGGTGATGTATGTCGATTCCACGTTGGTCGCGGCGTGTAAGATACGAGCGAAGAACCAGTTGGCGAGTGCCGACAGGGCGACCAGGAAGGCAGCCGACGCGAGGATGTAGGAGGCGTTGAAGGGGAGCAGTCCGATGCCCCCGAACAGCGCCGCGACGAGCACGAGTACTATCATGAAGTAGAGCATCAACCGGTACATGGTGATGGTGTTGAGCAGACCATCGATGACGCGGAACAGGCTCTTCATCGGTTCTCCGCCGCCACGTAGCTCGCGAACCCGCTTGTGTAGGTCGCCATGCCTGCCGCGTCCACGAGGTACCCTTCGCAGCCGTCCAGTCCCTCGATGAAGGCTATCCCCGCTTGTCCCATAGCGAAGGCCGCTGTGGCGAAACGATCGGCGTCGAGGATGTCGGCGGCGATGACCGTCAGACTGACGGGCTCGGCGGCGATGCGGCCGCCTGGATCCAGCGGGTCGTAGATGTGATGCCCTCGGAAGTACGTGCCCGAAGTCGCCACTCCGCTATCGTCGATTTCCAAGACCTTGATGATCTGAGATACATCGAACGGGTTCCGTATTCCGACCAGCCACGGTTTGCCATCGGGGCCGCGGCCACAGACTTGGGCGTCGCCTCCCGCCTCGACGTAGAAATCGCCGAATCCGGCACAACGCAGCAGATTGGCGGCTTTGTGGATGGCCCAGCCCTTGACAATCCCCACCGGGTTAAACCTGCCCTCTCGATAGACGTCGAAGTAGCCACCGCTAGCCTGCCGCGTCTCCTCGGCCAACTGCATGACCGCCCTCATCTGCGGGCTCATCTGTGAGCTTTTGATCAGGCCTCGGTCCCACAACGAGGTCTCACTCGTCTCTTTGAACGGGCTGAAGCGCTCCTCGGCTTGGCGGAACAAGCGGAAGACCGCTTCAAAGTGGCCCGGGCAGACTTCCCGGTCCACAACCTCGACGGTGATCGGCATCCCCATCAGCACTCTGGCCTGTTTCGTCCCTCAGCCCCCCGCTTGACTTAGCGCGTTCTTCAGCGATTCGATAAAACCCTCGGTGGTGACCGTGGCTCCCGTCACGAACTGCACGTCAGCGCTCTGCGCGCGCACCGCCTCCTGTTCCAGCAAGGGGATCGCCACCTGGTTGATCCTGACCGAGAGCGGCCTATCCCGGGGGTACTGAATGGTGGCCACCGACGCGATCCGGTTGTTGTCGATCACGGCCTGCACCTGCACGTCGCCCCAGCTAGTGTTGGCGACGGCCCCGGCGTACTTTCCATCGTTATAGGTCGTCGCACCTATTGCTCCGACCGCCGTCGTGCTCGGGACGGTCCCGCTCAGCGTGCCGGTCGCACCGCCCGTCTCTCGCTGAAAGACGGCGTATGCGACAAAGGCGACCACTGTGAGGGCGTATAGCAGCAGCTTCTTCATAGTCGTGCTCGTCCTACGACTGTTCTGGATGTGCACCCCAGATCAAGCACCCGCTGTCGGCGTTTGACACGGGCATCTCGTGTTCGTCCAGAACCGCCGCTTTCATCCTCCGTTCTCGGTCCCTTCTGGGTTGTTCACACGCTCGGCAAGACTATCTCGACTGTCTTCTCGTAGATGCCGGTAGCTCCCGAGGGAAAGACTGGCTGGCTCTCTGTTTCCTGCAGGTGCCCCTGACCATCAGTGGCCCGCACAGCGAAACGATGATTGCCTTCCGCGAACGCCCAGTCATACCGCCAGATCACCCAGGTCAACTGTGACAGCGGCCGCCGCAGCATGGCCTCCTCCCACGCTCCGTAGTCCACTTGCACCTCCACCTTCGAGATGCCCCGTGCCCCCGCATGGGCTATTCCCCCAATGGGCACGTAGGTGCGGCCGCCGCGGACATCGATGGAGTCCGTGGCGACCGTGTCGATCACCGAGGTAGTCTTCATGCTCGCTGTCCTGTCCCAGCCCTGCGTCTCCCAGTAGCCGCTGATGAAGTCCGGAACCAGGTTGATGCCCGTTATCCACTTGGGCTGCTTCATGCCATAGAGGTTCGGGATGAATATCCGGAGTGGGTAGCCATGGGCGGCGGGGAGCGGCTGCCCGTTCCACTCGTAGACCAGCATGATGCGGGGGTCGGCCTCGGCCGTCGCGATCTCCACGACTTCGTCGAAGCCGTCCGCCGCCGTGATATGAGCATAGTGAGCACTCGGCAGGGGCTGGGCTTGAGCGAGGATGTCGCGGAACGGGACGCCGGTCCAGAGGGTCGTTCCGATGAGCGAGCCTCCTAGCGGGTTAGAGATGCACGAAAGCGTGACGAACAAGTCCTGAGACCTATAGCCGGACCGGATCTGGTCGAGCGTGAGCGAGAGAGGGTTCGAGACTTGCCCGTCGACCGGAAGCCGCCAGGTAGCTCCGTCCAGCGACGGAGGCTCGAAGTTGATATCCACACGATAGTGATCGGAGACCGCCGTGTATTCCGGGCGGGTCCCTGGCACGGGCTTGACGGGCGAGGCGGCATTCGAGAACGGGATGGGAGCCTTGGCGGCCTCGGGCGCCGGAAGCGTCCGTGAGCGAAGCACCTCGCCCAGACCGGCTCCAACGACGACCACCGTTGCGACCAGCCCTCCCATCTCGACGATGAAGCGGCGCCGGGTTAGGACTTCGGCTTGACCCACTGGGGTCGTCCGCTCGCGCGCTTCTACGCGAGTAGTGTCCGGCTGCTGGGCCCCTTTCTCTCCCACAAGCGCACGCGCTTCTTGAGGTCTCAATTTCCGGGGCGGGTAGACTGCCCGGTGCAGGCGGGCGAGGCCTGCGCCCCACAGAACGAAGAGCCCCACGATCCACATGGCGTTCAGGACCTTCTCTGACGTATCGGCCCCCGCGCCCTCAACGAAAGTGACCACCAACGCGAACAGTCCTCCGACGGCGCCGACGATGAGCCCATAGACGCGCACACGTGCTCGGTCCCGGTTCTTCACCAGAAGAAAGAAAACCAGGCCGACCGCGAGGCCCGCCACAAAGAGCCACGTCACGGCCAAGAGCTGCTCGGCGGTCCTCGCGGGTTCAGCTGCGTTGAACCCAAGACCACGCAGCACCCGCAGGGCGGGGTTGAGCCCGAAAAGCACAAGTCGACCCGGTAGGACCCGACTGGCCCAATCGAAAACGGTGAAAGGAGCCGCCACAAGGCCGGCTCGAGCCCCCAGGACAAACAGCCCGGCGAGCGGTGCGGAGAGCAAGGCTCCACTCGCCAGCCCGGTCAAAGCCATCCTGAGACGAGAATCCCTCATGGTCAAGCATGGTCCCCGAAAAGGGCCCTTCCTATGCAGGCCCCGGACTGACTGCAAACGGGTGGAAGGGTAGCAACACGGAGTCCGGCGAGTGGTGGACCGTCAACGGGCAGAGGGAGCTACTGGATTTCAATAGGCAGCTTTGGGCAAATCCGGCTGCTCGAGGTCATTCATCATGGAGCTGAGGCTGTTTGGTGTCAAACCTACGCCGCAGCCCGGTATTCGTGCAGCAGCCCGCCCAGCAGGTCGCGCCGCTTGAGATTGGCCAGGGCCACTGCGGGCTGCACACTTGGTAGCGGTGTCTTGACAGAGTCCGGCGCTCGCAGACCAAGAGCCCGGTGGGGGCGGTGGGCGTTGTAGTGGGTCACGTAGACCTTGAGCACATGGAAAAGGTGACGCTGGCCGGCGATCAGCAGGCGATCCAGACATTCGCGGCGAACACTGCCGATGAAGCGTTCCACGACGGCGTTCGCTGTCGGCGTCTGACGGGCGTGAGCACCACTCCGATGCCGGCACCTCCCAGCAGCCCATCGAAGGCGCGGGCGAACTTGGCATCGCGATCGTGGATGAGAAAGCGTACACCCTCCTGCCGATCGTCGAGGTCCATCAACAGGTTGCGCGCCTGCTGGCAGACCCAGGCGCTGGTGGGGTTGGCCGTGACCGCGAGGTACTGAACGCGGCGAGAGGCAATCGAGAGAACCACCAGCACATAGTAGCTCCGAAGCCAGACGGTATCTACAGTGAAGAAGTCGGTCGCCAGGATGCTTTCCGCCTGGGCTCGTAGGAAGGAACGCCAACTCGTGTCGCTACGTCGCGGCGCTGGCGGTAGACCGGCCTTGACAAGCAGCCTGCGCACCGCGCCGGCGGAGACCGTTATGCCCAGGCTCTGCATTTCGCCCACAATACGCCGACAGCCCCAGCTAGAGTTCTCGCGAGCCAGTCTGAGGATGAGCTCGCACATCTCTGCCGATAGCGCCGGCCGGCCGGGACGCCGATGGGGATGGGTCCAGTGGCGAGCAACGAGCCGCCGATGCCAACGCAGGAGCGTCTCCGGGGTGACGAAGAATGCGCGCCAGCGATCCTGCGGTGGGAGATGGCTGAGGGCCGCGAGCAGCACCCGGTCGTGAGACTGAAGAGCCGGTCGTCTTACTTGTCGACGCAGCAGCGACAGCTCGTGGCGCAGCACCAGGATCTCCAGCTCTTTGGAGCGCTCACCACGGGCGAGCAACACAACTAGCTCCAGGAGACGACGCACGACGGTGTAGGCCAACGACCAGAACAACCGAACCTCCCCCAAACGATTGACGACCGGCTGATGCTATCGCGCGTGGCAGCCGCCATCAGATTCACGGATG
Organism: uncultured Actinomycetes bacterium; assembly: GCA_963775295.1. Lineage (GTDB taxonomy): Bacteria > Actinomycetota > Thermoleophilia > RBG-16-64-13 > RBG-16-64-13 > JAMDEO01. Next base: position 3,400,258 of record CAVZIK010000006.1, read on the forward strand.
GATCGGGTTTTGGCACCCCACAGTCGCCTCAGGGTCAAGAAGGGGCCTCTGCGGCATTCCTCAATCGACCAGCAAGTAACCAGGGGCCACGATCAGTTCCGCTCGCGGTTGATCTCCTGGATCAATTCTTCCCGGTGCTCGGGCCCCAGGGAGTGAAGCCAGTCAAGAACTGCCGACCCGCTACACTCAAGCCCGTGAACTCCGCAGAGCTCATCGGTAATGAATCCGCCAGCCCTTTCGAGATCCTTTGCCGTGAAGGGTCCCTCAGATACCCGATAAAGGGCGTCTCTTACAACTTGCTCGTATCTACCAAGGGCCATGATCATCCCACCTGAGGCCGACCGAAAGGACCGGCATATGGCGCGCTCAAGCGTCTCTTCTGCGTCCGAACGATTCTCGACCGGTAGGGCGCTTCATCCCGATGCACATCGTCATGTTCTTCCCGCATCATCCCCAGCCCCTGCTCAGTCAGCATCACCATGCCCTTTGACGGCCACACGATCATGCCCGCCCCAACGAGAGATTCGAGGAGCTTCGCGCCTTGACTCTGGGCGAGCCCAAGACTCTCCTGCAGCTCAGAAAGCGGTACGCCGTTTCTCTCGATTTGTTCGGTGAGCTCAAACACCCTGCGTAGATAGGCTCGTAGAGGGTGTTCGATCGGATCATTGGTTCTCACGGCTGCCCCTCGGGGTTATAAGGGAGAAGAATTCGGCTTACTGCCCCCGGGAAGGGGGATGCATCGAATATGCCCATGGGAGGGGGGCTCAAAACATGGCGGGACCTGCTGGGTCTGAGAGCCGAAAGAAGACGTGGTCACGCCCCAACGTGGCGATCTCTCCCCTGCGCCGTTCGCTCGGCTGGAAGGTCGAGCGGGAAGTGTGCGCCACCACAACTCGGTTGTGCATGCTCGCGGCCGCTGGCACTCCGGGCCGACTGACTTAGGTACCGGCGTTTACGCTCTTGCTCATCCCGAACACGGGGCGTTCAGTTTCCAAGTCCTGGGTACTATCTCTGATGAAACCGTCCCACCTCCGTGGAACTCGCCCTAGCTGCTCCCCAAGGAAACGAGACACTATGACCAAGATTACGGGCCCGGAAGGCCCCGCGCCCACTGCCACCGCCCCGTTTGCCTTCAAGGTCTCCCCGAGAATCGAAGCTTCGCTACTCGTGCTGGCCACGATCAGCGTGATCGCGACCTATCTTGCGGGCGACCGCCTCATCGCCCGGCGCTGCCCTCCCTGCGATAAGGCCGCGCTGAACCGGCTTGACCGAGCGGTGGTCAGACCACCAATCGCCGGTCTTGGACAACTGAGCTACGTTCTTGAGATTGCCGCCATAAGCGGTCCCGCCGCTCTTGCCGTTCGAGATCGAGGGCTCAGCCGGGCACTGGTCGGGGACTTGCTCGTCTATACCGAAGCTTTCGCGTTAAGCAGCGTGTTGAACGCCGCCGTCAAGACGCTGGTGCAGCGTCCCGGACCTCTTGTCTACTTGGGCAGCTACCCCGATCTGGCGGGCAAACCTTCGGGTTATCGCTCCTTCTACTCCGGACACACTGCCCAAATCGCCACCGCGCTTGTGGCCCATGCCGTCATGTCCCGCCTTCGCGGTCGGAAAGGGAGTTGGCCTTGGACTGTTGCCGCCCTCGGAACGCTGAGCATGGCGGCGGCCCGGGTCGGCGCGGGGAGACACTTCTACAGTGATGTTGCCGCCGGAGCGCTGGCGGGAGGTTTGGTTGGATCTCTCGTACCACTGCTGCACCCGGCTAACCGTGTCCAGGGCCGGCGCTCGTTTGGTAACTGACACATCCGCAATGGCGGCAAGAACAGCGTCGGGTACGCCGAAAACCCAGAAACCGCTGTCGGCCGAGAGCCGCCGGATAAACGCCGCTATGTTTCCCCATTAGAGAAACACCGAGAGCGACACCCAAACCCCATCCTCGTGCAATCTAGCGAATCGCTGTGCGCCGGAGCTGCAAAGCCCCATCATGCGGGAGATGGCAAAGTCCGTTTCGGCGCGCCTTGCATCTTCCCCCCCGATATCCAAACGCAGACTAAAGCAATTCGGGGCTCAGCCGATATGCAAGTAAAGTGCCATTAACTTAGGGCGTGACTTCAATTACAAACAGGACGCTTTTTGCCGCAGTTGACTGGTTTGCCGCCCTTCCGGGGCGACCTCACCCCGACGGGGTTCCCACAACCTCGTCCTCCTGCAGCCCTGAGGTCGTGGAGGTGGCGTACCTTCAGTCCTTGGTCCAGCTTAGCCGGATCATCGAGCTCCGGGATGACAAGACCGGGCAACACACCGCGCGGGTTGCACGTCTGAGCGGGCTCATAGCCCAGAGTCTCCACATAGCCCCGGAGGTCATTCACCTCGTGCACCAGGTGGCGCCGGTGCACGACATCGGTAAGGTAGTCGTCCCGGATAACATACTGCTGAAGCCAGGCCCCCTGACCGATGAAGAACAGGCCAGGATGCGCTCACACACCACGCTTGCCACCCAGATTCTCAAAGAGAGCACCTCGGAGCTCATAAGAACGGCCGAGCAGGTTGCTCGCCATCACCACGAGAGGTGGGATGGGCATGGATATCCCGACGGGCTCGCGGGCGAAGACATCCCCCTTGCCGCGCGGATAGTAGCCGTGGCGGACACGTTCGACGCGATGATGAACGACCGGCCCTACCGGGTGGCGGTTCCACTGGAGGAAGTGCGCGATGTCCTCAGTCGCGAGAGTGGCTGGCAGTTCGACCCCCAGGTGGTGGAGGCCCTCTTTAGAGTGCTTGATTCAAAAGCAACATCGATAGTCATCCCACACCATCCATTAGTCGCCGTAAGACCCTGAACCTGTGCGGTGGCGCCCAGCGGTTCCGCGGCTAGTTGTTCAGATGCACGGGTCACTTGAGGAGCGTCTTTTCTCCGGTTCACGCCTCCGATCGGGATGAATGAATTCCTCAAACAACCGAAGACCCTTGCAGGGGGGAAGGCGATCGCCCTCCCCCCCTTCTAAACAGGCGTCCTAGCGCATAAGAGCTGCTGCTTAGGGCTCGATCCACACCACCGGGCAGTTGACCAAGGCCACGCTCATGGCAACGATCGGTGCCGCCTGAACGGAGGCAAGATCATGGACGGAGTCGAAGCTGGCATTGTCGTAGACATCGACATCCCAGAGCGGAGAATAGTCGGCATTCCCAGGAAGTGCATCGACCACGTTGTGGGTCTGCATGGTCCCGGGTTCAGTCTTAAAGCCGGAGGGCGGGCCGCCGCCCGGATCGGCGGGATTGATGTTGAAGTTCACTGTGATGTCGGCGATGGGCACCATCCCGCTGCCGGCCTGAGTAGCCATAAAGTTGGTCTCGAAGTTGAAGTAGTAGACAACCTGGTCGTCATACCAGCCTCTTGTGAGACCCGGGTCCGTGGCATCCCAGCGCAGGGCGGCGGTGGAGCCGTCCGGCACGATCGGGCAGTTAACGATGGTATCGGTCTGCTCGATGGGATAACCCGCCGCCATCACTTCAGCCTCGCTCGTAAGAGTGTTGGCCACGTAATCGGCGGGCACGGTTACCTTGTGCACATTCCAGAAGTCGTTGTAGCCGGGATCGCCGGGGATGGAATCAACGATGTTGAGCTGTCCTTGCACCGGCGTTGTTTCGCCCTGCCTAATAAGGACATAGATGTCGGCTGCCTGATCGGGCAGCACATCGAAGTTGTAGTACTTGACGTAGTGGCCATCGGGGGCAAGACCCTGGGCCCAGTGCCCGACCGAGCTTCTCCACCATTCTCGTGCACGATCCCGCCAATTGCGTTGAGAATGGGGGGAGATCAGGCGTTACGTCATCCGCCACCGGTCAACTTCGGCGTTGTGCCCCTGGCCTGGCGCCCTGGTCGTCGCCGGCGTGGCGTGAGTATGTCCGGGTTCGGGTAAGAGAAGCCCACAAGAGTCAGCGCATTTGCGCTGGTTTGGGGCTGGACACAGGAGCGACCGGTAGGTGTTTGACACTTTTGGGGGCGCGATCCGCTCCAGAACCGAATACTGCCCGGCACGGAAAACAAACAAGAAGAGGGCCAACCTTGCGGATGGCCTGACCCATCACATTAGGGCGCGGTGGCAAACCGATTTGCTCTCCGCTAGACTTTTCGTTCTTGCGTTTCAGCCACATAAAAGGAAGTTTCGAACCCCGTGAAGGAAATCGTAGCTAAGAAGCCCATTCCCCAGACGACCGATCTACAGCGAAGAGCTGCCCTTGCCCGGGCAAATGAAGTGCGGTCAGCTCGGAAGCATCTCAAGGAGGGGCTAAAGCAAGGCAAAGTGGACTTGGCCCGGCTCATTGATGAGTACCCTTCGTTTCTTGCCACGGCGAGGATAAGCGTGCTCCTGCAAGCCCTTCCGGGCTACGGACCCACCAAGATAGGAAAACTCCTATCTTCCTCTCGCATTAGCCCCTCGAAGACTGTCGCCGGTCTTACTCCGCGACAGCGCAGAGAACTGGTTGAAGCGTTGAAGAAGTAATCATCTCTCATTCTTGTGCCTGCAGCGAACGACAGCCGCAGGCTGCCCGGAGCTGAATTTCGCTAGCGGCGCGAAACAGATATAGGCCGTGAGGGCACGTCTGAACGGGGTAGCGCGGTGCAAGACATTGACGTCATCATTATCGGTGCCGGACAGGCGGGCCTCGCCCTGAGCCACGAACTGAAGGCCGGACGGGTCGAACACGTCATACTCGAGCGCGGTCGGGTCGGCGAGACCTGGCGGCACCGCTATGATAGCTTCCGTCTGGTTACCCCCAACTGGACGGTGCAGTTACCCGGCCGCCCGTATGCCGGGTCGGACCCCGACGGCTTCATGGCACGCGACGAGATCGTCGCCACTTTGGAGGAATACGCGGCCAGTTTCGAGGCGCCGATACGCGAAGGCGTCTTCGTCACCGGAGCAGAACCCCTGCCTCGCGGTGGGTTTATCGTGCATACGCGGGAGGGAGATCTGAGTAGCCGGGCCCTGGTCCTTGCCACCGGCACCTTCCAGCGGCCACACCGGCCGGCGGTCGCCGAGAGTTTGCCCCCGGAACTACCGCGCATGAATGTTGATGCCTACCGCAACGAAGCGGTCCTTCCCCTCGGGAAAGTGCTCGTTGTCGGTAGCGGCCTGTCCGGCGCACAAATCTGCGAGGAATTGCACGGGGCGGGGCGAGAGGTGGTTTTAGCCTGTGGCAAGGCGGCCTGGATTCCGCGCCGCCTCGGCGATCGAGACATCATGTGGTGGCTTAAAGAAATTGGTTTCTTCGACCAGAGGGTTGAGAGCCTCCCCAACCCGGGCGCGCGCCTCACGCCCAACCCCATGGCGACCGGTCACGGTGGCGGTCACGATCTGCACCTGCGCACACTCCAGGCCACGGGAGTCACGCTTGCTGGGCACTTCCTGGGAACCGAGAATGGTCGGGCCCACTTCGCATCCGATCTCAAGGAGAGCGCCGCTTGGGGAGATGAGCGCCACCGTGAACTCATGAATCTCATAGAGCGTTTTGCGGCAGAAGAGGGACTCAATCTGCCGGCGACCTACGAACCGGAACCCTTGGTCGAACGCGGACCCGAATCGGTCGATCTCTCCGACTTCGGTGTCGTCATTTTCGCAGGCGGCTTCCGTCCCGGTTATCGCTCCTGGCTTCGGTGGCCCCCGGCGTTCGATGATCTCGACTTCCCGCTCCAACGAGACGGTATCAGCACGGTGCTCCCTGGACTCTTCTTCGTGGGCGTCCACTTCTTGCGCAAGCGAAAGTCCTCGCTCCTTTTCGGCGTGGGCGAAGACGCGAGTATCGTCTCTGGTCACGTCGATGCCTTCCTTACGAGCGCGCGGTCCGGAGGAAAAGGGGCGAGCCCTACGAGTGGTGGGAGGAGGGGTGCATCCCCCCGTCTTCATACGGGAGCTCTCGCGCCTGAGCCGGGCACCGCTGGCTCAGGCCCCTAGACCCACAATTCCATTGGCGGCCTCCCGAACGGCTACGATCACAATCCATGGATGGTGTCGTAGTGAAGACGATACCGGCGCTCCCTGAGGGCAGGCTATCCGGACGTCAATCAGCACTTCTAAATGATTTCAGAATACTTACGAAGGCTTGAATTGGGCGGAAGCTGCCTTGGCCTTTGGGGGGTTAGTGGGAGAGAGCGTTTCAAAAGCAAATCCCAGATCACGCAATTCGGCAATCACTCCCGGTATCGCGTCCAAATATCCCTGAATATCGGCATCATGAAATAGGATTACCGCCATGTGCTTGTGCTCGCATTGAGAAGCAACCGTTTTGATAATCGCCTCTGTGGAAGGCGGCGGAGTAGAGGCCTCGGCTGAAGACACATTCCAGTCGTAATACTGAAACCCCATACCTTCTACCAGGGGAACTATCTGTTTCATTATGTGTCCCTTACTATAATGGAAACAAACCGTGTTATTCGTGCCACCGGGAAACCGGCAGACATCTGGAGCAACGCCGGTTTCCTCACGTATATAGTTCTTCAGCTTGTTAAAGTCAGCGGAAAAGTTGGCGACATTCTTGTATATATATGAATAATCATGCGTCCACGAATGAACGCCGATCACGTGACCGTCGTCTACTATTTGTTTGAGCAGGCCAGGATACTTCTGCGCATGAAGGCCAATTACAAAGAAGGTAGCCTTGACATGGTTGTCATTAAGCGTGCGCAAAAGCGCCGGAGTGAGTTTTGATGGTCCGTCATCAAAGGTGAGATAAGCGACCTTTTGCTTTGGATTCGTAGTGGGATGACTTTCCGTTGTTACGGGGCTGACTGCGTCCGTTGTGACGGGGCCGGCCGCTTCTGTTGTTACGGGGCCGGCCAACGCCGTCGTAGCGGTTGTCGCGCCGGTCGTCGTGGTAGAGGAGGCGCCACAGGCGCCAAGCAGTTCGCCCAAGCCGCCACCGATAGCAAGGGTGACCCCAGCGAGGGCCGCGTAACGAAGAAAGTCGCGACGGGTCACAGTGCCTTCCGTCACGCGGTCCACCGCCTTCCCAATTGCTTCAAGACTTACGACCGAGCGCAAACACGTCCCGGCGTCCAACAGACCTCGCGCACAACGGATTGTACCTTACGTGGTTTGGTCATCAGCGAATAGGCCCTCCGTCGCCGAATTGCTATGCCTTCTCTTGCAGGCCGCCGGGGACGCCGGGCGATCGACCGGCGGCGACCTCCAGCCACTCCTCGGCGCACACCTGTATGGGGTCCCAGGGGCTGCTGAGCGGTGGTGTGTAGCTGAGATCCAGAGCTACCAAGTCATCAACGGTCAGATGGCCGGAGATGGCAGAGGCAATGACATCTACACGCTTGGCCACTTCGGCACCGTGGTGGCCGAGCATTTGAGCACCGAGCAAGGCATGGGTCTTTCGGTCGGCAGTCAGTCGGACGTGAAGGGGTGTTGCCCCGGGATAGTAGGCCTTGTGGTCGGGAGACTCAGTCTCCACGGTAAGGGGGCCGAAACCCACCGCTGATGCTTCCTGTTCTAGCAAGCCCGTGCGGGCGATGAGGAGGTCGAAGATCTTCACCACTTGGGTCCCGAGAGAACCGGCAAACTGGGCATAACCCCCCACGGCGTTTTCTCCCGCCACCCGACCTTGCTTGTGGGCTGTGGTCCCCAGAGGTAAATAGGTATGTTCTTGTAGCAGCCGGTGCCAGGTCTCGGTGCAATCCCCGGCGGCGTAGATGTTGGGGACGTTCGTCTCCATCGCCCGGCTCACCCGCACCGCGCCGCGCATGCCCACCGAGACTCCCGCGGTCTTTGCCAGAGCGGTATCAGGCCGGATTCCGGTGGCAAGGAGAACCACCTCGCCGCGAATGGGGGCGTGGGCACTTGTTCGCACCAGGACGCCGGCGGAGTCACTTCTTTCGAGTCCGGTGACCGATCCCGCGTCTATCACCTCGACCCCCCGCCCAGAAAGCTCGGCTCTAGTGATGGCGCTCATGCTGGGTTCAACCGTTCGCAGAAGGGCGTTTCTGACAAGGACAGTCACGGATAGTCCGGCGCGGGTAAGCGCGTCCGCCATCTCCATGCCGATATATCCGGACCCGACGATGACCGCGGACCGTGGCTCGAATCTCGCTATGTACTCGTGAATCGCGAAGGCATCGGCCATCGACCGGAGGGAAAAGACCCCGGAAAGAGAGAGTCCGGGAACATCCGGCGGGTCAGAAATTGCACCGGTCGCGATAACAAGGCGATCGTAGGAAAACGTGCGGGAGTGACCGTCCCGGGTGATGGCCTCGACCTTCTTGCTGACGGGGTCCATCCGTTCAGCCTTGTGATCAAGAAGCAAAGAGATGCCTTTGTCTTCAATCTCGCTTGCGGTGCGATGGGCGAGGGTGTGCCAGTCGCGCACCTCGCCGCTCAAGAAGAAGGGAAGCCCGCAAATGCTGTAGTTGGGGAAGCTGTCAGCAACAAGAACCGTTATGTCCTCGGCGGGGGAGAACTCCCGGGCTCGCAGAGCGGCGCTGATGCCAGCGTCACTTCCGCCCACGACAAGGAGGTGTGTCACAGCTATTCCCATCTTCGAGAGAGCGACAATCTGCAGAGCGAGTATGCCACGGCCGCTGGGGCAAGAAGCACACTGGCCTCCAACTCCAACTCTAGCTCCACAGTGAACCGCAGGGGTTTGGTGGAGGCCAAACGGCTTGATTCGGGCCACTTTGGACGAAACCCATCACATCTGTTGATCGTAGCGGCGCCGGTCGCGACGCAGCCTGGGCTTTGTTTTGGGCCTGTCGAGACCACACGCCCGGTCAAGTCCGTGGCTGGGGCTTTCCTAAGCCGGCAATCCGAATCGTGGCGGAGCGATTCTTTCCGCGCGGTCCCTGATACCGCGAAGCATCTTCTGAGTCATCAAGAGGCTGAGGATTTCAACGGGCTCAACGAGGAGTGCGGTCCACTTCTTGGTGTAGGCGTATCGCTCGCGCACGAGAAGCCTCGTAGTCCCGTCGGGCTCGCGCCCGAGGACGAAGGCCCAGGTGAAGTCATATGGAGGCGGGGTATCTGCCATCGGAACCCCGCCGCGGAGAACGAGTGCTGCCCCGGGCTGCAGAATCGCGACGTGGAGCGGCACCTCCGGATGCAGCCTAACCTCATCCCCGACCTGCAGCGTCTGCCACTCTGGCACGATGCGATCTGCGCTGTGGATCCCGCAGCCTGCCAAGTTCTCGAGGAAGTCGTAGCTGTAGAACCCACCGCGACCCTGACGCAATTGAGCTATCCACGGCCATACCTCTTGAGCCGGAGTGCGAACGGTGATAGCTCGAGTCGCCGTGAGGTCTGCGCTTGCGAGGAGGTCGTCGCCGGGTAGATGCTCACGGGACTCCAGATCGGTCGCGCCCCACCGCATGTGCCAAGGTCTCCCAAGAAGCGCGTACGCAGCCAAGACGCTTACCATCGCGATCGCGGCTACCTTCGGTCGACAGGTCATTAAATTCCTCCGCTTAAATCGCCGATTTTTACCAGGCCGGACGATTCTGCCGCCCCAAGATTTGCCAATCCCGTCATGCTTGTCGAGTCTGGCCCTGCGCTCGCCTGCGATCGCATTCGCCGAATGGTATGCGAGTCCGACGGTTCCACGAGCCCCCGGCTTCCTTGGTTGCAGCAGAAAGGATTGGAATGGCAGCGCGATCAAAACTAGGCAAGCATTTCACCCACGCGACCACGAATAGCCTGAGGGGGTACATCTTCGGCGTTGTGCCCTTGACCCGGCGCCCCTGGTCGTCGCCGGCGTGGCCCGAGTAACTCTGACCACTCTCACGAACGAAGGTCGAGCCGCCCAAACGCAATGATGGCAGCAGCAAGCGCACAGAGCCCAACCACGATGAGCACAAGGTAGTCGATGAGCGTTACGCCGCCGACGATCTGATCGTGACCGACCGACCAGTAGAAGAGCGAGGCATAGCGGACAGACCGGATCCCGTGAACAACCGGCGCCAACGAGCTGATGAGGTAGCCAATTGCCGCGGCTGCAGCTCCTACGCCGAGGGCGACACCGCGGCTCCCCGTGGCCGATCCGATCGCCATGGTCATGAGCCCGAAGTCGAGACCCAACAATAGGGTTGCGATTGAGATCGCGATAGTGTGGGTGGGCGTGATCGCGAGCCCAAAGGAGCGCCCGATGAGCGCGACGACGGCGACTATGACGGCCAGGATGAGGCCCTGCAACGCCATCGTCGCCGCCTTCTGCAGCAGTATGGTCCTGCGTCTGACCGGCAGACTGGCAAGCAGGCACAAAGTGCCGTCCTCGTCCTGGCCAGCGATGGCCGCGGCGCCGTAGCTGACGGTCAGCAAGAGCATGACAAGCGGGAAGAAGTTGGCGTAGATGTTGGCGTTGAGCCATCCACCCGGCGACGTGAGCGTGCCGGAGATCCCGAACAAGGCGCCTAAGGTAGCTCCCGCGCCCTTGGTGAGATTATCTAGACCTGTCGAGTCCTTGAACTGCGGGTAGAGGGCGACGATGACGAAGACGTACAACGCCATGCCAACCACGTAGGCGATCAGGGCCCGGCGCCGCAGCGAAAAGTCCAGCCACGTCACCTCAGTGCGCATCATCGGCCTCCCGGGACGGGGTGCGGTAGAGATCGAGGAAGACCTCGTCCAGGTCGGCCTGGCGAGAGATAAGGTCGATGGGATCGCGATCGGCGACGAGACGCAGCAAGGGGCCGATCTCGCCGGTCACCTCAAAGACCAACCGAGTGCCGTCAAGTCCCTCCGCCTGTTCGCTGTGACCCGCTGTCTGCCAGCCGTCGGCCGCCTCCACGCGCACCCCTGCCAAACTCTCGAACAGTGACCGGTCGACCGGTCGGCGGAACTGGACGTCTATCTTACGCGGCATACTCTTACGGAAGCCCTCGACGGTGTCTGTGATTATCAACCGTCCCTCCTTGATGATTGCCACCCGGTCGGCCAGACGCTGCACCTCATCCAACTCGTGGGAGGAAAGGAACACCGTTCTGCCCTGCGCCACTGTTTCCCGGATGAGCTTCTCGAACTCATTCTGCATGAGCGGGTCAAGCCCGACGGTCGGCTCGTCTAAGATCAGAAGTTCGGGCCGCGTCATGAAGGCCAGTACAATGCCTATCTTCTGTCGGTTACCCTTGGAGAGCTCCTTGACCGGTCGATCTGTGACAACCCCGAACCGATCGACCAGCTCATCAACGCTGCCGGGATCGGCCCCCCCGCGGGCGCGCGCGAACCAGTCGATGAGGTGTCGTCCGGTCATGCGCGGGTAGAGCTCCAGATCGCCGGGTAGGTACCCGATACGACGGTGGATCTCGACACGGTTACGGTGGGAATCGAGGCCGAGTAGTCGGGCCGTGCCGGCGCTGGGCCGCTGCAGGGCAAGGAGCATGCGGATGGTCGTCGACTTACCGGCCCCGTTAGGTCCCAGGAAAGCAAGGATTTCCCCGGTCTGCACCATGAGATCCAGCTCGACAACGGCCCGGACGGCCCCGTAGGTCTTGCTCAGGCCACGCATCTCGATGGCGGACGTCATTGTTCCCGCCCCATATCGGCAAACATGCCATTCATGTAGATGTCCATGAGCTCGACGGTCCACTGCTCCAATCCCGGTCTCGCGAGCGGATCGATGCCAAGGACGCGTTCGACTTGGCGACGCAGCAGCATAACCCCTAGATCGTTCACGAGAAGAAACGCCGCCCGCACACGCTCGTCCTGGGCCGGGCGAACGACGCCTTGCGCCACAAGACTGTCCAGCCCCGCTACCGTAACCTCAAACAGGCGGTCGAACAGGGAGTCCCCGACGGGCCCGTCGTCGACAAGCAGCCGGCGGACGTAGCCAGCGAGCGCCGGCTGCATGCCGAACTCGGCGGCGAGAGATCGGACGAAAGAGGCCTCGGCGGTCTCTTCGGAGACCTGCGCGAACTCCGCCAGAACCGCCTCCACGAACGCCACCACATGAGAGCCGATGGCTTCTTGCAGGCCCTCCTTGGAGCCGAAATGGTGCATGATCAGGGAGGGAGAGACGCCGGCAGCGGCCGCGATCTCGCGGATAGTCACCTTTGATGAGCCCCGCTCGGCGAACAGTTCCATCGCCGTATCGCGAATCACCGCGGAGGTCTTTCGGTCATCGGGCAGTAAACGCATGGTTATATTATTGAACGTATGTACAGCGCTTTCAAGTGCGACGCGCAGATCCCGCCCAGCCTGGCAACCCGGACTACCCCACCGTCGCCGCAGTTTTTGTCTGGCTTTGGTTCCGGGGTTTCAAGACTCAGTCCACGATCCGGACGTTCCTTGTTGTAGTGCGTGACGAACTCTCTCAGGATTCGGTTGAGGTGGGTGGCCGCTGCCCACCTTTTCCGGCATCAGCAGCACATTGCACGGTATCGAAGACTGATCGTCCTGGACTCTTATCCAAAGCTGTTCTCAGGCCCGGATCCTACTTGACTCTGATCTGCTTCCTGAAGTGCCTCGGCGTACGAAGTACGCCCGCGAGTTGGACCATCCGCTCAAGAGGCTGAACATCCTACCCCTCTCGGATGAACGACCACCGCTAGCTCGGGCGATAGCCTCGGTCTCCGTCATTTCTCCAGAGAATAGTGCCCCGAGCATCGACGCTCAGAGCTCCACGATGAACGTCGCGTAGTGACGTTGTAGGATGCCGGGCCGTAGCGCTCTCTCACGGGGCCTGTAACTCAGAGCCCGTCGACGTCGCCCTCAACCGGCAGAACAATAGGAAGCGGTAATGCCACCGAGTCGGGCTGCGGAGCGGTCGTCTCGACAGCAGCCACGCCGGGAGCCCCCGCGAAGAAATCCATTAGCAATCTCTGTCGGTGTCCCCAGTGGTGATTGAAATCTGTAGCCCGCCGTTCGGCTCGGGCCATTTTCGGGGGTCGGCCATCGTATCGCCAGTGGGCCCAGATGGACCAAGGTCGTGCGAGCCGAACAGCCGCCACGAAAGCGAAGACCGGTATGAACAGCCCGATCCATCCCATCCAGATCCTGCCCTTAAGAAATGCCACCGCTACGAAAGCGAGGTCAAAGACCATCACTCCGAGCGCGCTCCATTCGAGGATGGCGGTCGGCGACGCCGGGTCGGAATAACCGAGGGGGACCATGCCAATGGCCATAAAAGCGGTGAACGAGGTGCCTAAGAACACGGCCACCACGGATTTGCGACCCTCATGCTCCCAGTACACGTCCTTGAGGTGAAGCACAAGTGCAAACTCGTCAAAGACCGCGCCCGCCGCGCCACCAAAGCACAGGGCGAGAATCTCCACGAACGGAGTTCCCGGACGGACGGCGAACTCGACCACACCTATGGGAAACATCGCGACGAGCCCTATGACCATGTGATGTACGTGAACTTTGCCTCGATGGATGTTGCCGGGCCACCAGGTCACCCCCTTGCGAATAAGGCGCGTGTTGACGCGCAGGCAAAGGAAGGTCAGCACCATCCCCACGAGTAGGGCGAAGGCTGGGAGCTTTTCGCTATGGAAGAATGTACCCAGCCAGAAGCCGAATGTATCGGAGGTCGACATCAGAACATCCGTATCTTGGGTGGCTCCGGCAGAGATCTAATCACTGGCGTGCTCCAAATAGCATAAGTCGATCTTACTCTCCGCCTCGCCCCAGGCGAGCAGATTTGCGAGCACAAAGGTCGGGTTGGCCGCCTTAAGTTGTTCGACAGTGTAGTCACCGGTCGCGATGGCAATCGACACCGCGCCGAAATGCCGGGCACAGCCTATGTCCCGGGGAGTATCGCCCACGATTGCGACCTCACTGGGCAGAACATTCGAACCGAGCAAGCGTTCCGCTCTTTGGACTGCGACGGCTGGGAGCTTGTTTCTGTCGGCATCATCACTTCCGAAGGCGGCTATGTTCAAAATTGACGCCGGTATCCCGGCCGCCTCCAATTTGGGTGCCACCAGCCCCTCCAGGTTCCCGCTGAGGATACCGATCCTGAGCCGGTCGGGTGCGATAGACACCAACCTCTCGATGAGCTCCCTCGCGCCCTCCAGGGGTCTGATGGCGGCTTCTTTGAGGTGCGACAGATAGTAGGACTGGTACCGATTTAGTGCCTTACCTAGCGCTCGGTCAGCCTGTTGGCCCGAAAGCCCGTTCTCAAGCAGAAGCTCCCTCATTATCTGGGGATCGGTCTTGCCGGCAAACGAAGATCGCTCCAGGGCCGTTGCGGGATCAGCGAACTGTCCGACAACGTACTCGAAGCTGCGCCGGGACAGGTCTCCAGCATCAAGCAGCGTTCCATCGATATCGAACAGAATAAGCCTAATCAACCTCGACGACCCCCGGCTGGTCAAACGCTAGGCTCACTGCCAGCTCTTCTCCGTCCCCATCTGGCCGCCCCACTTTCCACCTTGCTCTGCTCGTCCAACAACTTCGCCATTGATTGAACCGCCCCAGAACTTCATGCGTATCGGCTCAACGCACGATAACGACCGGACAAGTGGCGTGATGAACAACTTGCTGACTCACGGAGCCGAGAAGGAGGCTGGCAAAGCCGCCGCGGCCGTGAGTTCCGACGACGATCATATCCGCATCCTCCGCTTCCTTGAGTAGCACTGTGACTGGGTGGCCCTCGAGGGCCTTGCCTTCACCAGCTACTTGGGGCTGGAGTGCGGCTGCCCGGGCAACCGCCGCCTGCACTATCATCTCGGCCTCGCGACGTAAGTCCTCGAAATATCCTAGAGGCGGAACACCCGGTGGGGAGATGATCGTGGGCAATTCCCAGGCGCAGACGATGACCAGATGGGCCTGCCGCAGAGCAGCCTCCCCGACGGCGAACTCAAGGGCTCTATCTGCGTGCTCCGACCCATCTACACCTACAACGATCATTGTCATTGGATCTCTCCTTATCTATGGTCGGTCCACGGGTGGCCGTGACTGCAGTTTGATCTTTCAAGACTCCTGGTGCTCGCCTCGCTATCAGGGTAGATCTAGAGCCTCCCGCCCTGCCCTGAGGGGTGCATTTATCCTGATTGGCGGTGTGAACCGGAATAACTGTACCCCTCGCCTCCGCGTGGAGCGATTTCAGGGGCTCAATACACGTATACCTTCGTCCCGTCCGGAATCATCGGGCTGGAACTGTCAGTTGCCCGCAAGTCGTCCATGTCCCATTTTGGCAGGCGTATGCAGCCGTCGCTCGCCGGGAAGATCGGCACCGAGTGGTAGCCGTGGATGGCAAGAACATTTCCAGGGATCAGGTAAAGGGCCCGGTAACGAGGCCCATCGGAAATCGCCTTTCGCTCCACCGTGTAGGGAGCAGACTGATAGGTGAAACTTCTGCCAGTTGATGTGGACAACGTTCTTGTCACGATGCCGTCATCCACATAGAGAAACACCTGCTTGGTCAGGCTGACCTCAATCCAGACACCGGTGCCGCTCCGAGTACACGTCGGTGCGCCTGCAGCGATCAGCCGCGCCCAGGTCCCCTGGCCCACCGTTCCGTCCCGGCTGAGTCCCTCCCACTTCTGGAAGGCAATGACCGCCTGTCGGGTGCGCTCGTCAAAGATGCCGTCCATCGGTCCCGGTCGGTAGGAGAGCTCGGTGAGCCGTTGCTCTAGCAGCGTCACCTGCGGGCCCTTGCTGCCAACCTTCGCGTCCGGATATACCGGATTGGTCGGGACCAGAGTATGCGGGGCCGGGAGCGGTGGGGGCATCTCAAAGAGGCTCACGTAGAGCATCCCCACGCTCTGAGCTCGGGTCACATCCGCGAGTGGGTAGAAGCGCCCGTCAGCCTGACCGGAGATCACCTGCAGGCGGTAGGCGTTGGCCACAGCCGCCTGGTGAGTTGCGGCGATAAATATCCGGTCCGGAAAGCCTTGGAGCCATGAGGCAATTTGTATGGGCGTGAGTGCCAGATCAAGCCCTTCCAGGGGATGGGCATTCAACGAGTAGGCAAGAGCCCTCATGACGAAGCTTGCCGCCTGCTGTCGCGACAGCCTGGCGTTTGGCGCAAACTCGGTGGAGGAAACCCCATCCGCCAGACCAGCCTGAAAAAGTGCAGCTACCGCCGACTCATACCAGGCACCGGCGGGAATGTCCGTAAAGGGATGAGACCCTTCGGGGGAAAGGCCAAGAGCACGGCTGACAAAGACAGCGTATTCGGCACGGGTGATCGAGTCGTACGGGCGAAACAGCCCGTTGGCGCTTCCTTGGACTACGCCTTGGTCGGAAAGAGCCTGCACCGCTTCGGCAAACCACTCATCTCCGCGAACATCCGCGAAGGAACTGGCCCTGGCCGATGCGGGGTTAGCAAGAAGAAGGCCGAGTGCGACAAAACAAAGAACTGTGGCTGTTGCCACACTTCTGACGATCGTTGCCCGCGTCGAGCCCATATTACCCTCCCATTCGCCGCTGGTGGCGCCAACTCCAGCCCCACTGCCGCTCGAATGGTTGGGCTGAACTCGAACTCACTAGAACATCCTGCTACAAATACCCAGTTTTATAGGAAGCGCCTGGATCGGGTTTTGACACCTCACAGGCCAGTTGACCTTAGATTACTCTATGGGAGTCCGAGTAGGCCTGGCCTGACTCACCAGCGTATTGACCGTGACCGAGGTGGAGGCGTTCTCCGGTTTGGCCGGAGTCCGGGCCCGACTCGTATCTTCGAGAGGGACGGGGGGAAGTAAGGGCACCGTCATCCTCCTGTTAGAAGGTTACAAAGAGAATCTTGATAAGGCTATTGGAATAATCGAAGGCCTGAAAGGCGAACCGAAAATTGAAGTACCAAGGCATCATTCAAGCTAAGGGATGCCCCGTTCGGCCCCGGGACTGAGCCCCTCACGCGGCCCCGAGATTCAAGTCCCTCCTCTGCTGTTTGTTTGGGTTCGTCGCGGTGGGCATAACCGGTTAAGAAACCGCCCGGCTGGGTAAAGCGCAGGCTTCGCGCTTATGCTCGTGGCCAGGATCCGGAAAGGAGGGCGGGATGCGCGAGAACCTGATGACTGCCAACATGATTCTCTATTGCAAGGAATGGGAGGCAACGGTTCGCTTCTATGAGAATGGGTTGCGGTTGTCTGTCCTTTTTTCTACCGATTGGTTCGTGGAGTTTCGTCTAACTGCGACTTCACGATTGAGCATCGCTAATGAACAGAACACCTCCATCAAGAGCTGTGGGAACGCGGGCGTCACCGTAGCGCTGCAAGTAAAGGACATCGAGGCAGCGAGGTCGCACGCGCAGAAGATGGGTCTTGAGCCGACGACGATCAAAGATCATCCTTGGTTTGCCAAGGTCTTCTATGTTCTTGATCCTGAAGGACACCGCATAGAGGTGTGGCAGTCCTCGATCTCTGATGAATCACCAGACCTTCGTCTTGGTCCAGCATAAAATGATGCCGCTACTTGAAAGGTACATTTATTCCGACCACCAGCGTGAATCGGAGTAAATGTACCCCTCACCGTCGGCTAGCCACGCTGGCCACTTCACGCTGTTCGCTTCACGCTCGATCTCCTAGGCGTAACTTCCAACACTGGGCGATTGCCTTGACGAGAGCGCTTGACGGCACGTGGTTGCCATGATCCAACGTGTCCGCCCAGAATCGCAGCCCTCCCTCGAGGCGTTTAATCTCGACGATGTCCAGAAATCCGTCGTATGTCTCCATCAGCAAGTCGCTAATGCTGTTGACGTCGATTGCCCGTTCATCAAGAAGTCGAACGAACTCCGTGCCGAGAACCCGGCCATCATGCCCCGTCTTCAGTTTGTGTGAGCATACGATCACGGCACATCCCGGATCTGCCGCCACAATCCCCAGCCCAGTATCGCCCTTCGTCCTTGGGTTTGCTATTTGCCCCATATAAAGAACGTGTAAAGAACCGAGAAATGGGAATGCTAATTCTCGACTCAGCGCCCGTCGGGTCAAAACAAGCAAGGAGCCCACACATGAGATCTTCCAAGCCCCGCTCATTTGCTCTCGCGGCCGCCGTGACACTGCTTCTCTTGTTCACCATGCCCGGTGTAGCAAATGCCGAACCAGTTCCGGGCGGCAGCTTGGATCCGACAGGAATCATCAAGTGGAGCGAGCCCATGGTCATCCCTCCGGAGATGCCGGCGACCTCACCCAACTACTACGAGATCTCCATGCGGCAGTTCCAGGAACAGATACTGCCGCCTCCGTTCAACATGACTACCGTGTGGGGCTACGGATCGGTCACCAGCCTAGGCACCTTCAATTCGCCTGCTTTCACTATTGAGGCGAAGGCCAACGTCCCGACCAGGGTGAAGTGGATCAACCAATTGGTGGACGCCAACGGCAACTACCTGCCTTCTCTGTTTTCGGTGGACCAGACACTGCACTGGGCGAACCCGGTCGGAGGCCCGGGTGGCACGAACATGCACGGCACGAGTCAGTTGCCGTATGTGGGCCCAGTTCCCATGGTGACCCACGTTCACGGGGCGCACGTAACGTCGGAAAGTGATGGGAACCCCGAAGCCTGGTACCTGCCCGCCGCCAAGAACATCCCGGCCGGATACGCCACGCGGGGTTCGGCGTGGGACCAGATTGCCGGCGTGCCCGATGAACAAGGCGCCGCGACCTTCCAATACTCGAACGATCAAGCGGCCGCCACCCTCTGGTACCACGACCACGCGCTCGGGATGACTCGCACAAACGTATACGCGGGTCCTGCCGGCTTCTACCTCGTGCGAGGGGGCCCCTACGACCTTCCCGAGGGTATCCTTCCCGGTCCCGCGCCCAAGGTGGGTGATGCCGCCGACACGAAGTACTACGAGATTCCCATCGCGATTCAAGATCGCTCGTTTAACTCGGACGGCTCTCCGTTCTACCCCAGCAACCGAGCCTTCTTCGAAGGGAAGCTGCCGGGGCAACTTCAGATTCCCTTCGCACCGAGCGCCGCGCCCGGCGGTCAGTCGGACGTCGCACCCATCTGGAACCCGGAGTTCTTCGGCAATACCATGATGGTGAACGGCAAAACCTGGCCGTACCTCAACGTCGAGCCCCGCCGCTACCGTTTCCGCCTGCTCAACGGCTGCGACGCCCGCACGCTCTTCCTCAAAGCGAGCGTTCCGCTCACCCTCTGGCAGATCGGGGCCGAGCAGGGCTTCCTTGCAGAACCGGTGCCTCTCACTACCGTGCTCATCGCTCCGGCTGAGAGAGCCGACATCATCGTTGACTTCTCCAACTTCAAGCCGGGCGACGTGATTACGCTGAAGAACCTGGGCCCAGACGAACCCTATCAGGGAGGCCAGCCCAACACCGATTTCACTCCGTCTGACCCGGCTACCACCGGCCAAGTGCTTCAATTCCGAGTCGTGCCGCTAGCCAGCGCGGACACGAGTACTCCTCCGGCGCAACTCAATCTTCCTCTGCAACCACGACTGGGTGCCGCGGACACCACTCGCCAGGTCAGCCTGAACGAGTTGGAGTCGAAGACGGTAAACGTCAAAGAGGACGAGCAGGGCAACATAGTCCTGAGCACCGACGGGGATCCCTTTGGTCCCACGATGGCACTTCTTGGCACGCTTAACGCGGACGGCACCGGCAACCCCCTCATGTGGGGCGACCCCACCACCGAAAAGCCGGAACTCGGGTCCACCGAGATTTGGGAGATACACAACTTTACGGCCGATGCGCATCCCATCCACCTTCACCTGGTAGCGTTTCAGGTCGTCAACCGGGAGGATGAACACGGAAATATCACCGGACCCGAGCCATGGGAGACCGGCTTCAAGGACACGGTCATAGCGCTTCCTGGGCAGATAACGCGCATCAAGGCCAAGTTCGATATTGCAGGCCACTACGTATGGCACTGTCACATCATCGAGCACGAGGACAACGAGATGATGCGCCCGTTTGAGGTAGTACAGCCTTCGACCCCAGTTCTCTTCGACGACGTGGCCGGCAACAGCCCGTTCGCGACAGCCATCAACTATTTAGCCGCCAACGGCGTGATCGGCGGCTACGGTAACGGCAACTTCGGGCCGAACGATCCACTGCTGCGAGCGCAACTTGCCAAGATAGCTATCCTCGCATTAGGCAACCACACCACAGAGACAAACAATCTTGGGCACCCGACCTTCGCCGACGTCAGCTACTCGGGGCAAGCGTACCCCTTCGACTTCGTGGAAGAAGCGGCTCAGCAGGGCTTTGTCGCCGGCTACGCAAATGGTCTATTCGGCCCCTTCAACAGCCTCACGCGAATCCAACTCGTGCGGGTCGTCGTGCGGGCGGCCGGGACAAAACTCTCCGAGCCACCCGTCGGATACCAGACCGGCTTTGTCGATGTGGCGCCCGCCGATTTGGCCTTCGTGGCGAAGGCCAAATTCAATGGGCTGATCGACGGAGTGACCGCGACTCAATTTGATCCGTACTCAGGAGCTACGAGGGGTCAGGTCGCCCAGATCATCTACAACGCGGTAAGCAAGCCAGTTCAATGAGCCAGCACCGATAGAAGAATAGAGCCGCAACGACCTGAGGACGGGCGATCAAATAGCAGCGAGTGAGGGGGGCTCCCGCCCCCCTCACTGTCTTGTATCCCTCAGCGTTGCCCTAAGGAATACATTTATTCCCGTTCGCGTCGCCTGAGGGGTCCATAAACCCTGGACGTCCCAACTTGTGTGGCGGCATCCGTTAGGATCAGGGTTCCCAACCTACCTCACCCTGGAGTTCCGATGCTGCTGTCGCTTCTATACTTCGCCGTCCGGCGCCTGCTGCGTTTGTGCTAACTGCGGGTGACGATCGTGACGATGTTGCTCGCGATGTTGAGCTGTTGGTCATTCGCGATCAGTTGCGCGTACTCTCAGGAGGTCGTCGCCTACCGCCGCGGCGGCGCGATCGGATCTTACTGGCGGCAGCAAGCCGACTGCTGCCGCGCGAACTGTGGCGATGTTGCGCGGTCTCACCTGACACGGTGCCGCGCTGGCATCGAAATCTCGTAAAGCGCAAGTGGACCTACCGGCGCAGGCAACCGGGTCGACCGAGCACCTCGGAGGAAGTGGCGGCGCTCGTTTTGCGGCTGGCGAGGGAGAATCCGTGCTGGGGTTACCTGCGCATCCAAGGTGAGCTATAAAAGCTCGGCGTCTCCATCTCTGCAACCGCCATCTCCTCGTTGCTCCGTCGTCATGGTCTCCCGCCTGCTCCGCGGCGAGATGGTCGTTCGTGGAAGGAGTTCTTGACCGAGCAGGGGGCGGGCATCATAGCGCGCGACTTCTTCTGTGTAGAGACCGTGTGGCTGAAGACACTCCATGTTCTTTTCTTCATCGAACTCTCCACCCGCAGAGTGCACCCGGCCGGCGCCACCGCCCATCCCGGTTCTGCCTGGGTTACCCAGCAGGCCCGCAACCTGGCTATCGAAGGCCGTTTGGCCGGAACCAAGTTCCTGATCCGTGACCGCGACGCCAAGTACTCAGGACCGTTGGGTGAGGTGTTTCGCTCGAAGAGCCTGTGCGTCATTCGCACGCCGATACGCTCGCCCAAAGCAAACGCCTTCGCCGAGCGTTTCGCAAGGACGGTGCGCCAGGAAGGTTTGGACCACATCCTTGTCTCCGGCGAATGGCATCTCAGGCGAATCCTTGGGAAGTACGTCAGCTACTACAACCAGGAGCGTCCGCACCGTGGGCTATCTCTCGAAACCCCGGAGCCCCAACTGGCTTCAAACCGCCCTGGCAGCGAGGTCGTTCGTGTGAACCGACTCGGTGGGCTAATTCACGAATATCACCGGATAGCAGCGTGAATCGAAATAAACGTACCCCTCAGGGATCGCGACCGGGGCGGCGTGATGGCCCACACGCTTGTGTGATCGTGTGCGTAAGCACGATGGAATCGACCCCTTCGTCGAGATGGGCCTCATGATTCCTTGACCCCAGGCGAACCTCCAAGTCCGACACTGTGAGCCACACCCATCCCTAAGGCGAACGCTCCAAGACGTTTGACACGAGACAACCGTTGAAAGTCGCCTCGATGCCGCGGACGTCACCTTCCTCGTCAAGCAGAGCCATGACTTCCACGAAGCCGAGGCGCGCGAGGTCGTCAGCGAGCGCGTCGGCCTGCTCACCGCCCAGTTCAAGCAGGAGCGCGCCGCCGGGCCGCAGGAAAGAAGGGCTGCCGGCAAGGACCCGCCGCAGGATCTCGGTGCCGTCGTGGCCGCCATCGTAGGACAAGGGCGGCTCGAACGTGAAGGTGTCGCGCTGCAGCAGAGACAACTCGGGCGTCGGCACGTAGGGTGCGACCGCGACAATGACATCGGCGCGTCCTTCGAGCGAGGGCGGTAGCGGGGCGAACAGATCGCCGCAATATGCCTCCACGCCATTCGCTCTCGCACAGGCAACAGCATGTTCGCCCAGATCGGACGCCACGACGCGGGCTTCGGGGCGGCTCACGGTCAAGGTCTTGGCTATCGCACCGGCCCCGGTGCACAGGTCGATCGCCGTACCGTTCGCTGGCAGACGCGCGGCGGCGCGATGGGCGAGCCTCTGGCTCTGCCAACGTGGAACATAGACACCGGGATCGATGCCTAGCTCCAGGCCACAGAACAACATGCGACCGGTGATCCAAGCAAGCGGCTCACCCGTGAGGCGACGAGCGACGAGAGCGCCGAGGACTTCGACGTCGCCAGCCGCGCAAGCCAGAAGCTCACCCGCCTCCTCTCGCGCCGCGACAAACCCGGCGCCTGAGAGCAGCGCGGTGAGGGCAGGAAGATCGCTAGGCCTCGGCATGCCTGCGAATGCTCGGTCAACCATCTCTAGATGCGGTCTCAAGAAGGACATCAAGCACAGAGGCCTGCTCACTAGCCGCGGTGCAGGTTTGTCACCTCTTCATGCTCTTGATTCCTACATCGAGGCGAGGTTCAGGATATTTCCCTCGCTATCTTTGAACCAGGCGGACTTTGTGCCGCCGATCTCGGCCACGCCATCCACAGTCTTGAGTCCCATTTCTGGCATGTCATACTCTTCGAATACGACTCCATTCAAACGAAGCTCCTCCATGAGGGCCTCGAACCGCTCTGGCGCGACTCCGAATCCGAGCGCGGTGTTTTCCGGGGCCTTAAGCCCGGGACGCTCGTAGACCATCACCATGGTGCCGCCAGCTCCCTCGGACATCCCTCCGCCCCCGGGTCCGGGGAACTCCATCCCTGGTTTCAGTCCGAGAACCTCGGAATAGAATTTCTTAGCCCGATCGTAACTCTCCGCGCGAACTACCCCTGCGATCATGGTTTCCGCAAGACCCGCCATCATTCCACCTCGTTCCGCTGTGACTCAACCGATGCACCCAGGCTTGGGTTTGGGTGGACGTTGCCCCGCGCAGCATCTACCTAAACCCGTGGGAGTACAGGCGCTGAGGGGTCACTAGTTACCAGCGGCTGGCAGCGCGAATCGGAGTAAATGCACCCTGACGGGTACGTTTATTCGCATCATGCGGCAATTCGGTGGTACTCGTTGATCAACCCGCCGAGCCTGGCCATAGGACGATCTCACCGTCGGCGCAGGTCAAAGCGAGCTTGGGTTCTGGGGTTTCAAGAGACAACCCGTGATGCGGACGCTCCTGGTTATAGTGGGTGACGTACTCTCTCAGGATTCGTTTGAGGTGCCGTTCGCCAAAGATGAGGATATGATCCAAGCATTCCCGCCGAACGGTCCCCACAAAGCGCTCGGCAAACGCATTTGTCTTGGGAGAGCGTATGGGGGTGCGTATCACGCGTACGCCTTCCGACCGAAATACCTCGTCAAAGGGCCCCGAGTATTTGGCGTCGCGGTCACGGATCAGGAACCGAGTCCTCGCCAAGTAATCCTCCATCGCCAAGTTGCGGGCTTGCTGGGTGACCCAGGCGGAACCCGGATGGGCAGTGACCCCGGCCAGAGACACAGGACTCTTAAGCCGAGAAGCCTACCTGTTTGAGGAAGGGGGGTCCGTTTTCAATCGTCACTAGGGGGTCATGTTTCCACCGGCAGCGACACAGGCCACGATGCCGGCCGCCTGCTACGCCAAGAACTCTTTCCACAAGGGACCTTCTCGGCGCGGGGCTGGCGGGAGTCCATGGCGGCGAAGCACTGAGCAGACTCCAGTTGCCGAGACAGAGACGCCGAGCTTCTTCAGCTCGCCCTGGATTCGGCGGTAGCCCCAACGCGGATTCTCTTTTGCGAGCCGGAGGATAAGCGTCGTCGCCTCCTGTGCAACACTCGGTCGGCCGAGCCGCCGCTTGTGCGCGTAGGTCCACTTGCCCCTGACGAGCTCGCGGTGCCAACGAAGGACAGTCCGCGGAGTGACAGGAAAGCATTGCCAAAGGCCGCGGGGAAGCAGCCGGCTCGCCGCTGCGAGCAAGATCCGATCACATCGCCCAAGCGGCACACGACGACCTCTTGAGAGGCCTCGCAATTGATGGCGCAGGACCAAGATCTCGACGTCGCGAGCAACATCATCTGGGTCGCGTCTCGCAGTCAGCAGACGCAAGAGGCGGCGGACCGCAAAGTAGACAAGCGACAGCAGCATCGACGCTCCCGAGAGGTAGGTTGCGAACCCTGATCCTAACGGATGCCGCCCCTCAAGCAAACGGATCGAGAGTTTACGGACCCCACACGATCGCTTCTCCCAGGGCTTCCACCGCTCCTCTCAAACTGGCTGCCGACGAGATTCCACTAGATCGGCGGCAAAGGCCAGGAAGCTATTGCCCCAGCCATATCCGGCGATAATGTTCCCCGCCATCTGTGCAACGCTGTAGAAAATGGATCCGAACTTTCAGCAGAGAAACCCCTCCGCATGTTTCGGAGACTTTTCACAGCGGACATCTGAGCGCCGGAATTTGTCTGGCAGACGGGGCGTTGTTCCGGAGTCGCCAAACCCGCAGCTTTTACCGAGCACGGAATCGCAAAATACGTCGGCCACGCCTGGCCATCCGTGGCCGCCCCTTGTGCGAATTGCATAACCCATTAGTCATCGGCAGTTTAGTTGCGTGACCTGAGTCTGTAGGACGAAACCAAACAGAGTCCCAGGCTCGCTCGCACAATGCGGCGGACACATGCCCGCCCTCCGGTCTCTTAAGGCCTAGTCTGCCGGGGTCGATAAAAACAATGTGAAGCACGATGAAGTCGATACGGATACCACAAGGGCAGGGGCAATCTGTGCTCTCCTGCACCGGGCCTACCGCGATCTGCGGTTCTATCCCGAGGGACACCCCTTGCCCGAGGAGGCCATCCAGGCACTATCGTCAGCCCTCACGAGCTTCCTGGCGGACCGAGGCTCGCTTACGCTCCAGGTGGAAGAGGCCCGATTGGTCTTTGACGATGAAGCTATTTACAGTCACAATGAGACCCGAGACAACGTCGCCTTCATCATGTTTCGTGACGGATTGAGGACTGTCTCCTTCTATTCCGGTCTTGGCAAAGACGAGGTCCAAGCCTTTGCCGACTGCCTAGCCCATGCCGATGACCTCCAGTCCCGCGAGCAAGACCTGCTGACTGCCTTCTGGGAGCAGGACTTCGCGCACCTCGACTACATCGCCGCCGATCCCTTTCAAGAGGGAGGTGTGTTGCGCGAGGAAACCATTGACGCCCTGCGGGAGACGGTGCTCAGGCGTCTTAACGAGACAGACAAGTTGCTTGCCGACCAGGGAACCCGTGAAGCCCGAGATCTGAGCATCGTGCCAAATCTCGGTACGACACTCCGCGACCTCGCCCTTACCTCGCAGGAACTCCAGCAAAGCGAGCAGCGTGTCAAGGGGATGGCCGCCGCACGCGATGACTTCGCCGTCATTCTGCTCGAACTATTGGCCAATCGCGACGATGACCGAGAATTCGACGGTGTCTTTACCGAAGCGATGGCCTCGGTCGTCAGCTCCTATCTAGACGCGGCGGACTTGGACGGATTGTGTGTCTTCTTGGATCGCGTGCAGTCCGTGGAGTCGCGCCGTGAGTGCGCCGCGGGAACGGCGGGTCACCTTCTCACGGACGCGGTGTCGACTGGCAGGCTGGCCGATCTCATACGGGCGGGGAATCGAGGCTCCTCGGATCAAACGGCACTGCAGAAACTCGTCGACCTTGTGAGTTCTTGCGACTGCTCGCTTCTTTTGACGCTCCTAGCGGAGTCGGAGGAGAGGAGTGTACGCAAGAGTCTGCTCACTGTCCTTTCTGGTGGTGATGGTGTGCCCGCACGGGCCTTGCTGCCTTTGCTAGGCGATCCTCGCTGGTTCGTGGTACGAAACGCGCTCCAACTCGCCCGAGCTTCTCACGACCCGCTGCTTATTTCCTCGACAGAGCACCTCACGAGACATGAAGATCCCCGAGTGAGACGTGAAGCCGTGCGGACGTTGGACGCGTTGGCAGGCGTCGCGGCGCTGCCTGCATTGGCCCGGGCACTGGAGGACTCCGATTCGCCGGTCAGGACTGCCGCCGCCCGAAGTTCACTACGCCGCGGCGGGGCAGCCGAGGAGGCCGCAATCCGTAGGCAGATAGGAAGTCGCGACTTTGCCCACCGGCCCAGCGACGAGATGGAGGCCATGCTCGTGGCTTTGGTCAGCCTGGCGGGTGAACGAGCCGTCCCGGCGATCGCCAAGCTGTCGCGGCGCAGGTTTCTGAGCTCTAAACCCCTCGCGGTCCGACTGGCCGCTATAGGCGCCCTCGCTGCGTTGCCCAGCGCGTCTGCGCGTAAATTGCTCGAGGATGCTTCGCGCTCCGGCGAAGAATCGGTGAGGCTCGCAGCCAAGCGGGCTCTCCTTAGACAAACCTCGTGAGCGAGCCACGCGAGCAAGACCTGGCACTCGCGCTTGCGGCCGCAATTCGGACCGCGGCCTACCACGAGCCCGAAAACAGCGTCATGCGCGAGAGCGGCGCGAAACTTCTCCAGCTTCTCTCAGCGCGACTGTGCGTCGAGAGTCCCGTCACGATCGCGGTGCATAGCCACTGCGTCTTCGTTCAGAATGCGCGCCTGCGTTCCTCGCTTGCTTCCTTCTCGCGATTTGCCTATCTCATCGACCTCTTCGACTCCTGGGGAATCCACTCGCTGAGCTTCACTCAGGGGCTGACAGAAGAAGAGGTACTACGTCTGGCCATGATCCTCGCCCGGGAAAAGCAGAGAGACGCGGAGACGCTCGAAGCCAGGTTGCGCGCGCCCCAGATGGTGCACGTGCAAGTCGATCTGCTTGTGACCTCGGCAGCCTCTGAGACAACGTCCGCGCCTCTCGAGGCGTACGCGGGGTGCCTACAGATGGCAAAGGATATGCACTCACAGCCGGAAGCAAGCCAAGAGATAAGCCTACGCCACCTCCGCCACGTGACCCAAGCGGTGGTGGACCAGGTACTGAGTGATCCACACTCGCTTATCGCGCTCAGCACCATCAAGGATTTCGACCAGTACCTCATTTCGCACTCGACCAATGTGGCGATCCTCTCGGTGGTTCTTGGTCAACGCTTGGGCCTCAGCAAGACTCAGCTAGGAGAGCTGTGCTTGGCCGCATTCCTCCACGACTTCGGCAAACTCGAGATCAATGCCGACATCCTCACAAAACCGAGCGGACTCGGCGAGGAAGAATGGCGCGAGATGAAACGGCACCCCGCCTTGGGCACAAAGGTGCTGATGAGCGAGCTTCGACCGGGCGTTCCCAGTATGAGGGCAGCCGTTGTGGCCTTCGAACACCACCTGCGCTACGACATGGCCGGGTATCCCAAAACCTGGGTCAAGAAGGAACTCACCCTCTTCGGCGGCATTGTGTCCATCGCAGACGTCTTTGACGCCATGACCACTGCTAGGGTATATCGAACCCGCAACTTCACGCCCTATGAAGCACTCGATCATCTCATCAAGAACTCCGGCACTTGTTTTGATCCGGTGTTGGTGAAGCTGTTTGCGGAGATGATGGGCATCTATCCCTCAGGAACGGTTGTGGAACTGACCACCGGACAGTTTGCCGTGGTCGTTCGCCCGCCGGCGCCCGGAAGCCCACTCGACCGACCTCAGGTGCGCATCCTCCAAGGCGATGAGGCCGGTACGGTCATCGGTCTCGACGAGAAAATCGACGGCGACTACCTTTATGGAATCAAGAACGTGGTGAATCCGTCCAACAGGGGACTGGCCCCTGCCGTCGCAGCGTCTTTGTTTGCGGAGTCCCCCGCACAGTCCCCTGGCTGATGGAGGTCAGTTCGGGAAGCAGCGCCTGCGCTACGCGTAGTTTCGTGGAAATCTCTCGCCCCACGAAGAAGGGGGCGCTGGTCTGGCACTCCGCACCATCACCATCGCACGATCGTGTGTCCCGGCCGTAGAGGTGCAGTACAAGTCTGCCTCGGCTTCGACTCGCGTGCCCCGGCCCTAAACGGATCCCGTTTTGTGTAGAGATGCCTCGAGGGCGTGCGCAATGCCTGAAAGATGGGGACCTAGGTCGGCGAACTCGGAGAAGAGGCCGACGCCTTCGGTATAGACACCTAGATGCATTCTTTCTCCCGCCACTTCGACCCAGCCCGCTGACGCGATAGGAAAGACCCGACTACCCTCGTGCTCAAGATGCGCGCGCTTGACGCGGCCACTTGAGTCAAAGCTCAGGCCAACCAGACCGCCCCCAAGCCTATTTCGTGCGCGGCAAGCAACACATTCTCAGTAGCCGCGGAACAATCCTGCACCCAGTATCCTGGGAATCTTAGGCCGATTAGGTCCCCGCAAACGGCGATCACCACGGAAGCGTGCGGCATCATGGCCGCGTACGGGTGAACAGCGGGGATGCCGTCAAGAACTTCCTGCTTCCGGACGACTACAAAGCACCAGGGCTGCTGCTTAGCGGCTGTTGGCGCGCTCATCGCAGCCCCTCAGGAGCTCGGTGACTTGATCGTCGGAAACCCTCTTGTCGGTGTGCTTGCCGGTGAGCGGCAGCCACCCTGCAAGCTCGAAACCGCTGGCTACCTATCGGATGCCCGTGTCGTAGTGAATGAGCACGCGGGTAAAACTACCGGCCTCCACGCTGACCGTCTGTTCCGCAGCCCGGGGGTAGACGGGGCCCCCCGGTGAGGGCTGAAGCCGGTAGGTGCCAGGCGACAGCGCTAGGCGAAAGATCCCGTCCGGGCGCGAGCGAAATTGCGTCACTTCGTGACCGTCTGCGTCAAGGACCCGAACACCGGCCTCATAGGGGCGCTCGTTCACTTGTCCCGGGCGCTCCACCGGCGAGATAGGCCCTAAGAGCACCTGGCCGAAGATCCCGCTGTCGCTCTGAGTAGCCCGGGTGGCAAAGTACACCTGGTCTAGAAGGACGGCTGCCTCTTGACGGCTCATGCTCCCCCCCGGCGAGAGCTCGGCAAGCGGCAACCCTGGGAGCAGGAGATTGTACTCCGCTCGGCGTACGTTCGCCGCGTGCGTGAGGCTCGCTTGCTCTGCCCATATCCCGCGGAAGTCAGCCGGGGGATCGAGCAGCCGGCCCGGTCGGACGGCGTCGATGCCACGCGTAGCCATGCTTGCAGCTTGCTCCCGGGTGACCGGGGACCACGGAGCGAAGTGCGTCGGGTCCTTGCCACGAACGATGCCGAGGTTCGCGGCCAGGGCGAGGTAGGCATGGGGATATGGATTCCCTGGATTTACCGGACCCAAGTCGACGAACGGCGGCGATAGCAGGGGGTCCACGTCAAGGCCCAAGGCAAGAACGACCATCTTAGCCATTTGAGCGCGCAGCAGTGGCTCGGTCGGTCTGAAAAGATGGGTGCCATCCATCTGCTCATACCCAACCACGATCCCCGCCTCTCGCAGATCGTCGATCGCGGTGAAGAACGGCGAGGACTTGGGGACGTCGGCAAACGGCGAAAGTATCGTCGAAGCCGGGCTGCTCACCAGCGGCACGACATTAGCTCCCATTGCTGGCGCGGCCTCGAAAGAGAGAACCCACACCCCGGCCAAGAGGAGGACGAGCAAGAAGGCAAAGAATCGACCTCGCATCCGATACCTCCGAGGCTCGGCGACTGTTTCAGCAGATGTTAGCAGAGCGTTTGCTGAGCCGCGCTCACACCTGGGAACGTCCGGTGTCAGCACACTTCGACTTGCGCTTGCGCCCACAATAGGGGCCATGGTGGTCCTGTGTCTACTGCCCGGCGCAGGGTGAATGAACTGGCGGCGTGCCTTTCGGCCGGCGGAACTCCAGAGGGAGGGAAGGCCATCAAGGAGGAGGCTGAGATGGAAGTCGTCGGGTAGCCCAAATAGGGTCTCTTGGTCAAAGACATGGTCCTCACATCTTCGTGTGTGGCGATGTCTAGGACAACCGGCAGCAGTTTCGGCTACGCGTACTGGCAGGTGCCCTCCCGTCCGTCGCCGGCCACCCCTGGTGACGAGTTTGTCACCAGGATGCCACCAGAACCGCCGAACGACGCGGAGGACCCGGCCACCTGGACCGGGCTTGACTCAGGAAAGCCCTGCAACTGAGTGAAGGGGGAGATTCGGGCCACCGGTACCGTTTGCACGGCGCCTCGCGTGCATCGAGTTGACGGCGGATGGGTACTCTCGGAACGCCGTCGGACAATAGCCTCAAGCGTAGACCATCGCAGCATTAGGGAGACGTGCCGTGACAGCCATGCAGAAACGGATCGTTCCGCACCTCTGGTACGATAAGGAAGCACGAGAAGCAGCCGAATTCTACTGCTCGGTGTTTCCAGATTCGAGCATCACCAACGTCACAACACTCCACGACACGCCGTCGGGAGATACTGAGATTGTCTCCTTCCTCCTCGATGACCAGCCCTTCATGGCCATCAGCGCCGGACCCGTGTTCAGGTTCAAAGAGTCCATATCGTTCATTGTTTATTGCCAGGACCAAGAGGAGATCGATTACTACTGGGACAGGCTCTCCGCGGTTCCCGAGGCCGAGCAGTGCGGCTGGCTCAAGGACAAGTATGGGCTCTCGTGGCAGGTCGTTCCCACTGCTATGGATGCCATGATGCAGGACACGGACCCTGTGAGATTGGCCCGCGTGACCGAGGCGTTCCTTCAGATGAAGAAGTTCGATCTGGTCGCGCTTCAGAGGGCTTACGACGGAGAGTAGCCGCCGGCCGGAGCACATTGCCCGCACACTCTTCGAAGGCGTGGTAGCAGCAAAACAAGCCTCCCGGGAATGGCTCTGCTGTCTTGAGAAAGCAGAGCCAGTCTGCGCGCTTGTCGCTCTCGGACGCGGTTCACCGTTCACCATGAACGGATTGCGACGCTCTTGAAAAGCTAGCTCCAAGACGTTCCATTAAACGGCCGGGCCACCTTCGATACAATAGGCCCATGCCTGTTCCCCAGAGGAAGCTGCAGTCCCCACGAGGAGGAACCGTGCCCGAGCCCACGGCCGACCCGGTCGTCGAGCAGTACCGGGAACTGATCTACAAGAACGAGTCAAGATCCTGGAGGCTCTGAACAATCGGGTCAAGCTGGCAAAACACTTCACCGATTACAGGGAGTCTCGGGGGATCAGTTCCTACGATGCCGCGAGCGAGGAGTGGATGGTCGCACTGTTGTCCTGTGCCAATCGAGGTCTAGTTTCCGATGACGGCCTACGTGACATCCACGCTAGAATCGGCTTGGTAGCCGAGCGAGAAGTCCTCGAGCTGAAAGGCAAGAAGGCAAAGTGGCACTCCTCGGATGAGAGCCGCCGCGCAGACTAACGACTTTACGATCGGCCGGACGCCCGCCCGGGAACAAGCGCCGGCGAAGCCGGGTTCTACGAACGCGCCGCCGCAACGCTTTCGCCAAATCTCGGCGCGCTTGCCTTGCTGCGTAGGTTGCTTTTCCGGGAACGTCGGCCGAGAAGGGAGGGACGCGATGTCTCAGTATCTGAGGGTATCTGTCGCCCGCTGGAGCATCGATTTGTACTCGCCGGTGGCGGAGGAGGTTTTTCATCAGATCGAGACCGAGGGCGTCGCGGTGTTCCGCGCGCAGCCCGGCTTTGTCAGCTACCGTCTCATGCGAGTAGATAACACGACGACGTTTGCTGTGGCAGAGTGGGAGACTGAGGAACTCGGCCTAGCCGGTGCCGAACGCTATCGCGCATGGATGCGCAGCGCCGGGATAATGGACCGACTCAGACTGGAAACGCACGCTGGCGACATTGTTGCCCGATCCTAGCCCACAGCGCGATACTCTCGCGCGGCTGCTGATTCGATCACAAGCGCTTCTTCAAAGCCCTCCAAGCGAAGCCAACCGCACCCGGTGTCGTCCCACAACTAGTGCTTTTCGTCATGCGCCCTCCGTCGATGGCAAGAGGCTGGCTATCACCAGACAACCTGACTTTGGGCTGGCGAGCCATGCACCATCGTACCTCGTAAGGTGGACAGACAGAACCCAATGCCTGACCAAGAAGAACTGCGGGAGCACGCTACACACACCTGGTCATGGCGCTGACTCGATCAGAATCCTCGGCCACCTCACCCGCGTCAGGTCGCTACGTTGATGCGGGCCTTGGGTTGCCCTGCTACCGAAGGAAGACCGACAGCGACACCCGGGTGCCACCCTCCTGCATGCGGGCAAAGCTCACCTCGTCGGCCGAGGCGACCATCAGGGGCAGGCCCGTTCCCCTGTGCCGTCGGTCTTGGCCCCTCTTGGCCTGAAACTCGCCGGCATGCCACACGTCCACGGTGAAGCGGTCGAGCCGGTTCCAAGCCCAGAGGGTGATATCACCCTTCTCATTAGGGTGATCGATAGCGTTTGCGCAGGCCTCATTGACCGCGAGCTGCATGCGGCTGATCCGCTCCGCGTCTGCCCCGGCCTCCACAGCCCACCTCATCACGAACGCGCGAATGGGGGCAAGAGAGCTGGGGTCTGCCGGGAACGTTGCCTTGGCCAGAAGCTGAGCGCCGGCGTGACCGAGGCCGTGCTCGCTTACCATGGCGACCGGCATATGTGGCTCGGCATCAGACCGTCCTTTCTTTGACCGAAGAGTCCCTTCCTTCTGTCTTTGCGGGGTATCCCCACATATCCCGATTCTTGCACCCTACGCGGAGACCCGGTATGGTTTAGGCGATGGGTCTTCCCTTCCCCAAAGAGGGTGACGCGCTCCACGCACGCGCGGGGCACATTCTTTAGGAGTTGCAGTGACCATTACCTATGAAGTGCGCAATGGGACCTGCCTTCTCGCCCTTCGGGGAGACTTCGATCGGGCAAACCTGGGTGAGCTCGCGGCCGCTCTCGAGGATTGCCTCGGAAGCGCGTCCTTGATCGCCTTGGACT
This sequence comes from uncultured Actinomycetes bacterium, assembly GCA_963775295.1. GTDB lineage: Bacteria > Actinomycetota > Thermoleophilia > RBG-16-64-13 > RBG-16-64-13 > JAMDEO01. The sequence continues at coordinate 3,433,376 of CAVZIK010000006.1, forward strand.
TCCGGGCGGTGACGTTCGTCGATGGCGGCGTGCTTTCTCTCTTTCATGACGTGCTTGGAGACCTGAAGGCCGAGGGCTGGCTCGCAGTTGTCGGCCCCTCGCCTTTGGTGCGACGCCTTCTTGAGGTTGTTGGCCTCTCGGGGCAAAGCAACTTCCGCATCTTCTCCACCATGAAGGAGGCTCTTCGGGTCATCGACCGGGGCTGAACTTAGCCGAGCCCCGGGACGCTAGCGCATATGTGGTGACAGCTCTACCCCACCCCCTCCCCCGGACCCAACACACGGGTATACGGTGGGAAGGCTTCTTTCCCTGTGTCGCGTCAGCCCTTCAAAGACAATTGCCGGCCTCACCCCCCATCAGCGACGAGAGCTTGCCCAGGCCCTGAGTGAGTAGTGTTCGGGAGTAGTTCAGGCAGACAGTGGGAACATGCAGCCCAGGCATTGCTCTAAACCCCCTCCTTGAGCTCTTGCCCCATGTCGGGATGGTGGTTCTCTTGCTCCCAGCCAGGGCCGGGGAGCCACCATCTCCCCTTAACAGCCCGCATGGTGCCCGAACCCCGGTTACAGCGAGCGACACAGCTCTCTCTTTGCCTTCCGGCGACCTGCGTCTCCTGCTAGCATGCGAACCTGCGCTAATTACTGAGGGAGGCCGGCATTTTCACGGTGGAGGAGAACGGACAGGAGTCCTGCGAGCTCTCGACCAACAGCAGTTTTGTTTTGGTGCGGGTTCCCATTCGCATCGAGGGCGAGGGCCTTGCGAGCGAGGCCACCTTTGGTTACAGGATGGGCGCCTTTCTTGGCCGGGAAACCACGGTCCCCTTGCAGACGGGGTTAGAGACCGTGCTTCGCTTTCGCATTCCCCTGGAACTGTTTCGTTCTCGGGAGCACCTCGTCATCACGATCCTTGAAAGGTCACCGGCGGGAGAAGAGCGGACACTTTGGCTCAAGCGCTGGGAAGTCACCTGGGAGGGCAAAGCTCCAACCCTGGAGCGGGTGGCCGAATAGGCCGGTCCGTCGGGATGCTGGGGAGAGCATCGAAGACGTGTCCCGGTTTCTCGATCACAGCTCACTCGCGGGTGACCAGCACCTATCTTCGCCGCCTCGAAGGTCAAGAGGACCTGGGCTGGGGCAAGGTGGCGGAGGCAATCGGGGTCTAAGAGAAAAGGTCAGAGTGCGAGCCCGTGCTACCCTTGCGCGAACCACGAGTCACCGGCGCGAAGGGAAGGTATGCCAGGAAGAGATCGGCTGCGGCGCGTAGCCTTCTGGACCCTGGTCGCGGTATCCGGGCTCATGGCGAGCGTAGGGGTCTTCGTGGTCGTGGTCAATCTCCTCATCATCCGCAAGGCGAGCCCCTTCATCGTCAGCGGGACCGAAGCGGCTCCTTCGGCCCTGGCCGCCATCGTGCTTGGAACAAGCGTCCACTCTGATGGTACCCCTTCGGCCATGCTCGCTGATCGTCTCGATACTGCTCTGCAACTCTACCGAGAAAGCAAGGTGGCGACTTTGCTGCTTTCTGCGGTTGAGCGCCCAGGCGATGAGGAGGTCACGGTCATGCGGCGCTATCTGGTCACGCGAGGGGTGCCGGCCAACGATCTTTTTGCCGACCCGCAGGGTTTTGACACCCACGCCACCATGCTCCGGGCTAGAAGGGTTTTCCACGTGGAGGGTGCGCTCATCCCTACCCAGCGCTTTCACCTTGCCCGATCTGTCTATCTGGCTCGCTCGGTGGGCATCAGCGCCGTCGGGGTTCCCGCCGACATCCAGCCCTACTCCACCACCGGCTTTGTCGTGCGGGAATGGGCGGCCCGGGTGAAGGCGTTTCTACAGATGGGCGTCATCAAGTAGCCCGCAGAAGCGCGCACGAGGGCTTTCGAAGGGCCACGCAGCGGCTTGCCGCAGTGCTTGGTGTTCATTCGGTGAGCATGGGGCCCAGCACCGCCCTCTCCGGCCCCAGCGAGCCACTCCTCAGAGGAGCAGAAAGCCCCGCACGTTCGGGGCTTTCATGCGAATGAGCCGCGCCGGACTCGAGCCGTCGACCCTCGGGTTGCAGGTGCGACGACTGCCACGAACCTCCAATGGGTAGTCCGATTGAGGCGACACAGAGTGCGCTTTCTTGCGGCGATCATGGCTGCAAGTCAACGCGGAGTTCACCTGTCCGTGTAGAAGCTAGCTCAGAGGTTGGTTGACTGGCAGGCCGCCGTTATTCTTCTAGGCGTTAATGACTACCAGAGAGCGGGAGGGTAACCACGAAAGCGGCGCCGCAATCAGGCTTGTTGTTCGCGATGATGTCGCCTCCGTGGGCGCGGGCGAGTCCTCTCGCTATCGTCAGACCCAGGCCCCGCCCCCCGCTCCCCGGGTTCCGCGAGGGGTCGCTCCGGGAGAGGCGGTCGAACACGTGAGGGAGGAACTCCGGGTCAATGCCAGCTCCGGTGTCCGTCACAGTGACCTCCACTTCTTGCGTACCGGTTCTTACCGCCACCGTGACCTCTCCTCGCTCAGGCGTGTGCTCAAGCCCATTATCCAAGAGATTGCCCATTATCTGACCGAAGCGCATTGGGTCGACCGCGACCTCAGCCTCGCACATGCCCAGGCGCCGGATCGTGACTTCCTTCTCCGCAGCCCTTCCCCGGCTTGCCTCGATAGCAATGTCAATAGCTCGGCATATGTCAGTCGGCACCACTCTCAGCGTCAGATTCCGCTCGTCCAGGGCGGCGAGGGTTTGTAGGTCTTCGACCAGTCGGGCGAGGCGCACTGTTTCAGAGCTGATGATCCAGATTTGGTCGGGCGTTGGGTCCACGACCCCGTCCTCGATCGCATCCAGATGCGCGAGGATGTTCGTAAGGGGGGAACGCAGCTCGTGCGCGATGTCGGCCGTCATCTGCTTCCGTTGTGAGTCGGCTCGGGCGAGTTCCGCGGCCATATCGTTGAAGGAAGTAGCTAAGTCCGCCACCTCTCTCGGGGTCGCCGCCTCCACGCGCACGTCCAGGTCGCCGTCCCGGATGGCCCGGGCGGCAAAGGCAAGTTTCCTGAGAGGCCTGGTCACGAAGTTGGCCAGCGGAATTGCGGCCAACGCGGCAATGACAACCAGCGCGGCCGCGATAGCACCGATCAGGGCCCAGGGAATCGAAGGCCCCGAAGAGAAGCCGATGAAGACGAATAGAGGCGTTTTGCTGACGTTCCCGTCTGGGCCGGTCTCCGTTGCGGTGATCGACCCCGCCTCCGGTGGCCGCTCGCCCGTCCCGGTGTCCCAGAGCGTTCTTCCGTCGATGTCGGTCAGCACAATGTGCGCATGAAACCGGTCCGAAAGCGTTGTTACGATTGGCTTTCTCAGAGATGTTAGAAGGTCTGGGGCTTGCTCCTGCAGTTTCCCGAGGATCGCGGCTTCTTCCGCGTGTTGCTCGGCCAACGTCTGCTCGATCGCTCCTTGGGTAGTCATTGCCACAATGACCGTCACCGCTGCCATGGCAACCAACGCCAAGCCAGCAATGGTGAGGGCCAAACGACCTCGAAGACTTCGCATCATGGTACCCGGTAGCCGACGCCGATCATTGTGGCGATGTAGCGAGGATTTCCGGGGTCATCTCCCAGCTTGCGTCGGATGTTCCTCACGTGAGCGTCGATGGTGCGCTCCAAACTGCTGTTCCCGAAGCCCACCACTCGTTCGAGCAACTCATCCCGGGAGAACACCCGGCCCGGCGTAGTCATGAGCGTCCACAGGAGGTCGAACTCGGAGGCCGTGAGCTCGATTACCTCTTCACCCCGCACCAAACTCCGCTTCCCGGAGTCGACAACCAGATCCCGGTATTCGATGATCACCGCTTGGGCGTGGCGGCGCTCCTCCCGGCGAAGCAGCGCGCGGACTCGGGCCATTACTTCCCGGGGCCGATAAGGCTTGACCACATAGTCATCGGCGCCAACGTCCAGACCGGTGAGAATGTCGTCCTCACTACTTCTCGCGGTGAGCAGAAGGATGGGAACGTCGCTTTCTGCGCGGACGATCCGGCACACATCGTGACCGCCGAGATTGGGCATCATCACGTCGAGGATCAACAGGTCGGGGCGGCGCCTGCGGAACTCCTCGACGGCCACCAGGCCATCTTCGGCTATTACCACCGAGTGACCTTCGCGCTCGAGGTAGAGGGAGAGGATCCTCGCTTGGCGAGAGTCGTCCTCGGCAATGACGATGCGGCCTTTCATAGTGGAGATAATACTTGCTCCGGTACCCGGTACGCAGAGCCTCGGTGGGGGAAGAACGGATCTCGCCGGTCAGTGCGGCCTCGGGAACTCCGTATGCAGCCGCGGGATCCGAGTGGGTTGGCACTTCGCCTCTCTTCGTGCACGTGGAACATTCCTCGTTGCATTCCTCGCCCGCCTATCCTGAAATCGCCTGGAGCAATGCCCGCATCGCACCTTCCGGAACGACTCCCACCGTCACCTGTTGGATGGTTCCGTCCGGCTTCACGTAGTAGATGGTGGGGAACCCCTGCACGCCGAAGGCATCGGCCAGGCGCTCGTCCCCTGTGTCAAGCGCCACGGGAAAGCTCAGGTGGTGGTCCTGCAGGAATTCGGTGGGCGTCGGTCCAGGTTGCTCGTTCGTGGCGGTGACGATACCGACCAGGCGGACGTTGACGAACTCGCCCACCACCCGAGCCAAGAGTGGCACCGTTGCCCCGCAGTCGGGGCACCAGGGCGCCCACAGCGCAAGCACAGTGGGCACTCCGTGGTAGGCGGACCAAGAAATGGTGCCGCCGCCTAGGGCGGAGGCGGAGAATTCAGGAGTCTTGCTCCCCGATGGCAGGGGGGTGTTTCGGGCCGGGCTGTTGATGCTCACCCCCTCGCTCGCCGCCGCCTGAGGCAGCCCCGAGCTACCGCCAAGGGTCGGAACCAGGAACGAGACGACCGCGACCATGACGACCAAAGCCGCGGGTATCAGCAGCCGCAGCCGCTTGGCCGGGCGGGCGGCCCTCCCTCCGATCATCAGGCTCTCGAGTCGCCATGGACCACTTGCGCGCCCGGCGAGGTAAAGTCCCCCAGCAAGGATGGGCGGCTCCCGCAGAAGGTCGAACCAGGTCACCCCACTCCCGGCGCCGTTCCCTCCGAAACATCCGCAACCGATGTCCAGCCCGCGGACCTGGGCCTGCACGAGCACCACCAGGAAAAGGCCGGCCAGTACGGCGCTCCCTCCCGCGGCAAAACGGGTGAAGAAGCCGAGGATGAGCAGGGTGCCGAAGGCTATCTCGAGTATGGTGAACCCCAGGGCGACTGGGTGAAGGAGAAACCCCGGAAGAAGCGCGTAGCGATGTACCGCGAGCACCGCTCCGGAGGGGTGAAGGGCTTTGGCGATACCGGCGTAAAGGAAGAGCGAACCCAGCCCGAATCGCAGCGGGAAACCAAGGGCATCCGCCCAAGCGACAGCCCTGGCTGAGTGGAGCCACCTCATCGGGCGCTGGGGAGTCGAGTAGCGGCCCTCATCACACCCTCCAGAGGGCTTCGGTGGGGGACATGCGGGCGGCTCTGATGGCGGGCATGAGACCGGCGAAAGCGCCGATGAGAAGCGCGGCTCCGAATCCGCCCCCCCAGGCAAGGGGCGGGATAACCACTGCCCAGCCCTTCGCCGAGGCGTAGAAGGCCGTGGCAAATGCGCCCACTCCCACGCCCACCGCGCCGCCGATGACGGCGAGGAGAACGGCTTCGCTTAGGAACTGCGTGCGGATGTGGCTCTTGGTAGCCCCTAAGGCCCGGCGGAGTCCGATCTCCGAGCGGCGCTCGAGCACCGAGATCACCATGATGTTGGCCACGCCGACGGCTCCCACCAAGAGAGCCACGGCACCGAGGGCGAGAAAGAGCGAGTTGAAAGCGCCCTGGGCGGCGGCGCGGGCGACGAGGGCATCAGACGGCTGGCTCACGTTCACCTCGTTCGGAGCCCCCGGGTTGGCTGTCGAGGCAAGGACCGCGTGCACCGCCGTCACTTGGTCGGTGTCTGCCCGCACATAGATGGTGGAAGGGTGACCGTCAAATCCGAGGTAGGTCTGGGCCGCGGGAAAACCGACGAGCACTGCCGAATCGATCTCGGAGGCAAGGGGGGCGGGATTGAGGGTACCAGCGAGGTAGAACCACTGTCCCCCCACCCAGATGCGCATCCCGGGAAAGATGCGGTCGATCCCCAGTCTCTGGGCAGCGGCGGCCCCGAGCACGGCCACCGGCTCCCTTGCCGTGGCGGCATTCAGGTAGGTACCGTGGGCGACCGTGGTGCCCACGGCCTTCGGAAGGTCGAGGCTGGCCGCCTTGACACTGATCGCCCCGGTGTTTATCGACGGGATGAGGGGGCTGCGGAAGGCGTGGGCGCTCGTGGCCCCGGTCTCCTCGACCTCGGTCACGGGGCCGATGCGGCCGATCATGCCGGGAGCGGAGGTGGGTAGCTCGGCTTGGTGGCCGAAAAGCGTCTGCCCATTGGTGACGGTGAGCAGGTTGGTGCCGAGGCGATCGATCTCGGCGAGAAGCCCGGCCTGCGAGGAAGCGGAGAGCCCGAGCACGGCCACGATGGCGGCCACGCCGATGGCGATCCCCAAAGCCGAGAGACCGGCGCGAAGTTTGCGGGTGCGAACACCGACGCTCGCCACCCGGGCAAGGTCGGACACCCGCAGCCGGTTAGAAGTGAGTCCGGAGATACGACTCATGGCTCCAGCTCCTTGGTGGGCTCTGGCCCCCCCAGAGTCGGAGACGATGCGGCCGTCAAGAATCTCCATGCGCCTGGGCAGGCGATCCGCGAGGGCGCGATCGTGGGTGATGACGATAATTGTGGTGCCCTCGCGGTTCAGTTCGCCGAGCAGAGCGAAGAGAGCCTGTCCGGTGGCGCTGTCTAAGTTGCCGGTCGGTTCGTCGGCCAGAACGATGGCCGGTCGCCCCACAAGTGCGCGGGCTACCGCAACCCGTTGGCGCTCTCCGCCGGAGAGGTGGGTGGGAAGCGCCCGGAACTTATGATCAAGACCGACCCGGGCGAGGGCGTCGGCGGCCCGCCTGCGGCGTTCGGCTCGCGGTACCCCTGCATAAAGGAGCCCGTCGGCCACATTGTCAAGGACGGTGGAGTGCTCGGCCAGGAAGAACTGCTGGAAGACAAATCCGATGCGGGTAGCCCGCACGGTGGCAAGCTCCCGGTCGTTCAGGCGGGCCACCTCCAAGCCGGCGATGCGCACCTGCCCGGAGCTGGGCCGGTCAAGAGTGCCAAGGAGATGAAGAAGCGTGGACTTCCCCGAGCCGGAGGGGCCGACGATCGCCACGAGTTCTCCCGGCTGGACGCGGAAGCTCACGCCTCGAAGCGCCCGCACCGGGGGGTCGGAGGGGTAGGTCTTGGTGAGGTCGTTCACCTCAAGCACGGGTGTGCTCATGCCGCAGGCACCACCACGGTCTGACCGGCCGAGATTCCCTGGCCGCTCACCTGCACGAGACCGTCGGAGTCGTCGGTGATACCGAGGGAGACACGCACGAGCTGGTGGACGCCGTCCGAATCCACTACTTCCACAGCGTAGCCCCCGTCGGAAAGGGAGAGCAGGGCGTTCACGGGAACCACGAGAGCATTATCAACGCTGGCCGTGGTGATGAGCACCTGGACCGGAGCTCGATCGAGCTGTCCCGTGGCCGCCGGGTCGCTGGGGGTGATCGTGACGGTGATGGTGGGGATGGAATCGCCCCCGGCGCCCTGGCTGCTGGGGGGTGAAGTGGCGACAGTACCGACCGCACTCACCACTCCCGGGGTGGTCGAGTTATCGGGAAGAGTGATCGTCACCTCATCGCCCTTCTTCACCTGGTCCTGCTGGACGGCGTCGAGTTCAACCACTACCTCGCGGGAAAGAGACGTGGCCGCAAGGACTTCTTGCCCGCCCTGGGCCGGCCCGCCGGGCGACGGGGCGACGTTCGTGACGCGGGCCGAGGTGGGTAGAAAGACGGCCTGCCCTAGCGAGAGCCTCCCATTCTCTGTGAGCCCGAAATGTTTCTGCAGCTTCTCGAGCGCGGCCTTCGTTCGGTATCCGAAGTAGTCGGAGGTGGGATCAAGTTGCTTGGTGGTCGCGTAGCCCAACTTCACGAGCGCGGCGTTCAGTTCCTTGACGTCCGGCCCGCTGAGGCCCTCGGAGAGGGTGCGGTAGGCGGGGATGTCGCCCTTAAGGAGCACCACTGGTTTGTTGTCAACGGCGTAGAGCATCTGGCCAGCTTCGATGATCTGGCCCACCGATGGGAGCGAGGTGAAGGTGCCTGGGGTTTGGCCGACGACGCTGTAGGTGCCTGCGTAGCCTAGGGTGCCGCTCACGGGTGTCTGGGAGGAGAGGCGCTGCTGTTTGATTGTCTTTGTCGCGGTGGGATAGGCGTTGTCCTGCACCCCGGCGTTAGCCTCGCCGCTGGAGGCGAAAGGATTGACGAGGTACACCGCCGCTCCGGCCCCGGCCATAACAACCACGACCAACCCGGCGACGAGCCAGAGTCGGAAGCGGCGGCGTCTCTCGTCTCCGAGCTCGCCCGGGCGACTCTCCGTGATTCCTTCGAGGGCGGCCTGGCTCATGATCCGCTGCTCTCTGTAGTTGACTCGCCACTCTGGCCGCTATTGGTCCCGCTGTAGGGGAGCCCCCCGGGGATGAGCCTTGTGCAGATTTGCGCGGCTTGAGCGTACTGCGCTGAGTGGGTGTCGATGCTTGATGGGATATTGAAGTTGACGTTTCCGTCGGAGAAGGTGGGGTCCGGGAAGTTGCGAAAGCCGTGTGAGCGCATGCAGGCAGCTGCCTTGAGGTAGTCCTGCTGCTCTTGCGCGGTGAGTGTGTCTTGGGTGTCCCCCGGCTGTGCGTATTGCTGACAGGCCTTCACCGCCGCCTGGAACGTCGGAGAGTTAGGGTCTAGGCCGTCCTTGGCCCCGGGGCCCGCGGTGGACGGGTCGGGGAAGTTGGTGACCCCGTGAGAGCGCATGCACTGCGAGTACTCCACCGCGAGCGCCATTCTCGAAGGCGCGATTGTCGTGGTACCGCCGGCGCTGGCGACTCCTGGGCTGCTGGATGACCCGGCCCCACAGGCAGCGGCCAGCAGGGCCACGCTAACAAAAGCGGCGGCGAGCAAGGCCAGCCAGTAGGGTCGCAGTCTCCGTAGGCGGCGGTCCAGACCGAGGACCTTGCCGGGAACAAGATCATCGTTCATATCTTCTCCTTGAATCTGTTCTTGATCTTTGAGGCTGACCTATTGTCGAGCGGCGGTGTGAAGACCCTGTAAAGATGGTGTGGAAATGGCAAGATTCCTTGGGGACAAGGCGCAAAGTCAACCGTTGTTTGACAGGCAGCGAGCGCGCTCCCCGCCCTGCTGGTAGGCTAGTGGCGATGAGCGAACAAGAGACGCAGCAACCACAGCAGCGCAGCCCCGAAGCGCACCATGATCCCTGTCGTTGCCACCATGAGCGGGGTCTTGGTCGCTTTCATGATGTTTGCAGTCAACATCGCCCTCCCGCTCATCGGGGCGGAATTTAAGGTGTCGGCGGCGACGCTCGGCTGGGTCTCCCTCGCCTACATGCTGGTGGGCGCAGCCACTCTTTTGCCTGCGGGCCGGATAGCCGACCTCTATGGCCGGATGCGACTCTTCATCTGGGGCATGATCATCTTCACCGTCATTCCCCTTGCCAGCGCTAGCGCTTAAGCTAGGAGTGCACCGTCTGGGCGCGTCACCCCATAGCGACGGACCACGTCGGTGATCTGCGCTCCTCCCAAGACCTCGAGAACCGCTTTGTGTCGTTGTTCCACCAGTCCCAGCCTGACGAGCACGGTGTCAATCTCCCTCCGATGAGTGGTATTTCTGCCCATATCGGAAGGATTAGGACCGGAGACAAAACCGCGAGAGTGTAAAGCAGGTACCGGAACTAGTGTCGCCCAGGCACCGGAGCGCGTCCAAGGACTGTCGGGTATCTGCCGGAACTGCTGTGTCAGCTATCTACCGAAGAAATACAGCCGTGGCGGCCGAGTTAGGTGGGCGCCACAGAGGGCTCAAAGAAAGAAGGGGCAGAGGCCGTCGAGCATACAACGGCGTGACACACCCGGCGACGTGGGGATTCACGGAGGGTTTTGGGCTGCGACGTTGACATTCGGTGAACGTGGCGGCCAAAACCGGCTCCTGGCGGCTTCGAGGCTCAACCCCCAGAAACGCAGAAAGCCCCGCACAATCGGGGCTTCCACTTGAATGAGCCGTGATGGACTCGAACCATCGACCCTCGGATTAAAAGTGCGGACCGCCAATAGCGGCACATAGGCCGCGGGTTGGGCCAACCTGGATAGCATGCCGGCAAGGACCCCGAAATCGGCAAAGTGGACAAAGTGGACAGGGGTCAGACCCTCCGGAGTTCTGCCCGTTTCGGGCAGTCGGCCTGGACACGCGGGTCAGTGTTCCGGAAAGCCCAGACAAGCCCATTCGATTATCAATCCCTGCAAATAGCGAGTATTTAAAGGTTGACCGGAACCGATCCGGAAGGCCCGACCGGAGCTTCGTGTACATCTGGTGTACATGCTCCGAGCCTACTCTGGGGACTGGCCGAAAAGTCGTGCTTACCCCAACCGTTACCCTGACCCGATCTCATGGATTCCATCCGCCCGAAGCCCATGGCGTTGGACCGAACCAGGAGGAAAAGGACATGCGCGCCGAGGAGATCATCGCCAATCATCGCCTGCGTTCGCCAGCTCGCAGGGTGCCGAAGTCCTTCTTGGCCAGGGCCACCGCTGCCCGGCCTGGAAGCGCGCAAGAGGAGGCCTCGCCTAGCAAGCGAAGCACCGCCTCCTCCCACGGCACACATTGCTGGTCTTTCTTATTCGGCTGCCGTGTCGAACGCCGGCACGATCCACTCGCCCGCAATGCCCTCTTTGTCGACTACGCTGAAGACGAAGACCGGTTTGTAGTACTTCTCCTGCATCGGTAGAGGCTCGGCCCAGTAGGCAAGTGACACAGACGTTACCGAGATCTCCGTTGCCGCTTCAGGAGTGATCCTTCCCGGGGGAAGTCCTCGTCCGGCCGCAACATCATCCAGGGCCGCGCTCACAGGCCTCAGCGAGATACTGCGGCCTTTAACAGACGGCAGTACCCAGTGCGCCATACGCACGACTTCCCCTCGTGGTCCTATGGTCACGTATATCTTTGCTCCTGGGCCGAGAAGTGGAAGCCCATCGAGCGTAGACTGATACGTGACGCTCTTGGACAGGTTGTAGGTCAACTCGTTGGACCCCATCCCCGTGACTATCGCGTCTTGGATGGAGACCGAGCTCCCGGCCAAACCCTTTTCTAGCCCCACTTTCTCGAGTTGCTCGTCCGCCATAGTGGCCGCTTTCTCATCGGACGGCAAAGGCGGAATCTCCTTGCCCCTGCCCTGCTCGATCATCGTGGTGTATTCCCTGTAGGGTTCCTTCATGGTGAGGGTGAAGCAAGTGGAGTCACCGCCTCCGGGAAACTCAACGCCATACGCGGCATTCTGGAATCCGCTCGAAGCAAAGACCGCATCAGAAAGGCCGAGTTGACCCGCTAGTTGCTGCATAGCCTCCGTTGAGACAGGATGTGTGACCTGCTTTTCGTAGAGTGGCAAGGCGGCTGTTGGCACGAACGCCTTCACCGAATCGGCCACTGTGACAACCCCGGGTACAACCGGCAGAAGGGGGGAACCGAGATCAATCGTGACCGCCTCATCGATATTGTGGCTCGTAGTCGTCGTCTCAGCAGATTGCAGCCCGGCCGAGCCGCCACATCCCGCCAGAATGGAGCCGAGCACGAAGCCGAGGATGACAACAAGCGCTAGGCTTCTTCTCTTGAACATCTTGCGCCCTCCGCTCTGGTCGTCAGTTGCATGTGAATACAAAGGAGTAAGGCTGACCGCCCGACTCAACAGGGGTCGGGTCTGTCTGTGAGTAGCTCCCAACGCCCGGCAGGTAGTCGTACCGGCAACCGTATCCATAGTAGTTCCTGATTCGTACTCCGCCACCTATCCAGAAGTCGTTGCCCTCGTCCCACGCGTCAATTATCGTTCTCGCGTAGGTGTATAGACCTTGGCCTCTGATCAAATTGGCCCAGGTCTGTCCTTGGGCGATGCCCCAAGGGTCGCCCAGAGCGACTACGAACCTTGGAAGACAAGGGTCTGATTCTTCACTGGGAGGGAGAGACAGGGTCCACTCCGCCTGTTTGCGCTGAGGAATCCGGCGAATGAGCAGAGCTTAGTTTCGGGTTCGCTTGCGAGGCTCCGCGGCGATGAGGCCGTGGCGGATGAGACGGCGATAGATGGAGGAGCGGCCGCGGGGGGGACGGAGTCGCTCCCCTCCTTTTTTCAGCTCGGAAAGGAGCACGCAGGGTCCCACTCCGGGTGCTCGACCGCAGGCATCTGACGAGGGCGGCTCCGGCGAAACTTCCGAGGTTGTCGGATAGGTACCGGAACTGGGTCCAGGAAGTCGAACACTGAGCCAACGTGGAAAGCATGTGCTGGGGCTAAGCGCGCGGTGTGACACGGGACCTTCGCCGCTGCGAGGTGTACATTCGGTGCGCACGCCCCCTGCCACTCGGCGCGATCCGAGCCTTCACCGCCCTTTTGGCCGATGCTACCCAAAAAGAAACCCCCGAAGTGCGGGGGTTTTAATGAGCCGTGATGGACTCGAACCATCGACCCTCGGATTAAAAGTGGGAACGGGTCACCCCCCGGGGCCACCCCGGGGCTTTTGGGGTATAGAATGTCCAAATGCTTCCGACACCCCTTAAGGGGTTTACGCGGCTCTGAGAGGCATATTAGGCGCGTAAATAGCCCGGGTTGCCCTCGGGAAGTGCGCCGAAGCCCGACCCGAGAGCCAACCCGAGACCCGTCGGGACCCGACCCCCCCAGGGAGAACGGACCGGTCGTGCCCAAGGAAACGGTTGAGAACAGCCTGGTCCTTGATGTACTTGCCTTCGCCAGGGAGGGTAGCCTGCGCCTCGGAGCGAGCGGAACCCGGCGCTGGAAGCACACGGATGGGAAGCCCAGCAGCGTCGCTTGGGTCATGGGGTACGACGCCCTTTGTCTCACCTATACCGTGACGGCCAAGGACGGTGGCCGGACCCCATACTCCTATACTGTGACCCTCACCCATACCCCCGGCACCTACGGGGGGCAGCGGGTGTGGTTTGCCTGCCCCGAGTGCGGTCATCCGGTGCGCAAGATCTGTCTGCCCCCCGCCGGCGGGCGCTTTCTCTGCCGGAGCTGCCACGATCTCACCTACAAAACCCGCCAAGAACGGGCATCTAAGGCCACGCGAGCCCGGGATCGCCTGCCCGAACTCCTTGATGAGCTGGATACCGAGCAGAGCAACCGCCGCTGGCTTGAGATCTACCGGGAGGTGGGAGAACTGCTCGGTACCATGAGAGACGCGCCCCTTGATGGGGTCCCACCCCTTCCCAAGGACCCCCCGCCCCGGCGTCCCCCCGGGCGACCCCGGAAGAAGGAGGGGTCCGGTCCCGTCCCGGAGCCGGAAGCCCCGGGAACCCCGGAGCCTCCCCGGCGACCCCGGGGCCGTCCCCGGGTCAAACGACCCTACACCCGACGCACGCCCCTTCCCATCAGCCCGAGCACCAGCGGGACCGAGGGATACTGCGTGAAATGCCGGGACCGGCGGGAGCTGGTAGATGCTCGACCGGTGACCCTCTCCAACGGCCGCCCGGCCATCCAGGGGTCGTGCCCGCTCTGCCAGACCAAGGTGACCCGGATGGTCAAGGTGGACCCCACTACTATATAGAGTAGCAAGGTGAGACACTCCGGCATTTCCGGGCGGCACCATTCCCGGCGTGCACATGTGGTGCACATGGGAAACGTGGACCCCAAGCCCTCTTAATCGGGCAGGAGCAGCGCGGCCACCCGACAGGCGGCCTCCTCGGATATGACCGGAAGGCAGTGGCTGTAGCAGTCCAGGGTGATGCCGATGTTCGCGTGCCCCAGCCTCTCGCTCACGACCTTCGGATGCACCCCTGCCCCGAGGGCCATGGTCGCGTGCGAGTGCCGGAGGTCATGCAGCCTGATGGGGGGAAGCCCGGCCTCCTTGGCCGCGCGGCGAAACATCTTGCTCACCCGTTCGGGATGATAGGGCTCTCCGTCTGCCCGGGTAAAGACGTAACCGGAGGCGTCCCAGGGGATGCCCTTGGCTCGGCACTCCCTTTTCTGCCGGACCCGATCGAGGCGCAGAGCCCGGATGGTGGCCGGATCAAGGGCGATGAGGCGACGCCCTTTCCGGGTCTTGGGGGTGGAGAGAAGGATCTCGTACCCGTTTTGGATGCGGGTCTTCTTCACCGCCAGACGCCCGGCCTTTAGATCAAGGTCGTCCCAGGTGAGCCCCAAAGCCTCTCCCCTGCGCATTCCGGTTGTCATGAGAAGCAGCCACAGGCCGTAGGCCCGGCTCTCAGACTCGCAAGTCAGAAACGCTCTTAGCTCCTTTGCCCCCCAGACCTTCATGAGGTGCTCAAAGCCGGCGGCTCGGGGAGGGTCGGCCCCGTCGGCCGGACTGCGGGCGATCTTGTTCCAGCGGGTCGCGTCCTTTAGCGCCCGGTGCACGGTGGCATGAACCCGTCTCACCGTCGCCGGGGAAAGACCCCCCTTGCCCGGACCCCGGCCCTCGGCAAGAAGGCGGGCATAGAGGCCGTTCAGTTGAAGGCTGCCAAGCTGCTGCAGGGGAACCTGACCTAGGGCCGGGATGATGTGGTGCTCCACGTGCCCGGCATAGGAGGCATAGGTGGTCGGGCGGATGGTCGAGCGAATGGCCGGAAGCCACTCCAGTCTGAGGAAGTCGGCCACAAGTACTTTGGACGGCTCCACGTGAAAGCCATGGGCGATGGATCCCAGGGCTTTAGCGAGTTCGGTTTCGGCGTCCCGCTTGCTCGCATATCCGGTGTGGATCTCCTGACGCCGTTCACACCGGTCTTCCAGGGGACCATGACACTTGGGGCAGTTCTTGAGGCGCTTCTGCTCGGTCCAGTATCGCTTGCGGCAGACCGGACACCTCTGCAGAGGCTGAGGGCCGAGATCAACGACGAACTGCCAGGTGGAGCGTTTGCATATGTGACCGCGCATCGAGTGTTCTTAGCCTTCTGTTTTGCCGCCAGAGACGGGCGTTGCCTTATGGAGCAAGTGTCAGTACCGCTCTTGTGGGGGCAAATGGCAAGTCCGGGAAGAGAAGGACGCTAGGGGCGCCGTGCATACGCGTGGCACGTCTGCGACCCCGGACCCGGTGATCTGGATCAGCGCCGGTCGGAACTGTCCCCGGCGGAAAGCTTTCGGCCGAGCCGTATCCCGCGGCCGACTACTTCAGCAGCGCGTCCGGGTTAAGACGGGGGTGAAGCAGCCGTCTTTGGGCGGCGGTGCAGTCTCGGGCAAAGAGAGTGACTTTCTCGTAGGTAAGCTCCGGGTGCACTTCGTTCCAGGCTCGCATGACTTCCGCCCACTTGGCGGGCGGGCGACGTTCGGCGGCAAATACGGCGAGAAGAAGATGCTTGGGGCGCAAGGGTCGATAGGTGCCCTCAAGCACCTTGCGGCGCAGAGTGGCGTAGAGCTCGAGGATCCTCGGGGGCGAGGTCACCGGATCAATAACGAGCGTGACCCGGCTGGCTGCGGGATGTTCGCTCTGGACGCGGGTTTCCATGCGGACGTCCACCATGAGAGGGGTAACCCCGGAAAGGGTGAAGACCACTGCCTGATCATCGGTCCAGCCGAAGCTGCGGGAGAGACGCTCGCCCAGGGTACGCAGTTCGTCAAGAACTCCCCCGGCCCGGACCGGTACCACCTTCACCCGGTCTTGCCCCGGTAGGCCGTATCGTACGAATTTGGCCCGAACCGTGTCTTCAACCCGGACGTCGCCAAGCGCAGTCGGGCTCTCGATAACCATTCCGGAGACGGTGGCCCTGACACTCGCCCCGGGGGGAAGCACGATCTCCACATACTGGGAATGCTCCCCATCATCGAGGGACCGCGCACCCAACCATTCCCCTACCTCCTCCCAGGGAATGGTTCCGCCACCGAGGTGCCGCTCCCGAAACGCGATCACCTCCGGGCTGCGTCCGGCCTCGAGAGCCAGAAGGCGGGAAAGGGCATAAAGGCGCTCTGAATCGGACGTCGCCATGGGCCCCGCCTCTCGGGGGACCTCCCCCACCGGTCGGCCTTGTGCCTGCCTGAGATCGGCAACCATCTGCATGGCTTTGGCAACAGCCGCCCTCTGGGCTGGGGAAGCATCTGCACATGCCCATATCTCGGCGAGAAACCCCTGTAGGGCAAGGAACCGCAGTTCCTCCTCAGTAAGGGGGATGCTAAGACGAGCCTCCAGAAGCTGGCGGACACCATCGTCGGCGGCGTTTGCCGGCTGAGTCGCGGTAATTATCGTTGAGTTATTTCGTTTCACAGAGTATGCTCTCTCACAGATTGATTGACCTCACAGTATTCACCGGGCCATTCCATTCTAATGGTTCTTGAGCGCTGGGCAAAGCTCCGTATCGAAGCGAGGGGGTGAGGGGGATGGCAGATGAGCGCGCACGGGCCGCCAAGGAAGAGCGGTTGCAGGAGGTTGGTCGGCGATACTTGCTCTCCGAAACCCCGGTGCTCATCGCTCGGGCCCTTCGGTGCTCGACCGCTCAGGTGAATCGCGATCTTGTCATTTTGCGTTCCCGCTGGGCCGACGCGGCCAGGCGCTCCCACGAGGAGTTTGTAGGCGAAAGCCTAGCCCGACTCAGTAGTCTCTACCAGTGCTGCATGGAAGGGTACGCGGCCTCAAAGCTCCCCCGGGAGACGACCCTCTCGGAGAAGACGACGATGGGCGACATGGAGGGCACTCGGGCGTCACTTCACAAGGAGAGCCAATCTGGTAATCCCGCCTACCTCGTGGCTGCCACCCGCATTGAGCAGGCCCGAATGAAGCTTCTTGGCATGGGCAAGCCCAGTCGCTGCGAAGTCTCGGCGGAACCCGAGGAGACTATGACAAAGGAGGAACTAGACAAAGAGCTTCAGCGCCTCATGAGCGTCTATAAGGTCCCGTCCATCTACTTGGACCGAGACCTCTACGCCCATAGCATCATGCCTCCGGGCTTCCCGCCTCAGCCGCCCCGTGAGGCCCCTTTGCCAAGGGACGAGTTCGAGCAGTTCGCTTGGATCATGCAGATACGAGCGCATGAGGATGCGAGGCGGACGGAGGAGGGAGGCGCGGCGCATGCGCGCTCCAACTAGGTTTGGCTTGTGCCGATCCGCGCGCTGATCCTTGACCCGCCCGCTATCTTCTTTGCTCCGGTCCTCCTGCCCGAAGCCCGGGCTTTGAGGTGTTGGCGGCCAGGCACCCCGGTAGCGTAGGCGATGTTGGAACGGGCTTTCAAAGTCAACGAGAGCGCCGGCAACTTTGGCGAGTTCGAGCTGCGTCTCTTTCTTGACCTGACCATGACCTGCTAGTTCGCGGTCGCAACGGTGTCCCCTCTCATTCAGTTGGCGCTGGGGATCCTCTAGGTCCGTCTCGGGCTTTCGCGGGATCGAGAATCACGGCCAGACGGTCACAGTCGCCGTGATCTCACCTCAGCAGACACCCGTTCGCCTGAAGGTGCGCCTGCCAATCCGCCTCGCTGGGCTCGCCGCACCTCTCTAGGAGTTTCTCCCATTCGTCTGCGACCCAGGTCTCAAGGGCCAAGAGCGATTCGTCGTCGCTGTGCTTGAACAGGTGAGCGAACCGGCCTTGGCGTTTCAACCAAGGGACGAGCGGCAGTTTGTGGTGAGGTCTGTAGTTGAGCTTGTATTTCCCGTCCTCCACCTCGAAGAGCGGCCAGTAGCAGGTGTTGACGGCCTCGCGGGCAAGGTCGATGCTTTCCGCGCCCTCCGAGCGCCAGCCCCGCGGACAGGGGGCGAGGACGTTCAGGAACGTCGGTCCGTCGACAGCCAGCGCCTTGGCCGCCTTGCGCACGAGATCCCGCGGGTCGTGCGGGGATGCCTGCGCCACATACTGCAGGTTGTGGGCGATCATGATGTCCGTGAGGTTCTTGCGATGTTGCAGCTTTCCGGCCAATTCCACCCCGACGGGGCTCGTGGTCGTCCAGGAAGCCACGGGCGTCGCCCCGGAGCGCTGGAAGCCGGTGTTCATGTAGGCACCGTTGTCGTAGCAGACGTAAAGCATCCGGTGACCGCGCTCCATGGCTCCGGAGAGTGACTGGAGGCCTATGTCGTAGGTTCCCCCGTCGCCGCCGAAGGCTATGAATTTGACGTTGTCCTCGATCTGGCCTTTCTTCTTGAGCGCGCGAAACGCCGTCTCCACTCCGCTCAGTGTGGCCGCGGAGTTCTCGAAGGCGGTGTGTATGAAGCTGCTCTTCCAAGATGTGTATGGGTAGATGGTGGTGCTGACTTCAAGACAACCGGTGGCCGAACTGATAACGACGGGATCGGTTGTCCCCATCAAGACCTGGCGCACCACCACCGGCGCGCCGCAGCCGGCGCACATGCGGTGGCCGCCGACGAGCCCGCTTCCCCGCTGGATTATCTCGTGCCAGTCACGGCGCGCTTTCTCGAAGTGGCTGGTCTCTTCAAGAGCGTCCACCGGGCATACGGCCACACATTCTCCGCACATGATGCAGCGACTTTCGTCCACGCGGAAAGAACTCAGCCTTCGCTCGTTGAACGTGAGCGCACCGGTAGGGCAAGCGGTCACACAGCGCCCGCAAGTGATACAGCCAGCCAACTGAAGTGGGTCGCCGTACGCAGTATCGACATTGATCGCAAATCCGCGGCCGGTAAAGTCGTAACAGGCAGGTCCGGCCACGTCGCGGCAAACGCGCACGCACCGTCCGCAGACGATGCAGCGGTTCATATCGCGCCGTATGAAGGGATGCTCGTGCTGCGGCGGCACCTCTCGCACTCGGGCGACCTTCGTCACGAGCGCGTTCTCGCTGATGCCGTGTTCGACACCAAGTCGCTGAAGATCGCATTCGCCCAGGCTCGGACAGACGCATTGCAGGCAGCGCTGGGCCTCTGCCCGCGCCGCGGCCAAAGTCAGGCCGCGGTCCACCTCGATCTCGACCGCGGAGAGCCGCTTCTTCTTGGACACGTGCCGCTCCACCGCCCGGGAAGCCGGTTCGGCGTTCACTCCCATCTTGAGCCACACCGGAGCGCGGTCGGCCAACCTCTTGCCGTGAGGGCCCAACTCGTCGGCGAGGGCGAGCTGCTCCAGATAGGGCAGGTCCGCGTACGCCGCCAGTCTCTTCTCGAGTTCTGCTAGATCCTCGCCCCGCAGCCAGGCATCGACGGCCAGAGCCACGCGCTTGCCGCCGGCCACCGCATGGATAGCGGACCGGGAGCCGCTGTCCCTGCCCCGGACCTCGAACACGCTTGCTTGAAGAGTCCGGCCCGTGTAGGTGTTTGGGCCACCCAGCACGACCACGGGCTGACCATTTCCATCATCGCGGGCCGGTCCAGGGGTCTGCACAGGAGAAAGGATCACGCTGGATGCTTTCACCTTGAAGCGGAGATCGACGCCGTCCGTCTCGCGCTCCTCCGCCCCCATCCGGACGCATTCGACGCCCTCGACCACCCCGTCCGTGACCAGGACCTTCTCCAGCCGGGCATCGAATTGGAAGTCGACACCTTCCTCGAGGGCAGCCTTCAGGTCGCGGTCGAGAGTCGGGAATCGGCCCGCCTTGCCCGGCATGAGGACGGTGACCCTCTCCGCGCCCACGCGGCGCGCCGTACGGGCCACATCGATGGCGGAGATGTTTCCGCCCACCACCACGACCTCTTTGCCGAATGCAACAGGCTCGCCTTCACGTATGCGCCGGAGGACATCGAGGCTCTGAAGGGCCTCTTCGGCTCCGGCGACGACCGGGACGGGCTCCTCACCATTGCCGATAGTGATGATCTGGGCGTCGAAACCGGCGGAGAGCAGGGTCCCGGAATCGAGGTCGTAGCCGAGTTCCGTACCTCCGACAAAGCGCACGCCTGCATCCCACAGGGGCTTGAACTCCTCGTCAAGGACCTTCAGCGGCAGACGAAACTCGGGAGCACCGTAGCGGAGCAAGCCGCCGGGGTGCTCGTTCCTGTCGTACAAAGTGACCTGGTGCCCGGATGCTGTGAGGAACCAGGCGGCCGAAAGGCCGGCCGGACCTGCGCCGATGACGGCCACCCGTTTCCCGCTGGCTCTCCCGGCCACCAACCTCGGCTCGGCGTTGTCGGCCGCGGCCCGGTGTAATTCACAGATGGCTATGGGGTCGTCTACCTCGCCCCGCCGGCAAACAGGTTCGCAATAGCGGGGGCATATCCGCCCGAGAATACCCGGGAACGGCAACTCTCGGCGAACGATGGCGGCTGCCCCCGCGACGTTCCCCTCGGCCAGAGCTGCCAGGTATCCGGGGATGTCGATGTGAGTGGGACAGGCGTGGGTGCAGGGCGCCTCGCAGTAGGCGTTGTGGTCGGACAGGTACATCCTAAGATAACTCTCGCGCCTCGCCCGGACCCGCGGAGTGTCTGTTCTTACGATCATGTCCTCGGCGACCCGCGTGGTGCAGGCAGCCTGAAGCTTGCCCGTGCCCTCGATCTCAACGAGACAGAGACGGCAGCCGCCCCAACCGGCCGTCTCGGCCTCATGACACAGGGAGGGGACGTCGAATCCTTCTCGGCACGCCACCTCCAGCACAGTCTCGGTATTGGACGCTTCGACCGGGCGGCCGTCGATAAAGAGGCTCAGTCTTGTCTTGGTCGATGTGGTCACAGTCGTTTCCCTCCACATGCTGAGAGCGCCCCCGTCTCCACAGGGACAGCCTCGAATCTACAGACCTGGCGGCAGGCGTCGCACTTGATGCAGAGCCGCTGGTCGATCGTATGAACCTGTTTGCGCTCGCCGCTGATCGCGCCCACCGGGCAAGCCGAGAAGCAAGCGTGGCAGCCGGTGCAGGCGGCGGGGTCGATGGAGTAGCGGATGAGCGGGCGGCAGACCCGGGCCGGGCAGCGGTGCTCCACCACATGCGCGACGACCTCATCCCTGAAGTATCTAAGAGCAGAGAGCACCGGATTGGGTGCGCTGCCACCGAGGGCGCAGAGGGACCCCTCGGCCACGTCCTCCGCCAGATCCGCGAGAAGACCCAGATCGTCTTCGGTTCCCAGGCCGGCGGAGATACGCTTCAGTATCTCGAGCATGCGCGTGGTGCCCACCCGGCAGGGGACGCACTTGCCGCAACTCTCCTCGGCCGTGAACCTGAGGAAGAACTTGGCGAAGTCGACCATGCAGGTGGTGTCGTCCACGACGACCATGCCGCCGGAGCCCATCATGGAGCCGGCCGCGGTCAGACTCTCGTAGTCTATGGGGTCGTCGAGGAGCGATGCCGGCAGACATCCGCCCGACGGACCCCCCAGTTGCACCGCTTTGAACTCCCGGCCGGGCAGCATGCCCCCGCCGATGTCGAATATTACCTCGCGCAGCGTCGCCCCCATGGGCACCTCGATGAGGCCGCCGTTCGCGACCTTGCCCGTGAGGGAGAAGATCTTCGTTCCCTTGCTGGTGGCAGTCCCGATGGAAGCAAAGGCCTCGGCGCCATGCTTGACGATCCAGGGAACGTTGGCGTAAGTCTCCACGTTGTTGATGTTGGTGGGTTGGTCCCACAGTCCGCGGGTCACCGTGCGGATGTGCTTACCCCGGGGCATGCCCCGCCTGCCTTCGATCGACAGGGTGAGCGCGGTCGACTCACCGCATACGAAGGCCCCTGCCCCCTGATTGACGCGGATGTCGAAGCTGAAGCCCGACCCGAGGATGTTCTCGCCAAGCAGATTGCTTTCCCTCGCGCGGTCTATCGCCCAGCGCAACCGCTCCACGGCAAACGGGTATTCGTGGCGCACGTAGACATATCCCTCGACCGGACCGTTATCGGCACCGATGGCGTAGGCGGCGATGATCATGCCCTCTATGACACTGTGCGGGTTACCCTCGAGCACCGAGCGATCCATGAAGGCCCCGGGGTCTCCCTCGTCGGCGTTGCAGACCACATAGTGCTTCTCTCCGGGGTTGCTCCGACAGGAACGCCATTTCCTCCCCGTGGGGAAACCGGCACCGCCCCGGCCGCGCAGGCCACTTGCCTCGATCTCGGCGATGAGTCCGTCCGGGCCGGCCTCCAAGAGCACCTTCTTTAAAGACTCGTATCCGCCATTGGCCAGGTAGTCATCCAGGGAATATGGATCGATCTTGCCGCTGAGCCCGAGCACGATCCGATGCTGCAGGGCGTAGAAGGGAATGTCCCGCTCGTGCGCGATGGGCTCGCCGGTCGCCGGGTCTCGATAGAGCAGTCGGTCCACTACGCCGTCCCCGACCACGCTGGTGTCGATGATCTCCTCGATGTCCTTGGCCTGGAGGCGAGGATAGAAGAGCCCCCGCGGGGCCAGCACGACGATGGGGCCTTGCTCGCAGAATCCGTGGCAACCGGTCTCGATCACGGCGACACTGTCGGTGAGCCCGCGCGACTCAAGAGCCTTCTCGATGGCCTCACGGATGGCCACGCGGCCGGAAGCATGACAGGCGGTGCCCGCGCAGATGCGTATCTCGGTCTTCACGCCGGCGCTGGTGGAGGCGCTCACGACCCCACCTCCTGCTTGCGAAGCTTGCGGATCAATCTGCGCGCCTCGTTGGGGCCGACCCGGCCGAAGGTCGTGTCGGCGCCAACGCGGACCACCGGCGCGAGGGCACACGCACCCAGGCAGTTGACTGTCTGCAGGGTAAACAGACCGTCCGCGGTGGTTCCGCCCACGGGGATACCCAGATCTTGACTGAAGGCCTCCACCACCAGCGGAGCACCGGCGACGTGACACGCGGTCCCCACGCACACGTCGATCACGTGCTTGCCCACGGGTGACAGCCGGAACTGGCCGTAGAAGCTGGCCACACCGTAGACCCGCGAAAAGGGAACATGCATCTCTTCCGCGATGTCCTCAAGGGCGACCCGGGGCAGATATCCGAAGGCCTCCTGGGTGGCGTGCAGAGCTTCGACAAGGCCCGAGCCCGTGCGGATACCGGCGATCACCGGGTCAAACTTGACCATATCGATCGGCGGCTGAAAACCCGCCGGCTTCTCCCCGGCCACACACGCCGACGCCGCTCCGCAGCTCTCACCGGGGGCGGTCATCAATGCGGCCGCGCGCTCGGCTTCGAAGTCGAAGGGTTCTTCCGGAAACTCCGGGCAGTACTCCAGTTGGATGCAGTCCACCGGGCAGGTCCGCTCGCACAGAGTGCAGGCATAGCAGCGATATTCGCCACTGTCCTTCCTGACAAGATCGAAGAGGCCACTGCCCTTCTGCTTGCCTACCAGGTCTCGATTCTCGAGGTCGACGCCCCTGATCACATCGAAGGCGTGCTGGACCTTGCGTCCCGCCGCGGGCTGTTTCTGTGGGGCTCGTCTCGATCTGTCTGTCATCAAACCCGCTTCAGTCTTCTCTTAGGTTCAGATAGCGTCGCTCACTGGAGGCACGCTTCCGATCGTGCGCGGCCACCTCCAGTTCGGCAAACGCCCCTTCCACCGTCTCGGGAAAGATGTCGCGCCCTCCCAATCCGTAGATGAAGGGAAGGATCTGCGGACGGGGGTCGGAGTCGTAGAGGGCGGCGCGGATCTCAAGGAACAGCGGACCGCCCTGGGCCCCAAACGAATCCGCGCGGTCGAGCACCCCAACCACCTTCACGTGCTCGAGTGCTTGGGCATAGGCCGCATGGGGGAAGGGCCTGAAAGCCCGGACCCGGACCATCCCCGCCTTGACTCCCCGGGCACGCAACTTATCGACGGCCATGCGCACGACTCCGGCGGTGGAGCCGATGACGACGATGGCGATCTCGGCGTCCTCCAGACGATAGGGGTCCAAGAGGCCGTATTGACGGCCGCTCAGTTCCGCGTATTCGTCGGCCACGTCCTGGATCACTTTGAGGGCCCGGTCCATGGCCCGGTTCTGTGAAACCTTGTGTTCGAAGTACCAGCCATGGAGCCCATCGAACGCGCCGACGGTGACCGGGTTGGCCACATCCAGCAGAGGGTTGGTCGCATGGTAGGGCCCAATGAAGTCACGGACCTTCTCGTCCGGGAGCATCACAAGAGGCCCAATGGCTCCGCTGATGACGTAGCCATCGTACATGTGCATCGCCGGGGTGCGCACGTCCATGTGCTCGGCGATCTTGATGGCTTGGATGCAGTTGTCGTAGGCCTGTTGGTGGTTCTCACCATAGAGCTGGATCCAACCCGTGTCGCGCCCACCCATGGTGTCACTGTGGTCGCAATGGATATTGATAGGCCCCGAAAGCGCCCGGTTCACCGTGGTCATGACGATCGGCAGCCGGTAACTTGCGGCGATGTAGAGCATCTCCCACATGAGGGCGAAGCCCTGGGAGGAGGTCGCCGTCATGGTGCGAGCGCCGGCAGCCGCCGAACCGATCACGGCGCTCATGGCCGAGTGCTCGGACTCCACCGTCACGAACTCGCTGTCGACCTTGCCGTCGGCGACCATCTGAGCGTAGATCTGCACCACCTCGGTCTGAGGCGTGATGGGGTACGCGCAGACCACGTCCGGGTTGATCTGGCGCATGGCTTCGGCGACGGCCTCGTTGCCGGTGACGGCCACAGTGTCGGGGCTTTGCGTGGCCACCCTCTACTCCTTCTCGTCGACCGACATGACTATGGCCTGATTCGGGCACTCGTTGGCGCAAACCCCACAGCCCTTGCAGTGCTCCAAATCCACTCCAGTCGCCTTGCCGCCTTCGATCACAATGGAGGCGTCGGGACAATAGAAGTAGCAGAGCATGCAGCCGTCGCATTTTTCGAGGTCGAATACCGGCACCATTGTTCGCCAATCGCCGGTAGGGTTGTCAATGGAATTTCCCGCTTCCGGGATCACTGCTCCCAGTTCGTGCCTGTCCGGGCCCCAGGTGTCGACGTCGCTTACGTCCCACCCGGCCTTGCGGCACTCCTTCATTCGCTCCTCACTTCTTCATAACTCCGCGTGAGTGCGCGGATGTTTCCCTCGACCACTTTGGGAGGGAATTTCTTGCCGAATTCTTTCTGGAAGAATGCCACCACCTCGTCAATGTCAAACAGGCCTGTAATCCGAGTGAGGGCGCCGACCATGGGTGTATTGGGGATAGCCCGGTGAATGGTCTCCACGGCTATGCCCGTAGCATCGATGGTGAACAGACGTCTGCCCTTGATGTTGTAGCGAACGCGAAGCTCAGCCGGCGACATCTCGCTGTTTACCAGCACAATCGCGTCTTCGGACGCGCCCTTAGTGACATCGATCGATCCAAAGAGCGAGGGGTCGAGCACGATGACGATTTGCGGGTTCTCAATCCCGCAATGTACCTGGATCGGCTCGTCGCTCACTCTAGTGAAAGCGACGATAGGAGCACCGGAGCGCTCGGGACCGTACTCGGGGAAAGCCTGAAAGAACTTGCCCTGGCCGAGAGCCAGTTCGGCGACCATCTTGGCGGCTGTCACGGCACCCTGACCACCGCGCGCATGCCACCGGATCTCGGTGTGACTGGTTGCCAGCGGGCCTGTTGTCATGCTACTAAGCGCCAGTATCAACACGATCCCCCACGAACATCGTCGACATGGACCTCACCAGGAGAATCCCCCTGTGTACATTTGGGGGATTCTCCTGCCGACGATCGCGGCGGGGAGCGGGGGGCGCGACCCGCCACCGATTCGAAGACAGCCTGGTCGCCGACCTTGCGGGGAAGGAGGTTCGCCCGCACCTAACGCCGCCTTCGTTTCGCAGAGCCGGGAGTCCATGCGTGGAGAAAGATCTCACGCTACGGACGCGGTGAGTCGGTGTGGATGAACGCTGGCCCATTCCCTCCAATCATCCGGCACAGGTCCACCATGCGGTTGGAGAACCCCCACTCGTTGTCGTACCAGATGACGAGTTTAGCCTGCCGTCCCATGACCATCGTGAGAGCGGAGTCGAAGATCGCGGAGTGGGGGTTGCCGACGATGTCGCACCCTACAATCGGTTCCTCGGTGTACTCGAGAACCCCAGCGAGCGGGCCTTCCGCGGCCTCCCTGATAGCCGCGTTAATCTCCTCTATGCTGGCTGCCCGCTCCAAAGTCACAGAAAGGTCCACGACCGAGCCATCGGGCACCGGCACCCGTAGAGCGTATCCGTCGAGCTTCCCCTTGAGTTCGGGAATCACCAGACCAATGGCGCGCGCCGCGCCGGTGGAGGTGGGAATGACCGAAAGCGCCGCCGCCCGAGCCCGCCGGAGATCCTTGTGGGGCAGGTCGAGAATGCGCTGGTCGTTGGTGTAGGCATGGACGGTGGTCATGAAACCCTGCTCGATGCCAAACGAGTCGACCAAAACTTTGCACACCGGAGCCAGGCAGTTGGTGGTGCAGGATGCGTTTGAGATGATGTGGTGGCGCGACGGGTCGTACTCGGCGTCGTTCACCCCCATCACAATGGTGAGGTCCGGGTCTTTCGCCGGGGCGCTTATCACCACCTTGCGGGCGCCGCGTTCCAGGTGCTTGGCCGCTCCGGTGCGGTCGGTATGCCGGCCGGTGCATTCCAGCACGATGTCGACTCCCATTTCGCGCCAGGGCAGGTGGGCAATGTCTGCCGCGGAAACCACTTGGATAGCCTTTCCGTTGAACACGATGCTGTCGTCGGAATGTCGTACGTCGCCCCCCCAGACTCCCTGGACGCTGTCGTATTTGAGCAGATGGGCGAGGACGGGGGCGGTCGTCAGATCGTTGACAGCCACGACTTCCAAGTCGCCAGCTAGCTCGGTCGCAGCCCGCAAGAATAGACGGCCTATCCGCCCAAATCCGTTGATGGCAATCTTAGTCATAGATGTTCCTTTGCCTTCTCATCTCGATGTCTTCCCTAACTGGCGGATGGCATTGCAGGGTCAATCCGCCCAGTGTCAAAGTGTCTGTGCCATCCCCCCACTACTGGCTCTCGAACGGGAACACGTACGACAACTCTTGCTCGTCGCGCATAGCGCACAATTGCCTCTGAACGACCTCGTCCACCGGGGCACCCTTGTCCTTGCGGACCTGATAGGTCAGATATTCCTTTTCTCCGCAGGTGTAGATCTGCTGGTCGGCTGAGGCGCGCTTGGATGCACGAAGTTCGCGCATTATGTCGCCTGCGGTCTTCTTAAAAATCTCGGGAGCGACGAAGTGCTCTATGTCGATAGCGATGAAGAAGTGTCCGAGTGCGTACGGAACGCGGTTCCCGTCCTCATCGAGTCCACTGAGTTGCTTCATGAAGGCCCCCTGCTGCAGCGCTGAGCAGAGAACTTCAACGATCGTGGCGAACCCGTATCCCTTGTGCCCACCGGTCAACTCAGTCAGGCCACCGATCGGGGCCAGGGCGCAGGTCCCATCGTTAAGACCCGCTAGAATCTTCTTGCAGTCAGTCTCAGTCCTACCATCTTGGAAGATCACAAGACCCGGAGGGCAGTCTTTTCCCTCTCGAGCCCATTGCTCGATCTTGCCCCTCTGGATGATCGAGGTTGCATAGTCGTTCGTGAAAGCGAACCCTTCGTCTGTGGGCACGGCGAAGACAAGTGGGTTCGTCCCCAGCATGTTCTCGACGCCGTGCGTCGGGGCGATGGACGGGCGCGCATTCGATCCAGTCACGCCGATCATGTCCTTCTTCGCAGCCATCAAGGCGTAGTGCGCAGCGTAGCCGTAGTGTGTGGAATTTCGGGCTACGACCATGCCCATTCCGTGCTGGCTGGCCTTTTCGATCGCCATGTCCATGCAGCGTGCGGCAATCACCATGCCCATGCCGTGATGACCATCGACAACCGCCGTGCCGGCTTCTTCTCTAACTACCTCGAAGTCGGTCAGAGGTTGCTGCACCCTATCTTTGACTATACGGTCATAGTAGATCGGCTTTAGGCGGCCCACTCCGTGGGAATCGATCCCCCGCTTGTCAGCCTCCACGAGCACATCAGCGCAGATGCGCGCGTCTTCCCCAGGGACGCCAATCGCCTGAAACACGTCCTCCATGAAGCTCCTAAGCAGGTCAAAGGGCACCCGACTTACAGCCGCGTCCATCTCTCGTCTCCTTCCTTCGTCTCTTTGCTATCCAGCTGACCTCACGCGCCCTCGATAAGCGGGGCCTGGTGGCCGGAAGCGTAGAGGTTTTCTCTGCGCCCAAGTCTCATTTAGGGCGTGCCAAGGGCCAGTTTTGGCAATGGCTCACCCAGCGGGCCTGGCCCGCCTAATTTCAATAGGTCTTACCCCCCAAGAACACGTCTGCCCTCTTCCGCACGGTCCGCTTCAAGACCGGGCGGAATTCATGGCAGTTACATCGTCCGATTCCGCGCCCGTTCCGCGCAGAACCCGACCGTCAAATGCGCGATCGAGCGTGCGCCCCGCGGGCGTACAGAGCGACCAGAGGAATCAGCAACATCCCAAGCACCATCTCCTGCGCAGCAGGTGAGAGGTCGAGGCCGACGAGGACAACGGTCAGCACGCTCAGAATCGCAACTCCCAAGACGGTCTGCGCGTAGCCGCCCCGCCCGCCGGCGAGAGCCGTGCCACCCACGACCACTGCGGCAACGGTCGTAAACAGGTAAGGTGATCCGATGTCATAGAAGGCACCGCCACTGAACCCCAGCATGATGATGCCGGTGAGACACGCCATGATGGCGCTTATGCTGAACACGACTACCCAGATCACCTTTTGGGAAATCATCGCCCTGCTCGCTGCTATAGGGTTGCCACCCTGAGCGTAGATGCTTCTGCCGGTCCAAGTGCGCGCGAGAAAGAGCAGCGCCAAGATAATGATGACGGCCCAACCGAGCACTGCTGGTGCGATTCCGAGCCCGGTAGACCCACCGGTGGGCGACCCCGCCTGAACGAGCCAGTTGGGGACTTGGGCCGTTATTGTCCCCCCGGACTTGATGTCGCCCGTCGTTAGAATCTCGATCGCCGCCAGGATCGCTGTTCCGACGCCGAGGGTCACCACGATAGACTGACCCTTTTGCCTATAGCTAATCAGGCCGTTGATGGACCCTATGACTACAGCGAATATGATGATAATGATCAATGCCGCGATAGAGGGCACACCCTTGATGCCGACCAACCAAAGGAACAAGACGTTCCCACCGCCGACCATGAAGGCAATCGACATGTCGAGTTCGCCCACTAGCGCGCATAGGGTTTGTCCCAGCGAAACCATCCCCAGTAGGGCGGCCGAGAGAAGTAACGAACGAAGGTTCGTCAAAGTGTAGAAACCACTGACCACCGAGCCACCCAGAACCACCAGAATGACGAGGATGGCACCGCTAGTAATCAGACTGCGACTGGGGCCGAGCACCGCCGCGTATGCGCGCAACGACTTCGTCGCGCGGGCAGAGCGCCCTTCCTCGACCGACTTCTTCTCTTCCCGTTCAGGGATCATGTCCATGTTCATCGGGATCCTCCTCCGGCACTCCCTCGGCGGCGACGCGATTGAGCAACGCCCAAGAGGAGGCCACCCACGAGAAGAGATATGACAAGTACGGTACCCGTGCTCAGTTGGACCACGTAGCTCGTGGCCTTGCCGAATTGGAAGGTAGCGAGAACATAAGAGATAAGCCACATGTCAATCGCGCCCAGGGCTGCTCCAAAAGCGCCGGCCCTGCCGCCGCCGAGGCTGGCGCCTCCCAGAACCAGGGCGGTGACTGCTGTAAGCGTGAATGTGGTGCCCGATTGAGGGTCCGCGGAACCAATAAGAGCAGTGTACATCACGGCCGCAACGCCGGCGATGACCCCCGTGATGACATGCGCCATGATGCGGGTTGGAATGAGGCGAATCCCGCTCGCATAGGCAGTACGCTCATCGTCCCCCATAAGCCGGATATTCCGGAATAGAGTGGTGCGCGAGAGCAGCCACCACAGTACAAATACGAAGACTAGTACGTAAAGGGCTGGTGACAGCGTGTGAGCCGCAGCTTTGCCCCACACCCAGTTATTGAGCCACTCGGGGGCAGTTCCGCCCGGTGCTGGAAGCAACACAAGGTTCAGGCCAGCCAAGATGAGGTAGCCACTGAGAGTGACGATTACCGGCTGCAACCGCACTATCGCAATGACGGCTCCCTGGAAGATCTCAAAAGCCACGCCCATCAGGATAGCCAGGGCGAAGATCAGGATCGGGTTTGTGATACCCACTTTCGGCAATTCGATGACGAGCATGATATTGATGAAACCCATGAGGGGCCCGATGGCAAGGTCGACACCCGCAGGCCCGGCAATGGCGATGGGGGTTAAGGCAAGCGCTGCGAGGATGATCGGAGCCGCGCCAGCCAAGGCACCCGCAAACCCAGCATCACTAAAGAGGTGCGGGCTGCGAGCTGCCGAGACGATCAGCAGTATCACAAGCAGAGCGAGGGGAGTGAACATCGAATACTGATGGCTGACGGAGTACCAGGCTCCGCCAAGAGCTCTGCCTGACCTACGCATGATAGGTCTCTCCCCCGTTCCCGAGTTGGGCTTCACTGCTGTACCCGAACATGGCAGCAAGAATCCGGTCTGGATTAACCTCAGTCCCGGAGAGCACAGTGAAGACTGATGCGTTGCGGAAGACGGCAACCCGATCGCAAACGCCCATGAACTCCTCGATCTCGTTCGACAGGAAGAGGACTCCCTTGCCATCGGCCGCAAGTTGCCTCAGCAGGTCGTAGAAGTCGTGTTTTGTAGAGATGTCGACGCCTCTCGTGGGGTCATTGAGCGCGATGATCGATGGCGACATCGCCAGAGACCGCCCAATCAACACCTTCTGCTGATTGCCTCCACTCAGCGAGCTGATCGGAGCCTTTACCCGCGAATAACGGATGGAGAGTCGTGCCGCCTGATCGAGGAACATGCGGCCAATCGATCGATAGTTGATGAACCCGACTCTTCTGCTGTGTCGGAAGAGCGGCATTCCGAAGTTTTCGATGATCGAGAGGTTGGGAAACACACCCTCCTGCTTGCGGTCTCCGGAAATGTACGAAATCCCGGCCTTTTCCGCGTTCTTCGCGTTTTGAATCGGCGCCTCGGAGGCGTCGCCGGCTACAGCCTTGATTTCTCCGGAATGCGGCTGCCAGATGCCCGAAATGGCACGCAAGAACCTTGCCTGGCCCTGACCCTCGAGGCCCACAAGGCCCAAAATCTCGCCAGCGTGCAAGTCAAGGTTGATAGCGTCGCAGTTCGGCGCGAGCTTGACGTCTGACACACGGAGGAGTCGCCGGGCCGTCACGCAACTAGAAGGTTCAGCACAGGCCGCAACCTCGATCGGCTCTTCACCACTCATCGCCCTCAGGAGGCGCTCCTCATTGATTTCGCTCTTTTCAAGCAAACCCGCGTTGGCCCCGTCTCGAAGCACCGTTACCCGGTCGGCGAAAGCGACCAACTCCGCGATGCGGTGAGTGACAACCAGGATGCAAACCCCGTCACTTCTCAAATGAGCGAGTTCGTCGTACAGTCGGTTGGCGCTCTCCCGGTCGAGGGCCGCCGTGGGCTCGTCCAGCAGCAGAAGACGCGGGGCACTTAGCAACGCGCGGGCTATTACCAGCCATTGGCGCACGCTGAGCGGTAGACTCTCGGTCGTCGCACGGAGATCGATCTCGAATCCCAACAACCGTGGCAACAGCTCTGCTGCCCTTCGCCTCTTCTCCTGCTCCGATAGTCGAGCTCGGAAGAAGCGATCAGAGCCGACATAGAGGTTGTCCAATATGCTTGCGCCCGGAGCTGTGAGGATCTCCTGGAACACCATCGCCAGACCCAAAGCGCGTGCGGCGCTGGGACTCTTTGGAGTCTTCCCAAAGACCTTGAATTCACCGCTGTCATGAGGAAGTACAGCAGCGATGACCTTGGCGAGTGTGCTCTTGCCGCTGCCGTTCTCTCCGACAACCGCATGAATCTCACCCGGTCGCGCCGACAGCGACACCGATCGAAGGGCTCTCGTCTCTCCGAACGACTTGCTGATCGAACGCGCTATCACTGCGCAGTCCCCGTCCACCAAATCCACGGGGATCGGGGTCGTCATCACGTGCCCAAGTGCCACAGACTATCCTCTCCGTCCTCAGGGGAACATCTGCTCGGCCGCCGCCTGCTGAAAGCGACCGTGGGCTGCGGCTGCCTGCTCCGAGAGCAGACAGCCGCTCCCAACCTTTTTTCAGACTCGATTCAATCCCGACTACCTAACTCCGGCTCAACTGGCCTTCCACTGCAACGGATCCACAGGGTTGTTCGCCCAGAGCGAGTTCATGAAGTCGAGCGGCACCCAGTCACGATACGGAGGCTCGATCCAGCCGTCGTTGGTGTACTGGGTCCCCGCGGGAATCAGAGTCGCGAGGTCCGCGAATGTAAAGCTCGACGGCGGGTAGAGAATCGACTGAATAAGCGGTCCCTGACCCTGAAGGATGCGGAGGAGAGTCTCCCAGCCCGCTTGCCCTTCGCCACCGGGAGGCCACACGTTGAATCCGATGTCCACCCAGTTCTGATTATCCTTCCAGTACGCTGCCGGGCCGAGCACCCCGCCGAGTGTGAACGGCGGAATGTTGCGCTTCGCCTGCATGAACGCCTGGAGGGCGCCCATCTCACCCGGCGATTGCGTAGCCACGCCCTGAACGTCTCCGGGATGCGTGGAAAGCCATTTCAGAGTTTCGCTCTGCGCCACCGGCTCGGTCCATTTGCCTTCCACCGTCCCAACCAGCTTGATGTCCGGGTAGGCGGCCAGAGCGCGCTTCACGCCGGTCTCGGTGTTCAAGTTGGCGGCGGAACCGAGAATGCCTGCCACCTCGAAGACGTCTCCCTTGCCACCCATCTTCTTAGCAAGAGCATCGGCCTGCTTCTGTCCGGACAGCCAGTTGTTGCACGACACGCTGATTGCGTGGGGCTCGGTCACGAACGAGCTCAACATGACAAACGGGACGCCGTGATCGTATGCGTACCCGATGGCCCCGTTGAGAGCCGTGGAGTCACCCGAAGAACTCAGGATACCGTCGCAGCCCTGGTCGACCAACTGCCTGATCTGTTGGATCTGCAGTGTCGTGTTGAGGTTCGACTCGGTGGTTATCAGATCGCTTACCAGATTAGCCTGCTTATAGACTGGCAGCAGTTCATCGAAACGCGTGCGGACCCCCGCCTTCCAGGTGTTGCCCGCGTACGGGCTGGAGTAGCCGAGTTTCCACGGCGGTCCGTTCTTCGGCTTGAAGTCCTTGAGAGGACTCGGGCCCTTGAGCTGGTCGGCGCCTTCATAATAGCCCTGGTACTGTGAGGGCAACGACGAGACGGCATCGCCCGAGCCGCCAGCCGATACAGTAGTGGACGATCCACCCGTGGTTCCCGTCCCGGCCGTGGTCGCCGTGGTTCCCGTCCCGGCCGTGGTCGCAGTGGTTCCCGTCCCGGCCGTGGTCGCCGTGGTGGCCGTGGTCCCACCGCAAGCGGCAACGATGCCCCCAAGGCCAGCACCGAGACTTATCGTTGCTCCGGCCATACCTGCAATCTTAAGGAACTCCCGACGACTGTACTTGCCGCTGCCGGTTCCCTTCTCGCCGCTATCGCTGACATCTCTTTCTTCAAACGGCATAATCCCCTCCCAGATTGACTGAATGATATCTGGAATATGACATCGTGCGCCTCCACCTACGCAAAGGGCCTACTCATCCTCCTCCTTCCAGTGTAGTGCTCCGACCACCGATGGTCGGTCGTCTGTTGAGGGTCGATATTGGGGGGGGCGACTTCGTCCTCGCCTCCCCGCGCTGCGATGGCCACCATGGCCGTCTTGCAGGCTTTGTCAGCGTGTTTGTTGATGGCTTCTTGCGCCGCAGTCCGATCGCGCCGGACAAGGGCCTCGAAGATCGCGCGCAATTCGTCCAGGTTCATCAAGAGTCGCCCTGGGCTCAGCATGGACTCACAACGAGCAATGAGAATCAAGCCGCGCAGCCGGGCCAAAGTCTGCTCGAGCAACACGTTGTCTGCGCCTCGTGCCAGCACTCCAAAAAACCGGTCGTTGGCAGCGAGCGCCTCCGTGGGGTTGCCCTCTTCAGTGGCCCTGCACAAGTCTTCGAATGCATCCCCAAGGGCTCGGATGTCTTCCACAGTGGCGTGCTCGCAGAACCCATGAACGGCATACGTCTCGACCACTTCGCGCAACGTGTAGGCGTCCGACGCTTCTTTGGCAGATACCACAGTGACGACGAGCCCCTTGTTGGCGACCGGGGTGACCAACCCCTCGGTTTCCAACTGTCTGAAGACCTCGCGCACCGATGAGCGGCTGGCGCCGGTGCGCTCGCAGACATCCCGCTCCACAAGCCGATCGCCTGGCTTCCATACGTGTGACAATATCGCATCCCGAGTCATCACCAGGAGCTGTTCTCGCACAGGAGCCGCCACCCGACTGATTGGCTTGAGCCCGAAGTTTGCTGTTCCGACGATCATTCATCCTCCTTGAGGCGAGGATGGCCCGCCGGATCACCCCGGTGGTGGGTCATGAGGACCCTCCTTGAGCAAAGCGTCCTGACTGTACAAGAATGTGTCCCCCAAGACCTCAATCAAGTCTCCAACGATTCCGCACAGCTCCTTGAGCGCCGAGCTGTCGTCATTGTCTTTGGCGAGGCTGAGGGCGACCGCCATCTTTGCCCGAAGGTCAAACAGCCCGTTTACCAGCTTGCCCCGGGCTATCTGGACATCTGCCGGATACGGCCGCCAGGTCTGATCCTCAGCACCCATATTCAGGAATAACCTTGTCCCCTCTCGCCGTCACGCCCACGGCTACCCAGACAAGACCGGCTCATATGCCTGTCTGTTTGTCTGTTTGTCTGCCATGCCGGGCCACTATAGCACTACTCGCCCGCAATGCAACCCCTTCAGATCGGCTGAGTAGACGTTCGTCTTTGTGAGCCCGCGTGCCGGAGACTGCACTGCAAAATTCGAGAGGCCTAAGGCTGACGCGGGGGGAGGTCTTTGATGGGCCGTCGCGGCCCTGCCCACGCCTAAGGATCGCCCGCGACGTTCTTGGGCCGTGAATTTCAGCGCTGTTCGCACGACCGGTGGTTTCTCACCCAACGGGCAATGGCGGACTCTCGAAGGGGTAGCCAAGCCCGCCATTGCCTGCCAACAGACCGGCGAAGCTAGACCGATCCGCTGGCGAACCTATCCGAACCTCAATCAGCTACCACGGGGGGCATAGCAAGAGTCGATCGAGGTTCCAACATGCCCGCTCCTCCTTTCATGACAACGCGCCATGTGGTCATCACGCCGCGAACCCCTTCCGCGGTCGTAAGCCACGAGTTCCCTGGACAGAAGAGGTTCAGTAGTCATCCTTCAATGAGGGCATTCGTCGCAACTGCCTGGAAATCCCGAAGCTCCTTGCTTACCCACTTCTGGTCGCGCCCTTGGATCTTGGCCATCAAGTCCGCAACGCCAGGGGCCGCTTCCAACGCCGCCCGGACATCGAGCCGCAGCGCACGGAGCCGGCGTGAGAGAACATCTTCGAGTTTGACCGGCATCTCTTCCTCGATGGCATACCCGACCATTCCCCGCGTGTATGGCAATGCGGGGTGGAGCGCACCGGGATAACGTTGTTCATACCGGTCGGCCACGCAATCCTCGATGCCTAGTTCGGCCCAGCGGCTCCCGGCAGCTTCTGCGCCTACCAGCCGCAGGTCGCTGGTGACGCATCCTCTTTTGGGGAAACCGGAGACACCCATCAAGCGGTCCACAGCCATTGCCGCCATGTGCCGGTACGTCGTCCACTTACCGCCAACCACAGTGATCAGACCGGATTCACTCACGAAGATCGAGTGATCGCGGCTAAGAGCAGAGGTTTTCTCAGTGCTGCCTTTGACAAGTGGACGCAGGCCAGTGAAGACTGAGAGCACGTCGTCGACCGACGGGTTTCCCGTCAGATAGGTGGCCGCGCACTCCATGAGAAAGTCTATTTCCTGCGTTGTGGGTCTCGGCTCAACCGTAGGACCCGAGACCGCGGTGTCCGTCGTTCCAACGAGGGTGCGCCCTCCCCAGGGCAACATGAAGCAGATGCGTCCGTCCTTCGTGCGCAGAACCACGATTCCGGTGTCGCCAGGCAAGAAGCGTTGCGGAAGAACCAAGTGCGTGCCCTGGCTGACTGCCAGAACGCCATGTGCGTCCGGTTCGTCCATCCGCCTCAACATGTCTGCAAAGACCCCGGTGGCGTTGATCACCGCTCGCGCGTGCACCGTGTGCTCACTGCCCGTTTCGAGATCCGTGAAGACCACACCCCTCAGCTTGCCCGCGGCCTTCACGAACCCAGTCACAGGTGTGTAGTTGAGCAGCAAGGCTCCGAGGTTGTCCGCCGTATGCGCCAGAGAGATCGCCATCCGCGCATCATTGAACTGGCCATCGCTGTAGGCGATTCCCCCCCGCAACTCGGCGGGTTGGACCGTCGGAGCCAGCGCCTGAGTGGCTTCGGCATTCAGAATACGCCTTGGCGAAAAGGCGCGCGAACCGGCCATGAGGTCGTACAACTTCAACCCCGCACCGTAGAACGGACGTTCCCACCACGAATACGCCGGTGAAACCAGCTCGATTTCGTGGACGAGATGCGGCGCATTCTTGATCAACAGACCTCGTTCTCGGAGGGCCATGCGTACCAGCCCAATGTTTCCCTGCTCCAAGTAGCGGACGCCGCCATGGATCAGGTTGGTACTACGCGAACTCGTCCCATGCGCGAAATCCCTTGCCTCAAGAAGAATCGTGGAGCAGCCGCGACTGGCACTGTCGACTGCAACCCCCAGTCCGGTCGCCCCACCGCCGATGACCAACACGTCGCACCGATCGGGAAGGCTGCCCAGGTTCTCAGAGCGCCTCATATGGGTCTCCTCCCTCTGTGCATTTCGACGGCGCCTCGAATCAATCGAGACCTCCGCCCGCCAAGGGGCAGGCCCGCGTATGGTTTGAGGTGGTCATGAGACGGCAAATCAGAAGTTCTCCTTGCTCCGCTGAGGTGTGTCTTGTTCTTTCAAATGGCTCAAACCCGTGACACGCTCGAGTCAGTTGGCGCCATCTTGGTTACTCGTACCACTGCGGCGACTTGAGGTAGGTCTCGTAGGACGGGTAGTCGTGTGAGAAGAAGATCTCGGCGCCGTGCTCGGCCCTCAGATCTCTCAAACGCGCGAGCGACTTGACAGCGCTGACCGCGTCGAGGTGGATGCCGGGAGCGATAAGATTGTCGAGGTTCTTGGGCGAATAGGCCGCGTCCCCGGCAAAGATCATGGGCTTCCTGTCGGCAAGTTCGACCAGCATACTGTAGTGACCAGCGGAATGGCCAGGCGTCTCGTAGAGCCACAGGCCGGACGCCACTTCCACATCACCGGTAAGCAGCTCGAATCTCGGCGAACCTTCCGGCGTCGCGGCGCCTGAAGTCCCCGGAACGGACCTATCGAGCTGCGGCGCCCAGCTAAGGTCCGAATACCCGGCTTCGAACGGCTGCGGATCCTTGGCCTCGGCAAACTCCTTCTCATGGAGCAAGAACAACGCGTGGGTCACGAACTTGTTGCCGCCTACATGGTCGTAGTGCAGATGGGAGTGCATCACGTGGGTGACGTCTCCCGGCTTAAACCCAAGCTTGGCAAGCTGGCTGGGCAGCGTCTCCTCGGAAGACTGGATAGGGCTATCGATGGCCCAGAACTTCGACCCATGCGCCAAGTCGAAGCCTGTGTCGAATAGGAACAGGCCCTCTTCGTGATCCACGAGTACGCTGTACACCGGAATCCGAACGTCACCGCTCGGCCCTTGATTCCACCAGAGCCGGTAGCCGTCGATGGCGAGCGACCCTCCTCCGAGAATGTATACCCTGGTCTTCTTCATGACTCCTCCTACCTCCTGGACTGAACTACGTTGGCAAACTTGCTACGTTTGGGCACCACGCCGTCGTTAAGGACGGCGGTCACCGCCTTCCATTTCAGTGGCACCATTTCATGGCCCGCTCCGCTGCGCGGCACCATTCCCTATAGAGCGCCTCTCGAGCAGGTTCATCCATGACCGGTGAGAACGAACGTTCCAACGCATGAAGGTGACCCACCTTGTCCAAAGGCCAGAATCCGACTGCGATCCCTGCGAGAGCAGCCGCACCAAACCCCGTTGTCTCGCGGAGCACGCTCCTCTGGACCGGTATCCCCAGCACGTCAGCCTGGAACTGCAGGAGGAAATCGTCGCCGCTGGCACCGCCATCCGTCTGCAGGAAGGATGGAGACACCCCCGCATCTCCGGTCATCGCGTCGAGAACCGCACGCGTCTGGTAGCAGATCGCCTCCTCCGTGGCTCGCGCTATATGAGCCCGGATTGTTCCCCGGGTGATGCCAATCAGCAGCCCGCGGGCCGCTGGATCCCAATAGGGCGCTCCCAGACCTGTGAGAGCTGGGACAAAATACACGCCCGCGTTGTCCTTGGCCGATAAGGCGAGCGCACCGATCTCGTCGGCCGAATCAACGATTCCGAGCCCATCGCGGAGCCATTGTACGGCCGCCCCCGCAATGAACACGGAGCCCTCGAGAGCGTAGCGAACGTCCTTCCGGTCGGGACCCAGGCCCCACGCCACGGTGGAGACGAGTCCGTGCGTGGATCGAACCGGCGCCTTTCCAACGTTCATCAAGAGGAAACAACCGGTCCCGTAGGTATTCTTAATGTCACCGGCATTGAAACACCCTTGCCCAAAGAGAGCGGCCTGCTGATCACCGACGATGCCGGCAATGGGTATCTCCGCCCCCAGCCACTCGGCGTCGATGTGGCCAAAAAGCATTGAGGATGGTTGCGGCTGGGGAAGGATCGACCGCGGAATACCGAAGAGGTCGAGCAGTTCGTCCTCCCATTCCAGCGACCGTAGACCAAAGAGCATGGTCCGAGACGCATTGCTGTAGTCCGTAACGTGGCAGCGGCCTTTGGTGAGCCGCCACACCAGGAAGCTGTCGACAGTTCCGGCGCGCAACCTGTCCTCAGCGAGTAAGGACGGAGCGTCGGGATGATGCTTCAAGATCCACTCGAGTTTCGTTGCGCTGAAATACGGGTCGAGTGGTAGACCACTGCGTGCGCGGATGAACTCATCGTAGCCCTGCGAAATCAGTTCGTTGCACCGCTCGGCGGTACGCCGACATTGCCAGACAATGGCGTTACCGAGTGGCTGCCCTGTCTCCTTGTCCCAGCAGACCATGGTCTCTCGCTGATTGGTCAAGCCGATCGCGGCGATATCTCTGGGCCCGATTCCTGCGGCGACGACAGCATCCCGCGCCGCCTGAAGTTGGCTCCGCCAGAGGTCCTCTGGGTCGTGCTCCACCCATCCGGGTTGGGGATAGTGCTGAGTGAACTCGCGCTGAGCCATCCCAAGCAGCAAGCCGTCTTGATTGAACACTATCGCCCTAGAAACAGTGGTTCCCTGGTCTAGCGCTAGAACCGCCTTTGGCTCCCTCGTGGCCATCTTGGCATTCGACCTTCCCTGATGGTGCCCAAGACACTGTGTCTGCTTGTCTGGTTGTCTGTTAGTTGGCCAACTATAACAAGCCACTCGACGCTTCTTCAATCCTCACAATGCGGCTGCAGAGCAAGCCGCTCAACATCTCGCCGGCGGACAACATGGGCCCCGAAGGACAACGGGTGCGGCTCCACTGGCCCGCATTGTGCCGCATTGTCTGGTGGTCTGACAATCAGCTTGTCTGTTTGTAGGGCAGCATGCTAGGATTCGGCCCAGGCAGGCCCTGATTTTGGCCGGACGACGCGGGGAGGCAATGTCTTGTTGTTGAAGGGCCTCTCGCAGCCAGTGAGCAGTGGACACCCAAGGACAGAAAGGGAGAGGACAATGGCCGCGCTTGACGCGATCACTCAGCATAAGGAACTGCTCGGCTGGCTCACGGAAGTCGTCGAACTCTGCAAGCCGGACAACGTGTTCACGTGCGACGGCTCCGAGGAGGAGTACAAGTACCTATGCGATCTCCTGGTCAAACAGGGGACGTTCACGCCGCTGAACACGGCGCTCAGGCCCGACTGCTTCCTGGCCCGCTCACACCCGAGCGACGTGGCCCGCGTCGAAGACCGCACTTTCATCGCCGTGGCCGATATGAACGAGGCCGGCCCCACGAACAACTGGGTCCCGGCCAACGACATGAAGCAGAGGATGATCCGGATCTTCCAGAACTGCATGGAAGGCCGGACCATGTACGTGATCCCGTTCTCCATGGGTCCGGTGGGCTCGCCGTTCTCCAAGATTGGCATCGAGATCACCGACTCCCCGTATGTGGTGGTCAACATGTCCATCATGACCCGGGTGGGCCTGCCGGTGCTCGAAGCGCTCGGCATCTGCGGCGAGTTCATCCCATGCATGCACTCCATCGGCGCTCCACTTGCCCCGCTCCAGGCCGACGTGCCTTGGCCGTGCGAGCGCGATCCCAAACGCAAGTACATCGTCCACTTCCAGGAAGAGCCATCCATCTGGTCGTATGGATCGGGCTACGGCGGCAACGCTCTCCTCGGCAAGAAATGTCTGGCGCTGCGCGTGGCCTCCTCCATGGCCCGCAAAGAGGGCTGGTTAGCCGAGCACATGCTCATCCTGGGCCTGACGTCGCCCGAGGGCAAGACCCACTACGTCGCCGGTGCCTTCCCGAGCGCCTGCGGCAAGACCAACCTGGCCATGATGCTGCCCACACTGCCCGGCTGGACCGTCACCTGTGTGGGTGACGACATCGCCTGGATGCGCTTGGGCGAGGACGGCCGCCTGTACGCCATGAACCCCGAGACCGGCTTCTTCGGCGTAGCCCCGGGCACGTCCTACGCGTCGAACCCGAACGCCATGGAGAGCTGCAAGGAGAACAGCATCTTCACCAACACCGCCCTCACGGACGAGGGAGACATCTGGTGGGAAGAGATGGGCGTCGACGCTCCGGCCCATCTCATCGACTGGGAAGGCAACGACTGGACCCCCGAGACAGGCCGCAAAGCTGCCCATCCCAACTCGCGCTTCACGGCTCCGGCCGGCCAGTGTCCGGTCATCGATCCCAAGTGGCAGGATCCAGCCGGCGTGCCCATCTCGGCCTTCCTTTTCGGCGGCCGTCGCGCCAGCACCATCCCGCTGGTCAACCAGTCGTTCGACTGGGAGCACGGCGTGTTCATGGGTTCCGCCGCCGGCTCCGAGACCACCGCCGCCAACCTCAGCAAGACCGGCGTGCTGCGGCGCGACCCGTTTGCCATGCTGCCCTTCTGCGGCTACAACATGGGTGACTACTTCGCCCATTGGCTGTCCTTCGCCGACCGCACCGACCGGGACAAGCTGCCCAAGGTGTTCTTCGTCAACTGGTTCCGCAAGGACGACAACGGCAAGTTCCTGTGGCCGGGCTACGGCGAGAACAGTCGCGTGCTCAAGTGGATCTTCGAGCGGGTGGAAGGCAAGGGCGAAGCCGCTTTGACCCCGATCGGCTACCTGCCGGCTCCGGGCGAGCTCGACCTCTCCGGTCTCGACATCTCTGAAACCGCGATGAAGGAACTGCTGACCATCGACAAAGAGGGCTGGCTGAACGAAGTCGACGGTCTCTCCAAGTACTACGACCAGTTCGGCGACAGGCTACCGGCCGAGCTTCGCAAGCAACTTGCCGCGCTCAGAGAGGGCCTGGATCGGGAGTTGAGCAATGTCGGCTAGCCGCACACCACTCATTGCAGGCAATTGGAAGAT
Source organism: uncultured Actinomycetes bacterium (assembly GCA_963775295.1). Taxonomy (GTDB): domain Bacteria; phylum Actinomycetota; class Thermoleophilia; order RBG-16-64-13; family RBG-16-64-13; genus JAMDEO01. The sequence goes on from CAVZIK010000006.1 coordinate 3,475,019, forward strand.
GAACAAGACTAGCCGCGAGGGGGCGGAGTTCATACAGAAACTGGCCCGCCAGCTAGGTGCGTTGAAGGACCGGGAGGTGGTTGTCGCGCCTTCTTTCGTCGGCTTGTTCGAGGCAATCAAAGCTGCCCGAGGCACCGAAATAGCTGTGGGGGCTCAGGATGTCTTCTGGGAACGGGACGGCGCCTACACCGGGGAAATCGCCCCAGGGATGCTTGCAGATATGGGCGTGAGCAGCGTGATCGTCGGTCACTCTGAGCGCCGTCAGCACTTCGGCGAGACTAACCAGACAGCAGGCATGAAGACCAGAGCGGCCCTGGATCATGGCCTTTCCGTGATCCTGTGCGTCGGAGAGACAGAGGACCAACGTGATCAGGGGTTCACCGATAAGGTCCTTCTTGACCAGGTGCGGGCAGGAATCGAGTCGGTGAAGCCACTCGAAGCGCAAAGGCTGGCTATCGCTTACGAGCCCGTGTGGGCCATAGGCACGGGCAGGTCGGCGACATCACAGGCTGCCCAAATCGCCATAGCATTTGTCCGCGGTTGCGTGTCCTCGGACTTGGGCCTGGAGGCCGCTCGCCGGATTCGCATCCTATACGGAGGCAGCGTGAACGCCGGCAACATCGATGAATTGATGACCCAGCCGGATGTAGACGGAGTTCTCGTCGGTGGGGCAAGTCTCGAGCTCGATTCATTTACTCGAATCGTGGCCTTCGGGCGTCCGGCCCGGTGACTCTCTCTCTTAGCGAGCTACCTCACTCGACCACTCGCCAATTGCGGCCATGGCCGTTCGGCCAGCATTGAACGCGTGTTCTCTGACGGCTTCCGCCGCTACCTCCTCGTTGCGACCAACAACTGCCTCAAAGATCACGCGGATTTCTTCCAGGTTCTCGCGAATTCGACCGGGGCTCGTTATGGATTCGCTTCGAGCCATGAGAAGCAGGCCGCGCACCCGGCTAAGCGTCTGTTCAAGGAACACGTTGTCTGCCCCTCGTCCAAGCGCCTCGAAGAAAAGATCATTCGCGGAGAGGGCCGCGGCCGCACTGTTCCCTGCTGTGGCAGTTTCGAGACTGTCGAACGCAGTCTTGAGACCGGCGACGTGATCCTCAGTCGCGTTCTTGCAGAACTCGCGAGCAGCGTAGGCTTCGATCACTCCGCTTATTGCGTACCCGTCCTCCACTTCCTTGGTCGAGAGAACCCGGACTATGACGCCCTTGTTGGGAAGCGTGGCGACAAGGCCTTCGGTCTCCAGTTGCCTGAATACTTCACGCACAGACGAGCGGCTCGCGCCGGTCCTCTCGCAGACATCTCGCTCGACAAGACGGTCGCCGGGCTTCCATGCATGTGTCAGAATCGCGTCGCGCACCATCGCGAGCACCTGCCCCCTGACGGGGGCTACGACACGACTGACCGGTCCGAGTTCGATGTATGACCTCTCGTCCATCAGTCGAATGCTCGCCTTCCGTCACCCTGAGGGGTCTCATCATGCGCCCGGAATCCCAGCCACGGGCTCTCGTTAGGTCTGATTCTCCTCGAAATGTAGTCCATCGGCTCAGCGCTCTCCTCGTGAGAATAGAACTCGGAAGTGATCAACCATATGCGCGACCCGCAGGCAAACCGCGCTGCCATTTCAGAACTTCATCATTCTAGCCGCTTTTACGAGCGGTGTGACAGTTCGTCACGAGTGCCGCCGAGCAAAACAAGGCCGTCTCGCTGGTTCTCATTGCTTCTTTCGCGGCTCCGGGGTCGTGTACGACGATCGCCTCGGGTACGAGCTGCAACTCCCGGACCTGTTTCAAGAGACGCCAGGGGCTCATGGTCACGCGGAGAATACCTAAAAGGACTACGCCTCGCAACCGTGTAAGGGCTTGCTCGACAAACACATTGCCCGCACCCTTCGCGAGAATGCCGCGGAACCCGTTGAAAGCTGCGTTTGGCTTGCATTCTCGCGCGACCACTTCGATCTTTGAAAGCGACCACTTCAAAGCTTCCGTATTCTCTTCGGTCGCACACTCAGCGAACTCGCGAACAACGTAGAGTTCGACGACCTCACTGAGGTCAATCGCGTCGGCGAACTCCTTCGCCGATATCGTCGAGAGCTTGCCCCCGAAAACGTGCTGCGCGAGATGCGGCCCGGCCGGGCATCCTCGTCTACGGCCACCTCCGGCCGGCCCGGATTGCACGGCGACCCTGGTTCAAGGAACGCCGGCTGCGTCGGTTCGCGGCGCGGTAGCCGTTCCCGTACGTAGGGTTCGCTACCGTGAAGGCGATGCTCGAAGACCTGAGGACGCCCGCGCCCAGGCGACTTGAGAAGCGACTCGAGAAGCTCGCGGACGACGCGCTGCCCTGCCGCTCTAGCGCCTACTCCTTCGCCTGGAGCTGGAACGACCGGCCAAGTGCCTCTTCACGGTCAGCTTCGACGAGCAGCTCCACGGTTCTCCGACCGAGGCAGGCAATCCTCAAGAAGGAGTCTGTTCACGCTGCGATGCGCGCCAAGGTCCGTCGCCTGCTCGCCAAGTATGACTACCTACCAGACCTCGAAGAGAAGGCGGTCGAGCTAGTCCTCGAACAAGCGGAGTTGTTCGCGGAAGGAGTCGGTGTATGGAGGTGAGGTCGCTTGAGATCGCCAACTTCCGTGGCGTCGAGACTGGACGCGTTGGCTTCAACGGGAACACGTTGCTCGTCGGGGCAACAACATCGGGAAGTCCACGATCTGCGAGGCACGGGATCTCCTGCGCCGGCCGGAGCGACTGCTACAGAGACCAGCAGTTGATGAGCATGACTTCTTCGCGGGCCGATTTCTGGATGAGGATGGAGAGCCCGTCTCGATCGCGCTCCGCGCTGTCCTGACGGTTACGAACTCTCGGGCCCGTGTGGTGAAAGACCTTCGGGCAGAAGTTCGCTGAGCCAATCGATCAGGTAATCAGGCTGAACTGGAGCGCCAAGAAGGCTGTCGGCATGGGTCGCCCCGGTCAGGACCAGGATGCCGGTCATGCCCAGTGAGCGCGCCATGGCCATGTCGGTGAGCAGGCGGTCACCGACGACAGCGACGTCCTGAGCAGACATCGTGAGCCTGTCGAGGAGCGCGCGCGCCATGTGGACGCTCGGCTTGCCCACCACGGCCTCCGCTTTTGCGCCAGAGCAGGCCTCGATCGCCGCCAGCATCGCGGCACAATCGGGAATCCCGCCCTCGGGCGTCGGGCAGTAAGGATCGGGGTTGGTGGCAACTATCGCCGCGCCCCCGTAACGCACCGCCTGAAAGGCCGCGTTCAGTTTCTCGTAATCGAAGGTCCGATCGAAGGAGACGACCACGAGCTGGGCTTGCGACGGTGTCGTCGTCAGCGTGAAGCCGGCTGCGGACAGTTCGTCGATCGCGGACTGCTCAGCTACTGCGAGCAGGGTCGCTTGCGGATGTTCGCGCCGGAGGTAGACAACCAGCGCGTCTACCGATGTCACGACGTCGGCTCGCGTGGTCGGCAGGCCCAAGTGGGTCAACTTCCTCGCGTAGTCATCAGCGGTCTCGAGCGGTTTATTTGTCACATACACTACGCGGGACCCTCTGCGGCGAAGCTCTCTTATCGTCTCGACCGCATGCGGCAACAACGCGTCGCCCAGGTACACGGTGCCATCGAGGTCGAAGACGTACCCTGGGTATACGCGCTCGGGCCGGGCCAGCGATGTCACCCTGCAATCGCTCCCGACACGCTCCCGAGCGACGTCGCCTCGCGAAGAAGGCCGGCGACACGCCCGTCGTCCGAGTTCCGCGGGAAACAGGCCATGTAGGCGATCGAGGAAGCATCACGCGTGCGATGACAACGGGTCGCGGGCCAACGAGATGAGTCCTCGTCACGCGACGGAACAAGGCCGCAAAGTCTCCGTATGGACTGGGCGGCCACCAATGACCCTACCGCCACCCGAACTGTGCCACGCATGACTCTCCAATCGTCGCTTCTCTGGGTCGTGATCATGCCGTGAGCGGCATTAAGACCCGCCTTGTTGTGCTGGCTGCGAGTGAACCTAAACAACAGTCCTGGGTCTTCCCGCACCCCTTATGCACTGCATCACCCAGACCCTCCGACAGGTAATGAGATCCTTCGCTCCCGGAGGGCAGATGACAGGCCCGTCATCTCCTCCATCAAGCTCTGTCCACGAAGGCCGCCTGGTTCGGAGCCCCAAAGATAGCCAGGGTCCTTTGGCCCGAGGCAAAACGGGATTCGCCTGGAGGTAAATGGCGCTAACGCTGAATCCGTACACTGCCGCCCTTCATGAGGTTCTCCACCTCGGCCACATTAGCCGTGCTGGTGTCGCCGGGGGTCGTCATAACCAAAGCCCCGTGTGCAGCTCCGTAGTCGACCGCAACTTGCAGGTCACCCTTCTGCATGAGACCGTAGATCAACCCGGAGGCAAAGCCATCGCCTCCTCCGACACGGTCGAATACCTCTAAGTTCGGCCGCTGAATCGACTCGACGAAACCGTTGGAGGACCAGGCAATCGCCGCCCAGTCATTGAAGGTCGCCGTGCGCACCGTCCGGAGGCTGGTAGCCACCACCTTCAAGTTCGGGAACTCCTTGGTCACTTGCCCGATCATCTGCTTGAACTTGTCCGTCTCGACCGAGGCGAAGTTGGGGTCACCCCCCGGCACCTCGATGCCCAGGCTGGCTGTGAAATCTTCCTCGTTGCCAATCATCACGTCGCACAGCGGTGCCAAGTTGCGATTGACCTCTCTGGCCCGAGGCTTTCCGCCGATCTCGTTCCATAGGCTGGGCCGATAGTTGAGGTCGTAGGAGATCACGGTGCCGTGACGCCGGGCGACGCGCATCGCCTCCTCGATCACGGCCGGAGTCGTCTCAGACAGGGCAGCGTAGATGCCACCGGTGTGAAACCAACGCGCTCCCAGCTCACCAAAGATGTACTCCCAGTCGACCTCACCGACTCGGATCTGGCTCGCGGCGCTGTTGGCGCGGTCCGCGGTGCCCACCGCGCCGCGGACCCCAAAACCCCTTGCGGTAAAATTAGTAGGGTTGCGAACTCGACGCCCGATCCCCTCGAAGGGCACCCAGCGCAGGAACGAGAGGTCCACACCTCCTTGGAGCATGAGGTCCTCAAGGAGGCGCCCGACCTCGTTGTCGGCGAGCGCCGTCACCACTGCCGTGCGCAGCCCGAAGCAGCGCCGCAGGGCCCTGGCCACGTTGTACTCCCCGCCGCCCTCCCAGGCTCGGAACTGCCGCGCAGTTCGGACAGGGCAGTCTCCAGGGTCCAAACGGAGCATGACATCACCAAGCGAAACCTCGTCGAAACGGCAGTCTTGCGCCGGTCGCACCTGTAGCGGGGACGTTGACCCGGTCAGCCCGCTCATCGCCCGGCCTCCTCGGGGTCGGGGGCTGGCAGGCGATTCCCCGCGCCCCGGGAACCAAGCTCGCCCTCGGGCGCCACCTCGTCGTATCGGCCCTTTTGTCGTCCGGCAAGCATGGGAGGGACGATCTGATGCATCTCGAGATAGTGCGCGGTCTCCCGGTGGGCGGCCAGGGCGTCGTCGTCCGTGTACTGCTCGTAGATGACGAACTGACCAGGCTCCTCCTGGCACCTGTAAACGACGAACTGCAAGCAGCCGGGCTCCCTGCGCGTGGGAGCAATCAGCTTACCGAGCGCAGACGCGATGGCGTCTGCCACCCCCGGCTTCGACTCGTAACGGACGATGATAGTGACCATCTGCCAGTTCCTTTGAGTAGATTCCCCAAACAGCGTTGAGATACGTGGTCAGTGCAACATACGACCCACGGCTCTCCAAACTAGACAAGCTCATATGCCTGTCTGTTTGTCTGTTTGTCTGCCATGCCCGCCACTATAGCACCGCTGGCGAGCAATGCAACCTGAATCGCACCGAGTTTAGTGGGGACTCATTTGTTTGAGTCCCTCGTCCTCGGCACGCGCTGTTCATCTCGCCATCTGAGGCACGTTGCAGGTCAATCTCGCAGCGATTTGCTGTACCACGCCGGCTCGCACCTTCGCGTCACACCGCACCAAAATCGCGGGCGTTTGGGGGACCCTTGGAGCGGGCGGCTTCCGGCTTGCTTGGACTATTCAGCGCTCGGAGAGAGTGGACCCTCGACGAATGGCGTCCTTGCCATACTTCTTTCGGATGGCGTCCACCTTGAGATCAATCTCTCGGAGAAGAGGTAGCTCCTGGTCAAAGAGGTCATCCTGCCGGGCTCGCGGAGCGAAGTTACTCAGTCCCACCCCGATAAGGCGAAGGGGACAGGACTTCCGCCAGTGTTTGTGAAACAAAGCGCGCACTTCCCCAAAGAAGGCCTCATCCACGTCCAACGGGCGGGGCAAGGTGTGTGAGCAGGTATGGGTGGCAAAGTCCCCGTATCTGATCTTGAGGGTCACCGTGCGGGCCTCAAGAGAACTCATGCGCAGCCGACGGCACACGTCTTCGGTGAGCGAGATAAGGGTTGACTCAAGTAGTCTCGGATCAGATACATCCTTTTCGAAGGTATGCTCCCGGGAAATGGACTTGATCTCTTGCTTTGAGGTAACGGGACTCACGTCTTCTCCCCGGGCTCGCCGGGCCAGTGCTTCTCCCCACTCTCCCAGGGAGAGTTCAAGCGTGCGAACAGGTACCTGGGCTAGATCCCCTATCGTTTCTACGCCCCATGCGTGAAGCTGCTTAAGAAGAGCCGGGCCCACACCGGGCAGACGCTGGGCGGCAAGGGGAGCCAGGAACTCCGCCTCCCTTCCGCAAGGAACCGCGGTAAAACCGGCCGGTTTGCGGTAGTCAGAGGCCACTTTGGCTACCAGCTTGTTAGAAGCAAGCCCCACCGAGATGCTCAAGCCCAGCTCTTCTTTCACCCGCTCCTGGATGAGCTTCGCCGTCATCTCCGGCGGCCCGAACAATCGTTCGGTGCCGGTCAGATCCACATAGGCCTCGTCCAGGCTCACCTGCTGCACGAGGGGCGAATAGGTCTCAAGAAGAGTCATCAGGCGACGCGAGTAGTCCCGGTAGAGATCGTGGTGACCGGGGAGAAATATCCCCTGTGGACAGAGGGCGTGGGCGGTACGGATGGGCATGGCCGAGTGCACTCCGTAGCGGCGGGCCTCATAGTTGGCGGTCGCCACCACTCCTCGCTCCTGGCCGCCGACAATGACCGGCTTACCCCGGAGGGAGGGATCGAGGTTCTCCTCGACGGCAGCAAAGAAGGCGTCAAGATCTAGGTGAGCGATGACCCGGCAGGGATTTGAAGACGGATGGCTGCTTGAAGCTTGGGGCCACGTGGACCAGGGGGCAGGTGATTCCATGTCGTACTTATCCATGTGCGGCCAGCATAGCCGGGGGCGGGACCCGGGGCAAGCGCCCGCAGACACCTGACTTCGGAGGCGAGGATGGCTCCCCGATGTCACCGGATAGCAGACTGAAGTGGGATAAATGTACGCCTCAAGCGATTGGCCAATTCCGACTCGGGATTGAGACCTCGTTGGGTGCTCCGCTCCTCCCGTTAGGCGCTTGAATACCATCTGAGCAAGTCACCCGGCTTCGTTCCTCGAGGGAAGGCTCGAACATCCTCAGCAACGTCCACGACCTCGTTCAGAAACGAATCGTATGCGCCAAGGTCGGGGTCCTCGCACGTTCCCTTAACGTATAGGATCATAAAAGTCGCAGCACGGCCATCCTTCTTGGGGCGGATGATTCTTCCCATCCTTTGAATCATCTGGCGACGGCTGTGACTGGCAGCAAGAATAACCCCTAGGTCAGCCTCAGGAACGTCGACGCCTTCGTCCAGAACGCGGGGTGCAGCGAGGACTTTCACCCTGCCTTGCTTGAAATCAAACAACAACGCTTGACGTTCTTCTCTTTTCAGATCACTCGTATAGGCATGAGCGAAGATCTTTGCTTTGCGAAGCCTCTCCGCCACCTGTGCGGCGCTATCAATAGTCTCGGTAAACACAAGAGCCCGCTGAGTGCGCGCTAGCACGGGGACCAGGGCGGACAGGGCATCCAGCTTGCGGCTGCAATCCGCAAGAAGTGCCCGGCGCTTGGTGAACGCGCTCAGATACCGACGAGCGCAGCGGGTGATCCGCCCGTTGTCGTTGCCCCCCTCGCTGAGTCGACTTACTGCATGCATGAACTCACCGAAGGGCTGCGACGGACAACCGTAGTCATCAACGAGCGAGGCCCGGGCTCGACGAGCAATCGAATCGAGTTCTTCATAGCGTTCTTGCTCGGCGGCCTGAAAACCCACGGCCAGGAGAGCGACCCGGAAACGGGCAAGGATACCGTCAGCCAAGCCACGCTCGTAGTCGCACCTGGCGACCACCTCGTTTCCTTCCTCTGCCGGGTCAGCGGAGAAGTAGGGCGCCAAGTACCGAAGAACACCGTCGTCACTTCGTTCATAGGTCGCTGTTAGTCCAAGGCGCTCATCAAAACCGTCCTCGAGGGACAAGGAGTAACTCTCGGCTCCATAGTGATGGACCTCGTCCGCAATCATCAGCCCTCCCGACCCATCGGGTAGCACGACAACGCGGGAGGCCGACTGCACCGTAGCCACAACCACGTCGTGATCCACCAGACAGTCTCCATGCCCATCGCCAAGTCGCCCGATGCGAGCGGATGGGATCTCCTGTGTAAGTGTGTAATGCCACTGATCAAGAAGATCACGCCCCGGAACAATGACCAGAACCGGGCGGCCCCTTGCGACTGCGTCAGCAGCGGCGATGACACCAAGCGCTGTTTTGCCCGTACCGGTAACCGCCTCCACTACTCCCCGTCGTCCCGCAGCCAGCCAAGCGTCAAGGGCCTCCTGCTGCCACGAACGCGGCTGAGGTCCTCTGTAGCGACCAAGGACCAGCGAAGACGGCAGTCCAGGCTCGACCGAAGCCAGCGTCGCCGGTCCTTCGATAGCCAGGCTCCAATGTGGCGGCCTGGAGTCATCCCTAATAAAAGACGCGCTTCTTTGGTAAAGGACGCCGTTGACGTCCGTGGTGGTCAACCTCCGCCAACCAATCGCTTCCAACCCGTTGAGAAGCTCCCGCTTGTTCTGGCCCGGGTGCGCCTTTAGTAGGTGCGTTAGATCGCGGGTCAGCTTCTCGCGGTCCAGGACTGCCGAGCGTGCCGAATTTGGCACAACTGTTTCTGTGGCATTGATGGCACGAACTGCGCTCTCGCTTTCCTCCGCCTTCTCACCAATACGCGCTGGCATAGCCTCATGCGAATCGTTGCCCGAGGCGCTCAAGAGGGTCCTCAGCACCACTGCCAGCGATTCGCGCGCCGCCCTTGCCTTGACCGGTCCTACGCCTCCCAAACTCCGAAAGTAGCTTTCAACATCCGGGCCTTGCTCTAGGAGATCACCCAGGTTTGCGACCCCCTTACGACGGAGAGCGCCCATGAGAGAGCGCTGCAAACCAAGCTGTCTGACCGGAATCCTTCCCAGGTCTGACCTGTCCTTCAAGGCGCTGAGCAGGTCTTCCCAGTCCGATCTGGGACCGGAGGGCCGTGCCAACTTCCTTCTTGGCAGGTCGGCGGGCGGCAGATCGCGGATCTGCTGAATCGCATGCGCATCCTGCTCAGAATTGCCGAGATGCGTCAGTAGCTGCCGTATCCGGTTGAGATTCTTGCTCTGGCCGCTAGCCAGGGTCGTCAGATATCGGTCAAGGCCGGCACCAAAATCGAGAAGATCGCCAAGAGTGGTTATGTCGTCAGCATGGAGCGACTCGATCTGCCGAGCGGAAAAGCCCAAGCACTCGACTGGCACAGAATGCAGGCTATGATCTTCCACCATTGCGGCTCCTGGATCCTTGTGAATGTCCTGTCATCTCGTGAACCCTGGCAAGATCAACATGGAAGAGATGTGTCTAGTGCCAGGCATGAAGTGCCAAGTGCCCATCGGAGAGTACTACCCTTGCCTTCTCACCATCCCGTCGATCTTTTCGTTCAGGTCGTTGAAGCGCCGAGCGTCACCCTATGGCGGAAACGAACACTTCCATGAGAAGGCGGCCGCAGTCAAGGGCGGCTGAGACCTTCAATCTCCCAATCGAGCGGAACCGACCCACGACCATGCTTCCATACGCACTCATCTGAGGCAGCAAGTCCTTCCCGCCTCGGTGCAGGTTGGGGTCCGGCCAGTCTGGGCGCTGCAATCTAACGGACGGCCTTCCTGAAAGACATTCATGCCTCGTCTCTCGATCGGCCCGAGTGTTCGTTCGCAGTCACCCCGACAGGGTAGTTGGGTGGTCTCCGTCGCTCGATCACGCTCCAACCAACAGATGCTTGTTAGACTACCGGCCCCACCTTGCCCCGGAGCCGCGCATTGCGCAGCGGCTCGTAGATCTCTCCTGTTTCCCAAAGCCTGTGAAGCAGCACTGCCAGTTTCCGGGCCACAGCAACAACAGCACGCTTCTTGGCTGCCTTGCCTCCCCGCTCAGCCAGGGCGAGACCCCAACGTCTAAGATCGGTGTCCGGGCCATATGGCCCGAGGATGTGCTGGGCCGCGCATACAAGTAGAGACCTGAGAGCCTCGTCGCCGGCTTTCGTGATGTGCAGTTGCGGCTTCTGATCACCGGAGTCGGCCTGCCGAGGGCGAAGCCCCACATAGCAACCGACGGCACGACTGCGCGGGAAACGGCCGGGGTCTTCAAGGGTAAGGACATAGGTGGCGGCCGTAACCGGACCGACACCAGGCACCTGACGAAGGGCGGCAATCTCCGGGTACTTGGTCGTGGCCATCTCCTCGATTTGTCTGTCGAGATCCTGAATCTGGGCGGTCAGTCTGGCGATGGTTTCCAGTTCGGGAGCCAGCGACGCCGCCAACTCTGCCGGGACGTGCCCCCCGGCCTTGTGATGGAAGCTTCTAGCCGAGCACTTGGGCAGCCGTCCGCCCACCGCTTTGGAGGCTCCCCTCATGTGATTGATCAGGAGCGTGCGCGCCCGGATGAGTGCGTCCCGGCTGCGCAGAAGGGCGAGATCTGCCTGGGCCTCCGCTCCCCGGTGCTTGATAGGGCACAAGAGCCGAGGATCAAGCCTCCCCAGACGAGCAAGAGACTCAGCGTCCACCCGGTCGCTCTTACGGTCATTCTGATAGATGAGGCGCAACCGCCGAGGATTGGCCACGATAGTCTCGTGACCACAGGCAGCAATGAGGCGGCTTATCCAGGGAGAGTGGGTGCCAGCCTCCAGCACCACGACAGATGGCGTCGCCGACCGAAACCACTGGCCGAACGCCGACGGTGTGGTGCGAATACGAGCCTTTTCCTGAATCTCGCCATCGCCATCAAGAACGCATACCTGGCTGAACTTGTCTCCCACGTCCACCCCCATCGTGAGGCCGACCGGTGACTTCGCCTTGCTTTGCACGCTCATCGACCCTCCCGTCCTGGATTCACTGGAATCCATGTTCCGTTTGGATCTCAGCCTACCGCTGGACGGCCGTCCTTCTCATCCCATCTATCGCAGAATCGTGGACCTAAGCCGTTGTTTTCTACTCCGGTGTGTTCGATTCCCATGCCACTTCCTAGGCGCTCGCGGGCGTTCGGCTAGGATCGCAGGCTCGGTCACTCTTCGTCTGAAGCCAGAGTCCGGATGACACTCTTGAGCTCAACAACTTCTAGATCGGTTGGACAATCCTGCCAGTTGTGGCTCCAGCAGACGATGATGTCGCAGCCGCCGGGTGAGTGGCCGTGATCGCGGAAGTTCCGACTTTCGTACTCAAATTCTATGCGGACTCGTTGCCACTTGCCGGGCTCCACCTGTCTCTTGGCTTCACAATCTGGATAGCCCGCCTGGAGGACCTCGACGAGGTAGCCCAATTCACGCGCGACCATGCCGAAGAGGAACACAACGCCTTCTTCGTTCACCGGCTCGTGACGCAATCCTCGGAAATCTATTGGATTTCCATAGGTGGGCCGATCGTCCAGTTTGGGATACCGCTGTGTAGAGGCAAGAACAGATGAGAGGGTAGAAGGCGACGGGGCTGCCGCGGTGAATGGCGCTCTCGCGGCCTCTACTGGGATGAGGGTGACAACATCAGCCCATTCTGGTTTGCCTTCAGCAAACGAGCGAAAGTGTTCAGGGATGCTCGACCAGGGGCCAAACTTCCTATCAAATACCCCCGGACTGTAAACCCCCTCACGCCGATACTGATTGCGCGTGGGTATGCGGCGGACGCGCCGCACAAACTCTCCCCAATCTTCAAGAAGAACCCCGGGATCAAGAGGCATGTTGGTCAAGTGCGGTTCAAGCCCAGCAGCGCGGACCGCTTCTCTCCAGCCAGGGAAGTGCTTCAGAACTTGGTATTCGGTCATACCGGACAGGCTCTTAAACTCCGAGCGAGATGGAGGCCGTCCGAGGGTCTCGGCAGCCACGCGGATCGCGTTCAGTACTTCGTCTTTGTCGGGCAGTGCAGTTGTCATCTTTCATCTTTCGGGCAAACGACCACTAAGAGGTCCGCGTGAAACCAAGGGGGCGGCGACGGTGACCCAATCAGAGCCGTGGCGCTCGCAACTTCGGGCCCTGTCCGTCCATCGTCTGATGTCGAGGTCACTGGCGGCTTGCGTAGCCCCGGAGCTAAGGTGACTGTAACTGTCATATCACTGCCTGTCCAGCAGACGTGGGAAATCGTCACGAGTTACGGGGCCCTGGCCGTTTGAGTGCGACGACCGGTGGGCCCACGAGGCACACCTGGTGACGCCCAGGCGAGCGATGACGTGGGTGGTAGTGTTGGAACAACCTCGGGACTCGAGCGGTCGAACGTGACTGAAGGCTTTGTGGGACGGGCTGCTTCACTGGCAGACCAGGGGGGCTAGGGTTATCCACGGGAAAGGGGGCGGGCACTATGTCATTCGCCACGAGGGGGAATAGGTTGACGCAAGCGGGCGGTGTTTTGCTGGTCCTCGCGCTGTTGGTCTTCGGTCTCGCCGCCTGCACGTCTGGTTCAACCGTGTCTACAACGGCGGGCAGTTCGACAACCACGACTAGCGAATCGACTCAAACGCAGAGTTCTCTTCTTCACACCGTCACCGTTTCCGGCAGCGGTCATATGAGCGCTCTTCCCGACCAGGCCGTCATCAACATCGGTGTTCAAGGCAGTGCGGCTACGGCAGCAGCGGCGCTCGATGCCAATTCCAAACAAATGCAAGACGTCCTTGCTCGCCTCAAAGCGGACGGGATACCGGACTCGGCCATCGAGACCGCCAACGTCAGTGTCTACGGATATCCCCTCCACGATCAGAAGACGGGTAAGCAGACCGGCACCAGCTACCAGGCCTCAAACTCGGTGAAGGTCACCCTGACCGACTTTGGCTCCATTGGCAGCGTATTTGCTGCCGCGGCCGAGGCCGGGGCCAACAACCTCTCCGGCCCTGACTGGCAGCTCTCCGACAACACCAAGGCCCAGACCCAAGCGCTCAACCTAGCCTCTGCCCAAGCCCACGCCAAAGCCGAGGCGTTTGCCATCGCCAATGGAGTAACCCTGGGTGACGTGCTCGTCCTTACCGAGGGCTACTCGTCCCCTGTCTACTATTATGGGGGAGCAACGACGGCGACTACGACCACGGCCGGCGCCGCGTTTTCTTTACCGCCGATCAATCCTCAGAACTTGGACATCTACGTCAACGCGACCATCACCTATCAACTCAAATAGCGCTATTGTTCTTCTTGGTGACCGGCACGCGGCTACGTAAGGGGATCCCGTGCAAGAACAAGGCGCATCCAGGTTTCCTGTTAGCACGTACAGTGGTCCGCTGGAATCGCTCATCGGGCAGTTCATATGGTTTGTCCATCCGAACGACGTGATGTGCCGCTGCTTGGGAACTATTTGCGCGATTTCCCCGGCTGGCGACATGGCCCAGGTGCAGGACTGGCGAGGGGTCAAGTCCTCACGTTCCTGGACGGTCCGTTTACACGGGCCGGGATGTCTTGCGGTTGCGGAGCTGATCCACAGTAGGATGCAGGAGCTGGCCAATCTCGCTGTCTCGCGCTAGAGACAGGATCGAATCTGGATCGGGCTCGCCCACTGAGCCTGCAAGAGCGCAGATGCTTGCAGATGAGATAACGCTTGTGCGGCTTACGTGAACCCGGAAAAACGGGAGGACGCAGTGGAGTTTGTCGCCATCGACTTCGAGACCGCCAACCCGAGCTATGCATCCATTTGCCAGATCGGCTTCGCGCATTACTCTGGAACCGAACTCATTGACGAATGGAAGTCGTACGTGGACCCGGAGGACTACTTCCACCCCATGAATGTTCGCATCCACGGGATTGACTTTCCGATGATCAACGGCGCGCCACGGTTACCCGACCTGCACCCAGAGGTCGTTCGCTGGCTGGATGGTCGAGTCGTCGTGTCGCACACCGCGTTCGATCGGGTCGCATTGCGGCAGGCGTTTGACAAGTACGGCTTATCTGCACCCGACTGCCGCTGGCTGGACTCATCCTTGGTTGCGAGACGAACGTGGAGTGAGTGCGCGTACTCGGGGTATGGTCTTGGGCCGGTCTGCCGCCTCATTGGCTATGACTTTGCGCATCACGACGCTCTTGAGGATGCCAAGGCCGCCGGGCAGGTTCTGATCGCGGCATGCGCCCACTCAGGCCTCACCATTGCCGACTGGATCACTCGCGTTCGCAAGCCAATAGGCGGGAGTTCGTCGTCACGCTATTCGCAGGCCACTCGGCGCGAAGGTAATCCAGACGGCCCGCTCTTTGGCGAGGTGATGGTGTTCACGGGGGCCCTTCGCATCTCTCGTGCCAAGGCCGCGAACCTTGCCGCTGATCTCGGATGTGAGGTCGCAAGTGGAGTCAACAAACACACCACCACGCTCGTTGTGGGTAATCAGGATGTGACGCGGCTCGCCGGGCATGAGCTCAGCAGCAAGCATCGACGGGCTGAGGAATTGGTGGCAGCGGGACAAGAGATCCGAATTCTGCGGGAGAGCGATTTCGCGGCCCTCGTGGCCCTTCAGGATGTGCCAGGGCAGTCCTGACCCGCGCATCCTGCGAATGGCAGAATCGCTAGCCTAACGACGAGAGGGTGCGGCCTCCGCTGATCCGCTGGACGCCTTGATTGGACTATGGCTGGTAGGCCCTTGATTCGTAAGATGTTATGAAACCAAGTGAATCGTCGATTCGGCAGACTGGGGCGACTAGACCGGCCACTCGTGCCGTCTGTGGTTCCAATCGATCCAAGCCTGTCGTGTGTATGGTGTTCGACATTGACTGGGAACTACACAGGACCTTCGCCACTGCGACGTGTACATTCGGTGCGCACGCCCCCTGTCACTCGGCACGATCCGGGCTTTCACGGCACTTTCGACCAATGCTGCCAAAAAGGAAACCCCCGGTTTGCGGGGGTTTTAATGAGCCGTGATGGACTCGAATCATCGACCCTCGGATTAAAAGTGCGGACCAAGGTCCGTTTCGGGAGATGGGGAGCCCTCTGGGTTTCATGCCCCCTCAGACCACATTTTGGGCTCAGATGCCCCTCTCGTCACGAACCTATCCGGTTACTGCCCGAGACCCCGTCCGGGGGGCAAAAGTTCTCTGATTTCGCCGTTATGAACCAGGGGGGTGGCATCCTATTTTTTGCGGCATCGTCCCATTGGGTCTCAAAGTGCCCCTTGAGCAGCGTTTTATGAGCTTCATCGGCCGGACTGTTCTTGCCGGCTATTATTTTTGAGCGTAAAGTGTGGGTCATACATGGGTGACAAAATCAGCCGGTTTTAGCCCGAAAATAGCCGGTTTTGCGTCAAATATCCTCATTTCGGGCGTATGGAACAGATGTAAGAAGGGGCGCTTGAAAGTGGAGCGAATTGCCAAGCGCACGATCGAAGACTGTGCCACCCTCGACATCCGGGACCTGGTCCGAGAGGGGCATCTCCGGGATGGCAACACTGGAGAGATTTGCCTACCCCAAGGGGATGAAGGGAAGATCGTACTCTCCTTCACCGTCAAGGACGACTGGTTTGACTTTGACATCACCGATGCCACCAGCCTGGACGCCTATCCGAGGAACTCGGTCGTCCTTTCCTGCCCGGTCAACTCTCCGGAGGCCAAGAACCTGAGCTTCTTCTGCCCGCTGTGCAACGCAACCGTCCGCACGATCCATCTTCCCCCTGGAGCCGGGCATTTCGCCTGCCGTACCTGCCACGGTCTCTCCTATCGGAGTCGTCAGGGCCGCCTTCCGGAGTGGGAGAAGCTGGAAGCCCGTCTGGCCCGGGTGGAGAAGATCATTGATGGGGCAAGACCGGGATGTCCGCGCTGGCTGGCGGCTCTGGAAGAGGAAAAGAAGCTCCTTGCCCGGAGACAGGAGATCCTCTTGGTCATCCTTAGGGAGCTTGAAAGACTCAAGCAACGCGACCGTGCCATGCGAAGAGAAGATAGACGCCAGGCCCGAGAACGCCGGAAGCTCTCGCATCTCGCTCTCCCGGAAGCGGCTGCCCGCTCTACCGAAGAAGTGAGCCTCGATCTCAAGCGGCCCCGGGGACGACCCCGTAAGGAGAAGCGCCCCTATCATCGGGAGAAACCATTTCCGAGCGCGGAGCGGGAAAGCCCGGCCCAGGGGTTCTGCTTTGGATGCCGGGGTTGGCATGAGCCCGTGGGTGAGAGGCTCGTTACCTACTCCAGTGGTCGCACCGCCGTTTGGGGCACCTGTCCCAACTGCAAAGCGACGATAACCCGGATCATCAAGCAAACCTAGGGGGTCTTTCCGGGAGGCTACCCTCACGATTGCGGGGCCAGTATCCGGGGCGCGTTGACTTGAGGTTGACTGGGGTAGCGGGACACTTCGGGAACGGCCGCGGGCTGATCGGTTCCCCTCTTTTCAGTCGGGGACCACCAGAGCCGCCACCTGGGAGGCCGCCTCCTCGGAGAGAGCCGGGATGGAATGCGAGTAGGTGTCCAGAGTGATCGAGATGCTCCCGTGACCCAGCCGCTCGCTCAGCACTTTGACGTGAACGCCGGCCGCCAGCGCCAGGGTTGCGTAACTGTGGCGCAAATCGTGCAAACGGATCTGCGGTAGTCCCGCCTTCTTGGAAGCGCTGAGGAAACTTCTCGTCACCCGTTCCGGGTGAAGCGGCTCCCCATCCTTCTTGGTAAACACATAGCCTGAGTCCTTCCACTTGGGTCCGAAGGCTAAGCGTTCTTCCTTCTGTCGACGGCGATGCTCCTTAAGGGCCGCGCAGGTGCTCGGGTCAAGAGCGATCATGCGCCGGCCCCGTCTGGTCTTGGGTTCGGAGAGATGAGCTGCATAGCCCAGCATCACCCGGGTCTTGTTGATGCTGATCCGCCCGACTTCGATGTCGACGTCTGTCCACTTGAGCCCCAAGACCTCCCCCCTTCTTGCCCCGGTGGTCGCAAAGAGCAACCAGAGAGCGTAGAGGCGACTACCGCGTTCGTGGCCGAGAAACCTCTTGAGTTCGGAGGCGCTCCACACCTTCATCTCCGTCTGGGTCAGACTAAGACGAGGTGGGTCGGCAAAATCCACCGGGTTTCTGGTTATACGGTTCCAGCGGGTGGCGTCGCGCAAGGCCTTGTGAAGCGTTGCATGGACGCGTCTCACACTGGCCGCAGAGAGTCCGGGCTTGTCCTGTCAATGCCGGTTGAATACGAACCCCTCTCCGCCGAAGTAAAACGGACCCCTCTCGCCTAGTTCCCTCCGCCCACCTCCTCCTGTTTGGCGATGACCCCGGCCTTGAGCTTGTCTTTCAGACGATAGCTCTGCCCTCGGATGGCAATGGTCGTCGAATGGTGGAGCAGGCGATCAAGGATGGCGGAGGCAATGACGGCGTCCCCAGAGAACACCTCCGCCCACTCCCCATAGCTCTTGTTGCTCGTGAGGATGATCGAGCCCCGTTCATAGCGGTGAGAGATGACATGAAAGAGCAGGTTGGCCTCATCTGCCGCCAAGGGTAGAAACCCGATCTCGTCGATGATGAGCAGACTGGGACGCACGTAGGTGCGAAGTCGGTTGGTGTAGGTGCCGGCACGGGTGGCAGAAGCAAGGGAAGCGACCATATCCGCACAGGTGGTGAACTTCACTTTCAGGCGATGCTTGGCGGCTTCGAGGCCCAGAGCCACGGCCAAGTGGCTCTTGCCCACACCAGGAGGTCCCAGGAAGATGAGGTTCTCTTTGCGCTCGATAAACGCGCAGCTTGCGAGCTCCCGCACCTGCTTGCGGCTCACCGATGTCTGGAAGCTGAAGTCGAAATCCTCGAGAGTGCGCAAGAAGGGGAAGGAGGCGGTCTTCGTGATCATGTCGGTGGCCCGAGAGTCCGCGGCTTCCGCTTCGCTTCTAAGTACCCTCTCCAGGAACTCGGTGTAGCTCTGGTTCTTGGCGGCCGCGTCCTCGGCAATGAGCGGGGCGACATCAGCCACGATGTGGAGATTCAGGCGTTCGGCGTGCAGAGCGATCCGCTCCAGTTCGAGGTTCACGCGAGCACCTCCTCATAGACGGAGAGAGGACGATGCTGCACCTCGACCTCGGCAAAGACGAAGAGAGGGCCGGGAGGCGCGGGGACCGCTTGACGGGTCTTCCAGGGCCGAGCGGCCGCAAAGGGAAGGAGCTTCTCCTCCGTGAGCCTCTTGGCCGGTTTTTCCCCGGTTGTCGCGTGGATGCGCTCGTTGGCGACCGTGTCGACCCACATCTGGAGCTGGACGTTCACATCAGCCAGATCCCGGAAGGTCCGTCCGCAGAAGAAGCGGTCCTTGAGGTATCCGATGGAGCGCTCCACTTTTCCCTTGGTCTTGGCCCGGTAAGGGCGGCAGGCTCTCGGGCGAAAGCCGTAGTGACCGGCGAAGGCAAGGAGACTGGGATGGAAGCGGACTCCCTCTCTGGTGTGGGCAAGCACCGCCTGCTTCTGGTTGTCATAGAGGATCTCTTCAGGCATACCTCCGAAGAAGGCAAAGGCGCGGACGTGAAGCGCCAGAAAGGTGTCAAGCTCGGTGCTTGTCACCACCTCGGCATAAAGAGCGCGGGAATACCCGAGCACCATGACGAAGAGGTAGAGCGGAGTGACCGTGCCGGAAAGCTCGTGCCGTCCCAAGAGGGCCCAGTCGACCTGCGCCTGACGGCCGGGCGGGGTCTCGAACCTGACCACAGGCTCCCGGCGCTTTCTCCGGTAGGGATAGGTGAAGTCCTTAAGGATGGAGATCCCGCCGTCGTAGCCCCGCTCCCTGATCTCCTCAAAGAGCGTGATGGCGGGAAGATCGGGAAAGTCGGCCAATCGGGTCAGAATGTAGTCCTTGAAAGGATCCAGCTTGGATGGCCGGGCGGTACGGTGATATTCCGGTGGCCCACCTCTCAGAAGCGCCCGCCTCACCGCATTTCGAGAGATGCCGAGCTCCCGGGCGATCGTCTTGATCCCCAGTCCCTGCCGATGAAGAGAAACAACGTCCACCCATTCCTCCAGACTGATCACGAACCTCCCCCTCGGCCAGAGACACAGGACTCTTAAGCCGAGAAGCCTACCTGTTTGAGGAAGGGGGGTCCGTTTTCAATCGTCACTAGGGGGTCATGTTTCCACCGGCAGCGACAGTCCTTGCCTCTACCTTCGGAGAGCAACCGGGAGTAGAAGGCGTTGATGTGAGGGGCCCCGAGCTGCTGCAGGGTCATCGATCCGAGATGGGGAATGATGTGCAGCTTCACGTGTCCTTGGTAGGAGAGGTAGGTATTGGGGCGGATGGTTGCGCGCACCGCCGGTAACCACTCGTTCGTGAGGAACTCAGAGAGGCGCATGCGCGACGGCTCTATATAGGTACCGGCCGAGAGGGAGGCAAGCACCTTGGTAAGAGCCTCTTCGGCTTCCCGCCGGCTGGCAAATCCTGCTTTCATCTCTTGGCGGCGTTTGATCGTCTCCTGCAGGGGGCCGTGGCAGAGGGGGCAGGACTGCAGGCGTTCGCTTTTGATCCAGAAGCGTTTGTGGCAGGCCGGGCAACGCTCTAGGGGCTGAGGACCGAGCTCGGCTACGTATTCCCAGGTGGCTCGCTTCTTGATGTGACCGCGCATGACTCTTGAGGACCCCTTCCGCTGGTTACTTGCCACCGGACAGTACTGCTCTTGTTGCCGGAAATGGCAAGTCAAACCGGCTTTTCTGGTTCCCCGTCCGTTTCTGTCCCTCCTTCTCGGCTGTTAACACCACTAGTCAGTGGTGCTAACATGACCAAAACCCCACAGACCCGGGATGGGATGTGAGGAAAGGAGTCCAGATGGTGCCCGAAGGCAACATCGCCCACGAGCTTGAGAGCCTTGGTCTAACAACCTATGAGACTCGGGCCTATCTCACCCTTCTACGCCGCGGTAGCTTCAGCGCCGCCGAGCTGTCCCGCGTCTCAGAGGTCCCCCGGCAACGAATCTATGACGTCATCGACATGCTGGTGGATAAGGGCCTCTGTCAGGTGCGGACAGATTCTCCGCGTACCGTCGCGGCTATCTCCCCCACTCTTGCTGTGGCCGCTCTTGCAGCTCGACGAGCGCGCGAGCTGGCGGCCGAAGGGGAAATGGCGCAGGAGATAGCGAGTGGACTTACTCGTAGTCTTGAGATCCTCCACCAGAAGGGGCAGGGGCAGGAGGGGTCGCCTCAGTACCTGAGCATTTACCGAGATCATTCTCAGATCGTCACCGTCGCAGAAGAACTCGCGCGAGCATCGAGCAAGGAAATACGGATGTGTCTTGTCGGCCCCTCCCCGTTTGCCACCGGAAAGAGCGCTGAGTTTCTAGGCGATGCCCTTGAGCGTGGAGTGACATGCAGGGCGCTATGCTCGCAAGTTCCGACTCTGGGCGCTGAGTTCGGAAGTCTCAGAAGCACGTACACCGACCGAGGTCTTACCGTCCGACGCCTGCGGACCCCACTGCCTGGGCCTCGGATGCTGGTCTTCGACCGGGCGGCAGTTCTTCTGTTCTTCCCCGATCCTCTGGCCGGAAGCCCGAGCTTCCAGATGCTCAGCGTCACGCACCCCCAGATGCTTGCGCTGATGGCATTTGCGTTCGAAAGCCTGTGGGGACAAGAGGGAGCAAGGGATCTGGACGCTCAGGGAAGCCCGCGGAGCAAGTAGCCGGTACACTATGGCTACCCTAGGTCGGAACCTCGACCACTTCCTGCGACACGGGTGGCTTGCTTTTCCCGGCGTCCTTTTTCGATAAGGGCCTCCAGATCGGCAAGGGAGACCAAGCCTTCACGCACGAGAGCCCGAAGGTCCCGCTCGGCCAGATCGATCTGTTCCTCAAGGAAATACCCTTGGGGCAGTTCGAAGGCCTCCTCGAACTTGCGCAAGGTCCCTATGACCCGAGAGTCTGCCGCCAGCCCTCGCTTCTTATGTTCGTAGCGGCTGATGGTAGCCGGAGTGGGTCCCCCATGGGCATAGACATCAAGAGCAAAGGCCGCATCCGTCGCACGCGAGGGTGACCTCTGTGGTGACCAAATGGAAGAGTTCGATGGGTACCGTAGTGTCCTGAGGGCTGCATCTATACCAATTGGCGGCGTGAATCGGGATGAACCGCACTCCTCACCAAGGCGCGATTGGAGGATGCACGCATGCCGTGGGACTCGGGCGGCATCTATCTGCTTTGACGGGTCCGAAAACCTCTGGGTGTGCTGGCCGAAGGCCGGTCAACCGCCCAAGTGACTGATATCGCTGTCTCTCCTGAGGAGTCGGACAGGCACGGCTAGCACCCGAAGAACTGGCGAGCGGGAGTTAAGGAAGTAACGGCCTCTCACCATCAGCAGAATGACGCACACGGCAAGCGCCAGAAAGATACCATCATGAAAGTGCATTTTTGCCTCCGCCAATCTTGGCACTTACACACGCCGGCCCCACCCGGGGCGAGCTCTTTAACTACGCCGGTTTGGTCTGCTGGAGCGTCCACGCGTCACCCGGCACTCCTATGGGCCTGCTTTCCCTGTGGGTGGAGTTTCTAACCCGCCGCGAAATTGTTTTCACCAAATTTTCACATGGCGTTCGATCCCCACCTATCCCGAACACCTGGCGATCACTTGTGGAGGGATGGGCACCGTAGGGGTAAAAGAAGGGAGCACTCGGCAGACTTCGCCCTTCAACAAGCGACCGGCGCCGCGGGCGTGCCGGTTGCGAAGCACTTCGTCGATTTGACTTATCAGCGAGTTTCCGAACTGAACCCTATCGATGGGAATGGGCTTCCAAACGACTGAAGTACGCGGGTTCGGGGATCGCTTTCGACCGGCACTGTTGTTCTGGGTCTCCCGGCTCCCCTCGGTCGGCTACCCGATTTCGGATGGCCGAGCACGATTGTGTGATGGTGAGATGGTACTCATAGGACAATCGGCCCTCACACCACCATGGAGATGGACCAGCGAATGGGCGGATTGATAAATGAGTATTAGCGAATTGCAGCACGAATCAGAATAAATGTACCCCTCACCCCCGCTGGGGATGTGTGAGGATCAGGGGGGAGCTCGCCAAGCTCGGGGTTAGGGTGTCTGCCAGCAAGATCCGCAGCCTGCTACGAGCCCATGGTCTTGGTCCCGCGCCCCGTCGCGGCGGTCCCACCTGGGGCCAGTTCCTGCGAGCTCAAGCCCGGGGCATCCTCGCGGTCGACTTCTTCACCGCGGAGACAACCTTCCTGCAGACATTCTGCGTCCTCTTCGCCATCGAGCTTCACCCTCGGCGAGTGACGATCCTCGGTGTCACCAGAAACCCTCACTCGTCCTGGGTAACTCAGCAGGCGCGCAACTTAGCGAAGGCGTGGAGATCGTAAAGACTCCGATACGAGCACCGCGAGCGAACGCGTTCGCGGAACGCTGGGTGCGGACGGTCCGTTCCGACTGACTGGATTGCCCGCTTGTGGTTGGACGGCGGCATCTCGAACGTGTCCTTGTCAGCTTACCTGGACCTCGGCCCTTGTTCGGCTGTAGAGGGGCTTGCGGACTTGCCGCGCGGTCGGAATGATACCGGATTTTGAGTCTGGGCTTCTGACGAAGCGGTGAGGGGGGAGAGCCGCCATCAAAGTCAAGCAACTTCTCGATGTGAGTAATCGGCGACAAACAGGTACTTCTCACGGGAAACACAGTTTGGAGTCGAATCGAGGCATCCCTACGAGGTCCTCGGCGGACGACAAACGCAGAGATGGCCTCTGGGGTAGGGTCCCCAAGGCGGTTTGAATGCCGCGGCCCTTACTGAATTTTTACAGATTGTGCGCTCGCCACAACGCGGCTTCTACGAGACAAGTGCTTAGCTATAGGTGTTGACGTTTAGGGAGACATGACCCGTGGATCTAATGTACATTGCGATTGCCGTGATCCTCATCGCACTCTCTTGGTGCCTTGCGCTGGTTCTCGATCGGCTGTAAGGGGATTCGCATGCTTATCGCGAGCGCCGTCATAGCCGTGTTGCTCCTGGGGTACCTGATCTACGCCCTGGTAAGGCCGGAGAAATTGGGATGACCGCCCAGGGCTGGTTGCAGATCGTTCTCTTCCTCGGAGTCGTAACTCTTCTCGTGAAGCCTCTTGGCTCGTATATGGCCCGGGTCTTCGAGGGAAGACACGTCTTCGGCTTGGATCGAGCGTTGCATCCAGTCGAAAGGCTCATCTATAAGATCGGAGGTATCGATCCCGAGAAGGAGATGAACTGGAAGAGGTACGCGGCCAATGTCCTCGTGTTCAGTCTGATCGGTTTTCTTGTCGTGTACCTCATCCAGCGCGTCCAACAATGGCTTCCGGGCGGGCCTCAGGTGGGCAACGTGAGCCCCGCGCTTGCCTTCAACACGGCCATAAGCTTCGTGACCAATACCAACTGGCAGGCTTACAGTGGCGAGTCTGCTATGAAGATCGCCACTCAGATGATGGGGATGACAGTACAGAACTTCGTCTCCGCCGGTGTCGGCATCGCCATCGTCATCGCGTTCATCCGCGGTTTCTCCCGCAGGACCACCGAGTGTCTGGGTAACTTCTGGAAGGATCTGACCCGGGCGATTCTCTACGTCTTGCTTCCGCTCTCCTTCATTATGGCCATCTTCCTAGTGTCCCAGGGAGTCGTGCAGACCCTCGATTCCTCGCATGTGGCCCAGCTTGTTCAGCCATCTGCGAGTGCGAATGGCCAGGTAGTCACTTCGCAGACGATCGCAGTGGGGCCGGCGGCCTCACAAATCGCCATCAAGCAACTGGGTACGAACGGCGGCGGCTTCTTCAACGCCAACTCGGCCCACCCTTTCGAGAATCCCACGCCTCTGACTAACTTCGTGGAGCTGATAGCGATCCTGCTCATCCCCGCCGCGCTTTGCTACACGTTCGGGCGAATGGTTGGAAACACCAGGCAGGGGTGGGTGGTGTTCGCCGCGATGCTCATCATCATGGTGGGGATGATCGCTGCCGCGTACCATTTTGAGCAGCGGGGAGTCCCGCAGATGGCGCAGTCGGGCGTGAATCTCGGTCCCTCAGCCGGGGCCAGGAGCGCGCAACCCGGCGGCAATATGGAGGGCAAGGAAGTGCGCTTCGGCATCGTCAACTCGGCGGTCTGGGCGGCTTCGACGACCGGAGCCTCCAATGGCTCGGTGAACAGCATGCACGACTCGTTCACACCGCTGGGAGGTCTCGTGCCCCTAGTGATGATCCAGTTGGGTGAGGTTGTGTACGGAGGCGTGGGGTCAGGGCTGTACGTGATGCTCGTCTTTGCCATAGTGGCTGTCTTCATTGCCGGTCTCATGGTGGGCAGAACGCCCGAGTTCCTGGGCAAGAAGATCGAGATGTACGAGATGAAGATGGCGTCGCTAATAATCCTGATCCCGGTGATCGGCATCCTCGTCGGCACGATGATCGCTGTGTCAACTGCAGCCGGGCGTGCGGGCATCGCCAATCCCGGTGCGCACGGTCTCAGTGAGGTTCTGTATGCCTTCACCTCTGCGGTGGGCAACAACGGCAGTGCCTTCGCGGGGCTGTCAGCCAACTCGAACTTCTACGACATCGCGCTGGGCATCGGCATGGTGGTCGGGCGCTTCTGGATCATGATTCCCACACTGGCCATGGCTGGATCCCTTGCCAAGAAGAAGCACGTACCCGTGAGTGCCGGAACGCTTCGGACGGATGGGACCTTGTTCATTGGCTTGCTGATCGCCGTCGTGATAGTGGTCGGTGCGCTCAGTTTCCTGCCGGCGCTCGCGCTTGGGCCCATAGTCGAACACTTGATGATGGTCCGTTGATAGGGATGGCGTCCATGAAGAACAGCACCGGCAGTTCCTTCGATTGGCGACTCATGGGCGAGGCCGTCGTCAATTCCCTCACGAAACTCAACCCGCGGGCGCAGTTGCGCAACCCCGTCATGTTCGTCGTGTGGGTCGGAGCCCTTCTCACCCTGGTCTTGTTCGTCCAAGCTGCGATTGGCTATGGCGAGGCGTCTCCGGGGTTCATCGTGGCTATTTCCTTGCTCCTCTGGTTCACGGTGATCTTCGCTAACTTTGCCGAGGCGCTCGCCGAAGGACGCGGAAAGGCTCAGGCTGAAAGCTTGCGGAAGGCGCGCAAGGAGATCATGGCGACAAGATTGGACGAGGTCCGACGCGATGCAGACAAGGAGCAGGTGTCTTCTTCGTTGCTTAAGCGAGGTGATCTTACGCTGGTGGACGCTGGCGAGTTCATCCCAGCGGATGGCGAGGTTGTGGCTGGAGCCGCCTCGGTGGATGAAAGCGCGATTACCGGAGAAAGCGCTCCGGTTATTCGAGAAAGCGGTGGCGACCGAAGTGCGGTCACAGGGGGAACCCGAGTGCTGTCCGACTGGCTGATCGTGCGCGTGACCGCTCAGCCGGGAGAGACGTTTCTCGATCGCATGATCGCCATGGTTGAGGGTGCCAAAAGGCAGAAGACCCCTAACGAAATCGCTCTAGACATCCTGCTGGCCGCGCTCACCATCATCTTCTTGATCGTGGTGGTCTCACTCCGGCCGATGTCGCAGTTCAGCGTGGACGCCGCGGGCACGGGAAGCGTGGTCTCGATAACCATTCTGGTCGCGCTGTTGGTCTGCCTCGCTCCGACAACAATCGGCGCGCTTCTCTCCGCTATCGGCATCGCGGGCATGAATCGTCTAAGCAACGCGAATGTTGTTGCCATGTCTGGGCGGGCCGTGGAAGCCGCTGGGGATGTTGACGTCCTCCTATTGGATAAGACTGGAACTATCACGCTTGGCAATCGCCAGGCCACGGAATTCATTCCTGCGCCCGGCGTGGAGATCGCGGACCTTGCGGATGCAGCCCAGTTGGCCTCTTTGGCCGACGAGACACCGGAAGGCCGGAGCATAGTGGTGCTGGCTAAGAATCTCTACGGTCTTCGCGGGCGGGACTTGGAAGCCCTCGGGGCCACATTCGTGCCCTTTTCCGCTCAGACCCGCATGAGCGGAGTGGATCTGGACAGCCGCCGCATACGAAAGGGAGCGGCCGACGCCGTGACCGCCTACGTGAAAGAGCGCGGCGGAACTCTGCCCGCTCAAGTCGCCGACGTTGTCGATGCTGTGGCGCGGGAAGGCGGTACTCCGCTCGTCGTCGCTGATGGGCCAAAGGCCCTTGGAGTCATCCAACTCAAGGATATCGTCAAAGGCGGTATTCGCGAACGCTTTCATGATCTGCGCACGATGGGGATCAAGACCGTGATGATTACGGGGGACAACCCGGTTACCGCAGCCTCAATCGCCGCCGAAGCCGGGGTTGACGACTTCCTCGCCGAGGCCACCCCCGAGGCGAAGCTTTCGCTTATCCGCCAGTATCAGGCAGACGGACATCTTGTGGCCATGACGGGCGACGGCACCAACGATGCGCCCGCGCTTGCGCAGGCCGATGTCGCCGTAGCGATGAACACCGGCACCCAGGCCGCCAAGGAGGCCGGTAACATGGTTGACCTCGACTCCAACCCTACGAAGCTCCTCGAGATCGTCCATATCGGCAAGCAGACGCTCATGACAAGGGGCTCACTCACAACTTTCAGCATCGCGAACGACATTGCCAAGTACTTCGCCATCATCCCGGCTGCTTTCGCCGCCACCTATCCTCAGCTCAATACGCTAAACGTCATGCGGCTTACCACCCCTCAGAGCGCGGTGCTTTCAGCGGTGATATTCAACGCGATCATCATTGTGTTCCTCATCCCGCTTGCGCTGCGGGGAGTGAAGTACACTCCGCGGCCAGCCACTCAACTGCTGCGCAATAACCTCCTCATATACGGCTTGGGCGGGCTGGTGGTCCCATTTGCTGGTATCAAGCTCATCGATCTTCTGCTGCATGCAATGCATCTCGTCTAAGGCGGTGGATTATGCTGCGGATGCTTAGACAGAGCGTTGTGGTCCTGGTTGTTCTCGGCGTGCTCGTAGGGGTGATCTATCCCCTCGCGGTAACCGGAATTTCGAAGGCCTTCTTCTCCCACCAGGCGGAGGGAAGCTTGATCGTCCGGAACGGGACGGTAGTGGGTTCCGAACTCATTGGACAGTCGTTCACTGACGCCAAGTATTTCTGGTCACGGCCGTCAGCGACTCCAACGGTTCCGTACAACGCCGATGCCTCGTCGGGTTCCAACCTCGGCCCCACAAATCCGGCGCTGCTGGTGGCAGTCAATAACCGAATCGCGGCCCTTCGGGCGGCGGACCCCGGCAACACCGGGCCGGTGCCGGTTGACCTGGTTACAGCGTCTGGAAGCGGTCTCGACCCCAACATCAGCCCCGCGGCGGCTACGTACCAGGTGAGTCGAGTAGCCGCTGCTAGAGGGCTCGCGGCGGCTGCTGTCCAGGTGCTGGTGGCGAAGTACACGGACGGACGTCAGTGGGGCATATTCGGCGAACCGCGGGTGAACGTGCTGGAATTGAACTTGGCCCTAGACGCCCTGGCATCGCGGTGACCGGAGGCACTGGAACATGGAGCACCTCAGGCCCGATCCCGACAAGCTCCTAGAGCAGATCCAACTCGAGGACTCGCGGAGCACGCGGGGCAGTCTCAAAATATTCTTCGGGTATGTCGCCGGCGTAGGCAAGACATACGCGATGCTCGAGGCGGCCCGGCACCTTGCTGGGGCTGGAGTGGATGTCGTGGTTGGGTACGTGGAGCCACACGGCAGACCAGAGACGGAAGCGCTGCTTGAGGGGCTTGAGGCTCTGCCGCCTCTCGTAGTCGAATATCGCGGCCTGAAGCTTCACGAACTCGATCTGCGCCTCGTCCTAGAGCGACGGCCTCATCTTGTGCTGGTCGACGAGTTGGCGCATACGAACGCCCCCGGGCTCACGCACGCGAAGCGCTGGCAGGACGTCCTGGAACTGCTGGAGGCGGGCGTCAACGTCTCTACGACGCTCAATGTGCAGCATGTAGAGAGCCTGAATGACGTGATCGCCCGGATCACAGGCGTGCATGTGCGGGAAACTGTCCCGGACTCGGTTTTCGACGACGCCGACTCGGTCGAAGTGGTCGATCTGCCTCCGGGTGAACTGGTTGGGCGACTCCATCAGGGTAAGGTCTACATCCCGGCGCAGGCGGAAGTCGCCGTGCAGGGCTTCTTCACCCGGGCGAATCTCGGGGCCTTGCGGGAGATCGCACTCCGGCGGACGGCGGATCGAGTTCATGTACATCTGGAGACCACCCGGCTCGCGTCGGCAGGTCCTCGTCAGGCTTGGGTCATCGTGGACACTCTACTAGTTTGCGTGGGCCCGAGCCCGACATCGGCCAAGGTCATCCGAACGTCTAAACGCATAGCCGCCTCGCTCAACGCGCGCTGGATCGCACTGGGCATAGAAAGGTCCACCGACAGCGATTCTGATGGCGGCGACTCGCGGCGGCTCACGCAGAATATCCAACTAGCGGAGCGGCTGGGCGCCGAGACGGCAACAATCAGCGGGGACGACATCGCGCGAGAGATCATCACCTACGCTCGGTCTCAGAATGTGACCAAGATAGTCATTGGGAAGTCGGCCGAGCCGCGCTGGAAGCGGCTGATACGGCCCACTATCGTGGACCGCCTGCTAGATCAGAGCGGCGAGATCGACATCTACGTCGTTCAGGGGGGAGAGGAAGTACAGGGGGAGCGCCGAGCATCGTCTAGGTCTCCCCGCCATCTGCATTGGCAGGGCTACGCGTGGGCCGTCCTTGGAGTGGTCGTGGCTGCCTTGGTAGCTTGGGCGTTCCAAGACATTGGCCTAAGCGAGGCGAACAGGGCAATCGTGTTTCTCTTTGCGGTCGTTCTCGTGGCGGCTCGCTTCGGCTTTGGGCCGGGGGTGTTGGCTACTGTGGCGGGAGTCCTGGCCTTCGACTTCTTCTTTGTCCCTCCACGCTTCACTTTCGCAGTTGCGGACGCTCAGTATGCGATCACATTCGCCATAATGCTCGTGGTCGCGCTGGTCATCAGCACCCTCGCCGCTCGACTGCGCCGCCAGGTCCGGATTGCCCGATACCGCGAGAGAAGGCTCGGTGCGCTTTATCACCTTAGCCGCGAGTTGTCAGCGGAATCGGGTGCCCATCAGCTCACTGCCGCGGCGCAGAGAGAAGTGTCGGCGATGTTCGGCACCCAGGTGGGAATCTATCGGCCGCACGAGGAACATGGGCTAGAGCCGGTGGTATCGCAGGAGCAGAATCCCATTGGATCGCACGAGATGGCTGTGGCCATGTGGGTCTTCGAACACGGGCAGCTTGCCGGCGCGGGCACGGATACCCTGCCGGACGCCGCGGCTCTCTACATCCCCATGATCACACCCCAGGGAACTGCCGGGGTCCTCAGCATCGTGCCTCCGGGAGGTGATCAATTGCTGTCACCCGATAACCGGCAGTTACTGGAGACACTCGCCGCTCTGATAGGCACGGCGGTCGAACGGGACGAATTGGCCGGCGAGACAAAGCAGGCGCTCCTGGAGGTCGATCGGGAGCGCCTGCGCAGCTCTCTGCTCAGCTCGGTGTCGCATGATCTGCGCACCCCTTTGGCCGTTATCGCCGGAGCCAGCAGCGCCCTGCTGGAGATGAGTCCATCCTCGGACGAGTCAACGCGAGAGGCCCTGATAAACGACGTGGTGGAGGAGTCGCAACGACTTGCTCGATTGGTCGACAATCTGCTCACCATGACCAAATTCGACGCCGGACCGATCAGCATCAAGAAGCAGTGGTTTCCGCTCGAAGATGTCATTGGGTCGGCGCTCGGACGACTGCGGAAAGCGCTCGTCGACAGAGTGGTAAGCAAGGAGCTAGCCCCCGGACTTCCCTTGGTGCCATTGGACGGAGTGCTCATCGAGCAGGTTCTTGTCAACCTGCTGGAGAATGCCCTGAAATATAGCGGGCCGGAGTCGCCCCTCGACATCTACGCGAGGGCTGAGGCAAGGGAGGTTCTGGTTGGAGTGGGAGATCGGGGGCCGGGACTTGACAGCGGGGAGGAGGAGCGCGTCTTTGACAAACTGTTCCGAGGTTCCGCCTCTAAGACTTCCGACGCGAGGGGAGCCGGACTTGGCTTGACGATAGCTCAGGCGATTATCAGCGCGCACGGGGGACGCATATGGGCCGAGAATCGTGCCGGCGGCGGAGCCATCTTCTGGTTCGCCCTTCCCCTCGAAGGCTCGCCCCCCGACCTCGGCATGATCGAAATGGAAGGTTTGTCATCGTGATGGCCAATCGAATCATCATCATCGAGGACGATGGACCCGTCCGGCGTTTCTTGGAAGCAGCTCTGAGCAACGCCGGGTACGAGGTGGCCGGAGCCGAAACTGGGCAGATGGGTTTGACGCACGTGCTCGCGCGCATGCCTGATCTTGTTGTTCTCGACCTGGGCCTTCCCGACATGGACGGTATGGAGATCATTTCGCGGGTGCGGGAGTGGGCGCACGTTCCCATCATCGTCCTTTCCGCGAGGGGCCGCGAAGACGACAAGGTGGACGCATTGAACAGCGGCGCCGACGACTACCTCACCAAGCCGTTCAGCGTTCCTGAGTTGCTGGCCCGCGTTCGCGTGGCTCTGCGGCGTGCGGCCGTTCTTGAGGCAGCGGCCGGAGAGGGAGCGTGCCGCTTCGAGTCGAGCGATCTGATTGTCGATCTTGCCCAAAGGCGGGTCACGATGAGGGGCACTGAGGTCCATCTGACTCCGCTCGAGTATAGGCTGCTCACCGCACTGGTCAAGAACGCAGGTAGGGTTCTCACGCATCAGTACTTATTGCAGGAAGTCTGGGGTCCGGGGTACCTTGCGCAAACGCATTATCCCCGCATCTTCATAGCGAATCTCAGGCGCAAGCTGGAGCAGGATCCGGCCGACCCGCGCTACATCCTCACGGAGCAAGGGGTGGGATACCGGTTGGTCGAAGAGTGACACTGGTGGAAAGCGTTGGATCATGCGGGCGATAAGTGTGGGAAGGCGCCGTTGTCAGAGCCCAACCGGATGACCCCGGCAATGGACGTGTTGGCCTATCCAACCTGCCGTCCCTCGTCCTTTCGTCAGACGCCCGCGGGCGACCAGATAGCTCGCGGGCTTGGACCACTGGGTCGAAGGCTCTATTCGACTACCTTCAGCTCAGTGGAGTGAAACCAGGTGACTGCGTCACCGAGCTTGACCTCCGCACCGTCGGCCGTTGTATACAATACACTTCCGGTTCTACCTAGATACTGCTGCTCCCACTCAGGTGGGTAGTGGACGCCCGCCAGAGTGCTCTTAACGACTGTCACCGATTTCCCCTCCTTCAGCACTTTCTTATCCTGGAGCGCTTCGTTCGTTGCCCGCTCCACAGCCAGGTTGAAAGGGCGGGCCGAGCCGAAGAAGTCGAGGGCAATTCTAAGAGAGGATGGTATTGGGCGAGGCAAGGCCTTGTTCTGGATGCGAAGGATACCGATAGCCGGAGAAAGGCCTTGCTCAATCCGCTCCTCATAGCAAGAGGTATCTTCGGACTCGCTTACGAGCCTGAAATGCGCGATCAACGTCATGGCGTCTCCCTACGCAGTACTGGATGCGCTCTATGACGGACCTTTCCCCAAAAGTCAAAGCATCAGTCACGTCGGGATACAGGAGATCACACTTCCCCACTATCGCGTGTCCGTCCGCCGTGCCTAGATGCTGTTGGGTGCCAAAACTACGCCGTAGCCCGGTACTCGTGCAGCAGCCCCTGAAAGGTACCACCCAGCAATCTTCTGTCCTGACGATGGAAGAGGGAGCGCGATGGGAAGGGCGGAGAGCGCTTGGGTGCGGATTCTTGCGGGCAAGCCGTGGGCAAAGCGGATTTCGATGATTACTTCCCAAGAGTAAGGGCCTGATTTCCCAGGCCTCTAAAATGGTAGCGGGGGCAGGAGTTGAACGTGCAGCCTTCGGGTCATGAACCCGAAAACAACCACCGATAACGTTACGGGTCGGCCAACGGCACGGGTTTGGTCGGACAAATCCACTATGCCGACGGGTTTGCCACCGAGTGAGGATCGAATGCGTCCTCAATGGCGATCGCCCACCGATCGAAGTTGCTGTAGAGCGGTCCGTCCGCTCTCATGCCTGCCCGGTCCCGGCGGGGCATCGCGGCGTGGCGACCAGCCGAGATGTCGTCGGCCGCTGACTTGGCCATCAGGTCGAGAGGGATGCTCGGCCAGTTCGGGGAGGCGAAGTCCCAGACAAACAACAGCTCCGCGTGAGCCATGTGGCCGTACTCTATCGGGCTGATCTGGAAGTTCTGCGGCGCGTCGAGAATCCGCCCGCTCTCAATGAACTCCTCCAGCATCGCCGGTATGGCCTTGCAGACCTCGAAGATATGACTCACCGAATCGGCGCTCAGTTTGTTCGGTGCCCAGCCGCCCCCTAGGCGGAGGGTCCGCTGGAGGAAGCTGACGATAATGAAGAAGTCCATGTTGTCTTCGTAGATCTGTCGGATAGCCTCGTCCACCGGCTCGCCACCCATCTCTGAGACGATCTCCTTGAGCACCCGTTCCTCGTACTCCATCTCTTCTTCGGACCAAGTGGCAAGGTAGACGTAGAGCGGGTAGCTCAGCTCCCGTTGGAACCACCCGCTGTTCCAAAGCTCCCAGAACTCATTGGCCGACTTGGTGTGAAGTAGAGCCGCGGTAGCATTAAAGAACTTGAGCACCGCGTACCCGATCTCGGCTCGGCCGATCTCGAGCATCGCGTCGCGCACCTTGTCTAGGTCCGGAAACTTGAACACGAACACCCGGTGACGATCCTTGGGCAGACGGATCTTGAAGCTCGGCGTGTGCCCCTCGGCCGGCATCACCTCGGGCTGCTTGGTCGCGTCGAGCCCGATAGCGATCCTTGTGATGATCCCCAGCCTGCCGAAACTCCCGATATAACCCTTGGCCAAGCCGCGCAGACTCGGGCCCGGTCCCTCCGGACAGAACCAGCCGGCCCCCACGCCTAGGGAGCCAGTTTGGACCAATTCGCCGGTGGGAGTGACCCATTCGACGCCCAGAAGGTAGCGGTTGGTCCGAGAGGTCCCGTGCTGGCAATGATGGTCGCCCGAGGTGACGGTAAAGTTCGCCAGCACCGACCCGCCCGGCCCGACCGACGCCACCGGATACTGGAGTCCGCGTTTCATGAGCTCCGGCTTCAGTTGGCAGTGTCGCACTCCCGGCTCTATCACCGCGTACCGGTCCGTCTCGTTGATCTCGACGATACTGTTCATGCGCTTGAGATGAAGAACGATCATGCCGAGCGAATGAGGATATGCCTGCATCGAGAGACCGGACACCGTGGCGACATACCTGATGTCGTAGCGGTTACAGAGCCTGACGATCGCCTGAATCTCCTCCACACTTGCGGGCAGCAGAACCGCTTCCGGGCTGGGCGACAGGGGTGCATGCGGTCCGGAGCGGCGATAGGCGGAGAGGATGTAGGGCTGCTCGCTGATGTACTCAGGGCCAACTATGCACTCGAGCATGCGGTAGATGTGGCAGGGTAGGGTCATATCCAACTCCCTTCACCGTCGGCCAGTGCCCCTGCTACGAGATCGGCCAGGTCGTGATAGGGAAGCGAATCGTCGTGCCCGAGGCTCTCCCGGCAAAATGGGCAACAGGAGACGAGGCCGTCGGCTCCGGTGGAACGCGCCTCTCTCAGCCTTTCGTCGGCGATCCAGGCGGCGAGTTCCGGGCAGGCGGCGGCGACGCCTCCGCCTGCCCCGCAGCAATATCCACACTCCTGGTTCCGCACCATCTCAACCAACTCCAACCCGGGGAGGCTCCGCAGTACCCTCCGGGGGGCATCGTAGACGCCATTCGCCCCTCGCCGCCACTCCTTGGGCGGTTCGTGGAGGCCGTACGGCTTGATCTCGCCCTGCCAAGGCACGTATTTCTCGCCGAGGCGGGCGAGAAGGCAAGGATCGTGGTAGGTGAGAGTCCTGTCCGGCCCCGTGTCCTTGAGGGGAAGCCGCTTCTGGTCGAGCAGGCGATCGATGACCTCGCTGATGTGGACGATCTCGATGTCGTCCATCTGTTCCACTCGCGGATAGCCTCCACGAAATGTGCCATAACACTCGGCACATCCCGTGATCACCCTCTTGGCTCCGTGCCGTCTCAAGACCTCGAGGTTCCGGCGCACGCTCGCCGCGAACGCCTCGCTCTGTCCCGTCCGCCAGAGCGTTGCCCCGCAGCACACCTCGCCGGGACCCAGCAGCTCGAAATCCACACCCCCGGCCGCCAGGATCCGCATGATGTTCCGCGCGGTTTCCGGGTACCGATACGCGGTTGCGCAGCCCACGAAGTAGATGGTCTTCCCGTCAT
This sequence comes from uncultured Actinomycetes bacterium, assembly GCA_963775295.1. GTDB lineage: Bacteria > Actinomycetota > Thermoleophilia > RBG-16-64-13 > RBG-16-64-13 > JAMDEO01. Next base: position 3,509,659 of record CAVZIK010000006.1, read on the forward strand.
CCGCTTCTGTCACGTCCGTGGCGGCTGGCTCGCGTCCGGCGACTGGTGGGTCGCCTGCGGCAGGGCCTAACCAGGCAAAGCGCTCCTCGTGCGGGAGGCCGTAGATGTTCTTCGTCCGGGCCACATTGTCGGCCTCCGACCGGTGTTCCGGAAGCGGGCCATGCCCCCCAGCAACGCAGTGCGTTCGCAAGGCGAGGATGGTGTCAATTACCTCCATGTCCCGCACCGATTTGCAGTTGAGCTCGCAGGCGCCACAGGTGGTGCAGGAGTAGATAAGGTCCACCAGGCCCGGCTCGTAACTGAGCGTGCCTTCCAGGAGTTCCTGGGCAATGTTGAGCAATCCCTGACCTGAGTACGCGTCGTAGTGAAAACGCTGATGGATCGGGCAGACTTCGGCAAAATCCCAGCCCCTCATCTTGGGTCCGAGGATCCACTTGCATTGCCCGCAGTGGTTGCAGGACTGCATCGTGTGCCGGAAATCGTTCAACTCGTCCACGCTCGTCCTCCTAGAAGCACAGCTTTCCGGGATTCAGGATGTACCTCGGGTCGAAGATGCCCTTCAACTTGCGTAGTGCTGCCACCCCTTCGCCATACTCTCGGTAGATCATCGCCGCCCAGGGACCGTAGGGCCGGCTGAAGAAGGCACCGCCCTCCATCAGCTCTCGCGACGCCTCGAAGAATGATTCGCGAATGACTTCTGTTTCCCGGGAGTCCGTGTCGTCGAAGAAGAGGTCGAATTCGCTGTGGCAGCCCCTACCCTGGACGCACGGCTGAATGTAGGCCCCCATGCTCTCGGCCGCAATGCCAAACTTCGCTCGCGCCCGCTCCATGATGTCAGCAAGGCAGGCCACCTTGCTGAATGGCGACAGATAGAAGATCTCTCGCACCGATCCCCTCGGGCGCAGCTTCCAGTAGGGCTCCCGATAATCGGGTTGGCCGAGCATAGCTAGGATCGTCTCCTCCATTCCCGCCGCTCCGCGCAGGCTGGTGGTCGGACTCAGGCCCAGGGCCGCGCACTCAGCCAGAAGATACTTCTCTTGGATGACCATGCGCTCTTCGGGATGCCGCCGGTAGCCAGCGAGCACCACGAGGGCCGTCCAGGGAGGCAGGGAGGTGCGCAGTTCCGCAAAGTCGTCCGGCCACCTCTCGGCCAGCCGAGCGGCCAGCGCAACATTGTTCAGCACCAAGCACTCGTCGCCGACCCTCTTTCGCAACAACTGGTTCGTCAGCTCGCCGAGGATGGCGAGATCTTCCGCGTGCACAAAGTAGAGACGCTGCACCTCGGGCAGGATCTCCGCCTTGGTGATCGCCCAGGTGACGAGACCCATTGTCCCCTGCGCACCGGTAAGGAAGCGGAGGTAGTCTATTGCGCCCGGTCCCCAGGGGTTCACCTTGTCAGCCGTCAGCCTCTCAAGTGGCCCAGGTCCGGAGGCTGAGCCGGTACGGAATTCCTCGCCGTTTCCGTAGATCACCTCCACGGTCAGCAGCGGGTCGCTGTAGTCGTACTGGTACTTGGGGATGACCACCGGTTCCCGCTCCAGCCGGCTGGCGACGACGGACTTGGCGGCACGGGGCAGAAGCGGCGCGTCCAACCGAAGACCCTGGCTTCGCAGAGCAGGCACCAGTTCGCCGTACGTGACCCCCGGCTCGATCATCACGTATCGACCCGGCACGTCTACCTTGAGCACCCGGTTCATCCGGCGAAAATCCACCATCACCCCACCTTGGACCGGCCGACTGCCGCCGCGGAAGTGTGGAGGACCGGAGCTCACCGGCACGAGCGGGATATTCTCAACATTCGCCTGCCGCACGATAGCCTGGACCTCGGCCTTGTCGACGGGCTGAAGGACCAACAAAGGCTGGGCACCTCGGCCAAACGCATAGGCGCGCGCGTACTCCCCCATGCCCTCCGGATCGCTTATCACCCGGTCGGGCGGAACAGCGCCAGTCATGAGATCGCCTGCTGCGACGTTCGGTGTGTTTAACGACATGGAGGCATCCATTCCGAGCTAATACGGGTCACCCGCCGACGAAGGCGCGCTGCACCGACTGGTTGGTCAGCAACTCGCTGATGTTCCCCTCGAGGACGACCTTACCGACCTCAAGAACGTATCCCCGGTTGGTCACTTCGGTCACGAGGCCGGCGTTTTGCTCCACTAAGAGCACGCTCACACCCCGCCGGTTGATGTCCCGAATCACCTGGCTCACCTCGTCTATGATGATCGGAGAAAGGCCCAGCGAGGGCTCGTCCAGCAACAACAGCCGCGGCTTGGCCATGAGCCCTCGGGCGATTACCAGCATCTCCAGTTCGCCGCCGCTGAGCGTCCCGGCCTTCTGCTTGCGCCGCGCTTTGAGTCGGGGAAAGTGCTCAAAGACGGACTCCAGATCGGCCTGCACCTCAGCCTTATTCCTCCGCAGATATGCTCCCATGCGCAGGTTAGCCATGACCGACATGTGGGGGAAGTGCCTATGGTCTTCGGGCACTTGGACGATGCCCAACTTGACGATCTCGTGGGGCTTCAGACCGTCGATCCGCCGCCCGTCGAAATAGATTTCACCGGAGGTGGGCGTGATCAACCCCGAGATGGCCCTCAACAGCGTGCTCTTGCCGGCGCCGTTGGAACCGATTATTCCGACCACTGAGCCTTCCTCGACCTCGAGGGAGACGCCATGGGCAGCTTCAGCGCCGTCGTAGTGAATAGTTACTTCACTGAGTTCTAGCAGCACGGGCCTTCGCTCCCAGGTAGGCCTCGATGACTCTATCGTCGGCCTTGATCTCAGCCGGCGTCCCTTCTGCGATCTTCGCACCCATCTCTAGAACTGTGATCTTCTGCGATAGCGCCATCGCCGCACGCATGTTGTGCTCGATCAGAAGGATCGTGGTCCCGGACTGCCAGATCTTCGTGATGAGCGCGATTGCCTCATCCACCTCGGCCGCGTTCATGCCAGAGAGAGGCTCATCGAGCAGAAGCAGTTTGGGCTTCGCGGCTAGGGCGATGGCGATGCCGAGCGTCCGCTTGTGCCCGTGAGGTAGAGCGGCGGCTGGCACGTCCTTCAACTCCGCCATTCCCACGAACGACAGGACTTCTTCCGCTAGATCGAGCGTTCGGGCCCGCTTGCGACGTCCGCTGGGGGTATGGAGGAGGCACTCCCAGGTGCTGACGTCACACGTCAGATGGGCGCCGGCGGCGACGTTCTCAAGAACAGTGAGCGCCCGGAAGACGTTACTCATTTGGAAGGTCCTAACCAGACCCGCCTTGGCGATGACGTGCGTGCTCTTGCCGGTCAAATCCCGGCCCGCGAAGACTACCTTACCCCTGGTCGGATGCAGAAAACCGGTCACCAGGTTGAAGACGGTCGTCTTTCCGGCCCCGTTGGGACCGATCAGGCCTAGTAGTTCCCCCTCACCGACGTCGAGATCGAGGCTGTTTACGGCCGTCACGCCGCCGAACTGCTTATGGAGTCCTCTGAGCTCAAGCACGGTGTACCTCCCGTCGCACCAACCGGCCCACCAGCTTGGGCAGGCTCACCAAGCCTTGCGGCATGAAGATGATGACCACTAGTAGCACCGCCGCGACGATGAACGGCTGGTACGCCTGGAGGCTTCGCCCCAACTCTGGAACGACGGTCAGCACGAAGGCCCCGAGGATTGGCCCTGCGAACCGCAGCCTGCCCCCGACCACCATGTAGATGAGAACGTTGATGCTGAGCATGAACGTGAAGCTTGAAGGGGATAGGGCGGTGTAATAGTGAGCATAGAAGGAGCCAACCACGCCGGCGAAGAAGCCGCCTGTCGCGAAGGTCAACACCTTGTAGAAGCGAGTGTTCACCCCCACGCTCCTCGCCAGCGCCTCGCTCTCCCGCACGGACGCCAGGGTGAGGCCCAGGCGCGAATTCTCGAGTGAGTACATGATAAGAAGCGACACGACCGTGATGGCCAACATCAGATAGTAGTAGTCGACCCGCGAGTCGAAATCGAGAAAACCGACAGCGCTTGGACGGGGGATGTTGGTGAGCCCACTCGTTCCGCCCGTCAGCCCTCTCCACTGCTCGGCCACGAGCTGCACCACCATGGTCAGAAACATGGTGACCATGGCGAAATAGAAGCCCTTGAGTCGGGTGAATAGGTATCCGATGAGAAAGGAAACCGCCAGCACGAAAATACCCGCCAGGGGCAGTGCGAGCCAAAACGAGAAGCCGAGATTCATCACGGTAAGAGTCGAGAAGTAGGCCCCCAGGCTGACCAAGCCCCCGTGCGCGAGGGAAAGCTGGCCACCGAGAAAGACGAATCGGAGGCTGCTGGCGAGGATGATCGCCAATCCGGAGACGATCAGCACATGGATCACGTAGTTCTGCTTGATGAACAGAGGCGCCAGGCACAGCACCGCGATTAGCGCCAGGCTGCCGAGCGCCTTGGAGAGGCGCTTACTCATGGCCCAGAAGTCCTTTAGGACGGAAGAGTAGGATCAGCATCACCAGCACCAGGCCGATGATGGCCGCGACGGTGGGCGAGACGCGAGGGGTGATAAGCCCGTCGATGAGACCAAGCACGAGCCCTCCAACGATTGCGCCGGGCAGACTACCCAAGCCTCCGAGGATGATCACGGTGATGCCTTGAGTCAGAGCGATACCGCCCATGAAGGGATCTAGGCTGAAGATTGCGCCGATCAGGCCCCCGGCCGCGGCCGCAAGACCACAGCCGATGAACATGGCTATCGCCGAGACCCGGTCGACGTTGACGCCCATCAACCGCGCGCCGGAGAGATCCTCTGAGATGGCCACCATGGCCTGGCCGAGCCTGGTTCCTTTGATGAAAAAGATCAGCGCGAGCACCAACACTATGCTCACAATGATCACGAGGAGAGACTCCCAGGAGAGCCGGGCGCCGAATATCTGTATTACCCCGGTGACCGGACTGGCGATGTCCTTGTAGCTCGGACCTGCGATGCCCTTCACCGCGGTCTGCAAGATGAGGATGAACGCCGTCGTGCAGATGAGCGCCCCTTCGACGTCTCCGCGAAAACGGCGTAAGAACAGCCGCTCCAGCACCACGCCAATAAGACCCACGACGATGATCGCAATGATGAGCGAGGCGAAGTAGTTGAGCTTGAAGCTCGTCGCACAGAAGTAGACGAAGTACGCCCCGAGCATATACATCTCGCCGTGAGCCATCTGGACGATGCCCACTATGCTCAAGATCAGGGTGAGCCCAACGGCGATCAGTATGTAGATCCCCGCAGACGCCAGTCCGTTGATTAAGTCTTGTAGAAGCATCCTTTTCTCTGTGCGCTCGGTATGTCCGGGGAGCCGGTAGAGAAGCGCCGAGCCCTCCACCAGCTCCCAACCGTTTCAGGGTCAGATCAGACTTACGGGATGGACGGGGTCACCCATTTCACCAGATCCATCTTGTCGCCCGAGATCTTGGTGATGGCGAACGGGATCACGGCTTGATGGTTGACTCCATAGGTCTGGAGGCCACCCATAGTCCCGTCCCCTTCAAGTGTCTTGAAGCTCTTCATGTTCTCCCAGGCTTTGGCCACTGCGGTCGTGTCCAGGCTCTGAGCAGCCTCGATGGCCTGCGCCAAGACCCAAAGCGCGTCGAATGGCCGAAGGTAGTCCCAGCTCACCTCGTTGTACTTAGCTTTGACCTTGTCCACCATCTCTTTCATGAGCGGGGGAATGTTCGTGCTGTTAAGATCCGGTGCCGGGACGATGCAATTCGTGGCCAACTGAGGACTGGCGATCATCTGCACGACATTCGGATCAGTCGGAGACAGGTTGTAGATCGGCCCCTCGAAGCCCTTCTCGCGGGCGGTCTTCAGAATACCTCCCATGAGCGGCGGCAGGGCGGTGCAGAAGACTGCGTCGGGTTCGCCCCTCATGACCTTGCTGATGATGGGAGAGAAGTCCTGGGTATCGACCGGATACATGATCGTCTCGACGTGCTGCAGGCCAAGGCCTTGGATCATGCCCTTGACCTGATCAGCCAACGTTACGCCCGCGGAGTTGTCGATGAAAAGCAGAGTGATCTTCTTGGCCTCTGGAGAGGTTTCCATGTGGTACTTCAGCATCTCCATGGCGAAGTCGTGCGGGCAGATGGGGACTCGAAAAGTGTAGGGCATTTGCGCGTTGAGTTCGGTCTGGGTGCCCTCCCCGTGCCACAGGCTGCGGAGGACTTTGGCCGGCTCGGTGACCGCCGCTGCGGCCGCCGCGATCTGTGGGCTGATGGTACCGACGATGAACTTCACCTTGTCATTCTCGACGAGCTTGGTCGCCGCGGTAACTCCACTGTCAGGCGTCTCACCCTCATCCACGACGACCAACTGAATCTTGTAGCTCTCGCCGTTGATCTTGACGCCACCGTTCTGGTTGATCCAATCGGCGCAGATCTCGGTCATCCTCTGGTGAGGGATACCTGCCGCCGAGGACATGCCCGTCAGGGGCGCCATCACGCCGATCTTGATGACCTTATCAGTCCCGCCCGAGGTAGCTGCCGTGGTATCAGTGCCGCCGACGGTTGTCGGGGTGCTCCCTGCAGTCGTATCCGCGCCGCCGGTGGTGCTGCTCACAGCCGGTTGGGACGTGGTCGTAGCGTCCGATCCACAAGCGCCGACGAACAGTCCGACGACGAGGATCAAGCCCAGTAGTATTAACATGGACCTGTTCAAAGTTCCCCCTCTCTCTGTTAGTTCATTCAGCCTACATACCGCTGCCCCTGCGCGCTCTCCTCTCTATGGCAAGATCACCCCCTGGTTCAGCAAGTTGCTCTGCAAGGCCCTGCGATCCACGTCCCGCACACTGCGGCCGGCATCGAGAGCCATGGCGGCAGCCGTGCCCGCCGCCTGTCCGAAGCACATGCAGTGCGGAATCAGATTCCAAAGGTCGTTGACGTACTGGTCTGACGAGAAGCCCCTACACGCCACGAGAAGCCCCTCAATACGCTGAGGGACCAGGGTGCGGTAGGGGATATGGAGATTCGGATGATCGACCGCACGCCTGCCTGTGTCGTTGTTCGGAAAGACGGCGATGGTGTCGTCGAACCTGCGGTCGGCGAGCATGTCCTGTTCCGTGTAGGTGTACTCTCCCAGCACCCGCTTACCGCCGGTGGTGCCCAGTTGGGGCGCGGTGAGCATGATCCAGCTACGCTCGAATCCGGGCACATTGTCCCTTACGTACTCCCAGCACTCGACCAACATCTTGCGCGCCGCTACGTCGATGCTGGTCATCTCCTCGACGTCGGTCTGGTCCTTGCAGGGAATGTGAGGTTGAAAGGTCACCACGCCATCGTGGTTGGGGAGCATGTCCTGGAAGAACAGGTCGTTCAGAGTGCTGTCCCCGACGACTTCCTCCATCCACTTGCCAAGGCCGTCGGATCTCTGGCCAGGGGCTGACCAGATCAGATCCGCATACTCTTCTGGATTCGAAGCCCGGAAGGCGTTGCGCTTGGCGATGTCGACATTCGCGATCCAACAGCCCATGGCCAGGTTGGAGATCCTCAAGCCCGGCCGGATATTCGCGTCGTAGTCAGCGCCCGCCGCCGCGAAGACGTCGCCATCCCCTGTACTATCGATGACCACCTTGGCCAGTATGGCCTGGCGTCCAGACTTACTCTCGAAGAACACGCCCGTAACCCGATCGCCGTCCATGATGGGCGCACTGCCCCAGCTATGGAGGAACAAATCGACTCCCGCCTCGCTCACCATCTGGTTGAGCTCGTTCTTGAGCAGCTCCGGGTCGGCCAGGCAGGTATAGATGACCCGCATCTTCCGGTCATCCGGGTGGTTGCGCAGGTAGAAGAAGCTGTAGTTGTGGTCCAGGTAGAAATCGACGGCGCTCTTGACGCTCCGACCCCAGCAGCTCTTGTCGGGAACGTGGGCCCCACCTCGGGCCACGAGCCGATCGATGACCTCCTGGCAGATTCCGGCGATCCCTTGTTTCCCGTTGATGTCGGCGAGATTGGGGATGGCGTTGACCAGCCCGCCCGTAGCCATGCCTCCCAGGTGGCCGTATCTCTCGAGAAGGACGACACGCGCCCCACTTCGAGCTGCGGCGATGGCCGCCGCCACTCCTCCTGGCCCACCTCCTACAACAAGGACGTCGGTCTCCCGGGCGATCGGTATCTCCCGGGACGGCTCCGACACTGACGCTTTTTTCGCTTCGTTGACCATGTCGCCTCTGCACTCCATCAAAACTGTGGACCCAGCATGTGGTCCCCCTGGAAGCCAGTTAGGACCCGCGTCTAGCATCCACTAATCTAGTGAATACTATCCTTATAGCGCAGCGCAACTGGCGTGTCAACAGGCTTTTCGACCGGGCAAGTGCGGCTAGATCAGAAGAACCGGCAGACCGAAGCAAAAGGCAACGGTTGCGGCGGCGTCAGGAGCTTATGGAAATCCCTGGTTCGAGCGCTATTTGGTCGACTATGCCATCGAAGTAGTCGGCGGAGATGCCTTCCCTTACGACGTCGGTGAGCTCCAGGAGACCCGACATGTCTTCTATCCAGTAGAACGAAATGATACGCAAGGCGACCTGCCTGGAATCGACCTCGGGACGGATTCTCCCTTGCCTCTTTCCCTCATCGACGATCTCCCTCAGTATCTCGATGATGCCTAGGCTCCTCTCCCGCACGCGCGCGCGCAGCCCTATCTCCGCCGGAGAGACGATGAATTCGAACATACGACTGACAAACCCGATCTTCCTACCCATTACCTCGTCGGTATGACCTCGCCCTAGGTCTCGGAGTTGCTGGATCGGGTCGATTCCGGGTTTCAACCGTATCAGGTCCTCTACCCGGTCAAAGAGCACGTCAAGGGCACTGACGAGCATGTCCTTGCGGTTCTCGAAGTAGCTGTACAGGGTCGGTTCGGTGACTCCGACATCAGACGCAATCCGTGCCGTGGTCGCACCGTTCACCCCGTATTCGTCCACGAGTCGGAGAACGGCCTCGATGATCTCGGTTCTACGTCCTGCGGCCCGTATACGCCTTTGTGACCAGCCTGATATCTGCGTGCTATTTCCCATCCAGTCACCGTTTAGAGTTGAAACGGCGGTCGCCGTGGGAGTCTATTGTCTCCCCTAGTGTACACTAGCCAGCCGCCGAGTTTCCAACTGGAGCCGCAAGGTCCTCGTTGCTTCGCTGACTACTGGACTATATGTCCGGCAGGGGCGAAAGCGTTACTCCACCCACATCGCCGTCGCTCCTCTTAGTGGCCCGCAGAGCCTGGAGCCATGGAGCAATCCAGCGCGCAGTACTTTCGCCCTTGGACGCTTCCCTCGCTCACTGACTCTGCGCGGCCTCCAGTTCAGGAGCCATCCAGCGGGTGCTGAGTCCCTGTCCGACGTTGTAAGCAACGACCCGGCGAAACACGGGGGCTCCCTTCTGGTCATCAACCTTGACATTGAGGCCGGAGATCTTGGCCCCGTCCTTGTTCAGGGTTCGACCCGCGGTTTCCAGAGGAGCGCTGAACTGCTTGACCGAGGCTGCGACCGTGCTCCGATCAGGGACCGAGCCGACGGCAGTGATCACCCGCCCGGAGGGATCTTCGGTTACCTCGAAGGACTCGAGGGTGACTCCGGACGCGGACGCGCCTTCCTGGGCAATCTTTCTGAGGCGGTCAGTGGTTTGCTTGAGACCGAGGGTGGCTGGCTTGTCCCACTCCGGACCGGCAGCAGCAGATAGTTGGTAGACCTCGCCCAGTGAATACATCGTCTTTGACCCATCCCCGTCCACCTTGACAATCTCCAGGTAGTGCAAGGGCACACCCTGACGGATGGCAGTCACGGTCAGACGCTGGATTTGGCAGATGACGAACGAGTAGTCCATCGATGAGAAAACCGATGCCGGAAGCTCGAGAGCGACAAAGGGAAGAACGTCGCCGGTTTTGGTGTTGTCTTTCAGCATCTTTTCCGTATTTGGATCGCCAGGGCTGGTTGTCACCCGGAGGACCGGGATTCCGGCGGACTGCCACATCGAGGTGAGTTGATCAACGTATCCCTTTGCCTCAGGACTCACTTCGGGTGCGTTGCTGTTCGCGGAGGGCAAGGTCGAAGTCGGACTATCGGTGTCGCCCATCTCGATGATCGATGCAATGTAGGTGAGAAGCTTCTTCACTCCCTCCTTGTCGAGCATGAGTGCAGCAGATGAACTCCCCCTGAGCGCTTGCGCCACTCCCACCTGGATCATCAGCTTGTCTGGGCGCACAAACCAGGTAATGAGACTCTCGTGGCCGTTGCCATAGTCATAGCTCGGCATGATGAGGCCATGCCCGTTGGGAGTGTCAAACTCCGGATACTGCATGGGATTGTCACCCGCAGGGATCTTGCCACTCTCCTCGCGGTGAATTGTCATCCTAAGATGGGCCCCGTCCAGGAGCGTAGCGTCCTTTCCCGAGCCCTTGGTTTCCGCAGGCACGATGATGATGTCCATGAGCACACTCGCCTGCTCCACAGCCCGGGCCACTCGCCAGCCCTTGCCTGGATAGAGAGCAAGAACCGCCTTGCCCAGGTTCTCGGCCCAAGGGCTGGGCCCCTCATCGACGGTGCCAGAAACCCCGGTCGAATTTGGGGTGGGGTAGGGGTTTGAAAGAAGGGCCTGCGAGCTGCCGCCCGGCCCTTGGGGGCCCGTGGTCTGGTCGCTAAGGACCAAGATCGAACGATCCTTACCAAGGTGTCGTGAGGCCTCGAAGATTCCGGTAACCAGCCCGGCGATAAGGACGAGGGTGAGACACGCTAAGGCCAGTGCCCTTACCCGTCGTGTCCGGGGGAGTCGGCTATGTTTCCTTCCCACGTTCTTCCCTAGGCTCGCCTCGAACGCTTGCGTATTCACCCGCGGCTCTAGGCGTCGGTAGAGAGTGCGGATCGCCTTGTCGGTATCGTGACTGTCCATCATTCTGCCTCCAGGACCTTGCGCAAGGTCTCCCGTGCTCTTGAGAGGTGACTCTTCACTGCGCCTTCGGAGATGTTCATGACCGCCGCTACCTCGGCCACCGAGAAGTCGGAATGGTAGAAGAGGGCCGCCGCTGTTCGCTGACGAAGCGGAAGAGGGCCAAAGATGGCCAGAGCTTCGGAGCGACCTTCCCACTCCACTCGGTTGTACTCGGGTGGCGACGCATCGACCAGCCGTTTGAATAACCTGGCTGTGCGAAGCAATCGGCGCCGGTAGTCCTTGGAGCGGTTGACACCGACGCGGTAGAGCCAAGCGACCGGGTCCTCGAACTTCTGAACCTTGTTCCAATGAAGGTGGAGTTGGAGAAAGGCATCTTGGGCCGCATCCGCTGCCAGCTCCGGATCGAGAGCGACCAGGGTGAGACTCTGCACCAGGCGGGGGCCATGTCGCCGAACGAAGGCTTCATAGCTCGCGGTCCAGGCCGCTCCGTGACGTTGCTGACCGGCTCCGGTCACCGGATGTTCACTGAGCACAGTGATTGGTCTCGTCACCCCTCCCGCGTCTCGTGGTGTGGCTTCCCAACTAGAACGCTGGAAAGACCCTCGCGGGTTTACACGGCGACTCAGTTCAATCGTATTTCTGGGGCGCGACAGGACCTGCAGACTTCACTTTGAGGTCCCGCGGGGGCCAGGCTATTCCTCGCCGCATCTTGTATCCAGACACTATATGCCCGGCAGGCCTCGATCATTGAGCGCTCACAGCCAGCGCGCCTTCCGTTCTGCACCACCACCCTTTTTCGGGTATGAGCAGGGGTAGCCAGGGGATGCAAGCCGCGTCTTGAACGATCTCGCGACTAGGGAACTACCCTGTTGGATCGCTCAGTAGCGTACGACGCGGACTCCGCCGTCCCCGGCCTCCATCACATAGAGAAAGCCGTCATAGCTTGCGCAGACAGATACCTCCCGATACCCCCCGGCCCCAACCTGATCTGAGAGAAGAAAGTGTTCGAGCACCTGGCCATGAGTGTCAAAAAGCCAGACGCCTCGGCGAGTCTCCGCATCTGAAGTCCGCACAATCCCTGAGACCATGACCCGGCAGTTCCTTGAATCCCCATCGAGCGACTTCACCAAGGTGACAACGTCGACCTGCTCCAGTGAGAGGCTATCGTCCAGCCCTAGCGGGACGTCAAAGGGACCGCGAGGACCGGATACGCTGAGGTGTGGTCCGCTCTTCTCCATCTTGACCGACCCCCAGAAGGCTTGGCCGAGAGGAGTTAGTTCTGAGCGATTAAACGGCTTGCCGAACGCAGGCCAAAGGCGGAAGCTCTGGACGGGCAGGATGTCCTCTTCTCCACCGGCACCCGGTTGACCCAGGTAGATGTGCGGACTTCCTTGGTCAAAGCGATAGAGCTGGCAGAAGTATTGCATCCCTTTCGAACTAGAGACCTCGGCGTATGCGCCGTAACCCCCGATCGGCGCCCCTACGAGCCCGGTCACACTCAGTCCATCTTGGGAGGCGGCAACTGAGCCGATGAGCCCCGAAGAGACACTGTATGCCTGCACCTGCCCCGTGCCTTTACGATCGTTCACGAAGAACGTGGCATCCGGACTGACGGCAATATCCTCGGGAGCTTCGGCCGCAAGCGAAACCTCCATAATCGGCTTACCCGACCTACTGAGAATCTGGACTTTCTCTGCCACCGGATCAAGTAGGAAGAGACTTCCGCCCGGGCCCTCAGCCATAGAGTACGCACCTGGGAGCTTCGCGTTCGCAGGTGGAGCCGCGAACTGCCCGAGTGAATCTCCCCAATTCCCCTCGTAGATGACGGTCCCATTGTGGTTCAGGCTACCCTGCGCTTGACCAGTCTCGGCATTAAGAAGTGGCCCCCCCGAGAACGATTGAAGCTCGATCATGGTGACTCGGACAAGTGCCTCATAGGCCGCTCGTGCGGGAGAGACCTCCGGCGTAGGTGGCTGCGAGCTTGCCGATCGCACCCACATGATCTGCCAGCCAGTATCCGGCATGCGCATGAGAATCGTCGCCAGACCACCTGCTTTCGCAACCTGGGGTGCTCCGTCCGCGTCTTCCTTGAGTCCCAGGAAATCGAGAAGCTCGCGAGGGGGAGCAAGGACAAGGACGGGCCGAGTTTCGCTTTGTGCCCGGAAGCTTGAAACCGCCTCTTGGGGGGAGAGTTCGTTCCCCATGATCCACACGGGCTTGGCTTGGCTCCAGCCGGGGACAAGTTTCTCGGGTATCTCAAGGGGGTTGGTAGGTTCTTCCCAGAAATCGGCAGATAGGCCATTTGGGTGCTGAGGAATCGTATCGACGTTGCCTGCCCAGAGTCCCTCAAGAAGGGTGTCTCGCCAGGCCTGAGAGAGATAGACCGAAGGGGATAGGGCGCTGGCTTCCGTGGTTCCGGTCGCAGGGACAGCGCCCAACGTGTCGTCGTTGATGACGATAACGCCTCCGTTGTTGCCGAGCCGGTGCGCGAGTGCGCTCACGCCTATCCCCAGGGCGGCGATAACCACGACGGCTGAGGTGGCAAGTGCCACAAGTCTCACGGTTCTTGACCAGGCTCCCTTCCGGCGAGAGGGGAGCCTTTCGGCAAGCTCAGTTTTGAACAGATACGTGTCCAGCCGTGCTCGGTTATCACGAAAGAGACGTCGAATGTGCTCGTCGGTGCGATCGGTGTTCATGAGTTAGCCTCCAGGATGTTCCTCAAAGCCGTGCGTGCTCGGTGAAGATGACTGCTCACAGATCCCTCGGAAATGCCCATGACCCTGGCGATCTCCGAGACGGAGAAATCAGCATCGTAGTAGAGAACTGCGGCGATCCGTTGTCGGGACGGGAGTTCGGCAAGAAGGCTCATGAATTCCGCCCGCGGTTCCCAGTCCGAAGGGGTTGCGCGAACTGGGGCTGCATTGACCAACCGCTGGAAAAGACGAGATGCGCGGGCCATCGTGCGTCGATAGTCCTTGCAGCGGTTGACGCCCACCTTGAAGAGCCAGGCATCTGGACTGCCCGCCTTCATGACATCATCCCAGTGTCTATAGAGTTGCACGAAGGCATCCTGCGCCGCGTCGGCGGCAAGTTCCGGGTCAAAGGACATGGCGGTGAGGCTGCGAACCAACCGCTCCGCCTGTCGGTTCACCACTCCTTCAAAGCTCTCCGAACTTGCGACATCGGCAAGAGTGCTTGTCACGGCGCCGCCATATTGATCCGCTTCACCCCTCAAGGCCGTAAGCACCCTTTCCGTCAAGACCGTTTGCCCACATAACACGTACTCTAGCCTCTCGGAGCGTTACCTGGGTCCTGCGCCGGTCGTCCACGTCTGTCCGAGCTGCTGGAAACGGTCGGGTACCTGCCCGCACGCTACGCGATACCAAGAAGCTGCATAGTCTCCGCGCAAGTGCTTCTGCCAGGCCGTACTGTGTGCGGCCTAAACAGACCAGTCCCCTCCAATGGCCCTCCAGGCGGCAGTTCTAGTTGTTTACCCGACGCTCGGATAACTTCGGCCGCCAAGTGCCGGGCGAGACGAATTCCTTGTACGCATCGGGTTGCCCGGGGTGATGTAGTTGGCGGGCTAGACCACAGAGTGGGTTCGCGCAAGGGCAAACGGATCAGAACTAATCAACCAGCATTGACGTGTGCCTGACACAATGATATCGTTGTGTTGTGATTCCGCAAGAGGTCGACATAGGGGCTCCTTGGCCGGTCTTACCGCCCGGTCTTCACGAAGCGACCCTTGATGAAGTCGAGTCCAGGTTCGCCGGAGACGCACACAGGAAACGCCTGTGCGACGGTCTTCGGAAGGGATGTGACGCTTTGAGTGTCGCTGGGTGCCGATGTGTCTACCTCGACGGAAGCTTCGTGACAGGAAAGCCCAAACCCGGCGACTTCGATGCATGCTGGGACACTGCCGCGGTTGACCTGAAACGGCTGGACCCTGTTCTTAAGGATTTCAGCAACATGCGGAAGAACCAGAAGTTGAAGTATCTCGGGGAGTTCTTCCCTTCCAGTTCCCTTGCGGACGGTACCCACACTTTCCTCGAATACTTCAGGGTTGAAAAGACGACCGGATTGGAGAAGGGTCTCATCCTCATTAGGCTCTAGAAGGCCAGAGGGAGGCGAGAACAATGATTACAAATGACCGCCAGTACAAGATTACGAGGGCCCAACTCAAGAGACTGGAGCGGGCTCGGGCAGAGATGCGCGCACGGGGTGTCTCAGACCCCCTCATCGCTCTCTCGCTTGAAGCGCTCGGAAGCGAGATTGATGTCCTTCAGTCGCAGTTGCTTGAGTACGAGAAACTGAAGGCGGGGTCGTCTGCGCCGGTCTCAGTGGCAAGTCTGAGCGAGTTACCTGCCGCCCTTATCAAGGCGCGAATTGCCCGCGGCCTGTCCCAACGGGGCCTCGCTGAAGCCTTGGGCTGCAAGGAGCAACAGATTCAGCGCTACGAGGCCACGGAGTACTTGAGCGCCAGTTTGCGAAAGCTGCTTGAGGTCGCCTCAGTTGTTGGGGTCGACGTAGCAGCCGAAACAGCTAGTCACCAACCGAGTCTATCCCTGTCTGATTCAGAGGAGTTGGACTGGAGCAAGTTCCCCGTTAAGGAGATGTACCGGCGGCGTTGGTTTGAAGGGTTTCAGGGCTCGCTCGACGCGGCTATCCACGCTTCCGACGTTCTGGTGCAGAACTATGTGCGGACTGTGGTCAGACAGCCATCTCTTGCGCTCCATCGGAAGCACGTGCGAACTGGCTCCGTATTGGATGAATATGCCCTGCTCGCCTGGGAGAGCCGCGTGCTGCACCTGAGCGACCGCGCGAACCTCAAAACAAAGTACGTCCATGGTTCAATCACCGACGCCTGGACATCGGAGTTCGTTCGCTTGAGTCGCGATCAGAGAGGGCCCGTGCTCGCCCGAGCAGCCCTTGCTGAGTTGGGAATAGCGATGGTTGTGGAACCCCATCTGCCCGGAACGTACCTCGATGGGGCCAGTCTGCTGTCGGGGGATTACCCGGTTATCGGGCTTACTCTGCGATACGACAGACTCGACAACTTCTGGTTCGTTCTGCTCCATGAACTAGCTCACGTTCACAGGCATCTGCGCAAGGGCAAGTTGACCGGCACCTTCGATGACCTTGATGCCGAGGGCAGCGATCAAATTGAGCGGGAAGCAGACTTAACCGCGGCGGAGGCACTTCTGCCGAGTAGCTCGTGGGATCTTGCTTTGCCCAGATACGTACGCTCCGCGGAATCCGTTGCTTCTTTCGCAGACGAACTGGGGATTAGCCCGGCAATAGTCGCCGGACGAATCCGGCGTGAGGCGAACAATTTCGTCATTCTCGCGGATCTTGTGGGCAGTGGTCAAGTGAGAAAACTGTTCGAAGATGTCGAGTACAGCGCCTAGCTGGAGGACAATATGACCAGCACACCCCAGAGTTATGTGCCCTGTCTGCGTTGGAAAATGGGCGAGTATCAGGCTCTGTTGCGCTCGGACAAGAGTACTCTCGACTTCATGGTCCCCCTTATTGAGGTGGCCGAGATTGGATACGATTTCGAGAAGCGAGAAAACTGCGAGTCAATTGACAAACACCTCGCCCTTGTTGGGAGAAGGATCCACGACAAACTGGGTCGCCGTCCCTGTTTCGTGGACATGAGGCACATCGAGCCGACGGAGCGTCTGGCGAAAGGCGGCCATCCTGCCACCTACGTATTTGACGAGCTTCGCACAGCGGCAGTACCGGCGATTCCGACTTTCTACCTGAGTCAAGATGTGGACCTCTTCCACGCGCTCAAAAGCGCTGTCAAGAAAGACAAGCGGGGTGCCTGTCTGAGGGTGCGCCTTGAAGAAACAGCCGATCGGCGATTTCTGGAGCAGATGAAGGCGCTGCTCGCGCTCCTGGCCCTGTCGCCGAGCGAGTGCGACCTCATTCTCGACTTGGTGGCCCCCAACTTCAAGCCAATCGATGGTTTCACGAATCTTCTGAAGCAGGTAATTGCTCGCCTTCCCTATCTCGCTGACTGGCGATCGTTCACCATGATCGGGACGTCATTTCCGGCCACAACGGCCGAGGTGGCCCGAGGCATCTCAATCGTCGCTAGAAGTGAGTGGGAGACCTACAAGATCCTCATCACCAAGCTCGAGGCTGGCGGATTGCGGCTTCCAAGGTTCGGCGACTACGGAATCGCGCATCCAGCGCTGGTCCTGAGGGACCCGAGGTACGTAAAGCCGAACGCAACTGTCAGATACACCATCGACGACGGATGGGCTATCGCAAAAGGCACGAACGTGCGAGACAACAAGTATGAACAGTTCCGTGAATTGTGCCGCCTGCTGCTCACCTCGGGGAGTTTCGAGGACCCGGACTATTCGTTGGGCGACAAGTACATCGCGAACTGCGCTGCGGGAGTTGAGTCTACTGGCAACCTTACTACATGGCGCTGGGTGGGGACGAATCATCACCTGGTGAGAGTTGTGAGGGACATCTCCAGTCTAGTCGGGACTTCATCCTCGCCCTGACGCACTCACGCAGGTCGCGCGCTTTCAGTCGGCTGACTAAGAGACCATAGAGTTCCGCCCGGTTGCCACGCAGTTGCTTCTCTTCAACTCCGAGGCCCGCGAGAATGTCCTTGACCTCTTCCCGCCACAACAACTGCGCCACGCAGAAGTCATCGACCTGAGGATTCCTTCGAGCCCGTCTCACCGTGTCGAAATGTATCCCTCCGCGAGACCCTCGGTGAGTCGACACAAGCCCCCACCACTTCGGAATCAGTTCCGTAGCTTGTTGCAGGTGCCGCTCGGTCACAACCAGCGTTACCCTATCGAATACCGCGCTGTACCCATCAACCTGCGAGTACAACCTAGTCAGCGAATCGAGGTCACTCTTGATTTCGTACCCCGCGAGATGTCCATTCACGACCGCTATGTCCGCTCGACACTTTCCGTGCTGGAGCCCCAGTTCATCCACAACGACGGCAGCAGGGTTAACATGGAATTGTCGGAGGCGCTTCCGATGGTAGGCCGCCCTCATCTCGCGATCATTCAAGCTGTACGTCACCTCGGTCCTCATACTGTCAGATTAGCGGAGGCTTCGTCTGGAAGCCAGACCCACTCCTTCGAAAGATGGTCGATCCGCGGCGGCGGCCGTCTCCAATGTCGAATTGTCGAGTCGAAGTCAGTGCTATTCCTGTCTTTGCGGCAGTCCACCCAACTCCACCTGCGTCGGTCAGTATCTGCAGATCCGCACCGATGGCCCGACACTGTCGTGACCCCCTAGAGCTGGAACGCCGCAGCCAACTCACGCGCTTCGTCGGGCAACAAGCGAATCGAATCGCGCCGGGTTTGGTGGAGACTCAGCGGCTCGAGTCGAGCCTCCTCGGACGGACCCCGTCACGAGCCGATGCTAGTGATGCCCATCAGGCCTCGCCAGTCGCCGGCTCTCGAAATGAGAGCGGGACAATCAAGACCATGCACCGCCCGCCTCTCGCCCGAGCTTCTCCAGGAGATACTCGATCAGCGTAGCCGGAGCTACTTCTTGAAGATGGATATGGGCAATGGTTGGCAGGAATCCCGGCAAATCTGTTTCGAGCTCAAGAAAGGAGCTTGGCATCATGCTTGCGGCGGCCTTTGTCCTGGGACTTCGATCAGGTTCTGACCAAGGCGGAAGACCTCTTGAACCCCGCCGCCAAGACTTATGTCGAGCATTACAAGCAAATCACTGAGATCCGCATATTGCATTCGAAGCCCACGCTCTCGTCTCCGAGCACCTAGGTCAGCGGCGGCGAGATCGACACCCCACTGCTCTGCAAAGCCACTGCTTGAGTTTGCCCTACGTGACACGGCTACTAGGCGGACGAACCCGTATCCACGAAGGATCGCCATGCGTCTGTTGTAGACATGAGCCAGGACCTTTCCCGAGACCGATTGGTTTCCCTTGGCTCGGACATACGCTTGCCGATACCGTGTGTAGCTCGGGTTCACCCACACCTGAAGCGGTTCGAAGAACACACTCGCTGTAGGATAGGCCCAAATCGGTAGCCTAATGTCGCGCTCCGGTGGTGGATCAATGGCGACAAGCAATGCCCGGCCTGGCGATAGGACTTCAACGATGTCGCCGATGTGGTCGGTAATCGCGTCTTCATCGACTGCCACCACGGGGACATGCAAGCACTCAGGAACAACCCACTCTCGCATCGCCTGTTGGTACGCGGCGTGGTCTCGAATTCGTGGCATGCGATCCTCCGAGGTTGCGCGGCCGTCAGGATGCAGTGACGGCTAGCGTGGCCTTCACCGGCGGGGATGGAACGACCAGCGGAACCCCGCCCGCGTGCAAGGCGTTGTTGGCCCTCCGGTTGCTCGACAGATGCCTATGGCAAAAACAAACCGGCAAGTGAGCTTCCCGACCTATGGCCACGGCAACCTTGCCGATCGCCGAGTTTGGTCTTGCGCGTCGTATTACCTGCTCCACCCGCTTGCGTGTCTGCCGCCCGGACGCGTTGCCTATCGGACCGGCCATTCCCGTCTCTCCTTTTTGGGCTGATTCATGATCAGCCGCTTACACCGCTACCCGATAGACGCTCTTCCCATCCCCGTAGTACGAGTCATACACGTGCTGGAAAGCCAGGTCCATTTTCTCGGCGCGAACGCTTGGGGTGAAGGTGGTCGGCAGTCTGCCCAGGTAGTCCTTGATACAGAGCTTCACCGAAGCCCGGGCCTGCTGCTTCTTGCGCCAGTCGATGACCAGCTTCTTCTGCTTCAGGGTGTCAAGGAGCTCGCGGGCCACGGCCTTCACCTGTTTGATCTCAGCGTCAGTCAGACTGAGGGCCGGTTTGGCGAGGATGTCGAACAAAGCCAGCTCCTCTTCGGTCAGTTCTTCCCGGGTAGCACGCTGATCCTCGGCGCTCAGTGATTGGGCGAAATCGACTAGCTGCGTGAACAGCTCCTCGATGTTAAGGGCGCCATTGTTGTACTCGGCGATCAGTTCCTCGAACTTCTCTTGGTAGTCCAGGCGAGAGTGATTTAGACGCACCATCTGGGCCAGCTTGCTGTTAAGCGTCCCGCGCAACTTCTCGGCTTCCACATGCTTCTTGGCAGCAGAGAACTTCGCTCGCAGAGCCTCGAAGTCAATCTGGCTAAGATCAACCAAGCTCTCGGGGGCGCCGGGGGACTCGATCGTATAGCCCTGAGCCTCGATCGACTCTTCCAGTAGTTGCACTACCTGCTGCTCCACCGCGGAGATGTCGGGCTGCGGCGAGAGGGAGCGGATCATTTCTACCATCACCGCGAGAAGCGCGCACTCTGCGGCCAGCTCGCTTGCGGCAGGATCGGGCAGGATCGCTCGGTAGAGGAGAAGGGCACGGGTCGCAAGAGCAAGAAACTCACGCTTGGACGCATCGGAGACAAGAACCGCGTCCACGGCCTCGGTCAGCAGCGCAATCTTCTGGAGCCCTGTGGCTTGCCGGATGGCCTCAGGTTCGCACCCCGCGCTCCGGCAAAAGTGGGTCGCGGAGGATAGGGCCCTGCGCAACTCCTCCACCAACTGGCTCTTATCAGCCAGCGGTGAGTCGCCTGGCTCAACACCACCCCCACTCCCGGTGCCATAGACGGCGAGAGCCTTCTCCAGATTGCGGAAGATGCCCACGTAGTCGACGATGAGACCGTTTTCCTTGTCTGCGAACACCCGGTTGGCCCGGGCGATGGTCTGCATGAGGGTGTGGTTGCGCATGGGCTTATCGAGATAGATGGTCGAGCACGACGGCACGTCAAAGCCCGTCATCCACATAGCGCAGACGAAGACCAGACGGAAGGGGTCAGAGGGCTTCTTGAACTTCTCGGCTAGGTCCTCGGTCACCATGCGCGTGCGGTGAGGGACGATGTCGGCGCCTTTTTTGGCTAGATCGGTGATCTCGTTTTGAGCCTGGGAGACGACCACGGCCATGTCGGTCTCTTCCATATAGGCGATGGTGCGCTCCAGTCTGTCCGTGTCTTCGGGATCGGTCGTTGTGGCCAGCTCCGCCTGCAACTCCCCTAGCCGAGCCGCCCAGTGCTTGCGCACCTTGTCGCACATGCGTACGGCCGTAGCCTTGTCGATGCTCACGACCATGGCCTTGCCCTGATACCCCCGGCCCAGGAAGTGGCTAACGATATCTCTTGCCACTGCCTCCAGGCGGTCGTCATCGGTCAGGATGTAATACTGACGGGCGAACTCACGCTCCAGCTTGGCTTCCTGGTCCGCGTCCAGTTCGGCGTCTTCCAGGAGCCGCTCCATGTCTTCGTTTAGATCGGCGTTGGTGAGCTGCATCTCGGGGATGCGGTTCTCGTAGTAGAGGGGGACGGTGGCCCGGTCCTGCACACTCTCCCGGAAGTTGTAGATGCTCACGTAGTCGCCGAACACCTGGCGGGTCTTCTCCTCGGTCATCATGAGGGGGGTGCCGGTAAAACCTATGAAGGCGGCGTTGGGAAGGGCGTTGCGCATGTTAAGCGCGAACGCGTCGTACTGGGAGCGGTGGGCCTCGTCGGTGATAACCACAATGTCCCGACGGTCGGAAAGAAGCGGATGGCGCTCGCCCGGAGCACCGGTGCGAAACTTCTGGATGAGCGTGAACACGTAGCGGTGCTGATCAGCCAGAAGCTGGCGCAGCTCTTCGGCGCTCCCGGCGTGGGTCTCGGCGCCCTTAACCGCTCCAACGCCGGCGAAGTTCTTGTAGATCTGCTCGTCTAGCTCTTTGCGATCGGTGACAACGACGAAGGTCCAGGCCCCGGGGAGCTTCCGCAGCACCTTCTGGGCGAAGAAGACCATGGAGATGCTCTTGCCGCTTCCTTGGGTGTGCCAGAACACCCCCAGCTTGCCCCGGTTGGTCTCCAACTCGCGCAGGGACTCAAGGGCGGCTTTCACCCCCAGGTACTGGTGGTTCTTGGCCGCCACTTTGACCAGTCCGCCGGCTACTTCCCGGTAAAGAACGAAGTTCTCCACCAGGTCAAGGAGCCGTCCTTTTTCACAGACGCCCCGGATCATGGTTTCCAGCGACACCGTGGGGGTCTCTTCTTCAGAAGCCACCCGCTTCCATTCCCCGAAGTGCTCCCACTCGGCGGTGATGGTGCCCACCCGGCTCTCAGAACCGTTGGAGAGGATCACGAGCGCGTTGGGCCAGAAGAGCTGCGGGACGGCCTGCTTGTAGTCGGTCAGGTTCTTGTCGTAGGCGTTCTTCGGGTTCTTGTGGATTGCCTTCAGCTCGATGAGAACAAGGGGGATACCGTTCGCAAAGCCCACGAGATCGCAGCGGCGCGTGTACATCTCCCCGGTGACCCATAACTGGGAGGCGAGGAAGAAGTCGTTGTTCTCGGGATGGTCCCAGTCGAGGTAGCGGACGGTCTCGACCTGGTCCTCGCCGTCGTCATCTGAGGAGAGGACAACCCGGTGGCCTTCTTTGAGAAGCTGATAGACCTCGCGGTTGGCTTCCACCGGACTCATGATGGCGCGGTCGCGGGTTAGCTCCTCAATGGCAAGGGCGATGCTGCCCCCGGTCACCCCTGGATTGAGACGCTCGAGTGCGGGACGGAGCCGGCGGAAGAGGACTACCTCGCTCTTGGTCTCTCGGCCCAGGGTGCCGGCCGGGCCGAAGGTCTCGTGGTAGCAGTTGAGAGTCTCCCAGCCCAGCTCGGCGAAAAGCGCGATGGCCGGTTGCTCGACGAGGGTGTCTTCGGAGTAGTCGGTGAGCATCGCCTAGCCTCGGCGCCTCGGATGGCGCGGAATCATGCGGCGTTCTCACCTAGGTCGATGTCCAGCTCGGACACGTCGAGCTCGCCCGAGATGAGCTTGGGAAGAAGGAGGTCGCGAGAGCGACGAAGCCCATGGTTCTTCTTCAATAGTACTGTGAGCAGACTTCTCAACACGGCGACTTGGTCTTCAAATCGCTGCATCAGACTTGTTTCTGGCAGGGCTAGATCAAACTGCGTCATGAGGACGGCGGAGGCGCTCCTGCGCGTGGTGCCGCTGCTCGCTCCTTGGATGAAATCTTGGTACGCGTCGCCAAGGAGCGAGTAGAAAAGAAAGTACGGAGAGATTCGGTCGTCCACCGGCCTCAGCCTAACCAAGTACGAGGCGAATACGGCATCAATGGCGGCCTCCACGATTCCGACCTTGCCAGGGTCGGCCATCCTGATCATTACCACGTCACCTGCTAGTAGCCGAAACTTCTCCAGGACCTCGTCGGCGATGGGACAGTACGAAACATCAGTCCAGTCGATGAAGGAGCCCTTGTTTATGTCCATGCCTCTCAGAAACTTGGGGCCAACTTCGGCGGCGCTGGCAGACTCCGTGTAACCGTACTGGGTCGAGCAGTAGTCCTCCAGGCTCGCAATCGTCCACCCCTCCGGAATCATCCCCAGCGGCGAACCAACCATTTTGACGCTCTCGCGCCCCGGGAACCGGAAGTCAACAAACCACTCCTTGTACAACGAGCGCGCCATCTCCTCTACGATCTTGATGCGACGCAGATTGTTGTCGATGAGGTCGTCATAGGCCGAGAGGACGGAAGCGATCTTGCGTTGAACGGGCAAATCCGGATAGCGAACCCTTACGCTACGAATGATGGTGGTATTGAGATTCGGCATTGTGGCTCCGATCGCCTGATTGCTCACCCAAGCCACTACGCCGGCGTCCCCGAGGAAATAGAAGAGGTACCGAGGATCCAAGACAGCAGATCCCAGGCTTATCCGGAGACAGCCCGTGCCGCAAAGCCAACCCGATTCTCCTCCAGTAACAAGCGCCCGCCGTCCAATATCACCGCGTCTCCCGTACAGGATGTCGCCAGCACGAACACGATGCCGAGACAGGCGCTGAGCGTGCGAGTCATCGACCCTGGCGATGCTGCCGATAGCGATCCGGCTATCGATCAAGTCCTGAGGCATAACAACAGGAACCCCGTTATCTGAGTAGTCATCCTGATGAAGCTGGGAACCGAAAGGACCCGTCCTGATCGTCCCCCCCACTTCGTCACAGATCTCCCCAAGGGTGTGCTCTTGCCAGGAAACCACCATCAATCCCCCAGCAGCTTCGTCACATTCTCCCGGATCCGCCCCTCCAACTTGTGCGCCTCCGCGTTCAGGCGCTCCAACTCCTCGTTGAGCTCTTGAAGACGGGCGAAGAAGTCCACCCCGTCGTCCGGACGTTCGGCCACACCTACGTAGCGGCCGGGGTTGAGGCTCCAGCCCTGGGCTTCGATCTCGGCTAGCGTCGCGGCCTTGCAGAGGCCGGGCACGTCCTGGTAGAGGCCGTGGGGGAAGGCCGCGGAAAGGAGTTCGGCGCTCCCATCGGCGGCCTCCGGCTCCTCGCCCCGGTAGAGGCGCACGATATTGGCGAGGAACTCCAGTTGCTCGGGGGTGAAGTCCCGGTGGGCCCGATCGAGTTGGCGGAACGTATCTCGCGCGTCGATGAAGAGCACCGTGTCGCCGCGGGAGGCGGCCTTCTTGCCCTTGTCTAGAAACCAGAGGGTACAGGGCAGGGTGACCGTGTAGAAGAAGTTGGGGCCGACGGAGATCATGACGTCAACGGCGCCTTCGCGCAGGAGGCGTTCGCGGATGAGCTGCTCGGAGCCGCGGGCGTCGCCGGCAGAGTTGGCCATGACAAAGCCGGACCGCCCGGTGTCATTAAGAGCACTGTAGAAGAGCTGGATCCACAGGTAGTTGGCGTTATCGGGCTTGGGGATCCCGAAGGGAAAGCGAGGATCGTCCTTGATCCGCTCCTTATCCACCTTGTTCACGTTAAACGGGGGATTGGCCATGACAAAATCGAAGCGGCCGACACCGGAGTGGAGGTCCTCGTAAAAGGTGTTGGCCTGGCGGATATCGGCGGAGAGGCCGTGCACGGCCAGGTTCATGCGGCAGAGGCGGACGGTCTCGGAGATGCGCTCCTGGCCGAAGAGGGAAATCTCATCTACCGGGTTCTCCCGGTGACGCTCGACGAAGTGGGCGCTCTGCACGAACATGCCGCCCGAGCCGCAGGCGGGGTCGAGGATGCGGCCATGGAAGGGCTCGATAATCTCCACGATGAGCTTAACGATAGAGGTGGGAGTGAAGAACTCCCCGCCCTTCTGCCCCTCGCTCATGGCGAACTTGCCTAGGAAGTACTCGTAGATCTTGCCGAAGGCATCGCCTTCTATCTCGATGGGAGCAAGGAGGCGGAGAAGCTCGACGAGAATAGAATTCTCGAGGCGGTTATAGGTCTTGGGAAGAACGTCCTTGAGGTCCTCGTTCTCGGCTTCGATGGCCTTCATGGCATCGGAGATGGCTCCAGCCACGTTGGCCCCCTCGGGCAGCTTGAGCAGGTTGGAGAACCGGGCCGATTCCGGAACATAGAGAACGCCGCGGGCCTGGTATTCGAGCTTGTCGAAATCTTCCGGCGCGAGGCCTGCCCCAAGTGAGGCGTTGTGGGGAGCATCATTCGTCACGACACCCGCAGCTTCTGCGCGCTCGGCTTGGAGCAGCTTCTGGAGCGCGGTGAACCGGGAATCGGCATAACGGAGAAAGATGAGCCCGAGAACAGGCATGGAGTATTCGGAGGCCTTGAGCTTGGAGTTGGCGCGGAGCTGGTCGGCCGCTCCCCACAGGCGTTTCTCGACTTCGTTGTTCGTCATGCGCCCTCCGTCGATGGCAAGCGGCTGGCTATCACCAGACAACCGGACATCGGACTGGCGCGCCACGCACCATCGTACCTCGTAGGGTGGACAGACAGAAACCCAGATTCTGACCACGTGCAACTGCCGGAGCATACACCGCCCACATGGTCATGGCGCTGACTCGTTCAGCCCCGGTGTTTACACGAACCCTCAGGGCAGAGACGACGACTGCTTGGGTCGTCTTCGGCTCAGTTCATCAAGATGAAGGAGCCAGTCATCAAATGAGGCTGATACCTGGGCTCGCTCAAGGGCAAACCCGATTGCGCAATCGGAGAAGAAATGCACTCGACGAAGGCCAGCGTCCACGCTCGGGTGGGCCAGAACGGCCTGATGGACTATCTCGTTTCGCAGTGGAATCCATCTCTTCTCGATTTCTCGCCGAACAGAACTGGCCTTTTCACCGCCGGAAAGCATGACGTAAGCGAGTCGGCGGATTAGCGCCGACGCGTCCTCCTTGGGCCTCTGAAAGAGCATCTCGAGAGAAAGCCACGTGTAGAGAAACGCATCGACCGGCAAGTCAGCGAGTAACCCGCGATATCGCCAACTCATCGCGCGCTTGACGTGCCTCAAGAGCTCGTTGGATTCATCTTGACAAGAGGATTGCGTGAGGAGAGCGCTGCGGGTCAATGCAAGTTCCGACAAGTCGCACGGATCGGGCGCCCCTTTAACCGAACCAAGCCAATACTCGTTGCTCCTCGTGCCTACGACGCGGACAACGTTGCCTAGCACCCCGGGTGCGCCTGCCGGACGATGGTAGTCGACGATTTGGTAGCGATGATCGTCTATCTTCTGCTGCAATGCGGAGAACCCGTAAGTAAATCCAATAGACGTCAGGGCGTCGCGAATTCGCGAAAGCCCAGCCTGCTTGGCGGTCCACATGTCTTCGGCGTCTATCTGGGTGCAAGCGTAGGCGTCGGCTGCCCACTCGTCGCGAAGCCACCTGCCCGCGCTCCCGTCGAGCACTTCTCCGGCGCTCGGCACCGAGTCGACGAAACTCACAGGGCCAAGGCAAAGCGGTTCCTTGGGTGCCCTGACACCGCGCAATGGGGCAACAACCTCATATGGGTCAGGTTCTGTTCGAAAGCGCCAGGTAAGCCCCCAGATGTCGGGAAGAACGTCCTCGTAATGGTTCCGCGGAATCGGGGCCCCCGGGAGCTGTCCAACACTGCTCCTCTCGATCGCACGGCGCACTACCACAAGAATCTCCGCGATCTGTTGCTGCTCGGCCCAGGTTGGTTGCCCAGCCGCCACATGCCTGTCGATAGCGGCAACAAAGACAGCATGGTCCTCTGCCACGTCCAGAGCCTGGACCAAGGCATCCCAATCGAGACCTCTATTCTTTGCCCGGCACAATGGGCTTGCGTCTGAATCGCCCATTTGGAACCCAGTGTGCGAGATGAGAAGCCGGATTATCTGCGCGGGGTGAGCACGGCTTAACACGGAGGTCTTCATTGTGTGAAACTGCGGAAGGCCGCAACAAACTGTAAGCCTGCCATTCTCGATGCCAGCCGACACTACATCGCCCGAGAACACTCCCTGCCCGCGAAGCCGAACAGATACGCTTTCGTTGAGAGCCAGTGAGTGCAGTGCGGGGCTCTCGGGGTCGAGCACGATTCGCGCGCTAGGAGTCTGATTGACCGCGTTGAACGTCTCGCACGAGATGAGCTCCGGGTGCTTGAAATCCAGCTCACCGAACGAGACCGTGTGCGAGTCCTCTCCCATCGTTCACCGTCCTTCTGCGTATTCCGCACGTTGCTGTGAAGCCCTGCGCGAGCATGGCCTCTGTCGTGGTGATGGCGCCGGCCAGACCATGCTCTCCGCGGTCTTCGGTCCAAAAACCACAGTCCTAGGGTGGCGCGATTTCAGGGGGTCAGGTCACAGAGACTTCCATATTAGCCCCGCAGTAGAGAGAGTTGCTGGGCATTGTTAAAGGGTAGCAAATGCTGCCGACCCGTTCAGACGACGTCGCCGAGGACAGCAAGGTGACGGCAAAGAAGGCTAGGGCTGGCGGGGTCTAGCGCAATAAGGGCTTTATCGCAGCCCTCATCTTGTTGGCAGACTTAGCCACTCTCGATGCAAACTCCGGAACAGGGAGCTTCTCCTTCGCATACGTGGAGAACGGCACCCCCTGAAAGTCACCCGTCTTCCAGGTCGTGAGAAGATCGACTGGTGAATGGCCAGCTTCTACCAGCGCCTCGAGATAATTGAGATCGTCGATATCAAGCAGGCAGAGAGGCCACACGCGGGGATGAGAGAGCTCTTTGAAGACTCCGAGCCGCGACCGGATATAGCCCCACCCCGTTGGCTCCAGGGGGAAGTAGCCTGCGATTACGATGATCGGCAGTAGCCTTCGTCCCGGCACCGCCTTTAGGCCGGTGAGTCGCTCCTCGTCGTCCATGAGTAGGGATATAGTCTCGGCGATCTGCCGTGTCTTCTTCAGCACGCCTGCCTCAATGTCTGCTTCCAGACAAGCGAAATCACCACGGACGCGAGTGCCGAGTTGGAGATTCCTTGTGACTATCTCCACCACCATCCAGGTGTCTCCGAAATCGATTACTAGGTCGGCGGATTTGGGTCGCCGCCGTTTGCCTCCGTAAGCGGCTTGTACGTCCTTCTCATCGAAGCTCACGGGACTGCAGTTCGGATCCAAGTTCTTGGGCGCGAGAGAGCTGAACTGTCGCTTCACGAGATCTTCCGTCATGCGGCTGTATGTTCCTGACCACGCTCGTTGCCCGTTCTCGTCGAGGCTTTCAGCGACGAGCCAGTAGAGTCCGGAGGTGAAGCGATCGAGAAGAAGACCGTGGTCGAGTACGAGAAGTCCCTGTGGAAGCGAGACTATCGGGTAGTCCTCCATGCAGCGGTAGCTCCAATTGTCACTGGGAGAGTCGATGATCTCAGTCGCTTTCTCCAGCGTGACCGAGAAGACGAACAGGAACGCGTCGATCTCTGTCTGGAATGACTCATTCGTGGGCGGTGCCATCAACATCGGCTGTCCTTCGGACCACGCGAATGCGGAGCCCACGAACAAGGTGCCAAGTGCCCACAGCGCCGCCGGGTCGAGTCCAGTGGCCTCTTTCAGCAGTTGAAGCGGCGACGCTGGCAAACGCGGGTCCGGTTTAACGTGCGAATGCTCCGTCCAGAGTTCCCAGTACCATGACATCTGGTCAAGCGCTGTTCGATCGCGGCTGAAAGCTCCCAGCCGCACCATGTCCATGAGGACTCCCTCAGGGACATTTCCGAAGACTACATTCGAGCGACTGTCGTCCATGGTGATGAGACTAGCGGCAGCATGGCTAAGCATTATCGCGACCAATCCCACAGACGCCTTGGAGGGGCCCGGAGGGCCTGAAGGTCCGAGAGCCAATACCTTCTTTGTGGCAAGTAGTATGGGCTGCCGCGCGAGGAGACGAACTTCACCGAGCCGCTCGGCAAGCGACCGCCGAAAGCGACCCGCCGCCTCAGGCTGGAGCAACTGGGCGAAACCGGAAATATCATTGACCCGATCGCGCTCCTTGGTAGCAATCCGGTTAAGCATCGCAAGACAAATGAGGAGGTCGACTGCGCTGTGCTGACCAGCAAGCCTGTTAAAGAAGAGATCTGGGTCCACTGGCAGGTAATCCTCAAGCGTCACCCAGGTGCCGATGAGATCCATGGGCTGCCTGTCACGATAGTCAAGGGGAACTAAGAGGCCACTTGGAAGCAATCGGTAGCTCGAGCTGATTGAACGCAGGGAGGTCCCAGCCGTGTAGGGCACTCCCGCTCGCATCAAGGCGAGAAAGGGAGGAAGATCGGGCGGCTCGGATGCTCGGACGAAGTTGGTCAAGGTCGCCATCTGAGACGCGAAATCCGTGCCCTCACCCAGGGGGATTCCGAAGTCAACCCCATATGGTCCGTCGCGGTAGTCTCGGTTCATGCGCATGCCCTCACCGAAGTTCACCAGCCCCTTGCAGCGAGTATAGCGGGCAGGTCGGACGGAGCGCCCCTTGTGGTTGGCGCCATGACGGTGCCCCGGACTGTCGCATACGACTCTGTGACCGGACTTGCCCGTCTGAAAACGAGTCATCAGCAGCCAAAACGTGCCTGGCATGTGCGGACACCGCACGACGAGGTCTACCGCGTGGGGACGTTGACTGTACCGAGAAATACAGGGACTTCACGCGCAGTGTGGTGTTCCTTGCGTGAACATCGGGCCCGATACTAGCCCTTTTCGGGCTCAGTGACCTTCTCCCCAGAGAAGCAGAAAGCCCCGCACGTTGGAGGCTTTCATGCTAATGAGCCGTGATGGACTCGAACCATCGACGCTCGGATTGCAGATGAGATACGAAAGTCAGCCCCCGGGGGTACCGTTAGGTCCCCAAATCAAAGACGGGCTCATGGGCCCAAAGAAGGAGGCTGGCCATGAACGACGTTGCCACTGCTCAGGAAGGCACGTTGACCGTGGGACTCGATCTCGGAGACCGCTACAGTCAAATCTGCGTTCTTGCCGAAGACGGCGAACTTCTGGAGGAGGCGCGAGTGCGCACCACCCCGGCCGCTCTTTCTCGTCGCTTCGGCTCCCAGGAGTCCGCCCGCGTGGTTCTCGAGGCAGGGACACATTCTCCCTGGGTGAGTCGCCTTCTGGCCGAACTCGGCCACGAGGTGATCGTCGCCAACCCCCGCCGACTTCGTCTGATCTACGAGAACCACAGCAAGAGCGACCGGGTGGACGCCGCCTATCTGGCCCGGGTGGGCCGTCTTGACCCAGGCCTGCTTGCTCCTTTGCGGCATCGCTCCGCCATAACACAGGCCGATCTCGTCTTGCTTCGCAGCCGCGAGGCCCTGATCCGCAACCGCACCGCCCTTATCAACCACGCACGGGGAGCGGTCAAAGCGGCCGGGGGCCGGCTACCGCAATGCTCTGCCCCCTGCTTCGCCAGCAAAGCGAGAGCCCATATTCCCCCGGAGCTTGAGCCGGCGCTGGTCGCCGTGCTGGAAACGATCGCTCACCTGAGCGCCCAGATTCGCACCTTGGAGGTCCGCATCCAGGACATGGCGAAGGAACACTATCCGGAGACAAGGCTGCTCAGACAGGTGCCCGGTGTGGGCCCCATCACCGCTGTCACCTACCTGCTCACCCTGGAGGACCCGGCTCGCTTTCCCCGCAGCCGCGCTGTTGGCTCCTATCTGGGCTTGCGTCCCCGGCAGAAGGACTCTGGTTCGTCCAAGCCCCAGCTCCGCATCACCAAAGCGGGCGACGAGGCTGTTCGTCGACTTCTTGTGGGGGCCGCGCAGTACATCCTCGGACGCTTCGGACCGGATTCGGATCTGAGACGCTGGGGGCTCAAGCTGGCCGCATCGGGAGGGAAAGCCGGCAAGAACCGAGCGGTCGTCGCGGTGGCTCGGAAGCTATCGGTGCTTCTTCTGCGCTTATGGGTAACCGGCGAGGCTTACGAGCCCTTGCGCAATGCCCGGATAAGGGAACAAGTCTCTCCCCAGGCTTCATGAAGACTGAAAGAGACTGGCTAGGCTAGCAGCGCCAACAACCGGCCAAGGAGGTCGCCTCTCGCCTTGCTTGAAGAACGGACCAACCCCCAGTTCCGAGACGACTGCGCTTCGGACCTTTGGCTTAACGGTTAGGCGCCGATGCCCTTATCGCCGCCGGTGTCTTCCCCGCAGCCCGTGTTGCAGATTGGCAGCGTCTCAAACTGGATCGGACCTCAACATGCACCGAACCCCAAGACCGGGTTTCACCAAGAGTGCGGATGGAAGCGTGGTTGTGGTCTGGTTCTTCGATAGGAGATAGGAAAAGGACGAAGACTTGACATGACTGGCTTTCTTATGGAAGGTCCGAGCACTCTCCCCTCGGATCCCAATCATGGCGCCCTTCGGGACTGCCACCTCTTCTAGCACGGGCAGTGGACAAACGAACGGGGTCAGGTCAGGATGGTCGACGTGGGCTCACTCGCCCGCCATGCGGCCCTCTTGTTCTCGAGTTACCCAGAGGCTGCCGTTGACGCCTTCGGGTCCCAGGACATATGCTCCACTGATATCTGTGCGGTGGAGCCGCCCCTGGTCATTCCAGCCCCCAGACATCTCCTTCGCGGCCAACACGGTCCAGACAACGGTGAGCCCCTGTTCAGCCAGGTAGGACTTGAGGGCGGCCTGTCGCACCAACAGACGTCCCGCGGCGTCCGTGTCAACAGAGGGATCGAATGCGACAACGATGCCATTTGAGGTCCACGTCCCGTCCATTTCGTCATGCGATAGACCCAGGCCCCTTACTAGGGCGAGAGGCG
The DNA here is from genome assembly GCA_963775295.1 of uncultured Actinomycetes bacterium. GTDB lineage: Bacteria > Actinomycetota > Thermoleophilia > RBG-16-64-13 > RBG-16-64-13 > JAMDEO01. Next base: position 3,541,496 of record CAVZIK010000006.1, read on the forward strand.
GCAGGTAGACATTGAAGGACTCCTTAACCGAGCAGTCCCTGTCGGCGGAACTCCCTGTATAGCCGTCGCTGGCGACTAGGACCGGCACCTTTAGCTCACCCCTTTCTGCTTCGGTTATCCACCCCGAACGCTCCGACTCAGGTTCGGTCACGAGATCCCCAAAAGCCTGCGAGTCGGGATATTCCCTCAAATACACCTCTGAGAACGGGTGGCTCTCGGGCATCCAGCGGCCCATGAAGTTTTGTTTGACCGCCCACTCCAGGAATTCGTCGGCGCGGTCAACGCTCACCAAGTAGGCCTGAATCTGACACCAGAACCGCCTATGGAGTGATGAGTATTCCTCGATTCCCGGGGCGAGCGGCCGACGCCACTCGTGAGATCCCTCAAGGGATAGCCAGGTATCTCCGCTATCGTCGCGCAGTTCAATGGCCGCGACCGGATCGATGAGGTCGTCTACGGTGGCGAGCCAGCCGGCGTCGTCGCATTCCGTCGCCTCAGGGTCGTACGTAGGAAGCTCGCACCAAACAGGAGCCACGCCATGGACTAGTCCATCGGCCAAGCACGTGGGGTCGATATCCCGGAAGTAGCCGATCCAGGGACCGTGATACTCGGGGGACTGACTCCCACCCCATCTATCCTCAAGCGCGAAATTGTCGGCCAGTAGGCCGAGAAACTCGTAGTGAGCAATCCACTCATACTTCTTGCCGATTCGCTCGATCTTGCGAGTGTCACTTCGGCTCCGAACCGATCCGGCGTCCACGGCACCGAAACGCTCCTCGGTCCAGCCAAGCTCAAGGCAGCGCAGAAAGACCCACGACTGCTCAATTGCGAGGTCGAATTTATCGTCAGGCACAGGTTGCTCGTTTGCCGCGAGCAAGTCTTTGAACTCGACCGTCTGCTCAGGAGTGAGAAGCCTTCGCAGCTCCTTCTCACCGCGTAGCCTCCGCGACTCTCCCTCCTGATCTCCCTGATCCCCTTGCTCTCGCAAGTCGGCGACCCAGTTCAGGAACGAATCAATGCGCGAATCTCTCCAAGCCCGATACGCGTCTCTGGCATCACCATCCAAGCCTTCCTCGAATCGCTCCCACCTGTCGGCAACCGTCGGCGGCCTTTGTTCACCAATTCGCCTGTTACTCCATGGGGTGCTTCCAGCGTTCGTGCCGATAACGTACCAGCCGAAGTCCCACTCCATGACTGAGTGCCAGATGGACCCGTACTCACGCACGTAGCCCTCAGCGCCAGCGAAACGGGACTTGAGTTCCTCCTTGTTGGGCACGTCCATGGGAAAGGCGGCGTTATAGGGTGGGCGAGACACCGCGCCCTCGGTTTCATTAATCACTCCAGCTCTCAGGGCGAGCTCAACGATGCCTCTTGCGTAGTCCCGGGTGAGAAGGTGGGTGTTGTCCCGGCGTGAGAAGAAGCCATCGAGAAGTACCCGGGAGGATGCGGCAAGCGCCCCGACATCGGGATTGCGCGTCAGGGCGCCAAGGGCGGCGCAGTAGACGCGTTCAATCACGTAGGGATCGTTCACCGAATCGAACACAGTGAGCAACTCAGGCACGACCGCTGGATGGTGCTCCAGCAAGGCAACGGTCGCCTTGGTGGCGTCATCTCGCAGGAATCGACTTGGAGAGACGAAGAGCCAAGACAACGCGATGGCGGTCAGAAGCGCAGCCTCCGACTGAACGCGTTCACGGCCAGGCGCGCGACGCGCCCAGGATATGAGACGGTCGACAGCAGTACCTTCATTGGCGTACCGGTGCCGAAGCCAACCGGTCCACCACCGATCGCGATCAGGCAGCGACCATCCGTCCAGCAAATTGTGCAAGGCCTTGGCGTTCAATCGATAGTCGGGCACGCTTGCGACCGACAACAGGACCTCGAACAACTCCTCCAGAAGCCCACGCTTCTTGAGTATGACCGCGTTTATGTAGTCGATTGCGGGCTGGCCCAAAGCATCGGGCTTGCGCCAGATGAGGCTATCTAGAAACGCGCTGCTCATCTGGCGCTTCACCGCCACACCGGTGGGGACGAAGTCCGTTAGTTCATGCTCTCCGTTGGTTCTTTCGGGAATCTGTGCCGCAAGTGCTTCCAGCAGGCCCTGTCCCCCCTCCAAGCGCGCAATCCGTCCCAAAGGGGTGTCCGCCTCGAATGCCTTCTCCGGCTCCTTTGCCAGTGGCTCGAAATGACGATTGAGAAGGAAACGCACGATGAGGTGGTCGCTGAACTTCTGATACGAGAAGCGCAAGACGTAATGGCTGACTTCTCTATCGCGGCCGAACCGCGGCGCCTTCGTGAGCAGCGCATGCTTTTCCGCTAGAGCCAGGGCTTCCCGACCCATGCCCGGAAAGGCTGCCTCGGCGACAGCAAGCGCGTCCTCAAATGGAATCTCCTGCGCTCCGTGCTCGCCCATCCACGTCGCAATTGGCTTCACTAGATTCGTCCAGACGAACTGCGGTGAAGCCCGCCTCACGCCGAGTTCACCGCTGATGCTGGGGCCCACTTTCTTCGCATACACTTCGAAGATGTGCGTGCCACCCTGATGGCCGCGGAAATCGCGCGGCTTCTCCCCGGAGAAGGCTATGCAGAACAGCTTCAGGAATAGCGGGTTAGTGAACTCAGGGCCGAGAAGCGGAATCTCTGGCCATTGCACCCGATAGTGAGTGAAGAAGGCTCGAACGGCGTCCCACAGGTTTTGGGAGAAACCCGGGTGCTCAATTCGCATGACTCGTTCGAGAAATTCGGCGTCCACGGCCGCATCCTCAAACCCAGTCCGAACTGATAATGCGACACACACGTGCGGATAGTCGGCCACCGCTCCTTCCAGCCAGCGGAGCCCGTTCTGCCACAAACCGCAAGGAATAGTCTCATTGATTGCGTCGACCAGAAGAAGAGCGCGAGTGCCACTACTGGCCCCGACGGCCTCAAGTTCACTGAGTATCTCCGTAAGCGTGTAGCGTTCGCTTAGACCGAGCCTTGCGCCGAAATCCCTAACATGGTCCAAGCCGGAGAACCTGTCACCAAAAAGCACGATCGTCGCAAGGCCGTCTACTGCCCTCTCTCGCGCCACGTGAAGCAGGAGGTGCGTCTTGCCTGAGCCCGCGGAGCCGGTCAAGAGAAGCAGTCGACGGTTTGCGGCGACAGTCATCGTCGCCTCGCACAGGTCGATGGCTTCACTCAGGAGGTCAGCCGCCTTGTTGACCTGGTGCAGGGTGTAGTCTGAAATCTTATGCTCAGATTCCGCTGACTCCCGGTTGACGTGCCGGCTGCGCAGTTCCCATGCGGCCTCCAGCCCCCGGCGGCTGACCTCGACAATTCGCTCAACTTCAACAATGCTCTCGGGGGGAGTGGAAGATGCCTCCAACAGCGCACTCGAGACCAACTTTGTCGCTTCTTCGACAATGGGGAGCTCTTCGGAGGTGTCGGCATCGACGCTCTGCGAAAAGGCGGCAGCAAGCTTGTTGCCAATTGCCGCAAGTGTGTCCCGGTATCGCTTGGTGCGGCCAAAGCCATCAAAGATCCGGGAGAAGTCTAGATCGACATCAAGTCCACTGTCGAACCGAGGCCCAGCGGTAGATTCCGCCGAGCGAAGGTGCTGATCCTGCCAACCAGTGGGCAGCAAAGAAACCTCCCGTCGTTTGGACTAGCATAACAGCGAACACTTACGCGCTTGCCCGCGTAAAACCGGAAGGCTCGACAATGCAGCGCGACCGCCGTCGCCTGTGACGTATCATTGGCTGACTGGCCGGGCCTGAAATGTGAACCGATGGGTGAGTCGAAGGAGTCCAAGTGCCATTCTCATCACTCATGAACGACACCATCGATCTTCTGAAGGGGGACGGAAGCGTAGTCGAGGGACTGCGCGCGAGCGTTCAGGGATCCAAGATCTTCATGAAGGCGGCCGACCTACTTGTCGAACCTGGCGACCTAATCCGGCGGCGGATGTCCAATGGCGGAGAAGAAACCTTCGAGGTGATTGACCCGGGCTTTTATGAAAAGCATGGCGGAATCCCCGCGCACTATCAGATGAGCGTCAGGAGGCCCGGGGCGCTGCGATCTGGTGAAGTTGTTCGTCCCAGCGTCACGTACAACATCATCGGGCCAAATGCTCGCCTAAATCAGAACTCGGTTGACAATTCCACCAACGTAGCGTGGGAACACGGTCAAGCCTTGCAGCTTGTGGCAGCACTTCGATCGGAGATCGAGTCTCTCGAAATTCCACTGGCGGAGCGCGAGGCAGCCCTGGAAATTGTCGGTGCTGTGGAGGACCAAGTGCAGTCCCAGAAGCCTAGCAAGGCGTTGGTGAGAGCGCTCCTTAGTGCATTACCATCCGTCGCAAGCATCGTGTCAATAACGGCATCGCTGCTCTCCTTACTCGGCCACTGAGATAACAGGGGCTTCCGCCCATTTGCCCAGGCTCCGCGCACAGACGATGACCGGTCGCGCGGGGGAGTAATGCTTGATGTGCGGCGGCTTCACCACGCAGCCCGTGGACGTGCCCAGATCCGTCCGAGGTGTGAGGCAGGTACCGGAACTGTGTCGCCCATGTACCGGAGCCACGTCCTGAAAGTGTCAAACACCTACAGGAGCCAATGTGTCAATCATCTACTGGAACTACACAGAGGCTTCGCCACTGCGACGTGTACATTCGGTGCGCACGTCCCCTGCCACTTGGCACGATCCGGGCTTTCACAGCGCTGTCGGCCAATTCTGCCAAAAACGAAACCCCCGAAATGCGGGGGTTTTAATGAGCCGTGATGGACTCGAACCATCGACCCTCGGATTAAAAGTGCGAACTCGGCCGACGTCCGGGAACCGTGTACTAGGGGAACTTTCGCTAAAAGGCTGCGTAACGGGCTAATCGGGTAGTACCCCCCGACCGCCCCGGGTCGCCCCGTTTACCTACCCGTGTACATCCTGAATGCAAGAAACCCGGTGATTTCGGCAAGTGGTGAAGGGCTGCGGTTTCATATGAAGTACGGTCCTTGTCGGGATTGCCGAGCAAATCGGGAGTTTTTCCACCCCGGCTTCATGCCCCGGGTCAGGGGTTTCTTGCGTATACTGGTGGCAGTTCGGACCGTATATGGACCAATAACTGCGACCCGAGAACCGGTTTGCACCCGAAACTGACCCGAATGCGCCCCGGTTACCCGTATGGCTAGACAGACGGTTGAAGACAGTTTCGTTATCGACGCCCGGAAGTTCTACCGCTCCGGTCGCCTGACCCCGGGTTATAACGGGACCGTGACCGGACCCCAGGGGGAAGGCCGGGAGGTCACCCTTACCTTCCACATTGACGAAGAGTTCCTCTATATAGATTCTCTTCAAGCCGTCCACCCGACAGACGATCATCACTTTCCCATCGAGCTTACCATCACCGTCACCTCTTTTGGAGCCAAACGAGTTTCCTTTGCCTGTCCCCGCTGCGGTTGGATCAAAGACACGCTCTTTCTCCCCCAGGGAGCCGATGGCCTTGGCTGCCGATCCTGTCACAGTCTCAGCTACGCGAGCCGTCAACGCCGGGGGGCAAGTCCCAAGGACACGCTTCTTGCCCGGGCCGCTCCGGAGACCCCCGAGCCCAATCGCGATCGCTTCTACTGGGGTAGCCAGGAGAGAGCCGATGAGTGGTGGGCTCGGCAAGAAACGACAGAGGTCGCAACCGAGGCCCCACCCGTCCCGCGTCCACCGGGTCGCCCCAAGGAGAAGCGCACCTACAAACGCCACCATCCCTTTACCACCGATGAGCGGCGCAGCGAGAGCGAAGGTTTCTGCCTGCGCTGTCGAGCCTACCGCGAACCGCTGCACCCACGGAAGGTCACCCTCCCGAACGGCCGCCGCGCCATTCGAGGCACGTGCCCCGTGTGCGGCGCCCGCATGGTGCAGATCATCAAGAAGGTCTAGTCCGGGCCGAGGCCTCTCCGATGCTAGTCGGGAAGCACCAGGGCAGCAACCCGGCATGCCGCCTCCTCGGATATCGCCGGAAGGACATGGGAGTAGCAGTCAAGGGTGATGCCGATGTTGGCATGGCCCAACCTCTCGCTCACAATCTTCGGATGCAGCCCGGCTCCGAGGGCCATGGTGGCAAAAGAGTGCCGCAAGTCGTGCAGCCTGATGGGTGGAAGTCCCGCCTTCTTGCTGGCCCGGCGGAACATCTTGCTCACCCGTTCGGGGTGGTAGGGCTCGCCGTCTGCGCGGGTGAAAACGTATCCGCAGGGGTCCCAGGGGGCACCGGCTCTGCGGCGCTCTTTCTTCTGCCTGACCCGCTCGATCCGTAGAGCCCGCACCGTGCCGGGGTCAAGAACGATAAGCCTGCGCCCCTTGCGGGTCTTAGGCGAGGAGACCAAGATTTCGTATCCGTTTTGGATGCGGGTCTTGGTGATGGCGAGACGTCCGGCCTTAAGATCAAGGTCGTCCCAGGTAAGACCCAGGGCCTCCCCCCTGCGCATCCCTGAGGTGATGAGTAGCAGCCAGAGACCGTACGCGCGGTCTTGACGCTCGGAGGCTAGAAACGCCTTGAGCTCTCTCACTCCCCACACCTTCATGGGGTGCTCGAAGCCCAGAGCCCGAGGAGGGTCGGCCCCATCAGCCGGACTGCGGGAGATTTTGTTCCACCTGACCGCGTCCTTTAAGGCCCGGTGAATGGTCGCGTGCACCCGCCGGGTTGTTGCCGGAGAGAGGCCACCTTTGCCCGGCCCGCGGCCTTCGGACAGAAGCCGGGCATAGAGTCCGTTGAGCTGTGAGCTTGTGAGCTGCTGCAAGGGGACCTGCCCCAGAGCCGGGATGATGTGACGCTCTACGTGACCCTCATAGGAGGCAAACGTCGTCGGCCTGATGGTCGGGCGGATGGCGGGCAGCCACTGGACGCGCAGGAACTCGGAGAGGAGCACCTTGGAGCACTCGATGTGAACGCCTAAAGCGAGAGAACCGAGAACCTTGGCCAGTTCGTCTTCGGCTTCCCGCTTGCTCGCATATCCGGTGTGAAATTCCTGCCGCCGCTGGGTGCGGTCTTCCAGGGGACCGTGACACTTGGGGCAGTTCTTCAGGCGTTTGTGTTCGATCCAGTAGCGCTTGCGGCAGGCAGGACATCTCTGCAGGGGTTGAAGACCAAGGTCAACGACAAATTGCCAGGTGGAGCGCTTAGTGACGTGACCGCGCATCTGGGAGTCTAGGGGGCTGGGGTGGGTATTGTCGTTGCCTGCCTCATGGTCTCCATTACTGCTCTTTACGGCAAGAATGGCAAGTTGAGACCAGCCCAGACATCGGCTAATGAACGTCGTGGCTCGGGTCCTTGTGGATATGGGAGGACCCTTGGTCCGCTCTACACCACTTTCAAGTGGTGTTAAGTCGCGAGCGACGAGAACCGGCGTGAGTCCCGAACTACATTTCCTTGTCCGCCCTGTATGGGACTATTGTCATGGGAACGAGGACCGTCCGCCCCTTTTTCCGCGCGCCCACGAAGGGACCGAGTAATGCGAAAGCAGGCACGAAGACTCAAGCGTAGTTGGGAGCTCGCCGAGATTGCCCGGCGCAAGCTCGCCGGGGAGTCGCGGTTTACGATCGGAGAAGCTCTCGGCCTCTCTCCTTCGCAGGTGTCAGCCCGCCTCGCCCAGCTAAAGAGGCAGTGGATAGAGGAAGCCCGCGTAGATGTGGAGCGCGTGCGCGCGTGGGATCTTGTCGCCTTGGATCATGTCGAGCGGGAGCTATGGGATGCCTTTGAGGTCTCACAGCAGCCTCGGGTAACTATCCGCACCACCGCGCGAAAGGGAGATCATCCCTACAGTCGAGAGCTGATAGAGAAGAAGACTCGGGAGAGCAGCACCAAGATCATGACCGTCATCACTCAGGCAAAGAGGCTGCGGGCTCACATGTTCTGCCTCTATCCAGAGAAAGCTGCCGCCCCTCGCCCCTCCCCAGCGCTGGAAGCCCCACCTCTTGCCCACATAGAATCAGATCGCATCTTCGCCGAGCTGGAGCGACGCTACGGGGTGATCGAGGTATGGGCCCAGAAGCCCATCATCCCCATCCCAGGTGAGTGGCCCCCCAGTTTCTACCCTCCGACTCCGGCCGGAGAAGACGACTCCGCGGGCGAAGAGTAACCATGGGCGGGCGTAGAACACCGGAGGAGCGCGAACGGGATCTCACCGAAGCCGTCCGGCGCTGCATCGCTGGGGAGAGCCAAGAGGAGATAGCCCGAGCACTTGGAGTCTCCCCCGCCCAGGTCTCCCGAGACTTACGTCGGCAGATAGAGAAGTGGCTGAGCGCCGCCCGCCAAGACTACGCCCGCTACCAGGAGGGGAAGTTCCCCGGAGTGGTGGAGATTGAGGCCATGTGCTGGCGGAGCTGGCACGAATCGAAAAGGCCGCGGGAATCCAAGAGGGTTCGCATCGGGGGAGGCGTTGCCACCTACACCACCACAACTACCGTGCGCACCCAGCCCGGGGAGGGCAATCCCGCCTACCTTGCCATGGTGATCAAATGCATCGCGACTCGAAACCGGTTTCTTGGACTGAAAGGAGTTGATCTAAAAAGCATGCCGAGCGAGCAAAGAGAGAAGCGCGAACCGGTCGAGTCGCTCCGCAATATCGACGTTGTCGTGCTTCTCGGTGAGCTGAAGCGTCGTTATGGACGGGTACACGTGTGGCTCGGTCTTTCCTTCCCCGAGATCCCGGACAGGTGGCGGGGCTGTATTCGACTCTACGAAAAGGACTGATGGGATGAGCACGCGGAATGAGGGATGCCCCGGTCCGAGGCAATGGGGCCGGCGGCGTGGGAGTTGTCTCCCGCAATCCGCCATTCCGCCCGCGACGCTCGGTTTGATTACTCTCCCTCTCCCGAGGGCAACCGACGATTGATGCCCTTTGTCGCTGTCACTATTGTGTGACTGCGATCACCCCCGCGGCTCACGCACCCCCACAGCCGGCCGCACTCTTTGCATTCCTTCGTCTACCGACTACAGGCTCGTCGCATAGGGTACATAGCGCCCAGCGAAGGGCAGCGGGAAGACGGGCGGATGTCAGAGCGATTGAAGTCGCCACGTGAAAGGAACGCGACGTGAAGATTGGCGTGATCGGGGCGGGCCATATCGGGGGCACCCTCGCCAGACTGCTCACGAAGAGCGGATACGAGATAGCCATCAGCAATTCGCGAGGCCCGGACACACTTAAGGGCCTCGTCGCCGAACTAGGCGAGAATGCACGTGCCGCCACCCCGGCTGGGGCCGCTGCATTCGGGGAGGTTGTCATCGTGTCCATACCCCTGCGCGACTACCTTCAGGTCCCCGTGACAGAGTTGGCCGGGAAGGTGGTAATCGACACCAACAATTACTACCCAGGTCGTGACGGCCACTTCGAAGAGCTTGACGCGGACCGAACTACCTCGAGCGAGCTGCTCCAGGATCATCTCCCCCGCGCTCGAGTGGTGAAGGCCCTGAACACCAACTACTGGCATGTGCTCCGTGATCGGGGGCGCCCGCCGGGAGCGCCCGACCGCTTGGGTATCCCCATCGCCGGAGATGACGAAGAGGCAAAGAGAGATGTGGCCAGCCTAATCGACGAGATCGGCTTTGATGCCGTGAACATTGGAGACCTACGCGAAGGGCGCCGGTTCCAGCCCGGGTCGCCCGTCTATGCCGAGGCCCTCACTGCAAGGGAGCTCCGTAACCGTCTCGTGACGATCAAACCATCCGACTGAGCTACGCCTGGCAAACACTGACGGCGCTTGGGAGCCTTACATCGCTGCGAGGTTCAGAATGTTTCCCTCGCTATCTTTGAACCAAGCGGACTTCATGCCGCCCATCTCGGCCACGCCGTTTTCGGTCTTGAGTCCCATTTCCGGCATGTCGTACTCTTCGAATACGACTCCCTTCGAACGAAGCTCCTCCATGACGCCGTCGAACCGGTCGGCCGCGACGCCGAATCCGAGCGTGGTGTTTTCCGGGGCTTTGAGCCCCGGGCGCTCATACACCATCACCATGGTGCCGCCTGCTCCTTCGAACATCCCCCCGCCCCCCGGTCCGGGGAACTCCATGCCTGGTTTGAGTCCGAGGACCTCTGAGTAGAATTTCTTCGCCCGATCGAAACTCTCCGCGCGAACTACCCCGGCGATCATGGTTTCAGAAAGACCCGCCATCACTTCACCTCGCTCCACTCTGATCTGTTAGATGGACCCAGCTTGGGTTTGGATGGACGTTGCCCAGCACAGTGCGGAGGTAAACCCGCAGAAGTGCAAAATGCAGTCTCCCCTCGAGGCCCGAGGGAAGGTGGGAGGCCGGAGGCGGGCCTTCCGTGCCTCGCACGTGGAGATAAGCCCCGCGCGACAAGGCAAAGCTCGGTCGCAATCCTTCTTTGCCTCGCGAGCGATCGCTGGGATTTGCCCACGCGTTACAGGCCGCTACCCCCGCAACCTCGGGTAGCTACCTCGGAGGGCCTTCGACCGGCACTGTCTTTGTGGGTAGCCTGGCTTCTCTCGACCTCACACCGCCCCGACTTCGGATGGCCCAGCACCATTGTGTGACGGCGCTGGTGAGATCCGAGTTCTGAATGCGCCTTGCCGTCAAGACGGCCATGGGTCAGAAATGACGGGCAGAGTGGCGAGGATACCGCGACTGCGACACAGGGCAGAGAGGGTGCTGTGTGATGAGTGGAACGCTCGTTAGCGCCGGGAAGGCGGCTCTCTCCAGCGCATCTTGTTGCCAACCCATACCGGAGCCATTAGCACCCGCCACAGCAGTGATCTTGTGTTCACCACGTTTCCGTACCGCAGCGTGGCGAGGATGACGGCAAGAGCAGCCGCAATCCCAAGAAGATCGTGAAGATGCAACATGATTTCCCTCTCCGGCTCTGGTAGAACCCACTACGATCAGACTCCCACTTTTCGCGAGAGTGCAAACCATAAATGAGGGAGAGAAGGAAGAAAGTCCCAGGTGGCTCTTTTTTTCTCGGCTGCAGAGGGGCGCTACTGGAGCTGGTCGCGTATCTCCCCCAGGGGATGAGCGGTCGTTCCTACATTGAGATAGACCGAAGCGGCCCGAACGAGAGCGAGGAAGTCGGCGAGGCTCTTGCCCCGGAGCGGTCCAACGAAATCTTCTGCCGTGAAGGATCCCTGAGTGACAACACCACTGAAGACGTCGCTCCTTGTGGGGCCGCCGTAGATGGTGAGAATGGTCGTCCCGGTCTCTCCGGCCTTCCCCTCGTGCAGACGGGCCAGCGTGAGATTGGCAAGACCATTCACAGCAAGAACATAGTGAACAGAGGAGCCATCGGCCGCCACGGTCAGAGTGAGGGTACCGCTCGCCGAGGTGACAACGGCGGGAATCTCATTCTCGCCGGAAAGCAGAGCGCGCAGCGTAACGGTCGCGTTTGTCGTCCCGGGTGAACTCGATGCAGTCGTCGGAGCGATCGAACTCGTACTCGTGGTCGAAGACGGCGAAGGACCCACCGACGTAGAGATTGAGAGGGCTGACCCAGCCGAGGTTGAAGTTGAGGTGGCCGAATCTTTGCCGTCTGAGAAGATGAACACCCAGGCAACCACGGCCGCAGCCACGACGACGGCGAGGATGAGTAAGGCCAATCGCCGTCCTTGCGCTAGTTTTTGCCGGCGTCGGTTATTCCGAGAGCTCGGCGTAAGGTATCGGCCTGGTTCCGGTGTCATGATCCTCGGGAAGAAATGAGCAGGAGGTACTTCTCATGGATTAGGTTCTGCGCGCCGTACCCCATCCTTGGCATAGGCACCTCCAATGGCGTGCGGCGAGCCTCAAGCACGCAGACGCCCCCGATTCGAGATACCGAATACTGGGTACTCTTCTCTGAACATTCCTTGCAGTAGCACCAGCCTTCCCGCCAACTCTGGCGAATCCTCGCGAAGAAACACCGCCAATCTTGGGAGCGATCCTTGACCGTTTGTGCTGAGACGCAGAAGACCAGTTGGGTATTTGTCGATGCGACAGCATTTGCCGTGTACGCCGGCCTCTCCAAGGATATCTGGAGCCAAACAGTGTCCGGGTTCCTGGATTACCGCATGGGGGGAGCCGGGAGAATAGAGTCCGTCACGTTCACCTCTTCTCCAAGCAGGTCTTGTCTCAAGGTGGACCTCACACCAACCCTGCCTTCGAGTTCCAAGGGAGTCCTTGTGAGAAAGGTTCTCCTTAGTGAGTTCCGCCGTGGCTACGTCACTGGGCTCCTACTCGCCCTGCCGGTCGTCCAGGAACTCATGCACCACGGGGGTGCTCCTCGAAACCTAGCGCCGCACGAGAGCCAGCTATCGCACGAGCAGACTGCGGGATTAAAGCGACTGCTCAGTGCCGCCGAGAGCCATCTGAGACATTCGCCCACGCAACCCCATTAGAACGGCGCTGACAGGGACGTCGCGACGCAGCATGTGCCTGGCCCTTGGTAGTTTGTCCAGACCTGCGCCTCTCCTCCTCGGGGGCGGGCAACCCACTAGCAATGGTTTGGCGCACGCGCGGCCGGGTATACCGACAGCAGCAATCGTCTGGAACATTCTTAAGGCGCCGCGCCGAGCCTCTCACCTCGTTGCACCGTCCCCGGTTTTGCCCTCGCGCTTGCTGCATCCATATCTCCGCGCTTGGAGGAGACCGTGAACTCAGCAAAACTGTATGTGGGTAACCTCAGCTATTGGGCGACCGAGGACGCTCTGAGTAAGGCGTTCGAGCCCCACAGCGAAGTGGCTTCGATCAACCTCATCACCGATCGGGTCTCGGGGTCCCCCAAAGGCTTCGGTTTCGTGGAAATGAGTTCCGCCGAACAGGCGCAAACCGCCAAAGACGCGCTCAACGCCTCTGAACTCCGTGAGCGTGCTCTTAACGTGGATCTTGCCAAGGAACAAGCGCCCAGAGACCCGAGGGAAGCATTCCTATGAAGCACGTGTGCGCCTGGTGCCATGCCGAACTGGAGCCGATTGCGGGGGATGAGATCGATGATGACGTAACCCATGGGATTTGTGGGCAATGCACAGCCTTGATCGACACCAGCCAGTCACCGTCTCTGAGGATCAAAGTAGAAGCGCGATCGGCTGGTCCCACCATCGCCTTGCAGGGGGAAGTCGATCACGAGAACGTTGGGCAACTCATCGGTGCCCTGCGGACAACCATCGACACGCAGAGCCCACGAATCGTCTTGGACCTCTCCCAAATGACCTATGTCGACAGCGCGGGCATCGCCGCCATTTACCAACTTATCGAGAGACTAGATGGTGGCAAACAGATCGACATGACAGGGGTCTCGCCGAATCTCTGGCGCATCCTTCAGGTCTCCGGGTTGACCGCCCACGGCGCAGTTCGGATCACGCCCCAAGAGGAGAGCCCAAACCTGGACTCCGCACCCGCCACACCCGGCGCGCGCCGCCGAGAGAGGGTTCTGCCCCGCACCACTGTTTTTGCCGGACGGCTCGACCAACTGTCGCGAATCCGCGATTTCGCGGGCAAGGCCGCCGGAGATGTCCACCTGGATGCCGAACGGACCTTCAATCTTCGGGTAGCTGTCTCTGAGGCTTCGGCAAACGCAATCGAGCACGGAATGCCTGCGGGCGATCTATCGCTCTCCTCGTCATGCAAGGACGGTCGCCTTACGATTGTCATCTCTCACCCCGGTTGTTTCCTGGCGCGATTAGGCGAAGACCCGGCGAGGAGCCATAGAGGGATGGGCGTGCCTCTCATGCTCGCCCTCACCGACGAACTCACTGTGAGCCATCCGCCCGGAGCGGGCACGCGCGTCTCTCTGTCGCTGTTTTTAGACTGAGGCGCCCGCGAGCCCAGCAACCGCGCTCCCGACCAGCCACGCGCGCTCGGCACGGACCTTTCTCCTAGCCGGAGCGACGAACGACGAGAACCGCAACGTCGTCCTTAAGTTCGCCGCTGGCAAACTGGGAAGCCTCGCTAACGAGGGCTTCAGCTAGGGCCTGAGCATCGGCCCCCACCAGCCGTTCAACAGCTTGCAGCAGCCTTTCCTCCCCGAACAGTTCGCTGCCACGTCTGGCTTCGGTCAGCCCATCGGTGTAGAGAATAAAGGTCTCCCCCATCCCAAGGACATCGGCGCGGGCTTGGTACGGAGCGACGGCAAAGCCGAGCGGAGGCGCGGCAGGATGCTCAAGGATGCGGCAAGAACTCGCACACACAATCCCCGAAGGGTGTCCGGCACCCGCTACCTCCATCTCCCCGGTCTTCATATCAAGCACCGCAAGCAGGCCCGTAGCCGCCCGAACTCCTGCATCGGTCTCACGCACCACTCTGTTGACCGCGTCAAGCACGGGGCCAGGAGAGGGATCGCGCAAAGCAACTGCTCTGGCCGAAGCGCGAATAACGTCGGTAAGCTCAGCAGCGACTAGCCCCTTGCCCATGACGTCCCCGACGAAGAAGGCGGCCCGATCCCCGTCCAGCGCGAAGACCTCATAGAAGTCTCCTCCTATGTTCTCCATCTCCCCGGCCATGTGAACAACCGCGCCTATCTCGAGTCCCGGGAGCGCTGGCACCCGTGGGCTCAGACGTCTTCGCAAGCTTTCCGCTAAACGATGCTCCGTGTCAAAAAGACGGCTATTCTCGAGCCCGAGAGAAACCGAAGCCGACAGTTTCACCATGAAGTCCTTCTCCGCGGCACTTACTTCGTCGCGACTTTCGGAGAAGCCGAAGAGAAGAATGCCGGCAAGGACGTTGGAAAGCAGCAGAGGGACGAGAAGAACGGAGGCGACGCCGATGCTCTCCAGGAAGGCCCGTTCCAGGCGCTTGTCCTTCGGGTCGCTTATTACAAGCGGCTCCATGGACGGCCCCTCGGCCGGAAAGGCTCGGGATTCTTTCGCACCCCAGGGCTGTCCAATGAGTTCGGGACCAAAGCCGAGAACATGCCCGATCCGCCAGCCACCCTTGACCCGAAATGAACAAAGCGCGCGATCAGCACCGAGCGCGGCGGCCGCTTTTTCGAGAAGTACTCCCATGCTCTTCTCGATGTCTCTGGTCGCTACGATCTCAGCAAGTATGTCGCTTAGGGCGGCGCCTAACTCTTCGGCGGCCAGCAGATCGTTGTAGAGACCAGCGTTTTCGAGAGCAAGGGAGATGCTGGCCCCAAGCTTCGTGGCGAAATCGACTTGGGCATCGGTGAAGTCCACCCGCCCGGACACGAAGTCGACCAAAAGGACGCCCAGAACGTTGTCTTTCATCATGAGCGGGATAACAAGCTCAGATCGGACACCGAACCGGGAGAGGAAGGCCGGCGTCACCCTGTCATCGTTCGGCACGTCCCCTATAACAACGGTCAGTCTCTCACGGCGAGCCTGGGCCGCTTGAGGCAGTTCGTGTTCGTCAAAGTAGGTTCCAACCAACGGATTGGGGTGGCCTTGCGCATGACGCACCAACCAACCAGATCCACGGGCGAGGAGAATCGCGGCTGTCTGAGAGCCCAGGGCCTTTCCGGCGCGTTCCATGACCCGGCGCATGATCTCGTCAAATTCGAAAGTTGAGTGTATGGAGACATCGATATCGTTGAGGGCGTCTCCAAGCCGCTTGGACTCCGCGGTGCTCTCAAGAGCCCGTTTGAGGTCATCGACATCGATGAAAGTAAGTACCGCGCCTTCGACCCCCCCCTTGGCCGTCCTTGAGGGTCTCACTCTCATGGAGTACCAACGACCACCCGTGTCCTTAACTTCCCGCACCGATGGGCTGAGCGAATCGATGGCCGCACGCAGGAATTCTTCCAGGTCAGGCACGATGACCTTTGGTTTGATCTCGCTCACATGCCGCCCGATATCAGAGGGCATCACGTGCAGAACGGCCTCGGTGCCGGGAGTATATCGGCGCAGACGAAGGTTGCCGTCCAGCATGATGATGGGAATATTCACACTTGCGAGCAGGTTGGCAAGATCATCATGGGCTTGGCTAAGCTCGGTGTTGCGGGCAACGATCTCGTCGTTTACCGTACTGAGCTCCTCGTTGATCGACTGGAGCTCTTCTTTCGCTGTCTCCAGCTCTTCGTTGGTGCTCTGAAGCTCCTCGTTGCTCGACTGAAGTTCCTCATAGGCGGCGCGGAGCTCTTCGGTCCCCACATCCTTCTCGGTAATGACAGACTGGAGGTGCTCGCGGGAGGCTTCGAGTTCTCTTCTTAGGAGATCCGCTTCCTGCTCGTCGGCTGCGGGCGCCCGCTCTGCCGTCTCCCCTCTGGATGCCTGCTTGACCTTTTCTTGCCCCGGCTCCCTGAAAGAGATGACGAAGTAGATGCGCCCGTCGGCAGACCGGAAAGGCGTCACCTCCACATCGACCGGACGCCTGGCGCCGTTGGTGCGCACCCGGACCCCGGCTTTGGTTACCGGTGCCAGGGTCTCCTTGGCCTCCTTAAGAGCCTGCCTGAGCTGGTAGACCAGACCTTCTCGAGCCAGTTGAAAGAGATCGAGCGAAGCCTTGCCTGTGGGATGCTCGAGGTAGGCGGTGGTGGACCCGCGGAAGGACATCACCCGATAGTTATCATCAGTAACGACATTCGCAGGGGCATAGGCTGTGGCTAGAGCCTCGTCGGCTTCGCGCTGCACATCGTGAGAATCCAAGGGCTTCTCCGCCGTACCGGAAGAGGGAGCAGAGCCGCGCATCGATGGCGCGGCCTTGGGGAGAGCAAGGCCGAGGGGCAGTTTTGCGGGCACGTCTCGCCGAGAGTAGAGATGATGTTTCTTGTCCATGGGCACAAAGAGGTTGTCTCTCGGGCCCATAGTCTCCGAACGACCAAGCAGAAGAACGCCGCGCGCAACAAGGGCGTAGTGAAATACCGGAGCCACCCGCTCCTGAAGGACCTTGTCAAAGTAGATGAGCACGTTGCGGCAGCTTATGAGGTCGATATGGGAAAAGGGCGGATCGCGGGTGAGAT
This sequence comes from uncultured Actinomycetes bacterium, assembly GCA_963775295.1. GTDB lineage: Bacteria > Actinomycetota > Thermoleophilia > RBG-16-64-13 > RBG-16-64-13 > JAMDEO01. The sequence goes on from CAVZIK010000006.1 coordinate 3,558,352, forward strand.
CGTGTTTGGCAAACGTGCACAGGTCGCGCACGCTCTGCTTGATGCGATATCCGCCTGCGGTCTTTGAGAAGAAACGGCCCAGACGCTCAGATGAAACCCCGGAGACGACGCTTTCCGGGTAGAGACCCACGCGGGCTTGCTCTATGTCTTTCTCATTGATATCGGTGCCGAATATCTGCACGGTAAATGAGGGGGCCTCGCCCAAGTATTCAAGGAGCGACATGGCGAAGCTGAAGGCCTCTTGCCCGCTTGAGCAGCCTACCACCCAGAGGCGCAAAGCCGAGCCCGGCTCTTTGCCTTGGGTCAGCCGGGGAAAGATCTCAGCCTGCACGTAGTCGAAGGTTTCCGGCTCCCGGAAGAATTCCGTCACCATGATGAGAACGTCCTGATAGAGGGCCTCGACCTCCTCTGGGCTCTCCCCGAGGAAATGCACGTAATCCGTCAGGTCCTCCAGCTTTCTGATGAGCATGCGCCGGGCGAGACGGCGACCAAAAGTTGCGCGTTTGTACCCGCTGAAGTCCATGCCGGTTTGGCGCCTGAGAATGAGAAACACTTGTCGGAGAAGATCTTCCTGCTTAGTACCCGAGACAACCGCGGGTAGCTTCGCCGGCGCGGCTACGTACATGTGACCACCGAGGCGTGCAAGCTCGCGAGCAATCTCTTGGGGAGTAAGGACAAAGTCGGCTGCGCCGGATTCGATAGCGTGACGAGGCATGTCGGCCTGACCCGCTCCCATGGGATCCTGGGCAAAGGTGAGGCCCCCTTCGCTCTTTATTGCTCTTAGCCCCACCGTTCCATCAGAACCAGCGCCGGAGAGGACAACTCCAACTGCCCGCTCCCCGGCGTCGGCAGCGAGGGATGCAAAGAAGCGATCGATGGGAAGATGGACGAGTTCACCCGTTCGAGGTACGAGGACAAGTTTGCCCCCGATGATCTCAAGATCAGCCGCCGCGGGGATGATGTAGATGTGGTTCGGCTCAACCGAAAGGCCGTCTGAGGCCTCGACAACGGGCATCGAACTCTCCCGCGCCAGGATCTCTGAGAGCATGCTCTTGGCATCTTGACGCAAGTGCTGAAGAAGCACAAAGGCCATGCCCGTGTCGACTGGCAAGCTCCGAATGAGCTCAGAGAAGGCTTCGAGACCTCCGGCCGAAGCGCCAATGCCCACAATCGGGAACCTCTGGCTGGCGCCACTGCGCTCACGGCGAGCCGGCATGGCCAATTCCTCTCTCTTGTTGGGCTGCGTTCGGTCGCCTCATTCTACGCGCACTCTCGGGCGAAACGGAGAGGCGAGATGGTAGGCGGCCCAGAACGGCCCGTGCCAATCCTTAAGCGAGCGTGGCCTCATTATCGATGGAGGAAGAACTCAGCCCGTGTTCCCGCCGCAGGTCTTGCCAAGGAAATGGACAGCGAGCAGCGCCGCATCATCCTCGAGTTGTCCGCCGGAGAACAGGAGCGCCTCCTCAAGGAGTAGGGAAGGCAGGGCTTCCACGGCTTGGCCTTCGTGCCCGAGAAGCGCGGCTGTCAAGCCCGCTTCACCGAAGAAGGCGGCGCCTCGACGGGCCTCGGTTATCCCGTCGGTGTAGAAGAGGAGAAGACCTGCCTCCGGGATGTCGGCTTCGCTGTCGCGGTAGCGTGCCTCGGCAAAGACGCCCAAGGGCACATTCATCGATTCAATGAGCGTCACCGTGCTATCAATCTTCAGTAGCGGCGGCGGATGCCCGGCCGAGGAGTAGACGAGGACTCCATCCTTCGGATCCAGAAAGCCAAGAAACGCCGTGGTAAAACCGGCCACCCCCTTCTCCACAAGAAGCCGATTGGTCTCGCGAAGGACGAGATGGGGACGACGGAACTGATGAGAAAAGGCGTGCACGGTGTCTTTGACCAGGGTGGCAACACGCGCCGCTTCTACCCCGTGGCCAGAGACGTCGCCGATAAGAAGACCGATGCGACCGTTCTTGGCCTCAAAGACATCGTAGAAATCGCCACCGATCTGG
>CAVZIK010000007.1:0-30451 GCA_963775295.1 uncultured Actinomycetes bacterium
GCCAGTTTGATGCGGGCGTAGCCCTCATCGGATAGGAGCTTCGCGAGCTTGGCGAACAGGGCCATGGCCGTGTCCAGCGACTCTCGGCTGCAGGCGGGGAACCCGGCATCGAGGGCAGCAAGGTACTCCGGCTCGTCGAAGCCGTGTCGTCCGGCCTGGGCTCGGAACAGCTCGCGATCGACGGCCTCGTCCTCGAAGAAGAACTGCCCCGAGAAGACGTTGCCCACATGGTGACCGCCCACCACGATGGGCGTGGCAACGTCCCACATGTGGTTCTCGCACTTGTAGAGCTTGGAGGAGCCGGCTGGGAACCCCGGCTCAGCATGGGTGTCGCTCTCGATGCAGTGGCGCAGCGTCTCGGCATGGTGCCGGTGGAATCGCGTGCAGATGTCCTGCCAGCCCGCGCCTACCAGGACCTTTCCTTGGAGGTCGATGATGGCGCTGGGAATATGGGTGAGGGTGTAGAGGTCGTCCAGGAGAGACTGGATGCCGGGGGAATCGATAATGTCTTGAGGTCAAGAGCCTCGACTGACCCCTCCGGAGAGAGCACGCTTTCCAGCTTTTGCCGTACCCGCTGTTCGCTCTCTCTCAGTTGCTCTTCCGTTCGATACTGGTCGGTGATATCCAGAACCATGCCCACCGAGCGGACGACCACGCCGTGCTCGTTCCTGACGTGATTGCACTTCTCCCGCACCCAGCGGATCTCGCCGGTCGATGCCCGCACGACACGATGTTCGATCTCATAGGAGTCCCGGCCTTCAGCGAGTGATCCGGAGTAGGCGGCGTCCACGCTGGCCCGATCAGCCGGGTGCACATGTTCGAGGAATGCCTCGTAAGTAGCGCTGAACTCCTGCGGCTTCAGGCCAAAGATCCGGTAGACCTCATCCGACCAGGTGAGCTCGTTCTTTGCGAGGTCGAGCTCCCAGCTACCGAGGTGGGCTATCTCCTGGGACCGCTTGAGGCGCTCCTCGCTCTTCCTCAGTGCTTCCTCAGCCTGCTTGCGCTCGGTTATGTCCTCGAAGACCGCGACGAAATAACCGGGTGCCGGGCTTGACACGGAGATGAAGAGCCATTGGCCAGCGGCGTGAAGTTGATCTCGAACCTCTCCGGTTTACCGCCGCTTGCCACCCGATCGTAGATATGAAAGAGTTCGGGTGTCGCCTCTTTGATGCCGGGAATAAGTTCGGTCACTCTCTTCCCTAGCGCGTCACGAAGCCCGGTGAGTTCAGCGAATCTCTCGATTGACGGCGAGGTAGATCTAGTCGTCCGGTCGCCCCTCTTGGTCGTAGAGCATCTGGCAGTAGGCGAAACCGTCCAGCATCGCTTCAAAGAGCAGTCGGTAGCGCTCCTCGCTCTCATGCGCGGCCTCATCGGCGCGCTTCTGCTCGGTCATATCGCGGGAAAAGACAGCGATACCCTCACTCACCGGGAAGGTCGTGAGTTCTATGAGAGCCCGGCGTCTGTCCTGACGGTAGCCCGGGTGCTTCCGCCCGCCTTCACCGCCTCAAGAGCACTCCGAGTGTCGGGGTTGAGAGCGATAGAAGCGTCCCAGATGGTATGCCGAGAATGTCGGCGGGCACGCGGTTGAGCCGGTCGACCATGGTCGGGTTGATGTAAATCAGCCGCCAGTCGGCGTCGAACACATAGAAGCCGTCGGGCAGGTGCCTGAGCACGTCGTCGAGAAGCCGGTCTTCCTCGGATAAGTTTCGGAACGATGGAGGGACAGCGTCCTGGTTCTCCGGGCGCTGGCCCGGAAGATAAAAGGTAAGGCTGACAAAGGTCTGTCCTGCCGGTCCTGAGAAAGAGCGAGATGGTCGGAAAGCTTGGCCATGAGAGGAAGCCCGAGGCCGCGTGTCTCCCGCTTGCCAAGGCGGTCTGGTGCCTGGAATCCACCCGGTCCCTGCACCTCGACCTCCAGGCGTTCGGGGTGAAGAATGACCTTCACTTCCACCTCGCCCTTTACCGGCGAATGCTCGATGGCGTTGGCCATCGCCTCGGAGCAGGCGACAGTGATATCGAACACACGCTCTTCCGAAAAGCCCGCCTGGTGAGCTATTTCGGATAGGAAACGGCGACCCCGGCTGACCTCGGCCAAGTCGGGAGAGAGCAAGACACTGCTGATTCGGACTTCTCCGGCGGATGCAGGCATCGCCCGGCTAGTCCGTCTTGCGACGACTATCAACCAAGAACGCTGCGACCATTCCCACGCTGATCCCCCGACCTCTGGTCCCCGCCCAGCCAACGCCACCTGTGTCGTAGTTTAGTCCCCGTGCCTAGTCCCCTCCAAACCGTCGGAATCCGGCTCTGTTTCCCGAGGCCAGTGAGACCTCTTCGCTTTACTCCGGGGTAACTGGCTATGGTGACCGCTAGGCTGCTGGTATAGACTGAAGTGACCAGATACCTGTTATCTGCCGAGACTCTGGCTCGCTTGCGTTGGCGCCGATCGGCCCCCCAGCTTATTGATGCCGAATTGCGAAGTCCACATCTTATCGATGGCTGTCTTCCCGCGGCGTGGCCTTGTGTAATGCCATCCGGAGCCAATGATGTGGCCGATCCGCGAAAGGGACCATCAACGCCCAGCAGAGGACGGCCGTGTTCATACTCTTCGGGTTTGGCGAGCAGACCGTCAAGTACCTTGGTTCTGCTGGCGTTCAGTTATGTCCCAACTGCGGCAACCAGAGGGAATGGAGTCACCTTCGGATGAGGACCTGGTTCACGCTCTTCTTCATCCCGTCATCCCATACGCACATGCAATGGCGCCCTATGTCCCGTTTGCAACTACGGGGTCAAGAGCCAGCTAAGCACTCGCGGTGGCGGAACCGCTCATCTTTGGCTGAGCAGTTCCGCAGCTAAGCACCAGCTAAGCAGAGCAGCGCAAGCTCTAGCGAGTTCCAGTATGGCGCGGAGCAGACCTAACCTAGATATCGCCGAAGAACGGCCTGCTAAACGCACTATTATGGAGAAGCAGGGAGTAACACGGACGAAGCCGGCGTGGGGAATCGAACCCCAGACCTGCTCATTACGAGTTACACCGTCATTCCTGCATATGATGCTTTTCTACGCGTCGGGTAAGCACTAGGTAAGCGCTCACTGTTGAACACTATTCCCCACCTGTCCGCTCCGAGTTGTACAGTGATGGTGCGTTGTTCTATCCGGAGGCAGGGATGTGTTGTTTCGTGTTCAGGTCGGGATACGGGTTCTTCGCTGCGATTGTCTTGGCGCTCTCGCTGGCTGCGTGCGGATCGAGTGGCAGTCACGAGAATGCTACCACTGCCCCGCCGCTGATCTTAACCACCACCACCGAAGCCACTACCACCAGCACCACTTCGGGGGTCACGTCAGCAGCTCCTGAGTGGATAAAGGAGTACCTAGAGGACTTGCAGACAACGACCACTGCTGCCCCGCCCGTCGTCGTTGGCTGGGGAGAACCGGTTGAGGTCTATGGCCTCTCTGTCACCGTCGAAGCACCGAAGGCAGATACTACGTCCCCGACGGTTATCAGGGAAGAGCAACTCTGGTACTGCATGGTAACCATCGTGAATCATGACTCGGAACCCTACGAGTACGGCGCTATCTGCTTTCAGATGCTCGACGAACAGAGCCAGCCTTACGACTCGGGTGGAGAGGTTCGCCTGCCGCAACTCGTGCGCGGCTTCGTTCAGCAGGGACGGACCATAAGGGGGGCAGTTGCCTTTACTCTCCCCAAGGGTGCGCAGCCAGCGACTCTGATCTTCTCCCCTGTGTACGGCTTGCCTGAGCAGGCGATTTGGGAACGTAGCAAACCCGGCTTGGAGGCTGAAGAATGAAGGCAGTGTCGGACCGTCCTGCGTGTACTCGGAGTGATAGTAGCGGTTGCCCTCTGCGCCCTTGGAGTCGCCGCAGCAATGGGATCAGGGCTCGGCAGCATGGGGCAGAGCGACCGAACGATCAGCCTCCTGATTGGGGGAGCGTGTTGGCTGCTGGGTATAGGGGTGTTCTCCATGGCTATGAGAGGCACGGCCTGGAAGGCAAGACGCGACGCCAAGCGCAAGGAAGAACAGGACCGACGCAACAAGCCCAAATACGAACCCAAGGGCGGCGGGATGTAGGCTCCGCTTGTCATGGGGTTTATGACACTGCTACGACCGGATTCGACCACGAGAAGACAAGAGAAGTAGCGAGGATGCAGGCTCAATGCAGGTACCGACTATATATGTGGTAAGTATTAGATAGTCGCCATATACCAATAGTAGGATGGTTGCTCTTAATAGGTATAAGTCTTATACCTATGAACACACGTCTAGTGTGTTCTTCACTTTGCGGGTCAGAACTACCGGGCCTTGTTAGACCTTCGTGTTTCGGCAGCCTTGACTGCCTTCTCTCGTCTGCGTAGAAGCTCCCCCTCCGCGTCTTCCCGCTGCCGTTCAAGGAATGCCTGTAGGTCCGAGTCCATCACGAACCACGCTTTACCAACAGGCGTCCCCTTAATGCGCCGGTCCCTGATCCAAGCCTTGATAGTGCTTGGCCGCTGGTGTAGCAGCACCGCTACTTCTTCAACCGTGTGCAGTGGTTCGACCATTACCGCGCTCCTTATCTCGACTTGGTATTTCCAACTCTATCAGCGAGTGCGGATCTCCAACTCATAGTACAGCAGAAGTCAACCAGCAATTACATATACCTGTATAAAACTCTCATATACTGATAGACTCTGGCTAGGCTGTCGATTGGAGGGAGGCATTATGGAGGCGCTGGCAGAAAAGGCCGATAACCGTGCCGCTTACGGGGAGCGACCTGGTATGTACACGGCCGGCGGGTCGTTCGGCACAGACGGTTGAGGCATACAGAAGGGACCTTCTAGACTTCGCCCGTTACCTTAGTGCCGACTCCCCCGCTTGCGTGGCTGAGGCACTGCTAGGCGCTGGTGCCGGGGGAGCCAATCGGATAGCGCTCAAATACCGCGCGGATCTCATAGAGCGCGGTCTATCGCCAGCTACCATTAACCGAAAGCTTGCCGCGCTCCGCTCGCTCGTCAAGGTTGCCCGCACGATCGCTTGCCCTATCTCGTTCACACTGGACGTGGAGAACGTCAAGAGCGAACCATACCGAGACACACGCGGTCCAGGGGTTGACGGCTACCGGGCCACGCCCAACGCGCTACGTGGCCGCAAGGACGCCAAGGGAGCGCGGGATAGGGCAATCCTTCACCTGCTGTTTGATCTCGGCTTGCGGCGCTGTGAAGTGTGTTCTCTTGACCGGGCGCACCTAGACCTAGATTCCGCGTCTGTTAGCGTCCTGGGCAAAGGTCGCAGGGAGCGTATCGCGCTCACTCTCCCCACTCCCACCGCTGCGGCTCTTGCCGGTTGGCTGTCCTGCCGTGGGGACAATGCCGGTCCCTTGTTCGTCGGTATCACCAAGGGCGGTCACCTAGGAGAACGAATAACCGGGCGCGGGCTGCACAAGGTGGTAGCTACCACCGGGCACCGCGGCTGCCGGCCAGACCGTGCGGCCTCATGGCCTGCGACACGCGGCAATCACAACGGCACTCGATATGACGGCGGGGGACGTGCGAGCGGTCGCCAAGTTCAGCCGTCATTCAGACATTAGGGTTCTCCAGAGATACGACGACAACCGCGCCGATATGGCAGGACAAGTCGCGTCTCTGATAGCCGGTTAGGGCCTGAAAGCCGCATTACAGGAACCAAAGTAGCGTGAGAAAGGAAGGCAGCAAATGACCACCACGAACACCACAAGGGAGCGGGCCATACCGTTAGAGCAGGGCGAGCAGACCTTGTTTGCCGTGTGGAGAAGCTCAACCGCGTGCCGAGCGGTGATTCGCTTTACCCTCAGACGCAAGCGCTCCTTACGGTCGTGGACGCGATGATTGCCAATCTGCCGGGAGCGCTTCGGTAGGCCGCTGAAACCAGACCCCGCCCTTACCTCCTATCGCGTGGTGACGGCGGGGCTTTCTTGTGCCCTATATGTCATCCAGCCCCCGCCCCGCCCTGGCAGACCACTGCAAATGCCTACCAGGGGGGACGGGTCTGCGTGTCACCTGCGCCTCAGACGTTGCCGCGTTGGGAGCCAAACAGCCTGACAGCCTCCCGAAGACACCCACCTATAACTTTCGGCCCACTGAGTCTGTTGTTAATGAGCCCGACTATCGTTGACATTTTTTTGGAATCGGCCGTCTGCTGCGACTCCCTCGCCGCCCTCGATCTGATCGGCCATCCGGTCGACAATGGGGGCCAGTTCTCGGCTGCCGTGGCGCGATGATTAGACCGGAGTGGGCTAGTTTCCAGTCTCCCTGTCGGTCTTGATATTGCGGCGCAATCGTCACGTAGACTATGCCTTTGTTTTCCCACGGCTGGATAAGCAGACGCCTGCCTTGACCGGTTTCAACCTCGCACTGCGGACCGCTCATACCAGCACCAACGGTCTTTGATGGTAGGGGGGTTGCTTTGTCCCCTCCGTCAACGGTGCAACACAGCAATGGTCAAGGACGCTGGGAAGCGGTAGTAGTTCCTGGTCGTCTGGTAACGGCTCTCCCGAAGAGTTCCACCGGGCGGAAATACCACCTTTCGACTCAAGGTTGTGGACGTATCCGCCCTCTGCTGCCACCTTCAACCGGCGTGATGCGGTGCTTTCATCGAGTCCTAATCGTGCTGCAATTGTCTTGTTCCACCGGGCCAACTTCTCCGAATAGTTCCGATACAGCCCTGACGGTCTCCCGCGTTGCACGCGAAACGGTAGCGCCCACTTCGTCCGCTATCAGTCCTGAAACGAGTTCTCGCACGGTCGCGTAGTCGTCTCTTGTTTACACAATGCGGCCTCGCTCGTCTCTGCTTCTGGTGGCTTGGTGCAATAGGGCGTGGGCCTTCACTAGGTTCTTGACCGTTGAAAAGTCCCGCCGCATCCTCACTGCTACCGGAGGGATGGTTTCGGCAAGGTCGGCGGCAAAGGGAACCGTTACCTCGTGCGGTGCTGTGAGGTCTAACCATGTCTGAAGCGCTTGCCACTCCACTAGTTCTGAATCGTTGTCGTTCTTCTCTTCGCTTGCTATGGCCCTGAACACCTGGCGGGTCTGCTCGGGCGTATCCGTCACGGTCAAAGACAGCAGACGCGATCCGTCGGGATGCAGACTTGCGCTCGTTGTCGTGACGATCAGCCCGGTTGGACCTTCCCGCTCGATGATCTTCTGCCTCATCCCTTCGGAGGTCTTCTCGACCGTGACGTATCGAATACAGCCCTCGGATAGCAGACTACGGACGAGATATGGTGAGGTCGCCAGCCATACCTGCTGCCTCGTAGATCACCAGATGGCGGTGAGTAAGAGGCTCCTCCAGATACGCGAGGGCGCGCTCACTCATTGCGGAGAGCGTGAAGTATGCGTTCGGGGGGGAAGTAGGCGAGCGTCTGCTCGACAATGTAGCTCTTACCACCGCTGGAAGGTCCCTTTACCGCTACCGAAACGGGACGGGATAGGTACCGACTGCACAGGGCAAGGTAGAGGATCTTTGTCAGTTTCTCCTCGCCAGCTACGCCACGATTGCGAACCGAATCAGCGAATCGGTCTAGTATCCTTGGCTGTATGAGACTCTGGCACTCCTGCCAAGCGACAGCGGCAGCCTCCGACGCTTCTAGGCGCAACTCCTGCGACAACGGTACGGCCTCCGCAAGTAACCTGTTGAAGCTGTGCAGGAACGAATCAGGGTCGCGCATGTGCAGTTCGTTGGGGTCCTTCGCATCGAGCGGCATGTATATGAGTCGCACGGTGACTGCAAGCCGCGACGATTTGAAGGCGTTTCGCACGGTCTGCCCGCCTTCATCAGGCTCAATGACCACGAATACCGTGTCGATTCCGTCGAGCGTGGACGCGTAGTCCTCTTTCCATCCCGTTGCTGATGGTAGGCCGAGAGCGGGAAAGCCATAGTGCCACAGGGTTAGGGCGTCAGACACTCCCTCAACAATGAAGATGTATCCGCCCTCTCTTGCCTCCGCGAGACGCTGCCAGCCGTAGAGCGTCGGGCGTGCTTTCGCTTTCCATTTGAATCTGTCCCGCTCTTCGGACTTGTCGAGCGCAACGCGGTACTTGACGGCGACTTCCGCGCCTGCCTTGTCTCGGTATGGGATACGCACAGCTGGGGCGTTCTCATAGTGGAAGTCGGACAATCCCTCTGCCCTCAACTGGTCAATCGGCAATCGCAGTTTGTCGGCAAGGTCTGCCAAGGTGCATCCCCGGATTCCGGCAACCATTGCTGTCTTGCAGCGTTGCTTGGGGGGGGTATGCACCTACCCCCCCTCCCGTAAGTTCGCGTATCACATCGTTCGGCAGTCTTGGTTGTCCAGCGCTGCCAGAAGGTCGATGATCGAACCCCTGTTGCCGCACCCGAAGCAGTGAAAGCAGTTCTTGTCAGTGTTGACGGCAAAGCTCGGGTTAGTGTCTTCATGCCCGGGAAGCGGGCACCGATAGACCCAATCCCTACCGCGCTGCGTACTGGGGGCATGTCCCCGCCTCGCAAGTTCGTCTGTGATTAGGTGTTCCCGCTTGACTCGCTCGAAGGTCCCTCATAGCCCACCACCATTGACGAACGCAACCGGCAGGACTATACTTTTTGTAGCAGTTTGCCTAATGCTCTTGATACCAGCGGAGGGAATCTGCGGATTTGACGCCTCGGTTACAGCCGGGGCGTTTTCTTTTGGGCTCTTCATTGGCTACGCCCAGGGTCAGAAGTAGAGGACCGCTCACCGGCAGATATGAATGCTTCAAGCTCGCTCAGCCGGTATAGGACACGCTTGCGGCCGATCTTCAATATTTCGGCCCGCCTCCCGTTACTCGATACTTCTCCATCGTGCGGGGAGAGAGTCCTAGGTACAAGCGGCCCGCTTCAGTCGTCGAGTACAACGGATCGTGGTTTACAGTCTGCCTCTGGTAGCGGTTGGTCGTTGCCGGTGCGGATTGGTGGTTCATAGAACCTTCACTTTCTGGCTCACCTGAGCCGTTGGATTGGAACCCATCCCAAATGACCGCCACCCCAACAAAAAAGGAGCAGCGATCTATGAAAGACCGCCACTCCAGTTCTTCTGGTGGTGACTCTATTACGACTGGGCTTGTGTGAGTCGTAACTCCTACGCTAGTTGCATTCTATACACTAAGGTCGTGTATGTCAAGCCTTAATACCGATGTATATGCAATTGTCATGGACCATAGTGCATAAATGTGCAGTGATTACCCTACAGAGAAGGGAGTGTCTTTCTGCGAAGCCGACTATGCGTTTTCGTCATGACGGTCCAAGGCGCGGGCCAGTTCATCGGCTATCTTGTCCGCTGCCTCTCGCATTGGATCGGGCGCAAGGTGGGCGTAGCGCTGGGTTGTCGATGACTGACTGTGACCGAGCAGCCCACCCACGACCGGCAATCCGAGTCCGGCGCCAACACCGATAGAGGCGAAGGTATGCCGCAGGTCGTGAATCCTCACGTCGGATATATCAACGCGCGCCTGAGGAGTCAAGCGTCCCCTCTTATCGCTTTGTCCTGGCGTTCAGGCTTGATAGGTCGGGCCAGTCGTGAAGACGTGCTGACGTCGAACTCCCAGGGATTACCACATCCGGTCTGTTGCCGTATTCCGGAGAAGCTCGATAGTCGCGACGCAGAAACCAATTCGTTGTGCCGTCCCGTTTGCAGTCGGGAGAAACAGCACGCGAATGGCAGGGTCGAAAACGGGGCCATCCAGCGGAGGCACAGATCTCGTTCAGCCGCGCCCCGAAGTGAAAAAACAACAGCAGAAGCGGACAGCTAAGAGCGCTTCCGGGCTTTCTTGGTTCTCCGGGTCTGCGGGGTTCTCTGCTTCCGCTAGCGCATCCCCTAGCCATGCAAGCTCCACACTAGGAACAGATACCGATGCCGCTTTTCTTCCCTGTACTTCTGTACGTGTCGGCAGGGGTTCGACCCGTTGGGGCGGTACTCCCATCCCTCGGCTAGATTGAACATCGTAGACAGGAGCGCGCGTACCTTGTTGGCTTGGTAGGGATGAGATTCCTTCAAGTTCTGCGTGTAGCCTCTCCGCATCCTGGCGGGTTACCGCGTGGACCTTCCGTGTGCCCATGTCCGGCTCGACGTATTGCTCCCACATCCTGCGATCTTCGTGCAGGCTTCTAGGCTTCTTATGCAACTCGGCATGCTCGGCTAGGTAACGCTTGGCAAGGTCTGCCATTGTGGGTGCTTCCCTGCGTGCGTCGCGTTAGGGCTGCCGGGTCCTCTCCCCGCGCTACCGCACTCGCAGCATCTCTTGGGCTATCTTCCGGGCCTGGTCGGGGGTGAGTATTCCGTGCTTACCTATCGAGATTCTACGGTCGCGGCCTTCGGAGTCGACGGTACTGGACCATATAGGTCTTAGGTTCCCGACGGTTTGACGCGAATCCCAAACCCGGTGGTATCGCTATCCCAAGTGAATGCGTCTGTGCCTGCGGGTTGAAGCGAATCAACAAGCCGCTTGGTGATCTTCTCTCTTGCCATCGGCATTCCTCCCGCATATCGGTAAGCACGGGGTAAGCACGCGAAGTCGTTTCAGAAGCGTAACACGCCGTTGATGGGCAGCAAGTGGAAAGAGCGAAAGTGCCGGTTTTGCGGCCGCTTTTAGGCTGGTGATTTGCTGGGATAACTGGTAAGCCGGCGTGGGGAATCGAACCCCAGACCTGCTCATTACGAGTGAGCCGCTCTGCCATCTGAGCTACGCCGGCCTGAAAGAGCCGCGAGCAGCGCACCGGCAGGCGCCGGCCACTTCCGCGGGCGCCTTAGTTTAGAAGCTGGCGACCGACCTTACAAGTTGGCAGCTCGCGGCACGGCTCTCGGCGACCGAGATCGGACACGCCCCGATCGCCGGCGGTCAGGCTCCTTCGACGGCGGGGGGCGCCTTCTCCGGCCCCACGAGGATGTTCTCGCCTTCGACGTGCACTTCGTAGGTCCGAAGAGGCCGCGGGTGCCTGAGTAGTTTCCCGATGCTCAGCGTGGCGCCCTCCCAGTCGGTCCAGCGCAGCACCCGGCCGTCCTTCAGGTCGAACTGCGAGTGATGGCGTGGGCAGGTGAGGACCGAGCCTTCGAGCATCCCGTCGGGCAGATGACCTCCCATATGGGGGCACCTGGCGTCGGAGATGAAGTACTCGTCACCCACGTGGGCCACAAGCATCTCGTGGTCCTCCAACGAGGCCGCTTTCATCCCTCCGGCCTCGATCCCTGCAGTGGTGGTCAACGGAATGAAGCCTTCCATGTCCTCTCCTTCTTTGTGGTGTGGTCGCCGCTCTGCGGTGTCGCTACTGGACGGTGACCGTGCCTGTCATCGTGGGGTGGATGCTGCAGTGGTAGGGATAGGTGCCGGCCTTCGCGAAGGTGAAACTGAAAGTGGCTCCATTGGCCAGATCACCGCTGTTGAATTCGCCGTTGTCCGCGACCACGGTGTGAGTGACGGAGTCTTGATTGGTCCAGGTCACGCTCTCCCCGGCCTTGATGGTCACGTCCGCCGGGTCGAAGGCGAAGTTCTTCATGACCACCTGCGCTCCACCGGTGCCGCCCGCGGCAGTGGTGCCGGGCGCCGCTGCTGTCGTCGTGGTCGCGGCGGTGCCACCGCACGCGGCGACGAGAATGCCGATCATCAGGACGACGAGGCCGCACGCCACAACGGCGACTATCGGCGCCAACTTGGTGTGCCGGGCCTGCTCTTCCGCTGAATGCCTCACGGAGTCCTCCTTCGCCACTTGGTTCCCGCGTCATGTACCCCGCGCAGGCACAAACCATGCGTCCAATAAAACCGTGCAAACGGTTATACGTGATAAAATAGGCCCATCGACATGCTGTGGCGCCGGCGGGTGATCGGGAGACGAGCGTGAAACGGCTGTCCTTCTTGGATAGGTTCCTCACTCTGTGGATCTTCCTGGCCATGGGCATCGGCGTGGGGGCCGGCTACGTCTGGCCGCAGATCGGCAAGGCCATCCAGAGCGCCTCGATCGGCACGACCTCCATCCCCATCGCGGTCGGTCTCATCGTGATGATGTATCCGCCGCTCGCCAAGGTGCACTACGAGGAACTGGGCGACGTCTTCCGCAACTGGAAGGTCCTTGGGCTGTCGCTCGTGCAGAACTGGATCATCGGCCCTGTCCTGATGTTCTTCCTGGCCATCCTGCTGCTTCACGACAAACCGGCGCTCATGCAGGGCGTCATCATGATCGGCCTCGCGCGCTGCATCGCCATGGTGATCGTGTGGAACCAACTGGCCAAAGGGGACAGCGAGTACGCCGCCGGGCTCGTCGCTTTCAACTCGATCTTCCAGGTGCTGTTCTACTCCGTCTACGCCTACGTCTTCATCACCGTGCTCCCGACCTGGTTCGGGCTCGAGGGGGTGGCGGTCGACGTCAGGATGGGGCAGATCGCCAAGAGCGTGGCCATCTACCTGGGCATCCCGTTCGTCGCGGGGATCCTCACGCGGTTCGTGCTGCTCCGATTCAAGCCCAAGGAGTGGTACGACAAGGAGTTCATCCCCCGCATCAGTCCCATCACGCTCATCGCGCTGCTCTTCACCATCCTCGTGATGTTCTCCCTCAAGGGCGAGATCATCGTGCAGTTGCCTCTGGACGTGGTCCGGGTGGCCATCCCGCTCCTCATCTACTTCGTGGTCATGTTCTTCGTGAGCTTCTACATGGGCAAGCGGATCGGCGCCGACTACCGGCGGAGTACCACCCTCGCCTTCACGGCGGCCTCCAACAACTTCGAACTGGCCATCGCAGTCGCTGTGGCAGTGTTCGGTCTGGGCTCGGCGCAGGCGTTTGCCGCTGTCGTCGGGCCGCTGGTCGAGGTGCCGGTGATGATCGGGCTGGTGAACGTCGCCTTCTGGTTCCAGCGCCGCTACTGGCCGGCCCGGGCCGACGTGCAGGCGGGACCCGCACTCCCCGGCAGCCAGGACCTCGGCTGCCCCACCACGATCTCTCACGTGCTTCCGAACTCCAACGACCCGAAAGGGGAATGAACCATGTCTCAACAACGAGATGCTGATCGCGTCCGAGACGCGGTGCGCGAGCGCTACGCGGAGGTGGCCAAGAGCGGATCTTCGTGCTGCTGCGGTTCATCCGCCGCCGAAGCCGACGCAGTAGAGGCCTACCTCACCCGCAAGACCGGGGACGAGGAGTCTGCCCGGCTCGGGTACTCCGAGGAGGAACTGGCGGCGGCGCCCGAGGGGGCGAACCTAGGCTTGGGCTGTGGCAACCCGCAGGCCATCGCCGCGTTGACCCCGGGCGAAGTGGTCATAGACCTTGGTGCCGGCGCCGGCTTCGATTGCTTCCTGGCCGCGCGGGCGGTGGGTCCCACCGGCGCGGTGATCGGCGTGGACATGACTCCCGAGATGGTCGGGCGGGCCCGCGAGATCGCCCGGAAGTCGGAATACGCGAACGTGGATTTCCGCCTGGGCGAGATCGAGCATCTGCCTGTGGCCGACAACACGGCCGACGTGATCATCTCCAACTGTGTGGTGAACCTGTCGCCGGACAAACAGGCGGTCTACAACGAAGCCTTCCGGGTGCTCAAGCCGGGCGGCCGGCTGGCGGTGAGCGACGTGGTGGCCACGGCAGAGCTACCGCAGGAATGGCGGGACGACATGCGCCTGCTCTCCGCCTGTATCTCGGGCGCTTCGAGCGTGGCCGAGGTAGAGGGCATGTTGCGGGCTGCCGGTTTCGTGGACATCCTCATCGAGCCCAAGGATCAGAGCCGCGAGTTCATCCAGGACTGGGAGCCCGGGCGGAAGCTCGAGGACTATATCCTCTCGGCGAGCATGACTGCGACGAAGCCCCGGTAGTGGCGAGGATGGGCGGTCGGACTGATATGAGCGGCGAAAGCCTCGCGCTGTTCTCGGACATCCACGGGAACATCCGCGCCCTGGAGGCGGTCCTCGGCGAGCTGGATGCGCGCGGCCTCGAGAGACGGTACTGCCTGGGCGACCTCGTCGGCTACGGGGCGGACCCCAACGGCGTGATCGACCTGTTGCAGACTCGGGGTGTCCCCAGCCTGCTGGGCAACTACGACGAAGGCGTGGGCGGGGAGACGGGCGATTGCGGCTGCTTCTTCCCGGACGAGGAGGCCAAGCGCATCGGCGATGCTTCATACGCCTTCACGGTGCGCGCGGTCACGGCTGAGAACAAAGCCTTCCTCCGGGCCTTGCCCCGCGAGGCGCGTCTGGACCTGGCCGGCAAGAGGGTGCACCTGGTTCACGGCAGTCCGCGACGCATCAACGAGTACCTATTGCGGAATCGCGACGAACGCACGTACCTTCGCCTGGCAGAAGCCGAGACGGCCGACGTCCTTGCGTTCGGCCACACCCACGACCCCTGGTTCCGGCGGTACGGCGACACCCTGTTCGTGAACGTGGGCTCGGTCGGCCGGCCCAAGGACGGCGACCCCCGGGCCATGTACGCGGTCCTGCGGTCGGCACCCGGTGCCGCCGTCGAGGTCGAGATCGGCCGGGTCGGGTACGATGTGGAAGGGGCCGCCGCCGCATCGTCGCCGCGGGACTTCCGCCCGAGCTCGCCGCCAAGATCCGGGAGGGCCGCTGAGGTATGAGGTTGCTGAAGGACACTTTCAAAGCGCTGTCGGACGAGACCCGTCTGCAGATAATGACGCTGCTGCTCGAGAACGACGAACTGTGCGTGTGCGATCTCGTCGGGGCGCTCGGCCAGACCCAGTCGAAGATCTCCCGCCATCTTCGCTATCTGTACAACGCGGGCTTGGTGGAGGACCGTCGGGATGGGCTGTGGATGCACTACCGGCTGTCGAGCACTCTCACCGCCCAGCAGGCGACCATCGTGGAGGCTCTGGGCAAAGCTCTGGGCGACGAGCAGAAGGCGGAGTTGCGGACCGCTCTGCAGCGGTGGTTCGACGAGAAGGGCGGAACCGGAGCCTGCGGGCCGTAGCTTCGGACGAACGGCGCGCAAAGCGCTTCGCGCCGGCCTGCTAGGCTTGCCGGTCCCGCCGGTGAACCCGTTCAGCAAGGTCTCGGTGGCGATCTCCACCGACTGGTCCGCGTCCATGCGGCCTGTCATGGCGGAGTGGGCGACGGCGACGATCACCAACCCGGTCATGCCGGTCATCCAGGTCGCGGGCAGAGTCGCGGAGAACTCCCCGGTGGACTGCCCACGTTCGAAGAACGAGTGTAGGCGGGCGCCGATGTGCTCCATGGCCCCTTCGAGGCCTTCCTCGGTCTGCGCGTGGGATGTGCTCTGCCTGAGCAAAAAGACGTAGCGGTCGCCGACCTCGAAGAGGGCGGAGATCAGCCGGCGAAAGGCCTCGACCGCCGGGCCTTCTTCCAACCGGCTGGCGTCGATCGCGCGGTCGGTCTCCTCGATCGCACGATCGCCGATCGCCTCTATCAGCTCTTCGCGGGTAGGGAAGTGCCGGTAGAGGGTGGCGCGCCCGACGCCGGAGGCGGCGGCTATCTCGCCCATGCCTGCGGTAGGATCGTCGACGAGCAGCCGGGCAGCGTGATCGAGGATGGTCTCGCGGTTCCGCTCGGCATCGGTCCGCCGTCCATACGGGCGACGGACCGACTCTGCGGATCGAGCACTCATCGGACTTCCTCCCCGACTCGTCGCGCGTGGACTGGCCGCGGGTGGACTCACTGGCTCCCTCACTATATCAGCGGTTCTTCCTCCACCGAGAGGGGCCGCCTGGAGGGTCCGTCTTCCAGGCCGTCTTCCAGTCCGTCGGACCGCGCGGCCGCGGTCAGGTCGGTCTGATGGCCTGGCCACCACACGCGCCGGCCGAGAAGTGTGGCCACGCTGGGGATGAGCGCCGCCGCCATGACGACGGCCACCAGCAGGATGCCGGCCATCACGGCAAAGCCGATCTGGAACAGGAGGCTGATACCCGACAGCATCATCGACCCAAAGGTGGCGGCCAGGATGAGTCCGGCGGACGCGACGGTCGGTCCGGCGTGTTCCACCGCCATGGCGGCGGCGTCGTGAGGAGTGGCCCCCTCGATGATCTCCTCGCGCAGCCGCGTGGTGAGCAGGATGTTGTAGTCGGAGCCGACGGCCACCACGAACACGTAACAGACCATGGGCATCATGAACATCGTTCCCGGAGGCGCCGCCAAGGCCCTGAAAGACGATCACCGTGGCTCCCAGTGTGGCGGCGAACCCGAGCCACACGCCGGCCAGCAGATAGAGCGGCGCGACGACGCTGCGCAACAGCACCGCGAGGATGACCAGGATCAACAGGGCGGCCACGGGGAAGATCACGGAGTAGTCACGGTCGGCGGCGGCTCGGATATCGGCGAAGGCCATGGTCTGCCCGCCGAGAAGTACCTGCTCGTCGGGTCCCGCGGCAGCACGAGCCACTTCTTTGAGTCTGTCGACCGCGTCGAGCGCCTCGTTACTGTTCGGTGGATAGGCCAGGCTGACGTTGACAACGGCCGTCGTCCCGTTCTGGTTGAGAACAGGAGGAGCGACCGCCCCGACACCCTCGGCGGTCGCGATGGCCGCCGCGATCTTCGCCAAGTCGGCTTCCGGCAGGGCTTTGGTCGATGTCACATATACCTGTGTGGGGCTGAGGGCTCCGGCAGGAAACGACGCCTCCAGCTGCGTGGTCGCCTCGGCCGACGGGGAGTCCGAGGGCATGAAGCCGGACAGGCCATAGTCCAGATGCATGAACGTCGCCCCAATGGCCAGGGCAACGAGCAACCCCCCGGACACCAATGCCACCCGCACAGGATGGCGGGCTATCTGCCGGGCGAAGGACCTCCAGACCCGGGCCTTCGGCGCGGCCTGCCACTTCTTGGAAGGCCAGAAGACCTTCGGGCCGATGAGCGTCAGCAGAGCCGGTATCAGGGTCAGCGAGGCCAGCAGCATCAGCGCCACCGACACCAGGAAGGCCGGCGCCATCGTTTGGAACGATTGCAGCTCGGACAGCAGGAGGGCGGCCATGGCGGCCATGACGACCAGTCCCGAGGAGGCGATGGCTTGGCCGACGCGGGCGACCGACGTGGCGACCGCACTTCTCGATTCCTCACCTGCGCGCAACCGCTCGCGGTAGCGGAACAGCAGGAAGAGGATGTAGTCGGTGCCGATGCCGAAGAGCACCACGATGAGCAGCGCGGTGATGGATTGATCCAGCTGGAAGCCGATTCCCTTGGCCAGTAGAGCGAGCACCGCGCTCGAGAGGGCGTAGACGACGCCGATGGAGACGATCGGGATGATGGCCGCTATGGGGCTTCGGAAGATGAGTCCCACCAGCACGATGATGAGGAGCACGGTCGCGATGGTGACGATCTTCTCGGTCGATTTGAACGAATCGGCGGTGTCGTATTGGATGGCCACCATGCCGGTCAGCCCGGCATGCAGACCCGTGCCCTCGAGCAACTCGGAGGCCTTCGCTCGTAGTACCGGGACCGCGTCGCCCAGTGTCTCGTCCGCTTGGGTCCCGGTGAAGGCCACGGTCACCAATTGCGCGGTGCCATCGGGCGACATGGACTGCTCACTCGTGACAGCCGCGGCCACCTTATCGATCTGGGCACCGCTCAGCCCTTCGGCAAAGACGGCCACTCTCTGTGTGTCGGCAGGGGTGAGAGCGCCGCCGTCGGCTCGTTTGACCACGAACACCGAGGTGGCGTTCGTGCTCTGCGGGAACTGTTGTACAGCGAGCTTCTGGGCCTGGGCCGATTCGTAGGAGTCCGGCAGGAAACTGGTCTGATCGGCGTTCGAGACGCTCGAGAGCGACGGTGCAACCAGAACGATCGCTACAGCGATGACGACCCAACTTGCGATCACCCACCAGGGGTGGCGCGTGACCATGCGGCCAAGACGAGAGAACACAGCGAGCCTCCCCGGATGTTTCATGCGATAAGTAAGACGGCAGGGTATCATAAATCCAAGACTTAACGGTATCATTTTGGCCCCATCGACGCGTATGCTAGGATGCAGGGCCGCAGCAAACGACCCCGATAATTGGCATGATCAAGTACTCCGATACCCGGTCGCATCTCTCCGAGCCGCTGCCGTTCCGCGATGTCGTCCTCGAGGGGATGGCGCAGGGCGGGGGACTCTTCGTGCCCGAGCGGGTGCCGGCTTTCACTCCTGCCGATATCCTCGCGCTGGCCGATCTGCCTTACTGGGAGCGGGCCGTCACCGTCTACGAACGGTTCGAACTGGGCGTGCCCGCGGAGAAGGTCCAGGCGATCTGTCGGGCGGCCTACGGGGCCAACTTCAACCACGAGGACGTGGCGGTGGTCCGCGAGGTCGACGGCTTCTCGGACGAGGGGCCGTTCTTCTTCCTGGAGCTGTGGCACGGGCCGACCCTGGCCTTCAAGGACATGGCCCTCCAGTGCATGCCCCTGTTCTTCTCGGAGGCCCTCGAGAGCTGCCCACGCGGAGGGCCGGCAGGAGACCGACAAGCTCATCCTCGTGGCCACCTCGGGCGACACCGGCGTGGCCGCGTTGAACGGGTTCGCAGACCGGCCGCACGTCAAGATCATCGTCTGTTATCCGAGCGGCGGGGTGTCGGCGGTGCAGGAGCGCCAGATGACCACCCAGGCCGGGGACAACCTCACGGTGCTCGCCGTGGAGGGCGACTTCGACGCCTGCCAGCGGTCGGTCAAAGCCGTGTTCGCCGATCAGGCCTTTGCGGCGGAACTCGCCGAGGAATACGGTCTCAGTCTGTCATCGGCCAACTCCATCAACTGGGGACGGCTGCTCCCGCAGATCGTCTATTACTTCAGCGCGTACGCGGACCTGGTCAAGCGCGAGGCGTTGCAGATGGGCGACCCACTCGATGTCTGCGTGCCCAGCGGCAACTTCGGCGACATCCTCGGCGCCTACTACGCCAAGCGGATGGGGCTGCCGGCCGGCCGGTTGATCTGCGCATCCAATACCAACCACATCCTCACCGACTTCTTCTCCACCGGCGTCTACGACATCTCCGACCGGAGTCTGGTCAAGACCGCGTCGCCGTCGATGGACATCCTGATCTCGTCCAACCTGGAGCGCCTGCTGTTCGAGGTCACCCGGAATGGGGGGCAGGTGGCCGCTTGGATGAAGGACCTCGCCGAGAAGCACGTCTTCCGGGTGGATCGGGAGACTCTCGACATCCTGCGCCGTGACTTCGCCGGCGACTGGGTGGACACCAAGACCTGCCTCAAGGCCATCGGTCAGGTGTGGGAGGAGGACGGCTACCTCATGGACCCGCATACCGCGGTGGCCTGGGAAGTGGCCCGCCGCCACAAGGGCGACGCCCCCCAGCTGATCGTCTCGACGGCCCACTGGAGCAAGTTCCCCGCCGACGTCATGCGCGGCCTCCGTGGCCTGTCGCCGGAGACCCCGTTGCCGGAGGACGAGTTCGAGTTGGTGGCCGCCTTGGACAAGTTGGACCCAGGGAGCGCCGGAGCGGCGCTCGTGCGGAGCATCCCGGAGCGGGAGGTCCGGTTCCATAACGAGGTGCTCGCCGGGGCCGAACCGCTCGAGACCGGTATCCGCGGCTGGCTCTCAAGGCGCGGATAGGGCCTGAGTCGCGAGCCTGACGATGAGTGAGGTCGCAGGGGGACCGGAGAGGTCCGAGTCTTCGTCTTCATCGATCTGCCTGGACTCCTGGCCGAACTGGGCGGGCCGCCCACCGCCGGAACGGCGCTCGACTGGGAGGGCTTTCCCGCCTGGCTGGCGGTGGAGGCCACGTCCGCTGCGCTCCTGATGCCGGCGCGGCGCCTGCGCTACGCCGGGGCATTGGTTTACGTGGTCGAAGACCCGGCGGATCGGGCGGGCGCCGGGGGCATCCCCGGCGCCGCTTCCACGGTGATCGCTCAACTGACCGATGATGCCCAGGTCGCGGTGCGAGTGGTCCGCGAAACGGCGAAGGGGGTCGGCGACTGTCTCGCCTGCGACTTGGCCCGCACGGCCGGCCTGCCATCACTGCCGCAACACGAGTTGGCCGACCGGCAAGCTCGGCGGGGCCGTCGCGGACGCCCTCGCGACCGACATCTTCCGCTTGGTCCGCGAGGACGCTCTGGACGTCGCCGTCCTGCTGTCGGCCCAGCCCGCCCTCGGTCCCGTGATCCGCTTCGTGGAGGGGCGGGGGAAGCGGGTCGTGCACGCCGCTTTTCCTCCCCGCGGGCGCGAGCTGTCGGAAGTCTCCGCGGGAATGGTGGACCTCACCGCCCTGCGGCCCTGACTGCTTCTTTGCCGCCGCACAAGTAAGCGCTCACTCGCTTTCCTGCCGGCCTCCCGGTAGAATTCGGTATCCGCATTTCTATCGTGCAAGGGAGACAGCGTTGGAATTTGAAGAACTCCTTTCCCTTATGCAGACCCGCCGCACCATCCGGGCCATCAAGACCGACCCCATCCCCGACGAAGCCGTCGAGAAGATCCTGGAAGCGGCCCGCTGGGCGCCCACCGGCTTCAACATGCAGCCCAACGAGTTCATCGTCGTCAAGGACGAAGCGCTCCGCAAGGAGATCAAGCGGGTCGTCGACGACTACAAGAACAACGACTTCTATCCCATGGAAGCCACGAGGGAAGAGTGGCAGGGTCACCCTTGGACCATGGCCACTCACGGCACCCACGATCTGCCCCTTGCCCCCGTGTTCGTCGTCTTCTGCGGCGACACCCGCCGGCGCATCGGCCTGCCGATGGCAGCCCGCTACTCGCGCCAGAAGGGCGACTCCATCTTTGAGTCGTCGCTGTCCAACGCGTTTATCTTCGCGTGGCTGGCCGCTCACTCGCTGGGCTTGGCCGCCTGCCCCATCTCGGCGGTCAAGTACCCGAAGCTGCAGGGCCTGGTCAAGAACATCCTCAATCTGCCGGATTACATCTGGGTGTACGACATCCTGATGTTCGGCGAGAGCGCGATGGAGGAGGGTCCGGGCGGCAAGCTGACCCGGTCCCTGGATGAGATGACCCACTACGACCGGGCTAAGGACGACGAGTTCATGGACGAGGAGTCGCTGCGCAAGCAGATCAAGAAGTTGCGGGCCGGCAACGTGGCGCGCCACGGCGAAGCCGGACAGTAGACTGGCACCCGACGCCGGCGCGACCGCCGGCGTACTCTCAGGAAAGGAAGGGTCAATGGAATACGACGCGTTCCTCGAGTTGCTCAAGACCCGGCGGAGCATCCGGGCCTTCACCGACGAGCCGGTCTCCGACGAAGACGTGCAGAAAGTCCTCGAGGCGGCCCGCTGGGCGCCGTCCGGTGCCAACTCCCAGCCCTGGGAGTTCATCGTCATCCGCGATCAGGCGACCAAGGATCAGATGGCCGTCTGGGCGCGTGAACCAGCAGGAACTGGTCCACGAAGCGGAACTGACCCGGCCGGAGGAGTTGCGCTGGGCTTCGGCCGCGCGGCCGGTCTCCGACCCGGTGTTCAAGACCACCCCGGTGCTGATCCTCGTGGTCGGCGACCCGCGGGTGAGCAAGTCGTTCCCCCTGCTCACGTACGTGGAGCGGAAGGAAGAGAACCTGGTCTCCGCGCTGGCCACCGCCTTCTCCTACATGACTCTGGCGGCCAGCAGCCTCGGCCTCGGCTCGCACTGGGCCAGCCTGGTAGCGGCCACGTACCCGTCGGCGATGATCCGGGACCTGCTCGGCATCCCCGACGGCTACTGCATCTACGACATGCTCGGGCTGGGCCACCCGGCGATGGAGGCGAAGCCTCGCCGCGTCCGGGATCTGGAGGACATGACCCACTACGAGCGCTACGACCAGGCCAAGTACCGCACCGACGAGCAGATCAGGGAGTGGCTGATCAGCCTCCGGAAGTAGGTCGCCCCGTCCAGCGTCGCTCTCGAGGTTACGAGACCGTCACCCTGCCTTTACCGGCACGTTTCTTGACGCGTTCATACATGGTGGCAAGGCTTCCGTCTGCAGCTCGGAGACCGGCTCGCACTTCGAACTCCGCTTTCCGCTCGTCTGATACCTCGCCGGTTCGATCTGGCCCGGAATGGGTATCTGTCGCCAGACAGAACCGCTCGAAGGAGGTCACGGTGAGCGCAGTTGTAAAAAGAGCCATACCTATCATTGTCGTTACTCTCGTCATGCTTCTGGTTGCGATCCTGCTGACTTCATGCGGGGGAACCTCGTCCAGTTCGTCCACCTCGACCGGTGGCACGGGCGCGCCGGGGGCCACGTCCACCACGGCAGGTCATCAGGATGCCCAGGCGGACCTCTTCAGCCCCGCGCAGGAAGTGCTGAACTCCGTCTACTCGAGTGTCGTGAACATCGCAGTGCAAGTGACCGTTCGCGGCCAGACGGCCGGAGGCGTCGGTTCGGGCGTGATCTATACCGCCGATGGTCTCATCCTCACCAACGACCATGTGGTGACTCTCGACGGCCAGGTGACCACTGGTCAGCAGATCACGGTGACCTTCAGCGACGGGAGCACCGCTCCTGCCACTGTCGTCAACACCGACTCTCAGAAGGACGTCGCTGCGATCCAAGTGCAGAAGACCGGTCTGACTCCGGTCACGTTCGGATCATCCCAGGATGTGCAGTTGGCTCAGTGGGCCATCGTGATCGGTAGTCCGCTCGACTTCCGCAACACTGTGACCCTCGGGATCGTGAGCGGCCTCGATCGTACGCTGGACACCGGCACCGGGACGCCCCCGCTCACCGGACTGATGCAGATAGACACTCCCATCAGCCCTGGCAACTCAGGGGGTGGCTGCTTCGACGCTCTGGGCAAGTTCATCGGGATGCCTGAGGTCTATCTGCCGCCCGCTCAGACGGGTGCGGAAAACATCGGCTTCTGCATCCCGGCTGACACGGTCGCGAGCGCGGCCAAGGCGCTTACCGGCCGGTAGGCGAGCCGCGCTCCGTCTGCTACTCTCTGGCGCGGCGCAGCGCGCGGTCCGCCGCTGCGTCGCTCCAGATCGGGTCGTCCGCTGGGAAAGGCACCCATGCGCTTGCTCTTGTTCGCAGGTTTCCTTGGCTCAGGCAAGACCACACTCATACTCGCGCTCGCCCGGCGGGCTGCGCTCGATCACCTTCGTGTCTGCGTACTGGTGAACGAAGTGGGCGAGGTGGGCATCGACGGCGAGGTGCTGCGGCTGGGCGACATGGAAGTGGTGGAGATCACCGGGGGCTGCATCTGTTGCCAGACAGGGGTCGATCTGGTGCGCGCCCTCCGCGATCTCGAGCTGGAGTTCAGGCCCGATCTGGTCATCGTGGAAGCGTCCGGGATCGCAACTCCTGAAGGCGTTCTCGATTCCGTCTTGCGCTACCCTCCGCGGACCCTGGAATCTGTTCGGACCGTCACGGTGGTGGACCCAACCCGCTTCGAGGCGTTGCAGGAAGTGCTGACTCCCCTCATCGAAGGGCAGATCGCGGGTGCTGACGGCCTTGCCGTCACCAAAGCCGGCGAGGCGAAACCCGAAGAAATGGCCCGCACCACGGAGGCGATCGTGCGGCTGGTGCCGGACAAGCCGGTGTTCGTGGTCGACTCGCTCCGCGAGGGGTCGCTCCTCGGCTTCCTGGACTGGGTCGGCGGCGCCGAGGGTCCGCCAACGAGGCTGGGTGAACCGTTGTGAGCGATAGGCACTGCACGCGCGATGGGCACGGCACGCCCGGAGGCCACGCCGGTGATCATCAGCAGCACGTGCCGCCTTCGGCGGCCGGCCACCTGGAGCCGTACGGTGCTCGGGTTAGCCTGCGGGCGGAAGCATCCGGGTTCGATCCGCAGCCATTCCTGGTCGAGTTCCTGGGCGGCCTGGCCACCGGCTGCATGGATGCAGGCGCCACGGTCATCGGACATCTCAAGTGCTTCCTGCGCCTCCCCGGGGGCGGAGTGGCGTGCAATCTCACATCACTCCGCGCAGGGGCCACCTGCACGGCCAGGGGAGTCGCGACGCCGGTGACCCTTCCGTCCGGCCTGCCCGTCCGGCTGGATCTGGCGGTGCTGGTCTACGGACTTCCGGAGAAGAAGATCGACGCCCTCGTGCGGGCCGAGCTATCCCGGACTCTCGCCACTGGTGGCGTTTCCTGGTCCCTGGATGACGAGGGAGACGACGTCGCATCCAGCCTAGCTGATCAGCGCCTTGTTGAAAAGGGTCTAGCCTTTTTACCCATGCAGATGTTAGTGTCTCGGTTAAGGGGTTATCCGCTTTTGGCCGGACGGCGCAGGGTATGGCCGTGGCAAAGAGGACAAGGTCCGAGCATTATCGTAGTTTTGCGTGACAAGGAGTGGTGACCATGGGCCCGTTCGATCCGGCCGACTTCGAGATCGTCTATCCCGGTGCCTACAGCGGACGGGAGGCGGAGCCCGTGGCGGCTTATTTCGCGGCCAACAAGGCTATCGAAGATCGAGGCCAGCTCGACAGCAAGGCGCTCGCCGCCGGGACGCTGCCCTCCGACACCCCGGGCCTTGGCCCCAAGCTGGAGGTCACCGAGGCGATGGTCCGCTACAACAGCGCCAAGTACGACCCGGACAACCCGCTACTGAACGACGCGGACTACGCTCGGGCGGCCGGCTATAGGGACATACAGGCCATGCCCTGCTTCGGCGCTCACGACGATTCCTTCATGGTGCCGTATCCCCCGGAGGCCCGAGACACCCTGCTGGTCTCACAACTCAATCACAGCGTCACCAACTACGCCCCGGTCTACCCAGGCGACACCCTCTATCTGGTGAGCGACAAGCGCTGGGTGATCGACCGGACCCCGCAGGAGGGCTCCATCTATCGCCATGTGACCCTAGCCTCCTGGGGCTCCGTCTACAACCAGCGGGGCGAGAAGATCAACGACACCAGCTGGCGGGTCACCGAGAGCGAGAAGATCTACAAAGACGGCAGGCGCCCGGGGAAGATGGGCTTCATGGAGATGTGGGAGGCGCCGGATTGGATGGCTCGGCCCGCCCATGTGTACACCGACGCCGACTGGGACTTCATCAAGGATCTCTGGGCCAAAGAGAAGCGCCGCGGCGCCCAGCCCCTGTACTGGGAGGACGTCAAAGTCGGCGACCAGCCGACCTGGACCGTGGACGGCCCCATCGACGAGTCGCTGGCGCCCACCGCGCCCTATGGGCTCGGCACCGGGGGCAGCCGCACCCTGCGCAAGGAGATCATGGACCCGGCGGTCTTCGCGACCATGGTCCGCGGGGAGGACGGCGTTTACCGCCTGCCCAACAGGGACGACTACGTGCCGGCCGTGCCGGACGGCGTCAAGCCCTTCTTCATGGTGGACCCCGAAGGCGGAGACGACGACGGCGCGGTGGACACCCAGGACATCCACAAGGCAGGCGCGGGCCGGGCGGCGCTCATCAACTTCCTCGGCCGCGAGCTGGCCGTCCGCCACATCAACAACTGGATGGGCGACAGGGGCTGGCTGCAGAACATCCGTTGGGGCATCATGCCGGCCGAAGCGCATGCGGCCCTGGGCAAGATCGTGCCCAAGGACCCCGGGTGCGAGTACTTCTTGGGCAAGGTGCCGTTCATGGCCGGCAAGCACGCGCTGGCTCACGGCCTCACCGGCGACCTGGCCATCGTCAAGTCGTACGTCTACGACAAGTACGTGCGCAGCGGAGAATTCTTCGTAGACTTGGCCTGGTGGATCGAGACCATCGAGGGTGATATCTGGCTCGAGGGCGGAGCGACCGTCAAACTGCCCGTCCTCGCGCGCGAAGTAGGGGGACCGTGAAAGCACTGCTCTACGAAGGCGAAAGAATGGCGGCATCGTCGATCGGCCTATGCCCAAGGCCGGGCCGGGCGAGGCGGTCGTCAAGATCGCGCTCTGCGGCATCTGCGGCACCGACCTTCACATCTACTTCGAGGGCATGCTGCCCGCCGCCGTTTGTGCCGGGCCACGAGAACGTGGGTGTCATCGCCGAGGTGGGGGAAGGGGTCGAGGGCTTCAAAGTCGGAGACCGCGTCGTGGCCGGACCTCCTGGCAATTGCGGGCATTGCTTCCACTGCACTCACGGCCGGCCGAACCTCTGCGTGGACGGCTTCGGCACCACCAACGGCCTCACCCGCGACGGCGGCATGGCCGAGTACATGCTGGTGCGCGACGCCAGGCAGATGCTCTACCCCATTCCGGACAATGTCTCGTTCGAGGACGCTGTCCTCACCGATACCCTCGCCACGGCGCTGCGGGCCATCAGCCAGTCCGACCTGGCCATGGGCGACAACGTGGTGGTGTCCGGCGCCGGTCCCATCGGCCTGGCGGCCATCAGTGTGTTCAAGCTGGCGGGCGCCCGGCACGTGACCTCGCTGGAGATCGTCCCAGAGAAACGCGCCCTCGCAGCCGCTCTGGGCGCCGACCTGGTGCTCGACCCGGTGGCTGAGGCCGAAGGGCTCAAGGACCGCATCGCGGCCGTCTATGGCGGGCTTGGCCCGGACATCGTTGCCGAGTGCGCCGGCAAAGCCCAGTCACTCGGACTGTGCATCGAAGTGGTGCGCAATGGCGGGCAGGTGCTCAACATCGGGGCGGGCGGCGAACCGCTGCCCATCATCCCCGCCATGCTCGCTGTCCGCGAGGTCGGGCTCAAGTCGAGCCTTGCGTACGGGGCGCAGGAGGCCAGACTGGTGCTCGATTACCTGGTGGCCGGCCGCTTTGATACCGGGGGCATGCTCTCGGATGTGATCCCGCTCGCTGACGTCGTCGAAAAGGGCTTCAGACGGCTCGTGGCTGACGCTCTTGGTAAAGGTGGCCGTGAGACCGTGATCCCAGTGCCCGCCCGAAAGAGGCGACGGCTGGCAGCCGCTGCCGTTCCCCGACAAGCTGGAGGGTGTCCATCCGGACACCCTCAAGACGTTCCTGGCTTTCAACAAGGCGGTCAACAGCTTCGAGCAGTTGATGATCAAGGATCTCTCGGAGGAGGGGGCCCAGCCCAGCCAGGTGACCTGTCTGCGCATGCTGACCGACCGGGATGGCATATGTCAGCGCGATATCGCGGATGCGATGCGGATATCGCGGGCGCAGGGTCACCGCCATCGTGCAGGCGCTCGAGAAGGCCGGTGCCGATCCGCCGGGAACGTGACAGCCTCGACGCGCGGCTTACCCGGGTGTACGTCACAGAGGTCGGCCGGGAGATCGACCGGCAGAAGGGCCATATCCGCGAGGCCCGCATGAACGAGATCTTCGCCGACATGGACCCGGGCTACCGGACCGACCTGTGCCGGCGCCTGGACGATCTGACCGAGCGGATACAGAGAGTGCTGCACTCCGACGGGCGGGCGGCCAAAGCCGGAGGATAGGTCGCCTCTTGACACCTGCGTCTCGTTCCCTGCCAGAATGCGTAGAGCGAGCGCTCTATCGAAAGGGATGACCTCAGGGGCGTCTTCGCCGCGCAGGACCCACGAAAAAGGACGACGCTGATGGCAACAGGCATCGCAGGAAAAGTCGCGCTGGTCACCGGGGGCGCGTCAGGCATCGGCCGGGTCACCGCTCTCGCTCTGGCGGCGGAAGGGGCCAAAGTGGCCATCATCACCGGGAGGAGCGTGGCCGCCGCTGAAGCGGTGGTCAAAGAGATCGAGGAAAGAGGTGGCGAAGCTACCTTCGTCCGTTGCGACGTCACCGATGAGGCTCAAGTGGCCGCCATGGTGGACGCGGTGGTCGGCAGCTTCGGCTCACTCGACTTCGCGTTCAACAACGCCGGTGTCGGTCCGGACGGGGTCACCATCCCCTTCGGTCCCCTCACCGAGCTCGCCGAGGCCGACTGGGACACCGTGGTGGACATCAACCTCAAGGGCGTCTTCCTCTGCATGAAACACGAACTCCGGCAGATGCGGAAGCAGTGCTCGGGGGTCATCGTCAACACGTCGTCCACCGGCGGCCTTAAGATGATGCCGGGCTTCGGCGCCTATGGGCCGAGCAAGGCGGCGGTCATGTCACTCACCCGGCTGGCGGCAGCCGAGAACAAGGACAAGGGCATCCGCGTGAACGTGGTGGCTCCGGGGCCCACGAAGGGCACCGGCATGATGAATCGCTTGATGAGCTGTACGCCGGAAGGGGAGGGCCCGCCGGTCCATCTGATGGGTACCCCGGAAGACATCGCCAGGGTGGTCGTCTGGCTCTGCTCGGACGAAGCTGCGTTTGTCACCGGCAATTCGATCGCCGTCGACGGCGGACTGGACGTGTCCTGATGAGCGAATCGAAAAGGGCCAAGATACGTCATCACTCAGCCGATGAAGGAAGAGCACGGTTACGAGGTCAAAGACGGACCGGACGTCATCTCCTCCATGGGCTACCTGGACGGGGGCGTCATCCCCGGCGCCTTCTACTGCGAGACCCACTGGTTCCACAAGCCCACCAAGTACTCGCCGAAGGAGCACACGCATGACTTCGACGAGACTCTGGCTTTCTTCGGCGCTGATCCTGACGATCCGATGAATCTGGGCGGCGAGGTGGAGTTGTTCCTGGACGGTGAGCGCCTGCTGCTCACCGAGAGCTGTCTGGTCTACATCCCGGCGGGCATGAAACACTGTCCGATGAACGTCAAGCGTGCGGACCGGCCCATCTTCCATTTCTCGGTGGGCAACGCTACCAAGGCCTACGAACGTGAACCGGGTAACGCCAACGACTGACGTCGACACCGACGACTGTGAGACACGCCGATGAGTGAGGGAATGAGGATGAAGGGCAGGGTCGCGATAGTCACCGGCGCCAGCCGTGGGATAGGCAAGGCCATCGCTCTGGCCTACGCCAAGGAAGGCGCCACGGTCGTCGTGGCCGCCCGGAGCGAGACCGCGCCGAGCGAGCGGCTTCCTGGCAGCATCCACGAGACGGTGCAACTGGTCGAAGCGCTGGGCGGGCGCGCCCTCGCCGTGCGCTGCGACGTCACCGACGAGGCGAGCGTCGACGCCATGGTCGAGCAGACCCTGGCGGAGTTCGGGCGGGTGGACGTCCTGGTGAACAACGCGGCCGTCGATTTTCCCGCGAGCGTCGTCGACATGTCGGCCAAGCGCTGGGAGGTCGTGTTCCGGGTGGGCCTCACCGGGCCGTTTCTCTGCTGCAAGGCGGTGCTCCCCGCGATGATCGCCCAGGGCGGGGGGAGCATCATCAACATCACCTCCCACGCCGGCTCCGAAAAGGGCACGGGCACCGTGGGCTACAGCGCCGCCTACGCGGCCACCAAGGCCGGGCTCGACCGGTTCACCTACGCTCTGGCGGCCGAGGTAGGGCAGCACAACATCGCGGTCAACGCGGTCATGCCGGCCCGGGTGATCGGTACCGAGGGCATGAGCATGTGGGCGACCGAGGAGCAGAAGAAGACCTTCGCAGGGCCGGAGACCATGGTGGCCTGTGCGGTCTACCTGGGTAAGCAGGACGCTTCGGGCGTCACCGGGTGCGTGGCCACCGACGACGAGTACATCGTCTGGCACGGGCTGAAGGTGGACGCCGAATGAGGCGCGTGGCTCGATGAGGGCCGTCGTCTACCACGGACCTCACGACATCCGGCTGGAGAGCGTGCCGGAGCCGGTGCTGCAGGGCCCGCGGGACGCCGTCGTGCGAGTGACGGCCGCCAGCATCTGCGGAAGCGATCTCCACGTGCTCCACGGGCTGATGCCCCAGATGAACGAGGGGGCCATCATCGGCCATGAGTTCGTCGGCGTGGTGGAGTCGGCGGGCGAGGCGGTCGAGGGATTTGCGGCCGGAGACCGGGTGGTGGGGCCCGCGGCCGTGTGGTGCGGGAAGTGCCGCGCTTGCCGCGCGGGCCTGCTGAGCGCCTGCGAGAACGGGGCCATCTTCGGCAACGGGCCGCTGTTCGGAGGACTCGACGGAGCCCAGGCCGACTACGTCCGGGCGCCTTTCGCCGACGTCACGTTGCATCACATCCCCGCCGGTCTCTCGGACGACCGTGTGCTCTTCGCCGGGGATATCTTGCCGACCGCGTATTCGGCGCTGGCGGGGCTTGTGCCCGGCGGCCGGAGCCCGCGCCCGGGCGAGACCATCGTCATCTTTGGCGCCGGCCCGGTGGGGCTCTGCGCGGTCGGTTCGGCTCGGGTGTTCAATCCCGCCCGGATCATCGTGGTAGACATGGAGGAGTACCGTTTGGAGATGGCCGGCCGGCTGGGCGCCGACCTGGTCATCGACGCTTCGGTGGAAGACGTACGCCAGATCATCAAGGAGGCCACCGATGGCTGGGGTGCCGACTACGTGGTGGAAGCGGTCGGTAGGCAGGAGACGCTCAACAATGCGATCGCGGTGTCCGCGCCGGGCGGGGTCGTCTCCGTCGTCGGCGTGTTCCAGCAACCGGTGTCCATCAATGCGCCTCGCATGCTTGCCAAGAACACTACCCTCACCATCGGTATGGGTGACCTGGGCCGCATCCAGGAACTCCTCGACCTCATCGCGGCAGGCACGCTGGACCTCACGCCGCTCATCACCCACCGCATGCCCTTGAACGACGTCATCGCGGCCTACGACATCTTCGAAAAGCGGACCGACGGGGTCATCAAGATCCTGTTGACTCCGTAGAAAGGCCTGGACATGGACGCACATCAGTTGGAAGCCCGCCTCCTTCAGTTGG
>CAVZIK010000008.1:0-14237 GCA_963775295.1 uncultured Actinomycetes bacterium
CGGTAGGTCTGTTCCACTCTGGACGCGGCTCCGGTACCTGGGCGACAGTGGCTCCGGTACCTATGTGACACTTCGAGAGGACTTCGCCTTCCGGCTCCACACCAGATAGCAGGAGAGATCCGGCTATCTGGGAGGGCAGACCCGTGCTTGTGGAGCTGAGACTGGTGGAACAACGGCACAAAGCCATGCTCGAAGTCCTGGCCGGGGCCACGGTCAGCGACGTGGCCATGAGGAACGGGGTGACGAGGCAGACGGTCCACCGCTGGCTGAGGCGCTATGCCGCGCTCGGGCATCGGCGGTCTGGCCGATCACTCCTGCCGGCCGGGGACCTGCCCCCACCAGATGGCTCCCCAGATAGAGGCCCGCATCCTCGAACTTCGCGAGGCCCATCCCGGCTGGGGCCCGCGCACCCTTCGTCACAGTTGGAGCGGGAGGGTGTGGTCCCTCTCCCCGGCCGCTCCTCCATCTATCGCCTCTTGGTCCGCCACGGCCTGGTGGACCCTCAGAAGCGAAGACGCAAGCGGGAGGACTATCGCCGTTGGGAACGCACCCGCGCCATGGAGCTCTGGCAGATGGACATCATGGGCGGAGTGAGGCTGAAGAGCGGCGGAGAGCTGAAGATGATCACGGGCCTCGACGACCACTCCCGCTTCTGCGTCTCGGCGCTCCTTGTGCCTCGGGCCACCGCGCGCCCGGTGTGCGAAGCCCTGGCTCTGGCCATGCGCCGCCACGGGGTCCCGACCAGATCCTCACCGACAACGGCAAGGTGTTCACCGCCCGCTTCGGGCCGGACAAAGGCCAGGTGCTCTTCGACCGCATCTGCCGGGAGAACGGCATAAAACACCTGCTCACCGCTCCGCGCTCACCCACCACCACCGGCAAGGTGGAGCGCTTCCACAAGACCGTGCGAGCCGAGTTCCTCGCCGGCCGGGTCTTCGCTTCCATCGAGGAGGCGCAAGAAGCCCTGGACGCCTGGGTGCGGAGCTATAACGAGGAGCGGCCCCATCAGGGCATCGGCATGGTGCCGCCGGCCAAGCGCTTCGCCCTTGCTGCTCCTGACGAGTTCACCCCCGTCATCCCAGATCCGGAGGAGGAGAAGATGCCGGAGGTCCTCCTAAGAGGCCCGGAGAAGCGGGTGACCAGGCGGGTCGGTGGCAGCGGAGGGATCAGTCTGTGCACCTTCCCCTATCACGTGGGCGCCTGGCTCGCGGGCGAGACGGTGGACGTGGTCACCGACGACCGCTTGGTGCAGGTCTTCCACCGCGGGGTGCTTGTGGCCACGCATGCTCGCCGCCACCCGCTCGAAGCGACCCCTGTCGCGAGGAGCGAAAGGGCGAAGGGGTCCGGCCATCCGGGGCAGCCCCGGCAACCACGCCTGAGGCCGAATCCAGAGGTGGTGGGGGTGCCGGTCATCCGCAAAGTGGACGGGCACGGGGACGTGAGCTTCGCCGGCGCCCGGTATGCAGTCGGACCCCGCCATGCCCGCAAGGACATGGAGGTGCGCCTGGTCGGGGACATCGTCGAGATCTATCTGGAGGGCACCCTCATCCGCACCCACCGGGCCAAGCACGACCCGAGCAAAGTGCATGGGGCCTTCGGGGTTCCCCGGGGAAGACCACGGAAGAAGAAGGCCTCATGAGAAATCAACAAACCCGATCGAGACCTGAGTGACTGTAACAGAGGTGCCGGAGCCACTATGTAACACGGGTGGTGGGACTTGACACCGCGAACTCGTTCGGCGAAGTAGAGCCTGAAGTGGCGCCCTCTTGTTCGGCCGTCGGCGGCGGCCATCGTTCCCTGGCAGCAACTCTGACAGCAGCCAAGTCTCCTGCCCCAGCTTCGGGCCTTCAGGTAGCTACAGCCGACACCTCCGCCGCCACCTGGAGCTTGCCATGTCACTACTATGTGTTACTATGTACAAGTACTCAGTAACGTTAAGTAGTCAGAGGAGAGGTTTCGTGGGCAAGCAGATGACGGAGATGCTCAAGGGGACGCTGGAGGGCATCGTCCTCGCGCTCCTGTCCGTGCGGCCCGCGTACGGCTACGAGATCACTACGTGGCTGCGAGAGCGGGGCTTCTCCGACATCGCCGAGGGCACCGTCTACGCCCTGCTCATCAGGATCGAACACAAGGGTCTGGTCGACGTGGAGAAGATCCCGTCGGAGAAGGGGCCGCCGCGCAAGGTGTATTCCGTCAACGCGCAGGGACAGGGCTATCTCAATGAGTTCTGGAGGACCTGGAGCTTCCTCACGGAACGGCTCGGACAGCTCCATGAAGGAGGCGGATGACCGTGTTCATCGAGAAGATCATCGGTGGAATCGGCGACAAGCGGCGATGGCGCCAGTACAAGGCGCGCACGAAACAACTTCCCGAGAGCTATCGCGCGGCAATCGACGCGCTGGAGCGGTACCTGATGTATTTCGGGATGATCGCGACGGGTGACACCCTGATGTCGATGCTGGAGGACCTCGCAGAGCTGTTCGAGCAGAGCGCGGACAGCGGAACCCCGATCCGGGCGATCGTCGGGGATGACCCTGTGGAGTTCGCCGAGACATTCCTTGCGAACTACTCGGAGGGTCAATGGATCAACAAGGAGCGGAGGCGGCTGACCGACACCATCGATCGCGTCGCCGGCGACAACTCCGCACAAAAAGAGAGGATCGTATGATGGTGGCACTGCATGCCCCCTCGATCCACGTGCAGGGCCTGGAGAAGTCGTACAAGAAGGTGGAAGCGTTGCGCGGCGTGGACTTCGACGTGGCGCGGGGCAGCATCTTCGCCCTGCTCGGCTCGAACGGAGCGGGCAAGACTACGGTCGTGAAGATCCTGTCCACGCTGCTCAAGGCCGACGCGGGGACTGCCGGCGTCAACGGCTTCGATCTCGCCACACAGGGTGCGGACGTGCGGCAGTCCATCAGCCTCACCGGACAGTTCGCTGCTGTCGACGAAGTCCTCAGCGGGCGGGAGAACCTCATTCTGGTCGCCCGGTTGCGGCACCTCAAGGGCCCGGGCATGATCGCGGATGACCTGCTCGATCGTTTCTCGCTGACCGACGCGGCCTCGCGGAAGGTGTCGACGTACTCGGGCGGCATGCGTCGCCGCCTCGACATCGCGATGAGCCTCATCGGGAATCCGCAGGTCATCTTCCTCGACGAGCCGACGACCGGGCTCGACCCCCAGGGGCGCATCGAGGTGTGGCGGGCCGTCAAGGAACTCGCCGAGCACGGCGCGACCGTGCTGCTCACGACGCAGTATCTGGACGAGGCCGAACAACTCGCCGACCGGATCGCGATCCTCCACGAGGGTCGGATCATCGTGAACGGCACCCTCAGCGAACTCAAGCAACTGCTCCCGGCCGCCAAGGTCGAATACGTCGAAAAGCAGCCAACCCTCGAGGACGTCTTCCTCGCCATCGTCGGTGACGACGGCAAGGACGGCGACGCTGGCAATGATCGCCGCGTCGGCACGGATGAGTAAGGAACAACGATGACCAAGCATTTCTTCGGCGACACCGCCGTCCTGACAGGACGATCCCTGCGCCACATCACGCGCAGCCTGGACACCATCATCACGACCACGATCATGCCGATCGCCTTCATGCTGCTTTTCGTCTTCGTGTTCGGCGGCGCGATCAATCAGGGTCGGATTCGTATGTGAACTACCTGCTGCCCGGCATTCTGCTCATCACCGTTGCTTCGGGCATCTCCTACACCGCATTCCGGCTCTTCTTGGATATGAAGAGCGGCATCTTCGAGCGGTTCCACTCCATGCCGATCGCACGGTCGTCCGTGCTGTGGGCGCATGTGCTGACCTCGCTGGTCGCCATTCTGATGTCGCTCGTGGTCGTCGTGCTCGTCGCGCTGCTCATGGGCTTCCGCTCGGGGGCGGGCGTGCTGGCATGGCTCGCGGTCGCCGGCATCCTGATCCTGTTCACCCTGGCGTTGACGTGGCTCGCCGTAATCCCCGGTCTCTCCGCGAAGACCGCGGACGGCGCAAGTGCATTCTCCTACCCGCTCATCTTCCTGCCGTTCATCAGCTCGGCATTCGTGCCTACTCAGACCATGCCCGGCCCGGTGCGCGCCTTCGCCGAGTACCAGCCGGTGACGTCCATCGTCAACGCGATCCGCGACCTGTTCACACAGCAGCCGGTCGGCACCGACATCTGGATCGCCCTTGCCTGGTGTGTCGGCATCCTCATCGTCGCGTACATCGTCGCCATGGTCATCTACCGCCGCAGGATCTCCTAGTGGAGCTTATACGATCCTGATTCGCATGCTGGAGGCTGGTGTGATTTCCGGGTCTCGCCACTTGGTCGTACCTCTCGTATCCCGTGCCTGGATTCGACTGGATGCAGGGGTTTTGCGCCTTCTAGGCCGTCACCAGTCGGAGCGGAATGTCGGCAGACCATACAAGTCCGGGTCCCGCCACCTGTTTGCCTAGGTTAACCTGCAAATAGGCACTTTTTAGCCCCTGAGACCCCGATTCTAACCGGGGACAGGGTTGCCAGCCCTGAAGTTCAGGCACTCCCCGCGTGTGAGGTGGACTTCGTATGCGGTCCCGGTAGATATTTGACTGTGGCTCCGGTAGGCGTGTGACATCTCGGGACGCGGCTCCGGTACCTGGGCGACAGTGGCTCCGGTACCTATGAGACACTGGTGGTAGTTCCGATTCTGGGCGACACTGAGGAGGCGCGTGAAGGCATTGCTCGATTTGGGCATCATCTTCACGGTCACCGGAGTCATCGCAACCTTATGGGGGCTGCTTGGCCTCGGTGGCCACCTACCCATGTGGGCTACCAGACACCGCCCGGCAGTGCGGGTAGGCCTGATTATCAGCGTCGTCCTTATTGTCGTTGGGGTAGCGCTTCTGGCGGTCGGGCTGCTCACCCGGTAGGTGGCCACGGTGGAGCGATAGGTGGAGGCGACGCTTTGAAGATTCTTGTCGTCGGTGCCGGAGTGATCGGCTCTGTCTATGCCTGGCAACTGGCGGAAGCCGGACACGACCTCACCATGCTGGTTCGCCCCGGGACCCGGGAGGCGTTCGCTCAGGGGATCCAGATTTACTGCGTGGACGAGCGGACCAAACCCAAGAAGGAATCCGTCGCCCTCTTCAGCCCCGAGATAAGCGACGACTGGTCGGCGGTCGGCGATCACGAACTCATCCTGGTGTGCGTTCGTGCTCATCAGGTGGACGCGCTTCTGCCCGGGCTTGCCACCGTGGCGGGCGCTGCGGACATCCTCTTCATGAGCAACAACTGGTGGGGCGACGAACCCATGCGTAGGTTGCTACCTGCGGGGCGTTACCTCTTCGGGTTGTCTCGGCTGGTCGGCGGCTGGCGCAAGGAGGGACGGGTGGAATGCATCATCTTCGCGGGACCGCAGATGTCCACCATGCTGGGCGAGGGGGACGGCCGCGATAGTTCTCGTCTCCGCGGTCTGGTGGGGCTGTTTGGCCAGGCCGGTCTGCGGCCGCAGGTGAGCCGCGACATCCTCGGCTGGCTGGCCACCCACTACGTGGAGTATCTCGGAGCCGTCGGCGGCATCCGCGAGGCAGGATCGGCGGCCGCGTTTGCCCACGACAGGAGTCTGGTGCGTCGAGCCATCTTGGCCACCCGGGAGGGGCTGGACATCTGCCGGGCGCGGGGGATAGACGTCAAGCGGTCGGCGCCTTTTAACCTGCGTCTGTATGCATCGCCCCTGTGGCTGATAGTGCCGCTGGGCCAGATGCAATATCGGGCGGCGAACATCCAGCAGTTCTTCGAGGAGAACATCGCCAATGGCATGCCCGAACTCTCCGAGCAATACCAGAATGTGGTGTCGGAAGGAAGGCGCCTGGGGGTGGCGATACCGAATCTGGGAGGTTTCGCTTGCCAGTTCGGCTCGCTCATCGAGTGATGCGCCCAAGACGGTTCCCTCTTGGCGCGCCGCGCTGAATCGCACGATTGGAAAGAAGGTTGGTTGCGAGGATCGGACCAAGGCTAGACGGTCGGGCGAGTGCTCTCTTCACACGGCGGCCGCTACTTAACCGCTCCCCATTCTAGCTTGAAGCTTGCGCCAACCGCCGGCTCGGTTATCGGGGACGACGGTAGTGTCCCCGGGGTAATCAAGGCCATGGAGGAAGTCCGTCAGTTCAGAGGGTCCGCCTGACTGTGGATCCCGGCAGCTCGAATCGCCGTGTCGCGTCTGGAGGCAGCGGGCAAGCACTTCCCTCAGTCGCGACGCTTGCCAGATATGCCAAGGCGGCAGGCTGCGAGGTAGAGACCAAGCTTGTTCCGATAACTCGCGAGAGAGGCCGCTCTCGCCCGAGGACAACCTCTCTGTGCCGATTAGGTCCGTGGCGCTCTTTCATCGTTCAGGGCCCTCTCAAACGCCCGCAAAGTCGGCTATTCCGTCTGTTATTAGTACGAATCGGGGTCCCGCCACTTTTTACCTGCAAATGGGCATTTTATCCCTGACCCGACCCTAGCTATCTGCGGACATCTCCCGATCGGGGAAGCTCCGACTACCGACATCCGTGGCGCCGGCACCGCAACCCCCTAGTGCTATTAGGGCCGCTGATCGGTCTTCAGACCAAGTAGCCCCGAGAGCCGGACGTCAGTTGGGAGCCGGCGAGTCTCCGGGTGCTAGCTGCCTCCCGCACGAGGGGCAGAAGCGTACGGGGCCGGTCAAGGATCCGCAGGTCCAGCAGTAAGGCCCCTGCGTTGGCATCGGCTGGAAGATTGGCAGCGTTCCGGGTGGGGGCAACCGGAGACCACTGGAGTACTTGGACAAGGTCGCCCAGTACGCGCCCCAGAGGACGATGCTGGCAAGCTGCAGAAGACCCGCCACAAAGAAGAGGTATGTAAAGGCCACCTGGTCGAGTGTCGGACCGATGT
Source organism: uncultured Actinomycetes bacterium (assembly GCA_963775295.1). Taxonomy (GTDB): domain Bacteria; phylum Actinomycetota; class Thermoleophilia; order RBG-16-64-13; family RBG-16-64-13; genus JAMDEO01. The sequence continues at coordinate 6,875 of CAVZIK010000008.1, forward strand.
TAGCCAAGGAGGTGACGATCCAGAAGAAGGCGATGACATGGATGAGGGCAACCGCGTCGACTATGGCCTTGGCAAGGCCGAGTGAGCGGCCCGGCGCCGACGCGACCGGCCAACCTCGTGAACGATACTCCCTCTCCAGCGATGACGAGAGCCTCCGCACCACCCAGAACTGCCAGATCGCCCCGAACACAGGGACGACCTGCAGCCAGACGAGCCCAGGTCTCATGGTGCGATTCTCTGCAGCGCACCGACGTAGCAGGAGGTGGAGGTTCCAAACGTACGCGATGAAGGTGGCAATAGCCGCCACGTACCCCAAACCAATGAGGAGACCATAGTTCTCCACGAGACCCGAACCCTCCCTCCGGTCGCTGCGCGATCGGTCCCTAGCACGTCATGTCCTGGCGAGGAGCACGACTCGCTGTACTTGACTAGCTTAGCTCAGCCGGTTGGCCGGCGCATTGCCTTCGCTTCCGGCGGTGGGGAGATTGCCGTTCACGCGGGCACCAATATGAAGGCGATGTCCGTAGATAGTAAACGTCCGGGTCCCGCCACTTGGCGAATAAACAGCCCTGTAAATTGGCATGTTGGCTTCACATTCTCTTCTCAGACCCCGGACTGAACCGGGGACATCCGCCAGGCAGAATATTCGCTCAAAGCTCCGCCCGTCGCGTCCAACTCGGTGAAGCAACGCGCGCTGATCGTGCCGCTTCCGTCCACCATGCCCACACTTTCAGTTCACCGGAATGCGGGGAGCACGACGTGATGTTCCCAGCGCGCGCGCCTGCTCGAATGCGCTAGTCTGTGGCCGTGTGCAGCGTGTCACTCGAGTCGAGGGAGTGGGGGATGCGGGACGCGGACGTATACGTCGATGGCGACGATGAGATCGTTGTCAGCTACGAGGACGGCCCCGAGAATCGGGGCAGCCTGTGGTTCATCCCGGAGATCGACGACGAGAACGAGGTATCGGTCAATATCGTCGGCGACCCCGAAGGCCTACGATACCTAGCCGAATCCGCCGCCTACCTTCCAGATTTCGACCAAGAAGCACGAGGCCTGCCAGCGGGCGAACACGCTCATCTGCACTTGCAGCCGTGGCGGTCTTCGGGTCGCTTCGGTGATCTCGGCAGCCGCTCGTGTCCGGTGACTGTGTGGAGGGCGGACGCTTCGAAGACGGGCGAGATCTACGGGGATCTGGACGAAGTGGAGAAACGGGCGCGAGAAATTGAGCCCGATGAATCCCCACCGGAGGATTGGCTGAGCTACGCGCGCTCATCGCTCGATATTGCTCGGGATACGTCCAAGCGAACGGACCGAGGCAGCGAGCAGGCGCTGGCTTTGGCTGGCCATGCCATCTACTGTGCGGTAATGGCCGGATTGCGCGCCGTGGACGTGCGTGTGCCGGAAAGCCTGAGTTACTCGCAGCAGGTGTTCCACTTCGTCCCCGACTCGCTCAGTCTTCCGGTCGATCCAGACCTTCTGGAGGACCTCATGCCCTATGACATGGCTCGTCCGGGAACTGGAACCGACACCATTCGGTTGAGCGACGCATTGAGCGCGGCTGACAAGATGGTTGCCTGGGCTGCCGGCTTGATCGGCATGTAGATTGACGAGAGTTAGCAGATTTGCTAACCTGAGCTCGTGTCGTACACCCTCGACTATTTCAACCAACAAGTCCTCGACGAAATAGAGTCGTGGCCGGTCGACATGGTCGCCGACTATGCTCGGCTTGTCGAACTGCTCATGGAGTTCGGACCGGCACTTCGCATGCCGCACAGCAGGGCCATGGGAAGTGGTCTCTTCGAACTCCGACCTCGAGGAAGGGATGGAATTGGCCGCGCGCTCTACTGCTTCATGGTCGGGCGGCGGATCGTAGTTCTGCACGCATTCGTCAAGAAGACCCAGGTGACGAACCAGGCTGACATCGCCATCGCTCGCCGCAGGATGAAGGAGGTACGTGATGGCTAAGAACAACTTCAACCCGATCCCCCACGACCATGAGGCGTTCCTTGAGCGAGCCCTCGAGCGCAAGGGTTTCCGCGAAGCCTACGCCGAACTCGAAGACGAATACCGACTCGTTCGAGAGCTTCTCGGCGCACGTTTGGAGGCAGGCCTCACCCAGGAGGAAGTAGCAGCTTGCATGGGCACGACCAAGAGCGCGGTGTCGCGTCTCGAGGCGGCTGGCAAGCACTCTCCTTCGGTGGCGACTCTCACGAAATATGCGAATGCCGTGGGCTGCGAGATTGAGATCAAGCTCGTTCCGACAACCCGGAAGAAGCGGCGCGCCCGGGAGCCTCTTTGCGCCGAATAACCGGCCGCTTTTGCCCGCAAATACCTAGTTAAGCTCCCCCTAGCCCGCACGGCCGAGGAACGCAAACCCCCGGATTCTGTCCCCCATCCGTTCGCTCCGGGGTCCCGCCACCTCCACGACAGCAAACCACTCCGCCTCGATGGTGAATGGCTGCCCCCTCACTACGAACCTCACAGCGGCTGGCGTCGCGGTTATCCCCGCAAAAACGGCAGAAAGCAGCGTCCGCTTCTCCTCGACGGTGGCCGCATCCCACATCCGTCCCATGTTCGGTGAAAGGATCGCCGCCTTCACCTGCCGCCAGTCGCTCACCGCTCGCCCACCGATGGCCGCCTTTATCTCAGCCGTCTCGTCGTCGATCGCGGAGTCGAACTCCGCGCGGGGTTGTCTCGTGGCCGAAGACGAGGGCGGGCTGGAGGCGACCACGGAGATATGTTCCCGGTCAAGCCGGGCGCTGGTGTTGATGCTTTCGCAGTACAACGACGAGGAGAACGTGATCGCCGGCAAGTCGGCCGGGGCCTGGGGCCTCATGACGAAACAGAGCGCGAGCAGTCGACTGGTGGACGCAGTTCGCGCGGCCGGCCGGGGTAGCCTAGAGCCGGATCACCAGACCATCACGGCGCCGATCCCGGTGGGCCGGTAGACACGGGCCCGTCGACCCGAGACCCGCCGGCTCTTGCGTGTCGGCTCGCCCAGAGCATCACCCTGCGGGGCGTCGATAGCCGGGCGGGCAGGTCTGCTTGGCGGTGCGCATATAACTCCCTGGCGGTGAGGACGGCCAGTGCGAGCACGATGAGCCCGAGACCGGCGGCCTCCAGTCGTCCAGGCCGCTCCCCGAGCTGGAGCCAGGCAGTGAGGACGCCTATAAGCGGTATGGCCAAGGTGCTGACGCCCAGAGTGCCGGTGGGCAAGGTCTCCAGCACGTAGAGCCAGAGCAGCCGGGCGATCGCGGTCGCGATGATGACGTTGTAGAAAAGAGCCGCCACGAAGCTCACGTTCCAGGTAGGCGCGTGGTCTGCCGTGAGCACGGCGGCGATGATCAGCGGGATGGAGCCGAGCAGCCCTTGCCAAGCCGTGAACGACAGCAGGTCCACCGTTTGGTGCCTGCGGGTGATCTTGTAGACCAGTGATGCTATGGCCCAACTGAACCCGGCGCCGACCCCCAGTAGCTCAGCCGCTAGATCGTAGCGCCTCCACGGGTCGAGCACGAGCAGAAGTCCTGACATGGCCAGTCCCACGGCGACCCATTGCAGGCCCCGGATACGCTCGCCGAGCACTGGCCAGGCGATGAGCAGCAGCCAGAAGGGCATGGTGTAGGTCAGAACCGATGTCTTGCCGGCGCTCCCCACATAGAGCGCCCACACGGAAAGGCCCGAGAGGCTGGTCTGGAAGAAGCCGAACAAGACGACCGCCCGGAAAGGCTTCGGCCGTAGCGATCCCCCGCGCAGGGCGACCAGCGCCAAGAGGACGATGGCCCCCAGGACGTTACGGAGGGCCACGAAGGTGAAAGGGTCGGAGTAGTTGACTCCGACCTTGGTAACCACCCAGTTGTACCCCCAGACGAGTACCAGCAGCGCGAGCGCCATCGTGGGGAGTTTGGCCGAACTTGTGAACGACGATGCTCTCACCAGATGGTTTCAATCCGGTAGGCGTAAATGTGTTGATCCAATCGCCCCCCGCAGTGCGTAGGCCAGCCCCGTGGTGATCGTTTACCCGAAGGGCCGCGCCCCCAAAACCGGCGCCGGGGTGCAAGGTGATTTGGACAACGGGCACGTGATCGACGCGGTCACGAAGAGCAGTCTCGCCTGATGCCCCGCGTGGCTCGCGTGGCCGGGGGGCAGAGGATGATACGAGGCGTTCGACCCGGAGATCCGGAGCCGACGCGCGAAGACGCGGCATTCTGCCTAGGCTTCGCCATAGAGTCTGCGCCGGTCTTGGCGGAGTTCGACCGGCCGACCACGCACCAAGGCTCACGGAGTGACAACTGAAACCCAAGGCGAGGGCCTGTCGTCATTCACGCGCTTTACGATACGCCCGCAAATTCCGCAATTCCGTCTGTTACTAGTACGAACCGGGGTCCCGCCACTAAAGACCTGCAAATGGGCACTTTCTACACCTCTTCGCATTTCGCCCTCCCCCCGACGCGACGCTGGTCCCATCCGCGAAGAGCGCATGACTCCGCCATCTCCCCGAAATGCCGGCGCCTCGTCTGCGTGTCCTGAAATCCTCCGGCTCGCCGCGGACATTAGGATATGAGAGCATCCGCGACGACAAGGAGGAAGATGGAGCATGACTTTGACAGGCGGGAGGGCAGCTTCAATGCCCTCTACGACGCCCACTATGGGGCGGTCCGGGCATACGCCTGGCGGCGGGACCCGGTCTTCGCGGACGACATCGTGGCCGAGACATTCCTCGTCGCCTGGAAGCGCCTGGACGATGTCCCGCGCGAAGCGGCCTTGCCGTGGCTGCTCGCCGTGGCCCGCAACACGCATCTGAACATCCAGAGAGGCGAGCGCCGGCGCCGCGAGCGTGAGGCGACCGAGGCCTTCACGTGGTCCGAAAGCGAGGAAGAACCGAACGCCGATGTTCCCACCGGCGGCGACAGCCGAGTACTGCAGCTTCTCAAGCGCCTGCCCGAGGCCGACCGGGAGGTCCTCCTCCTTGTCGCTTGGGAAGGGCTCGACCGGCCCGCTATCGCGCGAGTGCTCGGCTGTTCTCGTGCCAACGTCGCTCTGCGGCTGCACCGGGCACGGCGGAGGTTCCGGACGCTCTTGGCGGAGGCCGCTGCCGAGCAGCCCACCGCTGTCGGCGCTCCCACAGCAGTCGACCATTGTTCTCGTTTGGTAGCCGGAGGTTTCCAGCATGACTGATCAACTCACAGCAACAATCAGGGCGGCCGATCCCGCGCGTACCATGCCGCCGGCGTCTTCGGCTGTGCGGGAAGCGACCCGGCAGAGGGTCCTGGCCACCGCGGCCGAGGACCGGCAGCGCCGTCCGTTTGCCGCCCCGCACGGCTCCCGTGCTCGCCGGCTGGCTCTAGTGGCCGTTGCCGCCGCCTTGCTGGTCGTGGCGATTCCCGCCGGGGCGTGGGCGTACTTCTCGTACTTCAACGACCGGCCGGCTGTCATGGACGAGTTCCACGCGGCGCAGCAGCAGATGCCGTTGCCAGCTGGAGCCACCTGGACCGATCCCGATCTGCCCGCAAACGCGATCTTCGGCAGCAGACTCGGCTACATCGCCGCCTGGGGCCAGTCCTGGAATGCCTGGCTGCGGGAATGGGTGGCTGCGCATGATGCCGGTGACCTCACCCGGCAGCAGGCGGCCGCAGCCGCGGCGCAACGCTTGATCACCCTTGTTCCGCTCCACAAGGACGGAGACCCGGAAGAAGCTGGGGGCTTCGTCAAGGAGTCCGTGGCCTTCTTCCAGAGCATGGTGGACAAGGCGAAGCAAGGCGACTTCTCTGCCATAGAGGAGTCTCTGCAATCGAATCCTTGAGCCGGACGCCCTGGAGCGGCACAAAGAAGAGGGCCGCCATCAGGCGGCCCTCTTTGCGTAGGGCAACCCGGTCACACGACCGCAAGGCGTCACTCTCGATTCGAGCCAGCTGCCCGGGATCAAAGACTTTCCAGCGTTCGGTCTTCTGCGCCGATATCCACCGCACCAGATCCGGCCCGTGGATTCCACCGGATGCAGGGCTTTTGTCCGTTCTAGGCCGTCACCAGTCGGAAGGGAATGTCGGCAGACCATACAAGTCCGGGTCCCGCCACTAAGCGGCGAAAAAGCCCCGCAAATGGGCCGGTTGAGAGGCGCGCGTTCTCTCTCCCGCCTCCGGCCACTCGCAAGACTCCCGAGAGGAGTGACCACTCTTGCGACGCGTGACTGCCTGCCGAGCGTCCAGGGCTGGACGCTGCCTATCCCATCTGCTTCCCATCTCCGTTCAAGATGAGTTTCTCCCCGTAATGATCATCGTGGGAGAAGTCCTCGATGCTCCGGCGCATCCTCGGACCGGGACCGATCTTTGTCGCAGTGTGCCCGAGACGAATGCCGAAGATGATGGATAGACGTTCTGGGACGCCCAGTATTGCGGCTATCTCCTTCGCCGCCGGCGGGCTCGCCAAGAATACTTATGATGCTGAAGTCGACGCCTTGGGCCGTCGCCATCAGCCACATGTTCTCGAGCAGAAAGCCCAGACTGATCAGACCGATGTCGTCCCCCGTCCAGCCGGGCGCCGGCCGGCTGCGGTCGTACAGGACGATGAGCAGGCAGGAAGTAGCGGTTATGAGCTTCTCAAACCTGGCGTTGAGCGTTGTTTGCTCGTCTTCACTCAGTTCGCGGCCTGCGACAAGAAACTCGGGCGGCACTTGAGTTGCAAGCACGCCCGTCTTCCTCTGCCGCCATTCCGCCTCTGAGGTGGAAACACTCTTGAGATTCTCCCGCAAGAAGTCCTGAGGGACGATGTACTTGATCCGACCGATACGACTAAGTAGGTCCGGGTCGCGGACCGCGACGATCTCGTAGTTCTGGATGTTATGCGCCGTCGGCGTCCAGCGGCCCGCTTCAAGAATCTGCTGCAACTCCTCGTCTGTAACGGGAAGGCTGCGGTCGAATGGGGCCCTGGTCGATTTGCGTGAACGGATTAATCGAAGAACATCGTCAGCTAGCAACGGATCTCCCTTCAGCCCCGGACTCGAGCGTCTCTTCCAATGACGGGCCGGCGTCCGTAGCCCCGAAAGCCGGGTGCTCGGTGTGCTTGACGTGCGTCAGCGCATCTCGAGAGAGGCTATTGGCTCCGCCCCTTGGGTGGCAGTCAGTGTACACGAACCGAGGGAATGCCGGACTCTTCCTATCATTCGGTTGTTAGGAGCGACCAGGGTTCGACATTACGGGCCTGCCCTCGTCTACTCGAATTTCCTAAGGCTGTAGAACCTCACTACCCTCCTCAGTACGGTTCCGGGGTCCCGCCACCTATCAGCGTATGTCTCCCTGCAAATAGGCACTGTTATGCCCATCAGACCCCGATTTGAACCGGGGAGGCCTTAGGGCGGGAGGGTGGCACT
>CAVZIK010000009.1:0-35980 GCA_963775295.1 uncultured Actinomycetes bacterium
GATGGAACATATCGACTTCATCGTTGTGGGCGGGGGACAGGCGGGACTGGCCCTGAGCCACGAACCAAGCGCGGCCGGAGTGGAACACGTCCTACTTGAGCGCGGTCGCGTCGGCGAGACCTGGCAGCACCGCTACGACAGCTTCTGTCTGGTCACCCTTAACTGGACCGCGCGGTTTCCCGGCCACCCTTACCCGGCTTGGACCCCGACGGCTCTGCTGCGTGACGAGATCGTTGCCACGTTGGAAGATTGCGTGGGCAGTTTCGAGGTGTCGGCGCGCGAGGGTGTCTTCGCTACCGCGGCAGAACTGCTGTCCCTTGGCGTCTTCCTCGCGCACACCCGGGCGGTGGATCGAAGCTGCAAATGTGGCAAAGACTAAAATCTCCAGTGGAGGTTTAGGGCTGAGCCGCTTGACCCCTGAACTTACCCCTACCGAGATAACAAAGGGGTAACACCATGGACAATATGGACGTCGATGAGGGCGTTTTGCCTGCATAAGAGCACTCTGTGATACGCCATGGACGCCCGACCGGCGGGCTCATAACCCGAAGGTCACAGGTTCAAATCCTGTCCCCGCTACCTAGAAAAGGCCCGGTTTTCCGGGCCTTTTTCTTTTCTGATACGTGACGTACCCAGCGCGCTGACCCCGATTGACGCCTTCCGCTGTGCGGTCCCGGTACATATTTGACACTGTGGCTCCGGTACCTATGTTCCACTTCGTGGACGCGGCTCCGGTACCTGGGCGACAGTGGATCACGGTACCTATGTGACACTTCATCCCCAGGACTTCGCCTCCCGGCCCCAATCCACCAGATAGCCCGAGAAATCCCTGCTATCGGGGGAGGTCGACACGATGTTTGTCGGGCTGGGACTGGTGGAACAACGACACAAAGCGGTGCTCGAAGTGCTAGCGGGGGCGACTGTCACCGACGTCGCCACTGCGAAATGGCGTCACCCGTCAGACCGTCCATCGCTGGCTCCGGCGCTATGCCCGGGCGGGGCTGGGCGGTTCGCTGATCATCCTTCCCGGCCGGACAGGTGTCCCCATCAAATGCCGCCCCTAGTCGAGGCCCGCATCCTCGAACTCCGCGGGCGCATCCCCTCTGGGGGCCGCGCACTCTCCGTCACCAGCTGGCCCGGGAGGGCGTAGACCCCCTTCCCGGCCGCTCCTCCATCTATCGCCTGTCTCGTCCGCCACGGCCTGGTCGATCCCCAGAAGCGGAGAGCAAGCGCGAGGACTATCGCCGGTGGGAAAGCAGCCGCTCCATGGAGCTCTGGCAGATGGACATCATGGGCGGGGTGAAGGTCGCGACCGGCGGGGACCTCAAGATCATCACCGGCCTGGACGACCACTTCCGCTTCTGCGTCTCCCGCTCCTGGTCCCCCGGGCCACCGCCCGTCCGGTGTGCGAAGCTCTGGCTCTGGCCCTGCGCCGCCACGGCGTCCCCGACCAGATCCTCACCGACAACGGCAAGGTGTTCACCACCCGCTCCGGCCGGCAAAGGCCAAGTGCTCTTCGACCGCATCTGCCGGGAGAACGGCATAAAAACACCTGCTCACCGCTCCGCGGCTCACCCACCACCACCGGCAAGGTGGAGCGCTTCCATAAGACCGTGAGAGCCGAGTTCCTCGCCGGCCGGGTCTTCGCTTCCCATCGAGGAGGCGCAAGAAGCCCCTGGACGCCTGGGTGCGGAGCTATAACGAGGAGCGACCCCACCAGGGCATCGGCATGGTGCCGCCGGCCCAAGCGCTTCGCCCTGGCCGCCCCGGACGCGTTCCCGTTCCCATCATCCCCGACCCCGAGGAGGAGAAACTCCGCGAGAAGCCCCCGGCGGGGCCCGGAGACGCGCGTGACCAGACGGGTGGGGGGCGGCGGAGGCATCAGTCTGTGCACCTTCCCCTATCACGTGGGTGCCTGGCTGGCGGGCGAGACGGTGGACGTCCTCAGCGACGACCGTCTGGTCCGAGATCTTCCACCGCGGGGTGCTGGTCGCCACCCATGCCCGCCGGCACCCACTCGAGGTGACTCCCGCCTCCGGGGGGAAGAAGCCCCAGAGGTTCAGGAGAGAGACGGCCGCCACGGCCCCAGCCCGGAGCGGTCGTCGGAGTGCCGGTCATCCGCAGGGGGCCGCCCACGGAGACGTGAGCTTCGCCGACGCCCGCTATGCGGTGGGACCCCGCCATGCAGGCAAGGACGCGGAGATCCGCCTGGTCGGTGACGTCGTCCAGATCTATCTGGACGGCATCCTCATCCGTACCCACCGGGCCACGCACGACCCGAGCAAACTGCACGGGGCCTTCGGGGTCCCTGCGGGAAGACCGCGCAAGAAGAAGGCCTCATGAGAAACCGACAAGACCGATCGAGACCTGAGTGACTGTAACAGAGGTGCCGGAGCCACTATGTAACACGGGTGGTGGGACTTGACAGGCTGTAACAAGGGTACCGGAGCCAAGGTGTAACACGGGTGGTGGGACTTGACAGCGGCCCGCGAGATTGCCCGGCCTTGACGAGGCTCGTTATTAAGCGTACGTTCTATCGTACGTTCTGTCTGGAGGTATGAAGATGACACGGTTAGCGTGACCGAGGCGCGAAAGCGGCTGTACAAGCTGATCGACGACGTAGCGGAATCGCATGAGCCGGTGCAGATCACAGGAAAGAGGGGCAACGCGGTGCTCGTCGGCGAGGAGGACTGGCGGGCGGTGCAGGAAACCCTGCATCTTCGTTTCCATCCCCGGCGTGCGGGTCCCTCCGGGAAGGCATGGCAGCGCCGCTCGAGGACCTCGAAGACCAGCTTGACTGGTGAGTCGCGACTCCTCTACACCAAGGCCGCCCAGAAGGACGCCAAGAAGCTGGTGGCGGCCGGACTCAAGCCCAAGGCTCAGGCGTTGCTCGAATCCTCGAGCAGGACCCCTACCAGACTCCGCCCCCGTTCAGAAGCCTGTCGGCGACTGGCGGGCGCCTATTCCCGCCGCATCAACCTCCAGCATAGTCTCGTCTACCAGATCATGGATGAGGAGCGCGTGGTGAAGGTGCTCCGCATGTGGACCCACTATGAATAGGGGCACGTGAACCGCCATGAAACCGGATATCCATCTGGGAAGTCAGGTTCCGGACCACGTCAGAAGGCGGACGACGAGGCCAGGTCTCGGGAACCAAGGGCGTGACGTTCTATGGCTGCCCAATGTTCGTCGACGGGGAGGGCTTTGACTGCCGCTTGTTGATCGACGGCATGGAATTGGAACTTGGCCTCTGGTACCGAGTTCCTGTGAAGTTCCTTAATAGAGAATGGGTATTGCCCAAGCTCTCTGTCGGGAAAATGGTTACCCTCTGGGAGGGCAGGGTTGTCGCGGACGGGCAGGTTGTGGACATAGCCTGATGCTGCTCAGGTTCGGAGCCTAATAGTCTGAGAGCCAAAACAGACATCGGATACGCCGGGCAGCAGCGGGATGACGAGTCCAACGTCGTCACCAAGCGGAAGCAAATGTCGGTGGTTGATTCAAGTCCTGTCCCCGCTATTTAAGGCCCGGATTTCCGGGCCTTTCTCTTTGAGACCCGAATTGAACCTGTGACATCTCCCAATCGGGGCAGCTCCCACCCCGAAGAAGAGCCCGTCCAGAATCAACGTCTTGACGGTACCCCGTGGAGGCTGGCCCTCTTATTCCATCTTCGACAACATCCTAGCGCCGGTGGTAGTCTGGCGCGTACCCGGCTGGTCAGAGACCGAAGATATCGAAGCGGAGGGCCGAGTAGGGAATGGATTCGTACCATGCTTTCGCCAACTTCTCAAACGCGACTTGGTCCCGCTGGTACGTGCTGCCGCCTTCAAAGGCAGCGGAAGCACCTTCTGGCGCGTGAAGGACGAGAGAATCGACATCGTCAACACCCAAGGATCAGGTACGGCGGGCAATGTCGCATGAACCTTGCCGTCCACTACTCTTCCTGCCCCCAATGGGCGGGCTTGATATCGGCGTCGATCAGGAAGCTTAAGGAGTACGACTGTGTATTCCGAGGGCGCCTGCATGAGTCCGTGGAAGACGACCACTGGTGGAGTTACGGGGCAGACGAAGCCGAGGCGGAGGCCAGCGTCGCGAGCCTGGTCGACACGTACAAGCGGCGAGCCCACTTGTTCTTTGCACGATTCGAACCGTTCCCCGACGTGTTCTTGAGAGTGACGCCGGAGCAACTCAAGGCGGGAGACTTCAGATCGATGCCTGCGGGCCAGACAGAGTTCTATGCGATTCTAACGATGGCCCGCATAATGCGACATATTGGTCGCCTGGATAGGTGCCGCGCCTTCGCCGAGCTTGGCCTGAGTCTTCCTGACCGCGAAGGCGACCCGGAACTCAGTCAGCTCGCGCGCTTGGCCTAGTCGTGGCCACGCCTCTCTGGAGCGGACGCCAAGGTCGGGTGGGCGGGGTTTCGGCCGCTGCGGAGGTGGGCAACCCTGGATTTGAACCCCGCCGCTTGCAGGGATTGCTGTTCCCTCTAGGTAGTCACAAAAGCGAACGGAATGTCTGCGGACAATAAAAGTCGGGTCGCGGTCGACGAGGTAGGCCCGATGGGAGCACCGCCTTGGTTGGCCGCTAACAAGCTTTGCCGGCCGGGACGCTCGCGTGCAGTTTGACTTCTGATGCAAGATTTCTATACTGGGCAAAAGATGAGCGAGGGCTGTTCGGCACTCGCGACAGGCCAAGCAAGAGCGCCAATTGGCGTCGGTGCGCATGTGCACGGTCCCCCGGTTCCCTTACTCTATCGTCTACTCCGTGAGAGCCGGCGGAATCTTCGTCTCGGGTATCGCACATGGGAGCCGCCGCCCGTTCTACTGGCTGGACAGCGTATTCCCGCCGCGACTGCGAACGCACGAACCGGAGACCTATGAGAGCAGTAGTGTGCACGGCCTACGGAGCACCGGATGTCCTTCAACTCAGGGACGTGGTGAAGCCCGTTCCGAAGGACAACGAAGTGCTTGTTAGAATCCGCGCCACGACGGTGAGCGCGGCCGATTGTGAGCTGCGGAGATTCGACTTCGCGCCATGGATCTGGTTGCCGATACGGCTGGCGTTCGGTATACGCCGACCAAGGCAGCCCGTGCTCGGCCAGGAGCTCGCTGGTGATATCGAGTCCGTGGGTAAAAACGTCACCTCGTTCAGGAGAGGCGATCGGGTCTTCGCGGCGACGGGCATCGGGTTGGGAGCCTACGCGCAGTACATCTGCCTGCGCGAGAATCCCCGGACCGGCGCGATCGCGAGTATGCCGGCGAACCTGAGCTACGAGGAGGCTGCGGCTGTACCCTACGGGGGAGGCGAGGCTTTGCAGTTCCTGCGGAAGGCGAACGTCCGGAGCGGACAGAGGGTCCTGGTCAACGGGGCAGGAGGGAGCTTCGGCACGTTCGCGGTCCAACTCGCCAGGATCCTCGGGGCTCACGTGACCGCGGTGGATAGCGCGCCGAAGCTGGAGATGCTGCGCACGATCGGCGCGGATTGCGTCATCGACTACGCTCGGACGGACTTCACCGAAAACTCTGAGACCTACGACGTCATCTTCGACGTAGTCCGCAACACACCGTCCGGGCGCATGGCGAGGTCGCTGAATGAGAACGGATGCCTGCTCATGGCCAATCCGGGCTTCCTGCAAATAGTTCGCGCCAGGTGGGCGTCGAGAGGGAGCAGGAAACGGGTGTGTTCGCGGCATCAAGCGGAACGAGCGAGGACCTGGCCTACCTGCGAGGCCTGATCGAAGCAGGGAAGCTGCGCCCGATCATCGACCGAAGCTTCCCGATGGAGCAGATGGTCGAGGCTCACCGTTACGGCGAGTCCGGGCAGAAGTTGGGGAACATCGTCGTCGTCGTCGCGTAGGCCGTCACCAAAGCGAACGGAATGTCTGCCGACAATAAAAGTCGGGTCCCCGCTACCATCCGAAGAAAAATGCCTGGTAACCCGGGCCTTTTTTCTGTTCGGGGGAGAATTGAACCTGTGACCGCTCTTCTGATGGGACCTGAGTGACTGTAACAAGGGTACCGGAGCCACTATGTAACACGGGTACTGGGACTTGACATGACCCCTTCCCAAAACGCTACCAGGGGTATTCAGTGGACCCTATGGACAGCTTGACCGGCCGAGGGGAGGTGCTCGGGAGCGGTGGCGAGTTGAGACTCTCGGTGCGCCGCCCCGGTTAGGCCGCCACCAAGCTTTGCCGGGTGGTGCGCTAGCAGTTTGCGTCTACAAGACCCGGCCGGTGAACGAGAATTGAGAGAGTCCTTTACCTCGGCGAGATGGACCTCGCCGCCGGGGCACAGTTTTCTCAGAATGGGGTGGCTTTGCAGTATTTGACAAATGTTGCACCGATAACTACAGTGAGTTGGTAGGTCGAGTGGAGGAGGCGCGAGTTTCGCTTCTTGACAAGAGCAAACCCGTCGCCAGGCGGGGACGCGAAGCTTCCATCGGACCCATTCGTTGATGACTGGGCAGCCGGGCTCCGAGGAGTGGGAGCGGCTCCTTCTGTCCCTGAGCGCAGGTGCCAACGCGCCGGATTGGGGGCGGGGGCGCTCCGCCTGGTGGCCGAGGGGGAGGTGGTGCTTCAGAAGGGCTGATTCTTCTTTGCTCACGGCATTGAGTCCCTGTTCTGTTGAGTGACTCCCGCACCGATGTTCAAGTCGCGGAGTCACTCGCGAAAGTAAATTGGAGAGGAAGAGCGATATGAAGAAGAAGATGAAATGGATCATCCCGTTTGCGGTGCTTGCGGCTTTGATCATCGCCATGGTTGCAATGGCTACGACGGGCGCCTATCTTAGCGACTCAAACACGGTCGCTCCCAACGACATCCAGGCGGCCACGCTGCAAGTGGACGTTGACGGCCTAGCAACCACAGGCATCACCTTCAACCTGCCAAACATGAAGCCTGGTGACCAATCCGTCAAGATATGGGCCATCCACAACTCCGGATCCATCCCGGCTACTTGGAATCCAGAACGCCGATTGGACCGGGACGGCTGGACTCGACGGCACTGCGGACCTGGCGAGCCTGCTTGGTGGTCGCCTCTTCATTAGCCCCAACAACAGCCCGTACTGGAATAATGGTCCCAACGACGTTTCTCTCTACGACGGCATGTTCGATGGAATGCCGACCGATTATGATGCCAGCTACCTAGTCCCCGCTGGTGGCACCGTCTACGTGGTGCTCCAGATGAACTGGTGGAGCTCCGCCAACGACAACAAAGGCCAGGGCGATCAGCTCAGCCTGACTCTGGACTTCGAACTCTCCCAGACCGCTGCTCAGTAAGAACGAAGACACGTGGGGCGGGCGGTGTCGCCCGCCCCTTTCGCCCCCTTTTTGCTTCGCCGAGAACATGGACCGTCATATGTGGAAGAAGATCGTCACTTGGGTAGGCATCAGCCTCATCTCGCTGCTGTGCCTTCTCCTTATCTCAGCCTTGCTGGGCCGGTCCGACATCTTCAGGGTACCGGACCTACTCCATCGCGAGCGGCAGCATGTCGCCCACTCTGGAGGTCGGAGACCTGGTCTACGTCACTCCCGGTGATTCCAAGGTAGGCGACATAGCCGTCATGAGCGTTGACGGGACGCTCATAGCTCACCGGATCATTGGGCTGGAGAATGGCCGTCTCATCACGAAGGGCGACGCGAACAAGTCTCCTGACACGTTCAAAGACGCGAAGGTCCTTGGCATCGTGCGTTTCCACGTTCCATATCTAGGCCGTTTTGCCCTCGCCGTTCACGCGAGTCTCTCGGACACTTCGCGTGCGAAAGGAAGCATCGAAGCGGGCACTTGGGAGATTGACTCCACAACCACAGACACCGAGGTCCAGGCACTCGTGCCTTTTGAGACCACTACCACGGAAGAGCTCCCCACATCGCCCGAGACAACTACCACCGCCGGGGAGCAGCCGCCCACTCCGCCCGGAACGACCACCACCGCTATCGAGCCGCCGGCCGCATCTCCGGAGACCACCACAACCGCGGAGCAGCCGCCCAAGCCGCCCAGAACGACCACCACCGCCATCGAGCCGCCGGCCGCGCCTCCGGAGACCACCACAACCACGGCGCAGGCCCCGACGCCGCCTGGAACAACCACCACGGAGCAGGTCGCTGCGTCGACCGAGACGGGGACGACTACTCCGGGTAGGTGACGCTACCAACCCTCTGGGTGGCCGACTTCGGCGACGGACATACCACACTGAATCCGCTACCCGTCTTTAGGATGTTCTTGCCGCTGCCGATAGAGGTTTGGGGAACCTGACTGCGGCATGGTGCCGCCCCTCTTCCGAAAGGCAGTCCTGCGGATGACGCGGCAGCGGCTCGGAAGAGTCATCATGTCCTGGGCAACGTCGCTCTCTGGATGCTGGGTGGCCTAGCGATGCTCATCATCGTCACTTCCTTGGCACCGAAAGCCGATTGCCTGCTGGGGAGTTACAGGCCCCTGTTGGTCCTCACGGGAAGCATGGAGCCCAGCGTACCGGTGGGTAGCTTGGTGGTCATCAGGGATGTTGACCCTGACACCGTCAAGGTGGGTGATGTCGTCACCTATCGGCTTACATCCCGTTTGGGCTTCGATACCGAGGGGTATGACACCCCATATCTGACTCACCGCGTGGAGAGCATCGAGAGTGATGCCTCTGGTCTGCGTTTCATCACGCAGGGAGACGCGAACACCGCGCCCGACCCGCTGGAGGTATCGCCAACTCAGCTCTTGGGCAGGGTCGTGTTGGTTTCGTCGTTGGCCGGAAGCCTTGTTCAATCTGTACGGGGCCCAGGCGGGCTTGCGATGCTCTTGCTCGCGTGTTTGGGTGTCGCGGCACTTTACTGGCTAAGGAAGCGCCCGATCAGACGGCCAATGGTACAGCCGCACCGCACTATCTCCTGACGTACCCACGAGTCTTGACCCCTGAACTTATCCCTACCCAGGCTTGGCCTTGGGGGGGTGCGATGTTTGGCAACGAACGATACACCTTCTGGGGGGTCACCGACAATCTTTAGGTGCGGGTAAGTGTTTTGTCGTTTGCAGGGACAAAGCTTGATGGTACGCAGTAGCACACTATGGACGGCTAATTAATGGGCTGGGAAAGCCGTGAACGCGGCCTCCTACCCGGCGGGGAGTGGGCTCGCCGCTACTTCGTCTTCAAGAACGCTGCGAGCGCCTCTACATCGATGGGGTCAAGTCCCACCGGGGAATCGGAGCCAGAGAAGTCCGTCAGCCGGGTCCATACCTTCGGTCACCGCACGCCCGAAGGTCGTCCGGTCATACGCTGGCTCGGCCGCTCGGCGGATGTCCTAACGGCTGGCCCTGCGAGCGACGGCCAGGACGCTCCTCCCGCCTCATGTGTCCCGTACCCATTCGTGTACCCCTAAGAGGATGATATGGGGTAGCACGCCATGGTCAGCGTGAACCTCTCAAAGGTTGGAGCCTCCAGGAAGGCCGTTGCGGTTCAGGTACTCATTTTGGGGGCGGACCGTTCAGTTGTCCGACGTTCTCCGGGTCGAGGTCGTCTCGACACAACGAGCCGGACCGACGTGCCGGTGTTCTGGGGTAACCTTCATCTGCACCTACGCCTCTGTGGGCGCTGCCGCGAGAGTCATGGCCGCTTGCGGGAGTGATTCAAACATCGGCGGGGCGCCTGGGCAAGACCGGCCCGCACTCGCTTTCAGCGGCGGGAGGCGGAAGCGATGGGTGTACGGGGGTAGCGCGATGGAGCATATCGACGTCATCGTTGTGGGCGCCGGACAGGCGGGCTTGGCCCTGAGCCACGAACTGAGCGCGGCGGGAGTGGAACACGTCCTACTTGAGCGGGGCCGCGTCGGAGAGACATGGCGGCACCACTACGATAGCTTCTGTCTGGTCACCCCCAACTGGACCGTGCGGTTGCCCGGCCACCCGTACACCGGGCCGGACCCCGATGGCTTCATGGTGCGCGACGAGATCGTCGCCACGTTGGAAGGTTACGCTGGCAGTTTCGAGGCGCCGATACGCGAGGGCGTCTTCGTCACTGGGGCGGAACGACTGCCCCATGGCGGCTTCCTCGTGCATACCCGGGCAGGGGATCTGGAGCTGCCGTGCCCTGGCGCTGGCTACCGGCAGCTTCCAGCGGCCGCACCGACCTGCCGTAGCCGATAGCTTGCCCACGGGCCTAGCGCGCATTGACGTTGGTGCTTACCGGAACGAGGGCGCCCTGCCCGCCGGGAGGGTGCTCGTTGTCGGTAGCGGCCAGTCCGGCGCGCAGGTCTGCGAGGAGCTGCGCGGGGCGGGACGCGACGTGGTCCTGGCCTGCGGAAAGACGGCCTGGGTCCCGCGTCGTCTCGGCGGCCGAGACATCGTCTGGTGGCTTGACAAGGTGGGCTTCTTCGACCAGACATGGACAGTCTTCCCAGCCCGGCCGCGCGCCTCTCGCCTAACCCCACGGCCACCGGTCACGGCGGCGGTCACGATCTGCACCTGCGCACACTCCAGGCCATGGGGGTCACTCTTACTGGGCACTTCCTGGGGATGGAGAAGGGTCTGGCCCACTTCGCACCGGACCTGCCAGAGAGCGCCGCGTGGGGGGACCAGCGGCACCGTGAACTGATGGGCCTGATGGAGCGCTTCGCAGCAGACCAGGGACTTGATCTGCCGCCGGAGGCGCGAGCCGGAACCCATCCTCGACCGCGGGCCCGAATGGCTGGACCTCTCCGACTATGGCGCGGTCATTATCGCCGGTGGTTTCCGTCCGGGTTACCGCTCCTGGGCTCCCTGGCCCGAGGCGTTCGATGATCTCGGCTTTCCGCTTCAGCGAGAGGGTGTCAGCACTGTCGTTCCAGGTCTCTTCTTCGTGGGCGTCCACTTTCAACGCACCCGTAAGTCGTCACTCCTGTTCGGGGTGGGTGAGGACGCGACCATCGTCTCCCGTCATGTCGGCGCCTTCCTCTGCGACCGGAGGGCCCCAGGCATGATCTTCAGCAAGCGGGTCTGTGCGGCGAGTTTGCTGCTTGCTCCTTGGCGCGATTGACGATAGCCTCGGCTGGCGCATGACAAGAAAGGACCGAAGAAATGACCCATGAGATCGAAAACAGAGTGGTCAGGACCGTCTGTCAGGAATGCCGCACCGGATGCGCCATGAACGTCCACGTCGAGGGGGGAAGAGCGGTGCGAGTGGAAGCCGCTCGCGACACCCGCGGCGCTTCGGAAAGATTCTGCGCCAGAGCGAGCGCAAGCCTCGAACGTCTGTACTCGCCCATCCGGCTGCTCTACCCGCAGAAGCGAGTAGGGGAAAAGGGCGGGGGCAAGTGGGCGCGGATCTCCTGGGACGAGGCACTCGATCAGATAGCCGAGAAGTTCACCGCCGCCAAGGAGACTTACGGCGCGGAGTCGGTGGTGCTGGCCAAGGGCATGTACGGCAGGAAGGCCGACTATGTCTCCCGGCTGGGAAACGTGTTCGGCACGCCCAATGTCACCAGCATCGACAACACCTGCTACATCCCCAGCGCCTCCGCCCGGCTGATCACCTACGGGTTCGATGGCGCGCCTGATCTCGCCGGTGGCCCGAAGTGCCTCCTCTGCTGGGGGAACAGCGCCGATCCTCCGCTCAGGGAAGGCAGCACGCTCATCGTGGTGAACGTGCTCGAGACGGCCGCGGCCAAGCGGGCGGATATCTGGCTGCGTCCCCGCCCCGGGACCGACCTGGCCCTGGCGCTGGGCATACTCAACGTGATCGTCAACGAGAGGCTCTACGACAGAGATTTCGTCGATACCTGGACGGTGGGTTTCGACCGGCTCGAGTCGCACGTCCAACAGTATCCGCCCGAGGCGGTGGCCGGAATAACCTGGGTGCCGGCCGAGAAGATAGTCGACGCGGCGAGACTGTTCGCCCGTTCGCGTCCTGCCTGCCTATGGAACGGCAACGCGATCGAGGACACCTACAACAGCACGCAGTGCGCCAGAGCGTTCGCCATCATCCAGTCGATCTGCGGCAACCTCGATATCCCGGGCGGCACCTCTCACATCGAGGGGACCATCCTCTACGAAGGCACGGATAGAGACATCCTTCGCCACAAGCTCCCCCTCGAGCAGGACCTCAAGAAACTGGGGGCCGAGGCGGGCTACTTCCCGTCGCACGACCTCTGGGACCCGGTGGTATGGAAGCCCGTGGAGATACGGCCTCAGCACGTGGTGGACGCCATTCTGGAAGAGAAGCCGTATCCGGTGCGGGCACTGGGCGTCTTCGGCAGCAACCCGGTACTCACGTGGAGCAACTCCAGGAGAGTGCGTGAAGCCTTGAAGAAGGTGGACTTCCTGGCAGTGGCCGACCTGGTGATGACGCCCACGGCAGCCCTGGCCGACATCGTGTTGCCCGTCAGCTCGTACCTGGAGACCGACGCCGTCATCGTCGCGGGCGGGGGAGCGGGACTCTCCTATTTGGAGCCACAGCAGAAGGTCGTCCAGGTCGGTGAGTGCCGGTCCGACCTCGAGATCATAGCCGGGCTGGCCGGGAGACTGGGACTCGCAGAGTATTTTGCCAAGGACCTGCAGACCATGCTCGACGATTACCTCAAGCCGATGGGTATGACCTTCGATGAACTGCGGCGGCGGCCGGGTGTCGTCTCGTCAAGCGTGAGATATCGGAAGTACCTGGAAAGAGGCTTCGGCACCCCGTCCGGCAAGGTGGAGATATATTCCAGTCTGTGCGAGCAGTGGGGCTACGAGCCTCTGCCTGTCTACCACGAGCCCGAGGAAACGCCGGCCAGCGCGCCGGAGATGCTCGCGGAGTACCCGCTCATAGTGACCAACGTCCACGGGAAGAATTACGTGCATTCCCAGGACCGCTACCTCGAGATGTTGCGCAAGAAGGAACCGGGACCGCTCGTAAGCATTCACCCCGATACGGCGGCCGGTCTGGGCATCTCGGAAGGCGACGCAGTGTTCATCGAGAATAGGCGCGGCCGCATCAAACAGAAAGCGACGTTCGATAGAGGGCTCGACCCCCGGGTAGTGAACGTGGGCTACGGCTGGTGGTACCCGGAAAGAGGACCGTCTCAGGAGTACGGCTGGGATGAGTCCAACCTCAATATCCTGACCGACGACCGCCCGCCATACAGTCCCGAGATGGGCTCTCCAAAGATGAGGGGGTTCCTCTGCAAGGTGTACAAGGCGGCGCCGGGGTAAAAGTGGGGGTCCGACTTCGTGGCGGGGTACCTGCTGGATGGAGAACGAGCCCTTCTCTCGGAAGCGATCTACCAGCAGCTGCACGGTCCGTTCGCCACCGTCGACCAATGCGACGACGTGCCTATGGTGGGTTCGGCGAAGATCCAAGTCCTACGCACGCTGGCAAGACCCTGATGGGTGGGTGAGCCATGTGGCGGGGTAGAATGCCGAGAGTGGCTCACGGGCGGTTGGGGAAGGGAGGACCGATGGCTAAGCATCCGTTGTATGGGGCAATCGTCGAGGCGTTGAAGGAGGGCAAGATTTGCGAGCCCTTCACCTGTGGGGACGTGGAGAATGCCTGTCCCGCGGTGAGAGAGGGGCTCTCGCGAGGGTTTCTTGACGCGCATGCCGTCGGCAACTCGGAAGGCAATCCTGAGCTGTTTGAAAAGGTGGAGCCGGGCAAATACCGCTGCAGCACGATTGGTGACTACGCGATCTAGGCTCTTCTGCGGTTACGTCAGACTCAGCCTGGCCGGGCGATGTTCTTGTCGACGCCAGGCGTCGTGCGTCGTGGTCAAGATTGCAGAAACAGAGCCGCCTCTGTAATCTGGTCGTACCGACAAGGGGGGGGACTGTGTCATTCCTAACTCCGGGCAAGGTTCGGGCCGGAACTGGTGCAGGCGGTTATAGGGCTTGTCGCTCTGCGTCACGGGCTCCGTGACGGTGTTCAGGAAGATAGTGAGCCGCGCCTGTTTGGCGCTGGCCGGCGTTGCGGCGGCAGTTCTTTTCGCACTGCTGCTCGCGGTGGTTTTTGCCACGCTAAGCCGGTTCCTTTTCCATAGGCCGTTTGCAGAGCTGGTCGACTTTTCCAGCTACGCTCTGGTTTGGGTGGCTTTCCTGGCGGCGCCTTGGCTGATGCTTCACAGAGGCCACGTCGTCATCGATCTCATCATAACCAGGGTCTCGGAGAAGGCGCAGCACCGCTGGAGGGCCATCGCGCACTTCGCGATGGTCATCATCGCGCTGGTAGTCGCCTACGTGGGTGGCCTGCTGACCGTCGACTACCTGATACACGGTAGGGTCATGCAAGACGTCACGCAAACGCCTCAGTGGATCCTTCTCCTGCCCATCCCCGTGGGCTCGTTCTTCCTTGCTCTTGCGTCGTTGATGAACGGGCTAGAGGACCTCAAGCGTTCAGGGCATGCTTCCAGTCCAAAATCTGCTGAGCGCGCGGAGGGTGATTCGGCGTGATCGACTGGTACATAGTCCTCTCCGTTCTCCTGGCCGGGCTTCTCCTGGTCATGTTCAGCGGCATCCCGGTCGCCTTCAGCTTCATAGTCGTCGCCGGATTGGTCATGTATTTCGGGCGTTCATTCGGGATGACTGCCAGCGGGATTCCCGCGCTCAAACAGTTGGTCCTGGGCATGAGGAACCAGCTCTCAAACTTCAGCTTCACGGCGATCCCGCTATTCGTGATCATGGGTGAGGTGTTCTTTCAGTCGGGGCTCATTAAGAGCACCCTGGATGCGCTCTCCAAGCTGGTTCGGAGGGTGCCGGGGCGGTTGAGCGTCATCACACTGTTGGGTGGCGGGTTGTTCGCCTCTCTCAGCGGTTCCTCTTTGGGCAATACAGCCATGTTCGGGTCGCTGATGCTTCCCGAGATGTCCCGGCGAGGATATTCCAAGGAACTTACGACAGGCTCCATCATGGCGGGCGGCGCGCTTGCCATGATCATCCCGCCGAGCAATCAGGCGGTCTTGTTGGGCGGCATCGCGGGCATCCCGGTGGGGAGGATCCTCATGGGCGCCATCATCCCCGGGGTGGTGCTGCTGTGCTTCTACGTCGCCTACGTTATCGTACGGTGCGTTCGGAACCCAAGCTTGGCGCCTCAAGAAGACTTCGGCGCGGAGCAGGTTTCCTTGAGGGAGAAGCTGAAGGTGACCGCCCGGGATGTCCTGCCATTGCTCCTGATCTTTGCCGTGGTCATCGGCGTTATCTTCAGTGGTGTGGGAACGGCCACGGAAGCGGCTGCTCTGGGAGCATTTGCATCCTACCTATTGGTTATCGCGTATCGGAGGTTCTCGCTCAAGCTGCTGGTGAACACTCTTATCGGTTCTCTGCGAACGTCCGGGATGCTCCTCATTATCATTGCCGGTTCCGCCGGATTCAGCCAGGTCCTCTCGTTCACAGGCGCCAGCCGATCCATGGTGCTGGCGGTCACCGGCGTCTTCTCCTCAGAATGGATCGTGCTCTTCATCATGCTTGCGATCGTCTTTGTCCTGGGGCTATTCATAGAGCAGGCCTCGATCATGATGATCACGCTGCCTCTGTTTATGCCTCTCGTGAAGGCCTTCGACATCAACGAGGTCTGGTTCGCCGTGATGTTCCTGATCCTGCTGGAGGTCGGACAGTTCACTCCCCCGGTGGGCCTTTCACTCTTTACCATGAAGAGCGTTTCACCGCCCGAGGTCACGATGAATCATATAATCCGTGGGGCGGTGCCTTTCGTGGGTATTGACCTTTTGGTCGTGTGCATCTTGCTATTGATTCCGCCTCTGGTGACGTTTGTCCCGGGGCTTCTTTAGTGAATCAGGACCCAGTCTCACAGAAGGCAACCCAAAGCAGGAGGGAAAGAAGAATGTTGAAGAAGTTGGTCGTTGCGCTTGTTGTTCTAATGGCGTTCAGTGTGCTGGTCGTGGCCTGCGGTGGAGGAGACGAGACCACTACTACCACCGCAGTCACTGGCTCCACCGGCTCTACTGAAACCACGGCTCCGGCAGTGACTACTACCGCAGGCGCCGCCAGTTCGACTACGGCACCCGCCGCCGCGGCATTGACTATCAGGCTGCAAGGTGCGTTCCCTGAGGGCGGAGCCCACTATTACTATTTCGACACGTTCTGCCAGTCTGTCGCCAAGTACTCCAATGGCACCCTGAACGTCGTCTGGGGCGCAGGTCCGGAAGCTATCCCGGCTAATGAACTGCCCGAGGCTATCAAGAACGACGCGGTTGAGCTGGTCTTCGCGCCGTACAGCTACCTTGTGAGCTTCGCGCCTGTCCTTCAGGCAGTCAAGCTTATGGATCCGGCTTCGACCCGGGCCAACGGAGGAATGGCCTATCTTAACGAGGTGAGCGAACAGAGCTTGAATGCCCACTTCCTGGGCCGTGCTTCCGACGGGGTCTCCTTCGTGGTCGCCATGAACAAGAAGATCGATACACTCGCCGACTTCAAAGGGACCACCGTTCGCGCGTCCGCGGCGTTGTCGCCGTTGCTCAGTGCTCTGGGGGCTGGAGTCGTCTCGATGCCGCTGGGCGATATCTACGATGCCCTTCAGCGCAATGTGGTCGGTGGCGCCGGTCTTGTGCTCACCGATATCACCGACAACTCGCTCCAGGAGGTCTTGAAGTACCTCATCCAGCCAGGGATCTATCTCTCGGACTCGAGTCTTCTCATAGCCATGGGCACCTGGAACAAGCTCGACGACGTCCAGAAGGCCGCCCTCTCGAAGGCTTCTGAGGATTGGGAGGTCGATTCCAAGATCCACAACACGGCAATCGCCGCGGATGTCATGAAGACCATCACCGCTGCCGGCATGCAAGTGATCGAACTGCAGGGCGCGGAGAGGGATGCATGGCTCAAGACCGCTTCTGACGTGGTTTGGGCTGAGGCGGAGAAAGCCGATCCTACCGTGGCGGCGAAGCTGAAGAGCTTTGTCCAGTAGTCCCCTCGGTTCGTGATCGCGGGGCCTGTTGGCCCTCTGACATAACAGAACTTCCAACACGCAGGGCCTCGTCTCCGACGGGGCCCTGCGTACGGGGTGGGGCCAGGGAGAACACATGAAGAAGAAGACGTATCCCTTGTACTACGCAGGTGAGAAGCAACATTTTGCCCGGTCCGTCGTGGTGGGGGACCTGGTTTTCTTGTCGGGAATGAGTGGTCGCACCATGGAGACGGGCAGCGTATCGTCGGATAACGTGAAGGAGCAGATGCTCGTCGCTCTGGACAAGGTCCGGGCCGCTCTGGAAGAAGCGGGCAGTTCCATGGACCACATCGTCAAGACCGTGATCTACCTCAAAGACGTCAAGGACTACGACGTGATGCGGGCGACTGAGTGGGAGTACTACCAGAAGTACGCCCCAGGATTGATCGAAGAGCCCCCGGCCAGCACGTTCATGATGCCGGCGTCCCTGGCTCGGGCCAACATGTTGGTCGAGATCGACGTGGTGGCCGTCCTGAAGGAATGATCAAGACGAGTTGGCCGTGCATATCTGAGATCACAAGGTGGTTAGGGGTCGGATCATGAAGATTACTGTGATTGGTGCTGCAGGTTGGGTAGGAATGTCGGCTGCGTTTCACATCGCCGCTTCGAGACTGGCCGATGAGATGGTGCTGATCGACGTGCGGGAGAATCTGGTCGAGCACCACGCCATGGATCTCAGTACTGCCGTGGCTGCGCTGAATGTCAGGGTGGAGGCCGGCACATACGAGGATACCAGCGGCTCGGACGTGGTCATCAATGCCGCCGGATTGCACCAAGATATCACCGCCGACCGCACGGAGATGCTCATCAAGAACGTGAGATTGGTCCGGGACGCCGCCCTTCAGCTGCGGCGGTACTGCCCGGATGCGGTGGTCATCACGGCCGCCAATCCCGTGGACGCCCTCAACTACGCCACCTGGCTGGCGGGCGGTTTCGATCGCCGCCAACTCGTCGGCTACTCGCTGAACGATACGATGAGGTTCCGGGAGTTCGTCGCGAGCGCCAAGGGCGTCGAGGTGAGCCAGGTAGAGGCTCTGGCCATCGGCGAGCACGGTCTCACGCAGGTGCCGCTCTTCAGCTCCGTGCGCATCGACGGCCGGCCGGTGCCCTTCACCGAGGAAGAGAAACAGGGGGTTAGGGACGAGTACCGCAAGTTCTTCGAGCGCTTGGAGGGACTAAAGGCCGGGCGGACCACGGGTTGGACGTGCGCGGTGGGGTTGGCCGCGCTCACGCGAGCCGTCGTCAACGATACCGGGGAGGTCCTCGCGGGCTCCGCAGTCTTGGAGGGCGAATACGGCCAGCAGGGGATGAGCATGGGAGTTCCCATCAGGCTGGGAAAGACAGGGATCCAGGAGATCCTCGAGCGGGAGTTGGCGCCGGACGAGCAGGCGGGGCTCGAGCGCTCGGTACAATTCCTCAAGACGAACGCCACGATCGTGGAAGAGACCTTGCGCTGAGGCGCGAGTGATCGAGGGAGATCGCACAGACATGACCCAAAGATTTGAGAAGCTCCTCGAACCGGGGATGATCGGCCCCGTCAAGACTCGCAACCGCATGCTCAAGACGGCCAACGGCACCTCCTTCATGGAGGCCGACCAGACTGTCGGGCCGCGCATGATCGCCTGGTACGAGCGGCTGGCCAAAGGTGGGGTCGGCTTCTTGGTCGTAGAATCCTCGGGAGTGGAGTACCCGCTCGGCATCCACCACGTGCACTATCTCCCGGATGGCACCTACGAGGCAGTGCAGTTGCACTTCGACGACGACAGGCTGATCCCCGGCTTCCAGCGGCTCACCGAAGCCGTGCACAAGCACGGTTGCCCGATCTCCATCCAGTTGCTCCATTCCGGCCCCTGGGACCCGACTGGCCTCTTGCCCCGCGATCCCAAGATCCGCGACGTCAAGTGCGCTTCGGCCCTCACCCAGGAGGAACTGCCGGGGCCCGACTTTCTTCCCTGCCGGGCCATGACCAAGCAGGAGATCGAGGACCAGGTCGACTTGTGGGCAGCGGCTGCCGAGCGAGCCTACAGGGCCGGCTTCGATGCCTGCGAGATCAACCACGGCACGTGCCATCAAGGCAACACCTTCCTGTCGCGCATCTGGAACCGGCGTGAAGACGAATATGGGCCTCAGAGCTACGAGAACCGCACCCGCTTCTTGAGAAGTATCGTGACCGAGGCCAAGCGGCGCTGTGGCCCCACCTTCGCCGTGCACGTGCTCATGAACGCCGCCGAGTACAACCACCCGCTGGCGACCACGCTCGAAGAGGGCGCCGAGATGGCCAAGCTCGTCGCCACCGTGGCCGATGGACTCAACGTCCGGTCCGAGCGCTACGGCCACCGGGGCGGGCTGCAGCAGCCCGACCGCATCCTCTACCCTGAGCCTCCCGTCGATCTGCCCGCCGATCTCGATTGGAGCAGGAAGGGCAGGGGAGCCACGGTGCCGCTGGTCGAGGCCGTAAAACGCAAAGGGGTGACCATCCCTGTGTGGAGCGCCTGCCGTCTCGATCCCGACCTGGGCGAGGAGTATCTGCGGAAGGGCAGCCTTGATTTCGTAGCCATGACCCGCCGCCTGATCGCCGACTCGGAACTGCCCAACAAGGTGCGCGAAGGCCGTCCCGAGGACATCCGGCCCTGCACCGGCTGTCTGTACTGCTTCGATTGCCGCAACAAGAACAAGTTGCTGGAATGCCGGGTGAACGCCACCGTGGGCCGGGAGATAGTCTCTGACTACCAGTGTGTGCCGGCTACGGCCAAGAAGAAGGTGCTCGTGGTCGGTGGGGGGCCCGCCGGCATGGAGGCGGCCCGGGTGGCCGCCCTGCGCGGCCACGAGGTGGTGCTCTACGAGAAGGAGCCACGCCTCGGAGGGCTGCTGCCGGTGGCAGCCATCGTCAAGGACCTGGAGACGGAAGAACTGACCGATCTCACCCGCTATTTCGCGACACAGCTCAAGAAGGAAAAGGTCACTGTCCACCTCAAGAAGGCCGTGACCCCCGAAGTGATCCGGGCTGAGAAGCCGGATGTTCTCGTCCTAGCCGCCGGGGCGGCACACACCGCGTTCGATCTTCCCGGCGCCAACAGTCCCAAGCTGATCAAGACCGAGAAGCTGCACGGCCGGCTGAAGCTGGCTCTGAAGGTCTTCTCGGCGCACCGGCTGGAGAGACTCACCCGCCTCTGGATGCCGGTGGCGAGCAGCGCGGTCATCATGGGAGGCACGCTCCACGGCTGTGAACTGGCCGAGTTCCTTGTCAAGCGGGGCCGCCAAGTGGTCATAGCTCACAATGGGGCGGGATCGGAACTGGGCGACGGGATGACCAAGGACGATCTCGAGAACCTGTGGCCGTGGTTCAAGCTGAAACGCGTACCTATCTGGTCTGAGACCGAGTATCAGCAGATTGTGGACAAGGGCTTGAAGGTACAGATTCCCGACAAGCGGATCTTCGTCCTCGAGGGCAAGAACATCATGACCACTCAGGACTGGGGCCCCAACACTCGCGCGATCGAGGAACTCGGCGGCCTGGTGAGCGAGACCCACGTGATCGGCAGCTGCCGGGAACCCGGTTGGATAGTGGACGCCATTCGCGAGGGTGCCCTGACCGGCTACTCGATCTGAGCCAAGGCAACGGATGCGAGTCGTGCGCGAAACGGCGATGGCTGCCTGGTGACGTTTGTCGTTCCCGGCGTTGGGTATGACATCGGCACTGCCGCGAAAAGCCCAGCCCAGCGGCCCGCGGACACGGAGGTTTGCGTGCTCTGCGCCGAGGCGCTGGGCAGAGGCCCGAAGGGTCGACGAGAAAGGGGATCTCGCATGGCCGAGCTTGTCGGAACGCCGAGTATCGAGCGCCTGCACGACATCCTGGACATCGGCAACACGAGTTGGGCCGGGGTGGAAATCAACTTCCATGTCAAGCCAGGGCCGGGGGAAAAGTGGGAGCCTGACTTAGTGGCGGGGTGCCTGGTTGAGGGCGAACCGGCCATCGTCCCGGAGGCGATCTACCAACAGCGTGAGTGGGACAAAGATCCCCAGAACACCTTCTACTGCTACGCTCCCGTCGGCTATGCCAGGAACGGCGCGCACATGACGCTCCGGGTGCATTCTCGCGACAAAAAAGGGCAGCCCACGGACGAGGTGGTTTGGCAGGGCGACTTCCGGGTGTTCGTTGAAGGCGACAAATATCGTGTGCAGCCGATCGTCTCGCTTTCCGCCGGCACCCAAGAAGAATTAGAAGTGTTGCCCGGGATCGGCCCGAAGATCGCCGAGGCGATCATTGCCTACCGGCAGATGCACGGTCCGTTCGCGACCATAGACCAACTCGACAACGTGCCCATGATGGGTTCGACCAAGATCCAGATGCTGCGTGCCCTGGTGAAACCCTGAAGGGCGAGTGAGTCATGCGGAAGTGGGGGTTCGATCCACCCCGCTGAAGACATGAGTGGTCGCACCGTTACGCCGTGATGGTTTCCGGGCCTCCTGCTTCCTTTCAAAGCTGCGCGTCAGCGAGTCCCTGCACGTCGCCCGACTCCTCTTGACTTCCTTGTGGCCCATGTCATCGATTTGACCTTCTCGTGCGTGTCTATCAGGAACAGGCTGATAGACATGAGATCCAGGGATGGGCCGGCTAGGTGCGCACTGATGTCAAACGGTTCTCAGAGACCCGGAGCGTGACCAGCTTGAACGACCGGCTGATAGGCGAGGGTCGACTCGGGACGTCCGCGCGGTACGCGCGTCCTGAAGACGTGTTTGAGCACGAGTACGATCGGCTGGTCAGGGCGCTGACCATCGTGGCCGGTGACCGAGAGGAGGCCTCGGACGCGGTCCAGGAAGCCTTCGTCCGTCTCGTGCTTGGCTGGGATCGCTTGGCCACCTACGAGGACCCGGCCGGGTGGGTCCGAAGAGTCGCCTTGAACCAGATCCGTGACCACCATCGCTCTCTCGGGAGGCAAGCCAGGCTTCTGCTCAAGATCGAAGAGCAGTACCGGGCGCCACAGCGGGTCTCGGCCACGGACAAAGGGATCTGGGAGCGGCTGTTGAGGCTGCCTCTCAAACAGCGCACCGCCCTCGCCCTTCACTACGTCGACGAGTTGACTGCTCGGGAAGTGGCCGACGTCATGCACGTTTCCGAAGGCACGGTCAGACAGCACCTCCACCGCGCTCGCCAAGCACTCAAGGAATCACTCGAAGGATCGGCTCAGGGGATCACGCGATGAACGAGGACCGGCAACTGGAAGAAACGCTGGATAGGCTCTCCGGCTCGGTGGACCGAGGCGACGTATGGGCCAGGATCGAGGAGCAGGCCAACGCGCGAGCCGGCGGCCGGAAAGGAGCTTTCATGCCAAGGAGGATGAGCGGCCTGCGCATCGCGGCCCTTGCATCCATCGCCATCGTGCTCGTGGCTGCCATAACGGTCGGCAGTCTGGCGGCTATCAAACACCTGGGCAATGGCCAACCCATCCTTGTTATCACCGACCAGACCACGGTCCCGTCAACGGCCGCCACCCAGCTAATGACCCCCACGAGCCAAGCTGTGACCACCACGACCCAACCGGTGACCACTACGACCAGTCTCGAAGGGACTACGACG
Source organism: uncultured Actinomycetes bacterium (assembly GCA_963775295.1). Lineage (GTDB taxonomy): Bacteria > Actinomycetota > Thermoleophilia > RBG-16-64-13 > RBG-16-64-13 > JAMDEO01. The sequence goes on from CAVZIK010000009.1 coordinate 22,466, forward strand.
ACCGGTCTCGAGGAGACCACCACGACCACGGAGAAGCTATCGACGGCCGAGATCCGGCTGGCAAACGGCCACATCAAGGCCATGGGTTACATCGACAAGGTGTACATCAAGGATGGCAAGCGCTACATCAGCATCGACTACGCGGAGTATCTCACCGGGGCGGCCGCCGACGCGGCTGCCGTCGCGGCCGGCGAGATCGCGCCGGGTGAACACGTGGAGGACGACTACTGGATCCAGAACGATAACCCGCAGAAACGGGTATTCGAGGTGTCCGACTCCGTGGCCATCACCACGTCCACCTGGATCAGCACCTTCGCCTGGAACGAGATAATGCACCACCCTGTCACGTGGGCCCAGTTCAAGAACTTCTGGAACGCTACGCCGCCGGCCGACGCCATCCACCTGCACAGGTCCCCCTGGTGGATCGAGCGGGACGGCCCGCTGGTAGTCAAAATCGACGAGCAGTTCCAACCGTAGAGGCGGCCGAAGGCCCGATCTGCGACCGTGCTACTTGCCGCCGATCCCCCCCCGTGAGTCGAATCCCTCCGCGAGAGTGAACTCGAGCTTCGAACCGTTCACGATCGCCGAAGCGTATGTGCCCGCAATGTCCTGGGTGGGGTTCGTCGCGGTGAGGTTCAGCGCTATCGAGTATGTGGTCCCATCCTCCGTATATGCCCCTATGGCACGGCGCCGGAAGCCACAGGGGAAGCACCTACAGCGTCTTCAGATACTCGATGATGGCGTCACTTTGGGTCCGGGTCAATTGCCAGCGGGGCATGGGCGCCTCGAGTGAGCTGCCGTTCGGATCCAGCCCCTGAGTCACGGCCAAGAAGAAGCTGTCCGGATCGAATGCCTTGTCGCCTGGGTCCGTGGGAGGCGCTATCAGCGTGATCCAACGGATATCGGGGACCTCGACCTGCCTCATCATTATTTGGATGGTCTGGCCGCGAGCGCCAGAGCCGTGGCAGTCCGCGCACGCCGGAGCCGACCCCATCATCCCCGCGACCCCGCTGCGGGGGATGGGCTTTCCGGAGGCGTCCGTGCCGTACTGGAAGATGGTCTCGCCGAGGGATACGTCCGCCGGCGTGGTGGTCGAGCCGGCCGCAGAGGGGACACCGGTGCTCGACGTCGTCGGCACGACAGAGGACTGGCAGGCGGCGAAAAGCAGACCTGCCGCAAGCGCCACCACGATTCCGCCGGCACACAAAGCCGCTGTTCTTGGCCCGCTCATCGACAGATCCTCCTACCCTGGGCCAGGCTCTTGCGCCCTGGCATCTCGTCGCCCCGAAGCATCGTCTATCTTCCCGGATCGGTCCGGATGGAATCATCCGCACGGGTTTCGCCTCGAGAGGTGGATGGGAGAACGACAGGTGTGACGCATGGTTTATCGGACTCGCCTTGGTGCGGCCCGCGCGGTGCGGCGATCGCGGACCGAGAGAGGAGCCCTCTTGAGCATATTGCACGCCATAGTGCACGCGCTTGCGATCGCCGGCTCCATGACCTGGCAGATCCTCTGGGCCCTCGTTTTGGGCTTCACCCTGTCTGCAATCGTTCAAGCTCTGGTACGCCGTGCGACGATCATTCGCCTGCTGGGGGATGACCGGCCACGCACCCTTGCGGTCGCCAGCGGCCTTGGCGCTGCCTCCTCCTCCTGCTCCTATGCGGCCGTGGCCCTAGCGCGCTCCTTGTTCGTCAAGGGGGCCAGCTTCACCGCCGCCATGGCGTTCGAGATCGCCTCGACCAATCTCGTCATCGAGCTCGGCATCATTCTCGCGCTCCTCTTGTCCTGGCAGTTCACCCTGGCCGAATTCGTCGGCGGCCCGCTCATGATCATCCTCATAGCCCTCCTATTCCGACTCTTTCTGCGCAAACAGGTGGTCGACGCCGCCCGGAAGCAGGCGGAAAAGGGGATCGCCGGTTCCATGGAGGGTCACGCCGCCATGGATATGAGTATCAAGGTGCCGGGGAGCCTCTGGAAGCGGCTGCGCTCTCCGGCCGGTTTCACCTCCGTGGCGTACGTGTTCGTGATGGAGTGGGCGGCCATCCTGCGCGATATCGTGCTCGGCCTGCTCATCGCCGGGGCGCTGGCGGCTTGGGTACCGGCCACGTTCTGGCAGCGCCTGTTCTTCGACGGGCACCCGCTGCTCAGCAAGATCTGGGGGCCTTTGATCGGACCCTTGGTGGCCGTCATCAGCTTCGTGTGTTCCGTCGGTAACGTGCCCCTGGCGGCCGTGCTCTGGAATGGGGGCATAAGCTTCGGGGGTGTGGTCAGCTTCATCTTCGCCGATCTCATCATCATCCCCATCCTGCTCATCTATCGAAAATACTACGGGACCAAAGCCATGCTCTTCATTGCCGGGAGCTTCTACGCGACCATGGTCGTCGCCGGCTACTTCGTCGAGATCGTCTTCGGGGCGCTGGGCCTTGTCCCCACCGTTCGCAACGTCCAGGTTATCGAGGCCCATATCAGTCTCAACTATACGACGGTGCTCAACATCGTCTTCCTACTGGTGGCGGCGGTGCTCGTCTGGCGTTTCTTCCGCACCGGGGGACGCATGATGCTTCGCATGATGGGCGGGGCGCCCGAGGGCGGTGCGCATCCGGGCCATGATGAGCCGGGCATGTAGCCGTGGTAGAGTCCGGGCGGGACCAGGCACGGTCACGCCGGTCAGCCCCTCGCTACCGATGCCTCGGTCACCAACGCATGCGATGCCCTGGATCTGCCCCTCAAGCCTCAACGGCTGGTGGCGACGCGGCGCGTATGGGCGGGCCGCTACGGCGCGCAGTCCGGCCTCTGCCCGCCGGCCTCCACCACCATCCGGGCGATCTGCCGGGCTCCATCCATCCTGATCGGGGGATAGTGGACCTCCTGACAGATCGTCGAGGTGATCTGCCGGCAGAGAGCAGTCAATGATGTGTCATTCAGGCTGAGCTGCACGCCCGCTCCCAGTCTCTTCTGCCGCACCGCCACATACTTCACCTGCTCGCAATGACCATGTAAGGGGAAGAAGAGGAACGGTCGCCGAAGGGCGGTCAGTTCCAGAGTCGTGGTCCCGCCCCCTTGGACGATCGCCAGGTCGCACACGGCAAAGTGCTCGTAGAGCCTGGGTATGTATTCTCTCGCGCTCACGCCGGAGGGCAGGTTGCCTGCCGGCAGCGCCAGCCGCGGACCGCCCACGAGCATTATGCGGAGCTCTGGGAGCTCGCGTCGCACCAGGGGAAACACTTCCAGGCAGCGATCGAGCAACCTCGAGCCGGCAGTCGTACCGCCGACCGAGACTATCACGAGGGGCTCGGGACCATAGCCCAACTCGGCTCTCAGCCGGGTACGATCATCCAGCGATCCCACATCGAACGGCATGACATGGCCGACGATCGAGGTGTTGCGCTCTGCCCAACGCTTTCGGGAGGGCCCGAACAGACCGAAGCGGCGAGGAGGGAGGTCCTCTGCGTCGCCCAGAAACACCGCCTGGTAGTGGCCTCGTGGATCCCGCGCCCAAGCCCGGTTGATCGCCTCGACGCCTATCCATTCGAGCGGATGGGCGCTCATTCGGTCGAGTCCCACGAAATCATAGAGAACAAAACACGGGCACCTTGGAGGCGCAGCCCCTCCCGTCAACGCCATGGCGACATCGTAGGCTTCGTCACCGATCAGTGCGTCGTAGTCACCCGCGGCCGCGACGGAGAGGGCAAGGCGGCCATCGGCAGCCCACCTCTTGCGCACCGCCACGGCCCACCGGGTTATGTTGAAGCTCGCCGGGCTTATGAACGCCTCGGCGGCGCCGGTCGCGTCACTAAGGCGGAATGCGTCCGGATGCAGGCGTTCTCCTCCTTCGACCAGATGCTCTCGGGCCGGCGAGGAGGCAAGCCACTCGATCTGTGCGTCCGGAGATAGGTTTCTGATCGCTTGGGCGATGGCCATGTCGCGGGTTACGTGCCCAAGGCCGATAGACCCGCTGTAGAAAAGAATGCGAAGCGGTGGCATCTGGGTCCCCGATCAGAAGGATCAGAAGGATCTGGCTGCACCTGCGACCCGGAAGCATCGCCCTATTCTCCCATGCCGCTGGGGGAGAGTGAGCGTCGGTGATAGTGAGCCAATGGCCAAGGTATAGTGTGGTTATGGCGCGTTCGGCACCCGTTCTCGACTGCACTAAGTAGGAGGAGCCCTTCAGTGAGCAAGCCCCCGATCGGATTCATCGGCCTGGGCGTGATGGGTTTGCCGATGGCCGTGAACCTGTCCCGGGCGGGCTATTCGCTGACCGTGCATGACAAGGACCAGGCCGCCGTCCAGCGGGCCATCGGAGAGATCCCAGGGGTCAAACTGGCGCGATCGCCGGCGGAAGTGGCCCAAGCGTCAGCCATAGTCGTGACGATGCTGCCATCCGGCAAATATGTGCAAGAGGTGGCCCTGGGAGAAGACGGGTTGATCGACGGCTTCTCCGAAGGCGCGCTGCTGCTGGATACTTCTTCTTGCGAGCCCTGGTGACCATCGAGACCGCGAAGGCGTTGGCCGGCTCCGGCGTGGCAATGGTGGACGCGCCGGTCTCCGGCGCCCAAGTCGGCGCGCAGACCGGCCGACTGGTCTTTATGGCGGGCGGAGAGGCCGCCGCGCTGGACCGGGTGATGCCGCTGCTCGAGGTCATGGGCAAGCAGGTCTTCCACCTGGGCAGTATCGGGGCCGGGCACACCATGAAATGCATCAACAACTTGGTCACCGCCATGACCTTCATGGCCACCGCCGAGGGGTTGGCCATCGGAAAGAAGCTTGGCCTGGACCCCGAGATGATGACGGATGTGCTGAACGTCTCGACCGGCAGGTCCTGGATCAGCCAGACCCATATCCGGCAGCGCATCACCAGCCGCACGTTCGATGACGCGTTCAAGCTGGAACTGATGGTCAAGGACATCGGCATCGCCATGCGCCTGGCCGGTGACGAGTCCATCCCTGTCCCGCTGTGCGGGACGGGTCAGCAACTGTGGCGAGCCGCGCTCAGCACGCGGAAAAGGGCAGCAGCATCAGCGAGATGGTCCGCTGGGTGGAGGACATGACAGGCGTCACCATCACGGCCGGCACGAATCGAGGAGAGCTCACATGATCGATGGCTTCCATGGCGGCATTCGACTTTCCGACGAGCTGGCGCCACGGACAGGGGCTGGCGGGCACGCCGGAGCGGTGGTGGCTCGGCTCGGCTGCCGCAGTCCCTTGGTGTTGACCGACCAGCTTCTGCTATCGCTGGGCGTGGTCGAGCCCGTACTCGATTCGCTGCGGGAGCCGGCATCGACTACACGATCTGTGACGCCGTGAACTACGAGCCAACAGTGGATCTGTTCGATACTCTCGTCGCCCAACTGGACTTGAAGAGGTTCGATGTCATCGTGGCGGTGGGCGGCGGCAGCGTGCTGGATGTGGCCAAGGGCCTGGCCGTGATCGGCTCGTTCGGCGGCCACATTCGCGACTACGCCGGAGTCGACAAGGTGCCGGGCGTGCCGTCGATAAAGGTGGTCACGGTGCCCACCACCTCGGGAACCGGCAGCGAGATCTCGGACGGCGTGGTGCTGATCGACGAGGCGCGGCACACCAAGTTCCTCGTCATCAGCCAGAAGATCTGCCCCACCGTCGCTCTCACCGATCCGCTTGATGACCATTTCGATGCCGCCGCGCGTGACGGCCCGCAGCGGCACAGACGCCCTGGTGCATGCCACGGAGTCCTACATTTCCAAGAACGCTGGGCCGGCTACGGAGCTGTTCTCCCTGCGGGCCATCGAGCTGCTCAGCCGCAACTATCGCCGCGGCCTGCAACGATGGCCAGGATCTGGGCCTGCGCGAGAAGATGCAGATCGGCGCCACCATGGCCATGACCGCCGGCATGAACTCCAAATTGGGCTTGTGCCACGCCCTGGCCATGCCGCTGTGCGCCCTGTACCACATGCCCCACGGCCAAGCCGTGGGCATGGCGCTGCCGGTGGTGCTCGCCTACAACGCCCCGGCGGTGGGGGCCAAGATCGATGCCATATTCAAAGCCATGGGATTCGCGGATGACGGTTTGCTCGGCTCGAGGCGCTGCTGGCGGAGATCGGCATCGCGGCCCGGCTGAGAGATCTGGGCTTCCAGGAAAGCCACATCCCAACGATCGTGAGCGAGACCATGGACAGCGCCCAACGGCCGACCAACCCCCGCGATCCCACGCCGGAGGATATTGCCGCCATCGTTCGCCGCATGGTGTGATCGGCATGCGACCCGGGGAGACTTCGAGCGGAACCGAACCCGAACTGCGGCTTCTGTTCAAGGCGACCGTGGAGGTGGGGCCCGCCATCGTCGTGGGAGATGGTCCCCACGGCCTACGAAGGATCATTGCGATCGAGGGTGGCTCGTTTGCGGGGCCGAGGCTCTCCGGAAGAGTCTTGCCGGAGGGGCGGATTGGCAGGTCACCCGGCCCGATGGGGTGACGGAGATAGAAGCTCGGTACACTCTGGAGACGGATGATGGCGCGTTGATCTACGTGCGCAATCCCGGGATTCCGCACAGGGCCTAAGCCCGTCATGGACCGGCTGGCGCGCGGCGAGAGGTGCGAACCGAGCGAGTACTATTTCAGAACGTGCCCCGTCTTTGAGACCGGCGCCGCCGAGTACCAGTGGTTGCACGGTCTGGTGGCGGTATGCGCCGGGGAGCGTCTACCCGATCGCGTGACCCCGCGGCAGGAATGGATACTTTATGAAGCTCGATACGGTACGAACACATCGGCATAATCGGCGCCGGCATGATAGGGGACAGTCTGGCCGTGCTCAGCACCGGTCACGGCTATCGCACCACGTGCCTCGTGCGGCGCGCGGAGATGACACCCGAATACAAGAAGACGTACGACGGTTATTTCCGCCAGCTGATCGACCAAGGGCTCATGCCCGAAGAGCAGTTGGCCATCTGCGAGAAGTACCTCACGTACTCCACGGACTACAGCGATATCGCCGACTGCGATGTCGTCTTTGAGTGTGTGACCGAGGCCATCGACCTGAAGCACGAGATATACGCCCGGCTCGAGGAGACGTGTCCCCGCATCAAGGCGATCTGCTCTGTGAGCTCGTCGTTCGTGCCCGACGTTCTGGCCGAAAAGGCCGTCAAATACAAGGACCGCATCCTAGTCACCCACCCGTTCAACCCGGCTCACATGGTCCCCTTCTTCGAGATCTGCGGCGGCTCCGACACCGGCGCAGGAGTTCTCCAGTTCGTCAAAGAGCTGCTCGAGTCCCTCGATCGCAAGCCCGTTATCCTCAAGAAGCCGGCTCCCGGCTTTATCGGTAACCGTCTCCAGTTCGCCCTCTGGAGAGAGGCGCTCAATCTTGTGGAGAGCGGCATCGCCGATCCCCGGGATATCGACACTTGCCTGAATTACAGCTTCTGCCCCCGCTATACCTCCATCGGTATCTTCGAGCACTTCGACAACGGCGATCTGACGCTGAACATGCACACCTGCAACGCCGTGTTTCCCTCACTCAGCAACATCCCGAGGCCCCGCCCGCCATCAGCGAGCGGGTCGCCAGAGGTGATCTGGGCGCAAAGACCGGCGTGGGCTTCTACGATTGGCACGGTGTGGACATGGACGCCTACCGGAAGCGAGTGAATGCCCCTTACTGGCGGTTCATCAAGTGGGATATGCCCAAAGAGTAGAAGAAGGGGACGAGATCCTATTGACTTTGCCTGCTCCGCCATCGCGTTAGGCAATAACGAGACCGACGAGAGGATCATCTTCTTTATTTTTTTTTTTTTTTTTTTTTTTTTTTTAAAAAAAAAAAAAAAAAAAAAAAAAAAAAAAAAAAAAAAAAAAAAAAAAAAAAAAAAAAAAAAAAAAAAAAAAAACCGTAGGCTACGGCAAAGAGGACCGTGGGCGTAAAACTGGCTGGTCTCTGCCTGTGTGGCAGCTCTCGGAAGAAGCGGTCGGATGCTCTGCGGGCTGCGCAGGAGCCTGCAGAACGACATCATCGCCAGGACGGAGAACGTCGTCTGCCACCCGTTCAGGTTGAGTTCAGGGAAGACGAAGTAAGATGTTTTCTGAGCCCTGAGAGTTCAGACGCAGCATCTGAGGAGCTTACAAAAGGGCCCGCTAATGAAATGCGGTAATAAATGACCGCAGAGTACAGCGAAGCGGGAACAAAGTAAGAACCGTTGAAAGATGAAAAGCGAGTTCACTCAGGGTTCTGTTTGTCTTCACGGGGAAGACCATGTTCGTGCCCGGTGCCAGCGCCGGCCGACGGACGCCCCGCCCGAGCGAGTGGTCGACCGAGGGCGATTGCGGTATTGCGCAATTGTGCAATACTATGGTCATGACCGACGATCGACAGCGCTATAGCCTCCACGCGGCCGTTTTCGCGGCGCTCGGTAACCCGACCCGCCACGAGATCATGCATCTCTTGTGCAAAGGGGCACGAACACCCAGCGAACTGGCGGATACCCTGGAGGTGAGCCGTCCGAACGTGTCCCAGCATTTAGCTCTACTTCAGCGTGAGGGTCTGGTGAAGCGCTCCCGTCAGGGGGGGCGGGTGCTCTGGGAGATCATCGATTCGCGGCTTTCTGAAGCCTGCGACCTCCTCGACGAGGTTCTTTCCCGCCAACTGTCCCACAAAATGGAGGTCCTCGAGAAGTGATCCGCATCAACGCCGACGCGTGCCCGAGGAACCATCCGTGCCCCGCCGTGCACTACTGCCCGGTGGGCGCGATCGTCCAGGACGGCATCTTCTCCGCTCCCCGTATCGACCCAGAACTCTGCACCGAGTGCGGCGCCTGCACATCTGTCTGTGGCCGCGTGTTCAAGCTTGTTGCCGATGAAGTGGGAGTGCGTTGATGGCCCGGCTCGACCTGGTGTGCGGCACGTGCAAGCAGTCTTTCCAGATCCAGGCAGAGACCGTTCTCAAGGATGAGGAGAAGAACTGCCCGGCCTGCGGTTCGCCCTCCACCCGCCAGACCTTCGCCAGTTACCTGCGCAACGGTCCTCTGCTCGACCCAAAATGGGGCCATACGCAGGAGCGCAGCGGCTTTGGCTGAGGTTGCTGACCTCGGCGGCGCAGGCGCGCCGCACATGATCTAAAGGCTCTCTCATCAGGGTCTTATCCGGGCCTAATCTGCGCTTCCTAGACTCATCCAGAGGCCGCTCGCAGTGGGAGGTAAGCGATGGAGGCGAAAGGCACAGCAGAGACGTCCGCCGGGGCCCTTCTTGTCAGACGATGGGAGCGGCTCCGTACCGCCGCGGCCTGCGGTACTCCGGACAGAGTCCCGATCTCCCTCTATATGGACGCCTTCACGGCCCGAACGGCGGGTCTCACGCTGGCCGATTTCGCGCGAGACGCCGAAGTGGCGGGCGCGGCGATGGTCGCCACCTTGGAGCTCCTGGGGGACATCGACTCCACCCAGGCCGCCGTCTTCCTGCCCGCGGCGCTCGGCATGTTGTGGTTGTCCCCGGTGATGCTGCCGGGCCGGGAGTTGCCGGAGAACACTCTGTGGCAACTCGACGAGCAGGTACGCATTCTGCCGAAAGATTACGACCGGATCGCTCGCGATGGCTGGGATGCTTGGTTCGGCGAGTATGTTGAGCGGCATCTGGGGACGCGCTGGCTGCAGCCGCGGTCCTGGAAGAGGCCGACCCCCGGTGGACGGCAGAATGCGAGAAGCGCGGATATGCCGTTTTCGCCCCGAGTAGCATCGACCATCCCTACGAGCACCTCTGTGGCGGCCGCACGGTCAAGGAGTTCACCCTCGACCTCTTCAAGATGCCGAGCAGGGTTCAGGCGGCGATGGACGCCATGATGATCGCCAAGCGCGAGGAGGCTCGGCGGATAGTCCGGGCGGGTGGCCCCATCGGCCACTGGGTGGGAGGCTGGCGGACGGCGCCGGAGTTCCTCTCCCCGCGGCTGTGGGACCGCTTCGTCTGGCCGTATATGAAGGAACTGGTGGAGATCGTCGCGGATGAGGGCGGCATCCCGGTGCTTCACTTCGACGCGAATTGGGACCGGGAGATCGAGCGATTGCTGGAACTACCGGCCCGCAGCTGCGTCCTCGCTCTTGACGGCAAGACCGATATCTTTCGGGCTAAGAAGATCTTGGCGGGGCATATGTGCATCCTGGGCGATGTGCCGCCGGCGCTGCTTACGCTGGGAACGCCTGACGACGTCAAGGCCTACTGCCACCGGCTGCTGACCGAGGTGGGCCCGGACGGCTTCATCCTGGCCATGGGCTGCGCCGTGCCGCCGGATGCGAAGTTCGAAAACGTCAAGGCGCTGGTGGACTCGGTGAAGTGAGCCCCAGCAACTGGGCAGCCTTTTCGGGCTCGTCGGTGACGATGCACTCGACCACGCGGCTTCGCGCGAATCGGGTGAGGCGCTTTCGGTCGTTGACGGTCCAGATGAAGACGGGCATCCCCATCCGCTTCGCCACGCGCAGCACGTTCAGGCGGGCGAGCCGGTGGTGGACCGAGACGAAGTCGGCCCCGCAGGCGCGCAGCCGCCGCTGGGGAAGGAGTTCGCTCACCCGCACACTCGCCCGCGTCCACAACCGTTCGCCGGCGAGGTCGCGCCCGAGGGACAGCCCCACCCGCACGCCGGGGGAGAGGCGCTTGATCGTCACGACCATGCCGTCCTCGAGGGTGGTGACCACGTAGGAGCCGGGCCCCAGGATCGCGTTCGCCAGAGCCAGCACTCGGGATTCGTACCCCGGCTCCTTGAGGTCGATGTGGGCCTTGGTGAGGCCCCGCATGGCGGTCATGACGTCTTCCACCCGGGGTACGGCATAGCCCGCTTCCCCTTGGAGTTCGTCGAGGGTGAGGCCGGACAGAACTCGCCCGTTGCAGGCGGGGTCGTGGAAAGCCACGAGGGCACCGTCCGCCAGGCGGCGTACGTCGAACTCCACGTAGTCGAACCGGCTCTCCGCAGCGCGCCGGAACGATTCCAGCGTGCCCGGCCGTCTCCCCTCGGACGCTCCTCTGTGCGCGCACACCGCGATCTGTCTCATGAAGGCATTGTACTTGTCGCACGAACCGGGGCATCATGGAGGGGCCGCCCGCCCGGCCGCGAATTCGGAGATAGTCTTCCCTGACGTGAAAGGCGAGGCTTTGCAGCAAGGGACCGGCACGAAGAAGCGCCTGAGAGGACCTGGTGGTTCTGGGTCGTCATCGCCTTCGCCGTGATAGTGGTCCTGGGCGGGGGCGCCGTCCTCGCGGACTGGATCGTCTGCTACGGAGAGATCCACGCCGGCGTCACGGCCAACGGGGTATACCTGCGGGGCCAGACGGTGGATCAGGCGACGGTAACCCTGCAGAACCTGGTGCAGAGCGCCGGTGGCCCGGTGACCCTCACCGGCGGCGGCGAGACGTGGACCGTCACTCCCGAGGATGTGGGCCGGGTCATCGACGTACAGGCTGTGGTGACGGAAGCGCTCGCCCTTACCCATAAGGGGAACTTCTTCGAAGACATCGTGGCGCGCTTCGACCTCTACCGCCATGGCCGGGACCTGTCCCTCCACGGCTCGGTGGACCAGGCCAAGGTCGACGCTCTGATGGCGCACATCGCCACCAAGTTGCACGTGACTCCTCAGAATGCTTGGCTCAAGATGGAGAACGGCGCCGTGAAGGTGATCCCCGAGACCACCGGCCGGGATGTGGACACCGCCGCGCTCGGCGCCGAACTCGAGTCTCGTTTCGTGACCCTGCACACCGGCACGGTGGAGATCCCCCTGGTCACCAAGACGGCCGCAGTCCTTACCGCGGACAACGCCGCGGCTCAGCAGCAGGCCCAGTTGATGATGAGCGCTCCCATCACGCTCATCAGTCACGACAAGCAGTGGACCATCTCCCCGCAGCAGATCGCCACATGGATGGAGTTCCGGACCGACTACTCCGGCGGCGTTCCCACCATGGTGCCCTACCTGTCCGAGGGCGCCATGTGGAACTTCCTCAACGGGCTGATCCCCGAGGTGAACAGAGACCCGGTGAACGCGGGGCTCACCAGCCCTGATGGCGCGATCATCAAGGTCATCCCGTCGGTAAACGGCGAGACGCTCGACGTGACCGCTACGGCGAAGGCCCTGGACGCGATAGCCGGCAAGGCCACCGGCCGGTCCGCCGAGGTGGCGGTGACCAGCGTGGAGCCCGACTTCACCACGGCGAAGGCCCAGGCGGAGACCTTTACGACCCAATTGTCGACGTTCACCACCAAGTACGTGTGTCCGCCCAACCGGCAGCAGAACGTCCGCATCACCACCCAATACGCGACCAATGTCCTCCTGGCGCCGGGGCAGGAGTACAACTTTGACCAGCAGATCGGGCCCCGCACTGAAGCCCGCGGCTACAAGTTGGCTCCCGGCATCGTCGGCCCCAACACCCTCGAGGACGTTCTGGGCGGCGGCATCTGCCAGGTGTCCACCACGATGTTCAACGCCGTGTTCTTCGCGGGCCTGAAGGTCACCGAGAGGCACAACCATTCCATCTACATCAACCACTATCCCAAGGGCCGCGATGCGACCGTCACAGGTGGGGGCAAGAACTTGCGGTTCGTCAACGACACCGGCCACTACGTCTGGATCAAGGGGACGTCGGACGGCATAACGACGACCATCTCCATCTTCGGGACCAGCGACGGCCGCACGGTCGGTTACACGGTCGGCAACTTCTACGACATCAGAAGCCCGACCATGGTCAAAGTCAACGACCCGACGCTTGCGGTAGGAAAGACGAGAGTCATCGACTCGGGCCAGACAGGCCGCAAGTTGAAGACCACCCGCACGGTCACTCTGCCGGACGGCACGGCGATCCACAGCGACGTGTGGACGAGTGTCTGGCCGATGTACCCCGGGCAGATAGCGGTGGGGACGAAGCCCGCGACGCCCTAATCGTCAGGGGGCGACGGCCTCCCTTTCCGCTGGACGCCTCCTGAGCGGTCCGCACGGCGAGCTGCTGTCAGGGTAGAATCGGGCGGACCGGACTGTCAACAAGCCACGCTGGAGCCCTCCGTGCATACTCTCTCGCTCGAGCCCGACGCCTACGCTGCCAGCCGCTGGGTGACGCTGGGCGCGTCCACGCTCGCCAGCCTCTGCTGCGGGTTTTTCTATGCCTGGAGCGTACTGGTCGAGCCCATGAAGGCGTTGTACCACTGGTCTCCAGGGGACGTCTCTCTCGCATTTACCCTGATCGTCGGCCTTCCGTCAGCCTGCGCTCTGCTGGCCGGCAAGCTCCTGCAGTATATACGCCCGCCGACGCTGCTCCTCATCGCGGGCGCCGTTCTCAGCGCCGGCACCATCCTCCTCAGCTTCGCGACCAACCTCGGCCTTCTCTACGCTTTCGCCTTTGTCGCGGGTGTCGGGGGTATGACCTGCCCCGGCGCGACCATGGCCAACCTGATGCGGTTCTTCCCTGAACGACGGGGCATGGCCTCCGGATCCTCACCGGCGGCTTCGGTCTGGGCGCGGTGATCTGGGGGCCGATCACGGTGCTGCTCATCGACCAGTTCGGATACAAGTGGACGCTACGGGGGCTGGGC